>NZ_JACHOQ010000001.1 GCF_014199955.1 Brevundimonas aurantiaca
TTTGCTCTTCCGTGAACCGTGATCGCTTCATTCTGTCCGTCCTTTCGAGGGGCGGACTCTAGCTATTCCTGGAGGAGTTTCAGGGGGTCACGTCACTATCGGTGGCGGACCGGCGCCTATCTGCCGCCCCAGTATCGAACCTACTATGTCCGCGACCCCTATTTCTACGGCCTGCGTCCGGCGCCGCACGGCTATCGCTACGTCCATGCCGGCAGCGACATTCTGCTGGTCGCCGTCGCGACGGGTCTGATCGCCAGCGTCCTTTCGAACGTCTATTGATCCGACACGGGCCTGAAGACGCCGTCCGAATGAAGAAGGCCCGGAGAGCGATCTCCGGGCCTTTTTCAGAGGTTTCGTCAGACGAGGGCGGGGCCGGAGGTCAAAGCCCCAGCTTGGCCTTCAGGATGTCGTTGACGGCGGCCGGATTGGCCTTGCCGCCGGTGGCCTTCATGACCTGGCCGACGAACCAGCCGAGAGCCTGTGGCTTCTCGGCGACGGCGGCGGCCTTGTCCGGATTGGCGGCGATGATCTCGTCGATCGCCTTCTCGATTGCGCCGGTGTCGGTCACCTGCTTCAGGCCGTGCTTCTCCACCACCTCGGCCGGCGAGCCTTCGCCGTTCCAGACGTGGTCGAACACCTCCTTGGCGATCTTGGAGGAGATGACGTTGGTCTCGATCAGTTCGACCAGCTGGGCCACATGGGCGGCCGGCAGCGGGTTCTCGCTGAAGTCCTTGCCGTCGGCGGCCAGACGCGCCGACACCTCGTTCGTCACCCAGTTGGCGACCAGCTTGGCGTCGCGCCCCTTCGCGGCGGCTTCGAAATAGTTGGCCTTGGCCTGTTCCGAGATCAGCACGATGGCGTCGTACTGGGACAGGCCGTACTGGCTCATCAGACGTTTGCGCTTGTCGTCCGGCAGTTCGGGCAGAGACGCCTTGATCTCGGCGATCCAGGCCTCTTCCAGGTCCAGCGGCAGCAGGTCGGGGTCGGGGAAGTAGCGGTAGTCCTGCGCCTCTTCCTTGGAGCGCATCGAACGCGTCTCGCCCTTCACTGGATCGAACAGGCGGGTTTCCTGAATGATCGAACCGCCGTCCTCGAGGATCTCGATCTGGCGGCGCGCCTCGTACTGGATCGCCTGGGAGATGAAGCGGAACGAGTTGACGTTCTTGATCTCGCAGCGCGTGCCCAGGAAGCTGAAGTCGCCCGTGGCCTTGAACTTCTCATAGTTGCCGGCGCGGCAGACCGAGACGTTCACGTCGGCGCGGAGGTTGCCCTTCTCCATGTCGCCGTCGCAGGTGCCCAGATAGACCAGGATGGTCCGGATCTTCTTGACGTAGGCGACCGCCTCTTCCGGCGTGCGCAGGTCGGGGCGCGAGACGATCTCCATCAGGGCCGTGCCGGCCCGGTTCAGGTCGACATAGCTCTCGGTCGGCGACAGGTCGTGGATCAGCTTGCCCGCATCCTGCTCCAGGTGCAGCCGCTCGATGCCGACGTTGAAGAAGCTGCCGTCCTCGGCCTCCACCTCGACCACGCCTTCGCCGACGATGGGGTAATACAGCTGGCTGATCTGATAGCCGGTCGGCAGATCGGGGTAGAAGTAGTTCTTGCGGTCGAACTGGCTGCGCTTGTTGATCTGCGCACGCAGGCCCAGACCGGTCTTCACCGCCTGTTCGACGCAGTGCTTGTTCAGGGTCGGCAGCATGCCGGGGAAGCCGGCGTCCACCAGCGAGACCTGTTCGTTCGGCCCCGCGCCGAAGCCGACGGCGGCGCCGGAGAAGAGTTTGGCCTTGGAGGCCACCTGGGCGTGGATCTCCAGCCCCATGACGATTTCCCAATCGCCGGTGCGGCCCTTGATGGTTTTCGGGTTCGGAACAGTGTCGGTCATGGGGTCGTCCTAGCGCCGTCGGCGGCGGCGAGAAAGAGGCTGTCTTGAGGGCGTCGCGAAATCGCGCTCAACTTCGGTCGCCTCAATGGAGAATCCCATGTCCAAGACCCTGATCGCCGCCGCTGCGGCCCCCCTGCTGCTGGTCGGCGCCGCCTCGGCCCAGACCGCCCCGGCTCCGGCCCCGGCCCAAGACCAGGCTCATGCCGAGCATCACGCCCATCCGACCATCGACAGCCCGATCGAGGCTCTGGTGAACGATCCGGCGACCAAGGCCGTGCTGGAGAAGCACCTGCCCGGCATGGACAAGCATCCCGCCTACGGCCAGTTCAAGGGCATGACCCTGCGCCAGGTCGCCCCCTGCTCCCAGGGAGCCATCACCGACGAGAAGATCGCGGCCATTGACGCCGACCTGAAGGCGCTGCCGGCGGCTTGATCTTCCCCTCTCCCGGAGGGAGAGGGAGGGGCCCGCGCCGCAGGCGTGGGAGGGTGAGGGAAAGACGTCGGCCGTCAATAGCATGGTCTTCCCTCACCTAAGCCTTTCGGCCGCCTTCTCCCTCCGGGGGATAGGGCCGCAACCATGACGAGACAAGAGCGAACAGATCGGGCGCGGACGCTGAGACAGACGTCCGGTCTGGCGGAACGACGCACCTGGTCTCTGTTGCGCGGCGGGCGGTGCGACGGGTTCAAGTTCCGTCGGCAGCATCCGATTGATCGCTACTATGCGGACTTCGCCTGCGAGGCGTTGAGGCTGGTCATCGAACTGGATGGCCCGGTCCATGAGCGGGACGAGGTAGTGCTGAACGACCATTATCGCCAGCTGGACATCGAAGCGCTGGGGTGGGTCGTCATAAGGTTTACCAATGCTCAGGCCCTGGGGGAGCCGCATCAGATCACCGATGCGGTCCGCGATCATGCGAGACGGGTGAGGTCGGTCCCTCACCCTCCCACTCAACTGCGTTGAGCGGGTCCCTCCCTCTCCCTCCGGGAGAGGGGAAGATCAGTTCACCACCACTTGCCCGGCTTGGCCGTGAAGCCCGCCGCCCGTTCCAGCGCCGCGCCGACCTGGAAGACCGTGGCCTCGTCCAGGGCCTTGCCGATGACCTGGAGGCCGAGCGGGAGGCCGTTGGAATCGACGCCGGCGGGGACCGAAATGCCGGGCAGGCCGGCCAGGTTGGTCGTGACCGTGAAGACGTCGTTCAGATACATGGTCAGGGGATCGATCTGCTTGTCCCCCAGGGCGAAGGCGGCCGACGGGGTCGAGGGGGTCAGGATGGCGTCCACCCGGCCCCAGACATTGTCGAAGTCCTCGGCTATGCGGCGACGGACCTTCAGCGCCTTGACGTAGTAGGCGTCGTAGAAGCCGGCCGACAGCACATAGGCGCCGATGGTCAGGCGACGCTGGACCTCCTTGCCGAAGCCCTCGGCGCGCGAGGCGGCGTAGAGGTCGTCCAGGGACTTGAAGTCATCCGCCCGGTGCCCGAACCGCATGCCGTCATAACGGGCCAGGTTGGACGAGGCCTCGGCCGGCGCCACGATATAATAGGTCGGCAGGGCGTACTTCGTGTGCGGCAGGCTGATGTCCACGATCTCGCAGCCGGCGTCCTTCAGCCAAGCCACGCCCTGATCCCACAGGGCCTGGATTTCGGCGGGCATGCCGTCCACGACATATTCGCGCGGCACGCCGATGCGCAGGCCCTTGACCGACTGGCCGACCGAAGCGCTCCAGTCGGGCGTCGGGACGTCCAGGCTGGTGGAGTCCTTGGCGTCGAACGAGCACATGGACTGCAGCAGCAGGGCCGCATCCTCGACCGTCTTGGTGATCGGGCCGGCCTGATCCAGCGATGAGGCGAAGGCCACCATGCCGAAGCGGCTGGCGCGGCCATAGGTGGGCTTGATCCCGACCGTGCCGGTGAAGGCCGCAGGCTGGCGGATCGAACCGCCGGTGTCGGAGGCGGTGGCGGCCAGGCACAGGTCGGCGGCGACGGCCGAGGCCGACCCGCCGGAAGACCCGCCCGGCGTCAGATCGGCGTTGGAGCCGGTCGATTTCCACGGGTTCTTGACCGGACCGAAGGCCGAGGTCTCGTTGGACGAACCCATGGCGAATTCGTCCATGTTCAGCTTGCCCAGCATGACCGCCCCGTCGCGCCACAGATTGGCGGTGACGGTCGATTCATACGGCGGGACGAAGCCGCGCAGCATGTTGGACCCGGCCGTGGTCTGGACGCCCTCGGTGCAGAACAGGTCCTTGATGCCCAGCGGCGCGCCTTCCAGCACCCCGCCCTCGCCGGCGGCGATGCGGGCGTCGGACGCGCGGGCCATGTCCATGGCCTTGTCCGCCGTCACCTCGACATAGGCGTTCAGCGTCGGATTGGCGGCCTCGATGGCGGTCAGAAAGGCCTGGGTGATTTCGGCCGAGGAGAAATCCTTGGCCTTCAGGCCGTCGACGGCGGCCTTCAGGGTCAATTTGGTCAGGTCGCTCATGATTATTCGACCACCTTGGGCACGACGAAGAAGCCGTCGGCCGACTTCGGGGCGTTGGACAGGACGGCGTCGATCTTGCCGCCGTCGGTGACCACGTCCTCGCGCAGGCGCAGGGGCTGGGCGACGTTCGAGGTCATGGGCTCGACGCCGTCGACATCGACCTCGTTCAGCTGCTCGATCCACTGCAGGATGCCGTTCAGCTCCTGGGCCAGCGGCTCCAGCCGATCCTCGGGGGTCTTGATGCGGGCGAGATGCGCGACCTTGCGCACCGTCGCAGCGTCGATGGCCATGCGGCCCTCCAATGCACGTCGGTAAAGGGGTCTAGGGGGCGGGATTAGCGGCACAGGCGCGGATTCACAAGAACATCGCCCCGCTGGCGCGCCACTGGCCGGATATGGGTCGCATCCCGTGTCGTAAAAACAGGGTGACAAACCGCCAAACCGCCAAAACTCACTGCATCGCGCCCTCCCGCGTTTACTACCTGACACTATAACCCGGCCGGAAAGAGCGATGGGTTGGCGGGCGTGAAATCAGCCTCAAACGCTTGTGCAGACGCAGTACAGCGTGGGCGGCCAATAAACTTTGTCGGCTGGTCGCCGCGCTGTTCAGCGCAAGCAGTCAGGCAGCGGCTCTGCACGCGGCGCACGCCAAACGATGGGGTTAGCTCGCCCCGTTACCTCGGCCGAAAGGAGATGCGGGTGCTGTTCCGGCCAAGTGAGACTATACTGCATCAGGACGACCTCCTGTACGCCGCTCGGGCCGGGGATGACCACATCGAGGTCGAGCGTAACGGACATGATCCGTTCTGTATCTCCAGGCTGCCTCGCAATGCAGCCAACCGGCATGCGGCTGCCGCTCCAGTTCACCACGTGTTCAAGCCGGAACAGCCGCTCACCATCGCGACCGGGGACGCCGATGTAGAGCATCGCAGCCCGTCCGTTCCTGCGTTGGGACTTGCCGTACAGGCGAACGCCGGGCGAGCCGAAAAGGAGGCCCGCGCTTTTCTCTTGGGGTGTCAGCACTCCGGCCTCAACGGGCCTCAACTTCACCGAAGTCGCCGGGGGAAAAGCCGAAACAGGGCCCGCTACAGTCGCCAGGACGACAAACGCAACCACCCGTGAAATCGTACGCATTACGCCCTCCCCGCCCGAGATTTCTCGAACCATCGCCTTTGACTTAAGCCCGCGCCAGTCCTAACCGCAGGCCGTGCCTGTTCTCGACCTCCTCGACCTGCCCGCCGCCTGCCCGCCCGACACCCCGTGGATGGGGCTGGATCTGGGCGAGAAGACGATCGGGGTGGCGGTGTCGGACGCCACTCGCATGATCGCCTCGCCGCTGGAGCTGATCCGCAAATCCAAGTTCACGCATGAAGCCGAACATCTGTTCAAGCTGATGGCGCATCGCAAGGTCTCGGCCCTGGTGATCGGCCTGCCGGTCAATATGGACGGGACTGAAGGGCCGCGCGCCCAGTCGTGCCGCGCCTTCGCCCGCAATCTGGAGCGGCTGCGGCCCATCAACGTCGCCTTCTGGGACGAGCGGCTGTCCACCAGCGCGGTCGAGCGGTTCCTGATCGAAGATCTGGACCTGAACCGCAAGCGCCGGGCCGAGGTCGTGGACCGCACCGCCGCCGCCTGGATTCTGCAGGGGGCGCTGGACCGGGTGCGGGATCAGGCGAGCTGGATTTGACCGGGCTTATCGCCGGCGTCCTGCCGGTCTTTCTGATGATCGCCCTGGGCTATGGGCTGCGAAAGTCCGGCTTCCTGCCCGATGAGGCCTGGCGGCCGATCGAGAAGCTGTCGATCAATATCTTCTACCCCAGCTTCCTGATCCCGGCGATCTGGCACGCGGACCTGGCCGGCGGCGGGGCGACGGTGGCGGGGGCGGCGGCGGTCGGGGCGACCCTGATCGTGGCGGCGGCCACCTATGCGGCCAAGCCCCTGATCCCGCTGGACGGGCCGGCCTACACCAGCGTGTTCCAGGGGGTGATCCGCTGGAACAGTTTCGTCTTCGTGCCGGTGATCCAGTCGGTCTATGGCTCGACCGGGACGGCCATGGCGGCGGTGGCCATCGCCTTCATCATTCCGGTGACCAATATCACCTGTGTGGCGGTTCTGGCCAAATGGGGAGCGCTGAAGCGCGAGCCCTCGGTGCGGGGTCTGGCGAAGTCGATGATCGCCAATCCGATCCTGCTGGCCTGTCTGATCGGTCTGGGGCTGAACCTGCTGCGGGTCCCGCTGATCCCCGGCCTGTCGGATGCGATGGACCTGCTGGGCGCGGCCGCCCTGCCCCTGGGTCTGATCGTCGCCGGAGCCGGTCTGTCCTTCGCCGAGGTCAGGCGCCGCCAGGGGACCATCGCCGCCGTGACCCTGGTCAAGCTGGGGGTCATGCCGCCCCTGATGTGGCTGATCGCCTGGGCCCTGGGCGGCGACAGCCTGACCCAGGGGGTGGCCCTGATCTGCGGGGCGGCGCCGGGATCGGCCGCCTCCTATATGCTGGCGCGGCAGATGGGCGGGGACGCGCCCCTGATCGCGGGGATCATCGCCTCGACCACCGTCGGCAGCGCGGTGGTGATTCCGGTCCTTCTGGCCCTGTTTCACTTCGTTTGATCCGCAGCCCGGCCGGCCCCCGGTCTGGCGTTTGCGGCGACTCCCGCCTATAGGCGCGTCTCGATGACCCAGCCCCACGACGTCACCGACCAGACCATTCGAGAGCGGCTGATTCCGTTCCCCAAGGCCCATTTCCTGGCCGCCTCGGATCTGAACCCCTTCGTCACCCCGCAGCTGCTGGACCTGGGCGACGCCTTCGTCGACTTCAATCGCCAGTCGTCCAAGGCCCTGGATCTGCTGCACGGGCGCACGGTCGTGAACCTGTTCTTCGAGAACTCGACCCGCACCAGCTCCTCGTTCGAGATCGCCGCCAAGCGGCTGGGCGCAGACGTCGTCACCATGCCAGTGGCCTCCTCCTCGGTGAAGAAGGGCGAGACCCTGATCGATACGGCGGTGACGCTGAATGCGATGAAGCCGGACATTCTGGTGATCCGCCATTCGGCCTCGGGCGCGGCGGAGCTGCTGAGCCAGAAGGTCGGCTGCGCCGTCGTCAACGCCGGGGACGGCCGCCATGAGCACCCGACCCAAGCCCTGCTGGACCTGCTGTCGATGCGCCGCGCCTTCGGCGACGTGACCAGCCTGACGGTCGCCATCTGCGGCGACATCACCCACAGCCGGGTGGCGCGCTCGAACGTCGCCCTGTTGCAGATGATGGGGGCGCGGGTGCGCCTGATCGGGCCGCCGACCCTGGTGCCGGGCGACGCCGACCGTTGGGGTTGCGAGGTCTTCCACGACATGCGCGAGGGGCTGGCCGGCTGCGACGTGGTCATGATGCTGCGGCTTCAGTTGGAGCGGATGGCCGGCGCCCTGGTGCCCTCGACCCGCGAATATTTCCGCTTCTGGGGTCTGGACCGCGAGAAGCTGGCCTGGGCCAAGCCGGGCGCCCGGGTCATGCACCCCGGGCCGATGAACCGGGGGGTCGAGATCGATTCCGACGTGGCCGACGACCTGGACGTCTCCCTGATCCAGGATCAGGTCGAGATGGGCGTCGCCGCCCGCATGGCCGTGCTGGCCTCCCTGTCGGCCCGCTGGGGGGACAAGTGATGACCACCCTCGCCATCCTCAACGCCCGGCTGCTGGACCCCGCCAGCGACTATGACGGCCCCGGCGGCGTCCTGATCGAGAATGGCCGCATCGTGCGCGTCGTTCACGGTGCGGCTCAGATCGACGCCGATCAGGTGATCGACGCCGATGGCCTTTGCCTGTCGCCCGGCCTGATCGACATTCGGGTCAAGACCGGCGAACCCGGCGCTGAACCGAAAGAGACGCTGAAGTCCGCCAGCCTGGCCGCCGCGGCCGGGGGCGTGACGACCATCGTGGTCCAGCCCGACACCGATCCCGCCGTCGACGACCCGGCCATGGTCGACTTCATCCAGCGTCGCGGCGCAGCCCTGAACCTGGTCAATGTTCGCGCCGCCGGCGCCGCGACCAAGGCCCTGGACGGCCAGCGGATGGCCGAGATCGGCCTGATGGACGAGGCCGGCGCCCTGTATTTCACCGACGGCGACAAGGTCATCGTCAACAGCCGCACCCTGCAGCGGGTGATGAGCTACGCCGCCGCCTTCAACGCCCTGATCGCCTGTCGTCCGTCCGACCCCTGGCTGACGGAAGGGTCTGTCGCGGCCTCGGGCGAACTGGCCACGCGCCTGGGCCTGTCCGGCAGCCCGGCCATCGCCGAGCGGATCGGGCTGGAGCGCGACCTGGCCCTGGTCGAACAGACGGGCGCCCGGTTCCTGGTGGATCAGATCTCGACCGAGGGGGCGCTGGAGACCCTGGCGCGGGCGCGGGCCAAGGGGCTGGAGGTCGCGGTCAGCGTCTCGATCAACCACCTGTGCTTCAACGAGGTGGACATCGGCGACTATCGCACCTTCTACCGGCTGGACCCGCCGCTGCGGTCCGAGGCCGATCGCCAAGCCCTGATCGAGGCGGTGCGCGAGGGGCTGATCGACGTGATCACCTCGGCCCACGCCCCGGCCCCGGCCGAGGACAAGCGCCGCCCCTTCGCCGAGGCCGCGCCCGGCGCCGTGGGCCTGGAGACCCTGCTGCCCGCCGCCCTGACACTGCACCACGAGGACGGTCTGGACCTGCTGGACGTGCTGCGGCCCCTGACCCAGGGACCGGCGGCGCTGCTGGGCCTCGACGCCGGGGTGCTGGCCGAAGGCGCGCCCGCCGACCTGGTGCTGTTCGACCCAGGGGCGCCGGTGATCGTCGATGCGGATACGCTGCGCTCGAAGTCGAAGAACTCGCCGTTCGACGGACGCAGACTGCAGGGCCAGGTGATCGGGACCTGGGTGGGCGGCCGTAAGGTTTTCTGAAGCCCGCTTCGCTACTTTCGTCATCCTCGGGCTTGACCCGAGGATCGGACGCGGTTCTGGACCGATTAAACCTTCGTCGCATCAACGGCGGACCTTCCGATCCTCGGGTCAAGCCCGAGGATGACGGTGTTCACGCCGTCAGCATTCGCTTCACCACCCGTTTGAACGGCGCCGTGGCCTGGCCGGCGCGCAGGGCGGCGGCGCGCGCCAGACGGGCCGGCGGCGTTTCCTGGGTGAACAAGCGGACCAGGGCGTTGGTGCCCTGGTACAGGGGCCAGCTGGCGAGGCGGTGGTCGCGTTCATAGCGGGCCAGCAGGCGTTCCGCGCCGATGTCCCCGCCCCGCGCCGACTTCAACACCTTGGCCAAGACGTCCTGTCCGCGCAGACCCAGGTTGAAGCCGTGGGCGGTGACCGGGTGCATGCCCACGGCGGCGTCGCCGATCAGGGCGAAACCCTCGCCCGCGAACCGGCGGCTCCAGGTGGTGGCCAGGGGATAGGCGCAACGTTCGCTGACCAATTCCAGCCCGGTCAGCCGGCCCTTCAGCCGCCGCTCCATCTCGACCGCAAAGGCCTCAGGCGACAGGCGCATCAGGTCGGCGATGGCCGGGGCGGCCAGAGTCAGGACGACGGAGGAGACCCGTTCCTGGGCGTCGGCGACGGGCAGCAGGGCGACGGTCTGGCGGTGGTCGAACCATTCGGTGGCGACATGGCCGTGCGCCTGATCGTGACGCATCCGGCAGACCATCATCGACCGGCCCAGCCGGTTCATCTCGACCCCGACGCCCAGTTGGTCGCGCACGCCGGAGAAGCGCGAGTCGGCCGCCACGATCAGCTTCGCCCGGAGCGTCGCGCCGTCGTCCAGCACGACCCGGCCGCGCGGGGCGGCGCCCTGGACAGCACAGCTCGACACCCGCCGCCCAGCCATCAGGGTCACGCCCGACTGGCCTTCCACGACTTCAAACAGGGCGCGGCGGATCAGGTGGTTGGGGATCAGGACGCCCAGCCGGTCGGCGCCGCCAGCGTCGAAGGTCAGGGCGAAGGGCGAGCCGCCGTCCAGCACCCGCGCCTCG
Source organism: Brevundimonas aurantiaca (assembly GCF_014199955.1). Classification (GTDB taxonomy): domain Bacteria; phylum Pseudomonadota; class Alphaproteobacteria; order Caulobacterales; family Caulobacteraceae; genus Brevundimonas; species Brevundimonas aurantiaca. The sequence continues at coordinate 10,355 of NZ_JACHOQ010000001.1, forward strand.
CGCAAATCCGAAATCTCTTCCGCCGGAACCCGGTCCCAGGCGCCGAGAGACTTCAACAGGCGGATCGAGTTGTGGGTCAGGGCGATCTCGCGTCCGTCGAAGGCCGGATCGCGCAAGGCCGCCTCGTCCTGTCCCTCGATCAGAGCGATCGTCAGCCCCGCCCCGGCCAGCGACCGGGTGAAGGCCAGGCCCGCCGGTCCGGCCCCGACCACGGCCACGTCGAACATCAGATCATCGCGCATGCTGAACTCCTGATCTTCCCCTGCCCTAGCCCGTTCGTCCGCTCCTTGATCGAGCGCAAATCGTCGCGTCAGCGCGGGCGGCGGCAGGCGGCGGCCTTGGCGACTTCCGCGCCCAGCACCGACTGGACCGCCAGGGGCGTGTCGGTGGCGATGACGGTCACGCCCTGGCGGAACAGGTCGCGGTATTCGGAGACGTCGCCGTCGGCGGCGTAGCGGTCATCGCGGCGGCGGCCCTCCGCCCCCAGGGTGCCGAACTGGACCTCGACCCCCGCCTGACGCAGGGCCGACCACAGGCCGGGCCGCTCCTCGCGCGTGCCGGTCCAGGCCAGGATCTGAGCCGGGTTCAGACCGTCCAGATCCTCCACGCCGTCCAGACCGGCCGAGATCATCATCTCCGGCGCCAAGGCCGCGACGGCGCGGGCGTCGGCGTCATTATAGGTGATCAGGATGACCCGGTTCTGCGCACCCGAGCGCCGCACCTCGGCAATGATGGTTTTCGCCAGATCGACGGTGGTCGCGCCGTCTGCCGGCTTCAGGTCCAGGCTGGCGATGGCGCCGACGCGGCCGGCGGCGTTCAGGGCCTCGGCCAGGGTCGGGGGCGCGGCCTCGGTCAAGGCGCCGTTCGAGGCCTTCAGCCGGGCGGCCTTGACCTGGGCCAGGGTCAGGTCGGCGACGCGACCCCGGCCGGTCGTGGTCCGGTCCATCGTCTCGTCGTGCATCAGCACCAGATGGCCGTCCCTGGTCAGGACCGCGTCCAGTTCGAGGACGGCGCCGGGAATGGCTCGCCCGGTCGCCTCGATGGCGGCGATGGAGTTCTCAGGCTGGTCCGGGGCCGAGACCGCCCGGTGGGCGGAAATGGCCACCCCGCCGTCGCGGACACAGTCGAAATAGGCGGCCATGGCCGGGCGGGACACGGCCCCCTCCCCGCCGGTCGGAGCGCCGACGCAGGCCGAAGCCGACATCAGCAGGATCGAGACGGCGACGGCGGTGGAATATCGGCTCATGAGAGTCTCCGGAAAGGCGGGCGGACCTGACCCTGCGTCATTCATCGGGTCAAGAGGCCGGATCGCCCTTGCTCCGTAAGGCGCGCCGACGCATTTTGCCGCTGCATTTCCCGGGGAGAGAATCAAAGTGCAGGATCTGGTGGGGCCCGCGGTCGGGACCTTGGCGCTGGTCGCGCTGGGCGGATATCTGCTCGGCTCGATCCCGTTCGGCGTGGTGATCACCCGCGCCGCCGGCGCCGGCGACGTGCGCAACATCGGCTCCGGCAATATCGGCGCGACCAATGTGCTGCGCACCGGGCGCAAGGACCTGGCCCTGGCCACCTTGCTGCTGGACGCCGGCAAGGGGGCCGTCGCCCTGTTGATCGCCCGCGCCCTGTTCGACAGCCAGGCTGCGGGCGCCATCGCCGGCGGCGCGGCCTTCCTGGGCCACCTGTTTCCCGTCTGGCTGAAGTTCAAGGGCGGCAAGGGGGTGGCGACCTTCTATGGCCTGCTGCTGGCCGCCGCCTGGCCCCTGGGCCTGATGGCCGGCGCCGTCTGGCTGATCAGCGCCTTCGCCTTCCGCTATTCGTCGCTGGCGGCCCTGATCTCCTCGGCGACTGCGCCCCTTCTGGCCCTGTTGCCGCTGGCCGCCGTCGGCCTGCCGGTGGACATGCCGATCCTGGCCCTGACCGTCTTCGCCGCCGTGCTGATCTGGATCCGCCACCACGAGAACATCGCCCGGCTGCTGAAGGGCGAGGAGCCGCGCATCGGGGCCAAGAAGGCGTGACCCCGGCGGCGGACGAACGGTTCGCCCGGCTGCGGCTCGCCCGCACCGACCGCATCGGTCCCGCCGCCTTTTCCCAGTTGCTGGGCCGTTATGGGTCAGCTGTCCGCGTGCTGGAGGTCCTGCCCGACCTGGTCCGCAAGTCCGGCGCGGCCTCCATTCCGCCGCCCGTCGCAGGCATTGAGCGCGAACTGGCTGACGGCGAGCGGATCGGCGCGCGCCTGCTGGTGCTGGGCGATCCTGACTATCCTGAGATGTTGGCGAACCTGGACCCGCCGCCGCCGATTCTGTGGGCGCGGGGTCGGGTCGATCTGTTGAACACGCCCAGCATCGCCATCGTCGGCGCCCGCATCGCCTCGGCGGGCGGGCAGAGGATCGCGCGCGGCCTGGCGCTGCAACTGGGTCAGGCGGGGCATGTCGTCGTCTCGGGCATGGCGCGCGGCATCGACGCCGCCGCCCACGAAGGCGCCCTGGCGACGGGGACCGTCGCGGTCCTGGGCGGCGGGGTGGACGACGTCTATCCGCCCGAACACGCGGATCTTTACGCGCGGCTGATCGACCAGGGCTGCGTCGTGTCGGAAAGCCCCGTCGGCGCGCGGGCCCAGGCGCGGGACTTCCCCCGCCGCAACCGCATCATCTCGGGCCTGTCGCGCGGCGTCGTGGTGGTGGAGGCGGAGATCAAGTCCGGCTCGCTGATCACGGCCCGACTGGCGGCCGAACAGGGGCGCGACGTCTTCGCCGTGCCGGGCTCGCCGCTGGACCCGCGCGCCAAGGGGCCGAACGAACTGCTGCGCCAGGGCGCCATCCTCTGCGAGGGGATCGAGGACATCGAGCGCGCCTTCAACACCTTGCGCACCCTGCGCGCGCCGCCGTCGGAGCCGATGGATTATGGCGAGGTGGACGACGCCTTCCTGGACCGGGTCGCCGCCCTGCTCTCGCCCACCCCGACGCCGCGCGACGAGATCGCTCGCGCCCTGAACGCCCCCATGGGCCAGGTCGCCGCCGCCCTGCTGGAGCTGAGCCTGGCCGGCCGAGCCGAGCTGCTGCCGGGCGGTCTGGCGTCGATATAGTGAAGTCTCTTCCGGATTCGTCTTCGATCCGTGATAGTCACCCGATAATCCGCAAGTTCACGGGCGTCCGGGGGCCGGTGCATTGACACATGGCTCCGCTCCAACCACGTTCGCGCCCCTTCCCGAGACCGAACACGCATGAACCTCGTCATCGTCGAGAGCCCCGCAAAGGCCAAGACCATCAATAAATACCTCGGCTCCGGCTACGAGGTTCTGGCGTCCTACGGCCACGTCCGCGACCTGCCGTCCAAGGACGGATCGGTCCTGCCCGACGACGACTTCTCCATGCACTGGGAGGCCGACGCCAAGGGCGCCAAACGCCTGTCCGAAATCGCCGAGGCCGCCAAGCGCGCCGACCGCGTCATCCTGGCGACCGACCCCGACCGCGAAGGGGAGGCCATCAGCTGGCACGTGCTGGAGGTGCTGAACAAGAAGAAGGCGCTGAAAGACACCCAGGTCGAACGCGTCACCTTCAACGCCATCACCAAGTCCGCCGTGCTGGAGGCCATGGCCAATCCGCGCCAGCTCGATATGGAGCTGGTCGAGGCCTATCTGGCCCGCCGCGCGCTCGACTACCTCGTCGGCTTCACCCTCTCGCCAGTCCTGTGGCGCAAGCTGCCGGGCGCGCGCTCGGCCGGGCGGGTGCAGTCGGTGGCGCTGCGCATCGTCGTCGATCGCGAGATGGAGATCGAGAAGTTCAAGCCTCAGGAATACTGGTCCATCGAGGCGGACCTGAACGCCGACAGCCCGCCCTTCACCGCCCGCCTGGTCAAGCACGCCGGCAAGCGGGTGCAGCGTCTGGACATCAAGGACGAGGCCACCGCCTCGGCCGCCCGCGCCGCCATCCAGGCCGGGGACTTCACCATCAATTCGGTCGAGAAGAAGCCGGTCCGTCGCAACCCGGCGCCGCCCTTCACCACCTCCACCCTGCAGCAGGAGGCCGCGCGCAAGCTGGGCTTCACCGCCCAGCGCACCATGCAGGCGGCGCAGAAACTGTATGAGGGCGTGGACGAGACCGGCGGCCTGATCACCTATATGCGGACCGACGGCGTGTCCGTCAGCCCCGAGGGTCTGGCCCAGGCGCGCGAGGTGATCGGCAAGGAGTACGGCCCCGCCTATGTCCCGGCCGAACCTCGCCATTACAAGGTGAAGGCGAAGAATGCTCAGGAAGCGCACGAAGCGATCCGGCCAACCAACATCGCCCGCCATCCCGACAGCCTGCGCCTCGAGTCCGATCTTCAGCGCCTCTATGAGCTGATCTGGAAGCGGATGGTCGCCTCGCAGATGGAGGCCGCGCGTCTGGACCGCACCACGGTCGAGATCGAGACCTCCGACGGGCTGACCGGCCTGCGCGCCACCGGCCAGGTGGTGACCTTCGACGGCTTCCTGGCCGTCTATGAGGAAGGCCGCGACGAGAAGCAGAAGGGCGCGGAAGGCGACGAGGGCGAAGACGACACCAGCCGCCTGCCGGCCCTGAAGGAGGGCGCCAAGGCCAAGGTCGACGCCATCCGCACCGATCAGCATTTCACCGAACCGCCCCCGCGCTATTCGGAAGCCACCCTGGTCAAGAAGCTGGAAGAACTGGGCATCGGCCGCCCCTCGACCTACGCCTCGACCCTGTCGACCCTGCGCGACAGGGAATATGTGCGGGTGGACAAGAACCGCTTCTATCCTGAGGACAAGGGGCGGCTGGTCACGGCCTTCCTGGAGCAGTTCTTCAGCAAATGGGTCGAGTACGACTTCACCGCCGCGCTTGAGACCCGGCTTGACGAGGTTTCGGCCGGCGATCTGAACTGGAAGGTGCTGCTGCGCGAGTTCTGGCAGGACTTCCACGCCGCGACCCAAGCCGCGGGCGAGCTGCGCACCACGGCCATTCTGGACGCCCTGAACGAGAGCCTGGGCGCCCATATCTTCCCCGACAAGGGCGACGGGTCCGACCCGCGCGAATGCCCCCTGTGCCACCAGGGCCAACTGAGCCTGAAGACCAGCCGGTTCGGCGCCTTCATCGGCTGCTCGCGCTATCCTGACTGCAAATACACCCGTCCCGTCGCCAGTCCTTCGGCCGAGGACGGGTCGGCCGAGAGCGGCGATCGCGAACTGGGGGTCGATCCGGCGACCGGACACCCCGTGCAGCTGAAGATCGGCCGCTTCGGCCCCTATGTCGAAATCGCGCCGCCGGACGGCGAGAAGCCAAAACGCTCGTCCCTGCCCAAGGGCTGGTCGCCCGCGTCCCTGACGCTGGACCAGGCTCTGCGATTGCTGGCCCTGCCGCGCGAGGTCGGGGTTCACCCCGAGGACGGCAAGATGATCACGGCGGGCCTGGGCCGTTACGGTCCCTTCGTCCTGCACGCCGGCACCTACGCCAATGTCTCGGACATCGACGAGGTGTTCGAGGTCGGTCTGAACCGCGCCGTCGCCCTGCTGGCCGAGAAGCGCGCCGGTCGTCCCGGCCGCGGGGCGGCTGCGGCCCCGCTGAAGGACCTGGGCGCACACCCGGAGACGGGCGAGCCGATCCACGTCATGGCCGGCCGCTTCGGCCCCTATGTCAAATCGGGCAAGATCAACGCCACCCTGCCGAAAGGCACGGTGCCCGAAGACCTGACCTTGGAAGCCGCCCTGCCCCTGCTCGCCGCCAAGGCCGGCGCGGCGCCGAAGAAGAAGGCGCCGGCGAAGAAAACGGCTGCGTCGAAGAAGGCTGCGGCTGCGAAGAAGCCCGCCGCCAAGAAGGCGCCGGCGAAGAAGGCCAAGGCGAAGGCGGAAGACTGACTCATAAGGCCCCTCTCCCGCCGGGAGAGGGCTTGAGCGCACGAGAGCGAAGCGATCGTTCTGGCGCGAAAGGGTGAGGGTTCGGCGGTGCGAACCGGCCCACCGGCCGGCCCTCATCCGGCCCTCCGGGCCACCTTCTCCCAATGGGAGAAGGAAGACCTTTCGTCAGCGCATCTCCACCCGTCGCGCGCCTGCCGGGATCGCCAGCTCGTCATCGGTCCATTGCGCGGCCCGCCCGTCGATGCGCACCCGCTCCGGCCGCCCCTCGCCCGCCGGCCATTGCAGCACATAGCCCCCCGGCGGCGTCGCGCCCTCGCCCAAGGTCAGCACATAGGCCGCCCCCTGTTTGCGATAGGCGTAGGTCAGCGCCCCATAGGCGGTGCGCAGGTCCTTCACCCCCACGCCCTCGGCCGTATCCAGCCAAACCTGAGGCACGCCCGCCGCCAGCACCAGGGCGTGGTCGCGGTCCCGCTCGTAGGCGAACAGGTCCAGAGCCGAGCGGATATAGTCGGAGCTGATCCAGGCGTGGGGCATGTCACCGATGAAGCGCGGCTCGCGCTTGTCGCGCCCCACCACCTCGGCCCAGCCGTTCCAGGCCTCGGGCCGGCGGTCGGCCATCAGGAAGTCCAGCACCGCCAGGGCCCGGTCCTTCTGACCCAGCCGCACATAGGCGCCGACCAGCCGCCATTCATAGGGGGTATAGTCCTTCCACGCCGTGCGATTGGTCAGCCGGTTCTGGAAATTTTCCCAATAGAGGTCGAAGGTTCTAGCCAGCAGTTCGGGTGGAAGATTATCCTTCTCGCCCGCCGGAGACAGGGCGATGGTGGTCGAGGTGGCGTCGAAATCGCCGCGGTCGGCGGCGCCCGCGATCCAGTCGATGTCGTGGTGTGCGGCCGTCGCGACGATGGAGGCGCGGATGTCGGCGGCGAACTGATCGCGAGCGGCGGCGTAGCGGGCGGCGGCCTCGGCGTCGCCCAGGGTCTGGGCGATGAAGACGGCGTCCTTGTAGCCCAGCAGGCCCCAGAAATCGTCCCAGTAGGAATAGGCTGCCTTGTCCGAATAGCCCTCGTGGCTGATCGTCGGGGGCAGCAGGCCGTACAGGTGGCGCTGGTCGGGGGCCTGGAAGGCGGCGGTGCGGGTGGAGGCGCGCAGTTCGTCCATATAGGTGATCGCCTTCTGCACCTGGGGCCAGACCTGACGCAGCAGGGCCTCGTCGCCGGTGTAGCGATAGGTCTCGGCGGCCAGGAAGACGAACTCGCCGTGGCTGTCGTTCTCGGGCACCGGATCGGCGCCCCGCGCATCGACGCAGCAAGGGACCTTGCCGTTGTCGAACACATAGGGGGCGTACCAGCGCAGATAGTCGGCGGAGTGCTCGGCCATGCCCAGCCGGTTCAGCCCCTCGGCCATCATGGCGCCGTCGCGGATCCAGGAACGGTTGTAGCTGCGGGTGCCGGGCTGCAGGATCGGCCCCTGACGCGACATCAACATATGGGCCAGCGACGACTTCAGCGCGTCCTCGATCCGCTGGGCGGCGGGCGGCAGGGTCAGGTCCACCCGGTCCAGCTTCTCGCGCCACTGCGCCGCCAGCGCCTGCTCGGCCTGATCCAGGGCGGCGACGCCCTGCCCGGCCTGCGACGGATCGCCCGCCAGCGGCGACAGGAAGCCGAAGGTGCGCGTCTCACCGGGCTGAAGCGTCACCTCGTACAGCAGGGCGCCGGCCGGCAGGTCCGTGGCGTCGGAGACGGCGACCGGCTCACCCACTGGGCGTCGCGCCGTAGGCAAAATCAATGATTGAGGATCGGCCCCGGCGTCGAAGCTCGAAGCCGCCACAGCGTCCGGCGCGGTCAGGGGCTGGACCCGGACGTCGTCGTTCAGCGTCAGGCTTGCGCCGTCCCAGGCGATCCGCTCGACCGGCGCCACCCCGCCCGGAATGGCCAGGAATTGCACCGGCCCATTCACCTGGAACGGCCGCGCCGTCAGGGCCAGGGTCAGGCTGCGCGGCCGGTTGGAGGTGTTGGTCAGGTCATAGCGGCCCCACAGCCGCGCCTGATCCGGCGCGCCGTCGGCGAAGCTGGTGATCTTCAGCGTCCAGTCGTCGGCGGTCCAGGTCACCGAGGGAATGGGCAAATCGCCGTCCTTCAGGCCCTGGTCGATATCGACGTCGGCCCAAGTGATCAGCCGGCCGTTATCGACCACGAAGGGTTCAATGCTGGGGCCTGCACGGCGCAGTTCGATGGCGCCGTCCTCGCCGATCAGACCGCTCTCCCCGCCCCCGTCCACGCCGACCAGGGTCCAGTAGGGCTGTTCGCCGAAGAAGCCTCGCGGATAGAGACCGCGTCGGTTCTCCCTGGCCACCGCCTCCACGAAGGCCGTAGCGTCCTCGCCGAAGGCCAGGGGTTCGACCTCGATCTCGTTCAGCGCATAGGTGGTCGCCTGCCCCGCGCCCAGCCGCTGGCCGGCGCCGGACGAGCCGACCACGTCCGAGGCGGGGACCGGCTTCAGCGGCTCCAGCCGCAGCCAGCGGGCGGTCGTCTCGGGCGTGCGCAGCCAGTCGACGCCGCCGTTGCCGCCCTTCACGGATGTCAGCTCGCGCCAGTCCCGTCCGTCCATCGACGCTGAAATCCTATAGTCCGCCGCCGCGCCCCGCTCGCCCCAGCGCAGGGTCAGGCCGCCGAATTCGCGCTCATAGCCCAGGTCGAGAGTCAGGGCCGACGGTTCGCCCACAGGCGGGGTCCAGGCGGTCTTCGGGTCCAGGTCGACGGCGTTGGCGGCCGTCGTCTGCGCCCGCCCATCGGCGGCGATCGGCTGGGGCGGCGCGAGGGGCTCGACCGGCAGGGCGCGCAGGCTCAGTTGATCGATCTCGACCGCGCCCTTGCCGCCCTCGGCCGCCACCACGACGAACTCGACCCGTTCGGCGCGGCGCAGCACCGTCTCCGGGCTGGGGCCCCAGGCCTTGGACACTTGGCGGCGCTTGATGACGAACTTCGTCCAGCCGTCAGGGAAGTCGTAGCGCGCCGTCTGTTTCCACCAGACGTTCTCGGCCGAGGCGTCGGTCAGCTTGACCTCGAAGGTGTTGGTCGGCCCGGCGCCGCGCACCCAGAAGCTGATCTCGTAATTGTCGGGCAGATCGACCGGCAGGGCGCGGCTGAGCACGGCGTAGCCGGCCTTGCCGTCGAAATCATAATCGAGCCGCACGGCGTGGCCGTCATGCCCCGCCACGGCGGAGACGGCGGCGTGGACGTCGGTCGAGGCGCTGGCCTGCCACCGCGAGGCGTCGTCCATGCTGTCGAGAACGCGCGTGTCCTGGGCGACGGCGGGGGCGGCCATCAGGGCGGCGCTGAGCGCGAGGGTGGAGGTCAGGATACGCATTGGATGACTCCAGCTTTCCCTCTCCGCGTCATCCTCGGGCTTGTCCCGAGGATCCAGACTCCCGGTATTGGACGGGGTGCATAGGGCGGCCGCACCGGGAGTCTGGATCCTCGCCACAAGGGCGAGGATGACGGCGTAGAGAGACGAGAAATTTACCCCTTCACGCTGCCCGCGAGCATGCCGCGGATGTAGTAGCGTTGCAGGGCGAGGAAGAGGATCAGCACAGGCGCGACCGTGACGACCGCGCCCGCCATCATCAGTTCGACATCCTGGACATGTTCGCGAGAGAGCGCCGCCAGGGCGACAGGCAGGGTGTAGTTCGACTGGTCCGTCAGGATGATCAACGGCCACAGGAAGTCGTTCCAGCTGCCCAGGAAGACGAACAGGCCCAGGGTAACGATGATCGGCTGCAGCGTCGGCAGGACGATGCGGCGGAAGATCTGGCCCTCGCCGGCGCCGTCGATCCGGGCCGCCTCCAGCATCTCGTCGGGAATGCTCAGCGCATATTGGCGCACCAGGAACAGGCCGAAGATCGAGGCCAGCCAGGGCACCAAGGCGCCGGCATAGGTGTTCACCAGCCCCATCCCCTTCAGCATCAGGAACAGCGGCAGGGTGCCGATCTGGGCCGGCACCACCAAGGCGGCGACCAGGAACTGGAACAACCGTTCGCGCCCGGTGAACTTCAGCTTGGCGAAGGCGTAGCCGGCCGGGACGGTGAAGCTGAGCGCCAGAAGCGTCGCCAGGGTCGCCAGGGCGAAACTGTTCCACAGATAGCGGCCCATGCCCTGGTTCAGGAACAGGTCCTGATAGTGCTCCAGCGTCCAGCGCGACGGGACTAGGGGCGGCGGGAAGGTCGCGGCCTCGCCGGTCGGCATGAAGCTGACCGACGCCATCCAGACCAGCGGGAACAGGACGATGAGGGCGATCAGGGCGACGGCGAGGTTGAGGAGGACGGCGCGGATTTTCACTGATACGCCCCCACCCGCTTGGCCACGGCCAGCTGCACCAGGGTGATCGCCAGGATGCACAGGAACAGGACGAAGGCGACGGCGCTGGCGGAGCCCAGGTTCCACCATTTGAAGCCTTCCTCGTACATGAAATACAGCACCGTCACCGTGCTCTGGGCCGGGCCGCCTTGGGTCATGACATAGGGTTCGGCGAACAGCTGGAAGAAGCTGGCGACCGAGATGATCGAGACCAGCAGCATGGTCGGGGCGATGGCCGGCAGGGTGACGTGGCGGAACTGTTTCCACGGCCCAGCGCCGTCGATGCGGGCGGCCTCGTACAGGTCGTCCGGCACGGTCTGAAGCACGGCCAGGAAGATCAGCATATTGTAGCCGAAGATCTTCCAGACCACGAACATCAGGATGGCGGGGATGGAGGTCGAGGGCTGGCCCAGCCAGTCGACGGCCGGCAGGCCGATGCTCTCCAGCCCCCAGTTGATGACGCCGTAGCGGGTGTGCAGCAGATAGCGCCAGACCACCGCCGTCGCGACCAGGGTGGTGACATAGGGGGCGAAGAACATGACCCGCCAGATCGGCCGCCACTTCACCACCCGCGCGTTCAGGATCACCGCCGCCGCCAGGGAGGCCGCGATGGACAGGGGCACGCCCAGGACGGCGAAGGTCAGGGTGTTCTTCATCGCCCCCCAGAACAGCGGATTGGTCATCAGCCGCTCGTAGTTCTGCAGACCGACGAAGCGCAGATTGTCGAGGTCCGCCAGGGCATAGATGTCGAAGTCGGTCAGGCTGAGCAGCAGGGCCGCGATCACCGGGAGGGCGAAGAACAGGCCGATGGCGATCATGGCCGGGGCGACAAAGGCCCAGGCGGCGCGTTCGCGGGCTGCGAGGCCACGTGAACGTTTGACGGCAGATATTGCGGGATCGGCGACGGTCATACGGCCCTGCCCTGCTCCATCATCCAGCGGCGCTTCTCCAGCAGCCGATCAGCACGGCGATCAATCTCGGCGGCGGCGGTCTCGGGCGTATATTCGCCGCGCACCATCCGTTCGGCGACGATCTGCATCTCGGTCACGATCCGCTCCCATTCCGGAACCTTGGGCACGGCCTTGGCGCGTTCCAGCTGGCCCCGGAAGGGCGCCAGCATAGGGTCGCGCTCGACCTGAGCGATGTCCCAGGCGCTTTTCCGCGCCGGCAGGTCGCCGACGATGGTGTTGAACCGGGCCTGGACCGCCGGTTCGGACAGATAGCGGACCAGGGCCCAGGCCGCCTCCTGATGCGGCGAAGACTGAAACACCGCCAGGCTGGAGCCGCCCGGCGCCGAGGCGCCGAGGCCGTTCGGCCCCGGCACGCCCGCCGTGGCCCAGCTGGACTGAAACGACGCCGGCAGACGGCTGCGGAAATCGCCCACGCTCCACGGGCCGGAGAAGTAGAAGCTGAAATAGCCGCGCGCGAACTCGGTCCAGACGTTGGATATCTGCGCCGCCGACGCCAGGGGCGCCAGGCCCTCGGCGAACAGGCTGCGATAGAAGGCCAGGGCCGAGATGAAGCCGGGGTTGGAGAAGTTGCCGCGCGTATTCCTGTCCCGCAACAAGGGCTCCTCGGTCTGAAGGCCGAAGGTCAAAAGCTGCTCGAACTCGTTCAACGGCAACAGGATGGCGTAGTTGTCGCCGCCCGCCACGCGCTTGATCCCGTGCATGGCCCGCTTCCACTCGCCCCAGTCCTGCGGCGGCGCGTCGAAGCCCGCGCGGGCCAGAAGGTCGGTGCGATAAAACAGCAGACGCGTGTCCACGTACCAGGGCGTGGTCATGGCCCGGCCGGCCACCTCATTGGTCTCCAGCACCGCCTCGAACTGATCGGTCAGCAGGTCGGCGGCGGCCGGCGGGGTCGGCGACAGGGCGCCGATGGCGGTCAGTTCCGACACCCAGGTGTTGCCGATCTGGCTGACGTCCGGAAGGGAGTCGCCGGCATAGGCGGTGAGCAGTTTCTCGTGCGCCGCGGTCCACGGCAGGGGCTGGACCGCGACGCGGACGCCGGGGTTGCGGCGCTCGAACTCGGGCATCAGCTGGCCCACCGTGCCGCCCTCATTGCCCATGGCCCAGAAGCGCAGCACCGTCTCGCCGTCACGACGCGGCGTGCAGGCCGCCGCCGCCCCGCCCGCCAGCAGCGCCAGGGCGCCCCGCCTGTGCGGGCCAGAGGTCATGCGTTCAGCCAGCCGCCGGTGAAGCCCGCTGTCTCCAGGGCCTTACGGATGTGCGGCTCGCCGCGCATGTAGCGCCAGATGAAGTCGGAACGATGGTTCTCGGTCATGCCGACGATGGGCCCCTGGTCGATGCCCAGATAGTCGTCAGCGACCCAGCCCATCCCGTCAATGATCTTGCCGTGCTGCAAGGGCCCGTCGCGCTGGGTCAGGGTCGGGTTGAAGCTGTCGAGGAAGCCCCACTCGGTATAGATCCCCGCGCCGAACCGGCTCTTCATCGCCTTGATGCAGGGCACGACGATCTCGGGCGCGAAGGCGATGGAGCTGGCCGCCGCCGTGGGGGCGATGGTGCCGTCGTCGCGGTCGCCGGGGCCGCGCGCCGAATAGCTGAAGAACTCGCGCTCGACCCCGTTGATCGTCTGTTTGAAATCGCCCGGCCCGTCGCAGGCCGTCAGGCCCCAGATTTCGGACGAATAGCCGGCCCACTGGCCCGGATTGTCGTGGCCGTATTTCTGCTGGGCATAGACGGCGCGGCGGCTGTTTTCGAAATAGTCCAGATACTCGCCCATCTGGGCCGACTGGCCCCGCATCCAGGCGTCCTGAATGCCGCGGAAGTCGACGTACATATGGCTGTACTGGTGGCCGAAGATCGGCGCGAAATTCAGGTGCCAACTGCCCCAGCGGTCGGTCCAGCTCTCGTCATAGCTGGCGGCCCATTCGTGCCAGACATTGACCGAGACCGGATGGGTCGGGCTGCCGATGGCCAGCAGCAGCACCAGCATGCCCTCGTTGTAGACGTGCCAGTCCGACGGGATGAAGCCGCTCTCCGGATGCCAGCCCATGGTGATCCGGTTGTCGCGCACGACGGCCCAGTCCCATTCGATCCGCTCGTACAGGGCCTGGACCCGGCTGCGAATCTCGACCTCATCGGGATGGTCGCCGTCGAAATAGCGTGCGGCGAACAGCATGCCTGCCATCAGCAGGGCCGTATCGACGGTCGACAGCTCATTGGTCCGGTAACGAAGACCGGTCTCCATATCGAGGAAATGATAGAAGAAGCCCTTGTGCCCCGCCGTGCCGGTCGGCTCCGGCCCCTGGGGCAGGCTGTGGAAATAGCGGACGGTGATCAGGGTCCGCTCGCGCGCCTCGTCCCGGCTCATCCAGCGGCGCTCGACGCCGATGGGCCAGCAGGTCAGGGCGAAACCGACCGCCGCAATAGAGCAGAAGGATTTGCTGGGCCAGCGATCCGGCGTCAGACCGGTGGCCCGATCGGTGACCTTTTCGAACCAGCGGAAGGTGCGCTCCTGAAGCTCATCGACCTCCCGATCCAGCCGCAGAGGCCGGCGCTGCGTGCCGTTGACCGCGCCTGTGACCGCCTGCTGCGCCGCCGCCTGGCCCGCGACCATGCCGCCGACCGCCAGGGCCGCCGCACCTGCCGTGGTTCGCATCAGGAAGTTTCGGCGGTTCATAGGCACGCTCACTGAATATCTGAAAAAAGAAGGCCGCCTTCCACGCAAGCGGAAGGCGGCCCAGGCTCAGGGTTGTTAGAAGGAGTAGCGCAGACCAACCTGGAAGCTGCGGGTCGGCGTGAAGACTCCGGTGCCAGCGCCGAAGCGCGGGCTGGTGTAGCTGCCTTCGAACGAGCTGTAGTTGGTGAAGTTGAACAGGTTGATGGCGTCAGCAATGAACTCCACTCGCTGTCCGCCAAACACTTCGAAGGCCTTCGTCAAGCGCAGATCCACTTGCCGATAGGCGAAGTTCAGGCCCGGCAGGAAGGCGCGCTTTTCGGGGTTCCCGGCATTCCAACAGATGTTGGGACCACCCGCCGGCGCGTCAGGGCAGTTGAAAACATTATACGGCAGGCCTGAACCCAAGGTCACGATGCCGGACAGCAGGAAATCGGCCGGCAGACCCAGGGTGCCCGAGGCGACGATGCGGTGCCGCTCGTCCGTCGCCGATCGATATTCCGGCGATTGGCTGGGGACATTGTAGTCGAAGTCGAAGGCCGCATATCCGTTGTCACGGCTGCCGTTCTGGGTCGCGTCCATATAGGTGTAGGCCAGATTGAAGCCCCAGCCGTCCTGAGCGTTGTACGGCTTATCAGCGGTCAAATAGATCGCTTTATAGTCGCGTTCCTTGTCCGTGTTCTGGAAGAAGATGGTGTTCCGGAACTGCGGGAAGCCGACCGAGGTGGGCGACGGTCCGTTGAAGCGACCACCCGTCTCGGTCAGGGCGTTGGCGATGTACCAAGCAGATTCACCCTCCGTATGACCGGCCGCGAATGTAAGGGCCGTCTGCCATTGGCCGAACTTCTGGCGCACGCCGATATTGAACTGATCGGTGCGCGGCGGTTCGAAGTTGTTCTTGACAAGGAAGACCTCTCCGGCGCCCGGCGACGCGGCCAGCAGCGGATCAAGGCCGGCCGGCGTCAGATAGGCGGGGTTCCAGGCTACCGTCTGCTGCCCCCCGACGAGGCCGCCGGTGTTGGAGAAGTAGATAGTCTTGTTGAACTGGAACGGCTTGAACCGTTCATCGAAGGCGAAGTTGAAGCCGATCCGGTCGTAATAGCGCCCTGCACCGCCGAACAGCACAGTGCGTTCGTCGCCGAAAACGTCATAGGAGAAGCCGAAGCGAGGCTGGAAGGCGTCCTTGAAAGCAGGACGATCACCGTCGGAAATATAGTCAGCCGGATTGAAGTAGGACGGGAAATCGTAGCTCGGCAGGTTCTGAATCGCCGCCAGCATGTTCCGAATGGAGTCCGGCGTCCGGTAGTCGTTGTTGACCGCGTTGTCCTCGTAGTCCCAGCGGATGCCTAGGTTCAGTTCCAGCTTGTCGGTGATCTGCCAGTCGTCCTGAATGTACAGTCCGATGACATTGTTGTCAGCGTCAGCGGGAGGAACGGCCACGCCGAGGTCAACAGAGACCGGAATGGTTCGGCTTCCGTTGATTTCAGGACGCGCCTCGATGTCGTAAGTGAAGGTCGGGTTGCGGCCGAAGTCCTTCTGCACGAAGTAATTCTGCATCGAATACTTCGCACCCATCTTGATGGTGTGGGTACCCATCCAGGACAGGTCGGGGATAGTCAGGTCGTTCCGGATCGTCGTGCTCTTCTGCTCCAGGAACTGAGAGTCCGCGCGACCGCCAGCCGTGAAGACCGTCGCCTCGCGGTTGTTGATGTTGTACTGGAAGCCGGGCGTCGTCGGACTGTCGTCCCGGAAGATGACATACCGGCGGCCGTAGTCGCCGCCGTTGATCACCGACTGCTCATAGCTGGACTGCAGGTAATCGATCGCGAACTCATTCAGGAAGCGATCGCCCTGGTATTGGTGACGCAGGTTGAACGCCTTGTTCTCACCGCTGTTGCGCGCCGCGCGGCTGGGGGCGTTCTGGCCGCTGGCCCCACGGATATCCTCTTCGGTCTTGTACTCGGCGCTGAGTTCCAGACGCTGCCGGTCGTTGATCTGCCACGACAGCTTGCCGAAGAAGATGTCCTGTTCATACGGCGTCGAGGTTGTGCCCAGATCGGCGGCGAAGAAGTCATTGTATTCCGTGCGGTTCAGGAAGGACTGCGAAATCCGGTCCTCATCCTTGCGCTCGTAGGCGCCGAAGAAGTGCAGACGATCCTGGATGATCGGGCCACCCAGGCTGGCGCCGTATTGCAGTCGCTTCAGCGGCGCCTTCTCGGCTCCACGACGTTCCGAAATCTCATCCTGAGCGATCCAGTCGGGATCCTGATAGAAGACGAAGGCGTCACCGTGGAACTCGTTCGTGCCAGAGCGGGTCACGGCCGTAATGATGGCCGAACCGGCCTGTTCATACTCAGCCTTGAAGTTTTGGCTGATGACGCGGAACTCCTGAACCGCGCCCTGCGGGAAAGGGGTGCCGCGGCTGTCGTCCTGACCAGCCACGCCGCCGTCGTTGATCAGGGATTTTCGGTTCTGACCGTCGATGAAGACGTTGATGGCCTGAGCCGTCTGACCACCGGCCGAAATGGTCCGCTCCGTATCGTCTTCGCGAACACGCAAGCCGGGGGCCAGGGCGGCGAAGTTCAGGAAGTTGCGGCTGATCTGCGGCAGGTTGTTGATCTGCTGCTGGGTCACATTGGTGGCGACTTCGGGCGTGCGGACTTCAAACACCCGACGGCCGGTCACGACGATGTCGCCCAGCTCGGTCGCGCCGCTGGTCGCGGGCGCGGTCGAAGCGGCGGCGACGTCCAGATTGAGCGTGCCGACCTGGCCCAGGGCCAGGGTGACCGTTTCTTCAGCCGTCTGGCCGTCCGCGCTGGTCACTTGAACGCGATAAGTGCCGGGACGGAGACCGGAAAAGACGTAGCGGCCGTCGGCGCCGACGCGGGCGCGCGCCACATAGCCGGTCGCCACTTCCGTGGCTGTGACTTGCGCGCCGGCTTCAGCGGTCGCGCCGTCGTAAACGGCGCCGCGGAGCGTAGTCGTTGCGTTTTGGGCGCTCGCCGCCCCAGCGAAACCGGCCGCGATGGCCAGAGCCGACGCGGCCGCCAAGGCGGTGCTGCGTGTATTGAACTTTCTCATCCTGTTTTCCCCTCCTGATGGGCCCGTTTCACAACGGCTGTGCGGTTGGATTGACGGTGGTCGACCCGGCGGTTTCAGCCGCCGCGGTGGATTGTCGTTCGACCAGGAGCGGCCGAACGATTTCGCAGGCGGAATCCGGCGCCCCGTTCGGGCCGGCCTGGACCAGGCCGATCAGGCGCTCCACGCCCCTTCGGCCCATTTCCGCAATATTCACTCTCAACGTGGTCAGGGTCGGCCGGACCAGGGCGGCCAGCGGCACGTCGTCGAATCCGATCACGGCCACGTCCTCAGGGCAGCGCACGCCCGCCTCCTGGAAGGCCAGCATGGCGCCCAGGGCCATCATGTCGTTGGCCGCGAACACCGCGTCGGGGCGCTGGTCCAGAGCCAGCAACCGGGTGGCGGCGCGATGCCCGGCCGCCTGGGTGAAATCGCCCTCGACGATGATCGGTTCTTGGTCGACCAGGGCGCTGGCGTAGCCCTCGGCGCGGATGTCCGCCTCCAGGTTTCCGGCCGCGCCCCGAATGTGGGCGATGCGGCGCCGGCCCGTCGCGCGCAGATGCTCGACCGCCGTGACGGCCGCCCCGTGATTGTCGATCGCGATGGAGGGGCGGCCCGCCTCGTCCAGGCCGCCGTTCATCAACACCACCGGCATGCGGCCCGCCACGTCGGCGGCCAGGTTGGCGGCGCGCAGATGGGGCGACAGGACGATCATTCCATCGACCCGACCGCGCATCGATCGCAGAGCGGCCAAGGTCTCCTCGGTATCGCCGTGGGAGCTGGATACGATCAGATGTTTGCCGTGCGCGCGCGCGGCTAAATCCATGCCGCGGATCAGCTCGGAGAAGAACTCGCCGTACAGGTCCGGCAGGATGACGCCGATCGTGTCGGTGCGGCTGGTCGACAGGCTGCGGGCGCCGACGTGAGGCACATACCGGAGATATTCGACCGCATCGAGCACCCGACGCCGGGTCGATTCCGTGATGGCGTCAGAGCCGTTAAGCACGCGCGACACTGAGGCGACGGACACCTGCGCCCGCTCCGCCACGTCACGGATCGTGGCGGCCTTGGCGGCCGGCGCATGTCCGTTAACGGCTGACGGGGTGGAGACGTCCACGGTTTCCTCTCTGAGCGTTCATCGTGCCGGCCCACTTATCGAAGGTCCGTCGATAACAAATGTAATCGGTTACATGACACAGGAGGCTCAGTCACCGCAAGCGGCGAGATGTCGCCCCTTCTCGATTTCTCCTCCCCCGACGGGTGTTCCCGTCCAGGCTTCGGCCGCCACCGCCCCTGGGTGCGATCCCTGGGGTCGGGCGGCATGATCCACCGCGAATTCAGCGGTTGATAACGACTACATCTAGTAGCGCGGGTCATCGCGACACCGTAATCTGGCGCCAGCTCTAAGGGGAGATGCGGTTTATGCGCTTTCAATCCGGCTTCGTCGCTCGCGCCGTGCGGGTCGCGATGGAGACCCGCGCCATAGAGCGCCCCTTCCTGGTCCAGGAGGTTCTGGCGCCCGCCGGCTGGTCCGACGCCCGGATCGAAGCCTGGCTGGACTGGGGCGATTCGCTCTCGCCCCCGCCGTCCGTCGCAGGCGGCTGGCTGAACGGCGCGCCGGACGCCTGGGCTGGGCGTTTGGCGGCCAAGGGATTGGCCGAGGGCGTCTTTGCCGACACCAAGGCGGCGGGCGCCTTTGCGGCGGAGCTGGCGGCTACGATGCAGCTCGGCCTGGCGACCCCGGTGGGACACGCGGCAACGGCCGGCGTCGTCGACCTCGCCGATCCATCCGCCGCCGCCCGGCTTTCCGCCCACAGGGCCGATCGGACGACCCAGCGGCTGGCGCGACAAGCAGCGGAGGCCCTGACCGACGCCCTCTGCGCCGTCGCCGACGCGGTCGATCGTTGCGAGGGGGCCCGGGGGGATTGCGCCGACCCGATGCGAAATCCCGCGCTGGGCCGCGCCGCCGCCGCAGCCCGGGGCCGCGGGGCGACCGACGCCGACATCCTGCGCGCCGTCGACGGTGAGCGTCCCAGTCTGACGCTTCGCCCCTTGGCGGACGGCGCCCAGCTGGTGGTCCTGGCCGATCGGACCCAGACCGCCGCCGGCTCCCCTGAAGTTCTGGCCGCTGCAGAGGCCGCCCTGGACGGCGGCCTGGTCGTCGCCTTCGACCCGAGGGACGCTGAGGTTCTGGCCGAACCCGCCGCCAATCGGGTGCTGATCGACCTGGCTGCGGTCGCGGCCCTTAGCGATGGAACGTTCGATCTTCTGCCCGATCTGGTTCGTCTGTGGGTGACGGCCCTGGACCTCCAATCGGACGACGCCGTGCTCGCCCTGGGACTGGAGGGGCTTTTGGACGCCCTGGCGCCGCTCGACGGCGATCCCGCCGCCCGCGCCGAGGCCTTGGGCGCCCTGACGGCGTCGGTCGCAGCCCAAACCTCGGTCGAGCTGGCGCGGCTGCGCAGTCCCTGTGGCGAGTGGGAGGGTTTGAAGGCCCAAATCATCGACGTCGAAAAGGCGCGCCGCGACCGGCTGTCCGCCAATTCCTTCCCCCTCGCCGCCCAGGCGATCGAGATTCTGGATCGGACGTCCGGTCCCCGCCGCCACATCGCCTTGGGTCTGTTCGTCGATGACGCCGAGGCCCGCCTGCGTCTCGGCCGGGGCGCGCCCGCCGTCGTCGATCTATTCGAGACCGCAGACGGTGGGATCGGTCGCCGACTGGCCCCGGCCCTGGCCGCCGCCCTGGTCCGCAGCGGAGGGGACGTCCAGGCGGCCGAGCGTCGCCTGTTCGGCCGACGCACCCTGGTCGAGGCGCCGGGCGTGGATCATTCCGCGCTCCGCGCCTTCGGCTTCACCGATGTGGAACTGGCCGCCGTGGAACAGGCTCTGGGTGCTGCGGAAAGCTTCGACGCCGTCTTCACCGCACCCGTCCTCGACCCCGGCTTCATCCGCGACGTTCTGGGACTGGAAGACGGCGACGGCCCCTTGTTGAACCTGCTGGGGGTGCCCGAAGAGGCTGAGGCCGCTGCGGCTCAATGGGTGTTCGGCCATGGTCATCTGAGGGATTGGGAGGGCGCGCCGACCGACCTCGCAGCCCTTCTCGCCGATCCCGCCGGCTTCGAGGGTCGCCTGCGTCTGGCGCTCGAACCCTTCAGCGACGCCCCGGACATCGCCCTTGAAACCCTCGACTGGCGCGCCACCGCCGCCCAGGCCGCGCGCACGCTCAGCCAGGCGGCGGATCACGGACGGCGCGCCATCCGCCTGAACCGCGCCGCGCCTCCCCCCGGCCCTCTGCTGACCCTGCCCAAGACCGACCCTGCGCCGCGCTTCGAAGCCGCACCCCAGACCGCCGCCGCACCCGCCCCCAAGGAGCGGATCATCGAACGGGTGGTGGAACGCGAACGCGCCCGCCGCAAACTGCCCGACCGTCGCAAGGGCTATATCCAGAAGGCGGCCGTAGGCGGCCACAAGGTCTATATCCACACCGGAGAATATGAAGACGGCGAACTGGGCGAGATCTTCATCGACATGCACAAGGAAGGCGCCGCCTTCCGCAGCCTGATGAACAACTTCGCCATCGCCATCTCTATCGGCCTGCAATACGGCGTGCCGCTGGACGAGTTCGTGGACGCCTTCGTCTTCACCCGCTTCGAGCCGGCGGGACGGGTCACCGGCAATGATTCCATCCGTTCGGCGACCTCGATCCTCGACTACATCTTCCGCGAACTGGGCGTCTCCTATCTGAGCCGCCAGGAGTTGGCCAACGCCCAGGCGGATCACACCCAGGCCGAGGGCCAAAACTGGGGCGAACTGGGCGATGGAAAGCCCAAGGACGGCGAGGCCGTCCCCGCCGCACGCTTTATATCCAAGGGGTTCGCGCGCGGCTCGGCGCCGGACAATCTGGTCGTCGTGCCCTTCGGCCGCAAGCTGGAGACGGAGCCTCGGCCAGGCGGCGAGACAGAGGCGGCGGCCTGTCCCTCCTGCGGGGACTTCAGCCTGCAACAACGCGGCGCCGGCTGGACCTGCGACACCTGCGGCGCGGCGCCGGCCCTGCAAGGCGGGGATCAGGGCTAAGTTAACGGGTCGCCCCTAGGCTCAGGATCAATGCGACGCCTTCGCCGGAGCGACCCCATGTCCCGCCTGACCGCCCTTTCCCTCGCCGCCGCCCTTCTCGCGACCCTGGCCGTCCCCGCCTCGGCCCAGAACGCCGGTCAGATCGCCTCGGTGCGTCGGGGCGCTTCCTGCGCGGGCTGCAACCTTTTTCAGGGCGACTTTTCCGGGCTTGAGGCGCGGGGCCTGAACCTGACGCGATCGCGTTTGCGGCAGGCGGACCTGAGCCTGAGCGTGATGAACCGCACCCGCTTCTCCAACGCCGATCTGCGCGACGTGGACGCCTATGGCGGGGTCTTTTCCGGCTCCAGCTTTTCAGGCGCGAACCTGACCAACGCCAGTTTCGTCGGCGCCTATCTGCAAGGGGCGAACTTCGCAGGGGCCACGCTCCAGGGAACCAATATCTCCGGCGCCGATCTGTCGCGCGCCTCAGGTCTGACGCAGAGCCAGCTCAATCGAGCCTGCGGCGACGGCTCCACCGTCCTGCCGCACGGCCTGCGTATTCCGGCCTGCTGAAGGCCGCCAATCTTGCCGGCATTTAACGAAATTACCTCGATTTAAGTAGGTCCGGTCACGGTTTCAGGGCATTCAGGCGGTGTGAAACAGATCATCCGCCCTACCCTTTCGGTCCTTTTGCCCGCCCTGGCTGCGGCGAGCGGCCTTCTGCTGGCGCCGTCCGCCTTCGCCGGCGTCGAGATGACGGTGCAAGATCGCGACGTGGCCCGGTCAGTCTCGCTCGGCGGATCCTGCAATCGCTGCGAGCTGTCGGGGCGCAATCTTTCCGGTGCGACCTTCACCGGCGCCAGCTTCATGAACGCCACCCTGGTCGGGGCCAATCTGCGTGGCGCGGAAATGGTGGGGTCGAACTTCACGGGCAGCGACTTCAGCCGCGCCAATCTGACCGGAGTCGAGATCGTCGGCGCCGACTTCACCTCCACCAGCTTCGCAAACGCCGTCCTGACGGGAGCAGAGGCCCAGGGCGCCTCCTTCGTGCGCGCCAACCTTTCCCGCGCCAACCTTTCCGGAGGCGAGTTGCACGGGGTCAATTTCAACGGCGCCACCCTGATCGAGGCCGACTTTTCGGGCAGCGAGCTATTCGGCGCGACCCTGGCCAATGTCCGCGCCGCCGGGGCCGATTTCAGCGATGCCGAGATCAACGCCTCCAACCTGACCCACGGGGACTTCACCGGCGCCTCCTTCCGGGATTCCAGCCTGGACGGCGCGCGGCTGACCGGCGGCGTCTTTAGCCGGGCCGACTTCAGAGACGCCTCCCTGCGGCGCACCGATATTCGAGGCGCAGATTTGTCCGGCGCGCGCAATCTGACCCAGGATCAGGTGCGGGAAGCCTGCGGCGATGGATCGACCCGCCTTCCCGGCCGTCTGACGGCCCAGGCCTGCCGCGGCGCAATCCGCGTCATCCGCGCCGTTCCCGCGCCGCCGACGCCGCCCGCGCCGCCGCGCGTCCGCAACTTCGTGACTGCAGAGCGCTGACGCCCTGCTGAATGCGGTCGAATCGAAAAGGGCGCGCCTTTCGGCGCGCCCTTTCTTTCGCTCAGTCAGGCCGATCAGACCTTGATCGGCGGGGCCGTGCGGATGTGCAGCTCCTTCAGCTGGCGATCCTGCACCGAGGCCGGGGCGCTCATCAGCAGGTCTTCGCCTTGCTGGTTCAGCGGGAAGGCGATTACCTCGCGGATGGCCTGCTGACCGGCCAGCAGCATGACGATCCGGTCGATGCCGGGCGCCAGGCCGCCGTGCGGCGGGGCGCCGAAGCGGAAGGCGTTCAGCATGCCGCCGAACTGCTCTTCGACCACCGAGGCGTCGTAGCCGGCGATCTCGAAGGCCTTCAGCATGATCTCGGCCTTGTGGTTCCGGATCGCGCCCGAGCACAGCTCATAGCCGTTGCAGACGATGTCGTACTGATAGGCGCGGATGGTCAGCGGATCCTGGGTCTCCAGGGCCTCCAGCCCGCCCTGAGGCATCGAGAAGGGGTTGTGGCTGAAGTCGACCTTCTTCTCTTCTTCCGACCATTCGAACATGGGGAAGTCGACGATCCAGCAGAACTTGAACTGGTTCTCGTCGACCAGCTTCAGCTCCGTCCCCACGCGGGTGCGGGCCAGACCGGCGAACTTGGCGAAGACCGACGGCAGGCCGGCGACGAAGAAGGCGGCGTCGCCCTGGCCCAGGCCCAGGGACTTCATCAGGGCCTCAGTCGGCCCCTGGCCCAGGTTTTTGGCGATGGGGCCGCCCCAGGCGCCCTGGTCGTCGGACCAGAAGATATAGCCCAGGCCCGGCTGGCCCTCGCCCTGGGCCCAGGAGTTCATGCGGTCGCAGAAGGCGCGCGATCCGCCGGTCGGGGCCGGAATGGCCCAGACGGCGTTCTTCTCGTCCGCGCCCAGGATCTTGGCGAACAGGCCGAAGCCCCCGTCGCGGAAGTGGTCAGACACCACCTGCATCTTGATCGGGTTGCGCAGGTCCGGCTTGTCCGAGCCGTACCAGGCCATCGACTGGGCGTAGGTCAGGCGTTCGAAGCCCTTGTGTTCGAAGCTCTGACCGAAGTCGTTGGTGAAGCTGTGGGTCTGATCGATGGGCGAGACCGGCTTGCCCTCGCCGAACTCTTCGAAGACGCCGTGCATGACGGGTTCGATGGCGGCGAAGACGTCTTCCTGGGTCACGAAGCTCATTTCGATGTCGAGCTGGTAGAACTCCAGCGACCGGTCGGCGCGCAGGTCTTCATCGCGGAAACAGGGCGCGATCTGGAAATAGCGGTCGAAGCCCGAGACCATCAGCAGCTGCTTGAACTGCTGGGGCGCCTGCGGCAGGGCGTAGAACTTCTCGGGGTGCAGGCGGCTGGGCACCAGGAAGTCGCGCGCGCCCTCGGGCGACGAGGCCGTCAGGATCGGCGTCTGATATTCCAGGAAGCCCTGGTCGAACATGCGGTTGCGGATCGACTGGATCACGCGCGAGCGCAGCACGATGTTCTTGTGCAGGGTCTCGCGCCGCAGGTCGAGATAGCGGTGCTTGAGGCGGATCTCCTCAGGGTACTCCGGCTCGCCGAAGACCGGCAGCGGCAGTTCGGCGGCTTCCGACAGGACCTCGACGCCTTGGACCCGAACCTCGATCTCGCCGGTCGGCAGGTTCGGATTGATGACGGCGGCGTCGCGGGCGATCACTTCGCCGTCCACCCGGATCACGCTCTCGGCGCGCAGACGCTCCACGGCGGCGAAGCCCGGCGTCTCGGGGTGCAGCACCAGCTGGGTCAGGCCATAGTGGTCGCGCAGGTCGATGAACAGCAGACCGCCGTGGTCGCGCTTCCGATGAACCCAGCCGGACAGGCGGACGGCGGAACCGGCGTCGGAGGCGCGCAGGGCGCCGCAGGTATGGGAGCGGTAGGCGTGCATGAACAGACCGTCTGGAAATCTGGCGGTGGAATCTGACGCCTTCGGCGCCTGAAATCGAAGCGGCGTAGGGCGCATCATCGCCCCGGAAAGTCAAGGTTTCAGCCGTTGCAAACCCCGCTCCGGCGCGCAATAGCGGCTCCAGTCAAAGCTGAAGGCCCTCATGTTCATCGTCACCATCACCTATACCCAGCCTATCGAAGCCATCGAGGCCAGGACAGCCGAACACCGCGCCTGGCTGGATCAGCACGTCGCCAGCGGCCTGATCCTCGCCGCCGGCCCGATGGTTCCTCGCACCGGCGGCATTCTCGTCGTCCGTGGCGGCGGAACGAAGGAGGCGCTGGAAACCCTGCTGAAGGACGATCCTTTCCAGGTCCACGGCCTGGCCGATTACAAGGTGACCGAGTTCAAGGCGGGCAAGCTGAACCCCGCCCTGGCCGATTTCGCCTGAAACGCTCCACAGGGTCTGACGTCCCTCCCCATTACCAACAGGCCCGCTCTGACACAGGCCGACCGGGCCTCTGCTATGACAGAACCATGTCCGCGCCGAGCGCCCTTAGCCCAAAGCCCGCCGAACAGCTGCGTCTGCCGCTGGAACGCGCCGTGGGCGACGCCTTCGTCGTCTCGGACAGCAACGCCGAGGCGGTGCGGGTGCTGGCGGCCTGGCCGGACGGCGTGGGTTCTGTCCTGGCGCTCTATGGACCGGCGGGAGCCGGCAAGAGCCGTTTGGCCGCCGACTGGGCCGAACGGGTCGGCGCCCTGCCCCTGCACGGCGTGGAAGCGGCTCTGATCGACCCCCTGGAGCTGGAAGGCCGCCCCGTCCTGCTGGATTCGGCCTCTGATGCGGATGATGAAAGCCTGTTTCATCTGATCAATCTGGCGAACCTCTCCGGCGGCGCCCTCCTGCTGGTGGATCGGGCGGCCCCGCGGCGATGGCGAGCAGCCCTGCCCGACCTGCGCTCGCGTCTGGATGCGGTGCGGGCCGTGGCCGTCGAGGCGCCGGATGACAAGGTGCTGTCGGCCATTCTTCGCGCCCGCTTCGCAGAGCGCAGCATCGCCCCCGCCGACGACGTCATCGACTATCTGGTGCGACGCCTAGACCGTTCGGCGGACATGGCCGTGCAGGTGGTGGATCGGCTGGACGCCCTGCATCGCCCGGTGACCCGCCCCCTGGCCCGCGAGGTTCTGGACCAGCTCGGCGACGCAGACGCCGCCTGAAGCGCCCCCTCCCTACGATCTTACCCGCCCCTGCAAATTTCCGGCTCGTCCGCTTGCGGCCGTCACAGTCGCGCGCGACAACCGGCGCATGACCGACGCTGCGATTCAAGACGACACCCGGGGCGAGGAAGTTCCAGCCTCCCGCGCGCCTCAGCTGGCCCTGAACGAAGATCTGATGATCTCGCCGTCGCGCTTCTTCAATCGCGAGATTTCCTGGCTGGCCTTCAACGAACGCGTGTTGGAAGAGGCGGCCAATCCGAACCATCCGCTGCTGGAGCGGCTGCGGTTCGTCTCGATCTCGGCGAACAATCTCGACGAGTTCTTCATGACGCGCGTCGCAGGCCTGAAGGGCCAGTTGCGCGAGCGACTCAGAATCCTGTCCGCGGACGGTCTGACCCCGGCCGAACAGCTGGAGCGCATCAATATCGCAGCGGGCCAGTTGATGGCCGAACAACAGGTCCGCTGGCGTCAGCTGAAGAAGGAGTTGGCTGCGGCGGGGATCGAGGTGGTCGATCGCAACCGCCTGACCAAGACCGAAAGGGAGCGGCTGGAGCCCGAGTTCCTGAACCAGCTGTTCGCCGTTCTGACGCCTCTCGCCATTGATCCGGCCCACCCCTTCCCCTTCCTGCCCAACCTCGGCTTTTCCCTGGCGCTGAAGCTGAAGCGCAAGGGCGAGACCAAGACCTTCTACGCCCTGGTGCCGGTGCCGACCCAGGTGCGCCGCTTCTGGGAGTTGCCGACAGACGGTCGCTCGGCGCCGGGTCGCAAGCGGTTCATCACCCTCGAGAACGTGCTTCTGCTGTTCATCAACCACCTCTTCCCCGGCTGTGAGGTCTTGGAAAAGGGCCTGCTCCGTCTGATCCGCGACAGCGACATCGAGATCGAGGAAGAGGCTGAAGACCTGGTGCTGGAGTTCGAGGAGGCCTTGAAGCAGCGGCGCCTCGGCTCGGTGGTGCGCGTAAAGATCGAGGCCTCCATGCCCGCCGATCTGCGCGACTTCATCATCGGCGAGTTGGAGGCGACGCCCCAGGACGTGGTGCTGGTGGACGGCATGCTGGGCCTGGCTCAGCTGTCGGACCTGATACCCGGCGGCCATCCCGATCTGAAGTTCAAGGGCTATGAGCCCCGCTATCCGGAACGGGTTCGGGACAATGGGGGCGACATCTTCGCCGCCGTCCGAGAAAAGGACATGCTGATTCACCACCCGTTCGAGAGCTTCGACGTGGTGGTGCAGTTCCTGCGTCAGGCGGCGCGTGACCCGAACGTCATCGCCATCAAACAGACCCTGTACCGCACCTCCAAGGACAGCCCCATCGTCGCCGCCCTGATCGAGGCGGCCGAGAACGGCAAGAACGTCACCGCCCTGGTCGAGCTGAAGGCCCGTTTCGACGAAGAAGCCAACCTGCGCTGGGCGCGAGCGATGGAGCGGGCCGGCGTCCACGTCGTCTTCGGCTTTGTCGAATACAAGACCCACGCCAAGCTGAGCGTCGTGGTGCGACGTGAAGGGGACGGCCTGCGAACCTATTGTCACTACGGCACCGGCAACTATCACCCGGTCACGGCCAAGGTTTACACCGATCTGTCCCTTTTCAGCTGTGATCCGGCTCTGGCGCGCGACGCCAGCCGGGTGTTCAACTACATCACCGGCTACGCCACCCCGGACGAGTTGGAGGCGTTGATCGTCTCCCCGCTCAACATGAAGGCCAAGCTGATCGAACTGATCGGCAAGGAGATGTCGGCCGCCGCCATGGGCAAGCCGGCGGCCATCTGGGTGAAGCTGAACGCCCTGGTCGATCCCGAGATCATCGACGCCCTGTATCGGGCCAGCCAATGGGGCGTGCGTATCGACCTAGTGGTGCGCGGTATCTGTTGCCTGCGTCCCGGGGTGCCGGGCCTGTCGGAGAACATCCGGGTCAAGTCCATCGTCGGCCGCTTCCTGGAACACAGCCGGATCGTCTGTTTCGCCAACGGCAAGGATCTGCCGCACGACAAGGCCAAGGTCTTCATCTCGTCAGCCGACTGGATGACGCGGAACCTGAATCGACGGGTGGAGGTGATGACCCCCATCCTCAACGCCACCGTCCATGATCAGGTGCTGGATCAAATCATGGTCGCCAATCTGAAGGATGATGCGCAAAGCTGGGTCTTGGACGCCGACGGGCGCTATACGCGCGTTTCCCCCGCCGATCCGGAACGCCCCTTCTCCGCCCATGATTACTTCATGACCAATCCCAGCCTGTCGGGCCGCGGCCGGAAGGTGAAGACCTTGCCGGCCGTCCTCCGCTACGAGCGCCCCGGCCGTTGATGGGTGACATCGCCCCAGCCGGCCGCGACATCGCCGCCATCGACATCGGCTCCAACTCGGTTCGCCTGGTCCTGTACCATCTGGAAGGCCGCGCCGTTTGGACGGTCTTCAACGAAAAGGTTCTGGCGGGCCTTGGCCGCGACCTACCCGTCACCGGCCGGCTGTCGCCCGAGGGCGTCGCCATGGCCCTGACGGCGCTTCGCCGTTTCGCCGCCGTTCTGGAAGGCGTGCGCCCGGACGCGACCCTGATCGCCGCCACAGCTGCGGTGCGAGAAGCCGAAGACGGGCCTGACTTCTGCCAGAGGGTGGCGGCGGAGACCGGGCTGAACATTCGCGTATTGAGCGGCGAGGAAGAAGCGAAGTACGCCGCCATGGGCGTGCTGGCGGGCGCCCCGACGGCCCAAGGCGTTTCGGCCGACATGGGCGGCTCCAGCCTGGAGCTGACTCAGTTGAAGGGTCTGAAGGCTCTGAAATGGACTCGAGGACAGGGCCTGACCCTGCCGCTCGGGCCCTTCGCCCTGGCCGAGGGAAGCGGTTTTGACGCTGAACGGATCAGGGGCCGCATCGACCAGAAGCTGAAGCCGGTCGCTTCACGTTTCCGAACGGACCGGCTCTACGCCGTCGGCGGCGCTTGGCGCACCCTGGCCCAGGTTCACATGGGGCTGAAATCCTATCCGCTGAAGGTGGTGCATCAATATCAGATGTCGGCGAACGAGGCGTTGGAGACCGCGCGGCTGGTGTCCCGACAATCCGCCGTCAGCCTGGCCAAACTGCCCGGCGTCTCGAAAACCCGCGCAGAAACCCTGCCCTACGCCGGACTGGTGCTGGAGGGGTTGATCAATCATCTGGGCCTCAAACACATTGAAATGTCGGCCTGGGGCGTGCGTGAGGGCCTCCTGTTCGAAACCCTGGACAAGGCCACCCGGACGGCTGATCCTCTTCTCGCCGGCTGCGCGGCCCTGGGCGGTCGTCAAGGAGTGGCGCCCGCCCTGCCGGGCGCTCTGAAAGGATGGATCGCCGACATCGTCGCAGCCCTCCCCTCCGTCTTTGGAGCCAAGCGCGACGACGTGCTGGTGGCGGCCGCCTGCCGGCTGGCGGATCTGGGCGCGCGGCTGCACCCTGATCACCGCTTGGAGTTGGTCTTCGACCAGGTGCTGCGCGCGCCCGTGGCGGGGATCAGCCACGACGAACGCGCCTTTCTGGCCAGCGCCCTGAACGCCCGCTACGGCGGCGGTGCAGCCACGCCCCAGCCCGAGGTCATCGACCGGCTGCTGGACGCCGTCGCCGCCAGACGCGCCCGCGCCCTGGGGCTGGCCATCCGTCTGGCCTGCGATCTGTCCGGCCGCTCGCCGCAACTTCTCGCCAACGCCACGGCGCGTGTGAAGGGCGGAGAGCTTCGGCTGACGGCGACGGAAGGTTATGCCGACGTTCTGCTGGGCGAACAGACGCGCAAACGCGCCAAGGCTCTGGCCGAGGCGATGGACCTGGGCCTGAAGATCCAGACCTAGAGGATCGACGGCGCGTCGAGCCCCGGCCTCTAGCCTTCGATCTCGACCACCTCGACCCGGGCGCCGCTCAGCACCAGGGCGATCTCGCCCCGTTTCAGCTTCAGCGCGTCCTCGCCGAAGATCTGACGCCGCCAGCCCTTCAGCGCATCCACGTCGGCGTCGTCCGTAACGGCGATCTTCTCAAGGTCGGAAACCGTGGCGATCAGCTTGGGCGCGACGCCGGCGTTGTCGCTCTTGGCCTTCAGCAGCACCTTAAGCAGCTCGACCACCGACGGAGGCGCCGGCTGGCGATGGGCAGGGCGCTCCATCTCGGGCGCATGGGATTCCGGATCGGCCAGAACGCGTTTCAGCTCCTCGGCCAGTTCCAGCCCCAACCGCGATCCGCCGAACCCCTTGGGCACCGAACGCAGCCGGTTGAAGGCGTCGGGGTCGGTCGGCGCCTGTTGCGCGACCTCGTCGATCCCCTCGTCCTTGAGGATGCGGCCGCGCGGCTGGTCGCGCTCCTGGGCCGCCCGCTCGCGCCAGACGGCCACGGCCTTGAAGGCCGCCAGATATTTGGCTGAGAACTTCTTGGGCTTCAGCCGCTTCCAGGCGTTCTCGGGATTGGTGTCGTAAAGGGCCGGATCGACCAGGCTCTCCATCTCCGCCATCACCCAGTCCAGCCGACCTTCCTTCTTCAGCCGGTCGCGCAGCTTCGGATACAGGGCCGCCAAATGCGTCACGTCGCCCAGGGCATAGACCAGCTGGCTGTCCGACAGGGGGCGTCGCGCCCAGTCGGTGAAGCGGCTGCCCTTGTCCAGTTCGACGCGCAGCATCTGCCGCACCAGGGAATCATAGGCGACCTGTTCGCCGAACCCGGCCGCCATGGCCGCCACCTGGGTGTCGAACATCGGCTTGGGCATGGCGCCCAGGCGCACGAAGATTTCGACGTCCTGTCGACAGGCGTGGAAGACCTTGATGATCTTCGGGTCGCGCAGCAGATCCAGGAAGGGCTCCAGGTCCAGGCCTTCCGCCATCGGATCGATGATGCCGGCGTGATCGGCGGACGCGGCCTGGATCAGGCACAGCCTGGGCCAGTAGGTCGTTTCCCGCATGAACTCGGTGTCGACCGTGATGAACGGGGCGGCGGCGAGGCGGGCGCAGAAATCGGCCAGCGCCTCATTGGTGGTGATCGGCGTCATTCCGATGCTATAGCCCCCCGCAACCCACCTGTGGCAAGAGCCGCGCTGCATTTCCGCCCCGATTCCAGGCCCGAGACCCATGAGCGACACCCAAAAACCTCTCGAAAACGGCCTGACCTACGCCGACGCCGGCGTGGACATCGACGCAGGCGAGATGTTGGTCGAACATATCAAGCCCCTGGCCAAGTCCACGGCGCGGCCCGGTTCCGAGCCCTCGCTGGGCGGATTCGGGGCCCTGTTCGACCTGAAGGCCGCCGGGTTTGAGGACCCGCTGATCGTCACCACCACCGACGGCGTGGGCACCAAGCTGAAGATCGCCATCGAAACCGGGCGTCATGACGGCGTGGGCGTCGACCTGGTCGCCATGTGCGTCAACGACCTCCTGGCCCAGGGCGCCGAGCCGCTGCTGTTCCTCGACTATTACGCCACCGGCCGCCTGGAGATCGACGCCGCCCGCCGCGTGGTCGCCGGCATCGCCGAGGGCTGCCGCCAGGCGGGCTGCGCCCTGGTGGGCGGCGAGACGGCGGAAATGCCCGGCATGTACACCGAGGGCGACTATGACCTGGCCGGCTTCAGCCTGGGCGCCGTCGAGCGCGGCCACGCCCTGCCCTATCTCGACCGCCAGGCGGCCGGCGACATCATCATCGGCCTGGGCTCCACCGGCCCGCACTCGAACGGCTATTCGCTGGTTCGCAAGGTGGTCGAGAAGTCCGGCCTGGCCTGGGGCGACGACGCCCCCTTCGCCAAGGACCGCTCCCTGGCCCAGGCCCTGATGGAGCCGACCCGCATCTATGTGAAGCCGGTCCTGCCGCTGATGAAGGCGGGCCTGGTCAAGGGCGCGGCCCACATCACCGGCGGCGGCCTGATCGAAAACCCGCCGCGGTGCATCGCCGAGGGGCTGAAAGCCTCGTTCGACTGGGACGCCTGGCCCATGCCCCAGGTCTTCCAGTGGCTGGCCGAGGCCGGCGGCATCAGCGACCACGAGATGCGCCGCACCTTCAACTGCGGCGTCGGCTTCATCCTGATCGTCTCGCCCGAGAACGCCGAGCCGGTGCTGGCCGCCCTGCTCAACGCGGGCGAGGTCGCCTTCGTCTGCGGACAGCTGGAAGCGGCCTGATCTCGTGAAGACGCGCGTTGCGGTCCTGATCTCGGGGACCGGCTCCAATATGGCCGCCCTGATCGACGCCAGTCAGGCGGCGGACAGCGGCTATGAGGTCGCCCTGGTCCTGTCCAACATCGAGGGCGCGGGCGGTCTGGCCATCGCCGCAGCCAAGGGGGTTCAAACAGTCGCCGTTCCGCACAAGCTCTTCGGCAAGGACCGCGAGGCGCATGAGCGGGCGGTGGACGCGGCCCTTCGCGCCGTCGGCGTCGAGGTGGTCGCCCTGGCCGGCTATATGCGCATTTTGACGCCCTGGCTGGTGCGCGCCTGGGAGGGTCGGATGCTGAACATCCACCCCAGTCTTCTGCCCCTCTATCCCGGCCTCGACACCCACGCCCGCGCCATAGCGGCGGGCGACGCCGAAGCCGGCTGCACCGTCCACCTGGTCACCGAAGGTGTCGACGAAGGCCCGATCCTGGGCCAGGCACGCGTTCCCATCGTCGACGGCGACACGACCGCGAGCCTGGCAGAACGGGTCAAGACGGCGGAGCATCGGCTGTATCCGCAGGTGCTGGGTGATTTCTGCAAGGGTCTGGCGCGGGGTTGAAGCCCTCTACCAAAGGCCCGTCATCCTAGGCCTTGTGCCTAGGATCCATACGCTCGGCTTATGGCGTGTGGCACGGTCTGCGAGCGTGCGCTCGTCCCTCCGTCTTGAGTTTATGGATCCTAGGCATGAGGCCTAGGATGATGACTTGTCGGCGGCGCGTCCCCGTCCTCTAAACACCTCCGTCCCCAGATTACGAAAACTTCATGCGACACCGCGCCGCACCGGCGCAAAGGTGCCGCCGACCAAAATCGGGACCTTATCCTTCATGCAACGTATTCGCCTGATGGCCGCCTGCTCGGCCTGTATCGTCGTCGCCCTGACCGGCGGCGCCTCGGCCCAGGACCATTCGCACGGGGCCCACGCCGCGCCCGGCTTCGGCGCCTGGGGCTTCGACCTTGCCGGCCGCAACACGGCGGTGAGGCCGGGCGACGACTTCAACGAATACGCCAACGGAACCTACCTCAGCACCACCGAGATCCCGGCCGACAAGGCCCGGTTCGGCCCCTTCGACGTCCTCTATGAGAACGCCCAGGCTCAGCTGAAAGCGATCATCGAGTCCAGCGCCGCCAACCCGGTCAACGCCAACGCCCAGAAGGTGGGCGCCCTCTACGCCAGCTTCATGGACGAGGCCCGCGTCGAACAACTGGGCGCCGCGCCCATGGCCGCCGATCTCGCCGCCGTGAAGGCCGTCTCCGACCACGCCGCCATGGCCCGCCTGATGGGCGCCAGCCATTCGGGCTTCGGCGGTTCGCTGTTCGGCGTCGCCGTGTTCGAGGACCTGCAGAACCCGAACATCAACTCGGCCTATCTGGGCCAAGGCGGGCTCGGCCTGCCCGACCGCGACTATTATCTGAAGCCGGACTTCGCCGCCCAGCGCGAGGCCTATCTGGCCTATCTGACCCAGACCCTGACCGCCATCGGCTGGACCAAGCCGGCTGAGACGGCCGCCGACATCCTGGCCTTCGAGACCAAGGTCGCCGAGAAACACTGGACCACGGTCGAGCGTCGCCAGATCGACAAGCTCTACAACCCCAGCAAGGTCGCCGATCTGGCCGCCCTGGCCCCCGGCTTCGACTGGCCCGCCTTCCTCGACGGCGCCCAGGTCGGAAACCTCGACACCCTGATCCTGATGGAGAACACGGCCATCCCCGGGATCGCCCAGGTCTTCGCCGAGACCCCCATCGAGACCCTGAAGGCGTGGGAAGCCACCCAGATCGTCGATCAGGCCAGCCCCTATCTGTCCAAGGCCTTCGTCGACGCCCGCTTCGAATTCCGCGGCAAGACCCTGCGCGGTCAACCGGAGAACCGTCCGCGCTGGAACCGGGGCGTGGCCCTTGTCGACGGCCAGCTGGGCGAGGTCCTGGCCCAGGAATATGTCCGCCTTCACTTCCCCGCCTCGTCCAAGGCCCAGATGGAGACCCTGGTCGACAACATCCGCGCGGCCATGACCGAGCGGCTGAAGACCCTGGACTGGATGAGCGAGGCGACGCGCGAACAGGCCCTCTACAAGATGTCCAAGTTCGGGGTGAAGATCGGCTACCCCGACAAGTGGCGGTCTTATGACGGTCTCGAACTGACCCCCGGCGACCTGTACGGCAATGTCGAACGCTCCAGCGCTTTCGAGTGGGCGTATCAGCGCGGCAAGATCGGCAAGCCGGTCGATCCGCTGGAATGGGGCATGACGCCCCAGACGGTGAACGCCTATTACAACCCGCCGCGCAACGAGATCGTCTTCCCGGCCGCCATCCTGCAGGCGCCCTTCTTCGATCCGAACGCGGACCCGGCCGTCAACTACGGCGGCATCGGCGCGGTCATCGGCCATGAAATCACCCACGGTTTCGACGACCAGGGCCGCAAGTCCGACGGCGACGGCGTGCTGCGCGACTGGTGGACGCCGGAAGACGCCGCCCGGTTCGAAGCGCGCGCCAAGGTGCTGGGCGACATCTACAACTCGCTGGAACCCATCCCCGGCGTCCATGTGAACGGCGACCTGACCATGGGCGAGAACATCGCCGATCTGGGCGGCCTGCTGCTGGCGCTGGACGCCTATCACAAGTCGCTGAACGGCCAGCCGGGCCCGGTGATCGACGGCCTCACCGGCGACCAGCGGGTGTTCCTGGGCTGGGCCCAGGTCTGGCGCGAGAAGTCGCGTCCCGAGGCCCTGCGCGAACAGCTGACCACCGACCCGCATTCGCCGGGCGCGGTCCGCGCCGCCACTTCGCCGCGCAACATCGACGCCTGGTACGCCGCCTTTGGGGTCTCGCCGGATCAGAAGGAGTACATCGCCCCCGAGGCCCGCGCCCGCATCTGGTAAGCGGTCGCACAAGCCCGAACGAAAAAGGCCCGGAGCGTCGCTCCGGGCCTTTCTTTTTCAGCGAAGGCGAAAAGCCTTACTTCGGCGTGGTTGCTGCGCCGGCGACGGCACCGATCGCGGCGCCCGCCACGGTCGAGCCGGTGTTGCCGCCGACAACCTGGCCGGCGACGGCGCCGCCCAAGGCGCCGGTGGCGGCGCGTTGTTCCATGGTCTGGCCGCAGGCGGCCAGCAGGGCCACGGCGCCGATGACGGGGGTCAGTTTCAGCAGGGTTTTCATAGGTCTTCTCCGGGGGGATGAGATGATGTTGACCCAACGAAAAGGCCCGCGTCCGGTTCCGGACGCGGGCCTCTGTCTCTGGCGCTACGCTCGGGACGCGGTCCCTCGCGCTTGAACGCTTAGCCGACGATCTGGTCTTCGGTGAAGAACTGCTCGATTTCGATCTTGGCGTTGTCCAGGCTGTCCGAGCCGTGGACCGAGTTCTCGCCGATCGACAGGGCGAACTGCTTGCGGATCGTGCCTTCGGCGGCCTGTTCCGGGTTGGTGGCGCCCATGACTTCACGGTACTTGGCCACGGCGTTCTCGCCTTCCAGCACCTGGACCACGACCGGCTCGGCGGTCATCTGCTCGACCAGTTCGCCGTAGAAGGGACGCTCGGCGTGGACTTCGTAGAACTTCTTGGCCTGGTCGGTGGTCAGCTTGACGCGGCGCTGGGCCACGATGCGCAGGCCGGCGCCTTCGATCACGGCGTTGATCGCGCCGGTCAGGTTGCGGCGGGTCGCGTCGGGCTTGATGATCGAGAAGGTGCGTTCGGTCATGGGAATTGACTTCTTGTTAGGGAGAATGAGGTCGCGGGCTTATAGCGACGCCCCGCCCCCGCGCCAAGCCGTCTTTCAGCAGGCGATGGCCCGGATGTGGCCAGCGGCGGCATAGTCCAGAATGGCGCGATCTCGGGTGACGACGAGCAGATCGTCTACCCGCGCCTGCGACACGAGCAGTCTGTCAGCAGGGTCCTTGTGAAACGGTTCAGGCAGCCTTGCTGCGGTCAAAGCCGCCGCCGCGGAAAGAGGTAAAGCCTGCGCAGTGGCGCTGGACATCGCCGCTTCGAACCAGACGACAGGATCTCCAGCGATCTGGAGAAGGCGTCCCGTTCGGGTCGCGGTCGCCAGCATGCCGATTTCCCAGGCCGAGACCGACGAAACCCAGAGATCGTCGGCTTGCGCCGCTTTGGCGATGACGTCGCGCGCTTCTTGTCTGATCGAAGCTCCGAGAACCATTCTGATGAAGGCGTTCGTGTCCAGGAGCACGCCGCTCATTCTTCATCCCACAGGCCACGCTCCGGATCACATACCCCGTGTAGGGCGGGGTCGTAGATCGGGCCGTCGATGTCCAGCCCTTCAGGTATGATCAACGTGCCCTTCATACCACCAAAGATGCTGTTGGGATCCCACGGCTTCTCCGCTGGGTGATCGGGAGACCTTACCACCGCCACTTCCTTGCCGCGCTTGGTGATGCGAACTCGACGGATCTCGCCCGAGTTCACACGATCCAGCAGGTCCAGGCACTTGGCCTTGAACTCCGTGGCCGTTATGACGACCTCGCCGCCTACAGGGTCATACGTCATGACTGGTCATATTGAGATGACCAGTCAGAAAGTCAATTCGTCCTCATGCTCCAGATCAACAACCTGACCCTGAACGCTTGGGGCCGCCAGTTTCTGGACGACGCCTCGGTCAGCCTGCCGCCCGGCTCCAAGGTGGGTCTGGTCGGGCGCAACGGTATCGGCAAGTCGACCCTGTTCAAGGTGATCCTGGGCGAACTGGCCGCCAACGGCGACGAGATCAGCCTGCCCAAGACCGCCCGCATCGCCTCCGTCGATCAGGAACACCCCGCCACCCCCGTCAGCGTGCTGGAGACCATTCTGGAAGCCGACGTTGAGCGCCACGAGCTGATGACGCGGCTGGAAACCGCCGATCCCGAGGAGATGGGCGAGATCTGGGGCCGGCTGATCGAGATCGACGCCGAGAGCGCCCCGGCGCGCGCCTCGGAAATCCTGGTCGGCCTGGGCTTCAGCCAGGAAGACATCCAACGGCCCATGTCGCACTTCTCGGGCGGCTGGCGGATGCGCGTGGCCCTGGCCGCCGCCCTGTTCGCCGAACCGGACATGCTGCTGCTGGACGAACCGACCAACTACCTCGATCTGGAAGGCGCCTTGTGGCTGGAGGCGCGGCTGAAGAAATACCCGCACACGGCCCTGATGATCTCGCACGACCGCGATCTGCTGAACTCGGTCTGCACCCATATCCTGCAGCTCTCGAACCGCAAGCTGGAGCTCTACACCGGCAACTACGACACCTTCGAGCGCACCCGGGCCGAAAAGCTGCGGCTGATGGAGGCCACCAAATCCAAGCAGGACGCCGAGCGCGCCCACCTTCAGAAGTTCATCGACCGCTTCAAGGCCAAGGCCTCCAAGGCCACCCAGGCCCAGTCGCGCGTCAAGAAGCTGGAGAAGATGGAGCGGATCGAGCTGCCGCCCGAAGAACGGGTCGCCCCCTTCGTCCTGCCTTCGCCGGAGCGCCCCCTGCCCCCGCCCCTGATCCGTCTGGAGAAGGCCAGCGTCGGCTATGAGCCGGGCAAGCCGATCCTGCGGAACCTGAACCTGCGGATGGACCTGGACGACCGCATCGGCCTCTTGGGCGTCAACGGCGCCGGCAAGTCCACCTTCGCCAAGTTGATCGCCAAGGCCCTGACCGTCGACGCCGGCGAGTTCCACCGCGACGGCAAGATGCGGGTCGGCTGGTTCCACCAGCACCAGATCGAGGCGATGGATCCCGAGGACACGCCGTTGCAGATCATCCTGCGCGCCATGCCCGAAGCGTCCGAAAGCAGCCGGCGCAGCCGCCTGGCCCAGTTCGGCCTGCCCTTCCAGAAGCAGGACACCAAGGTGGGCGCCCTGTCCGGGGGCGAGCGCGCGCGTCTTCTGCTGAACCTGGTGGCCATGGATGCTCCCCACATCCTGATCCTCGACGAACCGACCAACCACCTGGACATCGACAGCCGCCGCGCCCTACTGGACGCCCTGAACCAGTACACGGGCGCCGTGATCCTGATCACCCATGACCGGTCGCTGATGGAGCTGGTCGCCGACCGGCTGTGGCTGGCCGCCGACGGCACGGTGAAGCCGTTCGAAGGCGACATGGACGACTACGCCAAGTTCGTGCTCGACCGCGCCAAACAGGCCGGGATGAAACCCAGCCAAATCAAGCATGAGCCCGTGGCCGAAGCGGCGCCTGTCGCTGCGCCCAAGGCGGAGAAAAAGAAATCAGGCCCCTCCCCCTCTACCCTGCGCCATGCGGTGAAGAAGGCGGAAGAGGAGATGGCCCGCCTGACCGCCGACCTGGCCCGTATCGACACCGACCTCGCCGCTGCGGCAGCCGCCAATGACTCGAAAAAGCTGGAAAGCCTGGGCCGCGCCCGCGCCAAGACCCAGGCCGATCTGGACGCCGCTGAAACCGCCTGGATCGCGGCGGAAGAGGCGCTGGCCGAGGTGGCGTGATGATCAAGCCCGTTCAACTGTCCAAGGATCAGCGCGCGGCCGCCACGGCCAGGCTGCGCGCCTATTTCCGCGACGAGCTGGAGCTGGAGCTGGCTCAACTGCCGGCCGAGATGTTGCTGGACTTCATCGGCAAGGAAATCGGCGCGATCTTCTACAATCGCGGCGTTCAGGACGCCCAGCAGTTGGTCCAGCAGAAGGCGGAGGACTTGGTCGAGGCCCTGTACGGCCTGGAACGCTCGGTTTCGATCCGTTAGGCGTCAGCCCGGATCGCGCGCGTCCGGAGCCCAATATTCCAGCCGCTGATAGGCTTCGCCCAGGAAGACGGCGGCCAAGGGCGCCTCCAGCCCCGACAGGACCAGGGCGGATGCCACGTCCCTGGCGGCGCCGGACAGCAAGCCCGCAGCGGAGAGCCCGATCAGGACCAGCTTGGGCAGGCCGACCACGATCAGCCCGCCCAGCAGGGGCCAGAAACTGCCCTGGGCGACGCCCATGCTGTTCAGCGAGACCATATGCCCGCGCCCCAGGGTGGCCGGGGCGAACAAGGACAGCCGCACGGCCATCACCAGAACCCCATAGGCCACCAGCAGGGTCACGACCGCGAGCAGCACCAGCTTCCACACCGGACCGACCGCAGCCCAGTTCCGCTGGTTGATCGCCTCAGCGTCCAGCCCCGCCATTCCGAACAGGGCCAGAAGCAGCAGGGCCGCAACCGACAGGATCATGGCCATGAAGACCGCGCACAGCAGGGCGGCGCCCAGCAACCGCAGTTCCGGCCATCCGAACTGAAGACCGGCCGGACCCAGTCCGCGTCGCCGCGCCTCATCCAGATCGACGCTGACCGCAATCCGCGTCAGGCCGCCCGCCAGGGCCAAGCCGGCGACGAGGCCGGCGATCTGGCCGACACCCCGCCCGATCATCGCCCACGAGGCTTCAACCGCATGGGCGCTCCACCCGGCGACGCTCCAAACGACGGCGCAGACCAGGATCGCGCCCCACGCGCCCCGCCAGGCCAGCGGCAGCTTTGCGAAGGCGGCCTTCAGGGTCTCGCCTAACGGCAACTGTCTGTGACGGTTCACGCGCACCCCCTCATCCCCGCCGCGACATAGCAGGGGATCATGACATCACGCCAGACGGCCGCTAGAAGGCCGCGATGAACGCTTCCCCCACATCTCCTTCCCCTGTTCACGTCATCGGCGGCGGCCTGGCCGGCTCGGAAGCCGCCTGGCAGATCGCTCAGGCCGGCGTGCCCGTCATCCTGCACGAGATGCGCGGCGTGCCCGGCGTGAAGACCGACGCCCACCAGACGGACGGACTGGCCGAACTGGTCTGCTCCAACTCCTTCCGCTCGGATGATTGGGAGTACAATGCGGTCGGTCTGCTGCACGCCGAGATGCGCGCGCTGGACTCGGTCATCATGGCATGCGGCGACGCCCATCAGGTGCCGGCGGGCGGCGCCCTGGCGGTGGATCGCGACGGCTTTTCCCAGGCGGTCACGGCGAAGCTGGAGGCCCACCCTCTGATCACCGTCGTACGTGAGGAGATCGTCGGCCTGCCGCCTGAGGATTGGGACAATGTGATTGTCGCCACCGGCCCCCTGACCTCGCCCCCCCTGGCCGACGCCATCCTGAAGGCGACGGGCGAGGAGAGCCTGAGCTTCTTCGACGCCATCGCCCCCATCGTCCACGCTGACTCGATCGACTTCGACATCGCCTGGCGGCAGTCGCGCTATGACAAGGAAGGTCCCGGCGGAGACGCGGCCGCCTACGTCAACTGTCCGATGGACAAGGACCAGTACGAGGCCTTCATCGACGCCCTGCTGAACGGCCCCAAGGCCGAGTTCAAGAACTGGGAGCACGTCCCCTATTTCGACGGCTGTCTGCCGATCGAGGTCATGGCCGAGCGGGGGCGCGAGACCCTGCGACACGGCCCGATGAAGCCCGTCGGCCTGACCAATCCGCGCAATCCGACGGTCAAGCCTCACGCCATCGTCCAGCTGCGTCAGGACAACGCCTTGGGCACCCTGTTCAACATGGTCGGCTTCCAGACCAAGCTGAAGCACGGGGCGCAGGCCGAGGTCTTCCGCATGATCCCCGGCTTGCAGAAAGCCCAGTTCGCGCGTTTGGGCGGCCTGCACCGCAACACCTATCTGAACAGCCCCCAGTTGCTGGACAAGCAGTTGCGGCTCAAGGCCATGCCCCGCCTGCGCTTCGCCGGCCAGGTCACGGGGGTCGAAGGCTATGTCGAGAGCGCCGCAATGGGCCTGCTGACCGGTCGCCTCGCCGCAGCGCAGGCTCTGGGCCGCGACCTGTCGCCGCCCCCGCCCGAGACCGCCATGGGCGCCCTGGTCGAGCACATCACCGGGGGCCACCTGGAAGGCTCCAAGTTCCAGCCGATGAACATCAACTACGGCCTGCTGCCCCCGCTGGAGGCCCCCAAGGTCGATGAGGACGGCAAGCGCATCCATCCCAAGGAACGCGGCCGGGCCAAGAAACGGCTTCAGAGCATTCGGGCGATGGAGAGCCTGAAGGCCTGGCGGGACGCGGGCTAAACCCGTCCGCGCACCGTCGCCCAGATCAGCCGCAAACGCTTGAGCGGCTCCGGCTGATCGGGCGTCGTCAGGGCGGCCGAGGCCACGGCAGGGAAGGCTTCGGCGGGCAGGCTCTTCAAGGCCGCGTTCGCCGTCCCGCGTCCCGCCCGCGCCTCCTCCGTCCGCCCTACCTGCGCCAGCCCCCGCATCCGCCCCGCCTCGACCACCTTGTGCGCATGGCCTGGACCGGCCAGCACATGAACCGCCGTCTGCATCGGGCCGACGTAGAAGGCGTCCAGGTCGTGGGGCTCGCCGTGGACGCGGCCGATATGGGCCTCGATCAGGGCGTCGAAGGGGGCGCGGTCCAGGCCGTGGCGGGCGACCAGATCGGTCAGGGCCTCCAGCACCGGGTGACCCTTGCGGGGGATCCCGGCGAAGACCCCGTCCAGCTGCTCGGCCCACCAGGTGTAGCGCATCTCGGCCAGAAGCGGCTGGGTCACCCGCGTGGGTATGGCCATCAGCTCGGCCTCGAAGGCGTAGAGGGTGATCAGGTCGGCGCGGGCGCGCGCGTCGGCGACCAGGCGGCTGGACAGCCAGCGGTCCAGATCGGCGGCGCGGACCTGGGCGTCCAGACTCGCCGCGACCGTCGCCGTCGGATCGGGTTCATTCACAGGTTCAGGCGGCACGCGAAACGGCGAAATCGGCCAGGTCTTCCAGGGCCGCGCGCCAGTCGGAGGCCGGCAGGACCGACAGGGCGGCCTTGGCCTGATCGGCGTAGTCGCCGGCCAGGTCCAGGGTCGCGCCGATGGCGCCCGAGCCGATGACCAGTTCGCGGGCTCGGGCGAAGTCCTCGGGCGTGCGTTCGCCCTTGGTCACGGTCCGCTCCCAGAAGGCGTCCTCGCGGCCCCGAGTGCGGGCCACGGCCAGCAGCAGCGGCAGGGTGGCCTTGCCCTCGTTGAAGTCGTCGCCGGCGTTCTTGCCCAGGGCCTCGGCGGTCGCGCCGTAATCCAGGGCGTCATCGGCCAGCTGGAAGGCGATGCCCAGGGCCATGCCGTAGTCGCGCAGGGCCTTGACCGCTTCGACCGACGCCCCGGCGCCCACGGCCCCCGCCTCGGCGGCGGCGGCGAACAGTTCGGCGGTCTTGGCCGAGATGATCTGAAGATAGGTGGCCTGGTCCAGGTTCAGGTCGTGGGCGCGGGTCAGCTGCAGCACCTCGCCTTCCGAGATCACGCGCGAGGCCTCGGCCAGAATGCCCAGAGCCCGCATCGAATCCGTTTCGACCATCAGTTCGAAGGCGCGCGCGAACAGGAAGTCGCCGACGAGGACGCTGGTGGGCGCGCCCCAGATCAGATGAGCGGCGACCTTGCCTCGACGCAGCTCCGACGCATCCACGATGTCGTCGTGCAGCAGGGTGGCTGTGTGGATGAACTCCACCGCCGCCGCCAGCTTCTTGGGCGACAGAATGTCCCCTTGCGCGCCCGTGGCCCTGGCGGCGGCGACTGTGAGCAGGGGCCGCAGCCGCTTGCCCCCCGCCGAGACTAGATGTTCGGCCAGTCTTGGGATGATCGGCACATCCGACTGCATCCTGTCGATGATCAGGGCGTCCACCTCAGCCATATCGGTTCCGGCCAGCCGGACGAGGGCGTTCACATCCCCCTTCGGACGGGGAAACACGGCAGGGGCGAGGTCCAAGGGGATACTCTTTCGCAGGTCGCGCAACGTCCGCCGCGCAGCTAATTCCGACCGCGTCCGCTTGCCGGATCGCGATGGCGCGCACAATGGTGATCACCCCCCGGAGGGTCAAGGAGATTGAGGCTTGGACAGCGTTCCCGCCGCGCCGGAAGTCGTCGAGAACGCCCTGCTGGGCGGGCGCGTGCGTTTGCGACAGCCCGCGCGGGGTTATCGCGCCGGCATGGACGCCGCCCTTTTGGCTGCCGCCGTCGCGCCACGGCCGGGCGAGCGGCTGTTCGAAGCCGGCTGCGGCGCGGGGGCGGTCCTGATGCAGATCGCCGCCCGTCATGAGGGGGCTTTCCTGACGGGGCTGGAGCGCGATTCGCTCGCCGCCGATCTGGCGCGTCAGAATGCGGCGCTGAACGGTTTCACGGACCGTATGACCGTCATCGACGGCGAAGTGGCGGCGGGCTTCCGCCCCCTGGAGCTGCCGGCCTTCGACTGGGCCGTATCCAATCCCCCCTTCTTCGACGACCCGGGCGCCCTGCGCGCGCCGGCCCCTGGCAAACAGGGCGCCTGGATGGCCGAGGACGGCCTGGCGGCCTGGACCGGCCTGCTGCTGAAAGCGGTGCGCGAGGGCGGCCGGATCGTGATCATCCACCGCGCCGACCGCCTGGCCGATCTGCTGGCCCTGCTGGGAGACAAGGCCGGGTCCTTCGCCATTCGACCGATTCAGCCCTTCGCCGAGGAACCGGCCAAACGGGTGCTGGTCCGGGCGATCAAGACCGGCAAGGCGCCGTTGCGCCTCCTGCCGCCGCTGGTGCTGCACGACCGGTCGGGCGCCAAACACACGCCCGAATCCGAGGCCCTTCTGAGAGGCGAAGCCGCTCTGGACTGGTGAGAGGCCCCGTCCCGAGACAGGGCGCCCGACCCGCCGATACTCGCCTTATTTGCTCTCGCGCCTCAGGATCGCTACATCCGCGGCAACCTCCCCCATTCGACGAAACCCCAAGGGCGAAATCGCACCTCATGGCGCAGCAATATATTTTCCAGATGCAGGGTCTGACCAAGACCTTCCCCGGCGGCCGCAAGATCTTCGAGAACATCTGGCTCAGCTTCTACAACGACGCCAAGATCGGCGTGGTCGGGGTCAACGGCTCGGGTAAGTCCACCCTGCTGAAGATCATGGCCGGCCTGGACACCGAGTTCTCCGGCGAGGCCCGCGCCGCCGACGGAATCAAGCGCGGCTATCTGGAGCAGGAGCCCCAGCTCGATCCCGCCCTGAATGTTCGCGAGAACGTCGAGGCCTGGTGCGAGGAGAAGCAGTGGGTCAACCGCTTCAACGCCGTCGCCGCCGAACTGGGCGAGAACTACACCGACGAGCTGATGGAGGAAATGACCAGCCTCCAGGAGAAGATCGACGCCGCCGACGTCTGGGACATCGACAGCCGGATCGAGATGGCCATGGGCGCCCTGCGCTGCCCGCCCGACGACTGGGAAGTCACCAACCTGTCCGGCGGTGAGAAGCGCCGCGTCGCCCTCGCCCGCCTGCTGCTGTCCAAGCCCGACATGCTGCTGATGGACGAACCGACCAACCACCTGGACGCCGAATCCGTCGCCTGGCTGCAGCACCACCTGGAGAACTTCCCGGGCTGCGTCATCCTGGTCACCCACGACCGCTACTTCCTGGACCAGGTCACCAAGTGGACCCTGGAGCTGGACCGCGGCAAGGGCCACCCGCACGAGGGCAACTATTCCTCCTGGCTGGAAGCCAAGCAGAAGCGCGTCGTGCAGGAGCAGTCGGAATCCGAAGCCCGCCAGCGCGCCCTCACCCGCGAACTGGAATGGGTCCGTTCGGGCGCCAAGGCCCGTCAGGCCAAGTCCAAGGCCCGTCTGGCCGCCTACGAACGGATGGTCGAGGAACAGGAATCGATGCGCGGGGCCCAGACCCACGCCCATATCCAGATCCCGCCCGGCCCGCGCCTGGGCAATGTGGTGCTGGAGGTCGAGGGCCTGCAGAAGTCCTATGGCGACAAGCTGCTGTTCGACAATCTGACCTTCAAACTGCCGCCCAACGGCATCGTCGGCGTCATCGGCCCCAACGGCGCCGGCAAGTCGACCATGTTCAAGCTGATCACCGGCCAGGAAAAGCCCGACGGCGGCTCGATCCGCGTCGGCGAGACGGTCAAGCTGGCCTACGTCGACCAGTCGCGCGACGACCTGAAGCCGGACGAGACTATCTGGCAGGCCATCTCCGGCGGCACCGACGTGATGATGGTCGGCAAGCGCGAGATCAACACCCGCGCCTACGTCGGCAGCTTCAACTTCAAGGGCGGCGACCAGCAGAAGAAGGTCGGTCAGCTGTCCGGCGGCGAGCGCAACCGCGTCCATCTGGCCAAGACCCTGGCCGCCGGCGGGAATCTGATCTTGCTCGACGAACCGACCAACGACCTGGATATCGAGACCCTGCAGAACCTCGAGGAGGCTCTGGAGGAGTTCGCCGGCTGCGCCGTGGTCATCTCCCACGACCGCTGGTTCCTGGA
The DNA here is from genome assembly GCF_014199955.1 of Brevundimonas aurantiaca. Classification (GTDB taxonomy): domain Bacteria; phylum Pseudomonadota; class Alphaproteobacteria; order Caulobacterales; family Caulobacteraceae; genus Brevundimonas; species Brevundimonas aurantiaca. Next base: position 55,304 of record NZ_JACHOQ010000001.1, read on the forward strand.
CCGTCTGGCCACCCACATCCTCGCCTTTGAAGGCGACGGCCATGTGGAATGGTTCGAAGGGAACTTCGAGGCCTACGAACAGGACAAGATGCGCCGCCTGGGCGCCGACAGCATCATTCCCAAGCGCCTGCAACACCAGAAGTTCGGGCGCTGATCGCCTGATCTAAAAAGAGGAGCCGCTGCATGACCCAACGCCCCGCCGTTCTCATCATGCAGCGGCATCTCGCCCCGCTCTCGCCGATCCTACAGAGCGCCTATGACGTCTACCGCTTCTGGGAAGGCCCGCCCATTGAGGCCGCCCATGACATCCGCGCCCTGATCGTCGCCGGCGAGGCGCCGCTGGACAAGGGGCTGATCGAACGCCTCCCCGCCCTCGATCTGATCGCCTGTTTCACCTCGGGCTATGACGGGATCGACATCGACTGGTGCCGGCAACGCGGCCTGCCCGTCACCCATGCGCCGGGCGTCAACCACGAAGACGTGGCCGACCACGCCCTGGGCCTGATCCTGGCCGCGCGTCGGCAGATCGTCGCGGGCGACCGCCAAGTCCGGTCGGGCGGCTGGACCGCCGAGACCCGCAGCATCACCCCCTCGCTCGGCGGCCAGAAACTGGGCGTCGTCGGCCTGGGCGCCATAGGCGCGGCGGTAGCCCGGCGCGCCGAGACGTTCCGCATGGATGTGAGCTGGTGGGGCCCTCGCCCCAAGGCTGCCGAATGGCCCCGGGCTGACAGCCTGTCGGCCCTGGCCGAGGCCAGCGACATCCTCGTCGTCGCCTGCAAGGCCGATGAAACCAATCGCGGCCTGATCTCACGCGAGGTGCTTCAGGCCTTGGGGCCGGACGGCCTGCTGGTCAATGTCGCGCGCGGCCAGCTGATCGACGAGGACGCCCTGATCGACATGCTGAAATCCGGCGCCCTGGGCCAGGCGGCCCTGGACGTCTTCATGGAGGAGCCGACCGAGCCTTCACGCTGGGCCGATGTTCCGAACCTCGTCCTGACGCCCCACACCGCCGGCGCGACGACCGCCGGGGTGCAGGGCATGCTGATGCTGCTGATGCAGAATCTTCAGGCGCATTTCGCGGACCAGCCGCTGAAGACGCCGGTCGAGTGATCAGTTCGGGCGTTGCGGACGCTGCGGACGTTCATCGGCCGTGACGACGCCGTCGCCGTTCTTGTCCATGGTCTTGAACATGGCTTCGGCGCCGGCCTCCATCTCGGCCTTGGTGATGAGTCCGTTCCCATCCGCATCGGCGCGGCTCAGCATCCGACCGCCCGGCGAGGCGGCCAGCTCCGAGGCGTTGACCGCGCCGTCATGGTTGGCGTCGATACGGTCGAACATCGCGCCCATCCTCGCCTTCATGTCAGCGAGGGTCTCGCGCTCCGGCGGACGCATCCCGCCCATCCGCGGCGGACCGGACATCTGCCCCCCGCCCATCGGCGGCTCCGGAAAATCGCTCTGCGCCAGGGCCGGTCCGGCGATGAGGAGGGCGAAGGTTGAGATCAGAAGGCTGCGCATGGAACCACTCCAAAGGGATTGCATGTCCTTCAACGGCGAACGGAAGCCTTCCCGTCGCGGCCTTTGCGACAAGGTTTCTGCTTGCCAAATCATATAAAGATATCTTTATATGATCATATGAGCCTGAACGCCGATCAGACTGTCGAAGCGCTTCGCGCCGCCGGCGAACCCACCCGCCTGCGCATCCTGTCTCTGCTGGCCAGTGAAGAGCTGTCGGTCATGGAGATGTCGCGCATTCTGGACCAGAGCCAGCCCCGCGTCTCCCGTCACCTGAAGCTGATGACCGATTCCGGGCTGATCGAGCGGTTTCCCGACGGCGCCCGTGTCTATTACCGCCTGTCGCACGATCCCCATGCGCGGCGGCTGATCGACACCGTTCTGGACATCCTGGCCGACGACGCCGGAGAGGCCGACCATCGGCGACTGAGCGAGGTGCAGAAGGACCGACAGCAGGCGGCCGAAAGCTATTTCGAACAGATAGCGCCGCAATGGGACCGGCTGCGCTCCCTCTATGTCAGCGAAAGCGCCGTGGAGGCCGCGCTGGAAAGGGCGGTGGGGCCGGGTCCCTTCAAGCGTGTCGTCGATCTGGGCACCGGCTCGGGACGGATGCTGACCCTGTTCGGCAAGAAGGCCAAGATGTCAGTGGGTCTGGATCTTAGCCAGAACATGCTCAACATCGCCCGCGCCAACGTCTCCAAGGCCGGACTGAGCAAGGTCGAACTGCGTCACGGCGACATCTTCGCCACCCGCCTGCCCGCCGGCAGCGCCGATCTGGTGATCGTGCATCAGGTCCTACACTATCTCGCCGACCCGTCCGCCGCCGTGGCTGAGGCGGCGCGTCTGGTCTGCCCGGGCGGGCGGCTGGTCATCGTGGATTTCGCACCCCACGACTTCGAACATATGCGTGAGGCGCATCAGCACCGCCGCTTGGGCTTCGCCGACGCCGAAATCACCGACTGGCTGGTCGAGAACGGCCTGGCTCCCTCTGCGCCCATCGCCCTGCCCCCCGATAACGAAGGGCTGACCGTGACGATCTGGACGGCGGAGCGCAGGGCGGCGCCGGCCGCCGCCCAAGGCAGAAAGAGCGCATGATGACCGGTTCCTCCACCAATCTGGCGGAAGCGCGCGCCCTGCTGCTCTCGCCCCTTGGTCCCGTCGCGCGCGCTGGGTCGAACCGCGAAACGGTTCGGGTCTCCTTCGAGTTCTTTCCGCCCAAGACTGACGAGGCCGAGGTCAATCTGTGGAAGGCGATCCGCCGGCTTGAGCCGCTGAACCCCGCCTTCGTCTCTGTCACCTATGGAGCGGGTGGTTCGACGCGTGAACGCACCCACCGGACCGTGCAAAGGATCATCGCCGAGACGGCTTTACGTCCCGCCGCGCACCTGACCTGCGTCGACGCCAGTCGGGATGAGGTGGACGAGGTGATCGCCAGCTATAAGGCCGTCGGCGTCGATCACATCGTCGCCCTGCGTGGCGATCCGCCCGGCGGCGGCGGCATCGGCGGCGTCTATCAGCCGCGCGCCGACGGCTACGCCAACGCCACCGAATTGACCGCCGCCATCAGCCGGATCGGCGGCTTCGACGTCACGGTCGGCGCCTATCCCGAGAAACATCCCGAGAGCCCCTCCATCGATCACGACATCGAGGTGCTCAAGGCCAAGGTGGACGCCGGCGCGACCCGGGCCATCAGCCAGTTCTTCTTCGATATCGACGCCTTCCTGCGTTTCCGCGACCGGGTGCGGGCGGCGGGCGTGACCATTCCCCTGATCCCCGGCGTCATGCCCGTCTCCAACTTCGCCGGCCTCCAGCGCATGTCCGGCGCCTGCGGGACGAGCATCCCCGACTGGCTCCAAGCGCATTTCGACGGGCTTGACGACGACCCGGAGACCCGCAAACTGCTGGCCGCCTCCGTCGCCGCCGAGACCTGTGCGCGTCTGCACGAGGAAGGCTTCTCCGACTTCCACTTCTACACCCTGAACCGCGCCGATCTGGTCTATGCGATCTGCCGCGTGCTGGGCGTGCGTGAAACAATGGCTGTGGCGTAATGACCTCTCCCCTCACCCGCGCCGAACGGATAGCCGCCCTGCATGCGGCGGCCAAGGAACGCATCCTGGTCCTCGACGGCAGCTGGGGCGTGATGATCCAGCGTCGGGGCCTGTCGGAAGCCGACTTCCGCGCCGACCGTTTCGTCGCCGCCAACGGCTATGACGAGACGCACCAGATGAAGGGGAACAACGACATCCTCTGCATCACCCGCCCCGACATCATCTCGGACCTGCACGACCAGTATTACGCCGCCGGCGCCGACATATCCGAGACCAACACCTTCTCCGGCACCACCATCGCCCAGGAGGACTACGCCCTGGACGCCCAGGCGGTGTGGGACATCAATCTGGAAGGCGCCAAACTGGCCCGCGCCGCCGCCGACCGCTGGACGGAGAAGGAGCCGCACAAGCCGCGCTTCGCCGCCGGCTCCATCGGCCCGCTGAACAAGATGCTGTCCATGTCGTCCGACGTGAACGACCCCGGCGCCCGCAGCGTGACCTTCGATCAGGTCTATGAGGCCTATCGCCATCAGGTGAAGGCGCTGAACGAGGGCGGCGTCGACCTCTATCTGATCGAGACCATCACCGACACGCTGAACTGCAAGGCCGCGATCAAGGCGATCAAGGATTTGGAAGACGATGGGCTAGACGCCCTGCCCATCTGGATTTCGGGCACCATCACCGACCGGTCGGGCCGCACCCTGTCGGGCCAGACGGCCGAGGCCTTCTGGAACAGCGTGCGCCACGCCAAGCCCTTCGCCGTGGGCTTCAACTGCGCCCTGGGCGCCGACCTGATGCGGCCCTTCATCGCCGAACTGAGCCGCGTCGCCGACACCCTGGTCGCGGCCTATCCCAACGCCGGCCTGCCCAACGCCATGGGCCAGTACGACGAGGAGCCGCACGAGACCGCCCACTTTATCGAGGAATGGGCGGCGTCGGGTCTGGTCAACATCGTCGGCGGCTGCTGCGGCACCACGCCGGACCACATCAGGCACGTCGCCGAAGAAGTCGCGCCGCTGAAGCCGCGCGCGATCCCGGAGCGGCCGGTGGCCTTGCGGCTCTCGGGGCTGGAACCGTTCGAGATGGTGGCGTGATGGCGACGCCTTCTTTCCTTCTCCCATTGGGAGAAGGTGGCCCGCAGGGCCGGATGAGGGTTCGCCGGTGGGCCAACTCGCACCGCCTATCCCTCGCCCTTTCGCGCCAGAACGACGGCTTCGCCGCCGTGCGCTCAAGCCCTCTCCCAATGGGAGAGGGAGGACAGTCATGAGACCCACCTTCATCAACGTCGGCGAACGAACCAACGTCACCGGCTCGGCCAAATTCCGCAAGCTGATCGTCGAGGGCGACTACTCGGCCGCGCTCGACGTCGCCCGTCAGCAGGTCGAGGCCGGGGCCCAGATCATCGACATCAATATGGACGAGGGCCTGCTGGACGGCGCCGTCGCCATGCGGACCTTCCTCAATCTGATCGCGGCCGAGCCCGACATCGCCCGCGTGCCGGTGATGATCGACAGCTCCAAATGGGAGGTGATCGAGGCGGGCCTGAAGTGCGTCCAGGGCAAGCCCATCGTCAACTCGATCAGCATGAAGGAGGGCGAGGCCGCCTTCCGCGAACAGGCCGTGAAATGCCTGAGATACGGCGCCGCCGTCGTGGTCATGGCCTTCGACGAGGTGGGACAGGCCGACACCGCCGCCCGCAAGATCGAGATCTGCACCCGCGCCTATAACATCCTGGTCAACGAGGTCGGCTTCCCGCCCGAGGACATCATCTTCGATCCCAACATCTTCGCGGTAGCGACGGGGATCGAGGAGCACGACAACTACGCCGTCGACTTCATCGAGGCGGTCAAGGTCATCAAATCCACCCTGCCCTACGCCCGCATTTCGGGCGGCGTCTCGAACGTCTCGTTCAGCTTCCGCGGCAATGAGCCGGTGCGCCGGGCCATCCATAGCGTCTTTCTGTACCACGCCATCAACGCCGGCATGGACATGGGCATCGTCAACGCCGGCGACCTGCCGGTCTATGACGACATCGACCCCGAGCTGCGCGAGGCGGTCGAGGACGTCATTCTGAACCGGCCGCAGCGGACCAATGTCTCGAACACCGAGCGACTGGTCGACATGGCGCCCCGCTACAAGGGCGAAAAGGGTCAGGCCCGCGTCGTCGATCTCAGTTGGCGCGAACAGCCGGTCGGCAAGCGGATCGAGCACGCCCTGGTCCACGGCATCACCGAGTTCATCGAGGCCGACACCGAGGAGGCGCGTCTCGCCGCCGAACGGCCGCTGCACGTCATCGAAGGTCCGCTGATGGACGGGATGAATGTGGTCGGGGACCTGTTCGGCTCGGGCAAGATGTTCCTGCCCCAGGTGGTCAAATCCGCCCGGGTGATGAAACAGGCCGTGGCCTGGCTCGAGCCCTATATGGAAGCTGAAAAGGCCGGCAAGCCGCGCGAACAGGCCGGCCGCATCCTGATGGCCACGGTCAAGGGCGACGTCCACGACATCGGCAAGAACATCGTCGGCGTCGTGCTCCAGTGCAATAATTACGAGGTCATCGACCTGGGCGTCATGGTCCCGGCCGACCGGATCCTGGACGAGGCCAAGGCCCATAACGTCGACATCATCGGCCTGTCCGGCCTGATCACCCCGTCGCTGGACGAGATGGTCTTCGTCGCCGCTGAGATGGAGCGGCGCGGTTTCGATATTCCTCTGCTGATCGGCGGCGCCACCACCAGCCGCACCCATACGGCGGTCAAGATCGAGCCGGCCTATCGCCGGGGCTCGACAACCTATGTCGTCGACGCCTCGCGCGCCGTCAGCGTGGTCTCAGGCCTGCTGTCGCCCACCGAAAGGGCCAGGAACGAAGCCGCCACCCGCGACGAATACATCCGCATTCGGGAACAGTACGCCCGGGGCCAGGAGGTCAAGGCCCGCGCCAGCCTGGATCAGGCGCGCGAGAACCGCTTCAAGCTCGACCCCGATCAGCCCCGCCCCGGCAAGCCCGGCTTCATCGGCGTACGAGCCTTCGAGTCCTGGGATCTTCAGGACCTCGCCGACCACATCGACTGGACCCCATTCTTCGCCAGTTGGGAGCTGATCGGCCGCTATCCGCTGATCCTTGACGACGAGATCGTCGGCCAGGCCGCCCGGGATCTGTTCGCCGACGCGCAAGCCATGCTGAAGCGAATCATCGACGAGAAGTGGTTTACCGCCAAGGGCGTGGTCGGCTTCTGGCCCGCCCGCGCCGCCGGCGACGACATCATCGTCTTCGCCGACGAGACGCGCGACGCCGAGATCGCCCGCTTCCACACGCTGCGTCAGCAGATCAAGAAGTCGAACGGCAAACCGAACCTGGCTCTGTCCGACTTCATCGCCGACGACGACCAGGACTATATCGGCGCCTTCGCCGTCACCGCCGGCCACGGCGAGCTGGAGATCGCCAAACGCTTCAAGGACGCGGGCGACGACTATTCCGCCATCCTCGCCACCGCCCTGGCCGACCGCATGGCCGAGGCCTTCGCCGAACGGCTGCACAAGGAAGTCCGCACCCAGCTGTGGGGTTACGCTGCCGACGAGGCGACCAGCGTCGACGATCTGATCGCCGAACAATACCAGGGCATCCGCCCGGCGCCCGGTTACCCGGCCCAGCCCGACCATACGGAAAAGGCCACCCTGTTCCGCCTGCTTCAGGCCGAGCAAAACGCCGGAATGGCCCTGACGGAGAGCTTCGCCATGAGGCCCCCCGCCTCGGTCTCGGGCCTCTATTTCGGCCATCCCGGCAGCCACTATTTTGGCGTCGGCAAGATCGACCTGGACCAGGTCGAGGACTACGCCCGTCGCAAGGGCTGGGACGTGGCCACCTGCGAACGCTGGCTGGCCCCCATCCTCAACTACGATCCCTACGCCGCCAAACGGGAAACGGCGGCCTGAGCCGGACCCAAGCCGCCGTCGCTGATCTTCGAGATCCCGCTGCTTAGTTTGCGGGCGCCGGCGCCTCAAGCCCCACTTCGGCCGGAGTCGCCGGCGGAGTGGTGATGTTGTTCCGGATGCGCCGCGCCGCATGTTCGCACCGGCCCGGCAGGCCGTAGAATAGGCCGAACGACTGGCTCCGCGCCGCCTCGTCCTCGCTCGCCAGAAGCGGCGCCCACTGGGCCTTGGCCGCAGCCGCCGCCTGTTGCGCAGCCGCCTTGGTCGCCGCCGTCTGCCTCGGCTCCGCCGCCGCCAGGGCGCTGCGGAAATCCTGGGCCTCCAGACGCCCCAGCCGCACCAGCTCCGTATCCTCCGGCGAGCGGTTGGTCAGGCTGTCGCCCAGATCCGCGTGCCCCGTCACCAGGGCGTCGCACCAAGCCACCAGCGGATAATCCTGTGTCGGCGCCCCGCGCGGCAGCGTGTGCGAATAGGCGATCGCCTCACGGACCTTCAGGGCCTCCGCCGTCTCGGCGGTGCGATTGCCCGTGACGATCGGCCCGTCCTGGGACTGGGCGAAGGCGGCGGCGGCGGCGGAAAGCGAAAGGGTCGCGGCGAGCGCGGCGGCGGAAAACTTCAGCATTGCAATCCTAGACGAGAGGGCGCCCCAGCGCCCAGCCAAGCTGTAACGCTCCACCGCCAAGATGGCGCCAGTGCGGCGGCATCAATTTGAGGATAAAAACTGCCGAGTTTTATTGCTCAAAAGATCGGATCTCGTTTTCAAAACAAAAAAGGAGCGGGCCGCAGGCCCGCTCCTCTCTCGTCGCCGCTACGGTCTTTTAGAACTTGACCGAAGCGCTGAGACGCACATAGCGCGGCGTCTGATAGGCGGTGACCTTGCCGAAGTTCGGGTTTACCTGACCGGGGCCCGGATAGGCGCCGATGTCGATTTCACCGAATTCGTTGAAGTCGAGTTCAGCCTGCTGGTTGAAGATGTTGAACACATCCGCGCGCAGCGTGACGCCGTCGCCCGGAATGCCCCAACGATCACGAAGGGTATAGGCGAAGGTCAAATCCACGACCTTGAGCCAATCGCTCTTGAACACGGAGCCCCGAGGCGTGGCCTCTGACGTTCCGTCGCCGTCCAAGTCGCAGTACCACGACGCGGCGCCGTAGAAGGCGGCGAACAGGTCGTCGTCGGTGTTCGGGTCGGTTTCCGGGTGAACCCCCTGACAGCCAAACTGACGCGGCGACTCGATCAGGATGTTGGCGCCGATATTGAAGTTCGGCGTCACCTGCCAGTTGCCATACGCCTTGAAGGCATGTTCGCGGTGGTTCGGCAGCTTGCCAAACGCGCCGTCCGCCAGGCCAGGCACGTCGTAGTCTTGAGTAAGACCAGGGTCAGCCTGTCCGTTGTCGGACTTCAGAGCGCCTTCATAATTGCCTTCCAGATCAGACCAGACGTAGCTGACCCGGCCGCCCCACACGCCATCGAAAGCGCGTTCCAGCGAGAACTCGACGGCCTTGTATTCCCGGACAGGTTTCGGGAAACGCAGGTCATCCGCCGCCAGATCGACGACACGATCCTGAGTGATCAAGCCGCCCGAAGCTGCGGCCAAGTCGGAGCCCGCCAGGGTGACAGTGACGTCTTCGCCGGGGTTGGCCAGAACGTACTGGTGGAAGCCCGACCAGACGCCGGCGCAGCTCGCCGCCGAGAGACCGCCGCCAGCTTGTTCGCAGTACTGCTGCAGAGCCGAGTCGATGGCGATGTCGTCAATGGCACGACCCAGATCGCGGTAAGTCGCAGTCACGCCAGCCGTATAACCGCCGAACCGTTGCGAATAGCCGATGATGAACTCATCAACGTACATCGGATCAAGGTTCGAAGCGACCTGAGTTGCGATCGGCTTGGTCGTGCCGTCAGCGAGGGTGACTTCCGAGAACAGGCTGCCCAAGATGGGTTGTTCATTGTCGTCACGAATGCCGTCTTGGTTGGCGTCGATGGCGAGATTACCGTTCAACACATTCAGATTGTACGTATCGCGGAAGTACAGCTCCCGACCGGCCAAGCGCTGGTTCGTGTTGACGGCGACGGGCAGATAGTAGCGCCCGTAGAAGCCGAACAGCTTAGCCTGACGATCGCCGAAAACGTCGAATGTGGCGCCGAGCCGCGGAGCGATCTGATTTTTGATGTCGACGAAGGTTTCGCCGTTGATATTGGCGTTCTCGAAGCTTTCGCCGCGGACGCCGAGATTCAGAGTAAGCCGGTCGGTGACTTCCCAGCTGTCCTGCACGTACCAGGCGTTTTGCGTCGAAGTCCACGAGCCAGAATTATCGTAGACTTCAACCCGCACGCGGCGCGGCGAACCGATGAGATCAGGCCGTCCAGCGGGAGCGTTCGCAGCGGTGAAGGGCGTCTGGTAGCGGTAAGCCACGCCGCCGGTCCGCTCGCCAGAGCAGACAAGGGCGTCTTCGTTCGTCGCGGTGTTGATCGGCGAGGACCGGCAGATGTTGAAGCCCGAGCCCGAGCGAGACAGCGTTTGGCTGGCTTCCAGATCTTCATTGTCGATACCAGCCCGGAAGTGGTGCTGACCAAACAGCGACACATAGGCATCGACGTCGAAGCGCAGCATTTCGCGCCGGTCGTCATTGGTGCCCGGCGAGCCGATCAACCAATTGCCACGCTGGGCCGTCAGCGTGTTCTCAACGTCCAGAATACCATCGCCGTTGTAGTCGAAGCCGGTAATATCGATGATCACCGGGTTGCCGTCTTCAGGCGAAGAACTGACGGTACGGTTTTCCGTCACGCCGTAAGACAGCGAAGTGGTCAGCCAGTCGGTCCAAACACCAGTGTAGCGGAAGACGTAATTATCGCCGCCGCTCTCGAAGTTGTAAACGCCATCCGACCTCGAACCCGCGTTGTTTGCGAAGAAGGTCGTCTGTTCGGTTTCCTGCTCAACGTGGTCGGTGAAATAGGTGCCTTCCAGGCGGTGACCATCCGCTATGATGAAGTCGACCTTTCCGCCGTAAACCGGCGTGTCGTCCTTCGTCCGGAAACCAAGGCCGCTGGTGTTCTGGTCGTACGCTTCGCGGTTGCGCACATTGTACAGACCATAGGCAAAGAGACGGTCGCTGATGATGGGACCGCCCGCCTCAAGGATAACATCCCAAGACTCGCGATAATCGTTTTCGTTCAGCGCGAGATATGTATTGGGCTGATACTCGCGCAGGCTTTCCGGTTCCCAGTACGACGTCAACCCGAACTTCCATTCGTTGCCGCCAGATTTGGTCGTAGCATTGATGACCCCGCCGGTGCCCCGGCCGAATTCCGCAGAATAACCACCCGTCTTGACGTCGAACGTTTCGTAGAACTCGAAGGGCACACTGGCGCCGCCCAAGAAGCTCACGAAGTCCGTGGTGTTCAGGCCGTTGACGAAGAAAGTGTTCTCCCCCGCCGAAGAGCCGGAAATCGCCGGGATGCCGCCAAATGCGGCATCACCGGCCGTCACGCCGGGCGCGAGAAGCGCCAATGCCGTTCCGGACCGAGCGATCGGCGTATTGGCCGTCAGTTGTTCGACGTTGACGCTCAGACCCGTCGTCGTGGCGTCAAATTCGGACACAGCTCGGCGCGTACCTACGACGACGATGTCACCGACCGTCGTGGCGTTTTCCCGACCAATGGTGAAGGTGAAGGACGACGTGCCGCCGACCGAAACGTCCACATTGTCAGAAAACGCATTATAGCCCGGGGCCGAGATGGCGATCGTATAATTGCCTTGCGGCAGCGCGACCGCGCGAAAAGCGCCAGAGGCGTCCGTGGTAAACGTGCGGCTGAAGCCCTGATCCGTCGATGTCACCGTGACGGTCGCGCCCGCGACAGCGGCGCCAGAGGTATCCCTAACATTGGCCGCGATGGCGCCCTGCGTGGCGGAAGCCTGCGCAAGAGCGTTCGTGGGCGCAACCAAAACGGTGGCGGCCGGGACGATGGCGGCCGCGAACATCGCCACGCCTCCAATCATCGTGCCCGTCAGCAGACGCTCTCGAATTGTTTGGGTTTTCAAATCAAGTCCTCCAAAACGCAACTCGCGGCGACGGCTCACGAGTTGCTCGATATGCCGCGCCCCCATGCGCGCGGATCGAAGGAGACCTTAGTCAGTGAACCCATCGAAGCTACGACTATTACGCCTCCGTAACCTATTAGTCGTGAGATTGTCTCAATAAGGCCACACCATGACCGTGAGCGCCACTAAGAAGCCATTTTGCACCTCTTAGCGTTCTTTGGGCATGGATTATCCTCTCATCCCAAAATTGCAGAACAATAATGGCTTCCAAATGAGCTAAGTGCAAAACTCCACGACGTTGAGATGGCACCTCTGGGTGTACGCTACCGCTCCACCGCCACCCTCGACGCATAAGGCGCCGGCTCGGGCGTGCACGACGCTGTGACGAGTTGCGCCGCCATGAGACACAGCAGCGCCGCCGCGATAGGCTGGAGCCGATTTGAGACAGCGAAGGCGATCGAACGAGCCATGATGGGCGCTCCGGCGAAGGTTACCGAGGAGTTAAGGCAAGGGTCGCGCCAGAGGACGGGGGCGGCGGCGTGATTCCCTTCGTTCGCGATTTCGACTTCGCCTATGGGCGGCGCGATCAGGTCTCGCCGCTGATTCAGCGGGTGATCGCCGACAATCCGGGCCCCTTCACCTTTACGGGGACGGGGACCTATATTGTCGGGCGGGCGGAGCCGGAGGCGCAGGTGGCGGTGATCGACCCCGGCCCTGTGGACGAGGCGCATCTCGCCGCCCTGCTGACGGCGGTGGCGGGACGTGTAGTGAGCCACGTCCTCGTCACCCACACCCACCGCGACCACGCCCCCCTCGCCCGCCCCTTCGCCGATCGTACGGGGGCGACGATTCTCGCGGCGCGGCCCCCGCTGCGAGAAACCCACGCCTCGGGCGCGCTGGATGAGGATGAGGATGCGGACTTCGCCCCCGACAGGGTGCTGACGGGCGGCGAACGGATCGAGGGCGACGGCTGGACGCTGGAGGCCCTGTTCACGCCCGGCCACGCCTCAAACCATATGGCGTTCGCTCTACGGGAGGAGAACGCCCTGTTCAGCGGCGACCACGTCATGAGCTGGTCCACCACGGTGGTGGCGCCGCCGGATGGAAACATGCGCGACTATATGGCCAGCCTGGACGCCGTGATCGCGCGGAACTACATCACCCTCTGGCCCACACACGGCGCCCCGGTGACGAACCCTGGGCCCTTTCTGTCAGCCTATCGCGCCCACAGGCTGGAGCGCGAGGCCCAGGTGGCGGCGCGGTTGAGGGCGGGCGACCGAACGGCGGCGGAGATGACGCCGATTCTCTACGCCGCCGTGGATCAGCGGCTGTGGCCGGCCGCCGCCCTGTCGGTCCTGGCCCATCTGATCAAACTGGTCGAAGACGGGACGGCGACCGTTTCGGGCCCGCCCAGCGTGACGACGGAGTTTCGTCCGGCCTAGAGCCTGATCCGTTGAGGAGGAACCGCGGTTCGCTGAAACGGTGAATCAAGCCCCAGATCAAAGCGAGAGCATGATTCACGCTTCTGTTGGAACCGCTGCGCGGTTCCGTCCGAAACGATCATGCTCTAGCGGACTTCCTCCTCCAGGGCCGCGACGATCTTGCCCATCAGACGGCAGGTCGCGCCGCCGTCGGGGCGCGGATCGCGCGCTGCAACTCGAATGTCGGTCCGTCCGGGCCGGATGCGGATCACCGCGTCATAGGCGAAGCCGAACCAGGCGCCCTCATGCACCCCCTCGACCTCGAAGGTCGCGGCGCGAACCACTGGAAAACCAGCGTCCACCAGGGCCGATACCGCCTGCTGCGCCAAGATCTGCGAGGGAATGGAGCGGGCGGCGGGACAGGCCTGCATCCCCTGAACGTCATTCGCGCGAGGATGAAGGGCGGCCAAACGGCTGAAGGCCGGCGGTTCTTCCACACTGGTGCTGACGTCGCGCGGCGTCGGCTGGGCCAGACGCGCCCCTTGATAGAGGAAGACGCCCAGCACGCTTCCCGCCAACACCAGGGCCGTCGCGGCATAGGCCCCACGTCGGCCGAGGTCGCGCAGAGCCAGGACCGAGACGACCAAGGCCGCACCGAGGCCGACCCAGGCCAGACCCCGCCCCACCGTCCAGGTCAGCAGATCATAGGTGACCGCCCGATCGACCCCGCCGAACAGGGTGGCGGCCATGGCCCCCACCGCCAAGACCGGAGCCGCCGCCGTCACGGCGGTCAGGACAGGGATCAAGGCGGGGACGGGCTTGGTCGATCGCATCGGCGTTCCGGCAGGTCAGGCGGGCTGAACGTCGGGCAGACGATAGTCCTTCATCCGCTCGCGCAGAAGCTTCTTGTCGATCTTGCCTGTGGCGCCCAGGGGAATCTCGTCCAGCGCCACCACGTCGTCGGGCATCCACCATTTGGCGATCTTGCCTTTCAGGAAGTCGAGATGCTCCTGCTTGTCCAGGATCTCTCCCGCCTTCAGCTTGACCAGCAGGACCGGGCGCTCGTCCCATTTGGCATGAGGGGCGCCGATCACCGCCGCCAGTTCGACCTTGGGATGGCCGACGGCGATGTTCTCGATCTCAATGGAGCTGATCCACTCCCCACCCGACTTGATCACGTCCTTTGACCGGTCGGTGATCTGCATGAAGCCCAGCTCGTCGACGGTCGCGACGTCGCCCGTATCGAAGAAGCCGTCTGAGTCCAGAATCGAGCTCTCCTCACGGAAATAGGCGCGGGCGACCGTCGGCCCCTTGACCATCAAATGGCCGAAGGTGGCCCCGTCATGCGGCAGGCTCTGACCCGCGTCGTCCTTCAGCGCCAGTTCTATGCCCAGTGGGGGCGTACCCTGTTTGGTGCGGTATTTCAGCTGTTCCTCGAACGGCAGGGCCGCCGTCTCCGGCGTCATGTTCGACAGGGTGCCGATCGGCGAAGTCTCGGTCATGCCCCAGCCCTGGAGCACTTCGACGCCATAATCGTCGTGGAAGGCTCGGATCAGGCTTTCCGGCACGGCCGAACCGCCGATCAGCACGCGCTTGACCGTAGAAAGCTTCAATCCGTTCTGCCGCATATGGGCCAGAAGCCCCTGCCACACGGTGGGCACGGCGGCCGAGAAGGTGACGCCCTCGGTCTCGAGCAGCTCATACAGAGCCTCCCCGTCCATCCGGGCGCCCGGCATCACCAGCTTGCAGCCCGATGCGGGACCGACGAAGGCGATGCCCCAGGCGTTGGCGTGGAACATGGGCACCACCGGCAGTATGACGTCGCTGGTCTTGCCCCCAACCACCGAAGCTTGCAGGGCCATGAAGGTGTGCAGGAAGTTGGAGCGGTGCGAATACAGCACCCCTTTGGGATTCCCCGTGGTGCCGGAGGTGTAGCACAGGCCGCAGGCGGTGTTTTCCGGGAAGTCGCCCCACAAGACGTCGGGGGACTGTTCAGCCACGATCCTTTCATAGGATTCTGCGCGCGGCAGCCGGGTCTGCGGCATGTGGGCGTCGTCGGTCATGATGATGACCCGCTCGACCTTCGGGATGTGGGGCAGAATGGCTTCAAGCAGCGGCACGAAGGTCAGGTCGGTGAAGATGACCCGGTCCTCGGCGTGGTTGATGATATAGACGAGTTGCTCGGGAAACAGACGGGGGTTCAGGGTGTGGCACACCGCGCCTATGCCCATGACGCCGTACCAGGTCTCGATATGGCGGTCGGTGTTCCAGGCCAGGGTGGCGACGCGATCGCCGGGCTCGATATCCCAGGCTTTCAGGGCGTTGGACACCCGCTTGGCCCTGTCGTGAATCCGGCTATAGGTGGTGCGGACGATGGGGCCTTCGACGGAACGGGTGACCACTTCGCGGTCGCCGTGCCAGTTCTTGGCATGGTCGAGGATCTTATCGACCGTCAGAGGCCAATCCTGCATCAATCCCAGCATGTGCGTCTTCCTTGTCCCTTGATGCGTCTGCTCGCCCGCGACGCTTGATGAGACGCTATAGGGGTGATCAGCGATAAGCAATGCGAGCCCGGCGCGCCGTCGCGCGACCGATCGCCCCGTCGGACCGGCGCTTGGCGATGCGCCGGCCGGCGCCGTAGAAGGCCGTCCATGGCCATATTGATCGCAATCACGGGGGGCTCCGGCTCCGGTAAGAGCACGCTGGCGGAGGCGCTTGTGTCCAGCCTGCCCGACGGGGCGGCCGTGCTGGTGCGCGAAGACTCCTATTATAAGGACGCCGCCGCCCTGCCCGGCTTCGACCCCGCGACCTTCGACTTCGACGATGTAGCCGCGCGCGACCATGCGCTGATGATCACAGACCTGAAGGCGTTGAAGTCGGGTCGGGGCGTGACCGCGCCCGTCTATTCCTTCATCCATCATGGACGCGAGCCGGGCGGCGAACCGATCCCGCCAGCCGAGGTGGTGATCGTCGAAGGCACCCATGTGCTCTGTACGCCCGAGCTGACCGCCCTGTTTGACATCCGGGTCTTCGTCGACACCCCCGCCGACATCCGCTTCATCCGGCGCCTGCTGCGCGACCAGTCCGAGCGGGGTCGGTCGGCGGATTCGGTCGTGGCCCAGTATCTGGCGACCGTGCGGCCGGGCCATGAGCGGCTGACCGAGCCGTCGCGCACCCACGCCGACTTCATCGTCGCCGACGCCACCGCCGCCGTCCGGCTGGAAGATCCGCAGGCCGTGGTTCGTCTGGCCGCGCCCGTCCTGGCCCATCCCCTGCTGGCGCCTTTCCTGACAGACTGAAGGTTTCGGTCGGACTTCGGAACGGATTGCCTTACGCCACGACAGCCCGGTATGCGTCCTGAAACGAAACTGAAGGAGACGCCTGTGGCCATTCCCGCTTCGCTTCAAAAAGGCCTGACCCTGCCGGTCATCTCCTCCCCGATGTTCCTGGTCTCGGGGCCGGATCTGGTGGTCGAGGCCTGCAACGCCGGGATCATCGGAACCTTCCCGTCGCTGAACCAGCGCACCACCGAGGGCTATCGGGACTGGCTGCAGGAGATCAAGGGTCGCCTGTCCCCCGACGCCGCCGCCTTCGGCGTCAACCACATCGTCCACCCGACCAATCCCCGGCTGATGGCCGACATGATGGTGTCGGTCGAGGAGAAGGCGCCGCTGATCATCACCTCCCTCGGCGCGGTGCGCGACGTGGTGGATGCGGTTCACGGCTACGGCGGCGTGGTCTTCCACGACATCGCCAACATTCGTCACGCTCGAAAGGCGGCCGAGGCGGGCGTCGACGGCCTGATCCTGGTGGCCAACGGCGCGGGCGGCCACGCGGGGATCATCAATCCGTTCGCCCTGATCAACGAGGTTCGGTCCTTCTACGACGGGACCATCATCCTGGCCGGCGCCATCTCCACGGGCCAGGACGTGGCCGCCGCCCTGATGATGGGCGCCGACTTCGCCTATATGGGCACCCGCTTCATCAACACGACCGAGGCCCTGGCGCCCGAAGCCTACAAGCAGATGGTCATCGACAGCGGCGCGACCGACATCGTCCACACCCCTGCGGTCTCGGGCATCCCGGCCAACTTCATGACCAAGTCCCTGGTCGAAAACGGGATCGATCCCAAACACCTGCCCGAGCACAAGCTGGACATGGGCGACGAGGCCAAGGCCTGGAAGACGGTCTGGTCCGCCGGCCAGGGCGCCGGGGCCATCCACGACGTCGTTCCGACCGCCGAACTGGTCGCCCGCCTGCGACAAGAGTTCGCTCAGGCTACGGAACAGTTTTCAGCCCGCTTCCCGACAGGCTAAGGGGCTCTTTCGCGCGGTTCGCGCGTTGGAGCCCCCATGATCCGAAACACACGCGCCGCCCGCCTCGTCCTAGCTGCGACCTTCGCAGCTGTCGCCGCCCCCGTGCTGGCCCAGTCGTCGGACCCATCTTCGGGCCCGTCCTCATCCTGGTCGTTCGAGGTCGGCGCAGGGACGGACAACCGCTCAAAGGCCGCCTCCAAGTCGGGCAATAACGGCTATGTCTCCGCCTATGCCGCCTGGGAGAGCGCCGACGGCCTGATCTATGTCTCGCCCGGATTCCAGACCATCCAGGCGGGCGGCTCGAACATCGAGACGGACTGGATCGTCGGCTATCGGCCTGAGGCCTTCGGTTACGCCTTCGACCTCAACGTCGCTTACAAGCGCCGCCTCGATGTCGAGGCCGGCTATGACGCCGACGGCGTGGAGCTGAGCGCCGTGGTAAGCCGCGCCGTCGGACCCGCCCAGGCCGCCCTACTGGTCCAGTACGCACCCGACGCCCCCGGTTCGACCCGGTCCTATGTCTGGGTAGAGGCCGAGCTGGGTTGGGCCTTCACGCCCCGCCTCGACGGCTCGGCCGCCTTGGGCCGACGTGAACAGGACAACAGCCCGGACTATGCAGGCTGGAACGTGGGCGTGACCTACGCCCTGACCGACGCCCTCGACCTCGACCTCCGCTACCACGACACCGACGCTCATACCTTCGGCGAGCAGTACGAGGACGCCCTCGTGGCCCAGGTCGCCTACGCCTTCTGACCCGCGCCCCCGCCATAAGAATAGCGCCGTTCTTGACGACAGAATGTATATCTGAGACCGTCGTGACCGGAGGGTTCAAATGAAAATCGCATTCGTATTCGGCGCATGTGCCATGCTCGGCGCTTCAGCGGCGTCAGCCCAATCCGGCTTCCCGCAATTCACAGATGAAGGCTCCGTCCGAGCTCAGCAGAATGAACGTCGCCAGCCGGGTCAAACGGCCGCTCAACAATTTGAGGCAAATCGACGGCTTCAATCCTACTCCCCCGCCGAACGCGACCGCATTCGCCGCCAGGCGCAGCGCTTGATGAGTCAGACAACAGAGCCCTGCGACGTCTCGAATGCTGTAAAGGTTGGACGCACCGAGGATCGCCGCGACCTTTTCGAAGTCGCTTGTGCCAGCGGCCTTGGTTACGTATTGGTGAGCGGCGCTCGGGTGACAATCTACGATTGTCAAAAACTGGCTGAGGCTGCGCGCCTTGTGAGAGCCTCGAACGCTAATGCGGACGTGGGCACTCAATGCACATTGCCTGAGAACGGCGGCTGAACGTTGTTTTGAGCGGGTCATCCTACGCAATGCTCAATGCCTCTCGTCCAATAGTCGCCTCGTCTCCTGAAGCAATACGTGGACACACAAGATTATATGACCCACGTCATTCCGGTATACTCGAACGTTAGCCGCGACGTTTTCGAAACGCAGATCGTTCCCACGGGCCGGCCAGCTATAATGCGGGGGCTAGTGTCGAACTGGCCTATGGTATCGCTAGGCTTGAGATCTCATCGAGAGCTCTACAATCATGTCCGAGCGGCAGCCACATCCGACCCGACCGTAATCTGGACTGGCTCGCCGGAAATCAAGGGACGTTTTTTTTATAGCCACGACTTGAGGGGCTTCAATCACGCCCAAGAAAAGGCGCCACTCGCCGTTCTGCTGGACAGGTTAATGCGGCACCACGATGATCCCGAGCCTCCCGGATTCTATGCTGGCGGCGTGCCGCTCGCTAGCCATCTTCCGGCGCTCATGCCGGAGACTCCCATGCCTCTGTTGGACGGCAAGGGCGAGCGGCGAGTTTCGCTCTGGATCGGAAACCGTGTCAGGACGGCAGCTCATTGGGATTTGCCACAGAACCTGGCATGTGTAGTCGCGGGTCGGCGTCGCTTCACACTCTTCCCGATCGAGCAAATCCGGAATCTTTACTTTGGACCCGTTGATTTTACTCTCTCGGGCCAGCCAATCAGTCTTGTTGATTTCATAGAACCAGACCTCGAGCGCCACCCTCGGTTCGCAGAGGCGATGCAGCACGCACAAGTCGCCGAACTTGAGCCCGGCGACTGCTTGTATATGCCCAGCCTTTGCATACACCACGTCGAATCCCTGGACCCATTCAGCGCAATGATCAACTTTTGGTGGCGTGATGCACCAGCCTACACCGAAGCGCCTATATTCAGTCTTCTACATGGTCTGCTGACACTTCGAGATTTGCCCCCGCGCGAAAGACAAGCTTGGCGCGCAGTCTTTGACCACTACCTGTTCCGCCCGGATGGTGAGGACCCAATGGCGCACATACCGCAAGATGCGCAGGGGCTGTTCGCCACTATGACGCCAGAAATAAAGCGGCGCCTGAAAGCAACGCTTGTATCTCATCTGTCGCGCTGAGCTCCAAGGTTCCGCACCACGTCCCTGTTTCGAAGCCATGCTCCTTGATTCTCCGCCGTGAGCGCCCATATCAACAGTGTCGATCTCTCTGCGTAACGCCGCTGCTCCTTTTGCATCACGCGCCGAGGTCCAAACGCCGATCCCATTCAGACCCGACAGGCCGACCAGGGATTCCTCCCTGCGGCCAACGCCAGACGGAGGTCTCCAAATGGCTACCGGCACTGTAAAATGGTACAATCCCACCAAGGGTTACGGCTTTATCGCCCCCGATGACGGCGGCAAGGACGTCTTCGTCCACGCCTCGACCGTCGAAACCTCGAGCCTCGGCTCGCTGAACGAAGGCCAGAAGATCGGCTACGAAATCGAGCGCGACCAGCGCTCCGGCAAGGAATCCGCCGGTCGCCTTTCGGCGGCGGAGTAGGACAAGCTTCTTGGCTCGCCTGCCATCGCTTTCGACGGCGAGGTGACGAAGCTCCTGCCTCTGGGCGGCCGGAAGGTCCGCCTGGACAACGGCCACATCGTCACGGTCCTGCCGACCCTGGGCGCGCCGAACGGCGTGTCGCTGCTCGGCGACCGTGTCGTGGTCGAGATCGCCTTCAATCAGCTGAAGGGCTGGCGCCTCGCGCGCCGGCCCTGAAGCCATTCTGCACGGATGACGACATGACCCCGCTCGCCGACATGATCCCCACGATGACCGACGCCGATCTGACCACCCTGCGCGCCAACGCCGCTCGTCTGGTCGAACACGGCGCCTCCACCCAGGTGATGGCCGCCAGCGACATCCTGCCGGTCATCGACGACGAACTGGCCCGCCGCGCCGCCCTGCCCAAGCCCGCCAAGGCTCCGCCTGCGAAGCGCGCCGCCCCCAAGAAGAAGCTGCCCCCCGTCACCGGCCACCAGACGGCTCTGCCGTCCGGCTGAGATCAGCCCAGGGCCTGATCCAGATCGGCGATCAGGTCCTCGACGTCCTCGACGCCGACCGACAGGCGGATCAGGTTGTCGGTCACGCCGCCTGCCTCGCGCACCTCCTTGGGCACGCTGGCGTGGGTCATGATGGCCGGGTGGTTCACCAGGCTTTCGACCCCGCCCAGCGACTCCGCCAGTGTGAAGACCTCGACCCGCTCCAGCACCCGTTTGGTGCTCTCCAGGTCGCCGTCCAGGATCACCGTCACCATGCCGCCGTAACCGCCGCACATCTGGCGCGCAGCCAGTGCGTGCTGCGGATGGGCGATCAGGCCGGGATAGATGACCTTCGCCACGCCCGACCGGGTCTCCAGCCAGCGCGCCACCGTCAGGGCGTTCTCGCAGTGGGCCTTCATCCGCAGCGCCAGGGTCTTCAGCCCCCGGTTGGCCAGGAAGGCGTCGAACGGCCCCATGACGCCGCCGACCGAGTTCTGCAGGAACTTGATCCGCGTCGCCAGCTCGGGATCGGCCGTCACCAGCACGCCGCCGATGATGTCCGAATGGCCGTTCAGATATTTGGTGGCCGAGTGCATGACGATGTCCGCTCCCAGGCTCAACGGCTGCTGGCAGAAGGGCGTGGCGAAGGTGTTATCAACCACCAGCAGCAGGCCATGCGCCTTGGACACCTTGGACAGGGCGGCGATGTCGGCCAGCTTCATCAGTGGATTGGTCGGCGTCTCGACCCACAACATCTTCGTCTTGGAGGTGATGGCCGCCTCGACCGCGCCGATGTCGCTCAGGTCCACATAGGCGAAGTCCAGCCCCATGCTCCGCCGTCGCACCCGCTCGAACAGCCGCCACGAACCGCCGTACAGGTCATCGCCGGTCACGACGTGGTCGCCCGCGTCCAGCAGCTCCAGCGCCGTCGAGGTCGCCGCCATGCCCGAGCCGAAGCCGAACCCGTGCGTGCCCCCTTCTAGATCGGCGATACAGGCCTCGAACGCCTCGCGCGTCGGGTTCTTGCCCCGCGCGTATTCATAGCCTTTGTTCACGCCCGGGCTTTCCTGGGCGTAGGTCGAGGTGGCGTAGATCGGCGTCATCACCGCGCCCGTGGTCGGGTCGGGATGCTGCCCGGCATGGATGGCGCGGGTCGAGAAACCCTGGCTGTTCTTCTTGTCGGCCATGGTTCTTACCGGTTCAGGCTGAGGTGGTTGATCAGGTCGGTGCGGGTGATCAGGCCCACGAACTTTTCGCCGTCCAGCACGATGGCCACCCGATCACGGTCGAACAGGGGGATCAGGGCGTCCAGCGGCTCATTAACCTGGACCGTGTCCAGATCGCGCGTCATGGCGTCGGCGACCGGCTTGGCGAACCGCTCCTTGCGGGTGATCTCGTCGGTGTTCATCACATGGACAAGATCGCTCTCGTCCAGAATGCCGACCAGACGCCCGTCCTCGATGATCGGCAGCTGGGACACGTCGGCGCCCTTCATCCGCTTGAAGGCCGTGTCCAGGGTGTCGCCCGGACCGGCGACGACGACGTCGCCCCGCTCGTACTTGCGATTGATCAGGTCCGACAGGTCGCCGTGCAGCTCGCGCTCGCCCAGGCCCTGATCCGCCAGCCAGGCGTCGTTATAGACCTTGGACAGATATTTGGCCCCGGTGTCGCAGACGAAGGTGACGCAGGTCTTGGGCTCGGTCTGTTCGCGGCACCAGCGCAGGGCCGTGGCGATCAGAGTGCCCGAAGACGATCCGGCCAGAATGCCTTCCTTCAGCAGCAGTTCGCGCGCCGTGGCGATGGCTTCCGCGTCCGGGATCGAATAGGCCTTGTCGATCAGGCTCATGTCCGCCGTATCGGGCACGAAGTTCTGACCGATGCCCTCGACCGTATAGCTGCCGTCCGGCCCCGGCACGCCGTCGTTGACGATGCCGGCCAGGGTCGATCCCACCGGATCCGCCAGAATAATCTGCGCCTTGGAGCCGACGCTCTTCAGGTAGCGCGCCACGCCGGTGATCGTCCCGCCCGAGCCGATGCCGGCGACGAAGGCGTCGATGTCGCCGCCCGTCTGTTCCCAGATCTCCGGCCCCGTCGTCTTCACGTGGGCCTCGGCGTTCGACTGGTTGGCGAACTGGTTGACGTAATAGGCGCCGGGAATGGCCTGGGCCAGGCGCTCGGCCATGTCGGTATAGTAATCGGGGTGACCGTGCGGCACATCCGACCGGGTGAGGCGAACATCGGCGCCCATGGCTCGCAGATGCTGGATTTTTTCCTTCGACATCTTGTCCGGAATGACCAGCAGCACCTTATATCCCCGAGCGCGGCCGACCAGGGTCAGGGCCAGGCCGGTATTGCCGGCCGTCGCCTCGACGATCGTGCCGCCTTTCTTCAGCCATCCCTCGCGTTCGGCCGCATCCAGCATCTCGACGGCGATCCGGTCCTTGATCGAGCCGCCGGGGTTCTGGGACTCCAGTTTCAGCAACAGCCGGCACTTGCCGGTGTCGATCTTCGTCACCTCCACCATCGGCGTCTTGCCGATCAGATCCAGCGGCGACTTCACGGTCGCGCTCAGGGCGGGGGCGGTCAGGGACATCGTAGGCTCCGGTTCGGGACGCAGCGAGGCTGAGGCCTCACATTCACATGGTCAACTCACGCAAGATTTGACCCAAGGGCGCGGTTCCGCGCTACGAAAGACGCAATGACCAAATCACCCAAGAGGCCGCCCGCCGGTCTCCCCGACAAAGACACCCTCCTCGCCTTTCTGCGCGAGGCCGGATCGGCCGAGAAGACCGATATCGCCCGCCACTTCGGCCTGAAGGGCGGCGATCGCCGAGCCCTGCGCGAAATGATCCGCGAGCTGGAGGCTGAGGGCCGACTGGGCAAACGGGGCCGCAAGGGCTTCTCAGAAGCCGGCGCCCTGCCCCCCGTCGGCGTCGCCGATGTGATCGAACGCGACGGCGACGGCGAACTTTACGTCCGCCTGGTCGAGGCCGGCGCCGATGCGCCCCGCGCCCTGCTGATGCCCGACCGGACCAAGGTCGGCCCCGCCCCCGGCCTGGGCGACCGGCTGCTGGTCAAGTTCCAGCGCGGCGACGACGGCTGGGAGGCGCGGTTGATCAAACGGCTGGACGCGGGGACGAACCGTGTCCTGGGCGTCATCCGCAAGTCGACGCGCGAGACCCGCGTCGAGCCCGTCGACCGCCGCTCCAAGGACGTGCTGCTGGTGCCGCAGGCCCAGTCGGGCGATCTGCGCGACGGCGACCTGGTCCTGGCCGCCATCGAAAAGGGCGACCAGCGCTATGGGCCCAAGCGCGGCAAGATCCTGGAACATATCGGCAAGGAGGACGACCCCCGAGCCGCCTCCCTGATCGCCATCCACGCCCATGGCGTGCCGACCGGCTTCTCCGAGGCGGTGGAGCGCGAGGCCGAGGATCAGGAACTGCCGACGCTGAAGGGGCGCGAAGACCTGCGCGAAATCCCCTTCATCACCATCGACCCTGCCGATGCGCGCGACCATGACGACGCCGTCTACGCCGCCCGCGACGAAGATCCGAAGAACCCCGGCGGCTGGATCGTCTGGGTCGCCATCGCCGACGTCGCCGCCTACGTCCGGCCGGGCAGCCAGCTGGACCGCGAGGCGCGCGACAAGGGCAACTCCACCTACTTCCCCGACCGCGTCGAGCCGATGCTGCCCGAGGTGCTGTCGAACGGCCTGTGCAGCCTGAAGGAAGGCGAGAACCGCGCCTGTCTGGCGGTACGGATGGTGTTCGACAAGGACGGCCGCAAGACCGGCCACAAGTTCGTGCGCGGTCTGATGCGGTCGCACGCCAAGCTCAGCTACGAACAGGCCCAGGCCGCCATCGACGGGCAAACTGACGACACGACCGGCCCGATCATGGAGACCATCCTCTATCCGCTGTGGAACGCCTACCACGCCATGCTGAAGGGCCGGCTGAAACGCAGTCCGCTGCAGATCGAATCCGCCGAGCGCCGCATCCGTATGGCCCCGGATGGCGGCATCGCCTCCATCGAAAAGCGCGCTTCCCTGGAGGCGCACCGGCTGATCGAGGAGATGATGATCCAGGCCAACGTCTGCGCCGCCGAGACCCTGGAACAGAAGAAGACGCCGCTGATCTATCGCGTCCACGACGCCCCCAGTCAGGAGAAGATCTTCAACCTGGCCGACTTCCTCTCGACCATCGGCAAGCCCTGGAACAAGGGCGAGCCGGGCACGACCAAGCGGTTCAACAAGCTGCTGGACGAGACCCGCGACGGCGAATACGCCGATGTGGTCAACGAAATGGTTCTGCGCACCCAGATGCAGGCTGTCTATTCGCCGGAAAACGTCGGCCACTTCGGCCTGAACCTGGACCGCTACGCCCACTTCACCTCGCCGATCCGGCGTTACTCCGACCTGATCGTCCACCGCGGCCTGATCCGGGCGCTGAACCTCGGCAAGGACGGGCTGACCGACCGCGAGATCGCCGAACTGCCGGCCATCGCCGAGGGCGTGACCATGACCGAGCGCCGGTCCATGGCGGCCGAGCGGGACGCCATGGACCGCTATATCGCCGCCTTCCTGGAGGACCGCGTCGGCGCGACCTTCACCGGACGGATCACCGGCGTGACCCGCTTCGGCCTGTTCATCCGCCTCGACGAGACCGGCGCCGACGGCCTGGTTCCCGTCTCCACCCTGGGCGGCGAGTATTTCGCCCACGACGACCGCGCCCACGCCCTGGTCGGCGAACGCACCGGCAAGCGCTTCACCCTGGGCCGGATGGTCGAGGTCAGGCTGGTGGAGGCCACCCCCGTCACCGGCGGACTGGTGTTCGAAATGCTCAGCGAACCGGAGCCGCGCGATCCCAACGCCCCGCCCCCTCGCTACGGCGTCCGGGGACGAGGCGGCGACGGCCCGCCGATGCGCGGCAAGAACCGGCCGGGCGGCCCCAAGCCCCGCAACGGCTCCAAACCTTCGGGCGGGCTGAAGGGCGTGCGTAAGGGCAAGCGGAGGTGACCCCCTTCGACGCCGCGCAGGACCTGACCGACGCGCCTCGCGTCGGCGGCGCCCAACGCCCCAAGGACGCGGCGACATTGATCGTGACACGGGGCGGATCGCGGCCTGAGGTGCTGATGGGGCGGCGGGCGCCGGGCCATGTCTTCATGGCCTCGAAATGGGTGTTTCCCGGCGGACGAATTGACCGGGCGGATTTCACCGCCGCCTCGACCGGCGCCTTGGCGTCAGACGTCGCGCGTCGGCTGGAGGCCGAGGTTCCCGCCCGCCGCGCCCGCGCCCTGGCCCTGACGGCGATCCGCGAGACCTTCGAGGAGACCGGCTTGGTCCTGGGGCGGCCCGCGCCGTCGGCCAGCGTCGCCGGACCGTGGCGCGAATACCGCCAAGCGGGCGCCCTGCCCGATCTTTCGGTCCTGTCCTACATCGCCCGCGCCGTTACGCCGCCCGGCCGCACGCGCCGGTTCGACGCTCGTTTTTTCATGGCCCCAGCCGAGGCCCTGCTGACGCCCGAGCCGACCGCAGGGTCGGGCGAGCTGGACGAAATCGCCTGGTTGCCGCTGGAAGACGCCCGCGCCTTGGATCTGCCCGCCATCACCCGCTTCGTGCTGGGCGAACTGGCCGAGCGGCTTGGCCAGGATCGAACCAGCCCCGACCGTCCCCTGCCCTTCGTCCGCATGGTGCGCGGCCGCCACATCGTCGATCACAGGGACTGACCATGCCCAGCGCCATCACCCTGCGCCTGACCACAGCAGACCCGGTCCCAGGCGTCGCCTACAGCCTGCAGGACAAGGCCAACACGCCGGTCAAACCCCGTATCGCCGGTGACGGTCCGATCAGGTTCGACGTCCCCGTGACCCTGTCCGACGACGGGCGGCTGACCGGCCCCTTCGTCCGGCGCGAGGGCCCGTTGCGCCGCTTCATCTATATCGCCATCGGCACATCGGCTGGACAGCACGGCGAATGGAGCCGTCGCGCCAAGATCGATGTCCACGACATTCCCGCCGCCCTTCTGGCCCAGGCCCGCGCCGGTCAGACGCTTGAGGTGATTCTGCCCGGCCGTGCCCGCGACGGCGGCCCCGCCTGCGCGACTGTGCGGCCTCTTCAGCCGTGGACGGCCGTCTGAGATTGGGCCGTTGACTTTGGATCGAGTCTGAGTATGTTCCGCGCCTCTTATTTTAAGCGGCTTTCGCCGTCGCAGAGGTAATTCCGATGGCCAAACCGGCTTCCATCAAGATCCGCCTGAACTCCACGGCCGACACCGGCTTCTTCTACGTCACCAAGAAGAACGCTCGCACCATGACCGAAAAGATGGTCGTCAAGAAGTACGACCCGGTCGTGCGCAAGCACGTCGAGTTCAAGGAAGGCAAGATCAAGTAACGCCTTGATCCGCTGACAAAGGAAAACGCCCGGCTGGTCGCAGCCGGGCGTTTTTCGTTGCGGCTACGCCGGTGCGACGTCAGACCGCGCGCGCGACGACCTTGTTGCGGCCGCCGGCCTTGGCTTCATAAACGCCTTCATCGGCCCGCTTCAGCAGGGCCTCGGGCGTGTCCCCGGCGCCGGTGGTCGCGGCGACGCCGATCGACAGGGTGATGGTCAAAAACTCCTCGCCGCCCATCACGCGGAACGGCGCTGCGGCGATGTCGCGGCGAATACGCTCGGCCACCATGCGGGCGTCCTCCAGACCCGCGCCCGGCATGACCACCACGAATTCCTCCCCGCCCATACGGCAGGGCAGGTCCACGGCGCGCACATTGGTGGCGAGCCGGACCGCAAATTCGGCCAGAACCTCATCGCCGGCGTCGTGGCCGAAACCGTCGTTGACCGCCTTGAAGTGGTCGATATCCAAGACCAGCACAGCCACCGGCGAGCCGCCGTGTGTGGCGCGCCCCACCAGGGCCTGCAGCTGGCCGGCCATGTAGCGCCGATTGTGCAGGCCCGTCAGAGAGTCGGTGACGGCCATTTCCAGACTGCTGTCCAGCTTCTGGCGCAGGAAGTCCGTATAGCGTTTGCGCCGGATCTGGGTGCGGACACGGGCGGAAAGCTCCTCGGTGTCGATCGGACGCGGCAGGATGTCGGTAGCCCCCAGCTCCAGCGCCTTGACCATCCGCGGTCGCTCGCTAGGCTCCACGATTGCGAGGACCGGCGCGCGCCGCGCATCGCCGGATTTCAGCATGGCGACGACCCTTAATCCATCGAAACTCTGGGCCGCCACATTGACGATGATCAGATCCAGCGGCCCCTTGGCCGCCGCAAGCGCCGCCTGGGGGTCGGTCTCCACCACCACGCGGTGTTCGCGGCCCAGTTCCGCAGCGACCGCTGCGGCCTGGCTTTCGTCGTCATCGACGATCAGAACCCGGCCGCCTTCGGTTCTCAGACGCGCTGCAGCCTCGTCGCCCACGCCCATGCGCCGGCTGCTTTCCTCGCGCTCGCGCAGTTCGTCCATCACCTGCTTCAGCCGCGTCAGCGACTTGACCCGCGCCAGCAGCACCACATCGTCGATCGGCTTGGTCAGAAAGTCGTCGGCCTCGGCCTCCAGACCGCGAATCCGATCGGCTCGGCCGTCCAGGGCCGTCACCAGCACCACCGGAATGTGGCGCGTCTCAGCTCGCGCCTTCAACCGCCGACAAGTCTCGAAACCGTCCATGCCAGGCATCATGACGTCCAGCAGGATCAGGTCCGGCTGCTCTTTCGCCGCCAGGGTCAAGGCCGTCTGACCGTCGTGGCAGGTCAGCACGTCGTAATATTCGATGGTCAGCTTGGCCTCGAGCAGACGCACATTCACGTCCACATCATCGACGACCAGAATTCGCGCGCTCATCCCAGATGCTGCCGAATGGTCTGGAGGAAGTGCATCACCGAGATCGGCTTGGAGATATAGGCCTCGCAACCGCCCTGACGAATCCGCTCCTCATCGCCCTTCATGGCGAAGGCGGTCACGGCGATGACCGGAATATGGTTCAGCTCCTCGTCGTCCTTCAGCCATTTGGTGACTTCGAGACCCGAAATTTCAGGCAGTTGAATGTCCATCAGGATCAGGTCCGGATGGTGCGCGCGCGCCAGGGCCAAAGCCTGCAGCCCCTCTCGGGTCTGCAAGGTCTCGTAGCCCTGGGAATCGAGCAGATCATGAAAAAGCTTCATGTTCAGCTCGTTATCCTCGACGATGAGGACTTTCTTGGACATCATCACCTGACCTGGGTCGCCGGCGAATTGGCGACGCCGCGTTGAACGTCATACTGCCTGCCCAGTCTTAAGTTGGGGTGAAGCCAAGGTTACGGAGACCTTAAGCGTGGCCATAAAGGCCGTTTGTCGCGACTGTCTGTGGACCGGAACCGACCCCGCCGGGCCGCCGGATCGGCGCTGCCCGTCGTGCGGATCGCGCCGCATCGTCGCCCACACGGAACTGGATCGGTTGACGATCGCGCACATGGACTGCGACGCCTTCTACGCCTCGGTCGAAAAGCGCGATCGGCCCGAGCTTCGCGACCGGCCGGTGATCGTCGGCGGGGGAAAGCGCGGCGTGGTTTCGACCGCCTGCTATGTCGCCCGCCAATATGGCGTCGGCAGCGCCATGCCGATGTTCAAGGCCCTGAAGGCCTGTCCCGATGCCGTGGTGATCAAGCCGGACTTCGCCAAATACGTCTTTGAGTCAGATCGCATCCTGGGCGCCCTGGGCCGGCTGACGCCCCTGATCCAGCCGCTGTCGCTGGACGAGGCCTGGGTCGATCTGTCGGGCACGGAGCGACTGAACGGCGGGCCTCCGGCCTTTCAATTGATCCGGTTTCAGAAGCAGATCGAGGAAGAGACCGGCCTGACCGTCTCGATCGGCCTGGCGCCCAATCGCTTCCTTGCGAAAATGGCCTCGGAGATGGACAAGCCGCGAGGCTTTTCCGTCATCGGCGCAGGGGATGCCCAGGCCCTGCTGGCGCCCCGCTCCGTCACCGCCCTGCCCGGCGTCGGCCCGGTGTTCGGCAAGGCGCTGCGCAGCGACGGCTACGCCACCATCGGCGATCTGGCCCGGGCCGACGTCCGCGACCTGGTCAAACGCTATGGGGAGTCCGGTCTGCGCCTCTACGACCTGGCCCACGCCCGCGACGCCCGCGCCGTGAACCCGGAGCGGGACCGCAAGGGCATGAGCGCCGAGACCACCTTCAATGAGGACCTCAGCACGGCCGAGGCGCTGGAGGCCGAGCTCTGGCCCCTGTGCGAGAAGCTGGCTTCAAAGGCGCGGCGCGACGGCGTCGCCAGCCGCGTCCTGGTGCTGAAACTGCGCCGCACCGACTTCAAGATCGTCACCCGGCGGATCAGCCTGGCCGAACCGGTCCAGACCGCCCGCGCCCTGTTCGCCGCCGGTCGCGATCTGCTGCGGCCGGAACTGGGGCCGCCCTATCGGCTGATCGGTATCGGCATGGCGGATATTCAGGATGCCGAAGACGCGCCTGTCGGTCTGTTCCAAAGCGCCGAGACCCGCCTCCTGAAGACCGAACGGGCCATCGACCGGCTGCGGGAAAAGTTCGGCAAGGACGCCGTGGTGGCGGGTCGGGCGCTTAAGACCTAAGAGGGCGCATGGACCTCGCCAAACGCGCCTTCGACCACGGGTTCCGCCTGGACCCGATCGTCCGCAGCCTGCTGGACACCGATTTCTACAAATTGCTGATGTTGCAGATGATCTGGCGTGAACATCGCGACACGCCCGTCGTCTTCCAGGTCATCAACCGCACCCGGTCGGTCCGTATGGCGGACGAGATCGACGTCGCTGCACTGCGCGACCAGCTGGACCACGCCCGCACATTGCGCTTCACCAACAAGGAATTGGTCTGGCTGGCGGGCAACAGCTTCTATGGGGTGAAGCAGATCTTCTCGCCGGACTTCATCGCCTGGCTGACCGACTACCGCCTGCCCGACTACGACCTGTCGGTTCAGGACGGCCAATATGTCCTGACCTTCTCCGGCGCCTGGGCCGAGGTGACCCTGTGGGAAATCCCCGCCCTGGCCATCCTCAACGAACTGCGCTGCCGCACAGGGCTGCGTCGGCTGGGACGGTTCGAACTGGACGTCCTCTATTCGCGGGCCAAGACCCGGCTGTGGTCCAAGGTCGAGCGGCTGCGCATCCTGCCCGACCTCGCCCTGTCCGATTTCGGCACCCGTCGTCGCCACGGCTTCCTGTGGCAACGCTGGTGCATTCAGGCCCTGAAGGAAGGTCTGGGCCGGTCCTTCATCGGCACCTCCAATGTGCTCCACGCCATGGAGAACGATCTGGAGGCCATCGGCACCAATGGCCACGAACTGCCGATGGTCCTGGCCGCCCTGGCCCCCGACGACGCCAGCCTGGCCCAGACGCCCTATGCTGTGCTGGACGAGTGGCGGCGGCACTACGGCGGCAATCTGCTGGTCGTCCTGCCCGACGCCTTCGGCACCGAGGCCTTTCTGGATCAGGCTCCCGACTGGGTCGCCGACTGGACCGGCTTCCGCCCCGACTCGGCCCCGCCGATCCCGGCGGGCGAACGGCTGATCGACTGGTGGCGCGAACGGGGCCGCGATCCGCGCGAGAAGCTGCTGATCTTCTCCGACGGCATGGACATCGACGGCATCGAAGCGGCCCACGCCCATTTCCATGGCCGCACCCGGCTCAGCTTCGGCTGGGGCACCAATCTGACCAATGACTTCCGCGAGTGTTCGCCCGCCTTCGCCCCCGAGCTTGAGCCCATCTCCCTGGTCTGCAAGGTGGTCGAGGCCGGGGGGCGCCCCGCCGTCAAACTGTCGGACAACCCGGAAAAGGCCGTGGGCTATCCGGCCGAAATCCAACGCTATCGCCGCGTCTTCGGCGAGCGCGGCCTGACCGCTCGACCCGTTGCGGTCTGAAACCCGGCCTTAAGCCCGATCCGCGATAAGGGCGACATGAACGCCTTCGTCGACAAGATGCGCCGCCGCGCCGGCCGCTATCTGGATGTCCGCCCCGTGACCATCCGATCCCCGCGAGGCGTGCTGAGCCTGTCGTTCGACGACATCCCCGCCTCAGCCTGGCTGGAGGCCGGGCCGGTGCTGGCCCAGCACGGGGTGAAGGCCACCTATTATGTCTGCGGCGGTCTGGCGGGCGGGCGGAATCTGGATCTGCCGCAGTTCGAGACCGAGCACCTTCAGGCCCTGCACGCGGCGGGGCACGAGGTCGGCTGCCACACCTATGAACACGTCTCGACCCTGCGCCTGTCGCCAGCCGAACTGGACGCCAGCCTGGCCCGCAACGCCGCCTGGGTGTCGGAACGGCTGGACGGCTATCGGATGCAGACCTTCGCCTATCCGTTCGGCGACTGCGCCCTGGGGTCCAAGGCGGTGATTGAGCGGCGCTTCCTGTGCGGCCGAGGCGTGCGCGACGGGATCAACACCGGCCGCGTGGATCGCAATCTGGTGCAGGCCATCGGCCTGGAGAGCCGTCGCCTGCCCGGCTATGATCTGGAACAGCTTGTCGCAGACACGGCGGCCTCTAGAGGCTGGCTGATCGCCTACGGCCACGACGTCAGCGACGCGCCCACCCCCTATGGCTGCCGCCCCGAAGACATCGACCGGCTGATCCTGCTCGCCAAGGCCGCCGGGCTGGACATTCAACCCGTGGCCTCGGCCTGGGGCCGCCTTACCGACTGAAACGGCTTAGAAAACGCCCACGGCGCCCTCGGCCCAAATCAGCAGAACCGCCAGGACCACCGCGGCGCAGACGGCCAGAGCCAAAGAACGACATTTGATCAAAGCCAGCGTCAGTTCGATCAAGGCGCCCGCTCCGACCAGCAAGACGCCCGCGAACAGGAAGTCCGACGCCGTCCAGGCGACCTCGCGAGTGAACTGCATGGCCACCAGCGGCGCCGATAGGGCCAAGGCCACAAGGCCCCAACCGACCAAACGCAGAGGATGCGTCCCGCCCGCACGCTTCGCCGCCATCGACATGCCGTCGCTCCAATCCGAAAATGTCAGCACACTAATCGATAATCGGGCTATCGAACATCGCCGGCTCTCAGACGAGGGCGACGGCCTTGCGCCGGTCCGCCCAGGCGATCAGTTCCTTCCTCGGCCAGACCATCAGCCATGACCGCGCGGTGTATTCACCGCTGTCGATCAACGCCTTTCGCGACGCAGAGGCTGTTGCCGCCCGCTGCGTGTGGATCTCGCCCGGCCCTTGATGCACCATAAAGGCCCCGCCCTTCAGCGGGTTCAGCCGCAGGTGCGCCAGGCGGGGGCTGATCTCGGTCAGGGGCGGGTCGTAGAACCAGCTGGAGCCGATCATCCCCGCCAGCTCCGGTCGCGTCCGACAGATTTCCGCCGCCGTGGCCCAGGCGTCGTTCCAACCCTCCTCGTTGAAGCCGCGCAGCCAGCGGCTCTCGGTATGGACCTCCAGCCAGGGCTCGCGTTTGGCGCCCGCCTTCAGATAGCGGAACAGAGGGCCGAAGCCCCAGCCGTCGCGCACATGTTTGATGATCTGTCCCGGCCCCACCGGCGAACTCAGGTCGATGACCTGGCTCTTGGCCGCCGGCACGCTGAGCGCCAGGCTGAAGCGAACATCCTTGGCCCAGTGGTCGAAGTCGTAATCGCCCTCCGCCTGGGTCAGGAAGGCCGCCAGCTGTTCGATCCAATAGGGATAGAGGGACAGCACTTCGGGCGGCAGAGCCAGGGTCGCGACCCGATCCGGCAAGCGCAGGGCCCAACTGGCGATGAGGCCGCGTCGAACCGCGTCAGAGGCGGATGCGCCCAGAACGGCGTCCACCGCCCTGGCTGGCATTTCGAAATCCCAGTGGGGCGCGGCCTCTGCGGCCTTGGCGGCGGCGGGCTCCATGGCTGCATCAACGTGCGCCCAGTCCGACGGCGAAAGGCGCGCCAACACGGCCTGAAAGGCGGCGACGTCAGAGGTCAGGTGCAGATCCATGAGCGCCATCCTGGCATATGGCGATTGGCGAAGGCTTAAGACGCCGGACGGGTGACGCCGCCCTTGCGCCGCGCTAAACCGCCGACCAGATCAAGGAGCCCCCATGACCATCGAATCCCGTATCGCCGAACTCGGCATCACCCTGCCGGAACCCGCCAAGGCGGTGGCCAACTATGTGCCCTTCGTCCAGTCGGGCGCGGTCGTCCATATCTCGGGCCAGCTGTCGAACGACGCTTCGGGCGGGATCAAGGGCACGGTCGGCGTGGACGTGACGCCGGAACAGGCTGCCGCCGCCGCCCGCCTGTGCGGGATCAACCTGCTGGCCCAGATCAAGGCCGCCTGCGACGGCGACCTGTCCAGGGTCGTGCGGATCGTGAAGCTGGGCGGCTTCGTCCAGGCGGGACCGGATTTCGAGGCCATTCCCGCCGTCATCAACGGCTGCTCGGACCTGATGGTCGAGGTGTTCGGCGACGCCGGCCGCCACGCCCGTTCCGCCGTCGGCGTCTACAAGCTGCCGCTGGGCTTCGCCGTCGAGGTGGACGCCGTCGTGGAGATCCGTTGACCTTCACACTGACGGTTCACGACGGGATCGCCGACATCGGCCGCGAGGCCTGGGACGCCTGCGCGTGTCCCACCGGCGATCCCTTCGTCTCCTACGATTTTCTGCACGCCTGCGAGGCGTCCGGCAGCGCCGCGCCGCACCAGGATTGGGCGCCGCGACACCTGGCCCTGCGTGACGAGGATGACGCCGTCCTGGGCGTCATGCCCCTCTATCTGAAGGGCCACAGCCAGGGCGAATATGTCTTCGACCACAGCTGGGCCGACGCCTATGAGCGTGCCGGCGGTCGCTATTACCCCAAGCTGCTGGGCGCCGTGCCCTTCACCCCGGCGACCGGGCCACGCTTCCTGAACCACCCGGATACGGACGCGGCCGCCGTGCGCCAGGCCCTGCTTCAGGGCGCCCTGACCCTGGTCGAGCGGCTGGGCGTCTCGTCCCTGCACGTCAACTTCCCGACCGAAACGGAATGGACGGACATGGCCCAGGCCGGCCTGCTGCCGCGCCAGGACATCCAGTTCATCTGGCGCAATGACGGCTATCAGACCTTCGACGACTTTCTGTCCGCCCTGTCGGCCAACCGCCGCAAGACCATCCGCCGCGAACGCCGCGACGCCCAGGCCGGTCTGGACATCCGCATCCTGACGGGCGCCGACATCGCCGAGGCCCACTGGGACGCCTTCTTCGCCTTCTACATGGACACGGGCGACCGGAAATGGGGGCGACCCTATCTGACCCGGGACTTCTTTAGCCGCGTGGGCGCGACCATGGCGGACCGGATCGCCCTCGTCATGGCCTTCCGAGACGAAAAGCCCATCGCCGGCGCTCTCAACTTCATCGGCCGCGACGCCCTGTACGGCCGCCAATGGGGTGCGCTGGAAGACGTGCCCTTCCTCCATTTCGAGCTCTGCTATTATCAGGCGATCGAGTTCGCCATCGCGCACGGCCTGTCCCGCGTCGAGGCGGGCGCCCAGGGCGAGCACAAGATCGCGCGGGGCTATCTGCCCTCTCCCGTCTATTCCGCCCACTTCATCGCCGACCCCGCGCTGCGCGACCCGGTCGCCGACTATCTCCGTCGCGAAGGCCCCGCAGTGGAGGCGCAGAGGCGAGAGATGACTGAGGAACTGTCGCCCTTCAAAAAAGAAAACTGACCCTCTCCCGCTTGCGGGAGAGGTGGCCCGTCGTTCGCGAAGCGAACCAGGGTCGGAGAGGGGAGTCTTGTTTGGCTGGAAGAAGACTTCCCCATCGTCAGCCGTCTCGCTACGCTCGACGAGCTGACACTTCCCCCCGCAAGCGGGGGAAGGTCCACCTAGGCTGGCTTCTGCGCCCACAGATGATACATGCGGGCGAACAGGTTGGGGTGTTGTGCCTCCAGCTTGTCCCAAAGGTCCAGGTCCAGCGGATCGGCGCGCCCGAAGGCCGAACGGAACGCCGACTGAGCCTCGGGCGGGGCGTCGAAACCGATCAGGCGGAGACCAGCGACGGCCAGCAGATCGTCCAGTTGGGGCGGCGTGTAGCAATGTTCTTGCACGTGGAAGACCAGATCACGGCATCCGCTGAGACTGTAGAAGTCCGCGCTTTCCTTCAGCGCCGCCAGGGGCTCGCCGTCCGGCAGAGCCAGGACATGGGCGCGGAACGCCCGGATGTCCGCATCGACGGGCGTCCAGTCCCGCTCCCGGATCAGGTCATGCGCCGCCCGCACCACCGCCCGCGCCCGCTCGCTGTAGAGCCCCAGCCGCACCACGCCTCCGGGCCGCAGAACGCCCGCCAGCCGCGCGAGCCCGTCCGCCGGTCGCGCCGTATGGTGGATCACCCCGGTGCTGGTGACGACGTCGAACCGCGCTTGAACCTGGTCCAGCTTCAGGATGTCGCCCTGAACAAACCGGATCTGCGTCAGACCCAGGTCTTCGGCCACCCTCATGCCGTGGGCCAGGCTGGCGCGGCTCAGGTCCATCGCGGTGATCGCCAGCGAAGGGTCCATCCGCGCCAGGTCGATGGGCTCGAAGCCCGTGCCGCATCCGGCGATCAGCATCGTCTCCACACGATCGCCGAAGGCTTTACGATCCAACCCCGGCAAGACTGAAACGGCTTCACGAAGCGGCCGAGGTCGCGGCGAAGGCGGCGCCGACCAGCGCGGATAAGGATTGGCTTCGTACTGATCCTTGACCGCTTCGGAGACCGCGTCCTCGCAGTCGGGCGTGAAAGCGGGAACCGTCCGGGCCAGATTCCGCTCGCGCGCCGGTTCTTCAACGGCGCGGCGGATCAGTTGAGCCTGGATCTCGCCCTCGCCCAGGGCGGACACGTCTGCCGGGGTCGGCGGTCTGTACAGGATAGCCGCCACACCCTCAGCCTGCCGCGCCGAAGCGACATATTCGGACGCGAACCCGTTGACGCCCAAGGCGGCGATCAGAACGCCTATCGTGGCGTCCGGCCTGCCCCCTTCCACCGACATCTCCGCCAGGGCTTCGCGCACAGCGTCCAGCCGGGCCTCCATGGCTGGGCTCACGTTCACGCACCGCGACAGGAAGGCCAGCCACAGCGGATCGCGCCCCATGTCCGACAACATCGACGCCGATCCATCGAACCGCGCCTGCTTCAGCAACAGGGTCTCGGCGGTCACCCGCGCCAGCGTCTGCGGGTCGACGGTTGGAGAGGCCAGGCACGTCTGCAGGTCGCGATCCAGCACGGCGTTCCAAGCATTGGGCGTCAGGCCCGCCAGCAGACGCGCGAAAGTCGGCTCTGTCCGCCGCCGCAGCACATCATCCCCGACCGCCGTAGCGCGGCTGAGCAGTTGAGCCGCCGTTCCGGGATCGCCGTGCTCGGCCAGGAACAGACCCAGACCCGACAGTGCGGGGGCGAAATCCGGCGCCGCTTTCAGACAGGCCTTGTAGGCCGCAAAGGCGCCGTGCAGGTCCCCGTCCGCCTGCCGCCGCTCGGCCTGGGCGAGCAAGGCCGCCGCCTCTTCAATCTGTTCAACCTGCCCCATCGACCCAGTATGCCGCCGCCGAGCGCGCCGCGCATGAAAAAAGGCCCGGGCGTCTCCGCCCGGGCCTTCCGCTCGTCGTCGCTCGGGCTGATCAGGCCGTCTCTTCTTCCTCCGACTTCGCCGGAACGCCGCCGGCGCTCTTGATGTCGAAGTCGATCTTGCCGTCCTTCAGCTGGACCTTGACGTGTCCGCCGCGCGTCAGACGCCCGAACAGGATGTCGTCGGCCAGCGGCTTCTTGATCGAATCCTGGATGACCCGCGCCAGCGGACGCGCGCCGTACAGTTCGTCGAAGCCGTTCTTGGCCAGCCAGTCGGCCGCCTCGTCGGTCAGTTCGATGGTGATGTTGCGGTCTGCCAGCTGGGCTTCCAGCTGAAGGATGAACTTGGTCACCACCGAGCGGATCGTGTCGGCCTGCAGCGGCTTGAAGGCCACGATGGCGTCCAGGCGGTTCCTGAACTCCGGCGCGAACAGACGCTGGATGGCCTTTTCGTCCTCGCCCTCGACCTTGCCGCGGCCGAAGCCGATGGAGGCGCGGGCGTTGTCGGCGGCGCCGGCGTTGGTGGTCATGATCAGGATGACGTTCCTGAAGTCCACCTTCTTGCCGACCGCGTCGGTCAACAAGCCGTTGTCCATCACCTGCAACAGGATGTTGTAGACGTCCGGGTGCGCCTTCTCGATCTCGTCCAGCAGCACCACCGAATGGGGATGCTGATCGACGGCGTCGGTCAGCAGACCGCCCTGGTCATGGCCGACATAGCCGGGAGGCGCCCCGATCAGGCGGCTGACGGTGTGCCGCTCCATGTACTCGGACATGTCGAAACGCTGCATCTCGATGCCGAGGGTGGAGGCCAGCTGACGCGCCACCTCGGTCTTGCCGACGCCGGTCGGACCGCTGAACAGGAAGCTGCCGATCGGCTTGTTCGGATCACGCAGACCCGCCCGCGCCAGCTTCATCGCCGCCGACACCTGTTCGATCGCCTGCTCCTGGCCGAAGACCACGCGCTTCAGATCGACCTCCAGCTCGCGCAGGCTCTCGGTGTCCGACTTGGACACTGACTTGGCCGGAATGCGGGCCATCTTGGCGATGACGGCCTCGACCTCCTTCTGACCGATGACCTTCTTGCGCTTGGACTCGGTCAGCAGCATCTGCGACGCCCCGGCCTCGTCGATCACGTCGATCGCCTTGTCCGGCAGTTTCCGGTCGGTCATGTAGCGCGCCGACAGCTCGACCGCCGTCCGCACGGCGCTGTCAGTGTAACGAACCTTATGGTGCTGTTCGTAATAGGTTTTCAGACCTTTCAGGATCTTCACCGTATCCTCGACCGTCGGCTCGTTGACGTCGATCTTCTGGAAGCGGCGCACCAGGGCGCGGTCCTTCTCGAAGTGTTGGCGATACTCCTTATAGGTCGTCGATCCCATGCAGCGCAGCGAACCCGAAGCGAGGGCCGGCTTCAGCAGGTTCGACGCATCCATGGCCCCGCCCGAGGTCGCGCCGGCGCCGATCACCGTGTGGATCTCGTCGATGAAGAGCACGGCGTTGTCGTGGTTCTCCAGCTCCTTGACCACCTGTTTCAGCCGCTCTTCGAAATCGCCGCGATAGCGGGTGCCGGCCAGAAGAGCGCCCATGTCCAGCGAATAGATGGTGGCGTCCTTCAGGACGTCGGGCACCTCGCCGTTGACGATCTTGCGCGCCAGGCCTTCGGCGATGGCGGTCTTGCCGACCCCGGGGTCGCCGACCAGCAGCGGATTGTTCTTGGTCCGGCGGCACAGGATCTGGATCGAGCGTTCGACCTCGGCCTGACGGCCGATCAGTGGATCGACCTTGCCCTGGCGCGACTTCTCATTGAGGTCGACGCAATAGGCTTCCAGCGCCTCGCCGCCCTGTTTGACCGCCGACTGGTCTTCGGCCTCCTCAGGCGAGGCGCCCTTGGCGGGACGGGTCTCGCCGGCGCCGGCCTTCTTGGCGATGCCGTGGGCGATGAAGTTGACCGCGTCATAGCGGGTCATGTCCTGCTCTTGCAGGAAGTAGGCGGCGTGGCTCTCGCGCTCCGAGAAGATGGCGACCAGCACGTTTGCGCCGGACACCTCTTCGCGACCCGAGGACTGGACGTGGATGACCGCGCGCTGGATCACGCGCTGGAAGCCCGCCGTCGGCTTGGCGTCCTCGCCGTCCGCCGTCGCGAGGGCGGCTAGATCATTGTCGACATAGAGGTTCAGCGCCGCCTTCAAGGCCGACAGATCGACATTGCACGCCCGCATGACATTGGCGGCGTCCGGGTCGTCGATCAGGGCCAGCAACAGGTGTTCGAGCGTGGCGTACTCGTGCCGACGCGCATTGGCGTAGCCGACGGCGCGGTGCAGGGTTTCTTCGAGAGGACGGGAAAATGAAGGCATAGGGAGGCTCCTCTCAGTCCTTTTCCATCGTGCATTGCAGAGGGTGCTGGTGGCGGCGCGCGGTTTCGATGACCTGCGCGACCTTGGTCTCGGCGACTTCATAGGTGTAGACGCCGCAGACCCCCACGCCATGCTGATGCACATGCAGCATGATGCGGGTGGCTTCTTCTCGGCTCTTCTGGAAGAACCGCTCCAGCACATAGACGACGAATTCCATCGGCGAATAATCGTCGTTCAGTATGAGCACTCGGTAAAGCGAGGGCTTCTGAAGCTTGGGCTTTGTTTCGGTGACGACGGCGGTTCCTTGTCCGCCGCCTGTTTCACCGGGCCTTTGTATGGGCATTCGTGTTCCGTATCGGGGAGTCGTCTTGTCTATCAGATAGGGAATGATGGCCTGATTTGAAGCGGCGTCCAGTCACGGCTTTCGTGAGCGGAGGCTGACGAAAGATTCACGTGATCCCGCAACCCTTTCGCCACAGGTTGGGACATCCCCAATCAAAGGTCGCCCCCATGTCCGTCGCCCTCGCCGCCGCGCCATTGGCCGCATTGGCGCTGCTCGCCGCCCCCTCGCCGGGCCAGACCCTGCGCGAGTCGGTCATGGCGGCGGACGCCCGGCTCTTTTCCGTCTTCTTCGAAGCGTGCGACCCTGCGACCCTGCGGACGCTCGTTACGGACGATTTCGAATTCTTCGACGACAGGGGCGGTCGGGTGGCGACGGATGCGGACGGTTTCGTGGCCCAGTACGCCGATCGGTGTCAGGACCGCCTTGCGCCGGACGCCTGGCGGTCTCGACGCGAAGCGCTTGCGGACGCGGTGGCGGTCTATCCGATCGAAAACTACGGCGCCGTCGAAACCGGCGAACACGTCTTTTATGAGAGGCGCGGGGACGGCCCCGAAACCCGCGTCGGCCGCGCCCGCTTCACCCAGATGTGGAAGCGCGAGGGCGAGACCTGGAAGCTGGCGCGCGTCTTCAGCTACGACCACACGCCCCTGCCCTGAAGACAAAGAAAAGGCCCCGAGGCGAACCTCGGGGCCTTCGAATGCTTCGATCGCCAGACTTAGCGGGCGGCCTGGAAGGTCTCGACCGAGGCGGTGACGCGCTCATTGATGGGCTTCAGGCTGTCCTTGACCGTCGTGGTGACGATCTCGTTGGTCTTGGCCAGTTCGGACATATAGCGTTCCATGGACTTCTTGGCCCAGGTCGTCTGAAGTTCGAAGAACTCCTGGACCGAGCGGGCGGTCGACAGTTCCTTGGCGGCGGCGACGCCGTCTTCCCAGCTGGTCTTGGCGAAGCCCAGAGCCTGTTGCGACAGGGCCTCGGCGCCCTTCTGGGCGACGGTGGCCGACTCGACCACGGCGTCCAGGTTCTTCTTGCCGTGGGCGTTCAGTTCAGTCAGCGACGCGACCGACTTGTCGATGCCTTCACGCAGCGCCTTGGCGCCGGCGGCTTGGAAATCGGCGGCATGGGCCTGAGCCTGGTTTTGGGCCTTGGCGGCGGAATCGGCGGTCTTCTTAATGGTTTCGGCGGTGTCGGCCATGGTCATGTTTCCGATTGGTTTGGAGGGACGGCGCAATCTAGTTGACCCAGGGTCATCACCTTTATGCTGCACAAGCGAACAAAAATCAAGGATCATTGTGCATTGCACCATTTCGTGACTCGCTCTTCAAATTCGCGTTGATGATCGGTTAACCACCCTGAAACCCGCCTCTCCTATGCTAGACCTCCAATCGCGTCGGCCGGGGGGCCTGTCGCACCCTGCTCACCGAGGGTCGTATCCGCCCATGCTTTCACTGTTCCGCCGTGGTCTCTTCGCCGTTCTCGCCCTGTCGCTGGTGTTCAGCGCGAACGTCCGGCCGATCGAAGCCCAGGCTCAAAGCCAGGAAAACAGCCGCTACGCCGCCATCGTCATAGACGCCGCCTCGGGCGAGGTTCTGTTTTCGCGCCATGCCGACGCCCGTCGTTATCCGGCCTCCCTGACCAAGATGATGACGCTCTATTTGACCTTCGAGGCCCTGTCTCAGGGCCGGGTCAAGGCTGACGACGTCCTGACGGTTTCGCCCCACGCCGCCTCCCAGCCGCCGTCGAAACTTGGCCTGGCGGCGGGTCAGACCATCACCCTGGACGACGCCATGCGCGCCACCGCCGTGCGGTCGGCCAACGACATGGCCGTCGCCATCGCCGAACATGTGGGCGGTTCCGAGAGCCGGTTCACCAGCCTGATGACGCAGAAGGCCCAACAGTTGGGCATGACCCAGACGCGCTATTTCACCGCCAACGGCCTGCCCGATGCGCGCCAGGTGACCTCAGCCCGCGACCAGGCCATCCTGGCCCGCGCCATCATGCGAGACTTTCCCCAGTACTACAGCTATTTCGGCCTGCATGACTGGGCCTACAACGGCCGCAGCTATCGCAACACCAACGGTCTCCTGCCCACTGGAAACGGCTATGACGGGATGAAGACCGGCTATACCAACGCCTCGGGCTACAATCTCGCCGCCTCTGCGGTGCGCGATGGACGTCGGCTGATCACCGTCGTGCTGGGCGGTCGCTCCAGCGCCAGCCGCAACGCCCATGTCGCCGAACTGATGGACACCGGCTTCGAGGTCGAACGGCGGCGGGCGCAGGGCGAGTCGATCCAGATCGCCCAGTCCTTCTTCGAACAACGCGGCTTCGGCGTCGGCTCCGAAGCCCTGTCGCCCAGCGCCCCCGTGGCCTACGCCGCCTTGTCGGATGACGAAGACGCCATCGGCGGCGAAACCTCGGCCGTCGCCTATACGGCGGCCCCGGCCCCGGCGGCTTTGCCGACACGCGTCACGCCCGCCCCTTCGGAACGACGCGCCGCCGCCGACACAGCCGGTCGGGCGCCCGCCAACCTCACCGCCTCTCTGAACGGTGGATCCGGCGGTGCGGCGCCTGCGCGCCGAACCACGCCGCCGCCCGCCCGCGAAGCCGCAAGGGCCGCCCCATCACGCGCCTCAGGCCGGTGGGCTGTTCAGGTCGGCGCCTTCAAGGATGAAAAGGTCGCTTCCGACTGGCTGACGGAGGTCAATCGCCGCTTCCGCACCCAATTCGCCAACGCCGAACGCAATGTTCAGACGGCGGGCGAATGGTACCGGTCGCGCTTCACCGGACTGACCGAGGACGCCGCCAAGGCGGCGTGCGAGGCTCTGTCGGAACGTCGCGTCACCTGCATGGTCGTGCGCCCGGACTGACGCCGCAACCGGCGCGGGTCGTCAACTCCGAGCCACCCGTCCGCCGCCGCTTTCCAGGGCGTCCAGAAGATCCATCACCCCGTCCAGGGTGTCGGCTTCGCGCGCCGGCTTGTCCCAGCGGATTCGGCTGATGCGGGGAAAGCGCATGGCGACGCCGGACTTGTGCCGCGACGATCGTTGAAGGCCCTCGAATGCGATCTCCAGCACCAGGCCGAAATCCCGTTCTGCCCGAACCGACCGCACCGGTCCGAACCGCTCGACGGTATGGTCCCGCACGAACTTGTCCAACTGCTTCAGCTCTTCGTCGGTAAAGCCGAAATAGGCCTTGCCGACGGGGGTCAGCGCACCGGCCTCGGTCCAGACGCCGAAGGTGTAGTCTGAGTAGAAGCTCGACCGTTTGCCGTGACCGCGCTGGGCGTACATCAGAACGGCGTCGATGACGTGGGGATCACGTTTCCACTTGAACCACGGCCCCTTTGGTCGGCCGGCCACATAGGGACTGTCCCACCGCTTCAGCATCAAGCCCTCGGCCGCCGCCCCGACCGGCGGATCGGCCCGCAGCCGCGCCAACTCCGTCCAGTCTGCGTAATCGACCAGAGGCGAGAGATGCAGGCGCGCCTCGGGATGGGCGCCGACCAGCGCCTCCAGCCGGGCGCGGCGGTCTCTGAGGGGCAGCGCCCGTAAATCGCCGGTCTCATCGGCCAGCAGATCATAGGCGATGACGGCGGCGGGAAAGGCGGCCATGGCCTTGGCGTCGACCGTCTTGCGGTTCAGCCTTTGCTGCAGATCGCCGAAGGGCGCCACGGCCCCGTCCCGCCAGACCACCAGTTCGCCGTCCAAGGCGCCCGCGAAGGCTAGGGTCTCCATCACGTCAGGAAAAGCGGCTGAAATCTCGTCGCCGGTGCGCGACCACAGTTTGCGCACACCGCCCTCGACCACCGCCTGAACGCGGATGCCGTCCCACTTCCATTCGGCGGCGTAGTCGGCTGGATCGAGCCGCGGCAGATCGGCCGTCTCATCGACGGCCACGGCCAGCATGACCGGCCTGAACCGTCCGGGCGCATCGGGGCTCGGCCGTTCGGCGCGACCTTCCAGCCAGGCGAACAGATCGGCGTAAGGCGGGTCCACAGCATGCCAAACCTCCTCCACCGCCGATACATCCACCGGCTCCAGGACCGCACGCGCCTCCCCGCCTTCCGCCT
The DNA here is from genome assembly GCF_014199955.1 of Brevundimonas aurantiaca. Lineage (GTDB taxonomy): Bacteria > Pseudomonadota > Alphaproteobacteria > Caulobacterales > Caulobacteraceae > Brevundimonas > Brevundimonas aurantiaca. The sequence continues at coordinate 99,144 of NZ_JACHOQ010000001.1, forward strand.
TAGGAGGTGCAACCGCTTCGGCGGGGCGCATCATGGCCGCCGCCGTCTTGGCCAGGCGCGCCGACAGACCGACCCGCAGTCCGCCCGTCATCAGCTTCAGCAAGGCCCATCGCCCCTTCGGCTCCAGAGCGTCCAACCAGGTTTCCAGCAAGGCTCGAACCTCGGTGCGGCCCGCAGCGCGCAGCGCGTCCACCACCTCGCCCAGTTCGGGTTCGCGGTTGGGGCGATGATCCGATTGACCGGGCCAGATCAGGGCGACGGTCTCGGCCAGGTCGCCGACATAGTCGTAGGACCAGCCGAACAGGGTCGCATCGACCCGCCCTTCGACCGCCTTTCGGATCATGGCCGGCTTGGCGGCGTCGAAGGTCAGATCCCCCGTCAGGGCCGCCAAGGCCCAGCCCCGATCCGGATCGGGGGTCGCCTTCAGATAGTCCCGGACCAGCACCAGTTTGGCGTTGCGCGACGCCGTCAAAGACAGGCGATCCAGAAGTTCGGCGAAGGCGCGCATGATGATCCAGTCTGCCCGCGGCGAGCGGCGCCGTCAGCCAAGAACGAAGAAGGCGACGGAGGTTTCCCGCCGCCGCGCCTTGCGCGCCCCCTTAAATCAGTCGCGTCAGGCTGCGGCCGACTGGCTCGGCGAATCCTCGGCGGCGCTCAGGGCTGCGCGCCCGCCGGCGGCACGGCCCATCATCTCCGCCAGGGCGGCGAAGTCGATCGGCTTGGTCAGATAGGCGTCCGCGCCGGCCTCCAGCCCGGCTTCGTGATCCTCGCTGCGGGCTGAGGCCGACAGCACGACGATCGGCGTGTCGGCGTTCGGCCCGTCTCCGTCCCGAATGCGCCGAGTCGCCGTCAGCCCATCCATGACCGGCATGTTGACGTCCATGATGATCAGATCGAACGGCTGTTCGGACGCTGCCTCTACGGCCAACTGTCCATTCTCCGCCGTGACGGCGGCGTGGGAGGCCGTGCTCATCCAGGCTTCCAGGATCATGCGGTTGACGGGGTGGTCCTCGACCACCAGCACCCTCAGCGCAACCCCTTCCTCGACCTCGGCCTCTACGGCGCCGGTCGCGACAGGGCGAACCCATTCCACGACCTCGGCCTCTACGGTCAGGGTGAAGCACGATCCGCGCCCCACCTCGGAGTCCACCGTGATGTCGCCGCCCATGATGTTGGCCATGCGGCGTGCGATGGTCAGACCCAGGCCCGTTCCGCCGAAGCGCCGCGTGGATGAGGCGTCCACCTGGGTGAAGGGCTGGAACAGCCGGGCCAGATCCGCTTCGGATATGCCCGATCCGCTGTCCGTCACCGAGAATTCAAAGCCGACGCGCCGATCGGAGATGCGCGTGCCGCGCACGCGATAGAGAATTTCGCCGCCGTCGGTGAATTTCACGGCGTTGGACAACAGGTTCTGCACGACCTGACAGACGCGCAGCGGATCGCCGCGCACGACCGCCGGAATCTCGCCTTCCAGTTCAGACGCGAACGTCAGACCCTTGGCCTCGGCCTGGGCCTCGAAGGGTCCGGTGATCCGACGGTGAAGGTCCTCCACCACAACATCGACGACCTCGAAGGTCATCTTGCCGGCCTCGATCTTGGTCATGTCGAGAATGTCGTTCAGCAGCGACAGAAGGTTGTCGCCGGAGTTGCGGATGATCGACAGATATTCGCGCTGGGCGGCCTCCAGTCGAGTTGCGCTGAGCAGCTGCGCCGCGCCGAGGACGCCGTTCATCGGCGTTCGCAGCTCGTGCGAAATGACGCCGAGGAAGTTGGACTTGGCCTGGTTCGCCGCATCCGCCTTGTCGCGGGCGGCCTCCAGCTCTTCGATGAGATGGGCCTGGTGGGCTTGGAAGGCCTCGATCCGGCTCTCGCGCAACATGGTCATGGTCACCAGCACGAACAGCACGGCGACCACGCACGGCAGCACCGCAATCATCGACCAGAACTGAGGCTCGCCCCAGCAGCTCAGCAACATGATCGCCGCCGCCGCCCCATAGGGCGACGAGACGATGATCGCGTGCAGCGGCGAATTACGAAGCTGGGCGAAGACCAGCACATAGCCGCAAATGATGAAGCCGACCGCCAAAGCCTGGCCGAAAACCGCGCCGGAGTACCAGGCCATCAGGGGGGCGACGGCCCAGGCGGCGGTGGTGACGGTCGCGACCGCTGGGAAGACCATGCCCCAGCCTGCCTCCACCCGATCACGCAGCTTGTGCTCAACCACGCCCCGGATCGTGCCGGCCCCCAGGGTCATCACGAACCAGATCAGAGCTTGCCACCAAGGGGCGGTGCCCAACAGCGCCAGGGCCCAGGAGGCGATGATGACATAGCGCAGATACTGGGTTTGCAGGATGGCCGTCAGGGCCTGGGCCGGGTCGCCCGCGCGCCGATCACCGGGAAATGTCTTAGCAACACCGTCCGATTCAACCATATGAACCCGCCCCCACGTTCTTTGTAAGGCGCGACGCTAGTACGAAGGTTCTAAGACGGAGTGAACGCTGGTCTCCGCCGCAATCAGACGCTGTGAACGGCCTCCGCCGGCGTCAGGGCCTTTATGGACAGGGCGTGTACAGGCCCGGCCAGTTCGGCGCGCAGCAGGTCGTTGATCCGGCGCTGGCGCAGCACTCGCGAAACGCCCTCGAAGGCGGACGACACGATCACAAGGTTGAAATGACTCTCCCCACCCGGCTGGGCGTCCATGCCGCCCTCGTGATGGTGGCCGGCGTGCCGCCAGCTGTCGTCCTCGATCTCAAGACGTTGCGGCGACAACGCAGCGGTCAGTTTTTCACGGATAATCGTCGCCACGGGCCCGTCTGACATGATCGTTTCCTTGAAGAGGTCCAAATCCGAACTACACTTCGTGTGATGTCCGCCTCCTTTCAATACAAGCCGCGATTCACCGACATTCGCGTGAAGCCGCCAAAGGCCGAGGAGGAAGCGGCCCAGGCGGATGTTTTGCATCTCAAGCCCGGCGAAAAGCCGTGCCAGTGGCCGGACTGCCGCCGCGCCGCAACCGCCAAGGCGCCCAAGTCGCGCGAACGACTGAACGACTTTTATGAGTTCTGCCAGGCCCATGCGGGTGAGTACAACAAGGGCTGGAACTTCTACGCCGGCATGACCGAAGGCGAGATTCGCGCGGCTCAGGAAAACGAGGCCATGACGGGCGGACGCCCGACCTGGGAGATGAAGGCGGGTCGATTCACGCGCGAAGCCGCCGCCTTCTCGGCGAAGATGGGTACGTCGAACACCACAGGCGCCGGCTCATGGCGCGACAGTTTCGGCCTTTTCGGCCGTCGCGGCGATCAGGCGCCCCAGTCGCCGACCGAGGATCGGCGCGTCGGCAAGCTGGAGCGCGGCGCCCTGGCCGATCTGGACCTGGAGCCCGGCGCGGACAAGGCGGCGGTCAAGGCCCGCTACCACGAGATGCTGAAGCGCTTTCATCCCGACACCAACGGCGGAGACCGCGGCGCCGAGGCCAAGCTGCAGCGGGTGATCAAGGCCTGGAAGACGCTGAAGAAGGCGGGCCTGGCCTAGGACAGCTCGCCCCCTAGTCGGCGTAGATCATCTTTCGCGTCATCCCACCGTCCAGGGTCAGCACCTGTCCTGTGACGAACTCGGCCGCCGCCAGATAGAGCACGGCCTGGGCGACGTCCTTCGCCCGCCCCACCCGACCGACCGGATGCTGCTCATGGTCGGCAGCGGTCACATCGTCAGGATCAGCGACCCACCCCGGCGCGATCGCATTGACCCGCACCTTTGGCCCCAGGCTGATCGCCATGGCGTGGGTCAGGGCGACAAGGGCCCCCTTGGCCGCGGCGTAGGCTTCCGTCTCGGGCTCGGACATGAAGGCGCGGGTCGAAGCCATGTTGACCACGCTCGCCCCTTCCCTCAGGCGGGGAATGACCGCACGGCTCATCAGAAAGGCGCCGGTCAGGTGACTGTCGAGGATGCGGCGCCATGCCTCCAGCGACAATTCGGCCAACGGACCATTCGCGGGATCAGCGATGCCGGCGTTGTTGACCAGAAGATCGAGCTCGGACCACCCCAGATCCTCGAAGGCGGCGGCGACCGAGGCTTCGTCGCCGACGTCGCACAGGATCTGCCGCGTGCCCGGCGCGGCGGCCTTCTTGTCGAATGAGACCACCTGCCAGCCTTCGCTGGCCAGAGCCTGACATATGCCGGCGCCGATCAGGCCGGCGCCTCCCGTGACGATTGCTCTCTTCATGATCCGACAACCGCCAAGCCCCGGCTTGGTTGCCGACCGGTCAGGGCTGACCGGCGGGTCCGTCGGTGGAGGCGGTCACCAGGGCCGCGGCGGGCTCGCGGAAATAGCGGTCGATGCCGTCGGCGACCGACCTCATCAGGCGGCGACGCGCCCGTTCGTCGGTCAGCAGCCGTTCGTCCTCGGGATTGGTGATGAAGCCCATCTCCAGCAGAACCGCCGGCACATCCGGCGCCAAAAGCACGGCCAGGCCCGCATCGCGATGGCTGCGGCGCAGCAGCGGATGGTCCGAGGCCTCCAAATGTGTCAGCAGCACACGGGCGAACTGGGCCGACCGGTTCTGGGTCGCACGCTGGGTCATGTCCAGCAGGATGCGGTCCACCGAAGGATCGCGGCCGGGCAGATGCAGTTCGCGATGCCAGTTGTCGCTCCGCGTGAACTCGCGCACCGCCCGTCCTGCGCCCTGTTCGGACAGGGTGTAAACGCTGGCGCCCCGCACGGCCGGGTCCGTCCCAGCATCCGCGTGCAGCGAGATGAACAGATCCGCGTCGGCCCGACGCGCAATGGCGACACGGCGATACAGATCGACATAGGTGTTGGTTTCGCGTGTCAGCAGAACGCGATACCGGCCCGTGCGCTCCAACTCGGCCTTCAGGGTCAGGGCCGCGGCAAGAGTCACCTCACTCTCACTCACCTTCGCGCCGCTTGCCCCCGGATCGCGGCCGCCGTGGCCCGCGTCGATGACGACCAGCGGTTTTTCGGCACGTCGGGGAGCCGGGGTCGGCGAGACACGCGGCGCAGCGGGGCCGACGGCGCCTCCGTTCGCCTTTAGATCGACCACATAGCGATAGTGGGCCACCCCGTCGCCAGGCGGCAGAAGAAAGCGTCGCTCGATCTGGCTGTCGCGCGCCAGCTCCAACTCAACGCGAGAGGCGCCGCCGACCGCCGTCACCTGATAGGCGCGGACAAGGCCCGATCCGCCGCCGTTCAGGCCGCGTCCCGGCGCCACTCCGGCCAGAGCCAGGGTGATCCGTCCGCCGTCTCCCGCATTGATCACGCGCCCCTGTGTGGACTTGTCCAGATCAATGACTACACGGGTCCGATCCCGGTCGGCGCCGAACCGCACGGCCAGCACGTCGCCCTGGGCGCCCCAGGCGAAACCGCGCGTCGCAAACAGGACGCAGGCGCAGATGACCACGAAGGCCAGGGCGGTCATCGCCCATTCCTTCGCGCCCCAACGGCTCATCCCTGTGACAGCGCGACCACCCATGACGCCTGCAAACCACTCCTACTGCGACTTCGGATCCATCATGCCAGAGGCTCGTATTCAGGGGGTTAAGGCCGAACACCTTTTAATTCGCATGCAGCGTGACTATGCTGTGGTCCGTCCGCGAAACGATCGCGCCCTTTCGCCCTTGCGAATGGGGGCGCGCCCTCCTCGCGGCGCTGACTTTCACCAATCCGAGAACCGCCCCGGCGTCGCCGATGGTTCGAAGAGCGGACCAGGGTCGCGGCCTTCCCCCCAGGTTTGGCGCGCCCGGTTCAGGACCGACGACCTCCATGGGCCTTTCCGCCTGCCTTCCCCTACGGCTTGACCAAGCCTCTTTCGCCCTCCTCGGCGAAGGGAAGTCGCACGCGCCGGCCCCTACCCCCATTCGGCGAGCCGCCATGACCCTGCCCGGTGTTCCGGGACGGTCGGCTTGTGCGCGCCAGAGAGAGACTTTCCATGTCAAAGACCATGCTGATCGACGCGGCCCACCCGGAAGAAACCCGGGTCGCGATCGTAGACGGACGCCAGATTGAGGAATTCGATTTCGAATCCCGCGCGAAGCGCCAGCTTCGCGGCAACATCTATCTTGCCAAGGTCACTCGCGTAGAGCCCAGCCTACAGGCCGCCTTTGTCGAATACGGCGGCAACCGTCACGGCTTTCTGGCCTTCAACGAAATCCACCCGGACTACTACCAGATCCCCGTCGCCGACCGCGAAGCCATCATGGCCGAGGCGCATGACGACGAGGACGAGGACGATCTGGATCGGGAATCCACCGGCGACGACGTCGATCCGGAGGCCGCCCTGGCCGACGAAGAGCGGCTGAAGCGCCGGCTGATGCGCCGCTACAAGATCCAGGACGTCATCAAGCGTCGCCAGATCCTGCTGGTGCAGGTCGTCAAGGACGAGCGCGGCGCCAAGGGCGCAGCCCTGACCACCTGGCTGTCGCTGGCCGGCCGCTACTGCGTCCTGATGCCTAACACCGGCAAGGGCGGCGGCATCAGCCGAAAGATCACCAACACCTCGGACCGTCGCCGGCTGAAGAGCGCCGTCGCCGCGCTCGACGTTCCCAAGGGCATGGGCCTGATCATCCGCACCGCCGGCGCCAAGCGCACCAAGGCCGAGATCAAGCGCGACTATCAGTATCTGCTGCGTCTGTGGGAGACGATCCGCGAGACCACCCTCGCCTCCCACGCCCCCTCGCTGATCTACGAAGAAGAGAACCTCGTCCGGCGCGCCGTGCGCGACATGTTCGACAAGGACTTCGACGGCATTCAGGTCGAGGGCGTCGAGGGCTTCAAGGAAGCGCGCGACTTCATGCGCGTGCTGATGCCCGCTCAGGCCAAGAAGGTTCACCTGTACCGCGGCTCGCGCCCCCTGTTCGCGGCCAACGGCATCGAAGAACTGCTGACCCAAATCCACCAGCCGGTCGTGCCGCTGAAGTCGGGCGGCTATCTGGTCATCAACCAGACCGAAGCCCTGGTGGCTATCGACGTCAACTCGGGCCGCGCCACCAAGGAACGCAACGTCGAACAGACGGCGTTCAAGACCAACCTGGAAGCGGCGGAAGAAGCCGCCCGCCAGCTGCGCCTGCGCGACCTCGCCGGCCTGGTCGTCATCGACTTCATCGACATGGATGAAGGCAAGAACAACCGCACGGTCGAGCGGGTGCTGAAGGAGGCCCTGTCGACCGACCGCGCCCGTATCCAGATGGGCCGCATCTCGCCCTTCGGCCTGATGGAGATCAGCCGCCAGCGTCGTCGCCTGGGCGTGATCGAGGGCGCAACCGAGGCGTGCCCGCACTGCCAGGGCACCGGCCGCATCCGCTCAGCCGAATCCGCCGCCCTGATGACCCTGCGCGCTGTCGATATCGAGGCCGGCAAGAACGGCGCGGGCGTCGTGGTGCTGAAGGTCTGCACCGCCGTCGGCCTTTACATCCTGAACCACAAGCGCGCCTATCTGCAGTCGCTGCTGGAGCGTCGCGGTCTGAACGTCATCGTCCAGATCGACGACAGCCTGGGCCAGGGCGAACACAATATCGAGCGTACCGAGACCAACGAGGACTTTGTCGCGCCCGAGATCGAGATGCCCATCCTCGACGACGATTTCGACGCCTCCCTCTATGAAGACGAGGATGAGGAGGACGACGAAGAGATCATCGCCGACGACGAGGACGACGATCTGGACGCCCTGGACCGCGAGGACAGCGACGATGACGAGCCGCGCGAGCGGGCCGAACGTCACGACGGGGGCGGTCGCGGACGGAACCGTCGCCGTCGTCGCGGCGGGCGTCGCGACGAGGAAGGCGGGGAAACGGACACCGCCGATACGATGGATGTCGCCGACGCCTCGGACGATGAGGACGATGAGAACGGTCGCCGCCGTCGCCGTGGCCGCCGCGGCGGGCGCCGGGTGCGCGAGGACGGCGAGCGTGACGTCTACAGCTGGGTGCGCGGCCGCACGCCGTCGCTGGACAATCCCTATGTCTGGTTCGATCCGCTGAATCCGGGACGGCCAGAGCCCCGCTCCGACCGTGCTGAGCGCGGCGATCGCCCCGCGGCGGCCGAGGCCGAGGTTGAAGGTCTGAACGTCGTCGCTGCGGCAAGCGGCGGCGAAGAGGGCGGACGTTCGCGGCGCCGTCGCAGACGCGGTCGGGGCCGAGGCGGCGACGCCCAGGACCTCAAGGCGGACGCCGCCGTCGCCGAAACCGCCGACGAGACCCCGGAGGCGGCGGTCCTGACCGAGACCGTCGCCGCCGAGGCTCAGCCGGAGGCGCAAGCCGAACCGCAATCCGCCGTACAGCCCGAGCCGCAGCGCCGTCGCGTGCGCCGCAAGACCGCCGCCGCCCCAACCGTCGCGACGCCGGCCGAGGCGGAGGTCGAGGTCGAAGTCGAAAGCGAAACGCCAGCCGCCGCCGTCACGCCTGAGCCTGAACCGGTCCAGCCGGAAGCGACGCCGACGGCGGTCGAGGCCGACCAGCCGGTGCTGACGGCCGCGACGGCGGAGTTGGAAACCTTCGAGGCGCCCAAGCCCGAGGTCGATATCGAAGCCATCATCGCCGAAGACCCCAATCAAATCGTCGCCCCGCCTGAAAAGCCCAAGCGCGGGTGGTGGCGCCGCTGATCGGTCACGATTAAGCTGTCAGGATGCAGGCGGGGGCCGGTCGTTTTTGGAGTACGCCATGACGTGGCTTCCCCGATCCGCATCCCGCCTTCTGACCGCGGCGGCGGTGGGCTTTGCAGCCCTCGTCGCCGCCGGTCAGGCCTCGGCCCAGAGCCTGATCCGCGACACCGAGATCGAGGGGATCATCCGCGAATGGGTCGATCCGGTCTTCGTCTCCATGGGTCTGAACCCGTCCGACGTCGAGGTTCTTCTGGTCAATGACAATGAGCTGAACGCCTTCGCCACGCGCGGGCGGATCATGGGCGTGAACACCGGCCTGATCCTGCGGACCAAGAACCCCAATGAGCTGTTGGGCGTGATGGCGCACGAGGCGGGCCATATCAAGAACCGCCACACCCAGCGCGACGGGGCCCAAAACGCGGCCAAACAGCCGATGTTCATGACCATGGCCCTGGGCGCCCTGGCCATCGCCGCAGGCGCGCCGGATGCGGGCGTCGCCCTCTTGGGCTCCAGCCAGTATTTCGGCACGATCGGTGCCCTGCAATATATGCAGAGCCAGGAGGGCGAGGCCGATCTGACCGGCGCACGCGCCCTGGAGGCGGCCGGTGAATCCGGCGCGGGCCTGGTGTCCTTCTTCGAGAATTTCCGCGCCCAGGAGGTCTTCTCCGACGCCCGCCGCTATCCCTATTTCCGCAGCCACCCCCTGTCGTCGCAGCGGATCGAATCCCTCCGGCGTTTCGTGCAGGACCAGCCCCATTACGACCATCGCGACAGTCCCGAGCGGATGGCCCAGCACGCCCTGATCCTGGCCAAGATCCACGCCTTCATGGACCCGCCCAACACCACCCTGCGGGCCTATCCGTCTTCCGATGTCAGCCTGCCCGGCCGCTACGCCCGCGCCATCGCCTGGTATCGGGACGGCCAGACCGACAAGGCGCTGACGGCTGTGGACGCCCTGATCGCCGAAGACCCTCAGAACCCCTATTTCGCGGAACTGAAGGGCCAGATCTATTTCGAAGAGGGCCGCCCGACCGAGGCCGTAACCGCCCACCGCGAGGCGGTGCGGCTGAAGCCTGACGCCCCCCTGCTGCGGATCAACCTGGCCCACGCCCTGATCGGCACAGAGGACCCCAAGAACCTCGACGAGGCCATCGACCAGCTCAAACACGCCACGGTCGCCGAGCGCGAGAACACCATGGCCTGGCGTTTGCTGGGACAGGCCTACGCCGCCCAGGGCAAGGAGGGCGAGGCCCGGCTGGCGACCGCCGAATACTATTTCGCCGCCGGCCAGGAACAGCAGGCCACCCAGTTCGCCCTGCGGGCCCGCAGCATGCTGGACCCCAACTCCATTGAATGGCGCCGGGCGGTGGATATCGTCCTGGCGTCCGGCGCGACGCCCGATGATCTTTTGGACCTCGATCGCCGCGAAGCCGGCCGTCGTCCCGCCACCCTGAACTGATCCCCCTCCCCGCCTGTTGCGAGACTTCATGACCCACGACGCCCCCGCGCCCGAGACACCCGCCGCTCCGCCCGCCCCGGCCCGCCGGATGAACGGGGCCGTCGCCGGCTATGTCGCCCTGGGGGTGTCGGTGGTCGCCCTGGGCCTGGCCGCCGCGCCCTATCTCGGCGGCGGGTCCAGCGATGTCCGCGCCTATCTCCTGGAACATCCCGAAGTCCTGCAGGAAGCCAGCCTCGCCTTGCAGGCCAAGGAGGGGCAGGCCCGGGTCGATGAAACCAACCAGGCCGCCGCCGCCAACGCCGCGCTTCTGGCCCCCGACCGCCGCGACCCCGCCTTCGGTCCGGCCGACGCCAAGGTCACGGTGATCGAATTCTTCGACTTCCGCTGCCCCGGCTGCAAGGCGGTGGCGCCCCAGTACCGCGCCCTGATGGCCGCGCATCCGGACGTCCGGTTCGTCTTCAAGGATTGGCCGATCCTGGACCGGGGAGAGGACATAACCTCGCAATACGCCGCCCGCGCCGCCCTGGCCGCCCATCAGCAGGGCAAGTATCTCGAGGTCTATGACGCCCTGATGACCGAGCGGGCCCTGACGCCAGAGGCCATCGACCGCATCCTGGTCGAACACGGCGTCGATCTGGCCCGCGCCAAGGCGACCTTGGCCGCACCTGACACCACCCGCCACATCGCCGACATCCACACCACGGCCGCCGCCCTGAAGCTTCAAGGCACCCCGACCTTCTTCGTCAACGGCAAGGCCGCCGCCAGCATCGACCCGGCCGAAATCGCCCGCATGATCGAGGCGGCGAAGCGATGAGGTTCAGGGCGCCAGCGGGCTGAAGCCCGACAGCACGCCGCGGATCAGGCGGCCTGCAGCAGCAAGCGCAGGGCGCCGAAGGCGAAAACCAGCCCAAGCACCAACAACCAGCTTTTCCAGCCCGTCGCGCCCGTCGACGGGCTCTTCAGCTTTCCGGACCTGTTGGTGGCGAGGTCGAAGCTGACGCCGTTGGACGCCCGCATTTTCTGCAAGAAGGCGAAGTAGTCCTGAACCGCCTCGACCGGAACAATGCGGCGTTCGACATCGACTTCGATGAGATGTCGCCCCTTGTATTCATCCAGCCATCTGAACTCGCTGACGCCGTGCACGCCTGGCCCCTCGAAACGCAGCCGCCACGGCGTGATCTGTGGTTTTATGGGGAAGACGAAGAGGCGTTCCGTCCTGACGATGCGCGGCGATCCCAGATCGATGGGCTGGTCGCGGCGGGGACGGTACTGGGTCTTCAAGGTCTCTCCGACCACGTCGTCGCGGGACTCGAAACGGACGCCCTTGTCGCCCCCTTCATTGACCGCATAGGGCCTGTGAACCCGATAATGCTCAAGGACCTCCAGCCGGTTGGCTGCGGGATCGTCGCTCCAGATCAGCGGCTCCAGCTCCGATAGCTCGCCATAGGCCGACTCCAGCCCTTCGCGCATCCGCAGGCTGACGCCGTCAGCCCCTCGTTCTCACGCCAGCGACGCATGTCGTCGGCGCGCCAGTCTCGATAGACGGTCCTGAGCTTGAGCTCGGCCGGATCAGTGGCCTTGTGACCGAAGGTCCAGTGCTCCGTGGTCTCGCAGATCATTTTTCGTGCCGCTTCCGGAATCTTCTCCAACTCCGCATCTTCGGCCAGCGGCAGGCCGACCTTGTAGGGCGGGCGCGTCAGATGGGAGAGGCTTCCGAACTGCGGCGAACAGGTCGGGTCGAACCACCAGGCCTGTCCGTCGACCTCCACCCGCACGATACAGTGGTCGAAGGCCGTTGCATGGGGCAGCGCCTCGGCCAGCCCCTCGCGCAACTGCGTATTCACCAGGGCGGGACAAGCCTTGAAGCCCAGCCGCGTGAGAATGGCGACGAGAAGACGAGACGCGTCCTTGCAGTCGCCATACCGGCTGTCCCAGATGTCCCTGATGGTGCGTGGACGAAAACCGCCCGCGCCCACGCCGATCGAATGATACCGCAACAGGCGCTGGACATATCTCAGCGCCTCCGCGACGCGCCCCTCAGCCGTGTGGGGTGCGGCGGCCATTTCGGCGACCGCGTCTTCCAGGCCCGCCGGCAGAACGTCCGTCGCATAGGCCTCGCGAAACAGGTCGGAGACGTCCGACCAGGTCATGCTGTCGGCGATGTGGACCTCGGCGTGGCCGACAAAGGATGCGGGCGTATCCGCGTCATAGATGTAGACCGGCGCGTCGATCATGCGCCAGCGCAGTTGGCGCACCCCGTCCTCGACCGTGTCCTCGACCGGCGGAACCGCGCCCCGGGTCTGCATCGCGAGGCGCCGGTCCTCGGGAGCGCGAAGGCGGCAATCCGTCTCGATCGCAGGCGACGACCACTGTAGGCGGAAGTGCTGACTTAGGCGTCCTGCCAGGGCTGGATTGGCCCCGACGATGCTGAAGGCTGTTTCGACGACATCGCCGATGCGCACATCGGGAATGATCATGTGCGCCGTCAAACGACCGTCGTACATGGCCCGTTCGAGGTTCAACTCCCGCCGCAGCAGTTCAAACGCCGCCGGACTGGCGGCCTCCCGGCGCACTCCATCCCGCAAGACACTGGCGGTATGGACGACTAGATGTTCGTGAGCGGGATCAAACGTAATCTCGAAGCTGGCGCAGGTCTGAAGGCCGTCGCCGCCGGTCACCTTCTGCACCAGGCGGGAGCTATAGACGGGAACAGGTCCGCATACGTCCACCAGGGTCTCAGACAGGATGTAGCAGACGCCCCTCTTGCTCAGCGCAAACGGATCCCGATCGCCCAGGTCGATCGCACGCTGCGGAAACGTCTGTGGCGGCGGGGCGAACCTCAGCCGCGCGGTCTTATAGTCCTCGTCTCCGTAAGCCATTGGATCTCCCCCAGGCTTCACCGTAGAGCAACGGGACCGAAAGCAAAACGGCCCCCGGATTTCTCCGGGGGCCGCTGAGGTCTTCGGGTCGTTTGGACCGTCGATTACTCGACGATCTTGGCCACGACGCCGGCGCCGACAGTGCGGCCGCCTTCACGGATGGCGAAGCGCAGGCCCTGGTCCATGGCGATCGGGGTGATCAGTTCGACGTTCAGCTCGGCGTTGTCGCCGGGCATGATCATCTCGACGCCTTCCTTCAGCTTCACGATGCCGGTCACGTCGGTCGTGCGGAAGTAGAACTGCGGACGATAGTTGGTGAAGAACGGGGTGTGACGGCCGCCCTCTTCCTTGGTCAGGATGTAGGCCTCGGCCACGAACTTGGTGTGCGGGGTGATCGAACCCGGCTTGCACAGAACCTGACCGCGCTCGACGTCTTCACGCTTGGTGCCGCGCAGCAGAACGCCGACGTTGTCGCCCGCCTGGCCCTGATCCAGCAGCTTGCGGAACATTTCGACGCCCGTGCAGGTCGTCTTCTGGACCGGACGGATGCCGACGATCTCGACTTCTTCACCAACCTTGATCACGCCCTTTTCGACGCGGCCGGTCACCACGGTGCCGCGGCCCGAGATCGAGAAGACGTCTTCAACCGGCATCAGGAACGGCAGGTCCACCGGACGCTCAGGCTGCGGGATGTAGCTGTCGACCGTCTCCATCAGCGCCAGGATGCGCTGTTCGCCGATCTCCGGGTTCACGCCGTCGGTCGCGGCCTTGGCCGAACCCTTGGTGATCGGGATTTCGTCGCCCGGGAACTGGTACGAGCTCAGGAGCTCGCGCACTTCCATCTCGACCAGCTCCAGCAGCTCTTCGTCGTCGACCAGGTCGACCTTGTTCATGAAGACCACCAGGGCCGGCACGCCCACCTGACGGGCCAGCAGGATGTGCTCGCGCGTCTGCGGCATCGGGCCGTCAGCGGCCGAAACCACCAGGATCGCGCCGTCCATCTGGGCCGCGCCGGTGATCATGTTCTTCACATAGTCGGCGTGGCCGGGGCAGTCGACGTGCGCATAGTGACGGTTCGCCGTCTCATATTCCACGTGCGCCGTGTTGATCGTGATGCCGCGCGCCTTCTCTTCCGGCGCAGCGTCGATGTCGGCGTAGTTCATCGCCTTGGCGCCGCCGGCCTTCGCCAGCGTCATCGTGATCGCCGCCGTCAGCGTCGTCTTGCCGTGGTCAACGTGACCAATCGTGCCGATGTTGCAGTGCGGCTTCGTGCGTTCGAACTTTTCCTTGGCCATGGCCAAACTCCTGATGGCCCGGGTTGAGGGGCGCGATGCTGATCTAAAAACCTGGAGCGGGTAGACGGGATCGAACCGACATCCTCAGCTTGGAAGGCTGCTGCACTACCATTGTGCTATACCCGCGCGGAGACTGCGGAAGTTCCGGGGAACGCCGCAGCCGATTCCTCTCCGTCGTCCTGATCCGTCGTGTTCGAAGGCGCGTGGTGGGGGAAGAAGGACTCGAACCTTCGAAGCTTACGCAGGGGATTTACAGTCCCCCCCCTTTGCCGCTCGGGACATTCCCCCAACGCGCCTTGTCGAACCGCCGGACCCCTCGTTCCGCCCATAATCAAGCGGGACGAAACAAAAGCCTTCGGCATGTCGCCTCCTCTGCGATAGAGGGGGCGCCCAGACCCGAAAGCCCTTGGGGCTCCAAATCGGAGGGCGTCTTATAGTGTCGTCGAAATCAGAACGCAACGACCGTAGAAGCGGTAAAAAGCCAATCCCAGCAAACCCATCTTCCGGCCCGCGGGAAAGGGGCCAAAAGCCTGTCACAAAAGGCTTTTCCGGCCGAGAGGATGCCAGCCGAACCCCGCGTTCGCCCGATCGCGGCAAGGCGGACGCCGATAATTTTCTGTGGGGCCGTCACCCCGTCCTCGCCGCCCTGGCGAATCCGGCGCGGCGCGGCATGGGCCGGTTGCTGGCCACGCCCGAGCGCGCCGCCGAAATCGAGGAGGGCCGATTGGCGCATGGCCACAAGATCGAAGTGGTCGAGGGTCAGATCCTGACCCGCATGCTGCCGCCCGGCGCCGTCCATCAGGGTCTGGCCTTCAAGGTCCAGCCGCTGGAAGGGGTGTCGCTGGACGATCTGGCCGATCCGGCCCAGGGGGTCATCGTCATGCTGGACCAGTTGACCGATCCGCAGAACGTCGGCGCCGTCTTCCGCTCGGCCCTGGCTTTTGGGGCGCGAGGAATCGTCGTTCAGGATCGCCATGCGCCCGCCCTGGCCGGCGCCCTGGCCAAGGCGGCGGTCGGCGCCACCGAACGCCTGCCCCATGCGCGAGTGACCAATCTGTCGCGCGCCCTGGAAAGACTGGCGGATCTGGGCTGGCGCGCGGTCGGCCTGGACGGTTCGGCCGAGCAGACGCTGGAAGAGGCGCTGGACGCCCAGCCGACGGTCCTGGTCATGGGTTCCGAAGGCGACGGCATCCGTCGTCTGGTGGCCGAACATTGCGACGTCCTGGCCAAGATCCCCATGCCGGGCGGATTCGAGAGCCTGAACGTCTCCAATGCGGCGGCCGTGGCGCTTTATGAGGCTGCGCGCGCGCAACGCGGCTGACAGACGGCGCGGGCGAGGTTAAGGAGCCGCCATGGAAATCCTCTCTTCTCCCGAACTCGCCAGCCAAGCGACCGCGCTGGGCCAGGTTCTGCTGATGGATCTGGTCCTGGCCGGCGACAACGCCGTCGCCGTCGGCTTGGCCGCCGCCGCCCTGCCCCAGGAACAGCGCAAGAAGGCCATTCTGATCGGCCTGGCCGCCGCCGTGGTCATGCGCATCGGCTTCGCCCTGATCACCGTGCAGCTGCTGGCCCTGGTCGGGCTGCTGCTGGCGGGCGGTCTTCTGCTGCTTTGGGTCTGTTGGAAGATGTGGCGAGAACTGCAGGAGCAGCGCACCCACGATCAGGCCGAGGCGGAAAAGGAGCTGGAGCTCGCCCTGAGCATCGAGCACGGCACCGGCCCCTCGCCCGAAGAGCTGGGCGTCAAGCGCAAGTCCTTCGGCGCCGCCCTGCTCCAGATCATGATCGCCGACATCACCATGTCGCTGGACAATGTGCTGGCCGTCGCCGGCGCCGCCCACGAACACCCTTGGATCATGGTCTTCGGCCTGATCCTGTCCATCGCCCTGATGGGTGTGGCGGCGACCTATATCGCCCGCCTGCTGCACCGCTTCCGCTGGATCGGCTATTTCGGTCTGGTCGTGGTTCTGTACGTCGCCCTGCATATGATCTGGGACGGCGCGCGTCAGGTGGTGGTCCGCACCGGCCATATGGATGAGTTCAACGCCTCGGCGCCGGCCTTCATCGAGATAAGTCCCGAGGAAGCGGCCAAACACATGGGCCAAAAGCGGATTGAGGACAGTTCCGCCCCTGCGCCCGCCGCCCCGACTGCGCCCGCCGCATGACGGTCGCGACGGTCGATGTCGAAACCGCCGCCGCCTGGCTGCAAGCGGGCGAAGCCGTGCTGATCGACGTGCGCGAGGCGGACGAGTTCGCCGCCGCCCACGTCGAGGGCGCGATCCTGGCCCCGCTCAGCGCCATGCCCGCAGCCTGGCAGGCGCTGGACCTTCCGGCCGACCGCAAGATCGTGGTCATGTGCCTGAAGGGCGGTCGCAGCCATCAGGTCTGCGCCTTCATCGGCCCGACCGGGCCGGAGGGTCAGCCGCTGTTCAACCTGACCGGTGGGATCCAGGCCTGGTACGCCGCCGGTCTGCCGATCATCGAGGGTTAGTCGGCCTCGGCGAACTGGTCGTAGGCGCGCAGGGCGTCGGCGGCGTACATCAGGGCCGGGCCGCCGCCCATATAGACCGTCATGGCCATGACTTCGGCGATCTCGTCGCGCGTCGCGCCCAAATCCTTCAGCGCCTTGGCATGAAAGCCGATACAGCCGTCGCACCGCTGGGACACGCCGATCGCCAGGGCGATCAGCTCTTTGGTCTTCTTGTCCAGGGCGCCGTCGGCGGTCGCCGGCCAGTTCCGAAAAGGCCTGCATCGGCCCCGGCTGCGCCCGGCGCAGTTCGCCGATATAGGCCGAGATGTCGCGTGTCAGCGCCGTATAGTCCTTGGCCATAACGGCCTCCTTTTCAATTTCGATATTTATGATATGATCGAAATATGAAATGTAAAGACCTACCGATGACCGCTGTCTTCGACGGCCTTCCGGCCCGAGCGGATCAGGCGGCGGCGTTTCTGAAGGGGCTGGCCAGTCCGCACCGGCTGCTGATCCTGTGCGCCCTGGCCCAGGGAGAGCGCAACGTCTCCACCCTGATCGCCGAGACCGGCATGGCCCCTACATCCATGTCCCAGCATCTGGCCAAGCTGAAGGACGAGGGGGTGATCGACGTTCGCCGCGACCACCGCACCCTGACCTATTTCATCGTCCATCCGGCGGCGGTTCAGGTCATGGACGTGCTGCACGCCCATTTCTGCGGGAGCCTGCAGGCGGACTGAGGCGGTCGCCCTACTCCGCCCCGCCGAAGCGTTCGGACCATTCCGCGACCTGGGCGTCTTCGATCTTGGCGAACAGCACGCCCTGAGCCTCGACCTTGCCGCCGACCGGCAGACGGTTCAGCAAGTCCTCGTCCGCTGCGGGCCAGCTGAGATCGGTCGAACCGACCGAGGCGGCGATCTTCTCAGCCGAAAAGGGCAGGATCGGCGCCGCCAGCCGGGCGAACAAGGCCACCAGATTCAGGCCGGTGCGCACGCCCACCGCCGCCCTGTCGCGATCGGTCTTCAGAGCGGTCCAGGGGGCCGCGACCTGCAGATATTCGTTGCCCAGCACCCAGGCGGCGCGGACGGCGACGGCGGCCTTGCGGAACTCCATCGCCTCGAACTGTTCGGTCGCCTCGGCCACGGCGGCCCGGATGTCGGCCTCCAGCTTAATCTCGACCGGTCCCGCCTCGCCGCCCTCGGGCACCACGCCGTCGAACTTCGACTCGGCGAACTTGACGATCCGGTTGACGAAATTCCCTAGTACATCGGCCAGGTCCTTGTTGGTCGAGGCCTGGAAATCCTCCCAGGTGAAGGCCGAATCGGCGTGCTCCGGCCCATAGGCCGTCAGGCGCCAGCGCCAGTAGTCGGCCGGCAGCAGCTCCAGCGCCTGGTCCATGAAGACGCCGCGCTTCTGGCTGGTCGAGAACTTGCCGCCGTACCAGTTCAGCCAGTTGAAGGCCTTCAGCTGATCCACCGTCTTCCACGGCTCGCCCGAGCCGATGATGGTGGCGGGGAAACTGACAGTGTGGAAGGCGACGTTGTCCTTGCCCATGAACTGAACATAGCGGACGTCTTCCGCCCCCTCGTCCAGCCGCCACCAGTCGCGCCAGGTCCGGCCCGTCGCCTCGGCCCATTCCTCGGTCGCGGCGATATATTCGATGGGGGCGTCGAACCAGACGTAGAAGACCTTGTCCTCCATGCCCGGGCGGGGAAAGCCGTCCTTGGTCACCGGCACGCCCCAGGCCAGGTCGCGGGTGATGCCCCGGTCGATCAGCCCCTCGTCCAGATGCTTGTAGGCGATGGACTTGGCCAGCGTCTGCCAGCCGGTCTTGCCGTCGACCCAGGCGCGGATCTGGGGCTCGATTTTGGTCTGAAGCAGATAAAGGTGGCGGGTGTCGCGCACCTCCAGATTCCGAGAGCCCGACACCGACGAATAGGGGTCGATCAGGTCGGTCGGGTCCAGCAGCCGGCCGCAGTTGTCGCACTGGTCGCCGCGCGCGCCGACATGGCCGCAGTGGGGGCAGGTGCCCTCGACATAGCGGTCGGGCAGGAAACGGGCGTCGTCGATCGAATAGATCATCCGATCCACCCGCTCCTCGATCAGGCCGTTCTTCTCCAGGGCCTCGGCGAAATGCTGGGTCAGGCGATGGTTCTGCGGGTTGGACGACCGGCCGAACCAGTCATAGCTGAGGCCGAAGGCCTGGCCGGCGGCCTTTTGGATCTCGTGCTGCTCGTCGCAATAGGTGCGGACGTCCTGACCGGCGGCGGCGGCGGCCAGCTCGGCCGGGGTGCCGTGCTCGTCGGTGGCGCAGATATAGAGGACCTCATGGCCTTGAGCCCGCTTGAACCGCGCCCAGACGTCGGCCGGCAACATGGAGCCCGCCAGATTCCCCAGGTGCTTGATGCCGTTGATGTAGGGCAGCGCCGAGGTGATGAGGATGCGGGCCATGATCGTCCAGGAGTTCGGGGAAGCGCAGGGATATAGAGCGGCGGCGCGGTTTCCTCAAACGCCTTGCGGCAGACGGCGCGCAATACGGATGAATCGCCCCGTCAACAGGGTCGAGGAGGCAAGGCTGGCGATGACCACCGCCCACACCAAGCCGTTCACGCCCATTTGGTGCGCGAGGACCCAGCCCAGCGGCATCATCACAGCCCCATAGGCGGTGAAATGCAGGATGGTCGGCCACCAGACGTCGCCCGCCGCGCGGTTCGCCTGGGCGGCCACCACCTGGATTCCGTCCGCGACGAAGAAGAGGGTCGCCAGCACCAGGGCCGGGGCGGCGATGGCCAGGAGCGCCGGATCGCGGTTATAGGCGCCGACGATTAGATGGGCGCTGGGCCAGACCGCCAGGGCGACGACGAAGGTCAGGGCCGTGACGACGCCCAGGCCGACCAGACCGGCGCGCAACACCCCTCGCCCGTCGCCGGCGCCATAGCTGCGTCCCACCAGCACCGCCGTCGCCGAGGACAGCCCCATGGGCAGCATGAAGACAATGGCCGACACGTTCAGCACCACGGCCCAGGCCGCCGTCTCGGCCGCGCCGATCTGGCCGGCGAAGAAGGTGAAACCGGAAAAGGCTCCGACCTCGATAAAATAGGAGGCGCCGGCGCCCAGGCCGACCTTGACCTGTTCCCGCGCAGCCTGGGGATCGCGTTCGGGCTTGTCGAATACACCCAGGGCGCGCGCCTCGGGCAGGCGCAGAATATAAACCACCAGAAAGAGCGCCAGGGCCGCCCGCGCCCCGAAGGTCGCCCAGGCCGAGGCGAAGGCGCCGTTGAAGCCGATCCCCAAAAGATCCGGCACCAACAGCAGGTTCAGCGTCAGATTGACCCCATTGGCGACCCACATGGCGACCATGCCGGGCTTGGGCCGCCCCAGGGCTTCCAGGAAGAATTGGCCCGTCACCGAGATCAGATAAAAGGGCATGGACAAGGCGAAGACGATCAGGGCGGGGCTCGCCCCCTCGGCCAG
This sequence comes from Brevundimonas aurantiaca, assembly GCF_014199955.1. Classification (GTDB taxonomy): domain Bacteria; phylum Pseudomonadota; class Alphaproteobacteria; order Caulobacterales; family Caulobacteraceae; genus Brevundimonas; species Brevundimonas aurantiaca. The sequence continues at coordinate 119,333 of NZ_JACHOQ010000001.1, forward strand.
ACCGTCTTCCAGGCCCATCTTGCCGAGTCCCCAGGGTCCGACCACGATCAGGGCGATCATGGAGACCACGCCGATCTGCAAAGAATAGGTCAGGCCCCGGCGCAGCACCGAGCCGACCGCGTGCCGCCGTCCCTCGCCCAGCATCCGCGCGGTCATCACCTGAACGCCCAGCATCAGACCGACCGCCGTCGTCACCACGATGGACGTCGGCGCCCAGGCCAGAGAGTGGAAGGCCAGTTCGCGGCTTGAGAAATTGCCGACGACAATGGCGTCGGTCAGACCCATGGTCATGATGCCGATCCGCGCCAGGATCACCGGCCAGGCCAGGTTCAGCAGGTCGTGGAAGGCGGTGCGGGTCTGGGAGCTGAGCGCGATCATCGGACGCGGCACAGGCCATGCGGGATCGTCGGGGTCAACTCCCAAAAACTCTGAGGTCTTGGCTACCAGGCGCCCAGTTCACGCAGTTGACGGACCAGCTCCTCCGGCGCCTCGCCGGCGTCCAACGTGTCCAGATCAGGCGGGACGTCCTTGGGCTCGAAATAGCGCCAGCCCTGGAAGGGCCGCCGCGCCAGGGGCGCCGTGCGGATCACCCGAGGCTCCAGCATGATCTCGCACCGGCTCTGCTTGCCCTCGCCCAGGGTCGTGATGTCCAGAACCGGCTGGCGACAGACGATCACGCCCTTCACCACCCAGTACAGCGACCCGCCGTCCTCGATTTCCGAAGCGCGCTTGGGCGTCATTCGGGTGTGGACCACCAGAGGTCCGCCCTTGGCGGCGCGGCGTTCCAGCCATTCGACGTCGGGCACCCCGACGCCCAGCTTGATCATGTGAAGCGGCATGGCGACCACGTAATCTCCCTTAAGGGCCTTCGCCAGTTTCTCTTTACGGTCGGACCTTAGGGTGCGGTCCGTGCCTTCTTCTCATTCACGGCGCAACGGAACGACCATGTACGGATTGATTACGCGCCTGACGGCGCATCCCGGCCGCCGCGACGAACTGGCGCTTCTGCTGACCGATCCGGCCGTGAAGAAACACGGATGCCATTCCTACATCGTCGCCCACGACCTGACCGACGCGGAAACCCTGTGGGTGACGGAGGTCTGGGTCGATCAGCCCACCCACCAGTCCTGGAGCCGGGATCTGCGCGCCAGCGGCGCCTGGCGAGCCGTCTACGGCCTGATGGCCAAGATGGATGAGTCCATCCTGACCCGCCCCCTGGGCGGAATCGGGTTTTGATCCCCGATCAGTCCGGCGCCTTGACCACCGCCAGAACCGCCGCCTCCCCCACCTGATCGCCGACGCTCGCGACGCTTTCGACAACCCCGTCGAAGGGCGCCGTCAGGGCATGCTCCATCTTCATCGCCTCCAGCACCACGACCGGCTGCCCCTTGGTCACGGCATCGCCCGCCTTGACCGGGGCGGCGACGACCTTGCCCGGCATGGGGGCGCGAAGAGAGCCGTCAGACACCGCCCCGGCTGCGGCGCTCGTCGCGGCGCGGTACGGCGTGACGCGGCGCGCCTCTCCGTCCACGAACAGGACGAAGCCGTCCTCGACCGCCTGATAGCCGAACAGGCGATCGCCGGCCTGAACCTGATCAAAGCCGATCTGGGCGGTCAGGCCTTCGGCGCTGCGCCAGCCGGTTTCGACCGGGGCGACCGGGCCTGAGACGGCCTCGCCGTCCAGACGGGCCCAGACGGTGGTTTGGGGCGAGGTGTTCAGTCGAAGACCGTAGGAGAGGCCCGGCTGTCCGCCCCAGGGGTTGAACCGGTCGGACCCGACCGGCTCGACCTCGGTCGCCGCCTCCGCGACCAGGGTTAGGGCGGCCAGAACCGCCTCCGGCGCGTCGGCGGGCTGCAAGGCCGCCTCCTCCGCCGCGATGAACCCCGTATCCACATCCCCCGCCACGAAGCGCGGATGGTCAAGGCAGCGTTTCAGAAAGCCCGCATTGGTCTTGACCGGCCAGACCTCGACCTCGCCCGCCGCCTCGGCCAGCCGCGCCGCCGCCGCCTCGCGGGTGTCCTCATGGACGATCAGCTTGGCGATCATCGGGTCGTAGAACTGGCTGACCTCGCCGCCCTGTTCCACGCCGGTGTCGACCCGAATTCCTTCGGGCATGACGAAATGGTCCAGACGGCCGATCGACGGCAGGAAGCCGGTCGCCGGATCCTCGGCATAGAGGCGGGCCTCCATGGCCCAGCCGTTCAGGCGGATCTGATCCTGCTTCAGCGGCAGGGGCTCGCCGGCCGCCACCCGGAACTGCCATTCGACCAGGTCGACGCCGGTCACGCTCTCGGTCACCGGATGTTCGACCTGAAGCCGGGTGTTCATCTCCATGAACCAGACGCCGTCCGCCTTCAGCCCGTCCGAGGCGTCGGCGATGAATTCGATCGTCCCGGCTCCGACATAGTTGACGGCCTTGGCCGCCTTGATCGCCGCATCCGTCACGGCGGCGCGCACGGCCTCGCTCATGCCCGGCGCCGGCGCCTCTTCGATCACCTTCTGGTGGCGGCGCTGGAGAGAGCAGTCCCGCTCGTACAGGTGGACGACCTCGCCGTGCCGATCCCCGAACACCTGCACCTCGATATGGCGCGGGCGGGTGATGTAGCGTTCGATCAGCACCCGGTCGTCGCCGAAGGCGGCCGCCGCCTCGCGCCGGGCGCTGGCCAGGCCGGCGGCGAAGTCGGCCGGATCATCGACCCGTTTCATCCCCTTGCCGCCGCCGCCCGCCACGGCCTTGATCAGCACGGGATAGCCGATCCGCGCCGCCTCGGCCGTCAAGGTTGCTTGCGACTGGTCCGCGCCCTGATAGCCGGGCGTCACCGGCACCCCGGCCTGGATCATCAATTCCTTGGCCGCGTCCTTCAGCCCCATGGCCCGGATCGAGGCCGGGTCCGGCCCGATCCAGATCAGGCCGGCCGCCGCCACCGCCTCGGCGAAGTCGGCGTTTTCGCTCAGGAAGCCATAGCCGGGATGGATCGCCTCCGCCCCCGTCGCCTTGGCTGCCGCCAGCACCTTGGCCCCGTCCAGGTAGCTCTCGCGTGCCGCCGCCGGGCCGATCAGCACCGCCTCGTCCGCCGCCCGCAGATGCAGGGCGTCGGCATCGGCCTCGGAATAGACGGCGATGGTGCGAATCCCCATCCGCTGGGCGGTGCGGAAGACGCGACAGGCGATTTCGCCGCGATTGGCGACAAGGACGGACTTGAACATGCCCCGGTCTTAGCCGGATCGTGCGCCCCTGCCCAGCGCTTCTCCCCGGCTGCGACGGCGAGGCCTTGCGCCCCGCGCCAGACCGGCTATCCCGGCCCCATGTCCCTGCGCCCCCTCTTCGTCACCCAGGTCTATGAAGCCTCCCTCGCCGAGGGACGCGGCTGGCCCGCCTTCAACGCCCAGCTGATCGAGGTGGTCCGGATGATGGCCGAAGAAGACGCCGCCGGCCGCCGCTGGTGCCGCGACAACGCCTATCGCGGCTACACCTCCTACGCCTCTCTCAACGACCTGCCCCAGCGCTTCCCCGAGTTCGCCGAGCTGAAACGCCATCTGGACCGCCACGCCCTGGCCTATGCCCAGGCGCTGAACTTCGACCTGGCCCGGAAGCCGCGTCTGGACAATCTGTGGGTCAATATATTGAAGCCCGGCGGCGGCCACACCAGCCATATCCACCCCCACGCCTTCCTGTCCGGCACCGTCTATATCGACGTGCCCGACGGCGCCTCCTCGCTGAAGCTGGAAGACCCCCGCCTGCCCTTCATGATGGCCCGCCCCGGCGTCACCGACGCCGCCCCCGAGGCCGAACGCCCCTTCGTCTATCTGCGGCCCCAGGCCGGGACGGTGCTGATGTGGGAAAGCTGGCTGCGCCACGAGGTGCCGACCAACCAGGCCAAGTCCGACCGGATTTCGATCAGCTTCAACTACGCCTGAGGGAGCGGCCCGGAGGCGACACAAATCTTCCCCCGCCTGCGGGGGAAGTGTCAGGCCGTGGCGCGCAGCGACACGCCTGACGATGGGGGAAGTCTTCCTTTTTGGCGACACTTCCCCCTCCGACCCTGGTCCGCTACGCGGACGCCGGGCCACCTCCCCCGCAAGCGGGAGAGGGTCTTTCGCCTATAACCCGGCGTGGGGGCGTCCGCCTCGTGCGGCGTCCAGAGCCCCTCCCCCCCGCGCAAGCGGCGCGGCGGTCCCCCTCCCCGCAGGCGGGGAGGAGACGGTGCGACGGCCCTTGCCTGTCTCCTCCCCATGAAATGGGGAGGTGGCGCGACGCGAAGCGGCGTGACGGAGGGGTTCTACGCCGCATCACCAGCATCACCCCGCCTGTTACCGTCCCACCCGTCAGAAGCTACAGTTTACTAGGCTAGAGCGCGCTCAACCTTTAGGAGACATCTCAGACCTCACCCCACAACCTCGGCGATTTTGGATCGAAGGAGATTTTTGATGGACATCAGCGTTGGGAGTGCGGCAGAGGCCGTCGCGAAATGCCAAGAACTGCTTGTGGCGGGACGAGTCAATTTTTTCCGGGGCCAAACTCATGATTGGCCCAAGCTATTGCCCTCACTCTCAAGGCGCGATGGCGAAGAAAAGGTTCGTGCAGCCGCCGAGTTGGCTGCATTCCTAGAATGGGCTCAAGCGGTCCCGCAAATGGCATCCTACTGGTCGTCCATGTCAGCGATGATAGCCATCGCCCAACACTACAGCGTACCGACCACTTTTCTCGATCTGACGACTTCTCCCGAAGTGGCCCTTCTATTTTCCAAGACGGAAGGAGAAAATCCTCCCAATTCGAGATCGGTAATATATTGCTTTCCTCGAGACGTGCTTGAGATAGCAGAAGGGGTAGAAATAGTTGAAATAGATGTATCTAATCTTTGGCGACTAGAGGCACAGCACGGCCTATTCATAAACGTTACAAACGAAGATGCCCTGCAAGATTTGCGAGAGAAATCGATCCGCATTCATTTTCCATCAGAAAAAATTTCTGATGTCGAAAAAATAAAAATATACCCGACCAGAAAAAGCGCGTTGGAAATTGTAATAGATCAATGGATATATAGAAATACAATCGATAATGTTTTCCATCAATTTCGTTCCTCCGCCACGGTCTGGACCGGAATAAAAAGAAACACATACCCAGGAGCGTTTCGGTGGCGGACTGTACCGGAGTTGCTTTCAAGCTGGATCGACGACGAGCAGAATTGGCTTGTCCCGACCAGAGAGAGCGTTTCATCGATCGAAGATGTGCAACTAGTCTCGGTGGCGGCGCTGGACCTCAGTTCTCCGACCCGCGCCATTGAATCAGCAAGGGCGGCCATTGCCCCCAGCATCCGGGATTTTAGGAGTGGCGGCCCTCTGCCACAGTACGTCGTAACGCTGGCTAACTCTCCTCAGCACGACGCTAGCGTTTCGACCATCGTCAACAGGTGTTGGGATGGATTGCGAGTTCTTCCTTACCGGCTGGAAGAGTTGATCGAGAGTTTGTGCCTTACCGTGGCAGTTCTAGCGGGTCGCGCTGAGGGCGTCGCAGACATCGATGACTGGCCTAAGCATCTCTGGGGCGAGGTCGAGTTAATCGATGCGGCGCCCGTCGGTGGTCATTTGGAAGCCGCGCCGGTCTCAAAAGCCATGCTCTATGATGCAGCAGAATTTCCAGAACGAGACCGGTTCACGAAATACATGAAACGACGCGCTCGGTCGGATAAAATGGCAGCCATGGATCTAGTTGTGGACCCATGGCTAATATTCGACTTTGAGAAGCTAAAACACCTATTTGTTACTCAGTTTGTGCCGATGTCGATTGATGGATTTTGGAAATCCGATCTTGAAGAGTGCGACGGGAAGCTAGAATGTATGTGGAGCATATCGTTCAATCCGGCGCTTCTAGGTTTCGTGACCAATAGCCGTTACAGATTTAATTCGCCATCGGGGCTTGAACCTCAAATTGATCGTGTGATTTACGTCGCAAAGGACATGAGTAGTCCGGACTTAGAAGAGGCTTTCTTATCCTGCATGCCCATAATTATAAGAAAAGGTGAGCCGTTCAATGTTAAATTCATCGACTACTCAATGGATGATCGCCCGATATGGGAAATCCCCAAAGCAATTGAGCAGTGCAGACGGATCGTTGAGATTGGGGGCATCTCCGTTCTCAGGGTTTTTTCGACGATAAATTTCAATGACGAGCCGGAGGAGGACCACGGGCATCCAGGACTCGGAGCGTTTGAAGTTTGGCTAATCGCCAAAGGTAAGCTCGCAGCAATGCAAGGAAAGGCTCTCGATCCGAATTCTCAGTTGTTCAAGAATTTCTACGCCGACCTATTGAAATCAAATCGTAAAATTGATCGAAAGGCAGAAGCAGCATCGGACTGGCCTGGCGCTGTTTAGTCAGCTTCGGCTTTAATCAGCCTTCGATGCACCCTGGCCTTCCCGATCCCGGGTCCGCTACGCGGCCCGGGATCACAAGGAACTAATGGACTTGGGCTTTGCCTATGGTGAGCCCACCAGCCCCCGCCGTCACCGCAATCACCCCGCCGTCCTCGATCTCGCCGGCCAGCAGCTTCCTCGCAATCGGGTCCACCAGCTCCTTCTGGATCACCCGTTTCAGCGGCCGCGCCCCATAGGCCGGGTCGTAGCCGCGGTCGGCGAGCCAGGCCAGGGCGGCGTCGTCCAGGTCCAGCGTCATGCGGCGGTCGGCCAGCAGTTTTTCGAACCGTGACAGCTGGATCCGCACGATCCCGCCCATCTGGTCGCGGCCCAGGCGGTGGAACAGGATGATCTCGTCGATCCGGTTCAGGAACTCGGGCCGGAAGTGGGCGCGGACGGCGTCCATGACGAAGGGGCGGACGGCCTCCACATCCTCGCCCTCGCCCTGATCGGCCAGATACTGGCTGCCCAGGTTGGATGTCATGATGATCAGGGTGTTGCGGAAGTCGATGGTTCTCCCTTGCCCGTCTGTCAGGCGGCCGTCGTCCAGCACCTGCAACAGCACGTTGAAGACGTCGGGGTGGGCCTTTTCGACCTCGTCGAACAGGACGACCTGATAGGGGCGGCGACGCACGGCCTCGGTCAGGGCGCCGCCCTCGTCATAGCCGACATAGCCGGGAGGGGCGCCGATCAGGCGGCTGACGCTGTGCTTCTCCATATATTCCGACATGTCCAGCCGGGTGATGGCGGCCTCGTCGTCGAACAGGAAGTCGGCGAGCGCCTTGGTCAGTTCGGTCTTGCCCACGCCGGTCGGGCCCAGGAAGAGGAAACTGCCCAAAGGCCGGTTGGGGTCGTTCAGGCCGGCGCGGGCGCGGCGCACCGCGTCGGAGACGGCGGCCAAGGCCTCGTCCTGGCCCACCACGCGGGCGGACAGGGCCTCCTCCATCTTCAGCAGTTTTTCGCGCTCGCCCTCCAGCATCTTGTCGACGGGCACGCCGGTCCAGCGGCTGACGACGGCGGCGATCTGTTCGGCGTCGACCACCTCGGGCGTCAGGGGGCCGGATCTGTCGGCCTCGTTCGCCTCGGCCTCGGCCAGCTGTTTCTCGATCTGGGGGATCTGGCCGTAGGCGATCTCGGACGCTCTCCCCAGGTCGCCGGCGCGTTGGGCGTTGGTCAGTTCCAGACGCAGACGGTCCAGGGTTTCACGCAGTTGCGCGCCCTGCCCGACCTTTTCCTTCTCGGCCTTCCACTGGGCGGTCAGGTCATCGGACTGGCCTTCCAGATCAGCGATCTCGTCCTCCAGCTTCTCCAGCCGGTGTTGAGAGGCTTGGTCGGTCTCCTTCTTCAGGGCCTCGCGCTCGATCTTCAACTGCACCAGGCGGCGGTCGATCTCGTCCAGGGCCTCGGGCTTGGAGTCCACGGCCATGCGGACGCGGCTGGCGGCCTCGTCGATCAGGTCGATGGCCTTGTCCGGCAGGAAGCGGTCGGTGATGTAGCGGTTCGACAGGGTGGCGGCGGCGACGATGGCGCTGTCGGAAATGCGGACCCCGTGGTGGACCTCGTACTTCTCCTTCAGTCCACGGAGGATCGACACCGTGTCCTCCACCGTCGGTTCGGAGACGAAGACCGGCTGGAAGCGGCGGGCCAGGGCGGCGTCCTTTTCGACGTGCTTCCTGTATTCATCCAGCGTCGTGGCGCCGACGCAGTGGAGTTCGCCGCGCGCCAGGGCCGGCTTCAGCAGGTTGGAGGCGTCCATGGCGCCGTCGCCCTTTCCGGCGCCGACCAGGGTGTGCATCTCGTCGATGAACAGGACGATGCCGCCCTCGGCCGCCGAGACCTCGGACAGCACGGCCTTCAGCCGCTCCTCGAACTCGCCGCGGTATTTGGCGCCGGCGATCAGGGAGCCCATGTCCAGCGCCATCACGGTCTTGTCGCGCAAGGATTCGGGCACGTCGCCGTTGACGATGCGCAGGGCCAGGCCCTCGACGATGGCGGTCTTGCCCACGCCGGGCTCGCCGATCAGGACGGGGTTGTTCTTGGTGCGGCGGGCCAGGACCTGGATGGTGCGGCGGATCTCTTCGTCGCGGCCGATGACCGGGTCGATCTTGCCGTCGCGGGCGGCCAGGGTCAGGTCGCGGGCATAGCGTTTCAGGGCGTCGTAGCCGTCCTCGGCGGCGGCGCTGTCGGCGGTCTTGCCCTTGCGCACCTCGGCGATGGCGGCGTCCAGCTTGTCGGCGGTCACGCCGGCAGATTTCAGCACTTGGGCGGCGGTTCCGCCCTCCTTGGCCAGGGCCGCCAGCAGGCGTTCGGTAGTGACAAAGGCGTCGCCGGCGGATTTTGAGGACTCTTCGGCGGCGGCGAAGACGCGGGCGGTGTCGCCGTCCAGATACAGCTGGCCCGAGCCGCCCGTGACCTGGGCGCGCTTCTTCAGGGCGGTTTCGACATCGGCCTCGGCGCGACGGGCGTCGCCGCCGGCGGCGGTGATCAGGTTTCTGGCCAGACCGTCGCGCTCCTCAAGCAGGACCTTGAGCAGGTGTTCGGGGGCGAACTGCTGATGGCGACGGGCCAGGGCCAGCGACTGGGCCGACTGGACGGCCTGTTTGGCGCGGTCGGAATAGAGATCGAGATTCATAGGTGTCCCCTCATCAGGCGGATTTCGCCCGCGCCGCCCTTTCAGGAAGCGACGACACGGGTCTGTGAAATCCAGATGGTGTGACCCGTCGGGCACACAAGGGGTGGCGGGCGGGAGATTTCACCCCGCCCGCGCTTCGCCGTCATGTCTCAGCCGCCGGTCGGGCCGGTCGAGAAGTCGAACTGTTCCGGCTGGCGGCGCGGCCCGCCGAAGTTCCAGGTCAGGCCGATGTAGAAGGCCCGCAGCTTGATGTCCTGCTCCGAGCGTTCGCGGAACTGCGGCGTCTCATAGATCGTCGTGGTGTTGAAGGTGTTGAACAGGTCGCGCGCGGTGAAGTTGAACGACAGCTGCTCGTTCAGCTTGCGGCGATAGCCGAGATTGACCATGCCGCCGGCCTCGCGCCGCCCCTGGGCCAAGAGGCTGTCGCCCTGCCAGAAGCTGGACAGTTGGACGAAGTCCTTGGCCGTCGGCTGCCAGTTCAGGCTCAGACGCCCGCTGGCCAGTGTCGCCTCGCGGTCTCCGCCGCCGACCACGGCGCCCGAGTCGATCTCCTGACGGAAGACATTGACCCCGGCGCTGTAGCGCAGGGTCGACAGCAGCCGCCCATTCGCCGTCGCCTCGACCCCCACGTCCTGGCGCGAGCCCAGGTTTTCGGGCCGGGTCAGGAAGACGCCGCCGCCGATGTCGGTCGCCACGTCGGTAAAGGCCTTGTCGGTGTTCCGCAGATAGGCCGTCGCCTGATAGAAGCTCTGGCCCTTGCGCATCTGCCACATGGCTTCGAAGCTGTCGGTCTCCTGCGGCTCCAGGTCCGGATTGCCGGACCGGACGTTCAACGGGTCCTGATAGGCGACGAAGGGGTTTAGCTGGCCGGGCTGGGGCCGCTGGATGCGGCGCGAATAGCTGGCGCGCAGGGTCTGTTCGGCCGACAGCTGATATTGCAGATGGGCCGTCGGATAGGCGCGGAAATAGTCCTGGGACGCCGAGGCGCCGCCGGTCAGATCCTTGATCTCTATGTCCGCCTGTTCCAGGCGCAGGCCCAGCTGAGCCGACAGCTTCTCGCCCAAAGGACGTTCGTAGGTGGTGTAGAGGGCGTGCACCGTCTGCTCGGCCTCGAACCGGTTGTTCAGGGCCGGGACGGGCGTCAAGGCGGCCTCGGACGGGCCACGCAGGAAGCCGGCGTCCTGCTCGGGCCGCTGAAGGTTCAGCTCATAGCCCAGGCGCAGCTTGCCGCCGTCCGACATCGGGCGGGTATAGGCGCTGGTGAAGCCCCAGGTGACCTGATCGACCTCAGTCCGAGTGCGCTCGTACAGGGCCGCCGCCGCCGGCGTCAGGAAGGTGGTCAGGGCCTGGCTGGTGTTTTCATTGCTGTTGGAATCGTAGCGCAGTTCGTTGGACCATTCATGGCCGTCGCCGTCGAAGCGGCGCAGCACCCGGGCCGTGGCGCCCCAGTTGGCGAAGTCAAAGTCCGACGATCCCTCGCGCCGATAGGCGTTCGTCACCGCCCCGCCCGCGTTGCGTGTTTCGAACAGGCTGGAGGCCGAGCCCGTGCCGTCGAAGGCCACGCCGCGCAGTTCGCCGGTGATCTGGGTCTTGTCGTCCAGCTTGTATTCGGCGGTGAAGCGGCCGAAGGCGCCGTTCTGCTCGGACTCGATCGGCTGATCGACGGTGGTGGTCGAAACCACGGCGCCGGTCGTCGGGTCCAGTTGCTCGCGCGTCCGGGTAAAGCTCAGCTCCGTCGGATCGGACCGATAGCTGACGTCGCCCGACAGGGTCAGCCGGTCCTTCTGCCACGATCCGCTGAGGCCGGCGTTCCAGCGGCCGTTGTCGCCGACATTCGCCCGCACCGAGCCGGTGGATTGCGTGCCCGGCTTGGGCGCCGTCGGCTTGGTGATCAGATTGATGACTCCGCCCGACCCCTCGGGGCTGTAGGCGGCCGAGGGATTGGTCATCACCTCGATCCGCGCATATTGGCTGGCGGGCAGTTGGATCAGCGCCTGCCCGCGACCGGGGCCGGTCAGAATGCCGGACGGGCGACCGTCGACCAGTATGGTGACATTGGCGTCGCCGCGCAGGGAGACATTGCCCTCCGAGTCCACATCGACCGAGGGCACGTTGCGCAGGGCGTCGGCCAGGCTGCCGGAGGTCGCCTGCAGATCATTGGCCAGGCTGTAGCTGACGGAATCGATCGAGGTGCGGACGTCGTCGGCGCGCGCCGTCACCGTGACGTCGCCGACCGTCGCCGGTTTGTCAGAGGCGGCCGGCGCCTGCCCGGCCGGCGTCTGGGCCGGTCTCTGCTGAGCAGGCGCGGGCGTCTGCGACGGCTCCGGCGTTTGCGCTTGGGCCAGGGCGGCGGCGGGCAGCACGGCCCAGGCCGCGCCGAGCAGCAGAACGAGTTTGGACGACGTCATCCCCGATGATCCTGAAGGTGCGGCGGACGGCTTCCGACGCTTATCGATAATCGTTGCGTATCGAGCCTGCTTTGCAATGCAAAGTTACATCTTGGACAGGTCCATTACACCTTCGTCATCCTTGCTCCGAAAGCGATGGGTGACGCGCGCGAAGCGGCGCGTTAGCGTGTCGCCGCATCGAGAGTTGGAGCCCGCGCCTTGCCCCTGAACCTGACCCGTCGTCGCGCCCTGGCCGGCGCCCTCCCGCTGAGCGTCGCGGCCCGCCCGGCCCTGGCCTGGAACGCCGCCAACGACGATACGGCCCTGGCCGAGGCGGTCGACGCCTATGTGAAGAAGGCGATGGCCGCCTGGCCCGACCAGCCCGCATTGGGAATCGCCGTGGTCAAGGACGGCGCCGCCGTGCTGACCCGCGGCTATGGGGTGAAGGTTCAGGGCAAGCCGGCCGTCGCCGATGAACACACCCTGTTCGCCATCGCCTCCAACACCAAGAACGTCACCGCCGCCGCCCTCGCCATTCTGGTCGATGAGGGCAAGGTCAAATGGGACGCGCCGATCAAGACCTATCTGCCCGATTTCCGGCTGGTCGATCCTTACATCACCGACCACATCACGGTTCGCGACACCTTGAGCCACCGCGCCGGTTTCGGCCTGGGCGCCGGCGATCTGCTGTTCTGGCCCAACAGCGACCGGACCCGCGCCGAGGTCTTGGCCCAGGCCGCCTTCGTGCCGATCGAGGACGGGTTCCGCGCTCGATACCATTATTGCAATCTGATGTTCGTGGTCGCGGGGGCGGTGATCGAGGCCGTCTCGGGCCAGACCTGGGAAGACTTCATCCAGACGCGGATTCTGGACCGCGTCGGCATGAGCGAGACCGTGCCCCTGGCGCGCCTGGCTGACCCGGCCAAGTCCGCCCTGCCCCACGGCCGGGTCGGGCCGCCGCTGCGCTATCAGGGCGCCATGACTCCGATCGCGGATTCGATCGTGGAGGTCTGGAATTGGGACTCGGCCGCCGCAGCCGGCGGAATCTGCACCACCCCGGCCGACTGGGCCAAATGGATCGCAGTGCGCCTGAACGACGGGCGGCTGCCCGACGGGACGCGCCTGTTCTCCGAAGAGTCCGCCAGGGAAATGTATCGCCCCAACATCATCGTCGGCAACTCGCCGGGCCCGACGGCGGAATTGCCCAACCGCTCCATCGCCTCGACCTACGCCTTGGGCCTGCAGGTTCAGGACTATCGCGGCGAACGGCTGATCAGCCACGGCGGCGGATCGCCCGGCGGCATTTCCGCGACCGTTCTGATCCCCGGCCGCAAGGTTGGGTTCAGCATCTTCTCCAACGCGGAAGAGAGCTTCCTGCTGCGGGCTCTTCGCTCAGGCATCGCCGACATCTGCATGGGCAAGATCGACAAGGACTGGATCGCCGATTCCAAGCGACTGGAGGCCGAGGGCAACGCCAAGTCCGTCGCGGCCGCCGCCGAGATCGACGCCAAACAGGCGGCGGGCGCGCCGCCCTCCATGCCTCTGGACGCCTATGCCGGAACTTGGCGGGATCCCTGGTATGGCGACATCGTCATCGCGCCCAAGACCCGAGGGCGGGGGCGCGACCGCAAGCCGGGCTTGTGGCTGACCTTCACCCACACCCCGGCCCTGCAAGGCTGGTTAGAACCCTATGACGGCGAGACCTTCCGCACCCGCTTCCCGGACAAGCGGGAGGAAGACGCCTTTGTGACTTTCGACATCCAGACCGCCAAACCCGCCACGGCGACGATGAAGGGCGTCTCGCCGGACATCGACTTCTCCTACGATTACCAGGATTTGAGACTGACGCGGATTTGAACGTTCGGCCTGTGACCTAGGCGCGCAAGGGCGGAACGCCTAGAACCAGCAAACGCTGTCCTTCCATCAACCCAAAGGAGGACAGCCATGTCGAATTCAGAAACGCCCCGCGCGCTAGACCGCGAAGAAGCGGACATGGTCCGGCAAAGCCAGGCCCTGGACGAGCGGTCGCCGGCAGAACTGCGGGAATTGATCGGTAGGCTGCGGGCGCGCCGAGACAAGGCGCAGCGCCAAATCCGCACCCGCGCCCGTTCGGCTCAAGCGCGAGGCGAAACCGCCGGGGCCGACACCGGCGCGCGAGAGAAGAAGGCGCTGCTGACGGAGGCGATCGCGCGCGTCGCCGAAGCGATGGACGCCCGTCGGAGCGAGGGCGACGGAGAGACCAAGAGGGCGACCGACAATCTTCGCGACGCAGTCCGGCGCAAGGCTGAGAACCCGACTTGGACCGGCCCCGAGGACCGCACGGCGGATCAAGGACCGAGCGAAACTCCAAACACCAAGATCGCCCCCTCGGGCGCCCTGCACGCCGAGGGCATGCGGGCCGCTATTTCGCGTTCAACCGGCAATCGTTGACCCCAGAGACCTGAAGCCCCTCCTGCGGACTTCAGGTCCTGATTTCCAGCAGCTCCAGCTTGGCTTCCTGCTTCGGCCAAGGGAGGACAAGCCGCCAGCGGCTCTGGCCGATTCGCTCCAGAACGCCCACCTGATCGCGTTCCGGACGATCGCCATAGGCGGGAAAGCCGGTCTCGGCGTCGCTGAGGGCCTGGGCGCCGATATAGACGAGGCGACGATCCGTGTCGGGATAGAGCAGGCCCTGAGTCCGCTGCGACCCCGTCGTCTTGGTCAGAACCAGATCCCCGCCGGGGGTCGTCTCCACCGAACAGGCGAACCAGGGATAGTCGACATAGGCCAGACCGGTTCCCTCCCCGCGCCGCCCCAGCTTGATCGTGCGGCACCGATAGGTTCCAGGCGGCGGTTGGAGGCGGTCCGGCAAGGCGGCGTTGGGGTCGACCAATGGCCCCAGGGCCTCGACCTCAGAGGCGAAGCCGGCGGCCTCGGCCTCGGCGCGGGCCATACGCCAGGCCTGGTCCAACCGACCGAGCAGGCTGGCGTCGGCCGCCGAGGCGACCTGACGCCAATCGTCGCTTCCGCCTTGAAGCCCGCCTTGAGCTGCGGAAGGTGCGGCTGCGGCGGCGGCTGTCGCGGGCGGCGCGACGCGCGGGGGGACGCCTTTGGCGGGCGCGCTGACGGCCGGCGAGGTTTCGGCGCGGCTGCCCGGACTGTTCTCACCGCAGGCGGACACCGCGAAGCCGAGAAGCAAGGGCGCAAAGAAGGTCGGGGTGCGGCGCATGATCGGCGTCTCCATCGGTTCAGGAGACGAACGGTCAAGCCGCCGCGCGGTTCAGTCGGTCTTGGCCGGAACCAGTTCGATCAGGTCCAGGTTCGACTCATACTGCGGCCACGGCAGCACCAGACGCCAGCGCGCCTCGCCGATCCGTTCCAGAACGGCGACCAGATCGCGATCACTGTTGCGGCCATAGGAGTTGGCGGCCGGTTCCTGGGCCAGGGCCATGGACCCCAGCAACAGCATGTGCCGGTCGTTCTCGGGGAACAGGAGGCCCGAAGGCCTCTGGGAGCCGGTCAATTTGGTGAACTTCAGACCGCGCGGCGTCTGTTCGATGCGACAGGCGAACCAGCCGTAAACCACATAGCCCAGTCCGTCCTCGCCGCCCTGGGAGCCCAGTTTCACGGTGCGGCAGCGGTAGTCGCCGGTCGGCGGGGTCACGCCGGGGCGTGCGGCGGACGGATCGATCAGATCGCCCAGACTGTTCAAATCGCCCGAACCGCGCTGGCGTCGCGCCTGTTGCAGGGCCAGATCCCAGGCGGCGTCACGACGCTGATAGCGATCCCGATCGGTCGAGGTGATGACGCCGCGCCAGTCCATCAGAACCCCGCCCGTTACGGAAGAGGGCGGCGGCGGGGGCGGAGGCGGCGGCGGGGTGGAGGCGCAGGCCGCCAGAGCGAGAAGGCCCGCCAGAGCCAGACCGCCCTTCGGCCCGGCCCCTGAGGCCAGGCGTCTAAGCGAGGGACAAGGCGGACGTATCTGGCGCATCAACGCTTCCCTGTGAAAAGGCGTCCGAGGGGACGGACCTTGCGGCGAAGTCGGTCTTTTAGGCCCTTGGTCGGCGGCCCGCGTCAAGACCGCAGCCGCAGATCACGGCTTGGCGGGGGATCAGCCTTCGCTCTCGGCCGCAGCCTCGGCCTTGCGGCGGGGCGCGCGGCGGCGCGGGGCCGGCTCGCCCTCCTCGACCGTCGGAGCGGGGGCGGACGAGCGGGTCAGAAAGCCGGGCAGAGCCGTCGGAGTCTCATCATCGCCCGTTTCGGCTGCAACGGCGGGACGGCGCGACCGGCGCGCCGGCCGCTCGTCCGTCTGAGGGACGTCGCTCTGATCCGAGACCGGAGCCACCGACTCGGTCTGGGTCGCGGCGGCGGCGTCATCGGCGACCGCTTCGATCGGGCGGCCTTCGCCCGACTGGCCTTCGCCCTGGGTGTCGAATCGGCGCTGACGCTCCTCGCGACGCCGCTCCCAGCGCTCACGGCGGGTTTCGCGGCGACCGCCGCCTTCGCCCTCAGCGCGCATCTCGCCGTCGTCACGCGATGACTGGCCGTCGCGGTCGCGGTTCTGGTCGCGGTCGCGGTCGCGATTGTAGTCGCGCTCCCGGTTTTGATCCCGGTTCTGGTCGCGGTTTTGGGACTGCTCCGCGCGCTCCGCCGCTTCCTGAGCCTGGCGATCCGCCGCCTGCTGCGCCGCCATGAAGGCTGCGGCCTGGGCGCCGGATTCGTCTTCGAAATCGATGTCAAAGCCCTGGTTCGACAGTTCGCGCGCGGCGATGTCGGAGAAGGAGCGTTGGGGCTGAAGCGCGCGCAGAACCCGGTAATAGTGTTCGGCGTGCTGTTGGTAGTTCTCGGCCAACACCCGGTCGCCGCTGGACGCCGCGTCACGGGCCAGCTGCTGATAGCGCTCATAAACGGTCTGGGCGTTGCCGCGGACCTTGATGTTTTCGGGCCCTTGCGAATCCCACGAACGATTCGGATTGGCGTTGTTGGCGTTATTGGCGCCCGCCTTGTTCCGATTGCGTCCGCGCTGACGCTTCATGCCCTTGAAATCTCTCATTCGCGCTACCGTGTGCAGGGATGGAGCCAAGCCGTCGGGCCGGGTCCGTCCGTTTCGTGGTTCCGTTTCGCTCGGGGCCGATCCCCGATTGTCGATCTGTCGGAATGCCTTGTCGCCCGCATGGTGCGCCGGCCCTGTGGGGACCGACCGTCATGGCCGGCTCAAGCCGCGAACAGCCGGGCGAAAACCCGTAAAGCTGCGTTTGAGTGGGAGACGAGAGAGACTTAGCGTGTGCGCCGTCCCTTTCCAAGGGGTTTTCGACAAAGCGTCGCACCTTGGGCCACGGCTCCGCTTTGCCGACAGCCCTCGGGTGGGCTAGGCAGGCTCTTTAAGGCGACGATGAGGCTTTCTCCCATGCGGGTTCTGGTTCTAGGCGGCGACGGCTTCTGCGGCTGGCCGACGGCCCTGCATCTCTCGGCCCAGGGCTGGGACGTGACCATCGTCGACAATCTGAGCCGGCGGAATATCGACAATGAGCTGGAGGTCCAGTCGCTGACGCCGATCCGCACCATGGGCGAGCGGATCAAGGCCTGGAAAGAGGTGTCGGGCCGCGACATCGGCTTCGTCAACATGACTGTGGGCAAGGAGTTCGACCGTCTGGTGGCCCTGATCCGCGACCTGACGCCCGACAGCGTGGTCCATTTCGCCGAACAGCGCGCCGCCCCCTATTCGATGAAGTCGGCGCGGCACAAGCTGTACACGGTCGACAACAACATCAACGCGACCAACCACCTGCTGGCCGCCATCGTCGAAAGCGGGCTTGACGTGCATCTGGCCCACCTGGGCACCATGGGGGTCTATGGCTACGGCACTGCGGGCCTGCGCATCCCCGAGGGCTATCTGAAGGTGACGGTCGAGACCGACAACGGCCCGGCCGAGCAGGAGATTCTGTTCCCGCCGAACCCCGGCAGCATCTATCACATGACCAAGACTCAGGACGCCCTGCTGTTCCAGTTCTACGCCCGCAACGACGGCCTGCGGATCACAGACCTGCATCAGGGCATAGTCTGGGGCGCCCAAACGGCCGAGACCAGGCTGGACGAACGTCTGATCAATCGCTTCGACTACGACGGCGACTATGGCACGGTGCTGAACCGGTTCCTGATGCAGGCGGCGGTCGGCTATCCGCTGACGGTGCACGGATCGGGCGGCCAGACCCGGGCCTTCATCCATATTCAGGACACGGTGCGCTGCGTCGAACTGGCGCTGAACAATCCGCCCAAGCGCGGCGATCGGGTCAAGATCCTGAACCAGATGACCGAGAGTCGGCGTGTGCGCGACCTGGCCCGGATGGTCGCCGACATGACCGGCGCCGAAGTCCACAATGTGCCCAACCCCCGCCAAGAGGCCGACGAAAACGATCTGGTCGTCGCCAACGACCAGTTCCGGGAACTGGGGCTGAAGCCGATCACCTTGGCTGAAGGTCTGATGCAGGACGTCACCGAGATCGCCCGGCGCTACGCCGAGCGGGCCGATCTGAGCCGCATTCCTTGCGTCTCGGCCTGGAACCAACGCCGCGCCAAGGCGCTGGAAAGCCAAGCGCGGCCGTGCGCGAGTTCGCCCGGTTCGCCCAACATTCTGACCGCCTGAGCCTGTCGATGAACCGCCCCGTCACCGCCCCCTCCCTGCTGGTCTTCGGCGGCGGCTATCTGGGGCGGGCCGCAGCGCGCGAAGCCTTGAAGCGGGGCGGCCAGGCGACAGCCACCTCTCGCGATCCTGAACGCCGACGGTCCCTCGCGGCTGAGGGTGTTTCGGCCATCGACCCTGCGGACGCCGACGCCCTCAGGACCGCGCTGGAGTCGGCGACGGCCGTGCTGATCACAGCGGCGCCGGACGCCCACGGCTGTCCGGGCCTGCGCGCCTTGGCCCCCGTCGCGTCCCAGGCCTGGCCCGATTGGATCGGCTATGTCTCCTCAACCAGCGTCTATGGCGACCGAGCCGGCGGCTGGGTGTTCGAGGACGGGCCGCTGAACGCCGCCAGCCTGGAGGGCGCCCGTCGAGTGCGGGCCGAACGCGACTGGCTGGACGGGGCGCAGGGCATGGGGCTGACAGTCCAGATTTTCCGTCTGCCCGGTTTTTACGGCCCCGGTCGCAGCGTCATCGATCGGCTGAGAGACGGCACGGCGAGACTCGTTCGGAAGCCGGGCCAGGTGTTCAACCGCATCCATGTCGATGACGTGGTGTCGGCCTTGTTCGCCTCCATGGACCGGCCCAGGCCCGGCGCCGCCTATAATCTGACCGACGATGAGCCCTCGCCCGCCAACATGGTGGTGGAATGGGCGGCCGACCGGATGGGCCTGCCCCGTCCGCCGGAAGTCGATTGGACCGATGACAGCGTCAGCGAGGCGATGCGCCGCTTCTATCTCGATTCCAAGCGGGTCTCGAACGCCCTGGCCAAGGCCGAACTGGACTGGCGACCGGCCTATCCCAGTTGGCGGGAAGGCCTGGAGGCCTTGCTGGACGCGCCGCCGCCGCTTCGCCTGGTCAGCTGATCGCGCGTCTCAAGCGCCTCTGTTCTTCTTCAGGAGGCGGTCCCGCGCCGCATTGACTCGGATCGCCAACCCGGCCGTGCCGCCTTGGTCGGGATGGACGCGGCTCATGGCGTGTTTCCAAGCCGCGCGAATCTGCGCCTCGTCCGCGTCCGGAGGGACGCCGAGCACTGCGCGCGCCTCGGCCTCGGTGATCGGCTCGGAACGTACGGGCGTCCGCATCCGCGACGACCAGACCAGATAGAGGCCCGCCGCCGCGAGGCCTGCGCCCCACAGCCAAGCGCCCCTGAAGGCCGCCAAAGCCCCGCCGGCCAGAAGCGCAGACGCGAGCAGGGTCGCCGTCACCCGCCAATGGGCCCGACCACGTCTTTCCGTCTGTCGTCCCAGTCGCACCAGGGCCCAGACGGCGACGGCCGCCAGGGCCAGTCCAATCAGAGCCACGCGGTCATCCGGCCTTTCAGGCCGCCACGTCCAGCGGCGCCAGGGCCTGTTCCAGACCCATGGCCTTCATCAGATTGCGCAGCTCCTGGCGGGCCGCGACATGGGCCAGGGACACCGCCACCGGCCGCACCTCATTGGACAGGTCTGCAACCGTCAGGCCGAAGGGGAACAGCTCGCGATAGATGACCCGATCACGCAAGCCCGGCCCGACGCGGAAGCCGACCCGCTTGGCCAGCTTGTTCATCCGCTCTTCCAGTCGCTTGCGGTTGCGCGCCTCGGCGACGGCGAGACGGTTCGTCACGACCAGCCAGTCGATGGTCGCTTGCCGGCCCTGGGTGATCGCCCGAACCTTGCGGGCCTCCCAGACGCTTTCGGAATAGATGGAGGGCTTCAGCAGCTCCAGCGAGACTGGGTCCACCTCGCCCAGCAGGTCGAAGTCGACAAAACTGTCGTTCATGGGGGTCACGATCTGATCGGCGCGCGCATGGGCGGCGCTGGACACCGCCGTGTCGCCGCCGGGGGTGTCGATCAATATGGCGTCCACGCCTGCGGCCGCAGCCTCGGCGAAGGCCTTTTCGAAGGCCGCGATCTGCTCATCTGTCCCGCCCTTGGCCAAGGCCTTGCCGTCGCCCATGTCGGGCATGAACGGCTGGGGCAGCGTTTGGCCGTTCGCGGCCAGCCAAGCCTGACGGTTGGTGAAGAAGCGCTGCATGGAGCGCTGGCGCAGATCCAGATCGATGATCGCCACCGTCCGCCCCGCATGCAGCAGGCCGGTGACGATGTGGATCGCCAGGGTGGACTTGCCCGCCCCGCCCTTCTCATTGCCGAGGACGATCACGTGTGGCTGCGTCATGGAGGAAACCCTCTGTGGCGGCCGACGCGACTCAGTGCAGCGCGGCCTTCGGACGCCTTAGACTCGGCGCACAGAGGCCAAACGTCAACGCGGCGTTAACGGCCATCTGTGGACTTTGCTCTGGTGGAAGGGACGCCCGCCGGTCAGCCGGCGCGACGGCACCAGGGATCGGCCACCTGGGCGGCCGCGCACAGGGCGCTGGCGGTCTCGGTTGGAATAGGCCCAACCCGCAGCCGGGTCAGACGACGACCGGCGACCTCGACGTCCTCGAATCGCGGCGAAAAGTCGGACAGACCCGCCTGGGTTCTCAGCCGCGCCCAGGCGGCCCGCGCCGCAGCTTCGCTGGAAAAGGCGCCCAGCTGGATCAGTCGACCCTCCGCCGACGAGGTCGGCCGCGGCTCCGACCGGATGACGGCGGGGCGCAGAACCGGCCTGTCGGCACGATCGACCGCCTCGACAAGCGCAGGAGCGGCGGCGCGCATGGCGGGCTGGACGGCCGGTTGGACCATCCGCGTCACCGCACCCCTTAGACCGGGCTCCCGGTCAGGCTCGGGTTCCGTCCGCCTTTCGTCCGCGCCAAGCCGCCCCGCCATGGCGTCGCGGGCGTCCCACATCTCATAGGGCGTCATCAGGGCGATTTTCACGGGCGAGAATTTTGCAGGCCGCAAACCCTGAGTTTCGGCGCGAGTTTTTTGCGCAGCTGCGGGCCTGGGGGCGTCCGGGTCCATCGGAATCTCGATCGCAGCGATCCGATCGGCGGCGGACTGGAAGGAATGACGGTCGCCCTCGACGGCCCCGCACCCGGCAAGCCCGAGGGTGAGGGCGATCAGAACTGGACGGGTCGCTGCTGCTGGCGTCATAAGCACCACCCTAGTCGCCAGGGCTTGAGGTCTGGTGCATCGACACGCTTAAGGCACAAGGTTAACCGGTTCACCATGACCCAGCCCGCTTCGCTCCTCGTCGTTCGTTCCGTCGCGGAACTGCGCGCCGCGGTACGCGACTGGAAGAGACAAGGCCTGACGGTGGGCCTGGTTCCGACCATGGGCGCCCTGCATGACGGCCATCTGGCCCTGGTGCGCGAAGCCGTTCAGCACGCCGATCGGGTGGTGGTCTCCAACTTCGTCAATCCGACCCAGTTCGCCCCGACCGAGGATCTGGCCCGCTATCCACGCCAGCAG
This sequence comes from Brevundimonas aurantiaca, assembly GCF_014199955.1. Classification (GTDB taxonomy): domain Bacteria; phylum Pseudomonadota; class Alphaproteobacteria; order Caulobacterales; family Caulobacteraceae; genus Brevundimonas; species Brevundimonas aurantiaca. The sequence goes on from NZ_JACHOQ010000001.1 coordinate 140,757, forward strand.
GCGGAGGATGCGCGGCTGTTGTCCGGCGTCGGCTGTCCTCTGATGTTCGCGCCCGCGCCAGAGGACATGTACCCCGAAGGCTTCGCCACCAGCATCGCCGTGACGGGTCCGGCGATGGGCCTGGAAGGCGATTTCAGGCCTCAGATGTTCGGCGGGGTCGCCCTGGTGGTGACCAAGCTGTTCAACCAGGTTCAGCCGGACTTGGCCGTGTTCGGCGAGAAGGACTATCAGCAGCTGATGGTGATCCGGCGCTTCGTCCGCGACCTGGATCTGCCGATCGACATCGTCGCCGTTCCGACCCAGAGGGACGAGGCCGGCTTGGCCCTGTCGTCGCGAAACGCCTATTTGTCGCAAGACGAATTGGCCGTGGCCCGCCGGCTCAACCGCATCCTGGCGGCGGCGGCAGCCGATGCCGCGTCGGGGCGTCCCCTGCCCGGCGTCGAACGAGACGCCTATGCCGCCGTGCTGAAGGCCGGCTTTGAGCGCATCGACTATGTGGCGGTCCGGCGGGCCGAAGACCTGTCGGTCTTTCGCGACGGCGTGGTCGACGCCCCCGCGCGCATTCTCGCCGCCGCCTGGCTGGGCAAGACGCGGCTTATCGACAACCTGGCCGTCTGAAAAAAGAGCCCGACGCAGGCGCCGGGCTTTGAATGGAAGTTCGGTGATGGTGTGTCCCAGAACGGGACAGATTCATCTGTCCGCCGCTTCGGTTAACGAAGTCCTAACCGCCGCGATCCGGCAGCCATGTGGTCTGACGACCGCTCGGTCCGGTCGGCCAGGTCAGCCGCCATCCGTCGCCGGCCCGTTGCGACTGAAAGTCCGCCTGAGAACCGACGCCGGGATAGTCGAACCGTTCGCCGTCCACGACGATCGACGCTGCACCCCCGTCGGGGGCCGTCGCACGCCAGCTGCCGCCGGTGCGGCTCAGGACCGGCGCCCGCCTTCCGTTGATCGTCACCTCCGGCGGCGGTCCGTTCGCGCGACCGGAGACGATCAGGACCGCGCCGTCGGAATCCACCGCATCCAACCGACCCCGGCCGTCCAGCCGGGTCGTGGGCTCTCCGGCCGCGATCAGGATGATCGGCCCCGCTCCGCCCTGCAGAAGCACCAAGGTCTCGGGCGAGGGCGCGGCGTCCTCCCCGATCTGCACCTCCGGCCTCAGCCGCATGTCGCCTGGCGTCAAGGGCGCCCGGAGTTCGAACCGGCCGGCGGCGTCTGCGCTGACCGCCACGGCCGCTCCGTCCCCCGCGCGAAGCACGACTCGGGCGTCGGGCGCCGCCGCGCCTCGAACCACCACCTGTCCCCCCTCGCGCCGAGCGGCGTCAACCGTCGGCGGCTGCGTCCAGGGCGATTCCACCGGGGCGCCCGGCTCGGACGCGACGGCGGCGTCCTTCTTTTCCGAACAGGCGCTCAAGGTCGGCGCCACAAGGACCAGAGCCGTCGATAGGGCCGCCTTGGCGACGATCCAGCGTTTCATCCTTGGTTCCGACACGATATGGCTGGCGCCCAGCGGCCGAGAGTCTGTTAGCTCGATCGCCGCCCGTTTGGCCATGGCCGACGGCGCATCCGTTCATTTCGAGGCCTCATGTCCCTGCCCCCTGTTTCGATCCAGCCTTTCGAAGGCCCCTCCGTCTGCCTGTTCTGCGGTTCGTCCGATCGGGCCGATCCCACCTACGTCCAAGCCGCGCGAGAGTTTGGCAGGGCGACGGCCGAGGCGGGATGGCGCCTGGTCTATGGCGGTGGCGGCGTGGGCCTGATGGGCGCCTCGGCGCGCGGAGCCCATGAGGCGGGCGGACGCGTGCTGGGGATCATGCCGGCCTTCCTGCGCAGCCGCGAGCGCCTGTTCGACGAGGTCGAGACGGTCGTCGTGACTTCCATGCATGAGCGCAAACAACTGATGTACGACCAGTCCGACGCCTTCGTGGTCGCTCCGGGCGGCATCGGAACCCTGGAAGAGGTGGTCGAACTGCTGTCCTGGAAGCGGCTGGATCTCCATCAGAAGCCCGTGGTCTTCCTGAACCTAAACGGCTTCTGGAACGGCTTTTTCGATCTGATGCGTCACAGCGTCGACGAGGGAATGACGCCGGCCGATTTCCTGAACGCCTGGACGGTGGCGGACACGGTGGAGGCTGCGCTGGAGCAGATTCAGACGGATCCCATGGACGGGGCGCGTATCTATGATCGCCGATAGGTGATCGCCGGTCACAATCGACGCCGCGCATCTTGACAGTTTTTATCGAAAACTGACATTGACGCCCGACGGCACGACGCCGTTCTTCAATTTCGGAGAGTTTTCATGCGCGTCCTGCTGATCGCCGCCGCCGTTTTCGCCGCCGCCCCCGCCGTCGCCCAGACGCCCGCCCCCACCAGCCTGGTCCTGGCGGATGCGGCCAAGGCCCCCGCCCGCCCGACCATCATCGACGGCGCGCGCTGGTCCTGCGAGGGCTCGGCCTGCACCGCCTCGGGCGGCACGGAACAGCCGGCGACGCGCGCCTGCCGCCGCGTGGTGCAGAAGTTCGGCCCGGTGACGGCCTTCTCCTACAAGGGCAAGACGCTCAGCGCCGAAGAACTGGCCGCCTGCAACGCCTGATCCAGGCGTGAGGCGGCTTAGGCCGCCTCGCCTTTCAGGCGCCGCTGGATGGTCTCGCGACCGATCAGCGGCGCCAGGGCCGCCATGTCCGGCCCATGGGCCTGGCCCGTCAGCGCCAGCCGCAAGGGCATGAACAGGGCCTTGCCCTTGGCGCCCGTCTCGGCCTTGACGGCGTTCGTCCAAGCGGACCAGGCCGTCTCATCAATGACCTCGGGCAACAGGCCGGCGGCGGCCTCGATGAAGGCGGCGTCCTCGATGACGGGCTGGATCGGCCCCCGCACGACCTTCGCCATTTCAACCACATCGGCGAACTTGTTCAGATTGCCCCGCACCACGGACCAGAAGGTCTCGCCTAGATCCGCGTCCAGAGCCTGCAGCCGGGGTTGAGCCGAAGCATAGTCCATGACGTGCAGCGCCTGGGCGTTCAGCCGGTCCAGATCGGCCGTGTCATACCGAGCCGGCGACCGGCCCATCTTGGTGAAGGCGAAGGTTTCGCCCAGGGCCTGAACCGATGCGGCGACCTCCAAGGGGTCGGAGGTGCCGATCCGGCCCAGATGGCTGGTGATGGCGATCGGCTCGTAACCCTGGTCGCGCATGTCGCTGATCGACAGGGAGCCCAACCGTTTCGACAGGGCCGCGCCGTCGGCGCCGACCAGCAGGGGCATGTGGGCGAAGCCGGGAACCGTCGCCCCCAGGGCTTCGAAGATCTCGATCTGTGCGCCGGTGTTGGTGACGTGGTCTTCGCCGCGAATGACGTGGGTGATCGCCATGTCGATGTCGTCCACCACAGACGGCAGGGTGTAGAGGAACAGGCCGTCCTCGCGGATCAGAACCGGGTCGGACATGGAGGAGGTATCGACCTCGGCGTGGCCGCGCGCCAGGTCTTCCCAGGCGACCCGCTTGCCCTCCAGCTTGAACCGCCAGTGAGGACGACGCCCCTCGGCCTCATAGGCCGCCTTCTGTGCGTCCGTAAGGTCCAGCGCGGCGCGGTCGTAGATGGGCGGCAGGCCGCGCGACAGCTGCACCTTGCGACGGCGGTCGAGTTCGTCGGCCGTCTCATAGGCGGGATAGAGCCGGCCCGACGCCTTGAGCCTGGCGGCGGCCTCCTCATAGCGGTCGAAGCGCTTGGATTGGTTATAGCGCTCGTCCCAGGTCAGCCCCAGCCAGGTCAGATCGTTCTCGATCCCCTGCTCGAACTCCGGCGTGGAGCGCGCCAGGTCGGTGTCGTCGATCCGCAGCACGAAGGATCCGCCCTGCCCCTTCGCGAACAGCCAGTTCACCAGGGCGGTGCGGACATTGCCGACGTGCAGCTTACCCGTCGGCGACGGGGCGAAACGAACCTTGACGGACATGAAGACCTAGACCTCAAAAGCGAGGCGGCTAGGTCGCGCCGCAACCCCGCGAAGTCAAGGCTTGGGTCCCTCGAACTTCAGTCGTCCCGGTGAACCCGCTCGCGGCGTTCGTGGCGCTCCTGCGCCTCGACCGACAGGGTCGCGGTGGGGCGAGCCTCCAGACGACCCAAGCCAATGGGTTCGCCGGTGTCCTCGCAATAGCCGTAGGAGCCGTCCTCGATCCGCCGCAGGGCGTCGTCGATCTTGGAGATCAGCTTGCGCTGCCGATCGCGGGTCCGCAATTCCAGGGCGCGATCCGACTCCGAAGAGGCGCGATCGACCAGATCGGGATGGTTTTCCGTCTCCGCCTTCAGGTTGACGACCGTCCCCTTGGACTCGCGAAGGATTTCATCCTTCCAGTCCAGCAGCTTCTTTTTGAAGTAAGCCAGTTGCCGCTCATTCATGAACGGCTCGTCGTCCGACGGGCGGTAAGGACCGGTTTCGTCGGACACAACGGACGCCAAGGCGCTCATCCCACTCACGCTCTCTAATCACGCCCCCCTGTGGCGTAGGGGCCGTATAGTCAGCCCGACGAGTCGCGGCAACGGCGTTCGCGATTCCGTGATCATGATTCCGTGAGCGCCTTGATGAAATAGGAACCCAGCTAAGGCCCCGTCCTCGATCTTGAAAAGCCGAAGCTTTTACGATCAAGCCTCGCCGCGACGCAGTTCGGCCTTGGCCAGTTCCACAGCGGCGCGCAGGTCGATCTGATCCAGCACGGCGTTCAACCCCGCATCCCCGCCATCGGGGCGCTCTTCGCGCAGATTGCGGGCCAGCCGTTCCAACAAGGCGGGATCGCCCTCGCCGGACAACAGAGCCAGTTTCATCTCGTCGAGCCGGTCCAAAAGCCCTACGCCCCGCTTGATGGCGCGCCGACGTTTTTCCAGCGGCCCCTCCACGCCTTGGAGAGCCATCAGGGCCGAGACGTCGGCGACGCTCGTCGGTGCGGCGGCGGCTGAAGCGGCGGTGGGCGCCGACGCCCCGCCGGCTTGACCGAGCGAAAAGCCGCTGGCCGAGCGAGCGGACTTGCCGCTGGTCGGGGCTTGGGGGCCCGTGGTCCCTGTGACCTTCATCCGCGCATGCTCCGGCTCATGATCCCATCCTTGAGGAACGGAGTGACCGTTTGGTTAACAGCTGGGCAGAATCTGCCCTCACCATCCACCCGCAAGCCGCCACACCACCATATTTTCAACAGCTTAGATCACGGCACGATCCTGGCATAAGGTATCAGAAGAAGCCTCAGAGACGTCCGACCCATGCAGAATCTGCTCGCCCGCCTCGTCACGCCCTTGGCCGTCCTGGCCCTGGGCGTCAGCGCGTCCGCGGCCGCAGCCCAGTCGCGGATCAAGGACATCGCCGCCGTTGAAGGCGTTCGCGGCAACCAACTGGTCGGCTACGGCATGGTCATGGGTTTGAACGGCACCGGCGATTCGCTGCGCAACTGTCCCTTCACCCGGCAGTCGCTGGAAGGCATGACCGAGCGGCTCGGGGTCAATATCCGCGGCGCAAACGCCAACACCAAGAATATGGCCGCAGTCATGGTCACGGCCGAACTGCCGGCCTTCGCCACGCCGGGTTCGCGCATTGACGTCAACGTCTCCTCCATGTGCGACGCCAAGAGCCTGCTGGGCGGATCTCTGGTCGTGACCAGCCTTCAGGGCGCGGACGGCCAGGTCTATGCGGTGGCCCAGGGCTCGGTCCAGACGGGCGCCGTCTCGGCCTCCGGAGGATCAGGTTCTTCGGTGACGCGGGGGGTGCCGACGGCCGGCCGGATCGCCTCGGGCGCCTCTGTCGAGCGCGAGACAGGCTTCGAAATGGCCAATATGAACGAGGTCCGGCTGAATCTGCGCAATCCGGATTTCACCACCGCCCAGCGCGTCGCCGCCGCCGTCAACGCCGCCTTCCCCGGAACCGCCCTGGCTGAGAACGGAACGGTCGTGGCCCTGCGGGCGCCCGGACAAATGGGTATGGCCGGCTTCATCAGCCGTGTGGAAAACCTGCCCGTCACCGTCGATTCACCCGCCAAGGTCATCATCGACGAGGTGAACGGCGTGATCGTCATGGGCGATGCGGTGCGGATCTCGCGCGTGGCCATCGCCCAGGGCAATCTGACCATCTCGGTCGATGAACAGCCCTTCGTCAGCCAGCCCGCCCCCTTCAGCCAGGGACAGACGGCGGTCGTGCCCAGCACCCAAGTCAATGTCGAGGAAGACCTGGGCACCCAGATGCGGCTGGTGGGCGGCGGAACCAGCCTGTCCACCCTGGTGAACGGCCTGAACGCCCTGGGGGTCAGCCCCAGGGACATGATCAGCATCCTGCAGGCGATCAAGGCGTCCGGCGCCTTGCAGGCCGAGATCGAGGTGATGTGAGCATGACGGACCTGTCCGCCCCCGCCGAACTGATCCGCCCCCTGCCCGCCGCTGCGACGGCCGCAGCCGGCGCGAGCCGTGAGAAGATCAAGGCCACGGCGGAAGCCTTCGAGGCCAGCTTCCTGTCTCAGATGCTGAAACCGATGTTCGAAGGCCTGTCGACCGACGGCCTGTTCGGCGGCGGTCAGGGCGAGGCGACCTGGCGCAGTTTTCTGCTGGACGAAATGGCCAAGAAGACCGTGGCCGCCGGCGGGATCGGCCTAGCCGGGCCGGTGATGAACGAAATGCTGAAGATGCAGGAGGCGCGGCCATGAGCGACGCTGAACTGGCCGGGGCGCGCGTGCGCCAACTGCTGGATCTGACGCGGCGCCTGACCGAGCGTTTGGCGGCCGAGACGCGCGCCTTCCAAGAGGGGCGCCCCCAGGAGGTCGCCAAGGGATTGGCCGAAACCCAGGAGATGGCCAACCTCTATCGCCGCGACTCCGCCCATGTGAAGGCCAACCCCGCCCTTCTGGCCGACGCGCCTTCGGCTGATCGGTCCGCTCTGATCGAGGCCACCCGCGCCTTCGACGCCGTCCTGGCCCGTCACGCCGGCGCTGTTGAGGCCGCCCGCCGTATTTCCGAGGGCCTGGTGCGGGCCATCGCCCATGAGGTCGCAGCCGCCCGAACGCCGGCCGCCGCCTATGCCGCCGATGGGCGGCCGGCCATGGGCGACGGACGCGCGGTGGCGTTCAACCGCAAGGCTTAAGCGACATTTTTTGAATTCTGCGGACGTCGTTCCCGCCGTGTTGCCGGTTTTTTAAGCGACAGGGGTCACAGTCGCCCCATGCCGATCACCACGCGCCTTTTGGGACTTGCCTTTGCGTCCGCCGACGCGCTGGTGGAAATCGACGCCCAAGGGCGCGTCGGCTTCGCCCTGGGCGCGGGCCCCGCTGCGGGACAGGACGTCGGCGCCCTGTGGACCGGCAAACCCCTGACCGAACTGCTTCATCAGGGCGATCATGTCCTCCAGACGCTGATGAACAGCAAGGCGGGCGCCCGCAGCGCGCCCCTGCAGATTCTTCTGACCGCCGGCGCCGACCGAGTGCGACGCGCTTCGATCCGCGCCTTCGTCCTGCCCCAGCTGGCGCCCGCGATATCCTGCGCCATCGCCTATGAGGGTCCGGCCATCCCGCTGGGCGAACTGGACGTTCCGCCGCTGATCGACGCCGAACGCTTCCTGATCGACGCGCCCCGCATCATCGACAATTCGCGCGATCTGGCGTTCGGCTTCCTGGACGTTCACGGCCTGGAGCAGCTGCCGGAGGCGCTGGCGGACCGGGTTCAACGCCGGATCGAGGCCACGCTTCAGTCGGCCGCCGTTCACGGATCCTCCGCCGCCCAGATCACCCAGGAGCGTTTCGCCCTCTTGCGGCCGGAAACCGACAAACGCGACCTGGCGGCGGAAGTGGTCGAGGCCGGACGAGCGGAGGGCGCCGAACTGGCCGCCGAGAGTTTCACCACGCCCCTTCCCCAAGGGGCCGACAGCCTGTGCGTCCTGCGCGCCATGCGCTTTGCGATCGAGGGATGTCTGAAGGACGGCGGCCTGGCCAATCCTCAGATCGCGTTCGCCGAGTCGCTGAAGCGGACCTTCCGCGACGCCGAGGCGTTCCGCGGCGTGGTCAAGGCTCGAGACTTCCAGGTCCACTACCAACCGATCGTCCGGCTGGAGTCGCGAGCGGTCCACCATTTCGAGGCCCTGGCGCGGTTCAATACCCCCAACGGTCCGGCCGAAGCCATCCGCATGGCCGAGGAGCTTAAACTGATCGAGGCCTTCGACCTGGCCGTGGCTGAAAAGGTCCTGAAGCGGATGCGGGCGCCCGGCGCCGGCCTGCTGAAGATGGCGATCAATGTGTCGGGGGCGTCGCTGGGTGATGACACCTATGTCGAGAACCTGCTGAAGATGACCTCCGGCTCCCCCGAGGAGCGCAAGCGACTGATCGTGGAGGTGACCGAAACCTCAGCCCTGGCGGATCTGGAGGCGGCGAACAGACGCCTGGCCGCCCTGCGCGAGACGGGCATCAAGGTCTGCATCGACGACTTCGGCGCCGGCGCGACCTCCTATGACTATGTCCGCAAACTGCCGGTGGACGCGGTCAAGATCGACGGCGATCTGGTCGGGGGCCTGGGCGATCCCATGACGCAGGGCCTGATCCGCGGGCTCGTCGATCTGTGCCGGTCGATGAAGCTGGAGACCATCGCCGAAATGATCGAGACCGATCAGGTCGCCGATCAGTTGAAGGCCCTGGGCGTCGAATACGGCCAGGGTTGGCTGTTCGGCCGGGCCGAGGCCGAGCCGCGGACCCAGCTGGCCAGCGCGGCGCCGATCCGACGTCGCGGCGCGGTCGAAGCCTGGGGCTGACGACCTAGCCGGCGCTCGGCTTGGCCAGGGACGGTCGTTCATTCGCCTTGGCGGCGGCGGTCGCCTCGACGGCGCGCATGACGCGCAGCAGGTTCTCGCCGGCGATCTTGCGGATGTCGGCCTCGGTCCAGCCGGCGTCCATCAGGGCGGCCAGGATGCGGGGATAGGCGTCCACCCCGGTCATGCCCTCGGGCAGGCTGCCGATGCCGTCGAAGTCGGCGCCCAGGCCGACGTGATCGATCCCGGCGACCTGACGCACATGCTGGATATGGGCGACGACGTCGGCCAGGGTCGCCTCCGGCGTCGGATGGGCGGCGGTCCAGGCGGCCAGTCCGGCCTCCACGGCGGCCGGATCGCCGGGGTTGAGAGTCTTCAGCCGCGCCTCCTCGCCCGCGCGGTCGGCGTTCCAGGCGCGGACCCGTTCGGAGACGAAGCCGGGGGCCAGGTTGATCATCACGATCCCGCCGTCCTCGGGCATCATCCGCAGCACCCGGTCAGGCACGTTGCGGGGGTGGGCCGTGATCGCCCGCGCCGAGGAGTGGGAGAAGATCACAGGGGCCTCGGACACCCGCATGGCGTCCAGCATGGTGTCCTCGGAGACGTGGCTGAGGTCCACCATCATGCCCAGGCGGTTCATCTCACGCACCACATCCTCGCCGAAGGGGCTGAGCCCGCCCCATTTGGGGGCGTCGGTCGCGCTGTCGGCCCAGGTGGTGGTCTTGGAGTGGGTCAAGGTCATGTAGCGGGCGCCGGCGCGGTAGAACTCGCGCAGCAGGGCCAGGGAGTCGTCAATGGAATAGCCCCCCTCCATGCCGATCAGGCTGGCGATCCGGCCCGAGGCGAAGACGGCGTCGACCTGGTCCGCCGTGGTCGCCAGACCGAAGACCTCGGGATGGGCGGCGATGATCCGCTTGGCCGTGTCGATCTGCTCGAAGGTCTCCTCGACCGCCTCGAGCGGGGTCAGGCTGGCGGGGACGTAGACCGACCAGAACTGGCCGCCGACGCCGCCGGCGCGAAGGCGGGCGATGTCGGTGTGGAGCCGGGTCGTCGCCTCAAGATTGGTCGTCAGATCAACGGCGTAGACGTCATTTCCGTACTGCTGGCGCAGGGCCCAGGGCAGGTCGTTGTGGCCGTCGATCAGGGGCGTGGTCTTCAGGATCTCCAGCACCCGGGCCTCGCTGGTCGTTTGGGCTTGGACGGAGGTGGCGAAGGCGGCGACGGCGACGCCGGCCAGAAGACGACGGATCATGATGCGACTCCCTGATGTCGCGACGCACACTGACAGACGGATCTGGAGAAAAGAACCCTCTCCCGCTTGCGGGAGAGGTGTCGCGTCGATCGGCGAAGCCGATCCAGCGACGGAGAGGGAAGTCTCGCCCAAAGGAAGACCTCCCCCATCGTCAGGCGTGTCGCTGCGCGCCACGACCTGACACTTCCCCCGCAAGCGGGGGAAGGTCTAAGAGACGGCATGAGCGACGCCGCCTTTTCCGATCCGCTCGACCTGAAGAAGGTCGAGACCCGCGCCTGGTTCGAGCATCTGCGCGACCGCATCCATGCGGCCTTCGAGGCGCTGGAGGATGCGGCGCCGGCCGATCTGTTTCCGGGGGAGCCGGGGCGGTTCGTAAGGACGCCCTGGGCCCGCGAGGCAGGCGGCGGGGGCGTCATGGGGATGATGCACGGCCGGCTGTTCGAGAAGGTCGGGGTCCATGTCTCGACCGTGCACGGCTCCTTCCCGGCCGACTACGCCAAGACCGTGCCCGGCGCGGCGGAGGATCCCCGCTTCTTCGCCACCGGGATCAGCCTGATCTGCCATCCGGTGAGTCCCCGGATTCCGGCCGTGCATATGAACACCCGCTTCATCGCCACGACCCAGAGCTGGTTCGGCGGCGGGGGCGATCTGACGCCTGTGCTGGACGCGGATCGGCGCCAGGACCACCCGGACACCCTGGCCTTCCACGCCGCGATGAAGGCGGCCTGCGACGCGCACGATCCCGACTGGCACGCCAAGTACAAGGCCTGGTGCGACGAGTATTTCTTCCTGCCGCATCGGCAGGAGCCGCGCGGGACGGGCGGCATCTTCTATGACCACCACGACAGCGGCGACCACGACAGGGACTTCGCCTTCACCCGCGACGTGGGCCTGGCCTTCCTGGACGTCTATCCGAAGATCGTCGCCGGGCGGATGGGCGAGGCCTGGACGCCGGAGGAGCGCGAGGAGCAGCTGGTGCGGCGCGGGCGCTATGTGGAGTTCAACCTGCTGTATGACCGTGGCACCATGTTCGGCCTCAAGACCGGCGGCAACGTCGATTCGATCCTCAGCTCCATGCCCCCGGTGGTGAAATGGCCGTGAAATCCCCCCTTGCGAAGATCCTGCTGCGGCCCCTGGCCACCTCGGCCCTGTTCGCCGTGCTGTACGGGATCTATCTGGTCCTGGCGAAGCAGCCGCAGATCCCGCTGACCCTGTTCGTGGTGATCGGCTTCTACTTCGCGGCCTCGCTGCTGCTGGAGCGGTTCGTGTTTCCCCGGTTCGGGCTGTAGGCCGCGCCCATACACCCGTCATCCTCGGGCTTGACCCGAGGACCGGGCTGTCCGCCGCATTGCGTCAGCGGCGGGCGCACAGCCCGATCCGCATCCGGTCCTCGGGTCAAGCCCGAGGATGACGGGAGTGTGGAGTGTGAGCGCGGGCTGCGGGGGGAGCGGGCAGATTAGACGGTTTCGACTCCAATTTTTTTTGAGTCTATTTGAGTGTATTTCAGGCGACCTGGGTGCCCTTGAAACCGCGTTCCCAAATTGCACTGCACCGTCGAAATCAGTGCAATATGCAAAAGAGTGCAGTTTGGCGGCGTGCTTCCATTCGATTGTCAAAGACCTGGCGCCCAATCTAACCACGCCCGGAAGGGTGATAGGTCGATTGCCAAATTTCTTTGAAAGCCCTTAGAATTCAGAATGCGGTGGTCTGGAATTAGGAGCGCGATCCTCTCTGTCCATTCCCGCATCCCGTCATCCTCGGGCTCGACCCGAGGATCGGCGGGTCCGCCGCATTGCGCCAAGGGCGACGCACAGCCCGATCAACATCCGGTCCTCGGGTCGAGCCCGAGGATGACGGCGGTGTGGGGTGTAGGGAGGGCCCGAAACGGAATTAGGGATGTCTCCGCGTCCGCTCAGCCCATCGCCGCCACAAACGCGTCGCCCGCGCGGCTGCGATAGCGTTCGGCGTGGCGCAGCAGGCGGAAGGGACGTTCCGGCAGGGAAAAGGCGGCGGTGACCAGGCGGCCGGCGGCGACGGAGGCGTAGGCGACGCTTTCGGAGAGGGCGGTGGCGCCGGCCCCGGCCTCGGCGGCGGCCAGGACGGCCTCGTTCGACGGCAGGGTCATGGCGACGGGCAGGTCTGCGGGATCGATCCCGGCCTGACGCACCGCCTCCTCCAGGGTCGAACGGGTGCCCGAGCCCGCTTCGCGCAGAACCCAGGGGGATGTGGTCAGATCAGTCGCCGACAGACGGCGCAGGCCGGCCCAGGAATGATCGGGCGCGACCACGACCGCCAGGCGGTCTGAACCGATCCGGGTCTGTTCCAGCATGGGTTCATCGACCGCGCCCTCGACCAGGCCGATCTCGGCCTCGCCTCCCAGAACGGCGGCGGCGGCCTGGCGCGTATTGCCGATCTGGACGTCCAGTTCGATGCCCGGATGGGCGGCGTGGAAGGCGACCAGGCGACGGGGCAGCCAGTAGGAGGCGATGGTCTGGCTGGCGAAGACGGTCAGGCGGCCGCGCCGCAGGGCGCTGAGATCCGCCAGCGCCGCTTCGGCCGCCGCCGCCCGGGCCAGAACGGCCTTGGCCTCGGGCAGGAAGGCCTGGCCGGTCTGGTTCAGCACCACGCCCCGCCCCACCCGGTCGAACAGATGGACGTCATGTTCGGCCTCCAGCGCCGCAATGGCGTTGGAGACGGCCGACTGGGTCAGGTTCAGCGCCCGCGCCGCCGCCGTCACATGCTGACGCTCGGCCACGGCGACGAAGATGCGCAGGCGCTCCAAAGTCACAATCAATCTCCAAATCGGATTGAAACGACCATAACAATCCGTTGGACCGAGGTCGAGCGGGCGCGCATCAAGCGGAACCATGAAGTCCGCCGCCTCTGCCGCCGTCGCGACCCCGTCCCTGCCCCGCCCCGTCGGCCTGGCGGCGCGGCTCGGCGCGTTTGCCCGTTCGGTCTGGCCCGGCCTGATGATGAGCCTGGTGGTCGCCCTGGCGGCGGTGGGCCTGGGCGGCCTGGAACGCGAGGCGGTCGGCAAGGTCTGGCTGGAGCCGCTGGTCCTGGCCATTCTGCTGGGAGCCGGGGTGCGGGCGGCCTGGACGCCGGATGAGCGGTTCAGGGTCGGGATCGATTTCAGCGCCAAAATTCTGCTGGAGGTCGCCGTGGTCCTGCTGGGCGCCTCGGTCAGCGCGGCGACCCTGTCCTCGCTGGGCCTGGGGTTTGTGGCGGGGGTCTTCGCCCTGGTGGCCGCCGCCATCCTGGTCGGGTTCGGGATCGGCCGTCTGCTGGGACTGACGCCGCGCATGGCCCTGCTGGTGGCGTGCGGCAACGCCATCTGCGGCAACTCGGCCATCGCCGCCGTGGCCCCGGTGATCGACGCCGACGGCGAAGAGGTGGCCGCCTCCATCGCCTTTACCGCCGTGCTGGGGGTGGTTGTGGTTCTGACCCTGCCGCTGCTGGGCGGGCTGATGTCCATGAGCGGCCTGCAGTACGGCGCCCTGGCCGGGCTGACCGTCTACGCCGTGCCCCAGGTGCTGGCGGCGGCCGCCCCGTTCGGCGCGGTCGCGACCCAGACGGGGACGGTGGTCAAGCTGGCGCGGGTGCTGATGCTGGGGCCGGTGATCCTGGTGCTGTCGCTGATCTTCCGGGACCGGGCGGCGGGCAAGACGGGGCCGGGTCTGCACCAGCTGCTGCCGTGGTTCATCGTCGGTTTCCTGGCGATGATCGCGCTGCGGAACCTGGACCTGATCCCGCAGGCGGTGCTTGAGCCGATGGCGGCGGCGTCCGGCCTGCTGACCGTGGCGGCCATGGCGGCCCTGGGGCTGCAGACCAACATCCGGGCCGTGGCGCGGGCCGGCGGGCGAGTGGCGGCGGCCGTTGTGCTATCGCTGGCGGCCCTGGTGGGGCTGAGCCTGGGGTTGATTGCGGTGTTGGGGGTTTAGCGCCTCCCTTCTTTCGTCATCCTCCGACGAGCGTAGCGAGATCGGGGGACCCAGCGGCGCGCGCGAGCGCGAACCTGTCGCGGACGAGGCGCTGTGGACATTATGCGGCGGACGCATCGCCTTCGGCGCCGCTGGGTCCCCCGATCTGCGCCGCGAAGACGCGGCTTGTCGGAGGATGACGAAAGTCAGGAAGCTAGATCCCGCTGCCCTGGTCCTCCACCGGCGGCGGGGTCAGCAGCAGGAAGGCGCGGATCCAGGCGGTGAGCACGGCGCGGTCGTTAGGGCGTTTCAGGCTTTCGAGGGCGGCGTCGGCCAGGGGTTCGGGGATGCGCGAACCGCGCCGGGTCTCGACCAGGGCGGCGGCGTAGTCGGGCTGGAACTCCGGGTGGCACTGGAAAGAGATGGCGTCTTCGCCCCAGGCCAGGCCGGCGTAGGGGGTGAAGCCGCTGGAGGCGATGACGCGGGCGTCGGCCGAAATGGCCACGACCTGATCCTGGTGCGAGACCGGAATGGCGATGGTGCGGGCGCGGGGGTGCATCCAGGGCTCGTCGCTGAGGACGTCGTAACGGTGCAGGCCGACGCCCCAGCCCTTGTCGGATTTCACGACCTCGCCGCCGAAGGCGTGGGCCAGGACCTGGTGGCCGAAGCAGATGCCGACGATCCGGGTCCGGCCCCGCGCCGCGCGCAGCCAGTCGACCAGCTGGGGAATCCACGGCAGGTCGTCATAGACGCCGGCGGCCGAGCCGGTGACGATCACCCCCTGAAAGGCGGACGGGTCGGACGGCAGATGCCCGGATTGGACGTCGAACCGGGTGGTGGGGACGTTTTCGCCCAGCAGGGCGCGGAACCGGGCCGGATAGTCGTCGAAACTGTCCTTCAGGGCCTCGGGCGGATGGCCGGTTTCCAGAATGGCGATACGGGTCATGACCCGACCATAGACGGGCCGCGCGCCGATCAGAAGGACCAGATTTCAGCCCGGCCGCCCGGATCGCCCAGACGATCGGCCACCCAGCCGCACACCTGGCGGGCCGCGTGCTCGGCGCCCGGCGGCGGATTGACGATGACCAGGGCGCAGCCGTTCATCTTCATCGGATTGGTCAGGGGGCGCAGGCGGGCCTCGGCGACCAGGGTCGGGCCGGCTTGGCCTTCCAGCCGCCGGGTGAAGGCGTCGAAGGTCTCCAGATCCTTCAGCGGGGTCCAGACGGCGATGGTCGCTGCGGGATCGCGGCGAATCACCGCCAGGGCGGCTTCGGCCGAGCGGATATAGTCGTCGGGCTTCTCGAACGGGGGGTCGATCAGGATCAGGGGCGCCTTGGCCCGCGCCGCCTCGGCCGTGGCCAGGGCGTAGCCGTCGCCCTCGCGCGCCTCGGCGTTGGGGCAATCCGCCAGGGCTCGATCCAGCAGGGCGCGGACGGGCGGGTTCAGCTCATAGCCGACATAGGTTCCGCCGGCCCCAAGGGCGTCGGCGATCAGCACGGGCGAGCCGGGATAGAAACGGGCGCCGCCGTCGGGGTTCAGCGCCGCCACCCGATCCGCCAGGGCCTGCATCAGCGGCGGACGATCCGGGTCGGTCATCAGGCGCGCGACCCCGGCCTCGGCCTCCTTCGACCGGGCGGCGTCTCCGGACAGGTCATAGAGGCCGGCGCCGGCGTGGGTGTCGAGCACCGTCAGCGGGCCCGCCGCCGCGCGGGTTTTCACCAGCCACAGCACCAGGGCGTGTTTGACCAGGTCGGCGAAGTTTCCAGCGTGGAAGCTGTGGCGATAGTTCATGCCGCCTCGTGTCGCGCCGGGCGCGCAGGGTCAAGGGGAACTCGCCAAGGCGGCGCCGCGTTCGTCGCAGGTCTGAGGCAAGCCGCTGAAAGACCGCTGAAAAGGAAACGCCGGGATGGCGGACGGATCGCATGGCTTCGACCCCGTGGTCGAGGTTCCGCAGGGGCTGAGCTGGTGCAGCGACGACAACCCCGGCCTGACCCGCCGCCGCGCCGGCAAGGGCTGGTCCTATCGCGACGCCGAGGGGCGGCCGGTCAAGGACCCCAAGGTTCTGGACCGGATCCGCGCCCTGGCCATTCCGCCCGCCTGGACCGACGTCTGGATCTGCCCCAAGGCCAACGGCCATATCCAGGCCACGGGCCGGGACCTGAAGGGTCGCAAACAGTACCGCTATCACAACGATTGGAGCACGGCCCGGTCGGAGAACAAGTTCGACAAGCTGCCGGCCTTCTCACGCGCCCTGCCCCGGCTGCGCGCCCAGGTGGAGCATGATCTGGGCCTGAGGGGACCGGTGAAGGCCAAGGTGCTGGCGACCGCCGTCCGTCTGCTGGAGATCACCCTGATCCGGGTCGGGAATGCGACCTACGCCCGTCAGAACCGCAGCTATGGGCTGACCACCCTGAACAAGCGGCATCTGGAGGTCGACGGCGCCGCCCTGACGTTCGAGTTCCGCGGCAAGAGCGGCAAGGACCACCGCGTCAGCGTCCGCGACCGGCGGCTGGCGCGGGTGGTCCGGACCCTGGAGGAGCTGCCGGGGCGCCAATTGTTCAAATACCGCGACGCCGAGGGCCATCTGTGCCCCGTCACCTCGGACGATGTGAACGCCTATATCCGCGCGGCCATGGGGGACCAGTTCTCGGCCAAGGACTTCCGCACCTGGGCGGGCACGGTCTCGGCGGCGCGCGCCCTGCGCGAGATGGAGCCCCCGACCTCGCCCACCGACGCGAAACGCAAGATCACCGTCTGCGTCAAGGCGGTGGCGGGCCTGTTGGGCAATACGCCGACGGTGTGCCGGACCTCCTACGTCCATCCGAAGGTGATGGCCCTGTTCGAGAGCGGCGCGTTGAAGACCGCCCTGCCGGGACCGGACGCCAAGGGGTTCGAGACGGCGCTGATCCGGCTGCTGAAGACGAGTTGAGGAGCGCGCCCCCCAGCGGCGCTATACACCGGTGTTAGAAATTCCTAGTTGATTGGTAGATTTAATTAGGGCGCATTCCCTTCGGATCACAGGAGGGGAAAATGTCTGTCGTCACCAGGGCGTCCGCCCGCACTCTGGCTTCGGTTGCGGCCTTGACGGCTTGCCTCAGCGTACCCGCCGTCGCCCTGGCGGAGGCGGAGGGCGCCGCTACGGATTCGACGCAGGCGCGACAGTCCGCCACCCCGCCGACCGCCAGCCTGGGCGACATCGTCGTCACCGCACGTCGGCGGGACGAACGGGCGCAGGACGTGCCCATCGCCCTGACGGTGGTGAACGAGGAATTGCTGGACAGGACCGGCGCCTACAACGTCGGCCAGGTCACCCAGCTGGCCCCCACCGTGCAGTTGCTGACCTCGAACCCGCGCAACACCGCCATCACCATCCGGGGCCTGGGGGCCAGCTACGGCCTGGCGAACGACGGGCTGGAACAGGGCGTCGGGATCTATGTGGACCAAGTCTATTACGGCCGGCCGGCGACGGCGACGCTGGACTTCGTCGATCTGGACCGGATCGAGATCCTGCGCGGACCGCAGGGGACGCTGTTCGGCAAGAACACCACCGCCGGCGCCCTGAACATCACCACCCGCGACCCGTCCTTCACGCCCGAGGGCCAGGCCGAGCTGAGCTTCGGCGACTATGGCTTCCTGCAGGCCAAGGCCAGCGTCTCAGGCCCCATTGTGGACGACAAGGTCGCCGGGCGGTTCTCGGTGGTCTCGACCCGGCGCGACGGGGTGCTGGACAATGTCACGACCGGAACCAAGCAGAATTCCCAGAACTCGATCAGCCTGCGCGGCCAGTTGCTGTTCCAGCCGACGGACCAACTGAGGGTGCGGCTGTTCGCCGACTACGCCGACCTGACGCCGGAATGCTGCACCCAGGTCTATGTGACGGCAGGCCAGACGCTGAAGCCCGCCGCCCAGCAGTTCGCCGCCCTGGCGGCCGGGCGCGGCTACGCCCCCGCGAGCACCCATCCCTATGACCGGTTGGCGGACGTCGACAGCGGCATTCAGGCCGATCAGATCCATCGCGGTGTCTCCGCCATCGTCGATTACGACTTCGGCTGGGCCACCCTGACCTCGGTCTCGGCCTGGCGGGCGTGGGATTGGGGGCCGCAGAACGACCGCGACTATACGGCGCTGGACATCGTTCGGCAGTCGGCCAACCCGTCGTGGCAGGACCAGTGGAGCCAGGAACTGCGCCTGTCCTCGAACGGGAACCAACGCATCGACTGGACCGGGGGCCTGTACGCCTTCCACCAGGCGGTGGAGACGCACGGGGTAACGGAATACGGGGCTGACGCCACCTACTGGCTGCTGAGCCCCAGCCTGCCGAACGCCCTGCTGGACGGCTATACTGTGTACAACGACAGCCGGATCGAGACGGATTCCTACGCCGTCTTCGGCCAGTTGACCTGGAACATCACCGATCGGCTGCACCTGACGCCAGGGCTGCGCTACACCTACGAGGAGAAGTCGGGAGCCTATGCGGCCACGACGACCGGCGGCTTGGTCACGACGGACGCCACCCTGATCTCGCGCAGGCTCGGCATCGCCCGGCCCCAGGCCTATGACGCCGAAATCTCGGACGACGACCTGTCGGGTCAGGTTTCGCTGTCCTACGACTTCAGCGACGATGTCCTCGTGTATGGCAGCGCGGCGCGGGGCTACAAGTCGGCCGGGATCAACATGGCCGGCATCCCCAACCTGCCGAGCGGCCAGCCGTCTCTGACCAATGCGGTGGTCAAGCCCGAGGTGGTGACGACCTATGAGCTGGGGCTGAAAACGCAGGGCTTCGACCGGCGGGTGACGGCCAATCTGGCCGCCTATCGCACCGATGTGGAGGACTATCAGGCCAATGTGGTCGACAGCGGTCCCGGCGCCCTGCGGGGCTATCTGGCCAATGCCGAGAAGGTGGTGATCCAGGGGGTTGAACTGGACGCCGTGGCGCGGCCGAACCAGAACCTGGACCTGTACGCAAACGTCGCCTGGACCGATGCGAAGTACGATTCCTTCGCCAACGGCCCCTGCCCGCTGGAGCGGATCGGAACCTCGACCGTGGCCTGCGATCTGTCAGGCAAGGACCTGCCGGGTGTGTCGCCCTGGGCGGCGTCGGCGGGCGGCGAAGTGCATGGCGATGGGGGCTTCCTGGGCCTGCCGGGTCAGTTCTACGGCGGGGCGGACGCCAGCTTCCGCTCGACCTACAACTCCGACGCCTCGGTCTCGCGCTATACCGAGATCGAGGGCTATACGATCCTGAACCTGCGGGCGGGCTTCCGCGCCGATAACGGCTGGGAGGCGTCGCTTTGGGTCAAGAATGCGCTGGATGAGGACTATCTGCAGTTCGTCAGCGTCCAGTCGGGCAACTCGGGCCTGGTGATCGGCAACCCCGGCGATCCGCGCACGGTCGGGATCACGCTGCGGGCGCGGTATTGATCCAGCACTCCGCCACCCTCGGGCTTGTCCTGAGGGGCTACGGATCGAGCTGATTCAAAACATATGAGGGGCGCACAGATCGTGCGCCCCTCTTCCGTTTCGAGCGGTGTTCGAGGTGGGCCCTCGGGACAAGCCCGAGGGTGACGGGAGGGAGGACGGTTTACCCCTTCACGCGCCAGGTGGCGCCGTCGGGGCCGTCCATGACGACGACGTTGAGGGCGTTCAGGCGGTCGCGGATGCGGTCGGCCTCAGGCCAGTCCTTGGCGGCGCGGGCGGCGGCGCGTTGTTCGAGCAGGGCCTCGACCTCGGCCTTCAGGGCGGGATCGCCGCCCTCGAACCAGGCGTCCGGCGTCAGCGACAGCACGCCGAGCAGGCCGGCGGCTTCTTTCAGGCTCCAGCGAGCCATGGCGACGTCATTGATGTCGGCCTCGGCGTCATTGAGCAGATCGCGCAAGGCGTTCGCCAGCCCGAAGAGCTGAGCTATGGCGCCCGGTGTGTTCAGATCGTCCTCCAGCGCGTCCAGCACTGGATCGAGCGCGTTCTCGGCCAGCTCCAGCTCGGCCTCGTCCAGCGTGGCCGGATCGAAGTCGGCCAGGGCCGCGTCGGCGTCACGCAGGACGCCGTAAAGTCGGTCCAGATTCTTCCGGCTCTGTTCCAACAGTCCCTGGTTCCAGTCCAGCGGCTGGCGATAGTGGGCTGACAGAAGGGCCCAGCGGACGACCTCGCCCGGCATGGACTGGACCAGGTCGTGCAGCAAGAGGACGTTGCCGATCGACTTGGACATCTTCTCGGCGTCCACGGTCAGGAAGCCGTTGTGCATCCAGTAGCGGGCGTAGTGGTCGTGGGCGTTCTCGGCGTGGGCGCAGCCGTGGGCGCAGACGCCCTGGGCGATCTCGTTCTCGTGGTGGGGGAAGGCCAGGTCGACGCCGCCGCCGTGGATGTCGATGGGCAGGCCCAGGGTCTGTTCGATCATGGCCGAGCATTCGATGTGCCAGCCGGGGCGCCCCTCGCCCCAGGGGGAGGGCCAGGCCGGTTCGTCCGGCTTGGACGGCTTCCACAGGACGAAGTCGTGGGGGTTCTTCTTGTAGGGCGCGACCTCGACCCGGGCGCCGGCGATCATGTCGTCCAGGTTCCGGCCCGACAGGGCGCCGTAGGACGGATAGGCCGAGACGTCGAACAGGACATGCCCCTCGGCCGCATAGGCGCAGCCGGCGTCGATGATGGCCTGAATCTGATCGACAATGGCCGGTATATAGTCGGTGACATGGGGGGCCAGGTCGGGCGGCGAGACGTTCAGCAGGGCCATGTCAGCGAGATAGGCGGCCTCGTACCGGGCCGTGACCTCGCCGATCGGCACCCCCTCGCGGGCGGCCTTCTGATTGATCTTGTCGTCCACGTCGGTGACGTTGCGGGCGTAGAGCACCTTGTCCGCCCCGTACTGCCTTCGCAGCAGCCTTGCCAGGACGTCGAACACCACCGGCGGGCGCGCATTGCCGATATGGGCGTAGTCATAGACCGTCGGGCCGCAGACATAGAGGGTCACCCGGTTCGGATCGCGCGGTTCGAACAGGCGCTTTTCACGGCGCAGGGTGTCGTGGATGTGCAGCGGCATGGAGCGGTCTTCGGCAGGTTTTCTTGCAGGACGGAGGGTCCGTCCCATATAGCGGCCTGAGATACAACCGGGCGCCCTCGCCCGCCCCGGCCGGAAATCCAGTCCATGAGCGTCACCCCCGCCAAACCCGTCCTCGTCAGCGATGCGGCTGTGCAGCGTCCCAGCCGCGAACAGGCGCTGGAGGCGGTGCGGACCCTGATCGCCTGGGCCGGCGACAATCCCGACCGGCCGGGCCTGATCGACACGCCCAAGCGGGTGGTTGACGCCTATGGGGAGTGGTTCGACGGCTATGAGGCCGACGCGGCCAAGGAGCTGAGCCGCACCTTCGAGGACGTGACCGGCTATGACGACATGGTCATCCTGCGCGAGATCGAGGTGGAGAGCCACTGCGAGCACCACCTGGCCCCCTTCCTGGGCAAGGCCTATGTCGCCTATCTGCCCGGCGAGAAGGTGGTGGGCATCTCCAAGCTGGCGCGGGTGGTCGAGATCTTCGCCCGGCGGCTGCAGAATCAGGAAACCCTGACCAACGACATCATCGAAGCGATCGAATCGCAGCTTCAGCCCAAGGGCGTCGCGGTCATGATCGACGCTGCCCACCAGTGCATGACCACCCGCGGCGTGCATCACCGGCACGTCTCGACCGTCACGACCCGCTTCACCGGCGCCTTCAAGTCCGATCCCGCCCTGGCGGAGCGTTTCCTGAAGCTGGCGAAGGGCTGAGCCGGCGACCCTGTCGCATATGGCTGTCGCATATAATTGACGTGCAGGAAGGCGCGATCGTTTAGAAGCGCTTTACAAGCGGCGATCGGAACGCCAAGAACCGATCAAGCTTTCGGGCGATCCATAGGGAATGTCGGCGCATACGACGGCCGGCGAGTAACGGAGACGGTGCATGGCTGCGAAGATCGGTGGTTCCGGCGGGGACAAGCACACCATCGAACAGACGGCGGATATCAACATCACGCCGTTCATCGACATTCTGCTGGTGCTGATGATCATCTTCATGGTCGCCGCGCCGATGGCGACGGTCTCGATCCGCCTGGACCTGCCGCCGGCGCAGCCGCCCACCAATCCGACCGAAGAGAAGGAACCAGTGTACATCACCATCCAGGAAAACGGTCAGCTGTTCATCGCCGACCAACAATCCTCGATCGACAATCTGGCCGCCGACGTCTGCACCGCCCTGGGCGGCGGCGCCTGCCAGGAAGAGCGCGTCTTCGTCCGCGCCCAGCCGGAAGTGAAATATTCGCAGTTCATGGAAGTCATGAACAAGATGCAGGAGAACGGCTTCTTCAAGGTCGGCCTGCTGAACGAAGACATCGAATAGGACTGGGTTCTATCCAGGATCAGGGCCGCGTTCCGGAAGGGACGCGGCCTTTTTCTTTGCGGCGAAGCTTGTGGGACGCGCCCGAGGCGGACTTGATAAGCCCCGGCTGTTCGAGGAGTCCGCCCATGCGCCGTCGCACCTTCCTATCCGCCCTGCCCGCAGGAACCCTGGCCGCCGGCGCCCTGGCCGCGACCGGAACCCAGGCGAGACAGGCGGCGGCCGTAACGCCCTCCACCGCCCGTCCGGCTGATCCCTATGCGGGGGTGGGCATCGGAGATCGGATTACGGGACCCAGGTTCACGGGCCGCTCGACCGTCTGGGGCATGAACGGGGCGGCGGCGACGGCCCATCCGACCGCCAGCCTGATCGGGATCGACACCCTGAGACGCGGCGGATCGGCCATAGACGCCGCCATCGCCATCAACGCGGCCCTGGGCTTTCTGGAGCCGGTGGCCAACGGCATCGGCGGCGACGCCTTTTGCATGCTGTGGGATCCGAAGCAGAAGAAGGTGATCGGGCTGAACGGGTCCGGCCCCAGCCCGCGGGGCCTGAGTCTGGAGATCGCGCGTTCCCGGGCTGTGGACGGCTATCTGCCCCGCTACGGCGCGGTGACGGTGAACGTGCCGGGCACGGTGGACGCCTGGTGGAGCGCGCACCAGCGCTACGGCAAGCTGCCGTGGAAGGATGTGCTGCTGCCGGTCGCCGAGCTGTGCGAACAGGGCGTGCCCGTGCCGCAGGTCATCGCCTACTATCTGGAACGCAACATGGCGGCCTTTGATCGGGCGCGGATCCCGATCGAGGAGCACGACAACAGGAAGCGCATCTGGGCCACGGGCGGGGCGACGCCCAAGGTGGGCGAGGTCTTCGCCAATCCCTTCCTGGGCAAGACGCTGCGGATGATCGCCGAGGGCGGACGCGACGCCTTCTATGACGGCCCCATCGCCGACCAGATCGAGGCCTATTTCAAGCGGATCGGCGGCTGGATGACCCGCGCCGACATGGCGGCCCACCACACCGAATGGGTCGAGCCGATCCAGACCAACTATCGCGGGGTGGACGTCTTCGGCCTGGGGCCGAACACCCAGGGCCTGTCGACCAACCAGATCCTGAACATCTGCGAACAGTTCGACCTGAAATCCATGGGCTTCCAGTCCGCCGCCTCTCTGCACGTCCAGGCCGAGGCCAAGCGGCTGGCGTTCGAGGACCGGGCGCGCTGGTTCGCCGACGACCGATTCTCCAAGACGCCGGTCGAATGGCTGAACTCCAAGGCCTATGCGGCCGAGCGGGCCAAGCTGATCCGGCCCGATCGGGTCATGGACCGCGTCATGCCGGGCGACGCCCCGCACCACGGCGACACCACCTATTTCAGCGTCGCCGACGCTGACGGGATGATGGTCAGCTGGATTCAGTCCAACTATCGCGGCATGGGTTCGGGCCTGGCGCCCGACAACGGCTCCGAACCGCTGGGCTTCATGTTCCAGGACCGGGGCGAACTGTTCGCCCTGACCGACGGCCACCCCAACATCTATGCGCCGGGCAAGCGGCCGTTCCAGACCATCATCCCCGGCTTCGCGGTCAAGGACGGCGAGCCCTGGATGGCGTTCGGCGTCATGGGCGGCGCCATGCAGCCTCAGGGCCAAGCCCAGATCATCATCAACATGGTCGACTATGGGCTGGAGCCCCAGGCGGCGGGGGATGCCCCGCGCTGGCAGCACTATGGCTCGTCGGAACCGACCGGCCAGCCGCAGGAAGGAACCGGAGTGTTGCACCTTGAGAGCGGCGTGCCCGAGGCGACCAAGGCGCAGCTGCGGGCCATGGGCTGGACCTTGGGCGAGCCGGACGGCGGCTTCGGCGGCTATCAGAACGTGATGAAGCAGATGAACCCGGGCGGGCGCTGGACCTATGGCGCGGCGACCGAAATGCGCAAGGACGGGATCGCCCTGGCCTATTGAGGTTGGGCCTATTGAGATTGGCGTTCGGAAATGACCCACGAAGAGGTGCGTGCTCTGCTGCTGTCCTTTCCCGGCGTCGAGGACGGCGTCTCCTATGGGGAACCGTCGTTCAAGGTGGCGGGGAAGTTCTTCACCTGGCTGCGTCCGAAGCTGGACGACAGTATCGTGGTGCACCTGGATAATCTGGACGAGCGGGATTTGCTGATCGAGATGGACCCCGACGCCTTTCATTTCACGGACCACTACCGCGACTATCCGATCGTGTTGGCCCGCATCGCCCATGTCGATCCCGTCTGGCTGAAGGCGGCGCTGTGGAAACGGTGGCGCAAGGTCGCGCCGAAGCGCTTGGTGAAGGCCCATGACGCGGCTTGACCTGACGTCGGGGAAATAAGTCAGGGTCCGTTGAAAATAGCAACGGACGGAAACGACATGGGGCTGACGGTCGAAGACCGGTCGATCAAGGCCGAGGACGGCTGGCCGCTGGAAGCGACCCTGTTTCGGGGCGACAGGCCGAGAATGGCGGTGCTGGTCTCGGCCGGAACGGGATTTCCGCGCGGCTTTTACGCCCGGTTCGCGCGGTGGATGGCCGAACGGGGCGGCGTGGTTCTGACCTATGACTATCGCGGCATCGGCGGGTCGCGGCCCGAGGATCTGGCGGCCATGGAGATGGACTATCCCGACTGGGGTCGGCTGGACATGCCGGCGGCGCTGAAGGCTCTGAAGAAGGCGGCGCCGGGCCTGCCGATCTTCCATGTCGGACACAGCGTCGGGGGTCATTTCGTCGGCTTCATGCCCAACCAGGGCGAGATCGCCCGCCACGCCTTCGTCTCGGTCGGGACCGGATGGTGGGGCGGACACCACCGAACCTATAATCCGATGGAGCTGTTCTTCTGGTTCGGTTTCGGGCCGCACCAGCTGCGCCGCCACGGCTATATCCGCGCGGGCCGGCTGTGGCGGGGGACCGACCTGCCGCGCGGGGTGTTCGAGACGTGGAGGCGGTGGTGCCTGAAGCCCGCCTATTTCCTGGACGAGCTGAGGTCCGGCGCTCTTGAGCCCCAGGGGTTCGACAAGGTTCGGGCGCCGATCCGGTCCTGGATCTTTCCCGACGACCCCATCGCCACACCGGGCACAGGCGCGGCCCTGCTGAAGGCCTATCCCAACGCCTCGTCCGAGATCGTGGTGCGACGCTCCCAGGACTACGGCGCCCGACGGATCGGCCACGAGGGCGCCTTCCGCAAGGGACTGGAGCCGCTGTGGCAGGAAATTCTGGATTGGTTCGACGCAGGGGTTTCGAAGGCTGGACCCGGCGCCTAACTGTTCGGCTCCCCCAGTGAGAAGGTGTTCCCCCCATGGCCTATGGCGATCAGCCCACCCTCAGCGTCGACGGCGTCGAGATTCCCCTGCTCGGCTTCGGCACCTGGCAGCTGGAGCCGTCGGACGCGCGCCGGATGGTCGCCGAGGCCCTGCGGATCGGTTATCGCCACATCGACACGGCCTGGATCTACAAGAACGAGAAGGCGGTGGGCGAAGGCATCCGGGATTCGGGCGTGCCGCGTGAGGACATCTTCCTGACCACCAAGATCTGGGTCGAGCATTTCACCCATGACGCCCTGCTGAAACAGGCCGAGGAATCGGCCGAGAGCCTGGGGACCACGCCGGACCTGCTGCTGCTGCATTGGCCCAAGCCGACGCCGACCTTCGAAGAGACCCTTGGCGCGCTGAACCAAGCCAAGGACCGGGGACTGACGCGCAACATCGGCCTGTCCAACTTCCCGTCCAAGGAATTCCGGCAGGCCCAGGCCCTGTCCAAGGCGCGGCTGATCACCAATCAGGTCGAACACCATCCCTATCTGGGCGTTGACGCCCTGGTCGCGACGGCGGCCGAGCTGGGGGCGTCGATCACGGCCTGGTCGCCCCTGGCCCAGGGCAAGATCGCAGACGACGCCACGATTTCCGAGATCGCCCAGGCCCATGGCAAGACCAATGGCCAGGCCACCCTGCGCTGGCTGATCCAGAACCGGATCATCGCCATTCCGCGCACGACGAAGGAAAGCCGGGCGCGCGAGAATTTCGACATCTTCGACTTTGAACTGTCGGGCGAGGAGATGCAGCGGATGGACGCCCTGGACCGGGGCGAACGGCTGGGCGACTGGCTGGACCCCGCCTACGAATGGGACAAGTCCGCCGCCTGATCAGAGGAGGCGCGCATGGTGCGGGAAAGAGATCGGCCGCGTCTGTGGCGCGCCGCCTTCGCCGTCATCGGCTGGGCGGCGCTGGCGTTGCAGTATCTGCTGATGGCGGGGCCGGCGGACGGCTGGGCGGTGGCGACGCGGACCGTCCAGTACTTCAGCTTCTTCACGATTCTGACCAATATACTGGTCGCCCTGGCCCTGACGGGGCCTTTGCTGAAACCGACATGGCCCCTGGCCCGCTGGACGGCGTCGCCGACCTTTCGCGCCGCCGTGACGACCTACATTCTGATCGTAGGGCTGGTGTATCATTTCATGATCGCCCCCTACTGGCGGCCGGAGGGGCTGACCTTGGCCGTCAATCTGGTGCTGCACTACGTCATGCCGGCCGCCTTCCTGCTGGACTGGCTTTGGTTCACGCCGAGGGGCGCGTTGCGGTGGATCGACCCGGTGAAGGCCCTCGGATTTCCGCTGATCTTCGGCGCATGGACCCTGGGTCACGGGCTCGCCACCCACTGGTGGCCCTATGGGTTCGTCAATGTTGACGCCCTGGGGCTGGGCCGGGTGCTGGCGACGTTCGGCGGGCTGCTGGTCTTTTTCCTGCTGGTCGGATCGGCGCTGGTCGGGATGGACCGGGTCTTAAGCCGAACGAGGCGTGACAGTTCGGCCCCGGCGCTTTAGGCGGAGCCATGGCCTATAAATCCCTGCGTGACTTCATCGACCAGCTGGAAGCCGACGGCGAGCTGGTGCGGGTGTCCGAACCCGTCTCCACCGTGCTGGAGATGACCGAGATCCAGACCCGGCTGCTGCGCAACGGCGGCCCGGCGGTGCTGTTCGAAAAGCCGGTCATGCCGGACGGGACCATCAGCCCCGTCCCCTGCCTGGCCAATCTGTTCGGCACGGTGAAACGGGTCGCCATGGGGGTGACGCTGGAGGGCAAGAACCGCACGACGGCGGGCGAGCTGCGCGAGGTCGGGGAACTGCTGGCCTTCCTGAGAAATCCGACGCCGCCGCGGGGCTTAAGCGACGCCATGGAGATGCTGCCCCTGGCGCAGACCGTCATGTCGATGCGGCCCAAGACGGTGAAGAAGGCGCCTGTGCAGGAGGTGGTGCTGAAGGGCGACCAGATCGATCTGGCCGCCCTGCCCGTCCAGACATGCTGGCCCGGCGAGCCGGCGCCCCTGATCACCTGGGGTCTGGTCGTGACCAAGGGGCCCAGCGAGGATCGCGAGGACGACTTCAACCTGGGCATCTATCGGATGCAGGTCCTGGGCAAGGACCGGGCGATCATGCGCTGGCTGGCCCATCGCGGCGGGGCCCAGCACTACGCCCGGCACAAGAAGGCGCGGCCCAAGGAGCCCCTGCCCTGCGCCGTCGTCCTGGGCGCCGATCCGGGGACCATCCTGGCGGCGGTGACGCCGGTGCCGGACACCCTGTCGGAATATCAGTTCGCGGGCCTGATGCGCGGCGCCAAGGCCGAGCTGGTACCTTGCAAGACCGTGCCGTTGATGGTTCCGGCCCAGGCCGAAATCGTGCTGGAGGGCCACGTCCTGCTGGACGAGTTCGAGGACGAAGGCCCCTATGGCGACCATACCGGCTATTACAACTCGGTCGAAAAGTTCCCGGTCTTCAAGGTCAGCGCCGTCACCATGCGGCGGAACCCCATCTATCTGACCACCTTCACCGGACGGCCGCCGGACGAGCCCAGCGTGTTGGGCGAGGCGCTGAACGAGGTCTTCATCCCCCTGCTGCGCCAGCAGTTCCCCGAGATCGTCGACTTCTGGCTGCCGCCCGAGGGGTGCAGCTACCGGATCGCGGTGGTGTCGATGAAGAAGGCCTATCCGGGCCACGCCAAGCGAGTGATGCTGGGCGTCTGGAGCTATCTTCGCCAGTTCATGTACACCAAATGGGTCATCGTCGTGGACCACGACATCGACGCCCGCGACTGGAAGGACGTCATGTGGGCCATCTCGACCAAGATGGACCCGGCGCGCGACATCACCGTGATCGAGAACACCCCGATCGACTATCTGGATTTCGCCAGCCCCGAGAGCGGCCTGGGCTCCAAGATCGGCCTGGACGCGACGGACAAATGGCCGCCCGAGACCAAGCGCGAATGGGGCGAGGAGATCCGGATGGACCAGGCGGTGGTCGAAAGGATCGACGCCATCTGGGACACGCTCGGCCTGCCCGGCGACAAGACGTCGATCTGGAAATAGGGCGGAAGCCTTGATTCACGCCGAGGGGGCGATGTGAGCGCGTTCGAATTTTTCTTCAGCTTCTATGGGCTGATCCTGGGCCTGTCGGTGGCGGAACTGCTGGGCGGGTTCGCGCGGACGCTGAACCGTAATCCAAGGCCGCGCTTCGGCCTGTTGACGCCGCTGCTGGTGGTGTTCGCCGCATTGGATGTGACCACCTTCTGGTTCCAGGCCTGGATCATCTTCCGCCCCGCCCCGTTCAATCTGGCCCTTCTGATGCTGGGCCTGGTGATCGCAGGCCTGTTCTATATCTCGGCCACCCTGGTCTTTCCGCGTGACGAAGATCAGGTCGAGGATCTGGACGCCCATTTCTGGCGCAACAAGCGCACCATCCTTCTGCTTCTGCTGAGCGCCAATGTCATTGTCGCCAGCCTGATCGTCGGCGTCGCGGCCGCCCAGGGCGAACTGCATCTGGTGGCCAAGAGCTGGTTCTTCTGGTTCGGCGTGAGTCTGTTCACCGGTCTGACCCTGATCGCCGCCCTGGCGCGCCGCCCCTGG
Source organism: Brevundimonas aurantiaca (assembly GCF_014199955.1). GTDB lineage: Bacteria > Pseudomonadota > Alphaproteobacteria > Caulobacterales > Caulobacteraceae > Brevundimonas > Brevundimonas aurantiaca. The sequence continues at coordinate 169,937 of NZ_JACHOQ010000001.1, forward strand.
ATCGTGAAGGCGGCGCTGATCGCGCTCTTGGCCTATTACGGCCTGAACATCAGCCGGGCTGCGGCGCCCCTGGTTGAAAAGGGCGGCTGGTCCCTGGTGGCGAAGGAATAGTCCGTCGATCCGGATCGGCCGCCGAGGCGCGCTTGCCAAGACAAGCGCGATAACTCCATATCTGGGCGTGGCGTCAGATCGGGGGACAGGTGAGCGCGTTCGAATTCTATTTCAGTTTCTATGGCTTGGCGCTCGGGTTGTCGGTGGCGGTGATCGCCACGGGCCTGGCCACGGCGATACAGCATCGCAAGACCCTGCGCATCGGCTGGCTGACGTCCCTGTTGGCCCTGTTCGTCGGCCTGGACATCGCCACCTTCTGGGACGCCGCCTGGCACACCTTCCGCGACGCCCCGTTCAGCTACGGCATGCTGGTGATCGGCCTGGCGATCGCCATGGTCTATTTCATCGCGGCTTCCCTGGTCTTTCCGCACCAGATCGAAGACGGGATGGACCTGGACGACCATTTCTGGGGCAACAAGAGGATCGTGCTGATCCTGACCACCGTGGCCAATACGCTGATGGTGGCGGTCTCGATCTCTCAAATACTCGGCAAGCCGGGTGCGGCGATGCTGCTGATCAACTATGCGATCGCCTATCCCCTGTATCTGGTGCTGGTCGTTCCGGCGGCCCTGACCCGCAGCAGGCGGACCTTCGCCATCCTGCTGGGCCTGCACGTCGCCATCTATTTGATCTTGGCCTGCATGCCGGCGACCCTCGCCGTCCCCACCCCGGCCACGCCCGCCGCCGTCGCCGGCTGAGGCCCGCAGGCTTGCCATAAGGACCGGATCGGTCGAGGACTTCATCCATGCGTCACGCGCTTCTGTTCGCCGCCGTCGCGGCCCTAGTCTCGAGTCCCGCCATGTCCCAATCGCCGGGCCGTCCGCCCGTTCTTTCCAATATCGCGCCCTGGGACCAGCCCTTCCTGCCGCCCGCGCCGGCCTGGGACGGGGCGTCGAAGGCCCTGCTGCGCGATGCGAGCGATCCCTGGGTGACGCCGTTCGAGGCCGATCGGGGCCATGACTTTTCGCCGAACTATGTCGATACCCGCGCCTGGTTCGACCGACTGGACGCCGCCAGCGACCTGATCCGGATCGAACAGTTCGGCGTCTCGCCCGAGGGGCGGCCCATCTATGCGGTGATCGCCTCCAAGGACGGCGCGGCCTTCGATCCGGCCAAGCCGGTGCTGATGATCCAGGCGGGCATCCATCCGGGCGAGATCGACGGCAAGGACGCGGGCATGATGGTGCTGCGCGACATCGCCTTCTATGGGAAGGACGCCCTGCTGGACCGGGTCAATCTGATCCTGATCCCCATCCTGAGCGTGGACGGGCATGAGCGCGCCGGCGCCTATTCCCGCCCGAACCAGCGCGGACCACGCATCCAGGGCTGGCGCAATACGGCGACCAATCAGAACCTGAACCGCGACTATCTGAAGCTTGACCAGGCCGAGATGCGGGCGGTGCGGGGCCTGATCTTGAAGTACCGGCCGGACCTCTATGTGGACGTCCACGTCACCGACGGCCTGGATTACCAGTACGACGTCACCTACGGCTTCAACGGCGAGGATGGATCGTTCAGCCGGTCCCCCAACAGCTCGGCCTGGCTGGATACGGTGTTCAAGCCGGCGATGAACGCGGCCCTGGAGCGCCAAGGCCATATCCCCGGCGAACTGGTGTTCGGCATCGACGACGACGAACCGAAGAAGGGGCTGTCGGACGGCGGCCTGGGCGAACGCTACTCCAACGGCTGGGGCGCCGCAGCCCATGTGCCGACGATCTTGATCGAAAACCACAGTCTGAAACCGCACGAACAGCGGGTGCTGGGGACCTATGTTTTCATCGAGGAGGCGATGCGGCTGCTGGCCGATCAGGGCGCGGCGCTGAAGGCGGCGACCGATCAGGACCGGGCCCTGCGACCGGCGCAGATCCTGGCGAATTTCGAGGCGGAAGAGACCCCCTCCTCCACCCGCCCGTTCAAGGGGATGCTGTACGAGATGTATCACAGCCCCGCCTCGGGTCGCGACGAGGTGCGCTGGCTGGGCCGGCCCGATCCCGAGCTGTGGCAGATGCCCTTCTACGGATCCAAGCCGACGCTGACCCTGAACCGCCCCACCGCCTATTGGGTGCCCAGCTATCGCACCGACATCATCGAGCGGCTGAAAATCCACGGCGTCGAGATGGAGACGCTGGAGGCGCCGCGCACGATGAACCTGTCGATGCTGCGCCTGGTCGAGCCGAAACTGGCGACGCGGGCGAACGAGGGTCACGTCCAGGCTTCGGTGAAGACGGTCGAGGTCGAACGCCGCGACTGGACCTTCCCCACCGGCTCGGTGCGCGTGCGGACTGACCAGCCGCTGGGCGACGTCGTCGTTCTGCTGCTGGAGCCCCAGTCCAGCGAGAGCTTCTTCGCCTGGGGCCTGTTCCCCGAAGTCATGAGCCGGGTCGAATATATCGAGGCCTACGCCATCGCGCCCCTGGCCGAGAAGATGATGGCGGCCGATCCGGCGCTGAAGGCCGAGTTCGAGGCCAAGCTGGCGGCCGAACCGGCGTTCGCGGCTGATCCGCAGGCGCGGCTGGCCTGGTTCTATGAGCGGACGCCCTTCTATGACGACCGCTATCTGCTCTATCCCGTCGGGCGCGAGGACTGATCCATGACCACCCCCATGATGTACGCCGTCCAGGCCGCCGCCCTGTGGAGCGGCCTGCTGATCCTGCTGCTCCTGGTTCTGTCGGGCATTGTGGTCAGCGGCCGCCGCAAACATATGGTGTCGCTGGGGGACGGCGGTATCGCGGACCTAGCGGCCGCCACCCGCGCCTTCGGCAATTGCGCCGAATACGCCGCGCCCGGCATGATCGCCATGCTGCTTCTGGCCGCCGTGGGAGCGCCCGCCTGGATGGTGCATGGCGTGGGGGCGACCCTGTTCGTGGGGCGGTCGGCCCATGCCCTGGGCCTTCTGTTCCAGACGGGGCCGTCGCTGGGTCGGGTGATCGGCATGCTGCTGACCTGGGTCGCCCTGCTGACGGCGGCGGTCGGATTGATCGCCTTCGCCGTGGTCTGAGGCGCGAGGTTGCGACGCAGCAAAGGGTCCGCCATATCGGGGCATGACTGAAGCCCGCGACGCCTCCGCCTCCGCCGATCTTTTGCATGACATCGTCCAGGCCGCGCTAAAAGCCGGCGCGGACGCCGCCGAGGCGGTCAGCGCCGACCGAAGCGCCCTGTCGGTCGGCGTGCGTAACGGAAGGCTGGAGGACGTCGAACGCGAAGAGTCGCGCGATCTGGGCCTGCGGGTCTTCGTCGGACAGCGGCAGGCCTCGGTTTCCGCCTCGGACCTGTCGCCGGCGACTCGCACACGTTTGGTCGAACGCGCGGTCGCCATGGCGCGGCTGGCGCCGGAAGACCCCCACGCCGGTCTGGCGCCGCAGGATCGGCTGGCGCGGGCGCCCTTCGCCGAACTGGACCTGTTCGATCCCAGCGAACGCAGTGCGGAAGCGCTGGAGCAGGCCGCCGCCGAGGCAGAGGCCGCGGCTTTGGCCGTGAAGGGCGTCGCCCGGTCCGAGGGCGGGCATGCGTCCTGGTCGTCCAGCCGCTGGCGACTGGTGACCTCGCATGGATTCGACGGGGACTATCAGGGTTCGGCCTTCTCGCTGGGCGTCGGAGTGATCGCCGAGAAGGACGGAGCGATGGAGCGCGGCGGCGAGAGCCGCTCGACCCGGCATCTGTCGGACCTGCCGGGCGCCGAGATCATCGGGCGGACGGCGGGCCAACGCGCCGCAGCCCGAACCGGGGCGCGCAAGATCGCCTCGACCACCGCCCCGGTGATCTTCGACAATCGCATGGCCGGCCAAATCGTCTCGCCGGCGGTCGGCGCCGTTTCGGGGCCGTCGATCGCGCGCGGCACCTCCTTCCTGAAGGACCGGATGGGCCAGAGGGTGTTCGCCGAAGGCGTGACCCTGATCGACGATCCGTTCCGGCCGCGCGGCCTGGGATCGACCCCGTTCGACGATGAGGGCGTCGCGGTCGAACGGCGCGCCCTGTTCGACGACGGGGTGCTGACCACCTGGCTGCTGAACAGCGCCTCGGCCCGGCAGTTGGGGCTGGAGTCCACCGGCCACGCCTCGCGCGGCCTGGCGGGATCAGCGGGGGTTTCGACCCACAACCTGCACATGGAGCCGGGCGAGCGGGATCTGGCGGGGCTGATGGCCGACGCCGGGACCGGGCTTCTGGTCACCTCCATGTTCGGGCCGTCGCTGAACGGAAACACCGGCGACTGGTCCGCCGGGGTGTCGGGCTTCTGGTTCGAGAACGGCGCGATCGCCTATCCGGTCAATGAGGTGACCGTGGCGGGCAAGCTGCCCGACCTTTATCTGCGGCTGGTTCGGGGCTCGGACCTGGAGTTCCGAGGCAGTTTCAACGTGCCGAGCCTGATGTTCGACGCGGTAGCCATAGCCGGCAAATGACGGACCTGGACGTCGACCTCGAACTGATCCGCCAGGCCGCGCTCGACGCCGGCGCCTTGGCGCTCGCCGAACGTGAGGCGGGGCTGAAGGTTGAGGCGAAGGTCGGCGGTTCGCCCGTGACCAGCGGCGACTTGGCGGTGGACGCCATGCTGAAGGACCGTCTGCTGGCCGCCCGCCCCGACTATGGCTGGCTGTCGGAGGAGACGGCGGATTCGTCCGAGCGCCTGTCCAAACGCCGGATTTTCGTGGTGGATCCGGTGGACGGAACGGTGGCCTATATGAAGCGCCAACCCTGGTGGTGCACGCCGATCGCCGTGGTCGAGGACGGCCAGGTTGTCGCCGCCGTCATCCATGCGCCGGAGGTTCAGGAAACCTATGCGGCGGTTCGGAACGGCGGCGCCTGGCGCAACGGCGCCCCGGTGCGGGCCTCGGACGTGGACACGCTGGACGACGCCTCGGTGCTGGGCGACGCGCGGATGATCGAGGGGCCGCACTGGGACGAGCCCTGGCCGCCCCTGCGGTTCTCAAAGCGCAACGCCCTGGCCTATCGGATGGCCCTGGTCGCCGCCGGCGCCTTCGACGCGGCCCTGGCCCTGACGCCGAAATGGGATTGGGACGTCGCCGCGGGCTGTCTGATCGCCGAAGAGGCGGGGGCGCGCGTCACCGACCACCACGGCCGCCCCTGGCGGTTCAACCGGCCCGACCCGCGTCAGGCCAGCCTGGTCTGCGCCGCCCCGGCCCTGCACCCGCTGATCATACGGCGCTGTAAAAACGTGCCGCTGTCGACCTGAAACCTAGGCAGCCGGCTCTTCATGCAGGTCGAGCCGACGCTGAATACGGCCCACATCGTCCCGCATTCGGTCCAGAGACACCTGGAGGCGAGCGTCAGTCTCCGCCAACCCGGCGATGTCGCGCCGCACGGACGTCAGCCCGATTTCGACGCCGGAGACCCGTTCCTTCAACTCACGCAGATCAAGCGCCAGCGTATCGATCTTGGCGTCGATCCGCCGCAGGAACACCAGCGTCAGATTTTCCGGATCACTGCTCATGACCGCATAATGCCCCAAGCTGCGATGACGGGCAAACGGGAGCGCGGCTGTAAAAACGTGCCGCTTTCGACGTAAGGCAGGGTCTGAAAACCCCGTCATACATTGATCCTTAGCCGTTCTCGGCCTATGCCCCGGCCAGAGCCCCACCCGAGCCTTTCAAGGACATCCGATGGTCGACCAATCCTCCGTCCCCACGCAACTGCTGCACCTGGTCATCGGCGGCGAACTGCGCCACCCGAAGGAGCCCGTCTTCCGCGACCTGTCGCAGGTCGAGTTCGTCGGCGCCTACGGCAGCTATGACGAAGCCAAACAGGCCTGGAAGGCGCGCGCCCAGGCGACCGTGGACAACGCCCACATGCGCTATTTCATCCTGCACGCCCACAAGCTGATCGACCCGCGCGGCGACGCGGCCTGAGTGCGACGTCAGGGAGCGGGAACCTGTTCCCTGACACGGACGCTGAACGACCGTGATCAACCTGGAACCCCAACAGATTTTTCAGCTGGTCAGCCTGCTGGCTGTCCTGGCCCTGTTCAGCTTTTCGCTGCGAGGCCACATCGGCTATGCGCGCTGGTTCAAGCGGTGGGAGGCCGAACGCAAGGCGCGACGGGACGCCGAACTGGCCGCCGAGGCGCGCCAGGCCGGCGAAGACGACGAAAGACCGAAGACCGGCCCCTGGGGCTGACGGTGTCGGCCCCTACTCCCGCCTCAGCAGCTTTTCGGTCAGCAGCGTGCCCCACCACCCGGCCTTGAACTCCGCGCGGATGGCCTTGGGATCGTAGTCGGGACTGTCCACCCAGTCGATGAAGCTGACGCCCTGCGGCTCGACCTCGTTCACGTACTTCTCCAGCGTATAGTCCAGGACGCCGGTCAGCCCTTCGCGCGAGTGAAGATATTTCTTCGACAACTGCTTCATGGCGACCGATATGGGCTCGCCCAGATGGAAGTGGCGATAGAAGACCGCCATCATGCCCGCCCGATCCGCGCCGGACTTGCAGTGGATCAGGACCGGATAGTCGATGGTCTTGAACAGGTCGCGCGCCCGGTGAATGCGATCCCTTTGCGGCGGGTCGCGCGAGTCAAGCGGCGCGTCGATCAAGGTCAGGCCCAGCCGTCGGCAGGCCTCCTTCTCCAGCCAGTAATAGCCCTCGTCCCGCTCGCCCCGCAGATTGATGACGGTCCTGACGCCCTTGGACTTCCAATAGGCCAGTTGGCGCGGCGACGGCTGGTTGGTGCGGACAAGGTCCGGCCCCAGCCAGTGGGCGTTGGAGAAGACCAGGCGCAGAAAGGCGTGATCCGCCCAGAAATAATGCCAATGGGCCCGGAAACGGCCCATTGCGGTCGAAAGGTCAAAGCGCGCCATGGCCGCCAGATAGCGATCCGGGGCCGCCGCGTCATCCTCCGCTTGCGACCGGGGCCGTCGCCGCCCCGTCTTGCGGCCTCCGCCCCTCGATCCAGAAGATGAACATCGAGGCTCCGACGATCAGGGCGGCGCCGGGCCAGAACCAGATCGAGGGCGTCTGTCCCAGCAGAAGCCAGCCGACCAGTCCGGCCAGCGGCGCCTTCAGATCGGCGAAGGGCTGCAGATAGGCCGCGTCGGCCAGCCGGTAGGCGAAGGCCAGCAGATATTGCGCCGCCGCCGTCAGGCCGCCCAGGGCCAGCAACAGAAGCAGGCCCGCACCCTGAGGCAGGGCGAAGGGCAGGTCCGTCGCCACCCCGGCCGGCAAGGCGAAGGCGAAGGCGTTCGCCAGCAACAGAAGCGCCAGATGGTTGGGCGTGATCAGGACCAGCAGGGAGAGGGTCAGGGTCTCGGGCGTCTCCTCCCTCGCCAGCCAGCGGGTCATCACATCGGTGACGGCCCACAGGGCGGCGGCCAGGACCGGGGTCAGGGCGGCCCACCCCAGGCTTTCGGACCCGACCCCCGAAACGATCACGGCGCCGAGGAAGCCGACCATAGCCGCGACGATCCGGGGGCTCGACACCCGCTCGCCCAGACACAGGGTCGAGCCGATGATGACGAACAGGGGGCCGGTCGCCAGCAGGGTCACCATCTGCCAGATCGGCACGCCCGAGGCGAAGCCGTAGACGAAGACATGGACGCCCAGGGCCGAGGCGAAGGCGCGGATCAGATGGGCCAGAGGACGGCGCGTCCTCAGCCTGTTCAGGCCGATCCGCAGAACGATGGGCAGCATCAGGACCGAGGCGATCAGATACTGCCAGAAGGCCATTCCGGTCGAACTCATGCCGAACCGTTGGGGCAAAAGGGATTGCAGGATATTGCCGCAGGCGAAGACGAGACTGGCCGACAGCATCAACAGCGCCCCCAAGGCGGGGGCGCGAAGCGAAGACGAGGAAATCTGGTTCAATTGGTCGTCCTTTCCGTAACCAGTTTTCCAGGGTTACGGGCGACGACGCGCCGCGCCCGCCGCTCAGCAAGAGCGACGCACGCCGCGAGGCGTTGGGTCCCGTTCTCTTTCATCCGGACTATACCGTCGGCCCCGGAATCGCACCGGATCTGCTGACCTCCCCAAGCGGGGGGAGCGCTCGCGGGCTTGGCGTCGCCGCCTTACCGCCGGTGGGGAATCGCACCCCGCCCTGAGAACACCGCAGGCGAACCTGCCGGCCCTACTTAGAAAGGGGCCGCTTGATCTTCAACCACCTGGGCGTTCAGACATCCAAGCTCCTCACCCCGAAAGGCCGCCATGAAGATCTTCGCCGCCGTCATCGCCGTCGCCTTGCCGGGCGGCGCCGTCGCCCAGAGCACGCCGCCTGAAGACCCGTCCCTGATCGCCTATCTGCAACAGCGCGCCGGCGAGGCGGCGGACACGACCCGCTACACCGCCGCCCTCACCCCCGACGGCAAGACGGCTTTGGTCTATCTGACCGGACCGACCTGGTGCGGATCGGGCGGATGCCGCCTGCTGGTTCTGGACCGCGACGGGTCCTCCTATCGCTCGGTCGGCGAGATCAGCGTGGCCCGCGCGCCCATTCGTCTTCTGGAACGCGAGGATCACGGCCGGCGCGCTCTGGGCGTGCAAGTGGCGGGCGGCGGGATCATCCAGGGCTATGAGGCCGCCGTGCCGTTCGACGGGCGACGCTACGCCTCCAATCCGACCGTCCCCCCGGCGATGAGGATCGATGATGCCCCGGGCGAAACCCTGATCCGGGCCGACGAGGCGGGGCGTCCGCTGACGCCGGCGCCTGACAAGCCTTGACTTGAGGGGCGGCTCAGACGACCGAAGGGCCGATGAGCGAGCCCGCCCCCTCCATGCCCCTGCGCGCCCTGCTGGCGCGGATCTGGCGTGAATATCTGAGCAGCCGCAAGGGATCATTGATCCTGTCGATCCTGTGCGCCGCCACGACAGGTCTGCTGACGGCGGCCCTGCTGAAGCTGCTGGAGCCGGCGGTGAACGGCCTGTTCCTCGGCGGCGACCAGCCGATCGTCCTGTTCGGCCGTTTCCGCTTCCCGGCGGACGAGGCCCTGATCGTCATCCCCGCCGCCATTCTGACGGTGGCGGTGGTGCGGACCCTGGCGGCCCTGGGGCAGGCCGCCCTGGTCAATCGACTGGGCCATACGATCGTCGGCGACATCCAGATCCGCCTGTTCGGCGCCATGATCCGCGCCGATCTGGCCCGACTGCGCAGCCAGCATTCGGGCGGCTTCGTCTCCTCGGTCCTGTTCGACGCCAATCTGGTGCGCGAGGCCTTCACCTCGGGCGTGGTCAACTACACCCAGAACCTGCTGACCCTGATCGCGGTGCTGATCTATATGGGGATCATTGATTGGCAGCTGACCATGGTGGTCCTGCTGGGCGTGCCCCTGGTGGCCCTGGTGCTGCGCCGGTTCGGGCGAAGGACGCGCAAGGCCGCCGTCGGCGCCATGGCCGAGACCGAGAACCTGTCCACCGCCCTGATGGAGAATCTGGACGGGGTCCGCCTGATCAAGATCGAGAACCGCGAGGCGGCCGAGCAGGATCGCGTGGCCGAGGTGGTGGCCCGTCGCCAGCGCCATGTCATCAAGGGCGCCAACGCCCGCGCCTTCGCCGGCCCGTCCAGCGACCTGGTCGCCTATGTCGTCGTCGCCGCCGTCATGGCCTATGCCGGATGGCGGGCCCAGTCGGGCGAGATGACGGTGGGCGGGTTCGCCGCCTTCATCGGCCTGTTGCTGGCGGCCGGCCAGTCGCTGCGCCAGGTCACGAACCTGGCCACGGTGATGAGCGAAGGCTTCACCGCCGCGCGTCGCCTGTTCGCCGCCCTGGACATCGAGCCGGAAATCCGTGAGGCGGCCGACGCCGAGGCCCTGCCGTCCGGCCCGGTCGAGGTGGCGCTGGATCAGGTGTCCTTCGCCTATGCGGGGACGGACGCCCCGACCCTGGACGCCGTCTCCCTGCGGGTCGCTCCGGGCGAGACGGTCGCCCTGGTCGGCCCCTCCGGCGGCGGCAAGAGCACCATCCTCAGCCTGTTGCCGCGCTTCTATGACGTCACGGCCGGGGCGGTGCGGCTGAACGGGATGGATATCCGTCAGGTGCGGATCAGCGATCTGCGCGACCACATCGCCCTCGTGACCCAGGAGCCCTTCCTGTTCGACGACACCATCGCCGCCAACATCGCCTATGGCCGGCCGGGCGCGACGCAAGCCCAGATCGAGGACGCCGCGCGGTCCGCCGCCGCCCATGACTTCATCACGGGCCTGCCGGACGGTTACGCCACCCGTGCGGGCGAGGCGGGCCTGCGCCTTTCGGGAGGGCAGCGCCAGCGGATCGCCATCGCCCGCGCCTTTCTGAAGGACGCGCCCATCCTGCTGCTGGACGAGGCGACCAGCGCCCTGGACACCGAGAGCGAGGCCCTGGTCCAGGCGGCGCTGGAGCGATTGATGGAGGGGCGCGCCACCCTGATGATCGCCCACCGCCTGTCCACCGTCAGGAACGCCGACCGCATCTATGTGATCGAGGCCGGGCGGGTGGTCGAGGAAGGGACGCATGACGCCCTGGTGGCCCGTGGCGGACTCTACGCCCGCCTGGCCCGGCAACAGTCGCTGGACGGAACCCCGGCGGTCGAGGCCGTCGCGTGAGGCCGCTGCGCAATCCGATCATCCAGTCCGCCCTGGCCTGGACCCTGGCCAAATGGATGCAGGTCTGTTTCGCCACCATCCGCTGGACCCATGAGAACCAGCAGGCGGCCGAGGCTGTCTGGGCGCAGGGCGGCGGGGTTCTGTGCGTCTTCTGGCATTCGCGCATTGGCCTGTCGCCCGCCTGCTGGCCGCTGGACCGAGCCCAGCCGGCCAAGGCCCTGATCTCTCTGTCGGCCGACGGGGAGTTCATCGCCAAGGCGGTGGCGCGCCAGGGCTTTCCCGCCGTGCGCGGCTCATCGGCCAATAAGGACAAGGCGCAGAAGGCCAAGGGCGGCTCCCAGGCCCTGCGCGACGGGCTGAAGCAGCTCAAGGTCGGCGCCCTGGCCATCACCCCGGACGGCCCGCGCGGCCCGGTCAACATCATGGCCGAGGGCCTGCCGCTGATGGCGAAACTGTCCGGCGCCCCGGTCCTGTTCATCGGCCTGTCCTGCAATCCGGCGATCCGGCTGAACAGCTGGGATCGGGCGGTCCTGCCCCTGCCGTTCGGCAAGGGCGCCATTGTTTGGGATCGGGCCGACTATCCCGAGGGGGCCGACATGGCCCAGGTGACGCGCGACTGGACGGCGCGGCTGAATGCGGTCGAGGCGCGGGCGGATGCGATCACGGGTTTGAAGCCGTGACGCCCCTGCCCCTGCTGGCCTATCGGCTGCTGACCCGCGCCCTGGAGCCCCTGGCGCCGCGCCTGCTGGACGCCCGCGCCGCAAGAGGCAAGGAGGACCCCGCCCGTGTCGATGAACGGATGGGCTTTACCCGGATCGAACGGCCCGAGGGCGACCTGGTCTGGCTGCACGGCGTCAGCGTGGGCGAGACCCTGTCCCTGCTGCCCCTGGTCGAACGGTTCGTAAAGGCGCGGCCGGATCTGACGGTTCTGGTGACGTCGGGCACGGTGACGTCCGCCCGGATTCTTGAGGACCGGCTGCCGAAGGGGGTGATCCACCAATATGCGCCGGTGGACGGACCGGGCGCGGTCGGCCGTTTCCTGGATCACTGGCGGCCTGCGCTTGCGGTCTTCGTCGAGAGCGAACTATGGCCCAATCTGCTGCTGGAGGCCCACCGGCGCGGGGTGAAGCTGGCCCTGGTCAGCGCCCGCATCACCGACAAGACGGTCGAGGGCTGGCGCCGGTTTCCGGCCTCGGCTCAAGCGGTGACGCGCGCCTTCGACCTGGTCCTGCCCCAGGACGCCGCCTCCGCCGAGCGGCTGGAGCGGATGGGCGCCCGTGTCGACGACCTGGTCAATCTGAAGCTGGCGGGCGAGCCCCTGCCCCATGATACGGCCGCCTTCAGCCGTCTGAGCGCCGCCATCGGCGACCGGCCGGTCATCGTCGCCGCCAGCACCCATGAGGGCGAAGAGATCGCCATCGTCCGCGCCCTGGACAAGCTGAGCGAGCGCGTCTGCCTGATCCTGCTGCCGCGCCACCCTGAGCGCGGTCCCTTGATCGCGGAGGCCCTGCAGCGGGAGGGCGCAGCCTTCGCCATGCGCTCGCGCGGCGAGACCATCGGGCGCGACACGGACGTCTATCTGGCCGACACCTTGAACGAGATGGGGCTGTTCCTGCGTCTGGCCGATGTGGTGGTGATGGGCGGCTCCTTCGCTCCGGCCCTGGGCCTGCCGGCGGTCGGCGGTCACAATCCACTGGAGCCCGCCCGGCTCGGGCGGCCGACGATAACCGGCCCCGACGCCTCCAACTGGGCCAGCGTGACTGCGGCATTGGCCCAATCGGGCGGACTGATCCTGGTCCAGGCGCCCTGGGACCTGCCTCAGGCGGTCGCCCCTTTGCTGGCCGATCCAGCGGCGGCCAAGGCCATGGGCGAGCGCGCCCGCCGCGCGGCGGCCGAGGCGGGCGGGGATCTGGAGCGGCTGTGGTCCTGGCTCGCTCCGCTCACGCCGCAGAAGAGACCCCGGCGATGAAGCTGAACACGCCCCGCTGGTGGTATGTGCGCGACCGCGATCACGCCCGGATGACACGCACCCTGTTGAAGCCGCTGGGCTGGATCTGGGCTGGGGTCACGGCGCAGCGCATCGCGCGCACCGTTCCCCTTGATCCCAGCTGCGCGGTGATTTCGGTCGGCAATCTGACGGTCGGCGGATCGGGCAAGACGCCGGTTGCGCGCGAGGCGCTGCGGCTGCTGCGCGCGGCGGGGGTGGAGGCCCGGGGCCTGTCGCGCGGCTATGGCGGGCGGCTGGAAGGGCCGGTCCGCGTCGATCCCGCCTTGCATACGGCCGAGGACGTCGGCGACGAACCCCTGATGCTGACCAGGGACGCGCCGGTCTGGATTTCACGCAATCGGGTCGCCGGCGCCGAGGCGGCCGTTACGGACGGGGCCGACGCCCTGGTGCTGGACGACGGACACCAGAACCCCGCCTTGAAGAAGACCGTCAGCCTGATCGTCGTGGATGGAGAGACCCGCGGCGACGAATGGCCGTTCGGGGACGGCTCGGTATTTCCGTCCGGCCCGATGCGCGAGCCTTTGAAAGCGGGGCTGGCGCGCGCCGACGCCGTTGTGGTGATGCTGCCGACCGATCTGGAGACAGCCGATCCTGAACTGCTGGCGGTCTTCGAGGGTCTGCCGATCTATCTCGCGAGACTGACGCCGCAGGGTCCGCCCCCGACCGGCCCACAGGTCGGCTTCGCCGGCATCGCCAAGCCGTGGAAGGTCGAGCGGTCGCTGAAGGCGGCGGGCTGCGATCTGGTCGACTTCGTCCCTTTCCCTGACCATGCGGCCTACAGCGACAAGGATATGGCGTTCTTGAAAGATCGGGCGGCGGTCTTTCGGGCCGGCCTTGTCACCACAGAAAAGGACTGGGTGCGGCTGACGCCCGATCAGCGCGCGCATGTGACCGCCTGGCCGGTCGTCGCCCGGTTTGAGGATGAGGCCGGCTTCGCCGCCTTCCTGACCCAGGCTGTTCAGTCGGCGCGGTAGACCACGCCGCCCTTCATTACGAACCTCATCCGCTCCAGCTCGGTGACGTCGCTCAGGGGATCGCCGGAGACGGCGACGATGTCGGCCGGCATGCCCGGCGCGATCCGCCCGGCCTCGCTGGAGATGCGCAGATGTTCGGCGGCGCCGACGGTGGCGGCCTGGACGGCCTCCAGCGGAGTCAGGCCGGCGCGGACCAAGAGGGCGAACTCCTTGGCGTTGTCGCCGTGGGCGGAGACGCCGCTGTCGGTGCCGAAGGCGATTTTGACGCCGCCCTGGTGGGCGCGGCGCGCCATCTCCAGCATCTTCGGCCCCGCCTCCAGCGCCTTGGCGGTCTGGGCGGGAGTGAAGAAATTGTCTGGCCCGGAGGCGACGCGCGCGACGAAATCCCCCGCCAGCAGGGTCGGCACGAGCCAGGCGCCGTTCTGCTTGAACAGGCGGATCGACTGGTCGTCCAGATAGGTGCCGTGTTCGATGGAATCGCCGCCGGCGCGCAGGAAGGCGTTGATGCCGTCGACGCCGTGAGCGTGAGCCGTGACCTGGCGGCCCATCCGGTGAGCGCTTTCAACGATGGCGGTCAGTTCGGGATCACTGAACTGCTGGTTCAGACCGGCGGCGGTGTTGGACAGGACCCCGCCGGTGGCCGTGATCTTGATGATGTCGGCGCCGGCGCGGATCTGGGTGCGGACCGCGCGCATACAGTCTTCCGGTCCCGAACAGACGCTTTCGGGCGACAGCAGGTGCAGGACGTCGGCGCGGAAGCCGTTGGCGTCGCCGTGGCCGCCGTGAACCGACACGGCCGAGCCCGCTGCAATGATGCGCGGCCCCGGCACGTCGCCCGCCTTCACCGCCTCGCGCAGGGCGAAGATCGCTTCGTTGTCGGCCCCGAGATCGGCGACGGTGGTGAAGCCCGCCATCAGGGTGCGGCGCGCATAGCGGGCGCCGACCATGGCCTGGGCGGCCTCTGACTGGGTCACCTCCTCCAGCCGCGAATTGGGGTTTTGCTGGCCGGTCAAGTGGACGTGGCTGTCGATCAGACCCGGCAAAACGAAGGAGTCCCGCAGGTCGATGACCCGGCCGTGCGCCGGATCGCCGACGAAGCCGTCGCGAATATCGACGACTTGGTTCCCGCTGATCACGAGAGTTTTACTGCGCTGCACAACGCCGTTCGACGGATCCGCCAGCAGCCGCCCCGCCTCGACGAAGGTGACCACAGGGGGTCCGGAAAGTCCAACCCCTGCGGGGGTTTGCTGAGCCGCCGCCGCCGAAGCGGACGCCAGCAGCACCGACAAAGCCAGGATCAAACGCTTCATTGATCGCCCTCCCGCGACGCCTCGCCGCAAAATCGCCCCACAAGGCTCAGGTTGCCTCGGTCGTAACGGTTTGAAACAAACACCTCCGAAGACAAACCGCAACGAGGGCGTCGCATGCGGCTTTCGAGACGAGGACTCATTCTGGGCGGCTCGGCCATGCTGGCGGGGTGCGCCAGCGCCAGCGCCACGGCCCCCGTGACGACGGCGGCGCTCCAGCCCGTCGCGGCCCCGGTGGTCGTTCCCCCGGTTCAGACCGTCAGCGTGACCCCGCCGCCGCTGGATCCTCGCGGCGCCGTTCCGAAAGATCTGATGGACCGGGCCATGGCGGCCCTGGACGTCCACCACCGCAAACTCCCCCTGCGTGACCGGATGTATCTGGTCGATTTCAAGAAGTTCTCGGGCGACGAGCGGCTGTACGAGGTCGATCTGATCGCAGGCGAGGTCAAGGTGCTGCGGACCTGCCACGGCCGGGGCTCCGACCCCGACCATTCCGGCTATGCGCGCCGCTTTTCCAACACGCCCGATTCCAACATGTCCTCGATCGGCGCCTACGCCACGGCCGGCGCCAGCTGGGGCAAGCAGCAGGGGCCGAACGTCCTGCTGGACGGGCTGGAATACACCAATGACAAGGCCCGCGAACGCGCCATCATCGTTCACGGCGCCGACTACGCCGACCCGGACTTCCTGGCGCGCGAAGGCAAGCTGGGCCGCAGCTACGGCTGTTTCTCGGTGGCCCATACCGACTTGCCGGAGCTGCGCGAGCGGATGGGCGAAGGCCGGCTGCTGTTCGCCTGGGCGTAAGGCTTATCCCTCGGGCCGTCGGGCCGAGTGGCGGATGGTGATTATGCGAATCTCGCTGGGCAGGATGGCGTAGCGGATCACATAGGGGCGGATCGAGACCGCCTCGCGAAGCCCATGGCGTATTTGCCTGCCGCGATCCGGAAAGGCGCTCAGACTTTCGGCCAGATCGATCAGGCGAACCGCCAGGCGGATCGCCGCCGGCGGGCTGAAACCTTGCACATAGGACTGTATGGCGATCAGGTCTTCCCGAGCTTGCTCGGTCCAGACTACTCGCCGCATTTCGGCGGCGGGAGCGGATTGTCCGTTCCCCAAGACAGAAGCCACCGCTTTACGGCTTCATGGCTCACGACCCGCCCGGCCTCGGCGTCGGCGAGACCACGCAGGGTCGCCGCCTCGTCCGCCGCGTCGTCGGCGATGTCGAAGACGCCCGGCTCGTCGTCATCTTCGTGGTACGCGGGATCAGCCATGGCGCGAGCCTACCACACCCCGCCGATACGGTCAGCCCCGCTCCAGCGCCCGCCAGCCGATGTCGGAGCGGTTGAAGCCGCCGGGCCAGTCGATCTTCTTGATGGCGTCGTAGGCGCGTTCGCGGGCCTGGGCGATGTCGTCGCCTTCGGCGCAGACGTTCAGGACGCGGCCGCCGGCGGCGCACAGCTGGCCGTCGTCTCGGCGCTTGGTGCCGGCGTGGAAGACCTGGACATGGGGACCGAAGTCCTGATCGGCGCCGCGGATGATCGAGCCTTCCAGCGGACTGTCGGGATAGCCCTTGGCCGCCATGACGACGCAGATGACCGTCTGGGGCTTGAACGCCGGCGCCGGCAGGCCGGAGACGTCGCCACGCGCGCAAGCCAGCAGATAGGGAACGATGTCCCCGGCCATGCGCATCATCAGCACCTGGCATTCCGGGTCGCCGAAGCGGGCGTTGAACTCGACCACCTTGGGTCCGTCGGTCGTGGCCATCAGCCCGGCGTAGAGGACACCGCGATAGGGGGCGCCCTCCTCGGCCATCTTGCGGATGGTGGGCTGAACGATGCGTTCGTCAGCCTGCTGGACCAGGTCGGCGGTGAAGACCGGGGCCGGTGAATAGGCGCCCATGCCGCCGGTGTTGGGTCCGGTGTCGCCGTCGAAGGCGCGTTTGTGGTCCTGGGCGCCGCCGAACAGGACAGCCTGTTTGCCGTCGCACAGGGCGAAAAGGGAGCCTTCCTCGCCGTCCATGAACTCTTCGATCACCACGCGGGCGCCGGCGGCGCCGAAGCGGCCGCCCAGCATGCGCTCGACCTCGGCCTCGGCGTCGGCGCGATCCGGGCTGATGGCCACGCCCTTGCCGGCGGCCAGGCCGTCGGCCTTGATGACATAGGGCGGCTGGAAGGCGTCGAGCGCGGCCTTGGCCTCCTGAACCGTCTCATAGACGCCGTAGCCGGCGGTGGGGATGGAATGACGCTCCAGGAAGGCCTTGGAAAAGGCCTTGGACGTCTCCAGCTGCGCGGCCTTGGCGGTGGGGCCGAAACAGGGGATGCCGGCGGCGGCCAGCCGGTCCGCCACACCGGCCGCCAGGGCGACCTCCGGCCCGACCACCACCAGGTCCGCCTTGATCTCGCGCGCCAGGGCCGCCAGGCCCTCGGCGTCGTCAGCCTTTACTGGACGAAGCTCGCACACGGCCTCGATCCCAGGATTGCCGGGCGCGGCGACAAGGCGGGTGACCAACGGCGACTGGGCGATCTTCCAGGCCAGGGCGTGTTCACGCCCGCCCGATCCGACGAGGAGAATGTTCATAAGGTGGGCAATGACCGCACCGCGCGAGGCGGTCAAGCGGCGGGCGTCCGCGATATCGCCTCTTCCTTGGAAACGGGTGCGAAAACGATCCGCCTCGGGCTAGAGTGGGGTCATGAGCGACGACTCCTATGTGTTCGAAGGCCCAGCCGAGGCCGCCGCCCCGCGCGACAACAATCCGCCCCTGTCGATCTCGGAACTGTCCTTTGCCCTGAAGCGGACGCTGGAGGAGCGATTCGGCCACGTCCGGCTGAGGGGCGAGGTGTCCAAGGTCAATCGTCACGCCTCGGGCCATGTCTATCTGACCCTGAAGGACGACAAGTCGGCCATCGACGGCGTGATCTGGAAGGGATCGGTGCGCGGCCTGGGCGTCCAGCCGGAGGCGGGGCTGGAGGTCATCGTCACCGGCAAGATCACCTCCTATCCCGCGCGGTCCTCGTACCAGATCGTGATCGAGAGCATGGAGGCGGCGGGGGCCGGCGCCCTCCTGGCCCAGTTGGAGCGGCTGAAGGTTCGCCTGCGCGATGAGGGCCTGTTCGAGCCGGGACGCAAGAAGCCCCTGCCCCCGTTCCCCCGCACCATAGGGGTGATCACCAGCCCGACCGGGGCGGTGATCCGCGACGTCCTGCACCGAATCGCCGAACGCTGGCCGTGCCGGGTGATCGTCTGGCCCGTGGTGGTCCAGGGCGAGGCGGCGTGCGGCCAGGTGTCGAACGCCATTCGCGGCTTTGATGCGATGACGCCCGACGGACCCATCCCCCGGCCGGATCTGCTGATCGTGGCGCGCGGGGGGGGGTCGGTAGAGGACCTGTGGTGCTTCAACGACGAGGGGCTGGCCCGCACGGTGGCGGCGGCGCGCATTCCGATCATATCGGCCGTGGGACACGAGACGGACACCACCCTGATCGACTTCGTCTCGGACCGGCGCGCGCCGACGCCCACGGGGGCGGCCGAGATGGCCACCCCGGTGCTGGCCGACCTGAGATACGCCGTCGCCGACCTGGATCGACGCCTGGTTCTGGCGGGCGGGCGGCTGATCGAGGATCGGCGGACCAAACTGCGCGCCGTGGCGCGCGGACTGCCCGCCCGGCCGGAGGACCTGACGGCCCTGGCGCAACAGAGGCTGGACCATGTGTCCAGCCGTCTGGGTTCGGGCCTGCAACGCAACATCGCCCTGCATGAACGCCATCTGGCCGTGACCGGCGGCAAGTTGAGCCCCGGGCTGCTGCGGACCCGGATCGAGCGGGGTCAGGATCGACTGCGCGGCGCGGGGGACCGGCTGGGGGCGGCGCTTCAGGCGGGGGTCGCGCGCGGCGAGCGGCGGCTGTTGCAGATCGGCGGTCGCCTGTCGCCCGAACCGCTGCACCGCCGCCTGGACCAGCGCCAGGCCAGGCTGGACGCGGTCTCCGCGCGCCTGGACGGCGTCATCCCCCGTCGACTGGACGGCGACCGAGCCCGGCTGAACGCCCTGTCCCGCGCCCTGGCGACGCTTGATCCCAGCCGCCCCAAACCCGGCTTCGCCCGGGTCGAGCGCGCCGACGGCGGCTGGATCACCGCAGCGGCCGGGCTGGAATCGGGCCAGACTGTCCGACTGGTGTTCGGCGACGGCGCGCGCGAGGCCGTCATCGACGGCGCGGCGCAGAACCCGCCGCCTACGCCGCCCTCTGCGACGCCCCAGTCAATGCCCCAGTCGACTCCACGAGCGACGCCTCGGCCCAAGCGCCCCGCGCCGGACCAGGGCGACCTCTTCTGACATCCGCTCCCGCTTTTCCGCTTCGCGCCTGAGCCGCTTCCTGCTAACCGCCGCCGCATGAAGATCCCCCGCATCGCCTTCGCCGCCTATGGCTTCGCCCTTCTGATCATCGTCCTGGACCAGTTGACCAAGGCCTGGATCCTGAGTCTGCCGGACGTGGCCTCGATCAAGCAAATCCCCGTCGGCTACGTCTTCGCCGAGGTCTTCCCGCCCGTCCTGCGATTCACCTTCGTCCAGAACACCGGCGTCAGCTTCGGCCTGTTCGGCGGGGGCGAGGCGCGCTGGGGTCTGACCATCTTCTCCGTCCTGGTCTCGGGCGCCCTGGCCTGGTGGGCGACGCGGGCCGATCGTCGCCTGCTGATCACCGCCATCGGCCTGGTGATCGGCGGCGCCCTGGGCAATGTGATCGACCGGGTGCGGTTCGGCTATGTGGTCGACTTCATCGACGTTTCGGGCACAGGCGTCTTTCCCTGGGTGTTCAACGTCGCCGACAGCGCCATCACCATCGGCGTCGTCCTTCTGATCATCGACAGCTTCCTGTCCGACCGGGCCTCCAAGGCCTGAAAACGGCTGCAAGGTTGGCGCGGCCCCCGAAAAGTCGTAATCACCCCGTCTTCACTATGCCAACAGCGCCCGCAGAGGCGCTCCGTGCATCAGCCGATCGAGCCTGAACCCATGCGTATCCGCAGCGTCGCCGCCCTGACCCTCGCCGCCTCAGCCGCCCTCGCCGTCTCGGCCTGCGGCAGCCTCAAGCAAGGCATCGGCCTGACCAAGGTCGTGCCGGACGAGTTCGTGACCGTCTCCACCGCGCCGCTCAGCGTGCCGCCGGAATACGGCCTGCGTCCGCCTGCGCCCGGCCAGCCCCGCCCGCAGGAACTGGCGCCCGAAAGCGCCGCCCGTCAGATTCTGCTGGGTCAGCGTCAGGCCGTCACCCGCACCCCCGGCGAACAGGTCCTGGTGGCCCAGGCCGGCGCCGATCAGGCCGACCCCCTGGCCCGCTATGTGATCGACGACGAGTTCGGCGACATCGCCCACAAGGACGAAAGCTTCGCCAACCGCGTGATGTTCTGGCGCAAGGACGACGCCTCGACCCAGGCGGCCACCACCCGCCAGACCGCCGAGGGCCAGCAGACGATCGACGCCTCGACCGAGGCCGCCCGGCTTCAGGCCCTGACGGGCGGTCGTGAGGCCATCACCATCACCCCGCGTCGCAGCGGCGGTTTCAAACTGCCGGGTCTGTAAACCGGTCGAACCTTTGTCGGACGCCGGCTGCGGCGTTGGTCCTTTCGCTGTCGGAAATCATTTGATGCGTCGCCTGCTCACCGCCCTGGCCGCCGTTTCCATCGCGGCCTCCGTCCTGCCTGTCGCCGCCGAGGCGCAGCAACGTCAGCGTCAACGCGGTTCCAGCGGACAGCAGGCGGACGGGTCGGAGAATGCGCCGTCCACCCGCGCGCCCCGGATCGCGCCCCTGCGCCGCCGCGCCAACGCCGGCCCCTGCCCCTTCGTCAAGGTGCTGTACGACGCCGCCCGCTATGTGGAGCTGGAAGGCGGCCGCGCCGCCATCGCCAACGTCGGCTACACCGGCGAGATCGAAGGCGTCTCGGCCGATTGCGAATATCGCGAAGCCGATCCGATCCGACTGGACATGGACATCCTGTTCCAGCTGGGCCGCGGCGCCCAGGCGACCGAGGACCAGAAGACCTATCGTTACTGGGTCGCGGTGACGGAACGGAACAGCGCCGTCCTGGCCAAGGAATATTTCGACCTGCCGGTGAAGTTCGACGGCCAGCGCACCGCCTCGGTCAACGAACAGCGGACCATCATCATTCCCCGCGCCGAGGCCACCACCAGCGGCGGCAATTTCGAAGTTCTGATCGGGTTCGACGTCACGCCCGAAATGGCCGAGTTCAACCGGTCCGGCAGTCGCTTCCGCGTCAACGCCGGAGCCGCCCAAGCCTCTGCGCCGAGCCAGTAATGTCTGATCTGAAGACCGTCCTCAGCGAAGCGGTCGCCGCCGCCTTCGCCGCCGAAGGCGTGGAGCCGGCTCTCGCTCGCGTCACCCCGTCCGACCGGCCGGATCTGGCCGACTTTCAGTCGAACGGCGCCCTGGCCGCCGCCAAGGCGTTGAAGGCCAATCCGCGCGAACTGGCCGGCAAGATCGCCGAGCGGCTGGGCGCCGACGCCCGCTTCGCCTCGGTCGAGGTGGCGGGGCCGGGCTTCATCAATCTGAAGATCGCCGACGCCGTTCTGGCGGAACGCGCCGCCGAAGTCGCCGCCGACGCCGAACACGCGGGCGCGGCCGTCGTGGCCGATCCGCGCAAGGTGGTGATCGACTACGGCGGTCCGAACGTGGCCAAGCCGATGCACGTCGGCCATCTGCGCAGCGCCATCATCGGCGAGAGCCTGAAGCGGCTTTTCCGTTTCCGCGGTGATCATGTGACCGGCGACGCCCATTTCGGCGACTGGGGCTTCCAGATGGGGCTGCTGATCACCGCCTGCGGCGACGAGGGTCTGGCCGACGCCTTCATGGCCGACGGCGACGGCCCCTTCCCCGCCGAAAGCCCGGTGACCCTGGCCGATCTGGACCGGCTGTATCCGCAGGCCGCCGGCAAGGCCAAGGAAGACCCGGCCTTCCGCGACCGCGCCCGCAAGGCGACGGCGGAGTTGCAGGCCGGACGGCCCGGCTATCGCGCCCTGTGGTCGCATTTCGTGGCGGTCAGCCGTGAGGCCCTGAAGCGCGAATACGGCGACCTGTCGGTCGATTTCGACCTGTGGAACGGCGAGAGCGACGCCGATCCCCTGATGGACGAGATGATCGCCCATCTTAAGGCTGAGGGCCTGCTGGTCGAGGACGACGGCGCCCAGGTGGTCCATGTCGCCAAGCCGGGCGAGACCCGCAAGAAGAAGCTGGCCGACGGCTCGGTGATCGAGACGCCCTCGCCCCCGCCCCTGCTGGTGATCAGCTCGGAAGGCTCGGCCATGTACGGCACGACCGACCTGGCCACGATCCTGGACCGCAAGAAGGCCCTGGCGCCGGACCTGGCCCTGTACGTCGTCGACGAACGCCAGGCAGAGCATTTCGAACAGGTGTTCCGCGCCGCCTATCTGGCCGGCTACGCCGCGGAAGGGTCGCTGGAGCATCTGGGCTTCGGCACCATGAACGGCGCCGACGGCAAGCCGTTCAAGACCCGCGCGGGCGGGGTGCTGAAGCTGCGCGACCTGATCGATCAGGCGACGGACAATGCGCGCGAGCGTCTGCATGAGGCCAAGCTGGGCGACGACCTGTCGCCGGAAGAGTTCGAAGCCATCGCCCACAAGGTGGCCATCGCCGCCCTGAAGTTCGCCGACCTGTCGAACGCGCGGACCACCAGCTACGTCTTCGACCTGGACCGGTTCATGAGCTTCGAGGGCAAGACCGGCCCCTATCTGCTGTACCAGTCGGTCCGGATCAAATCCCTGCTGAGGAAGGCCGCCGAACAGGGCGCCGCGCCCGGCGCCATCGTCATCGCCGAGCAGGCCGAGCGCGATCTGGCCCTGACGCTGGACGCCTTCTCGACCGCCGTTTCGGACGCCTATGACAAGCGGATGCCGCATCTGGTCGCCGAACACGCCTATCGGGTGGCGCAATCGTTCTCGAAATTCTACGCCGCCTGCCCGGTGCTGGTGGCGCCGGACGAGGCGACGCGGGCCTCGCGCCTGGCCCTGTCGGCGGCGGCGCTGCTGCAGCTGGAAACGGCGTTGAACCTGCTGGGGATCGAGACTCCCGAACGGATGTGACCGCCGTTCTGTGACCTGAAAGACGCGGACTCTGCTCTTCAGCTCTGATTAACCTTCGCCGGGTTCAGGGAGCGGTCGACGGATGGGGACCGGCGGTCAGCAGTCTAAGGGGCGTCGCTGGGGTCAGCATAGGGGACGCATCCGCGTGGCGGACGGCGCCCTGCGGCCGTTCGGCCCCCGCGATCTGACGCCGCCGTTCCTGAAGCGCCGGGCGATCCTCTATGTGGACGGCTACAACCTTTTCCACGCCCTGCTGAACCAGAAGCGGCGCGAATGGCTGTGGCTGGACTTGCAGGCCTTGGGGCGGGGCCTGATCGATCCGACGGAGCGGCTGGCCGGCGTGGTCTGGGTCAGCGCCCACAAGCCCCAATCCCGCTCGCGGATGGAGGCCCTGTTCCGCTATGAGGCGGCGCTGAGGGCGCGCAAGGTTCGTTGCCTGATGGGCCATTTCATCGTCCATGGCGAACACTGCCGCGCCTGCGGCAATGTCTGGAGCGCGTCCACGGAGAAGCAGAGCGACGTCAACCTGGCCCTGGCGGTGGCGGACGATGTGGCGGCGAACCGGGTCGATTCCGTCTATCTGCTGACCACCGACGGCGACCACGCCGCCACCGTGCGGTACGTGCGCGAGGCCTATCCGGAAAAGCGGATCGTCAGCGTCGCCCCGCCCGGCCGGGCGCACAATCGCCAGATCGCCGCCTGGACCGACGAACTGGTCGGGATCGGGCCCAATCTGCTGGCCGGGTCCATGCTGCCCGACCGGCTGAAGACGGCCAGGGGCTGGGTCGAACGGCCCGAGGCCTGGAGCGCCCGCCCCAGCCTGCCCCCGCCCCCCGATCCGCCGCCGACGAACGACGCGGGGAAGACCAAGGCTGGACATCTGCGGCTGGTGGTGTCGAACGCCTAGCCGAGATGATATGATCGCGTCGTCATGAACCTCCATGTCCGCAATCTTGATGAAGAAACGGTCCGCGCCCTGGAACAGAGGGCCGCGCGCAACGGCCGTTCGGCCGAAGCGGAAGTGCGAGCCATTCTGACGGCGGCTGCGGCGGTCGAGATGGCGGACAGGTCCGACTGGATCCAGGTGTCGGATGAGCTGCGAGCGCGTTCGGCCGGATTCAGCCACACGCCGTCCGAAATTCTGGTTCGGGAAAGCCGCGACGAAAGATGAAGGCGATCATCGACTCCAGCGTCGTGATCAAATGGTTCGTGAAGGAGGATGGTGCGGACGAATCGCTCGACCTCCGTTTTCAGCCTTTGGCTGCGCCGGACCTTCTGCTCGTGGAATGCGCCAATGTGTTCTGGAAGAAGGTTCGACGTCAGGAATACCAAGCCGACGACGCAGTCTTGGCCCTCGGGGCGATTGAGCGAGCGAACATAAGCCTGTCGCCCGCCTATGGATTGGCCTCGCGCGCGTTCGATATCGGTCGCGCGCTCGACCATGCCGTCTATGATTGTTTCTATCTGGCCCTTGCTGAACGCCTGAGCCTGCCTTTGATCACCGCCGACGCCAAACTGATGTCCAAAGCGACGCTCGAGCGCACATCTGTCCGCGTGCTCAATCTATCAAACTGGAAGACCGTCCTCGATGCCGACTGACCTCGACGCCTATATCGCCGGCCTGCCCAAGGCGGAGTTGCACCTTCACATCGAGGGCTCGCTGGAGCCGGAGCTGATGTTCGAGCTGGCGAAGCGCAATGGGGTCTCAATCCCCTACGACAGCGTCGAGGCGGTGCGGGCGGCCTATGATTTCTCGAATCTGCAGGACTTCCTGGACATCTATTACGCCGGGGCGGCGGTCCTTCTGACGCGCCAGGATTTCGAAGATCTGGCCTTCGCCTATTTCCAGCGGGCGGCCGCCGATAACGTGCGCCACGCCGAGATCTTCTTCGATCCCCAGACCCATACCGACCGGGGCGTGCCCTTCGGCGTGGTGGTGGAGGGGCTGATCGCGGGGATGGACCGGGCCAAGGCGGAACTGGGCGTCAGTTCGGGCCTGATCCTCAGCTTCCTGCGGCACCTCACCGAGGAAGAGGCGTTCGCGACCCTGGAGGCGGCCAAGCCCTATCTACATCATTTCATCGGGGTGGGGCTGGATTCGTCGGAGGTCGGCCATCCGCCGTCCAAGTTCCAGCGCGTCTTCGCCGCCGCCCGCGAGCTGGGTCTGAAACTGTGCGCCCACGCGGGGGAGGAAGGCCCGCCGGCCTATGTGCACGAGGCGCTCGATCTGCTGCACATCGACCGGATGGACCACGGCAATCGCTCGATGGAGGACGAGGTCCTGGTGGAGCGGCTGGCGCGCGAGCAGATGACCCTGACCGTCTGCCCCCTGTCGAACCTGAAGCTCTGCGTGGTCGATGATCTGAAGAACCATCCCGTGCCCGAGATGCTGCGCCGGGGCCTGCACGTCACCCTGAACTCGGACGATCCGTCCTATTTCGGGGGGTATGTGAACGACAACTACAGCCGGCTGGCGGCGGCGGTCGGGCTGACCCGCGAACAGGTGACGCAGATGGCGAAGAACAGTTTCGAGGGGTCTTTCCTGGGCGAGGCGGAGAAGGCGGCGTTCATCGCGGAGGTAGAGGCCTACGCCAAGGCGGGCTGACGTCCTTTCGTCATTCCGGGCGAAGGGCCTGCTTGGCCCGAAGACCCGGAACCCAGCGGCGCCGAAGGCGAAATGGGTCCGCCGCACTATGCTGGAACAGCGCGTCCGCGACAGTTTCGCGCTCTCGCGCGCCGCTGGGTTCCGGGTCTCCGCTGCGCTTCGCCCGGAATGACGAAAGAAAAAGGGGTTTAGCCGAGGAAGGCCGCCGCCCCGACCTCCGACACCCCCAGCGCCCGGAAACTTTCCCGCGCCGTCGCCTCGGTCTGTGGCGCGATGGCGCGGCTGGCGTCGGAGATGACCGCGGCCTCAAAGCCTTCGCGCACCGCATCCTCGGCGGTGAAGCGGACACAATAGTCGAAGGCCAGCCCGCACAGGAAGACGCGGGCCACGCCCAGGTCGCGCAGCAGGCCGGCCAGGCCCGTCGGGGTGCGATGGTCGTTCTCGAAGAAGCCGGAATAGGAATCGACCGCCGGGTTGTAGCCCTTGCGGATCACGGCCAGGGCCTTTTGCACCGTGGGCGCCGCGTCGGGATGGAAGTCGGCGCCGGGCGAGCCTTGGATACAATGGTCCGGCCACAGCATCTGGCGGCCGTAGGCGACCTCGATCTCGGTGAAGGGAGCCGCGCCGGGATGGTTGGAGGCGAACGAAATCTGGTCAGGCGTGTGCCAGTCCTGGGTCAGGATCACACGGTCGAACCGTTCGGCCAGCCGGTTGATCAGCGGCATGGTCCCCGCCCCGCCCGCGACCGCCAGAGAACCGCCCTCGCAGAAGTCGTTCTGCGGGTCGATGACCAGAAGGGCGTCCGTCGGACCGATCTTCATCATGCGCTCGCGTAGGCGTCGATCTCGTTGGCCGAGCCCAGGGCGACCGGGATGCGCTGGTGCAGATGCTCGGGCTGGATGTCGAGGATGGATTGAACCCCGTCCGTCGTCGCCTTGCCCCCGGCCTGCTCGACCAGGAAGGCCATCGGATTGCCCTCGTACATCAGGCGCAGCTTGCCGGGCTTGTCCGGCTCCCGCTTGTCCCAGGGGTACAGGAAGACGCCGCCGCGCATCAGGATGCGGTGGACGTCGGCGACCATGGCGGCGACCCAGCGCATGTTGAAATTCTTGCCCCGGGGACCGTCCGCGCCCTTCAGCACGCCGTCGACATAGCGCTGCACCGGCTCGGCCCAGTGGCGCAGGTTCGACATGTTGATGGCGAACTCCTTGGTGTCCGGCGAAATGGCGATGGCGTCGTGGGTCAGGATCCAGTCGCCGTCGTGCGACAGGGTGAAGCCCTTGACCCCTGCGCCCGTAGTCAGGACCAGCATGGTCTGGGGGCCGTACAGGGCATAGAGGGCGGCGACCTGATTGCGGCCGGGCTGCATGAAGTCGGCCTCGGTCGGCGAAGGCGTCGCGGACTTCAGCACCGAGACGATGGTGCCGACCATGGCGTTGATGTCGATGTTGGACGAGCCGTCCAGCGGGTCGAACAGGACCAGATAGTCGCCGGTCGAATGGGGCGCGGGCTGGACCTCGTCCATCTCCTCCGAAGCGACGCCGGCGACGGCGGGACAGGCCAGAAGGGCGTCGGTCAGCATGTCGTTGGTCATGACGTCGAGCTTCTTCTGCTCCTCGTCCTGAACATTGATCTGGCCCGAGGCGCCCAAGGCCCCGGCCAGGGCGCCGCCGGCGACCAGAGTGCTGATGTCGGCGCAGGTGGCGGCGGCGACCGTCAGGACCGTCTTCAGCCCTTCCGGAACCTCAAGGGCGGCGATGTGGGCGTCGAGGCGGGTGCGGTCGGCGGTCATGGGATCGGTCCGGAGCGGCGGAGAGGGACGCTCCGTTCTTGGCGGGCGGACGCAGGGAGAGCAAGGGCGAGCCGACGCCGGATGTCAGGAAGTGCGACAAGGCGGCGTCAAAACACGCCTGCGCTTGACTTGCGGCCGGAGTCGGTGGCTTAGGTCGATTGCTCTCGCGGGAGAGATCGGCGCGCCTCGGCGGGTCGACGCCGAAGGCGCAACCGCCCCGGAAACGCTCAGGCAAACGGACCGCGAAGCATACGGACGCTGGAAAGCCGCTCTTCACGGGCGCGCCGACGGAGCAAGGCGACATGATTTGGTCGCCGGAATCTCTCAGGCTTCAGGACAGCGGGGGCGCGAGGACGGCGGAGCTCCGCCACAACACGCGACCGTGAAAGCCTGAACCATGACCGATCAGACCCTGAAGACCACGCCCCTGAACGCCGCGCACCGCGCCCTGGGGGCCCGGATGGTGGGCTTCGGCGGCTATGACATGCCGGTCCAATATGAGGGCGTCCTGGCCGAGCACCGCTGGACCCGCGAACACGCCGGCCTGTTCGACGTGTCCCACATGGGCCAGTGCAAGATCACCGGCGCCGACGCCACCGCCCAGTTCGAGCGGTTCGTGCCCGGCGACTATGAAGTCCTGAAGGCCGGCAAGCAGAAATATTCCCTGCTGCTGAACACCGACGGCGGGATCATCGACGACCTGATGGCCGGCCGCCCGGATCACGACGGCCTGTTCGTCGTCGTCAACGCCGGCAACAAGGACGAGGATTTCGCCTTCTGGTCCGCGAACCTGGAAGGCGACGCCAAGCTGACGGTTCTGGACGACCGCGCCCTGATCGCCATTCAGGGACCGGAAGCCGCCGAGGTCATGGCCGCGCATGAGCCGGTGCTGGCCGAAATGGGCTTTATGGAATGCGCCCGGCTGATGCTGTTCGGCGTCGACTGCTATGTCTCGCGTTCGGGCTATACCGGCGAAGACGGCTATGAGATTTCGGTCCCGGCGGACCAGGCCGAGCGCGTCTGGAACACCATCCTGGAAGACGCCCGCGTCAAGCCGATCGGCCTGGGCGCCCGTGACAGCCTGCGGCTGGAAGCCGGCCTGCCGCTGCACGGCCATGACATCGACCCGACGACCTCGCCGGTCGAAGGGGCTCTGACCTTCGCCCTGTCCAAGTCGAGGAAGGAACGGGCCGATTTCGCCGGCGCCGACCGCATCCTGAAGGAACTGGCCGATGCGCCCGCGCGCGTCCGCGTGGGCCTGATCGTCAAGGAAGGCGCCCCGGCTCGCGAAGGCGCCGAGATCGCCGACGCCGACGGGAACGTGATCGGCAAGGTCACCTCGGGCGGCCCCTCCCCGACCCTGGGCAAGAACATCGCCATGGGCTTTGTGCCGCCGGCCTTTGCGGCCCTGGGCACGGAGCTGAAGGTCATCGTGCGCGGCAGGTCCGCCGCCGCCGAAGTCGTCGCCATGCCCTTCGTGGCGCAACGCTATTACCGGAAGCCGAAGGCGTAACATTCACCCCGTCACCCTCGGGCTTGACCCGAGGGCCGGATTATCCGCCGCATTGCGTCGGGATCAACACAGAGAACGATCCGCCTCCGATCCTCGGGTCAAGCCCGAGGATGACGGGGTGGGAGATGGAGAAGAGAAATGAAATTCACCAAGGATCACGAGTGGGTCAGCCTGGACGGCGACATCGCCACCGTGGGCATCTCGAAACACGCCGCCGACGCCCTCGGCGACGTGGTGTTCGTGGAAGTGCCGGAAGTCGGCAAGACTGTCGCCAAGGGCGCCAGCTTCGCCGTGGTCGAGAGCGTCAAGGCGGCGTCCGACGTCTACGCCCCCGTCTCGGGCGAAGTGGTCGAGGCCAATGACGCCCTGTCGACCGCTCCTGAAACCGTCAACTCGGCCCCGGAAGCGGACGGCTGGTTCGCCAAGATCAAGGTGTCGGACGCCTCGGAGCTGGACGCCCTGATGGATCAGGCCGCCTACGACGCCTTCCTCGCCACCCTCTAAGCCCCATCGGACCCGCTGATTAAGAGTCAGCGGGTCTTCGGCCTTTCATGGCCCAGGACAAGACCATGCGTTATCTCCCCCTGACGCCCGACGACCGCACGGCGATGCTCGCCGCCATCGGCGCGAAATCGATCGACGACCTGTTCGTGGACGTGCCCGAGGCGGCGCGGCTGGACGGGCCCGTGGACCTCCCCCGCGTGGCCGGCGAGCTGGAGGTCGAGCGCGCCCTGTCCGCCATGGCCGCCAAGAACGCCACAGCCGGCGCCGTCCCCTTCTTCTGCGGCGCAGGGGCCTACAAGCACCATGTCCCGGCGACGGTGGATCATATCATCCAGCGGTCGGAGTTCCTGACCAGCTACACCCCCTACCAGCCGGAAATCGCCCAGGGGACTCTGCAGTATCTGTACGAGTTCCAGACCCAGGTCGCGAACCTGACCGGCATGCCGGTGGCCAACGCCTCGCTTTATGACGGTTCGACCGCCATGGCCGAGGGCGTGCTGATGGCGACCCGCGTGACCCGCCGCAACAAGGCGGTGATCTCGGGCGGGGTGCACCCCCACTATGTCAAGGCGACCGAGACCGTGGTCCACGCCGTCGGCGTCGAGACCCAGGTCCTGGCCGCCGCCGTGGACGCCGAGGCCGCCGTGATCGACCAGATCGGTCCCGACACGGCCTGCGTCGTGGTTCAGACCCCGAACGTCTTCGGCACTGCGACGGATGTCACGAAGATCGCGGAGGCCGCCCACGCGGCCGGCGCCCTGCTGATCGTCGTGGTGACGGAAGCCGTGTCGATGGGCCTGCTGAAGTCGCCCGGCGAGATGGGCGCGGACATCGTCGCGGCCGAAGGCCAGTCGATCGGCAACGCCCTAAACTTCGGCGGTCCCTATGTCGGCCTGTTCGCCACGCGCGAGAAGCTGATCCGCCAGATGCCCGGCCGCCTGACCGGCGAGACCGTGGACGCCGACGGCGAGCGCGGCTTCGTCCTGACCCTGTCCACGCGCGAACAGCATATTCGCCGTGACAAGGCCACCTCGAACATCTGCACCAATTCCGGCCTCTGCACCTTGGCTTTCACCATTCACATGAGCCTGCTGGGCGAGACGGGGCTGCGCAAACTGGCCCTGCTGAACCACGAGAAGGCCGTGGCCACGCGCGACGCCCTGGCCGCCGTTCCGGGCGTCGAGATCCTGACGAAGCGCTTCTTCAACGAGTTCGCCGTGCGCCTGCCCAAGAACGCGACCGAAGTCGTCGATGCGCTGGCGGGCCACCACCTGCTGGCCGGCGTGCCCTACAGCCGCCTGGCCCCCGACGCCGGCATGGACGACGTCCTGCTGGTCGCCGCGACCGAAACCACCCTTGACGCCGACATCAAGCTCCTGGCGACCGCCCTCGCCAAGGTGCTGGCGGCCTGAGCGGAGACAAGACCATGAGCACCATGAACACCGTCGGCCGCCCGACCGCCCCGAACCAGGTACAGACCAAGCCCGCCACCCTGACCGGCGGGCGCGGCCTGTTGCAGAACGAGCCGCTGATCTTCGAAGGCGAAGGCTGGGGCAAGACCGGGGTCGACCTGCCCGAACCGAAGACCGATGCGTCGGACCTGGGCGACCTGGTCCGCAAGGATCCGATCGGCCTGCCCGGCCTGTCGGAGCCCGAGGCCATGCGCCACTATGTGCGCCTGTCGCAGAAGAACCACGCCATCGACCTGGCCATCTATCCGCTGGGCTCGTGCACGATGAAGCACAACCCGCGCCTGAACGAGAAGATGGCGCGTCTGGCCGGTTTTTCGGACATCCACCCCCTGCAGCCGATGTCGACGGTTCAGGGCGCGCTGGAGCTGATGGATACGCTGGCCCATTGGCTGAAGACCCTGACCGGCATGCCCGCCGTCGCGCTATCTCCGAAAGCGGGAGCGCACGGCGAACTGTGCGGCCTGATGGCCATCCGCGCCGCGCACGAGGCCTCGGGCCAGCATGAGAAGCGCCGCAAGGTGCTGGTGCCCACCAGCGCCCACGGCACCAACCCGGCCACCGCCGCCTTCGTCGGCTATACCGTCGTCGAGGTCGCCCAGACCGAGGACGGCCGCGTGGACGTGGCCGACCTGGCGTCCAAGCTGGGCGACGACGTCGCCGCCATCATGGTGACCAACCCCAACACCTGCGGCTTGTTCGAGCGCGACATTCTGGAAATCAGCCGCCTGACGCACGAGGCGGGCGCCTATTTCTACTGCGACGGCGCCAACTTCAACGCCATCGTCGGCCGGGTTCGTCCGGGCGATCTGGGCGTGGACGCCATGCACATCAACCTGCACAAGACCTTCTCGACGCCGCACGGCGGCGGCGGGCCGGGCGCGGGTCCGGTGGTGCTGTCACAGGCCCTGGCGCCCTTCGCCCCCGCCCCCTGGGTCGTGCATGACGATAGCGGTTACGCGCTGATCGAACGGGAAGAAGGCGACGCAGCCCAGGCCTTCGGCCGCCTGTGCGCCTTCCAGGGGCAGATGGGCATGTATGTGCGCGCCCTGTCCTACATGATGAGCCACGGCGCCGACGGCCTGCGTCAGGTCGCCGAGGATGCGGTGCTGAACGCCAACTACATCAAGGCCCGCCTGTCGGACCTGATGAGCGCGGCCTTCCCCGACGGCCCCTGCATGCACGAGGCCCTGTTCGACGACGAATGGCTGAAGGGCACGGACGTCACCACGCTCGACTTCGCCAAGGCGATGATCGACGAGGGCTTCCACCCGATGACCATGTATTTCCCCCTGGTCGTCCACGGGGCCATGCTGATCGAGCCGACCGAGACCGAGTCCAAGGCCGAGCTGGACCGCTTCATCGAGGCCATGCGCCTGCTGGCCCAGGCGGCCAAGGCCGGCGACGTCGACCGCTTCAAGGGCGCCCCCTTCCACGCCCCCCTGCGTCGTCTGGACGAAACCCGCGCCGCCCGCTCGCCGGTGCTGCGCTGGACCGCCCCTGCGGGCTCGAACCAGGCGGCTTAAGCCGCTCTCGGCGTCCGCCGTCCTGGATCAGGGCGGCGGACGCTGGCCCGCCATGCGTCTCAGGACGGCGAAGGCTTCGCGGCCGAACCGTTCAGGCCCTTCGTCCGGATGGGCCAGCCAGGCCTCGCCGGCCAGTTTCATGATGCTGACGCCGATCGCCGCCGCGACGCGACAGGCGACGTCGTCCGGGGCCAATCCCTTCCGCTCGGCCAGCGTCTGGGCCAGCAGCCGCTCCACCCCTTCATACTTTGCGTGATCACCGGCCTGAAGGGCGGGCGTCTGATGGATCAGCCGCGTCAGGTCCAGCATGTCGGGCGTCTGGAAGCGCGCGGCGACATCGGCCAGCCCCCCCTCCACCATATCGAGCAGCGGTTCGTCGCACGGCCGGGCCGCCACCGCCTGGGCGATCATCTCAGGGATTTGGGCCTTGAGGGAAAAGACGATCTCTTCCTTGGAGCCGAAATAGTTCAGCAGGGTGCGGCGCGATACGCCCGCCGCCGCCGCCACCTCGTCCAGGGTGGCGCCGTCAAATCCCTTTTCGATGAACAGCCGCAGGCCTTCGGCCTGAATGCGGGCGTGGGTTTCCTGCCGCTTTCGCGCACGCAGACCCTGCTCGTCAGGAAAAACTTTTTCTTGCACTTCTTGCATATTTGCACCGGATGCAGATATGCAAGCCGGAGCCCTTCGGAAATTCAGTTCACCCCAGGATAGCCGCAATGACCCAATGGACGACAGCCGATATTCCCGACCAGAGCGGCAAGCTGGTCATCATCACCGGGGCGACCGGCGGCATCGGCTTGGAGGCGGCGCTCGTTCTGGCTGAAAAGGGCGCCGAGATCGTTCTGGCCGCGCGCAATCCGGACAAGGGCGATCAGGCGGAACGGCTGATCCGCAGTCGCCACCCTGAGGCCCTCGTGCGGTTCGAACGGCTGGACCTGGCGGACCTCAGCTCTGTCGCCGCCTTCGCCGAGGCCCTCCTGGCGGCGGGTCGGCCGGTCGACATCTTGATCAACAATGCGGGCGTCATGGCCGTGCCCCGTCGCCGAACGACCATCGATGGTTTCGAGATGCAGTTCGGAACCAACTATCTATCCCACTTCGCCCTGACCGGCCGGCTCCTGCCACTGCTGACGGCGGCTCAGGCGCGAGTGGTGCAGTTGTCCAGCGTCGCCCATCGCGGCGGTCGGATTCAGCTCAGCGATCTGAACTATCGCTCCGGTTACCGGCCCTGGCCCATCTATCAGCAGTCCAAACTGGCGATGTTGATGTTCGCCCTGGAGCTTCAGCGCCGCAGCGATCGCGAAGATTGGGGCCTGACCAGCGTGGCCGCCCATCCCGGTTTCGCCCGGACGGATTTGATCGCCAACGGCCACGCCGGCAGCCCGCCCGGACTTTTCGCCTTGGTCAGCCGCCTTCTGGCGCGCGTGGCCAGCCATTCGGCGGCCGACGGCGCCTTGCCGATCCTGATGGCGGCGACCCTGCCCCAGGCCGAACCCGGCGCCTATTACGGCCCTCAGTGCTGGCAGGAGATGCGGGGTGCGCCCGGCCGCGCCCTCATCAAGCCCCAGGCGCTGGATGTCGAAACCGCCCGCGCCCTGTGGTCCGAGTCCGAACGCCTGACCGGCGTCCACTACGGCTGACCAAGGCCCAGCCGCGTCCTGTGGGACACAGACTGCGACAATCCGGCTTCATGACCAAAGCTTCATAGGAAAGCCACGGATCGGCCATCGAACCGGATCTTAAGGGGTTATGTGACAACCTCGCCACGGTCGCTCTTTCCCTTCCCGGCTTGGGATCGGGTGGGCGTGGCGACCGTTGTCACACCTCAGTCAGTCCTCCTCCCTCCCGGCGCCCTCGTGATCTCCGCACCCGCTCTCGTCCTGTCCTCCGCCTCGCCTCGCAGCCGCAAGCTGCGGGTGCTGAAGCGTTGGGCCCTGATGGCGGGCGGGCTGTTCGTGGTCCTGCTTGGCATTCTGATCGCCCCCCTGCCCGGCCCCGGCGGCGTCCCGGTGATCGCGGTCGGCCTGATGCTGATCCTGAAGAGCTCCTTCTGGGCCAAGCGACAGTTCATCCGCGCCCAGTACGCCCGGCCCAAATGGGTCTATCCCTTCCGGCGGCTGATGCGGAAAAAGCCGGAGTTCGCGCCGGTCTTCTGGCAACAGGCCTTGCGCGCCGAAAAGGTGATCCTGACCCGGCGTCGGCGCGGCCTGATCCGTCTGCGCAAGGGCCTTCGCCGCTACATCCGCAAACTGTTCCGCTGACCGCGCGCGCATCAGCGATCATTTCGCGCTTGCGTTGCTGCGTTCGCTAACCACGGCAACGTGAACGCCGACCTTCCGAGTCAGGCGTATTCTGTCCCAGCGTTATCAGAGAACCAGAAAAGCGTTGGGAGGCGCTAAGGTCATGATGTCACGCTTACAAAAAGGTCTGATCGCCGGTTTCGCCGCCACGTTCGCCGTGTCCCTGCTGGAAATACCCAATCTGTTCCTGAACTGGTTCGACCCGTTCCAGAGCGTCATCGCCGCCCTGATCGGCATGCCCGACGCCCTGGCCGTGGGCTGGATTCTTCATGCGGTGACCGGGGTGCTGATCCTGGGTCCCCTGTTCGCCTACCTCTGCCCGCGACTGCCCACCGACACGCCCGAGACCAAGGGCATCGTCTTTGCGGTCGGCGCCTGGGTGGTGATGATGGCCGGCGTCTTCATGGTCGGCGACTACCGCACCTTCAACGCCGGCTCGGGCTTCGGCACCATCGCCTGGCTTCTGGTCACCCATGCCGTTTTCGGGATCGTCCTGGGCAATGTCTACGCCCGGCTGGTCGCGCGCGACAAACGCCAGACGCCCCATGTGATCGGCGGCGCCACGGCCCACTGATCTCGGCGGGCCGGACGGCCTGGTCTCCAGGCCGTCCCTGCGTCCGGCTTCCTACACAGACGAACCGGACGGTGGGCCGACGGCTTCCCCTGCGATGAACCGCAAGGAACATCCGACGCGCCGAGGGCGCATCCGCTGGGAGCCTCTGCTGGTCGGCGGCGTGGTCCTGGCCCTGATCGCCTATTACCTCGTCGCGGAGGTGATATGGCGAAATCCTCAGGCCGCCAGCGACAGCGAGACGGCCGTAGTCCAACCGGCCGTCGTGCCGCCGCCCGGCGGCGCCGTCCCGCCCAGCGCGCCCGCCGTGGCGCCCGGCGACAATCCGGCCCTGCGCGGCCAGTCGGCCGTGCGCGGCGACGGCACGCCCCTGAACGGCTCCACCACCTCGACGCCGCCCCCGCAGCCGATGAAGACCGATGACTGAACCCGACCGCGATCCAGACGGCTTCAGCCGCCGCAGTGAAAGCGGCCCGCCCTTCCGCATCATGGGCGGGGTCATCGTCTTCATCCTGGTGATGATCGCTGTGGTTCTGACGGTCAGCGGCGTCATCGGGCGCTGAGGGCCGCCCCGAAACGACTTCGGCCGAAACCGCTAGAGCGATTTCGGCCGAAGGACGGGCGCTGAGACCCGGTCAGACTTGAGGTCGTCAGTTCAGACGGTCGCCGATCTGGCCGATGGCGGCGTCCAGCAGCGGATCCTTGGCGCCGCCGGCGAGGCGGGCGGCCAGGATCTGTTCCGCGGCCTTGGCGGCCAGGTCGGCGGCGGCGGCCTTGACCTCGGCGGACGCCTGGGCCTCGGCCTGGGCGATGCGGGCCTCGGCCATCTTCTGGCGACGCTCCAGCGTCTCTTCCAGCTTGGCCTTGGATTCGACTTCCAGACGACGGGCGTCGGCTTCCGCCTGGGCCATCATATCAGCGGCCTGGGCCTCTGCCTCGGCCTTCTCCTTGCGGATCTGGGCCAGCAGGGCTTCGGCCTCGGCGCGCAGACGGGCGGCCTCGTCCAGGTCGGCCTGGATCTTGGCGCCCTTGGCGTCCAGCTGGGCGGCGACCATCTTGGGCACGCCGACGGCGATCAGAATACCGAAGAAGATCAGCAGGCCGACGCCGACCCAGATCTCGGGATTCGACAGATCCCAGATGCCCGGTTCAAAGATCAGGTTCATCAGACGGCTCCCTTGGCGAGGTCGAGTTCGGCCTTGGTCGCGGCCTGGCCGGTCAGGCGCTCCACCATGGCGCCGGCGGCGTCGGAGGCGATGGTCGAGACATTGCCCATGGCGGCGTCGCGGGTCTTGGCGATGGCGGCCTCGGCTTCGGCGATGCGGGCATTGACCACGGCTTCTTCAGCAGCCTGGCGCGCGTTGGCTTCTTCCGTGACGCGCGCCTTGGCGGCGGCGGCGGTGGCGCGGGCGTCGGCGCGGGCCTTGGCCAGATCGGCCTGGGCCAGGGCGGCCTGCTCGGCGGCCTCGGCCTGGACCTGACGCGCGGTGGCGACGGCGCCGGAGATGGTCTCGCGACGTTCATCCATGACGCGGCGCAGGCGCGGCGCGAAGACCTTGGCGATCAGGAAATAGAGCAGGAAGAACAGGACCAGCAGATAGCCCATCTGCCCGGCCCAGTGCTGGGTCTGGAATTGCGGCAGACCACCCTCGCCGTGGCCCTGGGCCTCGGTCGTGGCGTGCGTGTCGTGGGAAGTGGGGGCGGCCATGGTGTCCGTTCGTCCGGGAAAAGCAAACGGCGACGACGCCTTCCTAGGGAAAGCGCCGCCGCCCTTCAACTCACCGTCTATTAGGCGGTGGGCGTGTTCAGGATCAGGATGCCCAGCACGAAGGCCAGGATGCCCAGGGCTTCGGCCAGAGCCGCGCCCACGAACAGGTTGCCGACTTGCGAGGCGGCGGCCGACGGGTTGCGCAGGGCGCCGTTCAGGAAGTTGGCGAAGATGTTGCCCACGCCGATGGCCGAGCCGATCATGCCGAGGGTGGCCAGGCCGGCGCCGATGAACTTGGCGGCTTCAGCTTCCATGGTGAGTATCCTTGTTTCAGTCAGGTGGGTTGGAAGAAGGGAGTTCTCGAACTGGGCCGGGCCTTAATGGCCTTCACCCAGGTTGACCACATCATTGAGATAGATGCTGGCCAGAACGGCGAACACGAACGCCTGAAGGAAGGCGACGAGGAATTCGAGGGCGGTCAGGGCGACGACCATGGTCATCGACAGGGCGGCGATCGGCAGGCCCCACAGGCCCAGGCCCTCGCCGACGAAGGCGCCGGCGCCCAGGGCCACGACGAAGCCGGCGAAAATCTTCAGCGCGACGTGGCCGCCCAGCATGTTGCCGAACAGACGAAGAGCCAGGGTCACCGGACGCAGCAGGAAGGACAGGAACTCGATCGCGCCGACGACGGGGCGCAGCACCAGAGGCGCGCTGGCCGGCCAGAACAGTTTGAAGAAGCCCAGGCCGTTCTTCAGGAAGCCCACGCCGATGACCAGCAGGATGGTCAGGGCGGCGAAGGTGACCGTAACCGCCAGCTGCGACGTCGCGGTGAAGCTGAGGAACATGCCCAACAGGTTCATCACCAGCACCAGGAGGAACAGGCTGAAGACGAACGGGAAATATTTGCGGCCGTCGTGGCCGATGATGGAATCGGTCACCCCGTCGATCATATCGAACAGGCTTTCGCCGGCCGTCTGCAACCGTCCCGGCACCACCTTGGCGCTCGAGGTGACCAGTTGCAGGAACAGGACGATGGCCACGAAGGCGACCGTCATGGCGACGTGCGAATTGGTGATCGCCAGCTGGGTGTGGCCGAAGACAGGCAGGTTCACCGCGCCGAAATCGACGAGCGGCTGGATCTTAAACTGGTGAAGCGGATCGGCCATCAGCCTATCGGTCCTCGTCTTCCTCGTCGTCGAAGGGGACCGATTTCGGTTCGATCCCGCTCGCCTTCGCCTGCGCCATCAGCCGGTTGGCTGTGCGGCGCGCCATGTAAATCGACAGGGCGAAGCCCAGAAGGACTCCGCCGATGATACCCCAGGGATTGGTCCCAAACAGTCGGTCCGCCCCAAAACCTAGCCCCAAGCCCAGGAAGACCCCGCCGAGCAGTTCGGCGACGATCTTGTAGGCCTGGCTCGTCACCGCCTGAGCCGCGAGGTGCTCCGACGCCTTCTGAGCCGTCTTGTCCTCCAACGCGGATGCGCTGTCTTGGAGGCGTTTGATCGCCTCTTCGCGCGATTCCGACATAGGGGACATGGCCTGTGCGCTCAGCGCCCGAACAATGTGTTGAGGCAGGTCTGAATTCGGCGCGGAAACTAATCGTGAGCGGCCGGTTGGTCAAGGCGTCGTGAACTTAGTCTAAATCTTTGTTCCGAATGGATTTTCACTGAGAACCAGCCGACCGTGGCGATGCGTCGCTGCCTTGAGGTGCGGATTCGCTCGCCCCGCATGGCGATATGGTCCGCGAACGACTAGGTTGGCGGTCATGAATATGCACGTCCCCTCCCCTGCGCCCGAACGCCGCCCGATCGCCGTGCGGCTGGCGACGCCGCGGGGCTTCTGCGCCGGGGTTGATCGGGCGATCCAGATCGTCGAGCGCGCCATCGAGAAGTTCGGCGCCCCTGTCTATGTCCGCCACGAGATCGTCCATAACCGCCATGTGGTCGAGCGGCTGAAGGCCATGGGCGCCGTCTTCGTCAAGGAGCTGGACGAATGCCCCGACGACCGGCCGGTCGTCTTCTCGGCCCATGGGGTGCCCAAGTCTGTGCCGGCCAACGCCCGGGCGCGCGACCTGCTGTTCCTGGACGCCACCTGCCCCCTGGTGTCCAAGGTCCACGTCGAGGCCGAGCGTCATCATGCCGCAGGCCGCCATATCATCCTGATCGGCCACGCCGGCCATCCGGAGGTGATCGGCACCATGGGCCAGTTGCCGCCCGGCGCCATCAGCCTGGTCGAGACCGAGGCCGACGCCGAGGCCTTCGAACGCCCCGGCGACGCCCCCCTGGCCTATGCGACCCAGACCACCCTGTCGGTCGATGACACGGCGGGCATATTGAAGGTGCTGAAGCGGCGCTTCCCCGAACTGCCCGATCCGCACAAGGAAGACATCTGCTACGCCACCACCAATCGCCAGGAGGCGGTCAAGGTGCTGGGCGAGGGCTGCGAACTGGTGCTGGTGGTCGGATCGAAGAACTCGTCCAACTCGGCCCGGCTGGTCGAGGTGGCGATGCGCGCCGGCGCCCGCGACGCCCGCCTCGTCGATGACGCCTCCCAGGTGGACTGGGACTGGTTCGACGGGGTTCAGACGGTCGGCGTCACCGCCGGCGCCTCGGCGCCCGAGCCTTTGATCGCCGCCCTGGTGGACGCCATCGCCGAACGGTTCGACGCCACCGTGACCGAGGACGCCGGCGCGCGTGAGACCGTGACCTTCAAACTGCCGCGCCAGCTGACCGCCTGAGCGCGGCGTCCGACGGCTATCGCTCCTCGCCGACGAAGTCCTGGGCGAACTCGGGGCTGTCTTCGTCCAGCAGGGGCGCCTCCTCCTCATCCGCCCCGGTCGCACGACTGGGGTCGGGCAGTTCGAACCCGACGGGGGCCGACAGGTCCAGAAGCCCGGCGGCCTTCATCTCCTGAACCCCCGGCAGGTCATACAGACTGGCCAGGCCGAAATGCTCCAGGAACCGGTCGGCGGTGCCGTAGGTTACGGGCCGACCCGCTGTCCGCCGCCGCCCTCGCAGACGCACGAACCCCATCTCCAGCAACAGGTCCAGCGTGCCCTTGGACAGGCTGACGCCGCGCACGCTCTCGATCTCGGCGCGGGTCACGGGCTGGTGGTAGGCGATGATGGCCAGGGTCTCCAGCGCCGCCTTGGACAGGCGGCGGGGCTCCTCCCGCTCTTGGCTCATCATGAAGGCCAGGTCCGCGGCCGTGCGGAACCGCCAGCGGTCGGCCACGCAGTCCAGCTCCACCCCCCGTCCCTCGTAACGGGCGCGCAGGCCCGACAGAGCCCGGCCGACGTCGGCGCCTTCGGGGAGGCGCGCCCCGATCTCGGCGGCGCTCAGCGGACCGGCGGCGGCGAACAGCAGGGCCTCGACCCGGCGCTCGATCTCGGCCTCGTCGGGCTGGAAGGACGGGTCAGACATGGGGATATCCGCGCATCACGGCGTCAGCTCCAGCGGCTGCCCCAGGCCCCGCCGCTTCAGATACAGGTCCGCAAACGGCGCCGTCTGGCGAATGTCCATGGCCCCCTCCTTCACCAGCTCCAGACTGGCCGACAGGGTCGAGGCGGTATAGCTGGCCTGGCTGGGGCCCTCAGGGTCTTCGGGACGGGGCGCGACCTGGTCCAGCGGGGTCCAGTCTGCGAGACGCGGCATGATCTCGCGCAGCCAGTCGCGCGCCGCCTCCAGCGGAAAGGCCTCGACCCGCTGGCCGGGCGAATAGCGTCGCGCCTCCTCGCGTCGGCGCTGGGTCACATAGGCGCTCATCAACTCATACAGGCTGGCGTCGATCCGGTCGGACGGCACGATCACCGTCGCCTCGGGGTCGCCCCGGGTGAAGACGTCGCGCTTCAGCTGGGGACGGGCCATCAGCTGTTCGACCGCCTTGCGCATCGCCTCCAGCTTCTGCAGGCGAAAGGCCAGGGCGGCGGCCATGGCCTCGGCCGGCGGCTCCTCCCCCTTGCCCTTTTCGGTGCGCGGCAGCAGCAGCCGGGACTTCAGATAGGCCAGCCAGGAGGCCATTACGAGATAATCGGCCGCCAGGGCGAAGTTGCGCCGCCGCGCCTCGTGAACGAAGGCCAGATACTGTTCCGCCAGCTGGGTGATCGACAGTTTCAGCAGATCGACCTTCTGCGTCCGCGCCAGGGCCAAGAGGACGTGCAGCGGCCCTTCATAGCCGTCCAGATCGACGACGAAGGCTTCGCGCTCCTCGACCTCCTCGGCGTTGAAATCCAGATTGGGCTGAAAGGCGTCGCTCACGCCTGCGCCTCCCCCACGTCCGGTCCTTTAGCCGCGTCCGTCTTGCCCGCCATTGCGCGGAAGAAGCGTTCGTGCCCGGCGACGGGATCCAGCGGCTCCGGCGTCCGAACGATCCGGGCCAGGGCCGCCTCGGCGCGCCGTTTCGCCCCGCCCTTCAGCGGACCGACGCCCTCGGCGACCTGCCGCATCTCGTCCATATCGCCGTTCCAATGGATGACGACGTCGCATCCCGCCTTCAGCGCCTTGTGCGCCCTCTGGGTCAAGGATCCGGACAGGGCGTTCATCACCAGATCGTCCGACAGCAACAGACCGCCGAAGCCCAGCCGTTCGCGGATCAGCCGGATCGCCCTCTTGGACTGGGTGGCCGGGCGTTTGGGGTCGATGGCGCTGAAGACGATATGGGCCGTCATGCCGATCGGCATGTCGGACAGGGCCTTGAACGGGGCGAAATCCCAGGCGTCCAGCGTCTCCAGATCGGCATGGACCGTCGGCAGGTCCTTGTGGGTGTCGGCGAAGGCGCGGCCGTGGCCCGGCATGTGTTTGATGCAGGGCAGTACCCCGCCTGCCAGCAGACCCTCCGCCGCCGCCCGTCCCAGCAGGGCCACGGTCTGAGGATCGCGGCCATAGGCGCGATCGCCGATGATGTCGTGGGCGCCGGGCACGGGCACGTCCAGCACCGGCAGCAGATCAATATTGATTCCGACCTCGCGCAGATCGTGCGCCATCAGCCTCGCCCCCAGACGGACAAGGTCTCGGGCGTCCGCCGGGTCGTTCGTCGCCTTAAGATAGGCGTCGCCCGGCGGATATTTGGGCCAGTGCGGCGGCCCCATCCGCTGGACCCGCCCGCCCTCCTGGTCGATCAGGATCGGCGCGTCACGGTCGCCTATGGCCGCGCGCAGCTCGTCCGTCAGGGCCCGCACCTGTTCCGGGCTGTCGATATTGCGCCGGAACAGGATGAAACCCCACGGCCGCGCCTCGGCGAAGAAGGCGCGTTCGTCTTCCGTCAGCCGATGGCCGGCGCAGCCGTAGATGGCGGCGGAGGTCACCGAACGATGCAATCCCGCCCGGCGGCCTTCAGGGCGTTGCAGAAGGCGACCGCCCGCTCGCGCGACAGGCCGGTGAAGGTGGTGCGGTACAGGGTCGAACCGCTGGACGAGGTCACTTCGGTCACCCGCTTTTCGGCGCCCGACGCATATTGGCTGAAACGGCCGGCGACGGCGGCGTATTCCCGGTCGGCGATCTCCGTCGAGGAGAAGGCGCCGATCTGGACCGAGGCCGAACCGCCGGCGGCGGCGGGAGCCGTCGGCGCGGGAGCGGCGGGCGTGGTCGCCTCGGTCTTGGGCGCCGGGGTGGCCGGACGGGGCGCAGCGGCGGCGGGCGGCAAGCCCTGGCCGGTCGGCGCGGCGGTCGGCGGTGCGGCCGGGCGCGGCTGGGGCGTCTCGGGCGGCGGGGTGAAGGTCACGGGCGCGTCGGCGGTCTCGGTCTCGTCGCGATAGACCCGCACGCCCTCGGCCGGATCGACCGGCTGGGCGTCCAGGGGGGCGGCGGTCTTCATCTCGCCGACGGCTTGGCCCACGGCCGGCGGGGCGTCGGTCGAGGCCCGCATGCCCGAACGATAGAAGAAGATGACGGCGATGATCAGCACCAGCAGCACCACGCCGCTGACGATCAAGGTCACGGGCGGCGCCTTGCCTCCGCCCGAGCCGACGTTTCGGCCGCCGCCGCGCGGGTCATAGGTGTTCCGGCGGAACGGCAGGTCGTCGTCGGTCGGAGGCGTATAGGCGCCTCGGCCGGGTCGGTTCTCGTCATCGAAAGACATGGTGTCGCTCCGCCGTCTGTCCGACGCAGCGAATCGGCGCGTCGAACGGTTAGTTTAACGCCCCGCCGCCGTCTTTCGAATCACAGATCGAGCGCCAGGTCGAGGCTGAACAATTTCTGGTGGACTTCGATCGCATAGCGGTCGGTCATGCCGGCGATGTAATCACAGACGGCGCGCGCCCTGCGGGTCCGATCCTCGGTCTGGGCCGGCACGCCCCATTCCGGCGGCATGACCTCCGGCTCAGCCATGAACAGTTCGAACAGCTGCGACAGCACCCGCCGCGCCTGACTGCGCGTGCGGTTGACGCGGTAGTGGCGATACATCCGCTCGAACAGGAATTTGCGCAGGATCGCCAGGTCCGCGTGCATCGACCGGGAGAAGTCCACCAGGGTCCGCGAGGCGTGGCGCACATCCTCGGTCGAGCCGATCTGGTCCTCCTCCAGCCGTCGCGCCGTCTCGGCCAGCACGTCCTCGACCATGACCCCGATCATCCGCCGCACCGCCTCGATCCGCAGCAT
The DNA here is from genome assembly GCF_014199955.1 of Brevundimonas aurantiaca. Lineage (GTDB taxonomy): Bacteria > Pseudomonadota > Alphaproteobacteria > Caulobacterales > Caulobacteraceae > Brevundimonas > Brevundimonas aurantiaca. The sequence goes on from NZ_JACHOQ010000001.1 coordinate 213,537, forward strand.
CCGGTCGTCGATGGCGGGCCAGTCGCGGCGGACCTCCGCCAGGGTCGGGCCGATCAGGGGCACCTGATCCAGATCCTGAAGCGTGATCAGCCCGGCCTGCACCCCGTCGTCCACATCGTGATTGTTATAGGCGATGTCGTCGGCGATGGCGGCGCATTGCGCCTCCAGCGAGGCGAAACTGTCCAGACGCAGGTCCCAGCCCGCCTCCCCGCCCGCGCGATAGGGACGCACCACCGACCAGGCCGCTTCGTCCAGCCGATGCGACACCGGGCCGTTGTGCTTGATGACGCCCTCGACCGTCTCCCAGCTCAGGTTCAGCCCGTCGAACTGCGGATAGCGGGTCTCCAGCTCGGTGATGACGCGGAAACTCTGCACATTGTGGTCGAAGCCGCCGTAGTCGGCCATCTGGATGACCAGCTCGTCCTCGCCCGCATGGGCGAAGGGCGGATGGCCCAGATCGTGGGCCAGGGCGATGGTCTCGGCCAGGTCGTCGTCCAGCCGCAACGCATGGGCCAGGGACCGGGCGATCTGGGCCACCTCCAGCGAATGGGTCAGGCGGGTGCGATAGTGGTCGCCTTCATGGGCCACGAAGACCTGGGTCTTCTCCTTCAGGCGACGAAAGGCGGTGGCGTGGATGATCCGGTCGCGGTCGCGGGCGAAGGCGGTGCGGGTGCGGCTGGGCGGTTCGAAGAAGCGACGGCCCTTGGTCAGATCGGCGCGTTCGGCGTAGGGGGCGAGAGTCATCGGGCTCAAGTCGTCAACTTTGAAGCGGCTTTGATCGGACGGGGCCTTTGCGAACGCCCGCACGCGCCTCATATAGACAGCTGTGAGCACCGTCCAATCCACAGAACCGTCCACACCCGCCTTCAGCGTCGCCACGCGCGCGCCGGAGGGGATCGTCCTGGCCGCCAGCGCCGCCGATCGTCTGGCCCGGCTCAGCGCGGCCGAGGGCAAGTCCCTGATGCTGCGCGTCGCTGTCGACGGGGGCGGCTGTTCGGGCTTTCAGTACCGGTTCGAACTGGTCGAGACGGCCGAGGACGACGATCTTCGGATCGAGGCCCAGGGCCAGACGGCCCTGATCGACCCCGTCTCGGTTCCCTTCCTGAAGAATTCCGAGATCGCCTATGTCGATGAACTGGCCGGCGCCCAGTTCGTGGTTCGAAACCCCAACGCCGCCTCGAGCTGCGGCTGCGGCGTCAGCTTCTCGATCTGACGCCGATCACCTTCGACGCCGGATCAGGGCCCAGACGGTGACGATCACGGTGGAGGCCAAGAAGGCCGAAAAGACGGCGTCCCAGGCGCCGTCCTCCAGCAGGGCCCCGATCAGCCCCGTCAGGCTGAGCACGAACACCCAAAGCGGCGCGCCGAAGATGGCCCACAGGCTGCGATCCTTGCGGCTCATGACGCCTTCCGCCGTCCCTTGCCCAGCCACAGATAGAGGCCGGACCCCAGGATGACGATGGTCGCCAGGTCCAGCAGCGCCCACAGGATCTTCAGCCCCAGCCCTCCGTAGTCGCCGAAATGCAGCGGCTGGGACAAAGACAGGGCCTTCACATACCAGGGCGTCGGGGCCACGGCCGTCAGTTCGCCGGTCCTGGCGTCGATCAGGGCCGGCGTCGTCAGATGGGTCGTCAGCGGCGTGTCGCCGTGGAAGAAGACGGCGTAGTGGTGATCGGTCGAATAGTCGGTTCCCGGAAAGGCGATGAATTGCAGGGTCTTGCCCGGCAGGGCCTGTTTCGCCCGCTCCACCGCCACGTCCAGCGAGGCTCGCTCCCCGACGGAGGCCGGGGCCTCATGGGCGGCGGTCAGTTCCTTCAGCGCCGTATTCTTCCAATAGGCCAGGATCGGCGTCGCCAGGGTGTTGATCACCCCCGTCGCCCCGACCACCAGCACCCAGGCTGCGGTGATGACGCCCAGAAGGTTGTGATAGTCCAGCCAGCGGGTCCGCGCCGACTTCGTCGCCCGCACCGTGCCGAACGGCAGACGCCGCATGAAGGGGGCGTACAGCACCACCCCCGACACCACCGCCGTGATCAGCATCAGCCCCATCAGGCCCAGGAACAGCATGCCCGGCAGGCCCAGGAACATGTCGGTGTGCAGCTGAAGCAGGAACTCCATCACCGGATGGCCGGCGACCGGCGGGGCGACGGCGCCGCTGGTCTGGTCGATCGGTTCGAAACTGTAGCGACCGGCCGGGCCGTTCGGATTGACGCTGGTGACGTTCACCACCGGCCGATCCACGTCGAAGCTCATGAAGGCCGGAACCTCGCCCGGATGACGCGCCAGGGCCGCCGCCAGCACCTCGTCCAGGCTCAACAACGGCCCGTCGGGCGCGGCGGGCGTCCAGGCCTGCTCCAGCAGCACCTCTTCGATCTCATGGGTGAAGACCAGCGGCAGGCCGGTGACGCACAGCATCAGCAGGAACAGGGTCGAGACAAGACTCGACCATTTGTGCGTCCAGGACCAGGCGCGGATCGTCCGCGTCCTCATCCGATCAGAATTCCGCCGAGATCGACAGGGACAGGGTGCGCGGCGCCCCCAGCGTCAGATAGTTGGAGCCCGGATAGCCGCCGACGGCGACCCACTGGTCCTCGTCGGCCACGTTCTCGACCCGCGCCCGGACCGTCAGAGGACGCCCGCCGGCCTCGAAGGCGTAGCGAACCCCGGCGTCGAACCGGGTCCAGGCGTCCAGCTCCAGCGTATTGGCCGCATTCGCCGCCTGGGCGCTGGTGTGGACCACCCGCCCCTCCAGCGTCAGGCCGCTGAGGCGCGGCACGTCCCATTCGACGTTCAGATTGGTCTGGACCTCCGGCACGCCGATGGCCGACTTGCCTTCGTTCGCCGCCGTCAGCGACCGTTTGACCTCGGCGTTCAGCCAGGTCGCCCCGCCGATCAGCCGCAGGCCGTCGATCGGCTCGCCATAGACGGTCAGTTCAACGCCCCGGTTCTCCTGTTCGCCCCCGTCGGAATAGACGCGGGAGGCGGGATCGAAGAAGGCGCTGGGCAGGGTCGTCCTGAAGAGGCTCAGCGTCCCGCCGAAGGTTCCGGCGTCATATTTGGCCCCGACCTCGGCCTGTTCGGCGCGGAAGGGCGACAGCACCTCGCCGGCGTTCGCCACGGCTGCGCCGTTGACCACCGCAGGCGCGACCCGACCGGGCGTCAGGGCCTCGGCATAGTTGGCGTACAGCGAAACCCGGTCGCTGGGCTTGTAGACCAGGGCGAAGGCCGGGGTCGCAGCCTCGCTGGCATAGCCCGAGCCGAAGGCGCCGTCGGCATAGGCGTAGGACTTGGTCTCGATCTCCTGATACCGCACGCCGACCGTCGCCAGCAGACGGCCGTCCAGGAAGGACAGCCTGTCCGCCACGGCGACGCTGGTGTTCTTGACCCGCTCGGTCACCTTCGGGTCACTCAGGTCGCCCGAGACGCTGGCGATCGTCGGCGCCGGCGACAGGATCGGATCGGTCAGGGTTCCAAAGCTGTACCCCGCGAAGTTCGATCCCGCCCAGGCGTTCCTCGACTTGGACTGGATCTGAGAGGCCGAGGCGACCAGTCGGTGCCCAACCGGGCCGGTGGTCAGGTCCGCCCGCAGGCCGACGTCGCCGGACCAGACCGTGTCTTTGCGGATATTGTCGAAGCGATAGCCCCGGATGGCGCCCGCCGCGTCGGCTCGCGGATTGGCCAGGCTGTTGTCCTCCTCGCCTTGACGCCCGCCGAAGGCGGCCCAGGCGGTGACGCTGTCGGTGATGTCAAACTCACCCCGCACCGCGCCGAACAGCTGTTCCTCATCCGTATAGGTCCAGCGCTGGGCGAAATTCCGATCGGCGGAGGGGGCCTCGGGGATGGCGGCGCCGGGCGTCACACTGGGGCGCGGGGCGTCGATCCGGTGGTCCTGCCAGCCCAGATCGGCCGAAAAGCGCGCCCGCTCGCCCCGCCGGTCCAGGTTCAGGCCCACCACGCGCAGGGTGTTGGTCTGGTCCTCGACCGAGGCTTCGCCGCCCCGGCCGGCGACGTTCAGGCGCGCGCCCGATTCGTCCTGATCGCCGAACCGGCGCGCCAGATCGGCCGCGGCGTAGATTTCATCGGCGCCGGACACGCCCGCCGTCAGACGGGTCAGCGGTCCATTGGCCCGCTTGGGCGTCAGGTTGAAGGCGCCGCCCACCCCGGTTCCGCCGGGCGCCGCCCCGTTCAGAAAGGCGCTGGCCCCGCGAAAGACCTCGACCCGCTCGATCAGCTCGGCCGCCACGAACTGGCGCGGCAGAACGCCGTACAGGCCGTTGTAGCTCATGTCGTCCGAATAGACCGGGAAGCCCCGGATCACATACAGTTCCTGGAAATTGCCGAAGCCCTTGGTCACCCGCACCGTCGGATCGTTCTGCAACACGTCGCCGATCCCGCGCGCCTGCTGATCCCGCGCCAGTTTTTCGGTGTAGCTGGTGGTGGAGAAGGGCGTGTCCATCATGTCCAGATTGCCCAACAGGCCGACCCGACCGCCCCGCGCCACCTGGCCGCCCGCCGCCGGCGCCGTCAGATTCACCTGCGACCCCGTCACCACGATCTCGCCCAGCTCGGTCGGCGCGGCCGGCCCCTGCTGCGCCAAGGCGGGGGCGGCGAGGCTCAGGGCCAGGAGGCTGACGGCGCAGGCGAGACGGATCGGGCGGGCCATGATCTGCAACATATTCTCAAGAACAGAAAGGCGGGCTCCATACGCGCTTCTGCAACTGGTTTGCAATGGCAAGGCGGTGTTCGGCGCCCGGCCATCTTGCCGCACCGGCTCAGGGGACTACGGTCGAGAGCCGCCACCCCTTCTGAACGCCCCCTCTTCAAAGGAGACCGCCATGTTCAGCCTCGCCCTCGCCCTGCTCGCCGGCCCCGTCTCCAGCGAGGTGACCCTGCCCGCACAGCCCGCGCCCCTGCACGGAACCCTGTCGGCGCCCGACAGCCCCGCCGCCGTCGCCGTGATCCTGCCGGGCTCAGGACCGACGGATCGCGACGGGAACAGCCCGATGGGCGTTTCCGCCTCCACCTATCGCCTTCTGGCCGAGGGGCTGGCGGCGCAAGGGATCGCCACGGTGCGGATCGACAAGCGCGGCATAGCCGCCAGCGCGGCGGCCGGTCCGGCCGAGGCCGATCTGCGCTTTGACGCCTATGTGGCCGACGCCCGCGCCTGGGCCGCCGAGGCCGCCCGTCGCGCCGACAAGCCCTGCGCCTGGCTGATCGGCCACAGCGAGGGCGCCCTGGTCGCGCTGAAGGCGGTCGAGGGTGGAGACGATAAGGTCTGCGGCCTGGTCCTGCTGTCCGGCGCCGGCCGCCCCGCGGGCGTGGTCCTGCGCGAACAGCTGGAAAAGGGCCTGCCCGAGCCGCTGAAGGCCCCGGCCTTCGCCGCCCTGGCCGAGCTTGAGGCCGGCCGCACCGTCGCCGATCCGCCCCCGGCCCTGGCGGCCCTGTTCCGTCCCTCGGTCCAGCCCTATCTGATCTCCTGGCTGCCGCTGGACCCCGCCGCCCTGCTCGCCGCCTATGACGGCCCGGTCTTCATCGGCCAGGGGACGACCGACCTCCAGGTCGGGATCGCCGACGCCCAGGCCCTGGCCGCCGCCGACCCCAGGGCGACGCTGAAACTGTGGGACGGCGTCAACCACATCCTGAAAACCGCCCCCGCCGCCCGCGCCGCCAACCTGGCGACCTACGCCGACCCGGCGTTGCCGCTCGCGCCGGGCGTGGCGGAGGACGTGGGGGCGTTCATTCGGGCGAACGATGAACACTGAGTTCAACTTGGGAAGCGGACATACTCAGCGTCGCTCATAGGTGGAGAGCGGACTTTACCGCCTAAGCGTCCACCATCGTGATGTCTCTAATCCTTTCACGAATTGCCCGCGTCTCGAAGATCGCCATGCGTGCGCCAGTGGGCCTGCATCGCACGATGGCAACGGTCGCGCCTCGCTCTGAAAGGAAACGTCTAAGCCGCTTACCGTTTCTTCGCCCCCAAACGCCGACGTAGCGAGCAAAGACGCCACGGCGATAGACCACATGCCCACTGAACGCGGCGGAGATTTCCTTCGGCGACATGAATGCTTTCAACGCTTCACGCTCAACGATGCAGACGTGAGTGTCGCCTCTTGGACTGAAAGCCCAATCTCGGAAGGAATAAACCGTAAGCGGTGCCATGCGTGGCTCTTTGATCCTCAAGGAAAACGTCCGCAACGGGTCAACAGCGCCATCCAGCCTACGCCCCAAAAGGAACGCCCCCTACCCCTCCCCCAACGCCCCCCGCGCCTGATCCGCCAGGGTGAAGAACCGCTCGCGCACCTCGGCCGCGAAGGGATTGTCGCGTTCGATGGCGCGGAAGACGGCGGGGCTGTCGTGGCGCACCATGTCCACCGCCTCCATCAGCCGGTCGAAACTGGCGGTGGTCATGCGGGTCGGCAGGGGCTCCATGGCCAGAAGCGCACGGGCGATCAGATGGGTCAGGCCCTGGACTACGGCCGCCTCCCGGTCATGATCTTCGGGCGTGACCTCAAAGACCCCCAGCTTCAGGGCTTTCCGGCAGAAGGCGGCGACGCGGCGGGCGTCACGGTCGCCGCGTACCACGCAGACGGCGATCCTGAGCCCGGCGATCCCGGCCTTGCCGCTCTGGGGGCCGAACAGGGGGTGGGTTCCGACGACGCGCACGCCGGGCGCCAGCCTATCGTCCATCAGTCGCGCGGGCTTCACCTTGACCGAACCGACGTCGAGGACCAGGGCGCCCGGCGCCAGATGGGGGCCCATGGCGGCCAGGGTCGCCTCCAGCGCCTCGACCGGCACGGCCAGGATCACCGTCGGACAGGCGGCGGCGGTCGCCAGATCGGTCAGGGTCGCATGGCCCTCGCCGTCGTTCGCCGCCGGATCATGGGCGTAGATGTCGAACCAGGGCGACAGATGCCGCGCCGTCAACCGCCCGAAGGCGCCGAAGCCGATCAGGCCGAGTTTTTCCCTCACAGCGTCTCCATGAACCGCACCGGCCGTCCGTGGGCCGCGCCGATCAGTTCGCCGTCCTGCATCACCACCCGGCCGCGCACGATCGTCGCCATCGGCCAGCCGGTGGCCTCGAAACCGTCGAAGGGGGTCCAGCCGCAGCGCGAGGCCTGCTGGTCGTGGGTGATCGTTCTCTTGGCCTTCAGATCGACGAGGGTCAGATCGGCGTCATAGCTGACGGCCATCCGTCCCTTGTTGGCCGTGCCGAACACCCGCTGGGCGCCGGCCGAGGTCAGGTCGATGAACCGCTCCAGGCTGAGCCGCCCTTGCGCCACATGGGTCAGCATCAGGGGCACAAGCGTCTGCACCCCCGGCATGCCGGACGGCGAGGCCGGATAGGGTTTGGCCTTCTCCTCCTTGGTGTGCGGCGCATGGTCCGAGCCGATGACGTCCGCCACGCCCTGCTGCATGCCCCACAGCCACAGAGCGTCGACATGCTCCTGCGACCGGATCGGCGGGTTCATCTGGGCATAGGCGCCCAGCCGCTCATAGGCTTCGGGCGCGGCCAGGGTCAGGTGCTGGGGCGTGATCTCGACGGTGGCGACATCCTTGTGGAAGCGCAGATACTCCATCTCGTCCCGGGTCGTGACGTGCAGCACATGGATGCGCGCGCCGGTCTCCTGGGCCAGGCCGACCAGGCGGCGGGTCGAGCGGATGGCGCTCTCGGCGTCGCGCACCTCGGGGTGGCTGGTCCAGTCGCCGGTGCGGGCCAGGCCCCGCCGTTCGACCAGCCGGTATTCGTCCTCGGAGTGGAAGGTGGCGCGGCGGCGCACGTTCGACAGAACCTTGCGCACCCCCTCGTCGTCGGCGATCAGCAGGTCGCCGGTCGAGGCGCCCATGAAGACCTTGACCCCGCAACAGCCGGGCAGCCGCTCCAGCTCGCCCAGATAGTCGGCGTTCTCATGCGTGCCGCCGACATAGAAGGCGTGGTCGGTCCACATCCGGTCCTTGGCCCGGGCCAGCTTGTCGGCCATGGTGTCCGGGTCGGTGGTGTTGGGATTGGTGTTCGGCATTTCGAACACGGCGACGACCCCGCCCAGGGCCGCCGCGCGGCTGCCCGTCTCCAGGTCTTCCTTCCACTCCAGGCCGGGTTCGCGGAAATGGACCTGGGTGTCGATGACGCCGGGCAGGACGGTCAGGCCCGTCGCGTCGAAAGTCTCTCCGGCCGAGGCCTGGGACAGGTCGCCGATGAAGGCGATCTTGCCGTCGATCACCCCGACGTCGGCCGGCCCGCGGCCGGCGTGATTGGCCACCTCGCCGCCACGGACGATCAGGTCATAGGTCTGGGTCATGGGCGGGCTCCTGACTATTCATCACCGTCATCCTCGGGCTTGACCCGAGGATCGGACCGTCCGCGTCACGGCAGAAGACGCATGGGCTGTGTGCTTCTACCGGAAGGCGCCCCGTGTGCGGAACCCTCGATCCTCGGGTCGAGCCCGAGGATGACGGCGGTGTGGGTCAGCCCCGCTCCTTCAACACCTTTTGCGCCGCCTTCAGCACCCGCTCCCACGGCAGGTCCATCATATGCTGGATGGCCTGGTTCAGCCGGGGGTCCAGGGTCTTGAACTCCGCAAACGATCGGGGCCCGCGCACCGTCACCCCCTTCCAGGGGCCGCGCCGCGTCTCGTCCGACGGGCCGAAGACCGCCACCACGGGCGCGCCCGCCGCCGTCGCCAGATGGGTCCAGATCGAATCCGCCCCGATATAGAGCCGCGCCTTGGACAGGGCCGCGACCGTCTGCAGCCGCGTCAGCTTTCCTTGCAGCTCGATCACCCGCGCGCGCGGCGCGGCATAGCGGATGGTGTGGGCCGCTTCCCGGTCGATCTCCTCGCCGACGATCATCAGACGCCCGCCGGCCAGGGGGCCGTCGTCGGCCAGGAGCTTGGTCGCCACCTTGGCGTAGCGTTCGGCCGGCCAGCGCCGCCCCATCCACTCCACCCCCGGCCCGACCGCCAATATGGGGCCGTCGCCGCCGGTCGCGGGGATCAGGGCCTCGACCTGGGCCTGGGTGATGTCGGAGACATAGAGCCGGGGCGCCGGCGCCTCATGCGGCTCCAGCTTCAGCACGGCGGCGGCGGCCTCGACCGCATGAACGCCCTCGGGATCGCGCCCCCGCACCGCCCGCTTCTGGCGCCTCAGCTTGCCCGACAGGGTGGAGCCGCGCATGTCCACGACCAGGCCCCAGTGGGTCCCCCGCACCTGGTTCCACAGGGCGATCCAGTCGAACCGCCCCTCGCGCTCCAGCACCAGCAGCCGTTCCAGCCGGGGGGTGTCGGCGAACAGGGGCGCGCTGGCGGCCGATCCCACCACGGTGAAGACGGCGTTGGGCAGGCTCTCCACCAGATAGGCGAGCACGCCCGAAGACAGGACGGCGTCCTCGGCGTCCGCCTCGGCGATATAGAGGATGGGAAAGCGCCCGATCATCCGTGCACCGTATAAGGGGATTCTCGCCGGGATTCAGCGCCAATCCCCAACTGCGGGTCTGCGCCTCGTCCAACGGTTTCCCCGCAGGCCGCAATGGTTTAGAGCCCGGCCATGGTTCAAACCCCCGATCCGGCCGCCGTCGCCGCCCTCGAACGCTTCAAGGCTCAACGGGTCACGGCCCTCTATCGGCTGGACCTGATCGACCAGGGCGCGGTCATCACCTATGAGGACGGCACGCCCGTGGACATGGCCTCTGAGAAGACGCGGCTTCAGGCCGTGGTCGCCGACATGGACCGCCGCATCGCCCGGCTGGAGCGGTCGGTCGGTTGAGCCTGCCCCTCCTGCCCGACCGAGCTTGCGGCGCCTGCGTCGAATGCTGTCGGGCCATTCCGCTGAACCTGCCCGAACTGGCCAAGCCCACCGGCGAGCTGTGCGCCTATTGCGTCGAGGCGACGGGCTGTTCGGTCCATGCCGTACGCCCCCAGACCTGCCGCATCTGGTTCTGCCTGTGGCGGGTCGTCGAACTGTCCGACGACTGGCGGCCGGACCGCAGCGGGGTCATCGTCCGCCCGGATGGGATCGAGGACGGGGTGATCACCCTGTACGTCCTGCGGCGCAGCGACTTTCTGGCCTCCATCGACCTGTTCGCCACCGTCGCCGGCTGGATCGCCGAGGGGGTGGAGGTGGCGCTCAGCGTCCCCGGCCCCGTTGGGACCTATCCCGCCCGCGCGGTCGTCACCGACTGGCTGCGCCCGGCCGTTGAGGAGGGCGATCCCGCCGACTTCCTGGATCGGCTGATGCGGTCGCTGGACCGGCTGGACCGCCATGATTTCCAGCCGGACGGGGTGGTCGCCCGCTACGCCGTGGTCTGAGGCCCAGATTTTCGGTCCCGCCGCCTTATGCCCAGGCTCCGGCCTGCCTATCTAGGCGCCATGCCCGTCGCCCGCCTGTCCAGCCGCGCCCTGATCGCCGTCACCGGCCCCGAGGCCCGGCCCTTCCTGCACAATCTGCTGACCCAGGACGTCGAGACCCTGTCCGAAGGCGAACTGCGGTTCGGCGCCCTGCTCTCCCCGCCCGGTCGGCTGCTGTTCGACCTGTTCATCCTGGGCCAGGCCGAGGGCGTCCTGCTGGACGTCGCCGCCGACCGCCGCGACGCCCTGATCCAGCGGCTGTCGATGTACAAACTGAGGGCCCGGGTCCAGGTGGCCGCCGACGACCGCCCCGTCTTCGCCGCCTGGCCCGACGCGCCCACAGGCTTCATTCCCGACCCCCGAACACCTCTGATGGGCGGCCGCCTCTATGGCCCGGCTACAGCCGACGCGACCGAGGCCGACTATGACGCCCATCGCCTGTCGGTCGGCGTGCCCGATCCGGCCGCCGACGCCCCCCAGGACAAGACCTATCCGATCGAGGCCGATTTCGACCTGCTGAACGGGATCGACTTCCACAAGGGCTGTTTCGTCGGCCAGGAGACCACCTCGCGGATGAAACGCCGGGGTTCGATCAAGAACCGGATGCTGGTCCTCGACTTCGACGGCCCCCCGCCCCCCTTCGGCGCCGAGGTGCTGAAGGGCGAGCTGCGCGCGGGCGAGGTGCTGTCCGGCAAAGGCGGCTCCGCCATGGCCCTGTTGCGCATCGACCGTCTCGACGGCGAGCTGACCGTCGAGGGTCGGCCGGTGCGCTTGCGCAAACCCGCCTGGATGGGTCAGGACGTTCTCCCCTCCTCAACCGACTGAGACCCTCCCATGAAGATCGCCGACCAGATCGTCCTCATCACCGGCGGCGCGCGCGGCGTCGGCGCCGCTGCGGTGCGCGCCTTCGCGCGTGAAGGGGCGCGCGTGATCATCAACTGGCGCGCCAGCGGCGAGGCCGCCGAGGCCCTGGCGGCCGAGATCGGCGACCGCGCCGTCGCCCTTCAGGCCGATGTGACCGACCGCGCCGCCGTCGACGCCCTGGTCGGCGCCGCGCAAGACCATTTCGGCGCCCCCGTCACCACCGTCGTCAACAACGCCCTGGACTACAGTTTCAACGGCGACGCCCGGTCGCAGATGACCGACATCGCTTGGGACGAGCTGGCGGCCCAGTTCTCGACCGTGGTGCGCGGCGCCCTGAACACCATCCAGGCCACGGCGCCGGGCATGGCCGCCGGTCGGTTCGGGCGGATCATCAACATCGGCACCAACCTGTTCCAGAACCCGGTCGTGCCCTATCACGACTACACCGCCGCCAAGGCCGCCCTGCTGTCGCTCACCCGCACCGCCTCGGCCGACCTGGGTCCGGACGGGATCACCGTCAACATGGTCTCCGGCGGCCTCTTGCGCACCACCGACGCCAGCGCCGCCACGCCGGACGCCGTCTTCGACCTGATCGCCGGAATGACCCCGCTGCGGTCAGTGACAACGCCGGAGGAATTCGCCGACGCCGCCCTCTTCTTCGCCTCCCCCTGGAGCCGCGCCGTGACGGGCCAGAACCTGGTGGTGGACGGGGGATTGGTCAGGGATTGATCTCACCAGACCTTCCCCCGCTTGCGGGGGAAGTGTCAGCTCGTCGCGCGGAGCGAGACGGCTGACGATGGGGGAAGTCTTCTTCTTCAAATAAAACTTCCCTTTCCGTCGCGGGATCGCTTCGCGATCGACGCGCTGCCTCTCCCGCAAGCGGGAGAGGGTCTTGAACACCTCGAACAAACCGGCAACATCGCCGCATGACCGACTCAGACACCTCAGGCCGCTGCGGCTGGTGCGGGACCGACCCGCTCTATGTCGCCTATCACGACACCGAATGGGGCGTCCCCGAACGCGACCCCCGCGCCCTGTGGGAGAAGCTGGTCCTCGACGGCTTTCAGGCCGGCCTCGCCTGGATCACCATCCTGCGAAAGCGCGAAGGCATCCGCGACGCCTTCGACGGCTTCGACGCCGAGATCGTCGCCCGCTATGACGAGGCCGACATCCAGCGCCTGCTGGGCGACCCCCGCATCATCCGCTCGCGCGCCAAGATCAAGGCCGCCATCCGCGGCGCCCAGATCTGGCTTGAGATGCGCGACAACGGAGAGGATTTCTCAGCGTGGCTCTGGTCCTTCGTCGGCGGCGAACCAATCCACACCCCCTTCGCCGACTATCGCCAAGCCCCGACCCAGACCGAACAGTCCGTCGCCATGGCCAAGGCCCTGAAGAAACGCGGCTTCAACTTCTGCGGCCCGGTGATCGTCTACGCCTTTATGCAGGCGGTCGGCATGGTCAATGATCACCAGACGACCTGCTTCCGTCACGCCCAGGTTCGTGCGATGGCGGGCCATGGCTAAAGCCCCCGCGAATCCGAAGGCCTTTCCCACGCTCGCGCTGGAGACCCTGCTGATCCAGCGCGTCAACGGCCCCGTCTGCGGCGTGGACGAGGCGGGGCGCGGGCCGTGGGCGGGGCCGGTGTCGGCGGCGGCGGTGATCCTGAACCCCGACGACCTGCCGCCGGGCATCGACGATTCCAAGGCCCTGACCGAAAAGCGCCGCGCCGCGCTGGAGCCCGAGATCAAGGCCCGCGCCGTCGCTTGGGGCGTCGGCTTCGCCTCGGTAGAGGAGATCGAGGCGCTGAACATCCTGCACGCCACCGGCCTGGCCATGTGCCGCGCCATCGAGGCCCTGTCGGTCCAGCCGGTCGCCGCCCTGGTGGACGGAAACTATCGGTTCAAACTGCCGTGCGAGATCCAGACCGTGGTCGGCGGCGACGGCCTGTCCCTGTCCATCGCGGCGGCCTCGATCCTGGCTAAGACGGCGCGGGACCGGCTGATGATCGAACTGGACGCCGAGTATCCCGGCTACGGCTTCGCCGGCCACAAGGGCTATAACGCCCCCGTCCATCAGGCCGCGCTGAAGATCCTCGGCCCCTGCCCCGCCCATCGCCGCAGTTGGGGACCGATCAAGGCCTTGCTCGAAGAGGCCTGACCTCAGATGTGCATGAAGCCGCCCAGGAGGGCGCCCATCAGGGCGGCCACCGCGGCGCCGGCGATCATCATCATCCAGTGCGGCGGCGGGTTCAGGGCCGGTTCCGCCTCCGGTTCGACGGTCTCGACCGGCTCGGGCTCGCGCCGGCCGAACCGCTCGGCGTTGTGGGTATAGAGGCGCGACGTCATGCGATCCGCCGGAAAATCGGAAATGGGCTGATCCGTCACCCAGGACTTGGGCTCGGCGGCCGGGCGCAGGCGATAGTCGTCTTCGCGAGCGGGGGTTCCAGTGTGTGTGACGGGCGGTTGCATGGACCCTCAACGGCGTGCGCCCGAGTCGGGTTCCCGCCCCGTCAGGCCGCCAGCGACAGATCCACCGGCCGGTCGGTGACCACGAACAGGTGTTCGACGTTCCTCAGCCGCCCCACCTGCCCCACCTTCTCCCCCTTGGGATTGTGGATGCCGATCCGGGCGCCGACGTAGCGGGGGTGGGCGATCTCCACGACCTGGACCCGTCCCCGCGCCGACAGCATCTCGACCAGATCCTGACGGCTCAGATAGCCCTCGTCATTAAAGCTGACGATCAGGTTCGGCGCCCGGACGCGCTCGATCACCGACTTCAGGGCCGGGCCGATGCCGGGGCGGCTGTTGAAGGCGCTCTTGCGCGTCTTCACATCCACCCGCTTGTTGGCGATCCCATAGGTCTCGGGCCGGTCCCACAGCACCAGGCTTTCCCAGCAGTGATAGTTGGCCAGATAGGAATGCTGGTTATAGGGCGGGTCCAGATAGACCAGGTCCGCCTCCACCTGATCGGCCATTTCGACCGCATCGCCTTGGGTCGCCCGGCACGGCGCCCCGACGCCCGGCAGGATGTCGGGCAGGCGCAGTTCCAGCGGCTTCAGCGCGCGCGGCGCCCACTGTTTCATATAGGCCATCTGCACCCCGGCGGTGCTGTCGACCCGGTCCGCCGCCTCCATCAGACTGACCAGGACCACCGCCTTCAACTCGGGCTCCAGCTCCATCGCCTCGATCCGGTCGCGCACCGCGTCGATCCGGGCGCCGTTGTCGGGATGGAAGTAGCGGGCGTCCCGGCAGAAGGTCTGGGTGAACCAGCCCGCCTCGGGCTTCACGGCCCGCAGTTCCGCCAGCACCGCCTCGGCCCGGTCGATCCAGACCTCTCGATCGGCCTGGACATAGGCCGTCGCCAGGGCGTGGGCATAGGCGTTGTGGTCGTTCGACCAGAGCTGAAACCCCTTGGCCTTCAGGGCATGGCCGACCCGCGCCGTCCCTGAAAACAGGTCGCACACCCGCCCGCCCTGCGGCAGGACGCTCGCCACGGCGGCGCTCACATGGCCCAAGAGGGCGCGTTTGGAGCCGATATATTTGATCATCCGGGCCGCCGACTCATGCCGCCACGGTAGCGCTCCGGCGCCTTCGCCGCCATCGCCGTCGCCGCCGATCCGCACGACGACCCGGAAATCAGACAGGGCCGTCAAGGCCTTGGACGGATCGACCCGCTGTCGACGCCCCTGGGTCCGACGGCGCCCTATAGGACGTCTCAGGTCTTTGACAACCTTCGCCCCCATCCTGCACCCGGCTCAATCGGACAGATCGGACACATCGGACACCTCTTTTTCGTGTCCGATCGGGCCGCGTTCAGCGGCCTTCGCGGCCGTCCTGGCCCCGCTAAATCGGACAGATCGGACAGATCGGACACTGTTTTTTCGTGTCCGATCCCGCCGCCTTCGGCCCGTTCACCGGACTCAATGGACTCATCGGACTGTTTTTTCTCAGTCCGACGGCGCCTGATCCTCAGCCCTTCTTGCGCCCCTTGGCCTTGGCGGGCGCATGGGCCAGGCGCAGCAGATTGGCTGCACCCGGCGCGCCGAACGGCGTGCCGGCCAGGATCAGGATGCGCTGACCCGGCTCGGCCAGCCCATAGCGGACGGCGCTGTTGACCGCATCGTCGGTCACGGCCTCCAGCGAGTCCGGCTGATCCCCCAGGCGCGGCTCCAGACCCCAGACCAGGGCCAGCCGCCGCGCCGTGTTCGGGTTAGGCGTCAGGACCAGGATCGGCTTCAGCGGCCGCTCGCGCGCCATCCGCCGGGCCGTGCCGCCCAGGGTGGTGAAGACCACCAGACAGCCGGTCGAGGGGGCGCTGGCCGCCATGGCCGCCGCCGCCACCAGGGCGTCGACGTCGTGTTCGTCCATGCCGGCGTGTTCGGCGCCCATCAGCTTGGGCCACATCGGGTCACGCTCCACCCGCTCGATGATCCGGCTCATGATGCCGACCGATTCCAGCGGATAGTCGCCCGACGCCGTCTCGGCCGACAGCATCAGGGCGTCGGCGCCTTCGTAAACGGCGTTGGCGACGTCGGTCGCCTCGGCGCGGGTCGGGGCCGGGGCGCTGGTCATGGATTCCAGCATCTGGGTAGCCACGATCACCGGCACCCCGCGATTGCGCGCCGCCCGCACGATCTGCTTTTGCGCCACCGGCACGTCCTCGGGGTCCAGCTCGACCCCCAGGTCGCCGCGCGCCACCATCACCCCGTCGCAATAGTCCAGAATGGCCTCCAGATCGGCCACGGCGGCGGGCTTTTCAATCTTGGCCAGGCAGGCCGCCTGGCCGTTCACGATCCGCTTCAGCTCGGCCATGTCCTCGGGCTTCTGCACGAAGCTCAGCGCCACCCAGTCCACGCCCTGGCGCAGGGCGAAGGCCAGGTCCTCACGATCCTTGGGCGTCAGGGCCGAGACCGGGATGACCGCGTCCGGCACGGCCACCCCCTTGCGGTCCGACAGTTTCGTGCCGCTCTCGACCGTCACATCGGCCCAGTCGTCGGTCCGGTCGCCGACCCGCAGCCGCACCCGGCCGTCGTCCAGCAACAGCAGCATGCCGGGGCGCAGGGCCTTGAAGATTTCGGGGTGCGGCATCTGCACCCGGGTCTCGTCGCCCGGCGTCGGGTCCAGGTCGAACCGCATCTTGTGGCCCGGCTTGACCGCGATCTCGACGTCCTTGAACCGGCCCAGCCGCAGCTTGGGCCCTTGCAGATCGGCCAGAACCCCCAGCGGCCGTTGCAGCGCCATCTCGGCGCCCCGCACGGCCTTCAGGGCGGCGGCGTGGTCCTCGTGCGAGCCGTGGCTGAAGTTCAGCCGAAAGACGTCCACCCCCGCCTGGGCCAGAGCCTTGACCGTGCCGGGCGCGCGGCTGGCGGGCCCCAGGGTCGCGACGATGCGGGCGCGGCGGGCTCTGTTCATGACGGCGTTTCCTGCTGGTTTCTGGGCCGCCCGGCGGCGCACGGCGGCACCGATCCGGGACGATTTGCCCTCTTCTGCCTAGGAAACGTCAAGGGCGTAAGCCCGGCTTCCCTTCGGGAAACACGAGTTTACGGCCCCGAAACAGGAGTTTATCGCGCCGGATCGCTTCAGGCCGCCTTCGCTTCACCGATCAGCGCTTGAACCGGAATACGCCATTCGCGCGCCAGGGTGCGGATTTGCGAAACGGAAAGGGCGCGCCGTCGGTTCAGCACCTCAGACGCCCGTGACCTTGACCCCAGCACGTCCGAAAGATCCGACTGGCTCAGCCCTTGGCGTTCCATGGCGAACCGGATCGCCTCGACCGGATCGCCGGTGGGCATAGGGAAATGATCTTCCTCATATTTCGCCAACAGCAACCCCAGCAGTTCGAACCGATCGCCAGCCTCGCTGCCAGGTTCGGGCGCGTTGTCGAAATAGGCTTCATAGGCCGCCAGAGCCTCGAGGTAGTCGGCCTCATCGCGAAGAATATGGATGTGCATGCTCATCTGCTCCTTCGCCTAGACGGTTTCCACGTCGATACGATCATACTCAGCGTGCGTGCCGACGAACTTCACCAACACCTGCTTGAAGGTGTAGGAGATCCGCACCACCACCCGATATTTGTTACCGCCGATATCGAAGACGACGCGGTTGTCGCCGACGAAATCGGCGGAACGAAAATCATTCCTCACATCCTGCGGAGACCGCCAGTCGGCAGCCTTCGCATGATCATACCAACTCGTCAGCGGTCCCTTCGCCGACGGATGACGAGCCCAGAAGGCCTGGAGAGTCTTCCGGGCGACCACGTTCATCCTGCCTTATAGCTCGATCCCGTTATGGGAACAAGCGTCACTCGGTCGGGCAGTCGGCCACCGCGAACCCGTTCAGGTCGATGCAGCGGCCCTCGACCTTGGGCGTCGCCACCCCGATCACATGGGCCAGGGTGGGGGCGATGTCGATGGTGCGGATCGGCAGGAACCGCTCCTCGCCCGTCGCGCCGGGCCACCAGAACAGGATCGGCACCCGGCGATCATATTCCCACGGCGTGCCGTGCCCGGCCAGGGTCGAGCCGACTCGCCCGCCGGTGGTGACGTTCTGAGCCCAAGCGAACTGGATGTCGGGCGACCGCTCCGGAACGGTGGACAGGCGCATCCGCTCGCGCAGGCTCATCATCTCGGGCTGGCGGCTGTCCGGCAGGGGCTCGGCCAGCAGCCGGTCGCGGGTCTCGGCGAATGCCACGTCCGGCAGGGCGCGCAGCAGCTCGACCGCCGCCTCGGCCACCTGGGTCCGCAGCGGATCGGGCAGAGACCTATGCTCGGCGTCGGCGACCATCAGGCCACTGCCCCCGACCTGAAGCGGATCGGCGCTGAGGTTGAAACGCGCCTTCAGCGCGTCGTTCACCCCCTGGATCGCCGCCATGTCGGCGCGGCGAGCGTGGGGATAGCCGTGGTCGTGCAGCCGCTCGACGAAGTCCGAACCGCCGTGGTCGGCCGTCAGCACCACCAGGACCCCGCCCGGAACCTGGGCCAGCCGATCCAGGAAGACGTCCAGGGCCGCGTCCAGCCGCAGCATCTGCTCGCACATCTCCGGTCCCTGGGTGCCGTACATATGGCCGATCCGGTCCGTGGCCGACAGGCTGACGCCCAGCATGTCGGTCGCCGGCCCCTGCCCCAGCTTCTGGCTGTCCAGCAGATATTCGGCGGCCTCCAGCGTCGCCTCGTCCAGCAGGGGCGAGGTGTCGAACTTCAGGCCCGCCGGGGGCAGGGTCGAATGGAAGGTCTGGCCGCGAATGGTCCAGTCCCCGGCCAGGGCCCGGCACTGATCATGGGCGTAGTCCCAGGTCACCGGCGCCAGGCTCATCCCCTGGCGGAAGGCGCGGTTGTAATCCGCCACCGGCGCCAGCTTGGCCTGCGCCGTCTCACCGGGCTCGACATAGGTGGTCAGGCCGAAGTCGCCGGTGAACCAGAAGGCCTGGCCCTGATGGCCCGCCAGATTGATCGCGCCCCGGTCCTTGCCCGAGACGGCGACGACCTTGCTCTCGGGGCTCACCGCCTTCAGCCAGTCGCCCAGGGTCGTGGCGCGCAGCTGCTCGGGCCCCACCGGTCCGTTGTCTGTGTCGTCCCGTCCGTGGGCCAGGTGGTTCTGCGGCGCGGCCAGGCAATAGACCTCCTTGCCGGTCTTGGCGTCGATCCAGTCGTTGGCGGGGATGCCGGTCTCGGACGGATGCAGGCCCGTCAGGATCGTCGAGTGGCCGGGGCAGGTCTCGGTCAGGCCGTGGGTCTGATAGCCGTTGATCGACACCAGTCCCTGGTCCGCCATCCGGCGCAGGCCGCCGGTGTAGCGGCTGCGATACTGGTCGAACAGATTGGCGCTGAACTGATCCACCACGATGGTCACGATCAGCTTGGGCGGCGTCAGGGCCGCGCGGGCGGTCTGCGGCGCCGCCGTCTGGGCGGTCTGGGCCAGGACCGGACCGGCCGCCCCCAGCGACAGGGCGGCCAGGGCCGCCAGCGTGATGCGCGACAGGGACATGGGCTTACTCCGAAACAGTGTGGCTCGGCTTCTTAAAGGCCGCCGATGGCGATGGCGTGACAGCGGATCAGTGGGCCGGTCGGGAGCGCAGCCGTCCCAGCTGATGCACGGCGACGGCGATCACCCCGCCGACCATCACCCCGATAATGGCCGAGCCCAGCGCCGTCACCGCCCAGCTGATCACGCCGTGCAGCGGACCCGTCGCGGCGCCGACCGCATGGGCCAGATGCTCCAGCGGCTCGGCGGGCCAATGCAGCCCCAGCCGGTGCGATCCATGCACCAGAATGCCGCCGCCGACCCACAGCATCGCAGCGGTTCCGATGATCGACAGGGCGCTCATCACCACCGGCATCCCCTTGACCAGGCCGCGACCCAGGGCGCGAACCCCGCCGTTGGGGCGCTCGGCCAGATGCAGGCCGATGTCGTCCATCTTCACGATCAGGCCCACGACCCCATAGACGGCGACCGTCATGGCGACGCCGACCACCGCCAGAATGGCGGCCTGGGTCAGGATCGGCTGGGCCGCCACATCGGCCAGGGCGATGGCCATGATCTCGCCCGACAGGATCAGGTCGGTCCGCACGGCCCCCGCCACCGTCGCCTTCTCCAGCGACGCGGGATCGCCCTCGGCGGCGACCTCTTCGTCAGGACCATGGCCGCCGAAGACCTCCATCAGCTTCTCGGCGCCCTCGAAACACAGATAGGCCCCGCCGCACATCAGGATCGGGGTGATGGCCCAGGGGGCGAAGGCGCTCAGCAACAGCGCCGCAGGCAGGATCAGCAGCAGTTTGTTGCGGAACGACCCCAGGGCGATCTTGCCGATGATCGGCAGTTCGCGGCTGTGCGACAGGCCGGTGACATAGCGCGGCGTCACGGCCGCATCGTCCACCACCACCCCGGCGGCCTTGGTCGAGGCCTTGCCCGCCGCCGCCCCGACATCGTCGATCGAAGCCGCCGCCATCTTGGCGATGCCCGCCACGTCGTCGAGCAAGGCGATCAAACCGGAAGGCATGCGAGAATCCCCAAGTTGCGCCGCAATAGGCGGTCGCTCCCGGCCCTAGGGCGCGCCGCCGGATTTGTCGAGCGCATCCGCACGACGACGAAAGCCCCGCCGGCGAACCGGCGGGACTTCCATTCGAACGCATTTCCGATGTCGGTTTTTTTTAGAACTTACGGCCAACCCCCACAGAAACGACCCACGGGTCCAGATCCACATCGCTCTTCAGAGCGCCGTCGTTGACGTCGGCGTCGATATTGACCCACACCTTCTTGACGTCGACGTTCAGGCTCCACGGTCCCTGGATGCCGATGTCGGCGCCCGCCTGGAGGGCGTAGCCGAAGTTGTCGTCCAGATCGACTTTGAAGCCGTTCTTGTCCTCGCCGCTGTAGAACAGCATGTAGTTGACGCCCGCGCCGACATAGGGGCTGAACCGGCCCTCGGTCAGCGGGCGATACTGAAGGGTGACGACCGGCGGCAGGACCCAGGTCTCATGAACGGCGACGTCGGTCGTTCCGCCCTGGGCGCGGATCTCATGCTTGGTCGTGCCCAGGATCGCCTCGACCGCCAGATGGTCGGTCAGGAAATAGGTGAAGCCCAGGGTCGGCATCACGCTGTCGCCCACATCGACGTGCAGGCCGGAGTCGGCGCCGGCGGCGGTCGTGATGGCGTTGTCGGCCTCGGAAAAGACGTCCGTCACGCGGCCGGTGATGACCCAGTCGCCCTTCTTGGGCGCTTCCCAGACGGCGGTCTGGGCCATGGCCGGCGCGGCGAAGGCGGCGACGGCGACGGCTGAGAGGATCAGGGTTTTCAGTTTCATCTTGCTCATCCCCGACGCCCGCTGCCGCCTCATGCGGCCTGTTCCGAGCGTCTTGAGAGGGATGTGCGCCCCCTGCAAAGGTCCGGCCTTGATCCAGCGCAAACCCATGCAGGGGTTGGACAATCTGTCCAGTCAGACCACCCGGGCGTGCCGCTTCTCAATGTCGATGGCGGCGGGATCAAAGGCGGCGCAGACCGCCCGCACGAACGGACGCCCCAGGTCCGTGACCGTCACCACAGACCCGCCGACTTCGGCCAGCCCGTCCAGTTGGAACGGCAGCAGCCGGGGCCAGGCGGCGTCCACCTCGGCCAGAGCGCGCCCGTGTCGGCGCGCCAGATCCGCCACATCGACGGCGAAGTCGCACATCAGCCGTTCGATGATCTCGCCCACGAAGGCGTCGCGCGGATTCAGGGCCACGCCTCGTGCGACCGGCAGGTCTCCAGCCTCCACAGCAGCGCGCCAGTCTCGCTCCTGGGCGTGGTTCTGAACAAAGCCCAGCGGCGTGCGGCTGATCGACGACGCCCCCAGGCCGATCAGCACCGGCGCCTCGTCGGTCGTATAGCCCTGGAAGTTGCGACGCAGCCGGCCGGCCCGCGCGGCGGCGGCCATGGAATCGTGCGGCAGGGCGAAATGATCCAGGCCGATCGCCTGCCAGCCCTTCTGCACCAGATAGCGCGCCGCCGCCTGGCTCTGGGCGAAGCGCGCCTCGGCTCCGGGCAGATCGGCCTCGTTGATCAGCTTCTGATGCGGCTTCATCCACGGCACATGGGCGTAGCCGAACAGGGCGATCCGTTCCGGCCGCAGGGTCGCGACCTGGGCCACTGTATTGACGACGTTCTCGACCGCCTGAAGCGGCAGGCCGTACATCAGATCCAGATTCAGCGAGGTCACGCCCTGCGCCCTCAGCGCCTCGGCCGCCCAGCGAATGGTCTCGAAGGATTCCGGCCGGTTCACCGCCTCCTGAACCACGGCCGACAGATCCTGCACCCCCAGGCTGGCGCGGCTTAGGCCGATGCGGCCGGCGGCCTCGATCCAGTCCTGGGTCAGGACTTCGGGGTCCAGTTCGGCGGCGATCTCGAAACAGTCGCCCAGGTCGAACCGGGCGGCCAGGCCGGCGAACAGCCGCTCCAGCTCGTCCGGCGGCAGCATATTGGGCGTGCCGCCGCCCAGATGGATCGAGCCGACCCTCAGGCGTCGACCGTTCAGCCCGCCCATCCGGGCCAGGACCAGATCGGCCTCCTTCAGCAGCAGATCGACATAGCTGCTCATGGGGGCGACCCGGTTCATCGCCCGGGTGTTGCAGCCGCAGTACCAGCACAGCCGCTTGCAGAAGGGGATGTGCAGATACAGCGACACTGCGCGGTCGAGGGGCGCGGCCGACAGCCACGCCCCCCATTCGGCGGCCCCGACGGCGGGCGTGAACTGCGCCGCCGTCGGATAGGAGGTGTAGCGCGGCGCGTGGGCGTCGTAGCGGGCGATCAGCTCGCGCGTCGTCCGCACGTCGGCGCCGGCCGGGCTAGAGAGGGACATCGCCTTCTTTCGCCGCATCGACCGACAGGCCTTGGTCGCCTTCGTCGAACAGGTGGAACTCGTGCCACAGGCCGTTCAGCACACCGAAACCGACCGCCAGCCCGACACCCAGGATCCAGGAAAAATACCACATGGCTTGATGCTCCTCGGGTTCAGTACAGGTCGGGGTTGGTCTTGAGTGCGGCGACCGAGGTCCGGCCCCACAGCACCTTGTAGACCCAGCTGGTGTAGGCCAGCACGATGGGCAGGAAGACCAGGGTGCAGATCAGCATGATGAACAGGGTCACGTGGCTGGACGAGGCGTTCCAGACCGTCAGGCTGGACTGCGGGTCGATCGAGCTGGGCAGGATGAAGGGGAACATCGACAGGCCGACGGTCGAGATGATGCCGACGGTCGAGATCGACGACCCGCCGAAGGCCAGGGGCGCGGACCGCAGCCACATGCCCGACAGGCCGACCACCGCCCCGACGAAGCCCAGGGTGGGTGCGATCATCATCCACGGATAGACCTTGTAGTTGTCCAGCCAGGCGCCGGGCGCGGCCTCGACCGTGGTGCGCAGCGGGTTGGAGAAGCCCTGGATGTCCAGGTCGCCCACGATCCGGTAGCCGACGTTGCCGAAGGCCATATACAGGCCGCCCGCAGCGAACAGGACCAGGGCCAGAAGGCCGGCGATCGTGCCGTACAGACGGGCGCGTTCCAGCACCGGTCCCTGTTCGGCCTTGACCGAAAGCCA
The DNA here is from genome assembly GCF_014199955.1 of Brevundimonas aurantiaca. Lineage (GTDB taxonomy): Bacteria > Pseudomonadota > Alphaproteobacteria > Caulobacterales > Caulobacteraceae > Brevundimonas > Brevundimonas aurantiaca. Next base: position 236,807 of record NZ_JACHOQ010000001.1, read on the forward strand.
GGCCGCGCCGTGCAACACCAGCATGGCCACCGACAGCAGGCCGGCGATCAGGCTGAACGGGGTGAACAGGCCCAGCAGATTGCCGTCGTAGAAGGAGCGCAGGTCGCTATCCAGGCGGAAGGGGGCGCCCAAGAGGACGTTGCCGACGGCGACGCCGAACACCAGGGCCGGCACGAAGCCGCCGATGAACAGGCACCAGTCCCAGAAGGACCGCCACTTGGGCGAGGGCCGCTTGGAGCGGTACTTGAACGACACCGGCCGCAGGATCAGGGCCGACAGGACCAGGAACATGGCCAGGTAGAAGCCCGAGAAGCTGACGGCGTAGACGAAGGGCCAGGCGGCGAAGATGGCGCCGCCGCCCAGGATGAACCACACCTGGTTGCCTTCCCAAGTGGCGCCGACGGTGTTGATCACCATCCGGCGCTCCTCGTCCGTCTTGGCGACGAAGGGCAGCAGGGCCCCGACCCCCAGGTCGAAACCGTCGGTCAGGGAGAAGCCGATCAGCAGCACGCCCAAGAGGGCCCACCAGATCAGGCGAAGGGTTGCGAAGTCGATTGGAAGATCCATGGTCGGATGTCCTCAGTCTGTCTGGTTCAGGCCACGGCCGGGGCGGCGACGGGGGTCGCGGGCGCCTCGGGGGCGGGGGCGCTGAAGGTTTCCTGCTCGTGGAAGGGCCCCTTCTTGATGGCGTAGAGGATCAGCCTGACCTCGACGACGGCCAGGGCGCCGTACAGGGCGGTGAAGCCGATGATGGTGCCCCACAGCTGGGGCACGGTCAGGGACGAGGCGCCCAGGAAGGTCGGCAGCACGCCTTCGACCGCCCAGGGCTGACGCCCGAACTCGGCCAGGATCCAGCCGAACTCGATCGCGACCCACGGCAGCGGGATCATCAGCACAGCCAGGCGCAGGAACCAGCGGGTGTCATGCTTGCGCACGGTGCACAGGAAGAAGGCCGTGGCGAAGAACAGGATCATGAACATCCCGATGCCGGCCATGATGCGGAAGCTCCAGAACAGGGCCGGCACGTTCGGCACCGTCTCCCAGGCCGTCTGTCTGATCAGCTCGGGCGAAGCCATGCGCGGATCGGCGACGTGGCGCTTCAGCAGCAGGCCATAGCCCAGGTCGCGGCGATGGGTCTCGAACACGCCGCGGGCGACGGGATCGGCCGGATTGGCCTTGACCTTCTCCAGGGCGTCATAGGCGATGACGCCGGATTCGATGCGGTCCTCAGCGGTGGCGACCAGTTCGAAGATGCCCTCGACCGGCTTGTCGATGGTGCGGGTGGCGATCAGACCCATGATCCACGGCACGTGGACGCCGTAATGGGTCTCGCGATCCTTCATGCTGGGGATGCCGATCAGGGTCAGGCCGGCGGGCGCGGGCTCGGTGTGCCACATGGCCTCCAGCGCGGCCAACTTCATCTTCTGGTTGTCGGTCAGGGCGTAGCCGGACTGGTCGCCCAGGACGACGACGGACAGAGAGGCCGCCAGGCCGAAGGCCGAGGCCACGGTCATCGACCGCTTCGCGAAGCCGACATGCTTGCCGCGCAGCAGATAGAAGGCCGAGACGCCCAGCACGAACACCGAGGCGCAGACATAGCCGGCGCTGACGGTGTGGACGAACTTGGCCTGGGCCACCGGGTTGAAGATCACGGCCATGAAGTCCGTCACCTCCATCCGCATCGAGTCCGGATTGAAGGCGGCGCCGACCGGGTTCTGCATCCAGCCGTTGGCGATCAGGATCCACACGGCCGACAGGTTCGTACCCAGCGCCACCATGAAGGTGACCAGCAGGTGGGCCGACGGCTTCAGCTTGTCCCAGCCGAAGAACATCAGACCGACGAAGGTGGCCTCCAGGAAGAAGGCCATCAAGCCCTCAATGGCCAGAGGCGCCCCGAAGATGTCGCCGACATAGTGGCTGTAATAGCTCCAGTTCATGCCGAACTGAAACTCCATGGTGATACCGGTGGCGACGCCCAGCACGAAGTTGATGCCGAACAGCGTGCCCCAGAAGCGCGTGATCGTCCGCCAGATCGGCCGACGGGTCATCACATAGATGGACTCCATGATGACCAGCATGAACGACAGCCCCAGGGTCAGGGGCACGAACAGGAAATGGTAAAGGGCTGTCAGCGCGAACTGCAGCCTGGATAGGTCGACGACCGCGAGGTCGATCATGGCTCTAGGCTCCTTGTAGCCGGCCCCGACGACCGACGTTCGTCCCGCCCTAGAACCAAGGCGGGGCGGTCGCCTTGATTTCGATCAAAGCCCCCTTGCCCTCGGGATCGTAGTGGACTGATCGTCCTTGGACATTTCGCCCAACGACGGTTTGTCCAATGGCTTTCGGCCCTGTCCCGAGGCTGGAGTGTTCGAATGACCTCTGCGCCGATTTCGGCCTCCTCTCCCGCCGCCCCTCCCGCCGTCTGGCTGAAACGGTCCGCCGCGCCCTGGCGGCGTCTGACCGCCCTGGCGGGTCTTCTGGCGGTGGCGGACGTGGTTCCGGCGGTCGGTTTCGCCGGCGGTCTGGCCATGACGGTGGCCGCCTTCGGCGCCTCGCCCCTGGCCGCCCTGCCCTGGCTGCTGCTGGCGGTCGTCAGCCTGACCGCTCGCGGCCTGATCGGTCAGGCTGCGGTGGTGGTGGGCGCGCGCCTGGGCCGTTCGGTCAAGACCAGCGTGCGCGATCGGCTGCTGGCCGACCTGTTCGGCCGGGGCGCCCGATCCGCAGACTCATTGACCGCCGTGGTCGAGGGCGTGGGCGCGCTGGACGGCTATATGTCCCGCTTCACCCCGCTGAAGATGGCCGCCGGCCTTTCGCCCCTGCTGATCATCGCCGTCGCCGCCGTCGCCAGCCCCTTTTCCGCCGGCATACTCCTGTTCACCCTCCTGCCCTTCGTCTTCGGCATGATCCTGGCCGGAACCGCCGCCGCCGGCGAAAGCCGGCGTCAATTCCAGGCGCTGGAACGGCTGTCGGGCCTGTTCGTCGACCGGGTGCGCGCCCTGCCCGCAGTCCTGGCCTTTGACGCCCGCGCCCGCACCACTGTCGAAATCGCCCGCGCCTCCGACGAACTGGAGCGGCGCACCAATCGGGTCATGCGCATCGCCTTCCTGTCCTCCGGGGTGCTGGAGTTCTTCTCGGCCCTGTCGGTCGCCCTGATCGCCGTCTATTGCGGCTTCAACCTGTTGAAGCTCCTGCCCTTCCCCGCGCCGGAGCAGTTGGACCTGCCGCGCGCCTTCTTCGTGCTGGCTCTGGCGCCCGAGGTCTATCAGCCCCTGCGTCGTCTCGCCGCCGCCTATCATGACCGCCAGGCGGCCGAGGCCGCCGTCCCCGCCCTGATCACGCCCGAGCCCGTCGCGCGCGACCGGCACATCCTGCCGGAAGACGCCCCGGCGATCCGTTTCTCCAGCGTCTCTATCGCTTACGGCGACGCCGCCCCGGTGATTTCCGACTTCGACCTGGAGGTCCGGCCCGGCCAGATCGTCGCCCTGGTCGGCGCCAGCGGTTCGGGCAAGTCCAGCCTGCTGCACCTGTTCCTGGGTCTGTCGCCCCTGACCGCCGGAGAGGTCGAGGTGGGCGGCGCGCGCCTCAGTCAGGCGGGCGACTTCGCCGGTCAGATCGCCTGGGCCAGCCAGAACCCCGTCGTCGTGCCGGGCAGTCTGGGCGACAACATCCGCATCGCCGATCCGTCCGCCTGCCCCGGCCGGATCCTGGTCGCCGCCGGAGAGGCGGGCCTGTTCGGCGATCTGGACCGGCCCATCGACGAACGCGGCGGCGGCCTTTCGGGCGGCGAACGGCGCCGCCTGGGCCTGGCCCGCGCCATTCTGAAGCGCGCCCCCATCCTGCTGCTGGACGAGCCCACGGCCAATCTGGACCCCGCTGCGGAAGACGCCATGCTGGATCTGATCCGCCAGGCGACGCGCGGTCGCACGACCTTGATCGCCACCCATTCCGCCGCCGTCGCGGCCATGGCCGACCGCGTGGTGCGCCTGTGATGAACCGTCCCTCGTCCTCCCGCATCGGCGCCTTGATCGCCGCCCAGCGTCGCGCCCAGCGGCTGCGTCTCCGTATCGCCGCTGCGACCGGCGCGATCGTCGCCGTGGCGGCGACCTGTCTTCTAGGGCTGTCGGGCTGGTTCATCACCAGCGCCGCCCTCGCCGGGGTCGCCGGATCGGCGGCGGTCCAGGCCTTCAACTATATGGTGCCCAGCGCCACCATCCGTCTGCTGGCGATCCTGCGGACCGGCGCTCGCTATATCGAGCGGGTCTCCGGCCATGAGGCGGCGCTGAAGGCCCTGGCGCGGCTGCGTCCGCAACTGTTCGACGCCCTGGCTTCGGCGCCGCCAAGCCGCGCCCTGGCTCTCGCTTCGGGGGAAGCCTCGGCGCGGCTGGTCCAGGATGTGGACGCGGTTCAGACCCTGTTCGTGCGGCTGTCGGCGCCTTGGGCCCTGGGAGCCGGCGCCGCGTCCGCCGCCCTCGTCGCCGGCCTGGCCAGTCCATGGGCGGGCGCGCTCCTGCTGGCCTCAATGGCCCTCTGCGCAGCCGGCGCCCTTCTGATCGCGCGACGTCTGGCCGCCCCCGCCGGGCAGGCGGTTCAGATCGCCGTTGGCCGACTGAAAGACCGGCTGGCCGCCCTGGAGGCCGTATCGCCCGAATTGAAAGCCTATGGGCTGGACCGTTGGGCGGCGACCCAAGCGGCCGAGGCCGCCGCCGATCTGGACCAGGCCCAGGTCGCCCTGACCCAGGCCGGAGGCTGGATGGCCGCCTGGCAGGCGGTCGTCACGGGGGCGGCGGTCGCGGCGGTGGTCCCCGCCACCCTGGGCGCGTCCCTGCCTCTGACCGCCCTGGCCGCCCTGGCGGCGGTGATGGGCGTCGAATCGGTCGCCGGCCTGGTCGGCGCCCTGCAACAGAACGGCGCCGCCGAGGAAGCCGCTCGCCGCCTGGAGGCCCTGCCCTCGGCTCTTCACCCGAATCGGGCGCCGGTTTCGGTCGCCCCGACCCTGGTGCTCCAGGCCGACGGCGCGGCCCTTCATCCGCCGGCGCGCCTGGGCCTGATCGGCCCCTCCGGTGCGGGCAAGACCACGCTGATCGAACGCCTGATCGGCCTGCGGGACGCCCAGCCGGGCGAAGCTCGCCTCGGCGACATCGACGTCGCCGACCTGACCCCCGAGGACCGACGGCCGCTGTTCGCCTATGCCGCCCAGGACGTGCGGCTGATCGACGGCACCGTCCGCGAGAACCTGCTGCTGGCCGGCCCGGCCGACGACGACGCCCTGTGGCGCGCCCTGGACGACGCGGCCCTGGCCGAACGTCTGCGCGCCGATCCGGCGGGTCTGGACGCCCGCATCGGCCCCAACGGCGAACGGCTGTCGGGAGGCGAACGGCGTCGGCTGGGTCTGGCGCGCGCCTATCTGCGGCCCGCCGCCTGGCTGGTGTTGGACGAACCGACCGAGGGGCTGGACCCGGCGACCGAGGCCCAGGTGCTGAAGGCCCTGGATCGACGGCTGAAACAGGCCGGTCAGGGCCTGATCCTGGTCAGCCACCGCTCCGCCCCAACTCAGTTGTGCGACCGGACGATCCGGGTCGAGGGCGTGGGGGAAGACGGCCGGGTCGGCCTGGCGCCCGCCCGCCGGCTCACGCCCGCCTAGAGCATGATCTGAAGCCGATCAGGCTCTAAGCCTCGCCCTCGGCGATGTCGCGCAGCCGCTCGGGCTCTTCGATCCGCAGTTCGCTGAGCGACAGCAGACGGATCACCCCTGTGGTCTTGAACTTGGTCAGGACCCGGCTCACCGTCTCTATGGTCAGGCCCAGATAGTCGGCGATCTCGGATCGGGTCATCGGCAGCCGCACCTGATCCTCGGCCTGCGGCCGCAAGGGATCGCGGCTGGGCAGCTCCAGCAGGAAGGAGGCGATTCGTTCCTGCGCCGTCTTGCGGCCCAGGAGCAGCATCTGGTTCTGGGCGGCGGCCAGTTCGTGGGTCGCCCGATCCAGCAGAGCCTCTTCCAGCCGGGGCCGCTCACGCACCAGAGCGCGGTATTCGCTCTTGCGGAACCGGCACAGGGTCGAATCCTCGATCGCCTCGCCTGAAAAGGCGTAGTCCTCGCCGGTCGCCAGGCCCACGAAGTCGCCGGCGAACAGGAAGCCCGTGATCTGGCGCCGCCCGTCGGGCAACAGCTTGTAGATCCGCACCGATCCCGAGGTGATGTTGAACAGATGGATGGCCGGATCGCCCTCGCGGATCAGGGCCTCGCCCGCCTTCAGCGACACCCTTTCGGCGATGGCGTCCAGGCCGGCCAGGTCCGCCGGATCCAGGCTGCTGCAGACGCTGAAGGCGCGCGCGCCGCAGCCGACGCAGACCGATTCCTGTCGGCGCTGTGCGCAGTCGGTCGGCAGGGCGCGAAGTTCCAGCATGATGGCGCGATTATGCTCTTGTCCGCCTAAGACGCAATTCTTTTGACGCGGATCAAGGCGGTCCTTTCGTCTAAGCCCTAGACGTCCGACAATGAGCGCACTCCAATACCGACGCCTGAGCGGCGACGAGGCCGACCAGGCCTATGTCATCGCGCGCATGGCTGATTCGACCCTGACGATGGACGCCTGGCGCGCCCGCGTCGCGGCGGCGCCTGCGGCCGGCGGAGTGATGGCGGCCGTGGCGGGAGGGGTCGTGCGCGCGGTCCTGGCCTATACGATCGCCACCACGACGGAGGGCGAGCGTCAATTCATCGTCGACGCCCTGGTCGCCTTCGATCTCTTGAGGCCCGAGCGGCTCGTCCAGGGCCTGATCGACGCCGCATGCGACCTGGCCCGGCAGAACTGCAAGGCCATAGGCCTGTCGGCGGGCCTGGACGCGCCAGGACGCGACGCCGTGATACGCCATATCGCCGAAGGCGCCGTGCTGCATCGGGTCATCTGATCCAGCGGCGCGGACGGGGCTGCTGGTGCGGGCGGCCGGGATCGAACCGGCAAGGGCTTTCGCCCGGCAGATTTTAAGTCACACACGCCAGCATCAAACCACTGATACTTCGTGAGAATCTACCACAAGCCAGCCGACTGTGTAAGCATTTGTGTAAGGTCGCAGCCTCCGCAGGAAGGCTTGGCATCGCACTGTACGTCAGGACCCAAGACTTCGTGGTTAGGCTACGGACCGGAAAGACGCGCGCGCAGATCAAGCTCGGGTTCCTGAGAGCCGACCCGGAACCGATACTCCACCTGTCGCCCCATCAAGGCGTCGAGAACATTGACGGAGAGGCTCGCTGCCATCTCGAAACGCACGGGCTTATCAAGGACGCGCGGGAGAACTTCGGCGAACTCCTGCACATGGCTGATGTAGCTGTTGCGATGGTTGACCTTGAGATCGTTGATCGCCGCCCGGTACGCCTTGACGTGGGCCTTCAGTTCTTCTGCCTTCCTGGCCGCTAGTCCCTCGCGATTCATGGCAGCGAGAGCATTCGGGAACGACCGTGACCCGGAACCGTCGTCGTCCAGCGCTGTAAGTCGCGCGATGATATCCCTCGTCCCGCTTTCCAACAGGGCGAGCTCAAGCACGAGGTCTTCCCGAGACATCTTTCCCAGGTTCGGGAGGCGTTGCTTCTCGCGATGCGCCAGGATCGTGAGCAACAGGTAGAGGACATCCTGTTTGAGGCCGTCCAGTAGATCCTCGGAGGGCGTGTAGACCTTCTTAGCCATTGAGTGTGAGCTCGGTCAGCGTCTTCCCCTCCCCCTCAAGCCTCAGCACCCAGTTGCCGTAGATTCGGAGCATGCCCGCTGGTCCGTCCGTCTTTGCCTCGCCTGTCTCCATCGACAGGTACAGGCGTGGGAAGGGATCGGCTTGCTCGATGACGAGGAACGGCTTGTTCTCGCCGTCGAAGACGAGCGCGCCATGCGTCAGCGCTTCGCGACGCTCCGTCTTCGCGGTTCTGCCGATCACGAGCTCGGCGTCGACGGCGTAGCACTCGCCGGGGAGGTGCTGATTCTGCAGATAGCCAGGGGAAGCCGCCTGGCCCTTCACCTGACCCAGAAGGATGGCCGTCACCAGGTCACCCGCCTTCACCGTGATCCCATAGAGCGGCGGAACTGTATCACCGACCTGGAACGCTGACCCGGGCTTCAGGCCGGAGATATCTACGGGGGCAGGAAACCCGACAACCTTCACCATGATCTCACGCTCCATCGATTGGGGATGTTGAGTCGGGAAGTCCCCTCGCCCCATGCCAGTGCCACGCGGCGCCATCTCAAGTTTTGTTGCGCACAGCCAGGCTTCAATCAGGCATTGCGTCAATATGCGCCTGTCGATCAGATCAGCTCCGAGTCGGGAGGCATGCATGATCAAGTGGGGAGACAGTCGGAGGGATCATGATCCTATCCTCGCGATATGGCCGAGCTATCGCCCGTTGCATGAGCGCTGGTTCATGGTGGAGCTGGTCGAGACCGAGGACGGCGGCGTTCGCTGGCGAGACCGACGAATCCCGTCCGAGGAGGGATGGGTCAGAATGGACGTCCATCCGGATCGGGAGGCCGCAGTATCCGCAGCCGAGGCTTTGAATCCCTCGCTGGCGGCGGCGCTCGCGGCGAGGCAGATGGACGCAACAGAGAAGACCTCTCTCACCCTGAAGGTCCGCAAGGCGCTTCAGTCGCGGCAACGTCTGGCGGATGAGGAAGCCCTGATGCTTTCCGAGGCGATCCGACGCCACGCCGACACGCCCCGGATCCCGATCGATCAAATCAAGCTGCACACTGAGGCCGAGCCCTATCGGGAAGCGTTGGCGCAAGAGCTACAAACCTACCCCTATCTCTGGATGGCTCTTCTCGATGGCCGCGGACGGCAGGTCGTTCTGTATCGCAACGCTGACGACGTCTGGAGCAAACCCTATCCCGCCGGCGAGAAATCGGCGGAGAAAGCCATGCGCGCCCGGATCGCCAACGGCTTCAAGTTTCACCACGATCAGCACTGGGGTCAGGTGAAGGCCAAAATCCGTGCCGAACTGCTGCCGCGGGCCAATCAGCTTCTTCAGCTCGCCAGCGTTCAACGCCTCCTCGCCGAGGCTCTGGCCCGTGGCGAGCATGTTCTGGTCAGCAATGGGATCGTGTTCTGGTACGAGCCGGACGGTCAACTCGGCTGGACGGTCAAGGCGACCACCAGCGACAAGGGTGAGGATGGGTCGACGCTATGGCGCGAGGGCACGATCCTCTCGACCAACCACGGTAGGCTCGTTGTCCTTCCCTATGTCAAGGAAAGCGGCGAGCAGGTTCGCGGCCACACAAAGAACGGTCCTGGGGATGGCCGGGCCAAGCCCAGACACCCCGACCATTTTGTCGAGATTCCTTTCCGCGAGCTGAAGGGAGATCTCATGATAGGCCTCTTCGGAGAGCTCCCCTACGAGTAGACCCTCACGGTTGGATGGACGGGCCACGTCGCCTGCCCGACCTTCGCCCCCCCCCACTCATTTCCTCGGTACGCCCTGTGGACTCCAGCTTCGTAGATCTCGACATCCTGCTGACCAAGGTGCGCAACGCCCAGTCACGCATCTACTTCCTCGACGCGGTGAAGGCCTACAAAGCTGGCGCCCTTCGCGCATCGCTGACGGCGGCATGGGTCGCGCTCGCCTATGATCTGATCGCAAAGTACCGGGAGCTAGGCGCGATGGGCGATGCCGCCGCGACGACCTTCCTTCAATCCTGGGATAATGCGACCGCGATCAGTGACATTCGCCAGCTCCTCCAGCTGGAGGGCCGGATCATCGAGGACGCCGCGGACAACACCCAGGCTATCAGCCAGATCGCCCGGCGACAGCTGGAGAGACTGCGCGAGGACCGCCATCTGTGCGCCCATCCTGCCTTCTCGGCCGAAGCCCTGCTGTTCGAGCCCACGCCAGAACTGGTGCGAATGCATCTGGTCAACGCCGTCGATCTCGTGCTGGCCCAGGAACCTCTTCAGGGCCGAGCGATCTTCGAGGTCTTCGATGTCGATGTTCAGTCGCCCGGATTCCCGAGCGATCACGCCAGGATTCTCGACTACGTCGAGCAGCGCTACCTCGCCCGCGTCCGGTCCCAGAACATCCGCAACTTCGGCACTGTTCTCGCCAAGTCGTTGCTCAAAGGCATTCCCCCTCATCTCGACGGGGTGCGCGGCAAAATCGTTTCGGCCCTCGTGGCGGTCCGCGAGCGGACCCCTGCGGCGTGGCCCGAACTCGCACCTTCCATTGTGCAGCTCCTCGACAATCTGGCGCCCCTTGATCGGCCGCGGGCCATCGCCTTCATCGCCGCCTTCCCGAACTTCTGGCCGCTGATCCAGGAGGCGACGCAGACCGCCCTGCAGGAGACCGTCAACAACCTCGACCCCGCAAATGTCGCCGATGTCCGGATCATGATGGGGATCACATTCGAGCGGTTCCGGGCGCCCCTCCTTGCCGCGATACCGCGACTGGACCGCGAGACCTTCGCCCGCACGATCGCTGCCACTCCGCTTGCTGACCTGTGGCCGGCCGCTGTCGCGCGCTATGCGGGCTCGGGCAGCTTCAGGGGCTCGGAAGCCAACTTCAGTGACTTCATCGCTCCCTACACCGGTTCTCTGACGCAGGCCGAGCTCGATCAGGTGCTCGACGCCATAGTCGGCAACGGTCAGAATTATGCCGCCGCGGCGACAAGCGGGTTGCTACTCAGTCTTCTTCGAAACGCCGGGCGCCAACCGTCGATCGACGCCCGAAACCGTTTCGTTCACGGGCTGAACGAGGTCCGCCACCTGAACCACTTCGAGGGCGTTCTCGCGGCCTTCGGAGACGACGGATGGGTTCAGCCCGTCCTGGCGGTCGCGGGCGACGAGGATTGATGCGGCTCGAAACCCAGCCTTTCCCCCTCTGAAGGCACGACGCCGCCAGCGATGGCGGCACAGCGACATCACTCACGCAAACCTTGATGTTATACTGGTAGGGAGTATATCAGCCCAACCGGTTCGTGACGGCTTGCGCCACGGCTCGGTGACGGGCCGATCGGTGAAGACACCCTGCATAGACATCTGCATCTTCGATTCCGCGACCGGCTGGTGCGTGGGGTGCGGCCGAACGCGTCCGGAAGTGGCTCAATGGTGCAAGCTGTCGCCCTTCCGCCGCAAGGCCATCGAGCGGGAGCTCCCCCGGCGAATGACCGCCTTGGGTGCGAAGGCCGGGGCGAGTGACTAATGAGACCCAACACGTCGTCTCGAGAAGGATTCCACCATGGCCCATATCGCCGCTGACAAGCCCAAACTTATGGCCAGGGTCCGCCGCATCAATGGGCAGGTCAGCGCTCTCGAGCGCGCCATCAATGATGATGTCGATTGCATCGCCGTCCTCCAGCAGGCCGCCGCCGTGCGCGGCGCTCTTGGCGGCCTGGTCGAAGCGCTGATCCTTCAGCATCTCGAGCACCATGTCGCTGCGCCTCATCTTGATGAAGCCGCGCGTCGCAAGGGCGCCGACGAGCTCATATCCATTATCGGACGCTATAAATGACCATCCAGCCTGCCGCTTCACCGGCCCATGATCATGTCTTTCTGGCCGCCAATCATGACGAGAACGCCCGCCGCACATTGATCGTGGTCGTCCTGACCGCAGTGATGATGGTCGGAGAGATCGTCGCCGGCGTGCTGACGGGATCAATGGCCTTGCTGGCGGACGGCATACATATGCTCACCCACGCCGGAGCCCTTGGGGTCGCGGCCGCAGCCTACAGCTACGCACGCCGTCACGCGAACGACCCCCGATACAGCTTCGGCACCGGCAAGGTCGGCGATCTGGCAGGGTTTGCATCCGCGCTCGTTCTGGGCCTTTTCGCCATTGGCATCGGCGTGGAATCCATCCGACGTCTGTTCGAGCCGACTACGGTCTTGTTCGGCGAAGCGGCGATTGTCGCCGTCATCGGCCTTGTCGTGAATGTCGTGAGCGCTCTTCTGCTCTCGGGAGGGCATCACCACAGCCACCAGCATGATCATCACGATCATGGCCACCACGACCACGGGCACGGCGGCGACAACAATCTGCGTTCCGCGTATCTCCATGTCCTAGCCGATGCCCTGACATCGGTCCTTGCGATCGTCGCGCTCCTGTCAGGTCACTATCTCGGATGGACATGGCTGGACCCGATCATGGGCCTGGTCGGCGCAGCGGTAATCGCGAAATGGTCATGGGGTCTCCTGCGCGATACGGCTGCCGTCCTGCTGGACCGAACCGACACCCACGTCGCCGATGAAACCCGCGAGGCGATCGAGACGCCAGGCGATGCCCGTATCCGCGATCTGCACATCTGGCGGGTTGGGCCGGACGCTCACGCCGCCATCATCAGTGTCGCGACCTCCAGCGCGACCTTGGAGGCGCTTCGAGCGCGGCTGGTCCCGGTGCACGAGCTCAAGCATATCACTATCGAAATCGAACCCTCCGAGCCTCTCCCCGCCTGAACTGCGACACTTTTGATGTTGCTTGAATCAGGGGTGTCGAGATAGTCCGGGGGAGTACGGGGTACTCTCTTGTCGCGACTTGTCCGCCAGATCTGCATCGGCTTGGCCGTGACCCTTATGGTCACGCTGCAAGGCTTTGCGGTACGTGACGGTCAACATCGAATAGAACATGCTCTCCAGTTCCCCGGCGTCGCTTTCAGCGATTCCGCGGCTGACCATGATCATCACGACGACGGGCACGATCACGCCCACGAGGTCGACGCTGAAGCCTCTGCCGCCGCAGACACGGCGATCGACACCGCCGACCAAAGCGAAATGCCGGTGCTGCCGCACCATCACCATGGCGGCGGCGGTGACGTGCACATCGCGCTCGCAGGCCTGCCTCAGCCGAACTCCCCCTCCAGCGGACTTGCGCCCGCGCTCAACCCGGCCCGGACTCCGCCTTTGGCGGGAACGCGTCCGGAAAGCCCGCTCGACCCTCCTAAACAGAACGCCTGATCGCCTGAAAAGCTGATCCTGCGCGGCCTCCGGGCCGTGCGCGTCCTGTTGGAGAAATTCCTTGAAACTACCTGCATCCGGCGCTGCCGGATGGCGGGTGCGCGCCGCAGCCGTGTCTGCGCTCGCGCTCGCCCTTGGGGCGTCGCTCGCCCCTGCCCCGGTGTTCGCCCAAGCGGCGCCGGTCCCCGCCGACGTGAACGGCTACCCGCAACTCAGCTTGCGCGAAGCCCTCAGTCTTTCCGCCGCGTCAGACCCGGCGCTCGCCGGTGTCGAAGCTCGTCGTCGCGCCGCTGAAGCCGGCGTGCGGCAGGCCGATGTCCGACCCAATCCGAACGTCGGACTGATGGTCGAGAACCTGCCGACGCTCGGCGGCGGCGATATTCTCGGGCGAACCGAGACCACGCTGACGTACGAGCAACGTCTGGAACGGGGCGGCGATCGTCCGGCCCGCACGGCGCTCGCCCGGGCCGAGGGAGATCTGCTTCTCGCCGACGCCAGGGCCGCGCAGCTCGACCGGCTCGAGCTGGTCCAGACGGCGTGGGCCGAAGCGCTCGCTTCGGAGGCCTTGCTCGAAATCGCCAGGGAGCGGCTCAATCTGGCCGAGGCCTTCCAGAGTGAAGTCTCCCGACGGGTCAACGCCGCACGAGATCCCCTGTTCGCAGGGGCCCGGGCGGAGGCCGAGCTCGCCCAGGCGCAGATCGACTTCGACCAGGCCGAGGTCGGCGCGCGTATGGCGCGGGTCAACCTCGCCAAATTCTGGTTCGGCAGATCAGAGTTCACCCTCGGGGCTGATGCCTTCGAGGACACGAGCGCCTCTCGCCGGGAAGCCGGTCCGGTGGCGCAGATCGATCTCGCGGCTTTCGATGCCCGCCGTCTGATCGCCGACGCCCAGGTGCGGGTCGAACAGGCGCGCGCCGTGCCCGACCCGACGGTGAGCCTCGGCGTCCGCCACATCTGGGACAACGAAGTTGCCCTGGTGTTCGGCGGATCGATGCCGCTTCAACGCTACGACCGCAATGAAGGCGCAATCGCCCGCGCCCAGGCCGAGGGCGTAGCCGCCCAGGCCGATCGCCGCGCTTTCGAGATCGAGCGCGAGCGCGAAATCCTCAGGCTTCAGGTGCAGCTGGCCGCCAAGGCCAGCGAAGCGCGCCGCATCGCCGAGGAGACCCTGCCTCAGGCGGAGCGTGCCGTCACCCTTGTCCGCGAGGGCTTCGGGCGCGGCGGCTTCACCTACAACGACGTGATGTCCGCGCAGACAGCCTTGCTGCAGGCCCGGGCGAGGCGCGTGTCCATCCTGCAAGCCTTCCACACCGACCGCGCCAGACTGGACCGTCTGACAGGCGCGCATGCCGACCTGCTCGGCCTGGAGACCCAACCATGACCCGTACACATGCACTGCGCCTCGCCTCCGGCGCGGCGTTGACCAGCCTTGCTCTGGTGCTCGCCGCCTGCGGCGGCGGCGGTGAGCGCGCCGAGAAGGCCGAGGGCGCCGAAGCGGCGGCCGCCGGGGACTACGAGCGTGGCCCGAACAATGGCCGCCTCCTCCGCGACGGCGACTTCTCGCTGGAAGTCACCATCTACGAAGAAGGCCCTGAGCCCCTCTTCCGGATCTATCCGTATCTGAACGACAAGCCGCTCGATCCCCGGCAGGTTCAGCTCACCATGGCGCTGACGCGTCTGGGGCCACAGGTTGATCGGTTCACCTTCACCCCCGAGGGCGCCTACCTCGCCAGCCCCGGCGTCGTCACCGAGCCCCACTCGTTCGACGTCGCGGTGAACGCGGTGCGGGGCGGAAAGACCTCGAGGTGGACCTACCAGTCCTACGAGGGCCGTACGCAGATCACGGCGGAGGCCGCACGGGCGGGCGGGGTCACGACCGAACAGGTCGGGCCGGCCACGCTGGCGGAAGCCCTGCCCCTTACCGGCCGGGTGGAGCTGGCTCCGGAAGCCCAAGCCGAGGTCCACGCCCGCTACCCCGGCCGTGTGGTCTCGCTGAACGTCCAGCTCGGTCAACGGGTGTCCCGCGGCCAGGTCGTCGCCCGGGTGGAGTCGAGCGAAAGCCTGCAGACCTATTCGGTCACCGCCCCGATCTCGGGCGTCATCACCGCCAAGAACATCAATCCGGGCGCCATCACGGGCAACGGGACGCCCATGCTGATGATCGGCGATCCGACCCGTCTGCATGCGGAGTTCTTCCTCTATCCGCGTGACGCCGAACGGGTGCGGGTCGGCCAGCGCGTCCAGGTGCGCAGGACCGCCGGCGAGAACACCACCACCGGCACCATCGAGGCGATCCTCCCGGCTGATGACGTGCTCAGTCAGACGCTCGTCGCCCACGTCGCCCTGCCGGCCCAAGGCGGCGTCTGGCGCCCGGGCCTGGGCGTCGACGGGACGGTCCAGGTCGGAACCGGGGAAGTGCCGCTCGCGGTCCGCACCCGTGCGCTTCAGCCCTTCCGGGACTTCACCGTCGTCTACGCCAAGGTGGGTAACACCTATGAGGTCCGCATGCTCGAGCTTGGGCGTCGGACGGACGAGTGGACCGAAGTCCTGGGCGGTATCGATCCAAACACGACCTATGTCGTGGACGGCGCCTTCCTCATTCGCGCGGACATCGACAAGTCCGGCGCGAGCCACGACCACTAGTGGGGGCGCGGCATCATGCTTGAACGCATCATCGCGCTGTCGATCCGGTTCCGCTGGGTCGTCATGGCGCTCGTCCTTGTGGCCTGCGCGGTCGGGGTCTGGAGTTTCCAGAAGCTCCCGATCGACGCGACGCCCGACATCACCAACGTCCAGATTCAGATCAACACGGAGGCCCCGGGCTACTCGCCCCTTGAAGCCGAACAACGCATCACCTTCCCGGTGGAGACCGCCATCGCGGGGGTGCCGGGCCTGAGCTACACCCGATCCGTCTCACGCTACGGTTTGAGCCAGGTGACGGTGGTGTTCGAGGATGGCACCGACATCTATCGGGCGCGTCAGCTGGTCAACGAGCGACTGCAAAGCGCGCTCGGCCAGCTTCCGCCCGGTCTGTCGCCTGAGCTCGGTCCGATCGCGACCGGGCTGGGCGAGATCTTCATGTACACGATCGAGGCCGAACCGAACGCGGGCAAGCCGGACGGAACGCCATACACGCCTGAGGATCTGCGCACCCTGCAGGACTGGGTCATCCGTCCGCAGATGCGCAACACGCCCGGCGTCACCGAGGTCAACACCATCGGCGGTTTCGAGCGGCAATATCACGTCACCCCGCGTCCGGAACGTCTCGCCGCCTACGGCGTGACCATGGCCGAGGTCGTGCAGGCGCTGGAGCGGAACAATGCCAACGTCGGCGCCGGTTACGTCGAGCGCTACGGCGAACAATGGCTCATTCGCGTGCCGGGTCAGGCCTCGTCGATGCAGGACCTCTCCAACGTCGTGATCACCACACGGGGCGGCGTGCCGATCCGGGTGGCCGAAGTGGCCGAGGTCGGTCTGGGCGAGGAACTTCGTACCGGGGCGGCGACCGAGAACGGCAAGGAAACCGTGCTCGCCACCGTGCTGATGCTGGCCGGTGAGAACAGCCGGATCGTCGCCCAGGCGGCCGCAGCCCGCCTGGAGGAGGCCGCCAAAGCCCTCCCCGCCGGGGTGATCGCCTCCCCGGTCTATGACCGAACCGATCTGGTCGAGCGCGCCATCGGCACGGTCGAGAAGAACCTGCTGGAAGGCGCGCTTCTGGTCATCGTGGTGCTGTTCCTGCTCCTCGGGAACATCCGCGCCGCCCTGATCACTGCCGCGGTCATCCCGATCACCATGCTGATGACCATCACGGGCATGGTGCGCACCGGGACTTCGGGCAATCTGATGAGCCTCGGCGCGCTGGACTTCGGTCTGATCGTCGACGGCGCCGTCATCATCGTGGAGAACTGCCTGCGGCGGTTCTCCGAAGCCCAGCACCAGCTCGGTCGGTTGCTGACTCGTCAGGAACGCTTCGACCTCGCATCCAAAGCGTCCAGCGAAGTGATCCGCCCGTCCCTCTTCGGCGTGCTGATCATCACCCTCGTCTACATTCCGATCTTCGCCCTCGACGGTGTCGAAGGAAAGATGTTCCACCCGATGGCGATCACCGTCGTCATCGCCCTGACGTGTGCGCTCGTCCTGTCCCTGACCCTGGTTCCGGCGGCCGTCGCCACCTTCGTCTCGGGCAAAGTGACCGAGAAGGACCCGTTCCTGATGCGTTGGGCGCGGGTCGGCTACCGTCCGGCGCTGGACTTCGCCCTGAAGTTCCGCACCGCGATGGTCGGCGCGGCGATCGCCCTGGTGGCCCTCGCCGCCTTCGGCGCCTCTCGAATGGGGTCGGAGTTCGTGCCGAACCTGGACGAGGGCGACATCGCCATGCACGCCCTGCGCATTCCGGGCACCAGCCTGAGCCAGGCCATCGAGATGCAGACCGCGCTCGAGGCGAGGCTGGCGGAGTTCCCGGAAGTGGAGCGCGTGGTCGCGAAGATCGGCACGGCCGAGGTCGCGACCGACCCCGTGCCGCCGTCGGTTGCCGACACCTTCATCCTGCTCAAGGATCGCAAGGACTGGCCCGATCCCCGCAAGCCGAAGCTGCAGCTCGTTCGCGAGATGGAAGAAGCGGTCAACGAGATCCCGGGCAGCAAGTACGAGTTCACCCAGCCGATCCAGATGCGGTTCAACGAACTGCTCTCGGGCGTCCGGGCGGATGTGGCCATCAAGGTCCACGGTGACGATCTGGACACCCTGGTTCAGCTCGGCTCCCAGATCGAGGAAATCGTCGGCTCGATCGACGGCGCGGCCGATCCGCAGTCCGAGCAGGTCACCGGCCTGCCCATGCTGCAGATCACGCCGAATCGGGCGGCTATCGCTCGCCTCGGCCTGAGCATCGAGGACGTGCAATCCGTTATCGCCACCTCCATGGGCGGCGCGACGGCGGGCCAGATCTTCGACGGCGACCGTCGCTTCGACATCGTCGTTCGCCTGCCGGAAGACCTTCGGAGCAACACCGACGCCATCGGTCGCATCCAGGTGCCGCTGCCGTCGGCGGACGGCTCGCCGCGCGGCTTCGTGCCGCTCAGCGAAATCGCAACGATCGGACTTGAGACCGGACCCAACCAGATCAGCCGCGAGGACGGCAAACGCCGCATCGTGGTCACCGCCAACGTGCGCAACCGCGATCTGGGCTCCTTCGTCGGAGAAGCCCAGGACCGGATCGAGCGCGAGGTCGATCTGCCGGCCGGCTACTGGGTCACCTACGGCGGGACGTTCGAGCAGCTCATCTCGGCCGCCAATCGTCTGCAGCTCGTCGTTCCGGCGGTTCTGCTGCTGATCTTTGGCCTGCTGTTCGCCCTGTTCCGCTCGGTCAAGGACAGCGCCATCGTCTTCTCCGGGGTGCCGTTGGCGCTGACCGGTGGGGTCGCTGCGCTGATGCTGCGCGATCTGCCCTTGTCGATCTCGGCCGGGGTCGGCTTCATCGCCCTGTCCGGCGTGGCCGTGCTCAACGGCCTGGTGATGGTGACCTTCATCCGCAGCCTGATCCAGTCGGGCAAGCCGGTGCAGGAGGCCATCCACGAGGGCGCCCTGACCCGGCTGCGGCCGGTTCTGATGACAGCCCTGGTCGCCAGCCTCGGCTTCGTGCCGATGGCGATCAACGTGGGGGCGGGCGCCGAGGTCCAGCGTCCGCTGGCCACGGTCGTTATCGGCGGCATCGTCTCCTCCACGGTGCTGACCCTCATGGTCCTTCCGGCGCTCTACAGCCTCGTGCACGGCCGTGAACGGACCGTGGACGGCGCGCCGCGCGCCAGCTGGATGGATCGTCTGCCGTTCCGGAAACGGAGCGTCTGATGAACTCCGCTCTTCGCAGGAAGAGCGGGGGCGGCGCCGAGGCGGTCCCCAACGCGTCGGCGCCGGGCTTCCCGGACCGTTTGCCGGCCCTGACCGGCATTCGGTTCTGGCTCGCCCTCGGCGTCGTGCTCTTCCACTACCAGCTGAACATGACGCCCGAGGGCGGGACGGGGCTCGCCCTGATCGAGCGCGCACGCCTCGCGGTCGATTTCTTCTTCATTCTGTCGGGTTTCATCCTGGCGCACGTCTACGGGCGTCAGATCCGGAACGGGACCTACAACCACAAGCGCTTCCTCATCGCGCGGCTGGCCCGGATCTATCCGGCTCATCTCGCCATGATGGTGCTGATGGCGTTCATCGTCCTGGCGGCTATCGCCCTGGGTCAGCCGTTCGCGGCCGACAGTTACTCGCTGCCGGGGTTCGCGTCCGCCCTCGCCCTCACCCACGCCTGGTTCCCGGCTACCGTTCCCAATGAGTGGAACGGCCCGTCCTGGTCCCTGTCCGCGGAATGGGCCGCCTATCTGGCCTTCCCTGTGTTCGCCTTCATCGGGCTCAGGTCGGGCCGCCGCCCCTGGATGGTGATCGGTCTGTCGGTGGGCCTGTTCCTGGTGATCGACGGCCTCTACCGCTGGATCTTCAAGGACCAGCTCACCCATGCCGAGCTCGTGCTCGGCGTGCTGAGGATCATTCCCGAATTCCTGTTCGGGATCGGCCTTTACCAGCTCGGTTGCCGCATCCGTTGCGGTCGCCGGACGGCGACGCTCGCCGCCATCGGATCGCTTTTCGCCCTGATTTGCCTGATGGCGATCAGCGCCGACGAGCGCCTGATCGTGGCGGCCTCCGGCGTCGTCGTCCTCGCGCTGGCCCTCTGGGACCGCGCCGAGGATGACAGCGTCTTCAACCATCCGCTGCTGCTGGAGGCGGGCGAAGCCTCCTATGCCCTCTACCTCGTCCATCTCCCGCTTCTGATCATCTGGAAGAACGGGATGGCGATGCTGGGCGGCATCGACAGCACCTACCGGATGTCCGCTTCCGAAGCGGCTCTGTTGCTGGTCGTGACTTTGGCCAGCGCCTTCGCACTGCACGCCTTCTGGGAGCGGCCCGCCCGCACCCTGGTGCGCAGCCTTTTCCTCACCCCCTCCCCCAACTCCGCGAAAGGTCAATCATGACTTCTGCATTGCGCCGCGACTCCTGGTCGTGGCTCCGATCGCCCTGGACGGCGCTTCTGCTGATCCTCAGTTTCATGCTTCTGGACGGCGCCCTCAGTCAGGCCCTCGCCCACGGCGTCGCCGAGGGCGACAAGGGCTACATCCAGGAGACCACCGGCTTCCTGTTCTGGCCTTTCGTCTATCTGGGCGCCAAGCACATGGTCACCGGATACGACCACCTGCTGTTCCTCTTCGGCGTGATCTTCTTCCTCTACAGGATGAAGGACATCAGCATCTATGTGACGCTGTTCGCCATCGGCCACTCCTCAACCCTGCTGCTGGGCGTGCTGACCGACATCAGCGTCTCCAGCTACATCGTGGACGCCATCATCGGCCTGTCCGTCGTCTACAAATCCCTGGACAACATGGGCGCCTTCCAGCGCTGGTTCGGCTTCCAGCCCTCCACCAAGGCGGCGACCCTGATCTTCGGTCTGTTCCACGGCTTCGGTCTCGCGACCAAGCTGCAGGACTTCCAGATGTCGCCGGACGGCCTGATCGGCAACCTGATCGCCTTCAACATCGGCGTCGAGGCCGGCCAGCTGCTGGCGCTCGGCGGCATCCTTATCCTGATGGGCTTCTGGCGCCGCTCGAACAGCTTCTGGAACCACGCCTTCCTGACCAACGCCGTGGTCATGTGCCTCGGCTTCATTCTGACGGGCTACCAGCTCGTCGGCTTCTTCGTCATGTGATCGGAGCCCCCTCCATGTTTAACGCAAACCGCCCCGCCCGCTCCGAACTGCCCACCACGCAGGAGTTGCTGAAATCCACCGGCATCGCCGCCGTCGTCGCCGGCGCGATCCTCGTCACTGTGGTCCTTCCAGCCGAATATGGCGTCGATCCCACGCGTATCGGCTCGGTCTTCGGCCTGACGGAAATGGGCCAGCTGAAACGCCAGCTCGCGCTGGAAGCCGAGGCTGACGCTGCGGCGGACGCCGCCGCCGCCGGCCAGACCTCGGGCGTCGCCTCCACGCCGACGCCTGCCGCAGCACCGGCCGCAGCCACCGGTCCGGTGGCGCCGTCAGCCCGGCCGGTCACGGCTGAAGCCGCCGCAGCCGGCATCCGCTCGGACGAGACTGTGATCGAACTGGCCCCCAACCAGGGCGCAGAGCTGAAGATGGACATGGCCGAAGGCGCCAAGGTCCGCTTCACCTGGAGGAGCAGCGGAGGTGCGGTGAATTTCGACACCCACGCTGACCGCCCCGGCGTCCGCTATCACGGCTACGGAAAGGGCACCGATCTGCAGCAGTCCGGTGAGCTGACGGCGGCCTTCGACGGAAGCCATGGCTGGTTCTGGCGCAACCGGACCGGAGAGACCGTGACGATCACGGTCGAAACCGAAGGCGCCTACACCGAGATCAAGCGGGTGGTCTGACCCGCTTGTGGGTCGGCCGCCGCCAGTCGGCCGACCGGATGGCGGGGCGCTGGAACCCCCTGACGCGCCCCGCCATCATTTCTCGTCCGGTCGCGGCCAGCGCGGATGCGCCTCGTCGATCACGACCGGATGGGCGTGCCAACTGGACTGCCGGTCCGGACGCTCGCCTTCGGACAGGTGGGGGTCATCGGCGTCCAGGTCCGAGTGCGAGTGCGCGAGATTGGCCGGGTCGTAGCGGGGCCAGACCACGAGCGCGAGAACCACACCCACCGCGCAGAGGCCCGCGAGCACAAGGAAGGCCGCGCGGGGATCCGCCTCGGCGGAGACGAGCCCCGCGACCGGATAGGCGATCAGCCAGCAGGCGTGGGACAGGGCGAACTGGGCGGCGAACAGCGAGGGGCGGTCTTGCGAGGTCGAGGACCGTCGAAGCGCCCGACCGGCCGGCGTGATGGTCAGCGAATAGCCGAAGCCCATGACGATCCAGAGCCCCAAAAGGATGGGGTAGGACGTCGCCACAAAGGCGCCGAGCAGAAGCACGCCCGTCATGACGCCAGCGCCCGCGATCATGGCGGAGCGGTCGGGGATCCTTTGAAGGACGCGCGGCAGTAGCAGGGCGGCGGTCATCGACCCCGCGCCGAAGGCCGCGAGCGCCCAGGCCGTCGCCTGTTGAGAGAGGCCAAAGCTGCTCTGCACAAGCACGACGGTGTTCACGAACACCATCGCGCCGCCTGCGGCGGTCGCCAGGCTGACCGCCAGAAGGCCTCTCAGCCTCGGGGTCAGGGCGAACAGCCGGGCGCCAGCCGTCAGCCGGCGTATGAAGGGCAAGGGCGCTGCGCCGGCGGACCGGGGCAGGATCGCCCGGACGACAAAGACCGCCGAGAGCGCGAAGCCGAGAGCTGTCCCCACGAACAGATTGTTGTAGCTGATGAAGGCCAGCAGAACGGCGGCGACCACCGGACTGGCCACGCTTTCGAGGTCCGCCGCGAGGCGGGAGAGCGAGAGCGCCTTGGTATACTCCCCCTCGTCCTCCAGAAGGTCCGGGATCATGGCCTGGAACGCCGGGGTGAAGGCGGCGGAGGCCGTGTAGAGCACGGCCATCAGGGCATAGACTTGCCAGGCGGCGCCCACGAACGGCAGGGTGATGGCGACGCCCGCCCTGACGACGTCCAGCGACACGAGGAGGGTCTTGCGCGGCAAGCGCGCGGCGATGGCGCTCGCGAACGGCGCGACGGCGATATAGGCCACCATCTTGATCGAGAGCGCTGCGCCGAGAATTTCTCCGGCGTTGGCGCCGGCCAGATCATGGGCAAGCAGGCCGAGGGCGACGGTCGCCATGCCCGTACCGAGCAGAGCCGACACCTGGGCGATGAAGAGCCTGCGGTAGGCGGGATTGGACAGCGGAGAAAACATCTGCGGACCCGATCGGAAAGATACTCCCCCATAGTACCGCAAACCAATCCGCGGGTCGTCACGAAATCATCATCGCCGAGGCGCGTCCGCGACGACAATTCACTGGATCAACGGCGCGTTACACAATAACATTCTCAACATGCCTCCCGCCCCCACAGACACCGGTCGTTCCCGGCCAATCGACCTGTTCGGCGCCGGTCTTTCCGTGTTCTGCGTCGTCCATTGTGTGTCGAGCGC
Organism: Brevundimonas aurantiaca; assembly: GCF_014199955.1. Lineage (GTDB taxonomy): Bacteria > Pseudomonadota > Alphaproteobacteria > Caulobacterales > Caulobacteraceae > Brevundimonas > Brevundimonas aurantiaca. The sequence continues at coordinate 259,793 of NZ_JACHOQ010000001.1, forward strand.
GGGGGTGCTTGGCCTTCTGCCCCTGGCGGGGCTCGCCGGCGGCGAGTGGCTCCACTGGACGCTTGCCGGCGTCGCGGCCTGTGCGGCCTGGATCGCGCTCGTCACACCTCGCGTGGGCGCACCCATGATGCTTCGGGGCCTCGCGATCGCCGCCATTCTGGCGCTTGTGGCGGGCGCGGCCGAACGCCCGACGGTGGAGACCGCTCCGATCGCCACCATCGTCGGCGGGTTGAGTCTCGTCCTCGCGCACCTCCTCAATGTTGTCCGGCTCAAGCGCGCAAGAACGCCCCAACCCGCCTGACGGCGACCCTTCCGGGAGAGCCCCTCAGGCGATGGGCCGCTCGGCGCTGACGCCGGGCGCCTGCGGTGGTCTTCGCGGCGGATTGAGACGGGCCTGAACAGGGCGGTCGAAGGCGTACCGGAAGATTGCAGCTCCGATGAAGGCGCTCGCCAGACCCGCAGTCCAGATCGCCCAGCGAACATCTGAGGACCAGCCTGCCTGTCCGATCGCATCGAAGACCCCGAACCAGAGGATCCGGACCACTTCATTGGTCAGGAAGATCGCGAACGACATCAGGCCGAGATGCTCGATCAGGCGTGAGGGTCTCGCGACCGGCGTCGCGCCCGCAGCCCAGATCATCACGGTCAGCAACAGAAGCGAGAGCAAGGCGGTGGTCCCGATCACCTGCGCGCAAACGAGGACGCCGAGGGCGACGATCCCCGCCATCGCGGCGAGCCTCGGCGGGATATAGACGCGCGCCCCGAACAGCGCCGCCGCAACACCGAGCAGGAACAGAGGCAGGGCTCGCAGAAAGCCGTGGCGGAAAGGCAGGCGATAGATCGGATCGCCGAGCCAGGCGCGGCTGGCGCAGTCCGCGAGGATCAGAAGCCCTACGGCGCCCGCCACGATCAGCCAGGGCCGCCTACGCCAGATCAGTCGGCATATCCACGGCAACAGGAGATAACATCCGAGCAGGGCCGAGAGCGTCCAGGTCGGCGCGTTCCAGCCCTGTCCCCCCGGAACGCCATAGGCCTGAAGCAGAGCCGCCTGCGCCGGGAGCTGCGCCCAGTCGAACCACTGGGGATTGCTCGGGCGAATGCCGACCGCGGCGGCGACGGCGACCATTGCGGCAAGTACGCCGATCACGACGAGATGAGACGGGACGACCCTGAGGACGCGCTGGCGGATATAGTCCAGGATGTTGAGCGAGCGGGCGGCGAAGCCGTCGCCATAGATCCGGGCCAGAATGTACCCGGAATCGATGATGAAGAAGTTGGTCAGCAGGAACCCCCGGTCAAACACCGGGTGGAGTTCGCCCAGCGGCGTCGGAGCCGCCTCGCGAAAATGATACAGGATGATCAGGGCGCCGGCGACGAACCGGAGAACGTCGAGCCAGCCGCCGCGCGCGATCCGGGCCGGCCTGCGGGGTTCTGCGACCTCGACCAACGTCAGTCCGCGCGCGTTGCGGCGACCGGGCCGGGGGTATCGTGGTGGTGACGGGACCCGAGGACAATCTGGTCGCGCCCGAGGAAGAGCGCAGCCGACCCAAGAACGCAGACCACCGCCATCACCCCCGCCATAACCCGTCCCGCCTTGTCTCGTCCGGCGACACGGTAGGTCATGAAGGTCAACAAAAGCATCAGCGCCCCGTAGGGGAGATACATCGGTATCCGGTAGAGCGATGCGAGCGGCACGGCGATGACGCAGACGACCAGGCCTGCGACGAGGCTGCCGGCGAGGGCGATCAGGGTATCTGGAACGGGATCGAACGGCCGAACCCGACGTTGTGTCCGCCCCCGAGGGCGATACCGGCCTGGCCGCCATCGGGGGGCGTGACTACGGATCGGGGAGCGTTTTCCGCCCATGATCTAGACCGCCGGCTCGACGGGACGCCCGGCGCGGTTGGCGAGCCACACACGCATGCGGACGATCTCTGCTTCCTGGGTGCGGATCACCTCTTCGGCGAGCCCGCGAACCTCGGCGTCCTTCCCGTGCTCCAGGGCGATCCGGGCCATCGCGACCGCTCCCTCATGGTGGGCGATCATCCCGCGCATGAAGTCGACATCGGCGTCGCCGCTGTAGTCGATCTCCATGGCCAGGTGCATGCGCTCGTTGGCCTCCTTGAAGGAGCGGGTGGCCGGACTGTCCGCCGCGGCGTCGGCATGACCCGCATGGGCGTCGATCGGACGCGCATCGACGGGCGTGCCCGCCTGAGGTCGGGTCGCGTTCTGGCGGGACAGCATCCCGAAGCCGAAGGCCGATATGAGAAGAAACAGCGCAATCACGCCGACCCATCCGGACCGTTTCATGGAAGTCTCCTTTTCTGGGATTTGAGGGTCAGGGCTCTGCGCGCGGATCGCGCCAGGCCAGCAGCCGCAGGGCGTTGAAGACGACGAGGAGCGTCGAGCCTTCGTGCAGGGCGACGGCCGGCCCGATCCCGAGACCGAGAATGGTGGCCGGGACGAGGAAGGCGACGACGCCGAGGCTGACGAAGAGGTTCTGGCGGATGATCCGGCGGGTCTGCCGACTGAGGCCGACCGTGAAGGGCAGCTTGGACAGATCGTCCGCCATCAGGGCCACGTCCGCCGTTTCCAGCGCGACGTCCGACCCCGCCGCTCCCATGGCGACGCCGACGGTCGCCGTGGCCATGGCGGGGGCGTCGTTGACGCCATCTCCCACCATGGCCACCTGGGCTTCGGCCCGAAGCTTCCTGATCGCCTCGACCTTGTCTTCCGGCAGGAGGTCGCCCCAGGCCTCGGTCAAGCCGACCTGTCCGGCGACGGCCTGGGCAGCCCTCTGATGGTCGCCCGAGATCATGATCATCCGACGGATGCCGAGGGCCCTCAGAGCCGTGAGCGTTTCGCGCGCCCTCTTACGCGGTGTGTCGAGCAGGCCGATCACGCCCAAGTCGTGTGAGCCCTGGCGAACCACCATGAGGGTGCGGCCCTGGTTGCGCAGGGCCGCGACGGCGATCTCGGCGTCGGGACCCAGCGGCGCGACGCCATCCGCCCCGAACATCTCCGGCTTGCCGATCCAGATCGTCTCGCCGTTCAGTGTCGCGGTGACGCCCTTTCCCGTCAGGCTGCGGAGATCCGTCGCGGTCTGCACAGGAGCCGCGATCAGGCGCTGGCTCCCGTCGCGGACGATCGCCTCCGCGAGGGGATGGTCACTGAGCCGCTCGACGGCGACGGCGACCGTCAGGAGATCGGTTTGCGAGGTCCGTCCGAGCGGAACAACGTCGGTGATCCGGGGTCGCCCCTCGGTCAGGGTGCCGGTCTTGTCGAAGGCGATGGCGTCGAGCGCACCCAGATTCTCCAACGGCGCGCCGCCCTTGATGAGCACGCCGGCGCGGGCCGCGCGGGCGACACCCGACAGAACCGCGCTGGGCGTTGCGATGGCCAGGGCACAGGGGCTGGCCGCCACGAGCACGGCCATGGCCCGGTAGAAGCTGTCGCGGAAAGGCTCGTCGACGACGACCCAGGCGAACAGCAGGACGAAGGCCAGGGCCAGCACGAGGGGTACGAAGATTCTTTCGAACCGGTCGGTGAACCTCTGCGTCGGCGACTTCTGCGTCTCCGCTTCGCTGACCATCCGCACCACCTTGGCGAGGGTGGTGTCGCTCGATCGTTTGGTCGTCTCGATCTCGATGGCGCCCGCGCCATTTATGGTCCCCGCGAACACGACCGAGGCGGCGATGACGCCCGCTGGACGCGCCCTCGCCTCTTCCGCGTTCGACACAGGCTGCTTGTCCACCGGCATGCTTTCGCCGGTGACCGGGGCCTGATTGATGCTGGTCGTCCCGACGACCACGAAGCCGTCGGCCGGCAGGCGCTCGTTCGGGCGCACCACGACGACATCGCCGATCTCCAGGTCCTCGACCGGAAGCTCCACGACCTCTTCGCCGCGACGCACATGCGCGGTGCGAGGCGCCAGGGCGGCCAGCGCCTCGATCGCCCGCTTCGCCCGCCCGAGCGCGTAATGCTCCAAAGCGTGACCCAAGCTGAACAGGAAGAGCAGCAAGGCCCCCTCGGCCCATGCGCCCAAGGCGGCCGCACCCGCCGCCGCGACCAGCATGAGGGTGTCGATCTCGAAGCGGCGTCGCTTCAGGTTCTCGACCGCCTCGCGGACGGTGAAGAAGCCTCCGAACAGATAGGCCGCAAGGAAGAGGACCAGTGGAGCCCACCCGGGAACACCGGGCGCGAACCGTTCGATCAGATAGCCGACGGCGAGAGCGCCGCCGCTGGCGAGAGCGAAATACAGCTCGGTGTTCGGCCCCAGCAAACCACCATGGGCATGGTCGTGCCTGTCCCCGGCCGCGTGATTGTGCCCTTCATGCCCCGCCTCGCCGGCTTTGCCGTCCTGACCGTGGCCGCTGTCCACGGAGACCGTGGCTTGGGGCTTCGCCGAGAGTTGCAGACCATGGCCCCGAAGCCGCGCCTCGAGGTCTGTGCGCTCCAGTTTCTGCCGGTCGAACTCGACCCGGATAGCTCCTGAAGCGTCGAGCGCCGCCTGCAGCACGCCGGGCTCTGCGGCCAGCGCCGCCTCCAGCGTCCTCGCATGCCGCGCGTGGCGCACCCCTTCGACCCAGCCGGTCAGGTGATCGTAGCGATCGCTGACCGATCCCCCGGCCTGTGTGGCCGCACGGCGAACCTGGGCGAGGGAAAGCCGCTCCGGATCGTAGTGGATACACAGTTTCGGTCCGTCATCCGTTTCCTCGACGTGCGCCTTTTCGACTCCGTCGGTGATGCGCAACAGACTGATCAGTCTGCCGACACAGGCGTCGGAGGCGTCGGGCGCACCCGGAAGGAGAACGGGCAGATCCAGTTTGACGGTCTTAGGCATGGTCGAACTCCACAGGAGCGGAAGGCGATGGGCGTTGCGGGGCTTCGGTCGGGCGACGCGGTTCCGGCCCCGTCCAGGCGAGGCGCGCCGCCGCCCCGGCGGCGAAGGCTGCGGCTGCCAAGCCGGCCGAAAGGAGCGTCACGAGACGTTTGCGGGTCATCCGAAGCCCTCCGGTCAGGGCAGGCGCAGGACGGCGTCGAACCAGCCGATCTGCTGCAGGCGCTCGAGGGACTCGAACACCGGCATCGCCAGCAGGAAGACGAGGCCGTCGCGGACGGTGCGCAGGAAGAAGGCGGGTCGCACCGAGAGCTCGGGCTCGTCGCGCCAGGCTCGCAGGTCGGGCCAGAAGCGCGGCGTACGACGGCGATAGTCGTCATAGACCTCCCCGAAGGTCTCGCTCAGATAGGCTTCTTCGCGCCCGACGACGGTGCGGAACACGATCCAGCAGGCCAGGGCGAAGCCCAGTCCGACCGTGGCGCTGCCTGTCTGGGCGCCGATCCCGAACGCCCCGATGAAGCTGAACAGGTAGAGGGGGTTCCGGCACAGCGAGTAGGGTCCCGCCGAAACGATCTCCTGCTTCTTTCGGCCGCCGATATAGAGGGAGCACCAGGCTCGCCCGATCACGCACAGCATGATGGCGATCAGACCGAGATGCTCCACCGGATGTTCGAGAACGGGCGTGGGTTCGACCAGCGCCGTCCAGGTGATGAGGGCGAACAGGCCGACGAGGATGAAGAGTTTCCGCCAGCGCTGGACCCGTGCGAGGTCGGGAGCTGAGGCTCCACCGGGGTGGAGATCGTGAGGCAGCAACGGGCTCACTGGGCCGCTCCTGTGTCAGAGGCCTTGCGCGCATCGCGCAGGATGTCGATGCCGCCCTTGGCGGCGATTGCGGCGACCAGAACGCCGACGAGAAGGTCCGGCCACGACTGGTCGAGCCACATGACGAGACCGCCCGCGACGAGGATGCCGCCGTTGGACGCGAAGTCGTTGAGACTGAAGGTCTCGGCGGCCTTCATGTTGACGTCGCCGCTGTGCTGCCGACGGATCAGCAGCAGGCAGACGAGGTTGATGACGGCGGCCACAACCGCGAGGACCATCATGGTCGGGCCGACTGGCTCGGTCGCGGTGAGGGTCCGCCGCAGCGCGTCGAGCAGGACGAGGACGGCGAAAATCAGGAGCATGACGCCTGAGGCTCGCGCCGCCCCCGTCTTCCAGACCAGGGCGCGTCCGACCGCCAGGAAGCTGATCAGATAGACCGCCGCGTCCGAACCGTTGTCGACCGCATTGGCCAGCAGGGCGCTGGAGTCGGCGGCGATGCCGCCGACTCCCAGGCCCACGAACAACAGGGCGTTCAGGACCAGCACCGTGAGGAGGGTGCGGCGCTGGACCTGCTCCGTTGCGTGGGCCTCGCTCATTCCTCGAGCCCTTCAGCCTTGCGGTGCTTCACGGCCTTGGCCGCGAAGGTCGGCAGGACCAGCAGGGTCAAGGCCGTCGCCGTCAGCAGGCCGCCGATTACGACGGTGGCCAGAGGCTTCTGCACCTCCGCCCCGGCACCGTGGGCGAACGCCATCGGAATGAAGCCGACGATGGCGACCAGGGCCGTGGTCAGGACGGCGCGCAGCCGGCTCGTCGCCCCTTCGATGGCGGCGAGGCGTGGGTCGGCGCCGCCTGTCAGGCGTTCCCGAATGGCCTGCATCAGCACCAGCCCGTTCAGGGTCGCGACACCGGATACGGCGATGAAGCCGACCGCCGCCGAAACCGAGAAGGGCATCCCCCTGAGGACGAGCGCCAAGGCGCCGCCGATCAGGGCCAGAGGCACGCAGGCGAACACCAGTCCCGCCTCCGCGAAGGATCCCAACGCCATGAACAGCAGGACGCCGATCAGGATGAAGACGATGGGAATGACCAGGCCCAGACGCTGTTCGGCCCGTTTCAGGTTCTCGAACTGCCCACCCCAGGTCAGGGAGTAGCCGGTGGGGAGATCGACCTCAGACTGCACCTTCGCCTGGGCCTCGGTGACAAAGCCGCCCAGATCGCGCCCGCGAACGTTGGCTTGAACCACCATCCGCCGGCTGCCGTCATTGCGGCTGATCTGGTTCTGCCCCTCGGCCACCTGGATGCGGGCGACGGAGGAGAGCGGAACCGTCACGCCCGTAGCGGTGGTGATCGGCAGGGCCGCGAGTGCCGCCGGATCGTTCCGGGCTTCATCCGCGAGACGAACGACGACGCTGAAGCGGCGATCGCCCTCGAAGATCTGCCCGGCCTCGGCGCCCCCGACCGCGGCCGAAACCGCTTCGGAGACATCGGCGGCGGACAGGCCGTAGTTGGCGGCCGCGAAGCGATCCACGCTGACAGTCAGGGTTGGGAGCCCCGACGCCTGCTCGACGCGAACGTCCGCAGACCCGGGCGTCGCGCGAAGGGCGTTGGCGACCCGGTCCGCCGTGGCCTGCAGCTGGGTGAAGTCATCGCCGTAGACCATGACCGCGAGGTCAGTCCGGACGCCGGAGATCAGCTCATTGAAGCGCAGTTCGATGGGCTGGCTGAACTCGAAGCTGTTGCCGAGCTGGCCGGCGGCGAGCTCTTCGAAGCGCGCGATCAGTTCCTCCTTGGGGAGGTTCGGATCGGGCCATTCCTTGCGGTCCTTCAGGACAATGACCGCATCGGAGATGTTCGGCGGCATCGGGTCCACAGCCGCCTCGGCCGTCCCGGTCCGGGCGAAGATGGTCTTCACCTCGGGCTGGGCCTTGATGACGCGCTCGAGCGCCATTTGCATCGCCAGGGATTGCTCCAGCGATGCTGACGGCACGCGAAGCGCCTGCATGGCGATGTCGCCTTCGTCCAGGGTCGGGATGAACTCACGCCCCAGGGTGCTGAAGGCGATGCCGCCGATGACGAGAGCGCCGAGCGCGGACGCCAGGACGATCTTCGGACGATCGACGGCCGCGCGGATGGCCGGTTCGATCCATCGGCGCGCATAGCGGAGGATGAAGGTCTCGTGCTCGTGCGCGTGGCCGTGCTCGTCGACCTCCACCTTCTTCGGATCCCGCACCAGCAGGGCCGTCATCGCCGGCACGAAGGTGAAGGAGAAGATGAAGGCGCCGACCAGGGCCAGCATGACCGTCGCGCCCATCGGGATGAAGGTCTTGCCCTCCACGCCCTCGAGCATGAGCAGGGGCGTGAAGACCAGCAGGATGATGAGCTGGCCGAAGGCGGCCGGCTTGACCATCTGACGCGCCGCGGCTCCGGCGACCGCCAGACGTTCCCGACGCGTCAGCATCCGGCCGGCCTCGGCCCGCTTCTGGCTGAGCATCAGCAGGGTGTTCTCGACCACCACGACCGCGCCGTCGACCAGAAGGCCGAAGTCCAGCGCGCCGAGGCTCATCAGGTTTCCGCTGATGCCGAAGCGGTTCATGCCGATGACCGCGAACAGGAAGCTGATCGGGATCATCAGGGCGGTAATCGAGGCCGCCCGGATGTTGCCCAGGAGCAGGAACAGAACCACGATCACCAGCAGGGCGCCTTCGATCAGGTTCTTGGCGACCGTCGAGATGGTCTTGTTGACGAGCGAACTCCGGTTCAGGACCGGTTCGGCGACGACGCTCGGCGGCAGGCTCGCGGAGACTTCCTCCAGACGTTCGGCGGCGGCCTGGGCCACCGTCCGGCTGTTGCCGCCGGCCAGCATCAGCGCCGTACCGACGACCGCTTCGTGGCCGTCGCGGCTGGCGCCGCCGAGACGCGGCGCCTGGCCGATTTCGACGGTGGCGACATCGGCGACCCGCACGACCAGTCCGTTGCGGTTGACCACGGGGGCCTGGGCGAGATCCGGAATGGTCTGCGCCAGGGCGTCGGTTCGGACGGTCAGGGCTTCACCGGACCGCTGAACATAGCCCGCACCGGCCTGGGTGTTGGCCCGCTCCAGAGCGACGATGAGGTCGTTGAGGCTCAGGCCGTATCCCGCCAGACGCGCAGCGTCGGGCCGAACCGCATACTCCTTCACATAGCCGCCGTTCACATCGACGCCGGCCAGGCCCTTCGCGGTCCGCATGCGCGGGGCGATGATCCAGTCCTGGACCGTGCGGAGATAGGTCGCGCGGGCCTGTGGCGTGGTCAGCAGTTCGCCTTCGGGCGTCAGATAGGCGCCGCCGGCCTGCCAGCCGGGCTCACCCGGTTTGGCGAGATTGGCGCTGTTGAACGGCTTGAAGTCGACCGTCCACATGAGGACTTCGCCGAGGCCGGTGGTGATCGGCGCAAGCGCCGGCTCCACACCCTCGGGCAGTCGCTCGCGCGCCTGGGCCATCCGTTCGGCCACCTGCTGGCGGGCGAAGTAGATGTCCGTGCTGTCGGAGAAGATGACCGTGACCTGGCTGAAGCCGTTTCGGCTCAGCGACCGGGTGGTCTGGATCCCCGGAATGCCCGCCATGGCGGTTTCGAGGGGATAGGTGACCTGGCGTTCCATCTGCTCGGGCGCGAGCGCCGGGGCGATGGTATTGATCTGGACCTGCCGGTTGGTGATGTCCGGGACGGCGTCGATGGGTAGCTGCGTCAGGTTGTAGAGGCCGAAGGCGGCGACAATCGCCGTCGCCAGGACCACGAACCATCGGAAGCGAACCGAGGCTTCGATAATCGCTTTGAACATGACGCCCCCCTAGTGCCCGTGCTCGGCTTCGCCCTTGGCCATCTCGGCCTTGAGCAGGAAGGCGTTGGCGGAGGCGACGCGTTCGGAGCCGGTCAGTCCCCGCAGGATCTCGGTGCGGCCTGCGGCCTGACGGCCCGCCAGTACCTGCACGGCCTGGAAGCCGCCCTCGACCTGAACGAAGACGACGGTGTTCCCGTCGACCGTTTGAACCGCCTCCGTGGGAACGGTCATCCCGCCGGCAGCCTGGCCGGTCACGACCGCGCCGGTGACGGCCGACCCGGCCGGCGGCAGGGTCGCGCCGGAAGGCCGGGCGCGGATCACGGTCGCACCGCTCTCGCTGAGACCGGCGTCGGCCGCGACACCGGTGACGACGGCGTCGAACTCCCCGTTCGGGCCGGTGACGCGCATGGGCGAGCCCGCGCGGACATTGGCCGCCAGGGCCGGCGGCGCGTTGAAGACCATTTCGACCCGGGCCGGGTTGCTGACCTCAGCCACCACGCCGCCCTGGGCGACGAAGCCGCCCGGTCCGACCTGAACGCTGCTGACCACACCGGAGATCGGGCTGGTCACGCTCAGCCGTCCCGAGGCGTTCGGCGATCCTGCGGCCGCGGAACGGGCGCGGGCGGCGCGGGTCTGCGCCTCTGCACTCAGGAACTGGGCGCGTGACGCTTCGACTTCCTGACGCGCGACGATGCCCTGATCCGACAGGCTGCGATTGCGCTCATAGGCCTGACGGGCCGCCTCGGCGGAAGCTCCGGCTGCATCGGCCTCGGCGCGGAAGGTCGCCGCCTCGCCGCTGACGAGGCTGACGAGCGGCTGGCCCGCCCGGACCGACTGGCCCGGGGCGACGAGGACCCGCTCGACGCGCCCGCCGACGGCAGCGGCGACGGCGGCGCGGGAATCGACCATCGGCTCGACGCGACCGGCCAGACGGGTTTCGCCCCCGCCACCGCCGCCAACGCCGACGATCGTGATGCCCGCTGCCTGGATTTCTGCGGCGGTCAGTTCGACCCGCCCCTCGGTCTCGGTCTCGGCGGCCTCGCCCTCGGTATGTCCGCCCTCCTCTTCGGCATGGCCGGCCTCGCCTTCAGCGGCCGGCGGCGCAGCCGGTTCGGCGGACCGGGTAGCGAACCAGAGGCCGCCGCCTCCGAGTACGACCAAGGCGGCGACGCCGCCGATCAGCAGTGTCTTGTTGGATGTGCCTTTGCGCATCACTGGGCTCCTTCGAAGGGGGCGCGGCCGTTGAGGCGCGCGAGATCGATCTCGGCGCGGACACGCGCGAGACGCGCGTCCACGGCGGCGGACCGGGCGTTGACGAGGGCTGTGCGGGTGACCCGCAGTTCGACCTGGGAGATCCGGCCGGACTCGAAGCCGATCCGCGACAGGCGGTAGGCTTCCTCGGCGGCGGTGACGCCGGCGTCGGCGGCGTTGACGCGGCTGACGGAGGCCGCGAGGCGGGCGACCGCAGCGGCGCGATCCGCCTGGGCCTCCTGCCGTGCGCTCATCAGCCGGGCGTCGGCCGCGCGAAATTCGGCCTGGGCCGCCTCGATGTTCCCCCGGTTCCGGTCGAACAGCGGCAACGGCATGCTGATCCCGAAGGTCAGGGCCGTCGCGTCCTCCGCCTCGAAGCGGCGGATGCCGATGCTGGCGTTGATGTCCGGGCGGGCCTGAACCCGTTGAACATCGATGCGCCGTTCGGCTGCGGACCGCTGCGCCTCGGCCACGCGGACCGTAGGAGCGTCATCGATCACGGAGCCGATCGTCGCGGGCGTCTCGTCCAGGAGACTGTCGTCGATCCGGGTCACGGCGACCGGGGTCATGGCGACCGCGGTCAGGCGCGCGTAGGCGGCGTCGCGCTCAGCGACGGCCTCATCCCGCGTAGCGCGGGCCGAGGCGGCCTCGGCCTCGCCCTGGATGCCGCGCAGCAGGGGCTCGCGTCCCTCCTCCACCAGCGTCAGGGCGGCGCGGGCGTCCGCGACCGTGAGGGTCAGGGTTTCCTCGGCGAGGGTCGCGCGCCTCTGCGCCGCTTCCGCCTCGGCGTAGACGAGGGCGAGACGGCCGGCGGCGTCGACCACGGCGAGATCCCGCTGCAGCCCGACCGCACCGGCCTCGGCGCGGGCGGCGGCGATACGCGTCGAACGACGCCCCCACAGCTCGAGATCCTGGCTCAGCGCCAAGGTCATGTCCGCGTTGTTCAGGCCTGAATAGGGACCTGAGCCGTAGGCGTTCTCGACATCGAAGCCGAGGACGGGGTTGGGCCGCACCCGCGCCTGACGGACACGGGCCTCGGCGGCGTCATAGTTGGCGCCGGCTTCGAGTGTCGCCGGAGCGTCCCCGAGCTGGGCGAGGAGTTGGGCATAGGTCGGGGCCGGGTCAGCCCATACGGGACTGGCCAGGCTCGCCGCGATCGCGGCGAGGGCGCAGCCGACCGCGTAACGCGGCCGCCTGCGAGATGTGGGAGACATGATTCATTTCCAGAGTTTCTGAGGACGAAGAGGCGCGCGGAGGCGCAGGTCTTCGGTCAGACTCTGGGGGGGCGCTTCAGGCCGTCGGGCGTGATGGACGCCCGGAAGTCGTCGTGACGGCCGCTCTGCAACGGCGGTTCTCCGAACGCGGGTGCGATCGAGTCGACGCCGTTGGTGCGGGCGGTTGTCGTGTGGTGGCAGTGACCGTGCGAGCAGACGCCGTGACCGGCGCCCTTTCCACTGTGGTCGCCATCGCCCTGGTCATGATCGACCGCAGCATGAGCCGCGGGAGGTTCGGGCAGGCAGGTGGCGGCGTCGACGGCAGGCGCGAAGAAGAAGGCGGCGAAGACGATGGTCGCCGCCACGATCAGTTTCGCCCATGTCGTCATCGACCAGGTCATCTCGCGCTCGTTACTTCCGTTCCCGACATCAGGCAATGCGTTACAAAGTCCGCGCCGCAGACGTTGCTGCGCGGCTCTCCGCTCTTGCCTGTAACAGGATAGAGATCGCGGATTGCAGGAAGACCCCGCCCAACAGAAGGCCAGCCAGCAGGTCCGGCCACCGGGATCCGGTCAGCCAGACCAGCCCGCCGGCCGCGGCGACGCCGAGGCTGTGGATGAGGTCGTTCCGGGTGCAGAGCCAGACGGAGCGGACGTTGGCGTCGCCCTCGCGGAAGCGCACGAGTAGCAGGGCCGCAACCAGATTGGCTGCGAAACCGACCAGTCCAAGACCGGTGATGACGGCGCCTTCGGGCGGCTGGCCGGTGACGGCTCTCCAGACGGCGTAGCCGAGAATGGTCACGGCCATCACGAGGAGGCTCGCGCTCTTGAAGACTGCGGCGCCGGAGCGCACCCGCACGGACTTTCCGATGGCCCAGAGGCTGATGGCGTAGGTGGCGCTGTCGGCCAGGAAGTCCATCGCATTGGCGGCGAGCGCCGCCGATCCCTGCATGAGACCGCCCGCGGCGACCGCGAAGAACCCACCCAGATTAAGGGCGATGACGGCCACAAGCACGCGCCGATAGGCGGGCGAGGCCCCGTCGAACCGGACCTGGTGGCCGCAGCAGCCTCGGGACGGAGCGCAGGATTCTGTCGGAGCGGGCGTCGTCATGCACCCTTCATGCATCCTCTAGCCACTAGAGGATCAAGCCCTATATTTCGCGCATGGCCAGAGACCCATCCCTTCCCCCGCTCCGGACGATCGGTCGCCTTTCGGCCGAGACCGGCGTGAAGATTCCGACGATCCGGTTCTACGAGAAGATCGGCCTGCTGGCGGAGCCGCCCCGCACTGCGAGCGACCGGCGCCTCTACGACGGCGCTGCGACGCGGCGGCTGGCCTTCATTCGCCATGCGCGGCAGCTGGGGTTCGAGATCGACGACATCCGCGCCCTTCTGGCGCTGTCCGACGAACCCGACCGGCCCTGCACGGAGGTCAACCGGATCGCCGAGCGCCAGCTTGCGGCGGTTGAGGCTCGCATCGCCGGGCTTCAGGCGCTGCACGCCGAACTCGCCCGGATTCAGGCGGCGAGTTGCTCGGGTGGGAGGATTTCCGATTGCCGGGTGATCGAGGCGCTTGGAAACCACACGCACTGCGATGGTCACCACACTCGTTATTCGGCGCGCGATTAGCCGGGCGCCGGCTGCCGCCCTCTATTTGCCCCGGTAATAACGGATAAGCGGCTCGTGCTGGGTGCTGTCGGGCTGCATGTGCCGGCTGCGAATATCCAGTCCCAGCGCCGGATCAGGGGGTAGGTACTCCTTATCGATCAGGATGATCTGGGTCTCGGACAGCTCCCCGGCCTTCAAAGCGTAGACCATCCGATAGAAGCCTTCGAACTGCGCCCTGTTCTCTCGTTCACTGATGTTCTTCATCGGGGAGTCGATGATCAGAAGCTCCGGCAGGGGCGCGTCGAGCAGGGCCGCGATCCGGTGGACGGCTATGGCGAAGCAGCATTTGAACAGGGTCTTCTTCCCGCCGCTGCTCATTGAGGTGAAGGTCGAGGCCGTCAGATCGGAAGGGTCGCTACTGAAGACGGCGGGGTAGAAGGTCGGCGGCTCCAGGGCGACGCGGTCGTCGCGCTGGATGCCCGGCACGCCGGACTGGACTAGGGCGTCGAGGAAATAGTCGCCGAGTCTGGTCAGACTGGTCCGGTCGGCTTCGGCCGACGTGCGGGCGTCCTTCAGGGCCTCCTTCAGCGCGAGTTCCAGCGCGATGATCTGGGCAAGCGCGTCGCGCTGTTGCTGCAGGAGGTCGGGAAGCCGCAGCAGCCAGGCGAGGCTCTGTAGTTCGGCCTCGAGCGCCGCGCGCTCGCGCTCCTTCAACAGGACTGTCGACAGGAACGCCGAGTCCGCTTCCTCGCTCGCGCGGTTGCGGGCGGTTTCAAGGGACGCCTTCCGGTCCAGCGCGCGCTCCCGCCGCAGTCGGATACGGGTGAGACTGCGGTCGATCTCTTCGATCGCGCTGTCGAGGTCCGCCCGGCGCGAGGCGATGTCCAGTTCCAGAGCGGCCTGCTCCGCCGCGTCGGTCAGTTCGAGCCTGTCGTCCTGGCCGCAGACCTCGCAACAACGAGCCGGGCGCGCCGGAAGGCTCTGGGTGCATCGGGGGCAGTCCGCAAACCCGACGTCGCCGAGGATTTCCCGCGCCACGGCAGAGCGCCGGAACTTCAGGCCGAGGGTCTCGATCTCGTTTCGATGGCGCACATGTCGTTCGCGCGCGGCGAGCAGTTCATCGGCCGCGACGTCGAGGCGGGCGATGCCAGCGCCGAGACGGCGGGTCCGGCGTGCGAGGATATCGACGGCATGCTCGGTCTGGCCGACCCGCTTCAGCTCCCGCAGGGCCACGATGCTGGCCTCCGCTTCGGCCAGGGCCGCCTTCAGGGACGCTTCGCGCTCGGCGATCTGCGCTTCGGAGCCGGCGCCCACTTCGTCGAGGGTTCGGGTCAGGCTTTCGATGGCGGAGGCGCGGGCCGTGCGGTTGGCGCGCAGCTGGTCCAGTTCGGCCTCGAGATCGGCGACCCGTTCGTCGTGATATCCGATGACGTACCGGATCACGTCGCGGCTCTTCAGGCGCAGGTAGAACTCGGCGTCCTCTTCCAGATGGAAGAAGGCGCTGTCGATGTTGTCCTGATCCAGATAGCAGTACCAGAGCAGGTCCCTGACGGAGAGACGGACCGTCTTGCTGTCGTCCTTCAGCTTGCTCTTGCGAACGCGCGGCGGCTGGACGCCGGACAGCCAGAAGATGAGGTCCGACAGGGTCTCGACGCCGGTAAGGGGGATCAGCTCCCCGGCAGCGGCCCTGGCCGGCACGATCACCGACTGGACCTCGTCCCCGACGGTCCATGAGGCGAAGACATTGGCCCCGTCGCGCTGCCGCTCGATCGTGAGCGTGCTCCGCTCAAGCTCCACAGTGAGCGTCGCGGATACGAATTCGGCCTGCAGGGCCGGTGACAGCTGGATGCCGCCGCCGAGGCAGTAGTCTATCAGCCGGGCGATGCTGGACTTCCCGGCGCCCATCTGGCCCCAGAAATAGGTGATGTCCGAGAAGACGATGGTCTCGGTCGCATGCCTCAGATCGAGGCTCAGCGACTGCAGATGAAATTTCACGACTGATCACCGTCCAGGGCGGCGCCGTTTTCGGCGCCGATCTCCTGCCCCCACTTCATGCCCGTGATTTCCGGGACGATCTCGTAGACGAAGTCCTTGAGCTTCATGGCCGACATGTCTCCGACGGTCTTGACCACCAGCGTCCCTCGCTCGGCGAGGTCCGCGAACAGCGGCCGCTGCGCGAAATCGTCTGCGACCGCACGGCCGGCGTCGGTCAGCCCAATCTCGATCTTCCGGCCGGAGAGCGACAGGGTGACGAGGCCTCGCGCCGACAGCAGACTGAGCCACCGCCTGTAGCGCCCGTCCCATGGACCGTAGCGGAAGCGGATCATCCGCGTTTCCACGGTCGTCCGTTCACGCGGCGACAGATGAACCGCGTCGGGCGATTTCCCGCGCGCGACCAGGGCCCGCTCCAGATAGACGGGGTAGCGCAGAAGGAAGTCTAGCTTGGCCAGCTTCGTGATCCCTTCCACGGGCTTGGGCGTCCTGCCGCGCTTGTCGGCGCACCTGAGCAGGACCAGCAGCCGCATCAGATGCAGGCCATCGGTGTTCTCTGCCCGGGCGGCCGCCTTCAGGACCCCGAGGCTCATGGGCGCGGCTCCTGGACGTCAAAGCGCTTGCTCCACCAGACACGGCACTCCCGCGTCAGCATGGCGGCGACGCCGACCAGCACTTCGTAGGGCTGTCCACCCGTGAGCGACCTGCGGTCGCCCTCTAGCCTGCGCAGCCTGCCGGTCACATCCGTCAGCATGGCCGGGCCGAAGGTCTCGGAGTCGTTCGCGGCGGCGTAATAGGCCTCCACGCATTCGCCGTGGACGGCCTCCTCGATCTGCTTGAGCTGTTTCTCGGCGGCGACAGGGTTGCGCGCCTGATCCTCCAGCAGGGCGTATTCCGCGGCCATCTCCTTGGCGGTCATGTAGCTCACGGCTTCGCCCAAGCCGCCCGCTTCGAGCTTCTGTTCAAGGACGCCGGCTCGCCGGGGACCGCCGGGCGTCAGTCGGGACTGGCCCTGATAGGCGAAGGCCTTCAGGGCGATCGTGGGCGGGGCGAAGACGACATCGGCGCAGACGATGCGCTTTGCGGTGATGACGGGATCCTCGTCGTCCTCGGCCAGAAGGCTGCGGGTGTGGCGTCCCGGGGCGGTGACATGCAGGGAGGCGGCGCGGTGGACCCGCGCGACCAGGTCGTCACGAAGCTCGGACAGCTGGGCGGGTGTGAGGGCGTTGCAGTCGCCCAGCCCCCCGAGATGCTCGTGGGCCAGGGTCGCGTCAAACTCCGCCCTGGACGGTCCCTTGACCAGCTCCACCCGTCGCAGGACGTCGAACAGCCTCTGCCGGTCGGCGCCCAGGGTGGCCCCCAGTTCGTCGAAGGCCGCCAGGAAGGGTGGCGCGATGTCCGCAAGCGAGGGGCAGGCCCTCAGGTGCGCCAGCATCAGCGGAGGGCATCGGCCGCGGCGCTTCTGATCCTGGATGTCGTCGCCCACCACATCGAAGTCGGAGTTGGACACGAAGTACAGGACGCCAATCTGCGAGGGGTAGGTCGCGCACAGGTCGACGAAACGGCCGATCGACTTGACCAGGGCGGCATCGCGAAGCGTCCAGGGTCCGTTCTCCGGCGTGGACGTCTTGATCTGCCAACCGTCGAACAGGCCGTCCGGACGCTCGCACAGCAGATCCTCGTGGTGTTCGCAGTAGAGGTTCACGTAGGGGAAGGCGCCGCGCCGAACGGCGACGAGCAGAACCACCCCGTACTGGTGCTGATATCGGAAGTTGCGTTCGGCCTCATCGCCAGGGTCACCGCTTCTCGTTTCATCGAGACGCGGCTCCTCCAGGCCATCCGCCCCATCGCCATCAAGATCAATCACCTGCGGCCGCCCCTCCGCGAGCCCCCGTCGCCGTCCCCGGAACCGGCGACGCTACGCTGCGAGCCGAACCTGATCAACCGACACGACCTTGACGGGAAGAAATTCGCGCCCGGCGCTCACGGACGAAGGATCTGCGTCCTCCCGCCCCAGAACGCCACCGCGTCGGGCGTCTGATTGTCCGAAGGAATGACGGGCCCTTGGAAAACGCCGCTGGCTGTCTCGTAGAGCTGTGTCGCAACCCCTTTCATCCGATGGGCCTCATTGACGGTGATGGTATCGCACCGGACCGCATCGGCGTCGGCGGCGAAGGTCGCTTGTGCGACGAAACCGCCCTGCCACGTCGAGACGTCGAACCAGATCGCCCCGAAGCTCTTGGGCACCTCGATCGACCCTTCGGGGAAACGCTCCCCGATACGCGGGTCTTCGGGCGGCCCCGGCGGAAGACACCACATCACCACCCGATAGGGCTCGGCCGGATCGTCGATTTCGTACATCTCGAGTTTCGTGATCGGCTTCACGCGCTTCTCCTGGACCCGGACATCGGCCCGCCGACCACTTTCGACTTGTCCGGGCGCCACACCGCAGAGGATAAGCACCGTTGGCGGGTTCCGGAACGTATAGGCGCTGATCCTGAGCCAGGGGACGCATCGCGTCGGCGGCGATCAGGGCTGAAACCCCCGGCTTCCGTACAGAAGTTCCAGACCCGCCCCCTACTCTTCGTTGCACCAAACCTCACTCCGCGTCGGGATCGATGATGCCATCGCGAACGGCGACCGCGACCGCTTCGATACGCGTGCGGACGCGCAGCTTGGCGCAGGTCTTCTCCAGATAGCTGTCCACCGTGCGCGGCGAGAGGCCGACGATCTGGCCGATATCGGCCGAGCTCTTGCCCCGGCTGACCCACAGCAGGCACTCCGACTCGCGGGGGCTCAACGCCGGTATCTCGCGAGGCTGGGCCGGTGACGCGCAATCCATGGACAACTCCCTGAGTGAACAGGATTCACGTTGGGCGGGAATCGCCGTTTCAGGCAACGACAGTGAATTGCGGTCTCCCCGCCAGATTTTTGCGGAAAGGTTGCTGACGCCCCGCGACGCCGGGCGACTTGCACCCGCCCCACCTTTGATTCATGCTTCCCCTGCCGACGTCCGCGTTGGTGGGGCCTGGAATCCCCTGTGCGACATCAGATCATCGACGACCCCGTGCGACGCGCGGATGTCGGTTGCCGACGCCTGCGAAGGCGTGCGCTGACGCGCGCGCTGTCGTGTGCGCCGTCTCGCCCGGATTCCGGACCTTTTTGGAAGAGGTCGGAGAGGCGTGGTGACAGACACGAAGCAGCTGGGCGCGGAGGGACAGGATGGTCTTGGCCGTCTTTACCGTCAGTACGCACCCTGGCTGGGACGGCGTCTGCGCGGTCGGATCGGCGCGGATGCGGCCGCGGACGTGGTTCAGGAGACCTATATCCGCGCCGCGCCCTACGCCCTGGCCGACATCCGGCACCCCAAGGCCTTCTTGCTCCGGATCGCCTTGAACCTCCTGACTGACTCGCACAGGCAGGACGCCCTGCAGCGACGTCATCAGGTGGCGGCGCCCCCGCCTGTCAGCGAAGCGGCCGTGCAGTTCGACGCCGCGCTGCTGACGGAGACGATCCGCGATATGCCGCCCCTTTACCGCAAAGTCTTCGTTCTCAGTCGCTTTGGCGGTATGACTTACCCGGAGATTGCCCGGACCCTCGAGATCAGCGAGCAGACCGTGAAGTGGCGGATGGCCCGGGCGCTCGAGTATTGCGCGTCTCGGCTGGACCTTTAGGCAAGACGGATGACGATCGAGGCGGAGGCCGACATCAGGCGCAAGGAAGCCGTCGAGTGGTTCACTCGGCTCAATCAGCGCAAGGTCACGACGGCGGACGTGCGCGGTTTCAGCGCCTGGCGCCGCGATCCCGCCAATGCGCACGCCTTCCAGAAGATCGAGGCCATGTGGGACGCCGCGGGCGCGCTGGCCGGCAACCCCGAGCTGGCGGCCCTGACGGCCGAGGCCAGGCGCGGGACTGAAGCCCGAGAGAAGCGCAGGCCCTCGGGCCGTCTGGTCTCTCTGGGCGTCGCCGGTGCGGCGGCCGTGGCCGTGTGCGCTTTCAGTCTCGCCTGGCTCCAGCAGCGGCCCGCTACTTATGCCACGGCCGTCGGGGAGCAGAGGACGGTGCAGCTGCACGACGGCTCGCGCATCACTCTGGACACCAGCACCCGGGTGGCGGTGCGCTACACGCGTGACCGCCGCGCCGTCACCCTCACCTCGGGCCAGGCCATGTTCGATGTCGAGGGCGACGCGGCGCGCCCCTTCGTGGTGGCGGCCGGGGACACAAGGGTGACGGCTCTGGGCACCCGCTTCGACGTCCGGCGCTCCGGCGCGGGCGCTCGCGTCATTCTGGTCGACGGGCGGGTCGCCGTCCGGCACGACATGGACCGACCGGCTCAGTGGTCCCTGACGCCGGGGCAGCAGGTCGTCACCTCCGCCCGCCAGCCCCAGGTGATGACCACAGACGTCGCGGCGGCGACGAGCTGGACGGTCGGACGGTTGACGTTCGAGAACACCCCGGTCTCGGTGGCGGTGGCGGAGGTCAATCGCTACAGCCGCGAGCCGATCGAGTTGCAGGACGCCCGCGTGTCCGAAATCCGGGTCAGCGGGGTCTTTAACGCGGGCGACATCGACGGCTTCGTCGCCGCCCTGACGGACCTCTATCCGCTTCAGGCCGCCCGGACGGAAGACGGTCGCATCGTGCTCAGCCGCGGCGCCTGAAAATAATTCGCTCCCGGACTTAGCCCAAGGTCCGCGACCCAACGTCTCCTCCCCGCCCCGCACATTCGCGGGTAGAAAAACGGGGGAAAGCCATGGGCCACGGATACACTTCAACCGCGTTCGCCGCGCTGATGATGGCAGTCGCGACGCCAGTGATCGCGCAGTCGTCGGACAGCGTCCGCCGCTTTGACATCGCTGCGGGACCGCTGGAGCGCACCCTGCCCGCCTTCGGCCGGCAGAGCGGTCTCCAGATCCTCTATCCCAGCGCTCTGGTCGCCGGCCGCCAGTCGACCGGCCTGAGCGGCGATCACGCACCGGAAGCCGCCCTTCAGATCATCCTGCGCGACACCGGTCTCTCGTACCGCCAAAGCCGGCCTACTGTCTTCGTTCTGTTCGACCCTTCCGCGCGGGCCGAGCTCGAGCCGGATACGGCCACGGAGCTGGAGGAAGTCGTGGTGACCGGGACCTATCTGCGCGGCGCCGACAGCCCCTCCCCCGTCACCGTCGTCACCCAGGCTGACATCGATCGGCAGGGACGGGGCACGGTCGCCGAGACGCTCGCCGCCCTCCCCCAGAATTTCACAGGCGCGGCCTATGAGGGGTCGGCCGGGACTGGGGCCGACCGCACGAGCCGCAACCTCGCCTATGCGACCGGGGTGAACCTGAGGGGTCTCGGCGCGGACGCCACCCTAGTCCTGGTCAATGGTCGTCGGATCGCGGGCACGGGCAGCGCCGGCGATTTCTCAGACATCTCCAACATTCCCACCAGCGCTGTTGCACGAACGGACGTGCTTCTCGACGGCGCCTCGGCCCTGTACGGCGCGGACGCGGTGGGCGGGGTCGTCAATGTCATTCTGAAGTCTCGTTTCGAAGGGGCCGAAACCCGCCTCCGCGTCGGAGGGACGAGCGACGGCGGCGCCGAGGAAGTCCTGCTGTCGCACAGCGGCGGCTTCGACTGGTCGAGCGGCGGAATCGTCGCCGCCTATGAATTTCACGACCGGGGAGAACTCCGGGCGGCGGATCGCCGGGCGACGGCCGATGCCGACCTTCGGGCGCTTGGCGGGTCCGACCGCCGCTTCTTCTACAGCGCGCCCGGCAATCTGATGGCGTTCGACCCTGTCAGCGGTTCATATGAACCGACCCATGCCATTCGCCCCGGGCAGAACGGGCTGAACCTCACGCCGGGTGACTTCCGGCCAAGGGCGGTCAATCTGACCAATCAGATGGAAGGACAGTGGAGCCTCCCGCATCAGAGGCGGCACAGCGTCTTTCTGGCGGGACGTCAGGATCTCCCGGGTGGTTTCAGTCTGGACGGCGACATCCGCTACACGGACCGGCGGTACGATCAGGACACGATGGCTGATATCGGCATCCTGTTCGTCACTCCCGACAACCCTTACTTCACCCCTGTCGCCGGTGAACCGTTCCAGGAAATCGCCTACTCCTTCATCAACGACCTCGGGCCTGGTCGGGACGAGGGGTTCTCACGGAGCGTGGGCGGGGCCCTGGGAATCAGCGGGACCCTGCTGGGCTGGAACACCGCCGCCTACATCAGCGGCGGGCGTGAGACGACGGGGCTGATGGCGACGAACCGCGTCCAGACGTCCCGGCTCGACGAAGCCATCGGCGCGACGCCCGACAGTCCGTCGACCGCTTTCCGCACCTCGGTCGACGGCTTCTTCAACCCCTACGGCGATCCCGCCTCTCACAGCGCGGCGCTGCTGGCCTTCATCGGGTCCGGCTACATTCGGTCGGAGAACATCAGCACGGTGGGCTCGCTGAACCTGAAGGCGGACGGCGTCCTGCTGAACCTGCCCGGCGGCGACCTTCGCATGGCCGTCGGCCTCGATGTCCGGCACGAGCGGTTCGAGACCTCCGGTGAAAATTTCATCTCCGGCGCGACGCCCCGTATCGCGGCCCCGACCCGGTTCGAGCGTGATGTCACCGCCGCCTTCGCCGAGCTTCGTATTCCGATCGCGGGGCCGGACAACGCCCGCCCCGGCCTCGAGCGGCTGGAGGTGTCGCTCGCCGGGCGGATCGAGGACCACGAAGGCGTCGGTCAGACGACCAACCCGAAAGTCGGACTGCTCTACAAGCCGACCTCGGACCTGCTCTTTCGCACGAGTTTCGGCACCTCCTTCAGGGCGCCCTCGTTGCGCGAGCTGAACAGCGCCTATCGTCTGGGTCCGGTTTTCCTCGACCGCGCGGGCTCCAATGTGATCAGCATCGTCCAGTACGGCGGCAATCCTGATCTGTCCCCGGAGACCGCCGAATCCTGGACCGCCGGGTTTGTCTGGACGCCGAACGCGGTTGAAGGGTTGCGGATCGAAGGCGGCTGGTTCCGCACCACCTTCGAGGACCGGATCGCGACCCCGGTCGCGGAGAACCTGATCGACGCCCTGAACGATCCGACGCTTGCGCCCTTCATCCGCTACGTCGCCCCTCGCACCAGTGCGGTCGATCTCGCCTATGTGCAGTCGCTCCTCGACCACCCCGGCAACTTCAACCCGCGCGTCTTCCCCGCGACGGCCTATGGCGCGGTGATCGACAACCGGTACGTCAACGCCTCGGCGGTGGAGGTGCAGGGACTGGATCTGTCGACGCGCTATCGCTTCACCCTGGGGTCCGGCGACCTGGCCCTCGACGCGACCGTTACCCACCTTCTCACGAACGACCGAACGATAACGCCGGCCTCGCCGACGGAAGATCTGCTCGGGAGCCCCAACTTCCCCGCGCGCTGGCGCGGCCGGGTCGGCGCGCAATGGATGCTGGGCCCTCTCACCATCGGGGGCGCCATCAATCACGTCAGCGGCGGACGAGACGCAGCCAGCGGCCGGGCGATCGATGACTGGATCACCCTGGACGGTCAGGCGCGCGTGGATCTGGAGTCCGGGTGGGCCAAGGGCCTGTCGCTCACCCTGAATGTGCTCAATCTTCTCAATGAGGAACCGCCCTTCTACGACGCTCCGGCGGGCATCGGCTACGACGCCGCCAACACCAACGTCCTTGGGCGTCAGGTCTCCCTCCAGCTCGTCAAGCGCTGGTGAGCATACATGCGCAGAGGTTTGGTTCTGATGGCGAGCGCCCTTGCGCTCGCCTGCCCTTCCGTCGTGCGGGCCGACCCCCTCACGGTTGAGGTCGTCCTGGGTCTGGAGAGCTACGGCCGCGTGGCGATCGATCCGTCCGGGGCGGTGGCTGTCTTCGAGGAACGCCTCAGCCGGATCGATCTCCCTCGGCATGACGTGGAGGCAGAGGGCGCCAATCGGTATGCCAGACTGTATCGTCTGGACCTCGACGAAGCCGCCTCGCCGCGGCCGCTTCTGCCGATGGCGGAGAACGCCGGCTACACGGCGGGCCCCTTCTCGCCCGACGGTAGTCGAATGGTCGTCTTCTGCCTTCAGGACGACGCCTGGCGTCTGGGTGTCGTCGTGCTGGCCACGGGACAGGTGATATGGACGGAGGTCGCACCGGACCTGGGGCTTTGGGGCCGGTCGGTCGAATGGGTGGGGAACGACAGCCTGATCGTGCTGGGGACAGCTGACGGTTCACTCCCCGCACGACTGGCGGGTCCTCGCACGGAGCAAGCCCGCCTGCTGGCGCTGAGGGCGGCGGCGATGGAGGGGGCCGCTGCGGCCGTCATGGTGGGCTCCGACGCAAAGGACACCCTGGCTCCTCGCCGCCTCTGGCGGATCACGGCCACGACCGGGCGCGCCTCCCCGATCGCCGACGGCCCCTTCCTGGACTTCGAAGTCTCGCCGGATGGCCGCCATGTCGCGCTCCTCCTCGATGGCCCGCTCCTGCCGCCTCCGGCCGCCGATGCGTCGACGGAGGTAAGGCGCGCTCGAGGTTTGCAGATCGTCTCGCTGGAGGATCGCCGGCTCGTGTCTCCCCCTGGAACCGGCGACATCTCCACCAGCCTTCTCGCCTGGTCGCCCCGGTCGGACGCGCTCCTCGTGGTCGCCATCGTCGGCGACCGCACGCGGCTTCTGACCGTGACGCCTTCCGGCGAGGTGCGGGATGAAACCCCGCCCGGCGTCACGCCCGTTGCCGCGATCGACTTCCAGGGCATGCCGACCGCCGAGGGCGGCTGGCTCGATGACACGCCGTTAGTCAAAGGCCGCACTGAACTCGGTGAAGGCTGGTTCCGCGCCGATGGCGGAGTCCGGCCCATTTCAGGGCTCGGACCAAACGCCCGGCTCGTGGCCGAACACCCTTCCGGTGTTCTCTTCAACCGCGCCAGGGACCTCGTTCGACTCGATCCCGATGGCGGTATGACCGTTCTCGGAGCGGCTGGAAGTTCAGTCGACCCTGGCGGACCGTTTGGCCTGCGGGCCATGAACGGCCCGATGAAGCGGCGCTTCGCGACCCTGTCCCAATCCGACGGGAGGCTTTGCCGGGTCTATGCCGACCCGACGCTCGACACAGCATGTGCTGTCGCCGCGCCCGGGGCTGCGGTCAGCTGGAGCCGTGGGGTGAGCCTCGATCGAAGTACACAGGAGGACGAGCCGGACGTGCTGCGACGGCAGGACGAACAAGGGCGAACCGTGATCCGGCGTCTCAACCCCGAGCTGGACCGGATCGAGGTGGCCGCGCCTCGCCGGGTTTCAGGTCCGGGCGGCGTCGGCGGGTGGCTCTATCTGCCGCGCGACCTGTCCTCGAAACCACCGGTCATCGTCGTGCCCTATCAGGGGGACGCCTATGACGCGCCGCCCTGGTGGATGCGACGGGAATCCACGAGCCTTTCCATGGCCCCTCAGTTGCTGGTGGCGGACGGCTACGCCATCCTCATTCCGGACCTTCCGCCGACGCGCGAGCCCGCTGATGGACTGGCCGGCCGCATCCTTGCGGTCGTCGATGCTGCGGGCGCCGAAGGGCTGATCGATGTGGAACGGATCGGTGTGTGGGGCTGGAGCTTCGGCGCCTGGTCGGCGGTCATGGGCGCCGCCCAGTCGGACCGCTTCGACGCCGTGGTCGCCTTGAACGGACCGATGAATTTCTCGACGGTCATTGGCGACGTCGGCTCAACGCTCAGGCTGGAGGGCGGACATCCGCTTGCTGCTGCGGCCAGCGCGCGTTGGCTCGAGTCCGGCCAGGCCGCCATGCGGACGTCCTACTGGAGCGCGGCCGACCGCTATCGCCGCAACAGTCCCTTCGACCAGGCGGATCGGATTCACACGCCGACCCTTCTCGTCGCCGGGGAATACGACCTCATGCTCGGCCAATCGGAACAGCTCTATGGCGCGCTTCACCGCCTGGGACGCCCCGTCGCCCTGACGCTCCTGATCGGCGAGGAACACGGCCTTCGGAGCCCCGGCAATATCCGGCTCTATTACCGACAGGTCCGGCAATGGTTCGACCGGTATCTCAGGCCGCTCGAGCCGCCAGCCGATCACGCCACCGCCGTACCCACGCTTCCGTCTGCGCCAGACTGAGCAGTTCCGAATGGCCGCCTCGCCAGAGCAGGTGTTCACGGGTCAGGCGGGCATCCAGCGAGGGGTCGATCAACCCGGCCTCCGCCAACGCGCCGCCGAGGAGGTAGTCTCTGAGGAAGGGAAGATGCTCGGCCACGGCTCGACCATAGTAGGCGCCGAGTTCGCCCTTGGACCGACGATCGAGGACGACCGACGGCACCGTGTCGGCGAACGCTGCCCGTGCCGCCGCGCGGTCGCGACCGCCCCAGGTCAGATCGACGGAAGATCGGGCGAGACCAGCCTCCATGACCGGCTGACTGAGCAGGGGGTTGATGCAGGGCCCGCGGCGGCTGCGCACCGACGGCCCCTGGAAGGTCTGGCAGAAGGACAGCGCCGAGATTTGCATGGCCTTGGCGGGCGGCACGCCCCGGAGATCCTCGAGCCACGGGTGCGTCCAGGACGAACGGTGACGGATTTCCTCGCGCCAGTCCCTGGCCAGGGCGGTCGGCCAGAGAGGGCGGCGCAACCAGCGGGACAGGCGATGCAGGACCTCGACTCTCGCCCCGAACCGGCGCTCCCAGATCTCGTCCAGGCCGATCAGCAGTGTCGGCATCTGGAAGAAGACGGCGTCGCCGCCCTGCCCTGTCAGTGAGCCCCAGGCATCGAGTGTCTCGATGCGCTCGGCGATGTCGTCATTGTAGTCGGGGTCGATATCATTGGACGCCGGCCGAAATCCGTCCGCGGCCACCTCGAGCCGCCGGGCTCCGAGACGCAATCCCACCCGACGCACCTCGGTCAGGGTCACCCCGTGACGCCGAGCCACCGCCAGCGCGTAGTCCCGCTCATCGCCTTCCCTGTGATCGACATAGTGATTGACCCAAGCTGCGACCCGGCCGCGCTGATCCGTGGTCAGGGCGGCCGCCACGATGGCGGAATCGAGCCCGCCGCTGAGCTCCGCGATCCACTTCCGGGTTCCGGCCAGCGCGGTGACGCCCAGGACCACGGATGCCCTGAGGTCAGGCGGCGCGGCCGGGTCGCGACGCCTGTAGACTTCGGCCGGGGTCCAGATTTGTTCGCTACGGTGGGTTCCATCCCCGATGCTGCGCAGCTCGCCGGCCGCGACGGGCGTCAATCCGGTCAGGGGCAGGCGATGCCGGTGCTCACCGGGGCGACGCACCAGGGCGGCGACCTCTCCCCAGTCGATCGACGTCGTATCCGGAAGCCAGGGATCTATGAGATCGCCGCCCCCGGTCGCAATGAAGGTCACGCCGTTCCGGCGCCAGACCACGCAATCGATCCCGCCGGATGGATCGCGGAGGATGGCGACCTCGCCCGAGAACCGGCGGACGAGGAGATAGCGACCCCAGTAGGTCGAGCACACATCCCGGGCGCGCGCGCTGTCGAGAGGACGGCAACCGAGGACGCCTCGTTCCCGTCCTTCCAGCCGACCTCCGTCCCGGTCGTAGAGGTCTCCGATCAGGATCCCATGGCCGTCCAGACCGCAGGTGATGTCGAGCCGCCCGGCGGAAGGCGCATAGGCCTCGAGAAAGGGCGCCTGGACCTTCCGGGACCAGCCTCGCCGGCTCAGGCGCTTTCGCATCGGCGCAATGGCCGCTTCGAGCGCGGCCGGATTGTCGCCGACGAGGATGATGGCTGAATCCGCGGCCATGTCAGATCACCATGATCGGGCGATAGACGGTCAGGGTCTCCGGCGCCTCGCTGACGCATTGATCTCCACACTGGATCCAGCAGTGGGCGAGGAAGGGGAACGTCCTCACGCCGAATACCCAGTCGGCGTCGAGGCCGTCCGCATTGAGAAAGCGGAGGAGCATCTCGGCCTGCAACAGGCAGGCCCCGGTCACTGGTGCGAAGGGCAAGAGTTGGCGGAACACCTCGACCCTGGAGGCGAGCGCGGAAGGGTCGTCCCGGCGCCCGCGGCGGCCGGTGTGGCGTCGCTTCAGCTCAAGCAGTGTCGACCGGCGCCCTGCGCATTCGGCCCATATGCGGGCAAAGACCAGGATGTCGCGAAGGCCGGGCCTGATCCGCGGCGGCGCCGGAAGGCGGGTGGACGGGAGCGTCGGCGCATCCGGTCGTTCGTCCTCGACCTGGTTGGGATGCAGGAGCTCTTCCGCTGCAAGGCGCAGAAGCGCGTCCATCGGACCGGCGACACTGCGGCCGGCGACAGCGATGTCCCCGCACTCCGGGAGGCAGAGATAGTCGTCTGCGTTGAGGTCGAGGAGGACGAGGTCGCCTCCGATCTGCACGGCGTAAAGCCCCTCGGCCAGGGAAGCGCCCTGTCGCTCCCCACCATCGAGACGATGCCCAGACGCGGAGACCCCCATGGCGGGGGCCCGTCGGTCGAAAGGGACGCGAGGCGGCATAAGGCGACTCCACAGGTCGACAAGGGCCCACCCAAAGCGGGGGCCGTCGGGGGTCGCCGGGAGGGCGACCCCTTCGGGATCATTCGGGCGGCATGGTCCAGTGCCGGGCCGGATTCAGTTCGGTGAACGGCCCCATCGCGATGGCCCGGGTCAGCCGGCGAGCGGCCCCCAGTCACAGGATCGGCGCGTCGGTCCGGATCTTCATTGATCCATCTCCTTCACGAAAAACGCCTCTGATCGCGGGGTCCGGGGCGAGGCCCAGCCCGGACGTCCGGGCCGCCGAAGCGGCCCGTCCGCTCATTCGGTCGGCGGAATCGTGTACTTCAGCACGGGATTCAGCTCGTCGAATTCGCCGCGCGAGTTGGCGCGGGTGAGCTGGCGAGCGGCGCCCAGGCGAACGAGGCGCGAGATGCTCTTGGTGGTCATGGTCGTCTCCTCTTTCTGAAGGTCGACAGAAGGTCGACGACGCACCATCAGCGCCCTATCGCAAATCGATTCAAACAATATTGCGCGTGTATTCGGAGAGGTCTGGGTCGAGGCGTCGGACATGGGCGGCGAGCCGACCCGCCGCGACCCGCCACCGGGTATAGTAGGCGTCGAGCCGATCATCCGACTGCGGCGTGTCCTCATCCAGCAGCGCCTCGCCCAGCCGGCGCAGGGGCCCCAAGCGACGTCTGACCCTCACGAGGCTTTCAACGAGCGGCTGGTTCTCGCAGCGGGCGACCACCTCCAGGATCCAGAGATCGACAACCGCGTTGGCCGCATCGTGGGGTCCCGGAACCAAGCCGTCTCGCGCCGCGAGGCGCACATGGGCCGCCTCGAGATCCAGCAGACCGATGATGTCCTCAAACGGTGCGGCGCGGGTGAAGTATCCGAGCCCCCTGCGATCCTCGATCAGTCCCTCGCCACAGAGCCGGGAGAGCGCCTCCCGGACGGGGCTGGTGCTCAGCTTGAGCGAGGCCGCGATGTCCGCGACAGACAGATGCTGGCCCGGCGCAAGACCCTCCTCGAGGGCTGTTCGCAGGCTTGCCATGGCCATGCCGAAGGGATCGCGCTGTCTCAATCGGATCGCACCTGATGGGGAGGAACGCCCCGTAGATGGACGACCGCCCGCAAGAGGGTCGCCTGCGCGGGTGAGTGGCGCCTATGATGGGTTCCGCAATAAACTTGCGTCATGTCCGCAGCTTTTACGTCGTTGATATTTCTAGGGTTTCATTTGACGCATGGCTGAGGCATTTTTCAACCTGTAGGGGTGCGGAGGTTTTGATCGCGTGATGTGGATGGCGGGGGCATAGACTGACAGATGGACTCCCAGCACCCCCTGACGCCGAACGCCGTCCTCTCCACCAGCCTGCGCCTGATCCGCACGCACAGGCGTATGCGCACGATCGATGTGGCCCAGGGAATGAACATGGCCCTGCGATCCTACGAGCATTTCGAGTCCGGCGCGGGCCGGATCAACATCGAGCGGATCCACCGGTTCGCCGAAGTCACGGACAGTGACCCCCACGGCATTATCGCCGCCCTCGCCCTGGGCTCTCCCGACTTCGCCTTGCGGTGCGCCGACAACAAACTTGCGACCATTCTGGTCGTGGTGCTCCAGGAGTTCGACGAGGAAGCCGGCGATGCGATCAACGACCTCGACGCCCGGACCCTGATCAACACCTTCACCAAGACCCTGAGAGATCTGGCCGTCCAGTCGGTTCACCGTGACGCCGAGGCCTATGCCTGGCTCGAGGAGCGACGCACCCGTTTGATGCGGCCAATCCGGGACGAAGGGACCTGACTTCGCCACCGGAGCGCAACGACCGACCGTAGATCTACGGCGCCAGTCTCACGGGCTTCCCAGCGACGCGAAGGCGCGGCTTCATGAGGCATGTCCCTCGTCCCGACATCGCCGGGCGCATCCGCGTCGTCGATCGACGACCTGTCCGACCGGCAGATCGCCTGTCTGCGGCTGGCCGCCACGGGCCTCTCCTCCCCAGGCATCGCCGAGCAGATCGGGATCTCTCCCCGCACGGTGGACGAGCATCTGGCGGCGGCCTGCGAGGTCCTCGGCGTGCGCACCCGGATCCAGGCCGTGGCGCAACTCGCCAAGGTCACGCGCGCCCTCGAGGAACCGCGCTCCTTCCTACCGTAAATCTCCCACGGGAATCTCGCGGGTGGTCCGCGAACCACCGCTCCTGCTGAGGTGAAGCCTTCTCGCTGGAGGCTCCATGCTCGAACTCGCCGCCGTCCTCGCCTTGTCGCAGGCTTGCGCCCCGTCGGTCGCGCCCGAGACGCTCGCGGCGATCGCCCATGTCGAAAGCCGGTTCGATCCGTTGGCGATCGGCGTCAATCGCGGCGGCCCGGCGCCCGTGCGATCCCGGGACGCCCGGGAAGCGGCGCGGACCGCCCGGTCGCTTCTGGCGCGCGGCGCCAACATCGATCTCGGGCTCGCCCAGATCAACAGCAGCAATCTCGACTGGCTGGACCTGTCGGTCGAGGACGCCTTCGACCCCTGCCGCAATCTGGCGGCGGCGGCGACCGTGCTGAAGGCCGGATACCGGGTTTCCGGGAGTACGCCGTCCGACCGCCAGTCGGCCCTGCGGGTCGCCCTGTCCCGCTACAACACCGGCGACGCCCGGCGGGGTTTCGACAACGGCTATGTCGGGCGGGTGGAGGCCGCGGCTGTCCGGCTGAGCCTGATGGCGCCGCCGATCCTCCGGGACGTCGCTCCCCCTCTCGAAACAACCGCCGTCGCGGCCTCGCCGGAGCCGGTGTCCCCGCCCGCGCCGCCCTGGGATGTCTTCGGCCGGGCGCGGGCCGGCGTCGTCGTCTTCTCAACCTCAGCCGAATGGTGATCCCGATGAGCCCGATCGCGTCCGCGCGCCGCCCTTCCCACACTCTGGCGGCGACCCTGGCCATCGCCCTGGCCGCCACCGCCCTGTCCGCTCAGCCGGCCATGGCCTCGGCCAATGTCGAGGGCCTCCTCCAGAATGTGGTCGACATGCTGACGGGCAATACCGCCCGTTTGCTGGCCGTCCTCGCGGTCGTCGTCGTCGGCATCCTCTGGATGTTCGGCCTGTTCGATCTGCGACGCGCGGCGATCGTCGTCCTCGGCATCGTCGTGGTCTTCGGCGCGGCGGAGATCGTCAATCTGATCACGGGCGGCGCCTGATGCCCTCGCCCGGCCTACTTCTGACGATCGGGGCGACCTCGGCCTTCCTGGCCCTGTGCCTGGCGCTCGGGCTCGGCCTCCTCTCGCCCAAACGGTTCGCCCAGAGCGTCGCCGGGGGCGCCTGCGGGATCGCCCTGGTGGTCGCCGGATCCTGGATGATGGAGGGCGGCGCCCATGGCTGAGGAACGTCTCACCGAGGACCCGTTGTTCCTGGCCTGCACCCGTCCCGCGATGGTGATGGGCGTGCCGATGGAGGCCATGGGGGTCAATGTCATCCTGTCGGGGGTCGTCTTCCTCGTCGGCGGCAGCCTCCTCTATCTGCTCGTGGCGCCGGCCCTGCACCTGGTGTTCCGGGCGATCTGCCGGGCGGACCACAACGCCTTCCGCCTCCTGTTCCTCTATGTGGACACCAAGGGCCGGTGCCGGAACGGCGCCCTGTGGGGCGGCAGTTCGGTGTCTCCCCTCCCGCTCGTCCGCCGCTACCGGCCGGTGGAGGTTCTCCGTGGGTGACGGCGGCGCGCCATCGTCCCGCCTGCGCCGGGAGACCGAGTTCCGGGCCCAGCTCCCCTATGCGCGCCATGTGAACGACCATGTGGTCGCGCTGGACAGCGGCGCCCTGATGATGGTGTTCCAGGTCGCCGGCGCCAGTTTCGAGACCGCTGATGCGCTCGACCTGAACGACTGGCACGTCAAGCTCAACCAGGCGTGGCGGAATCTCGCTGACGACCGGCTGGCGGTCTGGCACCACGTCGTCCGCCGCGAGGTCGAACCTTCGCCGTCGACGGGCCATGCCTCGGCCTTCGCTGCCGGTCTTGCCGAGGCCTATGACGCTCGGATGGCCAGCCGCCGGCTCTGGGTCAACGAGCTGTTCGTGACCCTGGTCCTGCATCCGGGACGCGACGGCGCGGATCGCGCCGCGGCCATGATGCGGCGCCTGCGTCAGGCTCGCCGGGACGACGGCGAGGTCATGACGGCCCAGGTGAGGCGTCTCGAGGAGGCCGGGCGCGACCTGGCGCAGTACCTCGATCGCTATACGCCGCGGTCCCTGGGCCTCTACGAGAAGAGCGGACTTTGGTTCTCCGAGCCTCTGGAGGTCATGGGTCTGATCCTGACCGGGCGCCGGTTCGCCGCGCCGCTCGTCCACGGCCACCTCGGAGCGGCGATCTACACCGTCCGCACGATCTTCGGCCGCGAGATCCTGGAGCTGCGCGACGCGGCCGGGGAGCGGTTTGGCGGGGTGCTGGCTATCAAGGAGTATCCGGCGACGACACGGCCGGGTCTCTGGGACGCCCTGCTGAACGCCCGGTTCGGCTTCGTCATGTCGCAGTCCTTCGCCTTCCTGTCGAAAGCCGCTGCCCGCGCGGTGATGGAGCGCAAGCAGAACCAGATGGTCTCGGCGCGCGATCGCGCCGGATCGCAGATCGAGGGCCTGTCAGACGCCCTGGACGAGTTGACCAGCAATCGGTTCGTCATGGGCGAGCATCAGGCCTCCGTCCTGATCCACGGCGAGACGCCGTCGGCCCTCGCGGACCATCTGTCCAAGGCCCGCGCGGTGCTCGCCGATTCCGGCCTCGTCGTCGCGCGGGAGGATCTCGGGCTGGAAGCGGCCTTCTGGTCCCAGTTCCCCGGCGTCTTCTCCAGACGCACCCGGCCGGCCGCGATCACCTCGCGCAATTTCGCGGCGCTTGCGCCTCTTCACGCCCACCCGGTCGGCAAGGCCGAGGGCAATCACTGGGGGCCGGCCGTTGCGGTGCTGCGCACCACGGCCGGCTCACCCTTCCACTTCAACTTCCACGTCGGCGACCTGGGCCACACCTTCATCTGCGGCCCCTCGGGATCCGGCAAGACAGTCGTCCAGAACTTCATGCTCGCCCAACTCGAGCGGTTCGGCGCCCAGCAGCTCTTCATCGACAAGGATCGAGGCGCGGAGATCTTCGTCAGGGCCAGCGGCGGGACCTATCTGGCGCTTCGCAACGGAGAGCCGACCGGCTTCGCCCCCTTCAAGGCGCTGTCGCCCTCGGCCGCCAACCGGGCCTTCCTCGTGCGCCTGATCCGCACCCTTGTGGCCCGACCGGACGAGACGCTGACGGTCGCACAGGCGCGCGCCATCGACGACGGCGTCAGCGCGCTCGAAGCCCTGCCGCGCGAACGCCGCTCGGTCGCGGCCCTGCGCAGCCTGCTGGGCCAGGCCGACGCCGGGGGCATCGGCGCGCGCCTGGAACGCTGGCAGAAGGGCGGGCCTCTCGGCTGGGTGCTCGACAATGACGAGGACGCGCTCAGCCTCGGCGCCCGGTTCACCGGCTTCGACATCACCCAGGTTCTGGACCACGACGAGGTCCGCACGCCAGCGATGCTCTATCTCTTCCATCGCATCGCCGAACGGGTGGACGGCCGCCGTCTGGTTCTGGACATCGACGAATTCTGGAAGGTTCTGGGCGACTCCGCCTTCACCGACCTGGCCCAGGACGGGCTGAAGACCTGGCGCAAGCAGAACGCCTTCATGGTGTTCGGCACCCAGTCGCCCGCCGATGCACTGCGGTCGCCGATCGCCCACGCGATCCTCGAGCAGTGCGCGACCCAGATCTTCCTGCCGAACGCCCATGGCCAGGCGCGGGACTACATCGACGGCTTCGGCCTGACCCGCGAAGAGTTCCGCCTCGTCCGTGAGGAGCTGACGCCGGAGTCCCACCGCTTCCTCGTCAAGCAGGGCCACGACAGCGTCGTGGTCGAACTCGACCTCGGCGGCATGGACGACGCCCTCGCCGTGCTGTCCGGCCGCGCTGGAACGGTCGCCCTTCTGGACCGCCTGCGGGCCGAGGTCGGCGACGACTATGCGCAGTGGCGCGCCCCCTTCCACGAGCAAAGGAGAAGCCTGTGATCTTCCGCCCTCTCGCCGCGACGGCCCTGGCCGCCGGCCTGTTGTTCGCCGCCCCCGCCGCCCATGCCCAGTACGTCGTCCACGATCCCCCGGCCCTGGTGCAGATGATCGAGGATGCGCGGACCAGCTTGGAGCAGTTGCGGGCCCTGCAAGCCCAGATCGAGGAACAGCGCGCCCTGTTCGACAGTCTGAACGATCTGTCGGACGTCAACCGCCTGGCCGAACGCCTCGGCCTGCCCGAGGTGCGCAACCCCCTCCCCGACAGCCGCGCGCTGCGCGCCGCCGCCGAGGGCGACCTGGGCGCGCTTGGCGCTCTGGCGGAGCGGGCCGATGCGATCCGCCGCCAGACCCGGCTCTACACCCCGGCTGAGGGCGACCTGTCCGAGGCCGACGCCTACTACCGGGACAGTCTGGAGCGGGCCGGCGCGCGAACGGCCCGGGACCTGGCGATCGGCGAGGCTGTCGGCGCGGCCTCCGATCAGAGACTGGACGGTCTGGAGGCCCTGCGTCGGGCGCTGGACACCGCGCCCAATGCAAGGGCGGTGATGGATCTGGAAGCGCGGCTCTCGGCCGAACAGGCGCTGATCCAGAACGAACAGCTCCGCCTCCAGGGCCTCGCCGTCACCCAGGCGGCCGAAGCCCGCCTTGAGGAACAACGCCACAGGGAGCGCGCCGCGGCCGCGCGCGCCGCGCGCCAATCCGCCTACGAACGGACGTTCCGGTGAAGCGGCTCGTCGGTCTCGCCGGGCTGCTGGTGGCGGCCTGTTCCAGTCCAGAGCGGACTGCGGCGGAGTTTGCCGCGGATCCGGAAGCGGCGGTGAGGACCGCGGCCGAGTGCGATGCGGGCGCCCGCCATCCGGACTGTTCGGCCGCGCGGGAAGGCCTGGCGGAAGCCCGTCGCCGGGAGCGGATGGACGTCTATGCCCGGACGATCGGCGAGCCCTGATCATGTCGTTCCGCGTCTTCGAGCCGAGCTACGACTTTATCGACGAACGCCTGAATGTGTTCCTGGGCGAGCGTCTCGCCTCGGTCATCGGCGAGGTGGACGGCCCGCTGCGCATCGCCCTGCTCCTCTATGTCGTCCTCTACGGCATCGCGATCCTGCGGGGCGCCATCGCCGAGCCGGTCATGGATTTCGCCGTCCGCTCGATCAAGCTGGCCTTCCTCTATGGCCTGGCGACGACGCCCGCCTATTCCAGCTTCGTCACCGAGCCCCTGTTCACCAGCCTGCCCAACGCCCTGACCCGGGCGGTCAGCGGATCGGAGACGCCGAGCGTCGGAGCCGCCTTCGACCAGTTCTTCGCCTATGCCGCCTGGCTCGGCGAGGACATCTCGCGCGACGCCTCGGCCTTCAACCCGGCGCCCTATATCGTCGCCGCGGCGGTCTTCATCATCGGCGCCTTGGCCGCGGCCCTCGGCTTCGGCGTGGTCCTCGTCGCCAAGCTCGCCCTGGCCCTTCTGGTCACCCTCGGCCCGATCTTCATCGCCTGCGCATTGTTCGACGCCACCCGCCGCTATTTCTTCGGCTGGCTGAGCCAGGCCGTGAACTATCTGGTCCTGTTCGCCCTGATCATCGTCATCTTCCAGCTGGTCCTCTCGCTGGTGCGTGACCAGTGGGGCGCCATCCAGGGCGCGGATCCGATGATTGGCGGCCTGATCTTCGTCGCCCTGTGCCTGCTGGGCGCGATCTTCTTCCTGCAGACCCCGGCGATCGCGGCGGGTATCGCCGGCGGCGCCAGCGCCGGCCTCGCCGACTTCGCCAACGCCGCCGCCCTCGGATCCGGGTACTCGGGCCGGGCGCGCGGACCACTGGAAGCCAGCCGCCAGCCGCCCAAGGGCGGCGGAACCATTCGACCGACGAACGGAGCCTGACATGAGCCTTCGCCTGCTGCTGATCCTGAGCTGCCTGCTCGCCGGCTGCGCCACCGGTCGCGGGGACCCGGCCCCGACCTGCGACGGGCGCGATCGCCGGCCCGCCAATCCCTATGGATCGATCCTCCTGCCGCCGTCGCCGCCTGCCCAGACGGGCGGCCAGCCGACGGCCGGCGAACTGCCCGACGCCTCCGAAGAGGCTCCCGTCGCGGGAGGTTGCGCATGACCGGCGTCCCGACCAACGACCTGAAGCAGTATTTCACGGAGGCCCGACGCTGGGACCAGGACCGATTGGCGGCGGCCCTGCGCTCCCGACGCCTCGCATGGGCGGCCGCCGGCGTCGCCACGGCCCTTGCCGTCTCGGCGACCGCCGCGGTCACCTTTCTGACGCCTCTGAAGACCAGCGAGCCCTTCGTCATACGCGTCGACCAGGCGACCGGGGCCGTCGATGTCGTGCGGGGCCTGTCGGAGGAGACCGCTCCCGTCCGCTATGATGAGGCGGTCAGCAAATACTTCCTCGGCCAGTACGTCCGGGCCCGGGAGGGCTATCTGGATCCCGCGGCGGAGGACGCCTTCCGGCAAGTCTCGCTGCTGTCGGGACCGGGCGAGCAACGCCGATGGGCCGATCTCTACCGCGGCTCCAACCCCGCCAGCCCGCAGAACCTCTACGGTCGCAACGGCGAGGCGGTCGTCTCCATCCGCGCCATCGGCTTCATCAACGACAGCGTCGCCAACGTGCGGTTCCGGCGCACGGTCCGGCAGGCGCAGCAGGTCACCGAGAGCGACTGGATCGCCACCATCGCCTTTTCCTACACCCGGGCGCCGATGACGGAAGCCGATCGCCTCCGCAATCCCCTCGGCTTCCAGGTTACGTCCTATCGCGCCGACCCGGAGGTCATCCGATGAAGCCCTTGAGCCTGCCCATCGCGGCGGCCCTGCTGTCGCTCGCCCCCCCGGCCGGACCCGCCCAGGCGAACGATCGGATCCAGGAGCTCACCTATGCACCGCATGCGGTCTATGAGATCTCCGGCGCCTTCCGCACGGCGACCCAGATCATCTTTTCGCCCGAGGAGACCATCCGTCACGCCGCGATCGGCGACAGCGTCGCCTGGGAGGTGGCGGCCGAGGGTTCGGTCCTGTTCCTGAAGCCCCGCGAACGCCACCAGGCCACGAACCTTCTGGTCGTCACAGAGCGGGGCGGTCTGGCCCGCCACTACGTCTTCG
This sequence comes from Brevundimonas aurantiaca, assembly GCF_014199955.1. Classification (GTDB taxonomy): domain Bacteria; phylum Pseudomonadota; class Alphaproteobacteria; order Caulobacterales; family Caulobacteraceae; genus Brevundimonas; species Brevundimonas aurantiaca. The sequence goes on from NZ_JACHOQ010000001.1 coordinate 296,920, forward strand.
AGCTCGTCGCCCGCGATCCCGGCGCCCGCTCCGCCGCCTACCAGATCCGCTTCCGATATCCGGAGGACGAGCAGGCCCGGGCGGCCGCCCAGCTGGCCGCATCGGCGACCGCGGTCGAGGCGCGGCTGGTCGGACTGGAACTGCAGGCCGGCGCCGTCGAGGGGCGGCGCAACCTGGCCTATTCGCTTCAGGGCGACGCCCGTCTCCAGCCGAGCGAGGTCACCGACAATGGCCGGTTCACCGTCCTGCGTTTCCCGGGCAATCAGCCCATTCCGGCGATCTTCGAGGTGGCCGGCGACGGCTCGGAGCGGCTCGTCCCCTACGACGTGCGCGGCGAGTTCGTCGTCATCCACGGCGTCACGGCCGGGCTTCGGCTGCGCCATGGCGGCTCCGTCCTCTGCATCTTCAACGAGGCCTTCGATCCGCGCGGCGTTTCGACCGGTACCGGCACGGCCTCCCCGGTCGTCGACCGCACCGTGACGGGAGATCGGTCATGACCGCGGACTCGCCGACCCCGCCGCTCGCCCCCGAGCCCCGGGATTCACCGATCGCCCAGGATCGCGGCGTGTCCCCGATCGCCGGCCGCATCGGCGGCCGTCAGGGGCGTATGATCACCCTGGCGGCCCTCGCAGCCGGCTGCGGGGTCTTCCTGTTCGCCACCTGGGACCGGGGCGATGCGCGCGACCGCGACAATCCGGCCGAGGACACGCCGCCTCGTCAGCTCGCCCCGTTCGAGCCCGCCCGGCGACCGGAGCCGCCGCTGCTGGAGACGGCGGACGCCGATCCGGATGCGCCCCTGTTGGGCGACGAAGGCGAGGTGGTCCCCGCGATCGGCCCGACCGAACCCGACGCCCGGTCGTCCGGCCCCACAGCCGCGGAACAGCGACAGGCGCTCGCCGAAAGCGCCCGCCGCGCCCCGGTCTTGGCCTACAGCCGACCCGGGGCGATGGCGCCGGACCGCGCGCTGGTCGCCTCGTCGGGTCAGGTGGTCGCCCCGCAGGCGGGCGCCGACCACGCCCTGGACCAGTTGCGCCGGATCAGCCCGATCGGACAGGCGCGAGCCGGTCGGCTCCCGGACCGCAATCTCCTGATCACGGCGGGCTCCAGCCTGCCCTGCGTCCTCCAGACGGCGATGGACAGCGCCACCCCCGGCTATGTGAGCTGCCTGATCTCCCGGGACGTCTATTCCGAGAACGGCGCCGTGGTCCTGCTGGAGCGAGGCACCCGGGTCTTGGGCGAGTATCGTGGCGCGCTGGAGCCCGGTCGCGGTCGCCTGTTCGTGCTCTGGACCCGGGCGGTGACGCCCGGAGGCGTCGCCATCGCCCTGGCCTCCCCGGCCGCCGACGCGCTCGGTCGATCCGGCTTCGACGGCGCGATCGACACCCGGTTCTGGGACCGGTTCGGCGGCGCCCTTCTGCTGTCGATCGTCGATGACGCCGCCTATGCCGCCGCCGGCGGCGGCCAGGGCCTCCAGTCCACCGCCCGCGTGCCGTCCGACGCCGCGTCCGTCGCCCTTCAGGGATCGATCGGCATTCCGCCGACCCTGCGCAAGGCCCAGGGCTCGGAGGTCTCCATCTTCGTCGCCCAGGATCTGAACTTCGCCGATGTCTACGGCCTGCGTCCGAGGTGATGCGCGACACCTCCGTCATCGACCACTATCTCGCGCCGCTGCGCCCGTACCTGGAACCGGCGACGGTGACCGAGGTGGTCGTCAACCGGCCGACCGAGGTCGGGGTGGAAGGTCCGGACGGCTGGCGCTGGCACACGGCGCCGGAACTGACCGAAAGCTGGCTGCGCACCCTGGCCGTGGCGGCGGCCGCCTATACCGGACAGGATGTCGATGCGGAGCGACCGATCTGCTCGACCGTGCTTCCCGGCGACGCGCGCTGCCAGATCGTGCTCCCGCCGGTGGTTCCGGCGGGCACGGTCTCCCTGACGATCCGCAAGCCTTCCGGACGGCGGATGGGTCTGGAGGACTTCCACGCCGCAGGCCTGTTCGCCTCGGCCGAGACCGTAAGCGGCGGCGAGATCGACGAAACCGACGCGGCCCTGATCCGGCTGCGGGAGGCCGGCGAGTGGGTCGGCTTCTTCCGGTTGGCGGTGGAGAGCCGCCGCAACATCCTGATCTCGGGCGCGACGGGATCGGGCAAGACCACCTTCGCCAAGGGCCTGGTGGAGCTGATCCCGTCGCACGAGCGGTTGCTGACGATCGAGGACACGCGCGAGTTGATCCTGCCGCAGCGCAACGTCGTCCATCTGGTCTATTCGAAAGACGGACAGGGTCTGGCGAAGGTCGGCCCGAAGGCGCTGCTGGAAAGCGCGCTGAGGATGAGACCCGATCGGGTCCTGCTCCAGGAGCTGCGCGACGGGACCGCCTTCTTCTTCCTGCGCAACGTCAACTCCGGGCACCCCGGATCGATCACCACGGTGCATGCCGACTCCGCCAGTCTCGCCTTCGAGCAGCTGACGCTGCTGGTCCGTGAGTCCGAGGGCGGGCGCGACCTGCCGCGCGACGACATCCGCACCATGCTGCACCTGATGGTCGATGTGGTGGTCCAGATGAAGAAGATCGACGGCCGGTTCCTGATGACGGAGGTGTGGCATGACCCGCTTCGCAAGCGCCACGCCGGGAACTAGGGCGGCGCTGATCGCGGCGGGGATGGCAGCCGGGCTCGCCATCTTCTGCATCGGGACGTTCCTCGTCGCCCTTGTCGGCCTCGGCCGGTTCTCGGGCGATATCGATCCGGTCCGCGTCCCGGCCTGGTTTCTCTATTACCGCCACGATCCAGAGGTGCGGCGATGGCTGGGCGTCGGCGCGGGCGTCATGGGCCTCATCCTTCTGATCCTCGGGACGGCGATCGCCCTGGGCATCCGCCGTCCCCTTCACGGCGCGGCACGCTGGTCCACGGGCGGCGAACAGCGCCGCCATCGTCTCCGGGACCGGACCGGCATCCTGCTGGGCCAGACCGCCGAAGGCCTGCTGATCGCGGGAGGTCCCGACCATGTGATGCTCTACGCCCCGACCCGGACCGGCAAGGGCGTGGGCGTCGTGGTGCCCAATCTCCTGACCTGGCCGAGCTCCGTCGTGGTGCTCGACATCAAGCGGGAGAATTTCAACGCCACGGCAGGCTTCCGGCAAGACGCGGGACAACAGGTGCACCTGTTCGACCCGCTCGCCCCGGACGGTCGGACGGCGCGTTTCAACCCGCTCCACCATATCGATCGCACCGCCCCGATCATCGTTCTGGACGAGCTCCAGCGTATCGCGGGCATGCTGTTCCCGGCGCACAGCCACGCCGACCCCTTCTGGTCCGAAGCCGCCCGCACCGGCTTCATCGGCGTGGGCGCCTATGTCGCCGCGACGCCGGGCCTCCCGTTCACCCTTGGCGAAATCTACCGTCAGCTGACCGAGGGCGACCCGCGCGAGCGGTTCCCCAAACTGCTGGAGGAACGCCGCCGGATCGGCGATCCGGTCCCGGCCGGCGCCGCCTCCGCCGTGTCCGACTTCTGCAGTTCGGGCGAGAACACCTTCGCCTCGATCCGTCAGTCGATCACCACCCGGATGGGGCTTTGGCTCAATCCGCTGGTGGATGCGGCGACGTCCGCGAGCGACTTCGATCTGCGCGACATTCGCGGCGGCCGCCTGTCTCTCTATCTGGCGACCTCGCCGGAGAATATGGACCGGGTCGCCCCGCTTTACGCCCTGCTGTTCCAGCAGCTCGTCGATCTCAACAGCCGCACCCTGCCGCTGGCCGACACCCCACCGACGCTCGTCTTGCTGGACGAGTTCGCCCGGCTCGGTCGCGCCCCGGTCCTGGCGCACGCCTTCGCCTGGGTCGCCGGCTATGGCCTGCGGCTGCTCCCCGTCATCCAGAGCCCGTCCCAGCTCCGCGCCCTCTACGGTCCCGACGCGACCGAGGACATCCTCACCAACTGCGGCCTCGAGATCGTCTTCGCGCCCAAGGAGCTGAAGGTGGCCCAAGAGCTGAGCGAACGCCTCGGCTACTACACCTACCGGGCACGCAGCCGGAGCCGTCCGATTGGACTGGGCCAAGGCCGTCGCAGTCTGACGGACTCCGACCAGAGACGCGCGCTCATGCTTCCGCAGGAGCTGATGCAGCTGTCGGACAAGGCCCTGATCGTCTTGAAGGCGGGCCTCGCGCCGACGCGCGGCCGCAAGCTCGTCTACTACCGCGACCGGCGCTTCACGGATCGGCTGCGTCCGCCGCCCTCGCCGCCGCCGACGGCGCCGCGCGCGCCCGCGCCGCTCGCGCAGGAACCCCAGCCCCCGACCGAGGTGGAGACCGACATGGATTTCGACAGCATCGTCCGCCGCTTCACGGCTGAGGGTCTGAAGCCCCCGCCCCCCGGCGCGACGGAGGCCGAGGTGCAGGCCTGGCTGCAGCGGGTGGTGACGGCCCCCGTCGGCGCTCCGTCCCGGGAACGTCTGCCGTGAGCGCCGCCCGGCCAAAGCCCGATCCGGTCAACCGCGTCTCGCCGCGACCGGCGACGCGAGCGGACGGCCGCTCGCTCGACAAGGGTGATGTCCCGACCCAGCTGCTGGATCGCTATCTGATCGAGCGTGACCGTCAGGGTCGACCGGAGCGCTACTATCGCGACCACAAGGCGGCTGACGCGATGTTCCGCGACCATGGCCGGGCCCTGTCCTCACAACAGGCCTATCCGGACGCCGTCGCCTCCATGCTCCGGATCGCCCAGCACCGCGGCTGGTCCGGCATCAAGGTCTCGGGTGACGAGGCCTTCCGCCGGGAGGTCTGGGTGCAGGGACGATCGCTCGGCCTTGAGGTCGCAGGCTACAAGCCCACCGAACGGGATCGACAGGCCGCCAATGAGCCGGCCGAGCGGGCGGGCCGCCGCGCCGTGGAGCCGACGCGCGAGGAGGTGAAGCGGCGTCTGGACATGGCCGCCGTCGTAGTCCGCACCCTCATCTCGGACCCCGCCGCCCAGGCCCGCCTGCTCCAACAGGCGTGGGCGAGAGTGCGCCCCGAGCCGGACAAGTCCCGCAATCTCGAAACCCGCGGTGCCCGTCAGCGAGCTGAGCGAACCCGGCAGCGCTGATGAGACGGAGGCGGACGGCGGGTCGAGAAGCGGTGACTGGCAACGTCAGCCATGGGTGGGAAGCGGGCCTGCCAGGTCAGTTCAAGCTGTTCAGTATCTCGCTCAACTCGCCGGGAGCATCGATCATGATGTCATGTCCTGACGCAACCTCGAACACCCGCCAGCCGGGACGCTTCCTGGCGCGCTCGAACTGTTCTGTGATGGCGGGGAACCCCCACTCTGTCGCATAGATGTACGTGTGGCCCGGAATGCGATCAGCCTGGTCGCCGATGCTGATCCTTTCGCGCAGCGAGGGATACGGATGGGAAGTCATCAGCCTGTCCACCATCTTCCGGTCAGCCTTGTTGACCTTGAAGAAGCTGGCCGGCGGAGCGATGACCCTGGAGCCGCCACCCAGCAGTGCGACCATGATTTTCAGCATGACGCCGCGCCAGCCGGGGAAGATGTAGTCCGCCATGCAAGCACCATTGTCCGGCACGACAGCGTCCAGAAACACGAGGTTGCTGATGCGGTCCGGTATCTGATCGGCCACGCCGCTGATCACCATGCCGCCATACGAGTGACCGCACAGGACTACGTCGTGAAGATCCTCGCGGCTGAACAGTCCCAGGATGTCATTGACGTGGGTGGTCAGATTGATCTGGCGCGCGTCCTCGTTTGAGCGTTCCGCCAGCCCCGCAAGGGTCGGTGTGAAGACTCGGTGCCCGAGCGCTCGAAGCCGATCCGCGACGCGATCATAGCACCAGCCGCCGTGGCTGGCCCCATGGACAAGGACGAACGTTCGAGCGCTCGTGGGTAGACCAGTCATGACGGCCTCCAAAAACTGACGGCGAAATAAGATTGATCACTTGATCAGTCAAGACTGATCGTGCGATTAGGGCTCGAAGCTGATGGAGGCGCTGCTGTCTGAGTTGAGTCGAGCATTCGCCGAGGGAGACGCCCGCAACGTCATCATGGACGCCGCGCTAGAGGTCTTCGCGGCTCATGGCTTTCATGGTGCGGGCACGCGGGCGATCGCCCTGAAGGCGGGCGTATCGCAGCCCCTTCTGAACCATCACTTCGGTGGTAAGGAAGGTCTATGGCGCGCAGTCGGCGAGCGCATCACCTCCGACTTCATCGCCTTCATGAGCGGCGCTGTCGATCCGACGAAGCCGTCAGACGCCGGGATGGTCGCGATGCTGCGGGGTTACCTCGAGTTCTGGGGCGACCGTCCACTGGCTTTCAGGTTCAACAGGTGGCGACGTCTGGACGGCCTCACCGACGAGAGGATCGACCGCTCCGAGCAGATGACCCGGTACGGCGTCGCCTTCATGCAGAAGGCCCAGGTCGAAGGTGTCGTTCGCGACGATCTCCCCCCTGGACTGGCCTTGGTGATGAGCGGCGGTCTCATTCAGTTCTGGCTGGAAAGTCAGATTGAAGTACGCGATGCGGTCTCCGTCACCGGTGACGCCGATCTTTCAGACGAAGCATTCATCTCGCACATTATGTCGATGCTTCGCGCTGACCCTGAATAAGGTCTGCAACGGGTCGGGAGCCGTCATAGCCTTCATGGCGGATAGCAGGCACTGATCCGTCAGCTGGAGGCGACTTCCCTCATGGTCCCCCGCGGTGGGTAACCGATCAGCTCCCGGATTGAGAGCTTCCCTCGACCCTTGAGGCTCCGTTCAGTTGAGGTGTGGAGTCTCTTGTGACCTCGTCAACGGGTCCGAGCTCTGCCCCGCTCTTTCCGTCCCTGATCTTCGCCGAGCGCCCGGGCGAGGATTTCCCGCCGGGTCGCGACGGGCGGCAGGGTCCGGACGAATACCTCCAGATCTCGCCCTAATGTCCGGTCCGCGTCTGTCTTCGACGCCTGGAGCCGCAAGGCCTCGACCACGAGCGCTTTGCGGATCTGCGCCTGTCTTTGGCGCAGTCGGACTTCCCAAGGCGCCGCTTCCGCCGGCGACCGGGCCGCGTCTTTCAAGGCGCCCTTGAGGGTCTCCGGCATCGCCCCCTCTCCACGCTCGAACCGCTCACGCAGCTTCCGAACGGGCGTGCGTTCGCTCTTGCGCACCACGCCACGCGCGCGTCGGGGGGTGGCTTCGGCCTCGACGCCGCGATCGCGCAGGGCCGCCGCGAACGTCTCGCGCCAGAGCTGGAGGTCCGCCTTGCGCGGATTGAGCCTTTCCCCATCACGTCCCAGCGCCCGGACTGTGAGATGGACGTGGGGGTGACGATCATCCGTGTGGAGGGCGAAGACATAGGGATGTCGATCGCCGAACAGGGCGTCCGCGAAGGCGCGCGAGGCATCGTGGACCCGGCCGGGATCGACACCCGCCGGCATGCTCAGAACGATCGACAGAGAAACCGGGGTATCCTTTCGGGACGCCAGCACATCCAGTTCGGCACGCCAGTCCTCGGCCAGGGCGCGAACCTCCGCCGGTCCGGACAGACGCTCGCCGTCGGGTCCCTCCAGGACCAGTTTTCCGTTTCGGGTAATGTAGTCCAGGTGGCGCTGCAGATGGCCGCCGTCCCGCGTTCGTCCGGTGATCTTGACCATCACCTCCGGAACACGGCGCGCGACGCGCTGAAGCCTGGCGTTCGCCGGCTCGCTTCCCTTCCCCCGCGTGACCCGCAGCACCGCGTGCGCCAGCCTCGCCCGCCGCATGCGGACGGGAGGACGCAGCGCCTCCTCGAAGCCGGACGGGACGCGAAAGTCGGTCATGGTTCGGGGGACCAGTACGACAGGTTTCCCGCGAAGGCCTCCCGCACCCCGACCAGGTGCGCGCGGATTTCATGGACGTAGGCGTCCAGCTGAGCGACCTCCAGGTCCAGCACCGCGCCCTCCATCACGGCCGTGTTCAGGGCCCGGGCGATCTGGTTGATGTTGACGCCGATCCGCCGAAGCTCGCGCTGCACCTCCAGAAAGGCGATCGCCTCGCCACGGCCGAGCTGGGGTTGACCATGCAGCCGCGCACGGATCAGGGCCACGGCCCATTGTGTTCGGGACTGCCCTCTCAAGGCCGCCTCGCGCTCCAGGGCGACCATGTCCGCGAGGGTCAGCCGCAGACCCAATTTGGCCGCCAGGCGCGCGGGCGGTGCCGTCGGGGCCTCGGGAAACGGCGCCTGGGCCGCCGCCTCCATCAGCCGTCGAAGGAGCCGCGCGCGTCCGCCGCTCGAGGCCGCGGCGGCGTCGAAGCGGCGGATCAGGTCGGGCGGGACACGAAGGGTGAGGCGATCCATAGGGAGTGGGTCTGTCAGACATTGCCGGCGCAAAGCCTATCCTGCCCTAGACTCTCACCCCCTTCGCCCCGTAGGCCTACGGGGCTGCCCGCCCTCCCCTCGGCGGCCGGTTCCGGCCGCTCGCCCGCCGCCCTGAAGGGCGCCCCAACCAAGCGGGAAGAGGAAGACCTCGCGGCGCGCCCGCTCGGAGGGTGGGTCTTTTTCCTGCCCTACCGGTGGGGCTCGTGCGAACCCCACCTGGGTCCTCAGCCTGCCGCTGAATCAGCAAGACGTTAAGCAGCGCATCTGGCGTAACGATCGTAAGCATACCCAGTCAGGTAGGTCATGACGGCGCCATACCTCCGCAACCCCGGAACCTTGTTCGCCGCCCATCGCACCCATAGGTTCGTGGGGAAGGAGTTTCCGCCATGTCCACCCCCGCCTCGCCGAGCATCGTGCCGTTCCCGCCGCTCGTCCCCGCCCCGCCCCCCGCCAAGACCGCCGCGTCGCAGGACCGGATCTGGGGCAAGGCGGTCATCGCCAACGGCTATGCCGGTATCCCGTCGATCCTGATTCAGGCGCAGTCGCGACTGGGTCTGACCGCGATGCAGTTCAACATCCTGGTTCAGCTGCTGGACTATTACCGGGACCCGAACCGCGCCCCCTTCCCGTCGCGGGCGGAACTCGGCCGCCGCATCGGCGTGAAGCCGAAGACCATCCAGACCAATATGCGCCAGCTTGAACAGGCCGGTCTGGTGCGTCGCGAGATGCGCAAGACGGCGGCCGGCGACTGGGCCTCCAACGTCTATCATCTCGATGGTTTGATCGAACGGGTCCGCAAGCTCGAACCCGAGTTCACCCAGGCGCGCAAGGATCGGGAGGCCGCCCGGCTTCGCGTCTCCACTCCGGTGGGACTGCGCCAGCCGTAACGTCAGGGCCCAGAATTGATTTACCCCGGGGGCATGCTTTGCAGCAGAGGCGATCCCGGGGTGTACGCAGGTAGAGATAATCCATGACCCACCCCGACGCAAGGCCGGCGGCCGACGCCGATGCGGTGGAAGCCGCGCTCTCTCTCGAACGCTTCGCCCGTTATGTCGCGTGGGCGGAAGGCGACCGCGAGCGCGCCGTGGCCCTCTATACGCTGAACACCCAGGTCTCCGAAGCCCTCTATGTGCCCCTCCAGGCCCTGGAGGTCGCGCTGCGCAATCGCATCCATACGGTGATGTCCGAGGCCCATGGCCCGGGATGGTTCCAGCCCGAGGCCGGTCACGTCACCGACCGTCAGGCCGAACAGGTGCGCACGGCGATCGCCGAGCTGACCGAGGCGGGCAAGCCGATCGAGGACGGCCGCGTGGTCGCCGCCCTGACCTTCAGCTTCTGGACCTCGATGTTCGGGCGGGAGCAGGACGATCTGTGGAAGCGCACCCTGCACAGGATCGCCACGCGGGAGGGCCGCTTCCTGGCCCGGAAGGACTTCACGGCGCGACTGACGCAGGTGCGGCTCCTGCGGAACCGGATCGCCCACCACGAACCCATTCTCTACTGGAACCTGCCCAAGCTGCATCAGGCCATGCTGGAGATGACCCGCTGGCTGTCGCCGGCGATGGACGACTGGCGCGGGACGGTCGATCGCTTCCCCGAGGTCCACCCGGCCGAACGTCTCGCCCTGCCCCGTCCCGGCAAGGACGAGGCATGAGCGAGCCTTCCAAGCCGACGAGACGGGTCGTCGACGTGAACGCGCTGAGGCGGCCGTCCATCGAGGCGCACGGCCTGGTTGACGCCGACCGGGCCTACTGGCTCTACTACGACGAAACGAACAACATCCGGCGACTGCATCTCCAGGCCGACGCCTTCAACGTCCCGGACCTGAACTGCTGGGTGCTCGGCGGTCTCGGCCGTCGGGATTCGACCCCGATCGATGTCGCGCCGCTGAGGGCGCGGGCCTTCATCCAGCCCAACGCCGAGGAGCTGCATTTCGCGCTCTTCGGCCGGGGCGAGTTTCCGAAGGTCCTCGGGTCGAGGAAGCTGGAGACGTTTCTCGACTGGGCGCTGGAGGAAAACCTCCTCGTCCACTACCTCGCGCTCGACCCCTTCTACTGGTCCGTCGTCGACGTCGTCGACTCGGTGCTGGCGGCCGGGGAGATGCCGGACGGCTTCGGGGAAACCCTTAAGTCGGACCTCTGCACCGTGCTTCGCGCCGACCGGGCCCGGACCGCGGCCCTGATGGCCCGATTCGACTATCCGGACCTGAAGCCGGAAAACCGACGCGCCTTCATGACCGAGCTGATCACCTTCGCGGAAGATCACGCCGGTCTGCTGGATCATTTCGGCTACCAGATGCTGCGGGGCCTGCTGCAGATGGGACGCCACCATCCCCTGCCCTTCATCGAGGGCGGGGAGGCGCGGGTTCTGATCGACGGCTTCCGGGACTTCTTCCTGGAGCGCATCTGCATTCTGAAGAATGCGCACCACGTCTTCGACGCCGAGGACGTCGTCTCCGGCGAGCTCGCCCGGATGACGTTGACCGACGGCGACGCCCCCTTTTGCAACTATCGCTTCGTCGAGAGGTCGCATGACGATCCCGGCGTCCAGGTCTCCGATGTAATGGTCGGCTTCCTCGCCAAATTCTTCAGCTGGATCTCCAGTGTGGACGAGGACGAGGTTCGGGATTTGAAGGCCGCCCTGAGCCCGGCCCAGGCGCGCAACCGGGAGCGCCTCATCGGTCTTCTCGAGGCCAGCTACGCCGAGAACGCGGCGTTCACGCACACAGTCGTCAGCCTCGCGGACCGACAGAAGGGCGCGATCTTCCTCGACTTCTGAAGAAACGGGCCGACGGCTCGTCGGCCCGTCCCGGCCTCAGGGCTGCAGACCGTGCAGATGGTCGACCGCCTTCTGCGCGTGCGAGGCCGCCGAGACGATGAAGCGCTTGTCGTCCTTCAGGACCTCGAGCCAGTTGGCGATATAGGCCGCGTGGTCCTCGCGCGGTTCGAGGGCGAGCCCGAGGTCCGCGCAGAGGAAGGCGGCGCCGAGCTCGGCGACCAGCTCTTCGCGGGCATAGCCGGCGTCGCCGAAGCGCTGACGGCCCAGGTCCCGATCGAGACGGGTGGGATGGCGCGTCCAGTGGGTCATCTCGTGGCCGAGGGTGCTGTAGTAGTCGTCCGCCGTCTCGAAACATTCGAACGGCGGCATCTGCACATGGTCCGGACCCGGGGCGTAGTAGGCGCTGCCGCCGCCGTGCCGGACCTCGGCGCCGCAGTGTCTGAAGAAGGCGTCGATGCGGGCGATCCGCTCGTCCGGATTGATCTCGATCGTCTCCGGTTCGCCGTAGCGCTCCGGCAGGCCTTCGATCTGATCGACGTTGAAGACGGTGTAGGCCCTCAGAAACGGGATGCGTTGCTGGACCTCCGCTCCCGTGTCGTCGGTGTCCTCACGGACGATCTGGTTGGTGTAGACGACCGTCGCGCCGCGTTCGCCCTTGCGAACGTGGGCGCCGAGGGCCAGCGCCTGACGGAAGGTCATCCAGGTGGAGCGGCTGAAACCCCGGCTGGCCGCTTCGCCCCAGAGCAGGACGACATTGATGCCGTTGTAGGGCGTCCCATCATGGCGGAGCGGGCGGCTGACGGAGATCGAGGCCTTCCAGGGCTGGGTCCAGGGGCGGACCCCGGCTTCGAGCTGAGCGATGATCTGTTGGGTGATCCGGGTATGGATTTCCGGGCGTGCGGGATTGGCGGGGCGCGTCATGGCGGCCTCCTCGAAACGGAGTGTGGGAAGAAGGAGCGACGGCGCGGTCTCCGCGCCGCCGCGGCTCTTGGGTCAGCGGGACCAGATCAGGCTGTGTCCGCCCTCGACCTCCACCAGGGAGGCGTAGATCGGTCCCGGGAAGCTGGGATCGTCGAGCTTGACCGAGAGGTAGTCGCGGTCTTGCTGGCTCTTGCGCTTCCAGGCGGCGCCGAACTCGGTCTGGCCGGCGAAGATCCGGAAGTCGGGGGCCTTGTCGTCGGTCTTCTCGTTGGGCCGAAGAACCGCCGTCTTGACGTTCAGGGTGAGGGTCTTGATCGAACCGGTGTAGCCGTCGCCTTGGGCGGTGAAGGTGCCGATGGTGGCCATGTCAGTCTCTCCTTTGCTTCGGGCCACGCCTGCCGCGGCCTCGATGGCGATCGGGAGACCGGGGCCCGGGCGGCGCGCAGGGAGAGCGGAGCGAGCCCCCGCAGCGAAGCGGAGGACCGCGACAAGAGACTTTCTTGTTTCGCGAGGAAGGCCGTCAGGCCGGGGATGAAAGTCGCGCAAGCGGTTGCGCCAGCCGACCGGGTTTCGGTCAGATCCGCCTCATCGAGAGGCCGCGCCGGCTGGCGCGAAAAGGATGTGAGACCCCGGCCGCCCCGAACACCCCGTCATCGCCATTGCCCCCCGGCATGGTCGGTCAGGCCCCGACCCGCCCAGGCTCAACCCGGCGCTCAGGCTGCGGCGGGGAAGACCTTCTCGACGTCGAGGCTCCCGGCGGGCAGAGCCCGCAACAGTTCGGTCTGGGGCCGCTGGAGGTCGAGCCAGGCCGCCCCGTCCTCGGGCCGAAGCACCACGATCTGCCGGTCGTGATAGGGGGCAATATCCTCCCCCGGCTCGGTGGTCAGCATGGCGAAGGCGCCCTCCTTGATCAGGCCCGCCACCCAGAAGAGCCGCTGGCCTGACAGGGTGAAGCGCCATTTGGTCTTTCGCTTCTGCCCGGGTTCAGGGTCGGTGAACTCGAAGAAGCCGTCCGCCGGGATCAGGCACCGGTGCGAGCCCTCGAAGGATCGCCCGTCGGAGCGGAAGTTGAAGACCGGGCGTCCGCCCGGCCCCTTCCAGGCCCAGGGGGTCATGACGGCCTCGGGCCCCTCCGCCCCCATCTGGATGATCGGGGCCCGATCCCCGATGCGGATCGAGGCCATCGGGCCGAAGTTCGGCATGCCGCCGGGAAAGACGAGCCGGTTTCCCGTCAGATTGAACGCCGCAATCACATCGTCGAACGGCAGGATGAGTTGGTATTCGTTGCACATGACCTGAGCTCCCGTGACGTCGAGCCGAGGATTTCACGGCTCCGGGGTCGCCGCAAATCCCGGGGGAAAAGGCGCCGGCCGGATTGACTCCGACCTCACCTTCGAACCAGAACATTTCAGGAACATTATAGAGGCGAGGAGGAGTTCGTCCATGCCGGCCGCCCGCTCGGCCCACTTCGAGGACTTGCGCGCCAAGGTTCGCGCGCTGGAGCAGGCTGACCGTCGAGCGGTCGGCGTGCTGCCGTTCGAGGTGGCGAGACTGGACGCCGCCCTGCCGGGCGGAGGCCTCGCGCTCGGGGCGCTCCATGAGGTGGCCGGGGGCGGCGACGACGCCGTCGGCGGCGCGGCGGCCGCTCTTTTCGCGGCGGGCATTGTCGCCCGTCTGCCCGGACCGGTTCTGTGGTGCATCACCCGCCCCGACCTGTTCGCCCCCGCGCTCAGCCATGCGGGGCTGGGACCGGACCGGGTCATCTACGTCGAGGCGGGCGACGAGAAGGCGCTGATGGCGTGTTTCGAGGAAGGCCTGCGCCATGGCGGGCTGGCGGGCGTCGTCTGCGAGACGTCCCGCCTGACCATGACCGCCTCGCGCCGACTGCAGCTGGCCGCCGAGGCGTCGGGCGTTATCGGCCTTGCGGTCCGGCGATGGCGCCGGGCGGCGGAGGCCGCCGACTTCGGCCAGCCGACCGCCGCCGCCACGCGCTGGCGCGTCAGCGCCGAGCCATCAGCGCCCTTGCCGGTCCCCGGGATCGGTCGGGCGCGATGGCGGATCGAACTTATGCGTTGCCGCGGCGCCGACGCGGCGGACTTCATTCTGGACGCTTGTGATGAGACGGGTCGTCTCGCTCTTCCTGCCGAACTGGCCCGTCGATCGGTTGCGCCGCCGGTTGGGCGCCGACGCGCCGCCGCCTGAGCATCCTCTCGTCCTTACGGGCCGGATCGGTCGCAAGCGGGTCGTGACGGCCTGCAACGCCGCCGCCGCCGGCTCCGGCGCACGCGTGGGCATGGCCGCAACCCAGGCTCAGGCCCTGATCCCGGGTCTGGACGTGAGAGACGCCGATCCGCATGGCGACGCCGAGGCTCTGGATCGCCTCGCCCTGTGGGCGATGCACCGCTACGCCCCTGTGTGCCAGGCCGATCCGCCGGATGGACTGGCGATCGACGTCACCGGCGCCGCCCATCTTCAGGGAGGCGAGCCGGCGCTCCTGCGCGATCTGGCGGCGCGCCTCCAGGGCGTCGGCGTGACCAGCCGGGGCGTCGTCGGCCCAACGCTCGGCGCCGCCCATGCGGTCGCCCGTTTCCGCGCCGACCAGAGCCTCATCGCAGATGACGGCGTCGATGCGGCTCTCTCCCCCTTGCCGCTCGAGGCCTTGCGCCTGCCGGCCGACCTTCCCGTCGGGCTGAGGCGGATGGGGTTCGAACGGATCGGCGACGTCGCCCACCGGCCCCGCGCGCCCCTCCAGCTCCGTTTCGGAGCGGAGCTTGGCCGGCGTCTCGACCAGGCCTATGGCCGGTCGGGGGAGCCTCTGATCCCGGTCGAGGCGCCTGAGACGCCCCGCGTCGAACGGGTCTTCGCCGAGCCGATCGGGGCCCCAGAAACCCTGGCCCGGTACGCCGGCGCCCTGGCCGAAGCCCTGTGCGGGCAGTTGGAAACGCGCGGCCTGGGGGCGCGGCGGCTCGACTGGCTCTGCTACCGCGTGGACAACCGGATCGAGGCAGTCCGCGTGGGTCTGGCCCAGCCGGTGCGCGACGTGCGCCGGCTGACCCGGCTGCTGACCGACAAGATCGAAACGATCGCGCCCGGCTTCGGCATCGACCGCATGACGCTGGCCGCGAGTGCGGCCGAGCCGCTGAACTGGCGGCCCGCCGCCGCGCGTCTCGGCGCGGAGGTCGCGCCGGACGTGTCCATGCTCGTCGATACCTTGGCGAACCGGATCGGCGCTGACCGGCTCTACCGGCTGTCTCCGGTGGAAAGCGAC
The DNA here is from genome assembly GCF_014199955.1 of Brevundimonas aurantiaca. Classification (GTDB taxonomy): domain Bacteria; phylum Pseudomonadota; class Alphaproteobacteria; order Caulobacterales; family Caulobacteraceae; genus Brevundimonas; species Brevundimonas aurantiaca. The sequence goes on from NZ_JACHOQ010000001.1 coordinate 312,206, forward strand.
GTCCCGGAGCGCTCCACCCGAAAGGTCGCGCCTCTGTCAGCCCCTACGGGAGTGTCATGGACGCCGGACTGGCCCCGCCCGACACGGTTGTTCCGCAAGCCGGAGCCGATCGAGACGATCGCGCTCCTGCCCGACAACCCGCCGACCCATTTCACCTGGCGCGGAGTCCGCCGTCGGATTCGCCGGGCCGACGGCCCGGAACGGATCTTCGGCGAGTGGGGGCGACGCGATGCGGAGATGCGGGCGGTCCGCGACTACTTCCAGGTCGAGGACGACGCCGGCGAGCGCTTCTGGCTGTTCCGGGCCGGCGACGGCGAGGATGCGACGACCGGCTCCCAGGCCTGGTTCATCCACGGCCGGTTCGGATGAGCGAGACCGCAACGCGGCGCTATGCCGAACTCCAGTGCGCCTCCCACTTCTCGTTCCTGCGCGGCGCCAGCGGCTGCGACGAGCTGTTCGCCCAGGCCGCCGTCTGCGGCCTGGAGGCGCTCGCCATCACCGACCGGAACAGCGTCGCCGGCATCGTGCGAGCGCATGAGGCCGCCAAGGCGACCGGGGTTCGACTGGTGATCGGCTGTCGTCTCGAACTCGTCGATGAGACCGCTATACTGGTCTATCCGACCGATCGGGCGGCCTACAGTCGCCTGTGTCGACTGCTGACCCTCGGGAAGGGGCGCGCAGGCAAGGGTGCGTGTCGCCTCGACTGGTCCGATCTGGCGGACCATGCCGGGGGCCTGATCGCCGTGCTCGTCACCGATCGCGCCGATGCGTCGTACCGCCGACGCCTCTCGGCCCTGGCCGACATCTTCGGCGCTGACGCCTATTGCGCCCTGACCCTGCGCCGCCGCCCCCGGGACCAGATGCGGCTGCATCAGCTTTCGGAGCTGGCCCAGGATCTTGGGGTGAACACTGTCGTGACCAACGACGTCCTCTTCCACCACCCGGACCGCCGCATCCTTCAGGACGTGCTGACCTGCATTCGCGAGGGCTGCACGATCGACGATGTCGGCTTCAAGCGGGAACGCTCGGCCGATCGTCACCTGAAGCGCGCCGAGGAGATGCACCGGCTGTTCGCCCGCTATCCGGACGCTCTGCGCCGGTCGGTCGAGATCGCCGACCGGTGCCGGTTCAACCTCGACGAGCTGTCGTATCAGTATCCCAGGGAGGCCGCCCTGCCCGGCCTGACGCCGCAACAGGCGCTGGAGCGATTGACCTGGGAGGGCGCGGCCGGCCGCTATCCGGACGGCTTGCCGGACAAGGTGCGCGCCAGCCTGAAGCATGAGCTGACGCTCATCGAGGCCCTGGGCTATGCCCCCTATTTCCTGACGGTGAACTCCATCGTCCGCTTCGCCCGAAGCCGGGACATCCTCTGCCAGGGCCGCGGATCGGCCGCCAATTCGGCGGTCTGTTTCGTGTTGGGCATCACCTCGATCGACCCGGGCCGCAACCACCTGCTGTTCGAACGCTTCGTCAGCCAGGAGCGGAAGGAGCCGCCGGACATAGACGTCGATTTCGAGCACGAACGGCGCGAGGAGGTGATCCAGTGGGTCTATGAGACCTACGGCCGCGATCGCGCGGCGCTGTGCGCCACCGTGATCCGCTACCGGTCACGCGGCGCCCTGCGCGCCGTGGGAAAGGCGCTCGGCCTGTCCGAGGATCTGATCAAAACGCTGTCGTCCCAGGTCTGGAGCTATTCCAGCGAGGGCGTCGAGGATCGACACGCCGAGGAACTGAACCTCAACCTCCAGGATCGGCGCCTTCGGCTGGCGCTCGACCTGTCCCGCCAGCTGATCGGCTTTCCCCGGCATTTGAGCCAGCACCCGGGCGGCTTCGTCCTGACGGACGACCGACTGGACGATCTCGTCCCCATCGAGCCTGCGGCGATGAAGGACCGCCAGGTGATCGAATGGGACAAGGACGACATCGACGCCCTGAAGTTCATGAAGGTCGATGTGCTTGCGCTCGGCATGCTGAGCTGCATGCGACGGGGCCTGGACCTGCTGCGGGACCACAAGGGCGTCGAGCTCGATCTGGCCTCGATCCCGGCCGAGGATCCGAAGACCTATGCGATGATCCGCAAGGCGGACACGCTGGGGGTCTTCCAGATCGAGAGCCGGGCCCAGATGGCCATGCTCCCCCGGATCAAGCCGCGCACCTTCTACGACTTGGTCATCGAGGTGGCGATCGTCCGCCCTGGCCCGATTCAGGGCGACATGGTCCACCCCTATCTGCGACGACGCGAGGGCAAGGAGCCGGTCGACTATCCCAAGCCGGAGCTGGAGCGGGTGCTGGGCAAGACGCTCGGCGTCCCCCTCTTCCAGGAACAGGCGATGCGGGTCGCCATCGAATGCGCCGGGTTCACGGCGTCCGAGGCGGACCAGCTGCGCCGGGCCATGGCGACGTTCAAATTCACCGGCGGCGTCAGCCACTTCAAGGACAAGCTGGTCAACGGCATGGTCGAGCGCGGCTATACGGCCGAGTTCGCCGAGAAGACCTTCAGCCAGCTGGAGGGCTTCGGCTCCTATGGTTTCCCCGAGAGCCATGCGGCGTCCTTCGCCCTGATCGCCTACGCCTCCTCCTGGCTCAAATGCCATCACCCCGACGTCTTCTGCGCCGCCCTGCTGAACGCCCAACCCATGGGGTTCAATGCCCCGGCCCAGATCGTTCGCGACGCCCGTGAGCACGGCGTCGAAATCCGCCCGGTCTGCGTCAACGCCAGCCGCTGGGACTGCACGCTTGAGCCCACCGACCGTGAGGACCGCTTCGCCGTTCGTCTCGGCCTGCGCATGGTGCGCGGCCTGGCGAATGCGGACGCGGGGCGCCTCGTCGTTCATCGGCGCGCGGCGGCCTTCACCAGTGTCGAGGATGTCTGGCGACGCTCCTCGACGCCGGTCGGCGCCCTCACCCGCCTCGCCGAGGCGGACGCTTTCCTGCCGTCCATGGGCCTGCAAAGGCGCGAGGCACTATGGGCGATCAAGGCCCTGCGTGATGATCCCCTACCCCTGTTCGCCGTCGTCCAGGACGATGGCGCGACAACACCGGAGGTCGCTGAGCCGGACGCGACCCTGCCCGGAATGCCGGCGGGCCAGGAGGTGGTCGAGGACTACAGCCATGTCGGCCTGACCTTGCGCGAGCATCCGGTCGCCTTCCTGCGCGACACCCTCCAGTCGCGCCATGTCATGACCTGCGCGGACGCCTCAGCGATGCGGGACCGCCGCCAGACCCGGGTCGCAGGTCTGGTGCTCGTCCGTCAGAAGCCCGGCTCAGCCAAGGGCGTGATGTTCATCACGATCGAGGACGAGACCGGCGTCGCCAATCTGGTCATCTGGCCCAGCCTCTACGAACAGCAGCGCCGCATCGTGCTCGGCGCCAGCCTTCTCGTCGTAGACGGGACGGTCCAGCGCGAGGGCGAGGTCGTCCACATCGTGGCGACACGCATGCACGACGCATCCGACCTATTGGCGTCACTGGGCCAGCGGGATCACTTCCCCCTGCCGCACGGCCGGGGCGACGAGGTTTATCGCGGCAGCGCGCCCGACGCCCGCACGCCCAAGGTGCGGGACATCTACATCCCCGATCTGTCGCTTGAGGCGATCAGGGTGCGAACGCGGGACTTCCGTTAGCCTTCCACAGCGACCAAATCAGCATCACAACTACAGCTAGGACCCGGAAACGGGCGCAAAAACCTAGACGGGACAAATACGCCTTGGCCGACGGCCCCTCGCCAGCACAGCTTTCTCGCGTTCTCCGCTATCACCTGAACGAGCTGGGCGCGCTCAATGCGCACCATGACTTCGAGCATCTGACGCGACACGTCGCGCGAGCTCGGCTCTATTCGAACATCCTGCCCGCGACCGGCCCCGTCAGTGCGGGCGGTGATGGAGGCCGGGATTTCGAGTCGTTCAGGACGAACCTGCCGCTTCCCTTGACCGCGAACTCGCCGTTCGTCGCACAGGCCTCCGGAGCCCGCGAGGTCGTGTTCGCCTGCAGTCTCGAGAAGCGGATCGAACCGAAGATCAAGAAGGATGTGAAGTCCATCGTCGCGGGCGGGGCCGTCGATGAGATCGTCTACTTCTGCGAGGCGGATTTCCCGATCGGTCGGCGCCGCAGATTGCAGAAGTGGGCGAGAGACGAGCACAACATCGAGCTCAGGATTTTCGATGGCCAGGCGATCGCCGAATGGCTGGCAGATCGCGATCTGTTCTGGATCGCCCAGCAGTACCTTTCGCTGCCGGCCGAGATCGGCCCCGCAGGTCCTGCGAGTGGCGACGGGTACGATGATCGTCTTGCCCGTTGGCGAGACCGCGAACCGCTGGTGATAAGCCAGGCCGACTTCACGGACATAAAGCGCGGTGTGCGGCGAGCGACCTTCGACATCGAAGCACGTCACGATCTCCGCTTCTGGATTTCGAAGATGGAGGTCTTCGCGGCGCACGAGGCGGCACCGCGTGGTCTCGCCCGGAACGCGGCCTATGAGATCGCGGTCGCGTCCCTTCGAGGGTTCGGGGATCTGAACCCCCAGGCGCACAGGCTCCGCGACTACTACTCCGACGTCGGGGAATGGACCGGGCAGGCTGACCTGCAGAACGCAGCCACCTTGCTCGTCTATGCGCACGGCGGCTTGCTCCACTCGACCTATCACGGCTCATTGGACGAGCTCGTTGAGTGGCGAAACACCCTTCTCGACGTGATCGATCGCGAGATCGAGACCGCGCCCGGCCCGGTGCGTCGCACCGGGCTGCTTCGCGTTCGCGGGCACATCAGCGGACTCCCGAGCGCTCCGGACGCGCCAAGCGATCCAAACGCATCTCGTTTGGACTGGGGACGGATGCTCGATGAAGCCAAATCTACGCCACTCTTCCCGATCGAAGACTTCTCGGATTTCCTGACCAAGGTGATCGCGATCGCGGGCGAGGATGCGGAGCTGCTCGCCTTGGCGGAACGCGCCGACGAACTGATCGCTGAACGGGCTGGCGGCGCGGTGGCAGGTGAAAAGGCCCTCAAAAGGGCGCTCGCGCTTCTGGACAATGATCATCCACTGACGGCGATCCGCGAGCTCCACAAGGCCAAGGCGAAGTGGTTTTCTGGGGACCGCATCGAGGGCGCCGTCCGCGTCATGCTCCTGCTCGCAGGCTGCTACCGGGATTTGGGGCTGACCTATGCAGCCAAGAACTACGCGCTCGCGGCGGCCTTCATTGCCGAGTACCACCCCGAGGACGCGCTCGGCCCGCTTCTGCCCACCGCGCGCTTGTCCGTGGCGGACTTCGAGGACAACGCAGGCTGCGCGGTTGGTTTCATTCAAGCGATGGCGGCGATGCTGCGCGCTCATGTCCAGCATCAAGCGGACCCTCTCGACCTTGAGAAGCACTCGGACCTCAACGTCAACATCGGGCAACTGACGACGTGGCGAGGGGCTCTTCTCAGGCTCGCCCCCGAGGCGCTGCCTACCTTTGACAGACTGTACGCCGACTGGCCGCCTGTGCTCTGGGATCCAATCCGGTCCGCCTCGGAGTCGGCGGACGGCTTCTGGATTCAGGATAACCCGGATGAACTGTGGGAGCGTCTCCAGGAGGCTTTCCTTGATCGTCCGTTCAGTGATTTTGGCCCCAAGCGAACCGTTCGCTGGCGCGCGATGGATATCGATTGGACGTGCGTGTTCGAGAACCGCTACGCCGTCGTGCCCGAGGCCGAACAGGTTATAGCCAGCCTCCAGCTTTTCGCCGTCATCCTGCTCCGGGTCGATCTGGTGACCCTTCCGGGTGAAGTGCATATCGATGTCCGGGTGGATCCGACACACGCGGAGCCTGCGTTCGAGGAAGTCGAACCCAGCACGCCGACCACAATACGCACCTTCAGTCTCACCCTTCCGTCTGGAGGCCCGCCAGACCCATGGCCGATGATTCAAGGGGTCCTCGCTCCGATCCTCGGAGCCCTGTCGCTGTTGCCGCCGAAGGAAGCGGCCGAAGCACTGAGCGACCAGGTGGAAGCGCTCGCCGGCGAGCTCTTCACCGCTCGCCCTTACCCGGAACTCTACCGAGACCTGATCTCTGAGGAGGCGTTCGGCGAGGCGATCCGCCAGGCGTTGCCGACCATCGAGCCCGAACGCGTCTTTGAGCTTAGAAAGATCGAGGCGCTGTCGGGGCCGACGGGGCCCGGGCCAGGATATGATGCGGATGAAGCCGCACTGTCGATTGAGCAGCGATACAATCGCTCGTTCGCCTATCTCCGCCACACCCTCCCAGTAATTCTAGCGGATCCGGATGTGCGCGCCCGCCTCGCGGCGATGCGCGACGAGGGACTCAAGGACTGGGAAATCCTGAGCATCCTGGCGAATATCGCCTTGAACGCCCGCTTTTCGTTCGATGTGGCGGGAAGACCGTCGCGCGAGGTGATGGAGAAGGCGAAAGCCGAATTGAACAGGCCTGAAGAACCGGATGAAGCGCTGTCCGCCGAGGCCTTTTCGGACGAGGCCATCAGAGTGAACAGGCTGATGTTCATCGGCGCCCACGTCGGTTCGTGGGGCTTGCAGGGCGGACGAATGAGAGATCCGGACGCGCTGGAAGCGCTGTTGATCCGGCGTTATGGCCTGCGGCGAGACGACGTCGATCACGAGCCCCTGTTCTGATGCCCGATCGCCGCTGCGACAGGGATGCGATGTTTTCGACCTTGCTTCGAGGCCGGGCATTTCCGAGACTCACCCCATGAAACGCCCTCTCCGCAAACTGTCGCCGACCAAGCAGCGTGAGCTGGAACGGTACGTCGACATCATCGAGGAGGGGTTCGCCAAGGCAATCTCGACGCGACGGGCCGACCGACTAAAGAACGGTCGCATCCTGAAGATCATCCTCTACGGGAGCTACGCACGAGGCGACTGGGTCCACGATCCTATCAGCCGTTACTTCTCGGATTTCGATCTGCTGGTCATCGTCGATCACGAGGACCTCACGGACATCGAGTTCTGGGAGAAGGTCAACGAGGAGCTGATGGAGCAGTGGACGCTCGGCGCCATGCGCACCTCCACCGAGCTCATCGTTCACAGCCTCGACGACGTGAACTTCAAGCTGGAGCACGGCCGTCCGTTCTTCATCGACATCGTCCGCGAGGGCATCGTCCTGAAGGATACGCCCGGCGTGAAGCTGTCGGACCCGCAGCCTCTTCCGCCAGCGACCGCACTGGAAGAGACGATGGAGTACGTCGAGGAGTGGAAAGCAGCTTCGAACGGCTTCACGAAAATCGCGCGGTTCTGCATCGACGATCACGAGCTAAAGCTCGCAGCGTTCAATCTGCATCAAGCGACCGAGTCCCTCTATCAGGGCTTGCTGCTCGTCCTGACGCTCTATGCGCCTCGCAGCCACAACCTCGTCCATCTCCGGAAGATCACGGAGCCGCTGGAACCGCGCCTTCGCGAAGTGTGGCCGCAGGAGACCAAGTTCCAGAAGCGCTGCTTCGAACTGTTGCGCGCGGCCTACGTGAAGGCTCGCTACTCGCGCCACTACCGCATCACGGAGGAGGAGCTCGCGTATCTCGGAGAGCGCATCGAGTTGCTCCGCCAGATTGTGGCCGAAGCCTCCGATCGCCGGCTCGCTGAGCTGCGGGCTGAGGGTTCGACCGAGACCTAGAGCCGCCGTCCACGACGATGTCCACGACCTCTTCCGAAGGCTTGACCTGGCCGCCGCCGACCACGGCGATCATCGGCTTCGATGTCGAAGCGATAAACGCCGAAACGGCGGACCATTCGCACGTCGATGCGGGCGTGTTCGAGCAACGCTTCATGGTGCTCGCGCGAGCGAGCGAGGGACAACTGGCCTCCGGGTGGTACTGGCTGTCCGGCGCCGTCGGACTCCTGCTCCGCCCCGCTGACCAAGGGTCGCCGTGGGGCCCGCGATATGTGGGCGAGGGCTGGCGGATGCCCGCGATCGAGGATTTCCTCCCTCAGGCCGGGGTTTTCGAAACCCTGGCGGCTCAACTCGATCACCCCGGGCTGAAGGCGCGACTGGCCGACATAGCCTGGACCAATGAACGCCATCGCGGTGCAGCGGGACGCTGTGCGATCGACGGCTATGTGGATAGCCTGGATCGGTTGCTCGATGGGCGCTCCAGACCGCGATACGGCGAAGCCGAGGGCGCGTCGTTTGAAGCGCTAGGGTTCGCCCAACGCGCCCTGCAGCTGGCGCTCAGGCTGACCGGCAAGAAGAAAACCGACCCGGCCGCGCGTGACGCCTTTTTGCGCCTCTATGGTAGAGCGGTGACCGACCGCGCGGTCACGGTCTTCGGTTCGGCGGCGGCACTTGCGCGCTACTACGATCTGGTCCCGGCCCTCGACGTCGCCGCCGACCTCGAGGCCGTCGCTCGCGACGCGCCGGATCGGTTCGATCCCTTGGCGTCCGCGCAGTTGCTGGGACACGCCGCGCACCTTCATTTGCAAGCCCGCGACGAGGACGCCAGCAGGCGGTGTCAGGTCGAGAGGGTCAGCACAATCCTGAAGATGGTGGACCAGGTCAGCACCTCCGGCGCCAAGGCGCATTGGGTGCAGTCCGCCCTGCACGCCCTGCGCGGCATAAGGGGACAGGATGAGTGGCGCCGTTCGCTCCGGCGGGACTTGCGTGATCTTCAGGAAGACGCCCTGTCCGAGTTCGTCATGATGACCGTTCCGCTCGACCTCGGCGAAGAGCGACGGGAGGCGTTCGAGACCTTCGCGCAGCTGGATCTCCCGGCGGCGTTGAAGGCCTTGGCCTGCATCGGACGGTCCCAGCCCGTCGAAACGCTTCGCGAGGACGCACTGGCCTCGCTCGATCAGTTCCCGCTCGGCGCCATGATGGGAACCCGGCACTCCGACGAAGACGGACGAACCGCCGCGAACACGCCATCCGGAGATCGGGAAGATCCCGACGAGGATTGGCTGAAGCAGAGGATCAACGAATCCGAGCGATTTCGTCGGCAGATCGTTGTGCAGGGGAGTTTCGACCCGGCCCGGCTGACCCTCTCCCAACGGCACAACATTCATGAACGGCATCTTGGGGCGATCGTGTCCCGCTCCCCGTTCGTGCGCTGGGAGCAGCAAGGTCTCATGGCGCTGGGCTTTACCCGCCTTCTGCAGGGTGACGATCAGTCAGCGGTCCATCTGCTCGTTCCGCAACTGGAGCCGTGCCTGCGCCATGTGCTCCGGGTTGCGGACCATGACCCGGTCGTCGATTTCGACGACATGACGGAGGAGAATGTGTCTCTGTCGGCGATGTTGGGCAGACTGCGCCCTCAGCTGGAAGCCATCCTGCCGCCGGCCACCGTTCTGGAGCTTGAGCTCTTGTTCGATTTCCGGGCGGGGTCGGCCCTGCGCCATGCGGTGGCCCATGGACGGATCGGCACCGGGGGATGCCATACGACCGAGGCCGTTTACGCCTGCTGGCTGCTGTACCAGCTGACGTGCTGGCCGTTGCTGCGGACGTGGGATTCCATCACAGCACCGGCTATAAGAGAGCAATGTTAGCCGACAGGCCCGCCCAACAGCGGCCCGCCCCGGTAGTCTTCGCATGAGGCCGCGCCATGAGTGACAAACGGACTGATTTTCTCTGGATCGTCCAGATGATCATGATCAAGCATCAGGAGCGTGTGACGGGTTGGTCCGGCGTGGCGGGCGACGCGGTTGCAGCGAGCCACCGCATTCCCGCAGAGATGACGGCGAGGGACGCCGCCCTCGCCTTCTGCAGCGTCTTCGTCGAAGGCTTTAATGGCGAGACGCGCGCTGAGGTCCCAGCCTGGCTGAGCGCCCTCCGCGATCCGTCCCGCTCGGTTTATGAGGACCGAGGGCTCCGCTCGGTCTGACGCGCAAGTGCGAACGGGAGCGATCGAGGGTGACCCCGTCAGCCCAGCGCGCCGAGACTGACCACCACCCAGGCCGACCGATCCGCGCCGTGGCGGGCCGACAGTTCAACCCAGACCATCTCGCCGACGCCGACGCCTTGAAGAAGATCGACCGGGGCCACGGCCGTGTAGCTTTCGATAGGGTCGAGATCATTCTTCTCGATGGTGATCTGCCGGGCGGCGCCGCGCGCAGGCAGGTCCAGGAGCTTGCGTCCAAGGTCGCCGAGATCCGCGTAGAGCTCCTTGATCCGGGTCGTGTCGACCTTCAGATCGCGCACGACGCCGATGAAGCTCTCGTGCTCACCCGGCATCGGGTCCATCGCCTTGACCCCGACAAGCTGGTGCGCCGGAGCGACGATGTGGGCGGGTGGCTCCGGCGTCGGTGCGCCCGTGCCGATGGCCACAAAGCCTTTGAGGGCCTCAAGAGGCTGTCCCTTTCCGGTCGAAGGATCGAGGCCGGCTTTCAGCCAGCCGCCCGCGCCCGCCATTGAAGCGCCGACGATCGCGGCGCTGCAGTCGTGTCGCGGCCACGGCGGCTGATTGGTTTCGAAGAAGACGCCGCTGCCGCAACTGCATTGATAGACGTAGATCGCCGAGGTGCAGTCCGGACATCGCCACGGATAGATCCAGGACCGGCACTCCGATCGATGCAAAAAATGTCCCATACACGCCTCCCGACGCGCAGCTATCCGCATCTTCGGCGAGTCCACAAGCGGAGGTTGACGGCGCGATGCGCCACAGCCCCTCAAGGTAGTCGGCTTGCGGCGATCGTACCGAGCGGGCAACGTGGCGCTCCGCCTGACAAGGAGCGCTCATGCCGCCATCCATCCTGACCTTCATTGCCTTCTATCTGAACGGGGCGATGGACTCCGGTCGCTACGACGACATCATGATCGATGAGGTCAAGGAGGAGATCAGGAACGGAACCGTCTTCGACTACCTGCGTCGTCGCCTCGGACGGGACATCGACCTGAGCCTGCTGGATTCGGCCCAGGAGGCGGAACTTCTCGGGGAGTGGCAGGACCTGCTCGACGCCGTGAACGAGCGCCGCAAATTCTGCGTGGAGCGCCGGGGCCTCACCCTGCTCGTCGCCTATCTGCTGGAAGGCGTGCAACGCCGGATGCCCTAAGGCGACGCCGGGCAAGCCTCGCCCGGCGCAGCCTCCCCGAGGTGCATGACCAGGCTGCCCGGGGGAAAAGCGCCATCGACGAACGCAGGGCGATCAGGATGCCAGTCGGCCCGGTCGTGCCACTCCTTGCGCATCCTGCGACTCACGGCATCTTGTGAGTCGGGTTAGGCGCCTGTGACCTGTCGCCGGGTCAAACGTCTCGTGGCTTGCAATCCCTTCCTCGGCCCCACGTTTTCCTCGTGTGCCGCAGCGTAATCGGCGACCTGCGCACCCACAGAGGCAAACGCCATGGTCGAACTCGACATCACTCTGAACCCTGTCACCCTCGAGCGCCTCAAGGCCGGACTTCGACAGACCGCTCCCGAAATCAAATCCTCCCACCGCGTCGAAGCGCTGGCGCGTGGACTGGGCTTCCACTCCAACGCCGAATTGCGCGCTCGCATCGACGCGGGCGGTTCTCGACGGATCGATCCTGAGCCGTTCGGCCGCTACCTGACCGAACGTGACTTCGATGCGCCGGCATCGATGCTGCTGCGCGCCGCAGCACATGCGATCACGCTCACGGCGATGGACCGCGACGATCGTCTCCATAAATGGGGATGGGGTTTCGGGCGGCCCGAACGCCGAAGCGATGGTCGCTGGGAGACGCCCTACGAGCACTATGACCGGGTCCAGGCGTATCGGGAGGAGCTGAAGGAGATCGCAGTCGCCGACCATGTGCTGCGCGCACTCGCCATGCTGGCGTCGGTGCCCGCGACGAAGACCATCCGCCCCGACACCGACAGCTATCGCCTGAAGCACATCGCGGAGAACTTCGCCTGCACCTTCCCCGACGGCGCGCCCTTGGGCCCGGACTATGTCGCGAACGGCCCTCTGATCGTGGCGGCCGTCCATCTTGGTTTCCGATACCGGACGGCGTACGACCGGGACGGAAACGAGTGGCCGAACGTCACCTTCAACATGTCGCAGTCACACCTGCTTGAGCTGGACATCGCCTGTCGGCCCAACGGCGCACGGGCACAGGACCGGCGCCGCAAACAGGAGGCGCGGAAGTACAGTTCGTTGTGGCCGCGGATCAGAGCGGCCTAGCTCTCGCGACGGCGCCCTGACGCTGGTGGGACGGTTTCTCGCGAGGGTTCTCAGGATCGGGTTCAGGCGCGTCGTCCAGCGCCTTCCACATCGCCTTGACCGTGTCGGACTGGCCCGTGGTCGTATCCTCGCGGGCCTGTTCGACGGCGTCGCGCTCGTCGTCGCTCAGCGCACGCTTCAGCCGCCGTTCCTGATGCGCGATGAATTTGCTCGGCTTCATGCGCGGATCACACCTTGACCGGGGGCCGTGGGCGACCCGACCCGGAGCCGTTCGGTTCGGAAAAGGTCGCCCGGGTTCCGGTCCATCGGTCCGTCCCCCCGACCATTGGACTTACAGCGTTATGCCGAAGCGGAACACCACGCTTCGCCGCCTTGCCCGGAGACAAAAAGCCGCGCGCCCCAAAGGGCGCGCGGCGAGTTTTCGGCCCCTTACACCGTCTATTCGGCGGCGAACCGGTAGGCGTCGTCATCGGCTGCGGGCGGCTCGGTCGCCTCGCCTTCCGGCTCCGGGGCCTCCGGTTCCGCCGCATCGGAGACGGTGCGCAGTACGGACGGAAGCCAGCCCTTGCCCTCGACCAGCCGCTCGGCGGCATCGGCCATGTCGCCCTTCTTGAACCCGGCGATCCGCCCGGCTTCCTCGGGCGTGGTCGCCTCGGTCACCGCTTCCAGAACCCGCGCCTTGGACACGCGGGAGAAATAGCTGGCGGCGGTGGCGGTCCACGTTCCTGTCATATCCAGACCGGTGGCGGTCGCCAGCGTCTCGGCATGGGCGAGGGCGTCCGGCTTGCGGTCGTGGGGGTCGCGCACGGCATAGAGGCCGACGCCCGCGCAACAGGCCATCAGGTCCAGAAGGTCCGACGGCGGCACGGTCATGAGCACGGCCCAGAGGTCTCGCGCCTCTTCCGGCAGACGGGCGCCCCACGCCTCCAGCCGGTCGGCCACCCGCCGCCCGGCCGGGCTGTCGCTGACGCCGGGCGCCAGCCGCTCCAGACCGGTCACGCCCAGACGCAGTTGCAGGGGCGTCCACGTCCCCCACGCCGGGTAGAAGACCTGCAAGGCCAGCGCATGGACCACCACCGTCAGGGCGATGTTTTCATCGGCCTGAACCGCATCGCGCAGCCCCATGGTCCGATGGGCGGTGAGGTCGATCACCAGCCGTTCGGACAGGGGCGCCGGTCCCTCGTCGGCCTCGGCTTCCGGCGCGGGCGGGGCCGTTTCGCCGTCCTGCGTCTCCGCCTCGGACCAGCTTTCCGGGGCGTCCGGATCGGGCGCCCGGTCGCTGACCGCATCCTCGGCCCTGACCAGACCCCGCTCGAACCGGGCCAGTCCGTCGTGGCCCAGCAGGACCATGACCCCGGCCCGCGCCTTGACCTCGGCGGGATAGTCGAAGTCCGGGCCGAAGGCTTGCAGGGCCTTGTCGATCTCTTCCAGCCGGGCGTCGGCTTCGGGCGTCAGCCCTTCCGGCCCGGCCTCGGAGACGAGGGCGTCGTATTCCTCGGACAGGGCGGCGATCTGCGCCGCATCGTCCTCGGACCGGACGACCTCGACCGGATAGACCCGGCCCAGGGCGTTGACGGCGACATAGTCGGACGCGGCCTCGGCCCATTTCCAGTCCTCGCGCTGGCGCGCCTCGTCGGCCAGAGCGGTGAGCTTGTCGCCCACCATCCGGTCCAGCAGGGCCGGGTCTTCCAGCCAGCCGCCGCCGTCCTCGGTGAACAGGTCGCGCAGCACCGAACCGCCCTCGGCCTCATACGCCTCGACGCCGACGAAGACGGCGCGGCGGTCGTCCGCCCTGACCTTGGCCTCGGTCATGGCCCGGCGAATGGCGTGGACGGGACGGTACTCGCCCAACTGCTCGAACACCTGACGCTGCCGGTCCTGATCGCCGCTGACGCAGAAGGCCATCAACTGATCAAGCGCCAGCGCCCCCTCCCGATAGGCCGCCATCAGCTCCGGGGCCGCCGCCCCGAGCCGCAGACGTTGACGCACTACGGTCGCCGTGACGCCGAACCGGGCGCCGATCTCCTCGGCGCCATAGCCCTTCTCGTCCGCCAGCCGCTTGAACGCCTCGAACTGGTCGGCGGGGTGCATGGCCTCGCGGGTGGTGTTTTCGTCGAGACTGATTTCATGGGCGTCATTCTCGGTATCTACGACAACCTTGACCGGATGGGTCCGCTTGATCTGCTTGCGCTTGGCCAAGAGCCTCAGGCCCTGACGGCGCCCCTCCCCGATGGTTACGAGGTAATTGCCGGTGGCCGTCCCGTCCTCGCCGCGTTCGATCTCGACCACGGGCGGCTGCAACACCCCCTTGACCTTGATGGAGGCGGCGAACGCCTCGATGGTCGCCGCGCTGTGCGGCACCTTCCGGGCGTTCTTCGGGGACGCCTTCAACCGGTTCAGCGGAACCACGATCTCCGCACCGTGAACCGGCTCCTGATCCGCTCCGGTCGCGGCGGCGCCAGCCGCCGCAGGGATACGGGCTTGGGTGGATTGAGCAGTCATGTCTGCCTCCTTTGGGCAAGGGTTGCAGGCACGCGAAACGCGCGCCTGAAACCCTGCCCGTCGGCGAGACCGGGGTAGCAAGGGCCAGGGCGGATCGGCCGGAGGGGGATCGCCCGGCCTGCACAAGCCTCGTATCGATCGCGGGCATCGCCCCTGTCGCCGGCGCGGAAGGCCGGGGAGACCGGCCGATCCGGCGGCGGAGCCGCTTCACCCTGGCCCGCGCGAGGGCGGAGCCCTTAGATCTTCAGAGGCATGCGATCGCGGTTCGGCCAGCCGAATCAGCGAGGGTGATGTCCCTTCGCCGATTGCGGCCCACACGGAGTGCCCAGATGACCACCGCTGCATCCCCCGCCCGACCCGTCTGCTACGCCCGGATCATTCTGACGGCCGCAGGCGTTCAACTCCCCCGTCAGCACTTTTTGGTCGCCGGATCCACGCCGGCTCAGATCAACAGCGTCGCAATCGGCCTACGCGACGCGCACGATCAGGCTGACAACTATCTTAACAAAACTGTTCCGGCCGCCGAAGTGCCGGAGCACGTCCTGCTCCAGGATGGTCAGTCGCTGCCTCTCGACGTCGAGCTGAGTTGGTTCGACAACGATCTGGGCAAGGTGGATTGGTCGAAGTTGAAGATTTGAACTACAGTACGCGGCGGCGAGCGTTCAGGACGTGTTGCCAGTGTCAGCCCACGAGCCGCACCGAGATCGGACAGTGGTCCGACGGGTGCTCGGCCTCGGGCACGCCGCCGTAGACATATTCCTCGAATGACCCCGGCTCGATCCGGGCGGTCGCGGCAGCGCCCGTGGCGATGAAGTCGATGTATTCGCGGTAGCGCGCCTTACAGCCGGCCGGCCGGTCGCCCGAGGTCAGGGTCAGGGTCGAGCCCTCTGGGTCGCCGTCGTTCAGGTCGGCCAGGAAGGCGTCGTTACGGCTGGCAAGACGACGGTTCCAGTCGCCCAGCACGACGAAGGCGGCGCCTTCGCGGGCGCGCGCCTCGGTCCATCCCTCCAGCACAGGGAGCTGGTCGAAGAGCACGGGGCAGTCCGGGTCGGTCGGCTCGCGGCCGGAGTTGCAGCCGGACTTCAGATGCACCGCCAGGAGCCGAACCGGCCGCCCGCGCGACACCGTCACATCCACGCCCCAGCGAAGATCGGGGTTACCGAGGGCCAGGGCGCTAAGGTCGGGATTGCGGGTCCAGGGCACGCCCTTGCGGATGGCGAAGCCGACGGCCTGGTTCTGGATAGAGAGCCCCGGACGCCCACGGCACTCGCCGCCGCGGGTGCTGGGCGGACGGCCGGACATGACCACGTCGTAGAGCGCCGGATCGAACACCCGTTCGGCGGCGGCCCGGTTCTGCACTTCCTGAAAGGCGATCACGTCGGCGCCGAGGGCCGAGGCGTGCGCCCGCAGACGGGCGTAGTCCGCCCCGGTGCGCGGGCTGCAGCCCTCCCCGTCCCGTTCGGCCAGATGCTTCATGTTCCAGCTGGCGATCTTGAGGCCGCCGCCGTCGCGGGGCGGCGTCATGCCGACGCAGCCCGACAGGAGGGCGGCCGAGAGGGTGAGCGCGATCAGGGATTTCATGACAGGGGGCCTCGCGGGGAAGGGTGCGGCCCGGCCGACGGCGGGTCGGCGCGGGACCGCTGCCGGGCGCAAGGTCGGTCGCGGTCCGGCGGTCCCCGCCTATCCCATCGAACCGATTCCCGCGATGCGTCATTCGCGGCGCCCCAGTTGAGGGGCGTTTCGGCGCCAGCAAAAGTGTTCAGACCCTCCCCGCCTTCGGCCATTGCCCAGCTTAAGGGCGAATTCACTGGCGAGCCCTAGCCTGTGATCCAACACGGAGAGGGTTCATGAAAAACGCCATCTTGCTGCGTCAGTCGGGTCTCAGTCTCATCAGTGTCACTGCGGTTCTCGCCGCAACGTTTACTGGCTGGGGTATCGCTATCGGACACGGTGCCGAGGCCCTGTCGATAGCCTCGTTCGCTGCCGCGCCGGTCGCTTTGGGCGCCTTGTTGATCCGCGCGGGAGCGAAGCGGCCCGCCTGAGCCTGCTTCAACGCCAGGTCATCTGCGGCCCGCTTCGATTGCGTCGGGCCGGTGAGCCTGTAGGCTGGCCAACGACGGGTTCCGGAACGATAGGGACCGATCGGGAGCCGGGGGACGTCCTCGACGTCGGCGGCGGCCGGTCCTGAAACACCGGGCTTCCTCGCAGAAGTTCCAGGCCCGTCCCCCATTCGCCGTCCCGAAAGGATCGCCGTGGCCGATGAGTTCACCGCCGAGGAAACGGCCCTCTATGACGAGCTGGCGGAACGGGCGGGCGAGGTCGCGCGCCGGATCCTGGCCGAACGCGGCCTGATCTATCTTGACGATCTCACTCCCGCGGCCGCCCGCGACCTGCTTCGGATCGCCTGGTGAGAAGCTGCCGAGGCGCGGTTCGCGAACCAGGATGTCAGCGAGCTTCATGCCGAGATCGACCTGATGGTCGACAGCCTCGTCATGAGCTCCGAAGGCGGCAGCGCCGCCCCGGCTTCGGTTCACTAGGCGGGAGCGCGCGAGTCCGCCGACGTGCGCGCCCTTGTGTCGCGATAGGGAGCCGGGGTCGACGACTTCATCCGGAAGCCGACCGACCCCGACCCTGAGACCTCCGCTAACCTTGAGCCAGCGGCGCCGGCGGCCGGGCCGTGGAAACGCCGGGAGGCGGGGTCCGCATGAACGGCGGCAGTCCGTCGATTTCGTACTGTTCCATCGACGCGACACGGCGTTCTTCGCTCATTTTCACCAGCGCACGACCCGCTTCCAGCTTCTCCTCGGGCATGTCTCCGAACATCACCTCTCCGAACTGATTGAGTAGCGAGTGTTCGACTCCCTCGAAGGAGAAGTCGTTTTGCCAGCCATTGGCGAGGATGAAGAGCAGCAGACGCTCGCAGTTCTCCGGAAGGACCTTGCCCTTCAGCCACTGACCGTAAAGCCACAGCGCGACGTCAGCCATCTGGATGCCGGGGCTCTGATCGTCGGGCTTCATGGCGAAGAGACTGCCAGGAGCCCGCTGCAGGGAGTAGCGCTCGCCAGCCCATTCGATGACATCCGGCGAGGCGTTGGAAAACAGACCGTGCCAAGAGCTCAGCGTGCGTCCGAACTCGTTCTGCTCATCGTGGATGATCGACGCGATCTTCTTGTTCAGGCGCCTGGACATGGACTGGAGCCCTTCCAGAAGGTTCGCGAAGGCCACCAGATTGGGGAAGTGGCCCTGCTTGGCGAGCTTCTGCTCGGTGGCGAACTGGACGCACTCCGGGTGCGCGATGATCCAGTCCAGCCCCTGCCCCAGCAACTCGCGCGATCGCGCATCCGGCAGGATGTCGAGCCGGGCCTTGATCGCCTCGCAGATCGGCGGAAGCGCCGCACGGGCGTCCGCCTCCTTGGGCATCAGCAGACACTTCCAGAAGTCCCGGGCGATATCGTCGGTGATGACACCAGCGAGCTTGAAGGCTCCGATGATCTTGAGCGGCTTCAAATTATAGGCGTGCCACGGGACGGCGGCGTTCTCCCCGGAGTCGAACAGGGTGTCGAACATCTTGGTCGCCAGCAGGTACTTCTTCTCGACCCGCGAGACGAAGAAGTTCGCTCCGGCGCGATGGAGCAGGCGGAGCAGGTCGTCGGCGATCAGTTCCAGCCGCCCGAGGCCAAGCTCGTTCGCGTGGATGGCGGTGGCGCCAACCTTCCCGGCGATGGCCCGAACCTGATCGCCATAGTTCCGGTCGAAGTCGCCCCGGCTGACCAGGGCGGCGGTGTAGTAGTCGGGCTGCGCCGTATCGAAGATGTTTCTTCCGGTGTTTCCGGACTCATCGACGTAGGCGAACAGCGGGGTGCGGGCTTCTCCCATGGTTTCTTATTCTCCGTTCTCAGGGGGGCCTGAGAGATCGGAAGCGGCCCTCGCCATTTCAAGGCGCAGCGTTCATCGAATTCGGGTTGGTGCGGGCGGCCGGGGTCGAACCGGCATGGGCAAAGCCCGACGGATTTTCATACCACTTCGACTTTCGCCGCCGCCGGATGGCGTTCGTGGTCTGGACTATCCCTTCGCCGTAGCCGAAGCCTTAGGCGCCGCCCGTCTAGTCTCTACACCTTCCCGTCCAAGGGGGACGGGCTTGGCTCGGGATCGCCATCTGACAGGGTTCCCCGACTTTGAGCGGTTCTACGTCCGGGATTTCCCCCGGCGCACTCAATCCTCAGCTTAAGTCCGTTGCGTCTACCAGTTTCGCCACGCCCGCGAGCCGAGGCTTCCCTATAGCGAGGAGCCCTCCCCGGTCCAAGAGACTTGGTTCTGTGAGCGTCAGGGCGGCGACCGCAGGCCGACCTCGGGACGGCGCAGTATCTCCCGGACGACGTTCCATCGGACTGCGCGGGCCCAACGCTGCTTCAGCTCGGCGCTCTGGATCGCGACGATCTTCATGGTTGCGGAAGGGGACCAGAGGCCCGCCCTTTCGCGGGCCGCCCAGATTGGGCCGCCGCTCAACCCCTTGATGCTTCCGATCGCCTCCGTCTCGCCGTCCAGCCGGGCGCCCTGCGCGTCGAGATAGATGAACAGGTCGTGGGAGTAGATCGGCTGGCTGGCTTTCTTGGGGATCGCGGTCAGGGGATCGGTCGCGAGATTGAGCATCCTTTGATGGACAATCCCGTCAACGTTCCGGGCTCCCTCATGAAGGAAGCCACTCACTACCAGGCGGTCGCCAACCCGGTCGTCGCCCCCTTGCTCCAGTGGCAGAAAGCCCCAGTTCTCCGCCAGCATGGCGATGGTCTCGGGCTCCTTGAGCTCTATCACGACGACGTCGGCCGTGACGGGCGGTGGTTGATGGTAAACGATGTGATGCCCGAACGTTCGAAAGTTGCCCCGCACCGGCTGTTCGGGAATGACGACCTCTTCGGTCGGGATCATCGCTGAAGAGGCGTCTTCGGGGTCCTCCCGGAAGAGGTGGTCGGCTGTGACCAGGAAGATTCTGTCTTCGTGTTTGAACAGGGTTCCGGTGCCTAGGATTTCGATCTCGCCGCCGGGCACATCACGCAGGATTGGCAGGGTGACCCGAAGGCGAAAGGCGTTCAGCGCTTTGTCGGCCTCGAGATGGACCGTCTCCGGCGGACTCTGATGCAGGTAGTAGAAGACGCCATCGGTCGTGACGTCGGCGAGCGCTGCTCCGGCGTCGAACGGAAGGGTCGCCGTGGGCCGGCTCAGGTCGGCTTCTGCGATCAGCATCCAGTGCTCAGCTTCCTCACCGCCCCGATCGACGCCCCACCCGGACGCCTTGGAGAAGACGGCGTGCTCGGCGGCCGAGGTGGAGTACGGGGAGCGGTAGATCTGGACGTCCATGGGGAAGACTTAGGTCTCCGACGCCGTTTCGCCAGCGCGCGCCCCTCGCTGTCTCGCCGGCTTCGGCTTGCGGACGTTGATTGCCGAGGCGTCGAGCACGTTCTTGATGTGCGAGGCGTAGTATTTCTCGATCATCTCCACGCTGGTCCGGCAGTTCTTGGCGACCTGGTAGATGTCCGCCCCCTCCATCAGCCGCATCGAGATGTAGGTGTGCCGCAGGCTGTAGGCCGTCCGCGGCTTGCCGTCCCGGTCCTTCTTAAGCCCGAGTTCGTCCAGGATGGCGTTCAGGAGCTCGCGCTGGACCAGTCCGAAAACGAGATCGGTCGGCTCGCCGTTCTTGCGCTTCAGGACCCGCTCGAAGGGACGCACGGCGCCCGGCATGCTCTTGCAGTACCCGACGCCCCGCTTTCCCCGGACCTCGATCTCAAGGATCCGCTCGCCGGTGGCCTCATCCTCGACGATGGAGACGTCCCTGAACTCAAGGCGCTGAGCCTCGTCGGGACGAAGGCCGGTGTTGACCATGAACAGGACGAAATCGTGGAACTGCTCGCACTCCTCGCGCCACCGTTCTTTTTTCGGGTTCTTCGCCCTCTCCCGCGTCGCTTCATAGAGTCGCTTGTACTCCTCGGGGGAGAACCACGCCCGATGGCTGATCTTCCCGGACGCCCGATAGGGGTTGCTCATATCGGGAAGGGCCGAAATCCAACCCTTGCGGTTGGCGCTCTTCAGGATCTGTCGGAGGCAGACCATCTCGTTGTGAAGCGTCTGCCGGCTCGGTCTCTTCCAGGCCTTGACCTTGCCGATCCGCTCCCGACCGTCCGACACGAAGCGCACCCGCTGTGGCTCCTCGGGAGGTGTAACCCGCTGAAGCCGATAGTCCTGGATCCGACCGGCCGAGACTTCGGAGATCGCCAGGTCGCCGAAGAACGGGTTCAGGTAGAGCCGGATCACCCTGCCTTTGCTCGCGACGTACTGAGCGTTGCGCTCGCCCAGCGTCATCGCCGCGTACTCCTTCTCGAACGCTGCTGCGGCTTCGCGGAATGTCTTCTCGCCGCTTCGGCGCGGCGCGATCCGCTCCGGAATCACGACCAGTGAGTTTGGAGGCGTCGGCAACACGCCGTGCCTCCGCAGCCGGTCCTCGGCTACGCGATCGAGATACCAGTCTCGAGCGAACTCTCGCGCGTAGGCGATGTTCGTTTCCTTCGTCGACTGACGGTAGTTGCGACCGCTCAGGTACGTCGCGCACTGCCAGAAGCGGCTGTTCTCGCGACGGTACACATGGAGCTTTCCGTCCATGAGGGAGTGAGACTCCGACACATGACCTCCTTGCCGATGACGGCAACTGTGTAAGGCATGTGTAAGTCTCTATCCCTCGTAACCGTTTGATTTAGATACGTAAATCTACGGTAGTGGGTTTTAAGTCTGCTGCGTCTACCAGTTTCGCCACGCCCGCGAGCCGGTCCGGCTCTATAGCCAGAACCGGCGGCCGGGGCCAAGCGGCTCAGCGCGCAGGCGTGGCCGGGGCGGCGGGGCGCATGGCGCGGAAATCGACGTCCGAATCGGCGATCAGCCACAGCAGCCCCGCCCAGGCGGCGACGTTCTGGCTCAGTTGGGCCGGGTCGATCTTGTCCAGGGTGTCGTTGGCGGTGTGGTGCAGGTCGAAATAGCGGGTTCCGTCCTGGGCCAGGCCGAAGAAGGGCACGCCCAACGGCCCCATAGGCCCGACATCGACGCCGCCCTCGGTCTCGACGCGGTCCGAGGCCAGGACGCCGATCGGATAGAGGACGCGCGTGGCGGCCTTCTGGAAGTCGGAGCCTTGCGCGCCGGCCGGCAGCCGCAACGCATAGACCCGGTCGGCGCCGAAGTCGCTCTCGCCGGCGATGATGTGCTTGTCCAGGGCGGCGCCCTGGTTGCGGGCGTAGACGCCGCCGCCGTTGCCGGTCCGGGGCGTCGGCTGGGCCACCTCTTCGGAACCATAGAAGATGACGCGCAGGGTGCGCGCCGGGCGACGGCCGCTGTCGGCGATGGCCTTGGCTGCGGCCACCGTAATGGCGCCGCCCGCTCCGTCGTCGATCGCGCCGGTGCCCAGGTCCCAGCTGTCCATGTGCGAGCCCAGGACGATGATCTCGTCCGGACGGCTGGCGCCGGGCAGGTCGCCGATCACGTTCTGGCTGTGGGTCTCATAGGTATGGGCGGTCGAGGTCAGGCGCATCCGCACCGGCTCGCCCAGGGCGACCAGGCGGCTGACCTGGTCGGCGTCCGGCGCCGACAGGGCGAAGGCGGGGATGGTCGGCTTGCCGTCTACATAGCGGGTGGTGCCGGTGTGCGGCATCCGGTCCTCGTCGGACCCGACCGAGCGCATCACGAAGGCCGCCGCCCCCTTGGCCGCGGCGACGCCCGGCCCGGCCCCGCGCACGCGGGTCTGGGGACCATAGCCCGAGCCGTCCTGCATCGGATGCATCTGGCCCAAATCGACATAGACGATCTTGCCCCGCACAGCGGCGTCCGGCGCGGCCTGAAGGTCTTCCATCGAGGCGAAACGGACGATCTCGGCCTCGACCCCGCCCGCTGGGGTCGCCGGCGAATGGCCCAGCGCGGCAGCGACCAGGGCCTGGGCGTGGTCGCCGACGATGGCGGCGGAGCTTTCGCCCCGCTCCCAGCCGACCAGAGGAAACTCTTCGATCCGGACGTTCTGGAAGCCGTGGGCGCGCAGATAGTCGGCGGCCCAGGCGGCGGCGTCCTGTTCGGCTTTCGATCCCGCCGGGCGCGCGCCGAACCGGGTCGTCAGTTGGGTGACGTAGTCCAGGGCGATGTTGGAGCGCAGGGCCGCGTCGCGAATGGCGATCGCCCGCTCCACCGTCGCGGCGTCCTGGGCCGACGCCAGGGGCGCAAAGGCGACAAGGCCCAGCGCAAGGGCGCTGGCGGTCAGCAGACGAAGGGACATGGGCGCGGCTCCACTTGGAAAGCCGCGACCCTAGAAAGAGTCAGCCGTTCTGGAAATAGGGTTCCACCGTCCCCTGCAACTTGACGGTCAGGGCCTTGCCCTTGCGGTCCACGCGATTGCCCAGAGCCAGCCGCACCCAGCCCTCGGAGACGCAATATTCCTCGACATTGGTCTTTTCCTCGCCCTTGAACCGGACGCCGACGCCGCGCTGCAACGCCTCGGCGTCGTGATAGGGGCTGGACGGGTCGACGGAGAGGCGGTCGGGAGGCGTGTCGGACATGGTCGGTCAGCGGGCTCGTAGGTCGGAAAGGCGCGGTGATAGCCGCGCCCGGCCGCCCTGCCAACCGAAACCGCCGCTCAGAACCCGAGCCAGAGCCGCGCCAGCGGTATGGCCAGCCACAGGGGCGCCGTCAGCAGGCCGCGCGCCAGCGGGCGCCGAAGGCGGTGCGCAATATACAAGACTTCCCCGAGCATGGCGGACCATCCTCAATGCCTCGCCCCCAAATCGGGCGTGAAGGGAGGATGCGCCCAAATGGGTTAGCGGATCGCCGTCATCCCACTAAGGATGAATCCGCAAGGGACGTCACTGCACCGTCTGGCGCGGCTGGGCGTCGGCGGCCGAGGGCTGATAGGCTTGGGGACCGCTGGCCGGAGCGGCGGCGGGGGTCGCGGTCGGGCGGGCGGCTGGACGGTTCGCCGGGCGGCGGGCGGCCGGACGCGGGGTCTGACGCGCCGGGGTCGCCGCAGCAGGCGTCGACGCCGGGGACGCAGCCGTCGGACCAGAACCCGGCGTCGCGGGCGCGGCGGCGGCCGGGGCGGGGGTCGCTTCGGCGGCGGCGGCGCGGGCCGCCATCTGCTGCGCCTGGAAGCGAGCGGCCATCTTCTCCGTCAGCTCCTTGGCCTGGGCCGGCGTCATCTGGGCCATGACGGCCGCCAGGGTGCGCGGCCGCATGGCCGCCGCGACCGGCAGACGCACCCGATCCTCCAGCGAAGCCATGACGGGGGCGGCGTCCTTGGGCCGCATGGCCGAATAGACCTGAACCAGCCGGTCGATCTCGGCCTTTTCGCGCTCGTCGACCTGGCCCAGCATCTGCTTCATCTCGGCCTTCAGCGCCTCCAGCGCCTTGACCTTGGCGTCCAGCTTCTGCTCGGCGGCGACCATCAGCGGCAGGGTGGTGGCGAAGTCCTGATCCCGCGCGTCCAGCTCGGTTCGGCGCGCCGACAGGGACTGGATGATCTTCAGCTCGGCCGGAGAAATGCCGGCCTGCTGCGCCAGCTGTTCGGGCGAGAGCGCGCAGGTGCCGGCCGGGGCGGGCTTGGGCGCCGCAGCAGCGGCGGCCGGCGCAGCCTCCTCGGCCCAGGCCTTGGCGCCTTCGAACAGGCCCGGCGCGACGCCGACGGCGCGCACGGCGACGACCCCGCCGATGGCGACGGCGATCAGGGGGAGAAGGCGGGGGATGCGGGCCATGAAAGAAGGTTCCGAACTCAGGCGGCGAACAGGTCGTCGTCCAGATTACGACGCGCGGCGTTGAGGCTTTGTTTTGCGGTTTGGTTAGCGGAGCCGACGGCGGTCAGGGCCTGGACGATGGCGGCGACATTGTCGCGCCCGGCCGGCGCCCGGCCCGTCGCGGCGCTCGCGACGGTCGGGGTCATGCCCTGGATGCGTTCGGCCAGGGCGGCCATGCGGCGGGCGCGCTCGTCGTCGTCATTGACCAGGGCGGCCGGCGGAGGGGCGATCGCGGCCGAACGAACCGGTTCGGGACGGGCGACCGCCTCCTCTTCCCGGCTCCGGCTCGTCGCGGTCGGGGCCCGCGCGATCAGAACCTCCAGCTGCTGCTTGACCTCGCGCGCCTTGATGATCCGGTCGTGCAGCAGATCCGTCTCCTGGCCCGAAGCGCGCAGATTGGCCAGGGCCGCCTCGGCGCGGCCGGCGGCGGCGTTCAGCTCGGTCACCGCCTGGGCGAAGGCGATCTGCCCGGTGCGAAGGGCCGCCAGCTTGCGCTCCAGCTTGATCCCGTAGCCGACCGCCGCGACCAGCAGCAGCATGAGGACGGCGTCCATGATCATTCCAGCCATCAGCGCGCGCCCTTTATTCTTGCGGCGGATTCAGGGCTGATCGGCCCTTCGACGCGCACGGCGATATGTTGTCCCTTTCGGCCCATGCGGCCGGTCGTCAGGGGGATGGAGCCCGCACGGATCGAAACCTCCGAATCCGGCGTGGCGTTCAGCATCATCGTGTCCCCGACCTTCAGGTTCAAGACGCTGGACAGGGGCATGACCTGCTCGTCCAGCACCGCCCGCACCTCGGTTTCGGTGGTCCAGATTTCGGTGGCCAAGTGGCCTTCCCAGATGTTGTCGCGGCCGAACTTCTCACCCATGAACTGCTGCAGCAGCATCTTGCGGATCGGCTCCAGCGTCGCATAGGGCAGGAGCAGTTCGATCCGTCCGCCGCGATCCTCCATGTCGATCCGCAGCTTGATCAGGATGGCGGCGTTGGCCGGGCGCGCAATGGCGGCGAAGCGCGGATTGGTCTCCAGCCGGTCCAGATTGAAGGTGACCGGGGTCAGGGGCTCGAACGCCTGGCGGGCGTCGTTCAGCACCACCTCCACCATCCGCTGCACCAGCACCCGTTCGATGGTGGTGTAGGGCCGCCCCTCGATCCGCAGGGCCGCCGTGCCGCGACGGCCGCCCAGCAGCACGTCGACGATCGAATAGATCAGGTTGGAATCGACGGTCAGCAGGCCGTAGTTGTCCAGTTCCTCGGCCCGAAACACCGCCAGGATGGCCGGCAGAGGGATGGAGTTCAGATAGTCGCCGAACCGGATCGACGAGATGTTGTCCAGCGACACCTCGACGTTGTCCGAGGTGAAGTTGCGCAAGCTGGTCGTCATCAACCGCACCAGGCGGTCGAACACTATTTCCAGCATCGGCAGGCGTTCGTATGAGACGAGCGCCGAGTTGATGATGGCGCGAATGCCGGACTTTTCCGACCCGTCGTCGTCGCCGAGATCGAAGCCCAGCAGGCTGTCGATCTCGTCCTGGTTCAGGACGCGCTCGGACAGGGCGTCCGCAGGATCGCCCAGTCCGGCCAGGGAATCGATCGGCGCGTCGGTCATCGCCTATTGCACCAGCATTTCTTCGATCAGAACGGCGTCGACCTTGCCCGGCGCGGCGACCAGATTGATGCGGCGCAGAAGCTCGGCGCGCAGCTGATAGGTGCCGGCGGAACCGCTCAGATCCTCGGGGCGAAGCTCCCGCACGAAGCCCGTGAACATGTCCTGCAGGCGCGGCATTTCTTCCTGCAGATGCGTCGCCACCTCGGCGTCATGCATCTCCAGCGTCAGCTTCAGCTTCAGGAAGGTGGGGCGTCCGTCCGGCGACTGGATGTTCATCACCATGTCCGGCAGGGTGTAGAAGGTGACGCCGTCCGGCCCTTCTGAAATCTTGCCCAGCGACGGGTCGGCCTCGCCCTCCTTGCCGCCCCCGCCGTGGCCGCCGCCCTTTTCCTCGCCCTTCTTCTCTTCCTTGCCGTGACCGCCCTTTTCCTCGGCCTTGGCTTCGCCGTGGCCGCCTTCCGGCGCGGCGGCTTCCTCGCCATGCGCCTCGGCCGGCTTGGGCTTCATCAGGAAGAAGGCCGCCGCGCCGCCGCCGCCCAGGACCAGCAGGGCGACCGGGGCGATGATGAACAGGATCGGCAGCTTCTTTTTCTTGGGCGCGCCTTCTTCGCCCTCGGCGCCCGCCTCGGCCTCGGCCGCGTCGGCGCTGGGGTCGCCCTTCTTCTTGCCAAGTTTCAACATGCGCTCGCCCCGGAGAATCTACAGGGGAAGATCGGCCCAGCTTGGTTAATGCGACGTTTACAAACGGCAGTTTTTGCCGGGCGAACCCGGCCCTCCTCCCCCGCAAAGCCCCGCCGCGCCTGAATTAACCCTGTTGGCACGGTCATTGCGTAAGGGATTTCCGAAGGAGCCTCGTCGTGGAAAACGCCGCCTATATCGGACTGTCCCGTCAGATGACGCTGCGCCGCGAGCTGGACATCGTGGCCAACAACATCGCCAACGCCGACACCACCGGCTTCAAGGTGGAGCAGCTGATGGTCGGGAAGGAAATCGGCAAGCGGGCGCGCAACGACGCCATCCGGCCGTCCGCCAGCTTCGTGCTGGACAACGGCGTCGGCCGGGACTTCGGCCAGGGCGCCATGTCCGAGACGGGCCGCACGCTGGACTTCGCCATCGCCGGAGAAGGCGCCTTCTTCACCGTCCGCGACGGCGCCAACGGCGAGGCCTATACCCGCGACGGCGCCTTCACCCTGGACCCCGAGGGCCGGTTGACGACCAAACAGGGCGCGCCTGTGCTGAGCGGCGGCGCCGAGATCGTGCTGGACCCTGCGCTGGGCGCCATATCGGTCGGCGCGGACGGGACCATCACCCAGGCGGGCCAGATCACCGGCCGCCTTTCCGTCGTCCGGTTCGACACCCTGGGCGTTTTGGAGAAGGGCGGCGACGGCCTCTACCGCAACGGTTCCAACACCCAGCCGGTCGAGGCGAACGACGTCCAGATTCATCAGGGCGCGCTGGAAGCCTCCAACGTCAACTCCCTCGTCGAGATCACCAACCTGGTCGAGATCAGCCGCGCCTATGAGAGCGTCACCCGGATGATCGAGAACACCACCGACCTGAGCCGTCGCGCCGTCGAGCGCCTCGGCAAGGTCGCATAAGGAACCCTGGACATGCGCGCACTTCGCACCGCCGCCTCGGGCATGGCCGCCCAGCAGCTGAACGTGGAGGTCATCTCCAACAACATCGCCAACATGAACACGGTGGGCTTCAAGAAGCAGCGCGCCGAGTTCCAGGATCTGCTCTATCAGAACGTCGAGCGGATGGGGGCTCAGTCCTCCAGCCAGGGCACGGTCGTCCCGACGGGCATTCAGATCGGCGCCGGCGTCAAGGCCGGGGCGGTCTATCGCGTGACCGAACAGGGCACGCCCCAGCAGACCGGCAATCCCTATGACATGGCGATCGACGGCCGCGGCTATTTCCAGGTGACCCTGCCCTCGGGCGAGATCGGCTACACTCGCGCGGGCAATCTGGCGCTCAGCCCCGAAGGCCAGATCGTCACCGACGACGGCTATCCTCTGGAACCGGCGATCTCGATCCCGCAGGACACGGTCAAGCTGACCATCTCCAAGACCGGCCTGGTCCAGGCGACGCAGCAGGGTCAGACGGCGCCGACCACCGTGGGCCAGATCCAGTTGGCGACCTTCTTCAACGAGGCGGGGCTGGAAGCGATCGGCGACAATCTGCTGCTGGAGACGGCCGCCTCGGGCGCCGCCAACATCGGCTCGCCCGGCGACGTCGGTTTCGGCCAGATCCTGCAGGCCTATACCGAAGCCTCGAACGTCGATGCGGTGTCCGAGATCAGCGCCCTGATCATCGCCCAGCGCGCCTATGAGATGAACTCCAAGGTCATATCGACGGCGGACCAGATGATGTCGGTCACCTCCCAGGTGAAGGGCTAAGCCATGAAGATCGTTCGTAACGCCCTGGCCCTGACCGCCGTCTTCGCTGCGATCGCCGGCGCCGCCTCAGCCGGTTCGGTGGTCCTGAAGTCCAACCCCGTCGACGACGACGGCCGGGTGACGCTGGGCGACCTGTTCGAGGGCGCCGGCGCCGCCTCTGAGGTGGTGGTGGCCCAGCGCGTTGGCCCGTCCGTCGTTCTGGAAGCCGGCGCCCTTCAGGCCCAGGCGCGTCAGGCGGGTCTGGACTGGGACAATCCGACGGGCCTCCGTCGAGTCGCCGTGCGTCGCGCCGCCGCCGTCCCGGTTCAGACCGCCGCCGCCTCGGCCGGCCAGACGGCCCGCCCCGCCTTTGTCTCCGCCGGCGCCCAGGTCATCGCCCGCAACGACATGGTGCGCGTCACCTATCAGGTCGGGGGCGTCAATCTCAGCGTCATGGGCAAGGCGCTGCGCAACGCCGCCCTGGGCGAGCCCGTGGCGGTCATGAACACCTCCTCCAACCGCATCATCGACGCCGTGGCCTCCGGTCCCGGCCAGGCCCTTGCCGGTCCCGCCGCCGACATGGTCCGCGCCAATCCTCAACAATTCGCCGCCCGCTAGGGAAGTCCGTCATGCGTAAGCTCGTCCTCGCCGCCGCCGTCTCCGCCGCCTCCCTGGGCGCCTGCTCCACCGCCGTCGAGGCGGTGCGCGGCCCCCAACTGGCGCCCATCGGCTATCCCGCCGCCCTGGTTCCCACCCAGCAGGCCTATATGGCCGCCCCGGCGATGCGGACTGAATCGACCCCCGCCAGCGCCAACAGCCTGTGGCGGGTCGGCGCCCGCACCTTCTTCGGCGACCAGCGCGCCCGTCACGTCGGCGACATCCTGACCGTCCGCATCGACATCGACGACCGCGCCCAGACCCAGAACACGACCCAGCGGTCGCGGTCCAACGACGCCTCGACCGGAGTGTCCAACTTCTTCGGCCTAGAGAGCAGCCTGGGCCGCGCCTTCCCCGGCGGTTTCGATCCGGCCAAGATGGTCGGGCTGGAAGGCGAAACGAACGCCTCGGGCTCGGGCTCGGTCAACCGGTCCGAAAAGGTCTCTCTGACCATCGCCGCCGTCGTCACCGAGGTTCTGGCCAACGGCAATATGGTCATCCAGGGCCGCCAGGAGGTCCGCACCAATCGTGAGGTTCGCGAACTGACCGTCGCCGGCATCGTGCGGCCGGAAGACATCTCCTCGGCCAATTCGATCAACCACACTCAGATCGCCGAGGCCCGCATCTCCTACGGCGGTCGGGGCGACATCAGCCGGATGCAGGCCACCCCCGCCGCCCAGAGCCTGGTGGAGCGCTTCAGCCCGTTCTGATCCGCTGCGGCGCGAAAGCCACAACCATCAGCCGCGCAAGCGGAGCCGTGAACTGTTGACGGATACCCGCGTTTGACCGTCAGACGCGAGTTAATCAAATGTTCAAGGTTCTGATCCCCGCCGCCGCTGCCATCGCCTTGGTCGCCTTCGCCGCCAAGCCGCAGGCGACCGAGCCCTCGGCCCATATGTCGGCGGAAACGCCGGCCATGGCCTGGCATCTGAGCCACGAGGGCGCCATGGCCAAGCTGGCCTACGGCGTGGCCAACTCCGATCAGTTGGCCCTGATGGTCACCTGCTCGCCCGGCGACCGGACGGCCGTGGTCTATGGCGACGTTCAGCCGGACACGCCTCGCCTGATCAACGCCTCGCACGGTCCCAGCCTGATCGATCCCTTGACCGGCGGCGACGCTACGGAGTCGCGCCTGTCCTTGCAGGACGCCAGTCTGAAGGGTCTCGCCGACCGCGGCGTGATGCGGGTTCAGGGCGATGCAGGCCAGTTCGACCTGACCGCTGACAGGGCCGAGCGGCGGATGATCGCGGACTTTCTGGCCTATTGCGGGTCTTCGCGCGCTTGACAAAATACGCGGCTGACGCAGGCTTGAGTTCCACCGCCAGCAGGGCCGACCGATGAACCTCATTCTCGCCGCCCTCCTGGCTTTCGGCCAGGCGGGAGCTCCGCGCGCCGCCCCGGTCTGGACCTGGACCCTTTATGAGAACGAGGGTCCGGTCGTTCTGGCCAATGAGGCGCCCGACACGCCCAATCTTCGCGCCACCGTGGAATGTGATCCGCGCTCAGGCGTCGTGGACCTTACGGTATACAAGGAAGACGCCCCGGCGCCCGGCGCCGCCTTCGCGCGCCTGAGCTCCGGCGACGTCGCCGCGACCAGTCCGGCCCGGTTCGGACGGCGGGGACGGCTGCAGGTGACGGTCCGCACCGACCATCCGCTGTTCGCCGCCTTCGTCGGCTCGGGCGATCTGACCATTCAGACGGGCGATCGAACAGACCGGGTGGCCATCCCCCGCGCCCATCTTGCCAAGCTGCGCCGTTTGGCGGACCGTTGCGCCGGTTGAGGAGACCGACGATGTCCCGGCTTAAGCTGATCCCGCCCCTTCTGTCCGTCGCGGCCCTGGCCGCCTGCGCGACCCAGCCGCCGACGGCCGACCTGTCCCCGGCCGCATCCGCCCCCGCCCCGACGCCGGGCTACGACTGGATCCGCAACACGGACGAGCCGCCGCAACAGGCTCTGGTCTACGGCATGGCCCACAGCGACGAAGTCAAGCTTCAGCTCTTCTGCCGTCCCGGTTCCGACACCCTGGATCTGGCAGCCATACTCGACAAGCCGGCGCGCCAGCTGCGGCTGGAGTCCGGCGGCGACACCGAAACCTATCGCGCCACTTTTGAAGAGGCGGCGATCAGCGACGGCTACTACGCCCAGGCCCGCGCCAGCACCAAGGACCCCGTCTTCCAGCGGTTCCGCCGGCTGGGCTGGATCGCCGTCTGGGACGGGGACGAACGTCACGCCTACGCCGCCCGCCCCGCCGCCCTGGCCGAGATCGAACGCTTCTTCGCCGCCTGCGGATGACGGCTTGACGCCCCCCGTCCGCTCCGCTTGCGTGGCGGTTGAAAGCGGAGGGCGTCATGAAGATCATCGGTTTGGCCGTTGCGGCCGGTTTGGCGACGGCGGCGACCGGCGCAGCGGCGGCCCCGGAGGCTGCGCAGGCGGGGGTCCCAGTGGAGGCTCCCGTGGCGGCGCCGGCGACGGCCCGCCCGGCTGAGGCGGCGCTGAACGCCCTGATCGCGGACTACGAAGCCTATCTGAAGGCGATCGACCCCTTCGCTGCGGGCGGAGAGGGCGATGTGGAGGCCATGGGCCGGGTCCCCGACCTGTCGCGCGCCTTCGAACTGGCCCAGCGCGCGCCGCTGGAAGCCTTCGTCGCCCGGGTCGAGGCCATCGACCCGGCAAGTCTTTCCCAGGCGGGGCGGATCAACCACGCCTTCCTGCTGTACAGCCTGAAGCGCGGCGTCGAGGGTCTGGATTACGACGCCTCTCGCCTGGCCTTCGACAGCGAAGGCGGGCCCGGAACCTGGGCCCTCTATGTCGGCCAGAGCACCCGGCTCAACACGGTGGCGGAGGCTCAGGCCTATATCCAGCGCATACGGGGCTTCGGCGACATCTACGCCCAGACCACCGATAACGCCCGGCGGGGTCTCGCCACCGGCATGGTCCAGCCCCGCTCCGTCACCGAAAGCGCCCTGGCCGGGGCGCGCAACGACGTGGCGATCACGCCCGAGGACGAGCCCCTGCTCAAACCCTTCGCCACCCTGCCGACCACCATCGCCCCCGCCGACCGCGACCGGCTGAGGGCCGAGGCCGCCGCTGCGGTCGCCGCCGTCATCGTCCCCGCGCGCCAAGCCTGGCTGACCTTCCTGGAGACCGAATACCTGCCCCAGGCTCCGATCGAGCCCGGTCTGGGCAACCGCCCCGGCGGCAAGGCCCTCTACGCCTATCTGGTGCGGGGCCACACCACCACGGACCTGACGCCGGACCAGATCCACCAGATCGGCCTGTCCGAGGTCGCCCGCATCCGCGCCCGGATGGAGGTCGAGATGAAGGCCGCCGGCTGGACCGGCGACTTCGCCGGCTTTTTGAACTTCCTGCGCACCGACCCGCAGTTCTACGCCCAGACGCGCGAGGACCTGCTGGAGAAGGCGTCGGAGATGGCCAAGCGTGCGGACGGCGGCCTGCCCGCCCTGTTCGCCACCCTGCCCCGCCTGCCCTATGACGTGCAGCCGGTCCCGCCCCAGATCGAGGCGACCTACACCACCGGCCGCTACAATCCCGGCTCTATGCAGAACGGCGTCCCTGGCCACTATGTGGTCAACACGTCGAAGCTGGACCAGCGCCCCCTGTACGAACTGCCGGCCCTGACCCTGCACGAGGCCGTGCCCGGCCACCACCTTCAGATCGCCCTGCAGCAGGAGGCCGAGGACCAGCCCTATTTCCGCCGCCAGGCCAATGTGACGGCCTTCACCGAAGGCTGGGGTCTCTATTCCGAGTTCCTGGGCGAGGAGATGGGCTTTTATCGCACGCCCTATGAACGCTTCGGCCGCCTGTCCTACGAGATGTGGCGCGCCTGCCGCCTGGTGGCCGACACCGGCCTGCACTGGATGGGCTGGTCGGAAGAACAGGCCCGCGCCTGTTTCCGCGACAACTCGGCCCTGGCGCCCCACAATATCGAGACCGAGCTTCAGCGCTACATCGGCTGGCCCGGCCAGGCCACGGCCTACAAGATCGGCGAGATCCGCCTGCGCGAAATCCGCGCCCGGGCGGAACGCGAACTGGGGCCGAAGTTCAACATCCGCACCTTCCACGACGCCCTGCTGACGGAGGGCCCGCTGCCGCTGGCCCTGCTGGACCAGCGGATGGACGCCTGGATCGCGGCGGAGAAATAGGACCTTCCCCCGCTTGCGGGGGAAGTGTCAGGTCGTGGCGCGCAGCGACACGCCTGACGATGGGGGAAGTCTTCTGTTCAAACGAGACTCCCCTCTCCGACCCTGGTCCGCTGCGCGGACGCCGGGCCACCTCTCCCGCGAGCGGGAGAGGGTCTTAAGCCCACGCCGGAACCGGCAGGCCCTTCGATGTCAGGAATTCCGGGTTGAACAGCTTGGACGCATAGCGCGACCCCGGATCGCACAGGCAGGTGACGATGGTCTTGCCCGGCCCGATCTCGCGCGCCAGCCGCACGGCCCCGGCGATATTGACCCCGGCCGATCCGCCCAGCGACAGACCTTCGTGCTTCACCAGATCGAACAGGATCGGCAGAAACTCCGCATCCTCGATCCGGTAGGCGTAATCCGGCTTGAACCCCTCCAGATTGCCGGTGATCCGCGCCACCCCGATCCCCTCGGTGATCGACGAGCCCTCGCCCGTCATCTCGCCCTTGGTGAACCAGTTGAACAGGGCCGCGCCGGCGGGGTCGGCCAGGGCGATGGTCACATCAGGCTTCTTCTCGCGCAGATAGGCCGCGACGCCCGAGATGGTGCCGCCCGACCCCACGGCCGAGACGAAGGCGTCGATCTCGCCGCCGGTCTGCGCCCAGATCTCCGGAGCGGTCGTCGTATAGTGGGCGTCGCGGTTGGCGGTGTTGTCGAACTGGTTGGCCCAGATCGCCCCGGCCTCTTCGCTCTCGTTCAGTTCAGACGCCAGACGGCCCGAATAATGGACGAAATGGTTGGGGCTGGAGAAGGGGGCGGCGTCCACCTCGACCAGGCGCGCGCCCAGCGAACGGATGGCCGACTTCTTCTCCTCCGACTGGGTGCGGGGCATGACTATGACCACGGGATGACCCAGGGCCGCCCCGACCAGGGCCAGGCCGATGCCGGTGTTGCCCGCCGTGCCCTCGACGATGGTCCCACCGGGCTTCAGCGCGCCCGACGCCCGCGCGGTCTGGACGATGGACAGGGCGGCGCGGTCCTTGATCGAGCCGCCGGGGTTCATGAACTCGGCCTTGCCCAGGATTTCGCAGCCCGTCTCGTCAGACAGGCGATTCAGGCGGACCAGCGGCGTATGGCCGATCAGGTCGATGACAGACGGTGTGGCGGACACGTTTCAGCTTTCAGGCGAGGTCGAACGGGAGGACGATCAGGCGGCGACCTGACGCTTGCCTAGGTGGATGCCGCATTCGACCTTGTCCATCCCCGACCAGCGTCCGGCCCGCGCCTCTTCGTCGTCTTCGACGGCGCGGGTGCAGGGCCAGCAGCCGATGGAGCGGTAGCCCTGCTCGACCAAGGGATGACGGGGCAGGTCGTGCGCCTCCAGCCAGGCCTCGACGGCGTCGGCGTCCCAGTCCGCCAGCGGATTGATCCGCAGCACCCCGTCCAGCACCTCGAACGGTTTCAACGCCGCGCGGGTCGCGGCCTGATAGCGTTTGCGCCCGGTGATCAGGGCGTTGAACCCGACCGTCGCCCGCGCCAGGGGCCGCACCTTCCGCAGGTCGCAGCAGGCGTCGGCGTCGGTCTTCCACAGGTCGTCGCGGGCGTCCAGGGTCGCCTTCTCGTTCGCATCCGGCGTGACCAGCCGCACGTCGGTCAGCCCCAGAGCCTTGGTCAGCTGGGTGCGATAGGACAGGGTCTGCAGGAAATGCTGGCCGGTCTCCAGGAAGACGACCGGCACGTTCGGGTCCGTCTCGGCCACGATGTGCAGCAGGGCCGCCGATTCCGCCCCGAACGAGGATATGGTCCCGATCCGCAGGCCCAGGGCCGGATCCAGCGCCGCCTTCAGGATGTCCGACGCGGCCTTGCCCTCGGTCTCGCGGTTCAGACGGTCGGCCAGGGCCTGCAGATCCCGATCGTTCGACGCCGCCCGCCGTCTCTGCCAGATGGTCGGGGCCGGATCGACGGCCGGCTGATAGGAGCCGCTGAAGGCCTGATCCATCCGCGCCCAGGCCGCCGTGTCTGCCCCCGGCGCCAGCTCCACCGCGTCGAATCCCGACCGCCGCAGATAGCGCGCCTGGTCCGGCAGGACCTTGCCCGCCGCGATGAGCCGCCCGGCGTAGCCCCGCTCGCGCAGCACCGCCGCCAGCGAGAAGCCGCGCCCGTCGCGAAAGGCGTCGAACTCCAGCACCAGGACGTCGGTCGCAGCGGCGGCCGCCTCGACCTCTTCCAGCGGGGTCGTCACCGACAGGCGCGGCCCGTTCTGAACTCCCTCAAGCGTTTGCAGCATCGAGCGTCTCATAGATGGCGTCGCGGAAGGGATCGGGTCCGACACGGCGCACCGTGTCGATGAACCGCTCGCCCTCGGCGCGGATTTGCAGATAGCGGTCCAGGGTCCGCTGAATGGCGGGCGCCACCTCGTCGGCCGGCAGGCTCTTGCCGACGATGTCGCCCAGGGCCGCCTGTTCGTCAGGCGAACCACCGACGGTGATCTGGTAGTATTCTTCGCCCTTCCGGTCGACGCCCAGGACGCCGATATGGCCGACGTGGTGGTGGCCGCAGGCGTTGATGCACCCGCTCATATTGATACGGACCGGCCCCAGCCTCTCCTGATAGTCCATGTCGGCCAGCCGTTTCGACAGGGCCTGGGCCACCGGGATCGACCGGGCGTTGGCCAGGCTGCAATAGTCCAGGCCCGGACAGGCGATAACGTCGGTCGCCAGATCGGCGTTGGCCGTGGCCAGCCCCGCCTCCAGCAGCGCCCGCCAGACCGTCGGCACATCGTCCAGTTTCACATGCGGCAGGACCAGATTCTGCTCATAGGCGGCGCGCAGTTCGTCGAAGCCGTAGCGTTCGGCCAGATCCGCCACCGCGTCCATCTGGTCCGCCGTGATGTCGCCCGGCACGCCGCCGACCGGCTTCAGCGACACCACCACCGAGGCATAGCCCGGCTGCCGGTGACGCCGCACATTGTTCCGCGCAAACCGCGCAAAGTCCGGATCGGCCAGCAGGGCGCGCTCGAACGGAGCGCTGGCCTTGGGCAGATCCTCGAACGGCGGCGGGGCGAAATAGGCCTTGATCCGCTCGGCCTCATCCTCCGGGATGCGCAGGTCTTCCAGGCGCAGGGTGGCGTAGTGCTTGTCCACCTCCTCGCGGAAGGCCTCCAGCCCGACCGAGGCGACCAGGATCTTGATCCGCGCCTTATGGATATTGTCGCGCCGTCCCAAGAGGTTCCACGCCCGCAATATGGCGGTCAGATAGGCCAGCAGGTCCGCAGCCGGAACCGCCGAGGCGATCTCCTGGCCGATATGGGGCAGACGCCCCTGCCCGCCGCCGACGAAGACGCGGAAGGCGGTCCCGCCGTCTTCGCCGCGCACGATCTGCAGCCCCACGTCATGGGTGCGGATCGCCGCCCTATCCTTCTCGGCGCCGATGACCGCGATCTTGAACTTGCGCGGCAGGAAGCTGAACTCCGGGTGGATCGTCGACCACTGTCGGATGATCTCGCACCAGGGCCGCGGATCCTCGATCTCGTCCTCGGCCGCCCCGGCGAAGACGTCGGTCGTGGTGTTGCGGATGCAGTTGCCCGAGGTCTGGATGGCGTGCATCTCGACATCGGCCAGATCGCTGAGGATCGCCGGCAGGTCGGTCAGGGCCGGCCAGTTGTACTGGATGTTCGTGCGGGTCGTGAAATGGCCGTAGCCCTTGTCATAGGTGCGGGCGATATGGGCCAGCCGCCGCATCTGGCGGCTGTTGAACGTTCCATAGGGAATGGCGACCCGCAGCATATAGGCGTGAAGCTGCAGATAGACCCCGTTCATCAGCCGCAGCGGCTTGAACTCGTCCTCGGTCAGGGCGCCGGAGGCGCGGCGCGCCACCTGGTCGGAAAACTCCGCCACCCGCTCACGCACCAGGGCGTGGTCGAACTCGTCATAGCGATACATCAGCCCACGCCTCCCGCGACGCTGTGGCCGACGGTCGGACCGGCGGCGCGAATCCGCTCCTTCAGCCGGTCCCGGCCCGAGGGCGCGCGATCCTGAACCTCGACCAGATAGGGATTGACGAACACGTCCGGCCGCGCCGCGACCTCGGCCAGCACGATCTCGGCCGCCGCGTCGTCCAGGGTCGAGGCCTGGTCCAGGCGCTCGACCGGCTGATTGTCCACGCCCGCGTAGATGACGCGCCCGTCCGACAGGCGGTTTGCGGTGACGATCTTCATGCCGCCGCCTCCGTCCGCACGTCCGGCTGGGCCGCCGAAAACGCCGCCGTCTCGCCCACGAACACCAGGGCCGGACCGGTCAGGTCCGCGCCGCGCACCAGGGCGCCCAGCCCGTCGAGCCGGCCGGTCAGCACCCGCTCATCCGGCCGGCTGCCGTTCTCGACGACGGCCACGGGTGTCGAGCCCGCGCGGCCGGCCGCCATCAGCCTGGCCGCCGTCTCCTCGGCCCTGTCCACGCCCATATAGACGGCCAGGGTATGGTTCGGGGCCGCCAGCCGGGTCCAGTCGGCGTCGACGCCGCCCGGCTTGGCCTGGGCCGTCACGAAGGTCACCGCCTGGGCGTGCTCGCGGTGCGTCAGAGGGATCCCGGCCGAAGCCGCGCAGGCCAGGGCCGCCGTCACCCCCGGCACCACAAAGACCGGAACCCCGGCCGCCCGCATCGCCTCCAGCTCCTCGCCGCCGCGCCCGAAGACGAAGGGATCGCCGCCCTTTAACCGCACCACCCGGTGACCGGCCTTGGCCTCCTCGATCATCAGGGCCTCGATCTGATCCTGGGGCACCGAATGTTCGCCGCGCGCCTTGCCGACATACAGGCGCTTGGCGTCGCGCCGCGCCCGTTCCAGCACGGCTTCCGGGACCAGCCGGTCGTGGATGATGACGTCGGCGTCCTGAAGCACCCGCAGCGCCTTCAGGGTCAGCAGCTCCGGATCGCCCGACCCCGCCCCGACGATATGGACCATCCCCTGCTCCGGCGCGGCCGAGTTCAGCAGACGCAGCATCTCGCGCCGCGCCTCCGCCGTGCGCCCCTCGGCCGCCAAGGCCGCCGCCGGTCCCCGGAACGCCTTCTCCCAGAACCGTCGCCGCGCCATGAAGTCCGGCACATTGGCCTTGACCGTATCGCGCAGCTCGCGCGCCAGCCGGGCGACGTGGGCCAGACCGGCGGGTAGAACGCCCTCGACGGCCGTGCGGATGTCGCGGGCCAGGATCGGCGCCGATCCCCCGGTGGCGACCCCGATCACCACCTCGTCCCGGTCGATCAGGGCCGGGGTCTGGAAGTCGCTCAGATGGGGCTTGTCCACCACATTGACCTGAGCCCCCGCCGCCCGCGCCAGGGCGCTGAGCCGCGTCAGTTCGTCCGCGTCGTCCAAGGCCATAAAGACCAGACGCGCCCCCGCCAGATCCTGGGCCTGGGGCGCGCGCAGCACCGGCTCCGGCGCGCTCAGCGGGATTTCCATCCGGGGCGGGGCGCCGTCGGGCGCGAACCACAGCAGCTGGGCCGGCGTGTTCAGGAACAGTCGCAGCTTGGCCAGGGCGGGCTCGCCGCCGCCGATGATCACGATCTTGGCGGCCTCAAGCGGAATGGAGGCGAGAAATACACGCATCGTCTTGCTTTCAGGGCCGGCGTCGGGGAAGGAGGACGGCGGCGGAGCCCGAACCATCGGCCTCCCCGTCCAGACCCGCAAACCAGATTGCCTTTGGCACGCTGATAGGATTTCTAACGGCGATGGCCCGTTCCCTGCTCCCGCTCAACGCCCTGCGCGCGTTCGAGGCCGCCGCGCGTCACCTGAACTTCTCGCGCGCGGCCGACGAACTGGCGGTGACGCCCGGCGCCGTCAGCCAGCAGATCCGCCTGCTGGAGGACATTGTCGGCGGCCCCCTGTTCGTACGCGAGGCGCGCGGTCTCCAGCTGACCGACCTCGGCCGATCCTCGGTCCCCCTGCTGCGCGAGGGGTTCGAGCGGCTGATGGACGCCTCGGCCCTGCTGCGCGAACCGCCGCGCCGCAAACAGGTGTCGATCAGCATCGCCCCCGGCTTCGCCTCCAAATGGCTGATGCCGCGCATGGACGACTTCCACGCCGCCCATCCCGAGATCGAGCTTTGGATCTCGGCCGACATGGAGACTGCCGACCTGACCGAGGGCAAGGTCGATCTCGCCGTCCGCTACGGCCCCGGCGACTACCCCGGCCTGACCGTGGACCGGCTGATGACCGAAACGGTCCTGCCCGTCTGCGCCCCGTCTCTGATGGACGGCGAACATCCGATCCGCAGACCCGCCGACCTGATGCGCCACACCCTGCTGCACGACATGTCCAACGACGGCGACCCCAGCCGCCCCGACTGGGCCATGTGGCTGAAGGCGCGCGGCGTGCGCCACCCCGACCCGCGCCGGGGCTCGCGCTTCAACCAGTCCAGCCTGCTGATCGAGGCCGCCGCTTCCGGCCGCGGCGTCGCCCTGGCCAAACGCACCCTGGCCCAGGCCGACCTGGCCTCGGGCCGTCTGGTCGCCCCCTTCCCCGACGGCTCGGAAGCGGTCGGATTCGCCTATTACGTCGTCCAGCCCCGCGACCGCCCGCCCTCGCCCAGCGCCACCGCCTTCGTCGCCTGGCTGAAGCGGCAGGCCGTCGATCACGACAATACGATGGGACAGCTTTAGAGCACCGCAAACCTTGACTCCGACGGCGGCCGGACCGACACGACCGCCCCATGATCACGCGCTATTCCCGCCCCGACGCCGCCGCCATCTGGTCGCAAGAGACCAAGTACAAGATCTGGTTCGAGATCGAGGCCCATGCGGCGACCAAGATGGCCGAACTGGGCGTCATCCCCCAGCAGGCCGCCGACGCCATCTGGGCCAAGGGCAAGGACGCGACCTTTGACGCCGACCGCATCGACGAGATCGAGCGCACCACCAAACACGACGTCATCGCCTTCCTGACCCACGTCGCCGAGATCGTCGGCGAAGAGGCGCGTTTCCTGCACCAGGGCATGACCTCGTCGGACGTGCTGGACACCTGTTTCGCGGTCCAGCTGGCCCGGTCGTCGAACCTGCTGATCGAAGGCGTCGATCGCGTCCTGGCCGCGCTGGAAACCCGCGCCAAGGAGCATAAATACACCCCGACCGTCGGCCGCAGCCACGGCATCCACGCCGAGCCCGTGACCTTCGGCCTGAAGCTCGCCGGCTATCACGCCGAGTTCCAGCGCGCCAAACGCCGCCTGATCACGGCCAAGGAAGAGATCGCCACCTGCGCCATTTCCGGCGCCGTCGGCACCTTCGCCAATGTCGATCCCGCCGTCGAAGCCTATGTGGCCGAACAGATGGGGCTCCAGGTCGAGCCGGTCTCGACCCAGGTCATCCCGCGCGACCGCCACGCCGCCTTCTTCGCCGCCCTGGGCGTGGTCGCCTCTTCGGTCGAGCGTCTGGCGGTCGAGATCCGCCACCTGCAACGCACCGAGGTGCTGGAGGCCGAGGAATTCTTCGACAAGGGTCAGAAGGGCTCGTCGGCCATGCCGCACAAGCGCAACCCCATCCTGACCGAAAACCTGACCGGCCTGGCCCGTCTGGTCCGCTCAGCCGTCACCCCGGCGATGGAAAACGTCGCCCTGTGGCACGAGCGGGACATCAGCCATTCCTCGGTCGAACGCGGCATCGGTCCCGACGCCACCATCCATCTTGACTTCGCCCTGCAACGCCTGGCCGGCGTGATCGAGCGGCTGAACATCTATCCCGAGAACATGCAGAAGAACCTCGACCGCCTGGGCGGTCTGGTGCACTCGCAACGGGTCATGCTGGCCCTGACCCAGGCCGGCGTCTCGCGCGAGGCGGCCTATGCCGCCGTGCAGGAGAACGCCATGAAGGTCTGGCGCGGCGAGGGCGCCTTCCTGGACTTCCTCAAGGCCGACGAGCGCGTCACCCTGCCCCACGATCAGCTCGAAGCCCTGTTCGACCTCGGCTATCACACCAAGAATGTGGACGTGGTGTTCAGGCGGGTGTTCGGCGAGGGGTGAGCCCCGAACCGCAAGACGACCGCCGCATCGGCTTTGCTCCCGTCGTCGATGCGGACACCCGCCTGCTGATCCTCGGCAGCCTGCCGGGTGACGCCTCGCTGAAGGCGGCGCAATATTACGCCCATCCGCGCAACGGCTTCTGGCCTTTGATCGGCGGGGTGCTGGACGAGCACCTGGCCGCCCTGTCCTACCCCGAGCGCCTGGAGCGGTTGAAGGCGCGCGGGGTCGGCCTGTGGGACGTAATCGCCTCGGCCCAGCGATCCGGCAGTCTGGACGCGGCGATCAAATCGCCCGAGGCCGCCGATCTGCGCGGTCTGATCCAGGACCTCCCCGAACTGCGCGCCGTCGCCTTCAACGGCGGTCTGGCGGCCAAGCTGGGTAGGCGGATCCTGGCCAACCTCGCCGGCCTCGCCCTGGTCGATCTGCCGTCGTCCAGCCCCGCCCATGCAATATCCTTGTC
The DNA here is from genome assembly GCF_014199955.1 of Brevundimonas aurantiaca. GTDB lineage: Bacteria > Pseudomonadota > Alphaproteobacteria > Caulobacterales > Caulobacteraceae > Brevundimonas > Brevundimonas aurantiaca. The sequence goes on from NZ_JACHOQ010000001.1 coordinate 353,842, forward strand.
GGCAAAGGCGGAAATCTGGGCCACACTCGGCAAGTTTCTCCCGGATAAGCCTGCCGTCTGATGATCCTGACCCTCTCCTGCCCCGACCGCCACGGCATTGTGGCGGCCGTGTCCGCCTTCCTGCTGGAGTGGGACGCCAACATCTCCGACGCCCAGCAGTTCGGCGACGCCGCCGGCGCCACCTTCTTCATGCGTGTGGTGTTCGAACCGCGCGAAGGCGACGACCCGGCCGCGATCCGCACCGCCTTCGCCCCTCTGGCTGGGCGATTCGACATGGACTGGACCCTGAGGGGGCCGGAACCGCGCAAGGTGATGATTCTGACTTCGCGCTTCGACCATTGCCTGGCGGACCTGCTGTACCGCTGGCGGATCGACGAACTGCCCATGGATGTGACGGCGGTCGTTTCGAACCATCCGCGCGAGATGATCGGCCACGTCGATCTGGGCGACCTGCCCTTCCATCACCTGCCCGTCAGCGCCGCCGACAGGCCGGCCCAGGAGGCGCAGCTTCTGCGCCTGATCGAGGAGACCGGCACGGAACTGGTCGTTCTGGCCCGCTACATGCAGATTCTGTCCGACGATCTCAGCGGTCGGCTGGCGGGGCGCTGCATCAACATCCACCACTCCTTCCTGCCCGGTTTCAAGGGCGCCCGCCCCTATCACCAGGCCCATGCGCGCGGGGTGAAGGTTATCGGCGCCACGGCCCACTATGTCACCGCCGACCTGGATGAAGGTCCGATCATCGAACAGGACGTGGAGCGAATCAGCCACCGCGACACGCCCGAAGATTTGATCAGAAAAGGCCGCGACATCGAGCGCCGCGTCCTGGCCCGCGCAGTCCGCCGCCATCTGGAGGACCGGGTTCTGCTGCACGGCGCCAAGACCGTCGTGTTCGAGGACTGAACCCCGCGCTCAAAATAATTTTGCAGCGGACCGGTCCGCGCCGAAACCAAAGGCGCGTTGCCGTGTTCTTCAGGGGCGCGAGACGCACAGTAAGCCGGGTGAGACATCCCCCAACGTCCCCGGCAAAAAGAAAGGGCCGCACTTTCCCCCGGGTGCGGCCCTTTCGACGTCTGAAGGCCCGAAGGCCGAAAGTCCTATTCGCCGGCGCGAATCTGTTCGCGGGCGATCGAGGCCAGTTCGTCGATCTTGGAGCGGATTTCGCCCTCCGAGACCGTCAGGCCCGAGGCCTTGAAGTCGCCGGCGACCTTGCGGAACACGTCTTCGTCGCCCGGCTGCTCCATGTCGGCGCGCACGATGGCGGCGGCGTACTGGTCCGCGCTGTCGGCCGACAGGCCCATCTTCTCGGCCGCCCACAGGCCCAGCATCTTGTTGCGCCGGGCGATGGCCTTGAATTCCTGCTCCTGATCGAGGGCGAACTTGGCCTCAAAGCCCTTTTCCCGATCGTCGAACGTCGTCATGTCGCTCAGCAAGCTCCGCACACCCCTGACCTCGGGGCAAGCGCCGTCTATAGCCCGCCCGCGCCCGAACGCAACATGGCTTGCGTAGACCTTGGTCCTGTTGCGGCGTCGCACGCGGCGTTCATTTGTGTCGAGGGCCGCCTTCCGCTAAGGAGACGCCGAACGAGATTGACTGCCCGAACGATTCCAAAACGCGCCGCCAGGACCGGGTCTTCCCCTTTCCACCATGGCCGCGCGATTTTTGTTTCTGGAGGGCGCCCGTAAGCCGGGACCGGAATATGAACAGCAAACGCAAGAAGATCTACGAGGGCAAGGCCAAGATCCTGTACGAAGGGCCCGAGCCCGGCACCCTGATCCAGTACTTCAAGGACGACGCCACCGCCTTCAACGCCCAGAAGAAGGCCGTTCTCGAAGGCAAGGGCGTGGTCAACAACCAGATCAGCGAATTCATCATGTCGCGCCTGAACGGCATCGGCGTGACCAATCACTTCATCAAGCGGCTGAACCTGCGCGAACAGCTGATCCGCGAAGTCGAGATCATTCCGCTGGAAGTCGTCTGCCGCAACATCGTCGCCGGCTCGATGAGCCAGCGTCTGGGCATAGAGGAAGGCACGCCCCTGCCCCGCTCGATCATCGAATTCTACTACAAGAAGGACGAGCTCAACGACCCGATGGTCACCGAAGAGCACATCACCGCCTTCAACTGGGCCTCGACCCAGGAGCTGGACGACATCCTGGCCATGACAGTTCGGGTGAACGACTATCTGTCGGGCCTGTTCAGCGCGGTCGGCATCACCCTGGTCGATTTCAAGATCGAGTTCGGCCGCATCTGGGAGAACGACTTCAGCCGCGTCATCCTGGCCGACGAGATCAGCCCCGATTCCTGCCGCCTGTGGGACTCCTCGACCGGCGAGAAGATGGACAAGGACCGCTTCCGCCGCGACCTGGGCAATGTCATCGAAAGCTACACCGAAGTCGCCCGTCGCCTGGGCATCATGAAGGGCATGCCGACGGTGATCCAGGGCGGCCTGCACTGATGATTGACGTCGCGGAAGAGGGCGGCGAGTTCCGACGGTCCATTGACCTGGCCGGAACCAGCCGCTTTCGCCGCATCGCGGGCGTCGGGCCGGTCTATGAAGTGACCGCCATTGTCGGGGACCGCATCAGGGCCTGTCTAATCGACAGCGACGAAGCCTTCGACTATCCGCTGGCCGACGCCGAAAACGACCCCCTGGCCTGATGTTCGCCATTTCCTTCGATCTGGACCTCAACGAGACGACCGCTATCCATCCCGCCGGGGTGAGGCAGGCGTATCGCGAGATCGAACGGACCCTGAAACGCTATGATTTCCACCGCGTCCAACAGAGCGTCTATCTCACTGAAATCCCGGACCTCGCTAATCTGACTCTGGCCATGACCGCCCTCAAGGCTCTGCCCTGGTTCCCCCAATGCGTGAAGGACGTTCGCGGCTTCCGCGTCGAGAACTGGTCCGACTTCACTCCCTTCATGAAAGGCAACGGCTGATGGCCAAAATCAAGGTTCACGTCTTCCTCAAGGCCGGCGTGCTGGACGTCCAGGGCAAGGCCGTTGAAGGCGCCCTTCAGGGTCTGGGCTGGTCGGGCGTATCGAACGCCCGCGTCGGCAAGCTGATCGAGTTCGACCTCGACGGCGTCGAGGATCCGCAAGGCGAGGCCAAGAAGATGTGCGAGCAGCTGCTCGCCAATACGGTGATCGAAGGCTACCGTATCGAGGCGGCTTGAAGCATTCGGCCTCTTCCGCGCGAAGGTGCGGAAGAGGCGCTTGCATCCATACAGCGGACTCCTAGTTAAGCTAACGGCTTGAACGACGGAGCACCTATGCCCTTCACCCTCACCTCCACCGACATTCAGGACGGCGGCGTCCTGCCCGACGCCCAGGTTCACGCCAAGGGCAACACCTCGCCCCACCTCGCCTGGTCGGGCGCGCCGGAGGGGACGAAGAGCTACGCCGTCACCTGCTATGATCCCGATGCCCCCACCGGCTCCGGCTTCTGGCACTGGACGGTCGCCAACATCCCCGCCGATGTGACCGAACTGGCGACCGGCGCCGGCTCGCCCGGCGGCCAGTTGCCGGCCAGCGCCGTCCAGGGCCGCACCGACTACGGCAGGGCCGGCTTCGGCGGCGCCGCCCCGCCTGCCGGCCACGGCCCGCACCGCTACATCTTCACCGTCTTCGCCGTGGACGTGGAGCGGCTGGACGTGACCGCCGACGATTCCGGCGCCGTCTTCGGCTTCAACCTGCACTTCCACACCCTGGCCAAGGCCTCGATCACCGCGACCTATGAAAACCTGGGCTGAGCCCGCCCCTCGGCGGTCGCGCCGCAACCTTATGTGATCGCCGATCATTTCCAGCGGGTTGAAGCCTGAGAGGGGCCGCCTATGTTGCAGCGCAACACCCCGCCCTTCTCTCGCCCCAGGATTTTCGCATGGCCGTCACCGGCGCCGTGGCCGACACTGACGTGGCCGTAAAACCCATGGCGAGGGGCCGTGTGGCCCTGGTCCTGATCGCCCTGGCCATGGGCGGTTTCGCCATCGGGGTCACCGAGTTCGCGGCCATGAGCATCCTGCCGGACTTCGCCGCCGGCCTGGGCGTCGACGCCCCGACGGCGGGCCATGTGATCAGCGCCTATGCGGCCGGCGTGGTGGTCGGGGCGCCCATCCTGGCGGTGCTGGGCGCGCGCAGCCCCCGCTGGCTGCTGCTTATCGGCTTCATGGCCCTGTTCGCCGTCGGCAACGGCCTGTCGGCCATGGCGCCCACCTATGAATGGATGCTGGTCTTCCGCTTCCTCAGCGGCGTGCCGCACGGCGCCTATTTCGGCGTGGCGGCCCTGGTCGCCGCCTCCATCGTGCCGCTGCATCTTCGCACCCGCGCCGTCTCGACCATTCTGATGGGGCTGACGGTCGCCACCGTCATCGGCGTCCCCTTCGCCAATCTGGTCAGCCACGCCTTCGGCTGGCGCTGGACCTTCGCCATCGTCAGCGTCCTGGCCGTGATCACCATGGGGTTGGTCGCCCTGTTCGCCCCGCGCGACCCCGCCCATGCCGACGCCAGCCCCTTGCGCGAACTGGGCGCCCTGAAGCGGAGCCAGGTCTGGCTGACGCTCGGCGTCGGCGCGATCGGCTTCGGCGGCATGTTCTGCGTCTACGCCTATCTGGCTTCGACGCTTCAGGCGGTGACCGGCGTGGGGCCGGAGATCCTGCCTTGGGTCTTCGCCGTCTTCGGCGTCGGCATGTTCCTGGGCAATATTCTGGGGGCCTGGGCGGCCGACCGGATCGGCTTTCCGGCGGCGGGCGGCCTGCTGCTGTGGAGCGCCGCCGCCCTGGCCCTCTATCCGTTGGCCGCGCCTCACCTGTGGGCCGTCATGGTCGTGATCTTTCTGATCGGCGGCGGCGGCGGCCTGGGCTCGGTGCTTCAGACCCGTCTGATGGACGTCGCCGGCGACGCCCAGACCCTGGCGGCGGCCCTGAATCACTCCGCCTTCAACACCGCCAATGCGCTGGGCCCGCTTCTGGGCGGCCTAGCCATCGCCGCCGGCTACGGCTGGACCTCGACCGGCTGGGTCGGCATGGGCCTGTCCCTGGGCGGGTTTGCGATCTTCGTGATCGCCTGGGCGGTCGGGCGGGCGCGCGTTCCGGCCTCAGCCTGAGCGTTTCGTTTCGCCAGCCACTCTGTTATAATGGGTCATGGCTGAAGTGACTAATGACCTCATCTACGAAGTGCTCAAGTCCATGCAGCACGACCTCGGATCCGTGAAAGCAGAGATTCGTGACGTGAAGGGCGAACTCCAAGCCATCCGCACCCACATGACCGGCCTGGGTCAAGACATATCAAACATCTACCAGATCATCGGCCGACATGACGATCGCCTCGGCCGGATCGAGACCCGCCTCGGACTTCTTGAACCCGCGCACTGACATTTGCCGAAAACGGTGCTAGAGGCCCGCGCCATGAGCGCAGCCGTCATCGTCTTCCCCGGTTCCAACTGTGATCGCGACTGCAAGGTCGCCGTCGAACGCTCCACCGGCGAGGCCGTCCAGATGGTCTGGCACGCCGAGACGGAACTGCCGCAGGGCCTGGACCTGATCGTCATTCCCGGCGGCTTCTCCTACGGCGACTATCTGCGCTGCGGCGCCATGGCGGCCGAGTCGCCGGTGATGCAGGCGGTCAAGAAGGCGGCGGACGACGGCGTGGCCGTGGTCGGCATCTGCAACGGCTTCCAGATCCTGTGCGAGGCCGGCCTGCTGCCCGGCGCCCTCTTGCGCAACAAGGGCCTGAAATACGTCTGCAAACCCATCAGCCTGACCGTCGCCAACGGCCAGACCCGGTTCACCGCCGGCTATCAGGGCCAGCGCGAAGTGATCATGACCCAGGGCAACGGCGACGGAAACTTCTTCGCCGACGCCGAGACCCTGGCCCGGATCGAGGGCGAGGGCCAGGTGGTCTTCCGCTACGTCGACAACCCCAACGGCTCGGTCAACGACATCGCCGGCATCCAGAATGCGCGCGGCAATGTGCTCGGCATGATGCCCCACCCCGACCGCGCCTTTGAGGCCGAACTGGGCTCCGCCGACGGCGCGGTTCTGTTTCAGAGCATCTACGCGGCGGCTTGACGGCAATCATGCGTTGAGGCGGAGTGGGGTTATGAAAGCCCTCCTCCCCGCCCTCGCCGTTTCCGCCCTCTTGGCCGGCGCCGTCTCCGCGAAGGCGCAGGACGCGCCGCCGCCCCAAGAAGACTGGGTGTTGACCTCCATTCCCGAGCGAAAGGCCACCCTGGCCCTTGCTGAATTCACTTCGGGCGTCACCCTGGTCGCCCGATGCATCGACGGGGCCTACGACCTTTTCATCACCGGCCTGCCCGAGGCCCCCGCACGCGCCACGACGCGCGATCTTGGGCTTTCGGTCGGAGAAGATGCGGCTCTTAAAACCACCGTCTGGACCGTGGGAGAGGATCGCACGACGGCTTTCAGCCGTCTGCCGGCCATGGTGGCGCGCCAATTGGCGGAAGGCGGCGAGCTCCAGATCGTCGCCCAAGGCCCCGACCACCGACGCTACCGCTTCATCATGGCCCTCAACCCGTCCAGCACCGCCCTTGAGCAGACCTTGACCGCCTGCGGTCGGCCTCTGATCGATCCCCGCGACAAGGACACGGAGGGCGACGGGCGAGAAACGCTTCCTGCGCTCGCGCGATGGGAAATCGTTCCCAGACCCCGGTTCCCGGCCCCTGTCGGCGGCCGATCGCCGACGGAAGGTTACGCCGTCCTGTCCTGCGGCGCTGAAAACGACGGTCGGCTGGTGAACTGCCAAATCGAAAGCGAATGGCCGCGAGGTTACGGCCTGGGGCGAGAAGCCTTGCGCTCGGTGGATCGGGCGCGGCTCCGCCTCAATGACGAGGCGGCAGCCGCAGGCCGGCGCCTGGAAGACGGGATAATCGTCTTCTCCATCAACTTCAGGATGGATTAGGACTCACGGTCGCCAGCCCCCCTTTGAGGGCTGGGGCTTAGAAGAACCAAGGTTCTCTCGCGCTTGTGACGCGCGATGATCGCGTTCTTCGCTAACCTGAAGATGCATCAGCGTCTCGGGGGCGATCATGGCGACTATTCTCGATCCACCGCCCCAGGCGGTGTTGGACGACCTCCAGCGGCTGAACGCCCTGCTGGACGCCGTGCCGCCCAAGACGGCCGGCGACAATCTGCTGATCGCCACCTGGAACATCCGCGCCTTCGGCAGCCTGACCGAAAAATGGGAAAGCGAGGACGGCGACAGCCCCCGCCGCGACTTCCACGCCGCCGTCCTGATCGCTGCGGTGCTCGAACGGTTCGACGTCGTCGCGGTGCAGGAGGTGAAGGCCAATCTGCGCGCCCTGCGCCATGTGCTCAAGAAGCTGGGGCCCGACTTCGGCTTCCTGATGACCGACGTCACCTACGGCGATCCCGGCAATGACGAGCGCCTGGCCTATATCTACGACGCTCGGCGGCTGAAACCCTCCGGTCTGGCCTGCGAACTGGTGGTGCCCGAGGATCTGGACACCCCCTACGCCACCCCCGCCAACGCCTTTCAGCGGCAGTTCGTCCGCACCCCCTATGCCGTCAGCTTCAACGCCTCCGGCAAGACCTTCGTTCTCGTCACCCTGCACATCGTCTATGGCGAAAAGGGCGCGGACCGCGTCGCCGAACTGACCGCTATCGCCAAATGGCTGCGCCACTGGGCCGAGTCGATGGACGACTACGGCCAGAACCTGATCTGTATGGGCGACTTCAACATCGACCGTCACGGCGATCCGCTGTGGCAGGCCTTCACCTCGACCGGCCTGGTCACCGCGCCCGGTCTGGAAAAGGTGCCGCGAACCCTCAGCTCGTCTGTCGAACACCCCGACCTTTCCAGCTTCTTCGACCAGATCGCCTGGTTCGAGCGGCGTAATGACGGCAAACCCTATCTGTCGCTGAAGTTCCGGAAGGCCGGCGGCCTGAACTTCCAGGGCGTGGTCCTACCCCACCTGAACCGCACCCAGCTGTCCTGGCGGATCAGCGACCACTATCCGCTGTGGGTCGAGTTCGGACTGGCGTGAGAGAGGGCGGCGCCCGCGCCCCCCCTTCATCGTCGGCGAAGGGGATCAGCCCGCGTCGTCCACGCCCTGAACCGCCAGGTTCTCATCCAAAGCATCGTCGCCGTCCTCGATCACCGACACGCCGTTCTCGAGTTCGGGGTCTTCATCGGCGGTGTTGACGCCGCCTGGGTCGCGCTGGGCGGCCAGTTCGCGGGCGCCGACGCCCTGACCGTTTTCGATGGCGCGGTTGGCGGCGACTTCATCGGTTTCGAAATGCGGGGTTTCGGTCTGATCGGCCATGTCGCCTCTCCAGTTGGAACTGGACTGACAACCGGCCGCACGGCCGCCGGTTCCTGACGGCGGCGCAATTCTCAGATGGAACCCTCGGCGCTTCAACGGCTTGCCGAAGCCCCAACCCAAACGACCCGCCGCTGCGGCAAGCGAGCGTATGTTTCAGGGGGTCTTTGTCGGAGTCGGCGCCGGTTCCGGACACATCGGACACATCGGACACATCGGACACATCGGACACATCGGACACATCGGACAGTGTTTTAGGGCGCGCCCCGTCGCGTCAAGGGCTCCAGACTGGCGCGGGACAGGGGCCGGAAGGTCAGGAACCGCCCGCCCACGCTCAAGGTCGCCTCATAGGCCTGGGGCCTTTGCAACAGGGCGGGATCGTCCGCCGCCGCCGCCTGGCCGGAGGCGATCTCGCGCGCGTCCATCGGCGGGACGACCGGTCGCCCGTTGGCGTTCGCCAGGGCCGCCATGAAGCGCCGCACGGCCAGGGCCTGCTGCGACGGCGTCAGGGCCGCGCGCACCTCGGCCCAGGCCGCCTCGGCCGAGGCGTTCAGAACCAGCGCGGGCGCGGGCGCGGTCTGGGCCTGGGCCTGGGTCTGCGTCTGGCCCAGGGCCGGATCGCTGCCCCACGCCCCGAGAAACAGAACGGCCAAACCAGCGCAGGCGAAAAGGCGGAAACGGATCATCCGCCGACACCAGCATGGGCCGTCGCTCCGCCGCAAGCTTCACATTTTCAACCCAGGCCGGTGAACCTTCCGTCCCCGTGGGGCGTACAGAGCGCTGAACCGTGAAGTGGAACCCCCATGTCTTCGATCCTTCGCCCCACGCCCGCTCAGCGCACCCGTCGCCTGGTGGTCCTGGCCGCCGCCGTCTTCGCCGTGGTCGTCCCCCTGGTTCAGAACCTGGCCGGGCTCGGTCTGACCCAGGCCGAGTTCGCCGCTGACGGGAACCAGACCTTGCGGGTCGCCGGCTACGCCTTTTCGATCTGGGGCCTGATCTATCTGGGGCTTCTGGCCTATGCCGTGCGTCAGGTGCTGCCCCAGACGGGCGAGAGCGTCCTGATCAACCGGATGGGCTGGCCCTCGGCCGTGGCCTTCTTCGGCCTGGGTCTCTGGATCGTCGTGGCGGCCCTGAATCTGAAGGCGGCCAGCGTCATCATCATCTTCGCCACCTTGATCGCCCTCTTGGCGCCGTTGCTGGCCCTGTCGGGCGAGGTGCGGCGGCTCGCCCGATTTGATCGCGACCGGCTGCTGCTGGTCTGGCCCCTCGCCGCCCTGGCCGGCTGGCTGACGGTGGCGGCGCCGCTGAACCTGATCACTACCGTGACCGCCTTCGACGCCCTGCCCGCCGCACTGTCGCCGACGGGATGGGCGGTGCTGGCCATCGTCGCCACGACGGGGGTCGCCCTGGCGGTGACGGCGGCGCTGCGGACCCTGGCCTATCCCCTTCCGACGGCCTGGGGCCTGCTGGGCGCCTTCGTCGCGGAACAGGCGGAAAAGCCGGCGGTGGCCTTCACGGCCCTGGCCGGCGCCGTGATCCTGCTGATCGGCGGCGTTCTCCTGGTCTTCCGCCTCAAGCCGGGGATCGAACGCGCCGCCTAGGGCGTGGGCGAGACGGGCTTGCCCGCCCCCACGTCAAAGGCGCCGTCCTCGTCATAGCCGACGCTGCCGACACCGGTCGCCTCTCCGGTCATCCGCTGGCGGCGGCTGGCCAGGGCCGCCTCCGGCGCCGCCGCGTCCATCTCCCGCGTCGTTTCTGGATCGTTGGACCGGTCCATCTGCTGGTGCTCGGCGGGGCTGGGCTTGGTCAGATCGTGGGATGCCATCAGATGCCCTCTCCGTCTTCCTCGGTCTCTTCAGCGGCCTGGTTCTGGGCCTCTTCGGCCATGGCGGAGGCGCCGGCGTCGTCGGCGGCGATCTCGGCCCGGTCGTCGTCTTCAGGTGTGGCGGCGGGGTCTATCGGGGTGTCGGTCATGCGGATGCTCCTTTGTCGCCAGGAGACAATGGCGCGGCGCCCGACCCGTTCCGTCCGTCCTTCCCTGGCTCAGATCACGGCCGCGACATCGGTCCTGCCGAAGTCCTCTCCCTTGAACAGCAAGGGTTCGCCCGTGCTGCGGCTCAGCGCATAGGCGAAACAGTCGCCATAGTTCAGCCGCGCCAGATGCCGCCCTTTGCCGAACCGCACCATGGCTTCGCACGCGATCCGCATCTGCGCCAGGTCGACCGGAACCAGATCCAGCCCATAGTCGGCGTGCAGCCGGGCCGCCACAGGCCGCGCGTCCATTCCAAGCCGCGCGCTGAGCACAGCAGTCAACTCGACCCAGGTCGCGACACTGACCATACGAGTTTCCGCAGCCCGAATTCGGTCGTCGAAATCAGGAGCTTCCGGCTCGCCCAGCACGATGGCGACGAACACCGAGGTGTCGATGACCATCAGCGCGGAAGCCCGTGCTCGTCGTACATTTCGTCGTCGATTTCCCGAAGAGACCGGCCATCGCCAGGCGGCAAGGTCCGCAGATAGGTGAACAGCGCCTCGCGCTTCGTCGCCCGCTCCGCCGCCGCCTCGTCGGCGGTCAGTTCCCGCCAGGTCTTGTCCAGGGCGATGTCGATCGCCTCGGTCAGGCTGACGCCCAGGCGCTCGGCGACGGCGCGGGCCTTACGCTCCGTCTCGGCGCGCTTGATGCTGAGGCCCATTCTAGAACTCCCAAAATGCTGTCTAGAATGTAGCCTATCGGCCCTTCACCCGCTAGAAGCGCCGCCCATGAACGCTCCTCAAAAGACCATGGCCGAACTGGCCGCCGAATACGGCCTGGCCCCGAACGAATATCAGGTCGTCCTCGACCGGCTGGGCCGCGAGCCCAATCAGGTGGAACTGGGCGTCTTCTCGGTCATGTGGTCCGAGCACTGCTCCTACAAGTCCTCCAAGATCCACCTGGGCAAGTTCCCCACCACCGGCGAACGCGTCATCTGCGGTCCGGGCGAGAACGCGGGCGTGATCGACATCGACGACGGCGACGCCTGCATCTTCAAGATGGAGAGCCACAACCACCCCTCCTATATCGAACCCTATCAGGGCGCGGCGACGGGCGTGGGCGGCATCATGCGCGACGTCTTCACCATGGGCGCCCGGCCGGTGGCCCTGCTGAACGCCCTGCGCTTCGGCGATCCGTCGCATGAAAAGACCAAACGCCTGGTCAAGGGCGTGGTCTCCGGCATCGGCGGCTACGGCAACTGCGTCGGCGTGCCGACCGTGGCGGGCGAGACCAACTTCCACGCCGGCTACAACGGCAACATCCTGGTCAACGCCATGTGCGTCGGCCTGGCCAAGGCCGACAGCATCTTCTATTCGGCCGCCCCCTCGGCGGGCCTGTCGGTGGTCTATTTCGGCTCCAAGACCGGCCGCGACGGCATCCACGGCGCCACCATGTCCTCGGCCGAGTTCGACGATGAGTCGGAATCGAAACGCCCTACCGTCCAGGTCGGCGATCCCTTCGCCGAAAAGCTGCTGATCGAGGCGACCCTCGAACTGATGGCCTCGGGCGCCGTCGCCGCCATCCAGGACATGGGCGCGGCCGGCCTGACCTCCTCCTCGGTCGAGATGGCCGGCAAGGGCGGTGTCGGCATCGAGCTGAACATGGACGCCGTGCCCCAGCGCGAAGAGGGCATGACCGCCTATGAGATGATGCTGTCGGAAAGTCAGGAGCGCATGCTGGCGGTCCTGAAGCCCGGCCGCGAGGAAGACGGCTATCGCATCTTCCAGAAGTGGGGCCTGGACGCCGCGGTGATCGGGTTCACCACCGACACCGGCCGACTGGTGCTGAAGCATCACGGCGAGACGGTCTGCGACGTGCCGCTCGCCCCCCTGTTCGACGACGCCCCCCTGTACGACCGCCCCTGGGTCCAGCCCGCGCTGCAGCCGAAGCTGAACCACGCCGATATCCCCGCGCCCGACAACTGGGCCGATGCGGTGATGAAGGTCGTCGCCTGCCCCGACATGGCCTCCAAGCGCTGGATCTGGGAACAGTACGACCGCCACGTCATGGCCGACACGCTTCAGGACTCGGCCACCGGCGCCGACGCCGGCGTGGTCCGCGTCCACGGCACCGACAAGGGCCTGGCCGTCACCTCGGACTGCACCCCCCGCTACGTCCAGAACGACCCCTACGAGGGCGGCAAACAGGCGGTGGCCGAGGCTTGGCGCAACCTGACCGCCGTCGGCTCGCGCCCCATCGCCATCACCGACAATCTGAACTTCGGCAATCCGCAGCGCCCCGAGATCATGGGCCAGATCGTCCGCGCCATCGACGGCATGGCCGAGGCCTGCCGCGAACTGTCCTTCCCCGTCGTCTCGGGCAATGTCAGCCTCTATAACGAGACCAACGGCGTCGCCATTCCGCCCACCCCGACCGTGGGCGCCGTGGGCCTGCTGCCCAACTATGACGTGGTGACGGGCTTCTCCGGCATGGCCGAGGGCGATGCGCTCGTCCTGATCGGCCAGACCGTCGGCGAACTGGGCGCGTCCCTCTATCTGCGCGAGGTGCTGGGCCGCGAGGACGGCGCCCCGCCGCCCGTCGACCTGAAGCTGGAAAAGAAGACCGGCGACTTCGTGCGCGACCTGATCGAGGCCGGCGACCTGACCGTGGTCCACGACCTGTCCGACGGCGGCCTGATCGGCGCCGCCGCCGACCTAGTCCTGGCCTCCGACGTCGGCGTGACGCTCGACGCCTCCAGCGCCGCCCACGCCCACATCTTCCTGTTCGGAGAGGACCAGGCCCGTTATCTGGTCGCCGTCCCCGACGCCGACCCCCTGATCGCCAAGGCCCAGGCCGCCGGCCTGCACGCCTCCGTCGTCGGCCACGCCGGTGGCGACGCCTTCGCCTCTCGCGGCGACAAGGGTGAACTGTTCAGCATTCCCGTCGCCCACTTGCGCGAATGGCACGAAGGCTGGATGCCGGGCTGGCTGGAAGCCTGATCGAATGCCGGTCGTCTTCCGAAATCGTGGAAGACGGTTCCATTTCTATTCGGACGAGGGCTCGCCGCGCGAGCCCATCCACATCCATGTGTCCGAGCCAGGCAAGGAGGCCGAATTCTGGCTTTTCCCAGCCGTTCGCCTCGCGTTCAAAACGGGTATAGTGATCGCGAGATCAGGGAACTCATTCGCCTCGTCGAGGCGAACCGCGACCTGATAGAGCAACGTTGGAATGACTTCTTTACCCCCTAGTCCTGAGCGCGTGTGGTTCGATGAGCAGCGATTGTTCGTCGATCTGTCCGACGGGCGGCAGCTGGGGGTTCCCCTCGCCTGGTTCCCCCGCCTGCTCCACGCCACCCCCGAGCAGCGCGCCGCCGTCTGGCTGAGCCCCGCCGGCCTGCACTGGGACGAAATCGACGAGGACATCTCCGTCGAAGGCCTGATCGCCGGTCGCGGGGACATGACGCACCGACCGAACACCGCCGCCTGAGCGATCGGCCCTAAGCCAGTTACACGTCGGTACGCACTGTTGCACGGCGGCCCTTGTTCAGCCTCGACCGGACCCCAAGTCTAGGGCCTTACTGGAGGCATGGACATGACCCTGGCCGCCGACGCCGTCTTCCGCCCCGCCATTCCGCCCCGTCGCACGGGCGGCCCGCTGTCCCTGCTGCCCTTCCTGTGGATCAGCTGGCGCGATCCGATCCGCATGTGGTCGGAGCGGCATTTCACCGAGCCGCAGCTCTACGGAAACAGCGCCTTCGGCGAGATCCTGGTGGTCAGCCACCCCGAGGGCGTCCGCCACGTCCTGACAGAAAATGCATCAAGCTATGTGAAGGGCGACCTGCAACGCCGCGTCCTCGGTCCCATGCTGGCCGAGGGCCTGCTGCTGACCGAGGGGGACGCCTGGCGCCGCGTCCGGCGAATCCTGGCGCCGCTTTTCACCCCCGCAAAGATGACCACCCTGAACGCCCGTATGGCGGAGGTTTGTCAGGCGCGCGTCGCCGGCTGGTCCCTGTCTCAGCGCGGACGGGTGCTGGATATCGACAGTGAGATGTCGGGCCTGACCTTCGACATCCTGTCGGCCACCATGTTCTCCGACGAACTGGGCGGCGAGGCCCGCGGCTTCGAACGCGCCCTGAATCAGTTCCTGGCCAACGGCGCCCGCATCGATCCGCTGGACGTGCTGGGCGCGCCGGACTGGGCGCCCCGTCTGGGTCGTCTGGCCAGTTTCGGTTCGGCCCGCTTCTTCGAACAGCGCGTCACCCGCTTGGTCGAGGCCCGCCGCGCCCGCATCGAGGCTGGGGACATGCCGCCCCAAGACCTGCTCAGCGCCCTGCTGCTGGCCCGCGACGAGAACGGCGGACCCGGCCTGTCTGACGAAGAAGTCGCCGCCAACATCCTGACCTTCATTCTGGCGGGGCATGAGACCACGGCCCGCGCCCTGGGCTGGACCCTGCACCTGCTGTCGCGCCAGCCTGAGTACATGGCCCGGCTCCAGGCCGAGGCCGACGCCTTCGACGTCTCCGATCCGCAATGGGCCGAGGCCCTGCCCTGGACCCGCGCCGTGCTGGACGAGACCATGCGCCTGTTCCCGCCCGCCCCGACCATGGCCCGCAAGGCCCTGGCCGACGACGAGATCGGCGGCCAGCCGATCAAGGCCGGCGCCACCGTCATCATCTCCCCGTGGATCCTGCAACGCCACAGCCTGCTGTGGGAAGACCCGGACGCCTTCAAGCCCGAACGCTTCCTGCCCCAGAACCGCAAGTCCATCGACCGCTACGCCTACATCCCCTTCAGCGCCGGCCCCCGCGTCTGCATCGGCGCCGCCTTCGCCATTCAGGAGGCGGTGATCGCCCTGGCCTCCATTCTGCGCGCCGCCGAGGTCGAGCCGATCACGACGATCGAACCCCGCCCCGTGCACCAGATCACCCTGCGCAGTCGCGAACCGATGCGACTTCGGCTGAGGACGCGCAGATCCTGACGAATTCACGCGACGGAATTCGCCGCTCTGTGCGTTGAACGCGGGTGTCGCCGACCGGGCGCCATTGTTCAGCTTGCCATCAGCTTCAGGACGACCGCGCTGCGAACCGCCATTCTGCTGCCGCCGGGTTCGCTCTTCTCCGAAGCGCGCCCCAACTCCATGGAGACGGTCGTGCGGACGCTCGCCCGCTGCGATCATGATCCAGACACCCGCATTCTCTGCCAGGAGGGCGCCCAGGACCACAACGCCTCCCGCGTGATCGCCCTTCCACGACGCAACGCCCAACAGAGTCTGTTCGACGCCCTGCGCGCGCTTCAGCCGGAACTGATCGAACACCATCAGCAGGTGAAACAGGCCCTGGCCGTGTCGGCGCGTTTCCCCCAGGCGGTGCATGTCCTTTATCGACACAATGCGTTGAAGCCCGCGCGCCAGTGGTTTGATCGGTGGCGCTACGCCTTGCGCTACAGCCGGATGGACGGCTTCATCTTCGTCAGCCAGGCGGAGAGGACGGCCTTCGCCCGGACCTATCCGCAGCTGGCCGATCGCGCCCACGCCGTGCCCAATCCCATCGACGCCGGCGCCTGGCTGGCGCCGCCCGAAGATCGCCAGCCGATCATCGCCTTCGCCGGGCGGGCCATGCCGGAAAAGGGATTGGACGTCCTGTGCGCCGCCTTGCCGGCCGTGCTGGACAGCCACCCGAGCTGGCGCGCGGTCCTGATGTTGAACGACTGGGCCGCGCACGCGGACTGGGCCGCCCCGCATCTCACGCCGCTTCAGCGGTTTGGCCCCCGGGTCGCCGTCCTGCGGTCCGCCCCGCTGGACCAGGTTCGCGAACAGATGAAATCCGCCGCCATCGCCGTGACGCCCTCGACCTGGGACGAGCCCTTCGGTTTGACGGCGGTGGAAGCCCATGCGGCGGGCGCCGCCCTTATATCATCGGGGCGCGGCGGCCTTCGCGAAGCCAGCGGCGACCACGCCCACTATCTGGAGGCCGTGACCCCCCGGCATCTGGTCGCGGCGTTGGACGCCTTGATCCGGGAGCCGAACCGCCGCCTGGCCCTGGCCCGCGCGGCCCAGCACTATGTGCTCAAGACCCACACGCCCGAAAGGCGCGCCGCTGAACTGGCCCAGGTGCGCCGCCAGTTGGTCGAAAGCCGGAAACGCCGAGACGCGGCCTGACGCCCCCCGCAGTCGGAAGACCTGTCACATTGTAGGGATAAAGGCGACGAAAACTCAGGATGCGCTGATGACCCGCCTCGCTCTTTCCCGCCGTTCCATGCTTGCGGCTTTCGGCGGCGGCCTGGCCCTGTCGCCGACCGGCCCCGCCCTGGCCCAGGCCGTGTTCGATGTGAATCCCTTCCGGCTGGGCGTGACGGCGGGCGACCCGCTCCCGGACGGCTTCGTCATCTGGACGCGCCTGGCCCCCGACCCGCTCGCCTACGGTTCCGGCATGCCCAAGGCGCCCGTCGCCGTGAAGTGGGAGGTCGCCGCCGACCGGGGTTTCAACACCGTCGTCCGTTCCGGCGAGGCGATCGCCCGGCCCGAGCTGGGCCATTCCGTCCATGTCGAGGTCGAGGGGCTGGAGCCCGCCCGTCCCTATTTCTACCGCTTCCAGTGCGGGACCGAGCGCAGCGGCGTCGGCCGCGCCAAGACCGCCCCCCTGGCCGGCGCCTCCGTCTCGGCCGTCCGCTTCGGCGTCGCCGGCTGCCAAGACTATGAGCAGGGCTATTACACCGCTCACCGCAAGATGGCGGACGAGGAGCTGGATTTCATCTTCTGCTACGGCGACTACATCTATGAGGGCCGCGGCAATCCCATCTACCAGTCGGGCGCCGGTCCGCAGGACAACACCCGCGTCCACCTGGGCGGCGAGGTCTACAGCCTGGACGACTATCGCCGCCGCTATTCCCAGTACACCATGGACGCCGACCTTCAGGCCTCGCGCGCCTCGGCCGCCTGGTTCTGCACCTATGACGACCACGAGGTGGACAACAACTGGGTCGGCGACATTGATCAGGACGATACGCCGCCCGAAGTCTTCCTGCTGCGTCGCGCCGCCGCCATGCAGGCTTTCTACGAATTCATGCCGATGCGGAAGTCGGCCTTCCCGCGCGGCGCGGGCATGCAGGCCTATCGCCGGGCCCAGTACGGCGATCTGCTGGACGTCGCCTTCCTGGACACCCGCCAGTATCGCACGGACCAGCCCTGCAGTGGCCGCTTCAACGCCGCCTGCCCCGGCATAGAAGCGACGACGGCTCAGGTTCTGGGCGACGCTCAGGAAGCTTGGCTGCTGACCAACCTCGACCGGTCCAAGGCCCGATGGAAGGCCCTGGCTCAACAGGTCATGATGATGGACCTGAACCGCAACACCCCCGGCGGCCAGGGGGTCAACACCGACAGCTGGGCCGGCTATCGCGTGCCGCGCAACCGGCTGCTGAGCCACATCCGCGACCGCCGCATCGACAATGTCGTGGTCCTGACCGGGGACGAGCATCAGAACTACGCCGGCGGCCTGTGGCTGGACAGCAGCCAGCCCGAGGGCGCCGCCATCGCGGTCGAGTTCGTCTCGACCTCGATCAGCTCAGGCGGCAACGGCTCGGACCGCGGCGCCGATTACGACCGGTTTATGGCAGTCAATCCCCAGCTGAAGTTCCGCAACTCCCAGCGCGGCTATATGGTGTGCGAGGCCACGCCGACCCTGTGGACCACCCAGTTCAAGGTTCTGGACAAGGTGTCGGATCGCTCGGGCGTGCTGACGACCCGTCAGATCATGGTGGTCGAGGCGGGTTCGAACACCCTGACGCCGGCCTGACGATGGGAAGAGGCGCTCAGAAAACCGGCACCGCCTGGCTCAACCGTCCGCCGACCCGGATCGGCTCGATCCGCGTCGCCAGCCCCGTCCGGTCGTCGGTCTCCACGAAGACGCCGCACACGGTCGCCGGCCCGGACGCAGGCGTATAGCGCCCGCCCGAAATCCGGGTGGTGAAACGGCGCAGCGGCTCTTCCTTTTCGTTGCCGATGACGCTGTCATAGTCGCAGCAGCCGCCGGCGTCGGTCTGATAGGCCGTGCCGCCCGGAAGGATCTGGCAGTCGGCGGTCGGGACGTGGGTATGGGTGCCGACCACCAGCGACGCTCGCCCGTCGCAGAAATGGCCCATGGCCATCTTCTCGCTGGTCGCCTCGCAGTGCATGTCGACGATGACCGCGTCGGCCACGGCCCCCAGGGGCGCCGCCGCCAGCTCGCGTTCCACCGCCCCGAACGGATCGTCCATCGGGTCCATATGCACCCGGCCCAGCACATTCATCACCAAGACGGTGCGGCCCGTGTCGGTCTCGAACAGATTGGCCCCGGCGCCCGGCGCATCCATCAGCCGCGGATAGTTGGCCGGCCGGATCAGACGCGGCTCGCGCACGATATAGGTCAGGGCCTCGCGCTGGTCCCACGAGTGATTGCCAAGGGTCAGGCAGTCGGCGCCCGCCATGAACAGCTCACGCGCCGTATTCTCGGTAATGCCGAAGCCGCCCGCGGCGTTCTCGGCGTTCACCACCACGAAGTCCAGCTTCAGGTCGCGCTTCAGGCCCGGAAGATGATCGCTGATCCCGTCACGGCCGGACTTGCCGATAACGTCGCCGAAAAACGCCAATCTCATTCGTGTACGCCTTTACCAACATCCGACCAGTCCTCGACCCTTAGGCCGGCAACGCGCTCGAACTCGCCAGTGTTGCGGGTGACGACGGTCAGCCCCCGACTGCGAGCATGACCCGCAATCTGATAGTCATAAGGTCCGATGGGGCGACCGCGACGCTCCAGATCCGCACGGATAGCCGCCGTATGCCGGGCCGCATCTTCGTCGAAAGCAAGAATGTCCAGCCGCGCGAGGAACGACTCCAGCCGTTCGGCGCGACGAGAGTCCGCGAGCTTGCTGGGTCCAACCGCCAGTTCCATGACGACCACCGTCGATACATGAAGCGGCTCGTGCTCAGACCTCAGACGCGCATTCAACGCAGCGCTGCGGCCCCGCAGGATTTCGATACAGATGCTGGTGTCCAGCATATAGCCGGTGCTCACCAGTCCTCCCGCTTCTGCATCTCGGGCTGGTCGCGATCCGGCCAATCCGAAATGCCGGGCTGGTCGAGAAAGTCATCCCACAGCGCATCCACCGGCACCAGGCGCAGGCTCTTGCCCTCCTTGATGACGCGAAGCTCCTTCACGTCATCGGGAAAAGCCACGGCCTTGGGCAGTCGCACGGCCTGCGAGCGATTGGACTTGAAGACCGTGGCTTTCAGCGGGGCGCTCATGGCCTCCCTATCGGCTTGCTGCACGGATATGTCAATGGCATATCCCTCAAAACGCCTGATACCCCGCCTCGGTCAGCACCCCGTGCAGCCGCATGTCGTGCGCCTCCAGGTTCAGCGCCTCCACCGCCTGCCCCGCATAGGCGAAGCCCACCCGGATCACATCGGGCCGGGCCGCAAAGGTGCGGTCGTAGAAGCCGCCGCCCTGCCCCAGCCGGCCCCCGGACGCGTCGAAGGCCAGTAGCGGCGTAATGATCAGGTCCGGCTCCACCACCTCCGTCAGCGGCAGGGGCGCGGGACAGCCGGCGGCGTCCAGCTCCAAAGGCTCGCCCGGCGACCAGGCGCGAAAGACCATGGGCGCGTCCCGCTCCAGCACCACCGGAAGGCACAGCCGCCGCCCCGCCGCCTCCAGCGCGACAGCCAGGGCTCCGGTGTCCAGCTCGGACCCCATGGCGCGATAGAGGGCCACGACAGCCCCCCGCGGCAGGGCGTCGATGTGGTCGGCGGCGCGTTGGGCGGCGGTCGGATCGGTCCCGGCCAGGGCCTTGCGCCGCGCGCGGGCGGCGGACCGGAGTTCATGCTTGTCGAACATGGGTGCGCTCAGCTGGCGCGCGTCTCACGCGCAGGGCGAAGAAGGGGAAAGGGGTGGCGGCGCCGCGTGAACCGTGAAGAGCGGTTTAAATCCTCTCGACCTGGGTAGCCAGGTGGGCTCCATATGCCCAGGCCCTCGAGCCCGGACAGGGACAGATCCCTTCGAGTGAATTAAGGTCGCGAGGAAATGTTGCCTCCGACGTGAGCCGCAGCAGGACCCGCCGTCGCACAAGATAGGGCCTGCGCCCCGCCTTCTCAAGCGGCGTAATCCGATCAGCCGCCTTCAGATGGATTGGGCGATCTTCTCGATCCGGGCTGCAACCGCATTCAGCGCCTCAGCGACGCCGTCACGGGTGGGCGCCGGGTCGCCCGTCGGGGCCGGCGCTCCGCCGCCGTTCAGTCGGGCCTCATGCAGCTCATCCGCCAGGATCAGGGCCGACATCAGGAAAAGCCGCAGATCCCCCACATGGCCGACGTCCTGGGCCACCTGGCGTACCTGGTTGTCGAACTGTTTGGCCAGGATGCGGACCCGCTCCTCCTGTCCGTCGGCGCAGCCCACCGCATAGGGGCGACCGTTCACCTCCACCGTCACCGTCGCCATCAGTCGGCCTCGCCTTCGATTTCATCGCGAGCCTGACGTTCGCCCTGGACCAGCACCTCTCGCACGGCCTCGGCCGCCCGGCCCAAGGCTTCAGACGCCTCGCGCCCCGCAGCCTCCAGTTCGGCCAGGCGTGCGGCGTCCGCCGCCCCGTTCGCATCGCTGCGGGGCGCGAACAGATCGTCGTCGGCGATCGGCGGCGCCGAAGCCGGTCGGGCCTTCAGCGCCAGGATCTTGCGTTCCAGTTCGGCCAGGGCCCGGTCGATACGGGCCCGTGCGGCCGTGGTGGCGTCTGCCATCGGTCGCTCCTTCAAATTGCGTATAGAACCCGAGGACGCGCCGGGGTAAAGCGGCGCGCCTCTGAATTTCCGTTCCCGCCGAAAGGTCTCGCCTCGTGAACGACGTCAAATCCGCCCCCAAGGCCACGCCCCAGCAGATGGCCAACGCCATCCGCGTCCTCGCCATGGACGGAGTCGAAAAGGCCAAGTCGGGCCACCCCGGCATGCCGATGGGCATGGCCGACGTCGCCACGGTGCTGTTTTCGAAGTTTCTGAAGTTCGACGCGAGCCGCCCCGACTGGGCCGACCGCGACCGCTTCATTCTGTCGGCCGGCCACGGCTCGATGCTGATCTACGCCCTGCTGCACCTGACCGGCTACAAGGCCGCGACCAAGGAGGAGCTGTCGAACTTCCGCCAGTGGGGCTCCAAGACCGCCGGCCACCCTGAGTACGGCCATATGCCCGGCGTCGAGGTCACCACCGGCCCCCTGGGTCAGGGCCTGGCCACCTCGGTCGGTTTCGCCATGGCCGAGCGTCACCTCGCCGCCAAATATGGCGAGGACCTGGTCGATCACCGCACCTGGGTCATCGCCGGCGACGGCTGCCTTATGGAAGGCGTGTCCCAGGAAGCCATCGCCCTGGCCGGCCGCTACCGTCTGAACAAACTCACCGTCCTGTGGGACGACAATGAGATCACCATCGACGGCAAGGTCTCCCTGTCGGACGCCACCGACCAGAAGGCCCGCTTCAAGGCCGCCGGCTGGGCGGTCAAGGCCATCGACGGCCATGACATGGACGCGATCAAGTCCGCCCTCAAATGGGCGACGCGCCAGGACAAACCGACCCTGATCGCCTGCAAGACCAAGATCGGCAAGGGCGCCGCCACCATGGAAGGCAGCCACAAGACCCACGGCGCCGCCCTGGGCGCCGCCGAGATCGCCGCCACCCGCCTGGGCCTGGCCTGGGATCACGAACCCTTCGAAATGCCCCAGACCATCGCCGACGCCTGGGCCAAGGTCGGGCGTCGCGGCGCCAAGGACCGCAAGAAGTGGGAGGCCCGCCTCGCCGCCTCGCCCCAGGCCGCCGATTTCACCCGCGCCATGAAGGGCGACCTGCCCGAGGGCGCCTTCGACGCCCTGAACGCCAAGATCGCCGAACTGATCGAAACCCAGCCCGCCCAGGCCACGCGCCAGTCCTCGGGCGCCGCCCTGGACCAGGTCTTCGCCGCCATCCCCGAACTTGTCGGCGGCTCGGCCGACCTGACCGGCTCGAACAACACCTTCGTCAAGGGCACCCCCATCCTCGACGCGCCGAACTATGAAGGCCGTTACGTCAACTGGGGCATCCGCGAGTTCGGCATGGCGGCGGCCATGAACGGCCTGGCCCTGCACGGCGGGATCATCCCATACGGCGGCACCTTCATGGTCTTCTCCGACTACAGCCGCCCGGCCATCCGTCTGGGCGCCCTGATGGGGGTCCGCGCCATCCACATCCTGACGCACGACTCGATCGGCCTGGGCGAGGACGGCCCGACCCACCAGCCGGTCGAACATCTGGCGGCGCTTCGCGCCATCCCGAACCTGAACGTCTTCCGCCCCGCCGACACGGTCGAGGCCATGGAGTGCTGGCAGATCGCCCTGCAGTCCAAGACCACCCCTTCGGCCATGGCCCTGTCGCGCCAGAAGACCCCCGCAGTCCGCACCGTCGCCGCGATGGAAAACCTTTCCGCCAGGGGCGCCTATGAGATCAAGGCGGCCTCGGGCGAGGCCAGGGCCACCCTGTTCGGCACGGGCACGGAACTGGTCCTGGCCCTGAAGGCGGCGGAGACGCTTGAGGCCGAAGGCGTGCCGACCCGCGTCGTCTCCGTCCCCTGCTTCGAACTGTTCGAGCAGCAGGACGCCGCCTACCGGGCCTCGGTCATCGGCCGCGGCACGGTGCGTGTCGCCGTCGAGGCCGCGATCAAGCAAGGCTGGGAGCGGTTCATCGGCGAAGACGGCGCCTTCATCGGCATGACCGGCTTCGGCGCCTCGGCCCCGGCGGAAGTGCTCTACGACAAGTTCGGCATCACCGCCGACGCCGTCGTCGCGGCGGTGAAGGCGCGGCTGTAATCTCTCTTCATCTCCCTCTCCCCCTGCGGGAGAGGGAGACCGCGCACGGCGGCGTCAGCCGTCGTCCTGGCGCGGTCGGGCGAGGGGTCACGCCGGCCGAGCCGTTTCGCATCATCCAACCCCTCATCCGGCCCTTCGGGCCACCTTCTCCCGCAAGGGGAGAGGGATCAGGTGGAGCTGACGATGAAACCTGGCGTCCTTGGTCTTCTTCTCGCACTCGGCATGACCGCGACTGCGGCGCAAGCCCAGACCGCTCCACAGACGCCCGCCCCCGCCGAAACCCCCATCGTCATCGGCCGGTCCTACGCCCTCCCCTCCGCCGTCATGGGCGCGACGCGCGAGATCAATGTCTGGCTGCCGCCCGGCTATGCGGGCAGCGGCAAGACCTATCCCGTCCTCTATGTCCTCGACGGCGGCCAGGATCAGGACTTCCACCACATCTCGGGCCTCGCCCAGCTGGGAACCGTCGTCGGCACGACCCGCGACGTGATCGTGGTCGGGATCGCTTCGGTCGACCGCCGCAACGAACTGGCCCTGCCGACGCAAGACCCCGAACTGATCGCCCGCTATCCGACCCAGGGCCATTCCGACCGCTTCCGCCGCTTCCTGGCCGAAGAGGTCCAGCCTTTCGTCGAGACGCGCTTCCGCACCAGCGGCGAGACCGCCCTGATGGGCGAATCCCTGGCCGGCCTGTTCGTGGTCGAGACCTTCCTCAAGGAACCCCAGATGTTCGACGCCTATGTCGCCGTCAGCCCCAGCCTGTGGTGGGACGGGGGCGAACTGGCGCGTCAGTCCGGCGCCCGTCTGCGTGACCAGTCGAACGACCCGCGCACCCTGATCCTGACCCTGGGCGACGAGGGCCCCGAGATGCAGGCCCCGATGGACGTCCTGACCGCCAATCTGCGCGACCACGCCCTGCCCGGCCTGAGCTGGAGCTTCACCCCCCGCCCGACCGAGACCCACGCCACCATCTACCACGGCGCGGCCTTGGACGCCTTCCGCAAGCTCTACGCCGTCCCCACGCCCTGATCCAAACCCCGGAGCCCCCCATGAAACTCGGCACCCCGCTTTCCGACACCGCCGTCCGCGTCATGCTGCTGGGCTCCGGCGAACTGGGCAAGGAGGTCGCCATCGAGCTTCAGCGCCTGGGCGTCGAGGTGGTCGCCGTCGACCGTTATCCGAACGCCCCAGCCATGCAGGTCGCGCACCGCAGCCACGTCATCCCGATGACCGATCCCCAGGTGCTGAACGGCCTGATCATGGCCGAGGCCCCGCACATCATCGTGCCCGAGATCGAGGCCATCGCCACCGAGGTCCTGGCCGACATCGAGGCCGCCGGCATGGCTCGCGTCATTCCCACCGCCCGCGCCGTCCAACTGACCATGAACCGCGAGGGCATCCGCCGTCTCGCCGCCGAAGAGCTGGGCCTGCCCACCAGCCCCTACGCCTTCGCGGGCAGCGCCCAGGAACTGGCCGCCGGCGCCGAAACCGTCGGCTACCCTTGTTTCGTCAAGCCGGT
This sequence comes from Brevundimonas aurantiaca, assembly GCF_014199955.1. Taxonomy (GTDB): domain Bacteria; phylum Pseudomonadota; class Alphaproteobacteria; order Caulobacterales; family Caulobacteraceae; genus Brevundimonas; species Brevundimonas aurantiaca. The sequence continues at coordinate 378,482 of NZ_JACHOQ010000001.1, forward strand.
CATGTCCTCGTCCGGCAAGGGCCAGTCCTTTGTCGAAAGCCCCGATGAAATCGCCGACGCCTGGACCTACGCCCAAGACAGCGGCCGCGTCGCCGGCGCCCGCGTGATCGTCGAGGGCCGGATCGACTTCGATTTCGAGATCACCCTGCTGACCGTCCGCTCGCGCGCCGCCGACGGCTCGACCCGCACGGATTTCTGCGCCCCCATCGGCCACCGCCAGGTCAAGGGCGATTATGTCGAGAGCTGGCAGCCCCAGGCCATGAGCCCCGCTGCCCTCGCCGCCTCGCAGGACATCGCCGGCAAGGTCACCGACGCCCTCGGCGGTTTCGGCGTCTTCGGCGTCGAACTGTTCGTCAAGGGCGACCAGGTCTGGTTCTCCGAGGTCTCGCCCCGCCCCCACGACACCGGCCTGGTCACCCTGGCCAGCCAGACCATGAGCGAGTTCGCGCTGCACGCCCGCGCCATCCTGGGCCTGCCCGTCGACGTGACCCAGCGCGAACCGGCCGCCAGCGCCGTCATCTACGGCGGCATGGATGCCCAAGGCGTCGCCTTCGAGGGCGTCGCCGAGGCCTTGTCCGTCCCCACGGCCGATCTGCGCCTGTTCGGCAAGCCCGAAGCCTATGAGCGCCGCCGCATGGGCGTGGCGACCGCGCGCGGCGCCGATGTGGACGAAGCCCGCGAACGGGCGCGGGAGGCGGCGGGTCGGGTAAAGGTGGTCCCGGGCTGACGCCGAACAGGGCGGAATCAACACTGCCTTAACCGTAAGGATTCACCATGCCGGTCTCATCGTTCCGAGGCCGCGTTCCATGTCCCAATTCCAGACCGACGTCATTCACCGTGGCGACTGCATCGAGATTCTGAAAAGCCTGCCCGACGCCTCGGTCGACATGGTCTTCGCCGACCCGCCCTATAATCTTCAGCTGGGCGGCGACCTGCTGAGGCCCGACAATTCCAAGGTCGATGCGGTTGACGACGACTGGGACAAGTTCGGCAGCTTCGCCGAATACGACGCCTTCACCCGCGCCTGGCTGACTGAGTGCCGCCGGGTGCTGAAGCCCGAGGGCTCGATCTGGGTGATCGGCTCCTATCACAACGTCTTCCGCCTGGGCGCGGCGATCCAGGACCTGGGCTTTTGGGTGCTGAACGACATCATCTGGCGCAAGTCCAACCCGATGCCGAACTTCAAGGGCACCCGGTTCACCAACGCCCACGAGACCCTGATCTGGGCCGCCCGGTCGCGCGACCAGAAGCGCTACACCTTCAACTACGATGCGCTGAAGGCCTTCAACGAAGACACCCAGATGCGGTCCGACTGGACCTTCGCCCTGTGCACCGGCGAGGAGCGAATCAAGGACGCCGACGGCAAGAAGGCCCATCCGACCCAGAAGCCCGAGGCCCTGCTGCACCGCGTGCTGCTGTCGGCCACCCGCCCCGGCGACGTGGTCCTGGACCCCTTCTTCGGCACCGGCACCACCGGCGCCGCCGCCAAACGCCTCGGTCGCCACTACATCGGCATCGAGCGGGACGAGACCTATGCGGCCGTCGCCGAGACCCGGATCGCCTCGGTCATTCCCGCCAATCCCGAAGACCTGGCCGTCATGGGCTCCAAGCGCGCCGAACCCAAGGTGCCCTTCGGCGCCCTGGTCGAGGCCGGCCTGCTGAACCCCGGCGACCGTCTGTACTGCCCCAAGGGCGAGCGCGAGGCCCGCGTCCGCGCCGACGGCTCCCTGGTGTCGGGCTCCCTGACCGGATCGATCCACAAGCTGGGCGCCCTGCTGGAGAACGCCCCCGCCTGCAACGGCTGGACCTACTGGCGCTTCAAGACCGACCAGGGGCTGAAGTCGATCGACGCCCTGCGTGCGGAAGTCCGGGCGGGGATGCAGTAGCCGCCCTACGGTAAAGCTCTGTAACTTGCCGGATTTTCGATGGAAATTTCGTCTCCGCGACGGAACCGCGCACCCGCGTGAACATTGATGTCGACAGGCCCGCAGCGCCGGGCTGGAGCAAGCACATCGATGAAGATCGCGCAGGTCACACCGCTTTATGAGGCTGTGCCTCCCAAACTGTATGGCGGCACCGAAAGGGTCGTCGCCCATCTCACAGACGCCCTGGTCGATCTGGGCCATGAGGTCACTCTGTTCGCCTCCGCAGACGCACAGACGCGGGCGCGGCTGATCCCCGTCCGCGACCAGGCCATCCGCCTGGACCCCGCCCCGCTGAAGTCCGATCTCGCCGCCCATATGACCATGCTGGGCGAGGTCCTGGATCGCGTCGATCAGTTCGACGTCATCCACTTCCACACCGACATGATCCACTTCCCCCTGTTCCGGCCCTATGCGGACCGGACCATCACCACATTGCACGGACGGCTCGATCTGAAGGATCTGCCCGGCGTTTACGATCGCTGGAGCGACTTCGGCCTGATTTCCATCTCGGACGACCAGCGCCGCCCCCTGCCCCATGCGAACTGGAAGGCGACCGTGCATCACGGCATGCCCGGCGACCAATATGTCTTCTCGCCGAAGTCAGAGGGCTATCTGGCCTTCCTGGGCCGCATCTCGCCCGAGAAACGACCCGACCGCGCGATTGAGATCGCCACCAAACTGGGCCGCCCGCTGAAGATGGCCGCCAAGGTGGACGCCGCAGACAAGATCTATTGGGAGGAGACCATCCGTCCCATGGTCGAGGCCAATCCCCTGATCGAGTTCATCGGCGAGATCGGCGACCATCAGAAATCAGCCTTCCTGGGCGGCGCCGAGGCCCTGTTGTTCCCGATCGACTGGCCCGAACCCTTCGGCCTGGTGATGATCGAGGCCATGGCCTGCGGCACGCCGGTGGTGGCCTTCCGCTGCGGATCGACGCCGGAAATCATCGAGGACGGCGCCACCGGCTTCCTGGTGGACACCATGGAACAGGCCGTCGCCGCCGCCGACCGTGCCCGCCTCCTGGACCGCGAGGCCATCCGCGCCCGGTTCGAACTGCGCTTCTCGGCCGCCGCCATGGCCCGGCGCTATCTGGACGTCTACGGCGACCTGCTGGCCCGCCGCCCGTTCGCCGAAGCGCCGCTGACGGAGGTGGTGACGCCGCTGCGCCCCCTGGAAGACCGCAGCTTCGCCGCCATAGCCTGATCCCCGTCTTATTGTCGAGGTTGAGCGGCGGAGGGTGAAACCCTCCGCCGTCGGCTTCATTTCATCATCGGAGCGGCCCTTGAGCGCCGCATTCGAATGAGACGTTTCGCGCAGGCTCAACAGCGACGGGGACAGACACCGCATGGACGACGCCTATTCCACCCAGCTGACCGCCGGTGAGTCCATCGAGGCTTCGGGCCTGGAACAGCTGATGGCGCTGAAGGCGGGGGACGCCTTCCTGGTCGCCGACGGCTGGGGCGACATGAAGGGCGGGGCCGACGGCCTGTTCGCCGGGGACACGCGGGTTCTATCGCGCTGGACGATGACCGTGGGCCTGTTGAAGCCGTCGCGGCTGTCGTCCGGCGTCAGCCAGGACAACGTCTTCTTTTCCTGCCACACGACCAATCGCCCCCTGCCGCCGATGGGCGGACGCTCGGCCCCGGCCGGGGTGATGCATATCGAACGGCGGCGCTTCCTGTGGGACCGGCGCATGTTCGAACGCATCCAGATGGTCAACCACGGGGTCGAGGACATACTTCTGCCCCTCGCCTTCGACTTCGGGGCCGACTTCGCCGACATCTTCCAGGTGCGGGGGACGCCGCGGGCCAGGCGCGGCACGATCCACGCCCCCACCACCGACGGGCGCCGCGTCACCTTCCGCTACACCGGCCTGGACGGGGTGGACCGCGGCAGCTGCCTCGCCTTTTCCGAACCGCCCGCCCGCCTGACCCCTAACCGCGCCGAGTTCATGTTCAGCCTGCCCAGGGGCCGGTCGATGGAGCTGTTCATCGAATGCGGTGTCGATTCCTGCGAAGCGCCGGACGCCCGTCGCTGGCGGCTGAACGCCATCCAGGCCCGTCTGGCGATGCGGGCCAAGCGGCGGCGCGGCGCCTCGGTGCGCGGCCCCCGCAGCCCGCGGTTCAACGACTGGCTGGACCAGTCGCGGGCGGACATGGCCCTGTTGACCACCGACCTGCCGACCGGCCCCTACCCCTATGCCGGCACGCCCTGGTTCTCGACCCCGTTCGGGCGGGACGGCATCATCGCCGCCTGGCAGATGCTGTGGCTGGACCCGTCCCTGGCCAAGGGCGTCCTGACCTATCTGGCCTCGCGCCAGGCGACTGAGACGTCGCTGTTCCAGGACAGCCAGCCGGGCAAGATCCTGCACGAGACGCGCGGCGGCGAAATGAGCGCCCTGGGCGAGGTGCCCTTCGGCCTCTATTACGGCGGGGTCGACACCACCTGTTTGTTCATCGCCCTGGCCGGCGCCTATGCCGGGCGCACCGGCGATCTGGAGCTGATCCGCAAACTGTGGCCCAATCTGATCGCCGCCGCCGACTGGATGCGCGACTATGGGGATTCCAACGGGGACGGCCTGATCGACTATCAGCGCGGCGCCGACACCGGCCTGTCCAACCAGGGCTGGAAGGATTCCGAGGATTCCATCTTCCACGCCGACGGCCGCTTTCCCAAGGGGCCGATCGCACTCTTAGAAGTTCAAGGCTACGCCTTCGCCGCCTGGCGCGCCCTGGCGGATCTGGGCGAGCGGCTGCACGACGACCGAGCGGTGGAATGGCGCATCCGCGCCGAACAGGTCCGCGCCCTGGTCGAGGACAAATACTGGATGGAGGACGAGGGCTTCTACGCCGTCGCCCTGGACGGAGACGGGGAGCCGTGCCGCGCCATCGCCTCCAACGCCGGCCATCTGCTCTTCACCGGCCTGCCGTCGCCCGAACGGGCGCGGCGCGTGACCCGACGCCTGTTGTCGTCACGGTTCCGCACCGGCTGGGGCGTGCGGACGCTGGAGCTGGGCCAGGCCCGGTTCAATCCGATGAGCTATCACAACGGCTCGGTCTGGCCGCACGACACCGCCATGGCCGCCGCCGGCATGGCCGCCTATGGCGAACGCCAGGCGGTGGCCGAGATCTTGGCCGAGATCTACGCCGCCGCCGCCCATTTCCATCTGCGTCTGCCCGAGCTGTTCTGCGGCTTCCCGCGCGCGCCGGGCGAACCGCCGATCGCCTATCCGGTCGCCTGCCTGCCCCAGGCCTGGGCGGCGGGGTCGGTCTTTCTGATGCTTCAGGCGTCGCTGGGCCTGTCGATCGACGCCTGGAGCGGAACGGTCGATCTGATCGACCCGGTTCTGCCCGCCGGGTTGCAGACGCTGAAGATTCAGGGTCTTCACGTCGGAGACGCCTCGGTCGATCTGGACATCCAGCATGTGGACGGCCGCGCCGTGGTGGTGCCTCGTCGCAAACAGGGCGGGATCGCCATCCGCACCCTGCGGTGATCAGGCGGCGTCTGACTTCCGTTTCAGCCAGTCGCGCAGCGCCTGGTTCATGCGCGTCTGCCATCCCGGCCCGTCCTGTTTGAAGGCGGCCAGCACGTCGGCGTCGAACCTTATGGTGGTCGAGATCTTATCCGCGCCCTTGGGGCGTCCGCGTTGGACCAGCGTCTCTCCTCGATAGTGATCCGCCTTGTCGAACCAGACGTCGTCAAGTTCCGGCGCCTCGTCAGGATCGACCCAATCGGTCTTCGTAGCGTCGCTGTTCACGGTCATTCGCCTTCCTCATCGAAATGATGTGGCGCGCCTCGCCACGCGGCGTCCACACCAGAACCACCATACGGTCGGTCAAACGCCCAATGGTGATCAGACGTCTTTCTCCATAGTCCCGACGATCATCGTCAAACGTCAGATGATCACCGTCGAACACAGCCGACGCCTGGGCGAAATCCAGTCCACGCTCAATCCACGTGCGATCACGCTTGCTGGGATCGAAGGTGATGCGCACAGATTTTTGTTACTACAAAAATAGGTCAGATTCAACGGTCGCCCGATCCAGGGCCTTGGCGAATACGGTGGGCAGGGCCGCGCGCGCCGCTTCGAAAGGCATCCATCGCCAACCCGCCCTCGCCTCGCCTCGCGCCGTCATCACCGTCAAGGTCAGGCTGAAATGGGTGAAAACATGCTCGACCGATCCGACGTCTCGCCAGTCGGCGTCGATCGGCGGCGGCGTCAATGGTTCGCCCGTCGTCCAGTCACTGGTCGGCAGGCCCAGCATTCCGCCCAGCAGACCCTTGTCGGGCCGCGTCTCCACCGCCACCCGACCTTGGTCGTCGAACAAGACCCAGGCGACGCCCTTCCGCTGAGGCCGATCCGTCTTCTTGGTCTTGACCGGATAGCGTTCAGGATCGCCTGACGCGCGACCGGCGCAGGGGTCCGCGATGGGGCACAGGTCGCATAGCGGCGACTTGGGCCGGCACACGGTCGCGCCCAGGTCCATCAGGGCCTGGGCCCAGTCGCCGGGCCTTTGGTCGTTGATGAAGAGGCCCGCCAGCCGCCGGAGTTCGGGCCGCGCCTGGGGGACCGGCGTCTCCACGGCGAACAGCCGCGCCATGACCCGTTCGACATTGCCGTCGACCACATTGGCGGGGCGGTCAAAGGCGATGGCCGCCACCGCTGCGGCCGTATAGGCGCCCACGCCGGGCAAGGCTGAAAGCCCCGCCTCCGTATCGGGAAACACCCCGCCATGTTCGCCCGCCACCGCCCTGGCGCAGGCCAGCAGATTGCGAGCGCGGGCGTAATAGCCCAGTCCCGCCCAGGCGGCCATGACCTCGGCGTCCTGGGCCGCCGCCAGGTCCGACACCGTCGGCCAGCGGCTGGTGAAGGTCTGGAAATAGGGGGTGGCGTGCGGGGTGGTGGTCTGTTGCAGCATGACCTCCGACAACCAGACGCGATAGGGGTCGGGCCTCTGCCGCGTCCCCGGCGGAGCGCGCCAGGCCAGGCTGCGTGCATGGCGGTCGTACCAGTCCAGCAGACGGGCGCGGATCAGGGCGATGTCGGGAGAGACGTCAGTCATGGGATCGGTCTATATAGGCCCATGCGCCGCCCGCTGCCCACAGACGCCGAGGTCCGCGAGATCCTGTCGCGCCGCCGCACCCGCCCGGCGCCGCGCCCGGCGCCGCGCGCGGGCCAGGCCCTGACGCCCCTGATCAAGAAGCTGGACGAACAATTCGGCCGCGGCGCCGGCGCCCTTGAGCCGCGCTGGCGCGAGATCGTCGGAGACCGCCTGGCCCGCGTCACCCGGCCCCAGAAGCTGACCAAGGGCAAGGGCGGCCAGCCCGGCGTGCTGGAGCTGCGCGTCGCCGGCGCCGCCGCCCTGCTGGTCCAGCATCAGTCAGAGGACATCCTGGCGCGGGTGAACCTGTTTCTGGGCGCCGGTTCGGTCGATCGGCTTCGCATCGCCCAGGGACCGATCAAGCCCTTGACCGAGCCGGCCGCCCGCCCCAAACGCGCCGCTGTTCCACCGCCCCTGCCCGCCTCGGCCGAGGCGGAACTGGCGGCCTCCCTGGCCGCCGCACCCGAGGAACTGAAGGCCGCCCTGGCCAAACTGGGCCGAGCGGCGATATCGCGTTCGAACGACCGCGATTGACAAATCTTCGCCGCACCTGTTCTCGAATGATCAAGGTTGCGCGGTTCACCCGGAATCACGCCGCCGATCGCCAACGATCCGACTGAGGAAGTCCTATGGCCCCGACCGAATCCCGCTTCGCCCGCATGAGCCGCCGCGCGGCCATCACCGGCGCCGCCATGGCGACCATGGCCCTGGCCGCCTGCGGCGGCGGCTCCAAGGGCGCCGTCGAGGGCGACATGGGCCTGGGCGCGCCGGAAGGCGCCAAGGTCACCGTGGTCGAATACGCCTCGGTCACCTGCCCCCACTGCGCCCTGTGGCAGAAGAACACCTGGCCGGCGTTCAAGGCCAAGTACGTCGACACCAACAAGGTGCGCTACGTCTTCCGCGAACTGCCGACCCCGCCGGTCGACGCCGCCACCGCCGGCTTCCTGGTCGCGCGCTGCGCCGGGCCGGACAAGTATTTCGACGTCGTCCACCAGCTGATGGCGACCCAGCAGGAGATGCTGACCTCCTCGCCGCGCGACTGGCTGCTGCGCACGGCCCAGGCCGCCGGCCTGTCTGAGCAGCAGTTCAACGACTGCGTCACCGACAAGGCGGCCGTCGCCGCCATGGAGAAGCGCGTCCAGGCCGCCCAAGCCCAAGGCGTGACGGGCACTCCGGCCTTCTACGTGAACGACACCCAGGTCATCACCCCCGGCGGCGAAGGCGCCAGCCTGGCCGACCTGTCGGCCGCCATCGACGCCGAGCTGGCGAAGTAAGCCATGGTCCGGCGCGCCGTCCTCGCCTTTGCTGTGACCGCCGCCCTGGCGGGTCCGGCCTCGGCCGCCGAGCCCCCGCCGCCGGTCACGGCCCAGGACCATGTTCTGGGTCAGGCCGACGCGCCGGTCACGGTGATCGAATACGCCAGCTTCACCTGCGCGCACTGCGCCGTCTTCCACAACGACGTCCTGCCGGCCTTCAAGGCCCGCTACATCGACACGGGCAAGGTCCGGCTGGTGCATCGCAACCTGCCGACCCCGCCCGCCAATGTCGCCGCCGCCGCCGCCGCCGTGGCCATCTGCGCCGCGCCGGGCCGCTATTTCGACGTGGCCGAGGTCTTCATGCGTGACCAGGCCAATCTGCGCACCACCGGCGCCAAGCCCTGGTTCGACGCCGGCCTCGCCGCCACCGGCAAGACGCGCGAACAGGTCGAAACCTGCCTGAACGACCCCGCCACCCGCGCCGCGCTTCAGGCCCAGATCGCCGGCGCCGAGGCGGCCGGGGTCGAGGGCACACCGACCCTGTTCGTCAACGGCAAGCCTGTCGCCGGTTACTCGCTGGAAGCCCTGTCGGCCGCCGTCGATCCGCTGCTGCGCCGGTAAGCGCCAGGACCGATGCAGTTCCAGCGCCTCCGGCTCGTCGGCTTCAAGTCGTTCGTCGATCCGGCGGAGGTGCACATCGAATCCGGCCTGACCGGCATCGTCGGACCCAACGGCTGCGGCAAGTCCAACGTCCTTGAGAGCCTGCGCTGGGTCATGGGCGCCAATTCGGCCAAGGCCATGCGCGGTCAGGGGATGGACGACGTCATCTTCGCCGGCGCAGCGGGCCGCCCCCCGCGCAGCCATGCCGAAGTCCAGCTGACCATCGACAATGCGCAACGTCGCGCGCCCCAGCCCTTCACCGACAGCCCGGTGCTGGAGGTGTCGCGCCGTATCGACCGGGGCCAGGGTTCGACCTATCGGATCAACGGCAAGGAGGTGCGCGCCCGCGACGTTCAGCTGCTGTTCGCCGACGCCTCGACCGGCGCCAACTCCCCCGCCCTGGTCCGCCAGGGTCAGATCTCGGAACTGATCGCCGCCAAGCCGCAGAACCGTCGCCGCATCCTGGAAGAAGCGGGCGGCGTCGCCGGCCTGCATACCCGTCGCCACGAGGCCGAACTGCGCCTGAAGGCCGCCGAGACCAACCTCGAACGCCTCGACGACATCGGCCGCGAGCTGGAAACCGCGCTGAACCGGCTGAAGCGGGAGGCCCGCCAGGCCGAGAAGTACAAGAAGATCTCCGCCGAGATCCGCGCCCTTCAGGCCGCCCTGCTCTACGCCCGCTGGAACGACGCCCGACTGGCGGCCGAGACCACGGCGGAAGAGCTGCGCGCCGCCGACCGCGCCGTGGCCGAGACGACGGCCGCCGCCGCCGCCGCCCAGACCGCCGCCCTCGCCGCCCAGGAGGCCCTGAAGCCGGCGCGGGAGGAGGACGCCGTCGCCTCCGCCCTGCTGCACCGCGCCAGCCTGGAGCGCGACCGACTGGACATGGCCGAACAGGCCGCCCGCGCCGAGGTGGATCGCCTGAAGGCCGAGGCCGCCCGCATCGCCGCCGATACGGAACGCGAGACCAATATGGCCGCCGACGCCCGGCGCGAACTGGACCGGCTGGACCACGAACTGACCCGTCTCCAGGCCGAGATCGCCGCCGCCCCCGAACGCGGCCCCGAACTGGACAAGGCCCTGGTCGCCGCCGAGGAGGCCCGCAAGGCCGCCGACGCCGAAGTCGAACGCCTGGCCGGAACCCTGGCCGCCGTCGAGGCCCGGGCCAACGCCGAGGCCGCCCGCCGCCGCGACGCCGAGACCCGCCTCTCCCGCATCGCCGCACAGCTGGAACAGGCGAGGCGCGAACGCGAGGCCCTGGGTCCGCTGGAGACGCCGGAGCTGGAGGCCGCCCGTCAGGCGCAGGAAACCGCCCAGGCCGAACTGACCGCCGCCCGCGAGGCCGTCGAGGCGGCCGAAGTCAGACGCGGCGACCTGGCCCGCGCCGAGCAGGAAGCCCGCACCGCCGCCCGCGCCGCCGAAGACCGGCTTGGCCGGTTGCAGACTGAGGCGCGCGGCTTGGCCCAGCTGCTGGTCGGCGGCAAGCGCGACCATCCGCCGGCGCTCGACAAGGTCCGCGCAAACCGAGGCTATGAAGCCGCCCTGGCCGCCGCCTTGGGCGAAGACCTGGACGCGGCCCTGGACGCCCGCGCCGCCGCCTACTGGGGCGGGGCGGAACCCCGCCCGCCGGTCTGGCCCACAGGCGTCGAACCGCTTTCGGATCATGTCCAGGCTCCCGACCAGTTGGCGGCGCGTCTGGCCCAGTGCGGCGTCGCCTCCCGCGCCCAGGCGGCCGAACTGGCCCGCACCCTGCCGGTCGGCGCCCGTCTGACGACGCCCGAGGGCGACCTGTACCGCTGGGACGGCTTCGTCAGCCGGGCCGAGGCGCCGCGTCCCGCCGCTGTGCGTCTGGCGCAACGGACCCGGCTGGCCGAGCTGGAAACCGAGATCGACAAGGGCAAACCGGCCCTTGAGCAGGCCCAGGCCCAGCAGAAGGCGGCCGCCGAAGCCTTCCGCGCGGCCGAGGAGGCGGTGAAGACCGCCCGTCTCAAACCCTTCGCCCTCGACAAGGCCGTGACCGCCGCCCGCGACCGCGTCGAAAGCCTGACGCGGGACCAGACTCGCCGCGAAGCCCGCGCCCAGGCGCTGGATGAGGCCCTGGCGCGGCTGGCGGCCGAAGTGGCCGAGGCTGAAGCCGCCCTGGCCGCCGCCCAGACGGTCGAGGCCCCGTCGGAAACCCTGGCCGGATTGCGGGATGATCTGGCCGCCGCCCGGGCCGCCGCCGACGCGGCTCGCATCGCCGCCCAAACCGCTCGGTCGGACCGTGACGCCGAGGCTCGCGACCGCCAAGGCCGCGAACAGCGCCTGGGCGGCCTGACCCGCGCGCGCGACGGCTGGATCGCCCGGTCCAAGGACAGCGGCGCCCGCATTGCCGCCCTGGAGAAAGACGCGGAGAAGACGGCCGCCCTGCTGAAACAGGCCGAGGTCGCGCCCCAGGGGTTCGCCGAACAGCGCGGCAAGCTGCTGGACACACTGACCGCCGCCGAACAGCGCAAACAGGCTTCGTCCGACGCCATGGCTGTAGCCGAGAGCGCTGCGGCCGAGGCCGACCGCGCCGCCCGCGCCGCCGACGCCGCCACCTCCCAGGCGCGCGAAGCCCGCGCCGGTCTGGCCGCTCGGGCCGAGGCTGCGGCCGAGAAACTGACCGAAGCCGAGGCGACCTTGCGCGAGACCGCCCAGATGTCGCCCGAAGACCTGGCCCGCAAATTGATCGACGAGGCCGTGGCCCGTCCGCCCGACGCCGCCGGGGCCGAGAGCCTGCTGTACGGGCTGGAGCGCGAGCGCGAGGCCCTGGGCGCCGTCAACCTGCGCGCCGAGGACGAGGCGACCGAATACGGCGAGCGGCTGAACAGCATGAAGTCAGAGCGGATCGACCTGACCCAGGCCATCGCCAAGCTGCGCGACGGCATCGACGAGTTGAACGCCGAGGGCCGCGAACGGCTGATCGCCGCTTTTGACATCATCAACGCCAACTTCAAGGCCCTGTTCGAGGCCCTGTTCGACGGCGGCCAGGCCGAGCTGAAACTGGTCGAGAGCGACGATCCGCTGGAGGCCGGGCTGGAGATCTACGCCTGCCCGCCCGGCAAACGGCTGTCGGTCATGAGCCTGATGTCGGGGGGCGAACAGGCCCTGACGGCGGCGGCCCTGATCTTTGGCGTCTTCCTGGCCAACCCCGCGCCGGTCTGCGTGCTGGACGAGGTGGACGCACCCCTGGACGATGCGAACGTGGACCGGTTCTGCAAGATGCTGCACGAGATGCGGTCGCGGACCGACACCCGTTTCATCGTCATCACCCACAATCCGGTGACCATGAGCCGGATGGACCGGCTGTACGGCGTCACCATGCCCGAGCGTGGCATGAGCCAGCTGGTCAGCGTGGATCTGAAACAGGCGGAGACGCTGGTCGCATGATCGCCCTGCTGCTCGCATTCGCCGATCCCCAACTGGTCGAGACCGGCGTCGGCCGGTTCGCCGTCTACGCCGATGTCGCCTCAATCGAGCGGCACGGAGACCTGGCCCGGATGCGCGAGCTTCAGGTCACCGAGGCGGGCTTCAAGGTGGGGGACGTGACCTATGTCGGCGGCTGGTCGCGCTGGGTTTTCGATTGCCGGGCGCGCACGGCGGACCGGCTGGATTTCGCCTCCCTGCGCGAAGACGGGACAGAGGGGCCGGCCACGCCCGACGCCGCGCCCGCCTATCAGGCCGCGCCCGGCGGGGATGCGGCGGAGTTGCTGGCCGTAGCGTGCGGGGAGGCTCCGGTTCGCGAAAGGCTCACCCTGGATCAGGCGATCGCTCGGGGCCAGGCGGCGCTGAAGGACTGACGCCGCCCCACCCGGCCGCTGCGCGGCCACCCTCCCCGGAGCGGGGAGGGAGATTAGGGGGCCGCTCTTCCCCCTGCGGCCATTCCAGACGGTCGCGCGGCAGGGCTTCGCGGCATTCGTCGCGCATGAAGGCCATCAGTTTCTCGCGAATCTCGCAGCGCAGGTCGAAGGCGACCGGGGCCGAGCGGGCGCTGGCCAGGCAGCGGACCTGAAGCACCCGTTCGGTGATGTCGGTCACCTGCATGACCTGGACGTCGCCGTCCCAGAGCTTAGAGTTCTTGACGATCCCCTCGAAAGCCTCGCGCAGCTTATCAATCGGGGCCTCGTAATCGACGTAGAAGAAGGCCGTGCCGATCAGGCGGGCGTTCTCGCGCGTCCAGTTCTGGAAGGGCTTGGTGATGAAATAGGACAGGGGCAGGACCATACGCCGCCAGTCCCACAGCTTGACCACCACATAGGTGGCGGTGATCTCCTCCACATTACCCCACTCGTTCTCGACGATGACGGCGTCGTCCAGGCGGATCGGCTGGGTCAGGGCGATCTGGATGCCGGCGACCATGTTCGTCAGGATCGGCTGAAGCGCCAGACCGGCGATGATGCCGACGACGCCGGCCGAGGCCAGCAGGCTGACGCCCCACTGGCGGAAGCCGGAGATGGTCATCAGGGCCAGGCCCACGGTGACGATGAACAGGATCACCTTGGCGACCCGCTGCAGGATGCGAGTCTGGGTCAGGTGTTTGCGGGCGAGCAGATTGTCCTCGACTGAGATATTGTACCGCTTCAGATGCATGACCGACCACATGTCGAGCACCCCTGACGCCATCCAGCCCAGCGTCAGGATGGAGAGGAACAGCAGCACCGCGCGGATGTCGGCCGAGGGTTCGGGATGCATCGGCGACACGGTCACGCCGATGCCGACGCCGATGATGATGATCAGCACCCGCAGCTTGACCCGCGCCCTCTCGACGATCCCGCGCCAGAAGACGTCCTTGTTCCTGACCATGCGGCGCAGGACCGCGAAGACGACCTTGTGCGTCAGCCAGCCGCCGCCGACGAAGACCAGTAGGACGAGGCCGATCACCGCCCATTCGGGCAGCCAGTCGAACTGACGCCACAGGGCGCGGACTTGACGGGTCAGGGCGATGATTTCGGGAGGCATGGGCTCCTAAACGCGCGACAAGCGGGACGGTTGTCGGTCTCAGGCGGCCCCCGCCGTCGCCTCGACCAAGTCCGCCAGGCGTTCGGCGGCGTCGGGGATGGCGACCGAGCGAGCGGCGGCGGACATGGCGGCCAGGCGGGCTGAATCGGACAGGACGCGATCCAGGGCTGCGGTCAAGCTCTCGACGGTCAGGGCGTCCTCCAGAATGACCTCCGCCGCCCCGGCTTCGGTCAGGGCCTTGGCGTTCAGGCGCTGGTGGTCGTCGGTGGCGATCTTCAGCGGGATCAGGACCGAAGGCAGGGCCGCGATCGCCAGTTCGGCGCAGGTCGAGGCGCCGGAGCGGCCGACCACCAGATGGGCCTTGGACAGCCGTTCAGCCATGTCGCGGAAGAAGGGGGCGACCTCGGCCTCGATCCCGGCCTCCAGGTAGATTTGGCGGGCCGCTTCCAGGGTTTCGGGCCGCGACTGCTGCTGGACCTTGAGCCGCCGCCGCAGCGCCTCGGGCAGGGCCGCCAACGCGCGGGGCGTGGTCTCCGACAGGATGCGGGCGCCCTGGCTGCCGCCCGTCACCAGAACCTGGATGGGGCCGCCTTCGGCGGGGGCGACATAGGGGCGATCGAACAGGGCGCGGATGTCGGCGCGCACGGGCGAGCCGACGACGTGGGACCGTCCCTGAACCTGGGCCGGCGCCCGTTCCAGGGTCGGGAAGGACGAGGCCACCTGTCCCACATAGGGGGCCAGTATGCGGTTGGTTCGGCCCAGGACGGCGTTCTGCTCATGGATGACGGTCGGCCGCTGCGACGTCACCGCCGCGACCAGGGCCGGGGCCGAAGGATAGCCGCCGAAGCCCACCACGACGTCGGCGCCCAGCCGGTCGAAGGCGGCCCGCGCCTGCATGACGCCCTTGAAGATCTGCACCCCGGCCTTGATCAGGCCCAGGGGGCCGGCGCCGGTCGCGGCGTCCAGGGCCAGCCGTTCCTCGGCCGGAAAGGCGTGGGCGTACTGCTCGCCCCGATGATCGGTCGCCAGGACCACGCGCCAGCCGCGCCCAGCCAGCTCCCGCGCCAGCGCCTCGGCGGGGAACATGTGGCCGCCGGTGCCGCCGGCGGCGACGACGCAGAGTTTGGACATGGGGCCTCCGGGAGAAACAGTGTCTGAATAGTCCGATTTGTCCGGTCTGAGGACGGCGGGCGGAAAAAAGAGTGTCCGATGTGTCCGATGTGTCCGGTTGGCCGTTCGATCCCTTCGACCCCCATAGAATGCCGCGGTTTTTCGGCGCGATGCGGAGAAGGCGGCTGGTCGGATCAACGCCTTGATAAGGCGCAGGTTTACGGCCCAGATCATGGGCCTTCACGCGCCGCCGCCCTAAAGCAGCCGCCGCCCCGGCCGCGACAGGCTGGCGCCCGGCTCATAGGCGCCCGGCCGACGCCGGGTCAGGGCCAGGGCGAAGCCCATGGTCAGGCCCATGGCGATCATGGAGGAGCCGCCGTAGCTGACGAAGGGCAGGGTCATGCCCTTGGTCGGGATCAGGTTCAGGTTCACCGCCACATTGATGCAGGCCTGAAGCCCGATCAGCATGAAGAGGCCCGCCGAGGCCGTCTGTTCGAACGGATCGGTCAGCTTCATGGCCCGGCGCATGCCCCGGACGACGATGAAGGCGTAGAGGCCGATGATGATCAGGCTGAGGATCAGGCCGAACTCTTCGGCGCCGACGGAATAGATGAAGTCGGTGTGCAGGTCCGGCACCCGGCGCTTCATCACCCCCTCGCCCACCCCGCGGCCCAGGAGGCCGCCCGCGCGTATGGCCTCTGCGGCGCTGTCGATCTGGTGGGTGTCGGTGGTCTCGGGCGAGAAGAAGCGGCTGAGGCGATCGCGCATGTGGCCGAAGACGAAATACAGGGAGACCAGACCCGCCATGCCGGCGCTGGCCAGGACCGCCATCCATTTGAACGGCACCCCGGCCATGAAGAAGACGGCCATGAAGGTGGTGGTGATCAGCAGGGTCTGGCCGATGTCCGGCTGGATCAGCAGCAGGCAGACGGTCAGGGCGTAGAACCCAAACGCAATGGTGACGCCCGGCACCCCCTGCCCCTTCTGCGCCTCGGCGAACATCCAGGCGGCGAAGACGATCAGGCCGGGCTTGGCGAACTCGCTGGGCTGCAGGCTGAAGGGGCCGAAATTCACCCAGCGCGCCGCCCCCTTCACCGTATCGCCGATGAAGGGCAGGGCCATCATGACGACGATGGCGCCCAGGAGAGCCAGGACGGCGATGCGCCGCACCCCGCGCGGCGACATCAGGGAGGTGGTCAGCATCAGGGTCAGGCTGATCCCCGAAAAGACCATCATCCGCCACGAATAATGGAAGGGATCGGTGATGGATTCATCGGCCAGGATGGCGGCCGGGCTGGAGGCGAAGCTGAGGGCCACGCCCAGGCCCATCAGGGCAAGCGCCGCGCCCAAGAGGCCGCGGTCCACGGTCCAGAACCACTGGGCGATCGGGCTCTGGTCGTTTCGGGAAAAGGCGGGGGTGTAGGAGGCGCTCATCGGGCCGTCTCCGGGATTGCGCCGAGGTTCAGGACGGCGGCGCGGAAGGCCTCGCCCCGCGCCTCGAAGTCGGGGAACTGGTCGAAACTGGCGCAGGCGGGCGACAAGAGCACGATCTGGTCGCCGCCCGCAGCCTGGGCGTCTGCGGCGGCGGCGGCCACGGCGGCGTCCATGGTTTTCGAGATGACGTGGGGGGTGTCGCCCAGGGTGTGGGCGAAGGCCTGGGCCGCCTCGCCGATCAGATAGGCCTTGGCGATCCGGGGGAAGAGGTCGGGCAGGTCGTCGATGCCGCCGTCCTTGGGCTTGCCGCCCGCGATCCAGAAGACCTTGGGATAGGCGGACAGGGCCTGACGCGCGGCGTCGGCGTTGGTGGCCTTGGAGTCGTTGATGAAGCGGACCGGGCCGATATGGCCGACGGCCTCCATCCGGTGGGCCAGGCCGGGGAAGGTGAGCAGGCCTTTGACGGCGGCCTCATGCGACACGCCCAGGGCGCGGGCGGCAGCATAGGCGAAGGCGGCGTTCTGGGCGTTGTGACGGCCGGGCAGCGAGCGGGCGGCGGAGAGGTCGGCGAGGATCGCGCCGTCCGCCTCTATCGAGGTTGATCGCACCTCTATTCCGCTCATCCCGGCGAAAGCCGGGACCCAGTCCTGTGGGCGCTCCGGCGGGTGCGATGCGGCAGCACGCTGATCCCCGGCATCGTGTCCTGACGAAAGCACTGGGTCCCGGCTTTCGCCGGGATGAGCGGAAGAAATGGTTAGAACACGCGAGGCCAGGTCGCGGACAATTCCCTGCCCCCACTCCTCGTCGATTCCGACCAGCGCCACGTCTTCCGGTCCCTGGGCTTGGAATATCCGCCGCTTGGCCGCGACATAGCCCTCCATCCCGCCGTGCCGGTCCAGATGGTCGGGCGAGACATTGGTCAGGATCGCCACGTCCGGCGCGAAGCGCGTGGTCAGGTCCAACTGATAGCTGGAGACCTCGATCACATAGACGGCGCCCGGCGTCGGCTCCGGCAGGGCCAGGACGCCGATGCCGATATTGCCGCCGACATAGACGGTCAGGCCCGCCTGCTGCAGCACCCAGCCGATCAGGGCGGTCGTCGTGGACTTGCCGTTGGTGCCGGTGATGGCCACGACCTTCGGCCGCCGCCCCTGCGGCAGGGCGTCCAGGGCGCGGGCGAACAGTTCGATGTCGCCGACGACCGGAACGCCGGCCTCGCGCGCCTTGTCCACGGTCCAGTGCGGCTTGGGATGGGTCAAGGGCGGGCCGGGCGACAGGACCAGGGCGGCGAAGCCGGACCAGTCGGCGGTCGTCAGATCCTCGACCACGAAGCCCTCTGCCTGGGCCTGAAGCCGGCCCGAGACGCCGTCGTCCCACAGGATGGGGGTCGCGCCCCCGGCCTTCAACGCGCGCGCCGCCGTGATCCCCGACCGTCCCAGGCCGAAGACCGCGACCCGCCGGTTCTCGAAGCCGGGAACGGGGATCATTCCACGCTCCCTATTCCGTCATCCTCGGGCTTGACCCGAGGATCGAAGGATCCGCCGCCGGTGCGTAGGGCCGGACGCACAGCCAGGTCCACGCCCGATCCTCGGGTCAAGCCCGAGGATGACGAAGCTCGGGTCAAGCCCGAGGATGACGAAGCTCGGGTCAAGCCCAAGGATGATGGAGAATGGGGGAGCCCGCTCATCTCAGTTTCAGCGTGGACAGGCCGAGCAGGGCCAGGGCCCCGGCGATGATCCAGAAACGGATGACCACGGTCGATTCCGGCCAGCCCATCTTTTCGAAATGGTGGTGGATCGGGGCCATCAGGAAGATGCGCTTCTTGGTCAGCTTGTAATAGCCGACCTGGATCATGACCGAGGCGGCCTCCATCACGAACAGGCCGCCGACGATGCCCAGCACCAGCTCGTGCTTGGTGGTGACGGCGATGGCGCCCAGCGCCCCGCCCAGGGCCAGGGAGCCGGTGTCGCCCATGAAGATCTTGGCCGGGGGGGCGTTGTACCAGAGGAAGCCCGCGCCTCCGCCGATCATGGCGGCGCAGAAGATGGCCAGTTCACCCGAACCGGGCACATGGTGGATCTGCAGATACTGGGAGAAGACGAAGTTGCCGGCCAGATAGGAGATCAGGCCAAAGGCGCCCGCCGCCATCATCACCGGCACGGTCGCCAGCCCGTCCAGACCGTCGGTCAGGTTCACCGCGTTGGAGAAGCCGACGATGGTGAAGGCGGCGAAGGCCACATAGAACCAGCCGATGTTCAGCAGGACCGCCTTGAAGAAGGGGAAGGCGATCGAGGTCTCAAGCCCCGGCGAGGTCGGCGAGGCGGTCATCCAAAGGACGGTCAGGACGCCGGCGATCACGGCCACCGCCGTCTGGGCGACCAGCTTCTGTTTCGAAGTCAGGCCCGCCGAGGTCTGTTTGGTCACCTTGGCGTAGTCGTCGATGAAGCCCAACACGCCAAAGGCCGCCGTCACGAAGCTGACGATCCAGATATAGGGATTGGTCAGGTCGCCCCACAGGAAGACGGCCACGCCGATGCCCGCCAGGATCATCAGCCCGCCCATGGTGGGGGTGCCGACCTTGGACAGGTGGGAGACCGGACCGTCGTCGCGGATCGGCTGGCCCCGGCCCTGTTTGGCGCGGATCCAGTTGATGAAGCGGCTGCCCATGGCCACGGCGACGATGGCCGCCGTCGCCAGGGCCAGGGCCGTGCGGACGGTCTGATACTGGATCAGGTTCAGCAGCGGATACTGGTGCGCGACGTCGGCGTAATAGAGGTACAGAAGATAGAACATGCGGGGTCTCTATCGGGGCGCCGGGGGCGTGTCAGGGCTTGAAGGGGCGGTTTGAAGATCGGCCAGGGCCTTGGCGACCAGGGACGCCCTGGACCCGTTCGATCCCTTGACCATGACGATATCGCCGGGGCCCGCCAGCACGGACGCCTCGGCGGCGAGTTCGGCGGCGGTTTCGCGCCACAGGCCACGGCGCGAGGTCGGCAGGGCCTCGTAGAGCCAGCGCATCTGAGGCCCGGCGGCGTGGACCAGATCCAGGCCCGCCGCCTCGATCGGCTGGGCCAGGCCCTCGTGCAGGGCGCGGCTCTGGTCGCCCAGCTCCAGCATGTCGGTCAGGACCGCGATGCGGCGGCCGGCGGCGGGGCGGGCGGCCAGGCTCTTGAAGCCCGCCGTCATCGACAGGGGATTGGCGTTGTAGCTCTCGTCGATCAGGGTGAAGGCGCCGCCGGGGACGGCGACGGTGCGGGTCTGGCCGCGTCCCGCCAGGGGCTGGAAGCCGGCCAGGGCCTGGAGTCCCGTCTCCAGTTCGACGTCCAGGGCGTTCAGCATCAGAAGGACGCACAGGCTGTTCAGCCCCCAATGGGCGCCGGACTGGGCCAGACGATACTCCAGCGGCTTGCCGAACAGGTCTGCCAAGACCGTCGCCCCCTCGGCGTCCGGACGGAAGTCCTTGAGGCGGGCGTCATGGCCCGGATCGGTCCCGAAGGTCACGAGCCGCGCCCCGGCCGCCCGGGCCGCGTCGCACAGCAGGCCGGAAAAGGCGACGTCGCCGTTGGCCACCGCCGTCCCGCCGGGGATCAGACCCTGGAAGATGGAGGCCTTTTCGCGCGCCACCCCCGCCTCTCCATCCGAGAAGGCCTCGATATGGACCGGACCGACCGTGGTGACGCAGGCCGCGTGGGGGGCGACGAAGCGCGACAGGGGCGCGATCTCGCCGGGGGCGTTCATGCCGATCTCGAAGACGGCGCGCCGGGTCTCGACCGGCATCCGCGCCAGGGTCAGGGGCACGCCGATATGGTTGTTGTAGCTCTTGATCGAGCCATGGGCGGGGCCGGCCAGATCAAGCCCCGCCTTGATCGCCTGGGTCACGCTGGTCTTGCCGACGCTGCCGGTGACGGCGCCGCGCTTGACCTGGGGCGCGCGCTCGCGGGCGGCGACGCCCAGGGCCTCCAGCCCGTGCAGGGTGTCGGGGACCACGACATAGGGTCCGCCCTCGACCGGCCGTTCAACCAGGGCGGCCGCAGCGCCGGCGGCGAAGGCGGAGGCTGCGAACTCATGCCCGTCGCGCGCGCCCTTCAGGGCCAGGAAAAGGTCGCCGGGGACGATCTCGCGGCTGTTGTAGGTCAGGCCCGTGACGGGGCGGTCGTCGCCGTGCAGCACGCCGCCCGTGGCGGCGGCGATCTCGGCGGCCGTCCAGAGCGGGCGGGCGGGTGTATCAGGCATACAAAGACAGGGCCTCGGACGCGACGGTGGCGTCGTCGAAGGGATGAGTCGTCCCGCCGACGATCTGGCCCTGTTCATGCCCTTTTCCGGCGACGACCACCACATCCCCGTCGCGCATCATTTCGATCGCCGCTTCTATGGCCGCGCGGCGGTCGCCGATCTCGAGCGCGTCCGGGCAGCCGGCGCGGACCTGGGCGCGGATGGAGGCGGGGTCTTCAGAGCGGGGATTGTCGTCGGTGACGATGGCGACGTCGGCCAGACGCGCGGCGATCTCGCCCATCAGGGGCCGTTTGCCGCGATCCCGGTCGCCACCGGCGCCGAAGACCACGATCAGACGGCCGGTCGCATGGGGGCGCAGGGCGGTCAGCACCGTCTCCAGCCCGTCCGGCGTATGGGCGTAGTCGACATAGACCTCGCCGCGCCCGGTTTCCGGCCCGCCGATCCTTTGCAGCCGGCCCTGGGCGCCGGTCAGGCCTTCCAGGGCGCCGATGACGGCGTCGGGCCGGTCGCCGGCGGCGATGCACAGGCCCGCCGCCACCAGGGCGTTCGAGGCCTGGAAGGCGCCGGCCAGGGGCAGCAGGATGTCGCGCACCTCGCCCTGCACGTCCAGGGTCAGGCGCTGGCCCTCAGGCGTCGCCTGGCGGCCGATCAGGGTCAGGTCGCGCCCGCGCTCGCCCACGCCCATGACCCCCAGGCCCGCCATGATGGAGG
Organism: Brevundimonas aurantiaca; assembly: GCF_014199955.1. Lineage (GTDB taxonomy): Bacteria > Pseudomonadota > Alphaproteobacteria > Caulobacterales > Caulobacteraceae > Brevundimonas > Brevundimonas aurantiaca. The sequence continues at coordinate 399,893 of NZ_JACHOQ010000001.1, forward strand.
CGGCGGCGAAGGCGGAATAGGCGTCGGAATCGGCGTTCAGCACCGCCGTGCGGCCGCGCGGCAGCAGGGCCTCGAACAGGCGCAGCTTGGCGGCGCGATAGGCGTCCATCGTGCCGTGATAGTCGAGATGGTCCTGGGTCAGGTTGGTGAAGGCCGCCGCCTTCAGCGCCACCCCGTCCAGACGCCGCTGGTCGATGCCGTGAGACGAGGCCTCGACCGCCACATGGGTGACGTTCTTGGCGGCCAGCTCGGCCATCAGGCGGGCGGCCTCGGCGGCGTCGGGGCTGGTCAGGCCGGGGCCGATCAAGGCGTAGGTCTTGTCGCCCTTCTGGCCGACGACGCCCAGGGTGCCCATGCTGGCCGACTTGTGGCCCAGGCCCGCCCAGATCTGGCGGCAGAAGGCGGCGACCGAGGTCTTGCCGTTGGTGCCCGTCACCGCCACGCAGGTCTTGGGCTGGGCGCCGTAGAAGCCGCGCGCGGCGATGGCGTAGGTCCGGCGCACGTCGCCCGAGGTCACCAGCACCGGCGCGGCGCCGGCGGGCGTATCGGCCGGCGCCAGGACGGCGGCGGCGCCCTGGGCCAGGGCCTGGGGGATGAAGGCGCGGCCGTCCGCCGTCGTGCCCGGCAGGGCGACGAACAGGGCGCCGGGGGCGACCTTGCGGCTGTCGGCGGTCACGCCGGTGATGATCGGATCGGACGCCACGTCCCGGCGCAGCAGGTCGGACAGGTGCAGCGCGCTCACAGCCCGTCTCCCTGGACGTCCTGATATTGCGGGATCTTCTCGCCCGAAGCCGTGCGCCAGCGGTCGGCGCGGCGCTCGACGCCCAGGAAGCCGGCGATCCGGTCGGCGATGTTGCGCACGGCGGGCGCGGCCACATAGGCGCCGGTCTTGGGATAGGTTCCCGGCTCGTCCATCAGAACGAAGACGGCGTAGCGTTTGGCGGTCAGAGGCCCGTCCACGGGGAAGACGGCGGCGAAGGAGCCCAGGGCGTGGCTGGGGTCATAGCGGCCGTTGACCAGCTTGTTGGCCGAGCCCGTCTTGCCCCCGACACGAAGCCCCGGCGCGTCGGCGAAACCGCCCGAGCCCTTGACCACATTGGCGCGCATCAGCTCCAGCACCGCCCGCGAGGTGTCCTCGGTGACGATCTGCTGCGGCTTGGCGCCGCGCGCGCCGCCGCGACGCAGGGACAGGGGCACCATCCGCCCGCCGTTGGTCAGGGCGCCCATGGCCTGAACCATCTGGGCCGGGGTGATCATGATGCCGTAGCCGAAGGAGAGCGAGGCCAGGGTCGAGTTGTCCCAGCGACGCGGCAGGACCGGCCGGGCCGATTCCTTCAGCTCGATGGTGGAGGCGTCCAGCAGCCCCAGGCGACGGAAATAGTCGCGCATCGTATCCGGCCCCATCTGCACCGCCAGCTGGGACGTGCCGATGTTGGACGAGTGCAGATAGACCTCTTCCAGAGTCATGACCCGGTTCTGGGCATGGAAGTCCTTGATCTTGCGGTCGCCGATCTGGAAGGCCTCGGAGGCGTCGAACAGGGTGCCCATGTCCGCCCGGCCGGTGTCGAGACCGGCCGCCACCGTAAAGGTCTTGAAGACCGAGCCCATTTCATAGTGGCCCGACACCGCCCGGTTCAGGGTCGCGCCGTCGGGCGCCGCGCCGCGGTTCGACTGGCTGAAGTTGGGCCAGCTGGCCATGGCCAGGACCTCGCCGGTCTGAACGTCGGTGACGATGGCGACCGCGCCCTTGGCCTGGTTCTTGATCGCCGCAGCGGCCAGTTCGTTCTCGACCACCCCCTGCACCCGCAGGTCGATCGACAGGGGGAAGCTTTCGCCGCGCTGGCCCGCCGCCCGGATCTCGTCGTTGAAGGCCAGTTCGGCGCCGGAGATCCCCTGCCCGCCCGTATCGGCGTCGCCGATCAGGTGAACGGCGGAGATTCCCAGCGGATAGGCGCGGCGATCTTCGGGCTCGAAGGTGACGCCGCCCAGGGCCAGATCGTGGACGGCGGCCTTCTCCTGGGGCGTCAGACCGGTCAGCACGATCAGGCGGCGGTCGCCGTCCAGCACCCGCCGAAGCCGCTCGGCCGGAATGCGCGGCAGGGCGCGGCGCAGCTGGCGATAGGCCAGGCCGCGGTCCCAGATCTCCGCCGGGTCGATATAGAGGCCATAGTGGACGATGTTGATCGCCAGCAGCTCGCCGTTGCGGTCCGTCAGGTCGCCGCGCACCAGGGCGTCGGGGCTGGCGCCGAAGCCATGGGCGCCGGCCGGGGCCAACAGGGCCCGATAGGCGGCGCCCAGCGCCAGACCGGCGAAGACGCAGGAGAAGACGATCAGGATCAGGAAGATGCGGACGCGGGTGTCCTCTTCCGGCCGGGCGTCGGCGCGGGCGCGTTCGAAGCCGTGCTCCAGCCGCCAGACCAGTTCCGACAGCCAGCGCCAGAAGGGCGACAGCCGGCCTTGCAGATCCACGCCCGGCGCCGGCCGGTGATAGCGATGATCCTGAACCGTCATTGCGCCGCCTCATCGGATGGCTCGTCGGCGAACAGGGCGGCGGACGGGGCGGCGGCCTGAGGCTGAGCCGGGGACGCAGGCGCGGCGGCCGACTTCAGGTGCGGCAACTGGGCTTCATCGGCCTGGCGACGGACGTCGACCGGAGCCATGCCGATCTGGCGCGACAGATTTTCCAGCCGGGCGGGCTGTTCCAGACGGGCCACCTCGGCGCGCAGCAGGCGGACCCGCTGGCGGTTTTCGCGAATGTCGCGCTCAAGCTCGGCGATGCGGCTGCTTTCGCGCGCGGCGGCGGCCTTGGCCGCATAGACCGAGACGATCATCACCGCGACCAGGGCCACGCCGATGATCTCGATCCAGCGGACGCCGCGGATCTTCCAGTCGAACAGCCGCTGCAGGGCGTTGCGGGAATAGCCGAAGAAGGGCGCCGTGGTCATGCCGCCATCCTCCTCTTTTCGGGCGCCCAGGCCGGGGCCTCGGTGCGGATCGCCGCCCGCAGCTTGGCCGAACGGGCGCGCGGATTGGCGGCGCGCTCGGCCTCGCCCGCCTCGCGCGCGCCCTTGAACTGAAGGGCGAAGCTGGGCTTGCGCGGGTCGACGGCGATCGGGGCGTGACGCGATCCGGCCGGTGCATTGCCGGTCCGCTCGGTCAGGAAGGCCTTCACGATCCGGTCCTCCAGCGAATGGAAGGTGACGACGGCCAGACGGCCGCCGGGGGCCAGGGTCGCCTCGGCCGCCTCCAGCCCCCGCTCCAGCTCGCCCAGTTCGTCGTTCACGGCGATGCGCAGGGCCTGGAAGACCCGCGTCGCCGGATGGATGGGGGCGCCGCGACGGCCGCCCAAAGCCTTTTCGACCACCTCGGCCAGGTCCAGGGTGCGGGTGAAGGGCTGTTCAGCGCGACGGCGCAGGATGGCGGTGGCGACCCGGCCCGACTGACGCTCCTCGCCGTACAGTTTGAAGATATGGGCCAGGGGACCGTGGTCCCAGCCGTTGACGATGTCGGCGGCGGTCTCGCCCTCATCGGACATCCGCATGTCCAGCGGGCCGTCGCGCATGAAGGAGAAGCCGCGCTCGGCCTGGTCCAGCTGCATCGAGGAGACGCCGATATCGAAGACGGCGCCGTCCAGCCGGGCCTTGCCGCTGTCGGCGAAGGCTTGGGCCAGACCCGAGAAGGGAGTGCGGACCAGCTGGAACCGGTCGGGGAAGTCGGCCGCCACGGCGTCGGCGTGGGGCTGAACCGTCGGATCGCGGTCCAGGGCGATCACCTCGGCGCCGGTCGCCAGAATGGCGCGCGTATAGCCGCCGGCGCCGAAGGTGGTGTCGATCACGACGTCGCCCGGCGCGGGCTTGAGCGCCTCGATCACCTCGGCCAGCAGGACGGGGGCGTGGGGCGCGTCGCTCACGAACCGCCTCCCGCCAGCTTCATCTGGGCCGCCAGTTTCAGCGCGCCGATCTGGGCCATGCCGGCCTTGGCCAGGGCGCGCTGTTCGGCGCGACGGGCCGCCCACTTCTCGCGCGACCAGATCTGGAACCGGTCGTTCAAGCCGACGATGACGACCGTGTCCTCCAGACCCGCCTCGGCGCACAGGGATTCGGGCAGGGTGATGCGGCCGCCCGCGTCATAGGCCAGGCGGACCTGTTCGCCCATGACCTGCCATTCCAGGGCCGAACGCTCCTCGGAGCCGAACGGCAGGGATTCGATCATCTCCGCATAGACGGCGAACAGGCGATCCCCGCCCGCTTCCAGACAGTCGGCCTCGATGGAGGGAAAGATGAAGACGCCGCCGGCCGCGCCGTTTTCGGCCGTGCGGAAATCATTGGGGATCAGGAGACGGCGCTTGCCGTCCAGCTGCTTCTCGTAGGTCGAGAGAAACACGCCCTGCCCAATCGAACCCTTCGGCCCGTCCCTTAGATGCCTGACGAACGCCCGCCGCGCCCGCCTCTCAGCCCCATCTCATGAGAGTGGGATAGCATGGGATGAAATGGGTCTCAATGGGATCAGCAGTGTTACTTAACCATGTTTTCACGCGATTGGACTTGAAGTCGCTCCGACGGAGAGAACATAAGCGGAACTTGCAAAGTATTCACAGGCTGTGGATCAGTCTAGGCAGTCCAGCGCCCACAAGAGGTTAACGGGCGCCGCCGTGTGGACGGCCCGATCCGGCGGCGAAAGATGGGGATGGAAGCAACTGCCTCAAGCAGGCCGAAGACGCGCAGCCCAAACGAACGGCCTCAAGTAGGCCGAAGGCCGATAGGCCCTCAAAAAAAGATATGCCAGACGGCCTGTAAGCCGGGTTTTGTTCCGCCCCGAAGGACGGCGACGATCATTCCTCTGGACCGTCCATTGCTGAACGGTTCTCGCGACCTACCCGGACATCCAGGGCGGTGAGCCCCGCGAGGCGAACCCCGCACGATGTCCCTATTTGGTCTTGCTCCAGGCGGGGCTTGCCATGCCGTCCCTGTCGCCAGGTCCGCGGTGGGCTCTTACCCCACCCTTTCACCCTTGCCGCCCGCGAACGGGAGGCGGTTTGCTTTCTGTGGCGCTATCCCTCGGGTCGCCCCGGGCGGAAGTTATCCGCCGCCTTTTCACCGTGGAGCCCGGACTTTCCTCGACGGACGCGAAGTCCGCCGCGACCGCCCGGCCGTCTGGCGGGGGCTAGATGCGCCGCCCGGCCGCCCAGGTCAACAGCAGGCGGATCATTCGCGGCTTGACGAGACCGGGGGCGCCGTGACTGCTGGGCGTGGCTGGAGGGGCGAGACCATGACGAAGACGGCGACGGGCAAGAGCGCGCGGCTGATGGCGGGATTCGGCCTGGCGTCCCTGGCCGCCGTGGGATTGGGCGCCGCCGTCTGCGCCCTCAGCGGCGTATCGGCGGCCTCCTGGGGCCGGAACCTGGCGGCCTGGCTGGTCGGGGCGGTGATCGCCGCCGCGCTGGCGGCGGCGGGGCGGCGCGTCGTCTCGCCGGGGGCGGCGCTGACGGTCGCCGGACTGGCCGTGACGGGGCTGGCCGCCGGCTTCTTCAATCCAGCCCAGGAGGGGGTGCATCGCTGGATCGAAGCCGGGCCTCTGCACGTCAATATCGCCATGGTCGTCCTGCCGTCCCTGTCGGTCGTGCTGGCGGCGGCCGAGGACCGTTGGGTGGTCTGGGCGACCCAAGCGGCCGCCGTTGTGGCCCTGATCCTGCTGGTGGCCCAGCCGGACGCCTCTCAGGCCACGACACTGGCGGCGGTCCTGATCCTGGTCGCCGCCGTTCGCGCGCCCGGCCGTGGAATGAAGGCCGGCTTGATCCTGTTCGCCGGACTTGCGGCTGCGGCGGCCTGGATGCGGCCCGATCCGTTGCAGCCGGTGGCGGAGGTTGAGGAGATCGTCGGCCTGGCCTTCCAGATCTCGCCCCTGATCGGGGGGCTGGCCCTGATCCTTCTGGCCGTCTTCGCAGCGGTTCCGGCCACCCTGACACGATCCGAAGGCCGACTGAGACTGGCCGGGGCCGCACTGAGCCTGTGTCTGGCCGCCTGGGCGGTCACGCCCCTGTTCGGCGCCTTTCCGGTTCCCCTGGTCGGGGTGGGCATGAGCCCGATCCTGGGCGCCTGGCTGGGGGTCGGACTGCTGGCGGCGACGGCGCGCGCGCGAACCTACTAATCCAGCACGCCCGTGACGCTCTCGACGCTGGCCAGCTGCAGCAGGCCGACCAGACGGGCGCGGGTCTCGCCGTCGGCGACGCCGTCGACGCGCCCGGGCCGCCAGTGGCGCTGGAAGGCGCGGACGGTGGTCTCGGTCTCGGCGTCATAGTCGCCGCCGGGCGCCAGCCCATAGCCCAGCCGGTGCAGGCCGGCGCGCAGGACCACGACCCCGATCCCCTGGTCTCCCTTCTGCAGTAGGCCGCCCAGGGCCTTGATCCGTTCGGGCGCCGGTTCGAACCACAGGCCGTGTCCGGCCTCGGCCAGCCGCTTCCAGGGAAAGAGTTCGCCGGGATCGGCCTTGCGATCCGGCGCCAGGTCGGAATGGCCGATGATGCGGTTGTCCGGAATGGTCCAGCGCTGGCGAATCTCGCCGATCAGGGCGATCACCGCGGCGATCTGGGCCTCGGGAAAGGGGCGATAGCCGAACTCATGGCCCGGATTGACGATCTCTATGCCGATGGAGACGGCGTTGCAGTCGGCCTCGCCGCGCCACACGCCCCGGCCGGCGTGCCAGGCGCGCCGTTCCTCGGGCACGAGTTGGAAGATGCGACCGTCCTCCTCGACCAGATAATGGGCCGAGACCTTGGCCTCCGGGTCGCGCAGCCGCGCCAGGGCGGCCTCGCCGGTCTCCATCCCGGTATAGTGCAGCACCAGCATATCGGGCGGCGCGCGGCGCGCATCGAAGTTTGGCGAGGGCGCCGCGATCAGCTCAACCATGGTTCAGGGGGCCTCAGCGGCCGTGGCGGTCCCAGCCGTAGGCGACCCAGGTGCCGTTGACCTTGTGCGCCTCGATCAGCTCGGGGTCTCCGGCGCGGCGGCGCGGTGTCAGGTTGCGGCGCGCCCGCATGGCCAGACCCGCCAGAAAGACCAGCACGCCGGCGAACAGGGCGATCACGGCCACTGCGGCGGCGGTGAAGACGGCCAGAACCGCGCCCACCGCCATGGCGGCGACGGCGGCGATCAGGCTGGCGACCCACAGGATGGAGGCCACCAGGCCGTTGGGCCGGCGACGGGCCGAGACGCCCAGGGAGGCGAGACGTTCAGACTGGAACATGGATCATCCTTTCAGACGTTCCGCAGAACGCCCAAGCCTCAATGTCGGTCCATTGAGCCGTGCGGTCAATGGAGCGCCCCCTCACGCCTGTGTGCGATGGATCGTCACGCCTCCTTCAGAAGACCGGCTGATCGGCCAGCACGACCGCGCCCTCGCTGCGCATCCGCTCGCCCTCGATGCGGCGCATGACGGCCTGGGCCTGAGGGTCGGCCATGACCCCGCCCAGCATGACCAGGGCCTGGGCCGCCTCGCTCTGGACCCCGAACATTTCCGACAGGGCCTCCCACGGCGACTTCTGCTTGGGGAAATGTTTGAAGCGGACCGACTCGCCGGCCGGAATCTTGGCCAGGGCCTTGGCCTTGGCCACCGCCTCGTTCAGCCCGCCCAGCTGATCGACCAGACCCAGAGGCAGGGCCTGGGCGCCGGTCCAGACCCGGCCCCTGGCGATCTCGCGCACCCGCGCCGGCTCCAGCTTGCGGCCGGTGGCGACGCGCGTGATGAAGTCGTCGTAGATCCGGTCCATCGAGGCCGCAAAGGCCGCGCGCTGGCTGTTGGTGAAGGGCTGGGTCGGGGAGAAGGCGTCGGCGTAGGAACCACCCACGGTCAGCTCGCGCATGTCCACGCCGAACCGGCCCAGGGCGTCGGCGATCACGAACTTGCCGCCGAACACGCCGATCGAGCCGGTCAGGGTCGAGGGCTGGGCCACGATCCAGTCGGCTTCGGAGCTGATCCAATAGCCGCCCGAGGCGGCGTAGGCGCCCATGGAGACCACCACCGGCTTGCCGGCGGCCTTGGCCGCGCGCACGGCGGCCAGGATCTGTTCCGACGCCTCGGGCGAGCCGCCGGGCGAGGAGACGCGGAAGACGATGGCCTTCACGCTCTTGTCCTCGATGGCGTCATAGATGGCTTCGGCCGTATCGTCAGAATGGATGGAGGAGCCGCCGCCGAAGCCGCCGCCGTCGCTGCGGCCAGTCACGATCGCCCCTTCCCCGCCGACGATGGCTATGGCGTTGCGGCCCGATCCGGTCCGTTCGCCCTTTTCAGAGACGTATTTGCCGAATTCGACGATCTCGGCGCCCTTGCCGGCGCGGCGCTTGATCTCGGCCTCGGCCTCCTCGACCTGGCCGATCTTGTCGACCAGCTTGTTCGAAAGGGCCTGTTCCGCCGAATAGGGGCCGGCCTCGATCACCGTCTTCAGGGCGGCCGAGGTCGTCTTGCGGTCCTGGGCGGCGTTGGCCAGGGCGCTGTCGTACAGCGACGTCATCCAGGCCGTCATGGCCTCGCGGTGGGCGGGGGTGTAGTCGCTCTGGGTGTATTCGTTGACGGCGTTCTTGTATTCGTAGCGCTGCTCGAAATCGGCGCGGACGCCGTATTTGTCGAACGCCCGGCCCAGGAACAGACTGTCGGCCGAGAAGCCGGTGGCCTGGAAGCCGGCGGTGTTCTGCATCCACAGTTCCGACGCCGAGGCGCCGACCATATAGGTCGACATCACGGCGCCCGAGGGGGCGAAACCCTGGCTGTGAGCGATGACCGGCTTGCCCGAGGCGCGGAAGCGGCGGATCGCCTGGCGCAGCTCATCCGCCGAGGCCGGGGTCATGCCGCTTTCCGGCAGGCGGACCAGCACGGCCTTGACGCCGGCGTCCTCCTGGGCCTGGGCCAGACCGTCCACCACCTGGGTCACCGACAGGCCCGATCCCCCGAAGGCCGCGAACGGATTGGTCGAGGGCTGGTCGCTGATCCCCTCGCGCAGGTCCAGTTCCAGCACCATGGTCGCGGGCGTCGTCGGCTTGGAGGCGCCGGCGATGGCGACCGTCAGCAGAACGACCGGGACCACGACGACGAACAGGATCAGTCCGGTGAAGACACCCAGAACCGTCAGAAAGAATTGCTTCATGGGAAAAGGCGCGCTCGCAAGAGGCCGGAATGGCTCAGCCGCACCATAGAGCGGGAACGGTCACCGTCAAATGAACGTCGTGCACGTGCGGGCGCAGTTCGGCGCCGCACACGGCCGCGGTTGCAATGCGGCGCCGCGATTGATGCGGAGGGCGGAAATCCCTATATGAGCCGCCTGCGAGCGGGGGCCTATCGCCCCGTGTCCTATTTCGGAGACCGCCGTCCATGCTGGTCACCCTGATGAAGTCCAAGCTGCACCGGGCCACGGTGACCCAGGCCGACCTCGATTACGAGGGGTCGATCGCCATCGACATGGACCTGCTGGACGCGGCCGGAATCTATCCGAACGAACAGGTCGATGTGCTGAACATCACCAACGGCGCCCGTTTCACCACCTACGCCATCGAGGCCCCGCGCGGGTCCAAGGTGATCGGCGTCAACGGCGCCGCCGCCCGCCTGGTCCAGAAGAACGACAAGGTGATCGTGGTCACCTACGGCCAGCTGCCCCAGGAAGAAGCCCGCCAGTGGACGCCCAATGTCGTGCTGCTGGACGACAACAACGAGATCAAGCGCCCGGCCTGAGCCGAGATCGTCGCCGATGCAAAAAGGCCCGCCGGCGACGGCGGGCCTTTCTCATTCTGCACCCGGGATCAGCGGGCGATGTCGTAGACGCCGGTGATGTCGATCCGCACCGTCAGTTCGCCGGCGGCCACCGGCGTGCTGTCGCGGCTTTCCAGCGCCACGGCGCGGGCGGCGAACATCGGCTGCGGCGGCTGGGGCGCATAGCCGCCGCCTTCGCTCAGGTTGCGGATGCCCGCCAGCTGGACGTTCAGGGCCTGGGCGTACAGCTGGGCCTTGGCCTGAAGCGCCTGCACGGCCAGTCGGCGCGCCTGGTCCTCGGCCGCCGAGGGATCCTTCAGGCCGAAGCTGATGCCGTCGATCTGATTGATCCCGGCGGCCACCACGGCGTCGGCGGTGGTCCCGACCTTGGTCAGGTCGTTGATCGTCACCGTCACCCGATTCACGGCCTGATAGCCGCGCAGCTTGGGCGGTTCGTTCTGCTGATAGTCATATTGCGCCGACAGGTTCAGGCCCGAGGTCTGGACATCGCGCTCGGCGATCCCGGCGCGGCGCAGGGCGGCCATGACCTGGGTCATGCGGGTCGCATTGTCGCGCATCGCCTCCTGGGCCGTCGCCGCCTCGGTCTGGACGCCGAAACTGATGGTCGCCATGTCCGGCGCGGCCTTGACCTCGCCATAGGCCGACAGGTTCAGCGAGGGCGGAGGCTGCATCATTTGGACGCCCGGCTGGACCGTCTGGGCCGCAGCCGGCGCGACGGCGCCCATCACCGCAGCGGCCGTAAGGGCCCCGCCCAGCATCAGGGATTGGAAGGCGCGTTTCATGAAGATGTCTCCGTGGAAGATCCCGACCGACGGGGTCGTCGATCCATGGCCGTAACCTTGGCCTTTTACGCCTGAACGAACGTCCGGTCGTCGATGTCGGTTTCCGTTCATCTTGATGAATTCGCCGAAACGGACGCGGCGAAGATCAGGCCCTTGGCAAGCCGCGCCCTCCCCTGCTAGGCCGTTCCTCCCGCCGCGCCGCGCCTCTCGGCCGCGTCCCTGGGGGCCTGTAGCTCAATGGTTAGAGCCGACCGCTCATAACGGTCTGGTTGGGGGTTCGAGTCCCTCCGGGCCTACCACGGGACTTCTTTCTCTGAATTTCTCAGCCCTCAGGGGTCTAGCCGAAACGGCCGAACACAAGTAGTCAAACAGCAGATCGCTTGTGCGGTCGATGTCGAACACCCACTTCTCTCTCTTCCAACCGTCGGGAACACGGCGGCGGCGAAGGGATTTTCTTAATCATGGGCCGTTAGGCTCTGAACGTCGGTATTTTCCGACTCTGGAAGCGAGGCAATGAGTATGCGTGCGACCGAAACGATCTAAGCCCCGCCAGCGGGCTGCTGGTTTTTCGCCGAACGGCGAGTGAAAGGGACAGGGCCTCACCAGCCCTGTCCTTTTTGCTTTTTGGCCCTTCCTTTTTGGATTGCCGCGTTCGCTGAAAACGAGCTTTATGCCACCGGGAGGCGCGTGATGTTCAAAGGCAGGTGGTGGGACAGGCTGGGTTGGTTGGCGGGCGCCATAACCTGGATCGCGGGCTGGGCGGCGATCTTTTGGCCGCCGATCAGAGAGTATGGAAAATGCGTGGCGATCAGCGATCCTGCCTTGGCCCACCGGCTGAACGCTGTTGCGGCGGGCCAAGCAGGCGAACTGCCCAAGGTCTGCACCCACGACGCCGTCGACACCTTCATCGCCCTCCTGCAAATCCCGACGCCGATCTATCCAGACGTGCCGATCGGCGGCTATCTGTTCTTGGCGGCGAGCGTCATACCCTTGGTGGTGCTGGGCATCTGGGTTCGACAGGCGATCGAATACTGGGACAATGCGCGCGTCCCACTGTCGGTTTTGGAGACCGACGTCACCCTAAGCTTCGCCGAGCCCGACATGAAGCGGGCAATTTTGACGAGGAAGCAATTCTTCCACGCCAACCAACCCGACGTGGGCGCCTATCATTCGACCACCAAGGTGGATGGGGAAAAGGCGTCGATAGACCCCGACCACCAAGTCTTTGACGCCCAGGTCGGACATCGCTCGATCAAGGGGGAAATCATAAAGCAGGGCAACGAAAAATCGATCAATGTGATCGAGATCTACAACGAATCCCTGCCTCGAAATCCGCTCATAACCATACTGCCCAACCAGGTAGTACATTCGATTTACAAGAATTTCGGCGCATTCTTCAATGTGATCGTCAAGAGAACGACTGTCATTCATCTGGTCGATGAATACAACGCAAAAGAACCGTTCTACTCCATATCTTCGATGCGATATCCGGTGACGAACGTAAAACTGAGGTTCCTTTTCCATTCTGAAACCGCGCCGTCTCCAGAAGACATCTCCGCCTTCCTGATCAAGGACAATCTGGCGATGCGGCTGGCCTTGCCGCCTTGCCATGAGGGCGCCTTCACCACCTATGAGGTGGCGGTGCGAGAGTTCAAATCCGCGACGATCCGCGTCGCCTGGAACAATCGGAACCTGTTCGCTTGGAAGGAGCGGCAGCCGACGGCGGACAAGCCGTCTCAGCCGCAAGCCCCGACCGCGGAGAAGCCTGCGAAGAAATGAGACGTCGCGCCGAACGCGCAGCGCGAGCCTCAGCCGCCCTGGGTCCAGCGTTCGACGTCCGGCTCCAGTCCGATCAGGGCCAGGCCGGCGGGGATGGATTCGAACTCGCGGAAGACTCGGTCCGACAGCGCTCGCCGTCAGCTTTCAGGGAGGCCTTTTAGGCGCTTCAGCCCCTCGCGGGCGTACTCATTGTCTGGATCAAGCCGCAGCGACGTTTCGAAATGGGCGATCGCCGCCGCAAAATCGCCCTCGGCCACCGAAATGTCGGCGAGGCCGTCATGGCTGAAGGCCGATTGCGGAAACTGTTCGAGGGTGAAGGCGAACAGGCGGCGCGCCTCCTCCATCGCGGGCAGGCCGGACAGTTCATAGCCGATCTCGACCAGAAGTTCGTCGGTAGAGAAGGCTTCGGCCGAGGGCTGCGCCGCCTTCATGGCCTGATACTGGCGGATTCCAGCCTCGGCCCCGCCCGCCATCACCGCGTCCAGGATCACCGTCTTGGGCTGAACATCCGGCAAGGACGTCGCCTCGCCGAAGTAGAGGCCGGCGAGAGCCCGGGCCGTCCCGCCGCCGCTGGCCTCGTCGCTGTTGCTGAGGACCACGATGGTCAGGTCGTCTTCGGGGAAGCGGGCGACCATGTTGGAAAACCCCGGCCCGCTGCCCGCATGGCCGACCATACGGCGACCGTGCCAGGTGCGAATCTCCCAGCCGAAGCCGTAGTTGTTGCGCGCCCCTTCGGTCATCTGGGCCAGGGAGGCGGGCGAGACCAGCCGACCGCCGTCCACGGCCTGGGCCCAGGTCGACAGATCGTCCACGGTGCTGCTCAGCCCCGCCTCGCCATAGACGCCGGTCATCGACTGCGGCGTCGCCTCGATGAAGGCGGAGCCGATCGAATAGTAGCCGGTCGCCAGATGAGGGATGATCCGCCGAGAGGCGTTGAAGACCGTGTGGTCCATGTGAAGCGGCGTCAGAATCCGCTCACGCAGGACCTCCGGATAGGGTTTGCCGGCGACCCGTTCGATGATCGTCCCCAAAAGGTTGTAGCCGGTGTTGCTGTACCGATAGCCCTGGCCCGGCGCGAATTCGAGCGGCCGGTCCCGCACCAGGGCCACGACGCCGCCCGGGCCGTAGGTTCGGCTGTCCAGGGTTTCGTCCCAGTCCGGCAGGCTGGTGTAGTTGGGGATTGCCGAGGTGTGGGTCAGCAGCTGCCGCACGGTGACGGCCCGCCAAGCCGGGGGACAGTCGGCGAGGTGGTCGCAGGCCAGGTCATCGACGCTGAGCCGGCCCTCCTCCTGCAGCATCATGATCAGAAGGGCGGTGAAGGGCTTGGTGACCGAGGCCAGTTGATAGACGGTGTCGGTGTCATTGGGGACGTCGAAGGCCCGGTTCGCCAGTCCATAGCTTCCCCGGAAGACAGGTCTCCCGTGGGCGGCGACCAGGACGGTCCCGCTGAAGGCCGCGTTACGCACCGCCGCCTTCATATAGGCGTCGAAGGCCGCGCTCAGATCGGGTGCGACGGCGGACGGTGACGGGGCTGACTGGAGCTGGGCGGCCTGGATCGAGGTCGCGCACGCGCCGCTCAGCAGGGCGCAGGCAGCTGCGGCAGCCGCGCGCCAGGTCTTGTTCAAAGCCACGTCAAATCCTCCGTCACATCCAGATATCTTTGCATCAAATTATTTTACGTCAAGATATTTTACACAAAGGTTTGTGCGCGTGGTTTTCACCGCCTATCCTCCCCCCATGATCCAGACCCCCTCCTCGCCGGACGTGATCGACGCCGTCCTGGCTGACTGGCGAAACGCGCGGCCCCAAACCCAGGCCGACGCCCTGAACATCGTGGGACGCATCCTGTGGCTGGGGCGACGGTACGAAGAGGCCGTGGCGCAGATGCTGGCCGAACACGGCCTGTCCTATTCCGACTATGACGTGCTCGCGACCTTGCGCCGCGCCGGCGCGCCCTTCGAACTGTCGCCGACGGATCTGGCTAAGCGTGTCCTGCTGAGTTCGGGCGGCCTGACGGCCTGCCTGCGGCGTCTGGAGACGCGAGGCCTGGTGTCGCGCCACAGTGTGAAGGAAGACCGCCGACGCCTGTTGGCGCAGCTGACGCCGGAAGGTCTGACCCTGGTCGAGGGTTTCATAGACCCGCGTTTCGCCATGGCCGAACGCGCGCTGGCCCCGCTGGACCCGACCCAGAGACGGGAGGCGGAGACGGTGTTGCGCCGCCTGATGACGGCGGCGGAAGACTGAGGCTGCTGCGGATCAGCCGCCCTGGGTCCAGCGTTCGACGTCCGGCTCCAGTCCGATCAGGGCCAGGCCGGCGGCGATGGATTCGAACTCGCCGCCGGTCTCGATCCGGTCGGGGCCGAAGCGGCGGGTGAACAGGGCGCGGACGGCGGGGGTCAGGGAGGTGCCGCCGGTCAGGAAGACACGGTCGATGGCGGAGGGGTCCAGGCCGGAGCGGTCGATGGCCTGATCCAGCGCCGCCTCCATCTCGGCCAGTTCGGGGGCGATCCAGGCGTCGAACTGGGCCCGCGTCACCGTCGCCTCGATCCGCACCCCGCCCGCGACGAAACGGAAGTCGGCCGTCTCGTCGCGGGAGAGATCCTGTTTCAGGCTGGAGACGGCGCGGTACAGGGCGTGGCCGTGGTTGTCGTCCAGCACCTCGATCAGCCGCTCGATCTTCTCGGGCTCAAGCGAGGTGGTCGCCAGGGCGCGGATGTCGCGCATGTCGCGCGACGCCCGCAGCAGGGCCAGCTGGTCCCAGCGGGCGAAGGCGGAATAATAGCGCTGGGGCGCCGGCAGGGTCTTGCCCAGGCTGGTGTAGAAACTGCCCTTGCCCAGTTCGGGCGAGACCAGATGGTCGATGATCCGATAGTCGAAGGCGTCGCCGGCCACCCCGACGCCGGACTGGGCCAGGGGCGTGGATTTCAGCCCCTCGGGCGTGCGTTCGAACCGGACGATGGAGAAGTCGCTGGTGCCGCCGCCGAAGTCGGCGACCAGGACGGTGGCGTCCCGTTCCAGGGTGCGGGCGAAATAGAAGGCGGCGCCGACGGGTTCATAGGCGTAGCGGACGTCCTCGAACCCCAGCCGCTTGAACGCCGTCTCGTAGCGCGACAGGGCCAGGGCCTCGTCGGGCCGATTGCCGGCGAAGGTCACGGGGCGGCCGACGATGACGCGGGGCGGCAGATCGGCCATGGCGGCCCCCGCATGGTGGCGCAGCTTCAGCAGGAAGGCGGACAGCAGATCCTCGAACGTATAGCGCCGGTCGTGGATGCGGGTCTCCGTGAAGGCGGCGCTGGCGGCGAAGGTCTTGAACGACTGAATGAAGCGCGTGTCCACCGGATCGTCCACATAGGCCTCGATGGCCCAGGGTCCGGCCTCGACCACCCGTTCGGGACGGCCGCCGTCCTCGGCCGGATGGAACTGGAAGCTGAGGGCCGAGCGGAAGGTGGAGACGCCGCCCGCCCCGTCAACCGTGAAACGGACCAGCTCGGCGCCGGTCGCAGGATCGGCCAGGGCCACGACCGAATTGGTCGTGCCGAAGTCTATGCCGATCGTGATCGGCTGCGGCGTGGTCATGACCCGGCTCCTCGAAGGGCGGGCTTCCTACAGTGTCCCGGCGGATTAGGAAACGCCGGATCGCGGCTCTACCGGCGGTTCGTCGCCTCGGCGTGTCGCGCCAGCAAGGCCTCGGCCTGGCCCAGGTGCAGACGTTCGACCATGGCGCCCCCCACCCGGATCGCGCCTCGCCCCTCGGCTTCCGGCGCGGCGAAGGCCGCCACCACCGCCTGCGCCGCCTGGACCTCAGCCTCGGACGGGGCGAAGGCGGCGTTGGCGGCGGCGATCTGGGACGGGTGGATCAGGCTCTTGCCGTCAAAGCCGTACAGCCGGCCCTGCGCCGCCTCGGCCGCCAGGCCGTCGACGTCCTCGATCCGGTTGAACACCCCGTCGATGGCCAGCAGTCCGTGCGCCCGCGCCGCGACCACCAGGGCCGCCAGCCAGGGCTTGAACGGTTCGCGATCCGGCGACGCGCCCGTCCCCAGGGCCTTGGCCAGGTCATTGACCCCCAGCATCAGCCCCTGAAGCCCCCCGCCCGCCGCCGCAATCTCATTCAGGGCGATCAGGCCGCGCGGCGTCTCGATCATGGCCCACAGGGCCGCATCCGGCGCGCGGGCCGACAGGGCGTAGACGGTCTCGACCGTCTCCACCTTGGGCGCGACGATCAGGCCGGCGCCCGCCTGAGCCAGAGCGTCCAAATCGTCCTCGCCCCAGTCGGTGTCCAGGGCGTTGATCCGCACGCCCAGACGGGGACGAAATCCGCCCGCCTTCACCGCCGCCACGGCGGCCACCCGCGCCTCAATCTTGGCCTCGGGCGCCACGGCGTCTTCCAGATCAAGGACGGCGACATCGCAGTCCAGGTTCCGGGCCTTTTCGATCGCCCGGGCGTTGGAGGCCGGCAGATAGAGGACGCTGCGAGCCAGTTCGCCCGACATCAGACCCGCCCGGTGACAGGAACCAGGGCGCCGGTCATGGCCCGGCTCTCGGGCGAGGCCAGGAACAGGATCACCGCCGCCAGATCGGCCGGGGCGACCCAGGCGGCCGGATCGGCGTCGGGCATGTCCTTGCGGTTGGCGGGCGTATCAATGATTGACGGCAACACCGCATTGACCGTTACGGACGTGGTTTTCAGCTCCTCCGCCAGGGCCTGGGTCAGGGCGTGGACGCCCAGCTTGGCGGCGCCGTAAGCCCCCATGCCCGCGCCCGGCTTCAGCGCCGCAGCCGAACCGACATTGACGATCCGCCCGTCCGACGCCGCCTTCAGATAGGGCAGAGCCGCGCGGCTGGCGTTCAGGGCGGTGGTCAGGTTCAGGGCCTGCATCCGGTCCCAGGCCGGCTGCGCCTCGTCCGTCGTCTGCCAGACGAAGCCGCCGGCGATATTGGCCAGGACGTCCAGCCGGCCGTAGCGGCTGATGACAGAGGCCACGGCTTCCTCGGCCTGGGCCGGGTCGGTCAGATCGACGCCGCCGACCTCCAGCACTCCGGCGGGAACCGGATGGCCTTCGGCGTGGTCGATGACGGCGACCGCCAGCCCCGCCGCCAGGGCGGCCTCCAGCACGGCCCGGCCCAGCACCCCGTGCCCGCCCGTGATCGCGATCACCCGTTTCATCTCGTCCTCCATCCCTTTGCCCCTCTCGTCTGTCGGCTCAGCCTGCGGCGAAGACCTTGGCCATCAGGCGTTCCAGCCCCGCCTGGTCCACGGCGTCGAAGGCCGCCGGGGTCGTCGCATCCACGTCAAAGACGGCGATCAGTTCGCCCGAGACGTCAAGCACAGGCACGACGATCTCGCTCGCCGAGCGGCTGTCGCAGGCGATATGGCCGGGGAAGGCGTGGACGTCTTCGACCAGCTGGGTCTGGCGCGTCGCCGCCGCCGTCCCGCACACCCCGCGCCCGAAGGCGATCCGCAGACAGCCCAGCGTCCCCTGATAGGGTCCGACCACCAGTTCGTCCGCCCCATCCGGCGTCTTGTCCGGCGCGACGACGTAGAAGCCGGTCCAGAAGAAGTGGTCGAAGGCGTCGGCCAGCATCGAGGCCACGGTCGCCATCCGCGCGGTCAGATTCGGCTCCCCGTCCAGCACCGCCAGGATCTCGGCCTCGACCTCGGCATAGCGGTCCGCCTTGTCGGCGGGGCGGTCGTCGCGGGGGACATAGGACATGGGCGCTCCTTCGATTCGCAGCCGATATAGGCGCCCCCGCCACCGGAAGCGAGCCTTCGTCCACAGGGTTCAATTTGTTAAATACCGGAAATCGCACAACAAGGTTCGGCGTAGCCAAATTTGCCGCTTGCTGTGGCGCCGCTTTGTCGCAAAACATTGTTAACCATGTTTGGCGGTCTGACCCGTCGGCGCCGGCGCGCCGTCCTGCGTCGCGTCGGCCAGTGGGATTGCGGGAGCGATAGGAAGGTATGGGCGAGTACGACAACGCCGGTCACGGTCCATCCCAGCTCCAGCGGCATCGCATGCCCCTGGCCGGCGGCGCCGTGGCGGTTCTGGTCCTGCTGATCGCCGTCCTGCTTCTGGCCAGCTGCGGCGACGGCGCCCCCGGCTTCTGGCGCCGAGGAGCCCAGAACGAGGCCGCCCTGTCCTGCCCCCGCCCGGCCTCGGTCACGGGGTCCGAGTTCAACGCCCAGGAAGCCAGTCTGCGCCACCTGCGCCGCGCCGCCTTCCGCGGCGACGTCTTCGCCCAGCTGGAGCTGGGCTCGCGCTACGCCGCCGTCCGCGCCACCGACAAGAATATCGAAGATCCGATCGAAAGCTCGGTCTGGTACGCCATGGCCCTGGCCAATGACGAGGGCTACGCCCCGATCAACGGGGTCGAACCCCAGGGCGGCGGCCTGTTCGGCGGCGGCCTGCGCCGTCTGTCGAAGTACGACGACTGCCGCGCCTTCGAACGCCACCGCGCCTATCAGGTTCTGGACCGCCAGCTGTCGCGGATGAGCCGCCAGGAGCAGGAGGCGGTGCGCGACCGGGTGATCTACATCCTGTCGACCCAGGACGCCGAGGGCTATCGCACCCTGGCCCGTCTCCACGACGGCCTCTATGGCCCGTTCGGCGAACCTGCCGACAATCGTGAGGCCCGCGAGGCGCTCGGCCGCAAACCCGAGGGCAAGAGCTTGGGCCAGCCCCGTTCGCGCGGCGGCTACTGGGCGGCGGTCAATCTGTTCCAGAGGAACGACGTCGACGCCTATCTCTACAACTATCTGGCGGTCCAGACCGGCGACGTCGGCGCCTATGTGCTGATGAAGGACTTCGAACGCTCCTCGCCCGGCCGCGCCCAATATGCGGGCTTCGTCGAGGCCAAGGCGCGTCAGTGGACCCCGCCGTTCGAATTCTATCCGTTGGAGGCCCCGGCCTCGGGCGTGCCCTTCTCGGACGAGAGCCGCCCGCGCGGCGACGCCTATGAATACGCCCTGTCGCGGCTTCAGGGCGAACTGCCCTTCGTCCATGTGGGCCGCGCCCTGCGCTATCTGGGCGTGACGCCCGAGGCCGTCACCGCCCCTGAGCAACTGTCCCGCCAGCAGATCGAGGCCTTCGAAGCCATGATCGGCCATGCGACCGAAAGCCGGCTGTCGCCGCTGGAGCGGGTCCGCGCCATCCAGCTGGCCGCCGTCAACGGCTCGTCCGAGGCCCAGCTGGTCCTGGCCGTCATGTACGCCGAAGGCATCGGCCTGCCCGCCGACTACGCCCGCTCGTTCAAATGGTTCGAGGAGGCGGCCCGCCAGGGCAGCCCCGAGGCCAAGTTCGCCATGTCCACCTATTTCGCCCTCGGCGTCGCCGGGGTGGCCGATCAGGACAAGGCCGAGGCCGTCGCCTACCGCATCGAATCCGCGCTGTCGGGCTTCGGCCCCTCGGCCTCGCGCTTGCAGGCCCTGTTGTCCCAGGTGTCCCGCGCCCAACAACAGCGCCGCTAAATGGGAGGGTCTGGTCGCATGAACATCCGCTCGCTCGCGAAAGTCTCGCTCCTGGCGGTTTTCGCCCTTTCCGCCCTGGGAGCTATGCCCGCCCCGGTCCAGGCCCAGGTCGCCGCCAAGGTCGAGGCCCAGACCCGGCCCAATTTCGGCGTCCTGCTGGACCCGCCGACCCGCGCCCGGCCCCGCGCCCATCGCCGCTACGACTATGGTCATTATCGCGGTCCCGACTGGCGCCCCCTGCCCCGTCCCCCGCATCAGGAAGAGGTCGTACTGGTCGACTGCGGCGGCAATCCCGGCTCGGGCGCGATCGAGAGCGCGGTCCAGCGGGTGCGTCCGGGCGGCACTCTCATCATCCGGGCCCGGGCCGGCGCCTGCGTCGGCTGGCTGAACATCGACAAGCCGATGACCATCATCGGCGACAGCGGCTTTGATCCGCGCCGCTGGGATGCGGCGACGCCCACCCTCCAGGCGCCCGACGGCCTGCCCTGTCTGACCGCCGCCCCCGGTGTCCGAGTCGAGGTCCGCGACCTGGTCTTCGCCTCGCCCCACGCCGGCGACGCCGCCTGCGTGATCGGCTATGGGGCTGAAATCGTCATGAGCCGGGTCGGCTTCCGCCACGCGGGCGACGAGGCGGCGATCTATGTCGACGGCGGGCTTCTGGACCTGCGCGACGCCCTGATCGACGCCCGCACCGTCTCGGCCGCCGTGGTCGCCGACGGCGCCGCCGTCACCCTGTACGAGACCGCCATCACCGGCGCCGTCTCGGGCGTGGACCTGACGCCGGGATCGACCGGCCCGTCCAGCCTGACCTCGGTCACCCTGATCGGCTCGGAACAACCGAACAATTTCGGCCCCCGCGCTATCGGCCTGATCGTCCGGGCCTCGCGCGACTACGGCCAGGTGGCCGTCAGCAACGCCAAGATCTGCGGCTATGTCGAAGGGGTGGCGGTGGAGGGCGCCTCGGTCTCGGTCTCCAACAGCCGGATCTGCAAGGGCGACAAGGGCGCGGTCCTCTATAACGGCGAGCTTCTGTTCGATCAGAACCGCGTCCGCGTGGATCAGGTCGGGGTCGCCGCCGCCTCGGGGCGGGCCGTGATCACCGGCAACAGTTTCGCCGGCGTTCGCGACGCCATCTATGGTGAGCCGCGCGCCAGCATCGAGGCCCGCGACAATCGGGTGTGGTCGCGCGACCTGTGTCGCCCCCGCTTCGAAAACCGCTATCGCGACCGTTATGCGCCGTCATGGGGCGGCGGCGACCGCGGCTATGACTGCCAATACAGCCCCTATCCCCGCGACTGGTGGGAGGCCGAAGACGGTCAGTACTATGACTACGGCTATCCCCTGAACGGCTATGATCGGTACCAGCAGGGCTACGGCTGGTATGATCGGGACGGCCGCTATGTGCCGGACAACCGCTACTTTGGCGATGATCGTTGGAGTCGCGGCGGGCGCGGCTGGTAATCGTCCCTGTACGGCGCAGTCCGCCGGTTCGGCGTGATCCGAAAAACCGAGGTTCGGAAACCGGTTTCAGGCTCACGCTTTGTTACAAACGCCATGGTCAAGCCGGTTTCGCCGCGCTAGAGCAGGCCGCATGTGCGAGCGGGTCAACCCGCCGAACCTTAAGACAAAGCTCAGGGGCTTAAGATGACTCAGTGGGTGTACGGCTTCGGCGGAGGCTCCGCCGACGGCGACGCGTCGATGAAGAACCTTCTCGGCGGCAAGGGGGCGAACCTGGCGGAAATGTCCGCCCTGGGCCTGCCCGTCCCGCCCGGCTTCACCATCACCACCGAGGTCTGCACCTACTATTACGCCCACGGCGAGACCTATCCGGCCGATCTGGAAGACCAGGTGAAGACGGCCCTGGCCAAGGTCGAGGGCGTGGTCGGCAAGACCTTCGGCGACGTGGACAACCCCCTGCTGGTCTCGGTGCGTTCGGGCGCGCGAGCCTCGATGCCCGGCATGATGGACACGGTGCTGAACCTGGGCCTGAACGACCAGACGGTCGAAGGCCTGGCGAAACTGTCGGGCGACAGGCGATTCGCCTTCGACAGCTACCGGCGCTTCATCACCATGTATTCCAACGTGGTCCTGGGCCTCAGCCACGACGATTTCGAAGAGGTGCTGGACGCCCACAAGGACCGGCTGGGCGTCAGCGTCGACACCGATCTGAAGGCCGAGGACTGGGAGCGGGTCGTCGAGGACTACAAGGCCGTGGTCGAGCGCGAGCTGGGCCACCCCTTCCCCCAGGATCCCAAGGACCAGCTGTGGGGCGCCGTCGGTGCCGTGTTCGAAAGCTGGATGAATGACCGGGCCAAATTCTATCGCCGCATGCACGACATCCCCGAAAGCTGGGGCACGGCCGTCAATGTCCAGTCGATGGTGTTCGGCAATATGGGCGAGACCTCGGCGACCGGCGTGGCCTTCACCCGTAATCCCTCGACCGGCGAGGCGCGGCTGTACGGCGAGTTCCTGATCAACGCCCAGGGCGAAGACGTGGTCGCGGGCATCCGCACGCCCCAGTCCCTGACCAGGATCGGCCGCGAGGAGATGGGCGAGACCGCCCCCTCGATGGAAGAGGCCATGCCCGAGGTGTTCGGCCAGTTCGTCGAGGTGGTCGGCAAGCTGGAGAGCCATTATCGCGACATGCAGGACATCGAGTTCACGGTCGAACAGGGCCGGCTCTGGATGCTGCAGACCCGCAACGGCAAGCGCACCGCCAAGTCGGCGCTGAAGGTGGCGGTCGATCTGGCGGCGGAAGGCGTGATCAGCCAGGAAGAAGCCGTCAGCCGGGTCGAGCCCTCGGCGCTCGATCAGCTGCTGCACCCGACCCTGGACCCGGAGGCGCCCCGCACCGTCATCGCCGCCGGCCTGCCCGCCTCGCCCGGCGCCGCGACCGGCAAGATCGTGTTCGACGCCGACGAGGCCGAGCGTCTGGCCGGCCTGGGCGAGGCCGTCATCCTGGTGCGCGAGGAGACCAGCCCGGAAGACATCCACGGCATGCATGCGGCGCGCGGCATCGTCACGGCGCGCGGCGGCATGACCAGCCACGCGGCCGTGGTGGCGCGCGGCATGGGCCGGGCCTGCGTCTCCGGCGCCGGCGAGATCCACATCGACGAGGCCAAGGGCGTCTTCAACGCCCGCGGCCGCACCTTCAAGACCGGCGACATCATCACCATCGACGGCTCCAAGGGCGAGGTGCTGGACGGCGCCGTGCCGATGATCGAGCCGGAACTGACCGGCGACTTCCAGACCCTGATGGGCTGGGCCGACCAGGTGCGCCGCCTGAAGGTGCGCGCCAACGCCGAGACCCCGCTGGACGCCAAGACCGCGCGCGGCTTCGGCGCCGAGGGCATCGGCCTGTGCCGGACCGAACACATGTTCTTCGACGACACCCGGATCGCCGCCGTGCGCGAAATGATCCTGGCCGACGACGAGGCCGGGCGCCGCACGGCCCTGGCCAAGATCGCGCCGTTCCAGAAGTCGGACTTCGTCGAACTGTTCGAGATCATGGCCGGCCTGCCGGTGACGGTGCGTCTGCTGGACCCGCCGCTGCACGAGTTCATTCCCCATACGGAAGAGGACATCGACGCCCTGGCCGCCTCTTCGGGCATCGACGCCGAGAAGCTGAAGCGCCGGGCCAAGGAGCTGCACGAGACCAACCCCATGCTGGGCCACCGCGGCTGCCGGCTGGGCGTGGCCTATCCCGAGATCTACGAGATGCAGGTCCGGGCCGTGCTGGAGGCGGCGCTGGAGGTGAAGAAGAGCTCGGGCCAGGCGCCGATCCCGGAGATCATGCACCCGCTGGTCGCCCTGGGTCTGGAGATGAAATATCTGCGCGAACTGACCGACCGCACGGCCAAGGCGGTGTTCGCCGAGGCCGGCGACAGCGTCGACTATCTGGTCGGCACCATGATCGAACTGCCCCGCGCCGCCATCCGCGCGGGCGATCTGGCCGAGCACGCCCAGTTCTTCAGCTTCGGCACCAATGACCTGACCCAGACCACCTTCGGCATCAGCCGCGACGATTCGGGGCGGTTCCTGCAGGCCTATCTGGACAAGGGCATCTTCGAGACGGACCCCTTCGTGCGTCTGGACCAGGACGGCGTCGGCGGCCTGATCGAGATCGCCACCGAACGAGGCCGTGCGGTTCGCCCCGAGGTCAAGCTGGGCATCTGCGGCGAGCACGGCGGGGATCCGTCGTCGATCGCCTTCTGCGAAAAGGCCGGCCTGGACTATGTCTCCTGCTCGCCCTACCGCGTGCCGATCGCCCGCCTGGCGGCGGCCCAGGCGGCTCTGAGCGGTGAGCGCGAAAAGGATCGGTAGTCGCCCCTCCTCCTCGGGGCGAGCCCCAGGATGACGGAATGAAATGGAATCAGAGGCGGCGCTGCGAGGCGCCGCCTCTTTTCATTGCGCGCCGCATTTCCGTCTTACTTAGCCGAACACAGTGTGTGTCTCTCCGTCCACAGACGACGATCCGTTCCAGCGGCGCCTGGAACAGAGAACGCCCTCACCTATTTAAGCACTCGCTGGATGGGGCTGATGATCCAACCGGTCATCACATCTAGGAGTTAATAAGAAACAATGCGCAACATTCTTCTCGCTGCTGTCGCCGTTTCCGCAATCGCCGCTCCGGCTTTTGCTCAAACCAATCCTGAACCGCGTGGTTACGGATCACTGGGCTATACTCATCTTGAAGGCGACAACGCCACCACCGGCGCCGTGACCGGCCGCCTGGGCGTCAATTTGAACCGCTACCTGGCGCTGGAGACCGAGGCTTCGGTCGGCGTCAAGGACGACGACTTCACCGTCGCCGGCGTGGACGGGACGACCAAGCACGAGTGGGACGCGGCGGGCTATGTGGTCGGCAAGGTGCCGGTTTCCGACAAGCTGGAGCTGTTCGCCCGCGGCGGTTACGGCCACACCGAGCTGAAGCAGGAGTTCCCCGGCGCCAATACCGACGTGGGCGGCGACAGCTGGAACTACGGCGCCGGCGCCAACTACTATCTGGACGGCGTGAACGGCCTGCGGGCCGACTGGACCCGTCGCGACTACCGTGACGACGCGGGCGAGGCGGACGCCTATTCGCTCAGCTACATCCGTCGCTTCTGATCCCGGCGATCAGGCGGATTGAAGAAGGCGCGCTCCGAAAGGGGCGCGCCTTTTGCTTTCAGGACTTCAGGCGAAATCGCGGGCCAGGGCCCAGCGCTGAGAGCCTTCGCCGAACGGACGCACAAACCAGTCGCGGTACTGTTCGAAGGCTTCGATGATCTTCTGACGCAGGGCCTGGGCGTCCACCGCCTCGCCGCGCTGGCGTCTTAGGGCCGCAACGCAGTCAACGACCAAATTCTGATGAGCCGAGCCGCCCATGCTCTTCAGCACGGCGGCGATATCCTGAGCCAGGCTTTCCAGCACTGTCTTCGGCGTCGTCTGAGCCATCTGGGAACTCCCCTGTTCTCGACAATCGAACGCCTCGCAAAATCCGCCGCCGGATTCAAGCGTGGCCTCAGAAATTATCGTCGCAGATCGGGATTAACCTGCCGTAACGCCGGTCGAAACTTTTGGTTTCGTCACCCTAGCCACGCTTGCGCACGAACACGGTCCCGGCCGAGTACCCTGCGCCGAAGCTGCAGATCAGACCGGTCTCACCGGGGACGAAGCCGTCATTGTGCAGGTGGAAGGCGATGATCGAGCCGGCCGAGGAGGTGTTGGCGTAGTCGTCCAGGATGATGACGTTCTCTTCCGACGACGGTTCGCGACCCAGCACCTTCTTGCCGATCAGCTGGTTCATGTTGATGTTGGCCTGGTGCAGCCACAGCCGCTTCAGTTCTTGCGGATCCAGGCCCAGTTCGCCGGCATGATCGACGATCATGTCCGAGACCATCGGCACCACGTCCTTGAACACCTTGCGGCCCTGCTGGATGAACAGCTTGTCGTTCTGGACGCTGTCGTCGGCGACCGGCGAATCCAGATGGTCGGTGTCGCGCGCGTTGCGGTTCAGGAAGCCGAAATTGTTGCGGATATTGTTCGAGAAGACGGTCTTCAGCCGCGTGCCCAGCACGTCCCAGCCGCCGGGTCCGGCGGTGTCCGAGGATTCCACGATCACGGCGGTCGCCACATCGCCGAAGATGAAATGGCTGTCGCGGTCGGTGAAGTTCAGGTGGGCGGAGCAGATCTCCGGATTGACCATCAGCACCGCCTTGACCGAGCCGCCGGCGATGAAGTCGGCCGCCGTCTTGATGCCGAAGGTGGCCGAGGAGCAGGCCACGTTCATGTCGAAGGCGAAGCCCTCGATCCCCAGGGCCTGCTGCACCTCGATGGCCATGGCCGGATAGGGGCGTTGCATGTTGGAGGCGGCGCAGAGCACCGCGCCGATCTCGCTGACCGGCTTGCCCCAGGCCTCGATCGCCTGGCGCGCGGCCTTGACCGCCATCTCGGCCAGGATCGACAGCTCCTCATTGCTGCGTTCGGGCAGGTTGGGCGCCATGCGGGCGGGGTCGATCACCCCGGCCTTGTCCATCACGAACCGCTGCTTGATGCCCGAGGCCTTTTCGATGAACTCGGGCGAGGAATGGGGCTTGGCCTCCAGTTCCCCCGCCTCGATCCGATCTGCGTGACGGGCGTTCCAGCCGTCGGCCCAGGCGTTGTAGCTGTCGACCAGTTCGGCGTTGGAGACCGATTGTTCGGGGGTGAAGAGGCCGGTTGCGGCGATGACGGCGTGTTGCACGGGTAGACAGTTTCCTTTGCGAACGCCTTCAATAGGACGGCGGCGGCCTGCGGTCGAGACTGGCGATGATCCCGGCGGCCCAGCGTTGCACCTGGCCGCGCGGCGCCGGGGGCGGCGGCAGATCGCGGGCCGCGATCAGGGCCTGGACCAGATCCTCGGCCTCGCAGGGCCAGCCCGTCGGCGTGACATAGATCGGATAGTGGATCAGGGCGGCCAGGATCAGATGATCGACCGTGGCGCGCCGGGTGCGGCGCTCGAAGCCCAGCCGGTCGTCGGTCAGGCCCCAGCCGGCGTAGAAGGGCCGGCCATAGACTGACACCGCCCGACCCCGCATCAGGGCCTCGAATCCGGTCAGGGAGGTCAGGGTCGCGACCCGGCGGCAGGCGTTCAGGCAGTCGATGATGTCCAGCCCGTCCGCAACCGCATCGACCGAGGCCAGGGCCGAGGCGTCCAGCCGTCCGGGCCGGTTCCCCGCCAGAACGTCGGGGTGGTTGCGATAGACCAGAAAGGCGTCCGGGTGATCGGCCCGCGCCGCCTCGACCAGGGCGGAGTTGGTGTTCAGGTCCGGTTCGCAGCCCAGCAGGATCGACTTGTCGTTCTCCACCTGGCCGACGACCAGCAGCACTTCGCGATCGCCACTCCTGTCTTTGGGCCAGTCCGCCGGCGCCTGCCCCTTCAGATTATATTTCGACAGGCCGGCCTCGACGATGCGGGTCCGAAGCGCAGCGGCGCGAGCCAGCTGCTCCGGCGTGGCGTCCGTCGTCTGGATCAGGGTCTCCAGCCGCGACGGGCGCGAGGGGTCGTAATAGACGCCCTGATCGTCCAGGGCGACCGACAGGGCGCCGACGAAATCGGACCCCAGGCCGCGTGAACGGATGAAGCCGTCCTCCATGCGAACGGCCGGGCCGTCAAAGGTTGCGGCGGCCCGGCGCACGGCCTCGCTCTCCTTGCCCGCCCACCAGATCAGCCGACCATTGGTCGCGGCGGCATGGGCGGCGGCCCGCGACGGCGACATGAAATAGCGCATCCGCGCCTTGGGCGAGTTCAGCAGGCGGCGCACCGGCGGGCGTTTGGCCGGGGCGAAGCCGACGGCGGACCAGTTTCCCGCCAGCCGGTCGGCCCGGTCGCGGAGCGCAATCAGCCGCTCCAGCGCCTGTTCGGCCTCGCACCGCTCGCCGGTGACGGGATCGACATAGCGGCTGTAGGCGATCAGGGCGGCGGCGGCGACCTGTTCCACCGAGCGCGCCACGCCGCGTCGGCCCGTGTCCACGGCGTCGGTCGTCAGGCCCCAGCCGGAATAGAAGGGCGCCCCGAAACAGCGGACCGGCAGGCCCCGCAACAGGGCTTCGAACCCCAACGCAGACGTGACGCAATAGACGGCGTCCACCGCCGCCAGCAGGTCGGCCGGCCGCACGTCGGCGTCCACCAGGGTGACGCCGGACAGGTCAGTGACGCAGCCCCGCTTCCGACCCGCCGCCACCGCCGGATGGCGTTTGACGATCAGCTGGGCCTCAGGCTCGTCGCGCCGGGCGGCGGCGACCATGGCGTCGAAACTGTCTTGCGTCGCCAGGCCGTAGCCGATGGAGGCGTCGCCGAAGGTCTGGTCCACGATCAGGACGCGGCGGCCGGGCCGCAGCAGGCCGGGGTCCAGCGGCCCGCCCATGTTGGTCTTGGACACGCCCGAAGCGACGATCCGGTCGATCAGGGCGCGGGCGCGGGCGGTGGTGGCGGCGTCGCACCAGGTGTCGGCGGTCTGGATCAGGTGTTCGAGCCGGCTGGGCCGGGTGGCGTCGTAATAGACGCCCAGATCATCGACGATCAGGCTGAGACTGGCCGCCCCCGCCTCCCCTATGCCGACCGAGCGAAGGAAGCCGTCTTCCAGCGCGACATAGGGGCGGTTGTTCGCTTCCGCCCAGCGGCGACCGGCGGCGGCGGTCGGCTTCAGGCCCCAGCCCAGCACGGCCTGGACCTGATCGCCCGGCAGGCGGCGCAGGTCGTAGTCGTTCAGGAAGACATCGAGGAAGGGGACCTTCAGCACGCCGGGCGCGCAGACCCAGGCGGGGGTTTTGGCGGCGATGTCCGAGGCTGGGGTCAAGGCGGGTCCGACGGCGTGAGCGCGAGGTTTAGGGCGGTTGGGGGCGGCGGGCTAGACCTCGTCTGCGTCAGGCCCCCTCCACCACCGCGCAAGAGGCGCGGCGGTCCCCCTCCCCCAAGGGGGGAGGAATGCGCGGTGATGACGGAAATCCTCCCCCTCTGGGGGAGGTGGCGGCGAAGCCGACGGAGGGGGCCCGGCTCAGCCCGCGATCTGGCCGAAGTCCGCCACCTGGCCCATGACGTCGCGCACCTGGCCCAGCAGTTTCAGGCGGTTGTCGCGCTCTTCGGGAACCTCGGAGTTGACCATCACCGCCTCGAAGAAGGCGTCGACCGGCGCGCGCAGGGCCGCCAGGGCGGTCATGGCGGCGGCGAAGTCCTCGCTCTCCAGCGCGGTCTCGACGGCGGTGCGGGCGGCGTTGACGGCGAAGGCCAGGGTGGTCTCGGCCTCGGGCTGGTTCGGCAGGCCGGTCTGGACCATGCCGGTCGGAACCGGTCCCTTCTTCTCCTCGGCGCGCAGGATGTTGGAGGCCCGCTTGTAGCCGGCCAGCAGATTGGCCCCGTCGTCGGTGGCGAGGAAGGCGGCCAGGGCTTCGACCCGGCGCACGATGCGGACAAGGTCGTCGTCGCCCAGGGCGAAGACGGCGGCGACGAGGTCGTGGCGCTGGCCCTGATCGCGGAGGAGGACGGTCAGGCGGTCGGCGAAGAAGGCAAGTATACCCGTCGGAGCGCCGAATTTACTTGCGACAGCCACGCCAAACAGGACGCCGCCCAAAGACAACCGCACCCCATTCTCCAGCACCAGACGGATCACGCCCAGCGCCGCTCTCCGCAGCGCGAACGGGTCCTTCGAGCCCGTGGGCTTTTCGTCGATGGCGAAGAAGCCCACCAGGGTGTCCAGCTTGTCGGCCAGGGCGACGGCGACCGTGACGGGCGCGGTCGGGACGGTGTCGGCGGGGCCTTGCGGCTTGTAGTGGTCGCGGACGGCGTCGGCGACGGCGTCGGGATAGCCGGCGAGGCGGGCGTAATAGCCGCCCATGATCCCCTGCAGTTCGGGGAATTCGCCGACCATGCCGCTGGCCAGATCGGCCTTGCACAGGCGGGCGGCGGTCTCGGCCTGATCCGCATCGGCGCCGACCAGGGGGGCGATCTCGCGGGCGAGCGCTGCGATGCGCTCGACCCGCTCGGCCAGTGTGCCCAGTTTGGCGTGGAAGGTGACGCCCTTCAGCTTTTCGTTCCAGGCGTCGAAGCCGACCTTCTGGTCTTCATCCCAGAAGAAGCGGGCGTCGTTCAGGCGGGCGGACAGGACGCGGCTGTTGCCGGCGGCCAGGGCCTTGCCGCCGTCGGTGGCCTCGACATTGGCGACGACCAGGAAGTTGGGGGCCAGTTGGGGCGCGCCCCCCTCCCCCGCTTCGCGGGTGCTCCCCCCAGAGGGGGGAGAGCTGCGGACGGCGAAATATTTCTGGTGCACCTTCATCGACAGGCGCACGACCTCGGGCGGCAGGGCCAGGAACTGCGGGTCCATGTCGCCCAGGATCGGGGTCGGCCATTCGGCCAGGCCCGCCACCTCGTCCAGCAGGCCGTCGTCGTCGACCAGCACCAGGCCGCGCGCGGCGCAGGCGGCCTTGGCCTCTTCCAGAATGCGCAGCTTGCGGTCCGCCACATCCAGCAGGACGAACTCCCGCTCCAGCTGGGTGCGGTAGTCGACGAAGTCGCTGGCCTTCAGAAGTTGGCCCGAGCCGAGGAAACGGTGGCCCTCGGTGATGGCGTCGGATTGAATCCCGTCGATCTCGAACGGGACCACCTTGCCGTCGAACAGGCACAGGATGCGTTTGATCGGACGGACCCAGCGCAGGCTTCCCGAGCCCCAGCGCATCGACTTGGGCCAGGGGAAGGCGCGGATGACCTGATCCACCGTCTCGGCGATCAGATCGGTCGTGGCCCGGCCCTTGGACGACAGGACGGCGTAGAGGACGCCGTCGCGCTCGGTCAGTTGATCGCGGGTCAGGCCGGTCTTGCGCAGGAAGCCCTCCAGCGCCTGTTCCGGCGCCGAAGCCTTGGGCCCCTTGATCTCCTCCTCGCGGTCGGGCGTGGCGGCGGGCAGGCCGTCGATCACCAGGGTCAGGCGGCGCGGGCCGGCATAGGTGGTCAGGGCGTCCCAGGTCAGGCCGGCGGCCTTCAGCCGGTCGGAGACCATGCGGTCGAGATCCCGCGCGGCGCCCTGCTGCATGCGGGCGGGGATTTCTTCGGAGAAGATTTCGAGGAGGAGTTGGGGCATTAGTTCACAGATTCAATCGGGTTCGCCGCCAGAGTCTTCTTCACTTCAGCCGCAGTTTTGGGATCAAGAAGCGACAACATCGCTCGGGTCGTGAAATGACCGCAGTAGCCAGCGTCGGCGGGATAGGCCCAATCGATGATTTCAGCTTGGGTGAATGTCACACGATCTCGCGCGTGGCGTCCGGGGAGATTTACAGGCTCGTTCGCAAG
Organism: Brevundimonas aurantiaca; assembly: GCF_014199955.1. Classification (GTDB taxonomy): domain Bacteria; phylum Pseudomonadota; class Alphaproteobacteria; order Caulobacterales; family Caulobacteraceae; genus Brevundimonas; species Brevundimonas aurantiaca. The sequence goes on from NZ_JACHOQ010000001.1 coordinate 430,977, forward strand.
GCTGGCTTCGTATTGATCGCCGATCACTGCGATCCAATCGACCCACACGTATTCGTAGCCGTCATCTGGCGTCGGTAAAGCCAGTTTTAGTAGAAAATCGTACTTGTTGGACGCGAGATCAAAGCGGCTCCAGAACAGCGGCAGAGTCTCCAGCGCCTCAGCTGTCGCGAGGATCATCCGGTCGCGAATTTCGGATGTGTCGATCGGCGTGTCCGCCTTATTGCGCTTTAAAAACGACCAGAAGCTCACGCTTCCCCCCGTTCCCGCTCTACATAGGCCGTCGCGCAGGCTTTGCAGAGTTCGCGGATGCGGCCGATGTAGCTCTGGCGCTCGGCGACGGCGATGGCGCCGCGGGCGTCCATCAGGTTGAACAGGTGGCTGGCCTTCAGCACCTGGTCGTAGGCCGGCAGGACCAGGGGCTGGCCCTGGGGTCCGGTCAGGGCCAGAAGGCGCGAGACCTCAGCCACCATATCCTCGAACCGGCGTTTCAGCCCGTCGACGTCATAGCCGTGGAAGTTGGCTTCCGACTGCTGGCGTTCGTTCTCCAGGAAGACCTCGCCATAGGTCAGGCCCTCCTTGGTGAACTTGAGGTCATAGACGTTGTCCACGCCCTGGACATACATGGCCAGACGCTCCAGCCCGTAGGTCAGTTCGCCCGAGACCACATCGACCTCTATGCCGCCGACGCCCTGGAAATAGGTGAACTGGGTCACTTCCATGCCGTCGCACCAGACCTCCCAGCCCAGGCCCCAGGCGCCGACGGTCGGGTTCTCCCAGTCATCCTCGACGAAGCGGATATCGTGCAGTTTCGGATCAATCCCGATCGCCGCCAGCGAGCCGAGATAGAGCTCCTGAAGATTGTCCGGGTTCGGCTTCAGAATGACCTGGTATTGATAATAGTGCTGGAGACGGTTCGGGTTCTCGCCATAGCGACCGTCGCCGGGGCGGCGGCTGGGCTGGACATAGGCGGCCTTCCACGGCTTTGAGCCGAGCGCGCGCAGGACGGTGGCGGGGTGCAGGGTGCCGGCCCCGACCTCGATGTCATAGGGCTGGAGGATGGCGCAGCCCTGCTCGCCCCAATAGCGGTGCAGGGTCAGGATCAGGTCCTGGAAGGCGAGCGGCTCGGTCGAGGTGGTCAAATCGGGCTCGGGAGGGGCTAAAAAAAGACGGCGGACCATAGGGCCCGGCGCCGCGCGCTTCAACACGCGCGGGGGATTTATGGCTCAGGCGGCGGCGAGGCGGGTCGGGGCGACCCAGGCGACCGGATGGGCGGCCGACAGGGCGGCGGCGGCGGCGGCCGCGTCCTCGCCGGACCGGCACAGGCCGAAGACGGTGGCGCCCGAGCCGGACATGCGCGCCAGGGCCACGCCGGGGGCCGCCGCCACCGCTGAAACCGCATCGGCTATGGCGGGCGTCAGGGCCTCGGCGGGCGGCTGAAGATCGTTGCGAAGACCCGCCAGCCAGTCGATCACGACCGCCGGGCTCCAGTCGGCGGGCGGCGCGGGCCAGGCAAGGGCGTGGGCAGCGGCGCGCGGCGGACCGGCGTCATAGGCCCTGTAGACGGCGCCGGTGGGCGAAGGGACGCCCGGATTGAACAGGACGGCGTGGAGCGGCGGCAGGCGCGGCTCGTCGGTCAGGACCTCGCCCCGCCCCTCGGCCCAGGCGGTGCGCATCCGCAGGCACATGGGGCCGTCGGCGCCGATGACGCCGGCCACGGCCTCCAGCGCCGCATCGTCTATGTCCAGCGCCAGGGCCTGACGCGCCAGTTTCAGGGCGGCGCCGGCGTCGGACGAGCCCCCGCCCAGGCCGGCGGCGATGGGCAGGCGCTTGTCCAGCGTTACCTTCAGCGGCGGTTCGCCTGCGCCGGTCGCCTGGCCCAGGGCGCGAAGCGCGCGCAGGATCAGATTGTCGGGCTCGGCCGCCAGACCCGCGCCGAACGGGCCGCTCACGCTCAGCGACAGGCGGTCGGCGGGCTCGACCGTCACCCGATCCCCGACCTCGCCGAAGGCGACCAGACTGGACAGGGGATGATAGCCGTCGGCGTCCACCGGGCCGACGTGCAGGAACAGATTGATCTTGGCCGGGGCCAGGGCCGTGAGTGGTGGCATGGAGTAGGTCTTAGCGACTTGGGGGCTGGGTCGGAACGGGGAATACGGCGCCCCTCTCCCTTCCCGGTCGTCATCCTAGGGCTTGTCCCCAGGATCCAGACTCCCGGTGTTCGAGCGGACGCACGTCTGCGGACACACCGGGAGTCTGGATCCTCGCCACAAGGGCGAGGATGACGGGCGTGGGTGTGGCAGCGCGGGGGCTGAGCGTGCGGTGGCGCGCCCCCTATTGCGGCACGCCGGTCGCGGGGCCGGCGCCGTCGAGGCCGTTGGCGATCTTGCGTTCGACCTCGGCCTTGCGTTCGGGCTCCGGGTCAAGGCTCAGGACGCGGTTCCACAGCCAGACCGCCTCCCGCCGACGCCCCACCTTCCAGTAGGCGTCGCCCAGGTGATCGGTGATCTCGGGATTGGCGGGCTCCTTGTCGGCCGCCTCCTCCAGGGTGACGACGGCGGTGTCGTAATAGCCCTGTTTGAACTGGGCCCAGCCCAGGGAGTCCTGGATATTGCCGTTCTCGGGCTCGGCGGCGTGGGCCTGGGCCAACAGGCCGGCGCCCTGATCTACGCGCAGACCCTTGTCCACCCACAGATAGCCGAGATAGTTCAGCACGTCGGCGTTGTTCGGGTCCGCCTGATGCGCGGCCCACAGTTCGGCCTCGGCCTCGGGGATGCGGTCCAATGATTCCAGCGCCGCGCCGCGCAGGAAATGGATGTTGGCGCCCTGGTCCGCCGTATTCAGCAGCGGGCCGTTCAGAAGGGCCAGGGCCGCCTCGAACTGTTGCGCCTGGATCAGCTGGCCCGCCAGGACCAGGGCGATGCGCGGATCGTCAGGCTGGGCGGCGGCGGCGGCGCGCAGTTCGGTCAGGGCGGCCTCGGACTGGCCGTCCTCCTCCAGATTGATCGCCAGCTGGGCGCGGGCGCTGGCGTAGAGGACCGGGTCCTCCGGCCCGACGCGCGACAGGGCGGTGCGGGCGGCGGACTTCAGCCCCACCCGGTCCAGCACCTGGGCCAGCTGAATCTGGGTCGCCGCATCCTCGTGCAGGTTCAGGGCGAGCCGCAGATAGACCACCGCAAACTCATTACCCCGTTCGGCCACGGCCTGGGCGGCGGCCGTGGTCAGGGCCTGGGCCGCGCCCTGGCGGAAGTCCGGAACGGGCGGAGGCGGATCTCCGGCCTGAAGCCGCGCCAGGGCGCGGGCGGTCGCCAGATCGGTCTGTCCCTGCATCGCCGCCTGATAGACGGCCAGGGCCTGGTCCCGCTTGCCGCGCCGCTCCAGAAACTCGCCATAGGGCCGGTGGAACAGGGCGCCCAGGGTCGGCAGATCGGACAGCGCCTTCAGCTCGGCCTCCGCCTCGGCGTATTTGCGGCGCTTTTCCAAGAGAAGGGCGCGGTTCTGGCGCGCAAAGGCCAGGGTGACGGGATCGCCCAGGGCCGGTGGCGCGGCCAGGGCGCGGGTCCAGTCGCCGGCCGCCCCCGCGATCCAGGGCGCGACCATCAGCCCGGCGCGGGCGTGCGGGGCGGCGATGGGTCGGGCGGCCAATGCGGCGTCGGCGGCGCGGGCGTCGCCGTGCACGAAGGTCTGGACGGCCGCGAGCAGCCGCCCCCCCTCGGTGAAGGCCGGCGAGGCGTCGGCGGTCGGCGCCAGGCGCGCCGCCACGTCCAGATCGCCGCTGAGCAGGGCCGAGGTGAAGGCCTGTTCGCGCAGGCGCGGCTGTTCCGGCGTCAGGGCCTGGGCCTGGGCCAGAAGATCGGCGCCCCGTTCGCCCTCCCCCGTCATCAGGGCCAGTTTGCCGGCGAGATACAGCCCATAGGCGCTGCGGCCCTGGGCGTCGGTCGGGATCGGCGACCAGACCTCGGGGATGGGTGGTTCGGCCGGTTCGTCATCGCCCGCGACGTCGGTCGCCGGATCGCCTCCGGGCGTCATTTCCTGGGGCGCGCCGTCCTCGGGTTCGTCTTCGGCGGGCGCGGCGTCAGGCGTCTGACCCGGCTCGAGGATTATGGCGGGCGGATGGTCCTGGGACGGATTGACGGACGGCGACGCCGGTCTTGTCTCCTGCGCGACGGCCCCCTGGGCCATGGCCAGGGCGAGGACGGTCAGGGAGGCGGCGAACAGGCGCGAACGGGAGGCGATCATGCGCCGACCCTTCACGCTTTCCACCGCCCCCGCAAGAGCCCCGTCACATGTTCGGATAGTTCGGGCCGCCGCCGCCCTCGGGCGTGGTCCAGACGATGTTCTGCGACGGATCCTTGATGTCGCAGGTTTTGCAGTGGACGCAGTTCTGGGCGTTGATGACGAAACGGGGGTCGGTCTTGGCGACCTCGTCCGCATAGACGACCTCGTACACGCCCGCTGGGCAGTAGAGCCGGGCCGGTTCGCCGTATTTGGGCAGGTTGACCTGGATCGGCTTGGACGGGTCCAGCAGTTTCAGGTGGGCCGGCTGGTCCTCGGCGTGGTTGGTGTTCGAAATGAAGACCGACGACAGCTTGTCGAAGGACAGTTTGCCGTCCGGCTTGGGATAGGCGATCGGCTTGTGCTTGGCGGCGGGCTCGGTCGAGGCCGCGTCGGTCTTGCCGTGTTGCAGGGTCGGGATAGGGGACCAGCCGCCCAGCAGGGTGCGGCACCACATGTCGAACATGCCCAGCGCCCCGCCCAGGGTGGTGCCGAACTTGGACAGCAGAGGCTTGGCGTTTCGGACGACCGACAGCTCCTTATAGACCCAGCTCTTCTTGAAGGCGGCCTCATACTCGACCAGTTCGTCGCCGCCGCGTCCGGCCTGAACCGCGTCATAGGCGGCGTCGGCGGCCAGCATGCCGGTCTTCATGGCGTTATGGCTGCCCTTGATCCGGGGCACGTTCACAAAGCCGGCCGAGCAGCCGATCAGGACGCCGCCGGGGAAGCTAAGCTTCGGAATCGACTGCAGGCCGCCCTCGGTGATGGCCCGTGCGCCGTAGGAGATGCGCGTGCCGCCTTCCAGGTGCGAGGCGATGGACGGGTGATGCTTGAACCGCTGGAACTCGTCGAACGGCGACAGATGCGGGTTCTTGTAGTTCAGGTGAACGACATAGCCGATCGCCACATAGCGGTCGCCGAAGTGGTACAGGAAGCTGCCGCCGCCGGTGTGCTCGTCCAGCGGCCAGCCGGTGGTGTGCTGGGCCAGGCCGGGCTGGTGCTTATCCGCCGGCACCTGCCACAGCTCCTTCAGGCCGATGCCGTATTTCTGAGGCGACCTGCCGTCCTGGAGCTTGTGGCGGGCGATGATGGTCTTGGCCAGGGAGCCGCGCACGCCCTCGGCGATGAAGACATATTTGCCGTGCAGTTCGATGCCCGGCTGGAAGTCGCCGGTCGGCTTGCCCTCGCGGTCGATGCCGAAGACGCCGGCGACGACGCCCTTCACTCGACCCGTCTCTTCTTCCCAGACGACGTGGCTGGCGGCCATGCCGGGATAGACCTCGACGCCCAGGGCCTCGGCCTGTTCGCCCAGCCAGCGCGCCACATTGCCCAGGGAGGCGATGTAGCAGCCGTCATTGTGCATGAAGGGGGGCATCAGCCCCATCGGCAGGGCGGCCGACCCTTGCGGACCCAGCAGCAGGAAACGGTCCTGGGTGACCGGCGTCTCCAGCGGGGCGCCGCGCTCCTTCCAGTCGGGGAAGAGTTCGTTCAGCGCCTTGGGGTCGATGACCGCGCCCGACAGGATGTGGCCGCCGACCTCGGCACCCTTTTCCAGCACGGCGACGCTGATGTCCTTGCCGTCTTTTTCCGCCCTCTGTTTCAGACGGATGGCCGCCGACAGGCCGGCGGGGCCGCCGCCGACGATGACGACGTCATACTCCATGACCTCCCGCTCGACGCCCTGAAGAGCCTCCAGCGGCGGCAGATTGTCGATGATGGCTTCCTGGCGGGCGTTTTCCGCGCCGCCCTCGATGGCTTCTTCGGCCATGTCTTCCCCTGAAATCCTGCTTGTTCGTGTGGTTATGCCGCTTATCGGAAGGTGACGCGAGGGCGGTCAAGGCTTATCGGTGTGCTGAGACATGAACGCGCAACCTCACGAGATCGCTGCAATCGAAAGCCTGCTCGCCTTCTGGCGGGATGCGGGGGTGGACGCCTGCTACGGCGAGGCGCCGGTCGATCACACCCATCTGGCCCCGCCCCCCGCCCTGAAGGCGGTGCAGAAGGCCACGGCCTCGGTGGCCGCGCCCCTGGTCGGACCCGGCGCAGTCGATGCGATCGCCCAGGCACGACATTTGGCGGCGGGGGCCGCCACGCTCCAGGATCTGGCTGCGGCGGTGGCGGCGTTCGAAGGCTGTCCCCTGCGCGCCATGGGGGCGACCCAGTCGGTCTTCGGCCGTGGCGACCCGAACGCGCCGGTGCTGATCATCGGCGAAGGCCCCGGCGCCGAAGAGGACCGGATGGGCCAGCCCTTCGTCGGCAAGGCGGGCAAGCTGCTGGATCGAATGCTGGCGGCGGCCGGACTGACCGGCAAGGTCTTCATCACCAACACCGTCTTCTGGCGCCCGCCGGGCAACCGCACCCCGACCCCGCAGGAACAGGCGGTATGCGCCCCCTTCGTCGAACGCGCCTTTGCTCTGCTCCAGCCCAAGGCGGTGTTGCTGCTGGGGGCGGCCTCGGCCAAATCGGTGCTTCAGACCGACGAGGGCATCATGAAAATCCGGGGCCAGTGGCGGGAATGGCGTCTGAACGAGGGCGCCGTGTCCGCGCCGGTCGTGCCGACCCTGCACCCCGCCTTCCTGCTGCGCCAACCCCAGGCCAAGCGGCTGGTCTGGGGCGATCTGTTGGCGCTTTCGGCTCGGCTGGACGGCGCAGGTTGAGGTTACCGCCGCTTTAAGGCATGCTGATCGTTTGACGACCAACGCCACACGATCCCCGCCTGACGAGAACGGGCAGGGCGACGCCAACGGGGCCGCCGCGTATGTTGATGTTCCGCCGGGCGCTGATCGCCCCGACTCTGGTGCTTTCGCTCGCCTTCGCCGGCGCGGTGCAGGCCGAGGCGCCTGCAGAGGGAATGGCTGACGTCAGTTCCGGTTCCGTCCGCCCCACGGCCCTGAGTTCATCTGATCGCCTGTCCTACACCACCGCCTTCGACGCCCTGCGGCGCGGCGACATCGAGGCGGCCCGCCTGTCGGCGCGTCAGGCTCAGGACCGCGTCCTGCTGGGTCAGGTCGAGTTCGAAAGCCTGTTCCACCCCGACCATGTCGCCACCTATGAAGAGCTGACGGCCTGGCTTGAATCCTATTCAGACCTGCCCTGCGCGGACCGGGTCTACGCCCTGGCCATGCGGCGTCGGCCCGACGGGGCGCCGGAACCGGTCAAGCCAGGGGGGCTTCTGGGGCGGACCTGGAACAGCGTCGTCGCCGCCGTCTCGGGGGGACCGGCCGTCGATCCGATGAAGGCGGCGCGCGTCGCATACAACAACGACGACCTGACCGGCGCCTCGGCCGTCGGCCGCGAGATCGGCGACTGGTGGACGGTCGGCCTGGCCGAATGGCGGCTGGGTCAGTTCCATCAGGCCTTCGCCGCCTTCGAGCGCGTCGCCAACGATCCGACCGAAGACCCGTGGGTCCGCGCCGGCGCCGCCTATTGGACCGCCCGGGCCGCCTCCCAGTCCGGCCGCCAGGACCGGGTCAACGACTATCTGCGTCTGGCGGGACAGTGGCCGGCGACCTTCTACGGCCAGATCGCCCTGCGTCAGCTGGGCGAAGAACCGGCGATCGAAAACCTGGGCCCCCGCCCCTATGAGGCCCAACCCCGGCTGCAGCGCGCCGTCTATGTGCCCCAGGACGGCCGCGTCGGGGCCGATGAGCTGAACGCCTTCGTCCAGAGCGACGCCCGCGCCCGGCGCACCGTCGCCTATTACGAGGTCGGCCGTCGCACCGAGGGCGAGAATGAGCTGCGCGCCGGGCTTCGCACGGCGGTGGGCGACGCCGCGCGGATGTGGATGGCCCTGGCGCGGGTGATGATGCCCAGCAGCGGCGGCGACGTCGCTCGGATCGACGCGACCCGCTTCCCCATGCCGGTGCTGGAGCCGGAGGGCGGCTTCGTCATCGAAAAGGCCCTGGTCTACGCCCTGGCGCGCAAGGAGACCGACTTCAACCCCGACGCCCGGTCCGGCGCCGGCGCCTATGGGCTGATGCAGGTCATGCCGACGACGGCGGCCGAGATGACGGGCGACCCCACCTTCGTCTCAGACCCGACCAAGCTTCTGGTCCCGGCGACCAATATGCGGCTGGGTCAGGCCTATGTCAGCCGGATGCTGAACCTGCCGGCCTTCCAGGGCGATCTGTTGCGCGCGGTGGCGTCCTACAACGCCGGGCCTGGCCCGATGCTGGCGGCCCTGAGAAAACTGGGGCCGGACGCCGATCCCCTGCTGCTGATCGAGACGATCGACGTGCCCCAGGCCCGCGAATATGTGGAAAAGGTCGTCGCCGCCTATTGGATCTATCAGCGTCTGTTCGGCGGCCCGCTGAAGACCCTGGATGCGGTCGCTTCGGGCGCCCGGCTCGTGCCTCTGGCCCTGGACTATACGCCGCCGACGGAACAGCCCCTGATGGTGGCCCAGGCCAGCCCGATCGCCGGCGCCCAATAGGTTTTCAGAACACCGCCGCCAGCAGAAGAGCCCAGAAGGCCGCTCCCACCAGGGCCGCCAGGCCGTAGCCGGCTAGCGGACTGAGACCTTCGGACGAGGGCTTGATCTGAACGGCGGCCTTGGTCGGCGCGGGGGTGTGAAGCGGCATCTCGTCCTCCGGGTGGAACGGGCGGTCCCACGCCGGATCAAGATAACGTCGTCATCTTAACGGCCCGTCTGCGGCCAAGGTTGCGAAACGCTTAAGCCAGGGCCTCAGTCTCCCACTGCCGGAAATCCGGTTGGGCCAGGAGGGCGGCGACATAGGTTGCGGCTGCGCCGTCGTCGCCATGGGCGCCGAGGTCGATCTGGAAGTGTCGGATGCGCGCCGCGACCGGGGTGAAGAAGGCGTCGGCGATCGACCAGTCGCCGAACAGCCAGGGCCCCGTCTGCCCGAACCGGCTTCGCATCTGGCGAAACAGATCGACCAGCCGGGCCAGATCGCGATCCAGCGCCGGGTCCGACGGGGTCTCGGACCGGGCCTCGCCGACGATGGGCCGGTCCGGCCCCGCGCCGCAGAAGGTGCGCAGGGCCGAAAAACCGGAATGCATCTCCGCCGTCGCCGATCGGGCCAGGGCGCGGGCCATCGGGTCCGCAGGCCACAGCCGCGCCTCGGGATAGGTCTCGGCCGCCCATTCCGCGATCGCCAGCGTATCCCAGATGAGCGTATCGCCGTGCCTCAGCACCGGGACGAAGCCGGACGGCGAGACCTGACGCAGCGCCGCCTTCTGGGCCTGGGTCTCATAGCGGACGTCCACGGTGGTGAAGTCAGCGCCCGTGCGCTTCATCACCAGCCACCCCCGCAGGGACCAGGTCGAATAGGTCCGGGGGCCGATGATCAGTTCCATATTGGCTCCTCCCGGCGATGCAGTCCCGCCTCAGATGCTGAAGTCCTCGGTCAAGAACCGGCCGTCCAGCCAGGCCACGATCCGTTCCGCCGCATCTTCTGCCGACATGGTCGTGGTGTCGACGACGATCTCGGGGGTTTCGGGCGCCTCATAGGGGCTGTCGATGCCGGTGAAATTCTTCAGTTCGCCGGCGCGGGCCTTCTTGTAGAGGCCCTTGACGTCGCGCTGCTCGGCGACGGCCAGGGGCGTGTCGACATAGACCTCGACGAACTCGCCCGGACCGAGCAACTCACGGGCCATGCGGCGTTCGGCGCGGAAGGGGGAGATGAAGCTGACCAGGACGATCAGGCCGGCGTCCACCATCAGTTTCGACACCTCGGCGACGCGGCGGATGTTTTCGACCCGGTCCTCCTCCGTGAAGCCCAGGTCGCGGTTCAGACCGTGGCGGACGTTGTCGCCGTCCAGCAGATAGGTGTGGCGGCCGTCGGCGTGCAGCCGCTTCTCGACCAGGTCGGCGATGGTCGACTTGCCGGCGCCGGACAGGCCGGTCAGCCAGATGACCCTGCCCTTCTGGTTCTTGATGGCCGCGCGCGAACTCTTGTCCACCGACAGGGCCTGCCAATGGATGTTGTGGGCGCGACGCAGGGCGAAGTGCAGCAGGCCCGCCCCGACCGTCCGGTTCGAAATCCGGTCGATCAGGATGAAGCCGCCCAGATCCTTGTTCTGAGCGTAGGGGGCGAAGGCGACGGGGGCGTCCAGCGACAGGTTGCAGACGCCGATCTCGTTCAGCTCAAGCCGTTTGGCCGGCTGCTGCTCCAGGGTGTTGACGTTCACCTTGTGCTTGGGCTCGGTGATGGTCGCCCCGACCAGCTTGGCGCCGATCTTCAGCAAGTAAGGCCGCCCCGGCAGCAAGGGTTCGTCGTCCATCCAGACGACCGTGGCCTCGAACTGGTCGGCGGCCTCCGGCGGGGCGTCGGCGCCGGCCAGGACGTCGCCGCGCGAAACGTCGATCTCGTCGGCCAGGGTCAGGGTGATCGACTGGCCGGCGACCGCCTGGGCCAGGTCGCCGTCGGCGGTGACGATGCGGGCGACGCTCGAGGCCTTGCCCGACGGCAGGACGCGCACCGGATCGCCCGGACGCACCGTGCCGGCGGCGATCTGGCCGGAGAAGCCGCGGAAGTCGAGATTGGGCCGGTTGACCCATTGCACCGGCAGGCGGAAGGGGTCGGCCTGAAGATCGTCCCCGACCTCCAGCGTTTCCAAGAGGCTCATCAGCGGCGGGCCGGCGTACCAGGGCGAATGATTGCTGGCTTCGGTGATGTTGTCGCCGCGCAGGGCGGACATCGGGATGGCGTCGAAGCGCTTCAGCCCGATCTGGTCGGCGAAGGCGGAGAAGTCGGCGACGATGGCGTCGAACACGGACTGCGACCAGCCCATCAGGTCCATCTTGTTCACCGCCAGGATGACATGGCGAATGCCCAGCAGGCTGACCAGATAGGCGTGCCGCCGCGTCTGGGTCAGGACGCCGCGCCGGGCGTCGATCAGGATGACGGCCGCGTCGGCGGTCGAGGCGCCGGTGACCATGTTGCGGGTGTACTGCTCGTGACCCGGCGTGTCGGCGACGATGAATTTGCGCTTTTCGGTCGAGAAGAAGCGATAGGCCACGTCGATGGTGATGCCCTGTTCCCGCTCGGCGGCCAGGCCGTCGACCAGCAGGGCGAAGTCGATGTCGCCCCCTTGCGTGCCGACGCGGCGGCTGTCGGCCTCCAGCGCCGCCATCTGATCCTCGAAGATCATCTTGGAGTCGTAGAGCAGCCGGCCGATCAGGGTGGACTTGCCGTCATCGACGCTGCCGCAGGTGATGAAGCGCAGCAGGCTCTTGTGCTGGTGGGCGTCCAGATAGGCGTCGATGTCGCGGGCGATGAGGTCGGACTGGTGAGCCATCAGAAATAGCCCTCCTGCTTCTTCTTCTCCATCGAGGCGGACTGGTCGTGGTCGATCATCCGGCCCTGACGTTCAGAGGTGGTGGTCAGCAGCATTTCCTGAATGACCTCGGGCAGGGTCGAAGCCGTGCTCTCGACCGCCCCGGTCAGGGGGTAGCAGCCCAGGGTGCGGAAGCGGACGGACTTCATCTGGGGCGTCTCGCCGGGCCGCAGGCGGAAGCGGTCGTCATCGACCATGATCAGGGCGCCGTCGCGCTCCACCACCGGCCGTTCAGCGGCGAGGTACAGAGGCACGATGGGGATGTTCTCCAGATGGATGTATTGCCAGACGTCCAGTTCGGTCCAGTTGGAGATGGGGAAGACGCGGATGCTTTCGCCCGGCCGTTTGCGGGTGTTGTAGAGCCGCCAGAGTTCCGGCCGCTGGTTCTTGGGATCCCAGCGGTGCTCGGCCGTGCGGAAGGAGAAGATCCGTTCCTTGGCGCGCGACTTCTCCTCATCGCGTCGGGCGCCGCCGAAGGCCGCGTCGAAGCCGTGCAGGGACAGAGCCTGTTTCAGCCCCTCGGTCTTCCAAAGATCGGTGTGGAGGGCCGAGCCGTGGTCGAACGGATTGATGCCGCGCGCGAGGGCTTCCGGGTTCTGGTGCACCAGCAGTTCGACGCCCAGGTCTGCGGCGGCCTGTTCGCGCATGGCGTACATGGCGCGGAACTTCCACGTCGTGTCGACGTGCAGCAGGGGGAAGGGCGGTTTGGACGGATAGAAGGCCTTCCTGGCCAGATGCAGCATCACCGCCGAATCCTTGCCGATCGAATACAGCATGACCGGGCGCTCGGCCTCGGCCGCCACCTCCCGCATGATATGGATGCTCTCGGCCTCCAGGCGCTGAAGATGGGTCAGCCGCGAAGGGCTGATCGCCAAGGGTCGGATCGGGGTCGGCTGTTCAGTCAGAATGGCGGCGTCCACCAGGTCAGGTCTCCATCGAACCCTGACGTGAAAGCCCAGCATGCAATGGGTCGCAAGCGAATGATACTGTCGCCCGTCGAGAGATTTGCACCTGACGGACGAACGGCCAAGCCTGGGCGGAACCTGAGCCGCATGTGGCGGCTTTATGGCCGAAAGGGGATTTCCATCATGAAAACGCTCGCCCGCCTCGCCCTGTCTCTGAGTCTTTGCGGCGCCTTGGCCGCCTGCGTCACGGCCCCTTCGCCGTCCGAATATCGGGCGCCGCAGCCGCTGAAGGCGATCGAAATCGACCGACTCTGGTCCGGGCGTTGGCATGAGGTGGCGCGCCTGCCGGACCGGCTGACCGACGGCTGCGTCGCCGGCGCCTCGGCCTATCGCCCGCTGGGCGGCGACCGGATCGCGGTGCGCGACACCTGTCAGATCGGCACGCCGGAGGGCAGGGAGAAGGCGATCAGCGGCGACGGACGCATCCTGGACCCCGGAACGAACGCCAAGCTGCGCGTGCGTTATCTGCACGGCTTCGTCACCTGGGACTTTTGGGTGCTGGACCGCGCCGACGACTACAGCTGGTTCATCTCCACCGATCCCACCTTCCACCGCCTCTTCATCTACACGCGGGACGTGCCGAGCGCGGCCGAGATCAAGGCCCTGACGGATCGTGCGCGCGCCCTGGGCTATGACGTGAGCCGCCTGGAATACCCCGCCCTTCCGGCCCGCTGAGGATCAGGGTCGGCGACGCATAAGGTCGCTGTCGCGTTTTTGGGTCTGGATTTACGTCACGTCACGCGAACAATTGGGACACGCCCGTCGGCAATCGTGGCGCTTTCGCAGGTGATTGACCGCCACACGGTTGACCCGACGGACCGGCTTCGTTCATCACGAAGACGGATGGAAACGCACAGACCGGAGAATCGGCGAGCATGGGTTTGGTAGCGAATATTCGCAGGGACGTGAGGTTCGCGCGGGGCCTGTTCCGTCTGCTCAAGCGCATCAAGCCGATCGAGCTGGATAGCGACGTTCTGCTGTGCGACGACTTCGAGGAGGCCGTCGACAAGTTCGCCGACAACATCGCCGTCGAGGACGAGCGCCGCAGCCTGACCTATCGCGACCTGGACGCCATGGCGAACCGCTTCGCCCACTGGGCCAAGAGCCGGGGCCTGCGCCGCAGCGACACCATCGCCCTGATGATGACCAACCGGGTCGAATATCTGGCGGCCTGGATCGGCTTTTCGAAGGTCGGGGTCGCCACCGCCCTGATCAACACCAATCTGACGGGCCAGGGCCTGGCCCACTGCCTGACCATTTCCAACGCCTTCCAGGTCGTCGCGGACGAGGACTGCTGGCGCCAGATCGAGGACGCCCGCCCCCTGGTCGGTCACAATCTGATGCTGTGGGTTCTGGGCCTGGACGACGAGGACGAGAACAGCGAACGCCGGGGCCTGGACAAGCCGGTGCGCGGCGGCTCTTCGGTGCGCCCCGCCCGCAGCGGACGCGAGGGTCTGACCAACCGCGACACGGCTCTGTACATCTACACCTCCGGCACCACCGGCCTGCCCAAGGCGGCCCGCATTCCGCATTCGCGCGCCCGCACCTATATGCGCGCCTTCGCCGGGGCGACCCGTTCGACCCCAAAGGACCGCATCTTCAACGTCCTGCCGCTTTACCATTCGACCGGCGGTCTGGTGGGCGTGGGCGCGGCCCTGCTGAACGGCGCGCGCCTGGTGATCCGCAAGAAGTTTTCAGCCAGCAGCTTCTGGCCGGACGTCGTGGCGTCGGGCGCCACCATGTTCGTCTATATCGGCGAACTGTGCCGCTATCTGGTGAACTGTCCGCCCCAGGCCTATGAGAAGAAGCACAAGCTGCGCTTCGCCTTCGGCAACGGCATGCGCGGCGACGTCTGGCCTGAGTTCCAGAGCCGGTTCAACATTCCCGAGGTGCTGGAGTTCTACGGCTCGACCGAGGGCAATGTCTCCCTGTTCAACTTCGACGGCAAACAGGGCGCCATCGGCCGCGTCCCCAGCTATCTTAAGAAGCAGATCAACATCCGTCTGGTTCAGTGCGACGTCGAGACCGAACAGCCGGTCCGGGGGCCCGACGGCCTGTGCCGCCTGGCCCGCGCGGGCGAGATCGGCGAAGCGATCGGCGAGATCGGCAACGACATCCGTCACGACTTCTCGGGCTATGCCGATAAGGCCGCCTCTCAGAAGAAGATCCTGACCGACGTGTTCAAGAAGGGCGATCGCTGGTTCCGCACCGGCGACCTGATGCGCCAGGACGCCGAGGGCTATTTCTATTTCGTCGATCGGATGGGCGACACCTTCCGCTGGAAGGGCGAGAATGTCTCGACCTCCGAGGTCGAACAGGTCCTGATGGATGCGCCTGGCGTGGCCGAAGCCATCGTCTACGGCATTCCCGTGCCCGGCCAGGAAGGCAAGGCGGGGATGGCCGCCCTGGTGATCGAAGGCAAGTTCGATCCCAAGACCTTCGCCGACCACATCAATGGCAAACTGCCGGCCTACGCCCAACCGGTCTTCCTGCGAATGATCGAGGCGGCCGAGACCACCGGCACCTTCAAATATCGCAAGTCCGACCTTGTGGCCGACGGTTTCGATCCGGAAAAGGTCGGGGCGGCCCTGTATGTGCGCGGCGGCAAGAGCGGCTATCAGAAGCTGACGGCGGCGGCGCGCACGGCCATTCTGAACGGTGAAGGCCGGCTTTGACGGCGGTTGGACGGCGTTTGGCGAAACGCCGTCTTAATCAATAACCGCCATGGTCGACGCCTCTCCGTCTAGGATGTCGCGTCCCCATGTTTCAGATCATCGGCATTGTGCTGCTGTTCGGCCTCGTCTTCGGCAGCTACGCCATCTCCGGCGGCAAGTTCGAAGTCATCATCCACGCCGCCCCGCACGAACTGATGGCCATCGGCGGGGCCGGCATCGCCGCCTTCCTGATCTCCAACTCCCTGCCCGTGATCAAGGGGGCCATGGGCGGCCTGGGCAAGACCTTCGCCGGACCGAAATGGAAGAAGCAGGACTACAAGGACCTCTTGTCCCTGCTGTTCCAGCTGACCAAGACGATGAAGTCCAAGGGCGTGGTGGCCCTGGAAAGCCATATCGAAAAGCCCAAGGAATCGACGATTTTCCAAAAGTACCCCAAGGTGCTGAAGGACCATTTCGCCGTCGACTTCATCTGCGACACCCTGCGGATGATGACGATGAACCTGGAAGATCCGCACCAGGTCGAAGACGCGATGGAGAAACAGCTCGAGAAGCACCACCACGAGCATCTGGAAAACGCCCACGCCCTGCAGAACCTAGCCGACGGCCTGCCCGCCCTCGGAATCGTGGCCGCCGTGCTGGGCGTCATCAAGACCATGGGTTCGATCACCGAACCGCCCGAGGTGCTGGGCACCATGATCGGCGGGGCCCTGGTCGGCACCTTCATGGGCGTGTTCCTGGCCTATGGTCTGGTCGGTCCGTTCGCCGCGCGCCTGACGGCCATCATCAACGAAGAAGCGGCCTATTATAAGATCATCCAGTCGGTCCTGGTGGCCCACCTTCACGGCAATGCGGCCCAGATCTCGGCCGAGATCGGCCGGGGCGACATCCCCTCCTCCCTCCAGCCGTCCTTCAGCGAGATGGAAGAAACGCTGAACAACGTGTCGAACGACTGAACCGGAACACGCCCCAGGCCGGGGTGTTTTCGTCCTGATCTGCGCCGTCGCGATCGCCGCTTGCCCCGGCCTTTGCGGCGGCGCTATCGTTTCGGGCAAGGCCTCAGACCTTGCGAACCGCCTTCTGGAGGATTGTCATGCGCATCACCGCCCTCATCGCCGCCTCGGCCGCCGCCCTCGCCATCGCCGCCTGTTCCAAGGCCCCCGAGGAAAAGGCCGAGGAGGCCGCCAGCGACGCGGTCGAAGCCGCCGGGACCGCAGCCGACGCCGCCCTGACGGCGGACCAGGCCGCCGCCGCTGCGGCCGCAGCCGCCAATGAGGCGGCCCAAGACGCCGACGCCGCGAACGCGGCCACGACGCCGACCGAAACTCCGCCCGTCGACGCCGCCCATTCGGAAGCGGCCAAGCCGGCCGAGCCGGCGCACGACGCCGGTCATGACGCCGGCCACTAAGGTCCAGACCCCGTCTGAAAGGCCGCTCCGTTCGGGGCGGCCTTTTTCGTTGCGGCCGTCCGGGTGTACAGCCGCGCCATGAGTTCCCAAGACGCCTCCCCCCGACTGACCTGGACCGAAGAGGGCGAGCCGCGCTCGGGCCGGTTCGGCGACGTCTATTTCTCGCGCGACGACGGTCTGGCGGAAAGCCGCGCGGTCTTTCTCCAGGGATGCGATCTGCCGGGGGCCTGGGCGGGCCGTCAGGGCTTCACCGTGGCGGAACTGGGGTTCGGAACGGGGTTGAACATCGCCGCCGTGCTGGACCTGTGGCGACGGACGCGGCCTGAGGGCGCACGGCTGAACGTCTTTTCCGTCGAGGGTTTTCCCCTGACCGTCGAGGAAGCCCGTCGCGCCCTGAGCAACTGGCCGGAACTGGCCGAGCCGGCCGAGGCCCTGCTTGAGGCCTGGCCGGAGGCGACGCCCGGCTTCCACCGGGTCGATCTGCCGGGGTTTGACGCCGTGCTTGATCTCGCCGTCGGCGACGTAGGCTGGGCGCTGGATCAATGGAGCGGGACCGCCGACGCCTGGTTCCTGGACGGCTTCTCTCCCGCCCTGAACCCCGACATGTGGTCGCCGCAGGTCCTGGACCGGATCGCAGAACGATCCGCGCCCGACGCCCGTCTCGCCACCTTCACGGTCGCCGGCGCCGTGCGACGGGGATTGAGCGAGCGGGGCTTCGTCGTCGACAAGCGGCCGGGGCATGGGCGCAAGCGCGAACGGCTGGAGGCGCGACGGACGGGGCTGCCACAGGCCGAACACCGACCCCAGGTCGCGATCGTCGGGGCGGGCATAGCCGGCGCCTCGGTCGCGCGCGCCCTGGCGGCCGCGGGGCTGACGGCGGTGGTGATCGAGGCCGATCGGCCGGGCGCAGGCGGTTCGGGCTTCCCCGCCGGCCTGGCGACGCCGCGCCTGGATGCGGGAGACGCGGCCATCGCCGGCCTCTACGCCCAGGCGCTGGAACGGGCGCGACATCTGTACGACGCCACGCCGGGCGCCGTCCTGGGCCGAGGGGTGCTGCAACTGCCCCAGGCCGAGAGAGACCGGGCGGAGAGAGACCGGGCCCGCTTCGCCAAGATCGCCGACCAGCCCCTGTGGCGCGAGGGGGCCATGACGGTGATCGACGCCGCTGCGGCCGAGCACCGTCTGGGCGAGGCCCAGGCCGACGGCGGTCTGATGATGGCCGACGCCCGCGTGGTTCGCCCCGCCGTCATTCTGGAGGCCTGGCTGGAAGGGACCCCCGTCCTGTCCGCCTCCGTGGCAAGCATCCGGCGCGCGGGCGACCGCTGGGACCTGCTGGACGCCCAGGGTCGGATCATCGTCACGGCCGACGCCGTCGTGGCGACGGCCGGCTGGGGGGTCGAGGCCCTGCTGGAGACCGGCGCCCTGTCGCCTGTCAGAGGTCAGGCGGACTGGCGCGACGGTCCATCGGTCGAAGGGGCAGCCTGGGGCGGCTATGTCGCCCCCACCGGCGCCGGCCTGCTGTACGGCGCGACCCACACACGCGGAGACGTGGACCTGACCCCGCGCGACGCGGACAGCCGCCACAATCTTGAGACACTGAAGGCCCGTCTGCCGCAACTGGCCGCGCGACTGTCGCAAGAGGGAGGGCGGCGCGTCGCCGTGCGCGCCTCGACCCGCGACCGCCTGCCCGTCGCGGGTCTGAGGAGCGATGGCCTCCATATTCTGTCGGGTCTGGGATCGCGCGGCTTCTGCATCGCGCCCCTGCTGGGCGAACATGTCGCGGCCTTGATCGCCGGCCGGCCCTCGCCCCTCCCCGCAAGCCTGGCGGAACGGGTGTCGCCGGATCGCTTCTGAACCGCGCCTGCCGACGGACTTAACGAGACGGATCGTGTATCGTTGCGCCAAGCTGAAAGGATACGCCATGCGCTTTACGCTGATCGCCCCCGCCCTCGCCTGCCTGCTGACCGGCGCCGCCTTGACGGGTTGCGCCGCCCCTGCCCCGCAGAAGACCCTCGCCGAGACCGGCTCCGAGGCGGCGCGCTGCTTCCGCACCGATCAGGTCCGAAACTTCCGCGCCGAGCGGCCGGCGAACCTCTATGTGCGCTCGGTCCGCGGCGACGTGTTCGAGATCAACACCAGCGGCGGCTGCTGGGATCTGGATTCGGCGATCTCCATCGCCATCACGCCCACGGCGGGGGCGTCCGAAAACGTCTGCGTCGGCGATCCGGTCCAGGTTCTGGTCCCCAGCGGCACGCCGGGCAACCGGACCTGCCGCGCCTTCATCACCGGTTCCCTGACCGAGGCGGAGGTCGAGGCCCTGCCTGAACGGGTCCGCCCCTGACGCGACGTCGCGGCGGCTTGAAATTGGCCGATCACGGGTATCAAATCGCCTCTTCTTGGGGAGGATATGATGCGCGGAATCGCCACATTCGCACTGATCGCCGGCCTGACTCTGACGGCCCAATCCGCTGCGGCCGAAAGCTGGAGCCGTTTTTCGGCGACGGATCGGATCGCCTATCTGGTCGATCTGGACCAGTTGAACGCCGTGGACGGCGTGGTCGCCGCCCGCTTCGCCCGCGTGCCGTCTCAGGGCGATGCGGCGGATCAAAGCCATGAGATCGAAGAGGTCTCGATCCGCTGTTCGGACGGCCAGTCGCGCACGACGACGAATGTGACGATCGGGGCCGACGGGGCGGAGACCGACCGCTATTCCGAGGAGACGCCGTGGGAGCCGTCCCCGGCCGGCGGCATCTACGGCGCCCTGAAAAGCTTCGCCTGCGACAGCATGCGGCCCAGGGGCGACACCTGGCCGACAATCGCCGCCTTCATCGCCGCGGGCCGCGGCGGCTGATAGGCTGAAAGCCTCCGCACACGGTGGATTTGTCGCGGATTTTCAAGCTTAGCGTCACGCAGGCGACGCCTATTCGTCGTCCACACGACATCGCCCCCCGCTACTGAGCGCCATTCAGCCAAGTTGGGGATGATGATGGCGAACGAACTGAAGACGCGGCTGATGGCCGCGGCCGCGCTGAGCGGCGTCCTGGCCATGGCCCAGGCCGCTCAGGCGCAAAGCCAAGAGGCCGGACCGACGGATCTGGACGAGATCGTCGTCACGGCCCAGCTGCGCGAACAGAAGACCATCGAGGTTCCGTTCGCCCTGACCGCCTATTCCGGCCAGTTCCTGGAGGACCTGGGCATTCAGGAGTTCGAACAGCTGTCGGCCTTCGTGCCGGGCTTCCTGGTGCAGAACCAGTCGCCGAACAACCCCGGCTTCGTGATGCGCGGCATCACCTCCGATTCGGGCGCCGCCACGGCCGAGCCCCGCGTCTCGGTGTTCCAGGACGGCGTGTCGATCTCCAAGTCGCGCGGCTCCTATGTCGAGCTGTTCGACCTGGCGCGCGTCGAAGTCGCCAAGGGCCCGCAATCGACCCTGTACGGCCGCGGCGCCCTCATCGGGGCGGTGAACCTGGTCCAGAACCGCGCCGAGCCCGGCCAGACCGAAGCCTACGCCAATATCGAGGCGGGCAATGAAGACTATCGCATGGTCGAAGGCGCGCTGAACCTGCCGGTCGGCGAGACCGCCGGCCTGCGCCTGGCGACCCGGCTGAAGACCCGCGGCGGTTCGGTCGAGAACCTGCGGGGCGGCGACGACTTCAACGGCATCAAAACCAAGGCCGTTCGCCTGTCCGGCGCCTGGGCCCCGTCGGACGCCCTGCGTTTCGACGTGATCGGCAACTATCAGAACGACCACGCCTCGGGCACCTCGTTCAAGTCGATCGCCTATGCGCCGGCCGACCCGGACACGGGCGCCGTCCTGGGCGGCAAGGAGCCCTGGGAAGGCGCGGCCCTGACGCGCGGCGGCGCCTTCGACGGCGGCAAGGACCTGGGACTGGATCGTGAAGTCTGGGGCCTGACCGGTCTGGCCCGGATCAATCTGAACGCCGCCTGGACCCTGAACTCGACCACCGCCTATCGCGAGTTCGACAACTACGAAACCTTCGACGCCGACGGCGTCTCCCTGCCCGTCCTGACGGCGGCGGAAGAGACCCATGGCGAACAATGGAGCCAGGATCTGCGCCTCGGCTTCGACAACGGCGGCCGCCTGACCGGCTTTGTCGGCGCCGGCTGGTTCCACGAAGAAGGCTATCAGCGCACCCCGGCCCAGTTCGACGAACGCCTGGCCCTGGCCCAGCTGGCCGGCCTGCTGGACGGTTCGCCGACGACGGTCGGCGACCGCACCCTGCCGCTCGCCGCCTATCCCACCGTGGCGCGCGGCGCCCTGGCCGCCCTGTTGACGCCCCTGGGCGCGGGCGCCCTGGCCACGCCGATCGCCGCCAATCTTGACCCGGCCCATATCGAGACCTCGACCAACCGGTCGGAGCTGACCTCCTATGACGTCTTCGGCGACGTCACCTACGCCTTCACCGACCGGTTCGAGATGTCGGCGGGCCTGCGTTACACCCGCGACGACAAGACCACCGGCTACGCCAGTTCGGTGGAGCGCCGTTCGGCCCTGGGCGCTCTTCTGGGTCTTCAGACCGGCGCCGTTCCCGCCGCCCAGGTTCCCAGCTTCCTGGCGGCCCTGGCCAATCCGAGCTTCGCCGCCCTGCCCGCCGGCCTCTTCCCGCTGTTCGGTTTGACCGCCCAGCCGACGACCAACAACGGCGACTTCTCCTACTTCGACTCGGAAGACGACGGCCTGACCTGGCGCCTCACGGCCCGCTATGAACTGACCGACGAGACCAATCTGTACGCCAACTACGCCCGCGGTCGTCGCCCGGAAGTCATCAGCGCCTCGGGGCCGTCCGCGCCCAGCGGCGCGGCGCGCTTCACCCCGGTCGATGCGGAAACCGTGGACAGCTATGAGGTCGGCGCCAAGTCGGCCCTGCTGGACGGCCGCCTGCGCGTCGACGGCGCGGTCTTCCTGTACAACTACGAAAACTTCCAAACGACGATTCAGCAAGGCACGCAGTTCATCACGACGAACGCGGGCGAGGCCAAGTCTTACGGCTTCGAAGGTCAGGCGAACTTCGCCGTGGCCTCGACCTTGGACCTGTTCGCCACCTACGCCTACAACCACTCGCGCTTCGAGAACGGCATCTACGACGGCAACCAGTTCCGCCTGTCGCCTGACCACGCCGCCTCGATCGGCGCGACCTGGCGCCTGCCGACGACGGGCGGCGAGATCGAGGTCCAGCCGACCTACACCTGGCAGTCCAAGGTCTTCTTCAGCGACGACAACGACATCCCCGCCCTGCAAACGCAGAACTTCGTCGCGGACCTGATCCAGGACGAATATCAGGACGCCTACGGCCTGCTGAACATTCGGGTCCGCTATACGCCGGAAGGCGGAAACTGGGGCCTCGAAGCCTTCGGCGAAAACGTCCTGGACGAGAAGTACATCAAGGACGCCGGCAACACCGGCGACGCCCTGGGCATGCCGACCTTCATCGCCGGTCGTCCGGCGGCCTATGGTCTGGTGTTCAAGCTGAAGCTGTAAGGATCGAACGATGAAACTGGATCGCCGCAGCCTTCTGGGTCTGTTGGGCGCGGGGGCGGCGACGCCCGCCGTCGCCCAGGCCGCCCATTCCGGTCAGGTCGCCTTCCTGCACGGCGTGGCCAGCGGCGATCCCGATCATCATTCGGCCGTCTTCTGGACCCGCGTCACCCCGGCTGATCCGTCGGCCGGGGAGATCCCGGTCGTTCTGGAAGTGGCCAAGGACGCCGGCTTCACCGACATGGTGCGCCGCACCGCCGACCTCACCGCCCGGGCCGAGCGCGACTTCACCGTCAAACACGATCTGCATGGGCGCGGCCTGGAGCCCGGCCATGAGTATTTCTACCGGTTCATCGCCCGCGGCGTGACCTCGCCGGTGGGGCGGGTCCGCACCCTTCCCTTGGGCGCCACGCCCCAGGTGAACCTCGCCGTGGTGTCGTGTCAGCTCTATCCGGGCGGCCTGTTCAACGCCTATGAGGCCATTTCCCAGCTGGATCGGCTGGACGCCGTCGTCCACCTGGGCGACTACATCTATGAATACGGCGCCGCGCCGAACGACTACGGCATGAATACCGGTGCGCCGCTGGGCCGGTCGCCCCTGCCGCCGCATGAGATCGTCAGCCTGGCCGACTATCGGACGCGCCACGCCCAGTACAAGACCGATCCCGACCTTCAGGCCGCCCACGCCCGCGCCGCCTTCATCTGCGTCTGGGACGACCACGAGGTCGCCAACGACACCTGGATGCGAGGCGCCGAGAACCATCAGCCCGCGACCGAAGGCGACTTCGCCGCACGCAAGGCGGCGGCTCTACGGGCCTATTTCGAATGGATGCCGATCCGCGAGGCCAAGGCCGGCGCCATGAAGGAGGCGATCAACCGCAGCTTCCATTTCGGCGACCTGGCCAGCCTGCATATGGTCGAGACCCGGCTGCTGGCCCGCGTCGAACAGATGGAGTTCGCCGACATTCCCAAGACCGCCGACGGGCGGCCGGACCTCGACGCCTTCGAGGCGCAGCGCCAGGACCCGTCGCGCGATCTGCTGGGCGAGCCCCAGCGCCGCTGGCTGGGCGAGGCCATGCGCCAGTCCAAGGCCGCCGGCCGGCCGTGGCAGATCCTGGGTAATCAGGTCATTATGGCCCGGGTCAAGGGGCCGAACATTGAACAGATGGTGCCCCCCGCCCAGCTGGCCCAGATGGTCTCCGGCCTGCCCGACGACGTCCGCCCCCAGGTCGAGACCGCCATCCAGCTGTTCAGACTGGGCCTGCCGTTCAACCTGGACAGCTGGGACGGCTATCCGGCCGGACGCGAGCGTCTGTACGAGACCATGAAACAGGCGGGGGTCGAGCCCATCGTCCTGGCCGGCGACAGCCACGCCTTCTGGGTCAATGAACTGTATGACAACGGCGGAGAGCGCCGGGCGGTCGAGTTCGGAACCTCGGCCATTTCCAGCCCCTCGCCCGGCGACCATGTCGGCGGCCTGCCCCTGGGCCTGGCGCTGCAAGCCGCCAATCCCGAGGTCAAGTTCTGCGACCAGTCGGCCAAGGGCTATGTGCTGCTGACCCTGGAGCGGGATCAGGCCGTCGGCGAACTGCGCACCGTCTCCACCATCCTGGCCAAGCCGTATGAGAACCGGACGCTGAAACGCTATCGTCTGGCGCGGACTGAGACGGGCCTGGGGCCGTTGGAAGACGTCACCGCACCCGCCTGATCGCCGCCACCGCAAGGGCAGCTCCCAAGAAACACAGGGCGGCGGCCACGAACAGGCTGCGCAAGCCCAGATCCAGCCGCTCCAACAGGACCAGGGCGATCAAGGGGGCGATCGCCTGGGGCAGGGTCACGGCCAGGTTGATCAGCCCCAGATCCTTGCCCCGATCCTGAGCCGAGGGAAGGACGTCAGTCATCAAGGCGATATCGACGGCGCCGTAGCAGCCTTGGCCCAGGCCATAGAGGGCGAAGGCGATCAGGACCAGGGTCCAGTCCGGGGTCGCCGCCATGACGGCCGCTGCGATCGTCAGCAGGACCGCCCCCGTCACGCCCAGGGGCTTTCGCCGCGTCACACGCGACCCGTTGACGGCGACCACGGCGCTGACCGCGACCACCCCGACCACGGCGATGGCGGTGACAAGGGAATGACCCGCCTCAGCCGTCCGGCCGGGGAACAGCCGAGCAAAGCCGATGGCGTCGGCGATGTAGAAGAGCAGATAAAAGGCCACCAGCGAATAGCCGGTGACGACCAGGAAACGATAGGACCAGGCCAGGCTGAAGTCGCGGGTTGCAAAGGGCCTGAGCAGGCTCGCCAGGGAGAAGCCCGAAAACACCGGGCGGACCTGCGCCGACGGCGGCGGATCTTCGCGCGACAGCAGGGCGAAGGGCACGGTGGCCGCCGCGACGACGGCGGCCAGGACCGCCAGCCGCGCCGCCTCGCCCTGCGGTCCCCAGGCCATGACCACCGACCCGATCATGGCGGCCAGAGGATAGCCCATGCCCATTACGGCCGACATGGCGCTGCGCCGGTTTTCCGGCACCCGATCAGCGAAGAGGGCCAGGAGCGGCGCCAGCAGGATGTTGAACGCCAGTTGAAACCCGACGAGCGCCAGAACGAAGCCGACGGGTGTCGATGCGCGATGAAGGCCGGCGTAGCTGGCGATCGTCAGCACCGCGCCGATGATGATCCAGGGCCGTCTGCGCCCGTGTCTGGACCGGGTGCGGTCGCTGAGGGCGCCGCCGATGATGTTGCCGACCCCGGCCGCCATACAGCCCCAGAACAGGGCCTGACTGAGCAGGGGGCCTTTGGCCTCGCCGCCGATAAGCTCGGCGTGGAGAGGCGCAAGCACCTGAAGCAGGGGCGCCACGCCGATGAAGCCGCCGATATAGGCGACGGCGTAGCCGAAGAGGAAGGCCGGCCCGGCCGGCCGGGTTGGAACGCCGGCGACCACGGGCGGGGGCGTCAGGCGCGAACGGCCCGCGCCGCCGCGAGGCCCAGCGCCTGGAGGGCGGCGGCGGCGATATGGTCGGCGTTCAGCCCGGCCTGGGCGTACATGGCCGCCGGCGTGTCCTGATCCTGGAAGACGTCGGGCAGGTTCAGTGTGCGGACCTTCAGCCCGCGATCCAGGGCGCCCTTCTCCGCCAGCAGTTGCAGGACGAAGGCGCCGAAGCCGCCCATGGCCCCCTCCTCCACCGTGATCAGGGCCTCGTGCTCGCGGGCCAGGCGCAGGATCAGATCGGCGTCCAGCGGCTTGGCGAAACGGGCGTCGGCGACGGTGGCGGACACGCCGCGCGCCGCCAGCAGGTCAGCGGCCTTCAGCGCTTCCTGAAGTCGGGTGCCCAGGGACAGGATGGCGACGGCGGTCCCCTCGCGCACGATCCGGCCGCGGCCGATCTCGAACGGAGCGGCCAGGTCCGGGATCTCGACCCCGACGCCGTCGCCGCGCGGATAGCGGAAGGCGCTGGGGCGGTCGTCGATGGCCAGGCTGGTCGAGATCATGCCCGCCAGTTCGGCCTCGTCGGCGGCGGCCATCAGCACCATGCCGGGCAAGGCCCCCATGAAGCCGATGTCGAACGATCCGGCGTGGGTCGCCCCGTCGGCGCCGACCAGACCGGCTCGGTCCATGGCAAACCGCACCGGCAGGGACTGGATCGCCACGTCGTGGACGACCTGGTCATAGCCGCGCTGGAGGAAGGTGGAATAGATGGCGCAGACCGGCTTCATCCCGTCGGCGGCCAGGCCGGCGGCGAAGGTGACGGCGTGCTGTTCGGCGATGCCGACGTCATAGGTGCGGTCGGGGAAGGCCTGGCCGAACAGGTCCAGCCCCGTGCCCGAGGGCATGGCGGCGGTGATGGCGACGATCGACGGATCGGCCTTGGCGTGTTTGATCAGTTCGGTCCCGAACACCTTGGTGTAGCTGGGGGCGTTGGAGACGGCCTTGGTCTGCTTGCCCGAGACCACGTCGAACTTGACGACCGCATGAAGTTTGTCGGCGCTGCTCTCGGCGGGGGCGTAGCCCTTGCCCTTCTGCGTCACGACATGGACCAGAACCGGCCGGTCCTCGATGGCCGCCGCCTTCTTCAGGATCGGGACCAGGTTCTCCATGTCGTGACCGTCGATGGGGCCGACATAGTAGAAGCCCAGCTCTTCGAAGAAGGTGCCGCCCGTCACCATCCCACGGGCGTATTCCTCGGCCTTCTTGGCGGCGTTGCGGAACGGACGCGGCAGGTGCTGGGCGAACGAACGGCCCAGGCGGCGAACGTTCTGATAGGCGCCGCCGGACACCAGACCGGCTAAATAGGCGCTCATGCCGCCCACCGGCGGGGCGATGGACATGTCGTTGTCGTTCAGTATGACCATCAGCTGGCCGCTGGTGGCCTCGGCCGCATTGTTCATCGCCTCATAGGCCATGCCGGCCGACATGGAGCCGTCGCCGATGACGGCGACCACCTTGTTCTTTTCCCCCTTCTGGTCGCGCGCGGCGGCGAAGCCCAGGGCGGCGCTGATCGAGGTCGAGGCGTGGGCGGCGCCGAAGGGATCGTATTCGCTCTCGCTGCGCTTGGTGAAGCCGGACAGACCGCCGCCCTGGCGCAGGGTGCGGATGCGATCGCGACGCCCGGTCAGGATCTTGTGCGGATAGCACTGATGGCCGACGTCCCAGATCAGGATGTCCTTGGGCGTCTCGAACACATGGTGAAGCGCCGTGGTCAGCTCGACCACCCCCAGGCCCGCGCCCAGATGGCCGCCGGTCACCGAGACGGCGTCGATGGTCTCGGCTCGCACTTCTTCCGCCAGCTGCTTGAGCTGGGCGATGTCAAAGCCCCGCATGTCGGCGGGAAACTTGACGGTGTCGAGAAGCGGGGTGTCGGGCATCAGCCGGGAAAACCTTGGTAGTCTGATCAATCAACCCGCGAGGGCGGTCGACGTTTCGTATCAGGACCGGCGCCTTAGCACAAAGTCCACGCTCGCCTTGAGGATTTCCGCCTCATCGCCAAAGGACTCCAGGTGGGCGCGAGCCTGATCGGACAACAGCGCGACCCTCTGTCGCGCCTCGTCCAGCCCCAACAGGGTGACGAAATTGGTCTTGCCCAGGGCCGCGTCCTTGCCGCCGGCGGCCTTGCCCATTTCCTCGGCCGAACCCTCGGCGTCCAGAATGTCGTCGACGATCTGATAGGCCAGGCCGACGTCGTGGGCGAAGCTGATCAGGGCGTGCTGATGCTGGGCCGAAGCCTCGGCGATGATCAGCGGAATCTCGAAGGCATAGGCGAACAGGGCGCCGGTCTTCAGACGTTGCATCCGGGCGACCCCGCCCAGGTCGTCGCGCACGCCCAACAGGTCGATCATCTGGCCGCCCGCCATGCCCCGCGCGCCCGAGGCCAGCGACAGCCGGGCCGCCAGTTCGCAGCGGACGGCGGGATCGTCGTGGGTGTCCTCGTGCAGAATGATGTCGAAGGCCGCCGTCTGAAGCGCGTCGCCGGCCAGGACCGCCGTGGCCTCGTCATAGGCGCGGTGGACGGTCGGGCGGCCGCGCCGCATGTCGTCGTCGTCCATACAGGGCAGGTCGTCGTGGACCAGGCTGTAGGCATGGACGCATTCCAGGGCGCAGGCGGCGCGCAGCACCGACCGCGCGTCGATGTCGAACAGCCGCGCCGCCTCAAGGGCGAAAAAGGGCCGCAGCCGTTTGCCCGGTCCCAGGGCCGCATAGCGCATGGCCTCGGTCAGGCGGGATTCCGGCCCTTCCGCGCGCGGCAACAGCTCATCCAGCGCCACCGTCACCAGATCGGCGACCTCGGCGACCCGGTCGATCACGGCCTGCTCGGGCGAATTGGCGGCGATGACCCGGTTCAAGACGATCGACCGCCCTTGGCCGCAAGAGGACGATGCGGCTTCATTCGAACGACGCCGCCTCAACGCCCTTGGCCTGGCCGTCCGGCCCGACCACGATCTTTTCGACCCGCAGCTGGGCCGCCTTCAGACGCGCCTCGCAATGGGCCTTCAGCCGGGCGCCCTCTTCGTACAGGGCGATGGATTCCTCCAGCGGGGCCTGGCCGGATTCCAGGCGCGAGACGATGGTCTCCAGACGCTGCAGCGCGTCTTCGAAGCTGAGGTCGGCGGGAATGGCGGGTGCGGCGTCGGTCATGGCGCGCGACCCTAAAGACCCGGTCGCCCCGCATCAACGGTTATGCGGCTAGCGTTTTTCGTAACGGCGCTGCGACCAGTATTTGAAGCCCTGGTTATGCACCAGTTTCCACCCGTCGGCCTTCAGACGCGCGCCGACCATATGGTTGAAATAGCCGTGGGCGAAGACCAGGACGTCCTGGCCGGTCTCGGCGCGGGCGATCAGCTTGCGGGCCGCCTGTTCGGCGCGAACCTCGGCCTGGGCCCGGGTCTCCTGGCCGCCGTGATGATCGAAGGCGTGCCACCAGAAGCGCGACACCACCCCCCACCATTTCGGCGACAGCTTGATCCAGTCGGGGATCGGCGGCGGCGGCAGGGGCGCCTCGATGAACATGACGTCCGACATCACTTCCCGCCCGGCGACGACGGCGGCGGCCGTCTCCTGGGCCCGCTGGCGGGTGGAGGCGTAGATGGCGCCGGCGCCCTGGGCGGCGGCGACCAGTTCGGGCGGGGGCGTCTGGCCCGCCAGCAGACCGCCGACCTCGTACTTCGCCCACCAGTCTCCGTACTCGCGGGCAGTGATCAGGCACTTGCGCGACAGGGCGGGTTCGCCGTGGCGCGTCAGGATGATGGCGCCGGGCCGGACGCCCCTCGCGGCAGGCGCGCCAACAGAGCCGCCCACCTGAACGGCGGTCTCTTCAGTCGAATCGAGGGACAGGGCGGGGGCTGACATGGCGATGGGACGAACCTTAAGGTTTCAAGGCCTTATACGTCCTAATCCTCCCCGAGCGCGGCGACGTGTGCGACCGCGGAGCGGCCTGGTCCTTCAAGGTCGTAACCGCCCTCGCGCGCGGACACAACCTTGCCCGAACAGGTCCGGCGCGCGTTTCCCCGAACCGCGCAGGTCGCCCAGGTGAAATCCTCGGCCTCGAGCGACGGGTGCGCCAGCGGATCGCGCGCCGCATGGGGGGGCGACCAGCGCATGGGCCGGCATCGAGGCGTGGGTGAAGACCGGAAGGCCGCTCATGTCTCAACCTCCATGCGCAGATGAGCCTCGCCCCAGGCGCGCAGGGCGAGAATGACCGGAGACAGCGTCCGCCCCGCCCCCGTCAGGCGGTAATCGACGCGGGGCGGAACCTGAGCATAGACCGTCCGATGCACCAGTCCCGCCGCCTCCAGCTCGCGCAACTGCTTTGTCAGCATCCGCTGAGTGACGCCGGGAAGATGACGTTTCACCTGACTGAACCGCAGGGGGCCGTCGAGCAGATGATAGACGATCACGCCCTTCCACTTGCCGCCGATCAGATTGAGGGCGGCGTCGACGACGCATTCACCCGGCCGTACGTTTCGAGGCGGCGCCACGAAGGTTTCGGAAAAGACGGTATCCATTCGGGTACTACATACAGAAAAATGCCGTTCTTGCGCCGAATGTAGCTGAAGGCGATGTGGGGCGCGACGACACAAACCAAGGAGCATTGTCATGAAGGCCATCGGCACGACCGGCCCCCGCCCCGTTTCCGATCCCGCCGCCCTGATCGCGTTCGAGGCCGCCGAGCCTGAGCTGCGCCCGCGGGATCTGCTTGTTGCAGTCAAGGCCGTCAGCCTGAACCCCGTGGACACAAAGGTGCGCAGCAGTCGGCAGCCGGACCAGCCCAGCATCCTAGGCTATGACGCCGCAGGCGTGGTGATCGGCGTCGGCGCCGACGTCAGCCTGTTCAAGGTCGGAGACGAGGTCTTCTACGCCGGCCAGATCGACCGCCCCGGCTCGAACGCCGAACGTCAGGCGGTGGACGAACGGATCGTGGGCCGCAAGCCCCGGTCGTTGAACTTTGTCGAGGCCGCCGCCCTGCCCCTGACCGCCATCACCGCCTGGGAACTGCTGTTCGACCGAATGAAGGCGGACCGGCACGAGGACGAGAGCCTGTTGATCGTCGGCGGCGCCGGCGGGGTCGGGTCCATCCTGATCCAGATCGCCAAGGCCATGACGAAACTGCGTGTCGTCGCCACCGCCTCTCGCCCTGAAACCCGCCAATGGTGCCTGGACCTGGGGGCGGACGCCGTCATCGACCATTCCCGCCCCATCGACGAAGCCCTGACGGAAGCCGGCGAACGGGCGCCGAAATATATCGCATCCCTGACCCACACGGCCGGCCATTTCGAGGCCCTGGCCCGCGCCGTGGCGCCCCAGGGGGTCATCGGCGCCATTGACGACTTCAAGGGTCTGCCGGTCGAACTGCTGAAGCAGAAGGCGGCCGGTTTCGTGTGGGAGTTCATGTTCACCCGGCCGGTCCACCAGACCCCCGACATGATCCGGCAGCACGAAATCCTGAACGCCGTGTCGGAGGCGGTCGACGCCGGCGCCATCCGCACCACCCTGACCCGCAACCTGGGCCGGCTTTCGGTCGAGACCCTTCTCGACGGGCATCGCCAGTTGGAAAGCGGCTCGACGATCGGCAAGGTCGCGCTGGACGGCTTCTGAGGCTAAGGGGCGGATCATGACCGAGATCCTGATCCGCACCCCCCGCCCCGGAGACGCCGAAGCCCTGGGCGTCCTGGGGCGTCGGACCTTCGTCGAGACCTTCGTGACCGGCTTCGGCATTCCCTATCCCGAGACGGACCTGGCGGCCTTTCTGGACGCCAGTTTCGATCCCGAACCGACACGGAAAAAGCTGGCCGAACCCAACGCAGCCTGGTGGGTGGCCGAGCGGGACGGCGAACTGCTGGCCTTCGCCAACGCCGGTCCCAACGGCCTGCCCCACCCCGAGGCGCGGCCGGAGCATATGGAGCTGCGCCGCCTGTATGTGTCCAAGGCCGCCCAGGGTCTGGGCCTGGGCACGAAGCTGCTGACCCTGTCGCTGGACTGGATGGAGGCCAACACGGGCGGCCCGCTCTGGATCGGCGTCTGGAGCGGCAACGAAAAGGCCCAGCGCCTGTACGCCGCCTATGGGTTCAAGAAGGCGGGCGAGTATGAATACCCGGTCGGCGCCTGGCGCGACCACGAGTTCATCTTGCGGCGCGGATAGACGTTCGGCGAGCTGCGTGCTTTTCTTAAAAAAAGGGAGGAGTTCACGGTGTCAAACCGCGTCGCTGCAATTGCGCTATTGCTGGCTGCCTATTCTACAGCAGCCCATACTCAAGACACGGCGCCTGACAACAAACCGCCGAATGTTGAGGAGATCGCCACCGCCCGATCCTACGCCGACCAGTTGATCGCCTCGGCCAATGCGGCACGCTATTTCGAGAATATCACCACCGACGCTACCCCCACGGTCCGTCACAAAGCCAGCGGCATGGTGTGCGCCTTCTCAGACCCGGAATACGACAAGATCACCATCTACCCCGCTGCAGCCTCGATTGGGGAAGGTGAGGACGTGGGATGCAACACGCGCCTGCTGGAAGTTAACTTCACTAGCTACGCCACACGCTATGCGCGATACTTCAGCGAGGAAGCCATAATTCAAGACACAATGAACGCGATTGTGCAGCGATGGCCGGATGCAAAGCCCCACGCCGAGGGGCTGATTACAGCCACCATCAACGATGCCCCGGCCCAGCGCGTCGCCGGCTATGATATCAAGATCGACGGTCGTCCCATGCTCACACTCGTTCTGGTGCCCCATCAAGGCGAATGGAGTTTCAAGGGGCGTGTGACGGGACCGTCAGAAGGCGATACGCCCACAAACCTCGTGGGCGCGATCATGTTCTCGCGCAGCCTCCCGACAGAGAAAGTCGCTCCCTAAAGCTTCGGCTTTGCGGCATTAAGAGCCCATGCTCCTGCCCTTCTTCACCGCCCTGCGCGACGCCAAGGTTCCGGTGTCGATGAAGGAATGGCTCCATCTGATGGAGGCCATGGACCGCGATCTGGCCGGGCGCGAGATCGAGGCCTTCTATCACCTGTCGCGGGCGGTGCTGGTCAAGGACGAGAAACACTATGACCGGTTCGACCAGGTGTTCGGGACGGTGTTCAAGGGCGTCGAATCTGTCGGGGCGGGCGAAGATCTGACGACCGACATCCCCGAGGACTGGCTGCGGCTGCTGAACGAGAAATATCTGACCGACGAGGAAAAGGCCCAGATCGAGGCGCTCGGCGGGTTCGACAAGCTGATGGAGACGCTGAAACAGCGGCTGGAGGAGCAGAAGGAACGCCATTCCGGCGGCTCAAAATGGATCGGCACGGGCGGGACCAGTCCCTTCGGCCACGGCGGCTATAATCCCGAGGGCGTGCGGATCGGCGGCCCCGGACGACATGGCCGGGCGGTCAAGGTCTGGGAAAAGCGCGAGTTCAGGAACCTGGACGACACGGTCGAACTGGGCACGCGCAACATCAAGGTCGCCTTGCGTCGCCTGCGCCGCTTCGCGCGCGAGGGGGCGGCGGAAGAACTGGACATCGACGGCACCATCGACGGCACGGCCCGCCAGGGCTGGCTGGACATCCAGATGCGGCCCGAGCGGCGCAACACGATCAAGGTGCTGCTGTTCCTGGACATCGGCGGCTCGATGGACGGCCATATCAGGCTGGTGGAGGAGCTGTTCTCGGCCGCACGGACCGAGTTCAAGAACCTGGAGTTCTTCTATTTCCACAACTGCCTGTACGAGGGTGTGTGGAAGGACAACCGGCGGCGTCACACCGAGCGGATCGCCACCTGGGACCTGCTGCACAAATACCCCGGCGACTGGCGCGCCATCTTCGTCGGCGATGCGACCATGAGCCCCTATGAGATCACCATGCCCGGCGGTTCGGTCGAACACTGGAACGAGGAGGCCGGGGCGGTGTGGATGAAGCGAGCCCGTCAGCAGTGGGACAAGTCGGTCTGGCTGAACCCGGTGCAGGAACGGTATTGGAGCTACACCGCCTCGGTTGGCCTGTTGCGGGAGCTGATGGAGGACCGAATGTTCCCCCTGACGCTGGAAGGGCTCGACAAGGCGATGCGGGCGCTGACAAGGTAGGTTCGCCTGCGGGGCGAGCCGCCCCGTGGATTGTGAAAGAGGCCAGAGACATGCTCGCCGCCTTCGCCCTGCTTCTTCTGGCCCAACAGGCCGCCCCGACCGTGGTGTGGGAGGCGCCGCCCGCCGCCGAAGCCCCGCCGCCGCGTCCCGCCCACAATGTTCCGGAATGGGGTCTCGCCGATCCGTTCGGCTATGAGCGGGCGCGGTGCAGCCCGCAGCTGCGCGGCGCGAGATCGCTGGAAGTCTGTCAGGCCGAGGTTCGCGCCCAGCTGGCCCTGGCTCTGGGGCCGGATCTGCCCGACGCCCTGCGCCCTGAGGGGATGGCGGGCGACTGCCAGATGGCCCAGGCGGCCCAGGGCGGCTCGTCCTACGGCCTGCAGTGCGGCCCTCAGTCGCGGGCGCCGACCGACTCTCCCCGGCCCAAGGAGGTGGATTGCCGCCCCCGTCCCGAACGGGGCGGCTTCAGTTCGGAATGCCGACCGGTGGGGACGACCGAGGACAAGGGGCTGACGCTGAAGCTATGGGGCAATGACTGACCCGAACGAAAACGCCGCCCGCGATCGCGGACGGCGTTGAACGTCTTTGAATAGTCGGTCGCGTCAGTTGCGATTGTCGCGCAGACTGTCCTTCACGCCGCCGACGGTGTTTTGGACCTTGCCTTCGACCTGGTCCGCCTTGCCCTCAGCCTGAAGCTTGGAATCGCCGGTCATCTTGCCGACGCCTTCCTTGATCTTGCCGCCGACATTCTTGGCGGAGCCTTCAATACGGTCTTGATCTGGCATGGGAATTCTCCTGTTTCGAGCGACGCCGCGATGGCGCTGCAAGGTGAAGGAGAAACGGGAGCGGGTCCGGGCCGTTCCGTAAGGCTCAGCTTGCCCGACGCAGCCACACCGCGACCGCCCAGGCGTGGGAGTCGTGGCGCAGACGCGACAAAGCCACGGTCGGGTCCAGCCAGACCAGGGTGTGATCGTCCTCGCACTTGGCCTGGGGGTTCTCGGCCGTGACCGTCGCGGTCCAGAAGCCGCCGACGTTGCAGAGGGGCTCGCCGGTGCTTTTCAGATGATACTGGCCCGCCTCGGCGATGCGGTTCAGAGGCGTCACAGACAGGCCGGTTTCCTCGACGAACTCGCGCACCAGGGCCTCGACCTCGGTCTCCTCGCCATCCACCGCCCCGCCGGGAAGATCGAAATAGGCGCCGGCCGCTCGTTCGACCCGGACGCAGGCGATCAGGCCGTCGCGCTCCACCACGCCGAAGGCCGTGGCGCGGTGGCGATAGTCGAGCGCGGGATTACGAAGGCCGAACTGGAGCATGATGCAGATCCGACCTTAGAGGTCGAACGCCAATTTGGCGCGCACGCCCTTGTGCGCCGCGTCGAACTCGACGGCTGAGCGCAGGCCCGAGGCCATGGCCGAAATGATCTTGCCGCCCAGGCCGGTGCCCTTGGGTGTTCCGTCTCCCAGACCCGGACCGTCGTCTTCGACCGTCAACAGGGCGCGATGCTCGCCGTCCGGCTTCAGGCTGATGCGGATCTCCCCGCCCTGCCCAGGCTGATAGGCGTACTTCACCGCATTGGTGACCAATTCGGCGACGACGACGCCCAGGGACACGGCCTGGTCCGTGGTGACCCAAAGGGGAGCGGCGTCGACGACCAGACGCGGCGAACCTTCGCCGGGCCCCAGCGACTTGGACAGCTCGTCCATCAGGCCTTGCAGATATTCGTCCATGGCCACCCGGCTCATGTCGCCGGAGGTGTAGAGGCGGCGATGGACGTGGGCCACGGCCTCGATCCGCGCCTGGGATTCACGCAGAGCCTCGCGCGCGCCTTCATCGCTGATGTGGCGCATCTGCAGCGACATGAAGCTGGACACCAGCTGCAGCGAATTGCCGACGCGGTGATTGACCTCGCGCAGCATGGCCTCGGCGCGGTCGCGGGCCAGACGGATCTCTTCCTGGGCGATCTCGTTCTCGCGCTGAAGCCGCCGACGCAACAGGGCGTCCTCGAGGGCCGACCGCAGCAGGGCGGTGAAGTCCTCGGACACGTCCTTGATGACATAGTCTGCGGCGCCGGCGCGCAGGGCGGCGACGGCGATCCGCCCGTCCTGGGCCCCCGTCACATAGACCACGGGCGGCGGCGCCGGCAGGGCCAGGATGTCCGGCAGGACGTCCAGACCGTCCCGGCTGGGCATATAGTGGTCCAGGGCGCAGATGTCGTACTGGTTGGCGGCGAGCAGCTCCAACCCTGCGTCGCCGTCCGGGGCGCAGGTGACGGCGTAGCCGTGGCGGGTCAGTTCCTTCTCGACCAGCCGCGACAGGCCGCGGTCGTCGTCGATGTAGAGCAGACGGATGGGGCCGGACAGTCCGATCGTTAAATCTCCGGCGCCTGCATGACCGACAGGAAGAGACCCAGCTGACGGATCGCGCCGGCGAAGGACTCATAATCGACAGGCTTGGTGATGTAGACGTTGCAGCCCAGGTCGTAGCAGCGCTGGATTTCGACCTTGTCGTCGGTGGTGGTCAGAACCACGACGGGCGCCCGCTTCAAACGGTCGTCGGCCTTCACCTTTTCCAGAATGTCCGTGCCCGACATGTCGGGCAGGTTCAGATCCAGCAGGATCAGCAGCGGGCCGTTGGCCAGGATTTCCGCGCTGAACAGATAGTCCAGAGCGGCCCCGCCCTCATCGAAATGCTTGATCTCGTTGCTGATGTTGGCGCGACGGATGTTCTTTTCGATCAGTTTGGCGTGACCGTGGTCATCCTCGACCATGATGATTTTGACGGCTTGCGTCACAGTACGCCTCCAGGTTCCGACAGGATCAGTCGTTTGGGGAATTTCAGGAGGAAAGTCGAGCCCTTGCCAAGCTCGGACTCGACATCGATCGAGCCGCCGATGCGCCGAACGCTGTTGCGGACGAAGGCCAGGCCCAGGCCCTCGCCTCTTCGGTCCTGTTTCCCGGAGCGCCGGAACAGTTCGAAAATGCGTTCGTGGTCCCGCGCGGCGATGCCGCGACCGTTGTCGGCGACCCGATAGACGACCCAGCCGCCGGGCAGGTCTTCGCCCGAAACGACGATTTCGCCAGGGCGGCCGGCGTCCAGATATTTGACCGCATTGTCGATCAGATTGCCCAGAATCTGTTCCATCGACAGGCGGTCGCTTTCGATCGACGGCAAGGCCTCCACCAGGATCTGGGCGCCGGCGGCCTCGGTCTGATGGTGAACGCTGTCGGCGATGTTGCGAGCCATGGCGGTCATGTCCAGGGTCTCCGGCAGGAGATTGCGACGCCCTTCGCGCGAGAGGCGCAGGATGGCGTTGATCAGCCGGTCCATCTTCTCGGTCGAGGCGCGGATGAAGCCCAGGGCCTCGGGCATGTCTTCGCGCACGGCGGTGACGATGTCGGCCGACACCTCGCGTTCCGCCTCGGCCTCGGCCACCCCGCGCTCGATGATCTTTCCGGCCTGCTCCAGTTCGGAGGTGTAGCCCATCACATTGACCAGGGGCGCGCGCAGATCGTGGCTGACGATATAGGCGAAGCGCTGGATTTCCTCATTGGCGCGGGTCAGGGCGGCGGTGCGGTCGCGCACCATGTCCTCCAGGCCGGCGTTGATGGCGGCCACCTCCTCGCGCGCGTGCTGAATCTCGCCGACATAGCGCCGCACCATCCAGGCCGAGAGCAGCGCAAGGACCAGGACCAGCAGGCCGGTGATGGCGTTCATCACCACGGTCATCATGGCGGCGCGCTCGGACACGCGGGTCCGTTCGGCGATGCGCGCGGACTTGAAGGCGTCGAAATCGTCGATGGTCTGGCGCAGCTCGTCCATATAGCGTTTGCCTTCGCCGGACCGCACCGTCTGGATCGCTTGGCCTATGCGGCCCTCACGCGCCAAGGCCAGGGTCGCCTCCATCTCCCTCAGCTTTGCGTCGGAGAGCCTACGGATTTGGGCCACCGGCGCCCGGAGCGTCGGGTCGGCCGCCGCGCCTTCTTCGAGAAACGCCAGGGCAGGCTCGCGCTCCGCGCGCGCCTCCTCAAAGGGTGTCAGGAAATCGCTGCGGCCGGTCAGCAGAAAGCCGCGTTGCGCGGTCTCCGCATTCAGCATGGAGATCAGGACCGTGCGCGACTGGCGGCGCATCTGCTGGGCGTGTTCGATCGCATCGTTCACCGTGGCGGTGCGCTGTATCATGACGAAGGTCGAGATGTTGACCGTCAGCAGCAGGACGAAGGCTAGGACCAGCAGGCCGGTGACGGATCGCGCCAGGGAGGGCGTGCGCACAAAATCGCTGAACCGCGACCAGCTTTGGCTCGAGGGAAGTTTCATGCGGCGCAGCATTAGCGGCGACCGAGGCTGCGTCAAACGGCAGTCACACGAAACTCTTGGGCCTTTCGCGTCTTCTGATGAGTATGGTCTGGCTTGCCGGTCTGCGGCGGGCGGAAAACGGGGGGAAGGGCGATGATCTGGTGGTGGTGGATTTTACCGGCGGCGGCGGCCCTGATTGGCCTGGTTCTGCTGGTCCGCGGCTTGCGCGCCCTGTTCGGCGGCAGGGCGGTGCGGGGCGTGGCGGGCGCGGCGCTCGGCGGCGGCGTCCTCTGGCTGGCGTCCCTGGCGACCCTGTTCGGCCTGAACCTTCAGACCTACGACCGGCTGACCTATGAACGTCCGGTTGCGAGCCTGGAACTGAGGCGCCTCGGGCCGCAGTATTATGAGATCGAGCTGACGCCCCTGTCGCAGGACAGGCCGGCCGCAGCGACCCTCTATCCTGTCCACGGCGACGACTGGCGGATCGACGCCCAGGTGCTGAAGTGGAAACCTTGGGCCAATGTGCTGGGCCTGGATTCCCAATATCGGCTGGAACGCCTGTCGGGTCGCTATCGCACGGTCGAACAGGAGTTGACCGCCGAACGCAGCGCCTATGATCTGGCGGCCATCGAGGAAAACGCCCGCAACGGCGCCCTGCCCTATAAGGTCGAGGCCTGGGACGCGATCCGGCGCTACCGCCGCTACATCGACGCCGCCGATACCCTCTACGGCTCGGCCGCCTATATGCCGATGGCCGAGGGCGCGCGCTATGAGGTCTGGATCACCCAGTCCGGCCTGATCGCCCGCCCGGTCAATGAGGCCGCGCGCGCCGCCTCCGCCGGCGGCTGGACGGTCGCCGACTAGGCCGAATCCACATTCCGCGCCGCCAAGGCACGATGGCGTCCAAGAGTGCGAAGGCGAGGGAGCGCCCCTCCGATCCGTCATGCCCAAAGCCGGCCCCAAAGGCGGCTGTCGATGACAGGTCTCGACAAGGGGGAGCCTAAGCGCTCGTACCGCTGAGGCGGTACAAATACGATTACGTCAGCAACCAGGCGTTTATGATGCAGGAATGCGACACGGTATAATATTGTCGCGCCGCAGGCGGCGGTCTACTCCAATTTACAAGTCGATTGTGTCAGCTCTTCAGCAACCGCGGAAGCGGACAGGCGTATCTGGGGGATACAAGATGAAAGTTGCTTTGCTAACCGGCGCCGCAGTGGCCGCCGTACTGGGGGGTCATGCCCATGCCCAGGAAGCCGCACCGGCTCAGACCGTGACCGAAGTCGTCGTAACCGGTTCGCGCATTAAGCGGCCGCAGTTCGACGGGACGATTCCCGGGGTGCAGGTCACCAAGGAAGAAATCATTCAGCGCGGCTTCAACAATGCTTACGACATCGTGCTGAGCCAGCCGATGGTCTATGCCGGCGCCAGTCCTTATGGAAGCAACGGCGGCCAGACCTCAAGCCTGGGCACTGCCTTCGCCGACCTGCTGGGTCTGGGCAGCCAGCGCACCCTGACGTTGGTCAACGGCCGCCGTCAGGTGTCGGGCAACGCCGCGACGCTGTTCGTCACCGGCAACAACGCCGGCTCCCAGGTCGATCTCGGCGCCATTCCGTCGCAGTTGATCGACCGCGTCGACACCCTGACCGTCGGCGGCGCGGCCGCCTATGGGTCGGACGCCATCGCGGGGGTGATAAACTACATCATCAAGGACAAGTACGTCGGCAGCGAGGCGCGCGTGTCTGCGCGGACCTCCGAGCAGGGCGACGCCAACCGCTACAGCTTCAGCGTCATCCACGGTGAGAACCTGATGGATGACCGGGCCAACCTGACCCTGGCCTTCGAAGAAACCAAGACCGACGCCCTGTACGCCGACGCCCGGCCGTGGACGCTCGACGCCGCGACCGGCGTGACCAATGCGTTCAACGGGTCCAAGCGGAACCCGAACTTCGCCGCCAACGCAGCGATTGACATCGCCGGTCTGAACAACGGGGCGTTCCTGCGCAACACCGACGACGGCATCCCGTCCACGGCCTACGCCTACTTCACGCGCAACTCGCTGCAGTATCCGTCGGGTATCGCGTTTACCCCGACGAGTTCCACTGCGGCCTGTCCGACGACGATCGTCGGGGTGACGGCGTGTCTGTTGCCGACGGGTTCGGTCAGCTCGACTTCGCAGTTGGTCCCCGGCATTCCCACCGGCAACGGCCTGTACTTCACCAATGCGCCGTCGGGCACCTTCCCGAACTTCGCGCCGACCTCGCTGCCGACCGGCGTCACGGCTGCGGCCGTGTTCGCCAGGTACGGCGTGACGCCGCCCGCCGGCCTGACCGCCGCCCAGCAGAACACTCTCGCCATCAACGTGCTGCAGAGCAAGCTGCCGACCCTGCGCGAGTATCTGGCCCAGAACCCGAACACCGACATCAACCTGATCGTCGGCTCGCTCTATTCGAACATTCCGCGGATCGCCAATACGGACCCGGCGACTCGGGCGTTGTTCCCCTTCATCGCCAAGCCGGTGCGCTTCAACGCCAACGGCGAGGCCGAAAATTGGTCGTTCGCCAATATCGGGGCGCAGGATCAAGGCACCTTGGGCTCCGCGCCCGGAATCGAAGGCAATAACACCAGCCGCTACAGCCTGATTCAAAACGAGCAGACCCGTAAGAACTTCACGGTCTTCGCGACGTTTGACATCAACGACCGGATCAAGGCCTACAGCCAGAACATCCATTCGACGGTTGAAACGGTGCTGCCGCGAAATGGGGCTTCCGGTAACGCCGTGACCTCCGCCGGGAGCGAGACTTCGGGCATTCTGATCAGCATCA
This sequence comes from Brevundimonas aurantiaca, assembly GCF_014199955.1. Lineage (GTDB taxonomy): Bacteria > Pseudomonadota > Alphaproteobacteria > Caulobacterales > Caulobacteraceae > Brevundimonas > Brevundimonas aurantiaca. Next base: position 471,256 of record NZ_JACHOQ010000001.1, read on the forward strand.
ACAACCCGTACCTGAGTGCGACGTCGCAGCAGCTGCTGCGCAGCAGCGGCGCGGTCAATAGCGCCAACAACTTCATCATGTCGCGCACCAACCAGGACATCCTGGGCGACAACCCTCAGCGCGGCGTCACCAACATCGGCAACTTCGCCCAAGGCCTGAAGGGCGACTTCGACTTCCTGCACCGCAACTGGACCTGGGACGTGTCCTACACCTACGGCAAGGCTGATGGTAAGGTCGAGTTCACTGGTATTCGGGACCTGGAGTACCTGCTGGCGATCGACACCGTTCGCGACAGCAGCGGCGCCATCACCTGCCGCGCCAAGACCAACCCTTCCGCCTATCTGGGCAAGAGCCCGTCGGTGATTGTCACCAACCTGGCCGACACTCCGGCGGCGAATGGCCTGGTCGCGAAGCAGCCGTTCCAGCCCGTCGTGACCCAGGCCATGATCGACAGCTGCCAACCGCTGAATCCGTTCGGCTACAATCAGATGACGCAGGCGGCGAAAGACTACGTCACCGCTCAGCAGTTCTACGCCTTCGAGAACGTCCAGACCTTCCTGCAAGGCTCGGTGACCGGGGACCTGTTCGAACTGCCGGGCGGTCCGCTGGGCGTGGCGCTCGCCGCCGAACGCCGCACCACGAAGAACGACTACTGGGTCGATGACGTTTCGCGCTACGGTCGCACGCGATCGGCGGCGATCTCGGCGACTCAGTACGAGACCGAGGCGCAGGAATACGGCGTCGAGGTGAATATCCCCGTCCTGGGCAATGGCTTCAACCTGCCGTTCGCCCAACGTCTGGAAATCAACTCGGCGGTTCGTTGGTCCAAGCAGACCGGCGACGCCGCGACCTTCGTAAACCAGCAAGGTGCGACGGTCAGCCCGACCTACAACGGCGACTGGTCGAAGATCTGGTCGCTCGCCGCCACTTTCCAGCCGATCCGCGACATCACCTTCCGCGGCAATGTCACCCGCTCGATTCGCCAGCCGGACGGCGTCGAGCTGTTCTTGGGCGGTCAGGCTTCCTTCACGTCGATGAGCGACCCCTGCGCAGTCGGCAATATCAACTCGGGCCTGAACCCGGCGACGCGGAAGGCCAACTGTATCGCCGCTGTTCGCGCGGCGGGCTACGCATCGACCAACGCCGAAGCCGAAACCTTCCTCAGCACCTTCAGTCCCGGCACGCCTTCGGTGCTGGGCGCCCGCTTCGGCAACGATGAACTGAAACCGGAGCGCGGCGAAAGCTGGACGGCGGGCGTGGTGCTTGAACCGCGCTACGTGCCGAACCTGCGGATGTCGTTCGATTACATCGACATCCAACTGAAGGACCAGCTGACCCGCGTCTCGGCGGAACAACTTCTGACCTACTGCTACGACTCCGCGTCCTATCCGGACAATAGCGGCCAGTTCGGTCTGAACACCTGCGGCTCGGTTCCGCGGTACACGTCGGGGACGGAGCCGAACCCCAGCCGCGCGTTCAGCGTCAACGACGGCTGGCAGTCCACATATCTGAACCTGGCTCAGACCAACCTGCGCGCCGCCAACATCGTCGTCGTCTATCGCAAAAAGCTGGCGGAGCTGTTCGGGTCGTCGAGCGACTGGGGCAGCGTGTCGGTGAACAGCAACCTCTACCGCGTCTACGAGTCGAGCTTTAGCCCCACGGGTCTGGCGGGCGACACCGAGCAGTATCTCGGCAGCATCGGCACGCCGAAGTGGCAGAGCAACACCACGATCGGCTACACGCGCAAGAGAATCTCCACCAGCCTGAACTTCTACACGCAGTCCGACACCATCCGCTTCAACGGTTCGGTGCCGGCGACGATCGAACAGAACGCCTACCTCGACCGCAAGGGCTACGCCATATACAACCTGTATGTCGGCTATCAGCTCAACGATGAGGTCGATGTGCGTTTCAACGTCAACAACCTCTCCAATAAACGGTGGGAAGAGGAGGCGGTCGGCGCCATCTACAGCACGGTTGGCCGCACCTTCCAGTTCAGCATCAACGGGCGCTTCTAGAGCCTGATCTGTTGCCCAGGAATCGCCTCGCGGTTCCGCTGACGCCTTAATCAGGCTCCAGATTAGGGCGAGAGCAGGACCCATCCTTCTGCCGGAACCGCTGCGCGGTTCCGGCAGAAACGATTCTGCTCTGGCGGCTCTGGCCAGGCGATCAGCAAGCAAACCCGTCGTCTGAGGCTCTCACAGGCCACGTCACCTTGGCGGTCAGCCGCCTCGGCAACACCCCCACAGCCTGATCGGCGCACCCTTTTTTGGGCCTGAACCTCGGCCGATCGCGGTCTGCAGACGGGCCCTGCCCAAGGTCCAGTCCAACATCCGATACAGGTTGATCGGTCCTTGATCGGATCGCAGACCATGGTTTGGATTGCTCTAGACCTGGCCCAGGGTCCGAAGCTTGGCGCGGGGGTGGATTTCGTTCTGGCTCATGACCACCGTCTGGCCCCGGAACCGCTCGATGATCGAGCGGACATAGGGGCGAGTCTGGGGCCCGGTCAGCAGGACGGGATTCTCGCCGGACATGGCGATCCGTTCGAAGGTGTCGCGGACGGCGCGGATGAAGTCCTGCAGCCGCGACGGCGCCATGGCCAGCTGCTTGTCCTCGCCGCCGCCGATCAGGCTTTCGGCGAAGGCGTTCTCCCATTCGGGCGACAGGGTGACGATCGGCAGGGCGCCGTCGCCGCCCTGGTGCTGCCAGCACAGCTGACGGGCCAGGCGAGCGCGGACGTGTTCGACCAGGGTGGTGACGCTGGTGCTGTGGGGCGCGGCCTCGGCCAGCCCTTCCAGAATGGCGGGCAGATCGCGGATCGACACCTTCTCGCGCAGCAGGGCCTGAAGCACCCTTTGCAGGGTGGTGACGCTGACGACGCTGGGGATCAGCTCCTCGACCAGCTTCTTCTCTTCGGTTCCCAGCTCCTTCAGCAGCTTCTGCACCTCGCCGTAGGACAGCAGGTCCGCCATATTTTCCTTCAGGATTTCGGTCAGGTGCGTCGTCAGGACCGTGGAAGGATCGACCAGCGTATAGCCGTGGAAGGTCGCTTCTTCGCGCAGGGTTTCGCTGATCCAGGTGGCGGGCAGGCCGAAGGCGGGCTCGCGCATATGTTCGCCCGGCAGTTCCACCTGCCCCCCGGCGGGGTCCATCGCCATCAGATGCCCCAGACGCACCTCGCCCGCCCCAGCCTCCATCTCCTTGATGCGGATGGCGTAGCCCTGGGTCGGCAGGCGCATATTGTCCAGAATGCGGACCTGCGGCATGACGAAGCCGTATTCCTGGGCCAGCGATCGACGGAGCGCCTTGATCTGGTCGGTCAGACGCCGCCCTTCCAGATCATTGATCAGGCTGAGCAGCGAATAGCCCAGCTCGATCTTGACCTCGTCGATCGTCAGCACGTTCGAGATCGGCTCTTCGACCTCCTCCTTGGGGGCGGCCGCAGCGGCGACCTCGGCCTCCGTGGGCTGGGGCTTGAGCCTTTGGCGGCCCAGGCGCCAGGCCATGAAGCCCGAACCGATGGCCAGGGCGGCAAAGGGGATCAGCGGCATGCCGGGGATCAGGCCGATCAGACCCGCCGCCCCCGACACCACGCCCAGCGACACGGGGTTGGTGGCCAGCTGGGTCACCAGGGCCTTGTCCGCCGTGCCCTCGACGCCGGCCTTGGACACCAGGAAGCCGGCGGCGATCGAGATGATGATGGCCGGCACCTGGGTGACCAGACCGTCGCCGATGGTCAGCTGCACATAGGTGTTGGCGGCGTCCATGGCCGGCATGCCGTGCTGCAGGGTGCCGATCAATATGCCGCCGATGGCGTTGATGAAGGTGATGATCAGGCCCGCGACGGCGTCGCCGCGCACGAACTTCGAGGCGCCGTCCATGGCCCCGAAGAAGGTCGATTCCTGCTCCAGCTCCTTGCGGCGCAGCTTGGCCTGGTCCTCGGTGATCAGGCCCGACGACAGGTCGGCGTCGATCGCCATCTGCTTGCCCGGCATGGAGTCCAGGGTGAAGCGGGCCGAGACTTCGGCGATCCGGGTCGAACCCTTGGTGATGACGACGAAGTTCACCACCAGGATGATGGCGAAGATGATCACACCGATGATGAAGTTGCCGCCCATCATCAGCTCGCCGAAGGCGTTGATCACCTGGCCGGCGCTGTCGTGCCCTTCCTGACCGTGGGTCAGGATCAGCCGCGTCGAGGCCAGGTTCAGGCCCAGGCGGAACAGGGTCGAGACCAGCAGAACCGTCGGGAAGATGGCGAAGTCCAGCGGCTTCTTCATCATCACGGCGGTCATCAGGATCAGCACGGACGAGACCAGCGAGATCGCCAGCAGCAGGTCCAGAAGCATCTTCGGAACCGGCAGGATCAGCAGCATGATCACCCCGATCACGCCGACCGCCATCAGCACTTCGCCGCGGTTGATCCAGCTCAGCACGTCGCGACCGGTGGGGCGCGCCATGCCGTCCTTCATCATGATCGGCGCATCAGTCACGGCCCAGGGCCTTCAAGGCGCGGCGGGTGGCCTCGGCGATCACGGCGTCGCGCTGATCCTCCGTCGCCGAGGCGGCGCCGGTGAAATAGGCGGCGATGATGACCGGCGAACCGCTGAGCGGGGTCAGCATGCCCACGTCGTTCGTCGTGCCGCGGGCGCCCGAGCCGGTCTTGTGCGCGACGCTCCAACCCTCGGGCGCGCCCGCCTTGATCCGGTTGGGGCCGGTCGGGGAGGCGGTCAGCCAGCCGTGCAGCAGGGCGTCGTGCGCCGGCGTCAGTCGATCGCTGAAGGCCATTTCGCGGATGTTGGCGACGGTCTGTTCCGGCAGGCAGGTGTCGCGCGGATCGTCAGGCAGGGCGGTGTTCAAGTCCGGCTCCAGCCGAGAGATGACGGTCGTCGTGTCGCCGAAGGTCGGCCACCACGAACGCCATACGCCGATTCCGCCCATCTCGCGGATCAGGATATTGGCGGCCGGATTGTCGCTGACCTCCACCGCCGCCTGCATTAGTTCGCGGATGGTGAGCGTCCGCCCCACCGCCTTTTCGGTCACGGGCGCATGGGGAATGATGTCGGCCGAGGTGATGCGGACCGGCCGGTCCAGCCTTTCCTCGTCCCGCTGCACCCTTTGCAGGATGGCCGCCGCCAGAAAGGGTTTGAAGGTCGAGCAGAAGGGAAACCGCTCCTGGCTGCGCCACAGCGCCCGCACCCCGCTGCCGACGTCCAGGGCGGCGACGCCCAGCCGCCCGTCCCACCGCGTCTCCAGATCGTTCAGGAACAGGTCCGGGGCCGCCTCGGCCTTGACCTTGGTCTGGCTGCGCGGCGTGCAGGCGGCCAGGCCCAGCGCGCCTGCGCCGGCCATCAGCCTCCGCCTGTCCAGACCGCGCCCCATGCTCAGGCGGCGTAGCCCGAGGCCGAGACGCCGGATTGCGGGGCGGGAATGACCGTCCCCTCCTCGGCGTATTCGTTCAGCTTGTTGCGCAGGGTCCGGATGGAGATGCCCAGGATGTTGGCCGCATGGGTGCGATTGCCCAGACAGTGGGTCAGGGTATCCAGGATCAGGGTCTTCTCCATCGCCGCCACCGTCTGGCCGACGAAGCTGCGGGTCACGGCGTCGGCCGCCTGGGCCGCCCGGGCCGCAACGCCGCCGCCATAGGGGTTCCCCACGGCCGCCGTTCCCATCATGCCGCCGCCTTCCGCCGTCAGCGGCTGGCCGTCCGGCAGGCGGATGGCGTCCACATCGATCTCGGGTCCGGTCGCCAGCAGCACGGCCCGGTGCATGGCGTTTTCCAGCTCACGGACGTTGCCGGGCCAGCGGTGGGCGCTGATCGCCTGACGCGCCCGCGCCGACATCGGCCGCTCGGGCACGCCGTTGGCCGCCGCATATTTCTTGATGAAGTGATCGGCCAGCACCCCGATGTCGCCCGGCCGTTCGCGCAGGGCCGGCAGGCGCAGATTGACGACGTTCAGCCGGTACAGCAGGTCCTCGCGGAACGTGCCTTCCGCCACGGCCTTGGCCAGGTCGCGGTTGGAGGTGGCGATGATGCGGATATTGACCGGCACGGGCTTGGAGCCGCCGACCCGGTCGATCACCCGCTCCTGGATGGCGCGCAGCAGCTTGGCCTGGAGCCGGGCGTCCATCTCGGAGATTTCGTCCAGCAGCAGGGTGCCGCCGTCGGCCTCTTCGAACTTGCCGATCCGGCGGGCGACGGCGCCCGTGAAGGCGCCCTTCTCGTGACCGAACAGTTCCGATTCCAGCAGATTATCGGGAATGGCCGCGCAGTTGACGCTGATGAAGGGCTTTTCGGACCGGCGCGAATGGTCGTGCATGTAGCGCGCCATCACCTCCTTGCCGACGCCGCTTTCGCCGGTGATCAGGATGGAGGCTTCGGAGCGCGCCACCTGATCGGCCAGTTGCAGCACCGCCTTCATCGCCGGATCGGCTGAGATCATCGGCTTTTCGTCGTCGGCGACGGCGGCCAGGACCGCCGCTATCATCTCCGCATCGGGCGGCAGGGGGATGAACTCCTTGGCCCCGGCCTTGATGGCGGCGGCCGCCTCGCGGGCGTCGGCGTCGACCCCGAAGGCCACCACCGGCACAGTGATCCGCTCGGCCTCGTTCGCGGCGATCAGGGCGGCGATGTCGAGCTGATAGTCGACCATCAGCAGGTCGGCGCCCTGCCCCCGTCGAAGCTGTTCTGTCGCCTGATCCGCGCGCTCGACGTGACTGACCTTGGCGCCGTGCGCCATGGCCATCTTCACCGCCGAAGCGAGCTGCCCGCTCAGTCTGCCTACCACCAGAAGACGCATCGTTCTTCTCCTCTAATCCTTCACCCGGTCCGACGCGCAGCGCGCGTCAGCCGCCCGAGTCCTCAGTCTTGATGATTTCCGTCATGGTCACGCCCAGCCGATCCTCGACCACGACGACCTCGCCGCGCGCGATCAAACGGTTGTTGACGAAAATGTCGATCGCCTCGCCGACCTTGCGGTCCAGCTCCAGCACCGAACCCTTGTTCAGCTTCAGCAACTGGGCGACCGACATGTGCGACTTGCCCAGCACGGCCGAGATATTGACCGGAACCTCGAACACCGTCGCCAGATCGGCGGCGGTTTTTTCGCCCGCGTCGTCGGCGACGGCCAGGGCGGTGGAGTCGGGAAATTCCTCGAGCGATAGATCGTCGGAGGCCATCAGAACTCACTCCGGTCGGTGTGGATTGGGGGTTCGGCGTGTCCCGCCTCGGCCGCCAGGGCGGCGCTCAGGGCCTCCGCGACGCGGGCGGCGGAACCTTCGGGATCGTGATCGGCGCGACCGTCGGCCCACTCCAGCTGGAAGGCGGCGACCGCCATGCCGGGTTCGTCGCGGAAGGCGACGACGCCGGTGAAGCCGCTGTCGGCGCAGGCCTGTTCGATTTGGCCGCGCACCACCTCGTCCAGGCCCGAGGCCCGGATCACCAGGCGCGGCGAGGCGTCGATCTCTTGAGCCAGGGACTCCAGGGCGGCGCGCAACGGCGCCTGGGGGAAGCGGTGCAGGGCGGCGTCGGCGATGGCCCGCGCCGCCGCCAGGGCCAGGTCGGCGGACTGTTCGCGATGGGTCTGGGCGACGGTTCGCAGCGACGGCAGGGCGGCGGCGGCGGCCTGGGCGATGTTGGTCAGGGCCATGGCCCGGATGTTTTCGACCTCGGCGAGGGCCTCCTGGCGCGCCTCCAGCCGGGCGGTGGCGACCAGGGCCTCGACCTCTGCGGGCATGTAGCTGCGTTTGACCGGCTTCCAGGCGCTTGCGCGCACCACCGCGCCGTCGGCGTCGAACTCGGTGTCAAAGGCGAAGGGGGTGCTCATGTCAGTAGATCAACTCGTCGTCGGAGCCTTGGCCGGCCAGCATGATCTCGCCGCGCGCGGCCAGATCCTTGGCGACCTGGACCATGGCCATCTGGGCCCCATCCACGTCCTTCAGCCGCACCGGCCCCATGGACTCCATGTCTTCGCGCAGGATCTTGGCGGCGCGTTCGGACATGTTGGAGAAGAACATCTCCCGCAGCCCTTCGGAGGCCCCCTTCATCGCCAGGCCCAGCGAGTCCTTGTCCACGGCCCGCAGAAGGGTCTGAACCCCGCCCGGATCCAGCTTGGACAGGTCTTCGAAGACGAACATCAGGGCGCGGATGCGTTCGGCGGATTCGCGGTTGCGCTCTTCCAGGGCGCCGATGAAGCGCGCCTCGGTCTGTCGGTCGAAACTGTTGAAGATGTCGGCCATCATTTCGTGGCTGTCGCGCTTGGAGGTGCGCGCCAGGTTCGACATGAATTCGGTGCGAAGGGTCGCCTCGATCTTGTCCAGGATTTCGCGCTGGACAGGCTCCATCCGCAGCATCCGCTGGACGCATTCCAGGGCGAAATCCTCCGGCAGGGCCGTCAGCACCCGGGCGGCGTGGTCGGACTTCACCTTGGACAGGATGACGGCGACGGTCTGGGGATATTCGTTCTTCAGATAGTTGGCGAGAACCGCCTCGTTCACATTGCCCAGCTTGTCCCACATGGTCCGGCCGGCCGGACCGCGGATTTCCTCCATCAAGCCGTCGACGCGATCCTTGGGCAGGAAGGCGCTGAGCAGCTTCTGGGTCTGTTCGAAACTGCCCATGACGGCGCCCGTGCCCGACAGGCCGGACACGAACTCCAGCATCAGGGCCTCGACCGCCTCGGCCGTCACATTGCCCAGGGTCGCCATGGCCTGGGAGATCTCCTTGACCTCCTCGTCGTCCAGCCTCTCCCACAGGGCGGTGTGGTCTTCGCCCAGGGCCAGCAGGATGACGGCCGCCTTCTCGGGGCCGGTAAGCCGATTGGGGTCCTCGATGACCGGCTTTTTCGAAACCAGCTTGGCCATCAGCCTTCCGCCACCCAGTTGCGCAGGATGTTGGCGGCCTCGTCAGGATGGGCCTGGACGAAGTCGGCGACCTTCTTGACCGAAGACGCCTTCACCTGCCCTTCGATACGGGCGATGTCGATCTTCTGGTCCATTTCGTTCGGCGCAGGCAGTTGCACCAGCTGGGGCTGGCCGTCCGGGCCGATGACGGTCGTGGTCAAGGTGGCGACCGGCGTGCCGTCCGGGGCCGTCAGAGCCGGCGCTCCAGGACCGGCCGCCCCGCCCGAGCCGGCCGTCTTCAGCAAGGGCCGCAGGACGAAGAAGATCAGCAGCAGCGCCACTGCCGCCAGGATGCCCAGCTCGATCAGCCGCATGACGTCGGTCTTGGAGAAGTCCAGCAGCGAAGGCTTGTCGTCCAGCCCGCCGGGCAGGCCGGTGTCGCGGTTGAAGCGGACGTTGATGACCTCGATCTTGTCGCCGCGGGCCTCGTCTATGCCGGCCGCCGCCGCGACCAGGGACTTGATCTGAGCGATCTCCTCGGCCGAGCGCGGCGCATAGGTCGGCTCTCCCTTGCCGTCGGCGGCCGGGGTCCATTTGCCGTCCACGGCGACGGCGACGGCCAGCTTCTTGACCTCGCCCGGCTCCTTGGTGGTCGTGGTGGTGGTGTTGGAGATTTCGTAGTTTGTCGTCTCGGCGTTCTCGGCGGTGGTCGAGCCGGCCGGCGTGGTCGCGGGCGGGGCGCCGCCCGGGATGTTGTTCGCCGCCGTCACGCCGCCGTCGTTCTGGCCGGTCGTGTCCGAGGACTGCGAGCCGTTGGCCGTGGTCGAACGCACGACCTGGCCGTCGGGATCGAACTTCTGTTCCTGGGTGGTGGAGCGGCTTTGGTCGATGTCGGCCGTCACCTGGACCCGCGCCGAGCCGACGCCGACGACGCCCTCGACGATGTCCTTGATGCGCGCCTGAAGCTGGGCCTCGGTATTGCCCTTGGTTTCGGCCGCAGAGGCCGAGGTGAAGCCGCCGTCGTCGCCGGCCGCCAGGGTGCGGTTGTTCTGATCGGCCACCGTGACCCGGTCCGGCTTCAGATTGGGCACGGACGAGGCCACCAGATTGCGGATGGCCCGCACCTGATCCGCCGTCAGATCCCGCCCACCCAGGCCGACCAGCACGGCGGCGGTGGGTTCGCCCGCAGCAGCGGTGAACATCTCGCGACGCGGCATGGTGATGTGGACGCGGGCGGCGGTGATGCCGCGCATCGACATGATGGTGCGGGCCAGTTCGCCTTGCAGGGCGCGCTGTTCGTTCAGCTGTTGCTGGAACTCGGTCTGGCCCAGGACCGACTGATTGTCGAAGATTTCGTAGCCGACCGAGCCGGAGGTCACGAGCCCCTTTTCGGCGATCAGCATCCGCGCCGTGCCCACGTCGTCGCGATTGACCATGACGGTCGAGCCGTCGCCCTTGGAGGCGTATTTGATGCCGGCCTGCTGCAGGGCGGCGGTGATTTCGCCGGCTTCGCGCAGATCGAGGTTGGAATAGAGCAAGGCGTCCGGCGCCTGGCCCACGCGCAGCATGACGGCGACCAGGACGGCGGTCACGCCCGCGGCGACGCCGAGGACGGCGGCCAGACGACCGATCCCGAACTTCTGCAACGCCGCCGTAAAGCCGCCCACGCGCCCACGCCCCAAACTCACGGGAGACACCGACGCCCCGCTAGGCAGAAAATGCCGTGTCGATGGTAAATGGGCCGTTAAGAGACCTTTACGGGCGAACCGCCGCTTCCAGCTCAGTCAGGACCGGTGGCGCGCCGGACGGCAGGGCCGCCCTGGGATCCTTCAGCCAGGCGGCGATGTCGCGATAGACGATCTCGGCGTCCAGATCGCGGTCCAGCAGGTGCCAGCTGTCGGGATACCAGGCCGTCTTCAGGGCGCCGCCCTCGGCCACGGCCCTTTGCAGGGCCTTCTTCATCTGATCCCTTTTGACGATCTCATCGTGCGCGCCGTACATCAGAAGGGCGTCGCCGCGGATGCGGCCCAGGCTGCGCGACGCCGTCTCCATCAGATCGACCAGGCCGTAGATGGTGTCGAACCGGGTGGCCAGGATGCTTTGCGGGTCGCGGCCGTTGCGGACCAGCTCCAGCGTGTTGCTGGAGGCGTGGATGTCGCGCGTGATGAAGCTGGGCGGCTCCAGGGCCACGCCGCCCGCCAGACGCGCGGCGATGTTCAGGACGGCGCTGTTCAACGGCCCCTGGGTCGACCAGCCCCAGACGCCGGGCGCCAGCAGCACCACCCGGTCGGCGTCGGGCGGATCGTCCGATCCGAAGGCGGCGGCGGCCACCGATCCCCCCATGCTCTCGCCGACCACGGCGATGACGGCATGGGGATGGCGCGCGCGGGCCAGGGCCGTCGCCTCGCGCAGGTCCTGGGTCATCTTGGCGGTCCCCGCCCAGACGCCCCGCCCCGGCGCCGCGCCGAAGCCGCGCTGGTCATAGGCCCAGGTCTCGATTCCCTGTTCGGCCCACCAGGGTCCGGCCAGTCGGAAGCTGGCGGCGTGGTCGTTCATGCCGTGCAGGGCGACGATGACCGCCCAGGGCTCGCGGTCGGTCGGGCCCCAGCGCATCAGAGGCAGACGCGCCCCGTCCGACATGACCAGGGCGTGATCCTCCACGTGCGGCCCGGCGAAGCCCGGCGGAGGCGTCATCGGCGGCTGGATATGGGGCGCGGCGCAACCGGTCAGGCCCAAGACCAATCCTGCGGCCGCGATCAGTCCTCTGGAGGTCATGCGCGCATCCTCATCGGCGTTAAGATCGAGGCGACGCGCATCCGCAGATAGGGGATCACCTCGTCCTCAAACCACGGGTTCCGTCTCAGCCAGGCCGTATTGCGCCAGGACGGGTGCGGAAGCACCAGATGGTCGGGGGCGTAGTCCCGCCAGGCCCGCACCGTTTCGGTCATATTACGTTGGGTTCGTGCGCCCAGGGCCCAGGCCTGGGCATAGCCGCCGACCAGCAGGGTCAATTCCATCTGCGGCAGGGCCTGCATCAGCGGCGGCCGCCACAGCTCGGCGCATCGGGCGGGCGGCGGATAGTCGCCCCCTTTCGGCGCCGTGCCGGGATAGCAGAAGGCCTGGGCCGCCACCCCGATGCGGCGGTCGGCGTAGAAGGTCTCATAGTCCACCCCCATCCAGTCGCGCAGCCGGTCGCCGGACGGATCGGTGAAGGGCAGGCCGCTTTCATGCACCCGCCGCCCCGGAGCCTGGCCGCAGATCAAGAGCCGCGTCTCGGGAAAGACCCGAACCACCGGGCGCGGCGTATGCGGCAGCACGCCCGCGCAGGCGCGGCAGGCGCGGATGTCGCTCAGAAGGGCGTCGAGACTTCCCACGCCCCGCTCATCCCCGCGAAGGCGGGGACCCAGATCATTGGGGGCTTCCGTCTCGCCGATTTTCAGCGATGCCGATCCCAAAAGCCTTGCCTCAAGAAAAGGACTGGGTCCCCGCCTTCGCGGGGATGAGCGGAGTGGTCAATCTTCGATGTCGTCCTCGGCGACCGGCGGACGGCGGCTCAGCGCCAGGGCCGCCTCCTCCTCGGTCGGCAGACGCAGGCGCGTCACGCCGCGGAAATTGTCCGGATCGACCGGCTTGCCCTTTTTGGTGATGGTCAGCCTGCCCTGGCGCATCAGGCCCAGGGCCGCAGCCCGCACCTTGGGCAGCATCCGCTGCCACTGCTCCGGCTGCAGCGCCTTGGCCACCTCGGCCGGCTCGATGCTCTTGCCCGGCTCAAGCCCGGCGAGTTTATTCAAGATTGCGGTTTCGATCGGATCGCTCATTGCGCCTATATGCTGCACCGCGAGACCAGAAGTAAGGCCGAGTCGTCATGCCGAAGAAAATCACCGTCACCGAGGGCGAGTTCGCCGGTTGGCAGACCTATGACCTGCACGACACCTTCGACGTCGTGGTCGGCCCCTTCTACGGCAAGCTCGATCCCAACGGCCACATGCGCTGCGCCTTCCGCGCCGAACAGAAACACATGAACGCCGGCGGGCGGATGCACGGCGGCTGTCTGATGACCTTCGCCGACATCGCCATGTTCCAGATCGCCTATCAGGAGATGGAGGGCGCCTCGGGCGTGACCGTCCAGCTGGACTCCACCTTCATCGACGGCGCCTATGTCGGCGAACTGATCGAGGCGACCGGACAGGTGACCAAGGCGGGCAAGAGCCTGATCTTCGTGCGGGGCCAGATCAACACCGGCGAACGGCTGCTGATGACCTTCTCGGGCGTCATCCGCAAATTCACGCCGCGCGCCTGAACCGCACGACCAGGGCCATAAGGACGGCGAAACCGGCGGCGGGCCACAGGGCCGCCAGTCCCAGACGGCCGAAGACCAGCGCGCCCAGAACCGCCCCCAGGATCAGGCCGGCCCAGAGCGTCAGATAACCCTTGTAGGCGGAAGGGTCCCCGCCCCTGACCGCGCTGGCCAGGGCTTGGCCCAGTTTGACGAGCGTGCCGGTCATATAGGTCAGGCTGACCCCGACCTCGCCGTTCCTCAGAAAGACCGAATTCTCCGCCCCCATCGCCATGACCATCAGGCCGACGGCCGCAGGCGTCAGCCCCGCGCCCGCCAGGGCCGCCGCCGACGCCAGCAACAGGGCCTCGAACATCAGAACCCGGCTGCGCGATCGCGCATCCTCGCCGCCCGCGACCAGGGCGCCGAAAAAGGAGCCCAGAACGAACAGGGCCAGGATCCCCGCCAGCTGTCCGGCCGCCGGCCAATGCCCTTCGGCGAGGTTGGCGGCCAACCGCGTGGAGTTGCCGCTCATGAAGGAGACGAACACCCCGCCCAGGTGCAAAAAGCCCAGGCTATCGACATAACCCGCCAGTCCTGCGAGCAGCAGGGCCAGCCGGCGGTCAGACGGCGCCAGCAGCCGCAAGGCGGCTCAGACCCCCGCCTTGGCGGCGGGGCGCTCGCGGCAGGCGTCGAACCAGCGGTGCAGGTTCTCGAACTCGGCGGGCGGGCGGTAGCGGACCAGCCGGGCGAAGTCCAAACCGACCACGGCGACGATGTCGGCGATGGTGAACCGATCCAGGGCGATGAATTCCCGCTCGGCCAGATGCCGGTCCAGGGTCTTCATGAACCGCTCGGCCGAAACTCGGTTGTACTCAGCCACCTGCGGGATCTGAACCGCCTCCAGCGCGGCCAGGGCCGGGTGCGAGTGACGCACGTTCAGCATGATCGGATTGGACAGATAGAATTCGCACCGGCGCGTCCACATTTCGACCACCGCCTGTTCGCGGGCGTCGCGGCCGAACAGGTTCGGCTCTGGATACAGGGCCTCCAGATAGCGGCCGATAGCCACGGATTCGGAAATGGTCGTGCCGTCGTCCAACTCCAGCGCCGGAACGTGAGGCACGCCGACCTTGGCGCGATATTCGGCCTTCTTGTGCTCGCCCGTCAGTATATCGACGTCGATCAGTTCGACGTCTTCGATCCCCTTCTCCGCCATGACCCATCGGACCCGCCGCGGATTGGGGGCGCGGTGCGAGGTGTAGAGCTTCATCGGGACGCCTCCGTTGTTTTGGGAAACGCTACTGCCCGAAGACCGTCGCTGGCAAGGCGCCGACGATGGCGGCGCTCATCAGCGTGGCCATGAAGCCGGCGAACAGGGCCTTCCAGATCAGCCCCAGAACCTCGTGCCGACGCTCGGGCATCAAGACCGACAGGCCGGTCACGGTAATGCCGACCGAACCGATGTTGGCGAAGCCGCACAGCGCATAGGTCATCAGCATCCGCGTCCGCTCGCTCATGGCCTCGGCCGGTATCTTACCCAGGTCGATGAAGGCCACGAACTCGGTCAGGGCCAGTTTGACGCCCAGCAGCCAGCCGCCCTGCCCCGCCTCGCGCGCGTCCACCCCGATCAGCCAGGCCAGGGGGGTGAACAGGACGCCCAGAATCCGCTCGACCGTCAGCGGCTCGCCGAAGACGATCAAACCGCCCAGCATGATGTTGACCAGGGCGACCAGGGCGACGAACACAATCAGCACGGCCGAAATGTTCAGCACCACCATCAGCCCGTCCGAGGTGCCCTTGGAAATGGCGTCGATGGCGCTGTCGTACTTCAGGGCCGAGTCATAGCTGATGGCCTGAGCCGCCTGTTTGTCGGGCTCGGGCACGATGATCCGCGCCAGCAGCACCCCGGCCGGGGCCGAGACGATGGAGGCGACCAGCACGTGGCCGGCCGCGTTCGGCAGGGTCTGGGACAGGATGCTGGCGTAGGCCACCATGGTCGATCCCGCCACCGTCGCCAGACCGACGGTCATCATCAGGAAGATTTCGGACCGGCTCAGCTTGTCCAGATAGGCCTTGATGACGATCGGGCTTTCGATCGTGCCCAGGAAGATGTTGGCCGCCACCGCCAGGGCCGAGGCGCCGCCCAGCCCCATGGTGCGCTGAAACAGAAAGCCGAAGCCCCGGATCAGCCACTTCAGGATCTTCCAGTGCCACAACAGGGCCGACAGGGCGGAAATCACCATGATCAGCGGCAGGACGTTGAAGGCGAAGGTGAACAGGGCGCCTTCGTTCTGAACCGCATAGGGCTGATCGCCCCCGCCCAGATAGCCGAAGACGAACCGCGTGCCCTGCGCCGTCGCCACGGCCAGGCCGTCGATCGCCCCCGTGACGGCGGCCAGCACCGTTCGCGACCCCGGAATGGCGAACAGGGCCAGCACCAGCGCCGCCTGAACGGCGACGGCGCCGATCGCCAGCTTCCAGGGGAAGACCCGCCGGTTCTCCGAGATCGCCCAGCAGACGGCGATGATGACGACCAGGCCGAACAGGCTCTGGAGGTTCAGAAGGCTGAACATGAAACGGCGATCCCTGCCCGGCCCGCGCCGGCTTCATCCGCTTCAAGGACAAAGTGACGCGGCTGACAAGAGGCGTGCGAAAAAGGGCGGAGCCGACGCCCCGCCCTTTTCCTTGCCTTCGGAAGGCTTGAACCGGCTTACAGCTGGCGGCGCACCAGCTTGCCGTAGGTCTCCATCAGGTCCAGCGACAGGGCGCCGGGGGTGAAGCGGTAGTCGCCCACCTCGGCCACCGGGGTCACCTCGACGGCGGTGCCGGTCAGGAAGCATTCGGAGAAGTCCGACAGCTCTTCGGGGCGGATGTCGCGCACCACGACCTCGATCCCCTTGGCCTTGGCGATCTCGATCACCGTCTGACGGGTGATGCCGTCCAGAATGTGCTCGACGCTGGGGGTGTGCAGCACGCCGTCCTTGACGAAGAAGACGTTGGCGCCGGTGGCCTCGGCCACATAGCCGCGCCAGTCCAGCATCAGGGCGTCGGCGAAACCGTTCCGCTCAGCCGTGTTCTTGGACATGGTGCAGATCATATACAGGCCGGCGGCCTTGGCCGTGGTCGGGGCCGTCGCCGGGTCGGGGCGGCGCCACTTGGCCCATTCCAGCTTCAGACCGCGCGCCTTGACCTCGGGATCGAAATAGCTGGGCCAGTCCCAGACGGCGACCGCCAGGTGGACCTTGTTGTTCAGGGCCGAGACGCTGGTCTGTTCAGGCCCCAGATAGGCGACCGGACGCACGTAACAGTCGGTCAGACCGTTCTTGGCGCAGGTTTCGTTACAGATGGCGTCGATTTCAGCGACGCTGTAGGGTATCTCGAAATCGAGCAGGTTTGCGGACCGCTTCAGGCGCTCCGAATGCGGCGTCAGCTTGAAGATTTCGCCGCCGTACATACGCTCACCCTCGAATACCGACGAGCCATAGTGGAGGGCATGGGTCAAAATATGCGTTTTCGTTTCCCGCCAGGGCACGAATTCGCCGTCAAACCAGATCCATCCATCGCGATCGTCGAAAGGAACGAAGGCCATTGAAACACGTCTCCTGCAGAAGTCTCCCTGTTAGAGCCCCCCGAATCGCTCAGGTCAACGGCTGGGATCGGGAGAATCGCGCATGAGCCTGACTGAAACCCGCTCTTACGGCCGCTCGGGACCCATCGCGGGACCGGGGGTGGGCCGTCATCTGCTGATCGTCGATGACGACGACCGCATCCGCGAACTGCTGAAGGAATTCCTGGCGCGGGAAGGCTACCGCGTCACCGGCGCCGCCCACGCGGCGGCGGCCAAGCGGATGATGGAGCTGATCGAGTTCGACCTGGTCGTGCTGGACGTCATGATGCCCGGCGAAAGCGGCCTTGACCTGACCTCCTGGGTCCGCGCCAAGGCCGAGACATCGAAGACGCCGGTCCTGCTGCTGACGGCGCGGGGCGACCCGGAAGACCGGATCGAAGGTCTGTCGCGCGGCGCCGACGACTATATGTCAAAGCCGTTCGAGCCGCGCGAACTGGCGCTGCGCATCGACGCCATCCTGCGGCGCACCGGCGGCAAGCCGATCGGCCCGCGCGAGATCAAGCTGGGGACGGCGGTCTTCGACATGGAGCGGCTGGAGCTGATCCGCGACGGCGCGCCCCAGCGCCTGACCGAGGCCGAGGCCCAACTTCTGAAGACCCTGGCCCTTCACGCCCATGCCCCGGTCGAGCGGATGAGCCTGTCGCCCGACACGGCCGACATCACCGGCCGCGCCGTGGACGTCCAGGTCACCCGCCTGCGCCGCAAGCTGGAGGTCGATCCCAAGAACCCGCGCTATCTCCAGACCGTGCGCGGCGTCGGCTATATGCTGGCGCCCGACTGAGGGCGGACCCGACGCCATGCGGCTGCTGCCCGCCTATCTGTGGCCGCGTTTCCTGAAGCGGCGGATACCGACCTCGCTGTGGGGCCGGTCGCTGCTGATCATCGTCCTGCCCGTGCTGGTGATGCAGGTGGTGGTGACCTGGATCTTCTTCGACGCCCACTGGCAGACGGTGACGGCGCGCCTGTCCGAAGGTCTGGCCGGCGACATCGCCTGGGCGGTCGAAAGCTATGAGGACGACCCCAGCCCCCGCAATCTGGAGCGGCTGGCCAGCCGGGCCGAACGCTCCATGTCCCTGTCGATCGCCCTGCAGGAGGGACGCACCCTGCCGACCGAAACCCGGCGTGGGCCGATCGGGGTGGTGGACCGGGTGCTGGACCGCGCCTTGGACGCCCGCCTGGACCGCCCCTACTGGTTCGACACCACCCGCTACCCCGCCTATGTCGATATTCAGGTGCAGGAGCCGCAAGGGGTGCTGCGGATCATCGCCCCGCGGGAACGCGCGGTGGCGACCCAGGCCCACATCTTCGTCCTGTGGCTGGCCGTCGCCACCATACTGCTGATGGGGGTGGCGATCCTGTTCATCCGCAACCAGGTCCGCGCCATCGAACGGCTAGCCGATGCGGCCGAGGCCTTCGGTCGAGGCGAGACCGTGCCCCGGTTCAAGCCGCACGGCGCGCGCGAGGTGCGGGCCGCCGCGACCGCCTTCCTGGCCATGCGCGACCGCATCCAGCGTCATATCGACCAGCGCACCGCCCTGCTCGCCTCTGTCAGCCACGATCTGCGCACGCCCTTGACCCGGCTTCGACTGGAGCTGGCCCTGGCCCCCCCGTTCAAGCGTCAGGCCGCCATGCGCGGCGACCTGGACGAGATGGAGCATATGATCGACGAATATCTGGACTTCGCCCGCGGAGAAGCCGGAGAGCCGCCGAAGCCGGTGTCCATCCCTGATCTGCTGAAGACGGCCGGCGAGGACGCGAAACGCGCCGGCGCCGAAGTCGAGCTGGCGGCGCCGGAGGGGCTGACGGCCTCGCTGCGCCCCCTGGCCTTCAAGCGGGCCCTGGTCAATCTGGCGGGCAACGCCGCTTCGCACGGCGAAAGGGTGCGGCTGTCCGCCCGCGCCCTGGCCTCGGGCGGGCTGGAGATCGCGGTGGAGGACGACGGGCCCGGCATTCCCGAAGACATGTATGAGGAAGCCTTCCGACCCTTCTCGCGCCTGGACGAATCCCGCAATCAGAACCGCAAGGGTGTCGGCCTGGGCCTGGCCATCGCCAGGGACGTCGCGCGGGGACACGGCGGCGACGTCACCCTGGACCGCAGCGACATGGGCGGACTGAAGGCGATCATCCGCCTGCCCGGACAGGCCTCCATCGTCGCCCCCTCTAGCGAAACGGGGGGCCAGGGCGCATCTTCAGTTCGGACAGGGCATGGAGATGAAAACGATGCGTAAACTCGCCTTTCTTGCGCCGCTTGCCGCGACCCTGGCCGTCGCCGCCATGGCTCAGGCGCAGAACCCGAACGTCAACGTCACGATCGGCCCCGACCTGCAGCGCCAGGTCGAAAAACTGGGCGATCGCGAAGTCAATGAACAGATCGCCGCCCTTCAGACCGAGGTGGGCAAGGCGCTGGCGCAACGCTATCCCGGCGCCACGGCCAATCTGGTCCTGAACGATCTGAAGCCGAACCGGCCGACCATGGAGCAGATCCGCCAGAACCCGAGCCTGGACCCCATCCGCAGCGTCTCGATCGGCGGCGCCGCGATCAAGGGCGAAATCGTCACCGCCGACGGCCAGTCGCGGCCGGTGGACTTCTCCTACTTCTCGCCGAACATCCGCGACGTCTGGGGTTACAGCGTCTGGCGCGACGCTGACCGGGCGTTCGAACGGTTCGGCGACCAGATCGAACGCGGCCGGTTCTAAGAGGTCTTAGAGCATGATCGTTTCGGACGGAACCGCTTCGCGGTTCCGACAGAAGCGTGAATCATGCTCTCGCTTTAATCTGGAGCCTGATTCACCGTTTCAGCGGAACCGCTTCGCGGTTCCTCCTCAACGGATCAGGCTCTAGGCGCCCATTTCGCGGTTGCGGTGCACCGCCGCCGCGACGGTGTCGTTCAGCATCGCCGTCAGACGGCCGTCCCTCGCCATGGCCTCCAGCCCCGCGCGGGTCGAGCCGCCGGGCGAGGCGATCCGGCCGATCAAGGCGTCCAAGGGATCATCGCCCATCGACTCTGCGGCGGATCGCAGGGTGGCGCGGGCCAGAACGTCAGCCGTGCCCGCGTCCAGTCCCGCCGCCTCCCCGGCGCGCGCCAGGGCCTCTGTGAAGGCGTAAAAATAGGCCGCGCCCGATCCGGCCACGGCCGTCGCCGCGTCCATCAGGGCTTCGTCCGCCAGATCGACCGTCTCCGCCATCCGTTGGAACAGGGCGCGGCCCAGGGCGCGCGCCCGATCATCGGCCGACCAGACCGAGGCCACCCCGCCTCCGCGCGAGACGCCGGTGGTCGGCATCACCCGCACGATGGGCCAGCCGCCGATCCCTTCGGCCAGGGTCGGCGCCGTGACGCCCGCCATGACCGACAGGATCACCGCCTGATCGCCCAGGAAGGGCAGAAGCGGCGTCATGACGTCGCGCCACAGGGCGGGCTTGACCGCCAGGACGATCACCTTGGCCTCGGCCAATACCTCGAGCGGCGGATTGACCCGCGCGCCCTGCGCCCGTGCGGCTTCTGCGGCGGGCTTTTGCGAGGGCGTCAGGATGATCAGATCGGAGGCCGCGACCGTCTGGGTCAGCAACCAGCCTTCCAGAATGGCCGAGCCCAGCCGACCGCAGCCGACCAGGACGACGGGGCCTTCAACCGGCTGGGGATCAGGCATCAGGCGTTGCCGACCGTCTCGAACAGGCAGGCCTCTATGGCCTCCTGGGGCTTCTTGTTTCCGCGCACCATGAAGTCGAAGGCGGGGTAATAGCGGTCCGCCGCCTCGATCGCCGCATCAATCATCGAGGCCGCCTGGGCCAGGGTCGGCCGCTCGCCCATCGGCAGGGCCAGGGAATGGCGGAAGACGATCTCGCCGTCCTCGGCCCAGACCTCGAAATGGCCCATCCAGGTGCGCTGATTGATCAGGCCGACCAGTTCGTGGGCGGCCGTCTTGCGGCTCTTGGCCACCTTCAGATCAAGGGCGCAGCACAGTTGCAGGCAGTCGCCCTCGGGCCGCCAGGCGAACCAAAGCTCGTAATCCTTCCAGTCCCCCGCGAGCGCAAAGGCCAGATCGCCGTCGTCGGTGCGATCGAACGGCAGGTTCTCGGCCGTAAGAACATGCTCCACGACCTCCAGCGGGTCGAAGGGCACGTCCGTTTCCTCGGGCCGGGCGATGTCCATCAAGTCTCTCAGTTCGGGCTGCGGCCGCCAGAATCACGGCCGTTAACAGAGTGGTAAGCCTGTTCGCGGATTCGGCTCAACCGGCTGCGTCCCCGGGTTGAGTTCCATCTGTGGACGTTCCCGCGGCGGGCTTGGTCGAGGTCTTTGCGGCGGGCTTCTTGCCGGCCTTCAATTCGGCGATCTCGGCCCGCAGGGCGGCGATCTCATCCTTCAGCACATCGAACTCGTCGCGACGGACCAGGTCCATCTCGGCGACGATCCGGTCGGTCTGGGCGCGCCAGGCGGTCTTGGCCTCTTCACCGGCCGCCTGGGCCAGGCCCATGGCGCCCGTCGTCAGCTTGGCGAACTCATCCAGAAGGGGATTGCGGGTCTGCATCGAAAGGCTCCGACTCGAACGTCGTTAACGGAGGGTCACCGACTATGGTGAACGAAACCTTTCTTTCTGCTGCTTCGGCGGCGCCATCAAGGCGTCGTGATGCGTCTTCACAGGCGACGTAGGCGGCGACGCTTGCTAAACCGCCCGTCGAGAGACTGGCCAGCACAGGAAATCCCCTTGCCCTTTCCCGAATTCGATCCGGTCCTGATCCATCTCGGACCGCTTCCGATCCGCTGGTACGCCCTGGCCTATGTGGCCGGCATCGTCCTGGGCTGGTGGTACGCCGCCCGACTGATCAAGACCGAACGCCTGTGGGCGCCGGGCAAGCCGCCGATCAGCACGACCCAGTTGGACGATCTGGTGCTGTGGATCGTGCTGGGCATCATCCTGGGCGGCCGGCTGGGCTACGCCCTCTTCTACAAGCCGATCATGTACGCCCAGCTGTTCACGGGCCAGACCCTGGGCGAACGGTTCGAGCTGTTCCAGCTCTGGACCGGCGGGATGAGCTTCCACGGGGGCTTCCTGGGCGTCTGCCTGGCCATCGTCCTCTATTCGCGCGGCCAGAAGATCGACATGCTGCGTCTGGGCGACGTCGTCGCGCCGGTGGTGCCGATCGGCCTGATGTTCGGCCGTCTGGCCAATTTCATCAACGGCGAACTGTGGGGCCGCGAGACGACCGTTCCCTGGGCCATCCGCTTCTGCAACGCCCGTATCCAGCAGATGTACGGCTTCTGCCCCGCCGGCGACGCGCCGCGCCACCCCAGCCAGCTCTATGAGGCGGGCCTGGAGGGGATCGTCCTGCTGTCCATCCTGTCGCTGGGCGTCTGGAAATTCGACCTGCTGAAGAAGCCCGGCTATGTCACCGGCCTCTTCCTGGTCGGCTACGGCGTCTGCCGCGCGGCGCTGGAGAATGTGCGCGAGCCCGACTACGGCATGCCCGACTTCCCCCTAGGCCTGACCATGGGGATGATGCTGTCCATCCCGATGATCCTGGTCGGCGCCTGGCTGGTCTGGCGCGCCTGGAACCGGCCGCCCGTCTCCGCATGACTTCGGCCGAAAGCCTGAAGACCCGTCTGGCGCGCGAGATCGCCCTGACAGGGCCGATGACGGTCGCCGACTATGTGACCCGCTGCCTGCATGATCCCAAGGGCGGCTACTACGCCTCGCGACCGGCCCACCAAACGATTCTGGGAGAAGGCGGCGACTTCATCACCGCCCCCCTGATCAGCCAGATGTTCGGCGAACTGATCGGCCTGTGGGCGGTCGAGACCTGGAACCGGCTGGGCGCGCCCGAGCGGTTCCGTCTGGTCGAGGTGGGGCCGGGCGACGGGACATTGATCAGCGACGCCCTGAGGGCCGCGCGCCTGGTTCCCGGCTTTCTGGAAGCCTGCGACCTGATCCTGATCGAGCCCAGCGGCCCCTTGCGTGATCTGCAGGCCAGGGCCCTGGCCGGCGCTGACCTGTCGCCGCGCTGGGTGCGCGACCTGACCCAGATCGAGACCGACGCCCCTGTCGTCCTGATCGCCAATGAGGTGCTGGACTGTATGCCCGCCCGCCAGTTCGTGCGCACCGAGGACGGCTGGGCCGAACGCCGGATCGGCGTCACCGACGACAACGACCTGATCTTCGGCCTGACCGCGATCACCGGCGGCTTCGAAAAGCCCGGCTTCGACATGACGCCGGGTCAGATTTTCGAGATTTCCGAACAGCAGGCGATCTTCGGCCGCGACCTGGCCCTGCTGATGAAGGCGGCCTCGGGCGCCGCCCTGCTGATCGACTACGGCCGCGCCCGCCCAGAGGCCGGCGACACCCTCCAGGCCCTGCGCCGCCACCAGAAGGTCGATCCGCTGGACAGTCCCGGCGAGGCCGACCTGACCCAGTGGGCCGACTTCCCGCGCGTGCTGGAGGCCGCCGTCCGCGCCGGCGCCGACGTCACCGGCTGCCTGGGACAGGGCGACTTCCTGCGCCGTCTCGGGATCGAAGCCCGCGCAGAACGGTTGAAAACGGGGCGCCCCGATGCGGCCCCCGTCATCGACCGCCAACTGAATCGCCTGACCGCCGAGGACCAGATGGGACGCCTGTTCAAGGCCGCCGCAGTCTTCTCCCCCCGCTCATTGGTCGTCCCGGGGTGGGACCAATGACCAGCCTGGCCCCCATCACCCATCCGCTGCTGACCGCCGCCGGGTTCGACCACGGCTTCTTCACCCGCGCGGGCGGCGTTTCGACCGGCATATACAAGGGCCTGAACACCGGCGTCGGCTCCAAGGACGACCCGGCCGCCGTGGCCGAGAACCGCCGCCGCGTGGCCGCCCATTTCGGGGCTGACGCCGATCATCTGAACGGCTGCTATCAGATCCATTCGGCCGTCGCCCGGGTCGCCGATGGTCCGTGGCGCGGCGACCGCCCCGAGGGCGATGCGGTCGTGTCGGCCGAGCCCGGCCTGCTGTGTTCGGTCCTGACCGCCGACTGCGCCCCCGTTCTGATGGCGGACCCTGAGACCCGGATCGTCGCCGCCGTCCACGCCGGCTGGAAGGGCGCCCTGGGCGGGGTGGTCCATTCCGCCGTCTCGGCCATGGAGGCCCTGGGCGCCGAGCCGCGCCGCATCCTGGCCGTCGTCGGCCCGTGCATCGCCCAGGCCAGCTATGAGGTCGGCGTCGATTTCCAGGAGCGGTTCGTCCACCACGACCCCGGCAGCGAACGCTTCTTCAAGCCCGGCGCGGCGGACGACAAGCGGCTGTTCGACCTGCCCGGCTTCGTCCTGTGGCGTCTGCAACAGGCCAGGGTCGGCCAGGCCGTCTGGACCGGCCACGACACCTGCGCCGACGCGGATCGCTTCTATTCCAACCGCAGGGCGTTCCAACGCGGAGAGCCGGATTTCGGGCGGTTGATCAGCGTCATCGGGGTCTGACTTAATCCGCCTACCCTCTCCCTCCCCGTCCGGGGAGGGCGAAAGCGTATCACCCCGCCTGCGCCAATTCCGGCACGCGCGTCACTTCCCGCCACGCATGCGGCGCAGCCAGCAAGGCGCGGACCAGCTTGTTGTTCACCGCGTGGCCGGCCTTGTAGCCCTCGTATCGGCCCAGCAGGGGCGCGCCCAGGACGTAAAGGTCGCCGATGGCGTCCAGCGCCTTGTGCCGCACGAACTCGCGTTCCATGCGCAGGCCGCCGGGGTTCAGAATCTGGTCGCCGTCTATGACCACGGCGTTCTCCAGCGAGCCGCCGCGGGCCAGGCCGGCCTGACGCAGGGCCTCGACCTCATGGGCGAAGCCGAAGGTGCGGCAGGCCATGATCTCCTGGCGGAAGGTCGCCTCGTCCACGACGAAGTCGATCACCTGATTGCCGATGGCGGCCGAAGGGAAGTCGATTTCGAACCGCATCTCATAGCGGTCGCACGGCAGAAGGGCGGCGTGTTTGTCGCCCTCGACGACATGAACCGTCTCCAGGATCTCGATATAGCGCTGGGGCAGCGCCTGGGGCCGAAAGCCCGCCCGGTCCAGCAGCCGCACGAACTCCAGCGCCGAGCCGTCCAGGATCGGCAACTCCGGCCCGTCCACCTCGACCACGGCGTTCGATACGCCCAGCGCACAGAAGGCCGCCATCAGGTGCTCGATCGTCGACAGGCGCACGCCCGCCGCATTCTCGATCATGGTGTTCAGCCGCGCGTCCACGACCGCCTCGCCCGACACGGGGATGCGGTTGTCGCGGTCGGCGACGTCCGTGCGCACGAAGACGATCCCCGTCCCCGCAGGCGCAGGCCGCACCGCAAGCCGGACCCGGCGGCCCGTGTGCACGCCAACGCCGGCGATAATCGCCGGTGCGATGAGGGTGCGTTCCTGATGGTCGTTCCGGACCGGCAAAGGCAAACTCGCTTCGTTACCGCCGCAGCCCATGGGGACAGACTGCGGCACAGGCCCGGTCTAACGGTTGGCCGGCAACAGGAAAATGAAAGTCGGGTTTCGGATTGTTTCGTTCTGATACGGACGGAACGAAAAACGCCCCGAAGCCGGGCTTCGGGGCGTGGTGGTCAGTTTTTCCGGCGGTCAGTTGGCGAGACGGCGGAGAAAAGAGGGAATCTCCAGGTCATCGTCAGCCTGGCCCGCTTCCGGCTCCGGCGCCGATTGGGGCTGGGCCGACTGGCGCATTTGCGGCTGGGCGCGGCTGTAGGTCGGCTCGGGCTGCGGCTGGGCGCGCTTGCCCCGACCGAACAGGCTCCAGCCGCTGCGGCGATGGTCGCGGTCGTCATAGTCGTCGGCGGTCGGCTCGGGCGAACGCGCGGCGTAGAGATCGCCCTGGGGTTCGACCGGGGCGCGGCTCGGTTGGGCGGAGGCCGCCGGGGCGCGCGTCTCATACTCCTCGACCCACGGATCCACGATCGGCTCCAGGGTGCGCGGCGCCGGTTCAGCGACGCGGATCACCGGTTCGGGACGGGGTTCGGCCGCAGCCGGGGCCTGAAAGCTGGGGACGACGGGGGCGGCTTCGATACGGGGCTCGGGCCGGGCCTCGACGCGCGGCTCCGGGGCGCGTTCGGCGCGGACCGGCTCGCGATAGGTCTCGCGGGCGGGCTCCGGGGCGGCGCGCGACGTTTGGGTTCCGTACAGGCCGCCGGCCGAACGGCGGGCGCTGTGATCGGCCAAGGGGGCCGTCGGCGCCGAGGGCTCGGCGCGCTGCACCACGCCCTCGTCCATGCCGGTGGCGACCACCGAGACGCGGATCTTGCCGTCCAGCGCCGGATCGAAGGCGGCGCCGAAGATGATGTTGGCGTCGCCGTCCACTTCCGCCGAGATGGCGTTGGCGGCTTCATCGACTTCCAGCAGGGTCATGTCCAGACCGCCGGTGATGTTGACCAGCACGGCCTTGGCGCCCTTCAGGCTGGTTTCGTCCAGCAGCGGATTGGCGATGGCGTTCTGGGCGGCCATTAACGCCCTGTCATCACCGGAGGCCTCGCCGGTGCCCATCATCGCCTTGCCCATTTCGGACATGACGGCGCGCACGTCGGCGAAGTCCAGATTGATCAGGCCCGGCAGGATCATCAGATCGGTGATCGAGCGCACGCCCGAGTGCAGAACCTGGTCGGCCATGCCGAAGGCGTCGGCGAAGGTGGTGCGCTCGTTGGCGACGCGGAACAGGTTCTGGTTCGGAATGACGATCAGGGTGTCGACATAGCGTTGCAGCTCGGCGACGCCCGCATCGGCCAGGCGCATCCGGTGGCGGCCTTCGAAGGTGAAGGGCTTGGTCACCACCCCGACCGTCAGAATGCCGCGATCGCGCGCGCATTTGGCGATGACGGGCGCCGCGCCCGTGCCGGTGCCGCCGCCCATGCCGCAGGTGATAAACACCATGTGGGCGCCTTCTAGGTGCTGATGGATCTCGTCGGCGGATTCCTCGGCGGCGTTCATGCCGACCTCGGGGTGGGCGCCGGCGCCCAGGCCTTGGGTGATGGTCTCGCCCAGCTGGATGCGGCGATCCGTCTTGGCGAAGCTGAGGTGCTGCGCGTCGGTGTTGGCCACGACGAACTCGACCCCTTCCAGGCCGGCGTCGATCATATTGTTCACGGCGTTGCCGCCGGCTCCGCCGACGCCGAACACGACGATGCGGGGCTTCAGTTCAGTGTGTTGCGGCTTGACCAATGAGAGCGACATTCTGTTTTCCGACCTTCCGACCCTGCCCCTCGTCCCAAGGCGAACACCCCGCCGAATCACCTTGGTTATGAGCGCGTTAAGGATTGCACCCACGAGGGTTAAGAGATGGTTACGGCGATAATGTGAGTCGGACTCGAGAACAGCACAAAGTGCGAGCTTGGCTGGAGGTTGATGCAAAAAAATGGGGCGGCCTTGTCAGGCCGCCCCCGGAGGTCTTGAAGATTGGCCCCTTACCAGGGCCGATAGTTGAAGCCGATGTTGAAGCGGCGTCCGTAAGGATCGAAGTTCGAGTAGAGCGTCGTGCCCAACCACGGCGCCTGCTCGGCGTTGGTCACATTGGTTACGCCAAAGCGGAGATCAAGATCTTCGCGCATGGCGTATCTGAACTGCAGGTCATGACGAGCGAAGTTTCCGGTGTCGAAATACTCAGCTGGCCGCGAGTCCGGATTGTTGATGGCGTCGCGGCGCTGAACAATGTCCTGAGCCGTCTGCCAATCGACAATCCAGGTCGCCGTGAACTTGTCATTCGGCGAATAGGACAGCGAGGACGTCATCCGAACCCGCGGATAATACAAGGAGCTCGAAAGTTCCGTGAAATCGTTCGGATTGGAGATGTTGTTGAACTGCTTCTGCTCGATCAACCACGTGCCACGCAGGCTGTAGTTGATCCGGCCCAGCGACCAAGGCGTGATGTCCGCCAGGTCAGCCGCATAGTTCACGTTGAAGTCCAGGCCGCGCGTAGTCCGCTTGGCGAAGTTGAACGACGCTTGCAGGAAGTCCGTGATCTTGAAGCGGTCATCGTTAGGCGCAGGCAGATCCACGGCGGAACGCGTAATGACGTCGCAGAAAACGTCGTTCAGTGTCGGGCCGTTGACGCACAGGTTCGCAGACGTTTGGCCCGTAACCGTTGAGAGCAGGTCCTTGATCTCGATCTCGTAATAATCGAGCACCAGGCTCAGACCGGGCGCGATCGGAGGCTGATACACCACCGAGAAGGTGAAGGACTCTGACGTTTCCGGCTTGAGGTTGGTGTTGCCTGCGAGGGCGCCGGAAACGCTCGAGCTATACACCGGCCGGAACGCATTGGTGGCCGTGGGATCGGAGAAGTTGAACACTCCACCCAATCCCAGAGACGCCGCTTGGGTCGAGCAGTTCGCAATACGCTGGTTCGCAATGGTGCGGTCAGACAGATTGGCGATCACCTGCGCATCGCAAGGGTCCGTAATGGAAGCGAAGGTTTGGACGCGAGGCCCAAAACGTTCGCTCAGATCGGGCGCGCGGGTCGAGGTGTTGAAGCTCGACTTGAAAGCCAGCTCCGGCACGGGGCGATAAACCAGGTTGATGCCATAGACGTCATCGCCGCCGGTCGTGGTGTAGTCGGAGTAGCGGTACGAACCGCTCAGCTCTGCATAATAACCCAGGAAGCTTTCGCGGAAGAGCGGAACCGCCAACTCAGCAAACACTTCCTTGGTTTCATACTCAGCGCCGGGGGCCCAATCGTCGCCGATGTTGCTCAACAGCCAGCGACCTTCGGCCGTGCGGGTGCGCCCCGTGCCGGTCGTTTCTTGACGGCGGTACTCGGCGCCGAGCGCGACCCCGATCGGGCCGGCGCCCCAGTAGTCACCCACAGTAGCCGAGATCGACGCCACAGCGCTGTCTTGCGTGTTCTTCTCGTCCACCCCCGTCTTGGCGGTGATGTAGTTGATGGCTTCCTGGCTGGCGGCGCCTTCGCCAAAGATGTTGTAAGGCTGGCATTCAGCAACTTCGGGGCTGCTGGCCGTCAACGCGCCAGCCGACCCGGCGGCGGCGCCGGTGTTCTGGTTGGCGATGGTCGCACCGTTGGCCGTCAACAACTTGACCCGGCACACGATCGCATTCGGCGTCCCAAGAACTCCGGCGGTGTCGCGCACGGCGTCCAGAGCGAAGGCGTAGCGAAGACCATCGACCGGGTATTCGGTGTTTTGGTTTTCCACCTCGCCGTGAGTGTAGCCGATATCCCAGCTGATGTCCTTGACGAACCCGAAGCCGTCGTGGGTGCCGTCGGCGCTCACGACAAAGCGGTTTAGTTCGCGAGTGTTTTCTTGGATGCGATCACGAGACCAGGCGGTGTAACGCGCCCAAGGAGCGTTGAACTGTGCGAGAGGCGCGCCGGGGGCCGTCGCCGTGGACGTGCCGTACGGCTGTACGACGTTGCCTTGGATCTGGGCCAGCACATTCGCCGGGAGGAAGGCATTGTCGAGCCGCGACAGAAACGCCGTGGGGCTTGACGTTCTGGCGTTCAGAACCGGCCGTTGCTGCTGCGCAAGCGAATACGAGTTCGTGAAATAGACGTCAGCAAAGGCGGGACCGCCATTTTGCTCCGACTCTTCATAAACATATTTGTATTCTGCGTGAAGGTTGATGTCCGGCGTGAGCTTGAAGTTCAGCCCGGTCTGGTAACGTTGGCTGCGGGACTGAGGGAAGTAGGATTCGCGGTTGAACAGTGCGGGGTTCTCACCGTCCCCGCCGATATGGGTGCCCTGGAAGCGGCCCGTGTTCGCCACCCTGCCGCCGAAATCGGCCAGACGCGCATTGCCGTTCTCGTCAAAGACATAGGTCAGGCCCGGACGGGGATTATAGCAATCCGCCGTCAGGGGACCGTTGGCCGCAAGACAGTTGGAGCTGGTGGCCACATTGGGGACGTTGGGGTTCAGCGTGGGATCGGGCCGCACGCCGTTGGCGATCGTCAGTTGACCGCCACGCAGGATCTGCAGCTGCCGCAGGTCACGATAAAGAACAGCGTCGTAAATACCGTCCGAGGTCAGACCGACAGTGGTCGGATCCGCATCATTGCCGACCAGACCCCAGGCCTTGCCCAACCATTCGATCGATTCCGCATTGACGTCTTCAATGTCTTCGTATTCGCCGAAGCCGTACACATTGAGCCGGTCGTCCAGCAGATTGACACCGCCGAGGATCGAAATCCTCTTGGTGGTTTCATCCCCCCCCTTGTTTATGATGCCGTAGTTGCCATCGACCTCGAGCCCTTCGAAATCCTTGCGGAGGACGAAGTTCAGGACGCCCGAAACAGCGTCGGCGCCGTAAACCGAAGACGCGCCGCCCGTCACGATTTCAATGTTCTGGATCAGAAGACGAGGGATCGTATCAACGTCAACCGCCAGCGAACCGGTCTGAGATCCGACGTGCCGGCGACCGTCCACCAGGGTCAGGGTCCGCCCCGCGCCCAAGCTGCGCAGGTTCGGAAGCGAAAGCCCCAACGCTCCCAGCGCATTACCCGTTGTATCGGAAGGAACCTGCGAATTCGACAGGGCCGGAATGGTGGCCAGATAGTCGATCACCGTCGTCTGACCCGTCTCCAGAAGGGCCTCTCGCGACACCTGAATTAGGGGCGTAGGAGCCGTCGTGGGGTCACGACGAATGCGAGACCCGGTGACGACGATTTCTTCGACGTCCGTCGTCGATTCCGATGAGGCGGGTGTCGAGCTCTGCGTTTGGGCGAAAGACGGGGCGGCCGCAGCCAGGACGCCCGCCAAAATTGTCGTGCCAAACAGGATTTTACGAGTGGATCTCATTGAATGAACAGCCCCATGAAAAATCGGGCGGCGATGGGCCGCCACGAACGTGAAGGGTTTGTAACAAGATGGCGGCAGGTATCCATCATTTCGAACACATTCCGAACGTCTTGCCGTCCATATGTAGCGGCAAAGCCACAATTTCGCCTTCGGCTCCTCAGCAAATGAGGTTCAAAATCCTTTGAATTCTGCTGAATTGCGAAATTGTTTTGCGTGTACATGCAAGTTTTCGGGTTATGTTACCAAAACACGTCGATTTATCGGTTAATAAATCCGCGAAATGTGAAAGGTATTTATAAGGCGGCCCGAGATTGATCGCAGCGCCGAAATCGGGGCAAGAAGGTTGCTAGAGGCACCAACCAAGCTTGGTCTCGGCTACATCAAGCGCCGAGTTTGGACTGACGGCCGAAAAGCAGGATTATCTTACAGGTTATCCCGCAGCCAGCCCGCCACACGCCCGACCACATTGCCGCGATGCACCTTGGGCGCATCCGCAGCGGTGATCTGGCGCGCCATCAGCTTCCTGGCCGACACCGCCTCACGGGGTCCATAGGCCGCCCGCAACAGCACCCCGGCGGTGGCGCAGAAGGCCGGTCCTGACGCGGCGTCGGCCAAATGTGGCGCCCGTTGGGGTTTTCCGAGGCGGACGGGGCGGTCGAAGACGCGCACGGCCAGTTCGCGCACGCCGTTCAACTGGCTGGCGCCGCCGGTCAGGACCAGGCCGGCGCCGGGCTCTAGGCCGACCCCCGCCGCCTTCAGCCGGTCGCGCAACAGTTCCAGCGTCTCTTCCACGCGCGGGGCGATCACCGTCTTCAGCATGGCGCGCGGCACAATGACCGGGCCGGCCGAGGCGTCTTCGCCGCGCGGCGGCGCCTCCAGCATTTCGCGGTCCTCATTGGCGCTGGCCATGGCAGAACCGTGCAGGGTCTTCAGCCGCTCGGCGCCCGCCTTGGACGTGGACAGGCCGCGGGCGATGTCAGACGTCACATGGTCCCCGCCGACGTTCAGGCTCTCCACATGCAGCAGGGACCGTCCGCCCCAGACGGCGGCGCTGGTCGAGCCGCCGCCCATATCGATGCAGACGGCGCCCAGGTCCATCTCGTCTTCTTCCAGGGCGGCGAGCGACGAAACGACGGGCGCGGCGGCCACCCCCTGGAGATCCAGATGGGCCAGCTCCAGACAGTGGCTCAGGGTCGTGAACACATTCTCGGCCATGGAGACGACCAGAAGATCCAGCCCCAGCGACCCGCCGCGCATCGCGCGCGGATCGTGGACGCCGCGCGCCCCGTCCACTGACCAGGCGATGGGCAGGACGTGGATGGGCCGACGGTTGGGCAGACGGATCTGGGCCAGGGCCATGCCGATGGCGCGGGCCAGATCGGCGTCGCCGACGGGATTGGCGCCCAGGGACACCCGGGCCTGAACCCTGTGGCTGGCCATCTGGCCGATGGCGGTGGTGACGACCACGCCCGAGACCGGGCTCTGGGCCGCGCGCTCGGCCCGTTCGACGGCGTGGCCGATGGCCTGGGCCGCCTCATCCATATTGATGATGGCCCCGCCCCTGACGCCCTTGGACTGGACGTGGCTGGCGCCGGCGACACGGATGGTGCGGTCGGCATGGCGCACGCCGTCCGGCTTCATGATGAAGCACGAGACCTTGGACTGACCGATGTCCAGGGCGGCGATCACCGGCGCGCGGCCGGCGCGGGGGTCCATCACCCGGCCCTGGTCGTTCGCCGATCCACGCTGCATTCCCGCCATACTCCTACTGGTCCCTGTTAAGCGTCGGCGGCGGGGCGCACCGCAATCTCGTCCGGCGTTCTCAGATCGACCCGGGCGAAGCCCAGGTCGAGCAGGCGTTCGCGCTGATCCAGCGCATCGAGGCGGATCAGGGCCGCCTCCTGTTCCGTGGCCGGCAGCTGGATCAGGCTGCCGTCCTTCAGGCGCAGATCCCAGCGGCGTTCGTCCACCCGCACCACCGCATCCACCCGGCTCATCAGGCGCGGCCGCTGGGCCAGCAGAGGCAGGATTTCGGCGGCGGCCTGGTCCGCACCCTTGCCCACGACCAACGGCAGGGTGGGATAGCGACGGGCGTCGGCGCCCTTGATCACCTGCCCCCGTGTGTCGATGACCTTGATCTGACCGGCCTCCTGCCAGACGGCGAGGCGGTCGTGCTCCTTGACCTCGATGATCAGGGTGTCGGGCAACAGGCGCACGACGCGCGCGGACTTGACCCAGCCCACGCCCTGCACCCGGTCACGGATGGCGTCCAGATCGAGACTGGTGATCGGCTGGCCTGAATAAAGACCCAGGGCCTGCTGAATGGCCGGCTCGGCCTCGGCCGAGGCGCCGGTGATGTGAACGCGTTTGAGCGACAGCCCCATGCCGGCCGTCATCCCGTCGATCCCGTGGGAGACGGACTGGCCGATCCTTTCGGCCCGCGCGCCCGTCGCCAGAATGCCGACGACCAGAAGGGCGCCGGCGCCCAGGGCGATCATGACGGTGCGGGGGGAGACGTCGATCCGGCCGATGGCGGCCATCTTGCCGGGAATGGGGGACGCAGGCCGGGGCGCGCCGCCGCGCGAACGCCCTCCCTTCTTGGGGGCTGCGCCACGCGAGGAACCCGTACTCTGTCGCCGACCGCCGCGAACTACCGCGGGCATGAGGCGTCCTCCACCATCCACCGAACCAGATCTTCGTAGCTCATTCC
This sequence comes from Brevundimonas aurantiaca, assembly GCF_014199955.1. Lineage (GTDB taxonomy): Bacteria > Pseudomonadota > Alphaproteobacteria > Caulobacterales > Caulobacteraceae > Brevundimonas > Brevundimonas aurantiaca. Next base: position 504,455 of record NZ_JACHOQ010000001.1, read on the forward strand.
GGCATAGGCGGCCTGCTCGGGGACGAGCGAGGTCGGCGTCATGCCCGGCTGAGTGTTGACCTCCAGCAGAACCAGATCGTCCTTAACATCGTCATAACGGAAGTCGCTTCTGGACACGCCTTTGCAACCCATGGCGACATGGGCCGCCTCCGCCTGGCGCAGGGCGGCCTCGAAAACGGCGGGCGGCAGGACGGCGGGCAGGACGTGGACCGAGCCGCCCGGCGCATATTTGGCCTCATAGTCATAGAAGCCCTTGGTCGGGGTGATGTCGGTCACGGTCAGGGCGCGCGGCCCGTCCGCATAGCCGATCACGGCCACGGCCAGCTCCTTGCCGGCGATATAGGGCTCCACCATCACCTGTTCGCCATAGGCCCAGCCGGGCTCGCCCACCTCGGCGACCGGTCGATTGGCCCCCTCGGTCACCAGATAGACCCCGACGGACGAGCCCTCGGCGTTCGGCTTGACCACATAGGGCGGTTCGATGACGTGGCGCGCCGCCACCTCATGCCGGTCATACAGACCGCCGCCGGGCGCCTTGACGCCCGCCGCCTTCAACACCGCCTTGGACTTATTCTTGTCCATGGCCAGGGCCGAGGCCAGGACGCCGGAATGGCTGTAAGGTATCCGCAGGGTCTCCAGCACCCCCTGGACGCAGCCGTCCTCGCCCCAGGCGCCGTGAAGGCAGTTCAGCACCACGTCCGGCTTGATCAGGCCCGACAGGACATTGGCCAGGTCGCGCCCGGCGTCCACACGGCTGACGCGGACCCCTTGCCGCTCCAGCGCCTGGGCGCACTGCTCGCCGGAGGTCAGCGAAACCTCCCGCTCGGCGGACAGGCCGCCCATCAGGACGGCGACATGAAGGTCTTCGAATGCGCGGGTCATGGCCTCTCCGATTGCGGCCGAGATGTTTAACAGGCCGTCAACCTTGTCGCCCGCGCGAGGTGAAATTTGTGCGTCGAAATCCGCCGATCAGAGCGGGCGATCAGAGGCGGCGGCCGATCCGCTTGATCTCCCACTCCAGCTGAACGCCGGTCTTCTTCAGGACGTCCGCCCGCACCGCCTCGCCCAGGCCCTCGATGTCGGCCGCCGTCGCATCGCCGGGGTTGATCATGAAGTTGGAGTGCAGCTCGCTGAACATGGCCCCTCCTCCGGTTTCGGCGTGCAGCTTGCCGCGCCAGCCGGCCTCGTCGACCAGCTTCCACGACGAATGGCCGGGCGGGTTCCTGAAGGTCGATCCCCCGGTCTTTTCGCGGATCGGCTGGGTGGTCTCGCGGCGGCTGGTGATCTCGTCGATCCGGGCCTGCACCGCCTCGGGCGCGTCCGGGGTTCCACGATAGACGGCCTCAACCCAGATGATGTCGGCCGGCGCCTGCGAATGGCGATAGGTGTAACCGAAGTCGGCCAGGGCGTAATCGACCCGCTCGCCCTTGCGGTTCAGCCCCCAGGCCGAGACCAGCACATCCTTGGTCTCCGAGCCATAGCAGCCGGCGTTCATGGTCAGGGCGCCGCCGACCGTACCCGGAATGCCGGCGTAGAATTCCAGCCCGGCGATCCCGGCCTTGGCGCCGGCCTTGGCCACCATGGAGTCCAGCGCCCCGGCGCCGGCCGTGATCGTGTCGCCGTCCGTCGTCACCTGGGCCCAGGGCCGGCCGGCCAGGCGGATCACCACCCCCTCGACCCCGCCGTCGCGGACGATGACGTTCGATCCGACGCCCAGCACGGTCACGGGCACGGACGGGTCCAGGGCTTTGAGGAAATCAGCCAGGTCTTCCGCGTCCGCCGGAATGAACAGGGCCTCGGCCGCGCCGCCGACGCGGAACCAGGTGTAGGGGCCGAGCGGTTCGTCCCGCAGCAGCTTGCCGCGAACGGGGGGAAGGGTGATCTCGGTCATGCGGCTTCGATGTCGGTCCGGGAAAAGTCGTCGCCCTTGTACAGCAGGGGCGACCGCGCGTGGCGGGCGCAGGCATAGGCGAAACAGTCGCCGAAGTTCAATGCCGCGGGGTGACGGCCCTTGCCGTATCGGGCGTGAGCGCGGATCGCCTCGCGCCGCACCTCAGCGGGAATGGCGACCACCTCGATCTTTGCGAGACGGAGGAAATCCTCGACCACGCCTTCGGCGTCTTCGATTTCCATCACTCTGCGGCGCGACACCGCCAACACCGTTTCCCAAACCGCCATGGGCGACGTCGATCTTGGGACTCTCGCGGCGAGGCGCACACGCAAGTCGCCTGCGTCTGGTTCATCGATCAGAATGGCCGTCAGCGCCGAGGCGTCGATGAACATCAATCGCGCTCATAAAGGCTGTCGATCCACGCCTTGTCGATCGGCTCGCCGCGTTCGCGCGGGGCCCGCGCCTGCAGATCGCTAACGAACGCCTCAATACGTTTCACCAGATCGCCGGGCTCTTCAACCTGCTCCAACTGACGACGCAGGGCGCGACGCACCACCTCGGTCTTGCTGATGCCTCCGATGCGGCTGAGGCGTTCGGCCATCCGATCGACTTCGGGGTCCTTCACATAAAGGGCCATGGCATCCTCCAAGGATATACCGTCACGCCGAAGTATATACTTTCCAGACCCCGCCGGACAAGCCGGGCGTCAGCCCAGCGCCTCCAGCTGCGCCGGCAGGCCATAGGCCCAGCTGGTGATGTCGCCGGCGCCCAGCAGCACGACCACGTCGCCCGACCGGGCCTCTTCCTTGATCAGGCGCGGCAGGACGGCGGCGTTCTCCAGCGCCTGGACATGGCGGTGGCCGTAGCGACGGATTCCGTCGGTCAGGGCGTGTTTGTCCACCCCGTCGATCGGCTGTTCGCCGGCCGGATAGACGTCGGCGACGATCACGCTGTCGGCGTCGGAGAAACTGGTCGAGAAGTCGTCCATCAGGTCGCGCAGACGGGTGTAGCGGTGCGGCTGGACCACGGCGATGACCCGGCCCTCGCTAACCTGACGCGCCGCCTTCAGCACGGCGGCGATTTCGACCGGGTGGTGGCCATAGTCATCGACGATCCGCACCCCGTTCACCACGCCCGTCGTGGTGAAGCGACGCTTGACGCCGCCGAACCCGGCCAGGCCCTCGCGGATCGCCTCGTCGGATACGTCCAGCTCGCGCGCCACGGCGATGGCGGCCAGGGCGTTGGAGACATTGTGCCAGCCCGCCATCGGCAGGTGCAGATTGTCGATCCGGTGCGTTTCGCCGTTCTGGATCACCACGTCGAACCGGGCGCCGTCCGGCCCCATCTGGCAACCCTCGGCCCGCACCATGGCCTGGGGATTGGTCCCATAGGTCACCAGCCGCCGGTTATCGATCGAGGCGACCAGCTTCTGCACCTCGGGATGGTCCAGGCAGACGGCGGCGAAGCCGTAGAAGGGGATGTTTTCGACGAAATCGACGAAGGCCTTCCGCACCGCGTCGAAGTCGCCGTAGTGGTCCAGGTGTTCCGGGTCGATATTGGTCACGATGGCGACCGTCGATTTCAGACGCAGGAAGCTGCCGTCGCTCTCGTCCGCCTCGACCACGATCCAGTCGCCGTCGCCGACCTTGGCGTTGGTGCCGTAGGCGTTGATGATGCCGCCGTTGACCACCGTCGGGTCCAGACCGGCCGCGTCCAGCAAGGCCGCGACCATGGAGGTCGTCGTCGTCTTGCCGTGGGTGCCCCCGACCGCGATGGAGAACTGCAGCCGCATCAGCTCGGCCAGCATCTCGGCCCGGCGCACCAGGGGGATGCGACGCTCGCGCGCGGCCTTCATCTCGGGATTGTCGGCCTTGACCGCCGTCGAATAGACCACGGCCGAGACGCCCTCGCCGACATGGGCGGCGTCGTGGCCGATGAAGATCTTGGCCCCCAGCTTCTCCAGACGTTCGGTGTTGGCGCTGGCCTTGGCGTCCGAGCCCTGAACCGAATAGCCGATCTTCAGCATGATCTCGGCGATGCCGCTCATGCCTATGCCGCCGATGCCGACGAAATGGACGGGACCGAGGTCGAACGGGACGGGGCGAAGGCGAGCGATCATCCGATGCGCTTAGCAATAGATTTGGCGGATTGCACGGGGGGGCGTGTATCCAAGTTTCGAAGCCGCGCGAACGGATCGCGCGCCGGAACGCCGGGCCCTGCCTACGACTTTAGTCGATTGGCCTTCGGCGGGCCTATCGTGCAAACAGGACGCGAAATCGTCAGTCGTCCGGTCGAGTAGGAGTAGGTCGTGGGCAAACTTGGAACCCCTCTGGTATTTGGGGTCATCGCGATCCTGGGGGCCGTCTCATTGGGCGTCATCGCCCTGCACCAGGGCGAAAGCGTCAGCGCGGTCTGGATGGTGGTCGCCGCCGTCTGCACCTATGCGATCGCCTACCGCTTCTACAGTCGCTACCTGGCCGGCAAGGTCATGCAGTTGCAGCCCTCGCGCCCGACCCCGGCGGTGCGGCGCGACGACGGCCTGGATTATGTGCCGACGCCCAGAAACGTCCTGTTCGGCCACCACTTCGCCGCCATCGCCGGCGCGGGGCCTCTGGTCGGGCCGGTGCTGGCCGCCCAGATGGGCTATCTGCCCGGCGTGCTGTGGATCCTGGTCGGGGCGGTGCTGGCGGGAGCGGTGCAGGACATGATGGTCCTGTTCATGTCCACCCGGCGCGACGGCAAGTCCCTGGGCGACATGATCCGCACCGAAATGGGCAATATCCCCGGCGTCATCGCCCAGGTGGGCGTGCTGATGATCATGGTCATCATCCTGGCCGTCCTGGCCCTGGTCGTGGTCAAGGCCCTGGCCGAGAGCCCGTGGGGAACCTTCACCGTCGCCGCCACCATTCCCATCGCCGTCTTCATGGGCCTTTACACCCGCTTCCTGCGGCCCGGCCGCGTGGGCGAGGTGTCGGTCATCGGCGTGGTCCTGCTGATCCTGGCCATCATCGGCGGCGGCCATGTGGCGGCTGACCCGTTCTGGGGCCCGGCCTTCACCCTGACGGGTCCGACCCTGGCCATACTGATGATGGTCTACGGCTTCATCGCCTCGGTCATCCCGGTCTGGCTGCTGCTGGCGCCGCGCGACTATCTGTCGACCTTCCTGAAGATCGGAGCCATCGTCGCCCTGGCCATCGGCATACTGATCGTGCGTCCGCACCTGCAGATGCCCGCGATCACCCCCTTCATCGACGGCACCGGCCCGGTCTTCGCCGGCGCCCTCTTCCCCTTCCTGTTCATCACCATCGCCTGCGGCGCGGTTTCGGGCTTCCACGCCCTGATCTCGTCGGGCACCACGCCCAAGCTGCTGGAGAACGAAGCCCAGATCCCGATGATCGGCTACGGCGCCATGCTGTGCGAAAGCTTCGTCGCCGTCATGGCCCTGATCGCCGCCACGGTTCTGGACCCGGCGGTCTATTTCGCCATGAACAGCCCGGTCGCCGTCATCGGCAAGGACGCGGCCTCGGCCGCCGCCGCCGTGGCCCAGTGGGGCTTCCACATCACCCCCGGCGAGTTGGAGCAACTGGCCCGGGACGTGGGCGAGCATTCGATCCTGTCGCGCGCGGGCGGCGCCCCCACCCTGGCGGTCGGCATGGCCCACATCCTGTCGGGCGTGATCGGCGGCAAGGCCATGATGGCCTTCTGGTACCATTTCGCCATCCTGTTCGAGGCCCTGTTCATCCTGACCACGGTCGACGCCGGCACCCGCGTCTGCCGCTTCATGATCCAGGACCTGCTGGGCGTCGCCGTGCCCAGGATGCGCGAGACCAAGTCCTGGGGCGCCAACGTCGTCGCCACGGCGCTTACGGTCGGCCTGTGGGGCTATTTCCTCTATACGGGCGTCGTCGATCCGCTGGGCGGCATCAACAGCCTGTGGCCCCTGTTCGGCATCGCCAATCAGATGCTGGCCGCCGTCGCCCTGATCCTGGGCACGGTCGTCCTGTTCAAGATGAAGCGGGAGCGGTTCGCCTGGGTCATGGTCGTCCCGGCGACCTGGCTCCTGATCTGCACCCTGACGGCCGGCTTCCAGAAGCTGTTCCATCCGGACGTCCGCATCGGCTTCCTGGCCCACGCCCGGAAGTATCAGGAGGCCCTGGGCGCCGGCGAACTGCTGGCCCCGGCCAAGACCGCCGGCGACATGCACCGGATCATCGTCAACGACTACGTCAACTCCGCCCTGACGGCGGGCTTCCTGTTCGTGGTCGTCACCATGGTGATCTATGGCGTCCTGGCCTGTCGCAAGGCCTATCTGAACAGCCGCCCGACCGTGCGCGAATATCCCGAGGCGCACGATCTGACCCCGGCCGACGATGCGGCGGACGTCGCCCGTGCCTGATCCCTCGGGCCAGGACGATCTGCTGTGCCTGTGCCGCGACGCCGCCGTTCGGTGGGGTCGCGGCGTCCGGCGCACGGCCGGCGCCATGATCGGCCAGCCGGACTATGAGGCCTATGTCCGGCATGCGACCGCGACCCACCCCGACCAGCCGCCTCTGGACAAGATCGCCTTCTTCCGCCTGCACGAGCAGCGCCGTTTCGGCGGCGCCGGCGGCTTCAAATGCTGCTGAGCTGACGGCCTGGACTTCGCCGTCCTCATTCCGGAATCCGCGCCCCGTCCCAGGCGAAGACCCCGCCGCTGTCCCCCGGCGTCAACCCCGCCGCCACCGCCAGCAGCCGTTCGGCCGAATGATCCGGGCTGAACAGCCGTCCCTCCCCCACCCCCTTCTGAAACGGCGCGCTCAGCCCCGTGTCCACCGTGCCGGGATGAAGCCCGGCGACCACCGCCAGGGGGTGGGTCCGCGCCGTCTCGATCGCCAGATTGCGCAGGATCATGTTCAGCGCCGCCTTGGACGCGCGATAGGCGTACCAGCCGCCCAGCCGATTGTCGCCGATCGAACCGACCCGCGCCGACAGGGCCGCGAACACCGCCCGCCGGTCGCGCGGCAGCAGGGGCAGGAGATGTTTGGCGACCAGGGCCGGCCCCACCGTATTGATCCGATAGTCCCTGAGCAGATGCTCGGCCTCAAGCTGACGCAGGGACCGCTCGGGCTGGAAACCGTCGTGCAGGACGCCGGTCGCGACCAGCACCAGGGTCGGCGCCGGGCCTTGCGCGACCCGCGCCGCCGCCTGGGCCAGACCCGCCTCGTCCTCCAGATCGGCCGCCAGGGCCTGGGCGCCGGGTGCCGCCGTCGCCGAACGCGACACGGCCCAGACGGGATCGAACGCGCCCTCGGCGACCAGACGCTGCGTCAGGGCTCGACCGAGCCCGCCCGTCGCCCCGATCACCACCGCAGATCCGTTCATCCCGTCTCCCCTCCCGTTTCGTCCCATGATAGGGGCGCGTCATGAGCATCACCACGGTCGGCCTCGATGCCGACGACACCCTCTGGCACAATGAGACGATCTTTCGTCTGACCCACGCCCGCTTCGTCGACCTGCTGGACGACCACGGCGACGCCGCCACGATCGAGGCGCGCCTGGCCGAGACCGAGCAGCGCAACCTGCGCCTCTACGGCTACGGCGTGAAGGGCTTCACCCTGTCGATGATCGAGACGGCCATGGAGCTGTGCGACGGCGGCGCCCCGCCCGAGGTGGTGCGCGAGATCCTGGCGGCCGGCCGCGAAATGCTGGCCCATCCGGTCGAGACCCTGCCCGGGGTGGACGAGGTGGTCGCCGAACTGGCTGAAAACTACCGCCTGGTCCTGATCACCAAGGGCGACCTCTTGGATCAGGAACGCAAGCTGGCCGCCTCGGGCCTGGGCGACCGGTTCGCGGCGGTCGAGATCGTCTCGGAAAAGGACCGGGCCACCTATGAACGGGTCTTCACCCGCCACGGCACAGGCCCGGCCGAAGCCGTCATGGCCGGCAATTCGATGAAGTCCGACGTCCTGCCCGCCATCGCCGCCGGCGCCTTCGGCGTCCACATCCCCTACCCCGTCACCTGGGCCCACGAACTCGCCGACGCCCCGGTGAACGAGCCGCGCTACGGATCCCTTTCCCGGATCGGCGAACTGCCCGACTGGATCGCGGCCGTCGCCGACGCATAAGCTCTTGCCCCCCCGCCCCTCCCTCTCTAAACGGGCCGCTTAACCGACAACCCGACGCAAGCTCCGCATGGCGACGCCCTGCGGCGGCTATGCGCGCGCAAAGAACCAAGGATCCGCTCGCCCCGTGCACGCCTCGGACATCAGTCATGACGAACGCGACGCCATGGTGCGCGCGGCGCTGGCCGAGCAGGGCGACAGCGGCGTGACGCCGCGCCATACGCTGTTCTTCTTCCTCGGCGACGAGGACGCCCACGGCGACCTGTGCGAGGTGGCGCGGCGCGCCGGCTTCATTGCGCGCGGCGAGGGCGACATGACGATTCTCGAGACCACCATGGCGGTCGATGCGGCGAGCTTTGCGCCCGTCTCGGCCATGATGCAGACCTGGGCCGCGGCCTTCCAGCTGGAGTACGACGGCTGGGAATGCGCGGTCGTGACCCACTAGAACAAAAAGAAGAGGCCCTCCCCATGCCCAAACGCACAGACATCCAGTCGATCCTCATCATCGGCGCCGGCCCCATCGTCATCGGTCAGGCGTGCGAGTTCGACTATTCGGGCGTCCAGGCGTGCAAGGCGCTGAAGGCCGAGGGGTACCGGGTCATTCTGGTCAACTCCAACCCCGCCACCATCATGACCGACCCGGAGGTGGCCGACGCCACCTATATCGAGCCGATCACGCCCGAGATGGTCGAAAAGATCATCGCCAAGGAACGCCCCGACGCCCTTCTGCCCACCATGGGCGGCCAGACCGCGCTGAACACCGCCCTGGCCCTGGACGCCTCGGGCGCGCTGAAGAAGTACGGGGTCGAGATGATCGGCGCGAAAGCCGAGGTCATCGACAAGGCCGAGGATCGCCAGAAATTCCGCGACGCCATGGACAAGCTGGGTCTGGAATCGCCCCGCTCCAAGGCCGCCCATTCGATGGAAGAGGCGCTGGAAGGGCTGGAATACGTCGGCCTGCCCGCCGTCATTCGTCCCTCCTTCACCCTGGCCGGCACCGGCGGCGGCATCGCCTTCAACCGCGAGGAGTTCGAGGAGATCGTCCTGCGCGGCCTGGACCTGTCGCCAACCACCGAGGTGCTGATCGAGGAATCGGTGCTGGGCTGGAAGGAGTATGAGATGGAGGTCGTCCGCGACACGGCGGACAATTGCATCATCATCTGCTCCATCGAGAACGTCGATCCGATGGGGGTCCACACCGGCGACTCCATCACCGTCGCCCCTGCGCTTACGCTGACCGACAAGGAATATCAGCGGATGCGGACCGGCTCGATCAACGTCCTGCGCGAAATCGGGGTCGAGACGGGCGGATCGAACGTCCAGTGGGCGATCAACCCCAAGGACGGCCGCATGGTCGTGATCGAGATGAACCCGCGCGTGTCGCGCTCGTCCGCCCTGGCCTCCAAGGCGACCGGTTTCCCCATCGCCAAGGTCGCCGCGCGTCTGGCCGTCGGCTACACCCTGGACGAACTGCAGAACGATATCACCCAGGTCACCCCGGCCAGCTTCGAGCCGTCGATCGACTATGTGGTCACCAAGATCCCGCGCTTCGCCTTCGAGAAATATCCGGGCTCGGAGCCCCTCTTGGGCACTTCGATGAAGTCGGTGGGCGAGGTCATGGCCATCGGCCGCACCTTCCAGGAATCGATGCAGAAGGCCCTGCGCGGGCTTGAGACCGGCCTGTCCGGCTTCGACGAGATCGAGATCGACGGCGTCGCCGATGTCGAGGACGCCGGCGCCGCCCGCGCCGCCGTGGTCCGCGCCCTGGGCGTGCCCACCCCCGACCGGATCCGCGTCATCGCCCAGGCCTTCCGCCACGGCCTGACGGTGGAAGAGGTTCAAGCCGCCTGTTCCTACGAGCCCTGGTTCCTGCGCCAGATCGCCGACATCGTGCGCGAGGAAGGCCACGTCCGCATCAAGGGCCTGCCGACCGACCCGACCGAGTTCCGCCGCCTGAAGGCCAAGGGCTTCTCCGACGCCCGTCTGGCCGCTCTGACCGGCAAGACCGAGAAAGAGGTCCGCGCCGCCCGTCGCGGCCTGAACGTCCGCCCCGTCTTCAAGCGGATCGACACCTGCGCGGCCGAGTTCGCCAGCGCCACCGCCTATATGTACTCGACCTATGAGACCGGCGCCCTGGGCCAGGTTCCCGAGTGCGAATCCGAACCGTCGGACAGGAAGAAGGCCGTCATCCTGGGCGGCGGCCCGAACCGGATCGGCCAGGGGATCGAGTTCGACTACTGCTGCTGCCACGCGGCCTTCGCCTTCGACGACATCGGCGTCGAGTCGATCATGGTCAACTGCAACCCCGAGACCGTCTCGACCGACTACGACACCTCCGACCGCCTGTATTTCGAGCCCCTGACGGCCGAGGACGTGCTGGAGCTGATCGAGGTCGAGCGGTCCAAGGGCGATCTGATCGGCGTCGTCGTCCAGTTCGGGGGCCAGACCCCGCTGAAACTGGCCCATGCGCTTCAGGAGGACGACATCCCCGTCCTGGGCACCAGCGTCGACTCGATCGACCTGGCCGAGGACCGCGAGCGCTTCCAGCAGATGCTGGAGGCCATCGGCCTGCGTCAGCCCCCCAACGCCCTGGCCCGCAGCGCCGAAGAGGCCGCGCAAAAGGCCGAAGAGGTCGGCTATCCCGTCGTCCTGCGCCCCTCCTATGTGCTCGGCGGCCGCGGCATGATGATCGTCCACGACCGCGAGCAGCTGGACCGCTACGTCCATGAGGCCATGCGCGTCTCGGGCGACGATCCCGTCCTGATCGACCACTATCTGAACCGCGCCACCGAGGTGGACGTGGACGCCCTGTGCGACGACGAGACCGTCTTCGTCGCGGGGGTGCTGGAGCATATCGAAGAAGCCGGGGTGCATTCCGGCGACAGCGCCTGCTCCATGCCGCCCTGGTCGCTGCGCCCCGAGACGGTGGCCGAGCTGAAGCGCCAGACCACCGAAATGGCCAAGGCCCTGAAGGTGCGCGGCCTGATGAACGTCCAGTTCGCCATCGAGGAGCCGCACGGCGCTGAGCCGCGCATCTTCGTGCTGGAGGTCAATCCGCGCGCCAGCCGCACGGCCCCCTTCGTGGCCAAGACCATCGGCCGGCCCATCGCCTCGATCGCCGCCAAGGTCATGGCGGGCGCGCCCCTGGCCTCCTTCGGCCTGACCGACGCCCCCTATGACCATATCGCGGTCAAGGAAGCCGTCTTCCCCTTCGCCCGCTTCGCCGGGGTGGACACCATCCTGGGCCCGGAAATGCGTTCGACCGGCGAGGTCATGGGCCTGGACTGGAAGCGCGAGGGCGAGGCCGACATGGCCCCCGCCTTCGCCCGCGCCTTCGCCAAGTCCCAGATCGGCGGCGGCGCCAAGCTGCCGACCTCCGGCTGCGCCTTCGTCTCGGTCAAGGAGGACGACAAGCCCTTCATCGTCGAGGCGGTGAAGACCCTGCTGGCCCAGGGCTTCTCCATCATCGCCACCGGCGGCACCCGCGACTATCTGGCCGCCCAGGGGATTGAGGTCGGCCTGGTCAAGAAGGTGCTGGAAGGCCGTCCCCACATCGTCGACGCCATGAAGAACGGCGAGGTCCAGCTGGTCTTCAACACCACCTCGGGCAAGCAGTCGCTGCAGGACAGCTTCTCGCTGCGCCGCACCGCCCTGATGATGAAGATCCCCTACTACACCACCACGGCGGGGGCCCTGGCCGCCGCCCAGGCCATCGGCGCCATCAAGGCCGGCGACCTGGATGTGAAGGCGATCCAGGACTACGCCTGACGGCCATCAGGACGCCGGATCGGCTTCCGGCGCGGCGTCCTCTCCCGCCACGATCCGTGTCGCGGCCAGGTCGGCGGTGACGTTGCCGACGGTGCGGAAGATGTCGGGGATGACCTCGACCGCCAGCAGCAGGGGCAGGACGCCGAGCGGCAGGCCCATGGCCAGACAGATGGGCCCGATGGCGGCGAAGAAGCTGACCTGACCCGGCAGGCCGACCGAGGCGATCGAGACGGCGATGGCCGTCAGTCCGCCGGCGACCAGGGCGGACAGGCTCAGATCCACCCCGTTCAGTTGGGCCACATAGAGGCAGACGGCCAGATTGGCGACCGGGCTGGTGATGCGGAACACCGCCACCGCCAGGGGCAGCACCAGGCCCGCCGAGGTCTGGGGCACGCCCAGCCAGTCGCGCGCCCGCTCGATCATCACCGGCAGGCTGGCCAGCGACGACTGGGTCGAGACGGCCACCACCTGGGCCGGGGCCACGGCGCGCGCGAACCGGGCCAGAGACATCCGCCCCCATAAAGTCGCCACGACATAGAGGATCAGGATCAGGCCGATCTGGCTCAGACAGACGACGGCGACATAGTGGGCCAGGGTGCCCGCCACCCCCAGCCCGGCCCGCAAGCCCACGCCGAGCGCCAGGGCGAAGACCCCGAAAGGCGCGGCCAGCAGCACCCAGTGCACGATCACCACCAGGGTCTCGGCCACCGCCTCGAAGAAGCCGGCCAGGGGGCGGCGCAGCTCGGGCTTGATCCGGGTCGCGGCGAAGCCGAAGGCCACGGCGAAGACCACGACCGCCAGAACCCCGTCGTCGGCCGCCGCCTTGATCAGATTGGCCGGCGCCAGACTGGCCAGAAAGGCGCGGAACCCGTCGGTCCGGGCCGCCTCGCCCGCCGTCTGGGCCACATCGGACGACACTCCGGCCAGGAGGGCGCGGCCCGCCTCTGGGTCAATGGGCCACAGGGCCAACAGCCCCAGGCCCGCCAGGATGGCGTAGACCGTCGCCCCGACCAGCAGGACGCCGAACACCGTCAGGGCCCGCGCCGCGATCCGCCCCGTCGCCGCCGCATCGGCGATGGAGACGATCCCCGTCACCAGAAGGCTGAAGACCAGGGGGATGACGGTCATTCGAAGGGCGTTCAGCCAGACCTGCCCCAGGCTCTCGATCACGCCCAACCCTCCGGTCAACAGGGGCGCATCGGCGCCTTGGGCCAAGGCGCCGACGACCACCCCGGCGACGAGGGCGGCGATCACAGCGAAGCTGAGCGAGGTGAAGAAGGCGGCGAGTCGGGAAGAGCGCATACGCCACGGCTAGCACCGGTTTCGTCCGCGCGCGCGTTAAACCTTCTATCGCCCGTCGTCAGCCCATGTCGTCGCAGGTGGAAACGCCCCCGCCGCCGCGCGTTGAGCCGGAAACAAAGGAGGCTTCCATGCCGCGTCTGAACTCCATCGTCCCCCTGGTCGGCAGCCTTCTGCTGTCGCGCGGCGGGCGGCGTCTGGCCGGGCGCCACGCCGGCAAACTGGCCCTGGCCACACTGGCGCTGGAGGTCTGGCGCAACCGCCGTCAGAAGGCGGGTCAGACCCAGCATCAGACGGCGTCCAAGGCCCGTCCGCAGCCCCGTTCAAGATGGAGCGGTCGGTCTCCGCGATAGGTCTGGACTTCCCGGACGGCGGGGCGGAATAGTCCGTTCCACCGCATGAGGAACCGCCCGATGATCAAGGTCCACCATCTGAACGACAGCCGGTCCCAGCGCGTCCTTTGGCTGCTGGAGGAGCTGGGGCTGGATTATGAGGTCGTGCGCTACGAACGCGACGCCAAGACCCGGCTGGCCCCGCCCGAACTGATCGCCGTCCATCCGCTGGGCAAGTCCCCCGTCATCGAGGACGGGGCGATCAAGGTCGCCGAGACCGGCGCCGTCGTCGAATATCTGCTGGACGCCCACGGCCGGGGCCGGCTGCGCCCGCCTCCCGGCACGGAAGAGGCGCGGCGCTTCACCTATTGGCTGCACTATGCGGAAGGGTCGGCCATGCCGCCCCTGCTGCTGAAACTGGTGTTCGGCCTGCTGCCCCGCCGCGCCCCCGCCCTGCTCAAACCCCTCGTCAACGGAATCGCCGCCAAGGCCCAGAGCGGCTTCGTCGATCCGCAGCTTCGCACCCATATCGGCTTCTGGGAGGACGAGCTGGGCCGGTCCGAATGGTTCGCCGGGGATCAGTTCACCGCCGCCGACATCATGATGAGTTTCCCGGTCGAGGCAGGGGCGGATCGGGCCTTCGACATAGCGACCAAGCCGCGCCTGGCCGCCTTCCTGCAACGCATCCACGCCCGTCCCGCCTATCAGCGGGCGCTGGAACGGGGCGGCCCCTACACCTATGCGTGATGGCGTCGCGGGGATGCGCCGCGCAACCCGACGGGGATGAAGACGTTAACGTCTCATGCGCCTTCAAACCATTCAGATCGTGGCCGGACTCGTCGCGGCCGTCGCCTTCATCCTGGCCTTCATGGCGGCCGGCGCCGCGGTGGCGTCGAGCCTGTTCATGCTGATGGGCCTGGCCGCCGTCGGCTGGCTGGCCTACAGCCTCATCAAGAGCGTCACCCACCGCAGCGGCAAGACCAAACCCCCCGCTCGCGCCTGATCTCGATCGGGCGCGGCGGCGCGCCCTTGAATTGCGGCGTGATAAGCCCTATTGTCTATGCCCGGCCGCGCCCGCCCCGCGGCCTTTTGTCTGCCTATTTCGCGTCTTTCCAGTCTCCGGGCGAACCAGAAAAATCACGACACCAATGGAAAAAGTGCCGATGACGGGCGAGGGCTACCGTGTCCTCGACGATCAACTGAAGCAATTGAAGTCGGTCGAGCGGCCGGCCGTCATCGCGGCCATATCCGAGGCCCGCGAGCACGGCGACCTGTCCGAAAACGCCGAATACCACGCCGCCAAGGAGCGTCAGGGCTGGATCGAGGGCCAGATCGCCGAGATCGAGGACAAGATCAGCCGCGCCCAGGTCATCGACGTGTCGAAACTGTCGGGCAATCAGGTCAAGTTCGGCGCCACCGTCACCGTGGTCGACGAGGACACGGAAGAAGAGGCTTGCTATCAGATCGTCGGCGAACACGAGGCCGATGTGAAGAAGGGCAAGATCTCCATCGCCTCGCCGATCGCCCGCGCGATGATCTCCAAGGAGGTCGGCGACGTGGTCGAGGTCAACACCCCCGGCGGGGTCAAGGCCTACGAGATCCTCAAGGTCGAGTGGAAATAACCACAGATCGAATAACCGTCTCCCTCCCCGTTCCGGGGAGGGTCGTCGCGCAGCGACGGGGTGGGGGCGGCCCGGCGGGCCGCTCTTGCTCGATCGGCCCCTTGTCTGTGGGGCGTCGCCGTGCCCGCCCCACCCGGCCTCGCTTCGCTCGCTCCCCCTCCTCGGAGGGGGGAGACAGAACAGATGTCTGACCCCGTCTCCATCTGGGTCGTCTCCGACGGCCGCACCGGCATAGAGAACCAGGCCCTGGGCTTGGCCGAGGCGGTTCAGCGCCTGACCCCGGCCGAGATCACGGTCAAACAGATCCGCTGGCGGCCCCTGTTCGACCGCCTGCCGTCGGCGCTGAAGACCCCGGCCATGCTGGCGTCCGCCCCGCTCGCGGCGCCCTGGCCCGATCTCTGGATCGCCGCCGGCCGGGCGACCCTGCCCCTCTCGACCCGCATCAAGCGCTGGAGCGGCGGCAAGACCTTCGTGGTTCAGACCCAGGATCCGCGCTGGGCGAACGACCGCTACGACCTGATCGTCGCCCCGGCCCATGACGACCTGTCGGGCGACAATGTCTTTGAAATCACCGGCTCCCCTCATCGCGTCACGCCGGAGCGGATCGCCCAGGCCGCCCCGGCCTTCGCCGACCGGATCGCCCCCCTGCCCCATCCCCGCGTCGCCGTCCTGATCGGCGGCCGGTCCAAGGCTTTCGACCTGACCCAGGCCCATGCGGCGGACCTGGCCGACCGGATCGCCGCCGCCGTCCGGGCCTCAGGCGGTTCGCTGATGCTGACCTTCTCGCGCCGAACGCCAGAAGCGGCCAAGGCGGTGATGACCGAACGCCTGTCGGGCCTGCCCGGCTGGATCTGGGACGGGACCGGCGACAACCCCCTGTTCGGCTTCCTGCATTTCGCCGACCATGTGCTGGTCACGCAGGACAGCGCCAACATGGCCGCCGAGGCTTCCTCGACCGGCAAGCCGGTTCACATCCTGCCCATGGTCGCGCTGAAGCCCGCCGGCAAGTTCGCCCGCCTGCACGAGGATCTTCAATCCCAAGGCGCGACCCGTCCCTTCGACGGGGCGCTGGACCGCTGGACCTACGCCCCCCTGGCGGAAACCGACCGGGCGGCCCATGCCGTGCTGGAGGCGATGCGAGCGCGGTAAGCCGATCACGCCGCTCATCCCGGCTTTCGCCGACATGAGCGCAACAGGGAGGATAATCTTCTGCGTCCGATTCTGACGCAGCCGTGGTGCAAGCCACCCGCTGGCGTCAGGATGCAACCTAAGAACCACTCGCAAAAATCTGCACGAAAGTGCACTAAAAAATTTGGAGTGGCCTTTAGTCGCCGCCCCCTCCGCCGCCACTGTCACAGCCGCCGTCCGCGCTGGAGTCGGCGCAGCCTGACGTGTCCGACGTCGGCGGGACGGCGCCGCCGTCCGAACCGTCGCCCTTCTTGGCCTTGGCGTTCGCCGCGCCCATCAAGGCCACGCCGAGGCCCGATCCGATGGCCGTGCCCAGGGCGAGCCCCAGGCCGACATTGTCCATCGCGACGCCCAGGGCCACGCCGATCGACAGACCCATGCCGATCCCGATCGGCAGGAAGGCCGCGTTCTTGTTGGTCATTCTCATCTCCCCTTCATCTCCGGCGAGACTAGCATCGCGCAAACGGGAATCAGCCCCTAAATAGGCGCATGACCCAAGCTCGTACCGTCCGCGTCGCCATCATCGGCTCCGGCCCCGCCGGCTGGACCGCCGCCATCTACGCCGCCCGCGCCTCGCTGAACCCCGTCGTCATCGCCGGTCTCCAGCCCGGCGGCCAGTTGACCATCACCACCGACGTCGAGAACTATCCCGGCTTCGCCGAGACCATTCAGGGCCCTTGGCTGATGGAGCAGATGCAGGCCCAGGCCCTGCACGTCGGCACGGAAGTCATCCACGACATCGTCGTCTCCGCCGATCTGTCGCAGCGCCCGTTCCGGCTGAAGCTGGACGGCGGCGAGGAAATCCTGGCCGAGACGGTCATCATCTCCACGGGCGCCCAGGCCAAGTGGCTGGGTCTGGAGTCCGAGGCCGCCTATCAGGGCTTCGGCGTCTCCGCCTGCGCCACCTGCGACG
Organism: Brevundimonas aurantiaca; assembly: GCF_014199955.1. Classification (GTDB taxonomy): domain Bacteria; phylum Pseudomonadota; class Alphaproteobacteria; order Caulobacterales; family Caulobacteraceae; genus Brevundimonas; species Brevundimonas aurantiaca. The sequence continues at coordinate 521,569 of NZ_JACHOQ010000001.1, forward strand.
GCTTCTTCTATCGCGGCAAGAACGTGGTCGTGGTCGGCGGCGGCAACACGGCCGTCGAGGAAGCGCTGTTCCTCACCAACTTCGCCGCCAAGGTCACGGTGGTCCACCGTCGCGACGAGTTCCGCGCCGAGAAGATCCTGCAAGACCGCCTGTTCGCCCACCCCAAGGTCGAGGTGATCTGGAACGTGGCGGTGGAAGAGATTCTGGGCGTGGTGGACGGCGTCGCCCGCAACGTCACCGGCGTTCGCTTGAAGAACGTTCAGGACGGTTCGACCCAGGAGATCCCCGCCGACGGCGTCTTCATCGCCATCGGCCACGCCCCGTCGTCGGAACTGTTCAAGGGTCAGCTCGAGACCAATTCGGGCGGCTATATCCGCGTCAAACCCGGCACGGCCCAGACCGCAATCGAGGGCGTGTGGGCGGCCGGCGACGTGACCGACGACGTCTATCGCCAGGCTGTGACTGCGGCGGGCATGGGCTGTATGGCCGCGCTCGAAGCCAGCCGTTTCCTGGCCGAGGAAGACCACGCCAAGGCCAACCATCCCATCAGCCATAAGGAAGCCGAGAAGATCGGCGTCTGGTGAACGTCCGGACGGGCGGAGTCAGGCGAACAGCTGCAGACCCGGCGGCGCATATTGGACCGGCTGGCCTGTGCGGCGGCGCAGGGCGTAATCGACCGCCGTCTGCACCGCCTGTTCATCGGTCGGCTTTGACAGGACGCCAATGGCGCCCGCGACGCCGTCGCGCACCATGCCCGGATTGGCGGTCATGAACAGGACGGTCACGCCCATCTCCTGGCCCAGCTCGCGCCCCAGGCTTATGCCCGTGGGGCCGTCGGACAGGTGGATGTCGACCAGGGCCAGATCGACCTCATTTTCACGCGCCAGATTCTGGGCCGACTTCGACGTCGACGCCACACCCACGACCTTATGGCCCAAGTCTTCCAGGACGAAACGCAGCTCCATGGCGACGAGCGCTTCGTCTTCAATGATCAGGATGCGGGCGGTCATGAGGCGGGAGGCGGGTGCTTATGTTCTATGGCGGACAAAACGCAGAAAACGGCGATCGGTTTCAGTCAGGGTGGCTAAAGCCGATCTCTTTCCGCCGCCCGGCGTCGGGACAGCGCCGTAGCGGGCAAATCCACAACAATTCTTAAACCGTCGGCCGCCCATTCGCGCTGCAGCCGTCCGCCCAACTGACCCTCGACCGAAAGGCTGGCCAGCGAGGAGCCGAAGCCCTGACGCTCAGGCGGGCCCTCGATCTTCGGGCCGCCGATCTCCGTCCAGGTCAGGACGAACCGGTCTTCGTCGCGGCGGGTGATCAGTTCGACCCGCCCCGCCGTCGCCGCCAGGGCGCCGTACTTGGCCGCATTGGTGGCCAGTTCGTGGAACAGCAGGGCGACGGAGGTCGCCGCCTGGTCGTCGAACACGGCGTCGTCGCCGCTGATGTGAACGCGCGGAGCGCCCGTGTCATCGCTGTACGCCCTGAACAGATCCGCCAGGAAGGTGTGCAGGGTGGTGGCCCCAACCGTCGGCTGAGACGCCTCCGTGTGCGGTCGGACGAACTCATGGGCGCGGGCCAGGGCGGCGATACGGGTCCGCAGAGACGAAGCAAAGGCCCGGGCCTCAGGATACTGACGGGCCGACAGGGCCACCAGCGCCGTGACCACGGCGAAGATGTTCTTGATCCGGTGGCTCAGCTCCTGGCTGACCAGTTCGCGACCCTGCTCCAGCCGTTTCAGCTCGTCGATGTCGGTGCAGGTGCCGAACCAGCGGGTGATCTCGCCATCCTCGTTGCGGATCGCCACCGCCCGCCCCAAGGTCCAGCGATAGACCCCCGAATGGTGCTTCAGCCGATATTCGATCTCATAGGGTTCGCCCGTCTCCAGCGACCGGCTCCAGCGGGCCCAGGCCCGCTGCTGATCGTCGGGATGGAACATGTCGTTCCAGCCTTCGCCGTCCGTCGATCCGGCGGGCACGCCGGTGAACTCGTACCAGCGCGCATTGTAGTAGTCGTGGAAGCCGTCGGGCCGCGTCGACCAGACCATCTGGGGCATGGCGTCGGCCAGCACCCGGAACTGGGCCTCGCTGGCCCTCAGCCGGGCGGCGACGTCGTCGGACGCCTCCAAGGCCCGTTCAAGCGCGTCCCGGCCCTCGTCTCTCTGACGCAGGGCGCGGCGCAGTTCCATCTGCGACATCACCTGACCGGCCAGGGTCTTGAGCGCCGTCTCCTGAAGCTCAGTCAGACCTTCCGGCCGGGGCTGGGTGTCCAGAACGCACAGGGTGCCCAAGGGCAGGCCGCTGGGCGTCTTCAGCAACCGCCCCGCATAGAAGCGCAAGCCCGGCGCCTCATGCACCAGAGGATTGCCGTCGAACCGGGCGTCCTTCGTCGCATCCGGCACCACCAGCCCGTCCTCATTCAACAGAGCGTGGGCGCAGAAGGAGGTCGCCAGCGGCGTCTCGCGCACGCCCAGCCCGACCTCGGCCTTGAACCACTGCCGTCCGGAGTCGATCAGATTGACGACCGCGATCGGGGTCTCGCAGATGCGGGCGATCAAGGCCACCACGTCGTCAAAGGCGGCCTCGCGCGCCGTATCCAGAATGCCGTAGTCTCTCAGGGCCGCCAGACGCTCGGACTCATCCCACCGTGCAGGTTCAGCAATGGGGTCGGTCAAACAGGCGTCCTTTCGAGGCCGTAAGCGGGATCAGCAGCTTCAATGCTCGACCCGCGCAAGCGTTGCATTAGAACGCCAATCGCTTCACTTGGCGGGGCGTCCGACCTCTTCCACCGCCATCACGGCGACGCCTGCCGGAGCGGGCTCCGGCTCCGGCTTGGCCTCCAGGGCCTGAAGCCGCGCATTGATGGCGGCGACCTCTTCCTGGGTAGGCAGACGACGTCCGCCAAGGCTGACCACGCCCACCACCCTTTGACGTCCATCGACCTCGACGGTCTTAAGCGGGGCCGCCTGCCCTGCCTCGGCGGGGACCGCGTCCGGGTCCGGGCCTCCGGTCCCCTGGCCGGGTTGGACGCCGGGTCGGGGGCGGGCGAACCGCGCTTCATCGATCAGGGGCTCCCGCCCCTTGTAAACGGCGCGGAAGGCGGCGGTCTCGCCGTAAAGCCCTTTCCAGCGATAGAAGACGTGCGTCCCGATCTTGTTGACGCGCGAGACGGTCGGCGCCCACCAGGGATCCACATAGTCGGCGTGATAGTGGGTGGCGGTCCCCACCGTCTGGGCCACATAGCCGTTCAGGGCCTTTTCGGCCGCCTTGCGCGCCCGCTCCCACGCCCAGGGAACCGGCGCCTGAGAAAGGGCGCCGTCGCAGGTGAAGCTGAACTGGCACCCGGTCGTCCGCTCGGCGCCTTCAAACACAACGCCGCACACCGTGTCGGCGTAGTTGGGATCGCGCACGCGGTTCAGCACCACCTGAGCCACCGCCGCCTGGCCCTCGTCGGACTCCAGCGCCGCCTCGTAATAGACCGCCTGGGTCAGGCACCGCAGGGCGCGACGGCGATCCTCGGCCCCGCCCTTGAAGACGAAGGGCCGCGCCGGACGCAGGGCTCCGGCCGTCGCCAGGGTCGCACCTGGGGTGAAGGCCGCCGGGGTCAGGGCCGGATCGTGCCGCTGCGCCAGGGCCAGCTGCGAGGCGCTCAGCCGCCCCTCAAGAGCGGCCAGGCCGTGGGGCCCCAGATCGCCCTGGGTGATCCGCGCCACGGCCTCCGCCGTCCGATCCGCGTCCGGCCGCACGGCCGAGCCGGCCGACAGGGCGACGCCCAGCACGGCGGCGGCGGCGGGCAAGGCCGCAGCCGAGCGCCTGACCGCCGCCCAAATCCGGTTCCAATGGGTAAGGACCATTCTGTTCCACAGCAGGCGCGACCAGGTCATGGACGCAGGAGGCCCGGACCGTGCCCGCATTTCGGGGCCGTTTTCAGGCGGACCGCCGATCCGCCTTATCGACCGCCCAGGCTGGCCCGCAACATCCAGGCGAACTTCTCGTGCGCCGCCAGACGCTGGGTCAGCAGATCCACGGTCACGTCGTCGCCGTCCCCGTCCGCCACGTCCAGGGCGGAGCGCATGGTGGCGATCAAGGTCTCATGATCGCGCATCAGCTCGCGCAGCATGTCGGGCGCGTCCTTTTCCGGCTCGCCGTCGCGAATACTGGTCAGGTTGGCGAAGGCGCCGTAGCCCTGCGGCGCCAACTCGCCCAGGGCGCGGATACGTTCGGCGATGTCGTCCAGGGCCGCCCACTGGTCGCGATACTGCTGCTCCAGCATATTGTGCAGCGAGAAGAATTCAGGCCCCCGCACGTTCCAATGATAGCCGTGGGTCTTCAGATAGACGGCGTAGGCGTCCGCCAGAACCCGGGTCAGTTGCTCAACCACGTCGCCGCGCTCGCTCTGGGACAGTCCGGTGTCAATGGTTGCGGTCATAATACGCTCCGTGGGTGTGAGTTCGTCGCCGGCAATCTAGACGGAATCCGGCAGGCAGGAACGCAAAACCGCAACAAGCGTTGCATCACATAACGTCGCATCGAACGACGTGAGGGGACGGGCACAATATGACGCCAGGCGCGGTCTTTCGCCGATTTCTGAACGCCGAAGCCGGTCTCCTCGTTCTCGCCCGTCTGAAGTCCGGTCCCGCCTGGCGGAGAATTCTAGTCGGACTGGCCGGCGCCGGCGCAGGACTGGCGGTGCGGGCGGCCACCGCCGGCTTTTACGGCGGGATCACCGGCTTCATGATCCTACTGCCGGGCGTCATTCTGGCGGCCTTGGCCGGCGGACGTCTGGCGGGTCTGACGGCGGTTGCGGGGTCTCTGCTGGGCGGCTGGGCGCTGGTCGCCTTGAACCCCGGCCCGACGACCCCGCATCTGGGCGTGGTCGCCACCTCCAACTTCGTCTTGGTGGGCCTGTTCTGCACCTGGCTGGGCGCCTCCTTGCGCCAGACCCTGATCCGGCTGGATTCCGTCGTCTCGGCCCTGTCCCTGTCCAACGCGCGGTTTGACGAGACCGGCGCCTTTCTGGGCTATGCCGGGATCAACCTGAACGTGGACGGGGCGCGCGAACCGCTGGAGAAGGCCGCCCGCGCCGAGCGCCGCCAGCATTTCCTTCTGAACCTCAGCGACCGCCTGCGCGACCTGTCCGACCCGGAGCGGATGATGGCCGAGGTCGAGGCGTCCCTGGGCGGCCTGCTGAGCGCGAACCGCGTCGGCTACGGCGAGGTGGACGAGACGGGCGAAGTCGTCTCCTTGAGCCGCGACTGGATTCAGGGCGTCGCCAGCGTTCACGGGCGCGCGCCGAGCGTCTTCAATCCCGCCCTCGTCGCAGACCTGTTCGACGGTCGGACCATCCGCATCGACGACGTCCGCGACGACCCCCGTTCGGCCGACATCGCCGCCGCCTTCGCCGAAATCCAGACCCGCGCCCTGATCCGAGCGCCGCTGATCCGCAACGGCCGATTGCGCGCCTTCCTCTATGTCCACGCCGCCGCCCCCCGACGCTGGACTGACGCGGAGGTCCAGCTGGTCGAGGAGGTCGCCGCCCGCACCTGGGTCGAGATCGAACGCGCCCGCGCCGAGACCGAGACCCGCGAGAGCGAACAGCGCTTCCGCGCCATCGCCGACACCGCGCCGGTCCTGATCTGGGTCACGCGCCAGGATCGCCGCCGCGCCTTCATCAACCAGGCCTATGCGGACTTCTTCGGCGCGGACTATGAGACGGCCCTTGCGGCGGACTGGCGCGCCCGACTGCACCCGGACGACCAGGACCGCATCCTTCGAGAGTCCCTGGCCGGAGAGGCGACGAGAGAACCGTTTTCTCTGGAGGCTCGGTATCGGCGTCATGACGGCGAGTGGCGCTGGCTGAAATCCTTCTCTCGTCCGCGCATGGCCGGAAGCGAGTTGATCGGCTTCGTCGGCGTCGCCTTCGACGTCACCGACATGCGCGAGGCCCAGGCCCGGCTGACCGAATCCGAAAGCCGGTTCCGCACCGTCGCGGACAGCGCTCCGGCCATGATCTGGATGACGGATGCGACGCCCCGGATCGTCTTCGCCAACAAACGCTATCGGCTGTTCTGCGACATCCGCTCGCAGCGCCAGCTGCTGGACGGCTGGCGCAGACTGATGCATCCGGACGACGAGACGGTGTTCGACGCCGCCTTCCTGCGGGCCTTCCAGGCGCGGGATCGGTTCGAGGCGCTCAGCCGGGCCAATCATCCGACCCTGGGGCTGCGCTGGCTCCGGACCGAGGGCGTGCCCCGCTTCGATGCGGCCGGCGCCTTCCAAGGCTATGTCGGCGCCACCATCGATGTCACCGACGCCAAGCGCGCCGAGGACGACCTGAAACACATCAATGAGCTGCTGGAGGAGCGGGTCGCGGAGGCCCTGACCGAAAAGGCCGCCGCAGAGGCCCATCTGATGCACGCCCAGCGGATGGAGGCGGTCGGCCGCCTCACCGGCGGTGTCGCCCACGATTTCAACAATCTGCTGACGGTGGTGATCGGGGCGCTGGACATCATCCTGCGCTCCGACGACGCCGCAAAACGCAAGAAGCTGGGCGAGGCCGCCCTGGCCGCCGCCCGTCGCGGCGAGAGCCTGACCCACCAGCTTCTGGCCTTTTCGCGCCGTCAGGCCCTGCGTCCCGAACCGGTCGATCTGAACGGCCTGATCCGCGAGGGCGAGCCCTTGCTGCGCCGGGCCGTCGGCGAGGCCGTGGACTTCAAGATCCGGCTGAAGCGCGGCGGCGTTCGCGTCAACGTCGATCCCGCTCAGTTCGAGGCCGCCCTGCTGAACCTGGTCGTCAACGCCCGCGACGCCCTGGGCGACGTGACCGGGCGCGACGCCGCATCAGCCGATGCGGCCAGCAAGGCCGACGGCCCGCCTCGATCGGGTCGAGACGGCCCCGTCCGCGCCGGCGCCCGCATCACGATCCAAACCCAGGCCTGTTCCGTCTCGGCGGGGCAGATCCCGGAACTGGCGGCGGGCGACTATGTCTGCGTCGCCGTGTCCGACAACGGATCGGGCATGTCGGCCGATGTCATCGACCGCGTCTTCGAACCCTTCTTCACCACCAAGCCGATCGGCAAGGGAACGGGCCTGGGCCTCAGCCAGGTCTATGGCTTCGCGCGACAGTCGGGCGGCGGGGTCCACATCGCTTCCAGCCCCGGCCGCGGCTCGGAGATTCGCCTCTATCTGCCGCCGCTGATCGCGGACAAGGCCGCCCCGTCGCCCGAACCGGCCGACGTCGACGCCGCCCTGCCGAACGGCCACCGCCTGCTGCTGGTGGAGGACGACGCGGATGTCGCAGCCATCGCCCTGGATCAGTTGGAAAGCTTCGGCCTGGACGTCGAATGGGTCGAGAACGGCCCCGAGGCGCTGAAGGCCCTGGAACGGGCGCGCTTCGACGTCATGTTGACCGATGTGGTCATGCCGGGCGGCATGAGCGGCTTGGACCTGGCGCGTCAGGCGGCGCGGGACCGGCCCCAGATGCGGATCGTCCTGACCTCGGGCTATGTGGGCGACGACGTGGATCAGGTTCTGGCCGACACGCCCTGGCCCTTCCTGCGCAAACCCTATTCGCCCGAGCAATTGCGCGCCGTTCTTTCGACGGCGGGGCCGCGGCCAAACCATTAGATCCAAGAAAAACGCGCCGCAGAGGCTGCGGCGCGTTTTTCTTCGTCAGTTCCAAGGCCGCCTCAGCGGCGCGCCTTGCGGGCGGCGTAGCGCGCGTCGCGCCTGGCCTTCTGCTCTTCCTTGGTCAGTTGCTTGCGCGCCTTGCGGTCGGCCCGCTTCTCGGCCTCGATCGCTTCCTGAGCGGCCATTTCGGCGGCCAGGCGCGCAGCCTCCTTCTCGGCCTTCTCGCGGCGCTGTTCCGCCTTGGCCAGTTCGTGCTGCTGGCGCAGGGCTTCCTTTTCGGCGGCGCGCTTCTCAGCCAGGCGCTCGAATTCGGGATCGGGGGCGGCGGGCTTGGGCTTGAACTTGGCGAGCAGAGCCTTCTTGGCTTCCTGCTGGGCGGTCAGGCGGTCGGTAAATCCGGTCTTCAAATCTTTCATGCGAAAGCGTCAGGGTTCCTTGTGATCGGCCAGCGGCCATCGGGGGTCGGGCGGCGGAGAACGCGCGCGTCCCGAAGCGGGGCGCACAAAGCCTATGCAGGGACCAAAAGCAAGGTTCGCCGCCACGAAATCGGCCGCGCGCACGAAATGGCGCGCTTGAGGCGCCCTTACCTGCTCCAGTGATGCAGATAGGTCGCGCCCGCCCCGTTACAAGAGCAGGCGCAACGGCGGGTTCGTCAGTTGGGCTTCTGCGCCTGGCCGACGGCGGTTCCGGCCGCTCCACCGACGGCGGCGCCCACGGGTCCGCCCACCACAGCCCCCGCCACCGCGCCGCTGGCGGCCTTTTGCTCGATTGTGGTCCCGCAAGCCGTCAGCGCCAGGGCGCCGGCGGCGATGCAGGTCGTGATGATCATGCGCGACATGGCGTCTCTCCAAAAAGGTCACGCTTGAACGCCGCGCCGCGCTTGAGGTTCCCAGCGCGATCCAGAACTGGCGAATACGGAAAACGGACCAACGGACAACACAATCCGCGCGCCATTCAGCAGATACGGGGAAATGTGACAATCTACAGCCGAGACGCCGTGCAACCCAATACAGTATTCGCTCTATCCACTGTCGCAATCCGGCCCATATTGTCATGCCGCCGGGGCAATATCGTAAAAATACCTAATCCTTTCGTCGCCTTAACCAGCCGCTTGCGAATCAGCCACATTCAGGTCACAAACTTCGCTATATAGGCCCGTCCTCGACGCCCGGGCTGTATGTGCCGCGCGCCGAATGCCGGCCGGACAGGCGACCGTTTCGGGTCGCCCCGCCGGCGATACGACCCGGGGGCAGCGTTTCTCGCCCTGCTGAACAGGATGAACTCGTTGTCGCATTCCTCGCAGACGCGCGGCCCCGCCCGCACCGATCATGTGGCGAAGATCAAGCCCGTGACGGCGGCCGCGGCCTTCGGCTGTCTGGTGGGACTGGCGATCGGCGGCGCCTATCTGGGCGGGACCATGGCGCGCAATGCGACGCTGCGGGCCCAGGCCGAACGGATCCAGGGCGCCACCGCCGCCGGCTTCACCGAAGAAGCCCTGTCCGCCGCCGCCGGCGGTCTGGACGCCAGCGCCCTGTCGATCGCTCGTCGGCACGATCCCTACACCAGCGCCGGCGCCGCCGAGCGCGATCGCCAGGCCGAGCTTCTGGCGGCCCGTCTGGATCAGTTGGACGCCAACCGCGATCCCAAACTGCGCCACGCCAATCTCTCCAGCCCCGTCGGCGCCAAGCCCTTCCGCCTGGATCACGCCCTGGACGCCAGCCGCGACCTCGATTGCCTGACCCAGGTCGTCTATTATGAAGCGCGCGGCGAGGGCCGCGACGGCATGCGGGCCGTGGCCCAGGTCGTCCTGAACCGGGTCCGCCACCCCGCCTTCCCCAAGAGCATCTGCGCCGTCGTCTACCAGGGCGCCGCGCGCCGCACCGGCTGCCAGTTCTCCTTCACCTGCAACGGCGTGATGCGCGGCCGGATCAACCAGGCCGCCTGGAACCGAGCGCGCGGCATCGCCTCCTCGGCCCTGTCCGGATCGGTCTATGCAGGCGTCGGCAACGCCACCCATTTCCACACCACCGGCGTGTCGCCCGACTGGCGCAACACCCTGATCCGGGTGAACCAGGTGGGCAGCCATCTCTTCTATCGGTTCGGCGGCCGCGCCGGCTCAGGCGGGGCCTTCACCTACGCCGCCCGTCCGTCTCAGGCCGACGATCAGCCCCGTCTGATCCAGGCGGGTCTCAATCCCGTCGAAGCGGCCCGCCAGGCCGGACAGGCCGTGGCCTATTCGCTGATCCTGGCCCAGGAGGGCGGCGCCGAGCCCCAGGCTGCGCCGACGACGAACGCCCGCCCCGCCGCCAAGCCTGCGGAAGCGGCCGTCGCCACCCAGACGTCCGGCCAGGCTTCCACCCCGCCCGCCGCCCGGCCCACGGCCGCCTCGGCGCCGCGCGGCGCGGCGCCCCGGGCTGAGGCCAGGACGGAAACGGCGGACGCCTCCAACCCCGTCTGATCGCAAAGGTGCTTCAGTCCGGGCCGAAAGGCCCCCGTGTCGTCCGGTTCTGATCGAATTCGCCGAACCGACGGCCGGGCTTGTCCGGGCTTGCGGTCTGCTCCCGCCCGACGCCGATCATGCTCAGCCGGTCGTAGCCGACGCTGAGCGGTTGAGCGGGCGCCCGCCGCACCCGCAGGGCCTGGGGCGTCTGGGGCGTCTGGGACATCGGTCGCTCCTCGCGCGGTTCATCGTATGAACGTCGCGCGCGGCGGGCTGTTCCCCTGGCTTCACAGGGCGTCCAGGCCGATGTCCAGCACGGGCGCCGAATGGGTCAGGGCCCCGACCGAGATCACATCGACCCCGGTCTCCGCGATCGCCCGCACCGTCGTCAAATCCACCCCGCCGGACGCCTCCAGCCGGATGCGCCCCCCGGTCCAGGCCACCGCCCGCCTCAGGTCCGCCAGGCTGAAATTGTCCAGCATGATCACGTCCGGCGCCAGGTCGTCATTGATCAGGGCCAGGACTTCGCTCAGCTGATCCAGCCCATCCACCTCGACCTCCACCTTCATCAGGTGAGGGGCGAAGGCCTTGGCCCGCCGCACGGCCTCGCCCACCCCGCCGCAGACGGCGACGTGGTTGTCCTTGATCAGGATGGCGTCATCCAGGCCGAACCGATGGTTCACCCCGCCGCCGCAGGCGACCGCATGTTTCTCCAGCGCCCGCAGACCCGGCGTCGTCTTGCGGGTGTCGGCGATCCGCGCCCTTGTCCCGGCGACGGCCTGCACATAGGCCCGCGTCAGGGTCGCCACCCCGCTCAGCCGTCCGACCAGGTTCAGGGCCGTCCGCTCGGCGGACAGAAAGGCGCGCGCGTCGGCCTCGACCACCGCCAGCACGGCCCCGGCCTCGAACGCCGCCCCGTCCTCCAGACGAAGATCCACGTCGGCCGTCGGGTCCATCGCCCGCACGGCCAGCCGCACCGCCTGAATTCCGGCCAGAACGCCGGCCTTGCGCGCCGTGAAGGCCGCCTTCATCCGCGCCCCTGGGGGAATACAGGCCAGGGCCGTGACGTCGCCCGCCCGCCCCAGATCTTCCGCCAGGGCCATCCGCACCACCGGTTCGATCAGGACCTCCGGCAGGGATCGGTTCAGGGCCATGTCTCGGGAGGTCTCCATAGAGGCTGTCATTCCGCCGCCAGGGCGAGGTCTCCGGCCAGTCTGATCCGCGTATGAGCAGCGTTCGCGGCCTTCTGCGGATAATCCGCGCGGTAATGGCCACCCCGGCTCTCATGCCGATCCAGCGCCGCCTGGGCGATCAGCCGCGCCGCCAGAAGACAGGCCGCCGGCCCGTGCCGGGCCTCCAGCCGGTCGATCAGGGCGATCAGGGCCGTCAGACCGGCCTCGTCACGCACCACCCCGGCCTGGGCCGTCATCGCCGTCCTCAGCTCGGCCAGGGCCGCCTCGGGCAGATCGGGCGCCAGGGGCGTCGCGACCGGCCGTCCGCCCCCCGTCTCGCCCGACGCGACCCGCCCGGCCCGCCGTCCGAAGGCTGCGGCCTCAAGCAGGGAGTTGGACGCCAGGCGATTGGCGCCGTGCACCCCCGTCGCCGCGCATTCGCCGACGGCGTACAGGCCGGGAACCGTCGTGCGACCTTCGGCGTCGGCGGCGACCCCGCCCATGTGATAGTGGCAGGCCGCCATCACCGGAATGGGGCTGACGCGCGGGTCCAGCCCGGCGCGCATGCATGCGGCGAAGACGGCCGGAAACTCGTGCGGAAAGCCCTCTCCCACAGCCGTGCGCGCATCCAGAAAGGCGCCCCGGCCTGCGGTCCGCGCGGCATGGACGGCCCGGGCCACCACGTCGCGGGGCTTCAGATCGGCGTCGGCCTCTTCGCCCAGCAGGAAGGCGCCCGCGCCGTCGATCAGCCGCGCCCCCTCGCCGCGCAAGGCTTCGGTCGCCAGGGGGGCCGGATCGAGGCCGACGTCTATGGCGGTCGGGTGAAACTGCACGAACTCGGGGTCCAGAATCTCCGCCCCCGCCCGCGCCGCCAGGGCCATGCCTTCGCCCTGCAAGGCCGACGGGGTGGTGGTGGCGGCGAACAGACCGCCCGCCCCGCCGGTGGCCAGCACCACCGCCGTCGCCGTGATCTCGACCGGCCGCCCGCCGCGCTCGACCAAAGCCCCGACCACCCGCCCGGCCTCGTCCTGCGACAGGCCCTTCAGCCGCGCATCCTCCCAGACCTCGATCATCGTCTCGGCCCGCACCGCCGCGACCACGGCCGACAGGATGGCCCGCCCGGCGCCGTCGCCGCCGACCCGCGCCACGCGCGCCACGGAATGGGCCGCCTCCAGACTGACGACGAAGCCGCCGTCCGCATCCCGGTCGAACGGCGCGCCCTGGGCCGCCAGCCATTCCACCGTCTCGCGCCCGGCCTCGGTCAGGGCCTTGGCCGCGCCCGGCTCGACCAGACCCGCGCCCGCCGCCAGGGTGTCCTTGGCGTGCAGCTCGGCCGAGTCCACGGCCGTCAGGGCCGCGGCCATCCCGCCCTGGGCCCAGGCGGAAGAACAGCCGCTCAGCAGCGGCTCCGGGGTCACGACCAGAACCCGCGCCCCCGCCCGCGCCGCCTCCAGGGCCGCCGACAGCCCCGCCAGTCCGGCGCCGACGATCACCGGCCCTTCATGTCGCACGCGGCTCATCGTCCGATCCCCAGATAGTTCAGCCCCAGCCGAACGGCGCCGGCCGGATCGCCCTCCGTCACAGGCGTCAGGGCGCCGACCGCCGCCGCCGCGCAGAGGGCCAGGGTCAGCAGATAAAGCACCAGGCTCTTGCCCGCCTCGGGCCAGCTCAGCGTGCCCCAGGCCGCCCGCCAGACGCCGCGCTTCAGGTGGCTGAACACCGACAGGGCCAGGAAGGCGGCCAGGATGAACCGGCCCGTGGAAAGACCCCACCAGACCACGGCCACGCCGATGACCAGCAGGACGATCTGCTCAAGCCGCGGATGCACCCGCGTCAGCACCGGCCCCAGGGCCTTGGACCCGTCCAGCGGCGGGGCGGGAACCAGGTTCACCAGATTCAGCATGGCGATGAAGAAGGCGCCGGCCAGCCATTCGCCCTGGCCCGTAGCCATGCCGACGGCGACAAAGGGGATCATGGCCAGAAGACCAAAGGCCGGCCCGGCCAGCGAAACCAGCACCCCGTCCCACTCGCTTCGGGGCGCGCGCCGTCCCTTGGCCAGTCCGCCCAGGAAGGGAATGATGTAGATGCGCGCCGGACCCATGCCCAGCCGGTTCATCGCCAGGGCGTGCCCCGCCTCATGCACGAACAGGCCGATCAGAACCGCCCCCGCCACGATGACGCTGCCGGTGACCCACCACAGGAAGCCCGCCATCAGGGCCGTGGACAGCACGGACCAGACCAGGCTCTGATCCTTCTCGACCGGTTCTTCGGCGACCGCCTCGGTCTGGGCCGGTCGCGCGCCCGACGTCTCGGGCTTGATGTCCCACGGCCCCAAGGGACGGTCGGGCGCGGGGGCGGGTGTGTCTGTCTTGCTCATGGCGTCCAGATGGGCGCGGCGCCCTGCCCCGGCGAGGGGACCGATCGCCGCGTCGCTCAGATCAGCTCCACATCGACGTGATGCCGCGCCTTGACGATGTCATAGCGCGCCGGGATCGTCGGCGGCGGCAGGTCGATCATCCGCTGCACGGCCATCCGCCCGCGTTCGATCATCTCTTCGGGCACGGTCACTTCGAACTGCATGTTCAGCAGGCAGTCGTGGATGTTCTGAAGCGTGATCCGCTTCATGTGCGGGCACAGGTTGCAGGGGCCGACGAACTCGACGCTCGGCACATCGCCCTTGATGTTGGAGGCCATCGAACATTCGGTGATCAGCACCACCCGCTTGGGCCGGCGCTGTTCGACATAGTCGGTCATGGCCGCCGTCGATCCGGCGAAGTCCGAGGCCGCCAATATTTCTTCCGGGCATTCCGGGTGGGCCAGAACCTCGGCGTCGGGCCAGGCGTCGCGCATGTCGGCGATGTCCTGGGCGGTGAAGCGCTTGTGCACCTCGCAGTGCCCCTTCCAGGCGATGATCCCCACCGTCGTCTGGGCCGCCACATTGCGCGCCAGGAATTCGTCGGGGATCAGTATGACCCGGTCCACGCCCCATTCCCTGGCCGCCCATTCCACCACCTGAACGGCGTTGGCGGATGTGCAGCAGATGTCGGTCTCGGCCTTCACCTCGGCCGTGGTGTTCACATAGGTGATGACCGGCAGGCCCGGATAGCGCTGCTTGATCAGCCGCACGTCCGCCCCCGTGATCGACGAGGCCAGCGAACATCCCGCCCGCAGGTCGGGGATCAGCACGGTCTTCTCAGGCGACAGGATCTTGGACGTCTCGGCCATGAAGTGCACGCCCGCCTGGACGATCACCTTGGCGTTCGACCGCGCCGCCTCCTTGGCCAGGCCCAGGCTGTCGCCGACATAGTCGCCGACCCCATGGAAGATCTCGGGCGTCATATAGTTGTGGGCCAGGATCACGGCGTCGCGCTCGCGCTTCAGCCGATTGATCGCGCTGATCAGCCGGGCCTGTTCGGGCCACTCCAGCGGCGTGACGTGGTCCTTGACCTTCGCCCACACCCCGGCGGTCTCCCGCTCCAGTTCCTGCGTCAGACCAAAGGCGCCGTCGGCCATGATCCTCTCCTATCGACCCTTATGCTCAAAGTTAGCATAAGCAGAACCAATGTAGGCCGATGGGGGACGGGCGCAAGCGGATTGTTCAGTCGATCAGCTCGAACAGATCGCCCAGCGGGACATTCAAGGCCTTCGCCAGGGCCAGGGCCACCACCACGGACGGGGTGAAGACCCGGTTTTCAATCGTGTTCACCGTCTTGCGCGACAGCCCGGCCCGGTCCGCCAGCTCCTGCTGCGTCAGACCGGCGGCCGTCCGCACCTCCTTCAACCGCACGGCCAGCCGGGGCTCAGCCACGCGAAGCCTGCCGGTCCAGCCACCAGTAACGCAGCGCGGCGGTCATCGCCGCGACCTCGAAAACAGCGGGCATCCCCGCGACCGTCAGGGGCGGCTGAAAAAGACCGGCGACATAGAGGACAGCCACGGACGCCAGCGAAACCCGGAATGACCAAGCCGTCGCGCTTCGGCGGAAATGGATCATCAGTTCGTCTGCCGCCTTGGGCAGGGCCCCGGCGCGCCTTTGCCACACCTTGCCCCCCAACATCACGCTCATGACGGTCAAAGGCATCGCCAGGGATGCCAACGCCCGCTTCCAGTCCTCGATGTCACCCCCGCCGGACGCGATCCGCCAAGCCGCATCCACTCCGAAGGTCGTATAAAGCAGACCAAGCGCCGCCAAAAAGACCATGCCCAAGGCCTCGGCGCTTTGAGCTTGGTCCTTGTCCAGTCCGCCCTTCACGGCCTCGCGATCCACTTCGAGCCGCCCCCCGAGATCGACAGCCAGAACCACCGTCAGACCCAGAACAGCCAGACCGAACCCGAACGCCGCCATCGACAACAGCGCGGAGCCCTTCAGTTGCGCCGCCACGATCATCAATCCGAAGGCGGCTAGGGCTAGCGCGCCCAGCAGGAAGCCCTCGCGTTTCATACGCTTCAACCGCGCCCGCGCCCGCGTTCTCGACAGAGCGATCCGATCCGCATTCCCGTCCGCCTCACCCACGGTCGGCCTCACGGTCTAGAAGATAATAGCGCAACACCGCCGCCGTGCCGGTCAGATAAAGCAAGGCCGGCAAGGCCGCGACCGCCGCAGCCGGCCGCCAGAGCCCCAGCGCAAAGACGCCGACCATCCCGACGACGGCGACGCCCAGGGCCGTAGCCAGCGCCCTGTGCCGGAACGACAACGTCAGTTCGTCGTCCAGCAGTCGTTTCATCCGCTTGTCGCGCCGATTGTCCAGACCGGCCACCATCAGCAGCATGAGGCCGGCGACTATCGGACCCAGCCCCACACTCAAATAGTCCGTGCCGCCCGCCGTCCCCGACGCCAGCCCCCAACCGGCCTTGACTGACAGGAAGGTCAGATAGGCGCCCGAGGCCGGTATGATCGCCATCGAATGCGCGCGCTGCCGCTGTACCCGGTCGCGGTAGCTGCCGATCGTCAGCTTCATCGTGTCGTCGTTCGGTAGGAATCGCTGCGCCAGCAGGGCGCCGACAATCATCGCAAGAAGCCCAAGCCCAATGATGAGCCAGGTAAGCCACCCACCGGAGCCGAAAGCTCGAGGACTTTCCATCCAGACGATGACGGCGCCAACGGCGCTGCACAGACCGACCATGCTGAGAAGGATACAAAGCCTCTGCCGCCGGATTCGCCTCTCCTCACGCGCCAGCGCCTCACGTCTTTCCTGATCGTCCATCATGGCCCCGCGTCACCTACAGGTGACATATAACCCATGGGTTACTCGGCGCGTCAAGCGGCCCGGTCGCTCGCCTCCGACGCAAGCCTTCTGCGTGCTTCGGCCGCCTGACGTCCGCGATGCCGGGGCGCCGCCGGGCTATTTCAACACCTCGCCACCTGGTCTTGCGCCGATAACCGTCGCCGCAGACGGCAAGAACCGTTCCCAAACCCGGCAGGTTCGCCTAGACAACGGCCGACTTCATTCCGCAGAAGACCGACTTCCCGACATTTCCATGCAAGACACCATCCGCCGCATCCTCACCGCCCGCGTCTATGACGTGGCGGAGGAAACGCCCCTCGATCCGCTGCGTCGCCTGTCGGCGCGGCTCGCGCGGCCGGTGCTGCTGAAGCGCGAAGATCTGCAGCCGGTGTTTTCGTTCAAGATCCGCGGCGCCTACAACAAGATCGCCGGCCTGTCCCAGGCGGAACTGTCAAAGGGTGTGATCTGCGCCTCGGCCGGCAATCACGCGCAAGGGGTGGCCCTGGCCGCCGCCCGCCGCAACATCCCCTCGACCATCGTCATGCCGACGACCACCCCCGGCATCAAGGTGGCCGCCGTGCGCGCCCTGGGCGGCGAAGTGGTCCTGCACGGCGACAGTTTCGACGAGGCCTATGCTCACGCCCGCCATTTGGAGAGCCGGACCGGCGCCGCCTTCATCCACCCCTTCGACGACCCCGACGTCATCGCCGGCCAGGGCACGGTGGGGCTGGAGATCGCCCGTCAGCACGCCGACCCCATAGAGGCCGTCTTCGTCCCCATCGGCGGCGGCGGTCTGGCCGCGGGCGTCGCCGCTATCGTCAAATTCCTGCGTCCCGAAACCCGCGTCATCGGCGTCGAGCCCGTCGACGCCCCCACGATGAAGGCCGCCGTCGACGCCGGCGAGGTCGTGACCCTGAACGAGGTCGGCCTGTTCGCCGACGGGGTGGCCGTGCGCCGCGCCGGGGCCGAGACCTTCCGCCTGTGCAGGGATCTGCTGGACGAAATCGTCCTGGTGGACACCGACGCCATCTGCGCCGCCATCAAGGACATCTTCGACGACAGCCGCGCCGTCGCCGAACCCTCGGGCGCCGTGGCGCTTGCGGGGCTCAAGGCCTGGGCCGCCGCCCATTCCGGATCGGGCGCCCTGATCGCCGTCAACTCCGGCGCCAATGTCAATTTCGACCGGCTGCGCCATGTCGCGGAGCGGGCCGAGATCGGCGAGGGCGCCGAGGCCCTGCTGGCCGTGGCCATGAAGGACGACCGCGACGACTACCGCCGTTTCCTCGACAGTCTGGACGGCCGCTCGGTCACCGAGTTCAACTACCGCTGGTCCGGCGACGGCCAGGCCCAGATCTTCGTCGGCGTGGCCCTGCGCAACGGTCCGCACGAGCGCGACGACCTGATCGCTCGGCTCCGCGCCGGCGGCTATGCGGTCGAGGACATGAGCGACAACGAGACCGCCAAGCTGCACGTCCGCTATATGGTCGGCGGCCGCACCGTCGGCCTGCCCCACGAACGCATCCTGCGCTTCCAATTCCCCGAGCGGCCGGGCGCTTTCCTACGCTTCCTGAACAGCCTCCAGCCCGCCTGGGCCCTGACCCTGTTCCACTATCGCAACCACGGCGACGACGTCGGCCGGGTCCTGGCGGGAATCAGCGTCCCGCCCGAAGAACAGACCCAACTGGCCGCCGCCCTCGCCGACCTGGGCTACCCCTACGTCGACGAAACCACCAACCCCGCCTGCCGCCTCTTCCTTGACGGGACTTGACCCAGAGGGGAAGACGGTCGCCATGTCTGATCCCGCCCCTCCCCATCGCCGCGCCGTCCTGTCGGGTGCGGGCGCCCTGGCCCTCAGCGGCTGCGCCACCCTGTCGGGGGCGCCGGCCCGGCAGACGGTCTGGACCTTCGACCGGCTGGCCGACATCGGCGGCGAGCGGACGACGGTGGAGGGTGCGCCGGCCCTGATCGACAGCCCCTATGGCCGGGCTGTACGGTTCGACGGCGTGGACGACGCCTTGTTCATCGACAGCCATCCGCTGGCCGGAGCCGAGACCTTCACCTTCGAGGCCCTGTTCCGTCCCGACGGCGGCGCCTTCGAACAGCGGTGGTTCCACCTGGCGGAAGAGGCGCCGGCGGGCCAGCCCCCGTCCCAGACCCGCTTCCTGTTCGAAATCCGCGTCGTGCGCGACCGCTGGTACCTGGACGCCTTCACCCGCGGCCCCGGCTACAACCACACCCTGATCTTCCCGGAGCGGCTGTACCCCTGCGGACAGTGGTTCCATGTGGCCCAGACCTTCGACGGAACGATGTACCGGTCCTATGTCGACGGCGTTTTGCAGGGCGAACATCCGATCGCCTTCAAGCCCCAGGGTCCGGGACAGGCCTCCGTCGGCTGCCGGATCAATCGGCTGAACTATTTCAACGGCGCGGTGCGTCAGGCCCGCTTCACCCCCGCCGCCTTGGCGCCGGACCGGTTCACGCGACGCTGAACCGATCGGCGCCCCGCTCATGCGCCAGAAGCCAGCGTTTGCGCTCCACCCCGCCGGCGTAGCCGGTCAGGGCGCCGTTCGCGCCGATCACCCGGTGGCACGGCACGATGATCGCCACCGGATTGGCGCCGTTGGCCAGCCCCACGGCCCGCGCCGCCCTGGGCGATCCAACCGCCGCCGCCAGCCGGCCATAGGTCCAGGTCTCGCCCGCCGGAATGGTGCGCAGCGCCGCCCAGACCGATCTTTGGAAGACCCCGCCGCCGGTCCGCACCTCCAATCCCTCGAAGGCGCTCAGCTCGCCGGCGAACCAGGCGTCGGCCGCCCGACGCACCGCCTCCGCTCGTCCCGTCCTCAGGGCGACCGGCCCGTAATGGCGGTGCAGCAGCCGCCGCATCCGGTCTTCATAGTCGTGAAAGTCCAGGGCCCGCACCGCCCCGTCCGCGTCCGTCACCACCAGAATCTCGCCCAGAGGCGAAGCGAACCGATCCAGCGTCAGGTCCGAGGCCGCCGTCGCGGGTTCAGTCATGGCTCATCTCCTTGATCATAGTCCAATACAGGGCCCCATAGGCGCGCCACGGCCGCCACCGCTCGGCCCGCGCCGTCAGGGCGGCGTCGGCGCCGGTCAGCCGGTCGCTGGGCGCGTCCTCTCCGTCGTCGATCCAGTCGCCGACGGGGCGCAGACCCGGCCGCGCGGCCAGGACCGGCGCCAGTTCGGGGTCAGCGGACAGGTCGCGCGTGATCGCCTCCGGATCGGCCGCCAGGTCGAACACGCGCCGCACCCGGGCCAGGACGCCGGGCAGGGCCTTCAGCTCGTCGATGCGGGCCTCGACCACAGCCTTGCCCAGCGCGCCGGGGCGCACCGTCACTGCGCCCTCGGTCCCATCCACCGACTTGCGCAGCCGCCGCGTCCAGGCGCCGTCCGCCGTGGTTTCATCGGCCGCCCCACGCGCCGCCAAGGCCGCCGACACGAAGTCCCAGTCATAGGGCGGGCGATAGGCCAGGTTCAGGGTCACGCGCCCGCCGCCCTCCTCCGCCGCCTTGCGCCGCCGCAGGGCCGAGGGCGGGCGCCCGTACAGGGCCTGGAAGGTTTCATTGAACCGGCGCACGCTGCCGAAGCCCGACGCCATCGCCACCTCGGCCATGGTCAGTTCGGTCTCATGGATCAGCTGTTTGGCCAGAAGCACCCGCCGGGTCTGGGCCACGCTGACGGGGGCGGCGCCCAGATGCTGGCGAAACAGCCGCCGCAGGTGCCGCTCTCCCACCCCCAGCCGCTCGGCCAGGGCCTCGGCGTCCCCGTCGTCCAGCGCGCCCGCCTCGATCAGGGCCAGGGCGCGGCTGACGGTGTTGGACGTGCCGCGCCAGGCGCCCATCTCCGGCGCCGTCTCGGGCCGACAGCGCAGACAGGCCCGAAACCCCGCCGCCTCGGCCGAGGCCGCAGTCGGGTGGAACACCACATTCTCTCGCCGCGGCGTCCGCGCCGGACAGACCGGCCGACAGTAGATGCCGGTCGAGGTGACCCCCGTGAAGAACCGCCCGTCGAACCGGGCGTCGCGCGCGCTCAGCGCCCGCCAGCAGGCTTCCGCATCCAGGGTCTGTTCCATCGGCGCAGAATGGGCGTTTCAGCCGCCCCTGTCTCGCGGTTTTCGGCCATGGATGAGCGTGAGAATTCCATCCGCGAACGGGGGTTTCGCTGAGGCCCCGTGCGACATAACCTCTCACCTGCGCACGCAGAGGCGCAGTTATAAAACAATGGGAGTCACGCCTTGGTTCGCCTACCTTTTTCCACGCTCGCCGTCCTGGGGGCCGGCGCCGTCCTCGTCGCCTTCACCGCCGCCGCCCAGGACAGGGTCAGCCCGGAACCCGCCGCCTCGGGGCGCGCCCTGCCGGTCGGCGCCTATCGTGAGACCTGCCGGGGGATCACTCTGAACGGCGATCGGCTGCGCGCCCGCTGCATCGCCAAGAACGGTCAGTCCGTTTCGTCGACCCTCAGCGTCCGCAGCTGCCGGGGCGCGGCGATCCGCAATGACGACGGCCGCCTGGCCTGCACGCCGGCTTCGGCCCCCCGCTCGGCCTGACGGCGGAGGAGGCGACCGGCCGGACCGGTCGCCTTTCTGCGGACCTACATAGGCCAGAACAGCAGAATGGCCGGCGGACCGATGATCAGCACCAGCAGGCTGAGCGGCGCCCCCAGCTTGGGATAGTCCGAGAACTTGTAGCCGCCCGGCCCCATGACCAGGGTGTTGCACTGGTGTCCGATGGGGGTCAGGAAGTCGCACGCCGCCCCCACGGCCACGGCCATCAGGAAGGGGTCGGGGCGGTAGCCCAGCTGCTGGGCCAGCGTCGCGGCGATCGGCGCCACCACCAAAACCGTCGCGGCGTTGTTCAGGAAGGGCGTCACCGCCATGGCCGCAAACATCATTCCACCCACCGCGATCACGGGCGGAATGCCCTGGAACACCGACCGCAGTCCGCCGGCGATCAGATCGGCTCCGCCCGTCTGCTGGATCGCGTTCGAGACGGGGATCAGGGCGGCGATCAGCACCAGCAGCGGTCCGTCCAGCGCCGCATAGGCTTCGCGCATCTTCAAGCCCCCCAGGGCCACGATGATCACCGCCGCGCCGAAGAAGGCGATGGAGACCGGGATCAGGCCGAAGCCGACCATCACCATCGCCGCCGTCAGGACCAGGGCGGGCAGGAATTTTCGCCTCTGGCCGCCCAGGCGCATCTCCCGTTCGGCCAACGGCAGCAGGCCCAGGTCCGCCAGTTTTCCGGGCAGGCCCGATTCCGACCCCTGGAGCAAAAGGACGTCCCCGGCCTGGAGCTTGGCCGTCCGCAGATGCTGGGTCAGCTCATAGCCGCTGCGCGACACGCCCAGCAGATTCAGCCCGTGCTGACCATACAGATCCAGCGACCGCACCGACTGCCCCACCAGCTTCGAATCCGCCCCGATCACGGCCTCGGCCAGACTGACCTCGTCCTTGGCCTCCTCCAGCAACACCGGCCGGTCGCCGCGCACCAGCTTCAGCTTGGCGGCGTCGATGAACCCCTCCAGCGCCTCCTGATCGCCCTTGATCAACAGGGTGTCGCCGGGGCGGACGATGGTGTTGCCGCGCGGGCGCGTCTTGCGCTTGCCGTCGCGGATCAGGGCCATGACCTGGATGTCGTCCACAGCCAGGGCCTTCAGAGCGTTGATCGGCCGCGGCTCCATCAGCCAATCCTCGGGAACGCGGGCCTCGGTCAGATAGGCGTTGGCCGACAGGGCCGCCGACAGGCCGATGGTCCCGGTCCGGTCCTTGGGCAGCAGCCTGTAGCCGAAGGCCAGAAACACCAGGGCCGCCGCCGTCAGGATCAGGCCGACGGGCGCATAGTCGAACATGCGAAACGGCTCGCCGGTCATGGTCTCGCGCACCTCGGCGACCAGGATGTTGGGGGCGGTGCCCACCAGGGTGACCATTCCCCCCGCCATGGCGCCGAAGGCCATGGGCATCAGCAGGCGCGACTGTTTGGTCCCGGTGCGTCGGCTGACCTGCAACGCCACCGGCATCATGATGGCCAGGGCGCCGACGTTCTTGGTGACCATGGACAGCAGGGTCACGGCCGCCGTCAGCACCGGCGCCTGAGACCGTTCGGTCTTCAGATACGGCATGATCCGCTTCAGGGCCATTTCGACGATGCCCGACTTGGCGAAGGCGGCCGAGACCACCAGGGCGCAGGCGATGATCACCGTGACGTCGTTGGAAAAGCCTTCGAAGGCCGCGTCCGCCGGAATGACCCCGATCGCCAGCCCCGCGATCAAGGCCGCCAAGGCGACCAGATCATAGCGGAACCTTCCCCAGATGAAGGCTGCGACCGTCAGCCCCACCAGGCCGAAGGCCAGACCCTGTTGTAACGTCACGCTTAAGCCCCGACCCGGCCGCCCGTCGCCGCCGTTTCAACTGCAACGGCGAAGGCGGCCGGAGGTTCAACACCGCCCGACGATCATCCGCCCCACGCCGCGCAGGACGCGCCAGACCTCGCCGACGAAGGCCCAGACCACGATGATCATCAACAGGGTGGCCAGTTCGCCGCCGTGGTCCCCGGTCCGGTCGAACAGGCTCCGCACCCGGTCGAAGAAATCGGTCGCCGTCCCGACCCAGATCACCGGGCTCAGCGGCGACCAGAACCACAGCCACGACAGGCCCCAGGCCGCCGCCGCCCCAAAGCTGATGTCGCCCACGGCCGTCAGCCGCGCATTGCCGCCCGAGGCCGCTCGCATCAGGTCGAACACCACCCGCGCTGCCGCGAACAGGGTCACGGGCCAATAGGCGGCGTCGACGATCTGGACCAGGATGCGGCCGTAATCGACCCCGTCCAGACTGCCGGCCAGGTCTTCCGGCCGGATCGAGGCCATGGGCAACAGGCCGGTCCACCACAGCAGCAGAACCGCCCAGGCGATGGCGCTGGCGACGGCCTTGGCGGCGGGCGACATCTCGGCGCTCTTGCGCACCGCCGGCCCCGGCTTGGCCGTTCGGGCCGCATCGCGACCGCGCGCCAGCCGCTCGCCCCAGGTCTCGGCGTCCAGGTCGCCGCCCAGTTCGAACAGGCCCAGATCCTTGACCCGCCATTTGGCGATGAAGTCCGGCTTCTTCTCCTGCCGCTCCAGCACGAAGCCGATCAGGGTCACGACCCCGATCACCGTCACCGCCCCGCTGAACAGGGCGCCGAAGCTCTGGCCTATGGCCTGGCCCAGATAGATGTCCCCGACCAGCACCCGCACCGCCAGGCCGATCAGGGTGACGCAGCCCATCACCACCAGGGCCGTCTTCACCGCGAACAGCCACCAGGGATAAAGCTCCGGCCCGATCAGCGACTGGGGCCCGGACCGATAGCGCGCCGCCACCGTCAGAGGATGACCCACCTCGCGCAGCAGGGCCTCGACCTCCTCGTCGCCGGGCGCCCGGCCCAGTCGCGCCTCCAGCGCCTCGATCCGGCCCATGATCTCGTCGCGCAGCTCGGCGACGATGTCGTCGCGCGTCGCCTTGGGCAGCTGGGCCGCCACCGCCTTCAGATACCGTTCGACCAGGTCCATCCCGCTCTCTCCCTCAATCCCCATGATCACAACATCTTCTCCAGCGAGGCCGACAGGCCCCGCCATTCGGCCGCCAGCCGCGCCAGCAGGACCTCGCCCCGCGCCGACAGGCGGTAGAAGCGCTTCTTGCGCCGCTCCTCCTCACGCCATTCGCTGTCCAGCAGCCCCTGCCCCTCCAGCCGGCGCAGCAGCGGATAGAGGGTGCTCTCCTCCATCTCGACGCCCGCCGCATTCAGGGCGACCCGCAGCGAATAGCCGTATTGCTCGGTCCTCAGACTGGCCAACACCGCCAGGATCAAAGACCCCCGCCGCAGCTCCAGCCGCAGACTCTCGAACAGCAGTTCCTCATCCTGACTCACCCGCCGATCTCCGTGGCGTCACATAGTGTGTGACACACAGTGTATGGGACATACTGTGTGAGGGAGTCAAGCGGGGGCGGCTTCATTCCCGTCTTGCAACCTCTCGGCGATCCGGGCCAAGTGCGCCCTTCTTGGGGGAGACCGACTTGGACGTCGAAACGTTCATCGAACGCTGGAGCAAGGCCCGCGGCGGCGCCGAGCGCGCCAACTATCAGATGTTCCTGACGGAACTGTGCGAGGCCCTGGGTCTGCCGCGACCCGATCCGGCCAGCGACGACACGCGCACGAACGACTATGTGTTCGAACGGGGCGTGAAGCGGCGCGAGTCCGAAGGTCTGGCTTCGACCCTGCGGATCGACCTGTACAAGCGCGGCTGTTTCATCCTGGAGGCCAAACAGTCCCGCGCCGACCATCGCGACGAAGGCCAGACCTCGCTGTTCAAGGCCGACGAGACCGCCTCGACCGCTGCGGCCCAGGGCAAGTGGGACGTGCTCATGCGCAACGCCCGGCGTCAGGCCGAGGACTATGTCTTCCGCCTGCCGGCCGACCACGCCGCCCCGCCCTTCATCATCGTCTGCGACGTCGGCTATGTGTTCGAGGTCTATGCCGACTTTTCCGGCAGCGGCCGGGCCTATTCGCACTTCCCCGACCGCAAGGGTTTCCGCATCCGGCTGGAGGATCTGCGTGACGAGACGATCGTCAAACGGCTGAAGGCGATCTGGACCGAGCCCCTGTCGCTGGACCCGACCCGCGAGTCGGCTCGCGTCACCCGCCAGATCGCCGAGCGGCTGGCCGAGGTGTCGAAACGGCTGGAGAAGAAGCATCCGGCGGAAGAGGTCGCCCATTTCCTTATGCGGTGCATCTTCACCATGTTCGCCGAGGACGTGGACCTGCTGCCCAAGGGCAGGTTCACCGCCCTGCTGAAAGACCAGCTGGACCATCCCGAGAGCTTCGCGCCGATGCTCCAGGCCCTGTGGAAGAGCATGGATGCGCCGGAGTACGAGAGCCGGTTCTATGCCGGCTTCGGCCTGCATCTGCGCCATTTCAACGGCAGCCTGTTCAAGAACGCCAAGGCCTTCCCCCTGGGCCGCGAGGAGATCGGGGAGCTGCTGGCCGCCTCGAGCCACGACTGGCGCTATGTGGAGCCGGCCATCTTCGGCACCCTGGTCGAACAGGCGCTGGAGCCGGGCGAGCGGCGTAAGCTGGGCGCCCACTACACCCCGCGATCCTATGTCGAGCGGCTGGTCGAGGTGACGGTGATGGAGCCGCTGCGGGCCGACTGGAACGCCGCCCTGATCAAGGCCGGGGATGCGCGAGAGCGGGGCGACGCCGCGCACTCAAGCAGCGCGGAGCGCGATAGTGCAAAGAGAGAGGCGGTGGCGGCCGTCCGCGCCTTCCATCATCAGCTTTGCACCACCCGCGTGCTGGACCCGGCCTGCGGCACCGGCAACTTCCTGTATGTCTCGCTGGAGCTGATGAAGCGGCTGGAGGGCGAGGTGCTGGAGGCCTTAGCCGAACTGGGCGAGACCGAGGGCATCGGTTTCGAGACCGTCGATCCGCACCAGTTCCTGGGCATCGAACTGAACGTCCGCGCCGCCGCCATCGCCGAACTGGTGCTGTGGATCGGCTATCTGCAACAGCATTACCGCAACAGCATCGAACACCCCGCCGAACCGATCCTGAAGGCCTTCGGCAATATCCAGCAGAAGGACGCGGTCCTGACCTGGGACGGCTATCCCGAGCTTCAGTTCGAGATGCGGGACGGGGTTGCGGTTCAGGTCTATCCGAACGCGCGGCGGCCGGACTGGCCGGCGGCGGAGTTCATCGTGGGGAATCCGCCGTTTATCGGCGGCAAGGATCTGCGCTCACGCATGATGCCCGGCTATGCCGAGGCGCTGTGGAAGGCGCACAAGGCGATGAACGAGAGCGCCGATTTCGTCATGTATTGGTGGGACCGGGCAGCGGAGTTGCTCACCCGCAAGAAAACGCCGCTGCGCAGGTTCGGCTTCGTCACGACCAACTCGATCAGCCAGGTGTTCCAGCGCCGGGTGATGGAGCGTCACCTGAACGCCAAGCCGCCCGTGTCAATCATCTTCGCCGTGCCGGATCATCCGTGGACCAAGGCGACGAAGGACAGCGCGGCGGTAAGGATCGCGATGACGGCGGTGCGGGCCGGAGTTCATGAAGGCGAGCTGAGGGAGGTTGTTGCGGAGACTGGTTTGGAAACGGATGAGCCAATGCTGGAATTCGTTTCGCGGAGCGGGAAAATCAACACCGATCTCACGGTGGGCGTAGACGTGACGCGCGCCGAACCTCTTCTCTCTAACGATGGCATATGCTCACCCGGCGTGAAGCTTCACGGTGCTGGTTTCATCGTTACGCCCGCTGAGGCGGAACATCTTGGGCTCGGCCAACGCACAGGGCTGGAGCGCCATATCCGAAACTATCGAAATGGGCGCGATCTTGCCGCTCGCCCGCGTGGCGTTATGGTCATAGACCTTGACGGGCTATCAGCCGAAGAGGTCCGCAGGAAATACCCGGAAGTTTATCAGCATCTTCTGGAGCGCGTGAAGCCGGAGCGTGACAGCAACAACGAAGCTTACCGCCGTCAACATTGGTGGCTATTCGGCAGAAAGAACACGCTCATGCGTGGCTTCTTGGCTGAGCTTCCCCGCTACATAGCTACGGTTGAGACCACCAAGCACCGCGTCTTTCAGTTTCTCGACATCGACATTCTACCCGACAACATGCTGGTAAACATCGGAAGCGCAGATGGCTGGCTTCTCGCCGTCCTGTCCAGCCGAACCCACACAACCTGGGCTCCCGTCCTTGGCGGCTGGCTCGGCTACGGCAATGATCCCCGCTACTCCAAGTCTCGCTGCTTCGACCCCTTCCCTTTCCCCGACCCGGACGAGGCCACCCGCGCCCGCCTCCGGGCGCTGGGCGAGGAACTCGACGCCACGCGCAAGACGGTGCAGGCCGAGCATCCGGACCTGACCCTGACCGGCCTCTATAATGTGCTGGAGAAGATCCGCGCCGGGACGCCGCCGCCGTGTCGCGCGCCTTCAAGGGCGGCGGCAAGCGGATCGAACAGCGGGTGGTGCAGGCCCTGTCCACCCTGGTCCGCTACGGCTGGATCAGCGCCCTGCCCGGCGGAACCTACGCCGCGCGCCGCGCGGCTTGACGGAGACCTGATCAATGCCTCGACTATGGATGGTGCGGCTCGGCAAGTTCGGCGAACAGGAGGCCCACGCCCTCGAAACCGGGGAACTGGTCACGGGATGGGAGCTGCCGGACCTGACGCCTGCCGACACGCGCGAGGCGGTGCTGTCCATCCTGCACCAGGCCCTGCCGGACGAGCAGCCGGGCACGCTGCGGAACTGGGCCGCTCAGCTGAACCAGTTGAAGAACGTCGCCGTTGCAGGCGATCTGGTGGTGACGCCCTTGAAGACCACCGGCCGTCTCGCCGTCGGCAGGCTTCAGCCCGGCTATATCCACACCGAGGCCGGGGCGCCGACTCGGCGTGTCGAATGGCTGCGCACGGACCTGCCGCGCGACGCTCTGAAACAGGATCTGCTGTATAGTCTCGGCGCGTCGCAGACGGTGTGCGAGATCAGCCGCAACGAAGCGCTGGCGCGCCTGCTCGCTGCGGTCGAGACCGGCGTGGACCCCGGCGCAGCCGCCCTGCCCTCGACCAAGCCGTCATCGACGCCGGAAACCGGGGCGGAGGAAGCCGCCGAAACGTCCGATATCGCGGACCTGGCCGAGTTGGCGCGCGACCAGATCGAGCGGCGCATATCCAGCCAGTTCGCAGGCCACGCCTTCACGCGCTTGATCGCCGCGCTTTTAGGAACTCAGGGATATCAAGTCGAGGTCTCGCCACCCGGGCCGGATCGAGGCATCGACATCGTCGCAGGCCAGGGCGCCCTCGGCCTGAGCGGCCCCAAGCTTGTCGTTCAAGTCAAGTCCGGCGGCATAGTGGTGGACCAGCCGACGCTTCAAGGACTGATCGGCTGCATCCATGACGTTCATGCCGATCATGGCCTTTTGGTCAGTTGGTCCGGCTTTAGCCCGCCAGTACGAAAACGTGTGAATGAGCTGTACTTCCGAGTGCGGCTTTGGGACCGCAAACAGATCGTTGACGCCCTGCTGACCCATTACGATGACCTTCCAGCCGACATACGCGCCGAACTGCCGCTGCGACGCATCTGGACCCTGGTTCCTGACATGACGGTATAATCGCCTTCGATCGCAAAAAGGGGCGGCGGACCGAAGTCCGCCGCCCCGTTCTTGTCGCGCTGACGTCGCCTTAGAAGGACTTGGTCAGGTTCACGAAGGCCGTGCGGCCCAGGTAGTCGTAGCCCGAGTACAGCGGGGCGTTGCCGACCCGGTTGTACACGCCCGCCGAGATGGTCGGGGGGTTTTCGTTGAACAGGTTGCGAACGCCCAGGGTGGCGGTCCAGCCGTCGGCCGAATACTGGACCGAGGCGTTGTGCAGCCAGTAGTCGTCCACCGCGAGGTCGTAGTCCGAGGTGACCGGATCTTCCTCATAGTAGGCGTAGCTGTCGGTGCCCTGGATCCATTCGACGCCATAGCGGACGCGCCATTGATCCCAAGCGTAGGAGACGTCGGCGGTGCCGGTGAACTCCGGATTGTTGACCATGCCGGTGTAGTCGACCAGCGGGTCTTCCTCGAACAGCTTGTTGGAGATCTCCGTGTACTGGGTGATCGCCAGGTTCAGCAGGGCCGTGCCGGGACCGACGTCCTTGCGATAGCGGACCGTATAGTCCAGCCCCTTCACATTGTCGGTGGCCAGGTTCACGTAGCTGTCCGAGACCGTCAGGCTGTTGTCCGCCGGATCACGCGACACCAGGCGGCAGAAGCCGGCGTCGGCGGCGAAGTCTTCCGGGTTGGAGTCGTAGCAGCGGGTCAGGATTTCGCCTGCGCCGGTGCGCGACACGCCGTTCTCGACCTCGATCTCATAGTAGTCGACGGCGAAGGCCAGGTCGCCCCAGCTTGACGGCATCGGAGGACGCACGACCAGACCCAGGGTCATGTTGGTCGAGGTCTCGGCCGACAGGCCGGCCTCAGCGCCCCCTGCGGTGATCACCCGGACGCTGTTGGTGGACTGGAAGTCGCCGGCCAGGCCTTCGGACGCGCAGTTGGCGACGCGGTTGGGGTTCACGCCCGGCGCGCCGTAGTCGTTGCAGCGGTCGATCGAGTTCGACTGGAAGCCGCTGGTGGCGCCGACGAACTGTTCGAACAGGGCCGGGGCCCGGTAGGAGGTGCCGTAGGTGCCGCGAACCGTGATCCAGTCGATCGGACGATAGACCAGACCGACCTTGTAGGTCGTGTCGTCGCCGTAGGAGTCATAGTCGGTGTAACGGGCCGAACCGTTCAGGGTCAGCTCGCGAACGCCAGGCAGATCAACCAGCAGCGGGGCCTCGATCTCGCCGAAGACTTCCTTCACCGAATCCGAACCGCGGGTGATGGCCGAGGTCGAATAGTTGTAGGTGTTGCCCAGCTGGCTATCCAGGCCCGGGGTGTCGTCGATCTCGGACTCACGCCATTCGGCGCCGAAGAAGCCCATGACGCGGCCGGCGGGCAGGCTGAACAGCGGACCGTCGATGCCGATGCTGGCGACCTTCTCGATGAACTCGGTCGTGCCGGTCACCGGACGGAAGACATAGTCCTTCCAGTCCTGCGGCAGGACGCCGCCGATGGTCTGGGTCGTCAGGGCCGGAGCCGCGACACAGCCGGGGTTCGACGCCAGGGCGGCGCACTGGAAGCCGCCCGCGCCGTCGCTGACCACGTCCAGCGAAGCGATCAGATTGTCGGTCAGGAACTGTTCGCTGGTGTAGGTCGACTTGGACCGCGAATAGCTGACATAGGCGTCATAGCGCCATTCAGGCACGAAGAAGTCGCCCTTGATCCCGGCGACGTAGCGGCCGAAATCGACTTCCTGTTCGGAGTGATCGTTGCCGTAGCCGATGAAGGCGCGCACGCCGACGTCTTGGCCCTGGTTCAGCCCTTGGTCGCCAAAGGCGACGCTGCCCTGCAGATTGGCGGGGATCAGGGGGCTGCCGACGGCGTAGTCCAGCGCCAGCTGGCGGTAACCGGTTTGCGACGACTTGCGCTGATTGAACAGGGCCTCGCCGTAGATTTCAGCATTGCCCAGGGCGTTCAACTGATAGCCGGCTTCGCCGTACAGGGTGGTGATCTCGACCGGCGAGATCAGCGACTCGTTCAGCATCCGGTCTTCGAAGGTGTCGCGGACGTTCAGGTCGTTGCCCGGGCCGCCCACGCCTTCAAAGCCGACCAGACCGGTCGTGACGGCCGAGTTCGGACGCCAGCGGTTGAAGGTCGTGCCGGTCGCGCCCGGCGCCGCGACGCCGGTCGTAGCGCCCGTGGCGATCGTGTTGATCGTCACGCCGTTCGAGCCGGTCGTGGTGACCGGATAGCATTTCGACTGGCCGGTCAGCGGGTCGATATAGTCCTGGCCGTTGCGGAAGCCGTCGGTCTGGCAACGGGTGAACTCGCGGTCGCGCAGGGTCAGTTCGTCGCGCTCGTAGCGCTCGATCGAACCGGCGGCGCGCCAGCGATCGCCGCGAACGCCTGCGGTCAGCGACAGACGGGTCGAACCGCCCGCGCCATTGGCCTCCAGGGGCTCGTTGCGCTGTCCTTCAAAGACCAGGCCTTCGAAGTTCTGGCGGGTCTGGATATTGACCACCCCGGCGACGGCGTCGGAGCCGTAGACCGAAGAGGCGCCGTCGCGCAGCACTTCGACCCGGTCGATCATGGCGGTCGGCAGGACGTTCAGGTCAGCCGCGCCGACCGAACCGCGCGAACCGGCCGGCGAAACGCGACGGCCGTTCAGCAGCACCAGAGTCCGGCTCGGGCTCATGCCGCGCAGGCCGATGGTGTTGGCGCCGGGGCCGCCGTCGGTGACATAGCCGCCGTAGGCGTTGTTGATTTGGGACGTGCCGCCGGTCACGGCGGTGCTTTGCAGCGCCTCAGTGATCGAGGCGAAGCCCTGCAGGGTCGCCTCTTCGCGCGTCACCACCTGGGTCGGCGAGGGCGCATTGTAGTTGTCGCGCCGGATGCGCGAGCCGATGACGACGATGTCCTCGACCTGGGCGGAGCCGTCCTGGGCCGCCGTTCCGTCCTGAACCACGGCGGCGTCCTGGGCCAAGGCGCCGGAAGCGGCCAAGACCGAGATAGAAGCGGCCAATCCCCCGACAATAGTCGAAGAAAGAAGAGTGTTTTTACGAGTACGCATACGCCCCATTCACAAACAGTATTGATACACTACTTAGATCGGTAGCCGGGTAACAAAGGTATATATCACCGATACATCAAATGTATCAGTTCTGTGACCCTGTTAAGGATCGGGAATACGGGCCGCAACCAAAAAGTCGCACAAACGTACGATTAGCGACGAAAAACCGAAAAACAGCAGCCACGTCGCGGCATATCGAAGCATGTTCTTTTCGCGTAGTGACGTTTTGTCGCCATTTTTTGGCCCACCTGCGCCACATTCTGCGCGCTACAGGCGCTCTTCGGCTCTCTGGCGCCCTTGCCGTCGCCGCACTAAGTTCTGTTCATGAACCGTTCTTCGACGCCGAAGCCCGCTGCGGCCAAGCCCGCCAAGCCCGTCCCCGCCAAACCCGTCCATGTGCCCGATCCCGGCGTGCGGGAGGCGGCGGCCGCCTTCATTCGCGACACCGGGAAAATGCCGATGTTCGCCCCGGTGACGGGTCCGCGCCTGACGCCGGAGGAGCCGGTCGCCGCCCCGGCCGACTGGGTGCCGCACCGCCCCTCGCGCGAAGGCGCCAAGAAGGGCGGGCGCTTTCGGCTGGAGACGAAATACACCCCCGCCGGCGATCAGCCCGCCGCCATCGCCGAACTGGTGGCCCAGGCCGAGGCGGGCGACCGGGATCAGGTGCTGCTGGGCGTCACCGGCTCGGGCAAGACCTTCACCATGGCCAAGGTCATCGAACAGACCCAGCGCCCGGCCCTGATCCTGGCGCCCAACAAGACCCTGGCGGCCCAGCTCTATTCCGAGTTCAAGAGCTTCTTCCCGGACAACGCCGTCGAATATTTCGTCAGCTATTACGACTACTACCAGCCCGAAGCCTACGTCCCGCGCACCGACACCTATATCGAGAAGGACAGCTCGATAAACGAGCAGATCGACCGGATGCGCCACTCGGCGACGCGGGCGATCCTGGAGCGGGACGACGTCATCGTGGTCGCCTCCGTCTCCTGCATCTACGGCATAGGCTCGGTCGAGACCTATACGGCCATGACCTTCAGCCTGAAGGTCGGCGACCAGATCGACGAGGCCAAGCTGAGGGCCGATCTGATCGCGCTGCAGTACAAGCGCAACGATCTGAATTTCGAACGCGGCATGTTCCGCAAACGCGGCGACGTGATCGAAATCTTCCCGGTCCACCTGGAGGACCGGGCCTGGCGCCTCAGCCTGTTCGGCGACGAGCTGGAATCGATCCAGGAGTTCGATCCCCTGACCGGCAAGAAGACCGCCGAGCTGAACGAGATCACCGTCTACGCCGCCAGCCACTATGTGACCCCGCGCCCGACGCTGAACCAGGCCGTCAACGGCATCAAGGCCGAGCTGAAGGAGACGCTGGACTGGATGATCGAGAACGGCAAACTGCTGGAGGCCCAGCGGCTGGAGCAACGCACCCGTTTCGACCTGGAGATGATGGAGGCCACCGGCAGCTGCGCCGGCATCGAGAACTATTCCCGCTGGCTGACCGGCCGCGCCCCCGGCGAGCCCCCGCCCACCTTCTTCGAATACATCCCCGACAACGCCCTGCTGTTCGTGGACGAGAGCCACGTCACCATCGGCCAGATCAACGGCATGTTCCGCGGCGACTACCGCCGCAAGTCCACCCTGGCCGAATACGGCTTCCGCCTGCCCTCCTGCATCGACAACCGCCCGCTGAAGTTCGAGGAATGGGACGCCATGCGCCCCCAGACCATCCACGTCTCGGCCACCCCCGGCCCGTGGGAGATGGAGCGGGCCGGCGGCGTCTTCGTCGAACAGGTCATCCGCCCCACCGGCCTGATCGACCCCCCGGTCGAGATCCGCCCGGTCTCCGGCGCCACCCGCAACCAGGTCGACGACGTCATCGACGAGGTCAAGGCCACCACCCGCGCCGGCTACCGCAGCCTGGTCACCACCCTGACCAAGAAGATGGCCGAGGACCTGACCGAATATATGCACGAACAGGGGGTGCGGGTCCGCTACATGCACTCCGACGTCGACACGCTGGAGCGGATCGAGATCCTGCGCGACCTGCGTCTGGGCGCCTTCGACTGTTTGATCGGCATCAACCTGCTGCGCGAGGGGCTGGACATCCCCGAATGCGGCCTGGTCGCCATCCTGGACGCGGACAAGGAGGGCTTCCTGCGCTCCGAGACCAGCCTGATCCAGACCATCGGCCGCGCCGCGCGCAACGTCGACGGCCGCGTCATCCTCTACGCCGACCGCATGACCGGCTCGATGGAGCGCGCCATCGCCGAGACCGACCGCCGCCGCGAACGCCAGATGGCCTATAACGCCGAACACGGCATCACGCCCGAAAGCGTCAAGCGCGACATCAAGGAAATCCTCGACAGCCCCTATGAGTCCCGCGAGATGGACCGCCTGACCCGCCCCGGCGTGGCCGAGGCCTCCAAACCCTTCGTCGGCTCCAACTTCCAGGCCGCGCTCAAGGACCTGGAAGGCCGCATGCGCGAGGCCGCCTCCAACCTGGAGTTCGAGGAAGCGGCCCGCCTGCGCGACGAGATCAAGCGCATGAAGCTGCTGGACCTGGAATTCGCCAACGAGGCCCTGACGGGGGCGGGCGAAGAGGTGGACCGGTCGGCGCCGAAGAAGTGGCGCAGGGAGGCGGCGGCGGAGAAGGCGGAGGCGTTCAGGAAGGGGCGGCTGTAGGGGCCTCCCGCTTCCTTCTCCCCTTGCGGGAGAAGGTGGCCGAGCGAAGCGAGGTCGGATGAGGGGTCACGCTGGCCCTAACGATCCACGCCGAACCGACCCCTCATCCGGCCCTTCGGGCCACCTTCTCCCGCAAGGGGAGAAGGGACACGCAATTTAGAGGTAACCTTCGCTCAGGGCTTTTCGGAGCCTTCAAGCTCTTTGATCCGCTTCTCGATCTGATCAGACAGTTGATAGATGTCCGTCAGGTCGCCGATCAGATGTCGGGTTTCGTCCTTGTCGGAGAAGGTGCCGACATACTTCTTGGTGACGCCGTTGAAGTGCAGGCGGGCGATGGTCTTGCGGTTGTTGTCGTCCAGCAGGATCGCGCAATAGGACTGGGCGTCGCGCATGACGATGCGTTTGGGCTTTACGACTTTAGAGGCGATGGCCTGGATGATGTGGAAGCCGGACACCTCTTCTTCCGTTGTCACGACGATTTCCGGATCGCTCGGCGGGGCTTCGTCTTGGTCGGTCATAGACGGGCCGGTCGCGTTCAGGGCCGTGGACAGGCGCTCGTTGACCTTGTCGCGAATGATCGAAGAAAAGGTCGCCACGACCATTTTGCCGAAATTCTCGCGTACCTGAGCAGTGACGCGCCCCTCGTGGACACGGGTGGCCATCATCCGCACGAACTCCTCCGAGGGCTCGGCCATCTCTTTTTCCAGTTCCTTGCGAAGCATGGACTGGAGTTTCAGCAGTCCCGCTTCCTGAACGATCTTGTCGATGTCGAACGAGAGCTTGGTGAATTTCTCGACCGTGCGGCCATCGGTCGGCTTCAGCGCGTCCATGCTGAAGGTGAAGAACGGCTTGTCGTCCATCTTGTTGGTGGCTTCGACGTCGGAATAGAACTGGTAGACGACGCCGTTGGTCAGGATAGCCAGCCGGGCATCCGTCACCGAGAAATAGCGAAACAACTGGCTGGCGTGGTTGAGGTTTAGCGCCACATTGCTAGGCTTACACTCGATCAGAATGCGGATCTTGCCACCATGGCAGATGGCGTAATCGACCTTCTCACCCTTCTTGGTGCCGACGTCGGCTGTATATTCCGGAATGACCTCGGACGGGTTGAACACGTCGTAGCCCAGCGCTTGGATGAAGGGCATGACCAAGGCCGTCTTTGCGGCCTCTTCGGTCAGC
This sequence comes from Brevundimonas aurantiaca, assembly GCF_014199955.1. Lineage (GTDB taxonomy): Bacteria > Pseudomonadota > Alphaproteobacteria > Caulobacterales > Caulobacteraceae > Brevundimonas > Brevundimonas aurantiaca. Next base: position 557,088 of record NZ_JACHOQ010000001.1, read on the forward strand.
AACACCTCTCGATGCTCCATCGTGCGTTTCTGAAGTTCGCCCAGTTTCGTTTGAATGTCCAAGGCTTTCCCCCTTATTGAACAACGATAGCTAAGCCGCAACCGGCACGGGAGTCTAGCGCCGTCGGCGGACAATCAATCTGGATGAGGGGTTTCACTGGCCCTGACGGTCCACGACGAACCGACCCCTCATCCGGCCCTGCGGGCCACCTTCTTCCGCAGGGGGAGAAGGAAGGGCGATTAGCGCCCTGGTAAAGACCGTCACCGTCATACTAACCTAAGGTTGGTGGGGAGACTGGGTTGGTCGATCAGGGCAAGTATGGCCGCAACTGGGATGATGAGGAGTTGGACCTCATCGTCGCCGACTATTTCGCCATGCTCGACGACGCCGTCTCTGGTCGTCCGCTGGTCAAGTTGCACCATGCCAAGGCCTTGTCACAGCAGATCGGCCGCACGGTCGGCTCGGTCGGTCAGAAGTACGGAAACATCTCCGCCGTCCTGACCGAGCTGGGCATGCCAAAGCTGAACGGTTTCGGTAGTCGGCCGAACTACCAAGAGGCCATCTTCTCCGCACTGGAACGCCATCTCGACCAGCACCCAGCCGCTTGGGACATCGGGATGCCATTGCGCGACTCCCTGCGGGCCCAAGCGGCCGAACAGCCGATATATGGAAGCGGGGTGTCAGAGCCCTCGACCGTGTTTGAGCCGGCGCCCCTGCTGATGACCGCGGCCCCTCCCCTTGGCGCGGAGAGGCCCCGGCGACCCGCGGGCCTGTCGCGACTGGTTCGGAAGTTCGATCCGGCGGCTCGCGATCAGCGGAACCGGCAGCTTGGCTTGTTAGGCGAGGAGCGCATCTTCCATCACGAACGCGCCCATCTGATCGCCCATGACCGGGCGGATCTAGCGAAGAAGGTCGAATGGACGTCGCAGGAGCGCGGAGACGGAGCCGGGTACGACATCCGCAGCTTCGATCCGACGAATGGTCGTGAGCGACTGATCGAGGTGAAGGCCACGCGCGGCGGCGCATCGACGGACTTCTTCCTCACGCGAACGGAATGCGAGGTGGCGCAGGAGCGGCCTGACGCATGGCGGCTTTACCGGGTGCATAGCTTGCCCGTCCGGCCGGAATTCTTCGTCCTCGCGCCGCCGCTGGAAAGCGCGGTGGTGCTGACGCCGGAGGCGTGGCGGGCGTCCTTCTGACCCCTCATCCGGCCCTGCGGGCCACCTTCTCCCGCAGGGGGGAGAAGGAGGTTGCAATCTTGGCGAGTGTTGCGCACAATCTGAATATGGACGACTGGCTGCAATCCCGCGCCAAACAGATGCGCCGCGAGCCCGTCCATTATGAGCGGCGGCTGTGGGGCCTGTTGCGGGATCGGCGGCTGGCGGGGCTGAAGTTTCGGCGACAGATGGTGATCGGGCGGTATATCGTCGACTTCGTCTGCCTGAGGCATCGGCTGATCGTCGAGGCGGACGGGCCGCAGCATGACGACCAGATCGAGGACGCCGAGCGGGACGCCTGGCTGCGCGAACAGGGGTTTTGGGTGCTGCGGTTTCCGAATGGGATGATCGGGAACCAGCGGGAAGCGGTGCTGTCGGCCATTGTGGCGGCGACGGAGGAAAGACTGACGCGCGACTGAGGCTTCCTTCTCCCCTTGCGGGAGAAGGTGGCAGCCGAAGGCTGACGGATGAGGGGTTACACCGGCTCTGACGGTTCAGGCTGAACGACCCCTCATCCGGCCCTGCGGGCCACCTTCTCCCGCAAGGGGAGAAGGAGATGGGCCACGTCCGGTTCTGGCGTAACGGCGGTTTAGGCCGTGGGGACATGAGCCAGGGCATTCACCGCAAGATCCGATCCGACGCCGTCTGGGCCGAGGTGCGCAAGGCGTGGGAGGATGGGGAGACCGCGCGGTCGGTCGCGCGGCGGTATGACGTCGGGGTGCACGCCCTGTGGAAGCGGCGCGAGGCGGAGGGCTGGGCGCGGCCGGAGCCGAAGGCGGGGCCGGTGGAGCCGGCCGAGGGCTGGGGCGCCTATGTGCAGGGGCGGCGCGACGCCTTCGAGGCGCGCCTGGCGGATGCGCGGGCGCTGGCGGAATGTCTGGTCGAGGCGATGAAGGACGAGCGGCTGACGCGGGCGCCGCACTGGCATATTCCGTGGCTGTATCGCTGGCGCGCCGACCATCTGGGCCCCGAGGCGGCGGCGCGGGACCGGGAACGGGCGGTGGAGATGGGGTATGTCTGGGCCGAGGCGTTCTGGGACGAGGACGGGGCGCTGAGGCCGCTTTACCGACTGGATGCAGAGATGGCGCGTCTGCACCCGCAGGAGTGGCGCCGGGCGGTGGGCGTGCCGGAGGGGGTGGAGGTGGGACTCCTTCTTCCCTTGCGGGAGAAGGTGGGCGACCCTCGGGCTTGTCCCGAGGGGAGGTCGGATGAGGGGTTGCACCAGCCCTGACGGTCCACGCCGAACCGACCCCTCATCCGGCCCTGCGGGCTACCTTCTCCCGCAAGGGGAGAAGGAAGAAGTTGAGCGCGGCGGTCTCCATTTCGGCGGCCAAGCCATCCCCTGATCGTTCGTCATCCTCCGGCAAGCCGCGCCGGCCGCCGCGCCCCGGTCGCCACCTGACCATGGATGGCCGATAACCTGACCGAGTGCATGCACGAAGAGGCGGCTCGCTTGCGCGCCGAGATCAAGCGTATGAAGAAGATGGACCTGGAGTTCGCCCAGGACATGATGAGCAGCTGAGCCCCTGCGGCGATCGAGACCTGACCCATGATACGTCTTTATGTGACCGGCGACCTGTCGCCCGGCGCCGCCGTCGCCCCGACCCTGGACCAGTCCCGCTACCTCACCCAGGTGATGCGGCTGAAGGCGGGCGACGAACTGCTGGTCTTCAACGGCCGCGACGGGGAATGGCGCGCCGCGATCGCCGAGGTGCTGAAGAAGGGCGTCATCCTGCGCGCCGAGGCCCAGACCCGACCCCAGACGCTCGGCCCGGATCTGGAGCTGATCGTCGCCGTGGTGAAGAAGGCCCGGGTCGAGACCATCGTCGAAAAGGCCGCGGAACTGGGCGCCCGCCGGGTGCGGCTGGTGCTGACGAAACGCACCAATGCGGACCGTATCCGTCTGGACCGGCTGGACGCCATCGCCGAGGAGGCCGCCGAACAGACCGGCCGCCTGGACGTCCCCCGCATCGACGATCCGATCAAGCTGGACGCCCTGCTGGACGGCTGGGAGGCCGGGCGGCGGCTGATGTTCTGCGACGAGACCGGCGGGGCGCCGGCGATCCGAGCGCTGACGGCGGCCGTTCAGGGATTCCAGGATCAAAAATGGTCCATTCTGATCGGCCCCGAAGGCGGCTTTTCGCCCGAGGAGGGCGAACGGCTCCGCGCCCTGCCCTTCACCACCGCCGTTTCGCTCGGCCCGCGCATCCTGCGCGCCGACACCGCCGCCATCGCCGCCATGACCCTGTGGCAGGCGGCGGTCGGCGACTGGGACCGCTGAGAGACGCCGTTCCCCCTCATTCCTCCCCCATTCCTCCCCCGCTGGGGGAGGGGGACCGCCGCGCCCTTGCGCGGGGGTGGAGGGGGCCAGGCGCCGCAATCTGCCCAGCGCCCCCTCCGTCTCTCCGCTGCGCTCCGAGCCACCTCCCCCAGAGGGGGAGGATTTTTGACGTTGCGATCCGTTCCGGAATACGCGCCGCCCCCTTGAGCCTTGCCTCAACCTCGCCCATCTAGCCGCGACAGACGGTCGCTGATGCGCCGAAGGGGACTGACGCATGACCGACAACGCGCCGCTGAGCCGGACCGCCCTGATCGAAGCCATGTCCAAGGGGATCAAGCCCAAGGACCAGTGGCGCATCGGCGCCGAGCACGAGAAGTTCGGCTTCGACAAGACCACCCTGGCCCGCCCCGCCTATGACGGCCCGAACGGCATCAAGGCCATGCTGGAGGGGCTGCAGCGCTTCGGCTGGACGCCGGTCGAGGAGAACGGCTTTCTGATCGGGCTGGAGCGCCGGAACGACGAGGGCTTCGTCGCCTCAGTCAGCCTGGAGCCCGGCGGGCAGTTCGAACTGTCGGGCGCCCCGCTCCTGACCATCCACGACATCTGCAATGAGACCGGCCAGCATCTGATGGAGGTCAAACAGGTGGCCGACCAGCTGGGCGTCGGCTTTCTGGGCGCCGGCTTCGACCCGCTGTGGACCCGCGAGCAAACGCCGGTCATGCCCAAGGGCCGCTATGACATCATGCGCGCCTACATGCCCAAGGTGGGGTCGCTGGGCCTGGACATGATGCTGCGCACCTGCACCATCCAGGCCAATCTGGACTTCGATTCCGAAGCCGACATGGTGCTGAAGTTCCGCACCTCCCTGGCGCTTCAGCCGATCGCCACCGCCCTGTTCGCCAACAGCCCCTTCACCGAAGGCCGGCCCAACGGCTTCCTGTCGGCCCGCGCCAATGTCTGGACGGACACCGACCCGGATCGAACCGGCATGCTGGGCTTCGTCTTCGAAGACGGCTTCGGCTTCGAGCGCTACGCCGACTATGCGCTGGACACCCCGATGTATTTCGCCAAGCGCGACGGTCGATACGTCGACGCCTCGGGCCAGTCGTTCCGTGATTTTCAGGCCGGGAAACTGCCCGCCCTGCCCGGCGACTATCCGACCATCAAGGACTGGAACGACCATCTGACCACCCTCTTCCCCGAGGTGCGGCTGAAGGCCTATCTGGAGATGCGCGGCGCCGACGGCGGCCCGTGGAGCCGGATCTGCGCCCTGCCCGCCCTGTGGGCCGGCGTCCTGTACGACGCGCCGTCGCTGGCGGCCGCCTGGGACCTGGTCAAGGACTGGGACATCGCCGACCACGAGCGCCTGCGCCGCGATGTGACCCGCCTGGGCCTCAAGGCCGAAGTTGCGGGCCGCAGCGTGCGCGACATCGCCGTGGACCTGGTCAATATCGCCAAACAGGGTCTGAAAAACCGGGCGCGCTTTTCGGGCGGCATGGTGGACGAGCGCGGCTATCTGTCCGAACTGGAGGACATCGCCGACAGCGGGATCACCCCAGCCGAGCGGCTGCTGGACCTGTACCACGGCCCCTGGGGCGGCGATGTGAAGCGGATTTACGCCGATTTCGCCTACTGATGAAAAGGCGTCCTTAACCCGCAAGCTGTACGGCGTGTCCCATACGGGTAAGCCGAACAATGACCAGCCGCTCGATCGCAGACTCGCTCACGCCTGCCGCGCCCTTTGACGCCCCTCGCAGGGCGCCGGAGCTGGATCTCGACACCTTCTTCGACGTCTCGCTGGATCTGCTGGTGGTGCGCGACATCAACGGGCCCGTGCTCAAGGCCAGCGCCTCCTGGTTCACCGTGCTCGGCTATCGTCCCGAGGCGTTGGTGGGCCGCCTCCTGCCCAGCCTGATCCATCCCGACGATCAGGAGGCGACGCGCGAGGCCATGGCCGAGGTCGTCAGCCGTCGGCCGGGTGATCCCGTTCTGGGCCAGATCAACCGGTATCGCCACCGGGACGGCCGCTACGTCACCCTGGAATGGCGCGCCCAGCGGTTGGGGAACCGGATCTTCGGCGTCGCGCGCGACGTCACCCAGAAGGTCGCGGCTGAGCGCGCCCTGATGGAGGCCAAGGCCGCAGCGGAAGCCGCAAACCAGGCCAAATCCGACTTCCTGGCCAATATGAGCCATGAAATCCGCACGCCGCTGAACGGCGTCATCGGAATCGTCGACGCCCTGTCGAAGACCGACCTCAGCCCAGAACAGGCCGAGATGGTCGCCTTGATCGCGAGTTCGGGCGTGACGCTGGAGCGCCTGGTCTCGGACATTCTGGACGTATCCAAGATCGAGGCCGGCCAGCTGAACCTGGAGACCCGCCCCTTCGACCTGGACGAGGCGCTGGAGGCCGGCCTGGACGTGGCGCGGCTGCGGGCCGAGGCCAAGGGCCTGACCCTGGAGGTGCGGCGCGACGCCGACGCCCGCGGCGTCTTCGTCGGCGACAGTCTGCGAATCCGCCAGATTCTGGACAATCTCCTGTCCAATGCGGTCAAGTTCACTCAGCACGGCGGCGTCCAAGTCGACGTCCGGGTGTGCGAAGACTCCGACGGCCTGACCGTGCTGAGCCTGACGGTGCAGGATACGGGGGTGGGCTTTTCCTGCGACCACGCCGCGCGCCTGTTCGAGCGGTTCACTCAGGCCGACAGCACCGTCACCCGGCGCTTCGGCGGGACCGGTCTCGGTCTGTCGATCTGCCACGCCCTGACGGAGATGATGGGCGGCCGCATCAGAGCCGCCTCGACACCGGGCGTCGGCAGCCGGTTCACGGTCGAAATTCCGTTGCCGCGCGTCAGCAGCCTGGGTGATTACGATGTCCAGACACGCGGCCGGGCGACGCAGATCGCCGCGCCCCTGCCCGCGCTCCGCGTGCTTCTGGCCGAAGATCACCCCGTCAACCAGCGGGTCGTCCAGTTGATCCTGGGCGCGCACGACATGCAGATCGTCACGGTCGACAACGGGCTCCAGGCCCTTGAGGCCTTCCAGAGCCAGGACTTCGACCTGGTGCTGATGGACATGCAGATGCCGGAAATGGACGGCCTGACGGCGACACGCGCCATTCGCCGGGTGGAGGCGAGCCGCCGCAGGCGCACTCCCGTCATCATGCTCAGCGCCAACGCCATGGACGACCACCGCCGTCAGGCCCTGGCGGCCGGCGCCGATCTGCACGTCTCCAAGCCCGTCACCGCCGCCGCCCTGCTGGGCGGCATTCAGGTCTTGATGGCCGCCCCTGCGACCGCCTCTGACGTGCGAGCGGGGTAAGGCCCCGTCCTGAGGGACAAATCGGACACATCGGACAGTTCGGACACCCTTTTTCGGCCGATCGTCCCTTGGGGGTGGAAATTGACAAAGTTTGCCAAAGGTCCATCCTCCGACGCGATAGGGAAGGACCGCCCATGGCTACGATGAACATCTCCCTGCCCGACCCGATGAAGGCCTGGGTCGAGGAACAGGCCCAATCGGGCCGCTACGCCAACGCCTCCGACGTCATCCGCGACCTGATCCGCCGCGAGCAGGTCAAGGCGGAAAAGATCGCGCACTGGCAAAGATTGATCGCAGAGGCCGACGCCTCTGGCGTTTCCGATCAGTCTCCGCGTGAAGTGATTGAGGAACTGCGCGCCCAGTTGCGCCGCGCCTCCTAATGCTTCGCCTGAGCCGCGAGGCGCGGGCGGACTTGCAGCAGGTCTATTTGCAAGGTCTGGAACTGTTTGGGAGCCGTCAGGCCGATGACTATATCGAGGGCCTGTTCGCGAAACTGGATTTGCTTACGGACTTCCCCCGGCTCGGAGCCGCTCGGCCCGAGTTGAGCGCGGACGCTCACGTGATGTTCTACAAGAGCCATGCCGTCCTCTATCGGATCGACGATGCGGACGTGTTTATCCGACGCATTCGGCACGCGCTTGAGGATTGGCAATCCGATGGCTCTGAGGTCGGATCGAACGACGAAGGGAGCGAACCATGACCCACCCCATCCACATCGGCATAGGCGGCTGGACCTATGAGCCCTGGCGCGGGGTCTTCTATCCAGAGGGCCTAGTTCAAAAGCGCGAGCTGGAATACGCCGCCTCGAAACTGACCTCGATCGAGATCAACGGCACCTATTATTCGACCTTCAAACCCGACAGCTGGAAGAAGTGGCGCGACGAGACGCCGGACGGCTTCGTCTTCTCGGTCAAGGCCAGCCGCTACTGCACCAATCGCAAGGTCCTGTCCGAAGGCGGCGAGAGCTTCGACCGATTCCTGTCCCAGGGCCTGACCGAACTGGGCGACAGGCTGGGGCCGATCAACTGGCAGTTCATGGGGACCAAGAAGTTCGATCCAGAGGACTTCGAGGGTTTCTTGAAGCTGCTGCCGCCCGAGAAGGACGGAGTCCGCCTGCGCCACGCCCTGGAGGTCCGCAACCCGACCTTCGCCACCGAACAGTTCTATGACCTGGCTCGCAAATACGGCGTCGCCATCGTCTACGCCGTCGATGACGAAGAGCCGACCTGGCCCCAGATCGACGAGGCGACCGCCGACTTCTCCTATGCCCGGCTGATGTCCAGCCGCCAGGACGAACCGACCGGCATGACCGCCGACGAACTGTCCGCCGTCGCCGACCAGGTCCGCGCCTGGGCCGAGCGCGGCGAGGTCTTCGCCTATTTCATCTCGGGGGCCAAGGCGCGCAATCCGGCGGCGGCCATGGCTCTGATCGCCCAGCTCAAATAGGGCCGGCCTTGCGGGCGGCGCCTGCGGTGCGCATCTGTCAGCCACGCCCTAAAGCCTGAAGGACTCCCCATGCCGATCGCCACCCGCGCCTTCGCCGCGACCGCCGCCGACAAGCCCCTGGTCCCCTACAGCTTCGAGCGGCGTGATCCCGGGCCGGACGATGTGCTGATCGAGATCAAATACTGCGGCATCTGCCATTCGGACCTGCACATGGCCCGCAGCGAGACCGGACCCGCATCCTATCCCCTGGTGCCGGGCCACGAGATCGCCGGCGTGGTCAAGGCCGTCGGCTCCAGCGTCGTCCGTTTCAAGGAAGGCGACCGCGTCGGCGTCGGCTGCATGGTCGACAGCTGCCGCGAATGTTCATCCTGCCGGGAGGGGCTTGAGCAATATTGCGTGCCCGGCTTCACCGGCACCTACGGCGCTAAGGACAGGAAGGGCGGCACGGCCGAGACCATCACCCAGGGCGGCTATTCCGACCATATCACGGTGGATCAGCACTTTGTCGTCACCATTCCCGACAGCCTGCCGCTGGACGTCGCCGCCCCCCTGCTGTGCGCCGGCGTGACGACCTATTCGCCGCTGAAGGAATGGAAGGTCGGACCGGGCTCCAAGGTGGCGGTCATCGGCCTGGGCGGACTGGGCCATATGGCGGTCAAGCTGGCCGCCGCCATGGGCGCCGAGGTCACGGTCCTGTCCACCTCCGACCGCAAGAAGGCCGATGCGGAGCGGATGGGCGCCGAACATTTCCTGATCAGCAGCGACAAGGCGGCGATGAAGGCGGCGGCCGAAAGCTTCGACCTCATCATCAACACCGTCTCGGCGACCCACGAGATCGCCGCCCACACCCAGCTTCTGGCCCGCGACGGGACCATGGTCATGCTGGGGCTGACCACCGAGGGCCTGCCGGTTTACGCCGTGCCCCTGCTGTGGCGTCGGCGGCGGATCGCCGGCTCTCTGATCGGCGGCATGGCCGAGACCCAGGAGATGCTGAACTTCTGCGCCGAACACGGCATCGTCTGCGACATCGAGACCATCGCCCCGGACCAGATCAATGACGCCTATGAGCGGATGCTGAAGTCCGACGTCCGCTATCGGTTCGTCATCGACATGGCGAAGATGGCGGCCTGACGCGCCTGAACAGGCGTAAAGGCGCCGCAGGGGAAATCGGCCTTTGATCCGCAACCCCTGCGCGGCTACACCTTGAGCGACAGTCCGCAGCAGACGGACGCGAGGAAACAAGGACGGACGGATGGCGCGCGTAGCATTGGTGACCGGCGGAACCCGGGGCATAGGCAAGGCGATCGTTCAACGCCTCAGCGAGGACGGCATAAGGGTGGCCGCCGGCTATTCCGGCAATGACGAGGCGGCCCAGGCCACCGCCCGCGCCCTGGGCGTCATGGTGGTCAAGGGCAATGTCGGCAGTTTCGAGGACTGCGCCCGCGCCGTCAGCGAGGTCGAGGCCGAACTGGGTCCGATCGACATCCTGGTCAACAATGCCGGCATTACCCGCGACGGCTTCTTCCACAAGATGAGCCACGACCAGTGGTCCGACGTGATCCGGGTGAATATGGACAGCGTCTTCAACATGACGCGCCAGGTCATCAACGGCATGCGCGACCGGGGCCACGGCCGGATCGTCAACATCTCCTCGATCAACGGTCAGAAAGGTCAGATCGGCCAGACCAACTATTCCGCCGCCAAGGCCGGAATGATCGGCTTCACCAAGGCCCTGGCGCTGGAAAACGCCAGGAAGGGCGTGACCGTCAACTGCATCGCCCCCGGCTATATCGACACCGAAATGGTCGGCGCCATGGACCCCAAGGTTCTGGAATCGATCGTGTCGCAGATTCCCGTCGGCCGCCTGGGCAAGGGCGAGGAGATCGCCGACATGGTCTCCTGGCTGGTGGGCGAGCGTGCTGGATATGTCACAGGCTGCACCCTGTCGCTGAACGGCGGCCAATACTTGGTCGGGTGAACGGGCTTCGCCCAAAATCCGCCGCGTGACGGTTTCATCCATAGTCTCATGATGTTGACGGGATCGGCCTGGGCGAAAAAATCGCCGCGCGGGACTGCGACGGCGCTTGCCGCCGTCGTCGCCCTTGGCCTGTCCGTCGCCGCCCCGGCCGTCCTGCCGGCCGACTGCCACGCCCAGTCGCGCCGCAACCTGCCCCCGTCGGCCCGCTACGTCTCCGGCACGGGTCAAGCCTTCGTGCTGGATGTGACGGGCGCCCGGCCCCTGATGCGGTTCGAGCAGTCGACCGAGATCTGGGTGCTGCGTCCAACCGCCGCGCCGCGCGGCGACATCATCTATCGCAACGACAACGGCGATCAGATCCTGCGGGTCACGCCCGACGGCGGCATGACCCTCTACACCACCGCCGCGCCGCAAGGATCGCCGGTGTCGCGCAACGGCGAGGCCGCGCCCCTTCTGGCGCCCGGCCTGACCGCCGTTCAGCTGTGGAACTACATCGTCCGCCAGAGCGACCGCGCCAGCCGGGCTCTGGGGCGCCTGGTCGTGGTCGATGTCGATATCCAGCCGGGGTCCGAGGCGGTGGCCGCCGACGCCCTGTCCACCGCCGTGGACGCCATCGTCCGCATGGCCCGCTCGCCCAATCTACGGTCCGAAGCCAACCGCATCCGGCGGATCGAAATCGTCGATCAGGGCCGCACCAGCCAGACGGCCTTCAGCCGCGGCACCCTGCGGATCGTGATCGAGCCGCGCGCCGGCGTCGCGGGCCGCCCGTCCTCGGCGCGGATCGTGCGCCTGGTGGCGGACGACGTCCTCAGCCGCTGAAGCCGTCCTTGGCCGCCCGACGCGCGGCGAACTGCTCTGCGTCACCCGCCCGCAGGAAGGGGTTGAACCGCAGTTCCGTCTCGAGGGTCGTGGGCACGGTCGCCTCGCCCCGCGCCCGCGCCTCAAAGATCGCCTCGGCGTGGGCGGCCGTCTCGGGCCGGGGGTCCAGGCTCAGGGTGAAGCGCGCATTGGCGGCCGTATATTCATGGGCGCACCAGATCACCGTCTCCGGCGGCCAGGCCGCCAGGGTCTGAAGGCTGGCCCACATCTGTTCGGGCGTCCCCTCGAACAGGCGGCCGCAACCCAGGGCGAACAGGGTGTCGCCGACGAAGGCCGCCCCCGCCTCCACCGACCGATAGACGACGTGGCCCAGGGTGTGGCCCGGCGTGGCCGTGACCTCAAACCGGGTCTCGCCCACCGCGACCGTGTCCCCATCGCCGACGACGCGGTCCAGCGGCGCCACGCGCGCCACCTCCTGCGGCCCCACGATCTCGCAGCCCGTCTCGGCCTTCAGCCTATCGTTGCCTTCTGTGTGATCGGGATGCCAGTGGGTGTTCAGGATCACGTCCAGCCGCCCCCAGCCCAGGCCGTCCAGCTCTTGCAGGATGCGCGCCGCGTCCGGCGTATCGACCGCCGCGACGGTTCCCGTCGCCCGATCGCGGATCAGAAAGCCGTAGTTGTCGCTGCGGCAGGGAAACAGGTGAACATCCAGGGTCATGGCGACGTTCTAGCAGGACGGACCCCGGCGGCCTATGGTGGCGACATGCGGCGCAGCATCGACGAGCTTCGAACCTTCTACGGCGAGCCGACCGGCGCCCTGGCTCGTCGACTGCTGGCGCGTCGGCTGGAGGACGCCTGGGGCGAGGCGACAGGCTGCGACGTTCTGGGCCTGGGCTACGCCACCCCCTGGCTGGACGCCTTCGTCGGGGCGCGGCGGGTCGTGGCGGCCATGCCCGGCGGCCAGGGCGTGGAACAATGGCCCAGCGTCGGCCGAAACCGCAGCCTGCTGGTCGATGACCGCCGCCTGCCCTTCGCCGCCGGCGCCTTTGACCGAATCCTGCTGGTCCACGCCCTGGAGGAGGCCGACGACCCGACGGCCCTGCTGCTGGAGGCGGTGCGCGCCCTGGCCCCGACCGGCCGCATCATCCTGGCCGCCGCCGCGCGGGGCGGGCTCTGGTCCCGCGCTGAAAACACCCCCTTCGGCCACGGTCGGCCGTTCACGCGGGGCCAGCTGGAACGGCTGGTGCGCGAGGCGGGGCTGGAGCCGACGGCCTGGTCCCAGACCCTCTATGTTCCGCCCTGGTCGCCCCTTCTGCCCCTGGCCGACGGTTTCGAACAGGTCGGCCGTCGGATCGCGCCTGGCGCGGCCGGTCTGATCCTGCTGGAGGCGTCGCGTCAGGCCTACGCCCGCATCCGCCCCAGCGGCAAGGCCCAGCGCGTCCCGGCCAAGGCGGCGCTTGCGCCTCAGCCTGCCGCCTCCGTCTCGCACGACGGGCCGCTCGGCTGATCGCTTCTGACGGGGAGTTGACGTCGTTCCATCTGGTCGCCGCCTGCGAACGGCCTTATGGCGAAGCCCCATGCATCGACTGATCCTCATGCGGCACGCCCAGGCCGAGCCGAACAGCCCGTCCGGCGGCGATGAAGCCCGCCCCCTGTCCGCCGTCGGACGCAACGAAGCCCTGCTGATGGGGCGGGCCCTGGCTGAGCGCGGGCTGAAGCCCGATCTGGCCCTGGTATCCTCGGCGGTCCGCACCCGCCAGACCTGGGAGCAGATGCATGACGCCTTCGGCGATGTGGAGGTGCGCGACGAGCCGCGCCTGTACAACGCCCCCGCCGACGTCCTGCGCGGCTTCGTCGAGGCCAGCGAGGAAGAGGCCGGCTGTCTGCTGGTTCTGGCCCACAATCCGGGGGTCCATGCGCTGGCCGGCGACTATCTGTCGGAAAGCGCGGCCTCGCCCGCCATTCTCGATCGCCTGGCCGGGGGTTTTCCGACCGGGGCGGCGGCCCTGTTCACCGTCGATGCGGCCGGGCGCTGCACCTACGAAGGCTTTCTGACCCCGCGCACCCTGGGCGGGGCGGCATGACGTCCGTCGCCTATAAGATCCTGTCGTCGAACGACTGGCGCCGCATGGTGGCGGAAGGTCGCTACCAAGGCTCCGTCGTCGATCTGGCCGACGGCTACATCCATATGTCGACGGCCGATCAACTGGCCGAGACCGCGCGCCGCCACTACGCCGGTCAGGCCGATCTGATGCTGCTGACGATCGATCTGGCGCTGCTCGACGAAGCCCTGGTGTGGGAGCCGTCGCGCGGCGGCGCCCTGTTTCCCCATCTCTACGCCCCCCTGCCCGTCGCCGCCGTCACCGCCAGCCGCCCCTTCGCCGTAGCCGAGGACGGGGCCATGCGGTTCGAGGATGCGGCATGAACCTGTTCGACGGCTTGGCGGCCGGCCTGCGCCGTCTGGACCCGGAAACCGCGCACCGGCTGGCGATCCAGGGTCTGGCCCTGGCGCCCCTGCCCGCCGCCCCGGTCGATGATCCCATCCTGCACACGACAATCGCCGGCCTCGACCTGCCCAATCCGATCGGCCTGGCGGCGGGATTGGACAAGAACGGGGAGGCGCTGCGCGGCCTGTCGCGGCTTGGCTTCGGCTTTGTGGAATGCGGCTCGGTCACGCCCCGGCCCCAGGCCGGCAATCCCCGGCCGCGGCTGTTCCGACTGCAGGAAGACCAGGCGATCATCAATCGCATGGGCTTCAACAACGCCGGGCTCGACGCCTTCGCCGCCCGGCTTGAGCGACGCCCCCAGGGCGTCGTCGTCGGCGCCAATCTGGGCGCCAACAAGGATACGGAGGACAAGGCGGCCGACTATGTCGCCGGGCTTCAGCGCCTCGCGGGCCGGGCCGCCTATTTCACGGTCAATATCTCCTCGCCCAATACGCCCGGCCTGCGCGCCTTGCAGGGGCGGGACCAGCTGGACGATCTGCTGGGTCGGATCGAGGCGGCCCGGCCGACGGCCCGACCCGACCGCGCGCCGGTCTTCCTGAAGATCGCGCCGGACCTGGTCGCAGGCGAGATCGGCATGATCGTCGAGGCCGCCCTGGCCCATCGGATCGACGGGCTGATCGTCTCCAACACCACCCTGGAACGCCCCGAAACCCTAAGCTCGCCCCAGGCCGGAGAGAGCGGCGGCCTGTCGGGTCTTCCCTTGCGTCCCTTCGCCGAAAGGGCGCTGCGGGCGGCGGCCGAGGCGGCGCAAGGCCGTCTGCCGCTGATCGCCGTCGGCGGGATCGACAGCGGGGCCGAAGCCTATGCTCGCCTTCGCCTGGGGGCCTCGGCGGTGCAGATCTATTCCGCCCTGATCTATCAGGGACCGGGATTGGTCGGCGCGATCAAACGCGACCTGGCCGCCCGCCTGCGCGCCGACGGGTTTTCCACCGTTTCCGCCGCCGTGGGATCGGGCCGTTGACGGAGCGTTAGTTTCGATCTGCGCATCCTGTGGCCCGACGAACGAAGACCGTTCGCGCCGATGGGAAGCGGAATGCAACAGACGAACATGGTCCCAACGGCTGTGAGTGGCTGGACTGTGGCGTCTCGCTTCCGCGCCAAGCAGGCGGCGCAACGGCTGGCGACGGCGGCGGCGACCGCCCTGGTCGTGACGCCGATGCTGGGTTGGCGGCTCTCGCTGCTCTGGCTGCTGATCTACGGCCTGGCCCAGACGGTGGAATGGGCGGTCCTGCGCATGGCTTCACGCGCGCCCGACGCTCGCCTACGGAAAATCCCGACCTGCGCCGCGATCCTGATCAGCGCCGCGACCTTCGGCGGCCTGTCCATTCCCATGTGGCTGATGGGCGGCGCAATGGGCGGCCTGTGCGCGGCCCTGATGCTGCCGGCGCAGATGCTGTTTTCGATGATCAACGCGCCCCGATCCAAGATGCTTCTGGCTGCGACCCTTTCGCCGCCGATGCTGTATCTGCTGTCCACGCCGTTCTTCGCCGCCCATTTCGGGGCCGGCGTCTCGGTCATCATGACCGCCTCTGCGGCCGTGGTGATGTTCGTCATCTTCACCGTGCTCAGTTGGCAGATCATCAGCGAGACGGCCGAAAAGCGCCAGCGGGCGCGCGACGAGGCGGATCGGCTGCGGCGGCAGGCCGAACAGAATCTGGCGGCCCATACCGCCTTCCTGGCGGCGATCGGCCATGATCTGCGCACCCCGATCGGCGCCATCCTGACCGGCGCGGCCGAGCTTCAGGCGGCCGACGCCGCTTCTCGCGCCAACACCGCCCTGATCACCGACGCGGGCCTCATGATGAAGGCCCTGCTGGACGATCTTTTGGACCACACCCGCATCGGCGCCGGCCGGATGAAGGTCGAGGTGGTGGATTTCGATCTGCGCGCCATGCTGGCCCAGACCCTGCGTCTGTGGCGCGGACCGATCGAGGCCAAGGGCCTGACCTTGCGGGTCGAGGGCGCCGCCCAGATGCCGCGCGACGTCAAGGGCGATCCCATGCGGATCCGTCAGGTGCTGAACAATCTGATGTCCAATGCGGTCAAGTTCACCGCCGAAGGACAGATCACCCTGCGCCTTGAGGCCTGGCCGGAAGAGCCGTCCGGCTATGCGCTTCTGTTCGAAGTCGCCGATACGGGTCCGGGCCTGACCGCCGAGCAGATGGAGCGCCTCTTCAACCCCTTCGATCAGACGGCCGAAGGCGTCGGCGCACAGTTCGGCGGCTCGGGCCTGGGCCTGTCCATCAGCCGGGATCTGACCGAGTTGATGGGGGGACGGCTGACGGCGCGCAGCGCCCCCGGCCAGGGCGCGCGCTTCACCGTGTCTCTGTTCCTGCCGGCCGGCCGGGCGACGGAGCGAACGGCTCCAGCGGCCCGGGGGCTGACGGCCCGCCCCGACGCGCTGGCCCTGCCCCTTGCCGCTCCGCCTATTGCGCCCCCTGCCGAAGACGTCCCAGCGCCGGCCGCCGAGACGCCGCCCGTCGAGACGCCGGCCGCGCCGCCTCCGCCCGAAGAGGCCGACCGTCCGTTGAAGCTGCTGGTGGTCGATGACCACGACATCAACCGTCGCGCGGTTCAGCTGATCCTCGAGCCCCTGGGCTGCGACATCGTCACCGCCTCCGACGGGGTGATCGCCTTGCAACGCTGCGCCGAAGTCGTCTTCGACGTCATCTTCATGGACGTGCGCATGCCCGAGCTTGATGGGCGCGAGACCACCCGCCGGCTGCGCGCCGGCGACGGTCCGAACGCCCGAACACCCGTTGTGGCCGTGACGGCGGATTCCGCGCCGGAAGACATCGCCGCCTGCCAAGCCGCCGGCATGGCCTATTTCGTCTCCAAGCCCCTGACGCCGCCGGCCCTGTTCGCAGCGCTACAGCATGTGTTGGACGACGCGGCCCAGGACGCAGGCGCTGCAACGCCTCAGCCTTCGACCTCAGACGTCGACGCGGCCTGACCCTTGATCTCGGCGACCAGCCGAGCGGCGAAATCGGGTGTGCGCAGGTCACACTCCCATACGATCACCACCCGCCAGCCGTCGGCCGTCAGGGTCTCGGCCGATCGCGCGTCTCTGGCGCGGTTGCGGGCGATCTTGCCGCCCCAGTAGTCGGCGTTGGCCTTGGGCTTGCGCGATCCTCGCGGACAGTCATGGCCGTGCCAGAAGCAGCCGTGGACGAAGACGGCGACCCGCCGCCCTTTCATTGTCAGATCCGGCCGTCCCGCCAGCCCCTGGCCGCCCAGGCGATAGCCGATCCCGGCCGCGCGCAGCACCCTGCGCACGGCCAGTTCGGGCGAGGTGTCTCGCCCCTTGACGCGGCGCATCACCGCGCTGCGCTTTTCGGGGCTGAAGACGTCCGTCGTCATGCGTGTTGGGCCGCGCTCAAAATGCGAAGCGTCGGCGCGGCCCGATCCCGATCAGAGTTGGGCCAGCAGATGCTCGGCCGAGGAGACCTTGAACTCGCCGCCCTGTTCGACGTTCAGCTCGGTCACGACGCCGTCCTTGACCAGCATCGAATAGCGTTGCGACCGCTCGCCCAGGCCGAAGCCCGAGCCGTCGAGCACCAGGCCGAGCGCGCGGGTCAGTTCGCCGTTGCCGTCCGCCAGCATGACGATCGAGCCGTCTTCCACGCCCTGGCTCTCGGCCCAGGCCTTCATCACAAAGGCGTCGTTGACGGAGAGGCAGGCGACGACGTCGACGCCCTTGCCCTTGAAGGCGTCCAGATTGTCCTTGAATCCCGGCAGGTGACGGGCCGAGCAGGTGGGGGTGAAGGCGCCGGGGACGGCGAACAGCGCCACGGTCTTGCCGGCGAAGACGTCGGCGGTGTTGACGGGCTTGGGGCCTTCCGCCGTGGCCTGGGCGAAGGTCGCCTCGGGAATGCGGTCGCCGATCTGGATGGTCATGGAATCTCTCCGCGCGGGTTGGCTTGGGTGCGCCTGCGACAGATAGCGGCCGACGCCGCCAAGACAAGCGCAGCGCGCTTGCGCCGGGCCCATTCAGCCCCGATTATGGAAACCATGACCGACGCCTCCTCCCTGACGGGCCGTCTTCTGGTCGCCATGCCCGGCATCGGCGATCCCCGGTTCGAACACGCCGTGATTTTGATCTGCGCCCATGGGCCGGACCACGCCATGGGTCTGAGGCTCGACCGGCCCGCCCAGGGAATCGATCTGAAGGCGGTGCTGGACAAGCTGGACGCGCCCGCGCCGGAACAGTCCGTAGGCCGTCCGGTTCTGATGGGCGGGCCGGTCGAGCGCGAACGCGGCTTCGTCCTGCACACCGACGACTGGAGCGTGGGGGACGACACCCTGCCCTTCGGCGACGGCCTGGCCATGACGGGGACGCGCGAGGCCCTGGCGGCGATGACCGACACGGTCATGGGACCGCGCCACGCCACCTTGCTGCTCGGCTACGCCGGCTGGGGCGAGGGGCAGTTGGAAGACGAACTGGCCGATAACGTCTGGCTGACCACGGAAGCGGACCTGGACCTGATCTTCGACAGCGATCACCAGACCAAATGGACCCGCGCCCTGGCCCGCATGGGCGTGGACGCCGGCCGGCTGTCAGCCCAGGGCGGGCGGGCCTGACCGCCGATCAGGCGTCCGCGTCCGCATCCTCCTTGTCCGGCTGCGCATCCTCGTTCAGCGCGCCGTTCAGAGGTGCGGCGATGCGCGCAGCCAGCAGGCTCAAGACCTTCAAGGCGATGTCCAGCTCTTCCTGAGAGAGGCCCTGGAACAGGATGTCGCGATCCCGCGCCGCCATGGCTTCGGACTGTTCAAGCGCCTGATAGCCCCGGGGCTCCAGCTTGATCGTATTGGCCCGGCCGTCACCGGGTCGACGCTGTTTGGAAATCAGCCCGTCGGCCAGCAGACGCGCGACGCGACGCGACAGGGTCGGTTCCGAGATTTGAAGACTGGCGGCGAGCTCCGCCTGGGTCATGCCGTCGGGCGCGGTCTTCAGGACGCGAAGAGGAGCTCTTTGGGCGTTCGTATAGCCGGCGGATTTGAAGAGACGGGCGGCGCGCGCTGTAAAACGGCGCGCCACTAGAGCGGTCTTTTGGCTGATCAACAGCTGCGTCAAGGACCTTTGGCTCACATTTTCTCCGTCTGACGCCCCGATACTCAACTGTTCAAATTTACTTTCTACAACGGCTTCTTGCATACGTAAGGACCACGCTGGATAGGCTGACGGAAAGGCCGCCGTCAATCACTAAGCATTTTCCAATGCCCTAGTCTGGAGAGCGGATACACGCAAGACTTTGTCTCCTTCGAGTTGAAAATTGAGATATAATCTCGCCAACACGCCTTAGCCATGCAACCGTTCTGCTCCACGATTAAGGCGACAGCGTTTACATCTCCACCACAGTTACCTAAGTAAGACTGCATATAATGCGGCGCTGAATACTTGCGCGCACAACAATGACACCGGGAGCATTCCCCCTTAGCGTGTCGCCAGCGAAATCAGCAGCAGCAGAACCAAAACCAGACAAACCCCCTGCCAGAACCGCACCGGATCGCGCTCAATCAGCGACAGGGGGCGGGGGGCCGGGGCGGCCGCCGCGCTGCCGGTCTCCAGCACATGGATCAGTTCCTCGACGTCCTCGAACCGCTCGTCCGGATCGACGGCGACGGCGCGCAGGACGGCGGCCTCCAGCCAGGCGGGCATGTCCGGTCGGCGTCGCCCGGGCGGGGTCGGGGGGCGATCGAAGCGCGGCGCGTCCGACGGATCCACCTCGCCCCAAGGATAAGTCCCGGTGAACAGCCGGTACAGGGTGACCCCCAAGGCGAACTGGTCGGTGGCGGCGCTCCCGCTTTCGCCGTCGTACATTTCGGGCGCCTTGAAACCGGCCGTGCCCGGCGCCTCGGCCTCGGCGAACTCCTCGGCCCGCTTCAGCCGGGCCACGCCCAGATCGACCAGCTTCAGCCCGCCGTGCGTCTCCAGGATCACATTGTCCGGCTTGATGTCGCGGTGGATCACCCCGGCCCGATGCAGGGCCGCCACCCCCCGCGCCAGCTTCAAGGCCACGCCGATCCCCTCGGCGATCTCGAACGGCCCCTCCTCAGCCAGGCGGGCATGCAGGGTCTGGCCCTGATAGAAGGGCTGGACGATATAGAGCCGGCTCTGGCGCCCCGCATCCGGCGTCAGCACCTTGCCGACGAAGGGGCTGTCGATGCGCCGGCCGATGAAGGCTTCGCGCAGGAAGGCCGTCCGCGCCCCCCGTTCCGACACCGCCGCCGGCTTGGGGAACTTCAGCACCACCCGTTCTTCGCCAGACCGCGCCAGGAACAGCCGCGTATAGCGCCCATCGGCGACCAGCCGCTCCAGATGAAACCCGTCCACGGTCTCGCCCTGTTTCGGCGGCGGCAGGATGGCCAGGCCCTCGGCCTCGGCGGTGATCGCCTCCCAGTCGGGCGCCCCGACCCGAATGACGTCCAGGATCAGGACGGTGGCGTTGTCGCGCGCCCCCGCCTCGGCGACCTCGTCCAGAATGGCCTGGGCGTCGGCGTCGGGCGATCCACGCCGTGCCAGCAGCCGCGCCAGGGCGGCCTCGTCCAGCACCCCGTGCACCCCGTCCGTGGTCAGCATCAACCGGTCGTGCGGCTGCAGCTCCACATGGCGCACGTCCAGCTTCACGTCCGCCTCGATGCCGACGGCGCGGTACAGCACATGGCTCAGCCCCTGCTGGGCCCGGGTGTGATCCTCAGTCAGCCGGGTCAGCACCCCGTCGCGGAAATGCCAGGCCCGACTGTCCCCCACATGAAGCGCCACCGCCTCACGTCCCCGCAGGATCAGGGCGGTGAAGGTGGTCGCCGCCGCCTCCATGGCCGGATCGATCTTGCCCCGCGCATGGAGCCAGCGGTTGAAGCCCCTAAGCGCCTTGATCCCGTTGGCGGCGATGCCGTTCAGCGGGTTCTGATCCAGATAGCCGTCGATAAAGCTGCGCGTCGTCAGCTCGGCCGCCATCCGCCCAGCCTTCGATCCCGACACCCCGTCGGCGATGACCGCCACGACCCCATGCTCGCGCTGCTCGGCCGCCGTGCCCAGATGCACCCCGCCGAAATCCTGATTGTCCGCCTTGGGCCCCTGTGCGGTGGCGAAACCGGCGGCGATCTCCAGTCTGGCGTCGGTCATGCACCCTCCAGCCGTCATCCTCGCCCTTGTGGCGAGGATCCATACGCCCGGTGTCGCCGGGGCTTACCGTCATCGACAGAGTCGATGGATCCTAGGCACAAGGCCTGGGATGACGAAAAGTGAAATCTAAGCCGACCGCTGCTTCAGCGGCGCCGTGCCGTCCGCCAGGCTTTCGGCCAGATAGACCTCCGCCTCCTGGGCCGGCAGCGCCGGGGCATAGCCGAAGCCCTGGCCGTAGTGGCACTGGGCTTCCAGCAGCAGGGCGGCCAGTTCGGCGTTCTCGACCCCTTCGGCGACGACCTCCAGCGACAGGTCACGGCCCAGGTTGACGACCGACTTGACGATCTTGGCCGAGCCCTCGTCCTTGTTCATCGTCAGGACGAAATAGCGGTCGATCTTCAGCGTATCGAACGGCAGGCGCGCCAGGTACGACAGCGACGAGAAGCCGGTGCCGAAATCATCCAGCGCCAGCGACGCCCCGACGTCCTTCAGCGACTGCAGCACCTCGGCGGCGCGGGCGGTGTCGCGCATGATGTCGCCCTCGGTCACCTCCAGCTTCAGGGCGCCGCGGGGCAGGCCCGCCTCCTTGATCACCCGCGCCACGTCCTCGCACAGATGCGGCCGTTCGATCTCGCCGACCGACAGGTTCACGCTGCAAAACAGCTTTCCGGCCAGGGGGTGGCGTTGAATCCATTCCGCCAGTTGCCGCGCCGACTGAGTCATCATCAGCAGACCCAGGTCGTTCATCATCCCCAGGTCGGCCGTCAGGCCCAGGAACTCGTCCGGCGGCACCAGGCCCCGACGGGGATGACGCCAGCGCGCCAGGGCCTCGAAGCCCGCCACGGCGCCGGTCTTCAGGTTCACGATCGGCTGGAAGAAGGGAGTGATCTCGCCGCGCACGAAGGCGTTTCTCAGATCCGCCTCCAGCGCCAGTCGGCTCAGGGAATCGCTTTCCAGGGCGCGCCCATAGGCGGCCGACCCGCCCCGCCCAGCCGCCTTGGCCGATTCCACCGCCAGCTCGACCCGGCGCAGCAGTTCTGAGGCGTCGGGCGCATCCGGCCCGCCCTCGACGATGACGGCGCCGATCGAGACGGTGGGATAGATGTCGAAACCCGCCACCCTCAGCGGCTGTTCCAGCGCCTCGCGCACCCGATAGCTGGTGTGAGAGGCGGTCTTGGGCACGATGATGGCGAACTCGTCCTCGCCGATCCGCGCCGCGGCGGCGTCCTTGGGGAAGGCGGCGGCGAGGCGCGACCCCAGGGCCGACAGCACCAGATCCGTCCGCTCATGGCCCAGGGCCTCGTTCAGACGACGCAGACGGTCCACGTCGCCGACGACCAATTCATACTCGCCCGCCTGGGTCAGCACCTCGCCGACGCGGGCGATGAAGGCGCGACGGTCCAGAAGGCCGGTCAGGGTGTCGCGGTCCGAACCGGTGAACTTGGCCTCCAGCGCGACGACGCCGGCGGCGCGAAGGCCGTCCTCAAGCCAGACCCCGCGCCACAGGCAGGTCTCGGCTCCGCGCATCCGCAGGCGCACCGCGATTTCGGCGCCCTCCTCCTGCGGCTTCAGCATCTTCTCGGCCAGCGACCGATCCTGCGGCAGGGTCGAGGCGACAAAGCCGGCGCCCGAACATTCCGGCGCCAGGGGTCCCAGCCCCAGGGCGCGGGTGGCGCCGGTGAAACGCAGCTGATCCTCGGCCGGCGTCCAGACCCACAGGGCCGTATCGGCCGCCGCCAGGGCCTCGATGGCGGCGGTGGCGTCCCAGGCCAGCGAGCGGGGTCGCGCGTTCACAGCTGTCGTTCCCTCAAGACGACCCCCGGTCGCCGCGATCAAACTCGTCCTCCACGAGGCCGAACAGCAGATGATCTGCCCAATCGCCGTTAATTTTCAAATAAGCGCGGGCCAGACCCTCGTGCCGAAAACCCGATTTCTCAAGAACGCGACGCGATCCGTGGTTGCTGGGCAGGCAGGCGGCCTCCAAACGGTGCAGTTTCAGCCGCTCGAAACTGTAGGCGACCACGGCGCGCACCGCCGCCGTGCCATGGCCGCGCCCGGCGAAGGGCTGACCGATCCAATAGCCCAGGGTGCCCGTCTCGGCCACGCCGCGCCGCACGTTCGACAGGGTCACGGCTCCGACCAGGGTCTTGCCGTCCTCGATGAAGATGAAGAAGGGCCAGGCGTTTCCCAGCTCCATTTCCCGCGCATAGATGGACAGCCGGCGTCGAAAGGCGCCCTTGCTCAGATCGTCCTCGGGCCAGGCCGGCTCCCACGGCTGGAGATAGTCGCGCGACCCGTCGCGCAACCGCGACCACGCCGCATAGTCCGCAGCGCGCGGGGGGCGCAGCAGCACGCCCTCGCCCCGGACAACCGGCCCGGCCACATCGCTCATCCAGTCCAGCAGCGCCATCGCCTCCAGCGTAAAGCATGAACGCGAGGGGTGAAACCCGGCCGCAGGCTTCCGGCGACGGAGATTCCGCCTTGGAGCCGTTGAACGGACAAAGCCGGCAAGGAGACCACCCATGGCCGCATCCGCCTTCGAGGCCGCCGTCGCCGTGACCCGGCTGGGCCTGGGCGCGCGTCCCGGCGAGATCGACCGCGTCGCCGCCGATCCCAGAGGCTGGGCGCTGGGTCAGATCCGGGCCGAAGGCGCGCCCCAACCCTCCGGCGCCGCCGTCTCGACCGCTGAACGGATGGAGGCCTTCCTGGCCTATCAGGCCAGCGGGACCGGCCGGCGCGAGGCGGCGGCGCCCGGCGGCGCGCCCGATCCGACGGCCGAGGCCGCGCGTCAGGCCCGGCAGGCGGCGCGGCGCGCCATAACCGAGGACACGGCCCGCGGCTTTCTGGACCGGGTGCGTCTGGGCCTGGAGACCGACCAGGGGTTCGCCGAGCGCTGGGCCCTGTTCTGGGCCAACGCCCTGACCGTCTCGGCCGCCAAATTCACCGCCGGCGCCTTCGTCGACACCTATGAGCGCGAAGCCATTCGCCCCCATGTCTTCGGCCGGTTCGAGGATCTGGTCCTCGCCGCCGAACAGCATCCGGCCATGCTTCTGTACCTTGATCAGGCCCGATCGGCCGGGCCGGACAGCCGGGCCGGCGCGCGCCGCAGGCTGGGGCTGAACGAGAATCTGGCCCGCGAAATGCTGGAGCTGCACACGGTCGGCGCCGACGGCGGCTATGATCAGGCCGACGTCACCGAACTGGCCCGCGCCTTGACCGGCTGGTCCATCCCCCGTCAGCAGGATCGGCAGAGGGCGGACGGCGGCGGCTTCGTCTTCCGGCCGGAGATTCACGAACCCGGCGTCCGAACGGTCATGGGCCGGACCTACGCCCAGACCGGCCGCCGACAGGGCGAGGCCATATTGCGGGATCTGGCGCGCCATCCGGCCACGGCCAAGCGGCTGTCGCGGCGGATCGCGGCCCATTTCGTCGCCGACGATCCGCCCCCGGCCCTGGTCGCTCGGCTCGAGGCCGCCTGGACCGGATCTCAAGGCGATCTGGCTGAGGTCGCCCGCGCCCTGATCGAAGCGCCCGAGACCTGGACGCCCCAGGCCGCCAAGATCAAGACGCCCTATGAGTTCGTCGTCTCGGCCGGACGGGCTCTGGATGAAGGCCCCCGACGCCCCGCGCTTCTGCGACAGGCGCTGATCGCCATGGGCCAGCCGCCCTTCGCGCCGCCGTCACCCGAGGGCTGGCCCGACACGGCCGCCGACTGGGCCGGGCCCGACGCCCTGGTCAAGCGGCTGAACTGGGCGCGGACCACCGCCGGCGCCGCCGTCGTCACCGATGTGAACGCCGTCGCCCTCTCCGCCCTGGGCCGCCGAATGGGCGAGCGCACCCGCTCGGCCGTCGCCCGGGCCGAGAGTCGGCCCGAGGCCCTGACCCTTCTTCTGATGTCGCCGGAGTTCCAGCGCCGATGACCCTCTCGCCCCTCCACCGCCGCGCCTTTCTTGCCGGTTCCGCCGCCGGCCTCAGCCTGGCCTTCGCCGGCCGAACGGCGGCCCAGGCCAGGACGCCCGAGAACAAACTGATCGTGATCATCGCCCGGGGCGCCATGGACGGACTGTCCGTCACCGTCCCCTACGCCGACCCGAACTATGCGGCCCTGCGCGGCGGCCTGGCGGTGGCCCTGCCGGGATCGGCGGACGGGGCTTTAGCGCTGAGCGACGGCTTCGGCCTCCACCCCGCCCTCTCGACCCTGCACGCCCTCCATGGCCGCGGCCAGATGAGGTTCGCCCCCGCCGTGGCCCTGCCCGTGCGGGTCCGGTCGCATTTCGACGCCCAGGACGTTCTGGAGAACGGCGGCGAAGCCCTGCGCCGTCAGGACGACGGCTGGCTGAACCGCGCCATCGTCGCAGCGGGCGGCCAGAGGCTGAAAGGCCTGTCGATCGGCGCCCAGACGCCCCTGATCCTGCGCGGCGACGCCCCCGTCTCCGGCTGGGCGCCGGGGGGACGGGTGCGTGAGGACGACCGGATCGCCGGTCTGCTGCAAGACCTCTATGTCGAGGATCCGCTGTTGGGACAAAGCCTCGCGCGCGGCCTGGCGACTGAGGAACGCGCGGCCCTGGACGGCGACGGCGGGCGGGTGGGGCGCAATGACGCCCAGGCCCTGGGTCAGGCGGTGGCGCGGCTGATGACCGGAACCGAGGGGGCGAACGTCGTCGCCCTGTCGCTGGACGGCTGGGACACCCACGCGGGCCAGAAGGCGCAGCTTCAGACGCGGCTGACGGGGCTGGACCGGCTGATCGCGGGGCTGGAGACGGGTCTGGGCGACGACTGGCGCCGCACCGTGGTGGTGGTCGCCACCGAGTTCGGCCGCACCGCCCGCGCCAACGGGACCGGGGGCACCGACCACGGAACGGCGTCCTCGCTGATCCTGGCGGGCGGCGCCGTTCGAGCGGGCGGGCTGATCGGCGACTGGCCCGGTCTGGCCGACAATCGTCTGTTCGAAGGCCGCGACCTGGCCCCCACCCTGGACGTTCGCGCCGTGTTCAAGGGCGTGCTGCGCGATCACCTGGGCCTGGACCGCGCCCAGCTGGATACGCGGGTCTTCCCGGACAGCGCCGCAGAGGCGCAGACGATCGACGGCCTGGTCTGATCTCGGGCCGCGTTTCTCAGCTTGCGCCTGTCACGCCGCTTCGGGCGTCGTCTGTTTGCAGATGCGGTTCAGGTCCGCCCGGATCGAACTGCCCTGGAAATGCGAAATGTCGGCGCTGGAATAGCCCTCGGCCGACAGGGCCTTAACCACGTCGCCGGTGTTCAGACATTCGGGCGTGCGGGCAAGCTGATAGGCGCGCTCGACCACATGGGTGCGGTTCATGACGGGGTACCTTTCGTGAGCCGAGACAACGCCTTGGAAGCGCAGCCGTTCCGTCACGCCGGCGCCTTAATACGCCCCGCCTTGCTTTTGTCGGAAAAGCCTGCGCTAATAAGCCTCGTCGATCTCTCTGCGTAACGCCCACTCTCCTTGCGAACGCATGAGTCCAGGCCGATCCCATTCAGACCCGACAGGCCGCAGGGACGTTCCCTCGGTCAACTTCTAACGGAGGTCTCAAAATGGCTACCGGCACTGTCAAATGGTTCAACCCGACCAAGGGTTACGGCTTCATCCAACCCGACGACGGCGGCAAGGACGTCTTCGTCCACATCTCGGCCGTCGAAGGCGCGGGCCTGCGCGGCCTGGATGAAAACCAGAAGGTTTCCTACGAGCTGGAACGCGACAAGCGTTCGGGCAAGGAATCCGCTGGCCAGCTGCAAACCATCGGCTGATTTCAGCCTCACAGCTGATTTGGCGACGGCGGCTCCGCAAGGAGCCGCCGTTTTCAATTGGGGCGTCCGCCCTCTTTAAACGCCGTCATCCGGGCGAGACTATTTGGTCTTCTCGATCCACACCGCAAAGGCGTCGAGGAACCCCTTCAGGAACTCCCGCGTCCCCTCGTTCTTCAGCCTCCCATCCTCCTCGTTCAGCAGGCCGGCGACATTGCCCACATAGGCTTCGGGTTGCTGCATGGTCGGCATGTTCAGGAAGACCAGGGGCTGGCGCAGGTGGTGGTTGGCGCCGAAGGCCCCGATGGCGCCGGGCGAGACGCTGACGATGGCGGCCGGCTTGCCCGCCCAGATGCTGTCGCCATAGGGGCGCGAGCCGACGTCCAGGGCGTTCTTCAGCGCCCCCGGGATCGAGCGATTATATTCCGGCGTCACGAACAGCACGGCCTGAACTTCCGCCATTTCCGCCCGGAACCGGGTCCAGGCGGCCGGCGGCGTCTCCGTCTCCAGATCGGGGTTATAGAGCGGCAGATCGCCGATCTCGACCGGCTCCACCTCCAGCTCGGGCGCGGCCAGGATCTTCATCTCCAGCCCGACGGCGCGGGAATAGGACCCCTCGCGCAGACTGCCGACGATCAGGGCGACACGGACGGACATGGGCGGCTCCGGATTGGAATGGATCAAGCGTCAGCTTAACAGACGTCCGCTTGGGATGTTCCCTCGCCTCGCCTCCGAAGCATCGAACACCGCACAACTATAGATCAGCCGCCCCGTCAAAAGACGGTAGGTCGCGCCGACCAGGCGCGACAGGCTTCCGCTCTGCCGAGCCACATCATGGGTTTCGCGCAGCCGATAGCCCAGGCGCTCGATCTCCGCTGGGCCCGACACGCCCCATCGGAACCTCGCCTTGGTCTTGCGGACGCTCGGATTGCGGCGTCCGTTCCGCGCCATCATCGGCGAGGCGAAGTCGAGGACCAGCCTCAGAGCGCTCTGACGGCGGGCGGCCTCTTCGGCGGATGCGGCGAGCCATCTCCGACCCTGCTCCGGTTCCAGATACATGGACACGCCCTCGGCCGCCATCAGGACAGGCCGGCCGGTCCGCCATCCGATCGCCTCCGCCCATGCGGCGACGTCCGTCCCGTCGCCGGCCCAGCTGCGAACCCGAGGCAGGGCCGGAACCAGGGCTTCGCGCAAGGCGATGACTTCAGGAAAATCGATGTCGATCCAATCCAAACCGGACGGCAGGCCCAGCCGGTGGGGGCGGGTGTCCAGTCCCGATCCGATGGAAACCACCAGGCCGTCCGGATGAGCCTGGATGAAGGTCGCCGTCACCCGATCGAACCACCGACTCCGGACCAGGGCCCCGCGCAGACTGGCGCGATCGTGGGCGAACCGGTTCGGGTCGAAGTCCAAGGCCGCCCCGATCGTCTCGGCCGCAGGATCGACGAACCCCAGATCCGGGTTCAGCCTGTGGGCGAGCAGCCGCGCGGCCAGGGTGATCAGCAGGGTCTCTGGAACGCCGCTCAGAGCCGGCGAGGCCTTGGCGGACCCGATCACAGCTTCCACCCCAGTTCAAAGCCCGCTTCGCGCGATCGACCGATGGGCGAGTACCAGTTGCCGTCATTGCCGAAGCCGAGGTTGCGGAAGGCCAATCCCGTGCCGCGCCGCACGTCGGTGAGATTGTCCACGAACAGCCGCGCCGACCAGCGCGGCCCCTCATAACCGGCCTGAAGGCCGACGGTCTGATAGGCGGGCTGAACCGCCTCCCCCAAGGTCTCCAGCGACTGTTTGCCCGTCAGCCCGACCTCCGCCCTGACGTAGAGGCCGGCGGCGGTCTGATAGCGAGCGGCCAGATAGCCGTCATAGGCCGGCGTCAGCTTGACCCGCCGACCCCGGGCATTGAGCGTCGGACTGACCTGCAGATCGCGGTAGCGGGCGTCCGCATAGCCGATGTTGGCCGTCAGCGTCAGGCCGGTGATCGGTTCGGCTGCGGCCTCCAACTCGAACCCCTTGCTGTCGATGGAGGCGTCGGAACCGATATAGTCGGACGAGATGATCCGGCCCGAAGCGTCGGCCGCGACCTGGATTTCCTGCCAATTGTCCGAGCGGATGTAGAAGGCTGCGCCGGCCAGGCGCAGACTTCCGTCGATCGAACGCCATTTGAACCCGCCCTCCTGGCTCCACATCGTCTCAGAGGCGTAGCGCAGCACGTCGTCGCTCAGATCCTTCTGAGCCGCCGTCAGGTTGAAGCCGCCGGGGATGTAACCCTTGGCCGCCGTCGCATAGAGGGTCAGTTGATCGGTCGGCTCGTAACGCACCGAAAACCGCGGCAGCCAGGCCTCGAAATCCGCCGACAGGGCGGCGTCGCGATAGAGGAACAGACTGCCCCCGCCCATGTCGAGCTGACCGGCGCTCTGTTGGGCCTCCCGGTGCGCATGGTCATAGCGAACCCCTGCCCCCAGGGTCAGTTTCGGCAGGGCGGCAGGCGACCAGTTGGCCGAGGCGAAGGCGCCCCAGTCGCGCGCCTGGGCGAACTGATTGGGGGCGCGCACGAAGGAGTCCAGCCCGCCCGGCCCCACGAAGGTCGCCAGAAAGCGATCGTCGTCCTGACGGTAGTGGCTGACGCCGACGATGTACTTGAACGGCCGGTCGGCGGGCGAGACGAAGCGAAGCTCGGCGTTCCAGAAATCCTTGACCTTGGCGTCCTGCCCCGAGGCCGTCGGCAGGCCGGTGAAGTCGAAGTCCAGGCCGCGCGCATCGGTGTCCAGTCGTCGCCACGAGGCCGCCGCCTCGATCGTGCCGTAGCCGGGTCGATAGGCGGCGCTCACGCCGGTCACGATCTCCTGCTCGTCGGTGCGCTTGGGCGCGTCATTGACATAGGTGAACCGCCCAATCCGGCGCCCGCCGTTGAAACGGTCGGCGTAGCTTCGATTATAGAGATCGAGGTCCAACGGGAAATATTCCTGATCGAAGACGCCCGGCGCGCGGGTGTCCAGCACATAGGCGGTGGCGTTCACCGTCAGTCGATCGCTGGGCCGCCACCGCAGCCGCCCTTGCAGAAAGGTTTCGCCGATGCGGCCTTCAGGGCGGCCCGGCTGAAGATTCCGCAGAAAGCTGTCGCCTTGCGACGCCTTGAAAGCCAGAGAGCCGCTGAGGGTGTCGCCGTGCAGGGGGCCGCCGACGAAACCGTCGAGGGTTCCGCTGCGGCCGCCGCTGAAGGTGGTGGCCGTCGCCCGCGCCTCGGCCGTCAGCCGGTCGGTCGGCGCGCGCGTGTTGATCACGATCAGACCGGACTCGCTGTTGGCGCCGTACAGGGTCGCCTGAGGCCCACGCAGAACCTCGATCGATTCGACCTGGTTCAGCACCGCATTGGACAGCTCCCTGAACGGAATGCCGTCGATGTAGACGGCGGCGCGGTTGACGATGAACGGGTTGGATTCGATGCCCCGGATGGAGATGAAGGTGCTGCCCAACTGGCCGCTTTCATTGAACTGGACATTGGGCACGACGGCGTCGAGCTGCCGCACGTCGCGAATTCGGGCCTGGTTCAGCATCTCGCGGTTCAGCACCGTCACCGAGACGTCGGCGTCCTGAAGGCGGGTTTCCCGCCGCGTTCCGGTGACGACGATCTCGTCCAGGGTCTGGGCCTTCGTCGCCTCCTGGGCTGCGGCCGGCTGGACGCTCGCCAGGACGGAGGCGACGACGGAGAGTGAGCGGAACGGAAACATGCAGACAAGCCCCTTCGCCCGCATTATTGCGAACGATTATCAGCCCGTGTTACAATATACCATGTCCTCTACGCCGCTCCGTTCCGAGACTGACCGATCCGATCCGGGATTTAAGCGCAGGCTTTCGTCCGATCGGGCCCATATCGAAGGCCATGCCGGCGCAGGCGTGGTTCACCGGATGTCCGGTCTGAACGGCTTGATCGTACGCGCGGACCATCGACCGTTCGAGGGGGCGGTCGAGAACGGTCCCTATCTGCGGCTCGCCCTTCGCCTGAGCGGGAGCGCGCCCCTGATGCAACGTCTCGGCGACAGCCGCTTGGAGGGGGTTTGGCGGGCCGGATCGGTCGTCGTCGGCCCGTCTGACCGATCAGGGCTGGCGCGGTCCGGCGCCGTGTCGATGATCGGGCTGGCGATTTCGCCCCAGGCCGTTCCTCACTGCCCGCTCGATGCGGAACGGATCGAACGACTGGCCTGCGGTTTCCATGACGACCCCCTTCTGGCCGCCGTCTTGACGGCCCTGTTTTACGAGGCGGACGCGCACGGCGCTTCCACCGCCTTTTTTGAGCATGGCCTGTCCTTGGTCTTCCGCCGGTTGAGCGAGCTGAACGGTCCTGTCGCACACCCGCGCGCCGCCCGCGCCCTGTCGCAGGTCCGACTGAACCGCGTTTACGCCCTCGTCACGGACAGGCTCGAGGCCGACGTCTCGGTGGCTGAGATGGCGGCTGCGGCCGGCATGGACGCCAGCGGATTCACGCGCGCGCTCCGGGCGCGCACCGGCCTTGCGCCCTATGCCTGGCTGACCCGTCTTCGGATGGAACGGGCCGCCGGCCTCTTGGCCGGAGGCCTGTCGGTCACCGAAACGTCCAGTCGGGTCGGCTACGCCAATGCGAGCAAGTTCGCCCGCGCCTTCCGCCGCGTGACGGGACGCTCGCCTTCGGAGTGGAGGCGCGAATTCTAGAGCCTGCTTAAACCGCGGGCCGGACCACGCCCTACCCCCGGAACAGCGCCGCCGCGAAGGCCTCGCCCGCCGGCGCCGCGGACTTCGGTCCCAGGACGGCGCTGGCCGCCTGTCGTCCCTCCAACAGACGCGCTCCCGCCGCCCGCACGTCCGCCACCGTCTGGGCCTCCAGCTGTTCGGTCATAGACAGGCTGGAGCGGGGCGCGCCGAAGATCAGGGTCTGGGCGGCGTTGCGGCCGGCCCGGCTCATCGGGTTTTCGTCCGACATCCACAGACCGGCCTTCATCACCGCCTTGGCGCGCGACAGCTCCTTTTCGGTCGGCCCGGTCTCGGCCAGGGCCCGCACCTCGGCCGCGGCCACCTGGGCCAACTCTTTCGCCCGGTCCGCCGCTGCGCCCGCATAGATGCCCAGCACCCCGGCGTCCTCATAGGGCTCCTGATAGGCGTCGATGGCGTAGGCCAGGCCCCGCTCCTCGCGCGCGCTCTGGAACAGGCGCGAGGCCATGCCCCCGCCCAGGATTTCGCCGAACAGCCGCATGGCGGACAGGGCCGGATCGGTCGCCGACAAAGCCGGCAGCTGGAACACCAGATTGGCCTGTTCGATCTTGCGCGTCAGGGCCGCATGGCCGCCGACGAAGACGGCCGGCGCCGGCGCCTCGACCGGGGTCGCCACGGCCGCCCCGAACCAGCGCTCGGCCAGGGCCAGCAGTTCGCCCTCCTCCACCGCGCCCGACACCGACACCACCATCCGATCGGGTGAATAGAGCCGCGCCCGCCACGCCTCGACCGCCGCCCTGTCCGCCGGTTTCAGGCTGGCGACCGAGCCCAGGATCGGCCGGCCCAGCGGTTGACCGGCGAAGGCGCGCGTCTGGACCATCTCGAACACATGATCGTCGGGCGTGTCGAAGGCCTCGGCGATCTCCTGGGCCACCACGTCCTTTTCCCGCTCGATCTCGGCGGGGTCGAGGGTGGGGCGGAACACCAGGTCCGACAGCACCTGCATGGCCAGCGGCAGCGACCCGTCCAGCCCCCGCACCTCGAAGCTGGTCCGCTCATAGCCGGTGGAGGCGTTGATCGTGCCGCCCTCGGCCTCGATCCGTTCGACGATCTCGCGCGCGGCCATGTCGCCTGCGCCCTTGAACACCAGATGTTCCAGGAGGTGGGACCAGCCGGAGCGATCCTCGGGCTCCCACCGCGCCCCGCCCTTGACGGTGACGACGACGGCGAGGGTCTTCAGGCCGGCCATGGGATCGCAGATGACGCGAACGCCGTTGGACAGGGTGTGCAGGGAAGCGGTCAGGAGATGTCCTTCTTATTCCGACGTCGGAGCAAGGCGACATAGAAGCCCAGGAGCGCGATCGCCAGTCCGAACCAGGTCAGGGCGTAGCCGAAATGATTGTTGGAAAAGGCCGCGGGCGGGGCGGAGGGCGTCAGGGCCGCAAACTCGGGATTGGTCTGGGTCACGGCGAACACCGCCTCGGGCCGCACCGACCCCTGAACCTTCAGAGCCTGGGCCATGGCGGCGGTGTCGCGCGCATAGAAGCGCCCGTTCGCCGGGGCCGGCGTCAGCCCGCCCGGCGGATCGAAGCGGCGGAACTCGCCGATCAGCACCAGGGGCAGGCTGGTCTCGATCACGCGCGGACGGGCCGACACCCCGTCGGCGACGAAGCCCCGGTCGATCAGCAGGCTGAAATCCGCTCCCGCCGGTTTGCACGCCGAGATCAGCCGCACCCCCGCCTGGCCCTCATGGATGGACTGAAGCTCGACATAGGGGGCGGTCGCCAGACCCGGACAGACGATCAGCGCCTTCCTGAACTCCAGGTCGCCGTCCGCCAGCACCTGATCCAGGGGCTCAGGCGGCTTGGCCGCCGCCGCCTCGGCCGCCGCGATCAGCCCCTCCTTCCACTTCAGCCGCTCGACCTGCCAGACGCCCAGCCCCACCAGCAGGACCAGGGCCGCAGCCGTCGCCAGCGTCAGTATCCAAGGAAACCGCCTCACGTCTGATTCCTGTATTGCAGGCCGATCATCAGCCCCCGGCCCGGCCGCATCAGGGCCAGCGACAGGACGACCACCAGCGGCAGCCAGACGACCAGATGCAGCCACATCGGCGGATGGTATTTGATCTCAACGACCAGGGCCGAGAAGCCGACCGCGAAGCCGGCGATCTGCATGATGAAGCTGGCCGGGCCGTCGCCGGTCTGGATGGTCGAAAAGTCCAGGCCGCAGGTGTCGCATCCCGGCCGCACCTTCAGAAAGCCCGCAAACAGCCGCCCCTCGCCACAGCGCGGGCAGCGCCCTTTCAGCCCCGCCCGCACGGCGGAAACGGCGACGGCGGGAGACGATGGCTCGCCCCCCGCCGCCGGGATCTTGTCCGTGGTGTCCGGGATCAACCGAAGACGACGTAGACGAAGGCGAACAGGAACAGCCAGACCACGTCCACGAAATGCCAGTACCAAGCCGCCGCCTCGAAGCCGAAATGCTTCTGCGGTGTGAAGTCGCCGGCCAGCAGACGGATCAGGCAGACGGTCAGGAAGATGGTTCCCACCAGCACGTGGAAGCCGTGGAAGCCCGTCGCCATGAAGAAGATCGAACCATAAAGGCCCGAGTTGACCGCTTCCTCGTTGAAGAACAGGTGCTCGTGCAGGATGTGGTTGTATTCGTAGGCCTGAACGCAGGTGAAGAAGACGCCCAGGATCACCGTCAGGACCAGGGCCAGCTTGGCGCCGCTGCGGTCGCCGACCTGGATCGCATGGTGGGCCCAGGTCACGGTGCAGCCGCTCAGCAGCAGGGTCACGGTGTTCAGCAGCGGCAGCTGCCACGGCGACAGAACCTCGACCCCCTTGGGCGGCCAGGTGGACCAGGCCTTGGCGGTGTCGGCCCAGGCGCCGACTTCCGGCGTCAGGGCGCGCGATTCGTGGAACAGCGCCATGTCGAAGAACATCCAGAAGAAGGCGACGAAGAACATCACCTCCGACGCGATGAACAGGATCATGCCGTAGCGCAGGCCGATCGAAACGACCGGCGTATGGTCCCCGCCCTTGGATTCCTTGATGACGTCCGACCACCAGCCGAACATGGACACCAGCACCCCCGCCAGGCCGGCGAAGAAGACGCCCGGCTTGCCCTCGGCCAGGAAGTTGGCGGCGATCGGACCGTTTTCGGCCGGGGCCAGCCCCTTCATCCAGATGACGGCGCCGATGAACATGATCGTCGCGGCGATCGAGGACACCAGCGGCCACGGACTGGGCGGTACGAGGTGATAGTCGTGATGCGGAGCGGCGTGCGCGTCGGCCATGCGTTTCATCTCTATCTTGGGCTGGCGATGAACTCGCCTTATCGGCCAGCTATAACCGCCGCTTTTGCAACACGCCAGTGGATCGGCGCCTTTCCGCCTTGATCCTGCACCGGACGGCCCTACTCCCGCGCCTCCAGGGCGGCGAACGCCTTGGCCGCGAACGCCGACAGCGGCTGCGGCAGGGCGTCGAGCGCGAACCAGCCGATGTCCGACAGCTTGTCCGGCTCAGTCAGCCGAGGCTCGCCGGCGAAATCGCGCGTGACATAGATCATCGACATCCAGTGCTGGCTGTCCGTCGCGATGATCTCTTCGGTCCAGCACAGGAAGTCGACGGCGCCGATCGTCAGGCCGCTCTCCTCCTCCGCCTCACGCCGGGCGGCGTCTGCGGATCGTTCGCCCTGGTCGACCTTGCCGCCCACGATGTTCCAATGCCCCGCCTCGGGCGCCTTCACTCGTTTGCAGAGCAACACCTGTCCGTCGGCCCGCTGAATCACCAGACCGCAGCCGACGCCGGGAAAGTCGACGCCGGGACGGCCCATCAGGCGTTCGGCCCCGTCGGCGCATCGACCGACGGATAGAAGGTGTAGCTCAGGGTGATTTCGCGCGCGCCCTTGGCCTCGCGGTCTGTGGCCAGTTCGGGCGCGATGAAATACTGGACCGGGAACTGGCGCGTCTCACCCGCCGCCAGGGTCTGGTCCTGGAAGCAGAAGCACTGCAGCTTCTGGAAATAGGGGCCGGTGTACTCCGGCACGACATTGTATCCGGCCCGCACCTGGATCGGCTGGTCCGAGGTGTTGGTGACGTCGAAATAGGCCAGGCCCGTGGCCCCGATCCGCACCCTCTGGGTCGTCTGTTCGGCGCGGAAGGTCATCGGCAGGCCGCGCACATTGGTGTCGAACCGGACCAGCACCGTCTGGTCCAGCACCGTGTCCGGCGCCTTGTCGGCCCGCCGCACCGTGCCGTCGAAGCCCGTGACCTGACAGAACATCCGATAAAGCGGCACGGCGGCGAAGGCCGCGCCCGTCATCCCCATGACGCCCAGGACGCACAGGATGGCGATCAGATTCTGCCGGCCCGGCTTCCTCATTGCGGCCCCGCCGTCGTCGCCGCCTCCAAGAGGGCGCGCTCGGCCGCCTGATTCTGTTGCAGACGCAGGACGGTGGTGGCGAAGACCAGGACGATGAAGGCCACCAGGGCCGCCGCAATCCAGACGTTGCGCCGTTTGCGGGCGCGCAATTCTTCAGGCGTCAGACGCATGGCTCAGACTCCCAGGCCGGCTATGGCCTCGACCAGGAAGGCCGAGAACAGGGCGACCAGATACAGGATCGAAAAGGCGAACAGATCCCGCGCCGGTTTGGCCTGGACCTTGACCTCATACAATGCGGCCTCGCGTCCCACCGTGTCGGCCTTGTCGGACTCGTCGCCGGCGCGCGACCGGTAAAGCCGCCAGGCCAGCCCCAGAAAGGCCAGGCCGCCGCCGACCGACACCACGGCGTAGATCATCCCGCCCATGCCGACCAGGGCCGGGGCCACGGCCGAGGCCACGAAGACCAGCGAATAGATCAGGATCTGCAGCCGGGTGGACCTGGCCCCCCGCGCCACCGGCATCATCGGTATGCCCGCCTTGGCGTAGTCGCCGGCCGAATAGAGGGCCAGGGCCCAGGAATGCGGCGGGGTCCACAGGAAGATGATCAGGAACAGCAGCCAGGCCTGCCACGGCGCCTCGCCCGTCGCCGCCGCCCAGCCGATCACCGGGGGAAAGGCGCCCGCCGCCCCGCCGATGACGATGTTCTGCGGCGTCCGCCGCTTCAGCAGCAGGGTGTAGAAGCCGGCGTAATAGACGATGGTCAGGGCCAGCAGCCCCGCCGCGAACCAGTTGGCGTTCATCCCCAGCAGCATGACCGAAAACAGGCTCAGGATGACGCCATAGGCCATCGCATCATTTTTCCGAACGCGCCCCGCCGCCACCGGCCGGCCGCGCGTGCGCCGCATCAGGGCGTCGGTCTCGCCCTCCAGCGCCATGTTCAGCGAACCGGCCGCGCCTGCGCCCACGGCGATGCACAGTATGGCGATGGCGGCGACCAGCGGGTTCATCGACCCCGGCGCCATGACCAGCCCGGTCGCGGCGGTGAAGACCACCACCGACATGACGCGCGGCTTGAGCAGCTGGAAGAAGTCTTCCGGCTGGGCGGTCGAAATCGCGGGACGGTCGTGAACGTCTTGGGTCATGGGTGCGGGGGTCATGGATGGGGACCGAATAACACACCCCAAAGCAGAAGGCCGCCCCTTCCGTGGAAAGAGCGGCCCTCCGTTCGGGATCTCAGCCCGGGATCAGTGCTCGTCGCCCTTGACCACCGGCAGTTCGTTGAACTGGTGCTGCGGCGGCGGCGAGGACAGGGTCCACTCCAGGGTCGTGGCGCCCTCGCCCCAGGGATTGGCGACGCCCGGACGGCGACGAATCGCGGCTTCCAGCAGCATGACCAGGAAGACCAGCACGCCGACGATGGTGATCGCATAGCCGATGGACGAGACCTGGTTCCACAGGGTGTAGGCGTCCGGATAGTCGATATAGCGACGCGGCATGGCCTGCAGGCCCAGGAAGTGCTGGGGGAAGAAGATCAGGTTCACGCCCACGAACATGATCCAGAAATGGGTCGCGCCGAGGAACTCGTTGTACTTCACCCCGAACATCTTCTCGAACCAGTAGTAGAAGCCCGCGAAGATGGCGAAGACGGCGCCCAGCGACAGCACATAGTGGAAGTGGGCCACGACGTAATAGGTGTCGTGCAGGCTGTAATCGATGCCGGCGTTGGACAGGACCACGCCCGTCACCCCGCCCACGGTGAACAGGAAGATGAAGCCGATGGCCCACAACATGGGCGTCTTGAAGCTGATGGAGCCGCCCCACATGGTGGCGATCCAGCTGAAGATCTTCACCCCCGTCGGCACGGCGATGATCATGGTCGCGGCCACGAAATAGGCGCGCAGATTGATGCTCATCCCCACCGTGTACATGTGGTGGGCCCAGACGATGAAGCCGATGAAGCCGATGGCCACCATGGCGTAGGCCATGGCCAGGTATCCGAACACCGGCTTGCGGCTGAAGGTCGAGACGATGTGGCTGATGATGCCGAAGCCCGGCAGGATCAGGATGTACACTTCCGGGTGGCCGAAGAACCAGAACAGGTGCTGGTACATGATCGGGTCGCCGCCGCCGGCCGGGTCGAAGAAGTGGGTGCCGAAGTTGCGGTCGGTCAGCAGCATGGTGATGGCGCCGGCCAGCACCGGCAGCGACAGCAGCAGCAGGAAGGCGGTGATCAGCACCGACCAGGCGAACAGCGGCATCCGGTGCAGCGTCATGCCCGGCGCCCGCATGTTCAGGATCGTCGTGATGAAGTTGATCGCCCCCAGGATCGAGCTGGCGCCCGCCACGTGTAGGGCGAAGATGGCCAGATCAAACGCCGGGCCGACGTGGCCCGTGGTCGACAGGGGCGGATAGGCCGTCCAGCCCCCGCCGAAGCCCTTGCCCGGCCCGCCGTCGGTGAACATCGACAGGACCAGCAGGCACCAGGCCGCAACCAGCAGCCAGAAGGAGATGTTGTTCATGCGCGGGAAGGCCATGTCCGGCGCCCCGATCATGATGGGCACGAACCAGTTGCCGAAGCCGCCGATCATGGCGGGCATGACCATGAAGAAGATCATGATCAGGGCGTGGGCCGTGACGGTGACGTTGTAGCCGTGTTTGGACTGCTCCACGAGGCCCAGCAGCTGGATCGACGAGCCTTCCTTGAAAATCTGGATGCCCGGCTCGGCCAGTTCCCAGCGGATCAGGCCCGACAGGGCGCCCCCGACCACGCCCGCCATGATGGCGAACAGCAGGTACAGGGTGCCGATGTCCTTGTGGTTGGTCGACAGGAACCAGCGGGTGAAAAAGCCCGGCTTGTGGTCGTCGTGATGATGGGCCTCGGGCGCGTGAAGGGTGTCGCGGGTCGAAATCGTAGCGTCAGCCATGGAACTGCTCGCCTCTTACTGGGCGGCCGGCGCGGCGGGAGCCGCGGCGGGAGCGGGTTGAGCGGTCGGCGTCGTCGCCGTCTGGGCGGTCGGGATGTCGGTCTGGGCGCCGGCCTGGGGACCGGTGGTCGCCGTGCCCACCACAGGCGCGCCCGTGGTTCCGGCCTCGACCTGAGCGGTCGTGCCGCCCGGCGCCGCCTCGGGGGCCTTGGGCGTCATCGAGCCGCCCTTGGAGGCGACCCAGCGCGCGAACTCGGCCTGGGTCACGACATTGATCTGAATAGGCATGAAGGCGTGATCGACGCCGCACAGTTCCGAACACTGGCCGTAGAAGACGCCGGTGCGCTCGGCCTTGAACCAGGTCTCATTGACCCGGCCCGGCACGGCGTCCGTCTTCAGGCCGAAGGCCGGCAGGGCCACGGAATGGATCACGTCCGAGGCGGTGATCAGAAGACGCACCGTCTTGCCGACCGGCACCACCATCGGCTCGTCCGCCGCCAGGCGATAGACGCTGTGCGACAGGCCGCGCTCGGCCAGCTCGCTCTCGGGCACCATGTTGGAGATGTATTCGGAAACGCCCTGGTCGGGATATTCATAGGCCCAGTTCCACTGGTTGCCCGTCACCTTCACCGTCAGATCGGGCTCGGGCATGTCGTGATAGGCGAACAGCAGCCTGAACGAGAACAGGGAGATGAAGACCAGGATCACCACCGGCAGCACCGTCCAGATGATCTCGACCGTGGTGTTGTGGCTCCAGCGCGCGGGCGTGGCGTTGGCGCGCTTATTGTAGCGGAAGACGATCCAGGCCAGCAGAGCCAGAACCAACAGGGTGATGCCGGTGATCACGGGCATCAGCACGATGTTGTGGAACCAGATGGCGTCGTGCTTCAGCGGCGCGGCGGCCGGCTGAAGGTCGATCCCGCCCGGCGTCGGCTGGCCCATCAGATCCTGCGCCCACACCGGCGCCGCGGAGATCAGCGCCAGTCCGACAGCCGCCGCCGCAGAGGCGGTCGCCGCTCTGGTCCATCTCAGGGCTCGCGTCCCCATTCCCATACGAAGTCCCCATAATATCGTTTCGCAGCAGAGACTTGCGAATGGCTCGCAAATCTTCGCGCGGGCATGTTGGTCCGCCCGACACTTGGTTGAGTCCCTATCGGATCGCCCCTCGCTTGCCAAGCGATCCGCGCGCGCCTTCGCCGCAAACCCGCCGCGATTGGCGGCGGCGGGCTGCGGATTAAACCTTCGTCATGTTTAAACAGGTACCTTGCGTCACAAGGTACCTTGTCGTAATCAATCTCCATCAAAGGAGACGTCGAGGTGACAGAAACCATCGAGATACAGCTGAAGAAGGGGGTTCTGGGGCTTTGCGTCCTGGCGCTTCTGAACCGGGCGGACAGCTACGCCTATGAGATCGCCAGCCGCCTTTCCGACGCGATCGGCATGGGGGAAGGCACCATCTACCCCCTGATGCGGCGAATGCAGTCGGACGGCCAGGTCGAGACCTATCTGGTCGAATCCTCGTCCGGCCCGTCGCGCAAATACTATCGTTTGACCGAGGCCGGTCGCGCGGCCCTCGCCGCCCAGACCGCCGAATGGTCGGCCTTCACCACGGCCGTCGAAGCCGTCCTGGCCAGCGACGCGCCCCATATTCAAGAGCCGACGGCTCAACCGGAGGGAACGGAACAATGACGAGATCGGAATTCATCGTCCGTCTCAGAAACGGCCTGGTCGGCCTGCCGACCGCCACGGCGAACGACATCGTCGCCGACTATGAGACTCATTTCGCCGACGGCCTGGCCGCCGGCCGCACCGAGGCCGAGGTGGCCGCCGCCCTGGGCGATCCGGGCCGTCTGGCCCGCGAGCTCAAGGCCGAGGCCGGGATCCAGCGCTGGCGCCAGGAGAAGAACCCCTCCGCCGCCGCCGCCGCCGTCTTCGCCGTCCTGGGCCTGGGCGCCGTCGACATCCTGATCCTGCTGCCCATTCTGATGGGCGTGGTCGGGACCATCTTCGGCTTCTTCATCGCCGCCATCGCCCTGTTCTTCTCGGGCGGCGCGATCATGGTGGCCGGGCCCTTCGCCGGCTTCCCCGGCGGCCCCTTCGCCGCGATCCTGATGGGTCTGGGCCTGATGGCCGGGGCCGTCTTCATCGGCGCCCTTCTGACCATCGTCACCGTCTGGCTGGTCAACGGCCTCGTCTGGTTCGCCCGCCTCCACTACCGGCTGCTGAAGCCGGCGCTGGAGCCCCAATCCGACACCCAATCCGAAGGCACGAGCACGGGAGGCTCGCAATGATCCGCACGCTCTTCATCATCGCCGGCGCCGCCCTGGTGCTGTGCATCGTCACCGTGGGGGGCGCCATCGCCCTGGGCGGTCATGATCTGCAACGCCACGGCTGGGCCTGGACGATCAAGGACCGCGACGGAGAAACCATCCGTTTCGAACGGGTCAAAAGCGGAGAGGTCGAAGACCTCGGCCCCTTCACCACCCGCACCCTGGCCTGGACCGGCGGCGACACCCTGACCGTCGATTCCAGCATCGACGTCGAATACCGCCAGGGTCCTGAAAACACCGTGGTCGTCACCGGACCCAAGGCCCTGGCGGACCGGGTCCGGCTGGACGGCGGTCGGCTGTCCCTGGGCGACGGCGACGAGCGGATCGTCTTCGGCTGGAGCAGCGGAAACTTCTCGGCCCGGTCGGAGCGTGACGAACTGCGGGTCGTCGTGACCGCGCCCAACGTCGTCCGCTTCGTCTCCAATGCGTCCGGC
The DNA here is from genome assembly GCF_014199955.1 of Brevundimonas aurantiaca. GTDB lineage: Bacteria > Pseudomonadota > Alphaproteobacteria > Caulobacterales > Caulobacteraceae > Brevundimonas > Brevundimonas aurantiaca. Next base: position 598,302 of record NZ_JACHOQ010000001.1, read on the forward strand.
GATCTGGACATCAAGGCCTATGACCAGCCCACCCTGGCCCTGGACGTCTCCGGCTCCGCCGATGTGACCGCCGAAGGCCGCACGGACGCCCTGCGGCTGGAGATCGACGGGTCCGGCGACGCGGATCTGAGGGCCTTGGCGGCGCGCGACGCCACCATCGACCTGTCCGGCTCCGGCGACGCCAATGTCGCCCCGACCGGCGACGTCCAGGTGCGGATCGACGGCTCCGGCGACGTCACCCTGGCGGCCCGCCCGGCCAAGCTGACGACTGAACTCTCGGGCTCCGGCGACGTCTATCAGGATTGACGGGAAAAAGACCCTCCCCCGCTTGCGGGGGAGGTGGGCCGGCGTCCGCGCAGCGGACCAGGCTCGGAGGGGGAAGTGTCGCCCAGGAAGAAGACTTCCCCCATCGTCAGCCGTCTCACTTCGCTCGACGCGCTGCTGCTTCCCCCGCAAGCGGGGGAAGGTCTTGTCGCCGACAGGCCGGCATCAGGGGGCCATTCCGCCTTCACCCTGCCCTTCATTCCGGTTAAGCCTCGGTCATGACCTCCGCCCCTCTTCCCGACGCCGGCGCCAACTGGGTGGATCGCCATGCGCCGGAGCGGCTGAAGCCCTGGCTGAAGCTGGGCCGGTTCGACCGGCCCATCGGCATATGGCTGCTGCTCCTGCCCGGCTGGCAGGGGATCGCCCTGGCCCTGGCCCAGTATCGCCAGGCGCCCGGCCTCTATGATCTGTGGCTGTTCGTCGGCTTCGGCGTCGGGGCCTGCCTGATGCGCGCCGCCGGCTGCGCCTTCAACGACATCGTCGATCGCGACTTCGACGCCCGGGTGGCCCGCACCGCCCTTCGCCCCATCCCCGCCGGCCTGATCTCCGTCAAACAGGCCTGGGCCTTCGTGATCGGCTGCAGCCTGATCAGCCTTCTGATCCTGCTGACCCTGCCCAAGGTCGCCATCCTGCTGGGCGTCGGCTCCCTGGCCCTGGTCGCCGCCTATCCCTTCATGAAGCGGATCACCTGGTGGCCCCAGGCCTGGCTGGGCCTGACCTTCAACTGCGGCGCCTTGATGGGGTTCGCCTCCGCCCTGCCCCTGGCGGCGGCCGCCCTTCTGCTGCCGGCCGACATCGCCGGCGAGTTCCGCCCCTTCCTCTGGTCGCCGCCCAGCGACAACGGCCACGCCGTCGCCCTGGTCTGGCAGGCCTATGTCCCCGCCGTCCTCCTCTACCTCGGCGGCGTCTTCTGGACCCTGGGCTACGACACCGTCTACGCCCTTCAGGACATCGAGGACGACGCCATGGTCGGGGTCAAATCCTCGGCCCGCCGGCTGGCCTCGGCGGTGCGCCCCGGCGTCGCCGTCTTCTACGGGATCAGCCTGGTCCTGGCCGCCCTGGCCGGTCTTTCCGCCGGTCTCGGCCCGCTGTTCTGGATCGGCCTGGCCCTCTACGCCGCCCATCTGGCCCGCCAAGTGGTCCGGCTGGACCGCACCGACGGCGCCCTGGCGCTGACACTGTTCAAGTCCAACCGCGAGGCGGGCTTCATCCTGCTGGCCGCCCTCGCCCTCGGATCTCTCGGCCAAAACCTGATCGGCCTGTGAAGGAGCCCCCCATGACCTCCACCGTTCGTCTGCTGCTGCTGTCCGCCGCCGTCGCCGCGACCGTCGCCGCCTGCCAGAGGCGCGAAGACAAGGCCGAGACGGCCCCGCCCGCCCCGATCGCCGCCGCCCCGGTCGATCCGGCCGCCGCCGGGGCGCCGATGAGCTTCGACTCCAAGACCCAGTACGCCACGGTCAAACTGACTCTGCCGGACGCGCTCAAGTCCAAGCCCGACCTGCACGCCCCCCTCTACGCCGCCGCGGTGCGGGACCTGCGCCAGTTCTCCGAAGGCGCCCAGGCCGACCTGTCCGAGGCGGGCGGCGGACCGAACCCCTATGAAAAGACCATCGCCTTCGACCCCGGCGCCGAGACCGGCAAGCTGTTCAGCTTGGTCCGCACCGATTTCGAATACACCGGCGGCGCCCATCCCAACACCAGCTTCTCGGCCGTCCTGTGGGACAAGGCGATGAAGAAGCGGCTGGGCTTCGCAGACCTGTTCCGACCCGGCGCTGACCTGTCGGGCCTGAACAAGGCCCTGTGCGACGCCGCCAACGCCGCCAAACAGGCTCGTTCGCCGGGATCGGAGACCGCCACCCCGGACGGTAAGATGTGGACCTGCCCCAAGGCCGTCTCCACCCCCTTCGTCCTGGCGCCCAGCACCACTCCGGGCAAGGCGGGCGGCGTCGTCTTCCTGATCGGCGCCTATCAGATCGGCCCCTATTCGGACGGTCCCTATCGGATCGCCGTGCCCCAGTCGGTCTTCCGGTCCCTGCTCAACCCGGCCTACGCCGACGAATTCGCCGGCGCGCCGGTCAAGGCCGGGGACGTCACGCCCAAGGCGGGCTGATCCGCTCGCTCGGCGGGATCAGTCCGCCAGGAACTGATCGACCCGTTGCGCGAACGTCTGCGGCTGATCGGCCATGATGAAGTGGCGGCTGTCGTCCACCCGGATCAGCTTGACCCCGGGCAGGGCGGCGTATTCGCGGCCCCACAGGGCGTCCGCCATGGCCGCAGGCGCCCCGCCGTTCGCATCTGCGGCGTAGAGGACCGTGACCGGCGTCGTCATGGCCGCCAGTCCGGGGCGGACGTCGGTGGTCATCACCTCATGGATGGCCGTGGCCAGGGCGCGGCGGTCCGAGGCCAGGGTCCAGTCGACCATGGCCGTCCGCGTCGCCGGATCGCGCGCCAGGCCGATCGCCCCCTGTTCTTGGGCCGCCCGCAACGCCGCCTCGTCCTGGCTCAGCATGGCCTGGGCCGCCTGGTCGGCGAAGGGCCGGGCCGTCTCGGGCGTCACCTGGGGGCCGAACAGGGCCGAGAAGAAGGGCAGATTGTCCACCGCCATCACCCGCCCCACGGCCTCGGGATGACGCTGGGCCAGCATCAGGGCCGACAGTCCGCCCATCGAATGGCCGATGACCGCCGGCTTTTGCAGACCGGCGGTCTGGACATAGGCCGCCAGGGCCTCGACCGCCGGCTCCAGCAGCGGCCCGTCGCCGTGGGTCCAGGGCTGACCGGCGAAGCCCGCCAGCTGGACCAGATGGACCCGGTGGGTCGCCTTCAGCCGATCGGCCGTGGCCCGCCACACCTCTCGCGAACAACCATAGCCGGGGATCAGGATCACGTCGGGTCCGCGTCCGACCACCTCGACCGACAGCCGGTCCGAAGCGAAGGCGGGAGCGACGGCCCCCGGCGTCTCGGCCAAGGCGGCGGTCACGCCGATCATCAGCGAGGGCGTGCAGACGGCCAGTCCGAACAGGGCGGCGCGCAGGCGCGGGCGCGCCTTGAAGAAGGCGTTGTACATCGGATGTCTCCTGTCTTGAGGTTTTGAAGTCGGGTCCGCCGCCTCAGGCGTGCGGGTTCTCGAAGATGTCTTCGACCGGACGGCCGAAGGTGGCGGCGATGCGATAGGCCAGGTCCAGCGACGGATCGTGCCGTTCGGTCTCCAGCGCGATCACCGCCTGTCGCGATACGCCCAGGGCCTGGCCCAACTGTTCCTGGGTCCAGCCGCGCTCGACGCGCAGCAGCTTCAGCCGGTTCTTCATCGGCTGGTCCGGATGAAGGGGGCGGTAAGGCCGTACATGCCCCAGAACAGCGGCACGATCAGCCAGGTCTGCATATGGGGCGCCCCGGCGAAGCTCTCGCCGAAGCCCCAGAAGGTGGCGACCGCCATGGCCAGCCCCGAGGAGACGATGAACTGTTTGGCCGTCACCCCCCGCACGAACTCGTCGCTTTCGCGCATCAGGGACAGGACGGCCCAGATCTGGCCGATCACCGGCGCCGACACGACCGCCGCCAAGGCCCAGGCCGCCGGCTTGCCCATCACCTCGTCAAAGGCGTCGGTCGTCATCATGGATACGCAGATCGCCACATAGGGGATGGTGAAGGCCATGATGCGAATGACGTAGCGCCTATGCGCCGGGGTGGTCGATTTTCCGAAACTCATCATATCCCGCTCTCCTCTTGTAAGGCGAACCTGACATCGCCTCCATGTAATGTCAACCTAACTTTTTGTCATTATCGCCTTACATGCCCCGTCCGGTTTCGAAAGCCCCGCAGTTGCGCTAGGATCGGCCCATGCCCGCCGCCCCGCGCATCGCCCCCTCGGCCCTGTTCTCCCCCGACGACTGGAGGCCGTTCCAGACCCGGTCGGCCTGGATCGGGCCGCTGCTGGTCGCCCATTGCTGGGGGGTCATCGCCCTGGCGGTCTGGGCGGGGGTCCTGATCCCCTGGCTGATCCCGATCTGCGTCATGATCATCGGCACGCGCCAGCTGGGCCTGGCCATATTGATGCATGAGGCGGCCCACGGCGGCCTGTCCAAAAATCTGCGGCTGAACGACTTTCTGGGTCATTGGCTGTGCGCCGTCCCGATCGGGGCGGACCTTGGCGCCTATCGCCCCTATCATCTGAACCACCACCGCTTCGCCCAGCAGCCGGAGGACCCCGATCTGATGCTGTCGGCGCCCTTTCCCGTCTCCCCCGCCTCGCTCCGCCGCAAGATGATCCGCGATCTGACCGGACAGACCTTCTTCAAACAGAGGATCGTCCTGCCCCTCGCCCTGGCGGCCCGGTCAAAGAGCGCAAAGGGCGAAGCGGCCGCCGATCCTGCGCATGAGTATGACGCGGTGGTGACCGGCCGTTCGGTCCTGCCCTTCCTGGTCTTCAATACGATCCTGCTGGCCGGCTTCATCGCCGCAGGCATATGGTGGGCCTTCTTCGCCCTGTGGCTGCTGCCGATGGCGACCTGGTTTCCGCTGGTGACGCGGCTCCGGAACATCGCCGAACACGCCTGCGTCGAAGGATCCGACGCCGACCCCTTCCGCGCGGCCCGCACCACTCGCGCCGCCTGGTGGGAGCGCGCCTTCATCGCCCCCTATTGGGTCAACTTCCACGCGGAGCATCATCTGTTCATGCACGTCCCCTGCTGGAAGCTGCCGGCGCTTCACCGGGCCGTTCGCGCCCGGCCCCAGGCGGCGGGCATGGAGGTGGCGCCGGGCTATGTCGAGGTTCTGAAGACGGCGACCCGCCGCCCGTGAACGTCATCGCCGATCCCGCCGCCTTCATCCGGACCAACACCCGGCTGCAGCCCGTCCCCCATGCGCCCGAGATCACCCTGTGGCTGGCGGACGAAGTCACCCCCATCTGGAGGCTGACGGAGGAAGAGCTGGGCGAACTGGGCCTGCCCCCGCCCTTCTGGGCCTTCGCCTGGGCGGGCGGTCAGGCGCTGGCCCGCTATCTGCTGGATCACCCGCAGGAGGTGGCCGGCAAGCAGGTGCTGGACTTCGCCGCCGGTTCGGGTCTGGTCGGTGTTGCCGCCATGCGGGCAGGCGCCGCCTGCGCCCTCTGCGCCGACATCGACCCCTTCTGCGAAGCGGCGGTCGCCGCCAACGCCCAGGCGAACGGCGTGGCCCTGGACTTCGTCGGCCACGACCTCTTGAACACCCCGCCGCCGCCCGTCGACGTCATCTGCGCGGGCGACATCTGCTATGAAAAGCCGATGACCGAGGCCGTCCTGGCCTGGCTGGGTCAGGCGCGGGCGGCGGGGACGCGGGTTCTGATCGGCGATCCGGGCCGGACCTATTTTCCGCGTTCGGGCCTGGACTTCCTGGCCGAATACCGCGTGCCCACGACCCGCGAGCTGGAGGATCAGGAGATCAAGCGCGCCGCGGTCTGGGCCCTGCCCTGAAGGGCGGCGGGGGCGATCGCCGCCCCCGCCGATCCGGTCAATGGGCGACCGGCTGAACCCCTTGGGTCTTCTCGGCCTGTTCGCGATGCCGGCCCTCGGCGAATTCCTCGATCATCTTGGCGTTGAAGGCGGGGATGTCGTCGGGATTGCGGCTGGTCACCAGACCCTGATCCACCACCACCGGCTCGTCCACCACATGGGCGCCGGCGTTTCTCAGATCGGTGCGGATGCTGTCGAAGGCCGTCATCGTTCGCCCCTCGACCACCCCCGCCTCGATGAGCAGCCAGGGCGCATGGCAGATGGCCGCCACCGGCTTTCCGGCGTCGAAGAAGGCCCGGACGAACTTGACCGCATCCTCATTCGCCCGCAGCTGGTCGGGATTGGCCACGCCGCCCGGCAGCATCAGGGCCGAATAGGCCGAGGCGTCCACCCCCGCCACCGCCTTGTCCGCCGTCACCTTGTCGCCCGGCGTCAGATGGTTGAAGCCCTGGAAGTCGCCGGCCTTCAGCGACACGATCTCGACCGACGCCCCGGCCTCGTTCAGCGCCTTCATCGGCTCGGTCAGTTCGACCAGTTCGACGCCGTCGGTCGCCAGAATGGCGACGGTCTCGCCAGAGAGGGTCTTGCCAGAGAGGGTCTTGCCAGAGAGGGTCTGGGCCATGGGATAACTCCTGATTTGAGGTGGGTTCGCCCTGTTCAACCCCGTGGGCCGACGAGGGTTGCGGCCCCGCTTGGCGAGACGCGATCACACCCCATTTGTCCCCCATGAGACGCGCCCTGCCCCTCCTTCTGCTCGCCGCCGTCCTCGGCCCCAGCGCGGTCCAGGCCCAGGTCGCGCCCTATCCCTATCCCTATTCCTATCCTCAGCCCGGCTTCCCCTATCCGGGCGGCGCCCCTGCCGCGATCGCCGATCAGCACCGCTACGAGAACGAGCGGATCCGTCTTCAGGCCCAGGCCAACGCCGCCCTGGCCCGCCGGCTGGACGCCGAGGCGGCCCAGCGACGCCTGACGCTGGAAGCGGCGCGCCAAGCGACGGCGGCGCCGGCCCCATCCGTCCACGATCTCCGCCCGGTCGCCCCGCCGGCGTCCCCATCGACGTCCCCGCCCCCCACGGCTTCGGAACCCCGACGCAGCCTCAGCGAAATCGACGCCTGGCTGGACCGCCCGCGCTGACGCATCCCTTCCCTTCCGTTCGCGTTCTGGCCTAGCTTCAGGCGGAACGGGCGGAGGGAACTCATGCGGTGGCAGGGCGGCAGGACGGGCGGCGGCGGGATCGAGGACCGTCGGGGCCTCGGAGGCGGCGCGCTCGCCGGGGGCGGTCTCGGCGTCGGCGTGCTCGCCGTCATCGGCTATCTGGTCTTCGGCATAGATCCTTCGACCACGACCCAGCTGGCCAGCCGGTTCGGCGGGGTCGGCGCGGAACAACAGGGGCAGGCCGGCACGCCTGAAGATCAGGCCGGACGCTTCGTCGATGTGGTCGGAGGCAATATCAACGACGTCTGGGCGCAGAAGCTTAACGGGTATGACCCCCCGCGCGTCGTCATCTACGAACAGGGCACTTCGACCGGCTGCGGCTACGGCCAGTCGGCCATGGGCCCCTTCTATTGTCCGACCGACCGCACCGTCTATCTGGACCTGGGCTTCTGGCAGGAGATGGAGACCCAGCTGGGCGCCTCGGGCGCCGACTTCGCCCGCGCCTATGTCATCGCCCATGAGTTCGGCCACCACGTCCAGACCCTGACCGGAACCTCCGACCAGGTGCGTCAGGCCCAGCAGCGCGCTAGGGGCGAGGCCGAGGCCAACCGCTATTCGGTCGCGCTGGAGCTTCAGGCCGACTGCTACGCCGGGGTCTGGGCCCGAAACGCCGCCGCCGTGTCGAACGGCGAGGTGGCGCTGGAGCCCGGCGACATCGAAGAGGGGATGAAGACGGCCCAGGCCATCGGCGACGATACGCTGCAACGCCGGGCGGGCGGGCGCGTCTCGCCCGAGAGCTTCACCCACGGCTCCTCGGCCCAGCGGGTCGAATGGCTGCAACGCGGCTATCAGTCCGGCGACCCCGCCGCCTGCGACACCTTCAGCGGCGCCTGAGCCGCCCCAGCCTTCAGACTTCACTACGGACCTCCCATGCATCCTCGCGCCGGCCAGACCGCTCTCGCCGAAGACCTGATCGACCTGGACGCCCTGCTGGGCGCCTATGAGAGCGTCGTTCCCGACATGGGCGATCCGGGCCAGCGGGTGGTCTTCGGCACCTCGGGCCATCGCGGCTCCAGCCAGGACGGCGCCTTCAACCAGACCCACATCCTGGCCATCGCCCAGTCGATCGCCGACTATCGCGCCGCCCAGGGGATCGACGGCCCCCTGTTCGTCGGCCGCGACACCCACGCCCTGTCCGAACCCGCCTTCCGCACCACGGTCCAGGTTCTGGTCGCCAACGGGGTGGAGGTGCTGATCGATTCCGGCGACGGCTTCACCCCGACCCCGGCCGTCTCCCACGCCATACTGACCCATAATCGGGCCGGGCGGCGTCAGGCTGACGGCGTCCTGATCACCCCGTCGCACAATCCGCCGCGCGACGGCGGTCTGAAGTACAATCCCCCCTCGGGCGGCCCGGCCGGAAGCGAGGCGACCGCCGCCATCGCCGCCCGCGCCAATCAGCTGATCGAAGGCGGCCTGTCCGAGGTCAAACGCCTGCCCTTCGACCAGGCCCAGGCGGCGGCCGGCCGATTCGACTTCATGACCGCCTATGTCGACGACCTCGACAGCGTGCTGGATCTGGACGCGATCCGCGAGACGGGCGTGCGCATCGGCGCCGATCCCCTGGGCGGGGCGGCCGTCGCCTATTGGGGTCGGATCGCCGAACGCTGGGGCCTGGACCTGACCGTGGTCAATGCGGCCGTCGATCCGCGCTGGGCCTTCATGCCGCTGGACGCCGACGGCAAGATCCGCATGGACTGCTCCTCCCCCTCGGCCATGGCGGGTCTGATCGGCATGATGCAGGGCGGCTCGGCCTATGACGTCGCCTTCGGCAATGACGCCGACGCCGACCGGCACGGGATCGTCACGCCCGACGGGGGCCTGATGAACCCCAACCACTTCCTGGCCGCCGCCATCGCCTATCTGTTCGCCCATCGGCCCGGCTGGGGTCCGCAGGTGGCGGTGGGCAAGACCCTGGTCTCCTCCTCCATGATCGACCGGGTCGTCGACGGCCTGGGCCGTCGCCTGCTGGAAACGCCCGTCGGCTTCAAACATTTCGTGCCCGGCCTGCTGGATGGGACCGTCGGCTTCGGCGGAGAGGAATCGGCGGGAGCGTCCTTCCTGCGCCGCGACGGAACGGTCTGGTCCACCGACAAGGACGGCCTCATTCTCTGCCTCCTGGCGGCCGAGATTCAGGCCCGCACCGGCGCCGGCGCCGACCGCCTCTACGCCGATCTGACCGACCGCTACGGCGCCCCCGACTACGCCCGGATCGACGCCCCCGCCGACCGAGCGCAAAAGGCGCGGCTGGCGGCCCTCAGCCCCTCGGACGTGACCGCGACCACCCTGGCCGGTCAACCCATCGCCGACATCCTGACCCAGGCCCCCGGCAACGGCGAACCGATCGGGGGTCTGAAGGTCGTGACCGCCGACGCCTGGTTCGCCGCCCGCCCGTCGGGCACCGAGGACGTCTACAAGATCTACGCCGAATCCTTCCTCGGCCCCGACCATCTGGCCCAGGTCCAGACCGAGGCCAAGGCGGTGGTGGCCGCAGCCCTCTGCTGATCGGCGTCACCGCCCGACGGTGATCTCCATCGGTCGCGAGACGAACAGGCCCGGCCCGCCCAGGTCCAGCACCAGCCGGCGATCCTCAAAGGCCGCCATGCCGACCAGGGCGTCGGGGAAGCCCGGCACGGCCACGTTGTCGTAAACCGCCACCTCGGCCCGGCGATACAGGGCGTCGCCGATGGTCAGGGTGCGCACGACCACCGTCTCGGCCCCCACCACCCCGCCCAGGACGATGCTCTGGCCGGCCGTGCGGGGGCGCCCGTCCAGAAGGCCCGCCGCCTGGGCCGTTTCGCGCGTCACCGCCAGCACGGCCGAGGCGCCGGTGTCCACCACCGCAGTCACCGTCGCCCCCTCGACCGTGATGGTCGTCTCCAGCGCCCGTCCGGCACGCCGCACGGCGATCGGCGCCAGGCCCCGGCCCGGCGTCCAGCCGTCTCTGGGCAGAAACCGCATCCGCCGCCGGCCGGTGTCCAGCTCCAGCACCACTTCGCTCAGCACGTCCTGGCCGATGATCAGGGGCGCGCCCAGACCCTGTTCTCCCGCCAGAGGTCCCAGGTTCAGTATGGCGGTCCTCAACCCGTCCAGCCTCAGTCCGCCGATCCGCACGTCCAGGGTCGCGGCCCGCCCCATCTGGGCCCCGCCCCCGACCCCATAGGCCACCATCGGCAGGGGAAGGCCCTCGCCCAGCCCCAGCCGATCCACCAGGGCGCGATCCGCCACCGAATACTGGGCGCCGGAATCGACCAGGGCCCGGACCGGCGCCCCGTTCAGCAGAACCTCCACCGTCGGCGTCGCCGCGCGCGGCTGAGCATAGCCCAGCCAGCCCGAAGACCCGTCCGGTCCAAACCCCGCCTGGGGCTGTCGCCACAGCACATGGTCCCTCAGCCACCAGGCCCCGGCCACGCCGCCGGCGACCAGGCCCAGCCGGATCAGGAGATCGCGTCTTCTCATGTCTGATCACATGGACCGTCCGGCGCTTGGACGCCAGCGGGGACGATGGTCGCAGGGCCGTCCGCCACTGCGGTTTCGCGCAAGCGGCCCTCGAAAATCAGCACGAAATTGTCGCAAACGAGCTCGCACGCAGCCCGCCCGACAATTTCCTCCCGCGCAAGGCGAGAAACCGGGTGACGCCGCCGCCCCGTCTGGCTAGGACCAGACCACTATGAGCACCTCCAGCGCCCGTTACGTCTCCACCCGCGGCCAGGCCCCCGAGACCGATTTCGCCGACGCCCTGCTGCGCGGCATCGCCCCCGACGGCGGCCTCTATATGCCGACCGCTTGGCCGAGGTTGTCGCCCTCGGCCTGGGACGCGAGCGCCGACTACAAGTCCATCGCCCTGCAAGCCGTCGCCCCCTTCATCGGCGACGCCCTGCCAGCGGGCGCGCTCGACCGCGCCCTGGACCGGCTGACGGCCGGCTTCGCCCATCCCGCCGTCACCCCCCTGGTGGAGCTTGAGCCCGGCCTGTTCGTGCTGGAGCTGTTCCACGGCCCCACCGCCGCCTTCAAGGATCTGGCGATGCAGCTGGTCGCCGCCCTGACGGACGAGGCCCTGGCGGCGTCCGGCGAGCGTCTGACCATTCTCACCGCCACCTCCGGCGACACCGGCGCCGCCGCCGTGCGCGCCTTCGCCGGCGCCCAATCCGTCGATCTGGTGGTGCTGCACCCGCTGGACCGCGTCTCGCCGGTTCAGCGCAAACAGATGACCACGGTCCAGGCCGACAATGTGCTGAACCTGGTCGTGCGCGGCGACTTCGACGACTGCCAGCGTCTGGTGAAGGGCCTGCTGGCTGAGGAATCCCTACGCGAACGCGGCCGCCTGTCCTCGGTCAACTCCATCAACTGGGCCCGGCTGGCGGGCCAGATTCCCTATTATGTCTCGGCTGTGGCCCAGCTTGGCGGTCCGGCCACCTTCGTCGTTCCCACCGGCAATTTCGGCGACGCCTTCGCCGGCATCGCCGCCGCCCATATGGGCCTTCCAACCCGTGGTTTCGTCGCCGCTGTGAATCAGAACGACGCCCTGGCCCGCGCCGTCAACGACGGCCTCTATTCGCGCCGTCCCGCGATCGAAAGCGGCAGCGTGTCGATGGACGTCCAGGCCCCGTCCAACTTCGAACGCCTCGTCTATGAGGCGACCGGGCGCGACGGCGACCGCACCCGCGCCGTGTTCGAAACCTTCGCCCGCGACGGCGCCGTCGCCTTCGATCCGGATCTGCTGACCGCCCTGCGCGCCGCCGTCTCGGCCGTCTCCATCGACGAGACCGAAACCCGGGCCGAGATCGCCTACGCTTATGAAACCTGGGGCCGCGTCGTCTGCCCCCACACCGCCGTGGCCCTCGCCGCCGCCCGCCGCCTCGACCGCTCGACCGGCCCCGTCGTCGCCCTGTCCACCGCCCATCCGTCCAAGTTCGGCGCCTTCGTCTCCGACGTCCTGGGTTTCGAACCCGAACCGGCTCCCGTCATCGCCGCCCTGGGCGATCAGGCCGAACGGATGACGATCGTGGACGCCGACCTGACGGCCGTCCTGGCGGAAATCAAAGCCTAAGGACGGCGTCCGAAAGACGAGCCGCATCTTCATAGGCGTCCAACGCAGAACTCAATTGTGTAGCCGATGGAGAGGTACTTTCCACACCTGCAAATTCTCGGCGTTCAAACGCGTCCTGGCGCGATGCCGGCCTTTCGCCAAACCAAGCGTCCGCTTTATCCATCCAATCGCTCGGGAAAACAGGGCCCTTCCAGGCTTCGATATCTTTCGCGACGTTGTTGAACCATTCCAGGCTCACCGATTGATCCGTCTCACGCGCAAATTGCATGCGCTGGAACAGTTCATCTGCTGCGGCAGCATCCGTGGGAGACGGTGAATTTCCCTGATCGTCCACCATCAGCATTGCCGGACCGCTGATGAATAGATTGTAGCCGGTGACGGCACGGAACAACGCTTTGTCGTCGTCGGTGATTTTAGACAGATCCGCTGCGGTCGCTTTGTCCGCCTCAGTCCAGGTCGATTCCGGTCCCAGCATCAAGAACTTGGTCATTGAGTCCTGCGGTGTCTCGATGAACACGCCCTGCTTGGTAACAGGACTGCCAAGGTCGCTAACTTTGACGGTTCCATCTTCATTCAACTGAAAAAGCTCCGCCAGTGTGGACGGATTTGTCAGTGCGGACTGACCGATAAACTGACCGTTGGAAAAGAGCGAAAGAGCCTTGACGGGCTCACTCGAAGCCTTTGGCGACGCCGCAACCTCGGACGTAGAAGCGGGCGGCGGAGTTTGGCTCACCGCATAAAACCGTTGCGTGTACACGCCTTGCGTCACCGATCCGACAGACATGGGTCTCCCCAGACAACCTGCGTATGTGCTCGCAAAATGGGCGCCGCAGCAATCGATGACTATCCCCCCTAAAAACAATCATTTGTTTAGCATCGCGGATCGACGGACTAATCTATCGCTCAGAATTTCTCCTTTGGGCTGCAAAAGATTCCCGGCGAATAGGCAGATCAGCCACTCAAGCCGCCTTCTAAAAATCATGTTAGGGTTGTACATTGGCTTCATCGCCATTCCGCGATCATCCGTTGGAGGAATAGCTGACATTTGTATGAACCTGCCGACGAGCGAGCCATAAGGCGGGGACGGCCTGGCGTGATCTGCACAGCCATTTCGGCGAGTGGAACTCGATCTACCGGCAGTTCCGGCGCTGGACGGCGGCGGGGGTCTGGGACGTGATGCTGGAGGCGCTGAACGAAGCCGGCGCAGGGCATGGCAGCGTCCAGATGATCGATTCCACCCTTATCCGGGCCCATCAGCACGCCGCCGGCGCGCTAAAAAGCGAGATCAGGACCGGGGTCTTGGCCGCTCGCGCGGCGGGTTCTCGACCAAGATCCATCTCCGCAGCAACGCTCTTGGCCTCCCTGTCGCGATCACGCCTGGCCACACGATACGACAAGGCCGCCGACAGCTTCCTCGGATTCGTCCTGGTCGCCGCAATCCGATTGTGGATCAGGCACTTTGTCCACCCTGCCTAGGACGGCGACGAGATCGCCTGGGTCAGGCGACCCAGGCCGTAGTTCAGGCCGCACTTCACATCATATTGGCGCGCCACGGACAGGATCGGCCGCCAGTCCCAGGTTTTGAACTCGCCGTCGTCGGCCCGCTTCATCAGGGCCTTGGACGCCTCTTCGCGTCCCTGCCACACGGCGGCGTAGATCAGGCCGAACTCGCGCCCGCCCAGCACCGTATCCTCCAGCGTCCGGCGCGACGACTGGGCCAGGGTCGATCCGGCCGAGAACCAGTTGGCGCTGGCGTTGGGCGAGGCCACGCCCCCGATGGCCGCCAGAGCCAGTCCGGCGATGTCCAGGCTGCTGCGGGTCGCATTCCGGTCGATCGAGACGGCGGTCAGATAGCGGTCGCACCGCAGATCGGATTCGGCGACCAGGGCGTAGACCAGCTGCTTGCCCCGGGTCTCGGCGTTCCATTTCGCCCACTGGGCGTCCATCCGGTCCTCGGCGGCCTTGCTCGCCTCGGCCGTCACCACGTCCACGTCCAGCACATGGCCTGAACCGCCGACGCCCAGTTCGCCCTGGGGCTTCATCTTCAGCGTGGTGCAGCCCCCGGCCGCAAGGCAGGCGGCGATTACGGCGCCCCTCATGGTCATACGCATAGGCAGCCTCCCCTTTGCAGGGGAGACTGCGTCAACAATCAGACGTTGTCAAATCGTTGGTATGCGAACTAGCGGCGACGCCCGCCCGTCAGCATGCCCATCAGCAGCAGGCCGACGCCGGCCACCGACAGGGTGGTCACCAGCGGCCGCTTGCGCGCCTCGGCGGCCACGGTCCGGGCCTTGTCGCGATAACCGGCCGGGGCCTTTTCGACCAGACGATCGACGGCGTCCATCGCCTTGCCGAAGGTCTCCAGCGACCGGCCCTTGGCGTCCTCAAGAGCGCCCTCGACCTGCAGCTTCTGGTCGCCGACCAGCTTGCCGAAACCCTTCTTGGTCTTGCCGGTCGCCTGATACGCGGCGCCCTCGATCCGTTCGTCAGTCATGGTGAAATCTCATCCTCGGGGAGCGCGGCCCTGATGGCCGCGTGACGATGAAAATCCCGGAACCCGCTTCCGTTCCAGCGACAAATTCACCGTTTCTCCTCTTGCTTCCCCACGGCGGAAGGGCCTCGTGCGGCGTCGGGGGTGGGGAAGGCTGGCGAGGTCGCACCGCTCGCGCCCAATGCCGCCAATCCTAAGAACCCGATCAGAAAGCCGAAGGCGAACTCCGCATAGGCCAGATTGACGGTCCAACGCCAAACTTCGCCGTTGAAACCGGGCCATTCCGGCACGCTTTCAGCGTAATAGCTGAACAATCCGACCACCCAGACAGCCGGCAAGCCTACGAGTGCCCCGCCGACTAGAATCGACCGATATCCAAGTTCTTGTCGGAATACATAGGCAGTCCCGCCGCATGCGCCGAAGATCACCCAAGCCACTATGACGTGAGGAGGGGCGAAGACTACAGTCTTCCAAAGCAGCTCGAAACGCGCGCCGCCGCCGTTGAGGCCGACAAGCACAAAGGTCACGTAGGCGATCGCGGAAATCGCCGCTCCTCCAATCCCGACAAGCCTCACAAGCTGCGCTTTCCGCATGCCTCAGCATATAATGAACAGTCGAGCTGGCCAATTTTCCAATCCCACAGCCGCTTCCCGCCAGCCGGAACCGCGCGCGCCCTCTAGACCCGCCGCGTTCGGCCGTGTCGCCCCTCGACCGGCCTCCAAACGCAAAGAGGAGAGCCCCCGTGTACGCTCTGAAAGACAAGGTCGCCGTCGTCACCGGCGCCAGCTCCGGCATCGGCCAGGCGGCCGCCCGACTGTTCGCCCGCCTGGGCGCCAAGGTGGTGGTTTCGGCCCGCCGAGAAGCCGAACTCGCCGCCCTGGTCGCGGCCATACAGGCCGAAGGGGGCGAGGCCTGCGCAGTCCCAGGCGACGTGTGCGACGAGGCCACGGCTGCGGCCCTGACCACGGCGGCGGAGGAGCGGTTCGGCGGCCTGGACATCGCCTTCAACAACGCCGGCGCCATCCCCGAAACCGCCCCGACGCCGGACCTGTCGGTCGCCGGCTGGAAACAGACCCTGGACATCAACCTGACCGGCGCCTTCCTGTGCGCCAAGCATCAGATCCCCGCCATGCAGAGGCGCGGCGGCGGCTCGATCGTCTTCACCTCCACCTTTGTCGGCCATACCGTCGGCTTTCCGGGCATGGCGGCCTACGCCTCGGCCAAGGCGGGTCTGATCGGCCTGACCCAGGTCATCGCCGCCGAGTTCGGCGCCCAGAACATCCGCGCCAACGCCCTGCTGTGCGGCGGGGTGGACACGCCGATGGGCCGGGCCGTCGCCGACACCCCCGAAACCCTGGCCTTCGTCTCGGGCCTGCACGCCCTCAAACGCATCGCCCAGCCCGAGGAAATCGCCCAGGCCGCCGCCTTCCTCGCCTCCGACGCCGCCGGCTTCATGACCGGCACGGCGACACTGGTGGACGGCGGCGTCTCCATCTGCCGGACCTGATCTCGGGGCGATGTCTCCTCCCCTCTGGGGGAGGTGGCGCGGCGCCTCTTCGGCGCCGTGACGGAGGGGGTCTCAATCCGGATTAGGTGCGGCGGAGAGCCCCCTCCACCCTTCGAAGCCCCCTCCCCCAGGCGGGCGGCAGACGGCTCATGTCGCACGAGGAGCGGCGATGAACTTCGGTCTTTTCAGCGCTCTGGCGCGGTTCGAACCCAATCGGCCCGCCGCCCTTCCAATCCGTGTGACAATCCCCGCCCCGGTCTTTGAAAACCGAACCCCTCGCGTTCGGCCCTGCGGCGTCGCTCCCGTCGATTTCGGACAGATCGGACACATCGGACACTCTTTTTCCTGTCCGATCCGGGGTCCCTTCAGACGGTCTCCACCGCCCGCCAGTGATCCATCCGCCGCAGGAAGACCGCCGGGTCCTTGGGCGTCACCAGTTTGGACGGGTCGTGGAAGATGCGGTCGTGTAGGCGGGTGACGGTGAACCTCAGGGCCGCCGCCTCGCCCAGTCGGGGCAGGGCCGCGCGTTCGGCCTCGTTCAGCGGCCGCACCGCCTCATAGCCGCGCTGGAAGGCCGCCAAAGCGTGCGGCATGGGCCGCCCCTCGGCGTCGAAGCCCCAGGCCGACAGGGCGATGGCCAGGTCATAGACCAGCGGTCCGGTGCAGCCGAAATAGAAGTCGATCACGGCCGAAACGGTCCCGTTCTCGAACAGGATGTTGTCGGGGAAATAGTCGGCATGGATCGCCCCGGTCGGCAGATCGTCCGCAAACGGATTATCCAGCCGCACCAGCGCCGCCTCGACCTGATCCAGCAGGCTGCGGTCCTCGCCCGAGGCGCCCGCCGCGCACCGGTCCGCCAGCCGCCGCCACATGGCCGGCCCGACCGGATTCTCGCGCCGCCCGGCGAAGCCGGACGCCGTCTGGTGCAGCCGCGCCAGCACCGCCCCCGCCGCCGCCTGATCCGCTTCCGACGGGTGGCGCAGCCAGGCGCCGGTCTTCCATTCGATCACCGCCGCCGCCCGGCCGTTCAGCCGCCCCAGCCATCCGCCCGAACGGTCCTTGATGGGGGTCGGGCAGGGAAAGCCCCGCCCCGCCAGATGGGCCGTCAGCCCCAGGCAGAAGGGCAGAGACGCCTCGTCCGTCCGCGCCTCGAACAGGGTCAGGACGCACCGCCTGCGGCTCGCGCCGTCCTGGGTCTCCAGCCGGTAGTTGGTGTTCTCCACCCCCTCGGCGATGGCGGTCAGTTCGACCACCTCGCCCAGGTCGTAGCCGGCCAGGAACGCCCTGGCCTCGTCCAGCGAAACGGGGGTGAAGACGGCCATGGCCTAGTTCAGGCCTGCGTCGGCGCGGCGGGCGCGCACGATCTCGGCCAGGTCGGCCATGATGCTCTCGGTCGTGGCCCAGCGGCCGGCGCCCCGGCCCCGGCAGCGCCACACCCGCCCGTCGGCGCCGTAAACCTTCAGGGCGTTGCCCTCGCCGCGCAGGCTGGAGAACAAGGGGTCGCCGTGCCCGGCCGTCAGCTTGACCGACGGCGTGATGACCCCGTCCTTCAGATGGGCGGCGCCGATCTGGCGCACCCCGCCCTCGGCCGACGTCGCCTCGGTCAGGCAGTCGCGCGGGACCTCGCCGTCGGGCGAGCGGCCGAAGGCCTCGTGGCACAGCAGCCGCACCTTGGCGGCGGCGTCCAGCCCCTCCAGGTCCGCCGACGGATCCTCTTCCGCAAAGCCCGCCGCCCGGGCGTCGGCCAGGGCCTCGGCGAAGGCCGCCCCGTCGCCCAGCCGCTCCAGCATGAAGTTGACCGTGCCGTTCAGCACCGCCTCGAACCCGACCACCTCGCCGGCGGCGCGGGCCGCCCGCACCGTCTCGATCATCGGCGAGCCCCCGCCGACCGAGGCCGACCAGAAGATCCGGCGCCCCTTGGCCTTGGCCAGATCCTGAAGCCCGCCGGGATCGCGGCTGACCGCCTGCTTGTTGGCGCTGGCCACGTCGCAGCCGGCCTCCAGGGCGGCGCGGATCACCGCATGGCCCGCCTCGCCTTCCGACAGGGCCTCCAGCACGATGTCCGGCTTCTTGGCCCAGAGGACCGCCGGGTCGGCGGTGAACAGCGATTGCGGGCAGGCCACGTCGCGGACCTTCTTCGGGTTGCGCACCAGCACCCCCACCACGTCATAGCGCGGATCGTTCAGCAAGCGGGCCAGGACCCCGCCGCCCACCACGCCGCAGCCGGCGACCGCCACCTTCAGCGGCGGCAGGGCCGGCGCCGGTCCGGGGGGCGCCGACCGCTTGCCGATCACCGTGCCGTCGGCCCGGTCCAGGGCCGCGACCTCGATCTCCACGCCCCGGCTCTCGCCCAGGTCGATCGCGTCGTGCTGAACCAAGGCGCCGCCCAGCTTGCGCGCCACGTCCCAGGAGGCTCGGCGATAGCGCAGGGCCGGGGCCGTCCGGTCGTTCGGATCGTGGTCGTACAGGCCGTCGACGTCCTTCACCAGCCGCACCCTCTTCAGGCCCAGTTCGGCAGCCAGGAAGACCGCCGTCAGGTCCGACCCGCCCCGGCCCAACAGGGCGATCCGCCCGTCCGGCCGCACCGCGCCGAAGCCGGGAACCACCACCACCTCGTGCCGGTCCAGCGCCTGTTTCAGATGGTCGGGCCGCAGGCCGCAGGGGCGCGAATGCTCCGGCTCGCCTTCGGCGACGATGCCCAGTTCCCGCACCGACAGGGCGCAGGCGTCCAGGCCGATCCGGTCGCAGGCGATGGCCACCAGGGCCGCCGACTTCTCCTCGCCCAGGGCCACATAGCCGGGCAGCAGTTCGTTGGAATGGGCCAGGCCCAGGGCCCGCGCCTCGCCCAGCATCTGGTCGGTCGCCCCGCCGAAGGCCGAGACCACCGCCACCACCTTCCGTCCCGCCCGCACATGGCCGTAGACGGCCGAGGCCACCAGCGGCGCCTCCGCCGGGGTTCGCAGGATCGACGACCCGAACTTCAGCACCACCACCTCGGCGGCGGGCTGTTTACTCGGTTCGAGGTTCTCGGATTTCTCTACGACGGCGAGGGAGGCTGACATTGGGTTTCTCGGGCGATGTTCGGAAGGGGTGGGGTGAAATGAAAAACCCCGCCTGGCGGACCGGGCGGGGTTCGGGTTCTGCGGTTGCCGGCGTCCGGCGCGCTAAACTCGTCCCGCCCGTGAGGGCATGGTGGTGGTGGCGCCGGTGGTGCCGCCAATAATCGAGCCGCCGATGGTCATGCCGAAGGCCGTCGCGGCGAGGCCGGCGACGGTCGAAACTTCGGCGATGAGCAGGTGCTGGCGCACAGGTCTGATCCGGTTGAAATCTGAGCCTAGGGTGATCGGACCCCACCCTCGCTGTCAAGCCGCATTGGATGATTTTTTCGCAACGACGACTTTCGGGGTCGTTTCAGACCAGCCAAGGCCGCGCGAACTATCAACTTGGGTTGAATTTTTCGCTTGACCGGCTCCGCTTGTTTGATCAACGTAAGATCACTCATCAAGACCGGCTGAGGGATTAGGCCCTTTGACGCCGGGGCAACCATCGGGTTCCGCCCGAAACGGTGCCAACTCCTGCGGGGTCCTTCGGGGTCGCGAGAGATGAGTGGAGCATCGACGAGGCGACGCTCCACGATCTGTCACCGCATCGAGCCTTGCTGAGCGAGAACGATGCGGACGACGATAGATGACCCTGGCTGAAACATCCCTGCTCGAAGAACCCGACTGTCGGCCCCAGCCGACGGCCAAGCCTGTGCGCGAACGCGGCGGCGCCCGCGACGTGATCGTTCCCCTTCCCGCCGACTTCCGCCTCGCCTCCGGCGAAAAACTGAAACAGCCCAACGTCATCGGCCGACTGCACGGCCGCGCCGGGGCGCCCGTCGTCGTCGTGGCCGGCGGCATCTCGGCCGGCCGGTTCGTCCACCGCACCGAGACCAACGGCCTGGGCTGGTGGTCCGGCGCCGTCTCCGTGCGCGGCCCCATCGACCTGTCGCGGCTTCAGGTCCTGGCCGTCGACTTCGCGCCCGGCCAGGAGTTTCAGGATGCGCCCGTCACCATCACCACCCACGATCAGGCCCGCCTGCTGGCCCTGGTTCTGAACCATCTGCAGGTCGAACGGGTCGCCGCCTTCGTCGGCTGTTCCTACGGGGGCATGGTCGCCCTGGCCTTCGCTGAACTCTATCCCGACTGGGCCGAACAGTTGATCGTCGTCTCGGCCGCCCACCGCGCCCATCCCCAGGCCACGGCCTGGCGCGGCATCCAGCGCCGCATCCTCCAGTTCGCCGTCGACGCCGGCCGCCCGGAAGAAGGCGTCGCCCTGGCCCGCGAACTGGCCATGACCACCTATCGCACGGCGGAAGAGTTCAACGACCGGTTCGACACCACCGCCCCGGCCGCCGTCGGCGGCGCCTATCCCGTCTGCGACTATCTGACGGCGCGGGGCCAGGCCTATCGCACCCACACCACCCCGGCCCGCTGGCTGTCGATGTCGGATTCGCTGGATCGCCACAGTGTGACGCCCGAGGCCATAACCACCCCCGTCACCCTGATCGGCTTCACCTCCGACCGGCTGGTGCCGATCGACGACATGCGCGAACTGGCCGCGCGCCTGCCGACCCTGTGGCGCTTCGTCGAGGCGCCCTCCCTCTACGGCCACGACGCCTTTCTGAAGGAGGACGCCTTCGTCGGCGAAGTCCTCCGCGCCGCCTTCAAGGATATCCAAGCATGACGACCCGCCCCGCCAGCCCGCACACCATCGCCGCCCGCACGGGCGTGGATACGGACACGGCCCACGGCGCGGTCATGCCGCCGCTCTATCTGTCGTCCAACTATTCCTTCGCCGGTTTCGAACAGAAGCGGAAGTACGACTACAGCCGATCGGGCAATCCGACCCGCGACGTCCTGGCGGAGACCCTGGCCGAACTGGAGGGCGGCGCCGGCTGCGTCATCACCGCCACCGGCATGGCGGCCGTCGATTTGCCCCTGGCCCTGCTGGAGCCCGGTGACCTGCTGATCGCCCCGCACGACTGTTACGGCGGCACCTGCCGCCTGCTGAACGCCCGCGCCCGCAAAGGCCATTTCGAGCTGCTGCTGGTCGATCAGGGCGATCCGGAAGCCCTCGAAGCCGCCCTGGCGCTGAAGCCCAAGCTGGTGCTGGTCGAGACCCCGTCAAACCCGCTGCTTCGTCTGGTCGATGTCGCCGACATCTGCACCCGCGCCCATGCGGCGGGCGCCAAGGTCGTCTGCGACAACACCTTCCTGTCGCCGGCCCTTCAGAACCCGATCAAGCTGGGCGCCGACTTCGTGGTCCATTCCACGACCAAGTTCATCAACGGCCATTCCGACGTGGTCGGCGGCGCGGTCGTGTCGGCCGACGCCGAGGATCACCAGACCCTGGCCTGGTGGGCCAACTGCACCGGCGTGACCGGCTCGCCCTTCGACGCCTATCTGACCCTGCGCGGCGTGCGCACCCTGTTCGCCCGGATCGAGCGGCAGCAGGCCACGGCCGGCGCGATCGCCCAAAGGCTGGCCGGCCACCCGGCGGTCAAGGCCGTCCACTATCCGGGCCTGAAGTCCCACCCGAACCACGCCCTGGTCACGGCCCAGCAAGCGGGGCCGGGCGCCATGCTCAGCTTCGAACTGGCGGGCGGGGCCGAGGCGGTGCGGACCCTGGTCGAAAGCCTGGACGTCTTCACCCTGGCCGAATCCCTGGGCGGGGTTGAAAGCCTGATCGCCCATCCCGCCACCATGACCCACGCCGCCATGACGCCGGAACAGCGCGCCACCGCCGGCATCGGCGACGGCTTGGTGCGGCTGTCGGTCGGGCTGGAACATGTCGAGGATCTGATCGCCGACCTGTTCCCGGCGCTGGACGCCCTCTCGCCGGCCGAAGCGGCCGAGGCGGCGTGATTTTTCGCTTGCAGAAGGGACCAATCCGGGGCAAATGCGCCGCCCCGGCTGCGGTCCCTTCGTCTATCGGTTAGGACGTCAGGTTTTCAACCTGAAAAGAGGGGTTCGACTCCCCTAGGGACTGCCACCGGCGCCGTTCATCGGCGGCATGACGAGGCGTATTGAGAAAGCGCTCCGCCTCCAGATTAAGATCTCAGTAAGTATTTTGTTCGGATCGAGACACCAAGTCATTCGAATCACGGACTTTTTTCGGACGCACTCAGGAACTATCCACAGGCGTTGTGGTTAATTCCCCGTTAGCGCGGCGCAGAAGCGCCTGTCCTTCTGAACCGAGATCCTGATGTATATCGCCATCG
The DNA here is from genome assembly GCF_014199955.1 of Brevundimonas aurantiaca. Classification (GTDB taxonomy): domain Bacteria; phylum Pseudomonadota; class Alphaproteobacteria; order Caulobacterales; family Caulobacteraceae; genus Brevundimonas; species Brevundimonas aurantiaca. Next base: position 620,640 of record NZ_JACHOQ010000001.1, read on the forward strand.
CCCGTCCGGCGGTGGAGCCCCAAGGCCCCGACGCCGTCGCCGTCCCCGGCTCTCCCGCCATCGTCGAACTGTCGCCCCGCGCCCTGCATGCGCGCCTTCTTGAAAACGCCGCCCTCAGGCGGATGCGCGGCCTGGAGCGCCGCCGCGAGCATCGGCTGGAAGACGCCGACTACTGGCTGCATGCCGCGCCGATGGCCGTGCGGAAGGCCAGCGCCCTTCGCGAGGACAAGAGTTTCGCCCCCCTGCCCTGATCCGTTGGCGGGTCGCCTGGCCTGATCAGCGGAGCTCCGGCGTCCGACGTCTCAGCGAGGCCGCCAGCTTGTCCAGCTTTTGACGGGCGGACTTGGGGCGGACGCGTTTGCGGTGCTCGAAACCGCCACCCCACCGCTGATGCATCGCCGCGTCCAAATGGGGATGGCGGTCATGCTGGTGCACGACGGCGCTGGCCGTGCCGTCCGGGTTGACGACCCGGCCGCCTTGCACCGACAGAAGGTCGCCCGGCGTCAGGCCCAGGGTCGCCACACGGCCATAGTTGGGCTGGACCGTCGCCGCCGCCAGACCCTGATGGATCGCCATGTTGAAGGCCGCCTGATCCGCGCCGAAGGCCCCGCCGATCTCGGAACGCGGAATTGCGGCCAGCGACAGGATCAGCCGCGACAGGCGCGACACCTCGACCCGCGGCCCCAAGAGGGTGCCCACGCACAGGCAGGAACGATCGGCCAGGGCCGTCGCCGTCGCCTCGCCGAACAGGGCGCGCAGATATTTCATGTTGAAGGCATGATCGCCCAGGGGGGCGTCAGCCTCGATGAAGACTTCCAGCCCGTGCGGATGGGGCGCGAACGGCGAAGCCTGAAAGACGACGTCGCGCACGTCGCAGGCCAGAGCGGCGCCGGGCCGATCGCCCAGCAGGCCGGCGAAGGCGACGAACCTCTGCATCACCGGATGGGGCGCCCAGCCGCGCCAGGTCGGCGCGTCCACGGCGGTCACGTCATTCTGGGCCAGGAACTCGCGCAACTCGGCGTCCGTATCCACCACCAGGGCGACAGGACCGTCGAACACCGCCCGCAGGGACCGCACGAAGGGCGCGACATCGGCCGCATCATAGCCGGTGGCGTAGCCGACCACCACATCGCCGTCAGGCAAGGGAGTCATCCCGCGCTCCGCCTCCAGCGCCTGGGCCAGCCAGTCCAGATAGTCCGACCGGGCCGCTGCCTGTTTCATCGGCTCAGCGCGCGGCCATCAGATCGGCGAACCGGTCGAACAGATACAGGCTGTCCGTGGGTCCGGGCGAGGCCTCGGGGTGGTGCTGAACGCTGAAGATCGGCTTGTCCTTGACGGCGATGCCGCAGTTGGTGCCGTCGAACAGGCTGACGTGGGTTTCGGTCACGGCGTCGGGCAGGCTGTCGCGATCGACCGTAAAGCCGTGGTTCATCGAGACGATCTCGACCTTGCCGGTGGTCAAATCCTTGACCGGATGGTTGGCGCCGTGGTGGCCCTGATCCATCTTCACCGTCTTGGCGCCCAGGGCCAGAGCCAGCATCTGGTGGCCCAGGCAGATGCCCATCAGGGGCTTGCCGCTGGCGACCAGCTTCTGGATCTCCGGCACGGCGTATTCACCGGTCGCGGCCGGATCGCCCGGGCCGTTCGACAGGACCACGCCGTCGGGATTGCGCGCCAGAACCTCTTCCGCCGTGGTCGTGGCCGGGACCACGGTGATCTTGGCGCCGGTCGAGGCCAGGGCGCGCAGGATGTTGCGCTTCACGCCATAGTCGATGACCACCACCTCCTTGCGGCCTTCGGTCTTGGGATGACCCTCAGGCCATTGCCACAGACCCTCGTTCCATTCGAAGGCCTGCAGCGTCGAGGCGGGCTTGGCCAGGTCCAGACCCACCAGCCCGGTCCAGGCCTTGGCCTGGTCGACCAAGGCTTCTAGGTCGAAGTTTCCGTCCGGATCATGGGCGATCACGGCGTGGGGCGCGCCCTTGTCTCGGATGATCTTGGTCAGGGCGCGGGTGTCCACCCCGGCCAGACCCACGACGCCGCGACGCTTCATCCAGGCGTCGAAGCCCGCATCCGAGCGATAGTTGGCCGGATCGGTCGGCACGTCGCGGAAGATCGCGCCCCGCGCCGAGGTGTCGGACCCGCCGCCCATCTGTTCGATGTCTTCGACATTGGTCCCCACATTGCCGACGTGCGGGAAGGTGAAGGCCAGGATCTGGCTCATGTAGGACGGGTCGGTCAGGATCTCCTGATAGCCCGTCATGGCGGTGTTGAAGACCACCTCGCCCAGGGCCGATCCGACAGCCCCGACTCCGATTCCCTGAAGGATCGTGCCGTCTGCAAGCGCGAGAACGCCTGTGGCGCCCGGAAGAATCTTGGTCGTCATGGGCGCGCTCCTAAACACGAATCCAGCCCGAAAGGAGGCCGAAGACAAACGGCGGGCTCGTTAAGCCCTGCCGTCCGCTCCGTCAACGTCCGCAGGATCAGGCCGGGCCGATCAGACGGAACTGAGCCGCCGAACCGCCCTGGGCGTGCGGGGCCAGCCACAGGTCGAACAGGCCGGGTTCGATCCGGTAGGCGCCGTCCTCGCCGATGAAGCCCAGCTGACGCGGGTTCAGGGTGAAACGCACCGTCTGGCTCTGACCGGGACGCAGGCTGACCCGTTTGAAATCCTTCAGCAGACGGCCCGGTTGGGTCAGGCTGGCGACCCGGTCGTGGATATAGAGCTGCACCAGTTCCTCGGCCGGGTGGGCGCCCTGGTTGGTCACGGTGACGGCGACGTCCAGCGTCCCGTTCCACGGCAGTTGATCGCTCGCCATCTCAACCGGCCCATAGACCACCTCGCCATAGGTCAGGCCGAAACCGAACGGATAGAGGGCCGTGTTGGTCGTCTCGCGATAGCGGGCCTTGTATTCCTCGACCGGCAGGTCCGGGTTGGCCGGACGTCCCGTGTTCTTGTGGTCGTAGGAATAGGGCTGCTGGCCCGACTTGTGCGGGAAGCTGATCGGCAGGCGGGCCGAGGGGCCATGGTCGCCGAAGATCACGTCGGCGACGGCGTGGCCCATCTGCTCGCCCAGGAACCAGGTCACGACGACGGCTTGGGCGTTCTTGACATTGCCCTCCAGCGCCAGGGCCCGGCCGTTGCGCAGCAGGATGACCATGGGCTTGTTCAGGGCGGCCATGGCGTCGACCAGAGCCATCTGCGGCGCCGGCACGACGATCTCAGTGCGGGACTGTGCCTCGCCCGACATCTTCTGGCTTTCGCCGATGGCCAGCACGATGACATCAGCGTTGGCGGCCGCACGGACAGCCTCGTCGATGCCGCCGTCCAGCGCGCTCTCGACGCCCGAGCCGCGCGCGACGGTCAGGGCTTGCGGATCGCTCATGGCGGCGCGGAAGCCGGCCTCCAGCGAGACGCGACGCTCAGGCGCGCCCCAGATGGTCCACGGCCCCCAGACATTGTCCACGTCGTCGGCGAACGGGCCGATCAGGGCGATCTTCTGGCTCTTGTTCAGGGGCAGAAGGCCGTTGTCGTTCTTCAGCAGGACCACGGACTTGCGGCCCGCTTCGCGCGACAGGGCGATATGATCGCGCGAGCCGACCACGGCCTTCTCACGCGCCACGTCCGTGCCGCGATAGGGATCGTCGAACAGGCCCAGCGCCGCCTTGGTGTGCAGCAGACGGCGCACCGCCTCGTCCAGTCGGGCCATCGACACCTCGCCCGAGGCGACCAGGCTGGGCAGATGCTCCAGATAGAGGCCCGAGACCATCGACACGTCCACGCCGGCGTTGAAGGCCAGGCGGGCGGCGTCGCGGCCGTCCTCGGCGAAGCCGTGGGCGATCAGCTCCTGTTCGGAGGTGTAATCCGAGACGACGAAGCCCTCGAAACCCCATTCGCCGCGCAGAATGTCGGTCAGCAGTTTGCGGCTGCCCGAGGCCGGAACCCCGTTCAGATCGTTGAAGGCGCTCATGATCGACAGACAGCCCGCATCCACCGCCGCCTTGAACGGCGGCAGGAAGAAGCCGCGCAGCGTCTGCTCGCTCATGTCGGTGGTGTTGTACTCGACCCCGCCGATGGCGGCCGAATAGGCGGCCATGTGTTTGGCGGTGGCCAGGACGGCGTCGCGGTCGTCCAGCCCCTTTTCACCCTGGAAGCCGCGCACCCGGGCGGCGGCCAGCAGATTGTTCAGCAGAACGTCCTCGCCGGCGCCCTCGACGTTTCGGCCCCAGCGTTGGTCGCGGGCCACGTCCACCATGGGGGCGTAGGTCTGGTGCACGGCCGAGGCCGCCGTCTCCACCGCCGCCGCCCGGGCGGTGCGATAGGCCAGTTGAGTGTCGAAAGCCGCCGCCTCGGCCAGGGGTACGGGGAAGATGGTGGACAGGCCGTGGATCACGTCCGCCGCGAACAGCAGCGGGATCTTCAGCCGGCTCTCTTCCATCGCGACCTGCTGGATGCGGCGGCCGGCCTCGGCGCCGATGCCGTTGAACAGGCTGCCGACCTTGCCCTCGCGGATCATGGCGGTGACGCGGGCGGGATCGCCCGTGCCGTCCAGCGGGTTCACCGCCGTCGGCATCCAGCGGAACGGATCGGCGAGCAGATTGAGCTGGCCCGCCTTCTCCTCGACCGTCATGGCCGAAATCAGATCCTCGATCCGCTGGCGGTGACGCTGAACGGCGCGGGCGGTTTCGGCGGAAGCAGGCATGGAATACACTCCGGCGCCCATCAGGGCGAGAAGCCCGAGGCCAGACAAGAAGTTTCGACGGGAAGCCGAAGGCTTTTCAGGTCGCGTCTTAATGGGGCGCTCCTTCGGGGCAGATGGATCGGCGAACTGGTGGCCTAACCTCTGGCGACCGCCCCCGTCCAGACCCGCGCCGCATGTAAATGATGTAACAGGCGCCCGAAGTCCTTCAACTCGAGAGCAGCCTAAAGGCCAAGCTCAGCCCAGGGCGATGTCCAGGAACATCATCCCCACCAGACCGACCATCAGCCCGATCATGGAGCCGTCGCCGGTCGATCGCTCACGCGTCTCGGGAATGATCTCTGCGGTGACGACGTAGATCATGGCTCCGGCCGCCAGACCCAGGCCCCAGGGCAGGGCGCCGGGCAAGGCGCCGACCACGCTCGCGCCGATCAGCCCGCCGACCGGCTCGACCAGACCCGAGGCCAGGGCGGCCGCAAAGGCGGCGATGCGGCCATACCCCAGCGAGGCCATGGCCGCCGACACGGCCAGGCCTTCGGGCATGTTCTGAATCCCGATGCCGAGCGTCGTCGCCAGCCCCTGGTGCAGGTCGCCGCCGCCGAAGCTGACGCCCACGGCCGCGCCCTCGGGGAAGTTGTGCAGGGTTATGGCGATGATGAACAGCCAGATGCGGCGCGCCAGATGTTTCGACTGGGCCGGTCCGATCGCCAGCATGTCCACCGGCGCGAACCGGTTCATCAGGCCGATGACCGTGGCCCCGATCAGCACCGCCGCCGCCATGGTTCCCGCCGCCCAGCCGCGCGACGCCCCGCCCGTTTGCAGCACCTCCACCCCCGGCATGATCAGCGAGAAGAAGGAGGCCGCCAGCATCACCCCGGCGGCGAAGCCCAGGAGCACGCTCTGGGTCTGCTGACCGGGCCTTTTGACCACCAGCATCGGCGCCGCGTCGACCGCCGTCATCAGACCCGCCGCCAGACTGCCCAGGGCGCCGGCGGCGATAGGGGACAGGGATTCCATCATCGCCCTGCTGTGGCGGCACAGACGACAAGAGACAAGCGGCGATCGGCCGTTTAGAGAAACCTTCATGTCCCAGGCCGCCTCCCCCGCGCCGCGCCCGGACGCCGCCTCCGCCCTGGGGGCCGCCCGCCGGGTCGTGGTCAAGATCGGATCGTCTCTGTTGATCGACGCCGAGACGCGGCGGCCGACGCGCGACTGGCTGGCCGCCATGGCCGAGGATCTGGCGCGACTGAAGGCTGAGGGCCGCGAGGTGATCGTCGTCTCGTCCGGTTCGATCGCACTGGGGCGCGGCCGCCTGCCGAACCTGGGCGCGCGGCTGGAGGACAAGCAGGCGGCGGCCTCGGTGGGCCAGTCCCTGCTGATGGCCGCCTGGTCCGAGGCCCTGGCGCCCCATGGTCTGGTCGCCGGGCAGGTCCTCTTGACCCGCGACGACACCGAGCGGCGCCGGCGCTGGCTGAACGGCCGCGCCACGGTCGAGGCCCTGCTGGCCCACGGGGTCGTGCCCATCGTCAATGAGAACGACACCGTCGCCACCGAAGAGATCCGCTATGGCGACAACGACCGGCTGGCGGCGCGCACGGCCCAGCTGGCGCGGGCCGATCTGCTGGTGCTGCTGTCGGACGTCGACGGCCTCTACACCGCCGACCCGCGTCGCGACCCGGCCGCCGTCCACCTGCCTCTGATCGAGAGCCTCGGCCCCGACGTCCTGGCCATGGGCGGCGGCGCCAACGCCCAGGCCGGGGTCGGCACCGGCGGCATGGCGACCAAGCTGGCCGCCGCCCAGATCGCTCGCTCGGCCGGCTGCGCCACCGTAATCGCCTCGGGCCAGACCCTGTCGCCTCTGAGCGCGGTTCGCACCGGGGCGCGCGCCACCCTGATCACGGCGCCGGACACCCCGATGGCCGCCTATAAGCAGTGGATCGCCGGCAGCCTGTCCCCGGCCGGCGCCCTGACGCTGGACGACGGCGCCGTCGCCGCGCTGAAGGCCGGCAAGAGCCTGTTGCCCGCCGGGGTCACGGCCGTGACCGGCGATTTCGAAAAGGGCGACTGCGTGCGCCTGACCGACGCCGAGAACCAGCCTGTCGGGGTGGGCCTAGCCGCCTACGCCGCCGAAGAGGCCGCCCGCATCCGGGGCCGCCGCAGCGATGAGATCGAGTCCGTTCTGGGCTATCGCGGCGCCTCGGTCCTGATCCACCGCGACGACCTGGTGCTGGACGACCGATGACCGAGACTCTGACGCTGAACGAACAGATGCTGGAGCGGGGCCGATGCGCCCGCGCCGCTGCGGCGGGTCTGCGCGACGCCCCGGCCGGCGCCCGCACCCGCGCGCTGGACAGCCTGGCCCGACGATTGACCGCCGCCGAGGCGGACATTCTGGCCGCCAACGCCCGAGACGTGGCCGCAGCCCGTGCGAACGGCATGGCCGAGGCCCAAATCGACCGATTGCTGCTGACCCCCGCCCGCGTCGCCGGCATGGCCCAGGCGGTCAAGACCATCGCCGCCGTGCCCGATCCCCTGGGCGTCGAGACCGAGCGCTGGACCCCCGCCAACGGCCTGGACATCGCGCGGGTCCGCACCCCGATCGGCGTGCTGGGCGTGATCTATGAGAGCCGCCCCAACGTCACCGCCGACGCCGCCGCCCTGTGCATCCGCTCGGGCAACGCCGCCATCCTGCGCTGTGGATCGGATTGCCTCCAGTCCTCCCTCGCCATCGCCGGCCTGATCGCGGAATCCCTGGCGGAGGCCGGCCTGCCGGCGGATGCGGTGCAACTGGTCGATACGCCCGACCGCGAAGCCGTCGGCCTGATGCTGGGCGGGCTGGAGGGGGCGATCGACGTCATCATTCCGCGCGGCGGCAAGAGCCTGGTGGCCCGCGTCCAGGCCGAGGCCAAGACCGCCGTCCTCAGCCATCTGGAGGGGCTGAACCACACCTATCTGCATGAGGCGGCCGATCTGGAGGTCGCGCGCGCGGTGGTGCTGAACGCCAAGATGCGACGGGTTTCGGTCTGCGGCGCGACCGAGACCCTGCTGGTGGACCGCGCGGCTGCCGAACGCCTGCTGCCCCCGGTCGCCGCCGACCTGATCGCCGCCGGATGCGAACTGCGTGGAGACGATGCGGCGCGGGCCCTGGTCCCCGCCATGGTCCCGGCGACGGAGGCGGACTGGACCACCGAATATCTGGCGCCCGTCCTGGCGGTTCGGGTGGTGGAGGATCTGGACGCGGCCGTGGCCCACATCGCCCGCTACGGTTCGGGCCATACGGAGGCGATCATCACCACCGACGCCACGTCCGCTGAACGGTTCGCCGCCCAGGTGGACAGCGCCATCGTCCTGATCAACGCCTCGACCCAGTTCGCCGACGGGGGAGAGTTCGGCTTCGGCGGCGAGATCGGCATTTCGACCGCCCGCCTGCACGCCCGCGGCCCGGTTGGCGCCGAACAGCTGACCACCTACAAATACGTCGTGCGGGGTCAGGGCCAGACGCGGCCGTGACGCAAAAAGGCCGGAGACGTTTTCCGCCTCCGGCCCTTTCGGATCATTTCATCACGGCCTCAAGCAGCGCGAAGCGCGATCGGCCCAAAAGCAACCCTATGCTATGCCCTCGGGCAGGGCATAGGCGATCACATAGTCGCCCTTCGGCGTCTCCATGAAGTGGTGGCCGCCCGCCATGATGACGAGATACTGGCGGCCGTTCTGCTCATAGATCATCGGATTGGCCTGGCCGCCGGCCGGCAGGACGTCGGACCAGACGGTCTCGCCGGTTTCGATGTCGATGGCGCGGATCAGGTCGTCGGTCGCCGCGGCGATGAAGATCAGGCCGCCGGCCGTCACCACCGAACCGCCGTTGTTCGGCGTGCCGATCTCCAGCGGCAGGTGCGAGGGGATGCCCCACGGCCCGTTCTTGCGCGCCGTGCCGAACGGCCGGTCCCACAGGGTCTTGCCGGACCGCATGTCGATGGCGGTGATGCCGCCGTACGGAGGCTCCTTGCACAGCAGGCCCGTCCACTTCACGCGCCAGCCGGCGTTGACGTCGATGGCGTAGGGGACGCCGATCTGCGGATCGCCGGCGCCTTCCCCCTTGGACAGGCTGCCGCCGCGCACGCTCGCCTGCTGCTGCTGGGCGATGTAGCGAGGGTCGTCACGCGGGAACCAGCCCCTCTCATTGGCCTCTTCGCGCGGCACCAGCCGGTTGTAGTTGGGCATGTCGTTGTAGTTGGCGATGATCACGCCGCGCACAGGATCGACCGCCACGCCGCCCCAGTCGGAGCCGCCGTTATAGCCGGGATAGTTGATGTAGTGGTTGGTCGATGGCGGGGTGTAATAGCCCTGATAGTCGGCCTTCCTGAAGTTGATGCGGCAGAACATCTGGTCGATGGGCGACATGCCCCACATGTCCCGCTCCTCCAGATTGGGCTTGCGCAGGGTGGCGAACAGCGAAAAGGGCTGGGTGGGCGACCGCTGGCCCTGTTCGGTTCCGCCCGTGGTCGGGACCGGACGTTCCTCGACCCCATGCAGCAACTGGCCGGTGGCGCGGTTGAACACATACATGTCGCCCTGTTTGGTGGGCAGCAGCAGGGCCGGAACCACGCCGCCCCCCGTCGGGAAGTCGATTAAGGTCGCCTGAGAGCCCAGGTCGAAGTCCCAGACGTCCTTATGCACCGTCTGGAAATGCCAGCGGGGCTTGCCGGTCGTCACGTCCAGCGCGACCAGGGCGGTGGAGTATTCATTCTCGGCCGGTCGCCGCGAGCTGGACCAGTAGTCGGCGGACGAATTACCCATGGGCAGATAGACTAGGCCCAGCGCCTCGTCCCCCGTGGCCGTGGTCCACATATTGGGCGTGCCCGGCGTATAGGTCTCTCCTTCCGGCGGCAGGCCGTTGCGGTCGGGGCGCATCATGTCCCAGGCGAAACGCAGTTCACCCGTCTCCACATCGAAGCCCTGGATCACGCCCGAGGCGTTCCAGCGCTTCTGGCCGTCCAGCACCTGATGCCCCGTGACGATCACCCCGCGCACGATCACAGGGGCGGAAGTTATCGAGACCATGCCCGGATAGGGCTCGCCCATGCCGCGCTTGATATCGACGGCGCCGTTCTGGCCGAAGGCCGGACAGGGGCGTCCGGTGCGCGCATCGACAGCGATGATGCGGCCGTCCAGAGTGCCCTCGACGATCTTGGTCGCGCACGGCTCGGCCGCGTCGGCGCCGGCCCGCGCGTGATAGGTCACGCCCCGGCAGGCGGCCGTATAGGGGATGTTCTCGTCGGCGACCTGAGGATCATAGGCCCACTTCTGTCGCCCCGTGGCGGCGTCCAGGGCGAACAGTTTGTTGCGGGCAGAGCAGAGATAGACGGTGTCGCCGATCTTCAGAGGCGTGGTCTCCGCGCCCCATCGTTCTTCCGGCAGATCGCCGGTGCGGAAGGTCCAGGCCCGTTCCAGTCGACCGACATTGTCCTTGTTGATCTGCGTCAGAGGCGAATAGCGCTGGGCGCTGTCCGTGCCGCCCCAGGCGGGCCAGTCGGCGCCGGTCTTCAGCAGGGCCGGGTCGTTGTAGGCGCCGCGCGCGCCCGGCGTCGGGCTGGCGATCTGAGCGCGGTTGGCCTGGGCCACGGCGAAGCCGAACACCACCGTAAGGACCGCCAGTCCCAGGGCGCCGCCGCCCGCCAGCCGTTTGCCGCCCCGCCCCATCAGCACGGGCAGGCTAGCCAGAACCAGGAACATCAGAACCAGCGGGCCGATCAGACGCGGGACCAGGGCCCATCCGTCCAGCCCCTTTTCCCAAAGCGCCCAGACCAGGGTGAACAGGAAGGCGCCGCCGTAGATCCAGGCGCCCCGCACGTCGCGCAAGACCAGAAGCACGCCCGAGGCGATCAGCAGCAGGCCGACGATCAGATAATACCAGGAGCCGCCCAGGGCCGCGAGCTGCGCCCCGCCGAAGGCGAGGATCGCTCCGATCAGGGAGATAAGGAGGCCCAGGAGCAGCGTCAGCCATCCTCCCAGCCCAGTCGGCGTGGTCCATCTCGGCATGGAGCCCCCGTTTTCGATTGCGGTTGAGACGAGCTCAACGAACGGACGCCGCCCAGGTTCCGAATTTGGCGCCTACAGACCCTAAAGCCGTTCCAAGTGGAGCGGCGGGCGCACACATTTATCGCCACATTGCGCGCATATCTGATCATTTGTTGCGATTTTCTCGAGCAATAGCCCGTAGCGGCAATAATATTTGCCTCACACCGCCGCTTTGCTGCATATGCGAGGGATGCATAAGACCCTGAAGCAAGGCGGGACTTTCGTGGTCGAACCCCGCCGCCTGTCCAAGGCCTCCGCCGAACTGCGCACGCGCGGTTTCGGTGAAATCACGATTCCGCCCTCGACCGAGACGGCGGAGAAACAGGCGTCGCGCTGCACCGACTGCGGCGTGCCGTTCTGCCAAAACGCCTGCCCGCTTCAGAACAACATCCCCGACTGGCTGCGCCTGTCGGCCGAGAACGAGGCGCGCGAAGCCTGGCGCGTGGCCTCCCTGACCTCGACCATGCCCGAAATCTGCGGCCGCATCTGTCCGCAGGACAGGCTGTGCGAAGGCGGCTGCACCCTGAACCAGTCCGGCTGGGACGCCGTGACCATCGGCTCGGTCGAGGCCTGGCTGGGGGATCAGGCCTTCGCCAACGGCTGGGTCGAACCGATCCGTCCCCAGGCCGAACGGGGCGAGAGCGTCGGCATCGTCGGGGCGGGACCGGCCGGTCTGGCCGCCGCCGACCGGCTGCGCAGTGAAGGCTATCAGGTCACCGTCTATGACCGTCATGACCGGGCCGGCGGCCTGCTGATCTACGGCATTCCCGGCTTCAAGCTGGAGAAGCATGTGGTCCAGCGGCGCGTGGACCGTCTGATCGACGGCGGCGTCCAATTCGTCCTGGGCTGCGAGGTCGGCAAGGACGTGACCCTGACCGAGTTGCGCGACCGCCATGACGTGGTCCTCCTGGCCATGGGCGTCTACCAGCCCCGCGTCCTGTCCGCGCCGGGGCGGGGCCCGGACTCCACCGTGGCGGCCCTCTCCTATCTGACGCACCAGAACCGGCGCGACCTAGGCGACGCCGAACAGGACGGCTGGCACGAGGCGCGCGGCAAGCGGGTGGTCGTGATCGGCGGCGGCGACACGGCGATGGACTGCGTCCGCACCGCCGTCCGCCAGGGCGCGGCCAGCGTGACCTGCCTGTATCGCCGAGACCGCGAGAACATGCCCGGCTCGGCCCGCGAGGTGGTCAACGCCGAGGAGGAAGGCGTCGTCTTCGAATGGCTGGGCGCGCCCAAGGCCCTGCTGTCCCAGGGCGACCGCGTCACCGGCGTCCGCGCCGCGCGGATGCAACTGACCGAGGCGGCCCCCGGCGAGCGGCGCGACATCGTGCCCGTGCCCGGCGCCGACTTCGATATTCCGGCCGACATCGTCATCGAGGCCCTGGGCTTTTCGCCCGAGCCCTTCGCCGCGCATGAGCCGAACCTGACACTCCGCGACGACGGCACCATCAAGGTCGGCGCCGTCAGCTTCGCCACCAGCCTGCCCGGCGTCTTCGCCGCCGGCGACGCGGTGCGCGGGGCCTCGCTGGTCGTCTGGGCTGTGCGGGAAGGCCAGGACGCCGCCGCCGAGATCGATCGTTACCTGAAGACCCGCACCGAGGAGGTCGCGGCATGACCGATTGGCTGAACAAGTACGAACAGACCCGCGACCGGCTGGAAGCCGAAAACGCCTATGACCGCAGCGCCGAGCGCGACGCCTGCGGCGTGGGCCTGGTCTGCTCCATCGACGGCACGCCGCGCCGCGACGTGGTCGAATATGCGATCCGCAGCCTGAAGGCCGTGGCCCACCGCGGCGCCGTCGATCCCGACGGCCTGTCTGGCGACGGCGCCGGCGTCATGTGCGAACTGCCACAAGGCTTCTTCGCCGACCAGGTGGCCTCGATCGGTCAGTCCGTGCGGCCCGGTCCGATCTGCGTGGGCCAGGTCTTCCTGCCGCGCACGGACCTGGGGGCCCAGGACCGCGCCCGCGCCATCGTCGAGACCGAGGCCCTGCGCGCCGGCTTCTGGATCTACGGCTGGCGTCAGACGCCCATCGACCTGTCGGTCGTCGGGACCAAGGCCGGAGCCACCCGGCCCGAGATCGAACAGATCATGCTGGCCCCGCCGCTGGACGACGCCGGCCAGCCGCTGGACGGCGAGGCGCTGGAGCGTGAACTGTACCTGTGCCGCCGCCGCATCGAAAAGACGGTCAAGACCGAGAACTTGGCGGGGGTCTACATCTGCACCCTGTCCGCGCGCTCCATCGCCTACAAGGGGATGGTGCGGGCCGAACTGCTGGGGAACCTGTATCCCGACCTGGAGGATCCGCGCTTCGTCTCGGCCTACGCCGTCTTCCACCAGCGCTATTCCACCAACACCTTCCCGGAATGGAAGCTGGCCCAGCCCTTCCGCATGCTGGCCCACAACGGCGAGATCAACACGCTGAAGGGCAACCTCAACTGGATGAAGTCGCACGAGATCCGCATGGCCGCCCAGGCCTTCGGGGATCGTGACCGCGAGGTGAAGCCGGTGGTTCAGCCGGGCGGGTCCGACTCGGCCGCCCTGGACAATGTCATGGAGGTGCTGGTCCATGCCGGTCGCCCCGCGCCGATGGCCAAGGCCCTGCTGATCCCCGAGGCCTGGGCCAAGGACGATGTGGTCATGCCGCCCGAGCACCGGGCCTTCTACGCTTACTGCAACGCCGTGATGGAGCCGTGGGACGGCCCGGCCGCCATCTGCGCCGCCGACGGCCGCTGGATCGTAGCGGGCAAGGACCGCAACGGCCTGCGCCCGCTGCGCGCGGTCGAGACCGTGGACGGCCTCTTGATGGCCGGGTCCGAAGCCGGTCTGGTGCCCATCCCCGAAAGCCGGGTGAAGCGGCGCCTGCACATAGGCCCCGGCAAGCTGATCGCCGTCGATATGAAGCATGGCCGGGTCTATGACGAGCATGAGGCCGTCGACGCCCTGGCCGCCGCCCACCCCTATACGGAGTGGCTGGACAATATGGTGGATCTGGAGCCGATCATCGGCCCCGGACCGGAACCGCGTTCGGCCTCCGGCGAGGATCTGACCCGCCGCCAGATCGCCGCCGGCTACAGCCGCGAAGATCTGGATCTGCTGCTGGACGCCCTGGTGCGCGACGGCAAGGAGGCGGTCGGCTCCATGGGCGACGACGCCCCGCCGGCGGTTCTGTCGGCCCTGCCGCGCCCGCTGAGCCACTATTTCCGCCAGAACTTCAGCCAGGTGACAAATCCGCCCATCGACCCCCTGCGCGAAGCCGGGGCGATGAGCCTGAAGACCCGGTTCAAGAACCTGGGCAACATCCTGGCTCAGGAAGAGGCGCAGACGGACGTCTTTGTCCTGGACAGCCCCGTCCTGACCAACGGCATGTACGAGCGGATGGTCGCGACTGTCGGCGCGGGTTCGACCGTGGTCATCGACTGCAGCTATGACGTCCCGGCCGACGACGCGCGGCCCGGCGCGGGACTTCGCGCCGCCCTGGACCGGATCATGGACGAGGCCGAGGCCGCCGCCCGCGACGGCGCCGCCCTGATCGTGCTGACCGACCAGCAAAGCTCGGCGACGCGACTGGCGGCCCCGATGATCCTGGCCACCGCCGGGGTTCACGGACGCCTGACCGCGGCGGGTCTGCGGACCTATTGCTCGATCGTGGTCCGCACCGCCGAGACCCTGGACCCGCATGGGTTCGCGGTTCTGGTCGGGGTCGGCGCCACCACCGTCAACGCCTGGCTGGCCCAGGACCTGTTCCAGGAGCGTCTGGACCGGGGTCTGTACCCCGGCCTGACCCTGCGCGACGCCTGTCTGAACTACAAGAAGGGCATCGAGGCGGGCCTCTTGAAGACCCTGGCGCGCAAGGGGATCAGCGTCATCTCCGCCTATCGCGGCGGATGCGAGTTCGAGGTGCTGGGCCTGTCGCGGGCCCTGACGGCCGAGTTCTTCCCCGGCGCCCCGTCGCGCATCTCCGGCATCGGTCTGGCGGGTCTGGAGCAGGCGGCGCTGAAGCGGCACAAGGTCGCCTGGGGCGAGGCCCAGCCTTCCCCCGCCATCGGCGGCTTCTTCAAGATCCGTGCGGGCGGCGAGGCTCACGCCCACGAGGCCAAGACCATCCATCTGCTGCAGGACGCCTGCAACCGGGGCGACTACCGCCGGTTCAAGCAGTTCTCGGAAGCCGTCAGAAACCAGCCGGACCTGTCGCTGCGCGACCTGCTGGACTTCCGCGAAGGGACGCCGATTCCCATCGATCAGGTCGAGAGCGTGTCGGACATCCGCCGCCGCTTCCTGACACAGGCCATGTCGCTGGGCGCCCTCGGCCCCGAGGCGCATGAGACGCTGAACATCGCCATGAACCGCATCGGCGCCCGCTCGGTCTCGGGCGAAGGCGGCGAGGATCCCGAACGCTATCACCCGCGCCCCAACGGCGACGACGCCAATTCGGCGGTCAAGCAGGTGGCCTCGGGCCGGTTCGGCGTCACGGCCGAATATCTGAACCAGTGCCGCGAGATCGAGATCAAGGTGGCCCAGGGCGCCAAGCCCGGCGAGGGCGGCCAACTGCCCGGCTTCAAGGTGACCGAGTTCATCGCCCGGATGCGCCACGCCGTGCCCGGCACGACCCTGATCAGCCCGCCGCCGCACCACGACATCTATTCGATCGAGGATCTGGCCCAGCTGATCTATGATCTGAAGGCCATCAACCCAGACGCCAAGGTGACGGTGAAGCTGGTGTCCGCCTCGGGCATCGGGGCCATTGCGTCCGGGGTGGCCAAGGCCAATGCCGACGCCATTCTGATCGCCGGCCACAACGGCGGCACCGGCGCCTCGCCCCAGACCTCGATCAAATACGCCGGCCTACCGTGGGAGATCGGCCTGGCCGAGGCCCATCAGGTGCTGACGCTGAACAATCTGCGCGGCTCAGTCACGCTGAGGACCGACGGCGGGGTCCGCACGGGCCGCGACGTCGTCATCGCCGCCATGCTGGGCGCCGAGGAATACGGGGTCGGCACCGCCGCCCTGATCGCCATGGGCTGTCTGATGGTGCGCCAGTGCCATTCGAACACCTGCCCCGTCGGCGTCTGCTCCCAGGACGAGCGGCTGCGCGAGAAGTTCACCGGCACGCCGGACAAGGTCGTGAACCTGTTCACCTTCATCGCCGAGGAGACACGCGAGATTCTGGCCTCGATCGGCGCCCGGACGATGGACGAGATCATCGGCCGCACCGACCTGTTGCGTCAGGTCCGGCGCGGCGGGGCGCACTTGGACGACCTCGATCTGAACCCCCTGCTGGTTCAGGTGGACGAGGGCGCCGCCGGCAAATGGGCGGACAAGGGGCGCAAGCCCATCGCCGACAGTCTGGACGCCCGGGTGCTGAAGGATGCGGTGCGGTTCCTGGATCGGGGCCAGACGCTGGAACTGTCCTATCCGCTGAACAACACCCAGCGGACGGTCGGCGCCGCCGTCTCGTCCGCCATCGTGCGGCGTTTCGGTTCCCAGGGTCCGGCCGGACGGCTGAAGCTGCGTCTGGAAGGCATCGCCGGCCAGAGCTTCGGCGCCTTTGCGGCCAAGGGGCTGGAACTGCATCTGACGGGCGAGGCCAACGACTATGTCGGCAAGGGTCTGTCGGGGGCCGAGATTTCGATCCGCACGCCGGAATGGCGCGAGGATCAGCTGATCTGCGGCAACACGACCCTGTACGGGGCCACCTCGGGCCGGCTGTTCGTCGCCGGCGCGGCGGGCGAGCGGTTCGCGGTGCGCAACTCGGGCGCCGAAGCCGTGGTCGAGGGCCTGGGCGCCCACGGCTGCGAATATATGACCGGCGGCCGGGTGGTCGTGCTGGGCTCGGTCGGCTGGAACCTGGCGGCGGGCATGAGCGGCGGCGAGCTGTTCGTGCTGGACCAGCCGGGCCACGCCGAGCGCGCCCTGAACGGCGATCTGGCGGGCGTGACCGACATCGACGCGGCCGCGGCCGAACGACTGCGCGAACTGGTCGAGGCGCACCTGGCCGCGACGGCTTCGCCCTTGGCGCGGCGCCTGTTGAGCGACTGGGACAACACGCTTGACCGTTTCGTTCGCATCGTACCGCTCACGGACATTGTCAGGGCGGAGGAACGGCTTAAGACTTCGGCCTGAAGCCTGGTTGCGCCGTTCCTTCCTCTCCTCCCCGAGACGCCTGAAATGACCCGAACCGCCGCCCTTTCCGCCTTCACCGCCGTCGGGGCGGCGTCGCTCGCCTCACCGGCCCTGGCGGCGCCCGCCCTGTTGGCCCACCAGGCGCCGCTGGCCATCGACAATGCGGCGACGGCCTGGATTCTGACGTCCACCGCCCTGGTTCTGCTGATGACCCTGCCGGGCCTGGCCCTGTTCTACGGCGGCATGGTCAGGAAGAAGAACATCATCAGCGTCATCGCCCAGTCGGCGGCGGCCTTCGCCCTCGTCTCGGTGCTGTGGTTCCTGGTCGGCTACAGCCTGTCGTTCGGCAAGGGGCCCGACGCGGTCAACGGTCTGATCGGCGGGGTCCAGTCGGCCTTCCTGAACGGGGTGACGATGCAGACGGCGCACAGCCTGCTGCCGGGCCTGCCCGAACTGTTGTTCGTCAGCTTCCAGATGACCTTCGCCATCATAACCCCGGCCCTGATCGCCGGCGCCTTCGCCGAACGGATGAAGTTTTCGGCCAGCCTGCTGTTCTTCGCCCTGTGGCATCTGATCGTCTATGCGCCGATCTGCCATCAGGTCTGGGGCGGCGGCTATCTGGGCGGACTGGGGGTGCTGGATTTCGCGGGCGGGGCGGTCGTTCACGTCAATGCGGGCGTCGCCGGCCTGGTCTGCGCCCTGGTGCTGGGACCGCGCCACGGCTTCGGCCGCGACAACATGGCTCCCGCCAATCTGGTCTATAGCGCCATCGGCACCGGCCTGCTGCTGGTCGGCTGGATCGGCTTCAACGCCGGGTCGGCCGGGGCGGCCGACGCCCTGGCCGCCACCGCCGCCTTCAACACCATCCTGGCCGCCGCCGCCGCCGCCCTGGGCTGGATGGCGATCGAATGGTTTGACCGCAAGCGCCCGACCCTGCTGGGCCTGCTGTCGGGCATCGTGGGCGGTCTGGTCGCCATCACCCCCGCCGCCGGCTTTGTCGATCCCAAGGGCGCCTTCTTCATCGGCCTGATCGCCGGCCCGGCCTGCTACGCCGGAGCGGTCTGGCTGAAGCACGCCCTGAAATACGACGACAGTCTGGACGCCTTCGGCGTGCACGGGATCGGCGGCATCGTCGGCGCCCTTTTGACCGGCGTCTTCGCCACCACCAGCGTCAACGCCCTGGCGGAGGGGGCGACCGTGTGGAAACAGGCGGTCGGCCTGGTCGGCGCAATCGCCTGGAGCGCGGCGGGCACCTTCGTGGTCCTGATGATCTGCAAGTTCACCACCGGCCTGCGCGTCGCCAGGGACGAAGAGGTCGAGGGACTGGACTATACCCAGCATGGCGAAGCCATCCACTGAGGTCATGGACAGGGGCGGTTGATCCTGTCCCCGTTCACCCCCATCTTCATCTGTGACCGAAGGTCTTGCCGTTTGCGGGAGACTGTCGGTCGGTCGCTTTTTCGAGGACCCAGATGACGACGACCCGCACCGTTCTGTTCGACAGCCCCTTTCTGCTGGGCTTTGACCATACTCGCGCCCTGATCGACCGCGCTGCAAAGGCCGCCGCCGAGAGCTATCCGCCCTATAATGTCGAGCAGATCGCCGACACGGGCGTTCGGATCAGCCTGGCTGTCGCCGGCTTTTCGCCAGACGAGCTGGCCATCACGCTTGAGGGGCGTCAGCTGATCATCGCCGGCAAGCGCGACGAGGCCGGCAAGGGCGAACAGGCCTTCCTGCATCGCGGCATCGCCTCTCGCGGCTTCGTCAGGAGCTTCGTCCTCGCCGACGGGCTGGAGGTTCAGGGCGCGCGGCTGGAACACGGTCTGCTGCACGTCGATCTGATCCGGCCCGAGGCGGAACGCCAGGTGCGGCGCATTCCCATCACGGCGGGCTGAAAAGCGCGGCCGTTCGAACCGCCCGGCGATCCGGGCGTTGTGAAATCAAAGGAGGCGGTCCTATGACGCCGATTATGACCAAGGAAGATTTTGCGGGCCTGGGCGCCCCTGACCTCGTCTATGTGCGCGAGGTGAAGGCGTCCGACCTGCTGGAAGAGGCGGTCGAGATGAAGGACGTCGCCTTCGACCCGAACCAGTCGCTCTACGCCGTCCACAGCGCCGACGGCGAACGCCTGGCGGTGATGCTGGACCGCGACACCGCCTTTGCGGCCGCCGTCGCACACGAGCTGGAGCCCGTCTCGGTTCACTGAGCGGAAATGGAAGAGGCCGCCGCCTGCTGTCAGGCGGCGGTCGCGGGAGCGTCGTCCTTGACGAACAGGGCGCGGACCGCGTCGGCGGTGTGCGCCTGACGCAACTGCTCCCTCAGCTCGGCTGAACGCAGGGCGCGAGACGCCGCGGCCAGCGCGCGCAGATGCTCGGCCCCATCCTTGGGCGGAGCGAACAGGGCGAACAGAAGATCCACCGGGCGATCGTCGACGGCGTCATAGGCGACCGGCGAATCCAGGCGCACGAAGACGGCCGTAACCCGATCGATCTCCTTCAGCCGGGCGTGCGGCACGGCGACGCCCGACCCAAGGCCGGTCGAGCCCAGGGCTTCACGCTCCAGCAGGGCTTCGAACACGCGGGTCTGATCCACGCCCATGGCCTGGGCCGCCGCCTCAGCGACCGCGTGCAGCGCTTGCCGCTTGGAAGAAGCGCCGCCGCGCAGCACTACGCCGTTGGGCGCCAGGAGGTCTGCGATATGCATTGTAGCCGACTCCAGACAGGCGAATGGCTGTCGCGGGCGCCCCTTTAGAGGCTCCCGCGACAAAGTCAAACGCGGCTGTTCACCTAGTGGCCGTTGGTCTTGCCGGTACGTTCGGGGTCGATCCAGCCGACATTGCCGTCAGGACGGCGATAGACGACCGACAGACCGCCGTGGGCGGCGTTGCGGAACAGGACGACCGGATAGCCCGTCATGTCCAGCTCGAGCACGGCCCGCCCCACGGTGATGGTGCGGATCTCATGCTCGGTTTCGGCGATGACCATGCCGACCGGGGGCGGACCGTCGCTGTCGCCGGCGTCGCCGAAGACGTCGTCCTCCACGCTGTCGGGATCCCGCAGCACGATGCTACGGGCGACTTCGCGCGCGGCGTCTTCGGTCTTTTCAGGCGACAGACCCTTGGGTCCGATATGGTGGTCCTTGAGCCGGCGCTTATAGCGGCGGACGCGCTTTTCGAGACGGTCCAGCGCCTCGGTGAAGGCGGAGTGGGCGTCGCCGCCCATACCCGACGTCACCAGAGTCTGGCCCGACGCGAGGCGGACCCAACAGTCCACCTTGAAGCCGTGGCCGTCCTTGGACACCACGACCTCGGCGTCGTCACCGCCGCGGGCGAAGTATTTTCCGACCCCTTCTTCGAGTTCCTGGGAGATGCGCGAGCCTAACGCTTCGCCGACATCCACTTGCTTGCCGCTGACTTGGACTTGCATGCGAATAGAACGCTCCCGCTCGCATTTGGTGTCAATCGGGATCACCGATTTGTGGTCACGCTTGGCAGGCGCCCCTAACCATTCTGCGACGCTCGACGGACGACGGAATTCTCAAGGCTTCCCGATACTTGGCGACTGTTCGGCGGGCGATGTCGATGCCGGTTTCCTTAAGGATTTCGACGATTCTGTCGTCGGACAAAATGTCCCCCCCCAGGCTCTCGCCGTCGATCATGGTTTTTATCTTATGACGGACGGCTTCGGCCGAATGGCTGGCGGCGCCGTCGGTCGATTGGATGGCGGCGGTGAAGAAGAATTTCAGTTCGAACACCCCGCGCGGGGTCGAGACATATTTGTTCGAGGTGACGCGGCTGACCGTCGATTCATGCATGCCGATGGCGTCGGCCACCGTCTTCAGATTCAACGGACGCAGGAACTCGACCCCGAAGGCCAGGAAGGCGTCCTGCTGACGCACGATTTCAGAGGCCACCTTCAGGATGGTCTTGGCCCTCTGGTCCAGCGACTTGACCAGCCAGCTGGCCTGGGCCGCGCATTCGGCGACGAAGGTCTTTTCCGTTTCCGACCGCGCGCCGGCCTGGACCAGTCCATGGTAGCGTTTGTCGATCAGCAGGCGCGGCAGGGTGTCGGCGTTCAGTTCGACCCGCCAGCCGCCGGCGGGATCAGGCCTTACATGGACGTCGGGGACCACCGTCTGGGCGGGTTCGCCGCCGAAGCCGGCGCCGGGTCGCGGCGTCAGGCCCTTCAGCTCGGCGATCATCTCGTTCAGATCCTCGGCGTCGACGCCGCAGACCTTCTTCAGCCCCGCCATGTCCCGACGCGCCAAAAGGTCCAGATTGTCCAGCAGGGCCGCCATGGCCGGATCGAAGCGATTGCGCTCGATCAGCTGCAGCTTCAGGCATTCGGGCACGGAACGGGCCATGACGCCCGTCGGCTCGAACCCGTGGCAGACGGCCAGGACCGCCTCGATCCGCGCCAGATCGACCCCCAGCCGATCGGCGAACTCCGCCAGTTCGCCGCGCAGATAGCCCCCTTCGTCCGTCGCATCGATCAGGGTCAGGGCGATGCCGTGGTCGGCCGGCGACAGGCCCGCCGAAGAGGCCTGGGCCTGGAGATGCTCCCACAGGGTGGGTTCATGGGCGTCGGGGCGCTCGCCGTCGCCTTCGAACACGACGCCGCCCTTGCCGGCGCTGGACCAGTCCGACAGGCCGGGCTGAGCCTCGTCGACCAGTCGGTCGCTGGTGCGTTCCCCAGGCGCCGCGTCGCCATAGACGTCGTCGGAACCGGCGTCCATCGCGGCGACCGAATCCTGGCCCACCCCTTCGCCGAAAGACATTTCCTGATCGGCGACGGGATCGGCCGCCTTTTCGGGCGCGTCGGCCTCTGCGCCCTCGGGCTCGTCGCGTTGCAGCAGCGGATTGCGCTCCAGCTCGGCCTCGACGAACTCCTCCAGCTCGAGATTGGACAGTTGCAGCAGCTTGATCGCCTGCTGCAGCTGGGGCGTGATGACGAGCCCCTGCCCCTGTCTGATCTCTAGACGCTGCCCGATCACGTGCGGTTTTCCTGCGGGCGCGAAACTGGCCCGGAACTTGCTGTCGAGAGTGCCGCCCATTGGTTAACGCCCGACAAACGGGGGATGCGGGCGCGTCCTGACTTGCAAGTCTGAGCCTTGGCGACCGGCGGGCAGAGCGCCGCCGCCCTTCGATCAGATGTAGTTTTCGCCCAGATAGACCCGCCGCACCTCGGGGTCGTTGACCGCCTCGTCCGCCGTGCCTTCGAACAGGACCGCGCCGCCCGAGATGATCGAGACCCGGTCGGTGATGTCCAGGGTCTCGCGCACATTGTGGTCGGTGATCAGGACGCCGATCCCCTGCCCCGCCAGATAGCGGATCACCGAGCGGATGTCGGCGATGGCCAGGGGGTCGATGCCGGCGAAGGGTTCGTCCAGCAGGATGAAGGACGGGCGTCCCGCAAGCGCCCGGGCGATCTCGACCCGACGCCGCTCGCCGCCCGACAGGGCGGTGGCCGGGGCGTGGCGCAGATGGTCGATGTGCAGTTCACCCAGCAGCCGCTCGGTCTCCGCCTCGACCCGGTCGCGGGGATAGTTCAGCTCGGCCACGGCCTTGATGTTCTGCTCCACCGTCATGCCGCGGAAGATGGAGGCTTCCTGGGCCAGATAGCCCAGGCCCATCCGGCTGCGCTGATACATGGGCTGGCCGGTGATGTCCTCGCCGTCCAGCCAGATCGAGCCGGAGTCGGGCGGGATCAGGCCGGTGATCATATAGAAGCAGGTCGTCTTGCCGGCGCCGTTGGGGCCGAGCAGGCCCGCGACCTCGCCCCGCTGGACGGTCAGGGAGACGTCGCGCACCACCTGCCGGGCGCCGAACGCGCGGGCGATGTTGCGCACCCGCAGGCCCTTTTCCGCGCGCGCAGCCGCAGGCGTCGGCTCGGGCGCCGGCCGATCATCCAGATTCAGGGCAGAGAGTTCTTTACGCGCCAAAGGTCGAGA
This sequence comes from Brevundimonas aurantiaca, assembly GCF_014199955.1. Taxonomy (GTDB): domain Bacteria; phylum Pseudomonadota; class Alphaproteobacteria; order Caulobacterales; family Caulobacteraceae; genus Brevundimonas; species Brevundimonas aurantiaca. The sequence continues at coordinate 643,493 of NZ_JACHOQ010000001.1, forward strand.
TCCGTGCGGCCTTCCCGGACGGGCGCCTAGTTGGTTCCGTTGGGATAGAAGACGCCCTGGACCCGATTGCCGGCGGCGCCGCGCGGCGCGCCTTCCATACGAGCGGTCTGCGTATTGACGTTATAGACCAGACGCGATCCGGACAGGACATTCTGGCCCTGGGTCAGGATGACATTTCCCGTCACCACGATCTCGCCAGAGCCCAGATTATAGACCGCCCGATCGCCGCGCATGGTCTGCTCCGGCGTCACGAAATAGACCGATCCGGCCGCCTCGGCCCGCTCCAGATCGCCGCCCGATCCAGAGACCAGGGTCAGTTGGTCGGCGCGAAACCGATTGCCGCCTTGCACGGCCTCAGCCCGCCCCCGCAGAATGACCCGGTTCGGCGCATATTCGACCCCGTCCGCCCCATAGGCGACCGGCTGGTTCGAGCCCCGCGTCTGGGCGTCGCCGACGGCCGGCAAGGCCAAGAGGGCCATCGCCCCCGCCGCCGCGACCGCGGCCCGTGTTCCAAAGATCTTCATCATGGTCATTCGCCTGAACCCGAGGGGGTCAGAACCCCCCGCACCTTGTTGTCGCCGGAGCCTTTGAACACCACGCGCTCGCCCTGATCATAGATCGCATAGGACGAAGCGTTGATGGTTCCAATAGGGCCCGCGCCCTGAACGCCTTTTGAACCGGTGATGATTCCGGTCGAGGTGTCGACCACCGCCTCGGGCGTGGTCAGCACAAACCCCGTGCCCCCGTCCGAAATCCGCACATTGGGGCCGATGGTCACGGTCTTGGCCTGTTCGTCATAGGTCCCGCCGTCGGCGGTCATCTCCGTGACCTTGCGTCCGCCCAGGTTCAGCTTCAGCGCCGGGCCGATCAGGCGGAAACGGCCGGTCGCCGCATCGCGCACGGCGCCCTGGGCCCCGACGGTGAAGGCGCGGCCTTGCGCGTCCTGGCCGTGGAACAGCGGCTTGTCCAGGCGGACCTCCTGGCCCTGACTGGCCTTGCGCTCCACGCCGGACATGACGGTGCGGAAGACCGTCCAGGTCAGGACGCCCCCCGCCAGCACCAGGATGATGATCGGCAGGACGCGGCGATACAGTTTGACTCGGCGGGAATGGGCGCGCCAGCGCGCCCCGGCCAGGGCGACCCGCTGTTCGTCCGCCTCGATACGGGTCTGTTCGCCGGGTTCGGTCAAGACGGCCTCAGCTGTGGGCGAAGATGTCGACCTCGTCCCATCCGGCGAGGTCGAGCGCCGAACGGCTCGGCAGGAAGTCGAAGCAGCGGGCGGCCAGTTCGGCCCGCCCCTCGCGCGCCAGCATCTGATCCAGCCGCGCCTTGGCCGCATGCAGATAAAGAACGTCCGAGGCGGCGTAGTCCAGCTGGGCCGGGCTCAGCTCCGCCGCGCCCCAGTCGGACGACTGCTGCGCCTTGGACAGGTCCACTCCCACCAGCTCGCGCACCACGTCCTTCAGACCATGGCGATCCGTATAGGTGCGGGCCAGTTTGGAGGCGATCTTGGTGCAATAGACCGGCCGGGTCTCCACCCCCAGGTGCAGCTGGAACATGCCGATGTCGAAGCGGCCGAAGTGGAAGATCTTGGTCACGGCCGGGTCGGTCAGCAGCCGCTTCAGGTTCGGACAGTCGTAGGCGGGACGGTTCAGCCGCACCACATGGGCGTTTCCGTCGCCGGACGACAGCTGGACCACGCACAGGGGGTCGCGACGGAAACGCAGGCCCATGGTCTCGGAATCGATGGCGACTTCCGTCCCCAGGTCCAGGTCGTCGGGCAGGTCGCCCTCATGCAGATAAACGGTCATGGACAGGTTCTTACACGGCGAAGGCGCGCGGCGAAACGGCCTCGCGACAGGCATGATGAGGGGCCGGAAACGACGACGGCGCCGTGTCCGAAAACACGGCGCCGTCTGAAAGATGGTGCCCAGAAGAGGACTCGAACCTCCACGGCCGTTAAGCCACTGGCACCTGAAGCCAGCGCGTCTACCAATTCCGCCATCTGGGCCCCGTCGGCAGCGCCTTGCGGCGTTTCCATCGGGAAGGCGCGGACCTCTAAGGGAGGGTCCGGGCGGGGTCAACAGGGATTTTTCATCGGCGGGCGGTTTTATTTTCCAAGCGTCGCCGCAGGGCGGCGTCCAGCCTGCGTTAAGCCTGTTCGCTTACTCCGCCTTGAGGCGAGCCGGCCTAGCATCCGCCCATGGCCCAGCCGACCCTGACCCAGACCACGCCCGATCGGCGCGCGGCCGTGCGGCGTCCCTACCGCCGTCAGCGACGGCCGGAGGAGCGGGTGCGCCTCTTGGGCGAGGCGGTCGATCTGGTCCGGCCCGAAGAGGTGCTGCACCATGTTCAGGCGGCGGTGGCAGAGGGCCGCAAGACCCTGATCGCCAACCACAATCTGCACAGCCTGCATCTGATCCAGACCCAGGCGGAGATGCGGGCCTTCTATGACCGCGCCGACCTGGTCCAGGTCGATTCGACGCCTCTGATCTGGTTCCTGCGCGCCCTCGGCCTGCCCGGTCGCGGCTTTCACCGATCCACCTATCTGGACTGGCGGGACCATTTCTGGAGCGTCGCCGACCGCCGGGGCTGGCGCGTCATGTCGATCGGCGGGGCGCCCGCCGTCGGCCCGGAGGCGGCCCGGCGCCTGGCCGAACGCTATCCTGGCGCGGAGATTCGCACCCGCCACGGCTTCTTCGACGCCCGCCCCGGATCTGCCGACAACGCCGACATCCTGGCGGACATCCGCGCCTTCTCGCCCCACATCCTGTTCGTCGGCATGGGCATGCCTCGCCAGGAGTCGTGGATCGCGACCGTGTTCGACGATCTGCCCGCCTGCGTCGTCTTTTCGGTCGGGGCGGCTTTCGACTATGAGGCCGGCGTCCAGAAGTCGGCGCCGCGCTGGATGGGCCGGGTCGGGCTGGAATGGGCCTATCGCCTGCTGCACGATCCCCGGCGCCTGTTTCACCGCTATTGCGTCGAACCGTGGAGCCTGGCGCCTCTGGCCTTGCGTGAACTTACCGCCGCCTTCGCCCGACGACGCCAAGCGGATTGATCTAAATCCTACTTGGCAGATAGATATTTATCGGCATGATCGACTTCCGCCTCCGCCCGTCGTGTCTGGGTGAAGGGTCGCCCCACGGCATTACGGGAGCATCGATGTCGCAAGACCATGGACCCAGGGTGGCGATCATCGGCGCCGGCTTCAGCGGCCTGCTGACCGCGATACAGCTTTTGAAGCGGTCGCCCGTCGTGCAGGTGACGCTGATCGAGCGGCGCGACGCCTTCGGTCCCGGCGTCGCCTATGACACCGGCAATCCCGGCCATCTGCTGAACGTCCGCCTGGACAATATGAGCGCCTTTCCCGACCGACCCGACCATCTGGCGAACTGGCTGGCGGAACAGCCGTCCTGGCGCGCCCAGGACGGCTTCATCACACGCGGCGTGTACGGCGACTATCTGCGGCATCTGCTGGCCGAGACGCTCGAGGGGAATGCGGACGAGGCGGGGCGAATGACTCTCGTCCAGGGCGAGGCCCAGGCGATCGACCGCCACGAAGGCGGTTGGCGGATCATGGTTGGTGCGGAAGTCATCGTGGCCGATGCGGTGATCCTGGCCTTGGGCAATCTGGAGCCCGCCTCCCCGCCCGGGATCGATGCGGCGGTCCGCGCCTCGGCCGCCTATGTCGAAAACCCGTGGCGTATCGACACGGCTGCGGTCGGAGCTGGGCGCAACATCCTTCTGATCGGCTCCGGCCTGACCATGGTGGATGCGGTCCTGACGCTTCGGCGACCGGGACGGCGGTTTACCGCCCTGTCCAGGCACGGCCTCCTGCCCCGCGGCCACGCGACGGTTCCACCGGCGCCCTTCGACGGCGCCTTTTCGGGCGGTCCGTCCGAAGTCCTGTCTCAAGTGCGGCGCGCCGTCCTGACCCACGATTGGCGGGCGGTGTTCGATCGCCTGAGGCACGGCGCCCGCGACCTGTGGCGCGCCTGGACGCCGCAGCAGAAGCGCCGCTTCCTGCGTCATCTTCGCCCCTTGTGGGACGTTCACCGCCACCGGACGGCGCCGGGCGTGACGCGAGAAATCGCCGCCATGCTGGCTGCGGGCGATCTGACGGTGCTGGCGGGCAAGCTGACCGGAGTGGTGCTGGACGACGATTCGGTCGAGGCCGCCTGGCGGCCGCGCCACCGTCGCCGCCCGATCCGGGACAGGTTCGACCTGGTGATCAACTGCACCGGCCCGCTGGGCGTCATTCAGCACAGCGCCGAGCCGGTGATCCGCAATCTGCTGGCCCAGGGCTACGGTCGGCCCGATCCGATCGGCCTGGGGCTGGAGGTCGATCAGGGCGGGCAGCTGATCGGGGGCGAGGGCGCCCCAACCCCTGACCTTTACGCCATCGGCCCTTTGACCCGCGGCGCCTTTTGGGAAATGACCGCGGTGCCCGATCTGCGAGGGCAGGCGCGGGACTTGGCGGCGGTGGTGGCCGACCGACTGACGAACGCCGACGGCTCGGTCAGATCGGCATGGCCATGATTTCCTTATAGGCCGAGATGACCTGGTCGCGGACGGACATCACCGTCTCCAGCGACGCCTCGGCCGAGCTCAGCGCCGTGACCACGTCGATCAGATTGCCCTGGCCCTGAATCGACTTGGTCATCTGGGTCTCGGCCGCCCGCGTCTGGTCGGCCAGGCCGGTCATGGCGGTCTTGACCAGGTCGGCGAAGCCGTTGTCGCCGGCGACGGGCGGCTGGGCGGCGACGGGCATGGCCCCGCCCTGGACGGCGGCGTAGGCCTTGGCGGCCATCATCGGGTTCATGGCCTAGTCCCTCAGCGTTTGATGATGTCGAGGGTGCGGCTGTCCATCGACCGCGCCGTCTCGATGACGTTCAGATTGGCCTCATAGGCGCGCTGGGCCTCGCGCATGTCCATGGCCTCGACCAGGGTGTCGACATTGGGCCGCATCACATAGCCCTGGGCGTTGGCCGCCGGATGGGAGGGGTCGTAGTCCATCTTGAAATCGCTGTCGTCGGGCCGGACCTCGGCCAGGGCGACGCCGGTCGCGCCGTCCACCTCCCGCGCCTGAAAGACGGGGATCTGCCGACGATAGGGCTCGCCGCCCGGCGTGCGGGCCGTGGACTGGGCGTTGGCGATGTTCTCGGCGATCACGCGCATGCGCGACTGCTGGGCCTTCAGGGCCGAGGCCGCCACGGCCATGGCGCTGTTCGAGGGTGGGACGGGATCAGGCATGGGTCAGGCCTCCGGTTCAGGCCGCGCCGGGCTTGCGCGCGGCCATGCGGATCATCGACATGGATTTCTGGTAAAAGCCGATGGCGGCGTCATAGGCCATGCGGCTCTCGGCCATCTTCAGCATCTGCTCTTCGACCACCACCGAATTGCCGTCCAGGGTGGTCTCAGAGTCCGGGGACTTGGACGAATCGAAGCGGGGCGGCGCCACGGCGGGCGCCAGATGGGCCCGGTTGGTCCGCACCATCGGCAGTCCGCCGCCGGAGCGCAGGGCGGCGGCGAAGTCGCTGGGCTGTTTCAGGTCGCGGCCGACGAAGCCGGGGGTGTCGGCGTTGGCCACGTTTTCGGCGATGACCTTCTGGCGGGCGTCCAGCCAGCCCAGCCGGCCCTTGATCTGTCCCAGCAGCGGAATGTCGGCGACGCCCATGGCGGTCTCCCGTGCGGCGCAAAAATGCGCGATGGGCAGAAAATGCCGCCTCCATGGTTAATAGGGCGTTATCTCAACGGCTCGTTAACCAGGCTGATTAAGACTTGGGGTCACAGCGCCGACTGCGCCGGGGCCCAAAGCGTATGAACTTCCTTGATCTCGCCCGCGCCGTCTTCGGCCTGGCCTTCACCCTGGGCCTGATCGGCCTGGCGGCCTACGCCGCGCGCCGCTACGCCCCCCAGCTGCTGGCGCGACTGAACGCAGAACGCGGCGAACGGCGGATGCAGGTGGTCGAGACCCTGGTTCTGGACCCCGCCCGCCGCCTGGTCCTGGTGCGGATCGACGACGAGGAACGGCTGATCCTGCTGGGCGAAGGCCGCGAACTGATCGAGCCGCGCCAGCCGGGGATTTTCAAGTGAAGGACGCAAAACCGCCTTCCACCCGCCGGAGCCGGGAAAAGGTCTTCACGGTTCCCGCCGCCTCCGAACTGAAGCGCGCGGCCTTCTTGTCGCTGATCACCACCCTGGTCTGCCTGGCCTGGCCGATCGCGGCCCTGGCCCAGGAAGCCGCCCAGTCCGGCTCGGCCATCAACATCGACCTGGGCACTGGGGCCGGCCTGACCCAGCGGGTGGTCCAACTGGTCGGACTGATGACCGTGCTGTCCCTGGCGCCTTCCATCGTCATCATGACCACCAGCTTCGTGCGGATCGTCGTGGTCCTGTCCCTGCTGCGCACCGCCCTCGGCATGCAGCAGTCGCCGCCGAACGCGGTTCTGGTGTCCCTGGCCCTGTTCCTGAGCGCCATCGTCATGGCCCCGACCTGGCAGGACGCCTATGATTCGGGCATCCGCCCGCTGCTGGATCAGCAGATGGAACTGCCCCAGGCCTTCGATGCGGCGTCCGAACCTGTGAAAACTTTCATGCTGGCCCAGGTGGACCGTTCGGACCTGGCGCTCTTCACCCGGTTGAGCCGCGTCGAGCCCCCGACCAACCTCCAGGAACTGCCCCTTCGGGTCGTCACCCCGGCCTTCATGATCAGTGAGCTGAAGAAGGCCTTCGAAATCGGATTTCTTCTTTTCGTTCCGTTCCTTGTCATCGACCTGGTGGTGGCCAGCGTGCTGATGTCCATGGGTATGATGATGCTTCCGCCGGTGGTGGTTTCCTTACCCTTCAAACTGATCTTCTTCGTCCTGGTGGACGGCTGGAGACTGGTCGCCGGGAGCCTGGTGGAGAGCTTCCAGCGGGCGTCCGGAACCGGATAATCCCCGCCCCATAAGGCTTTGCGCCGTTTCCCCGCTTGCAAAGCCAAGCGAAATCCGTGTTGATCCCCCGGTCCTCGCCCTGAATCGGGCGACTAACACTGGAAATGTCTCTTATGACCACTCAAGCCGAACTGATCGCCGCCGTCGCCAAGGACGCCGGTGTCTCGCAGGCCGACGCCGGCAAGGTGCTGACCGCCATCGTCGAAAACATCCACGCCAGCCTGAAGGCCGGCGGCGACGTGCGCATCTCGAACCTGGGCGTCTTCGACACCGCCGACCGCGCCGAGCGTGAAGGCCGCAACCCGGCCACGGGCGCGACCATCAAGATCGCCGCCTCCAAGGCCGTGCGCTTCCGCGTCTCCAAGCCGCTGAAGGACGCCGTCAACGGCTAAGACCTTCGGGTCCAGACTGCGGATCTGATCTGCGGATTAACGGGCGGGGGTCGCTGGGCGGCCCCCGCCCGCTTCTTTTCTGAAGTCCTGTTTGGCCGCATTGACCCAGCCGACGAAGGTATCGGCGTTGGCCGACAGGCCGGCGAAATCGGCCGCGCCCGCCACTCCCGACAGGTCGTCGTCCAAGGCCACGCGAATCGCATTGGCCGAACGCGCCCGGGCGATGAAGGGCGAATACTGACCCCGCAGACGATCCAGGGCCGCGCGGTTTCCACTCAGCGAATAGCCGACCCCGGCCCGGATCAGCCAGCTCTCCTCGGCGGGCGTCAGGGGGGCGTCGGTCTGTTTGTGGCGATCGCCCAGACGCGCCTCGTACAGGGGGGCGGCGTCCGCCCACTTCTGCTGTTTCCAGAAGACGTCGCCGCGCACTTCGCGCGCGGGCGCCGACTGATCCCGATCCAGAACCTCAAGCGCGTGGTCGTAACGCCCCAGGTCCATCAGGGCCCGCGCTTCCAGGGCGCGGCGTTGGCTGTTGACGGCGGTCGGCAAGAGGGTGGTGCGCGACCCCCAGATCGCCTGAAGCGCCTTCTCCGGCTGACGGTCCATCAGATAGACGGTGGCCAGATCGGTGGCGACCTGCGCCTTGGCCACCCCGTCCAGCCGCTCGTCCACCTGGTGTTTCAGCAGTTCGGCGGCCTGATCCAGCAGATCGACGTCGATCAGGCGGCGCGACAGGCGGCGCACCATTTCATCGCCGTCTGCGCCGATCGGCGTCAGTTCGCGGAAGTCATAGAAGAGGGCCAGGGCCTGAACGGGTTGCAGGCCGTCGGCGGCGCCTTCCAGGAACAGGGCGCGGAAAGCCTTGGACTGGTCCGCCTGGATCTCGGCGGCGCCCGGCACGTTCGCCATCCGCTTGCCGGCGCTGCGCAGGGCGTCCAGCGCCTCACGATAGCGGCCCTGCTGCAGATAGAGGTCCGCCAGTTTGCGGATCACCGCCAGTTCGGTCGCATCGCCGCGCCAGCGCCACTTCAGCAGCTCCAGCTGCTGGGCCGCCTGGTCGGGCGTCAGGGCGCCCTTGTCCAGCTCCAGGCTGATGGCGCCCAGTTTGGCGGGGGTGGCGATGCCGTCCAGCGGGGCGCGCGCCACCGCCTTATAGACCGCCAGCGCCCGCGCCTTGTCGCCTGTCAGATCAAACAGACGCGCCTGAACGACCCGCGCCGCCAGCTGGTCGGCCGCCGAGGCGTTCTGGCTGAACACATAGTCCAGCAGCTGGCGCGCGGCGGGCAGATCGCCCGTTTCGATCGCCGCCAGCGCGTGGGCGGCGCCGAAGCGGGCGCGCCATTCCTTGGGGAAGTCGTCGATGACCGAGGCCCCGGCGGCGAAGGCGCGGCGCGCCCCCTCCCAGTCGCCCTGTTCGGCGGCGATATAGCCCTGCCAGACCTTGGCGGCGGGATCGTTGGACAGGGCGGCGCCGGCGAAGTCGATCTGGGCCTCCTCCAACCGGCCGACGCCGACGCGGGCGGCGCCGCGCAGGCCCCGCACCTCCGGCTCGCCCTGCATATTGGGGGCCTGGGCGATCAGGGCGTTCAGCACGCCGATCGCCTCGTAGTTCAGGCCCGAACCGACCAGAAACCGCGACAGGGCCAGGCGAGCGCCGATCGGGGCGCGGGGATTGTCCGTCGCGGCCAGGGTCTCCTGGGCCGCAGCGTCCTGAAGTCGGCGATAGCGTTCGGAAAAGCCCTCGGTCGCCGCCCATTCCTCAAGGATCAGGCTGGGATGGGGCGCCCGTTTCGGCGCCTCGGCCTCACGCTCGTCCGCCTCCAGGGTCGCCGACGGCGGCGAAAGGGTCAGGCCGTTCGGGCGGCTGAGGGTGACCAGATCGCCTCCAGCCTCGATCTTCAGATCGTCGGTCGACGTCTCCACCGCCAGGCCTTGAGCCGTCGGGATCAGGCTGAGGTCGATCGTGCTGCGCGAGCCCGAGAAGCCCTTGCCGGGCGCAAGGGCGGTGACGGCGGCGAACCGGTCGCCGACGAGGGGATCGGTCAGCCAGACCGTCTTGGTGGCTCCCGCCATCCGGGCCACCAGGGCGTCGGAGCCGTCGTCTGCGCGGTCCACCTCCACGCCCGAGGCGCCGGTCGGCGGCCCGCCGATGGTCACGGTCCAGGTCCCGCCCTGCCCGTCCGCCGCAACCGCCAGCCCCTCCGGCGCCGCGATGCGGACGGCGGTGTAGTCGCCGCCGGCGGCCCAGCGCGCGTCCTTGGCGGGCCCCAGCGCCTTGGCGCCGGCCAGATCCATCTTGGCGGCGGCGTCGAAGACGATCCAGACCGCCTCACCCCGCCGGAAGACGGCGGCGCCGACCGGGGCGCCCCACTGGAAGGTCAGAACCGTCTTCTCGTCGCTGGAGACGGCGCGGACCGGCACGACGGCATTGATCTTGGCCCCGGTCTCTTGCGCCGGCGTCTCCGGCGCCTTGCCCGGCGCATAGAGGTTCAGCCAGACGGCGCCGTCGGCCACGCCGGAACGGGCGTCGGCGCCCTCGGCCAGGGTGATGACCAGGTCGGTCGCCCCGCCGCGCGCCATTCGGGTCTCGACCGCCTTGACCCCCTGCGGCGGATCGACGCGCAGACGCGAAATGTCAGGGGCGGCCGAGACGCCCAGGCGGACGATGACCTTGTCGGCCTCACGCCGCACCTGGCTGCGCACGCCGATGACGCCGGCGAATTCGACGCGGGTGAACTCGCTGGATTGGCCGATGCTGATCGACAGGGGATCGCTGGAGCGGCCGGCCTCCTGGGCCAGGGGCGCAAGCGGCGCAAAGGCGACCGCCCCGGCCGCGGCGGCGGCCACGGTCGTCTTCAGCAGGCGCTTGCTGTGCGGGGTCCCGGACATATCGGCCCAGCCATGCCGCAAAAGCTCTTTAATCGCGGTTAACCGACGTTCACCCGCGATTCCACGAATGGGACGGTTCGCCCACGCGACAGGCCGGGCGATCTGGCGCATCATGGGGCCATGACCGATTATCCCCGCCTCAGCACCCTGAAGACCGGCCTGGGCTGCAAATGCCCGCGCTGCGGCCAGGGTCCCCTGTTCAAAGGGTATCTGACCCTGCGCGAAGCCTGTCCGAACTGTGGGCTCAGCTACGGCTTTGCGGACCCTGCGGACGGCCCGGCCTTCTTCGTCATGTCGGCGGTCGGCCTGGTCGGCATGATCCTGTTGATGGTCATCGACTTCACGATGAAGCCGCCCATCTGGGTCCACGCAGTCGTCACCCTGCCGATCCTGATCGCGCTTTGCCTGGGCTGTCTGAGGCCGTTCAAAGCCTGGCTGGTGGCGGAGCAGTATGTGCACAAGGCCGCCCCGCCGGAATTCTCCAGCAACGGCAAGCACGGGGATTAGGGGCGGGGTGCTCGCCCCCTGCCCCTCAGTCGATGCAGAGGGTCGCGCCCGCCTTGCCGTCCTCCACCGGCGTATTGCAGCCGAAGCGGTCGCTGGTCGCCTGACAGACGCCGGTCGCGGCGGTTCCGGGCGCGATCCCGCTGTTGCCCTCGATCCGGCAGTCGCCCTGGCACTGGTCGCCGTCTGTGCAGCGCTTGCCGGCGTCGGCGTAGTTGATCACGCACTGCCAGGATTGCAGCCGGCCGACCTGTTTCATCGTCCCGCCGCGCGCGGCGCAGGCCGAGGCGTCGGCGCTCTGCATCGGGGCGTCCGAGCCCGCCGTGGTCTGCGGGGTGCAGGCGGACGCCAGAAGGGCGGCGGCGGCGAGAAGAGGGATACGGATCATTCGACCTGTCCTTTGGCGAAGCCCGACCAGACGTCGTCGTAGTCGAGCTGCATCTGCGGCGATTCCGACGCCCATTTCGTGACCCGGATCGGCGCCCGGGTCTCGAACATGAAGGCCAGGGTGTCAGTGATCTTGTGCGGCTGAAGGTCCGCATTGATCGCGCCTTCATAGCTGGCCTGATCCGGGCCGTGGCCGCTCATCCGGTTGTGCAGGCTGGCGCCGCCCGGCGCAAATCCGCCCGCCTTGGCGTCATAGGCGCCGGTCACCAGGCCCATGAATTCGCTCATGACGTTGCGATGGAACCAGGGCGGGCGGAAGGTGTGTTCGGCAACCATCCAGCGCGGCGGGAAGATGACGAAGTCGATATTGGCCGTGCCCGGCGTCTCCGACGGGCTGGTCAGGACGGTGAAGATCGACGGATCGGGGTGGTCGTAGCTGACCGTGTTGATGGTGTTGAACCGCGCCGTGTCATAGCGGCAGGGCGCCAGATTGCCGTGCCAGGCTGCGACGTCCAGCGGGCTGTGGTCGAAGGTGGTCGCCCACAGACGGCCGCCGTATTTCTGGACGCACTGGGTCGGGCGATCCACGTCCTCATAGGCCGCGACCGGGGTTTCGAAGTCGCGCGGATTGGCCAGGCCGTTTGCGCCGATCGGCCCCAGGTCCGGCAGACGGAAGGGACTGCCGTAGTTTTCGCAGACATAGCCCCGAACGGGACCTTCGATCTCGACGCGGAAGCGGACGCCGCGCGGGATCAGGACGATGTGGCCAGGCTGGGCCTCGATCACCCCCATCTCGGTGACGAAGCGATGCGCCCCCTGTTGCGGCACGATCAGCAGTTCGCCGTCGGCGTCGTAGAAGACCCGGTCCGTCATCGAACGGTTGGCGACATACAGGTGGATTCCCGCCCCGGCTCCGGCGTCGGGATCGCCGGCGCCGCCGTAGGTGACCAGGCCTTCGACCCAGTCGGTCGCGGTCTCGGGGATCGGCAGCGGGTCCCAGCGCATGCGGTTGGGGTTGGGCGGGGTCTCGTCGAACGGGCCGGAGCGGACGCGCCCCTGGTCGAAGGCCACATAGGGGCCGTGCTGGGCCGAGGGACGAAGGCGGTACAGCCAGCTGCGCCGGTTCTCGGCGCGCGGGGCGGTGAAGGCCGTGCCGGACAGCTGTTCAGCGTACAGGCCCATCGGCGTCTTCTGCGGCGAATTCTGGCCCTGCGGCAGGGCGCCGGGCGCGGCCTCGGTCGCGAAATGATTGCCGAAGCCGGTCAGATAGGCGGGCGCGTTGGATCGCGTCGTCATGTGCATGTCTCCCTTGGCGGGAGGTTTAGAAGGTTCGGCCGCAGGCGTCATCCACTCGTCTGCGCCGGGACCGCACCGGCCGGATCAGAGCGTCCGCGCGATCAGCAACTTCATGATCTCGTTGGTCCCGCCGTAGATCCGCTGGACCCGGGCGTCCTTGTACAGCTGGGCGATCGGATATTCGTTCATATAGCCGTAGCCGCCGTGCAGCTGCAGCATCTCGTCGATGGTCTCGCCCTGGATGTCGGTCACCCAGTATTTGGCCATGGAGGCCGTGGCGGCGTCCAGCTGGCCCTTCAGGTGCAGGCCGATGCAGTGGTCGACGAAGACCTTGGCGACGGTCAGCTTGGTCTTGACCTCGGCCAGTTTGAACTGGGTGTTCTGGAAGTCGATGACGCGCTTTCCAAACGCCTTGCGCTCCTTGACGTAGGCCAGGGTGGCCTCCAGCCCGCGCTCGGCGGCGGCGACGCCCTGGACGGCGATGTTCAGCCGTTCCTGGGGCAGTTGCTGCATCAGCTGGACGAAGCCCTGGCCCTCGACCCCGCCGATGACGTTGTCGCCGGGGACCTTCACGTCATTGAAGAACAGTTCGGAGGTATCGTTCCCCTCCATGCCGATCTTGTGCAGGTTCCGGCCGCGTTCGAAGCCTTCGGCGCCGTCCGTCTCGACCACGATCAGGGACGTGCCCTTGGCGCCCTCGGCCGGGTCGGTCTTGGCCACCACGATGATGAAGTTCGCCAGCTGGCCATTGGTGATGAAGGTCTTGGAGCCGTTGACGACATAGCCGTTGCCGCTCTTGATCGCCGTGGTCTTGACCCCTTGCAGGTCCGAGCCCGCGCCCGGTTCGGTCATGGCGATGGCGCCGACCAGTTCGCCGGAGGCCAGACGCGGCAGCCAGCGCTTCTTCTGCTCCTCGGTGCCGTAATGCCAGATGTAGGGCATGACGATCGCATTGTGCAGGCTGATGCCGAAATGGTCCGCGCCCTTCCAGCCCAGCTGGCGCATCAAGACGACCTCGTGCCGATAGTCGCCGCCAAAACCGCCGTCCTCTTCGGGCAGCGACAGGCCGAGCAGACCCGCCTCGCCCGCGTCGTTCCATAGCTGGCGCGGCACCGAGGAGTCGGCGATCCACTGCTGCACCTTGTCCAGCGGCGCGTGCTCGTCGATCCATTTGCCGACGCTGTCGGAGAAGAGGGTGATCTCTTCTTCACGCATGAAATCGGGGTCGGGGCTGTTAAGCACGTTCATGGCGTTTCCAATCGTATGTTGTAGGGGCGGGCGCTGCCGTCAGGATTTCTGAGCCCCTGCTTGATCTCGGCGAGCACCCTGATCCTCGAAGGCTCGAACCCATCGGCTTCAAGCGCTCCTACGCATCCCCAGCAGTCGCCGCCGCAACTACCGGAGAGCGGATCGGCTGCGACGTCTAGGGAGCGCCCGCACATGCCGCAGGCGGCCTGGCCTGCGGCTTTGCTCATCGGATCAGAACGCCTCGACCGGCATGGCCATCAGCACGTCCGCGCCGGTCTTCATCTTCTTCAGATGGGCCTCGGCGTCGGGCAGGATGCGCTCGACGAAGTAGCGGCCGGTCTGCAGCTTGGCGGCGTAATAGGGGTCGGTCGAACCGGCCTCGATCTGGGCCTGGGCGACCTTGGCCATCAGCGCCCACATATAGGCCAGGGCCGTCAGGCCGAAGACGTTCAGATAGTCGGTCGAGGCGGCGCCGGCGTTGTCCGGATTGGCCATGCCGTTCTGCATCAACCACATGGTGCCTTCCTGCAGCTTGGCCTTGGCGTCGGCCAGACCGTCGACGAAGGGCTTGATCGCCTCATTGCCGCTGTTCTCGGCCACGAAGGCGTCGATCTCGCCGAACCAGGTCATGATCGCGCGGCCGCCGTTGGCGGGCAGTTTGCGGCCGACCAGGTCCAGGGCCTGGATGCCGTTGGCGCCCTCATAGATCATGGTGATCCGCGCATCCCGCAGGTACTGCGAGGCCGGGAAGTGTTCGGTGTAGCCCGAACCGCCGTGCACCTGCATCGCCAGGGACGCCACGTGGAAGCCCTTGTCGGTCAGATAGGCTTTAAGCACGGGCGTCAGCAGGCCCATATAGTCCTTGGCCTTGGTCGCCACGGCCTCGTCTTCCGACTTCTCCAGATCGGCGTGAAGCGCGGTCCACAGGATGAAGGCCTGGCCGCCTTCGACGAAGGCGCGGGCCTCCAGCAGCATGCGGCGCACGTCGGGGTGGACGATGATCGGGTCGGCGGGGCCGTCCGGGTTCTTCGGTCCGGTCAGGCTGCGGCCCTGCAGGCGGTCCTTGGCGAACTCGACGGCGGCCTGATAGGCGGCGGTGCCGATGGCCAGGCCTTGCAGGCCGGTGCCCAGGCGCGCCTCGTTCATGACCACGAACATATTGTTCATGCCGCGCCCTTCCTCGCCCAGCAGCCAGCCCTTGGCGCCGTCATATTGCATGACGCAGGTGGCGTTGCCGTGGATGCCCATCTTTTCTTCCAGGCCCACGCACTGCAGCGTGTTGCGCTCGCCCAGAGAACCGTCGTCATTCACCAGATATTTGGGCACCACGAACAGCGACAGGCCCTTGATGCCCGGAACTGCGCCTTCGATCCGCGCCAGGACGGTGTGGATGATGTTGTCCGAGAAGTCGTGCTCGCCCGCCGAAATCCAGATCTTCTGGCCGGTGATGGAGAAGCTGCCGTCGTCGTTGCGCACGGCCTTGGTGCGGACCATGCCCAGGTCGGTGCCGCACTGGGGCTCGGTCAGGTTCATCGTGCCGGACCATTCGCCGGACACCATCTTGGGCAGGTATTTGGCCTTGATCTCGTCCGAGGCGCTGGCGTGGATGCCGGCATAGGCCGAGGCGGTCAGGCCCGGATACATGGAGAAGGCCGCCGAGGCGCCGGCGGTCATCTGACCGAAGGCCGAGGCGACGATCGAGGGCATGCCTTGGCCGCCGTAGGCCGGATCGGCGGCCAACGCCATCCAGCCGGCTTCCGACATGGCCTTATAGGCTTCCTTCCAGCCCTTGGGACCAGTGACGACGCCGCCCTCAGACCAGTGGCAGCCTTCCTTGTCGCCGGGGTTGTTGATCGGGGCGATGACCTCGTCGGCGAATTTGGCGCCTTCCTCCAGGATCTGGTTGACAAGGTCCGACGACACGTCCTGGAAGCCAGGTTGGTTCGTGTACCGGTCGATCTCCAGCACCTCGTTGAGGATGAAGGTGAAATCGCGGACGGGCGACTTGTAGGCCATGGATCAGGCTCTCGCTTTGAAGGGGTGGTGGTGGTCTTGGTTGAGACGCGCGCGCAGCAGCTTCTCGTAATCTTCGGCGCCGGGCAGCAGGTCGGGACGGTGCTCGCTCAGCTTGGATTCCATCCAGGCGCAGGCGTCCTCCGCCGTCTGGATGGCGCCTTCGATGTCTTCCAACTGCTGTTTCAAGGCCGCGATCTGGGCGCGGTGACGCCGCAGGGCCACGGCCATCTGGTGGACGTTGTGATCCTTGCGGTCGTACAGATCCAGCATCTCCTGGATCTCCTGCAGGGTGAAGCCGATGCGGCGCCCCCGCAGGATCAGCTTCAGACGTGCGCGGTCGCGGGCGTCATAAACGCGGGTCTGACCCTTGCGTGCAGGGGTCAGCAGACCCTTGTCCTCATAGAAGCGCAGCGCCCGCGCCGTGGCGTCGAATTCGCGGCACAGCTGGCGAATGGAATAGGTGCGATGGTCGTCGGCGGTGGCCATAAAGACACCATAACTTGACGTGCGCGTAAAGGAAAGAGTTTACGTGCGCGTAAGGGTAAGCTTTTCGTCGCCACCCCTCCCTCGCGGCGCGCCAGGCAAAGAAAAGCCCGGAGCCTGGGGAAGGCTCCGGGCGCGACACACCGGGGCGGAGGGGGGAGAGGCCCCGGCGATCGATCCTGTTTCAGGCGCGCCGCCGTCCCAAGAGGACGGGAACGGTGAGCGCCAGGAGAATGAGGTTCACCACCGCCAAGCCGATGTCGCGGCTCAGGGCGTGGACCATCAGCATGGTCGCCTCCATCACGATCAGTCCGGCCGAGGCGCTCAGCAACAGAGGGCGACCCACGCGCCAGGAGATCAGCGGCGCCAGAACGCTCAGGCCCAGCGCCATCTCCACCAAGCCCAGTCCACGCACCATGTTTTCCGGCGCGACCGCAGGCCAGCCCATCAGGGCGATCAGATTGGTCATCGGCTCGGTCAGCTTGGCGTAACCGGCGGCGATGAAGAACATCGCGATCCAGCCCTGGAAGGTCCACAGTGTTACGTTCTTGTAGACGGAGCGGGTGCGGGACTGGGCGACGGGCAGAGTGGTGGAGGTCATCGGGGAGCGCCTGATTGGTAACAGTTGCGAGATCGGATCGAGCAACTCCGTTCGCAAGGGGTATGTAGCGCAGCCGATGCATTTTGTCATCGCCGGATGACATCAGTTGATGACATCGGCTGATGACTTATTGTTTCTGTGACATCCACCCTACAGGCGGCCCGTCGCCCTTCCCTGAGGATCACCCCTCTTCCGACTGAGGTCCCGGCGTCTGGACGATCAGATCGCCCGGCTGGCAGTCCAGCTCTCTACAAAGGGCGTCCAGGGTGGAGAAGCGCACGGCGCGGGCCTTGCCGGTCTTCAGGATCGACAGATTGGCCATCGTCACCCCGACGCGGTCGGACAGTTCGGTCAAGGACATGCGGCGCTCCAGCAGCAGCCGGTCCAGTTGGATCATGATCATGGCGCGCCTCAGACCGTCGCCAGCTGTTCGTCGCGCATGGCCGAGCCCTGGCGAAACACCTCGGCCAGGATGAAGACGACCAGAATGCCCAGCCACGATCCTAGGCTGAAGTCATAGTCGGAAACCGACTCCCCCATGACGTGCGGCGCCACAAGAGCCAGCATCAAGGCGGTGAGCTGGATACCCATCAGGCCCAGCCCCACGCCCTGCAGCCGCTTGACGTTGGCGAACTCGAAGGCGTCGCCCTGATTGACCGAAAGCAGGATGCGGCGCAGTCGGTTGATGATCCACCAAGTGAAGCCGCAGGCCAGGAAGGCGCCGAGCAGGGTCAACCGCTCCGGCCAGTGCAGGTCGCGCGCGTCGCTGCTGTCGAGGTCCCTCATTCCGTCGACGAACCCCGCAGCAAAATCGGGCGATATGATGCTGGCGGCCAAGCAGATCGCCATGATCCCGGTGGCCAGCATGACGAAGACGTTGGCGAACCCCAGGCACCAGCGCAGGGCGCTTGAGATAGAGTATTTTCCGATCAGTCTCATGTCGAACAGCCCTTCCTTCGGCGCGCCCTCCGCAGCGCCTTAGTGACTATCGATATGGTTTCATCGATAAACAGGCAAGAAAATTATCGATAAACGAGATGACGATTTTGTAAGGTTCTGCATCAAGCGGTGAAGGCCCAGGCGAGGCGCGCCGCCTCCAGCCGGGCCAGCTTGGCCCGGAAGGGCGCCCAGTCGTCGGCGGCGTCGATGGCGGCCCAGATCGCCTCGACCTCGTCGATCAGCATTTCTTCGGGCTCGCGCGCGGCGAACATCGGATGCTCCAGCCGTTCGATCCGGTCGGGCTCGTGCGCCATCAGGGCGAAGCGGAAGGCGTCGAAGGCCTCGCCCTGATAGAGTTTCGCGCGCGGTCCCGACAAGGCGCGCGCGGCCGAGGCGAAGCCGCCGAACCAGTCGAAGAACAGCGGCTCCCAGCGAAGCCCCTCCCCGCCTTCGCGCAGCAGGGCCAGGGCCGTGTCGACCAGCCGTTGGTCCGCCGCCTCCCCCAGGCTCAGCACGCCGAACCGCATGAGAAAGGCCGCACGCAATTCGCGGATATAGGCTGGGCCGAAGCCGTTCAAGGCGTCGGTCAGGGGCTCGACCTCGGCGACCAGCTTCAGGCATCCGGCCAACTGGGTCAGGTTCCAGAACACCGCCTCCGGCTGGCGGGCGAAGGCGTAAAGGCCGGTCTGGTCGAAATAGGCGGCGGTGAAGCCCGGCTGATAGGACGGCAGGAAGCGCCAGGGGCCATAGTCGAAACTCTCGCCCGTGACGTTCAGATTGTCGGTGTTGAGCACCCCGTGGACGAAACCCGCCGCGATCCAGCGCGCGGTCAGTCTGGCCGAGGCCTCGACGACGGCGCGCAGCAGGCCGGGCGCGTCCCCCGCCGCGACCTGTGGGTGATACAGGCTGCGGACGTGCTCGATCAGCGCTTCGATCTGATCGACCCGCCCCAGATAGGCCGCCCGCTGGAAGGTGCCGAACCGGATATGGGAATGGGACAGGCGCGCCAGGACGGCCGAACGGGTCGGCGACGGCTCGTCGCCCCGCTCCAGCGCCTCGCCGGTCTCGATCAAGGAGAAGGCGCGGCTGGTCGGAACCCCCAGGGCCTCCAGCATCGCGGCCGCCAGAACTTCGCGCACCCCGCCTTTCAAGGTCAACCGACCGTCGCCGCCGCGCGACCAGGGCGTCTGGCCCGATCCCTTGGTCCCCAGATCCAGCAGCCGAGGCCGCGCGCCGCGCCGCGCGGCCGTCGCCTGCGGCGTCTCCCACATCTGGGCCGCCAGAAAGCCGCGCCCGTCGCCCAGGTCGGGGTTGTAGTGACGGAACTGATGGCCGTGATAGCGCATCGCCAACGGCCCCGGCTGGCCCGGCAGGGGTTCGAACCGGCCGAAGGCGGCGATCCATTCGGCCTCGCTCAGCCCGTCCAGCCCCACCTCGGCGGCGGCGCGCTGATTGCGGAAACGCAAATCGGCCTTGGGAAAGCGCGCGGCCTCCACAGCGTCGGCGAAGTCCGGCCCCAGATCGAAGAAGACGGGAGCGGGGCGGTAGTCGGCGTGGACGGGCATGGCGGTCAGTTGCGCCCGCCTGGACGCTTTCGCAAGGCGCGGACTCGTCGCTGATCGGCTGAAGACTGACCTAGCGTCAAAATTTTCTGTCTCTTCCGTGTCACAGAAGGGCCGAACTAGGGCGAAAAATGGTCGCGGGTATCAGCGCTCGCTTGTCGTTCGGCGGGAAGCAGGCTTAGCCTCACCTTACTGAACGCGCCTCCACGCAGAGGCGCGTCGATTGGGAAATAGGAAACGCTTCGGTCGCCCCGCGACCGAGCTTCAGAGCCGGGAGGACGCTTCGTTGCGCCACACTAACCGCTACCTCAGAACCACCGTGTCCGCCGCTGTGGTCGGCGCCGCCGCCTTCGGCTTCGCCGGCATGGCCGCCGCCCAAGAGGCGCCGGCGACCGTGGACGACATCATCGTCACCGCCCAGAAGCGCGAACAGAGCCTGCAGGACGTGCCGATCGTGGTCACCACCCTGTCGCAGGAGGTGCTGGACGGCGCGGGCGTGCAGGACATCAAGGATCTGCAGATCCTGACCCCCGGCATGACCGTCACCTCGACCCAGTCGGAAGCCTCGACCACCGTCCGTATCCGCGGCGCCGGCACCGTGGGCGACAACCCCGGTCTGGAAAGCTCGGTCGGCGTGGTCATCGACGGCGTCTATCGTTCGCGCAACTCGGTCGGCTTCGGCGACCTGGGCGAACTGAGCCGCATCGAGGTGCTGAAGGGGCCGCAAGGCACCCTGTTCGGCAAGAACACCTCGGCCGGCGTCATCAACATCATCACCGAACGTCCGTCGTTCGACCCGTCGATCTCGGCCGAACTGACCGCCGGCAACTACGGCGCCGTCGGCGGCTCCGTCTCGGTGACCGGCGGCCTGACCGATCAGATCGCCGGCCGCCTGTTCGTCGCCCATCGCGAGCGCGACGGCTTCTATGACGTCAATCTGGGCGACGGCCCCCGCACCCTGACGGAAGACAACACCCAGGACTACTGGACCGGCCGTGGCCAGCTGCTGATCCTGCCCAGCGACGAGGTGTCGATCCGCCTGATCGCCGACTACACCAAGCGCGACGAATACTGCTGCGCCGCCGTTCAGACCCGCGTCGGCCCGACCCAGGCCTTCATCGCCGCCCTGACGGCGCCGAACGGCCCCGGCCAGCGTCCGCCGGTCGCCGGCTTCGGCACGGTGCCCTTCAGCCGCACCGCCTATTCGAACCGCGAGACCCCGCAAGAGATCGAGGACATGGGTCTGTCGGCGGAGGCCACCATCGACCTGCCCAGCCTGAACGCCACCCTGACGTCCCAGACCTCGTGGCGCGACTGGTCGTTCCAGCAGGGGATGGACCTGGACTACACCGGCGCCGACATCCTGTACCGCGCCAATGACGGCTCCAACGGCTATGGGGTCGGCAACCTGACCCAGGAACTGCGCCTGGCCGGGACGACGGACAAGTTCGACTGGCTGGTCGGCCTGTTCGCCACCAAGGAGGAGGTCTATCGCGACGACAGCTATGTCTACGGCGCCGACTACAACGCCTTCGCCTCCCTGCTGCTGACGGCCTCCCTTCCCGCCTCCGTGGGCGGCCCCAGCCCCAGCCGCCTGGGCTGTTTCACCAATCCCCAGGGCTTCCTGGTCGGCACGGCCGGTCCGGCCGCCGGACAGCCGCTCTGCGTGATCGGCGCCGTGCCCCCCAGCGCCGCCGCCCCGACCTTCGGCACGGGCAAGGCCTATGAGGACCACTATTCCCAGAAGTCCGAATCGGTCGCCGTATTCACCAACAACACCTATCGGGTGACGGAGGCGTTCGAGATCAACCTGGGTCTGCGCTACACCTATGACAGCAAGCGTCTGCTGGGCCTGCAGGACAATCTGGGGACCAACGGCGCGGCCTGCGGCGGCGCCCTGGCGAACCAGAACCCGGCCAATCGAGCGGTCTCGCCCATCCCCGGCACGGCCAATGTCGCCACCCCAGCGGCGGCCCTCGGCCTGCTCTGCCTGCCTTGGTCCAACCCGCAGTACGACAACCGCCGCATCCAGGAGAAGTTCAGCGACACCGACCTGAGCGGCACGCTTAAGGCCTCTTACCGCCTGAACCCCTCGGTCATGGGCTATGTCTCCTACGCCCGCGGCTACAAGGGCGCCGGCTACAATATGGACCGGGTGCAGACGGGGGTGACGCCTGACGCCTCGCTCTTCTTCGAGGCCGAGACGGTCGACAGCTATGAGGCCGGTCTGAAGACGACCCTGTTCAACCGCACCATGCTGTTGAACATCACCTACTTTGACCAGAAGTTCGAAAACTTCCAGTTGAACACCTTCCTGGGCACCGCCTTCGTGGTGGAATCCATCCCGGAACTGACCTCGCGCGGCGTCGACGCCGACATGGTCTGGTTCACCCCGATCGAGGGCCTGTCCTTCCAGGGCGGCGTCACCTACACCGACGCCAAGTACGGCGACTTCACCGGCGCCGATCTGTCGAACCCGGCGCGCTTCCCGCAGCTGTCGCTGCTGCCGGGCGCCCGCGCCTCCTTCGCTCCGGAATGGTCGCTGACCGGCGCCCTGGCCTTCGACCGCTCGCTGGGCGGCGGCCTGCGCGGCGGCTTCAACCTGTCGGCCAAATATTCGACCGAGTACAACACCGGCTCGGACCTGCTGCCGTACAAGAACCAGGAGGCCTTCACCGTCGTGAACGGCCGCATCTCGATCGGTTCGGAAGACGAGCGCTGGACCGTGGATGTCTGGGGGCAGAACCTGCTGCAGGAAGAATACACCCAGGTGGCCTTCGCCGCCCCGCTGCAGGGCACGGCCTTCACCAACACCACCACGCCCCAGGCGGACGGCACCTACTACAACATCGCCACCGACACGGCGACCTACAACGCCTACCTGGGCGCCCCGCGCACCTGGGGCGTGACGCTGAAGGTCAAATACTGATCGTCTGAACCGCCGCGGCCCCAAGGGCTGACAGGGCGGAACGACGAAGGGCCGACCGGGAAACCGGCCGGCCCTTTTTCTTTGCAGGGGGACGGGATGGCGGCGGAGGCGGCCGCCCTTCGACCGGAAGGCGCTTACTCCCCTTCCGTCATCCTCGGGCTTGACCCCGTCATCCTCGGGCTTGACCCGAGGATCGAGGGGGCCGCCGCTTGTGCGAGACCCCGGACGCAGCGCCCGATCCGGGCCCGATCCTCGGGTCAAGCCCGAGGATGACGGGGAGGAGGGGGGGCGGCCGAGGCTATGCCTGCCGCCCCGCGAGCGGGGAAGGTCGGGTTTAGGAGCCGGCGGCATTTTCGCAGTCCGACCCGTTGCGGACCCTGAACCCCTAAGTTCAGCGAATAGACGTGAACCGACGCCGAACTCGCGAAGACAGCACTTTCAGCCGACCGACCAACCCTGCGAACGCCCCATACTTAGTGACCTCCCACTCCAGCTTCAGCAAAGCCTGAGCCGTCGACAGGGCCTCATCGATCTTGGCGATATATTCGTCGTGACCCCCAACCCTCACAAGATCGTCCAGCCTTCCCTTCAGGCTCGAGTGCAAAGGCTCTAACGGGTTTAGCCGCAAGAGAACTCTCCGATGTGCCGCCATCGAAAGATGAGCCTGCTCTGTCAGCTTCGCCGCGCCTTCAGGCGTATTGTCTGGGTCTCTCACCAGTTTGGCGATCCGATCGGAGGTCGCGAAGACCTCTGCCAGATCGTCTCTCAGGGCGTTTATCCAAGCTTGGCGAAGCTGGGCTATAGCAACGCCGCGAGCGATTAGCGCAGCAACGATGGATCCGATGCCAAACACGGCAAGAAAAGCTGTCCAAGTCGCGTGCATCTGCCCCCCTCCAGCCGATAGGCCGCTTCCGATGGCGTTGTCGCCGCTCCCTGACATGCCGTCTACCTGACATGCCGTCTAGCAGTATCGTGGACCCAAGTGACCTTCGCGGGTCAACCGCGGAAGTGTGGGTGTCCGCTAACCACCCATAGCGGACGTTCGCCGATTCCGCATCCGGTTCGCCGCCTCCCGCCACGCCGGCCCTTCACCATCGCCAGAAGAAGGCCCGGCCGGAAAGTCTCCGGCCGGGCCTCATCGTCTCACGAGGAACGTAGATCAGCCGATCCGATCCTCCGCCGCCGGCTCCTCATGCCCATGCTGCCCGTGGGTCAGACGGCTCAACCGGCTTTCCATGCGACGCTTCAGGCCGTCGATCAGGCTGAAGACCACCGGCACGAACAGCAGCGACAGGGCGGTGGAGGTGATCAGCCCCCCGATCACGGCGATGGCCATCGGCGAGCGGAAGGCGGTGCCTTCCCCGAACGCGGCGGCGATCGGCAACATGCCCAGGCCCATGGCCATCGTCGTCATGATGATCGGCCGCGCCCGTTTGTGGGCGGCGTCCATCAGGGCGTCGTGGCGGTTCATCCCCTTCTCCATCGCCATGATGGCGTAATCGACCAGCAGGATGGAGTTCTTGGCCGCGATCCCGGTCAGCATGATGATGCCGATCAGGGCCGGCATCGACAGCGACTTGCCCGTCACCAGCAGCAGGAAGAAGGCGCCGCCGAACGACACCGGTAGCGCCGCCAGGATGGTGATCGGGTGGAAGAAGCTTTTGAACAGCAGGACCAGCACGACATACATCAGCAGGATGCCTGTGATGATGGCGAAGGCGAAGCCCGCGCCCAGCTCCTGGAAGCTTTCGGCGTCGCCCGACGGCTGTTGGCTGACACCCTGGGGCAGGCTCTTGATCGACGGCAGGGCGTTGACCGCCTCGGTCGCCTGGCTGAGCGTCAGGCCGCTCAGCTCGGCGGTGATGTTGGCGACGCGCAGTCGGTCCAGACGGTTGATCTGGTTCGGCCCGGCGCCGAAGGTGATGTCGGCCACCGCCGACAGTGGGACGGTGGCGCCCGAGGCGGTCGGCACGCGCAGAGTCTCCAGCACCCCCAGGTCCGAGCGGGCGTCCTCCTTCAGCATGACGCGGATCGGCACCTGACGGTCGCCCAGGTTGAACTTGGCCAGCAGCTGATCGGCGTCGCCCAGGGTGGCGACGCGCGCCACCTGGCTGATGTCCTGGGTGGACACCCCTTGCAGGGCGGCGACGTCCGCCCGCGGCGTGACCAGGATTTCAGGCCGCACCAGAGAGGCGGAGGAGACGACGTTCGACAGGCCGGAGATGTTGCGCATCTCCCGCTCCACCTTGGCGGCCGCCGGCTCTAGGACGTCGGGATCGTCGCCGACCAAGGCGATGGTCAGCAGGCTGGAGCCCCCGCCCCCGCCCGAGGCGCCGAACTGGACGCGGGCGCCCGGCACCTGACGCAGGGTCGGACCCATGTCGCGCTCGAACGCCTGCTGGCTCAGCTTGCGGTCCCAGCGTCCGACCAGATTGACGGTCAGATTGGCGCTGCGCACCTCGCCCGACGATCCGCCGCCGCCCGGCCCGAAGCTGGTGGTGGCCGAGCCGATCGAGGAATAGACCGACTCGACTTCCGGCCGCTTCATCAGTTCGCGATTGATCCGCTGCACGGCCGCGTCCGTCTCGGACAGGGTCGTGCCGGGCGGGAACTGAACCGTCACGGTGGAACGCGAAATATCCTCGACCGGAATGAACTCGCCCGGCAGGCGGCTGGCCATGAAGATGGACAGGAAGAAGAACAGCACGCCCATGCCCAGCACCCAGACGCGGTGATCGAACACCCGGTCCGCCACCTTGCGGCGGAACCAGCCGGCCTGCGGATGATGCTCGGCCCGACGTTTGCGCCAGTCGTCGCCGAGCGCCCAGTTCAGGGCCTTCAGATAGGGTCCCATCCAGAAGGGATCGCCGTGTTCCTTGCCTTGGTCGCGCTTCAGCAGATAGGCGCCCATCAGGGGCGTCAGGGTCCGCGCCACCAATAGGGAGAACAGCACGCTGACGCAGGTGGCGATGGCGAAGCTCTTGAAGAACTGGCCCACGATGCCCGGCATGAAGCCGGTCGGGGCGAAGACCGCCACCAGGGTCGCCGTGGTCGCCATGACCGCCAGGCCGATCTCGTCCGCCGCCTCGATCGCCGCTGGATAAGGCGGCTTGCCGTCGCGGATGTGCCGGACGATGTTTTCGATCTCCACGATGGCGTCATCGACCAGGATGCCGATGGTCAGGGACAGGGCCAGCAGGGTCACCACGTTCAGCGACTGATTGGTCAGATCCATGACCCAGAAGGTCGGGATCAGCGACAGCGGCATGGCGACCGCCGCAATCAGGGTCGCCCGCCAGTCCCGCAGGAAGATGAAGACCACGGCGATGGCCAGAAGGGCGCCCAGCACCAGGGTCTCGACCGAGGCGTGGAAGTTGTTGACGACGTCTTCAGTGGTGTTGGCGACCTCTTCGAAGGTCACATCCGCGCGTTCGGCGTCCAGCTTGGCCAGTTCGGCCTTGACCCGGTCATAGACGTCCACCTCGGAGGAGCCGATGGCGCGCGAGACGCCGAAGCCGACCACCTCCT
This sequence comes from Brevundimonas aurantiaca, assembly GCF_014199955.1. Lineage (GTDB taxonomy): Bacteria > Pseudomonadota > Alphaproteobacteria > Caulobacterales > Caulobacteraceae > Brevundimonas > Brevundimonas aurantiaca. The sequence continues at coordinate 669,205 of NZ_JACHOQ010000001.1, forward strand.
GGCCGTTGAACCGGGCGCGGCCGCGCGGTTCGGACCATTCGTCAGTGACTTCGCCCAGGTCGCCCAGGCGCACGCTGCGCTCGCCGATGGGGATCAGGGTCTCGCGCAGCTGTTCGACCGATTGGGCCGAGCCCACGGTGCGGATGGCCTGTTCCTCGCCCGCGATCTCGCCGCGGCCGCCGGGCAGGTTGATGTTGGAGGCGCGCAGCTGGTTCGACACCTGGGCCGCCGTGACGCCCGAGGCGGCGAGGCGCGCAGGGTCCAGCTTGATGCGGATCTCCCGGCTGACGCCGCCGTCGCGGCTGATCTGGCTGACGCCGCGCACCGACAGCAGGCGTTTGGCCACCGTATTGTCGACGAACCAGCTCAGCTCCTCGGGGCTCATGCCCGGCGCCCGCACGACGAAATTGGCGAAGGGGATGGCGGTGAACTCAATGCGCTGGACGATCGGCTCCTGAACGTCGGCAGGCAGGTTCTGGCGAATGCCGCTGACGGCGTTGCGCACGTCATTGGTGACCTTCTCCAGGTTCACCCCCAGCTGGAACTCGATCGAGGTGGTCGACACCCCCTCATTGACCACCGAGGTGATGTGTTTGACCGAACCCAGGCCCGCCACGGCGTCCTCGACCAGGCGCGTGACCTGGGTCTCCATCTCCGTCGGCGCGGCGCCGGACTGGATCACGGTGACGGCCACGACCGGCAGGTCGACGTCGGGGAAGTTGTTGGTGCGGAGCTTAAAATAGCTCATCGTCCCAGCGATCGTCAGGACGACGAACAAGAGGACGATCGGGATCGGATTCCGAATCGACCAGGACGAGATGTTCTGAAAACCCATCGGTCCGGTTCCTTAGCGCGCGGCTTGGCCGGCAGGGGCCGGAGCAGCGGCGGCCGGAGCCGCAGTCGCGGGAGCCACCGTCACGTGGTCGCCCTCGCCCAGGAAGCCGGCGCCCTGAACCACCACGCGCTGGCCGGCCTGAAGGCCCTGAACGGCCACCTGATCGCCTGTGCGCGCGCCCGTGGTCACGGGAGCGAAGCGAACCGCCTCGCCCTGGCCGATCACATAGACGCCCGGCTTGCCTTCGCGATAGACGATCGCCGCCCCTGGCACGACCAGGGCCGGCTGGTCGCCGACGGCGATCTCGGCGCGGGCGAACATGCCGGGACGCAGCTGGGCCGCCGGGGCCAGAGAGATGCGGGCCAGACCCAGGCGGGTGGCCGGATCGACTTGCGGCGTGACGATCCGCACCGTGCCGGTCGTGGGCGCCGCCTCGCTGGAGGTCACGGTCGCCGACTGACCGGCGCGAACCAGGGCCAGTTCGGTCTCGGGCACCTGGGCGTCCAGCTCCAGCCGACCGTCGCGCACCATGCGGAACAGCTCGGTCCCGGCCGCGATGATCTGGCCCTTGGTCACGCTGCGGCTGGTGATCAGACCGGCGACGGGCGCGCGGATCGTGGATTGGCTGAGGCGGGTCTGGGTTTCCGACAGGGCGGCGCGGGCGGCCGCCAGATTGGCGTTGGAGCTGCGCTGATTGGCCAGGGCCGTGTCCAGGGACGCCTGGCTGAGGAAGCCCCGCTCCTTCAGCTGCTGGGCGCGCGTCAGGGCCGCATCGTCGCGGGCGACGTTGGCCTCGGCCTGCTGCACCTGGGCCTGCTGCTGACGCAGCTGGGCGCGCAGCAGGACGTCGTTCATCTGCACCAGGGGCTGGCCCTGACGGACGTAGGAGCCTTCGTCCACATAGACGGCGACGGCCGTCAGGCCGCCGGTCTCGGCCGCCACCGGCACCTCCTCCCAGGCCGAAACCGAGCCCGAGGCGCTGACGGTGCGGCTGAGGTTGATCGAAGCCACCGTGGCGGCCGTGACGGTCTGGCGCGCGCCGGCGGTCGTGTCGGCCTTCTTCTCCTCGCCTCCCCCGCCGCAACTCGCCAAGAGGGCCGACAGGGCGACGGCGCAGAGGGCGGCAGCGGTTCGGGTCGTCATGGACACGGGGGAGTTCCTCGGTTTCAGGCGAAGCGGATCGCCGGCTCGCGCCGGTCGGGAAGGTGCTTGGCTAATACCTCGTCCGCGCCTCCGCCTCAAACCCGGACGAGCAACATTGCAGAGGTGTAATCTACGACGGGGCGTTCCCGCCGGACCTGGGCGGCTGGTCCAAAAGGAATACGCATGTTAGGGGCGCGCGGATGACGACTCCTCCGATCTCGAACATCCGGAATTTCAGCGTGGTCGCGCACATCGACCACGGCAAGTCCACCCTGTCCGACCGCCTGATCCAGCACACCGGCGGCCTGACCCAGCGCGAGATGTCTGAACAGGTGCTCGACTCGATGGAAATTGAGAAGGAGCGGGGGATCACCATCAAGGCCCAGACGGTGCGCCTGACCTATAAGGCGCGCGACGGCCAGGACTATGTGCTGAACCTGATGGATACGCCCGGCCACGTGGACTTCGCCTATGAGGTCAGCCGGTCTCTGGCGGCGTGCGAGGGTTCGCTGCTGGTGGTGGACGCCTCGCAGGGGGTCGAGGCCCAGACCCTGGCGAACGTCTATCAGGCCATCGACAACAATCACGAGATCGTCCCGGTCCTGAACAAGATCGACCTGCCCGCCGCCGAGCCGGAGCGGGTCAAGGCCCAGATCGAGGACGTCATCGGCCTGGACGCCTCCGACGCCGTGGAATGTTCGGCCAAGTCGGGCCTGGGCATCGAGGACGTGCTGGAGGCCATCGTCACCCGCCTGCCGGCGCCCAAGGGCGACCCCGACGCCCCGCTGAAGGCCATGCTGGTCGACGCCTGGTACGACCCCTATCTGGGCGTCGTCGTCCTGGTCCGCGTCTTCGACGGCGTCTTGAAGACCGGCATGCGGGTCAAGATGATGCGCAACGGCTCGACCCACCTGATCGACCGGGTCGGCGTCTTCCTGCCCAAGAACACCCCGGTGGACCAGCTGGGCCCCGGCGAGGTCGGCTTCATCACCGCCCAGATCAAGGAAGTGGCCCACGCCGCCGTCGGCGACACCATCACCGACGAGAAACGCCCCACGGCCGAACCGCTGAAGGGGTTCAAGGAGGTCCAGTCGGTGGTCTTCTGCGGCCTGTTCCCCGTGGACGCCGCCGACTTCGAGGACCTGCGCGCCGCCATCGGCAAGCTGCGGCTGAACGACGCCTCCTTCACCTATGAGATGGAATCCAGCGCCGCCCTGGGCTTCGGCTTCCGCTGCGGCTTCCTGGGTCTGCTGCACCTGGAGATCATCCAGGAGCGGCTGAGCCGCGAGTTCAACCTGGATCTGATCGCCACCGCCCCGTCGGTCGTCTACAAGATCGGCCTGCGCGACGGCTCCGAGATGGACCTGCACAATCCGGCCGACCTGCCCGACGTGATGCAGATCGACACCATAGCCGAACCCTGGATCAAGGCCACCATCCTGACCCCCGACGAATACCTGGGCGGGGTGATCAAACTGTGCCAGGACCGCCGCGGCCAGCAGGTGGAGCTGTCCTATGTCGGCAGCCGCGCCATGGTGGTCTACGAACTGCCGCTGAACGAGGTGGTGTTCGACTTCTACGACCGGCTGAAGTCCATCTCCAAGGGCTACGCCTCGTTCGACTATGAGATCACCGAATACAAGGTCGGCGATCTGGTGAAGATGTCCATCCTGGTCAACGCCGAGCCGGTGGACGCCCTGTCCATGCTGGTCCACCGCCAGCGGGCCGAGACGCGCGGCCGGGGCATGGTGGAGAAGATGAAGGAGCTGATCCCGCCCCATCTGTTCCAGATCCCGATCCAGGCGGCCATCGGCGGCAAGATCATCGCCCGCGAGACCGTGCGCGCCCTGCGCAAGGACGTGACCTCCAAATGCTACGGCGGCGACGCCACCCGCAAGAAGAAGCTGCTGGAGAAGCAGAAGGCCGGCAAGAAGCGGATGCGCCAGTTCGGCAAGGTCGAAATCCCCCAGGAAGCCTTCATCGCCGCCCTGAAGATGGACGAGGATTGATCGCCCCTCAAAACCCCTGGCTCCTCGCCAACCGTTCGGTGTGGAACTGAGCGTCGCCCAGGAGTTCGTTGAGGACGCGGACGCGCTTCATATAGAGGCCGACGTCGAAGGCGTCGGTCATGCCGACGCCGCCGTGCATCTGGACCGCCTCTTGCACCGCCAGTTCGGCGGCGCGGCCGGCCTTGGCCTTGGCGACGGAGGCCGCAAGGTCGGCGTCGTCGCGGCCGGCGTCGATGGCCTGGAGCGCGGCCAGAGTGGCGGCGCGGGCCAGGGCCAGTTCGGTATAGAGATGGGCGGCCCGGTGTTGCAGGGCCTGGAACTCGCCGATCAGGCGGCCGAACTGTTTGCGGGTGCGCAGATACTCAAGCGTGATCTTGAACGCCTGGTCCCCGGCGCCGGTCAGGGTCGAGGCGGCGCAGGCGCGCCCCAGCGCCAGGGCAGGGTTCAGCAGGGCCTCCCCCCCGCCGACGGCGCCGATCACGGCGTCGGCGTCGACTTCGACGTCGGTCAGGGTGACGCGGGCGGCGTTGTGGGCGTCGACCATGACGGTGCGTTCGACCGCGACCCCGTCCGTCTTCGGATCGACCAGGAAGAGGGTGATCCCCTCCTCCGCCCGCGCCGCCACGATCAGGGCGTCGGCGATGTGACCGTCCAGAACCAGGGCCTTGGCGCCGTTCAGGCGAAAGCCGTTGCCGGACCGTTCGGCCCGCGCGGTGATGCGGCTGGGCGCGTGTTTGGCCCCCTCGTCGATCGCCAGGGACAGGACGGCCTCGCCTGCCGCGATCCGGGGCAGCCAGGCCTGCTGGACCTCTGAGCCGCCGTCGCTCAGCACCTTGGCCGACAGGATGGCCGAGCCCATGAAGGGGGACGGGGTCAGGGAGCGGCCCAGGCTTTCGGCGATCACCCCCGCCTCGACGGCGCCCAGGCCCAGGCCGCCGTGCGCCTCGGGGATCAGGACGCCGGCGAAGCCCATCTCGCCGAAGCCGCGCCACAGGTCGCGCGACAGGCCGTCGGGATCGCGATCGTCACGCAGTTTGCGCAGATGGTCCAGCGGGGCGTGTTCGGCCAAGAAGCCGTCGGCGGCGTCCTGGAGCATCGTCTGTTCTTCGGTCAGGATCAGGGGCATTGGGGTCCCAGGGCTGTGCGGCGGAAGAACCCCTCCACCACTTCGTGGTCCCCCTCCCCACTGCGTGGGGAGGAGACGGCGGGGCTCAGGCGCCCGGCAGTTGCAGCAGGTGTTTGGCGATGATGTTCAGCTGAATCTCGCTGGTCCCGCCCTCGATGGAATTGGCCTTGGTGCGCAGCCAGTCGCGGGCGGCGGCGCCGCCGTGCGAGCGTTCGCCCTCCCATTCCAGGGCGTCGATCCCGCCGGCCGCCATCCGCAGTTCGTGGCGGCGCTTGTTCAGTTCCGAGCCGTAGTATTTCAGCATGGAGGCGATGGCCGGATGGGCCTGTTTGGCCTTCATCTGATCGCCGGCCCGCTCCATCGCCAGGCGGAAGGCGGCGGCGTCGATCTCCAGCTCGGCGATCCGGGCGCGCAGCATGGGGTCGTCCAGCCGGCCCTCGGCGTCGGCGCCGATCGTCTCCAGAGCAGTCTGGTGCAGGGGCCGGCCGGCGCCGACCTCGCCCATGGCGCCGATCATGGTCCGCTCATGGGCCAGCAGATATTTGGCCACGTCCCAGCCGCGGTTCAGCGTGCCGACCAGGTTTTCCTTCTCCACCCGCACATCGTCGAAGAAGGTTTCGCAGAAGGGGGACTTGCCGCTGATCAGGGTGATGGGCCGGGTGGTGACGCCCGGCGTCTTCATGTCGAACAGGACGAAGGAGATGCCCAGATGTTTGGGCGCCTCCGGATCGGTGCGGACCAGGCAGAAGATCCAGTCGGCCTTGTCGGCGTAGGAGGTCCAGATCTTCTGGCCGTTGACGATCCAGTGGTCGCCGCGATCCTCCGCCTTGGTCTGGATCGAGGCCAGGTCGGAGCCGGCGCCGGGCTCGGAATAGCCTTGGCACCAGCGGATTTCGCCGCGCACGATCTCGGGCAGGAACCGCTTCTTCTGTTCTTCGGTCCCGAAGGCCAGAAGCGCCGGGCCCAGCATCCAGACGCCGAAACTGGCCAGGGCCGGCTGGGCCTTGATGCGCCGCAGCTCCGACGCCAACACCTTGGCCTCTTCGCGGCTTAAGCCCCCGCCGCCGTACTCTCGGGGCCATTCCGGCGCCGTCCAACCGCGCGCGCCCATCCGTTCCAGCCAGAGCCTGTGCCCCGGCGTGGCGAAGACGGCGTCGCGCCCGCCCCAGATCGTATCCGCCTCGGAGGCCATGGGACCGCGCACCTCGGGCGGGCAGTTCTCTTCCAGCCAGGCGCGCGTTTCGGTGCGGAAGGCGTCCAGATCGGTCATGTCGCGTGTTCCCCGCGTTTCCTCTTTGGAGGGGAGGTTAGCAGATGGGTTTCGATTGGCTACGGTCATTTGCGCCCAGGCAACAGCTTGGCGGCCCGCGCGTTGGTGGTCTGAAACAAGGGGGCCGACCATGACCTATCTGACCCGCGCGGTGTTCGGCGGCGCCAGTCTGCTGCTGCTTTTGGCCGCCACCGCCCTGATCGGCTTCGGCGTCAAGGACGCCCTGGAGACCATTCACGCCCCCGGCCAGTCGGGGGCCGAGGCGGTGCTGGACGTGCTGGGCTATGTCATCGTCGCCATCGCCGTCTTCGACGTGGCCAAATACATCTTCGAGGACGAGGTGCGGCGTGGCAATGAGCGGCGCAGCGCCGCCGAGGCCCGGCGCAGCCTGACGAAATTCCTGTCCACCATCGTCATCGCCCTGTTTCTGGAGGCCCTGGTGGTGGTGTTCAAGACGGCGCGCGAGGACGTCAGCCAGCTGATCTATCCGACCGCCCTTTTGATCGCGGCCGTCCTGGTGCTGGTGGGCCTGGGCGCCTTCCAGCGGTTCTCGGCCTCGGTCGAGGAAAAGGTCGGCGAGGACGACGAGGCGGAGGAGCGCAGGGACGCCGTCAAGCGAAAGACCGGCGCCGGAAAATCCTAGCCCCCCTTCGGCAGGAAGGGCGAGAAGGTGATGACGGTGAAGGTGTCGCGGACATGCGGTCGGGTCTGGACCTGTTTGGTCACGAAGGTCCCGATGTCGGCGTCGCGCGGCAGGTTGAACTTGGCCAGCAGATCGTGCTGGCCCGAGGTCGAATAGACCTCCGACACGTTCTCCACATGGTCCACGATGTCGGCGGCCACCTCATTGGCGTAGCCCAGCTCGGTTTTGATGAAGACGAAGATGGCGGTCATCATGGCGGGGGCTCTCCTATTGCTGGTCCGCCTCCTAAACGGTTTTGGACGCGGCGTCGAAGACGGCCGGTGAAACAATATGTTCCGCGACAGCGCCTCGAACCGGACCGCGCGGCTTTCGTTTTCTGCGGCGGCTGGGATAAGCAGGACGCGAAGGCCGGGCGACCGGTCGAGGAAACACAGGCGTTCCGGCGCGGGTCGGACAGGCGGAGATTTGAGACATGGCCCATGATCGCGTCAGCGTGCTGAAGGCGCTTCAGACCCAGGGCGTCTGCCCGGTCTTCTATCATCCCGATCCCGAGGTCAGCCTGAACGTCATCCGCGCCTGTGCGCGCGGCGGGGCGCCGGTGGTGGAGTTCACCAATCGCGGCGACTTCGCCTGCGACCTGTTCGGCGAGATCAATCGCGAACTGATCAAGACCGATCCTTGGGTGGTTCTGGGCATCGGCTCGGTCGTCGACAGCGGCACGGCGGCCCTCTATCTGAACCGGGGCGCGCGTTTCGTGGTCAGCCCCTGCCTGGTCCCCGACGTGGCCAAGGTCTGCAACCGGCGCATGGTCGCCTACTTCCCCGGCTGCGGCTCGGTGACCGACATCGGCGAGGCGCATGAACTGGGCTGCGACATCGTCAAACTGTTCCCTGGTTCGTCGGTCGGCGGGCCGGACTTCGTCAAGGCGGTCAAGGGTCCGATGCCCTGGGTCAAGATCATGCCGACCGGCGGGGTCGATCCCGACGAAGCCTCAATCGCCAAATGGTTCGGCGCCGGAATCGTGGCGGCGGGCATGGGATCCAAACTGGTGACGGACGCGGCGGTGAAGGCCGGCGACTGGGCCGCCATCGAGAGCTCGGTGCGCGAGGCGGTTCAGGCTGTCGCCGCCTTCCGCGCCTCCAAGGCCTGAGGTCAGCGAGGGACGTCGCCGGCTTCGGGCGGCGGCGGCCCCTCGCCGGCCGGGCGATCGGCCCGGCCGGCGCCTGGTCCCTTGCGCGCCAATATGTCGGCCATGATGCGGCGGTCCTCGACGTCCAGGGCGCCCAGAATGGCGATGGCGCCGCCTTCCAGACGGGCGCGGCCGCGCATTTCGGCGGCGCGGGAGTCATTCAGCAGGGCCTGGACCCGCTCGGGATTCATCTGCGGTTGGCGCGCGGCCTCGACCGCCTGACGGCGGGCCTCGCGCGCGGCGTCGAAATCGGGACGGGCCGACAGGGCGACGGCGCGCATGCGGGCGCGCACCTCGCGTCGGGTTTCGGGGCTCAGCTCCGCCACCAGGGCGCGAAAGCCGCCGGCGCGACCGGGCTGGCGCTGTTCGGCGACGTGCTGGTCCACCTTGGCCCGGCTGACGGCGAAGGCGACCCCGCCGGCCAGGGCGAACAGGTTCAGGGCCACAGAGACCGCCAGGGCGATTTTCAGCCCGCGTCCGCTCATCGAAGAACCTCCGTATCGTCCACCCCGGTCAGGCTGGATTGATAAAGCACCGCATCAGCCCGCTCGTTGGCGGTCAGTTCGCTGGTCAGGCCGACCCCCGCCACAACCCCGGCGCAGGCCGCCGCCGCCCAGCCGGCGCCCAGATAGAAGGCGAGCCGGTCCAGATGGAAACGACGGCTTCTGGCCTTGGGCGCGGCGGCGAGAACCCGCGCGGTCAGGACGGCCGAGGGCGCCGGCGCCGGCGCGGCGTCCAGCAGGGCGTCCAGCGCCGCCGCCTCGTCGAGCACCGCCTTCAGCGACGGATCAGCCGCGATCAGGCTTTCGGCGAAGGCGCGTTCGGACGCCGGCCATCGACGCAGGTCGGCGCCGTAAGCCTCCGCCAGGGCGTGCAACCGTTGCGCCTTCATCTCGCCTCTCCTCTCAGCGCCGCAGCCGGGGCGCGGGGCGCCAGGTCCGACAAGGACTGACGCAATGCGCGGCGACCGCGCGACAACAGACTTTCCAGCGCCTCGACGCTGATCTCCATCAGGGCGGCCGCCTCGATATTGGACAGTTCCTGATAATGACACAGGACCACCGCCTCGCGCTGCCGATCCGGCAGGCGGCTCAACGCCTGTCCGACCCGCAAGCCCGTTTCGGCCGCCATCAGACCCCGATCCGGGGCCGGTCCCTCGTCGGGACGGTCGGGGGGCGTTTGCGTCGGAATCTCGCGACGACGCCGCAGCCGATCGTAACAGAGGTTCAGCGCCACCCGGTGCAGCCAGGTGTCGAACCGCGCCTGGCCCGGCGTCCACCGGGGCGCCTGTTTCCACGCCTTAAACATCGTTTCCTGAGCCACGTCCTCGGCCTCGACCGCATCGCCCAGCATCCGCTGCGCCAAGGCCAGGATGCGCGGCAGTTTGCGCGCGACGAGCGCCTGGGCCGCCGCCGGATCGCCCTGACCCACGCGGCGCACCAGATCCTCGTCGGGGTCGATGATCGCGACCAAGCCTGCCTCTTCCGATCCGGACGAAAGGGACCGATTCGCGCGCGACGGCCGACCCCGACACTGTTCTTACGCCGAACCGGCCGGCGGGGAAGCCGGTTGTTGCGCGGAGCGGGCCTGACGCCGTTCGGCGCGGTGGGCCTGGGCGGCCGCACGGCGCTCCTCGGGGGTGACGACGCCGTCGTGATCGGCGTCCATCGTGTCGAACCGTTCGCCCAGTTTGGCGGCGACGTCCGAAATCGTCACCGGACCGGCCTGGCGATGGGCGCCGTCCTTGCCGCGACGAGGTCCGTCGCCGCGACCCGCCCGTTCGCGACGACCGCCGGCCTCGCCGCGCGCCGCGCGGGCGGCCTCGAACTCGGCGCGGCTGACCGCGCCGTCGCCGTTCGCATCCAGCTTGGCGAAGCGCGAATCCGCGTGCCGGGCGCGCCGGGCCTGAACGGCGGCCTCGCGCTCGGCGACGCTGACCACGCCGTCACGGTCGGCGTCCAAGGCGGTCAGACGCGCGATGTGCTGATCCACGAATTCGGCCCGCGTCACCGGACCGGCGCGACGGGCTTCACCGCGTCGATGATGGGGGCGGTCGGCTTGGGGTCCCGAATGCGCCGCCGTCGGCGCAGGACCTGGGGGCGGCGTCTGGGCCGTGGCGGCGCCGGCCAGGCCCGCCAAGGCGATGACGCCGAGGCCGGTCAGCAAGGTTGTTCTCATCTCGATCTTCTCCTGGGCCGTGGCAAGCACGGCCTTTTCGTCGCCCCGTCAGGAGGTTGAACGCGGGTCCGGCGATTCTCCGTCGCGACCGGCCGGAACCGCCTGCTCGAAGGCCCGACGCGCTTGGGCGCGCAGGTCCGTCAGCCGGGTCTTCAGGCCCTCGAAGTCGGGCGCCCCCGCCGCCTCGGCCAGCCGCTGCTGAAAGACCGCCGGCTCGGCCTCGGGATCGACCCGGCCTTCGAAGGCGGCCGCCAGGAGCTGGGCCAGTCGCTGCTGGATGCGCCAGGCCTCGGCCAGGATCGGGTCTTGCCCGAGGGCCTGAAGCGTCGACAGGGTCAAGGGCTCGCCCGCCGCCGCAGCCTGAAGCTGGCGGTACTGGGCGGCGAACTCGGCGTCCACCTGGCCGCCCGGCGAGAGCTTCAGATCCCAGAAGCCGTGCGGACGGCGTTCCCGATCCATCAGGGCGCGCATCCGGCGCACATCCGCCGCCACGTTGACGCCCGGCCGGGGCCGCCGCAGCGCCGCCTCGATCCCCGCCGACACCCGCTCGGCGAAGGCCGGGTCGCTGGCCCAGACCACGCGCGCGCGGGTCAGGACCATGAACTCCCAGGTCTCGGCCTCGGCGGCGTAATAGTCGTCGAAGGCGGACAGCCGCACCGAGACCGGGCCCTTGGACCCGGTGGGCCGCAACCGCATGTCCACCTCATACAGGCCGCCCTCGGCCGTATGGGCCGAAAGGGCCGCGATCAGCCTCTGGGTGAAGCGGGCGTAGAAGACGTCGGCGGTCCAGCCCTTGGCCTCGGACACGGCCTCGGGCGGGGCGTCGTAGAGGGTCATCAGGTCCAGGTCCGACCCGGCCGTCATCTCGCGCGACCCGGCCTTGCCCAGGGCCACCACGGCGACCGCGCCGGGAAAGGCGCCGCCCAGCCGTTCCGCCTCGACCAGGGCGGCAGGGGCCAGGATACGCATGGCGGCGTCGGCCAGATCGGCATAGGCCCGGCCGGCGGCCTCGGCCCCCGCGCGGCCGGTCATGGCGTGCAGGCCGATGCGGAACATCTGTTCGCGGTGCAGGCGCCGCACGGCGTTCATCGCCCCTTCGAAATCCTCCGCCTCTCCCGCCTCGCGCAGCATCTGTTCGCCCAGGCCGGTGTCGTCGGACAGGTCGGCCAGGAAGCGGGCGTCCAGAATCCCGTCCAGGGCCGCAGGCTGACGGCCCAGGGTGCGGGCCAGGCGCGGCGCGAAGGCCATGACCCCCAGCACCATTTCGAACAATTTGGGCTGGTTCAGGAACAGGGCCTGAACCTGAACCCCGGCGGCCAGGCCCGAAAAGAAGACGGCGAACCGGCGAAAGGCCTCGTCCGGCGCGCCCGTGCGCGCCAGGGCCTCCAGCAGGCGCGGCGCCAGGCGGGTGAACAGTTCGCGGCCCCGCTCGGTCCGGGTCGCGGGAATGCGGCCGTGGTGCCAGGACCGGATGGTGTCGGCGACCGAGGCCGCCTCGGAAAACCCCATGCGGCCCAGGGTCAGAAGGGTCTCTGGATCGTTCTCCACCCCGGTGAAGACCAGGCTGCCGTAGCTGGAATCCAGGTCTTCCCCGCCTTCGAACAGCTCGCCGTAGCGGGCGTTGACCCGCCCCAGCAGCGCTTCGACATGGGCGTCGAAGGCGGCCAGATCGGCCCAGCCGGCCAGGGCGGCGACGGCGGCGCGCGCCTGGGGGCTCTCGGGCAGGCGGTGGGTCTGTTCGTCGTCCAGCATCTGGACCCGGTGTTCCAGCCCGCGCAGTTCGACATAGGCGGCCGACATCTCCTCGGCGACCGCGGTCTGAATATGGTCGGCCTCGGCCAAGGCGGTCAGGGCGGCCAGGGTGCGCGGCGCCCTCAGGTCCGGGTCGCGTCCCGCCAGGATCAGCTGCTGGGTCTGGGCGTAGAATTCGATCTCGCGGATGCCGCCCCGACCCAGTTTCAGATTGGCGCCGGCGGCCTGAAGCCCCTCGCCCGTCTTGTGGACGTGGATCTGTTTCTTGATCGACTGGATGTCCAGAACGGCGGCGTAGTCCAGGCTGCGACGCCAGACGAAGGGCCGCAGGGCCTTGACGAAACGGGCGGCCGCGCGGGGATCGCCCAGCACGGGCCGGGCCTTGATGAAGGCCGCCCGTTCCCAGTTCTGGCCGACGCTCTCGTAATAGGCCAGGGCCATCGGGGCGGCGACGACCGGCGGGGTCGAGGACGGATCGGGCCGCAGCCGCAGGTCGACGCGGAAGACATAGCCGTCGGCGGTGCGTTCGCTCAGCAGGCCGGCGATCCCCTTGCCGACGCGATTGGCGAAGTCCTGCATCTCCTCGCCCTCGCGCAGGGCCAGCCCCATCAGGCGCGGCTCGAAAAAGAGGGAGATGTCGATGTCGGACGAATAGTTCAGCTCGTGCGCGCCATGTTTGCCCATGGCCAGGCCGAACAGGCCGGGGACGGGGCCGCGCGGATCGTCGGGCGGCGAGACCAGCCGCCCCCTCGCCCGCTGCTCGGCGGCGACGGCGCGCAGGGCGGCGCGGCAGACGGCGTCGGCGAAGCCGGACAGGGCGCCGGTCACCTGATCCAGGTCCCAGACCCCGCCGAGGTCAGCCAGGGCCGTCAGCAGGTGCAGATCGGCCTTCAGCACCCGCAGAGGCGCGCGGACCTCATCGGGTTCGGCGTTCAGGGCGTCGGTGTCGGCGAGGATGCGGATCAGGCCCGAGGTCGGATTGGTCTCCAGCAGGCGGCGCAGATGGGCGGGGCGACGCCGCATCAGGCCGGCGAGATAGGGCGAGGCCCCCGCCACGGACGCCAGGGCCGGCCAGGCCGCGTCCAGAGTGTCGGCCCAGCCCTCGGATGCGGCGGCCTCGAACAGGGTTTCGTGCAGGCGTTCGGCGGCGGCGGGGTCGGCGACGGGACCGGCGGGGACGAGGCTATGCGCCAACGGAACTGAGGTTTTGGTTTCGGGCATCAAATCATCCGCTCATCCCGGCGAAAGCCGGGACCCAGTGCTTTCGCTCGGCAATGCGTTGGACCACGATCCAAGACACACTCACAAGCCTGAACGCCCAAAGAACTGGGTCCCGGCTTTCGCCGGGATGAGCGGAAATGAGGGGAGATCAGGTCGAGGCCGTGGCCGGCGGCAGAACCAGGGCCACGCGAAGACCCGGCCCGTAACCTTCATAGGCGCCGGGGCCTTCATCCAGCACCACCCGACCGCCGTGCGCCTCGGCCACAGCCGTGACCAGGGACAGGCCCAGACCCGAGCCCGGTTCGGTGCGGCTGTTGTCCAACCGCACGAAACGCTGGACCACCCGCTCACGGTCCTCCTCCGGCACGCCGGGGCCGGTGTCGGTGACCGAATATTCGATCTCGCCGGACGACCGCCGCCGCGCCCGCAGCTTCACCGCCCCGCCGGAGGGCGTGTATTTGATGGCGTTGTCGATCAGATTGGCCAGGGCCTGGGCCAGGAAGGGCTGGTTGCCCTCGATCATCAGGCCGGTCTCGATCTCGGCCGAGAAGTCGATGTCCTTGTCCTCGGCCGCCGGTTCGTACAGTTCGGCCATGTCGGCGGCCAGGGCGGCGGCGTCCATCCGCTGGGGGTCCGGCGCCCCGCCCGATTGCAGCCGGGCGATGGCGAGCACGGTGTTGAAGGTCTTCAGCAGATGGTCCGCCTCGTCCAGGGCCACGCCCAGGGCGTCTACCCCGTCGATCTGGCCCGCCTCGGCGTCGATCAGCGCCACCTCCAGCTTGGCCCGCATCCGCGTCAGGGGCGAGCGCAAGTCGTGGGCGATGGCGTCGCCGGCGTGGCGGATGGAGGCCATGGACGCCTCCAGCCGATCCAGCATCAGGTTCAGCCCCTGGCTGAGTTCGTCAAGCTCGTCGCCGGAATGGCGGATCGGGGCGCGGACCTTCAGATCCCCCTCCTGCACGGCTGAGACGACCCGGTTCAGCCCGGCCATGGCGCTTTCGACCCGGCGGCTGATGTAGAGGCCGCCCGCAAGGCCCAGCAGGATGACCAGGCCCATGGCGCCCCACAGGGCCTGGGTCAGGCGGGCCAGATAGTCCTCGACGTCGCCGATGTCGGCCCCGACGAACAGATGTTCGCCGCCCGCCAGCCGGGTGTCGATGCCGATCGACTGGCGCCGCCGCACCCGGCCGTCTGCGTCGGTGTCGGTCAGGCGGAAGGGCTCCCAGTCGCCGGTGTCGATCCCCTCGGGCACGTCGGAGATGTTGGCGGTGATGATCTTTCCGTCCGACCCCTTCAGCACATACAGATAGGGGCCGGCGCGGATGGCGCGCTCGACCAGGGCCTGGTTCAGGGCGTCCAGGCCCCGGGTGCGATAGACGGCGGTCAGGGCCGCCCGCTCAGCCTCCACCTCCGCCTGGGCGCGACCTTGGGCCTCCGAGGCCGAGGCGAAATAGACATAGGCCAGGATCGCCCCCGCCGCCGCCACGAACAGGGCCAGGAACAGCAGCGTCAGGCGAAAGGGCGTGCGGCGAAGGAGGGAGGGAAGGCGCATGGGGCTTGTTAGTGGCGAGTGACGCGTGGCGAGTGGCGAGCAAGCGCAGGGACAGACAGAGGCTTCCGCGGGGCCTGACCATAAACCGCCGCTCGGTCGCCAGCCTCAATCATTCTCGCCACTCGCCACTAACCACGCGCCACTCCGAACGTCACGCCTCCAACCGATACCCCGCCCCACGCACGGTCTGGAGCATGGCGCGCTCGAAACCCTTGTCGATCTTGGAGCGCAGGCGGCTGATGTGGACGTCGATGACATTGGTCTGGGGGTCGAAATGGTATTCCCAGACCTTTTCCAGCAGCATGGTGCGCGTCACCGACTGGCCGGCGTGGCGCATCAGGAACTCCAGCAGCTGGAACTCGCGCGGTTGGAGGTCGATCTCTGTGGTTCCGCGATGAACCGTGCGGGCGATCAGATTCATCTCCAGATCGCCGACCTTCAGCACGGTCTGGACCCCGCCGGTCTCGCGGCGCCGCGCCAGGGCCTCGACCCGCGCGATCAGCTCGGCGAAGGCGTAGGGCTTGACCAGATAGTCGTCGGCGCCGGCCTTCAGGCCGGTGACCCGGTCCTCGACTTCGCCCAGGGCCGACAGGAAGAGGACCGGAGTCTGGTCCCCGCCCTTCCTGACCGTCTCGACCATGCCGACGCCGTCGAGACGCGGCATCATCCGGTCGACCACATAGACGTCATAGCCGCCCTTTTGCGACTCCAGCAGGCCGAAGGCGCCGTCCACGGCATGGGTCACCTCATGGCCGGCCTCGGTCAGGCCGCGCACCATGGCCGTCGCCGCCTCGGCGTCGTCCTCGACCACCAGAATCCGCATCGAAACCCCTCCCGGAATCAAAATCGCCGCCGATGGTAGCGCATCGGCGGCGATTCAGTGAGTTAAGGCTTGGTCAGATTACCGATCAGTTCTTGGACAGTTCGATCTTCGGGCGGGAAGCTCGACGCAGCCATCTCCTCGGTCAACAAAAATTGACGAAGCGGAATACAGTTTCAAGTTGACGACTGAACGACTAAAACGCGAACCAACTGGGCGCCACTTGGCATTCAACCTGGGAGATCAAACGTGAAGAGAACACTGATTGCTCTAAGCTTGTTGTCGTCAGCCATAGGTTCGTCCGCCCTCGCATCACCGACAGCTCCGTCTCACCAACCCACCTCCGTGCGGACGGTTATGGTCTGCATAACCAATCACTACCCAGATGGGGCACCGTTTTTAGATTGCCAGATCGTATATTTATACGACGACGAGATCATTCAAGCGTGATTTCTAAAAGTGAACAGCCCGCCATCAGAAAATGATGGCGGGCTGTTTCGTGCTCTATTTTTTGAAAGTCAGCACATAGGGTACGTTGCCCTGACCCCGAACCCAGATCAGGAGATAAGCTCCGGATCGGCCAGACGCTTTCACCGAAGCTACGGCGTCTCGGAAGTCGTCCACGGTTCTTACGGGCGTATTCTGAACCTGCTGGATCACGACCCCTTGCCCAAGGCGGGCATCGACACCGGTTTCAACACCCATAATCGCCAAACCTTCGACGGAGGCCGGCGCGCCCAGACGTTGGCGCAGGGCTGGAGTGAGAGGAGTCAAGTTTAGACCTTCGACTGTGGCCGAAGCTCCCGAAGGATCGTTCGGAGCGGCTCCGCCTTGGCCGAGGCCGTTTTCGCTGTTCAGTTCCGTCTCAGAAGGGCGGGTACCGGATCGTGCCGTGATCGTTTGTCGGCGACCGTCACGCAGCACCTCCATCCGAAGCGTGTCTCCCGGCTTAGCCGCGCCAACTAAGCGCGTCAGCTTCGTCGATGAATCAATCACCTCGCCATTCAGCGAGACGACAAGATCGCTGAACCTGAGGCCAGCCTTGTCGGCCGGACCTTCAGGGGTGACCTCAGCAACGAGGGCGCCCTTCTGGTCGGCTTTCAGCCCCAAAGCACCCAACTCCTCGGTGGTTGGCGTACTGATTTTCACGCCGAGATAGCCTCTCTCAATCACCTCCCCACGCATCAAGCGCGACGTGATCTGCTTAGCGATTTCCGCCGGAATCGCGAAGCCTATGCCGACTGACGAGCCAGTTGGAGACAGAATGACGGAGTTGACACCAATAACGCGACCGTAGACATCAAAGGTCGGCCCGCCCGAGTTCCCGCGATTGATGGCGGCGTCGATCTGCAGAAAATCGGTGTATGCTGAAGAGGCATCCGGCAAGCTGCGGGCTTTCGCAGAGACAATCCCCGCCGTCGCCGTGCCGCCCAGCCCGAAGGGGTTGCCCACAGCGATCACCCAGTCGCCCACGCGGGGTTCGGCCGTTTCTTCAAAGCTGACGTATTTGAAGTTGTCGCCATCGACCTTGATCACGGCCAGATCGGTGGCCTCATCGCGCCCCACCAGACGCGCGGGCAGTTCGCGGCCGTCCGACATCTTGACCTTGATCTCGGTGGCGTCGGCGACGACGTGGTTGTTGGTGACGATGAAACCGTCCTGCGAGATGAAGAAGCCCGAACCGGCGCCCTGGGTGGTGCGGGGTTCGGCGTCTTCGCCGTCGCTGCGGCCCTGGGGCGGGACGAACTGGAACGGCAGGCCGGGGATTTGGAAGGCGCCGCCCTGGGGCTGATCCACCTTGACCGTCACGTCGATCTGGACGACGGCCGGGGCGACCTGGTCGAAGATGTCAGCAAAGCTGTTGGGCGCGCCGGGCGGAGGCGAGAAGCGGTCGCCGTTGGCGGGGACGGGGGTGATCCGGTTGACGGCCTGGGGGTCGGCGTGGGCGCCGGGCCAGGTGACGATCCCGCCCGCCGTCGCTCCCGCCGCCAGGGTCAGGCCGGCCAAGGCCCCGAGAATGAACTCTTTGCGCTTCAGCATATTGTTCTTGCGATCCTCTGTCGGGGCCGCGCCCCGTCTCGCTCTTGATATAGGCCGAACGGGCGTTACGCCAATTTCAGCGTTCGATGGTTGATCCCGACAAGCGCCCGTCGTGAGGCGAGGTTGCGTCCAGATCGCGGCGAAGCGTCTCATTTGCGAGAACTTCGTCCAGCCGACGCTCCTCCTCAGGCGAAAGGGGCGCGACCTCCGTCGGGCGCCGGCGCGCGCGCAGGATCAGCGTCCCCCCCGCCAGCAGGACGAGGACGAAGGGGCCGAACCACAACAGCCAGGTTCCGGCCCGCACCGGCGGGGTGAACAGGACATAGTCGCCGAACCGCCGGACCAGATCCTGACGCACGGCCTGATCGGAGGCGCCGGCGGCGATCTGTTCGCGGATCAGCCGGCGCATGTCGCCGGCGACGCCCGCCGGACTGTCGGCGATGGCCTCGTGCTGGCAGACGACGCAGCGGACGTCCTTGAACAGAGCCTGGGCGCGGGCTTCCTGGGCCGGGTCGCTCAAGGGGCGGTCGGGGGCGGCGGCGGGCTCGGCCGCCGTCAGCATCAGGGCCAGGACCGGCGCGGCCAGCAGAATCTTGAGCCGCCTCACGCCGGCCTCCGCCGTCGCGCGCCGACGCCCAGCCGCAGCCGGCGATCCAGCAGGGACAAAAGCCCCCCAAAGGCCATGATCATCGGCCCGAGGAAGATCAGCCGCGCCCAGGGATTCCAGTACAGTCGGACGACCCAGGCAGGAGCCTCAGGCGTTCCTGCCCGCTCGCCCATCACCACATAGACGTCGTCCAGACCCCGGAAATCCAGACCGACCTCGGTCGTGGTCTGGCCGCCCGCGGGAAAGAAGCGGCGCTCGGCCGTGACGGTCTTCGCCCGGCCCCGGTCGTTGGAGGGCCGCACGGTCAGCCGGCCCTGTTCGGCCAGATAGTTGGGGCCTTCGACCACCCGCACCTGATCCAGGGTGACGGTCCAGGGGCCGGCGGAAACGCTTTGGCCCAAGGTCAGGGCGCGGGCCGCCTCGGCCTTGAAGCCGGTCTCGACCACCGCCCCCAGGATGAAGACGCCCAGGCCCAGATGGGCCAGGCTCATGCCCCAGGCGCCGAGCGGCAGGCGCTTGAGGCGACGCAGGGTCTCGGCAGTCGAGGCGCGAAACAGCCGCGTCCGTTCGGCGACCTCGACCAAGGCGCCCAGGATCAGCCAGGCGCCCAGACCGATCCCGGCGGCGGCCAGAGCCTTCTTCGGCGACCACAGGGCGTAGGCGGCGAGGGCGCAGACCAGGGCCAGACCCGCCGCGACCGCCAGCCTCTGCATCGCCCCAGGCAGGTCGCCGCGCTTCCAGGCCAGCAGAGGCCCGGCAGGCAGGATCAGGAAGGCGACCGTCATCAGCGGAACGAAGGTGGCGGCGAAATAGGGCGGGCCGACCGAGATGGTCGCGCCGGACGCCGCCTCCAGGATCAGGGGATAGAGGGTGCCCAAAAGCACGGTCGCCGCCGCCGCCGTCAGGAACAGATTGTTCAGCACCAGGGCGCCTTCGCGGCTTATGGGTGCGAACATTCCGCCGCCCTTCAGCTGGGGCGCGCGCCAGGCGAACAGGGCGAAGGCGGCGCCGGCCGTGAGGCCCAGGATGGCCAGCAGCATCATCCCGCGCTGGGGATCAACGGCGAAGGCGTGGACGCTGGTCAGGACGCCCGATCGCACCAGGAAGGCGCCCAGCATTGAGAAGCTGAAGGCCAGAAGCGCCAGAAAGACGGTCCATCCCGCCAGGGCCCCGCGCCGCTCGGTGACCACCGCGCTGTGCAACAGGGCCGCGCCCGCCAGCCAGGGCATGAAGCTGGCGTTCTCGACCGGGTCCCAGAACCACCAGCCGCCCCAGCCCAGCTCATAATAGGCCCAGAAGGAGCCCAGGGTGATGCCGACCGTCAGAAAGGCCCAACTGGCCAGGGCCCAGGGGCGCACCCACCGGCCCCAGGCGGGCCAGAAGGCGGTCTGAGCCCGCCCTTCGATCAGGGCCGCCACGGCCAGGGAGAAACAGACCGAAAATCCGACATAGCCCGCATAGAGCAGCGGCGGATGGACGGCCAGGGCCGGGTCCTGAAGCAAGGGGTTCAGCGAGGCGCCCTGAAACGGCGCGGGATCCAGGCGCACAAAGGGGCTGGAGGTGAAGACGGCGAAGGCCAGGAACAGCGAGCCCAGAGCGCCTTGGGTCGCCACGGCCGAGGCCTTCAGCCCGAACGGCAGGCCGCGCGCGCGGGCCAGGACGGCGCCGAAGACCGTCAGGACCAGGCACCACAGCAAGAGCGATCCCTCGTGACTGCCCCAGGCGCCGGCGACCTTGTACAGCATCGGCTTGTCGGTGTGGCTGTTGGCCGCGACGTTGGAGACCGAGAAGTCCGAGATGACGAAGGCGTAGATCAGGGCCGCAAAGGCCAGGGCCGTCGCCGCTGCGGCGCCGATCGCCGCCCCTTCAGCCGCCCCGGCCAGCACGGGGCTGCGCCGGGCCCGCCCCGCCGCCGACAGCACGGTCTGAAGCACCGACAGGGCCAGGGCCAGGGCAAGGGCGAAGGCCCCGAACTCGACGATCATAGGCTTTCAGCCTGCGGCCTGCTTGAGCGCGTGGTCTCGGCCGCGCTATCGGCCTGCGGCCTATTTGAGCGCATGGTCTCGGTCGAGGTTTCCGGCCGCCACTCGCCCTTGGCCTTGATCCGGTCGGCGACCTCGCGCGGCATGTAGTTCTCGTCGTGCTTGGCCAGGACCTGGCTGGCGTGGAAGACGCGGTCGGCGCCGAAAGCCCCTTGCGCCACGATCCCCTGCCCTTCGCGGAACAGGTCGGGCAGGTCGCCGTGATACTGGACCTGAGTCGCGGCGATATTGTCGGTGACGGTGAAAACGACGACGCCGTCGCCAGACTTCCGCACGCTGCCGGTCTCGACCAGGCCGCCCAGCCGGATGTTGCGGCCTTCCGGCGCCTTGTCGACCGTAGCCTCGGACGGGGAATAGAAGAAGGTCACGCTGTCCTGCATGGCCCACAGCGACAGGCCGACCGCCAGGGCCAGGATCGGCGCCACGGCGGCGACGACCCACAGGCGACGGCGCGCCTTCGGCGATTTCGGCAGCCAACTCATGACTTAGCGGTCCCGCTCCCCGACGGATTTTTCTTTCCGTCTACAGAGGCCGGCGCCCCGCGCCAACGGCTCATTCCGCCCTCGGCAGGCGGCGTTCCAGATCCTTGCGACGCGGATCGGCCGGATCGAGGGCGGCGATCAGCGGCGTCCACATGGCCCGCGTCACGGCCCCATCCCCCCGACGCAGGGCCGCCTCGCCCAGGAAGAAGCGGGCGCCCAGCTGATCGGGATCGTGTTTCACCGCCTGGCGGAAGGCGGCCTCGGCGTCGGCGCCGATCTGGTCGTCATTGGCCCGCACCAGGCTTTCGCCCAGCCGCGCCCAGGCCTGGGCGTTCTCGGGCTCCCGCTCGATCAGCCGACGAAAGGCCGAGGCTGCGCCCAAGGGGTCGTCGGCGGCGAAACGGGCCGCCCCCAGCATGGCCAGGGCCTGGGGGTCGTTCGGTCGATCCTGGGCCGCGCGCGCCGCCACGGCCGCCAGCTGGGCCGGGTCCAGCGTCTCCAGCCGCGTGGCCCAATCATCGACCCGCCGCTGATAGGCCTGATCCGGCAGGCCCGGCGATCCGGTCAGGCCGTAAAGCCCCAGGGCGGCGGCCGTTGCGGCGGCGATCCCGCCCAGAACCCACAGCCGGTCGCGACGATCGGTCTTGGGCGCTGGCGTCGTCCCTGCCTGCCCGGCCAGCAGACGCCGGGCCGCCTCGGCGCGCGCGGCCGTGTGGGCGGCCTCGTCCAGCAGCCCGCGCGCTTTCAGCCGGTCCAGTTCGGCCAGTTCGCGCGCCCCGATCTCGGCCTGCGTCGCCGGAGTCGGGTCGGCGCCGGAACGCGCGCCGGTCAGCACCAGAAGGGCGGCGCCGGCCGCCGCGAGACCGGTCATTATCCAGAAGGCGATCATCCCCGCCGTCTATCGCATCAGGCGGCGGCGGGCGAGGCCCCTTGGGTCGCCAGAAGCGCCTCGGCGGCGGCGGCGCGACGTCGCACCGCCCGCGCGGCCTCCAGCGCGTCGATCAAGGTCAGGAACCGCGCCGCGACGCCGACCAGACGCAAGGGTCCCTCCGGCTGGGCGACCTGGCCGTCCGCCAGATGATCCAGGGCCTCATTGGCCCAGATGGACAGATAGTCGGTCAGCTCGGTCTTCAAGGCCATCCGATCCGCCTCGCAGCCGAAGACGACGGCGACGCCTCTCAGCCCCCCGACGGCGTTCAGCAGGCCGGCGGCCGCCTCGACCGCCTCGCCCGTCGCGGGCGCGTCCAGCCAGGGCGAGAGTCGCGTCATCCGGCCGCTCAGCCTCTGCCGCTTCATCGGCAGGGCCGCATGGACGGCGGCCGAGGCGGACTTCATCAGGCCGGACATCTGACCCGCCACCTGGATCCGCGCCATCCGGGCGGCCCGGCCCCAGGGCGAGTCCGGCCGCAGTTGCAGACACAGGTCGATCTCGCCCAGCACCCCGGCGCACCAGGCGACCTCCTGAACCACCTCGGCCATGGCGGCCTCGTCCGGGCCGGGCCGGGCGGCGGCGATCCGTGCGACGCGCGTCGTGACCGAGGCCAGCAGACGTTCGACAAAGACGCCCATGTCCGAATGGCTCAGCATCGCCTCCTTATCGGCGAGGCGATTGGTGCGGGTCACGACACGCAGCATCCGTTCGGCGTCGGCGACATGGGCGAAGAGGATGTCGACCATCCGGCGCCCGCCTTCGGGCGAGACGGCAAGACAGTCCTGGATCAACAGACGCAGTCCCGCCGCCTGTTCGTCGTCGGGACGATCGAGCCAGGCAGGCAAACGCGGCGTAGCGGTTCGCGCCAGAGGGGCCAGGTCGAAACAGCCGGCGAGCTCCGCCGGGGTCGGAGCGGGGGCGGCGGCGAGCGACAGGTTCGACACCGGCGCCGGCGGAGACGGATCGGCCCAGACGTCGCCGGGCCGATCCCGCAGCACAGCCGCCGCCCGGGCGCACAGACGATCGGCGACCAGGGTCCAGTCGCCGTGCGACGGACCCGCCCCGTCCAGCAGGCTGAGATAGGGCTCGTCGCCGATCTTGGCCTCGCGCCAGAGACGGGCCAGAACCGGCCGGGGAAAGGTCAGGGCCGCCACCTGGTCGGCGCGCGGCCGGAACAGGGGGATCAGCGGCGCGAACGCCTGATCCCGGCGGGCGCGATCGCGGATTTCCGCCTGAATCAGGATCGCCAGTTCGCCCGCCTTGTCGCCCGGCAGTCCGCCGACAGCCGCCTCCAGCTGCGCCAGACCGTCATCGGGGCAGGCCTGGACGACCGCCTCCAGGGCGGCGCGATGGGCGGCGGACAGGGCAGTCAAGACGGTTCCCTGGGTAAGATTTGAGGCCCGACCCTGCACCAATGTGATTAACAACGGCTTGGCGCCCCTTGAGCCGGTCGCGCGGCGCGCCATATTCCCGCCACCACCACGCCAGGCGCCATTCGCCGCAGGAACGGGAGCGCCCATGCCGGTTATCGAGATACAAGGTCTGACCAAGACCTATCCGTCGGGTCTTCAGGCCCTGAAGCGGGTCGATCTGACCATAGACAGGGGCGAGATCTTCGCCCTGTTGGGGCCGAACGGGGCCGGCAAGACCACCCTGATCTCCATCATCTGCGGCATCGTCAACGCCTCCACCGGGACTGTGGTCGCCGACGGTCACGACATCCGCAAGGATTTCCGCGCCGCTCGGATGAAGATCGGCCTGGTGCCGCAGGAGCTGACCACCGACGCCTTCGAGACGGTGCTGGCCACCGTCACCTTCAGCCGGGGCCTGTTCGGCAGGCCGGGGAACCCCGCCCTGGTCGAACAGATCCTGAAGGACCTGTCGCTGTGGGACAAGCGCGACGCCAAGATCATGACCCTGTCGGGCGGGATGAAGCGGCGGGTGATGATCGCCAAGGCCCTGAGCCACGAGCCGGACATCCTGTTCCTGGACGAACCGACCGCCGGGGTGGACGTGGAACTGCGTCGCGACATGTGGGCCATGGTGCGCAAACTGCGCGAGCGCGGCGTCACCATCATCCTGACCACCCACTATATCGAAGAGGCCGAGGAGATGGCCGACCGGGTGGGGGTGATCCTGAAGGGCGAGCTGATCCTGGTCGAGGAGAAGACCGCCCTGATGAAGAAGCTGGGCAAGAAGACCCTGACCCTGAACCTGGTCGAGCCCCTGACCACCCTGCCCGCCGACCTGGCGGACTGGGACCTGAGGCTGAGCCCAGACGGGGGCGAGCTGGAATACAGTTTCGACGCCAACGCCGAAGATACCGGCGTGCCCGCCCTGATCCGCCGGCTGGACCGGCTGGAGATCGGCTTCAAGGATCTGAACACCCGCCAGAGCTCGTTGGAAGACATCTTCGTCAGCCTGGTCCATCGCGACGGAGAGGCCGCCTGATGACCTTCAACGGATACGGCGTCTGGGCCATCTATCGGTTCGAAATGGCCCGGGCGCTTCGCACCCTGTGGCAGAGCGTGGTCACCCCGGTGATCACCACCGCCCTCTATTTCGTCGTCTTCGGCGGCGCCATCGGCGGTCGGATGCAGGCGGTGGACGGGGTGGCCTACGGCGCCTTCATCGTACCGGGCCTGATCATGCTGAGCCTGTTCACCCAGTCGATCTTCAACGCCTCCTTCGGCATCTACTTCCCGAAATTCACCGGCACCATCTATGAGATCCTGTCCGCGCCGGTGTCGTCGCTGGAGGTGGTGATCGCCTATGTCGGGGCGGCGGCGACCAAGTCGGCGGTGCTGGGGCTGATCATCCTGGCGACGGCGGCCCTTTTCGTGCCGCTTCAGGTGCTGCACCCGGTGATGATGCTGGCCATGCTGGTGCTGATTTCGGTGACCTTCAGCCTGTTCGGCTTCATCATCGGCATCTGGGCCGGTAGTTTCGAACAGCTGAACTTCATCCCCATGCTGATCGTCACGCCCCTGACCTTCCTGGGCGGCTCCTTCTATTCGATCGACATGCTGCCCGAGGGCTGGCGGACCGTGGCCCTGTTCAATCCGGTGGTCTATCTGATCTCAGGGTTTCGCTGGACCTTCTACGGCGCGGGCGACGTGGCGATCGGGATCAGCGTGGCCGCGACCCTGGGCTTTTTCGCCCTGTGCCTTGGGGTGGTCATGTGGATGTTCAAGACCGGCTATCGGCTGAAGGCCTAGACTTCCAAGTCCAGGCGTCACGAAACCGGCCAGATCGCCAGCGATTAGAGCAACATGTCCGACGATAAGAAGACCGTTTCCGATCCAGCGCCCCAGCCGTCCCCTGGCGAACCCTTCGTCCGCAAGGCGGTCACCTGGGGTCGGATGCCTGTGACGACCTTTCACGTCGGCCCGGTGCCCGTCGCGCCCAATCCGCTGGACCGGATTCCGGATCGGCCGCCGCTGAAGACGCCGTTGACTACTGCGCCCGAGGGGCGAGCGCAAGGTCGGCAAGGTCAGGCGTCCGGCCTGCTTCAGGGCGGCCTACAGCCGCAGCGCCCCGCGCCCGCGCCGCGTCCGAGAGCCGGCGCGAGCATTCTGGCCGGTTCGTTGATCCCTCAGGCCCGTCCCGCCCCGGCTGCGCCCCCGACGCCCGCCCCGACGCCCGCCCCGGCGGATTCGACGCTTCGCCCGCTGCCCGCCGCGCCCCAGCCTCTTCCGGAGCCTGCGCCGTCCGCTCTGGAAAGGCCGCCTGCCCAGGCGACGCGGCCCGAGACGGACGCCGCCGCCCCCCCTGTCGGCGCTCCTGTCGACGCCGCCCAGATTCCCGAGATCACGCCGACCACTCCCGTTGCACGTCGAGCAGAGAAGGCGCCGTCGCGTCTGCCGCTCTATGTCGGGGCTGGACTGGTCGTCGCCGCCTTGCTGGGCGGCGGACTGTGGTTCGCCCTGCGTCCCGCCCCCGCCCCTGCTCCCGCCGCCCCGCCGACAGTCCCGGCCGCCGCAGCGCCCATCCAGGCTGAAACCGCTCCGGCGCCCTCGGTGGCGGCGGTCGAGGCGGAAGCGGCCGCTGCCGAACCAGCGCCTGAGCCCGCTTCTACATCAGCGCCCGCGCCGGCCGAGACCGCGCCGACACCCCCCGCGCCGGCCGCTCGCCCGACGACGCCTCCAGCCGCGACCGCGTCCCGCCCGACCCAGAGCCAGACCCAGACGCCCGCGACGACTCCGGCGCCCAGCCAAACGGCGCCGGCCGTCCAACCCCCGGCGGTGGTCATCGTGCCGCAGACGCCGCCCCCAACGGCCGCGCGCCCCACCCAGACCGATCCCGACGCCCCGATCGTCACCCGGCCCCAGCCGCTCGACTGAGATTTCGATCTCGTCTCCTCTCCAGTTCGCGGGGAGGAGACGACGGCGGCTCACGCCGTGCGGATGATCCCGCCGCTCGCCGCCACCGGCCAGGGCGTCAGCCGCCCGCCGGCGCAGGGGCCGCCGCGGCATTCGCCGGTCAGGGGCTCGAACACCGCCCCGTGCCAGCCGCACAGGATCAGGTTTCCATCAGGCGTCAGATAGCGGTCCAGTTCGACCGCGATGGGAAAACCTGCGTGGGGACAGCGGTCGACCCAGCCTGCGACGACCCCGTCCTTTCGCACCACGAAGCCGTGGAAGAAGGCCTCGCCGATCTGAAGCACGAAGCCGCGCGCCCCGGGATCGGCGATGTCGGCCTCGGCGCACAGGGCGACGCCGGGCGGCGTCTTCCAGACCCGTTTGCGTTCGGTCTCGCCTTCAGACACGCTCGGCCTTCAGCGGGCGCGACAACAGGCCGTCGATCAGGCCGTCCACAGTGATCTCGCCCGCCAAGAGGGCCGCGATGCCCTCGGCGATCGGCGTCTCCACCCCCAAGCGGGCGGCCAGGGCGCGGACGGCCGGGGCGCTCTCATAGCCTTCCGCCACCGACCGCTTGCCCGCCAGGGCCTGTTCCACCGTCTGGCCCTGTCCCAGGGCCAAGCCCAGGCTCATATTGCGCGACTGAGGGCTGGAGCAGGTCAGGACCAGATCGCCCAGGCCGCACAGGCCCGCCACCGTCTCGGCCTGGCCGCCCATGGCGACGGCGAGCCGGGTCATTTCCGCAAAGCCGCGCGTGATCAGGGCGGCGTGGGCGCTGCGTCCCAGCTGACGCCCTTCGGAGACGCCGCAGGCGATGGCGAGGACGTTCTTCAACGCCCCGCCCGCCTCGGCCCCGATCAGGTCGGTGGCCAGATAGGGCCGAAAGCCCGGCGCCGACAGGGTGCTCAGCAGGGCCTGACCCAGGGCCTGATCGGCGCAGGCCAGGGTGACGGCGGTCGGCAGGCCGCGCGCCACCTCGCCCGCGAAACTGGGGCCGGACAGGACGGCGGCCGGGGCGTCCGGCAGGGTCTCGGCCAGAACCTCGGTCATCAGCTTCATCGTGCCCCGCTCGACCCCCTTGGAGCAGAGCACCACCGGCACGCCGGGGCGGTGATGGGGCGCGAAGGCCGTCAGGGTCGCGCGCATATGCTGGGCCGGCGGCACGGCCAGGATCAGGTCGCAGTCGCCCAAGTCGGCCAGATCAGCGGTGAATTTGAGCCCCTCGGCCAAGGGCACGCCCGGCAGATACAGGTCGTTGGCGCGCGTCGTTCTCAAGGTCTCGACCAGCTGGGGCTCACGCGCCTGAAGCGTCGTATCCAGTCCGGCGCGGACGCAGACCTGGGCCAGGGCGGTGCCCCAGGCGCCGGCGCCGATGACCCCTGCGGTGCGGAATTCCATGCGCCCTCCCGAGGCGTTCTCGTTCGTCATGCCTTTGCGCCCTTGCGGCCGGGCTTGTGCGAAGGATCGGCCAGGGCGCGCGCTTCGTCCAGCGGCCATCGCGGCCGGGCGACCACGTCGATGTCGCTGGTCAGCCCGAGCGCCAGCCGTTCGGCCCCCGCCAGGGCGATCATGGCCGCATTGTCGGTGCAATAGGCCAGAGGCGGCGCCAGGAAGTCGAAACCGTGTTTCGCCGCCGTCGCCTGCAAGGTGGCGCGAATGGTCTTGTTGGCGGCCACGCCGCCAGCGACGACAAAGAGGCGATGATCGTGGGTCTCGGCATAGGCGGCCAGAGCCCGTTCGGACCGGTCGGCCAGCTGCCGGGCGATGGCGGTCTGGACCGCGTCGGCCAGATCGGCCTTGTCCTGGTCGGTTTCGCAGGTCTGGGCGATGCGGAAGGCGGCCGTCTTCAGACCCGAGAAGGAGAAGTCGCAGTCCTTGCGTCCCAAGAGGGCGCGCGGCAGGTCGATCTTCGATCCGTCGCCCTGCTGCGCCAACCGTTCCAGCGCCGGCCCGCCCGGATAGCCCAGGCCCAGGGCCTTGGCGATCTTGTCGAAGGCCTCGCCCGCCGCATCGTCTATGGTGGCGCCGATCCGGCTCATGTCGCCGACGCCCCGCACCTCCAGAATCTGGCAATGACCGCCGGAGACCAGCAAGAGCAGGAAGGGATAGGCGACCTCCTGCCCCAGACGGGCCGAGACCGCGTGGCCTTCGAGATGGTTGACCGCCACCAGGGGCAGACCGCGCGCCAGGGCCGCCGCCTTGCCGAAGCTGAGGCCGACCATGACGCCGCCGACCAGGCCCGGTCCGGCGGTCGCGGCGATCCCGTCCAAGCCGTCATAGCCCAGGCCGGATTCGGCCATGGCGCGACGCGTGACCTCGGCGATCATCTCCACATGGCTGCGGGCGGCGATTTCAGGGACGACGCCGCCATAGGCCGCATGATCGTCGATCTGGCTGTGAACGACCGAGGACAGCACCTCGGCCCGGCCGCCCCGTTCGGACGGGTGCAGGCGCACCACCGAGGCGGCGGTTTCGTCGCAGCTGGTCTCCAGACCCAGCACCGTCAGGGCTTTACCGGAACGAGGGGGGACATCCCGTCCAGTTGCCGCTGCGGCGCCGCTGCTATAGTCGGCGGAACTCTCCATCGGATCGAGGTAGCGATCCGGCGTCCGGTAAGCAACGCTCATGACCCTTCCCCTCCGCATCGGCACCCGGCGCTCCAAACTGGCCCTGGCCCAGTCGGGCATGATGCAGCGCGCCATCGGCCGGGCACTGGGCATAGCCGAGGCCGAGATCGAAACGGCCGTGCCCCTGGTCGAGATCGTCACCACCGGCGACCGCGTCCAGGACCGCCGCCTGATGGAGCTGGGCGGCAAGGCCCTGTTTACTAAGGAGATCGAGGAAGCCCTGCTGGACGGCCGGATCGACATCGCCATCCATTCGATGAAGGACGTCCCGGCCGAACAGCCCGAGGGCCTGTGCATCGCCGCCATTCCGGAACGCGAGGACGCGCGCGACGCCTTCATCAGCCGTGACTTCGACAGTTTCGACGCCCTGCCCTTCGGCGCCCGTCTGGGCACCGCCAGCCTGCGCCGTCAGGCCCAGGCCCTGGCCCTGCGCCCCGACCTGAAAGTCGAGATGCTGCGGGGCAATATCGACACCCGGCTGCGCCGCGCCGCCGAGGGCGATTTCGACGCCATTCTGCTGGCCGTCTCGGGCATGACCCGGCTGGGGGTGACCGAACACATCCGCGAAAAGCTGCCGCTGGACGCCTTTCTGCCCGCGCCGGGCCAGGGCGCCCTGGCCATTCAGACCCGCGCCGAGGATATCGACGCGCCTTGGGTCGCCGCCCTGAACCACGCCCCGACCGCCGTCGCCGTCGCGGCCGAGCGCGGGGCGATGACGGCGCTGGAAGGCTCCTGCCGGACGGCGGTGGGCGCCTACGCCGTGATTGACGGCGACACCCTGCGGCTGACCACGGAAATGCTCAGCCCCGACGGCTCGGCCCGCTGGCGCCGCGCCGGCGAACTGTTCCAGCCGACCGAGGCCGACGCGCGCGCCCTGGGCGAAAAGCTGGGGGCCGAGGTCCACGCCTTCGCCGGCGATCAGGAGGTCGATCCGGCGAGCCTGGACGGATGACCGTCTCCCCCCGCCCGGCCCCGGCCAAGCCTCGCGTCTGGATCACCCGGGCCGAGCCGGGGGCGTCGCGCACCGCCGCCCGACTGCGCGACTTGGGATGCGAGCCCCTGATCCAGCCGCTGCTGGCGGTGGAGCCCCTGACCCCGCCCCTGCCCGATCTGGACCGCTTCGCCGCCCTGGCCTTCACCAGCGCCAACGGGGTGGCGGCCTTCGCCGCCCTGACGCCGCGCCGCGACCGACCGGTCTTCGCCGTCGGCGAGGCCACGGCCGGGGCTGCGCGCGAGGCCGGATTCGTCGCGGTTCGCTCGGCCGACGGCGATCTGACCGATCTCGCCCGATTGATCGCCGCCGAACTGAGCGAGGTCGTCCTGCTGGCGCCCCTGGCCGAAACCCCCGCAGGCAATTTAGCCGCCGCGCTCGACGCGGCGCAGGCCCGCAACGTCGCGGTCCAGCCCTTGACCGTCTATCGCACGGCCTGGGCCGCTCGTGTCGATCCACCCGCTTTTGACGCGGTCCTGGTCCATTCCCCACGCGCCGCTCAGGCCCTGGCGGCCTGGGCGGCGTCCTCACCGGCTCGCCTGGCCGGGGTGGTCTGCGCCTGCATCTCCGCCGCCGCAGCCGCCCCCCTGACCCCGCTCGGCCTGACCACTGCTGTGTCCGAACGGCCGAACGAGACGACATTGTTGAAGACCTTGAAAGCGGCGCTTGGCAAGCGCGACGCGCCCGTATAAAGAGCGCCTCTCGCACGGGCCGTTTCCGCCCGCGCGACCGGGCCGCTTTAGCTCAGCCGGTAGAGCACCTCATTCGTAATGAGGGGGTCAGGTGTTCGAGTCACCTAAGCGGCACCACTTTTTCCCAGTTGCCCTGAGACGATCGTGCCTCGGCGAAAGCCGCGCTGAATTAGGGATGTTAGGCAGGATTTTATTAGGTCGCGGCCGTTATGGGGGGCGCCTTCAGGGATGCGGCCGTCCCACCTTGACGCGGGCCGCAGGAAGGCGCGTGATTTCGGCATGTTGTTCAACGATGGACATTGAGTCGCGCGGCGATCGGCGGAGCCGCTTTCATCCCTGAGTAGCCTTAGACTCCCATTCTGAGTACGTACCATCCCTCTAATGCAGAGCTTTGGCTTGACGGCATGGAGGATTTCGGGCCTGACGGCCTCTAATATCGTTCCGAAGGTTGTTATGAGCGACGCAGTAGACCCCGTTGACATCGCGATCGGCGCCCGCATCCGCGCCCGCCGCGAAGAACTCCGCATCACCCAGGCCCAGCTGGCGGCCGGCGCAGGCGTGACCTTCCAGCAGATCCAGAAGTACGAGCGCGGCGTGAACCGTGTCTCGGCTGCGCGTCTGCTGCAGATCGCCGCCGTGCTGAAATCGACCGGCGCGGCCCTGCTGGGCGAACTGGACACCGCCGAGGGCGACGATCTGGTTCTGGCTCAGCCGGGCGTATCGGAACTGCTGTCGGCCTTCCGCGCCATCGGCGACGGCGACAAGCGCGACGCCCTCCTGGTGGTGGCCAAGGGCCTGCGCGGCTGAGATCAGAGCGGCGGCTGCAGCAGTCGGTTGACCGCCGCCCCCTGCCCCGCGCCGACGGCGAAATCCGCCAGCCAGATCTGGACGGCCTCCAAGGCGCGGGCGTCCAGACTGTCCGAACGGCCGGAGTCGGCGATGTTCTGACGGACGATCTCCAAAAGACAGGCCGCCTCGGTCGCGCTGGACGGCGCGTGTTTCAAGAGGCGGGCCTCGGCCTCCACCATCGGCCCCAGGTCCAGTTCGGCCAGCAGATTGTCGTCGCTGGCGGCGACGCCAGCCGCTCCAAGGGTGTCGGCGATGCGGGCGGTCTCGAACCACGATCGAAAGAGCGGCATGAAGGCCGGGGCGGTCGAAGCGGTCACTGATACAGTTCCTTCTTTAAAGCGAAAGCGCGCGGCGTTCTTGACTAGGACGGGTTCGCGCATAGGGGGCCGCATTGGCCTCCCACACGCCGAAGATCGCCAGAAGCAGCAGTTCGAACCAGACCACCATCCGGGCCGAAACCATCGACCACATCAGGGGTTGGGACGCGCCGAGCGCGGCGAAATGGGTCGATAGAGCGATCAGTTGTGCCCCGGCCGCCAACATCAGCCACCACCGTTGATAGACGAGCGCCAACCCCGTCAGCAGGCCGAACATGCCCAGGGAGAGGCCCGCCACCGCCCAACGGAAGCTGCCGATCGTGAGGTGATCCAGGATCGGAGAGCCGAACTGGAGGGCCAGGAGGCCCGCCAGAACCAGCCGCTCCGGCGTCCGACCCTTCCAGGCCAGCAGCGCCATGGCGCCGTAGGTCAGGGCTTCCAGCAGGATCGAGAGGGGCGAGCCCACCGGCGGGACCGATCAGGCCGCGACGGAAAGAACGGGGGCGACGGGATTGCCGGTCTTGTCTTCGCGCGTGCCGTCCAGGTTCCAGCCGATCTGATGGTCCTCGGCGACCTTGGCCAGACCGTCATGCGCCGAAATGACCGCGCCGCGCACCTGAGCCAGTTGGCTGAGGCCCTGAACCATGTCGGCTAGGACCGCCTGGCCCACTTCTGCGGCCAGATGCGCCTCAGCACGGCTTTCCAGGGCCGTCTGGACCAGTCTGCAGACCTCGATCATCGCCCTGTCCACGGCGTGTTCGGTCGTTCGGATTTGTCGCGCCACCCTGACGCCGACCTGAATATTTCTCATGGCTCGCCCTCCTGCTCAAAGCCGCTGCGTCAGCGCACCGCTTCGGGGGCGATCCGGTCGAACAGGGATGGAAGCACCATGCCCGCCGTCACAATCCCGATGGCGAGCAGAAGAGCGATGGCGGAACCCGCGACGATGATCCCCAGCCGCGCGACGACCCCACGGGGCGGAGCGGGAAGGAACCAACCGGCATCCCCGGCGGCTTCCGCATCGCCGGACTGTTCGGCCGACGCCGGGCCAACTGAGCCGTCTTCCGTCGCTTCGGGAATGAGTATCGAATGCCCTGAGTAGCCGTTACTCAGCCGGCGCGCGGCCAGCTTGCGGTCCGAAACCCCCAGCTTGCCGTAGGCCCGGTGCAGGTGGTTGCCCACCGTGCGAGGCGAAATCCCCAGACGCGCGGCGATTTCCTTATCCTCCAGTCCCTGGCCCGCCAGGCGGACGCATTCCCTCTCTCTCGGCGACAGGTTTTCGGACATCACGCGCTCCCCCGTCTGTCATAACGGATTTCCGCGCCTCGGCCAGACCGGGGTCTCGGATATAGCTGGGCAAGAGTCAGGACATCACTTGAACATATAAGCATATGTTTATATGTCTTCACGCCTGACACTGACAGGAGCCTCTCTTGGCCGCTCGTTCCTCCTTCCTCTTCACCTCGGAAAGCGTGTCCGAAGGACACCCGGACAAGGTCGCCGACCGTATCTCCGACACCGTCGTCGACGCCTTCCTGTCCAAGGACCCTGAGGCCCGCGTCGCCTGCGAAACCCTGGTGACGACCCAGCGGATCGTGCTGGCCGGCGAGGTCCGCGCCACCCAGCCGGGCAATACCAAGGAACAGAACGAGGCCTTCACCCAGTCGATCATCGACAGCCTGGAGCCCCTGGTTCGCGCTGCGGTGAAGGACATCGGTTACGAGCAGGACGGCTTCCACTGGGCGACGGCCGACTACGCCTGCCATCTGCACGCCCAGTCGGCCGACATCGCCGTGGGCGTCGATTCGACCAATGAGAAGGATGAGGGCGCAGGCGACCAGGGCATCATGTTCGGCTACGCCTCGAACGAGACGCCGGAGCTGATGCCGGCGACCCTGCAGTACAGCCACAACATCCTGAAGCGCCTCGCCGAGGTGCGTCACGCCGGCGGCTCGCTTCTGGAACCGGACGCCAAGAGCCAGGTCACGATCGAGTACGAGGACGGCAAGCCCAAGCGCGCCGCCTCCATCGTTCTTTCGACCCAGCACGCCAAGGGACTGACCTCCGCCCAGGTCGCCGACATCGTCAAACCCTATATCCTCGAAGTCCTGCCCGAGGGCTTCACCGACGAGAACACCGTCTGGCACATCAATCCGACCGGCATTTTCGAGATCGGCGGGCCGGACGGCGACGCCGGACTGACGGGACGCAAGATCATCGTCGACACCTACGGCGGCGCAGCGCCCCACGGCGGCGGCGCCTTCTCGGGCAAGGACCCCACCAAGGTGGATCGTTCGGCCGCCTACGCCTGCCGCTACCTGGCCAAGAATGTGGTGGCGGCGGGTCTGGCCGATCGCTGCACCATCCAGATCTCCTACGCCATTGGGGTCGCGGAG
The DNA here is from genome assembly GCF_014199955.1 of Brevundimonas aurantiaca. Taxonomy (GTDB): domain Bacteria; phylum Pseudomonadota; class Alphaproteobacteria; order Caulobacterales; family Caulobacteraceae; genus Brevundimonas; species Brevundimonas aurantiaca. Next base: position 703,278 of record NZ_JACHOQ010000001.1, read on the forward strand.
CCCCAGTCGATCCACGTCGATCTACACGGCACGGGCAAGGTGTCCGAGGCCGTGCTGGAAGACAAGCTGCTGGGCCTGATCGGCGGCGCGACGCCGCGCGCCATCCGCCAACATCTGGGGCTGAACAAGCCGATCTACGCCCGCACGGCCGCCTATGGCCACTTCGGCCGCGCGCCGGACGCCGACGGCGGCTTCAGCTGGGAAAGGACCGATCTGGTCGATCAGTTGAAGGCCCTGGCCTGAGACCTCAGCCGGCCTGATCCTCCAGGGTCAGGCCGCGCACCCCCGCCAGATTGGCGCCCGTCAGATCGATCTGGCGGGTCTGGGCGCCGTGCATGACGGCGCGGCCCAGATCGGCGCTCGCCAGCACCGCCCGACGCAGATCCGCGCCGGACAGGTCGGCGCCCCGCAGATTGGCGCCGGTCAGGTCCGCCGCCAGCAGCCGATCGGCCCCGATCAGCAGCGGCCCCAGTTGCGCCCCGCGCAGATCCGCCCCGCTCATCTTGGCGTTCTTCAGCCGCGCGCCGCGCAGATCGGCGCGGTAGAGTCGCGCCGAGCGCAGGTCGGCGTTCTCCAGATGGGCGCCCTGAAGCTGCACCCCCTCCATGTCCAGGCCGTAGAAGACCGCGCCCTTGGCCGACAAAGCGGTCAGGTTCAGGCCGGTGATCGACTTCAGCGGGCGCAGATCGACACCGTCGAAAACCGAGGGCTGCCCCTCCGTCCCGCCCGTCTCGCACCAGCGGGCGTGTTCGCGCAGCATTTCCGCCGCCGGCATGCGATCGACCGAGGCGCCGGCGGACCGGTCGTCGGTCAGGGTTCCTTCCATATTGGCGCCGTCGGCGCGCCACATCGTCATCTTGCAGCCCACCAGGATGGCGTCGCGCATGTCCGCCCCCGACAGGTCCGCGCCCGACAGGTCGGCTCCAGCCAAGTCCGCGCCGCGGAAATCGGCCTGTTTCAGATTGGCGCGGACCATTTTGCAGTCCTTCATCACCGCGCCCGAGAAGTCGGCCTTGATGGCGATGACGCCCGACATGCGCGAACGCTGCAGATTGGCCCCGGCTAAACAGGCGCCCATCATTTCGCTTTCCTGGCGCTGACGCGGTTCAATGACCTTAAACCCCAGTTTGGCGTCGGCGGCGGCGATGGTGCCTTCGCGCAGATCGGCCTCGAACAGGTCCGCGCCCGACAGGTCGGCCCCGCGCAGACAGGCGCCGCGCAGATCGGCCCGACGCAGGCTGGCGTCCGCCAGGACGACGTCCTGCATGTCCGCGCCGAAGAAGTTGGCGTTGTCCAGCCTGGCGCCGGTCAGGTCGCAGTTTTCCAGACAGGCGGCGGCGAAATCCGCATCGGCCAGATTGCGACCCCTGAGGCTGAGGCCCGAGATGTCCATCCAGGCGAAGACGGCGCGGGCGCCGCCCGGGCGGGCCTGGAACAGGCGGTCGTGCCGGGCGCAGATCACGTCCAGTTCCGCCTGAGTCAGGCGCTTGCGCACGATGGGTTCAGCCGCCTGCATTCGATCAGCCTAGGCCCGGCTGATTTAAGAAAGCCTTTAGCGACAGTCGGTTGTCACTCGGTCAGCAGGCCCTGGTCGCGCAGGGCGTCGGCCAACTCCCCCGACGAGGTCCAAAGGCGCGTATAGCCCGCCTCCCCCAGCCGCTTCAGCTCAGTGACCAGGTCGGCCTTGGGCGAGGCGACGAAACGGCCGTCGAAACCGGCGCCGTCCTTGCTGACCCGCACCAGGGGCCGGCCGGTTTCCAACCGGTGCAGAAACCCCTCGCACAGGGCCGCGCCCTCCTCGCACATAAGGCCCGTTTCGACCGTCAGCCCCTCGGCGCGCAGGCGTTCGGTGCCCCGGCCGGCCGCAAAGGGCGACGGGTCCAGACAGGCGATGACGACGCGCGCCACCCTGGCCTCGGTCAGGAAGTGGGCGCACGATTTGCGGCCGGAAGAACGCGCGCCGCAGGGCTCCAGGGTGACATAGACCGTCGCGCGCTCGACGTCGGGTCCGGCGGCGGGGACCGCCTGCTCCTCGGCGTGGGGACGGCCGCCGGGGGCGGTCGCGGCCTGGGCGATGACCCGCCCGTCCTTGACGATGACGCAGCCGACCGCCGGATTGGGCCAGGTCTCGCCCATGCGGCCCGTCGCCAGGTCTATGGCCTGGGCCATGAAGCCGCGGTCGGCGTCGCTCCAGCTCATGGCAGGGTCGGCAGGGTTTCGGCGCGATCGGCGTCCAGATAGCGGGCGGCGGTCGGCTTCAAAGCGAGGTCCAGCTGAATCTCCAGCGGATTGCCGGTGGGAATTTCGACCCCGACGATCTGATCGTCCGGCACGGCGAACAGCAGTTTGACGATGGCGCGCAGGGAGTTGCCGTGGGCGGCGATCAGCACGTCCTCGCCCGCCTTCAGACGCGGCGCGATCTCGGCGTCCCAATAGGGCTCCACCCGGTCCAGGGTGGTCTTCAGGCTTTCGGTGTCCGGGATGGCCTTGCCGGCGTAGCGGGGGTCGGCGTTGAAATCGAACTCGCCGCCCGGCGCCAGAGGCGGCGGCGGGACGTCATAGCTGCGTCGCCAGATCTTGACCTGATCCTCGCCGTGCTTCTCGGCCGTCTCGGCCTTGTTCAGCCCGGTCAGGCCGCCGTAGTGACGCTCGTTCAGCCGCCAGTCCTCGATCACCGGCACGTCGGTCAGGCCGGCCGATTGCAGGGCCAGGGCGCCGGTGCGCTTGGCGCGTTTCAGCACCGAGGTGAACATGACGGCGGGTTTGAACCCGGCCTGGGCGATCAGCTCGCCGCCCCGACGGGCCTGGGCCTCGCCTTCCGCCGTCAGATCGACGTCCACCCAGCCCGTAAAGCGGTTCTCGAGGTTCCACTGGCTCTGGCCATGGCGGAGCAGGATCAGGCGCGGCATTCGACGGTCCTTTGCAAACAGTCTGTCCGGGTAAGCCGCCGTCATGAGCCGGTCAAGGTTTTGACGCAGGTGCGCAACCGACCGCCTTGTCCGCCGATCGTCGGATGGATAGGGTTCGCCTATGTCCGATCGTCTGTTCTTCCCCTTGGCCGGCGCCGTCGTCGTGATCCTGACGGCCCTGGCCCTGGTCTGGCCTTAAGCCCGCCGTCAGAACAGGATCTTGCGCAGATTGATGCGGAAGACCCGGCCCTGGGGGTCCAGATAGTCGCGCTGATAGTTGACCGGGGTCGAACCGTCGCTGCTGGTCACCGAGACGCGGTCGTCGAACAGGTTCTGAACCCCAACGCCGACGCGGGCCCCCTTCAGGAAGGGGAAACGCTCCACCAGTCCCGTGCGTTGGGTCAGGTCGGCGAAGGCGAACAGATTGACCGTCGTGCGGTCCGAAAAGTCCAGGTCGGTCGCGCCGGGACCGTCGCCGTTCACCGTGGTGCCCGAGCGCCAGTTGGCGTTGACGAAGGCGCCGTAGCCGTTTTTGAACACACCGGTCTGAAGCTGGACCTCATGGCGCGACTGGCCGCCCGAGCCGGAGATGGAGTCGCCGCCCAGCAGGTCCAGGGGCGCCAGGCCGTCGCGGATCACGACCTCGTCCTGCACCCGCCAGGTGTGGGTCAGCGACAGGTTGAACATGCCCTGGCCCGGCTGCATGCCCGGCCCGCGCGAGCCGCGCAGACGGCCGCCCCCCGGACCACCGGGCCCGCCGGGACCGCCGGGTCCGCCGCCCATCCGGATCACGCCGCCGCCAGGGCCGGGGCCGCCCGGGCCGCCCCCAGGCCCCCGCTGGCCTGCAAGCGCGGGATTGGCCTTGCCGAAGGGCCGCGAGAAGTTGAAGCCCCACTGGACGTCCTGCTGGTCGCGCTTGGCGAAGTTCAGCGGCCGGGCGTCGATCGAGACCAGGTCGCCGTCGGCGTTACGGACGAACCGCTCCGGCAGGGCCGCCTCCAGGTCCGGGGTGATGGCGGGAAAGCTGGCGATCTCATTGTCGATCTCGGTGCGGGTATAGGCCAGGTTCAGCCGCAGATCGGTCGCTGACAGGGGCTGCCAGTTGACGCCCAGCTTCAGGATGCGTCGATCCTCCGCCTTCAGATTGGGATCGCCGCCGCTGATCTGGGTGATTTCGACGGTCTGGTTGGTCGCATAGTCGAAGACCGGAGTATTGGGCGTGGCGATCGTCGGATCGTTCAGCTGCTGCACCGTAGGGGCCTTGCCCTCGTCCGAATAGTTGGCCGACAGGGACAGCCGCTCGACCGGCGACCAATTCAGGCCGCCGCCGATGCTGGAGACCCCGCCGAAGTCCGACAGCTCCTGATAGGCCAGGTTCATATTGGCCGACAGATCGCCGATGCCCGCCAGGACGCCGCGATCCACGCTGGCGATCGGCAGGTCGAAGTTCGCCTGGACGCTGCCCAGGTCGCGCGACTGGGAGCGGTCTGTCGCCAGGCCGGAGCGGACGCTTTCGGAGTCCAGCGCCTGATGCTCTCCGCCGAACTTGAAGGTGGTGGTGATCCCGCCGGCAGGCAGCTCCCAGGCCGTGCCGTTCAGCACCACCTCCCCCTCCAGCGATTGGGAGATCGACTGGGCGGTGTCGCGGCGCACCGGCCCGACCGCGCTGGTTAGATCGCTATAGGGGTTCACCGTCGTGTCGCCGGCGGCGATCCGGGCCAGGAGGTCGTCGTCCTCGACCCCTCGGCCGGTGACGGTGTCGGTCCGGGTGCGGCTGTATTCACCGGTCGCGGTCCAGCGCCAGTCGCCCAGATAGCCGTCGAACACGGCGCCCAGTTCGGCGCTGCGCGTATTGGTCTGGCGGGTCAGGGCCTGGGGCAGGTCCAGATAGCGATAAAGGGTCGCCGCATCGCCTCCCGGCGACCAGGGATTGCCGTCCGGCAGGGTCAGGGTGACGCCCGGCAGGCCCAGATAGCTGCGGCTGGCGCTGTCTTCCAGACTGCCGCTCAGGGTCATGCCGACCTTGTCGTTCAGATCGTGCTTGTAGGTTCCCGCCACCGAGGCCTCGGCCGAACGCGGCAGCACATTGATTTCTTGCAGGCCCGTCGCCTGCTCCTTGGCCGAGGCGGCGATCTCGACCACCAGGGCGCTGATGTCGTTGACCTGGGCGGCGATGGCCTGGAGGGCCGAGCCGGCCTCGCTGACCAGGCGCACGCCGTTCTCGACCTCGGCGCCGGAGCTGTTGATCAGGGTCTTGATCTCCTTGGCGGCCTCGGCCGAACGCTGAGCCAGGGCCCGGACTTCCGGGGCGACGACCGCAAAGCCGCGACCGCTCTCGCCCGCCCGCGCCGCCTCGACCCCGGCGTTCAGAGCCAGAAGATTGGTCTGGAAGGCGATCTCGTCGATGACGCCGACGATCTGGCTGATCTGACGCGAGCCGTCTTCGATCTTCTGCATGGCTTCGACAGCGTTCATCACGACGGCGCCTGACGCTTCCGCGCTCTGGCGGGCGCCGCTCGTGACGACGGCGGCCTGGCTGGCGCCGTCGGCCGTCTTGCGGACCGTGACGGTGATCTCGTCCAGGGCGGCGGCGGTCTCCTCCAGGCTGGCGGCCTGTTGTTCGGTGCGACGCGACAAGTCGTCAGAGGCCTGGCTGATTTCACTTGCGCCGCTGTCGATGCCGTGGACCGAGCCCAGAACGCCGGTGACCGTCTCTTCCAGACGGGCGATCGAGCGGTTGAAGTCCGTTTTCAGAACCTCGCTGCGCGGCGGGAAGGGCGCATTGATGCGGTAAACGAGGTCGCCTTCGGCAAGGGCGTGCAACCCCTTGCCCAGGTTTTCGATGACGACGGCGTTTTCAGCCGCCTCCTGGGCGGCGGCGGCCTCGCGGCGGCGGCGCTCGGCCTCGGAGTCATTGCGCAGGGTGTCGGCTTCCTGTTCCAGCGTCTTGGCGCGCAGGCCGTTATCGCGAAACACCTGCATGGCCTGGGCCATGGCGCCGACCTCGTCCTTGCGGTCCGTGTCGGGAATGGCGACGTCCAGCTTGCCTTGGGCCATGATCGACATGGCGCCCGTCATGCGCCGCACCGGCGCGACCATCAGGATTGACAACTGGACGCCCAGGAAGACGGCGGCGACGATCAGGATCAGGCCGCCGACGGCCAGGGCGATGAAGGAGGCGGTGATGGCGGACGACTGCTGGGCGTCGCGCAGATTCATCCGCTCGATCTCCATGTCGCGCAGATCGCTGATGGCTTTGGTGATGTGGGTCACCCGGACGCGATCGCCGGAATCCACCAGGACCCGCCGCGCCGCATCGATGCGCGCGGGATCAAGCGCAGCCTCGGTCAGGGGCGTGCCGAACTCGGTCCGCCAGGCGGCGGCGTCGGCGCGAGCCTTCTGCACCAGGGCGGCTTCTTCGGGCGTCAGATCGGCGGCGGCCAGGGCGGCGCTCGACTCTTCGAACTGCTCCCACCCCTTTCGATAAACCCCCAGATAGTCTTCGTTGCCCGTCAGCAGCACGCCCCGCATCTGCGAGTTGAGGCGGATGACGCCCTTTTCCGCGACATGGGTATGTTCGATGATCGCCTTGCTTTCGGCGTTCAGCCGCGCAGCAGTCCGCATCTCCGACAGCTGAAAGAAGACCGCACCGATCATGGCTGCGGCGACCGTCAGCAGAAGGGCGAAGGCGATCGCCAGTTTCCGCTGCATCGGAATATTCTTCAGGTTCATCGGACTGTCCCGGAGAGTTGGTGGGGCGGGGAAAGCCCGGAGCGGCGGGCCGCTCCGGGCTATGTTGTCTAGCTGAGCAAACCTTAAAAAGCCGTCTGGACGCGGACCGTGGCGGTATTGCCGCTGTCGTCGCCCAGGAAGGTTCCGGTGCGGTTGTCGACCGACCAGGCGCTCCAGTGGGCCGAGACGCGCGTATTGTTGGTCGGGTACCAGTTGACGCCCAACAGCCAGCTGTCGCCCTCGCCGCCCGTGGCGATGTCGCTGTAGTCGGCCTGATCGTACCGCCCCACGATTTCGACGGCGCCGTAGCCGTCGGCGCCGAGCGGATTCAGCACCTTGGGACGCGCCCAGGTGCCCGTCTTGGCCGACAGCGGCGGCTTTTCACCGGTCAGGAAGAAGCCGGCCGAGACGCTGTAGGCGTCCTGATCATAGTCGCGCGCCGCCGTTTCCAGCACCCGCCGACCGCCCTCGGCCATCAGCCAGCCCGAACCCTGGACCCCGCCCAGTTCGAGACCCAGACCCTTGCTGCCCTTGGGATCGGCGTAGACGCCGCCTTGGAGCCGCAGATTGTCGTTGCCGCGGGACGAGACGACCAGGCTGCGCGACGCCACCGAGGCGTTCGGCGTCAGGTCTTCGACGAAGCCCCAGCCGCCGAGGTGCAGATGGCCGGCGTCCGTCTTGAACGGCGCCCAGTGGGTGCGGGCCATGACAGTGACCGAGTCATTGGTCGCGCCGCTGCTGATCGCATCGCCCGTCACGGACAGAGAGGCGTGCCAGACGCTGCCGGTCAGCTTGGACGAGACGCCGACCCCATAGGCGCCCCGTTCCGGGCCGATGGTGGAGACCATCAGGCTGCGCTCGAGGAAGGGGGTCATGTCCTCGGGCGTGCCGCCTTCGACGCCGCGGTCGTTCAGGCGCTGGCCCATGGAAATTTCGAGATCCCGGCCGCCCCATTTGGTGCTGTAGGCCATGAAGGCGTTGGCGACGCTGACGGCGTTGTCGGCGATGTCGCCTTCGATCCAGTAGCTGAAGCCGCCGGCGATCTTGCCCTGGGCGCCCAGACGCAGCCCGCGCAGTTCGGTGGTGGTCAGGTTGCGGCTGTCGTAGTCCGAGCCGAAGGTGTTGGACAGGTCGGCGGTGACGCGGATGCGCGGCTTGAAGGTGAAGGCGCCGTCGGGGCTGCGCATCTCGGGCAGGCCGCTGGACCAGTCGGTGGTGGAGACCGGCGCCGGCGCGGCGGCGGTCTGGATCACAGGACGTGCGGCGGCCGGGGCGGGGGCGCCGGCGGCCGCAGGAGCCTGCTGGGCGGCGGCCTGAGCTTCCAACTGTTCGAGACGGGCCGAGAGCGCCTGGACCTGGGCGCGCAGGGCGGAGATTTCGTCCGTCGAAGGCGACTGGGCGAAGGCGGAGGTGGCGAGCGCGGCGAGGCCGACGCCCGCCGCGAGGGTGCGGAGGCGTTTCATGAGAACCCCTGTAAACTTAGGATGTTAAGGAACGGCTGAACCGCGATACGCAGAACTGCGTAAACCGTGGCGGTTTTTTCAGCGGGTGCTGGGCGCCGTCGTCGCGGGGCGGAAAAGCCGGCAGCGACGGCGCCCAAGGCCGTCAGTCGGCGGTGACCAGATCCTTGTCGCCAGGGCCGGCGGCGGGATCGGGTTGGGCGGCGATCGGCTGGGCCGGGCCGTTCAAGGCCGCCGCCAGCGCATTCCGGTCCAGTTCGCCCTCCCACCGAGCGACGACGATGGTGGCCACCGCATTGCCGATGAAGTTGGTCAGGGCGCGGCATTCGCTCATGAAGCGGTCGATGCCCAGGATCAGGGCCATGCCCGCCACCGGGACGGTCGGAACCACCGACAGGGTGGCCGCCAGGGTGATGAAGCCGGCGCCGGTGATGCCGGCCGCACCCTTGGACGACAGCATGGCGACCGCCAGAAGCAGGATCTGCTGTTCCAGCGACAGATGAATGTTCAGGGCCTGGGCGATGAACAGGGCCGCCATCGTCATATAGATGTTGGTGCCGTCCAGATTGAACGAATAGCCAGTCGGCACGACCAGGCCGACCACCGACTTGGAGGCGCCGGCCCGCTCCATCTTGTTCAGCAGCGACGGCAGGGCGGCTTCCGATGAGGAGGTGCCCAGGACCAGCAGCAGTTCTTCCTTCAGATAGCGGATCAGCTTCAGGATGTTGAAGCCGTTCGCCCAGGCGACCAGACCCAGGACGCCGACCACGAAGATGACGGCGGTGATGTAGAAGGTGGCGACCAGGGCGGCCAGATTGGCGATCGAACCGATGCCGTACTTGCCGATGGTGAAGGCGAAGGCCCCGAAGGCCCCGATCGGCGCGGCCTTCATCAGGATGGCCACCAGTTTGAAGAAGGCGTGGCTGACCGATTCCAGGAAGTTCAGAACCGGCTTGCCGACATCGCCCACCATGGCCAGGGCCAGGCCGAACAGGACCGAGACGAACAGGACCTGCAGGATGTTGCCCTCGGAGAAGGCGCTGGCGAAGGTGTCGGGGATTATCCCCATCAGGAAGCCGGTGACGGTCGCCTCATGCGCCTGTTCCGAATATTTGGCGACGGCCCCGGCGTCCAAGCTGGCGGGATCGATGTTCAGGCCGTGGCCCGGCTGGACGACGTTGGCGATGATCAGGCCGACGATCAGGGCCAGGGTCGAGAAGGTCAGGAAGTAGGCGAAGGCCTTGGCCGCCACGCGCCCCACCCGGCCGATGTCGCTCATGCCCGCAATGCCGGTGACGATCGTCAGGAAGATGACCGGGGCGATGATCATCTTCACCAGTTTGATGAAGGCGTCGCCCAGCGGCTTGAGGCTCTCCCCGAAGCTGGGCCAGAAATGGCCGATAAGGGCCCCCGCGACGATGGCGGTCAGAACCTGAAAATAGAGATGCCGATAGAAGGGCCGAGGCGCGGTCGGCTGGGCGGCGGAAGGGAGCGCGATCACGGATGTCTCCTGTGGTGGCGGGACGGGCCCGCGGTTTCCTCGACGGCCCTCGCTGCTGTCGTCGAGGCGCCGAGACGACTGTCCCGCACGCTGGAACCAGGTCCAAACGCGATCGACGTTTGATATAGAGATCTGTAAAAACACGTTATTTTCGGAAAGCGCCTCTCGCAGGGCCATTTGCCGTGCGGCGTGTCGCACGCCGGACTCGCGCTATTGTGCGAAATATCGCACAATAGCGAATGAGCCTCTCTGCGGTCCGAGAATTTATCGAAAGATCGTCGAGTTTCATTTGGCGGCCATGGACCCTGCTCAGCCTGGGCTGGCTGACGGCGGGCCTTGTCTTCGCGGGCCTGGCGGGGGAGGCGGCGCGGCGCGACGCGACCCAGGAGTTGGCGCGCCAGGCGACGACAGGCGCCGCCCTCCATGCGGCCGTTCTACGCAGCGAGCTGGAGAAACAGCGCGCCATCCCCGTCGTCCTGGCCGAAGACCCGGATGTGGCGGCGTTGCTCGCGCGGCCCGCCGACCAGGCGGCCAAGGCGGTCGATCGCAAGCTGGAGCGACTGGCGGGTCAGACCCGCGCCGCCGTCATCTATGTTTTGGACGCGCAGGGGCTGACGCTGGCGTCCAGCAACTGGCGCGCCCCCACGAGTTTCGTCGGCGTCCGTTATGATTTTCGGCCCTATTTCATCAACGCCATGCGCGACGGTCAGGGCGAGTTCTACGCCCTGGGCACACGCAGCGGCCGCCCCGGCCTCTATCTGTCGCGCCGGCTGGACGCCGCCGACGGCCGCCCCCTGGGCGTGGTGGTGCTGAAGGTGGAGTTCGACGCCCTGGAGGCGCAATGGCGCAGCTCGGGCGAGCCGGCCTGGGTCGCCGACCCGGGCGGCGTGGTCCTGGTCGCCAGCGTGCCGGAATGGCGCTTTCGCGCCACCGGTCCGATGGACGAAGCACGGCGAAGGCTCAGCCTGACCGATCTGACCCTGCGTCCCGGCGCCCTGGCCCCCCTGCCCTTCCAGACGCCCCCCGGCGATCGGCCCCGGCTGGTGCGCGCCGCCGTCGGCGAGGCGCGGCCCCAGACCTGGATGCATGCCCAGACGGACACGGCCACGCCGGGGTGGACCCTGCATCTTCTGACGCCCGAGCGTGGCGCCGTCGGAACCGCCGTGGCGACCGCGCGCGGCCTGGCGGTTCTTACCGTCAGCCTGCTGGCCCTCATCGTGGGGGTGCTGCTGCGCCGTCGCCGGCTGGCTGTCCTTCGCGCCCGCGCCGAAGAGGAGGGCCGGCTGGAGCTGGAACGTCGCATCCGCGAACGGACCCACGAACTGCACGAAGCCAATCAGGCGCTCAACCGCCAGATCGAAGAGCGTCGCCGGGCCGAGGCCGCACGGGAGCTGTTGCGGGATGAACTGGTGCAGGCCAGCAAGCTGGCGGCCCTGGGCCAGATCGTGGCCGGGGTGGCCCACGAGATCAACCAGCCCGTAGCCGCCATATGGACCTACGCCGACACGGCCGTGACCCTGCTGGAACGGCGCGAGACCGACAAGGTCCTGGACGCCCTGCGGCGGATCGGCGACCTGACCCGCCGGATCGGCGCCATCACTCAGGACTTGCGCCTGTTCTCGCGCAAGGCCGCCCCGAACATCGATGAAATCCGGCTGGAGGACGCCATCCAGGGCGGACTGCAGCTGACCCGCGGCCGATTGGAGGAAGGCGGGATTCGGCTGGAGCGGATCGGATCGGGCGAGATCAAGGTCCACGCTGACCAGTTCCGGCTGGAACAGGTGATCGTCAATCTGATCAAGAACGCCGCCGAGGCCATGGAAGGGCAGGCGGACCCCCAGTTGGTCCTGACGGTCGAGCGCCGGGGCGAACGGGTGCGCCTGATCATCGCCGACAACGGCCCCGGGCTGGCGCCCGAAGTGGCCCGACAGCTGTTCACCCCCTTTGTCACCACCCGCTCCAACGGACTGGGGCTGGGCCTGGTCATCTGCCGTGACATCATCGCCAGCTTCGGCGGCGAGCTGGACCTGGCGCCCAGCGACAGGGGCGCGACCTTCGTCGCCGCCCTGAGGCCCGCCTGATGCAGAGCGCCGCCTCCCGCGCCGTCATGCTGATTGAAGACGACGGCGATTTCCGCCAGGCCCTGGTCGAGCGCATGACGCTGGAGGGCTATGAGGTGCGCGCCTTCGCCGCCGCCGAGCCGGCCCTGAAGGCCGTCGCCGCCGATTTCGACGGGGCGGTCGTGACCGATCTGCGCATGCCGGGCCTGGACGGCCGCCAGTTGCTGGCGCGGATTCAGGCCCTGGACCCTGCGCTTCCCGTGATAATGATCACCGGCCACGGCGACATCGCCGATGCGGTCGCCGCTATGCAGAGCGGGGCCTATGACTTCGTCGCCAAGCCCTTTCCGTTCGAACGCCTGCGCGACAGCCTGAACCGGGCGCTGGAGAAGCGCAGCCTGGTGCTGGACAATCGGCGGCTGACCGCCCTGGCGGCCGCCGATGGGGGCCATGAGCTGCCCCTCGCCGGCGCCTCTCCCGCCATCACGGCGCTGCGCGTCACCATCGCCCAGATCGCCGATGCGAAGATGGACGTGCTGATCGAGGGCGAGACCGGCGTCGGCAAGGAGGCGGTGGCGCGCGCCCTGCACAACGGCGGACGCCGCCGTGTCGGCCCCTTCGTCGCCGTCAACTGCGGCGCCCTGCCCGACGGGCTGATCGAGAGCGAGCTGTTCGGCCATGAGCTTGGCGCCTTCGCCGGCGCCATGCGGCGGCGCGTGGGCCATGTGGAGCGGGCCCACAACGGCTCGCTGTTCCTCGACGAGGTCGAGAGCATGCCGCTGGCGGTCCAGGTCAAGATGCTGCGGGTGCTGGAAGAACGCGAGATTCACCCGATCGGCGCCAATGAGCCGCGGGTGCTGGACCTGCGCATCCTGGCCTCGGCCAAGATCGACCTGGGCGAGGCGGCGCGACGCGGCGTCTTTCGCGAAGACCTCTTCTATCGCCTGAACGTCGTGCGGCTGCGCGTGCCGCCGTTACGCGAACGGCGCGAAGACATTCCGTTGCTGTTCGCCCACTTCCTGCGCCGGGCGGCCGACCGTCAGGGGCTGGATGCGCCGGAGGTTGACGACGGGGTGCGCCGTCGTCTGCTGGAGGAGGCCTGGCCCGGCAATATCCGCGAACTGGCCCATTTCGCCGAAAGGGTGGTTCTGGGCCTGGAGGACGGTCGCGCCGAGGCGACGTCGGATCTCAGCCTGCCCGACCGTCTGCACCGGTTCGAGGGCGAACTGCTGCGCGACGCCCTGGAGACCCACCGGGGCGACATCGTCGCCGTGCTGGAAGAGATGCGGATTCCGCGCAAGACCCTCTATGACAAGCTGCAGCGGCACGGCCTGAAGCCCGCCGACTTCCGCCGCTGACCGTCAGGCCGCGGCCGGCGCGTGCGACCGTTCGGCCGAACCCATGACCGCCGAGAGACCGTCGATAAGGCCGGCGAAGGTGATCGGCTTGGACAGATGGCCGTCGGCTCCCGCCGCCCGCCCCGCCTCCACATGTTCCGGCATGGCGTTGGCCGTCAGCATGATGATGGGGGTGCGTTTTCGGTTGTCCTGGCGTTCCAGGGCGCGGATGGCGGCGGTGGCGGTCAGGCCGTCCATCACCGGCATCTGCATGTCCATCAACACCAGGTCGAAGGGCTCGCGCCGGACGGCCTCCAGCGCCTGACGCCCGTCCTCGACCACGACCAGTTCGGCCGGCGTCTCGGCCAGCATGATCTCGATGACCTTGCGGTTCGCCGGATGGTCGTCAGCCAGCAGAACGCGCGCGGGGAAGGGGAAGTCGTCGCTCCTCGCCGTCTCCGCAGGCGCTGACGCCGACGCCTTGACGCGCGCCAGGGGCAGTTCGAACCAGAACTCGGCCCCCTCGCCCGGACGGCTGCGGCACTCCAGCCCCCCGCCCATCAACTCGACCAGATCGCGCGAGATGGACAGACCCAGGCCGGTGCCGCCAAACCGGCGGGTGATCGAGCCGTCCGCCTGCTGAAACCGGCCGAAGATACGGGCTTTCTGCTCCTCGTCGAAACCGCAACCGGTGTCCTTGACGGTGAAGCGCATCCGCTCGGCGTCGACCGCAGACGCCGTCACCGTGACCGAACCCGTCTCCGTGAACTTCAAGGCGTTTGAGATCAGGTTCGAAAGGACCTGACGCAGACGCACCAGATCGCCCTCGACCGGCCCTTCGGCCGCCGGTCCGACCTCAAGGCGCAGGGCGACGCCCTTCTGGTCTGCGGAGGGTCGATAAAGGGCGGCAACGCCGCGCACCGCCTCGCCCAGGTCGAAGACCGAACGCTCCAAGGCGATCTGTCCGGCCTCGATCTTGGCCGAGTCGAGGATGTCGGACAGCAGCCGCTCCAGCGTCACGCCCGAGCTTCGGATCACCTCGACCATCTCGCGCTCGCGCGGCGCCAGCCGGGCGCGGGTCAGGGCGTCGGCCATCGCCACCACGCCGTTCAAGGGGGTTCGGATCTCATGGCTCATATTGGCCAGGAACTCGGACTTGGCGCGACTGGCCTCTTCGGCGCGACGACGCGCGACCTTCAGATCCTTGGCCTGGCTGGCCATCCACAGCACGGCGGCGAGGGCGGAGAGGACGAAGATGACGGAGATGGCCAGCAACACGCCCTGCAAATGGGTGTTTGATCGCGCCGTCTCCAGCTGGGCGCGGCGCTCGGTCAGCTGTTGCTGCATGTCGCCCGTGACCTGACGAATGCCGTCGCTGAAACGACGGGCGTCGGCGACCCGATCTTCCTGCATGTGGCGGCGAAGCTTGACGAAGGCTTCCGAGGCCCGCCCTTCGGCGAACAGGATTTCAGCCTCCACATGGTCGATCTCGGACGCGGCCTCTCGCTGTGATTCTTCAGCTGCGCGACGACGGATTTGGACAAGGTCACGGCGCGCCGCCTCGATCTGGCCGGTCTGGGCCCGCGCGACGGCCCGCGACGGCAAGAGTTGCGAGGCGAGGAAGGACGCCTGCCCGAGATTTTCACCCAACGGCGCCAGACACTGAAGCACCCCGCCAGGATCATTCGCCGCTTCGAACGTCTGAGCGCACAGGGCCGCGTCGTAGACCGCCAAGTTGGGCAGACCGGACCGAACCGTCAGACGGTGGTGAATCTCGTAAAGGCTTTTCGCCCGATCAATGTCGCCCAACTGCGCCGACAGATAGGCCAGATTGTAGATGGCGTCGAAATCCGGACGAGGATAGTCGGGATTGGCGAGGTCGATCTCAAAATGGCCGAAGGCGGCGGTGGCCCCGTCGATGTCGTTCAACTGCATCAGGCCGATTCCGGTCATTTCCCACAGGCTGGCCCGCGCCGCCCGGGCATAGGGCGCCTCGTCTGGGATCAGGGCGTCGGCGTCCGCCAGCGCCTTCAACCCCTGGCCGATCTCATCCTGATCCATCAGCGCCACGGCCCACAGCCGGATCGCATGGGTCCGGGCGAACCAGTCCGGCTCCATGGCGGCGTGTTCGCGCATCTCTGCGGCGGCGGCGCGGTCGCCCCCGTCATAGCGAAGCGCCAGCCGGTTCAGATCGGCGATGCGGACATAGCGCTCGTCCCTCTGGTGGCGCGCGGCCGCAGCCAGGCGGTCGTTCCACAGCTGCGCCGTCTTGAACTCGCCCTGGTTCATGAAGGTCCAGACGACATGGTAGAGCCGTTGCAGGCCTTCACGATCATTGCGGCTCAGGGCGTCCTGACCGAAACGCTCCAGATCCTGAAAGCTGGCGGCGGCGGCGCGCCGTTCGACCGCCTGGGCCAATTCCAGCGGCGACCGCCCTCTCGTCTGGCTGGCGCCGGCGTCACCGGCCCCTAAAAGACTGGCGAGGACGAGCAGGAGGACGGCGATAGGCGTTGATCTGGGCATGCGGTTTCCGATTTGATCGGAAAATGGCCTGCATTTGGTTGAACAAGCTTTAGCGCCCCAGTGGGCGTTTATCCTTAAGCCCGTAAAATCAGACTCTGCGTTGACCGCCTACGGCCTTTCGGCTATAGGCCCGCCCTCTTGAGATTTCCGCGCCGTGGACGTGTGCTCCGCGGCGTTTTCCGTTCGAAGGTTTGACATGGCCAACAACCCCGGCGCCCGCAAGGCGATCCGCAAGATCGAAGCGCGGACCGAAGTGAACAAGGCGCGCCGTTCGCGCGTCCGCACCTATCTGCGCAAGTTCCAGGAAGCCCTGGCCGGCGGCGACGCTGCGGTGGCCAAGGCCGCCTTCATCGAGGCCCAGTCCGAACTGATGCGCGCCGTCTCCAAGGGCGTCGTTCACAAGAACACCGGGTCGCGCAAGGTGTCGCGTCTGGCCGCCCAGCTGAAGAAGCTTTCGGCCGCCTGACCCGTTAAGGGTTTTCCAGCATACGGAAGGGCTGTCGTCGTTCCGTTATGCCATTTGTTCGCGTTTTCAACGGCGAAGGAGCAGATGCTCCTTCGCCGTTTTGCGTTCCCCGGTTAACTCTCTTTACGCACGAATACGGAGTCCGGCGCGTCGGTCGGACGAATTTCCCAAGCAGGATTAGCGTTTGACGGAGTCAAACAATTTAACTGCGAATCAACCAACGAATCAGCGTTGACCCGACCGGCGCGCCGCGTAAGTTTTGGGCTCTAACGCACTTCCATCCCAACACGGATGAAGACGGCGCGGGACGATAGTTTCGCGTTGGCGGGAGATGTCTGTCCAGGAGTTCGGCCCCGCCCGAAAAGCATCGCTTTTCGGGGCTGGAGAAGTCGTCCCTGAACCATCGCCCTGAAGTGCAGACGATCGGATTGGCTTTTTGGATTGGGTGGCGGAGCGATGGTTGGGGGTGCGATGGCGGCGGCGAACGGCGTGGACGGATCGAACATGACGGATCCGAACCGCATCTGGAACGAGGCCTCGTTGCGCCTGAGGGCCGAAATCGGCGACGGCCCCTTCTCGTCCTATATCGCCCCCTCGGCCGTGCGGATGGATTCCGCCGGTCAGCTGATCCTGGTCACCCCCACCGCCTACGCCCGCGACTGGGTTCGCAAGAACGCCCTGCGGCGTATGAACGAGCTGTGGCTGGGCCTGGACCGGCTGAACCGCCGGCTGGACGTCCGCTGCCGCGCCGAAGTGGGCTCGGCGCCCCCGGCCTCGGCGGTGATCGGCGGCAATGTGGTGGACGCCACTCCCCGTCTGGCGGCCCTGGCCCAGCCCACCGTCGCCCCCGTCGCCGACGGCGCCCGGGCCGTGCGCGCCGCAGGCCTGCAGGAGCGTCTGACCTTCGACAGCTTCGTCGAAGGTCAGGGCAACGCCTTCGCCCTGGCCATCGCCAAACAGGTGGCCAGCTGGGCCGACGGCCACTTCAACCCCGTCTTCTTCTGCGGCCCCTACGGCTACGGCAAGACCCACCTTCTGAACGCCATCGCCTGGGAGGCCCAACGCCTGCGGCCCGAGGCCAAGGTGGTCTATCTGACCGCCGAACGCTTCCTGTCGACCTTCGTCAAGGCGATGCAGGACCGTTCGACCGCCGCCTTCAAGGAAAGCCTGCGCTCGGCCGACATGCTGCTGCTGGACGACGTCCAGTTCGTCGGCGGCAAGGCGAGCACCCAGGAGGAGCTGCTGTCGACCCTGACCGCCCTGATCGAGGACGGCAAACGGATCGTCTTCTCGGCCGACCGCGCGCCCATGGCCCTGACCGAGGTGGAACCCCGCCTGCGCAGCCATCTGTCCGCCGGCCTGACCTGCCCGGTCGAGGCGGGCGACCGGGCGCTGAAGATCGCCGTGGCCCAAAACCGTCTGAAGGCTCTGTCGGCCCTGGGCGTCGTCCAGGGGGAGGCCGCGCCCGAGGTGCTGGCCCAGCTGGTCGATCGCACCCCCGGTTCGATGCGCGAACTGGAAGGCGCGGTGAACACCCTGGCCGCCGCCGCCGGTTCCCGTCTTTCGTCCGTCTCGGTAGACGAGGCCTCAACCCTGCTGGGCGCCGCCCTGCGCGGCGGACCGGAACGTCGGATCACCGTCGACGAGATCCAGAAGACGGTCGCCGACCATTTCAACCTGAAACAGGCCGACCTGCTCAGCGAGCGCCGCACCCGTTCGGTGGCCCGTCCGCGTCAGATGGCCATGTATCTGTGCAAGCAGCACACCACCCGCTCCTACCCCGACATCGGCCGTCGCTTCGGCGGGCGCGACCACACCACCGTCCTGCACGGCGTGCGCAAGATCGAGGAGCTGATGGCCCAGGACGACCAGATCGCCCGGGATGTGGAGGCCCTGACCCGCAAGCTGCGGGGCTGATTTCGAGCGGCGAGCGGTCGGCGGCGAGCGGCGAGCGAATAGAAAACGTCTCGTCCCGCCGATTTGCCCCCAATATCCCTCGTCACTCGTCAACTAACCGCTCGCCACTTCCTTGCTCCTTGCGCCCAATCCGCTAGTGTCCAAGGCCCTTTATCGTGGCGCTCCAGCCTGAGTCGCCGCATCCGGGCGAGACGCTATGCAACTGACCATCGAACGATCCGCGCTCCTGAAGGCCCTGGGCCATGTGCAGAGCGTGGTCGAACGTCGCAACACCATTCCGATCCTGTCCAACGTCCTGCTCAGCGCGGGCCGTGACCGTCTGGCCTTCGCCGCCACCGATCTGGACATGGAGATGGTGGACGAGGCCGAGGCGACGGTGAACGTCGAGGGCCAGATCACCGCCCCCGCCCACACCCTGTACGAAATCGTGCGCAAGCTGCCGGAAGGCGCCGAGGTGTCCCTGACCTATTCGGGCGACGATCCCCGCCTGGTGGTCTCGGCCGGTCGGTCGCGCTTCAACCTGCCGGTCCTGCCGGCCGGCGACTTCCCGGTCATGTCGACCGACAGCGCCGGCGCATCCTACGTCATGCCCAAGGAAGACCTGGCGCGCCTGATCGACAAGACCCGGTTCGCCGTCTCGACTGAAGAGACGCGCTACTATCTGAACGGCCTGTATCTGCACACGGTGGCCGAGGCCGGCGTGCCCCTGCTGCGCGCCGTGGCGACGGACGGCCACCGCCTGGCCCTGGCCGAGACCCCGGCGCCCGACGGCGCGGCCGGCGGACCCGGCGTGATCGTGCCGCGCAAGACGGTGGACCAGGTCCGCCGCCTGCTGGACGACGCCTCCGGCCCGGTCGAGATCACCGTCTCGGCCCAGAAGATCCGCTTCCAACTGGGCGAGGCCAGCCTGACCTCCAAGGTCATCGACGGCGCCTTCCCCGACTATCTGCGCGTCATTCCGCGCGGCAACGACAAACAGGCCGACATCGACAACGCCCTGTTCGCCAAGGCCGTCGACCGGGTCGCCACCATCTCGGCTGAAAAGAGCCGGTCGGTGAAACTGGCCTTCGACAACGACCGGGTGAAGCTGACCGTCCGCAACATGGAGGCCGGTCAGGCCGAGGAAGAGGTCGAGATCGGCTATTCCGACGAGCCGTTCGAGATCGGCTTCAACGCCCGCTATCTGCTGGACGTCGCCGGCCAGATCACCGGCGAAAACGCCGCCTTCCGCTTCGCCGACCCGGCCTCGCCCACCCTGGTGCTCGATCCGGGCGATCCGGGCGTGCAGTATGTGCTGATGCCGTTGCGTGTCTGACGAAGGCCAAGCCCCGGTTCTTATAATCCGAAAAGCGCGATGGCGAACTGTCAGCGCAATCGCGATTTCGGCCTTCGGCCTTCTGATACAAGTCGGTGCATACGTCTGGGTAGCCAGCGTCATGGGGCGCAGAGAAGCAGTGCGCTTCTACACTGAAGAGCCATTCTATCTTGTGTTGCTGGCGTTCCCAGTATTGGTGACGATCTTCTTATTTGGAAGCTCGCTGAGCGCCCTATGGCGTAGCGACTTTATCAAGCTGACCGACAAGGGATTCAGCTTTCGGATAGGCTATCGCGCTCGGACCGTAAGATGGTCGGATGTGAAACAGTTCCGCTTCGAGCGACCGTCAGACAGTATGTACGCCTCAGTAGGCTGGGACCACCAAGACGACGCTTTTAACGGCAATCCTATCTGGGAAGGTTCCAAGCTAGAAGGAAAGCGGACGACAACGCTGGACTCTGACATCGGTTGGGGTTGGCAGGGCGGGTCGGAAGAAGTCAGTGCGACTTTGGAAGAATGGCGCCGTCGATACAGCGACCGCTGAGCGGATAGATTTGAGTCTGATTTCCCTCACCCTCACCGACTTCCGCTCCTATGCGGGCGCACGGCTGGAGCTCGCCTCCGGCCCGGTGGTGCTTCATGGCCCAAACGGAGCGGGCAAGACCAATCTGTTGGAGGCCGTCAGCCTTCTGACCCCCGGCAAGGGGCTGCGGGGCGCGACCGCCGCCGAGATGGGGCGGCGTGAGCCCGGCGAGGCGGTGGGCCGCGCCTGGGCCGTCATGGTCGAACTGGACGACGAGACGCGGCTGGGCACCGGCGTCCAGACGGCGGGCGCGGCGCGGCGCATCGTGCGGATCGACGGCGAGACGGCCCAACCAGGACGGTTGCTCGACTATCTGCGACCCGTCTGGGCGACGCCCGAGCAGGACCGGCTGTTCTCCGACGCCCGGGCCGAGCGGCTGAAGTTCTTCGACCGGCTGGTGTTCGCCGCCGATCCCGACCACGCCGCCGCCGTCTCCGCCTATGAGAAGGCCCTGCGCGAACGCTTGCGGCTGCTGAACGACGCACAGGATGGACGCGAGGCCGACCCCGTCTGGCTGGACGCCCTGGAGGCCCGGCTGGGCGAGGCCGGCGCGCGCGCGGCCCTGGCCCGGGTCGCCGCCCTGCAGGCGCTCCAGGCCGCCATCGACGCCCGCAGCGACCGTCCCTTCCCCCAGGCCGACCTGGGCCTGGACGGCCCCGCCGAGCAGATGGCCGAAGCCGGCGCCGAAGAAGACGAAATCGCCGCCGCCATCCGCGACGGCCTGGCCCGCGCCCGCGCCCGCGACGGCGCCGCCGGCCGCTCCCTGTTCGGCCCGCACCGCACCGACCTGACCGCCCTTCACCGCGAGAAGAACCGCCCCGCCGCCGAGGGCTCGTCCGGCGAACAGAAGGCCCTGGTCCTGAACCTGATCCTGGCCCAGATCAGCCGCCTGTCACACCAGTCGGCCCGCCCCGTCCTGCTGCTGGACGAGGCCCCCGCCCACCTGGACGAAGCCCGCCGCGCCGCCCTGTTCGACGAGATCACAGCCCTGGATCTGCAGGCCTTCATGACCGGCACCGAACGGGGCCTGTTCGCCGGTCTGGAGGGCCGCGCCCAGTTCGTCCGCGTCGCCGGCGGGGCGCTGGAGCGCGACTAGGAATCCACGCCGGAATTCCTCGCTTTTTCGCCGAAATTTCCTATATGTTGCGGGCTTCGACGCGGTGCGATCCCGTCGTCGATTCGAGGGCCCTGAGCGGCGCTCACTCCCCGTCCCGGTCGGGACTTCAGAGCCAAAGATTTCATGACCGATCCGATTGCCGAACAGCCCGAATACGGCGCCGATTCCATCAAGGTTCTCAAAGGCCTGGACGCGGTGCGCAAGCGTCCCGGCATGTATATCGGCGATACGGACGACGGCTCGGGCCTGCACCACATGGTCTATGAGGTGGTGGACAACGCCATCGACGAGGCCCTGGCCGGCCATGCCGACCTGGTCCAGGTCATTCTGAACGCCGACGGCTCGGTGACGGTGACCGACAACGGCCGGGGCATCCCGACCGACATCCACGCCGAGGAAGGCGTCTCGGCGGCCGAGGTCATCATGACCCAGCTGCACGCCGGGGGTAAGTTCGACCAGAACTCCTACAAGGTCTCCGGCGGTCTGCACGGCGTGGGCGTGTCGGTGGTCAACGCCCTGTCCGACTGGCTGGAGCTGAAGATCTATCGCGACGGCAAGCAGCACCAGATGCGGTTCGAGCGCGGCGACACGGTCAAGTCGCTGGAAGTCACCGGCACGGCGCCGATCCGCACCACGGGCGACAAGGCCGGTCAGCCCCTGAGCGGCACCGAGGTGACCTTCTTCCCCTCGATCACGACCTTCAGCCACATCGACTTCGACTTCAAGACGCTGGAGCACCGCTTAAGGGAACTGGCCTTCCTGAACTCGGGCGTGGTCATTCGCCTGGCCGACATGCGCCACGCCGAGCCGATCGACGTCACCCTGCACTATGAGGGCGGGGTCGAGGCCTTCGTGCGCCACCTGGACAAGTCGAAACAGCCCCTGCTGAAGGACGTCATCGTCATTCGCGGCAAGAAGGAGGGGATCGAGCTCGATCTCGCCCTGTGGTGGAACGACAGCTACCACGAGACCATGCTGTGCTTCACCAACAACATCCCCCAGCGGGATGGGGGCACCCACCTGTCGGCCTTCCGCGCCAGCCTGACCCGCGTCATGGGCGGCTATATCGAAAGCTCGGGCCTGGCGAAGAAGGAGAAGGTCGCCCCGACCGGCGAGGACGCCCGCGAGGGCCTGACCTGCGTCCTGTCGGTCAAGGTGCCGGACCCCAAATTCTCCAGCCAGACCAAGGACAAGCTGGTCTCCTCCGAGGTGCGGCCGGCCGTTGAGGCCCTGTGCTCGGAAGGCCTGTCCACCTGGTTCGAGGAACATCCGGTCGAGGCCAAGATGATCGTCGCCAAGATCATCGAGGCCGCTTCCGCCCGTGAAGCGGCGCGCAAGGCCCGCGACCTGACCCGCCGCAAGTCGGCGCTGGAAATCAGCTCCCTGCCCGGCAAGCTGGCCGACTGCCAGGAGCGCGACCCGGCCAAGTCCGAACTCTTCATCGTCGAGGGCGACAGCGCCGGCGGCTCGGCCAAACAGGCGCGCAACCGCGAGAACCAGGCCGTCCTGCCCCTGCGCGGCAAGATCCTGAACGTCGAGCGCGCCCGGTTCGACCGGATGCTGTCGTCAGACCTGATCGGCACCCTGATCCTGGCGCTGGGCACCGGCATCGGCCGCGACGACTTCAACGCCGACAAGCTGCGCTATCACAAGATCATCCTGATGGCGGACGCCGACGTCGACGGCGCCCACATCCGCACCCTGCTGCTGACCTTCTTCTATCGGCAGATGCCCGAGCTGATCACGCGCGGCCATGTCTATATCGCCCAGCCGCCCCTCTATAAGGTCTCCAAGGGCAAGCAGTCGCGCTACCTGAAGGATCAGGCGGAGATGGACGCCTATCTGATCGAGGAAGGCTCGTCCGAGGCCGAACTGGACCTGTCCACCGGCGAACGTCGCCTGGGTCTGGACCTTCAGGCCCTGGTGCGCGAGGCCAAGGCCTTTAAGGCCGGGGTGGATCGCCTGAGCCAGCGCGCGCCCGCCTTCGCCGTCGAACAGGCGGCCCTGGCCGGTCTGTTCACCGAGAACGCCGACACCGCCGAGGCGGCTGCGGCCGCCGCCGTCCGCCTGAACCTCTATGCCGAGGAGGGCGACGGCGACTGGACCGGCGCGCCGGGCGAACAGGGCGCCGTGATCTTCACCCGCACCCGTCGTGCGGTCCAGGAGACCATCGTCCTGGAAGAGACCCTGATCCGGTCGCTGGACGCCCGCCGTCTGGCCGAGCGCGCCGCCGCCTTCGACGGCGTCTTCACCGCCCCCGCCACCTACCGCCGCAAGGACAAGTCCACCACCATCCGCGGGCCGCTGGACCTGCTGAACGCAGTGCTGGACGCCGGCAAGAAGGGCCTGGCCATCCAGCGCTACAAGGGTCTGGGCGAGATGAACCCGGAACAGCTGTGGGAGACGACGCTGGACGCCAACGCCCGCACCCTGCTGCAGGTCTCGGTCGAGCACGAGGAAGACGCCAACGACCTGTTCGCCAAGCTGATGGGCGACGTGGTCGAACCCCGCCGCGACTTCATCCAGGAAAACGCCCTGGACGCCGCCGTCGACGTCTGACCCTCGGTCCCCTACCTCCTCATCGAAAAAAGCCGCCCCCGATCCTGCGATCGGGGGCGGTTCAGTTTGGCGTCAGGGTTTGACGGGCTGAGCGAAGTCCGGCTGGAGGGAACGTCCCCCAGCCGGTTTCGCCCAGGTTCTGGATCAGTAGGAATAGGCCAGGCGGACCAGGAAGTTCCGGCCGGGTTCCATATAGTCCTTCTGATAGGAGGGGCTTTCGCCCTTGGTCGTATAGTAGCGGTGGCCGTCCAGGATGTTCTGGACGTCGAAGTCCATCGTCAGGCCGGGACGGAAGGTGTAGCGCGAGTGGAAGTCCAGGCTCTTGTTGGGCTGGACCCATTTGTCCACGGCGTTGTCACGCAGGTCTTCGATATAGGCGCCCTGATACTGATAGGACAGCCGGGCTTCGAAGCCGTACTTCTGATAGGTCAGAGAGGCGTTGTAGATCAGATCCGGCGCCTGGATGAAGGAGATCTTGCGCCCCCTGCGGTAGTCCAGACCCGTCTCGGCCTCGCTGACCTGGCGGGTCAGATTGGCCTCGACCCCGAAGCCGTCGAAGGGCGCGGCCATGCCCTCGAACGACTTGATCAGGTTCAGCTCGACGCCCGTGATCCGGGCCGTCTCACCGTTCTTGGGCTGAGTGATGGTGATCACGCCTTCCTGGGTGGGAGCGTCGACCGCGCTGCCGTTGGTGAAGATGAAGTGGTCGATCTTCTTGTGGAAGACGCCGATCGACACCAGGCTGGAACGGTCCGGGTAATATTCAGCCGAAACGTCCAGGTTCAGGGCCTCGGCCGGTTTCAGGTCGGGATTGCCCTGGCTGATGGAGACGATCTCGCCCAGGGTCTCGCCCGGCCTCGGCTTTGCCCGGCCGACGCTGACGCCACGCGAGATGTTGCTGAACTCGGGCCGGGAGAAGCTGGTCCAGATCGCGCCGCGATAGACGAAGTTTTCCGACGGGCGATAGATCGCCGTCACGCTGGGCAGGACGTTGGTGTAGTGGCTGTCGGTGTCGCCGAAACCGCTCCGGTCGCCGTCTTCGATCCAGTTGGTGTTGGTGACTTCCGTGTGTTCGACCCGCACCCCGGCGACCACGTCCAGATCGTTGAGCTGGAAGCTGGCCAGGCCGTAACCGGCGTAGATGGTCTCTTCGCCGCTCTTGTCGCTCGAGTTCAGATCGGCGTAGGAATAGTTGACCGGATTGGCCTTTTGGGCGGCCTCGATGGCGGCCGTCACCTTGTCGCGGTTCAGGATGGCGCCGTAGTAGTAGCGGCCGTTCAGAACGTTGCGGACCTCGCGGTCGATCAGGCCCGACTGACCCAGACTCTTGCCCGCCAGCGGCGTGTTGTCGAACGAACCGCCCCAGATCGGGGTCGAGTCGTACTCCCGCTCGGACCGCAGGATCTTCACGCCCGCCTTCAGATGACGGACGAGGCCTTCCATCTCATAGACGGCGTCGAACTTGAACGCCGTGCGCGCGTCGGTCTGTTTGTCGCGGCTGCGGCCGCCGCCGTCATAGGGCAGCAGATTGGGATCGTTCGGCGCGTTCTGAGCGAAGGCCGGCAGTTGCGGCATGGGGAAGCGCGGATCATAGGACGACCACAAGAGGCCCGTCTGGTTGAACGGCGCCGAGCAGGCGTCGCAGTTGTACCCGATGGAGAAGCTGTCCGGTCCGCCCTTTTCGCCGGCGCTGTAGCTGAGGTCATAGTCCAGGGTCAGGCGGTTCAGACGGCTCTGGCCGCCCAGATTGATGGTGCCCAGGGTCGAGGTCTGGTCCAGGGTCTGGAAGGTGCGGGCGAACTGGAAGGTCTCGGGCTTCCAGACGCCGGACCGGCCGAACAGGGACCAGTAGGACGAGCTGCTCTGACGGTCCGCGTCCGTGATCACGCCGTCAGCGTCGAAGTCTTTGATCTGGGCGGTGGTGTAGCTGTAGATGCGGCCCTTGGCGCCGAAGCCGACGACCGCATTGTCCGGCTGGATCAGGCTGGTGTCTTCCAGATCGACCTGTTGCAGGCGTTTGGTCTTGCGGCTGCGGAAGTCGGTGTAGTCATTGGTGCCGGTCCGTTCCAGACGGCTGTACTGACCGCGCAGATAGAAGTCGTTCGTGTCCCCACGATAGTCGATCGAGAAGTTCCCGCCGAACCGCTCTTGCTCGATGCGACGGTAGTCCAGGTCGATGCCCGGCAGGTACATCGAACGCTCGTCGATCTCTTCGGTGCTGTTCCGACGCCAGCGATAGGGCTCCCACTCGCCGTCGTTCTCGGTCTCTTCGTTCAGGCCGTTGCTCTTGCCGTAGTTGAAGGAGACGAAGGCGCCGAAACGGCTGTCGGACGGCAGGCGGCTGGCGAAGTCCAGCTGGACCTGACCGGCGCCGTCCTTTTCATCCTGCTCGCGGGCGCGGTCGTTGATCCCATAGCTGAGGAAGGCGCGCGCCACCGGGCGGGCGAAATCGAAGGCCGTGGGGGTCTGGAAGTTGACGGAGCCGCCGATGGCGTCGCCGTCCATGTCCGGCGTCAGGGTCTTGGAGACGGTGATGCTCTTCAGGCCGTTGGGCGGCAGGACCGTCATCGACATCTTGCGGCTGTCGGGATCGGTCAGGGCGACGCGGACGCCGTTGATCGAATAGGCGTTGAAGGTGCCGGCCAGGCCGCGCACCGAGACATATTCGCCTTCGCCCGTCTCCTGGTTCACGACGACGTTGATGCCGGGCGCGCGGGCCAGGGCGTCGGCGACATTGGCGTCGGGCAGCTTGCCCAGGTCGTCGGACGAAATCACGCTGGAGACCACGCCCGAGCGGCGCTGGGCCTCGATGGCGTTGGCGGTGCTGAGGCGCTGGCCGGTCACGACGACCTCCTCCACCTCTGCGGGCGTGGATTGCGGCGCGGCGGTCTGGGCGTGGGCGACGCCCGCGACCAGGGCGGCGGAACCCGCCAGGAGGACGGCGCGCAGGCCGGTCCCGGCGGTGGTGTGACGATGAACGGCCCGTTCCTGGGCCATGAGATGACGCGACATGACTGTCTCCATTGATCCTGATGTGTGGTCGGATCGGCCATCGAGGTCCGCTCAAGGCAGGCGTCAGCGATCAGCGACGCGCGGGCGCGCCCTGACTGCATCAACCGCTCGACCCAGACCCGGGCCGAAAACTATTGGATTGCGACGGCGCCGCCGGAACCGGCGGGCCGATGTCTTTCGCTCCGTCTATCCGGAGCGGTGACGACTGGACCCTTCACTCATTCAACAACCCCCATTCGTTGAAATGAAAACTAGGCTTCCGCCCTGCGGTTGATCAGGTCGCAGAGAAGCTGGCGATAGGCCTCGAAACCGGCGACCTCGACGCCCTGGGCCTTGCCCAGTTCGTCGTAGCGGCGCAGCCGAAGGGCGGCCTCGGCCGCCGGCAAGGCCATGAATTCCTCCACCTCGGCCGGGCTCATCGGTCCGCCCTGCAAGGCCAGGCTCTGAAGCGAGGCGGCGCTCAGCCGATCGACATAGCCCGGCGCCGTGGCGGCCAGACACCGTTTGGCCGCCACATGCAGCCGGACCGGCTCGGTCACTTCAGGTCCAAAGGCGCGGGCCAGATAGCCGGCGCTGATCTGTTCGTGCCGGGTGTCGATGCCCCGATCGGCGGCGTCCTCGCCGGCCTTCTGCATCATGTGGCCGACGTCGTGCAGCAAGGCCGCCGCCACCAGGGCGGGCGGAGCCCCGTCCGCCTGGGCATGGTGCGCCGTCTGCACCGCATGCTCCAGCTGGGTGACGTCCTCACCGTAATGCAGCCCGCCCAGCCGGGCGAAAAGGTCCGAAAGTTCGGAAACGAAGGCGTCGGCGTCCACGGGAGAGGTCATCAAATTTCCGTCGTAAGCAGCGGTCGAAAGGGCGGAGTTCACAGGCGCATCCGCCCGATGGCCGGATCGGTGCGGCTGGAGCGGCCGGTCTCCACATGACCGGCCAGCCTCTGGATGAAGGTCGGATCATCCTCCAGGCTCACCTTCAGGTCGTACCAGTGGTCGCTGCCGCGCAGATCCCAGGTCGACTGCGACGCTGCGCCGGGCCGGACGGTCAGCCGACGCCGCGCCTCGCCTTCGGACAGGGGATAGGCAGGGTCCATGTCCAGCACCGCCAGGGCGGCTTCCTCGCCCGTCCCCGTCAGGCCCACGGTCAGCACACCCCTGGCGTCTGTGGCGATCGTGACCTGCGGCTGGGGCTGGGCGGTGTCGCCCGCGAAGCGGCGGTAGAAGCCGTTAGGGCCGTGGACCGTCAGATCATAGGGGCCAGGCCGGCCGGTGTTCCAGTGTCCGGCCGCATAGGTCTCTCCGGCGGCGAGGGTGAAGCGCCAGGGGCCTGCGCGATCGGTGGCGTCGAACACCTGGAAGACCGCGCCGGTGCGGC
Organism: Brevundimonas aurantiaca; assembly: GCF_014199955.1. GTDB lineage: Bacteria > Pseudomonadota > Alphaproteobacteria > Caulobacterales > Caulobacteraceae > Brevundimonas > Brevundimonas aurantiaca. Next base: position 731,140 of record NZ_JACHOQ010000001.1, read on the forward strand.
CGCGGTTGACCAGGTCGATCCAGACAGCCCCGTCGGCGACGCGGGCCTGGGCGGCCAGATCATAGGGCAGAGGGCGGGCGCCCCGCTGCGGCCCGTCCTGAACGGCCGGAACCTGGCGCTCGGGGATCCGCAGGGTCGGCGCGGCCTTGGAGCGGGCGACCCGCTGCATGTAGTCGGCCGTGGCGGGCAGAGACAGGGCGGCCCAGTCCTGGTTCGGACGCGCAAAGTCGAAGGCCGACGTCAGGTCGCCGCAAACCGTCCGACGCCAGTCACTGATGTTCTCCTCCCGAACGCCGAAACGCTTTTCCAGGAACTGCAGCGTCGAGGTGTGGTCGAACACCTCCGAACAGACGAAGCCGCCGCGGCTCCAGGGCGAGACCACGATGGCGGGCACGCGGATGCCCAGACCCAGAGGATGGGCGCCGCGATGGGCCGCATCGGCGTCAGGCCCATAGACCTTGGCCTCGCCGGCGACCGAGACGGTGCTGTGGCCCTGGTCCGGCGTCAGGGGCGGCATCGGGGGCTGGATATGGTCGTAGAAGCCGCCGGCCTCGTCATAGTTGACGATGAAGACAGTCTTGGAGAAGACCTCCGGGTGATCGACCAGGGCCTCGATCAGCTGGGCGCAGACGTGCTCGCCCTTGGACGGCTCGGCGTCGGGATGTTCCGACAGATCCCGCGCCGTCACGATCCAGGACACCTGGGGCAGGCGCCCGCCCGCTATGTCGGCGCGGAAGGCCTCCACCAGCTGCTCGCCGTCCGAACGGGTGCGGTCTGCGCCGGTCTTATGCTCCGACACCCAGGACCGGCCGCGCTCATACAGGGGCGAATCCTTGGGGCACGGCCGGAAAGGTTTGAACACCGACAGGATGTTGTCGCCGAAATTGTCGTACTCCTGATAGACCTTCCAGCTGACGCCCGCCGCCTGGAGCCGTTCGGCGTAGGTGGTCCAGTCGTGCGGCCCCTTCTCCATGACCCTGTCTTCGGCCATGTCGGCGCTGGGCGTCTCGTCCTCGCCGTAGTTGCTCATCTCCGGGTCGCCGCCGACCTTTCCGCCGCCGTTGCAGCCGGTCCAGAGGTGCAGCCGGTTCGGATAGGTCTGGGTCAGGGTCGAGCAGTGATAGGCGTCGCAGACGGTGAAGGCGCTGGCCAGGGCGTAGTAGAAGGGCAGGTCCGAGGCCTTGTAATAGGCCATCCGCTTGTGCAGCTCGCCGGAATGGCCCCACTGGTCATAACGGCCGCCGTTGACGATGGTGACGGCGGCCTTGTGGCCCTGGTCCGACCCGTCGACCGTATAGGCGTTGGTGGTGCGGGAATCCCCATGGAAGGGAATGACGAAGCCGTCGGGGTGCTGGTCGCTGGGCTGACGCCAGACGCTGGCCCCGCCGGGCAGCCGTTGGGGGCGCGGATCGCCGAAGCCGCGCACCCCGTTCAGCGCGCCGAAATAGTGATCGAAGGCGCGGTTCTCCTGCATGAAGATGACCACGTGTTCGACGTCCATGATGGTGCCGGTGGCGTTGTTGGCGGGAATGGCCATCGCCTTGCGCACCGTGGCGGGCAGCAGGTTCAGGGCCGCGCCGGCGGCCGCGCCGCCCAGAGCGCCCCGCAGGAAAGACCGACGATCATTTGACATGGATCAAATCCCCCTCTTCATTTTTGGTATAGACCAGAAGGGCGGTCACCTTCGGCGAAATTTTCATGAAGCTTGCGCGGCGGATGTCTGAACCATCCGTGGGCGGACCCGGCTCGCTTGACCCGCAATGCTCGAATTCGCATCTTCCGACCGGGCGGGAATCGACCGTCGTTTGAGCGATTCCATGACGCAGCCGGACAGTCTCCATTACCTCGGGGTGCGCGACGCCATCGCCGCGCGGATCGCGGGCGGAGAGTTGAAGCCGGGCGAACGCCTGCCCTCCGAACGTCAGTTGCAGGTCGGCGGCGGCGTGGCGCGCGGCACGATCCGCGAGGCCCTGTTCCAGCTGGAGGCCGAGGGGGTCATCTATCGAAAGGACCGCAGCGGCTGGTACGTCTCTCCCCCGCCCGTCGTCTATGATCCGACGCGCTGGGAGGGCTTCATGTCCTATGTGGAGGCCCAGGGACGCCGGCCGACCACCGAAACCCTGAGCAAGACCGAGATCGCCTGCACCCCGGTTCTGGCGCCGATCTTCGGCCGTCCGGTGGGGGCCCCCATGTACCGCATCCGCCGCCGGCGTTCGGTCGACGGCCGCGCGGTTCTGGTGGAGACCATCGTCGTGGACGCCGCCATGGCCCCGGACCTGCTCAGCCATCCGCTGGACGGCTCCCTGACCAGCGTGCTGAAGTCCGCCTACAACATCGCCGTGGCCCGCAACCGGGTGGACATGCAGCCCTGCGCCCTGACGCGCGGCGAGGCCGAGGCGTTACAGGTCAAGTCGGGCCTGCCCGGCCTGAACGTGGTCCGAACCAGTTATGACGCCCAGGGCCGGGTGGTCGAGTTCGACCGCGAATACTGGCGCCACGACGCCCTGAAGATCAGCGTCGACATCCGGGTGCGTTAAGCCCTCGGGCGATCAGGCCCGGCGCGCCGCCTCGGCCTCCAGGGCCGGGATCAGATCCGCCACCGTGTCGATGACCCGGTCGGCGCCCGCCTCCAGCAGACGATCGGCGGCCGCGGCCAGCCGGGCCGCCCGGTCATCGGCGTCCAGCTCAGCCAGGGCCTGGGCCGTCAGCCCCGTCAGATTGCCGGACGCGGCGACCCCGATGGTGAAACAGCCGGCGTTGCGCCCCTCGGCGATCCCCACCTCGGCGTCATCCACCTTGACCACGCGCGACAGGGGCCAGACGCCCAGATCGGCGCAGGCCTTGTAGATCATCAGGGGCGACGGCCGTCCCTGAGGCGTCTCATGGGCGCAGACCACCAGATCGGGGGCGTAACCCTGGTCAGCCGCACGGGGCAGGACCACCTGCATCATCTCGCGCGTATAGCCGGTGCAGGAGGCGATCTTCAGACCCTCGCCCCGCAGCCGATCGACCACCTCGGCGGCGCCGGGGATCAGGTCCGCCGTTTCCTGGGCCAGGCGGATCATCGGCTGCTGGAGTTCGCCCATGACCCGTTCGATCGCCGCCGTATCGGGCGCCGCCCCGTGCGCCGCCCGCCAGGCCTCATTGACGCGGGGCTGTTCGAACAGGGCCCGCACGTGATCGGCCTTGGCCCGGCCCATGTCCCGGCGCGCCTCGTCCTCCGTCACGGGCGTGTCCAAGGCGGCGAAGGCCTCCATCAGGGCCAGAACAGGGGCCCGGCTGCCGAAATCGACCATGGTGCCGGCCCAGTCGAAAACGACCATGTCGAAACTGTCGCGGATGGAGGTCATGGTCACGTCTCCTGAAACAGGTCTGCAATCACCTCTTCGCCGAAGGCGAAGCCGGTGGAGGCGCCGTTGCCGGCGGTGATGAGGGCCAGGCGCACGGCCGGGTGCGGCGCCGCGATCAGATCGGCCTGGGGGCCTCGGGCGTAGGTTCCGGTCCAGCGCTGGAGCACCGGCGGGGCCTGCTGTCCGGTGGCGGCGCGCCATTCGTCCAGGATCAGCTGATCGACCGCCTCGCTGGCGAAGGGGTCCGGCGTGGCCGCGTCATGGTGGCTGTCGCCCATGACCAGGGCGCCGTCGGCGTCCTGGACCGCGATCAGATGGACCCCGTTCGTCAGGGCCTGGCCCTGCTCCGCCTCCAGCCGCGCGCGCAGGGCGGCCGCCTCCGGCAGGGCGGCGTAACCGCCGTAGCGCACCAGGCCCAGGTCCGACATGACCGGAGCGGGCAGATCAAAGCCGGGCGAGGCCAGCCGCATCATCTGAAGCTTGCAGCGGGTGACCCCCGCCTGGGCCATTTGATCGGGAAACAGACTGACCAGGTCGTCGCCGGGACAGACAACGATCCGCTCGGCCTCCACCACGCCCCGACTGGTGACGAGGCGCGGCGGCTCGACGGTCTGGACGGCGGTCTGTCGCCGAAACGCGACGCCGAAGCGATCCGCCAGCCAGGCGGCCAGACGCGGGATGGCGATGCGGGAATCCACGCGCAGCTCGTGGGGGCTCCACATGGCGGCGACAGTCTGGGGGCCGATGATCTGCGGCGCGCGCGCCCGCGCCTCCTCCCCCGTCATCAATCGACACCCTTCGCCCATTTCGGTGGCCGTGAAGGCCTCCAGCACGGCCGCAGCCTCGAGCCGGCGCACGGGCAGCCACAGCCCGCGTTGCAGGACCGGCACGTCCGCCTCGCGCGCCGCCTCATCCCAGATGGCGCGGCTGCGGTGGGCGCGGCTCCAGACCTTCCCCCGCGGCTGGCCCGTGACGGTGACGAAGCCGAAATTGCGGATCGAGGCGCCGTTGGCCTGGGCGTCGCGGTCGATCACCACGACCGACAGGCCCCGCCGCGCGGCCGCCAGGGCGCAGGCCAGGCCGACGATCCCCGCCCCCACCACAGCGACGTCGTAGCGTCTCTCCGTCATCCTCGTCCTCGTCATCCAAGCGTCGCAGCAGTGGTCTAGACCACGCGAGTGCAACGGGATGATGTCAAATGATGAAACGGATGCGGTCGTGGCTGGCCCAGGCGAATCCTGTCGTCTTCGTCCTGTTCGCGGGTCTGGCGGGTTTCTGCGCCTATTTTTCCATGTACGCCTTCCGCAAACCTTTTACGGCGGCGACCTTCGACGTCGTGCCCGGATGGGACTTCGCCCTGGACTATAAGATCGCCCTGGTGATCGCCCAGGTCGCCGGCTACGCCCTGTCCAAGCTGATCGGGGTCAAGGTGATCGCCGAAATGCGGGCCGAACGCCGCGCCCTGGCCATCGTGCTTCTGATCGGGGCGTCCTGGATCGCCCTGGTGCTGTTCGCGGTGACGCCGGCGCCGTGGAACGTCGCCGCCCTGTTCCTGAACGGCCTGCCCTTGGGCCTGATCTGGGGTCTGGTGTTCGGCTTCATGGAGGGGCGGCGCACCAGCGAGGTGCTGGGCGCCATCTTGTGCGCTAGCTTCATCCTGTCTTCCGGCGTGGTGAAATCGGTCGGCAAGGCCCTGATGGAGCATCAGCACGTCAGCCCCTTCTGGATGCCGGCGACCGTCGGGGTGGTCTTCATGCCGCTGCTGGCCGTCTCGGTTTTGGCCCTGGCCGCCCTGCCCCCGCCCAGTCCCGCCGACGAGACCGATCGGGGGGCGCGCCGTCCGATGATGGCGCGGGAGCGGGCCGCCTTTCTGGCGCGCCACTGGCCGGTGCTGGTCCTGCTGATCGCCGCCTATGTGCTGCTGACGGCCTTCCGCGACCTGCGTGACAATTTCGCCGCCGAAATCTGGCGGGCCCTGGGCTATGGCGACGCGGCCTCGGTCTTCACCGCCAGCGAAGGGCCGGTGGCGGCCCTGTCCCTGGTCGCCATGGGCGTCATGATCGCGGTCAAGAACAACGGCCGGGCCCTGCTGCTCATGCACGGGGTCATACTGGCCGGTTTCGCCCTGCTGGGCCTGTCCACCCTGGCCTTTCAACAGGGCTTGATGTCGCCGATCGCCTGGATGATCGCGGGCGGCGCGGGGCTCTATCTGGCCTACACCCCCTTCAACGCCATGCTGTTCGACCGGATGGTCGCCTATTCGGGCACGGTCGCCACCGCCGGCTTTCTGATCTATCTGGCCGACGCCACCGGCTATCTGGGCAGCGTCGCCCTGCTGCTGTTCAAGAACTTCGCCGTCGTGGACCTGCCCTGGCTGCCCTTCTTCACCGGCGCCGCCTATGCGACCAGCCTTGCGGGCCTGGTGCTGGTGGGGGGCTCGGCGCTGCTGTTTCTGCGCGGACGGCGGGACGGCACCGCTTCAACTTGACTTTCGCGGCCGAAGCGCCCATTTGCGCTGCATCGCACAATCGCGATCTCCGGCGTCTCCAGCGCGTGTGGGTCCCCTTTCGGACCTGACTGTAGCAGCCGCCGGCTCCTCATAGTCATTCGCTGCCCGGACACGCGGGGCGGCGCCCGATCCACCCCGCAGGCCTCGTCTTTGAGGCTCCGTCGGGACTGGCGGTGCGCGGCCCGACGGCGTCATGCCATGGCCGATGCGCGTCGCCGCACGCGAAAGAAACTGCCGTGAGCATCACCTTCGAATCCATGGGCCTCAATAAGGCCCTCCTCCAGGCCCTGGCCTCGACCGGCTACGTCAAGCCCACTCCGATCCAGGAAAAGGCCATCCCCGACGTCATGGCCGGCAAGGACCTCTTGGGCATCGCCCAGACGGGCACCGGCAAGACGGCGGCCTTCGCCCTGCCGATCCTGCATCGCCTGGCCGAGAACCGCACCCCGCCTGTGCCCCGCACCACCCGCGCCCTGATCCTGAGCCCCACGCGCGAACTGGCCACCCAGATCGGCGACAGTTTCAAGGCCTATGGCGCGCATCTCGGCTTCCGCGTCGCCGTGATCTTCGGCGGCGTGAAGTACGGCGCCCAGGAACGCGCCCTGCAACAGGGTCTGGACATCCTGGTCGCGGCGCCCGGCCGTCTGCTGGACCATATCCAGCAAAAGACGCTGGACCTGTCCTCGACCGAGATCTTCGTTCTGGACGAGGCTGACCAGATGCTGGACCTCGGCTTCATCAAGCCGATCCGTCAGATCGTCAGCCGCATGCCGGCGCGCCGTCAGAACCTGTTCTTCTCGGCCACCATGCCGACCGAAATCGGCAAACTGGCGGGCGAACTGCTGAAGGATCCGGTCAAGGTCCAGGTCACGCCGCAATCGACCACGGTCCAGCGCATCAGCCAGTCGGTCGTCTATATTGAACAGGGCAAGAAGCGCGCCCTGCTGACCGAGATGTTCAGCGATCCCGAGTACAAGCGCTGCCTGGTCTTCACCAAGACCAAGCACGGCGCCGACAAGGTCGCGGCCTATCTGGAAGCCGGCGGGGTCGAGGCCGGCGCCATCCACGGCAACAAGTCCCAGCCCCAGCGTGAACGCACCCTGGAAGCCTTCAAGAAGGGCAAGCTGCGGGTGCTGGTCGCCACCGACATCGCCGCGCGCGGCATTGACGTCGACGGCGTCTCGCACGTGGTGAACTTCGAACTGCCGCACGTGCCGGAATCCTATGTCCACCGCATCGGCCGCACGGCGCGGGCGGGCAAGGACGGCACGGCCGTCAGCTTCGTCGCCGGCGACGAGATGAAGCTGCTGCGCGACATCGAAAAGGTCACGCGCCAGAAGATCCCGGTCGCGGACCGCCGCAACGACAAACAGCTGGCGGCCCTGGACGCCTCCATCATGGCCGCCGGTGTCGCCAAGAAGGCGACCCTGCCCGAACGTGAAGGCGGCGATCGCAACGAAGGCGGCCATGGCCAGGGACGGGGCGGCCGGGGTCGTCGCAATCCCCACCGCGACGGCGTGCGTCCGGAAGGCGGCGGCCAGCCCCACCGCCAGCGCCGCAACCGCCCCGGCGGCGAGGCGGCCGCTCCCCGTCCGGAAAAGACCTACAACCCCCTGGCCGGTGAAAAGACGACCCCGCGCGAACCGCGTCCGTCCGATGCGCGCCAGCACGAGCCCCGTCCGGTCGGCGAAATGAAGCGCCGCCCCCGTCGCCGCCCCTCCAACGGCGGCAAGGGCTACGCCGCCAAGGGGTGATCCTTGCCGACCCTTCCCTCGCTTGCGGGGGAAGGGTCAGGCAAAGAAAAACGGCGGCGCCTTTGCGGGCGCCGCCGTTGTCATGTCAGCCGGGGCTGAACGGACTTAGAAGTTCCAGGTCGCGCCCAGCGAGAAGCCGACGCCCGAACCCTTGGCCTCGCCCCGCAGGTTCGAGACGACCAGGCCGTTGTTGTACAGGTCGCGCGTGTCGTTGATCGTGGCCGTGTCGATGTCGATATAGGTCACGGCGCCGTCGAAGGTCATCGAACCGATCGTCTTGGACAGGCCGGCGGCGTACAGCCAGCGGTCACCGTCCGGGATGCGGGCGGTGCGGTGATCGTCCGGCGTCGGGGTCGGGTCATAGCCCAGGCCGGCGCGGACCGTCATGGTCGGATCAATCTTGTAGTCGAAGCCGATCGCGCCGGTGGTGACGTCGTCATAGTCCTGAACGATGGTCGAGGATCCCGTGGCGCCGTAAGCGACGCGGATGGCGTCGAACTCGCTCCAGCCGATCTGATTGACCTGGGCGTTCAGGGTCAGGCGGTCATTGACGGCGTAGCGGGCCGAGACGGTGGCGAACCAGGGGGTGGTAAAACTGGCCGTGCCGTCAGCCGAGACGTTGGCGGGAGCCAGGACGCCGGTCAGGCCCGAGATGTTCACCGTGCCGTCCAGCTCGTGCTCGATCTTGGAGCGATACGACAGACCCAGGTCCAGCTTGCCGAAATGCATCTGGGCGCCGGCGTTCCAGCCGTAGTTCCAGCCGTCGCCTTCCAGCTGGTTGCGGCCGTCGGTCGACGGCGAGACGACATAGGCGGGCGACAGGACGGCCGGGATCGGCGCGTTCGGCAGGGCCGAGGACAGGGTGGCCTTGGCGAACTGAGCGTCAAAGCCGGCGCCGATGTCCAGCCAGTCGGTGACCGTCATGGCGGCGACCAGGCTGACGTTGGCCGAGCGCAGTTCCGACGTCAGGGCGTCGTAACGGGCGAAGTCCGTCGGCTCGTACTTGGTGGTGAAGTTGTAGGGCGCCTGGACGGCCAGGCCGACGTTGAAGCGGTCGCCGATCGGCATGGAGACGGCGAAGTTCGGCACGATGCCGCTTTCGACCACCTCGTGGACGTGCGGGTCGCCGTTGACCGGATAGGTGCGGCTGACGACGCCGACGCCGGCGACCGGCACATTGTAGGTCAGGGTCGAGCCGGTGTTGTCGACGTCGGAATCCAGGACCAGGCCGTGCATGCCGACATAGAGTTCACGCTGGGTTCCGGCGATGGCGGCCGGGTTCCACCACAGCGACTGGACGCCCTTGTCGGCGCCGACGCCGGCGTTGGCGCGGCCCTGGGCGCGGGTCGATTGTTCCTGGACGTAGAAGGAGCCGGCCATGGCCGGAGCGGCGACGCCGGCCAGCAGGGCGGTCGTCAGCGCAATGCCGCCCACGCGGGCGAAATTCCTGGGAGTCATAAAAGCCATTCCTATAGTTCAGCCCCCGCCATTTACGCGGCGGTGGGTATCGGGGAGGTCGATCGCACGGCAGCGCTTTCGTCAGGAAAACGTTGCATGCGTGGCGGGTCTCCGCCCGGAAACGGGCGAAACTGTGTCTTAAAAAGCCCACATGATCACACCGGCGAGAGGTTACGCCGGGGCAGGTTCATTCGGATGAACGACAGTGTCGCGCAATACACAGTCATTCTTTCCGCAACGGAAGGAATCCTTGACCGCCCCACATTCGCCTTGCCTATCCGTGATAGGATCGCCATCTGAAGCCGCTTCCGTCGCCGAATAGAGCCCCATGTACGAAACGCCCGAACTGGAAACCGACGCCCTGGTCCGCTCCAGCGCCATCCGCATCCATCAGGCGGAGGATTTCGAAGGCATGCGCAAGGCCGGGCGTCTGGTCGCCGAGGCTCTGGACATGATCGCCGCCCATGTGAAACCGGGCGTGACGACAGGCGCGATCGACGACCTGATCCGCGAATTCACCCTGGACCACGGGGGGCTGCCCGCCTGCCTGGGCTACAAGGGCTATGAGAAGACCGTCTGCACCTCGATCAACCACGTCGTCTGCCACGGCATCCCCGGCGACAAGGTTCTGAAAGAGGGCGACATCGTCAACATCGACCACACCGTCATCGTCGACGGCTGGCACGGCGATTCCAGCCGCATGTATGCGGTGGGCGAGATCAATGCCCGGGCCAAGAAGCTGATCGACGTCACCTATCAGTCGCTGGAGCTGGGCCTGGAGCAGGTCAAGCCGGGCAATACGTTCGGCGACATCGGCTTCGCCATCCAGAAGTTCGTCGAGGCCCAGCGGATGAGCGTGGTGCGCGACTTCTGCGGCCACGGCATCGGCCGCGTCTTCCACGACAGCCCCAACGTCCTGCACTATGGCAGGAAGGGCGAGGGCGCCGTGCTGAAGGCCGGCATGTTCTTCACCGTCGAGCCGATGGTGAACCTGGGCAAACCCCATGTGAAGGTCCTGTCCGACGGCTGGACCGCCGTGACCCGCGACAAGTCCCTGTCGGCCCAGTGCGAACACACCATCGGGGTGACGGAAGACGGGCTGGAAATCTTCACGGCCAGCCCCGCCGGCCTGTTCCGCCCGAACTGAACCCTTGATCCCCAACAGCCTTCCGCTCAGGTTGCGAAGGCTGGAGGGGACATGGCGGAAGATCAGACACCCGAACCCAAGACGCGGCCGCGCCACAGCGGTCATCGCGACCGGCTGCGCGAGCGGGCCGCCAAGGGGGGTCTGGACGCCCTGCCCGACTATGAGCTGCTGGAACTGCTGCTGTTCCGCAGCGTGCCCTATAAGGACACCAAGCCGCTGGCCAAGGATCTGCTGGCGCGGTTCGGCGGGCTGGAGGGCATCGGCGCCGCCAGCCACGAGGCGGTCGAGGATCAGGTGGCGCGTTCCCTGGGCTATGCGCCCGGCAAGGCGACGCGGGCGGTGGCGCTGGACCTTCAGCTGATCTTCGACGTGACGCGGCGGATCGCGCGCGAGCCGACGGCGAAACGGCCCGTCATCTCGTCCTGGAGCGCCCTTCTGGCCTATGTGCGCGTGGCCTTGCAGCACGAGCCGCGCGAGCAGTTCCGCGTCCTCTACCTGGACAAGAAGAACCAGCTGATCCTGGACGAGGTCCAGAACAGGGGCACGGTGGATCACGCGCCGGTCTATCCGCGCGAAGTGGTGCGTCGCGCCCTGGAGCTGTCGGCCAGCGCCCTGATTCTGGTTCACAACCACCCTTCCGGCGACCCGACGCCCAGCCGCGCCGACATCGAGATCACCAAACAGGTTGTACAGGCCGGCCGCGCCCTTAATGTCGAGGTTCACGACCATCTGGTCGTCGGCCGCGAAGGGGTGGCCAGCTTCAAGCAACTGGGTCTGATGTGATGATCAATCTGTCGCGCCGCAGCCTGATCGCCGCGTCCGGACTCGCCGCTGCGGGGGCCGCAGCCGCTGGATCGGCCTTGGCCGAAGCGGCGCCCGTCGTCATGGCCTCGACCTGGGACTTCGGCGCGGCGGCCAACGCCGAAGGCTGGAGGGTGCGCCAGAGCGGCGGCTCGGCCCTGGACATGGTCGAGGCGGCGGCCCGCGTGCCCGAGGCGGACCCGACCAACGCCTCGGTCGGCCTGGGCGGCTATCCGGACAGGGACGGCCATGTGACCCTGGACGCCGTGATCATGGACGACGCCGGCGGTCTGGGCGCCGTCTGCGCCCTTGAGGACGTGGTTCACGCCGTCTCGGTCGCGCGCCGTGTGATGGAGAAGACCCCGCACGTCATCCTGGTCGGGGCCGGCGCGCGGGACTTCGCCCTGTCAGAAGGGTTTGAGACGACGAATTTGCTGACGCCCCAGGCCGAGGCCGCCTGGCGCGAATGGCTGAAGACCGCCCGCTACGCCCCGCGCGCCAACAGCGAGAACGACGACTGGCGCCGGGCCGGCGCCGGCGGGGTTCTGGATCATGACACCATCGGCGTCCTGGGCCGCGACGCGACCGGCCGCATGGCCGGGGCCTGCACCACCTCCGGCATGGCGTTCAAGATGCGCGGCCGCGTGGGCGACAGTCCGATCGTGGGCGCCGGCCTGTTCGTCGACGGCGAGGTCGGCGCCGCCACGGCGACCGGGGTGGGCGAAGAGGTGCTGCGGGTCTGCGGCGCCCACGCCGTGGTCGAGGCCATGCGTCACGGAATGGACCCCGCGACCGCCTGTCGGCAGACGATCGAACGGATCGCCCGGCTGCGGGGGCGGGCCGTCGCTGAGGCCCAGGTCGGGCTTCTGGCCCTGACCAAGGCGGGGCGCGTCGGGGCCTTCGCCCTTCAGCCCGGCTTCACCTACGCCGTCACACGCGCCGACGGGGGGACCGAAATCTTGAACGCCGAAAGCCTGTTCGGATGAACCGGCCGACCCTGACCACCGAGCGGCTGGTGCTGACGCCGGTCGATCTGGCCGACCTTGAGGACCTGCAAGCCCTCTGGGCCGATGCGGACTTTACGCGCCACATCACCGGCCGTCCCATGACCACCGAGGAGGTCTGGTTCCGCCTGCTGCGCGACCTGGGCCAATGGGGCGTAAGGGGCTACGGCAGTTGGACGATCCGCCTGATCGAAGGCGGCGCCTATGTGGGCAATGTCTCGATCCTGGATCATCGACGGCTGATCGATCCGCCGATCGACGATCCGGAACTGGGCTGGGGCCTGGCGCCCGCCTTCCAGGGACGGGGCTTTGCGAAAGAGGCCCTGGAGGCGGCCCTGGCCTGGGCCGACGCCCATCTGAGGGCGGCGCGGACCCTGTGCATGATTTCGCCCGACAATCTGGCCTCCGTTCGCCTGGCCGAGCGGGTCGGCTACCGCCCCTATCGGCGCACCACCTATAGGGACGAGCCGGTTCAGCTGTTCGAACGACCCGGGGGTGCGAACTGGGCGCGAACTGAGCGCGAACCGGGTGCAGGCTGACCGAACCGGCCCCGCCGTAGTCCGTCGTTAAGGTTTATGGGGCAGTCTGACGCGACCAGATCGAAGGCCCGCCCATGCCCATGTCCGTCGAAACCCTGCGTCGGCATCTGATCGACGCCTTTCCCGACGCGGAAATCGCCATCGAAGACCTCGCCGGGGACGGCGATCATTATCGCGCCCGCATCGTTTCCAACGCCTTTGCGGGCCTGGCGCGCGTGCGCCAGCATCAGTTGGTCTACGCCGCCCTGAAGGGACAGATGGGCGGCGCCCTGCACGCCCTGGCCCTGGAAACCTCAGCCCCGTCCGACAAGGGGTGATCGGATGCGCTATCGTCCCTTCGGCGCCTCGGGCGCGGCGATTTCCAATCTGACGCTCAGCTTCGGCCCCGGCTGCCTGGCGCGGGGACGCGAAGCGGCGCTGGACCTGCTCTACTCGGCGCTTGAGGCGGGCATCAACGCCTATCGGCTGGAGACCGCCGATTCCGTTCTGGCCGAGATTCTGGGCGAAGCCCTGTCCCACGTGGACCGCAAACTGGTGTGCGTGGCCCTGACCCTGGGCGCCGACCGCGACTTTTCGGCCGAAGCCATGACCGCCGCCCTGGATCGCGTGCTGCACTTCTCGCGCCTGGGCTGGATCGACATCGCCATCCTGCAGGAACCGGGGGAACACGAACTGTCGCAACAGGCGCTGAACGCTCTGAAGGCGGCGCGCGCGGCCGACCGCGTCAAACTGCTGGGCGTGGCGGGTTCGGGCGACGTCATGGACGCCTACATCTCCACCGGCGCCTTCGACGTCCTGGCGACGCCGTTCGACATCAATGCTGACTGGAAGCGGCGCAACCGCCTGCGCGCCGCACGCGAACAGGACATGGCCGTCATCGCCTATGACTTCTACACCGACCGTCGCGCCAGGCCGCGCGGCCCAGAGACCGTCGCCAAAAAGGGCCTGTTCGGTCTGGGCGCGTCCAAGCCGCCGCAACGTTCTGGCGGACCGGACGCCTTCGGCTTTCTGTATCGCACCCCCGGCTGGTCGGCCGAGTCCATCTGCCTGGGCTATGTGCTGACTGAGACGACGATCTCCAGCGTCATCGTGCGCGCCACCGACCCCGACCATCTGCGGATCTTGGCCGAGACGCCCGAGCGCGATCTGCCCCCGTCCCTGGCCGCCCAGATCGAAATGGGTCGCGTCGCCGCCTCGGCCGCGGCCTGACTGAGCGCGTCAGAACCGCCTCGGTTCGCCGCGCCTTGACCCGGCGGCCCCCTCTCCCTAGCTGACGGTCTTCGCGAAAGGCTTCTCCCGTGACCGACACCGTTTCCGCCGACCCCGTCCACACCTTCATCAGCGACACCGTGAGCCAGCACGACGTCGTCCTGTTCATGAAGGGCACGCCGGACCAGCCGCGCTGCGGCTTCTCGTCCCTGGCGGTGCAGATTCTCGACCATGTGGGCGCGCCCTTCGTCGGCGTCGACGTCTTGCAGGACGAGGCCCTGCGCGAAGGCGTCAAGACCTTCACCGACTGGCCGACCATTCCCCAGCTCTATGTGAAGGGCGAATTCGTCGGCGGCTCGGACATCGTGCGCGAGATGTTCCAGGCCGGCGAGCTTCAGGCCCTGATGGCCGAAAAGGGCGTGGCCCTGGACGGGGGCGCGGGCGAGGCCTGATGGCGCGTCCCGCCCTGACGCCGCGCGAGGACCGGGAGGTCTTCGTCGTCCCGCTGGAGGTCCGGCCCGACCATATCGACGCCAACGGCCATGTGAACAATGTGGTCTATGTCGGCTGGCTTCAGGACGTGGGCACGGCCCACTGGAACGCCCGGTTCGACGAAGAGACGCGGGCGCGCTGGTCCTGGGTCGCCCTGCGGCACGAGATCGACTATCTGCGCGCCATAGAGCCGAATGCGACCGGCGTCGCAGCCCGGACCTGGGTCGGCGATCCCCAGGGGCCGCGGTTCAACCGCTATGTTCGGATCGAGGACGGCCAGGGCCGGCTGTGCGCCCAGGGCGTGTCCGAATGGTGCCTGGTGGACGCCGCCACCTTGAGGCCGCACCGCATCCCCCCTCCGATGGTCGCCGTCTTTTCGACGACGACCGAGGCGACGGCTATTTCAGCGGATTGACGATGCGGGCCGGGGTTCCCGGCTCCAGACCCAGTTCGGCATAGGTCCAGCGCAGTTCGACCCCGTCGGGAACCAGGGCCTTGCACAGGTCCTGTTTGGTCCGGCGCAGGGTGATTTCGGTCGGATCATTGTCGGCGATCGACACTTCGAAATCCGACGCCTGGGTGCAGCCGTTGGAATCGACCCGCGCCACCAGGGCGCCGTCGGCGAAGCGGGCTTCGCGGATGGCCTCCGCCGGAGGCCCGTCCCTGCGCGAGACGTTGACCGAGACATTCTCGCCGGCCTCGCTGTCATAGATGACGCAGCCGGCCAGCAGCGGCGCGGCCAGGGCGCCGACCGCCAGGATACGCAGCCCCCGCATCATTGGTCGGACGCCGGGGTGGTGATGACCCGGGTGGTCGGCTTTTCGGTCGAAACGATGATGCAGCCCGACAGCAGCGGGGCGGCGATGGCGATGGCGAGAGCGAGGCGAAGCATTGGTGTTCCCCAGTTGAAGCTTGAGCCTTTTGTGACGCGCTCACCGCCGCCACACACGTGAATTTTCGGCAAGCCAGGTGAACAATCGGAAAGGTCGGGCTTGATCCGCTTCGAAACAGACATAGTTGCAGTCGCCGCCCACCGGACCTGCCCGCCATGAGCCGCCTCTTCTCGCCCCACGCCCTCGGCCCCCTGACCCTGCGCAATCGCATCGTCGTGGCGCCCATGTGCCAGTATTCCGCGATCGACGGCGCGCCCCAGCCCTGGCACCACCAGCACATCGGCCGGCTGGCCCTGTCCGGCGCCGGCCTGGTCATCATCGAGGCGACGGGCGTCACGCCCGAGGGCCGCATCACCCCGGACGACGTCGGCCTGTGGAACGACGAACAGGCCCAGGCCTTCGCCGACATCCTTCGCGGCGTGCGGACCTATTGCGACACTCCGATCGGGATTCAGCTGGGCCATGCGGGACGCAAGGCCTCGACCGCCGCGCCGTGGAAGGGGGGCGGCCCTCTGGCGGCCGAGGACGGAGCCTGGACCACCTACGGCCCCTCGGCCCTGCCCTTCCGCGAGGATTGGCATACCCCGTTGGAGATGACCGAGGCCGACATGAACCATGTGGTCGCCGCCTTCGAGGCGGCGGCGCGCCGGGCGGACCAGGCAGGCTTCGACCTGGTCGAACTGCACGCCGCCCACGGCTATCTGCTGAGCGAATTCCTGTCGCCCCTGTCGAACCGCCGCACCGACGCCTACGGCGGCTCCGCCGAGAACCGGGCGCGCTTTCCCCTGCGCGTCGCAAAGGCCTTGCGCGAGGCCTGGCCTCGGACCAAGGCCGTGGGCGCGCGCTTCAACGGTTCGGACTGGGTCGAGGGCGGCGTGGCGCTGGAGGAGGCCGTCGCCTTCGGCCAGGCGCTGCACGGCTTGGGTTACGACTATCTGCACCTGTCCTCGGGCGGCAACGTCCCCCGCGCCCCGATCCCCGGCGACCAGCCCGGCTATCAGGTCCGCTTCGCCGAGGCGGTCAAACAGGCGGCGCCCCAGGCCAGCGTCATGGCCGTGGGCATGATCTTCGATCCCCACCAGGCCGAGGCGATCGTCGCCTCGGGACAGGCCGATCTGATCGCGGTGGCCCGCGCCGTGCTCGACGATCCCAACTGGGCCCATCACGCCGCCGTCGCCCTGGGTCAGGACGAAGGTCTGCCGCCCCAGTACGAACGCGCCGGCAAGGCCCACTGGCCCGGATACGGCCGCTGAGGGCCGATCAGGTCTGGGGCAGCTGATAGGGATTGTTGACGCTGACGGGGGAGCCGGGCGCCAGGCCCAACTCCTCGAACGACCATTTCAGCTCGACACCGCGGATCGAGGGCTTGTCGCAGGTGTCCTCATCGATCCGGCGCAGGGTGATGATCGCGTCCCCGCCCTTGATGCTGACGATGGGGATCAGATCCTCCTTGCGGGTGCAGCCGTTGGAGCTGACCCAGAAGACCGCCTGGTCCTTGGTGAAGGCCGCTGCATGGATCGGCTCCAGGGCGCCGGGCATGCCGACGGTCGAGACGGTGGGCCCGTCCAGACCGCCCGCACAGGCGGCCAAGCTCGCCGATGCGGCGGCGATCAAAGCCAAGCGTTTCATGATGGAGTCGTGCAACGGACGACCTCCCCTGCCTCAAAGCCTGAACCGGCCGAGAATGCGCCTGTTCGCTCCTTGAGGGAACAGCATAAAGACGAAGGGCCCCGGACGAATCCGAGGCCCTCAACTGAACACTTCAAAGGGACGACCAAGGGGCTCAAGTAGCCCGAAGGGCGATAGCCCCCTTGAAGAAAGCTTCGTAAGCTCGGCTTACGAAGCGTAGTATTCGACGACCAGGTTCGGTTCCATCTTGACGGCGTAGGGCACGTCCGACAGTTCCGGCACGCGGACGTAGCGGACGGCGAACGAACGGTCCGACAGTTCCAGATAGTCCGGCACGTCGCGTTCCGACGACTGCTGGGCTTCCAGCACCAGGGCCATGTTGCGCGACTTTTCCTTCACCGAGACGACGTCGTCGGGCTTCACGCGGTAGGAACCGATGTCGACCTTCTTGCCGTTGACCAGGACGTGGCCGTGGCTGACGAACTGGCGGGCGGCCCAGACGGTGGGCACGAACTTGGCGCGATAGACGATGGCGTCCAGGCGCGATTCCAGCAGGCCGATCAGGTTTTCCGAGGTGTTGCCCTTGCGGCGAGCAGCCTCGTCATAGGTCTTGGCGAACTGCTTTTCGGTGATGTTGCCGTAGTAGCCCTTCAGCTTCTGCTTGGCCTTCAGTTGCAGGCCGAAGTCAGAGACCTTGGACTTGCGGCGTTGGCCGTGCTGACCGGGACCGTAGGAACGCTTGTTGACCGGAGACTTGGCGCGACCCCACAGGTTTTCACCCATGGCGCGGTCGATCTTGTATTTGGCGCTGTGGCGCTTGGACATTCTATTCTCTTTTCGACGATGCGGCCCGGCGTCCCCTGAATTGGGGATGCGATCTCAACGGCGGTCCACGCATCTTCCGTCATGAATCCCGCCTGCGGCGAACCGAGGCGTGGAAGGCGGCGCTTATGGCCATGCAGACTGTCGGAGTCAAGTCAGACAGGCCGTTAAGCACGATGGCGGGGAACCAAGCCGGGCCTCGCTTCTTTCCTGTTCCGACGCAGACCGCCGAGGAGAAGGGAGGATTGAAATGCGAACCGACGCCCCGCGCTTTCAGGCCGGCCTGTCCGACCGCGGGTTCGAGACGCTGAAGCGCCGACTGGTTGATCTGGTCGAGCCGCTCAGCGACCACCAGCTGCTGGATCTGGCCGACGGCATCCACGACCTGCTGCGCCAGCGCCGCACCGTGCGCCGCCATCACGCCGAGCGGATGAACGACCGGCTGCGCGACGGCCTGCCCATCTGACGAAAACACCCGCCGGAGGTCTCTCCGGCGGGTGTTGGTTCGGCTTGCCTAAGCCCGCCGTTATTGGGCGACCGCGGCGGCGTACAGTTCGTTGACCTTATTCCAGTTCACCACCGTCCAGAACGACTTCAGATAGTCGGCGCGGCGGTTCTGGTATTTCAGATAATAGGCGTGTTCCCAGACGTCGGCGCCCAGAACGACCTCGCCCCGCTCCTCGACCACATCCATCAGCGGATTGTCCTGGTTCGGGGTGGAGGTGATCTTCAGCTTGCCGTTCTGCACGATCAGCCAGGCCCAGCCCGAGCCGAACTGGGCGGCGCCGGCGGCGTTGAAGTCTTCCTTGAACTTGTCCATGCCGCCCAGGTCGCGGTCGATGGCGGCGGCCAGCTCGGCCGAGGGTTCGCCCGTCTGACCCGCCGGGGCCAGCAGTTCCCAGAACAGGCTGTGGTTCCAGTGACCGCCGCCGTTGTTGCGCACGGCCTTGGGCGCGGTCGAGATGCTGGTGAAGATCTCTTCCAGAGTCTTGTTCTGAAGCGAGGCGTCGGCGTCGACCGCCTTGTTCAGATTGTCGACATAGGTCTGATGGTGCTTGTCATGGTGGAAGGTCATCGTCTCCTTGTCGATGGCCGGCTCCAGCGCGTCATAGGCATAGGGCAGCGGGGGCAGGGTGAAGGCCATGGGGAGTTTCCTCTCGCGACAGATTTCCGATACGCCTCATCTAGGCGCCCGTTCGTGAAACCCAAGCGACGACGCCCGGATTCGTTCCGACTTATCGACCGGGAACGGTCAAGCTGGCAAGTTGGACTTCAGACAGTCGCGCACGGCCCGTTTCAGATCGCCCGACGCATTGGGCTCGTCCACCCCTTCCGCAGCGAGGACCGCCCGCACGGCGGCGTCCAGCCCGCCCGGCAGGGCCGCGATCACGCGCTTTTGCCCCTTCTCATGCAGGCAGAACCCCACCTCGCGACACAGGGCGGAAAACATCGGCTCATAGGGATCGGGGGCGTTCATGCCGTCCCCTTAACATCAGGGGATCAGACGGGACAGCCAGTGCGCCAGGTTCAGCGCAAACTGCTGATCGTCGTGCCCTTCAGTGTTGAGACCGAACCGAACCGGCGCGCGGTCCGGCTGGTCGGGAAAACGAATGATCTGGGCGGTCAACATCGCCGCCTCGCCCAGCACCACCACCCGCCCCCGTCCAAAGGAGAAGGCCAGACCCTGGGCGGGTAACGCCGGTCGCGTGTGCCCGCTGAATAGGGTTTCGGCCCGCTCGCCTCGGGCCAGGCCCTCCCGAACGGCTTGCAAGGCCTCTCTGTCGGTCGCCTCCAGAGCGTCCGCGCTCATCGCCATCAAGATGGTGGAGCCGGCGGGGCCCTCCAGCGACTGGCCCGTAAAGGTCTTCACGACGCGGACGCGCTCGGCTTCATTTCGCCCGGCGATGATGGGATGATCGCCCAGGGCCTGAGACGGAAAGGTCAGGTTGGCGGTCAGATCGTCGCCTATCCGCTGAAAGGCGTAGCCCTTGCCCATTTTGACGCCGAACCGCTCCGCCAGGGCCTCCGCCGCCGAACCGTGGGGCGCATGATCGGCGACCAGCAGCAGCGAGCCGCCCTGGCTGACCCAGTTGGCCGCCGCTTCGATTTCGCCGGGATCGAAGGCTGAAATGCGAGATCCGTCTTCGGGAGCGGCGGGATTGACGACCACCAGCACCGCGACGTCCCGCAGCGCGCCGGCCTCGTCCAGACGCCCGCGCCCCGCCTCCACCCGATAGCCGTCGGCGCGCAGCAGGGCGGCGAAACCCGCATAGCGTCCCTCGATCGTCTGAAGGCTGCCGTGCCCCTGATCAATGCGGATCAACGGCCCCGCCTCGGCATAGGCGGGAACGACGCCCTGGGGGCGCCAATCCAGATCGCCGGACTGCTCCTGCGCCGCCGACGCCCCGGCCGAAAGGCACAAGGCCATGCCGGCAAACAGCGTCAGCCGAAGGCTCATGATTCTAGCCCCTCAACCGCGCGGCGTGAAAGGCGACGTGGTCGGCGATGAAGCTGGTCATGAAGAAGTAGGAGTGGTCATAGCCGGGCTGCATCCGCAGGGTCAGGCCCTGGCCTGCGGTCTCGGCGGCCGCGCGCAGCAGTTCGGGCTTCAGCTGGTCGGTCAGGAAGCTGTCGGCGTCGCCCTGGTCCACCAGTATGTCGTCATACGCGCCGCGCGCGGCGCCCGCCTCGATCAGCCTGGCGGCGTCGTGGCGGTCCCATTCGGCGCGGTCCTCGCCCAGATAGGCGGTGAAGGCCTTTTCGCCCCAGGGGCAGCGCGTCGGCGAACAGATGGGGGCGAAGGCCGAGACCGAACGGAACAGGTCGGGGTGACGAAGCGCCAGGGTCAGGGCGCCGTGCCCGCCCATGGAATGGCCGCTGATCGACCGGACGCCGGTGGTCGGGAACTCGGCGTCGATCAGGCCGATCAGTTCGTCCGTGACATAGGTCTCCATGCGGAAATGCGGCGCCCAGGGCGCCTGCGTCGCATCGACGTAGAAGCCCGCCCCCTGGCCCAGGTCATAGGCCGGGTCGTCGGCGACGCCTCTTCCCTCAAGATCGGGGCCGCGCGGGCTGGTGTCCGGCGCGACGATGATGAGGCCGTGCTCGGCGGCCGCCCGGTAGGCGCCGGCCTTGGTGGTGAAATTATCCTCGGTGCAGGTCAGGCCCGACAGCCAGATCAGGACCGCGAACGGCCCCTCCCCGCCCGGAACGAAGACCGACAGGGTCATGGGCGTGCCCGTGGCCGCGCTGTCGTGCTTCAGATAGCGGAGCGTGCCGCCATGGACGATGTGGGTCTTGGTGGTTTGGAGGGTCATGCGACGCTTTCCGGCAGGCTCAGGAGACGAACATCCATGTCATTGACGGCGCCCAGTTTGCGAGCGAGCTTGCCATCGGCGGTGATGAGCGCCAGCCCCTGCCGTCGCGCCGTCACGGCATAAAGGCAGTCGATCATGGAATGGTTGAGGTCGCAGGCTAAGGTGAAGGCTTCCGAAATCAGCGCTCGGTGATCGGTCAGATCGACGACCTGCCGAATGATGGACAAATTCTCTGTCGCGGACGACGCCTGCAATTCGCCACGAACGACATAGCGACGAAAGACATTGGCCGCTTCCATCAGCATCAGGTCCGGCGCAACGGCCGGGCCGTGTATTTGGCGCGCCTCGATCGCGGCGTCAGCCAGCGGATCGTCGATGAACCATTTGACGACGACGCTGGCGTCGAAGACAGCGCTCACAGATCGCGGTCTTCGCGGATCAGAGCCGTGGAGTCGAGCGCTGAGCCTCGCGTTTGCTCGCGGGATCGTCGAGAAGCCGCCTCGAACCGCGCCTCGACGTCCATGGCCTCGCGCGCGGCCATGTCCCTGAACTTCTGCTCCAGGGAAATGTTCTCCGCCTTCGCCATCATCTTGAGACGGGCGACGATGCGGTCGTCGAGATCGCGAACCAGGACCTGAGCCATAAGTCATGATAGCATAGCGCTATCACGACGCCAACGCCTCACCCAGGCCGTTCAGCCGACCCGGTGCACAGCGCAAATCTTGTTGCCCGACGGATCGCGCAGATAGGCCAGATACAGTTTGCCGAACGTCCCCTGGCGCAGGCCGGGCGGGTCTTCGATCGCGGTTCCGCCGGCCGCCACGCCCGCGGCGTGGAAGGCGTCGACCGCCGCCGTGTCCTTGGCCGCAAAGCCGATGGTGCCGCCGTTGGCGTGGCAGGCCGGTTCGCCGTCGATCGGCTTACCCACGGCGAAGGCGCCGTGGGCCGTGCGCCACCAGTAGCGGCCCTTGGGATCCGGCCCCATGGCCGGATCAAGGCCGAGCGCGCCCAGGGCGGCGTCATAGAAGCGGCGCGAGGCCTCGACGTCATTGGCGCCGACGGTGATGTGGGTGAACATGCGTTTCTCTCCCTTGAACTAGAACACCACCACCGACCGGATGCTCTCTCCGGCGTGCATCAGGTCGAAAGCCTCGTTGATGCGCTCCAGCGGCAGGGTGTGGGTGATCATCGGGTCGATCTCGATTTTGCCGTCCATGTACCAGTCGACGATCTTGGGCGTATCGGTGCGGCCGCGCGCCCCGCCGAAGGCGGAGCCGCGCCAGACCCGGCCGGTGACCAGCTGGAACGGGCGGGTGGCGATCTCCTTGCCCGCCTCGGCCACGCCGATGATGATGCTCTCGCCCCAGCCGCGGTGGCAGGCCTCAAGCGCCTGGCGCATGACCACAGTGTTGCCGGTGCAGTCGAAGGTGTAGTCGGCGCCGCCGCCGGTCAGTTCGACCAGATGGGCGACCACGTCGGAGACCTCTTTCGGATTGACGAAATGGGTCATGCCGAAGCGGCGGCCCCACTCTTCCTTGTCGGGGTTGATGTCCACGCCCACGATCATGTCGGCGCCGACCATCTTCAGCCCCTGAATGACGTTCAGGCCGATGCCGCCCAGGCCGAAGACCACGGCGTTGGCGCCCGGCTCGACCTTGGCCGTATTGACCACGGCCCCGACGCCGGTGGTCACGCCGCAGCCGACGTAGCAGGCCTTATCGAAGGGGGCGTCCTTCCTGATCTTGGCCACCGCGATCTCGGGCAGGACGGTGTAGTTGGAGAAGGTCGAACAGCCCATATAGTGGGCGATGGCCTGGCCCTTGTAGCTGAAGCGGCTGGTCCCGTCGGGCATCAGACCCTTGCCTTGGGTGGCGCGGATCGAGGTGCAGAGGTTGGTCTTGCGCGACAGGCACGACTTACACTGACGGCACTCGGGCGTGTAGAGCGGGATCACGTGGTCGCCGACGGCGACCGAGGTCACGCCCGGCCCCACCTCGACCACCACGCCCGCGCCTTCGTGCCCCAGGATCGAGGGGAAGATGCCCTCGCTATCCAGACCGTCCAGCGTATAGGCGTCGGTGTGGCAGATCCCCGTCGCCTTGATCTCGATCAGCACCTCGCCGGCGCGCGGCCCCTCCAGATCGACCTCGACGATCTCAAGCGGCTTCTTGGCTTCGAAGGCGACGGCGGCGCGGGTTTTCATGGCGGGGACTCCTCAGTTTGCGCCTGTGTGTCACGAGGGGCGTCGCCGACGCTAGCCCCGCGCCGAAAACGCCACTCAGAATTTTTTAGTGCACTTTCGTGCAGATTTTTGAGATTCGTTCGCAAGTATGCGCGACATTCGATGTCTATCGCGCAACCACGCCAAGATCGGACGCAGGCTGACCGTCGGCGTCGAACGCGCTAATCAGGGTCATGACCCATCGCAACCTCGTCGTCCTGACCGGCGCCGGCATATCGGCCGAGAGCGGCGTGCCCACGTTTCGCGCGAGCGACGGCCTGTGGTGCGGGCACAGGGTGGAAGAGGTGGCGACGCCGGAGGGATATTCGGCGAACCCCGCCCTGGTGCAGGACTTCTACAATCAGCGACGGCGGCAGCTGGCGGAGGTCCGGCCCAATGCGGCCCATGTCGCGCTAGCGGAGCTGGCCGCGCGGTGGGACGGCGACTTCCTGCTGGTGACGCAGAACGTCGACGATCTGCACGACCGGGCCCATGCCGAGACGTCGCCCGCCGCCGGGTTCGAGCTGATCCATATGCACGGCGAACTGCTGAAGGCGCGCTGCACCCGTTCGGGCGTGGTGATGGACTGGGCAGGGGACATGGCGGCGGACGAGCCTTCCCCGCACCATCCGCAAGGGCGGATGCGGCCGCACATCGTCTGGTTCGGGGAGATGCCGCTGCAGATGGAGCGGATCGAGGCGGCGCTGGCGGCCTGCGACCTGTTCGTCTCCATCGGCACCTCGGGGGCGGTCTATCCGGCGGCGGGCTTCGTGCAGTCGGCGCGCTACGCCGGCGCACGGACGGTCGAGATCAATCTGGAGCCGACGCAAGGGGCGCGCCTGTTCGACGAGGGGGTCTATGGTCCTGCGACCGAGGCCGTGCCGGCCTTCTTCCGCGACCTATAGACCTGAAAACGACGGCCGCATCGCTGCGGCCGCCGATCTCTGGATCAAGCCTGATCAGGCCAGGACGACGATGGTCACGCGCCGGTTCTGCGCCCGGCCTTCGGGGGTGTCGTTCGAGGCCACCGGCTCTTCCTGACCATAGGAGATGGTCGACATCCGGTTCAGGGCCACGCCCTGGCGGTTCAGGAAGCGGCGCACGGCCTCGGCCCGCTGCTCGCCCAGCTGGTCGTTATGCTCGGGCGTGCCGGTGGAGTCGGTATAGCCCTGGATCTCCAGATAGACGTTGCGGTTCTCGCTTTGCAGACGCTGGGCGAACTGGGCCAGCCGCTGTTCCGCCTCGGGCGACAGGGCGGCGGCGTCGGTCGGGAACTTCACGGAATCGTCGGACAGGACGACCTGATAGAGGAACTTGCCTTCCGCCAGCTTGTGGGCGTCATTGGCCCGTTGCAGGGCCTGGCCCGCCGTGCCCTCGACCTGGGTCACCCGGTTGTCCACCACCTCGACCTGATCACGCACGAAACGATGGCTGGCGCAGCCGCTCGCCGCAAAGCCCATCGCGACGAGGGCGCCGCCGAGGACCGCCGTCCTGAGTTTCGATCTGCTCAAGTTCATGTCTCCTTCTTGCTGGGGGCGCCACGCCCAGTTCATGCGCCCGATGAAACTGCGGTAGGCGACAAGGCGGAGTAATGACGCGCTTTAGGCGGCAAAATGTCAGCTTAGCCGTTCGGTCTTCGACGAAACCCGCCATTTTCGATGAACAAGTGGAACCAGAAGGCGCGCCGTTACGTTGCGCCGCCAGCAGGCTTCGCCGTATGGCGGACAATCTGGACTATTGCTGATCTTAGACAGCGACCAGTTGTATTCGCGCCTTCGCCACCTTCCTGACGCGACTGAATGTTTTCAACAGACAGTCGTGATTTTTTACAGGGGTTCGTCGCGAATGACCATGCGAACGACGTCTCACATCGCATCACGGATCGGCGATTGAGCCCGGCGGCG
Source organism: Brevundimonas aurantiaca (assembly GCF_014199955.1). GTDB lineage: Bacteria > Pseudomonadota > Alphaproteobacteria > Caulobacterales > Caulobacteraceae > Brevundimonas > Brevundimonas aurantiaca. The sequence continues at coordinate 756,189 of NZ_JACHOQ010000001.1, forward strand.
ATCCGGCGACGGGCCCTGGCGGTCGCGCCGGTGGTCTTCGGCCATGCGGCCCTGGTGCTGATGATGACGGCCGTGCGGCCCGAGCCGCCGGCCCGGCCGACGCCGGAGCCGGCGATCCTGGTCGAACTGGTCGCTCCGCCGCCACAGCCGCCGCCGCCCGCGCGCATCCCCGCGCCCGATCCTTCGCCGACGCCTGACGCCCCGGCGGCGGCGGCCCAGACACCCGCCCCGGCCAAGTCCGCCTCCCGACACGCCCCGCCCGCCGTCGCGGCGGCGCGGCCGCGCAAGATCGTCGACCGGCTTCCGCCCGATATCGAACCCCTGCCCGCCGCCCCCGCCCCGCCGGGACCGCCCCTGCCCCTGCTCGGCGCGGCCCAGCTGGCGGGCGCCGCGACGGTCGGCGCCGGTCCGGGCGGCGGGGGCGGGAATGGAGTCGGCGGCGCGGGCGGGAACGGCGGGACGGGATCAGGCCCAGGCTCCGGCGGCGGGTCCTGCGACATGGTGCGCTGGGTTCAGGAGGCGGTGCGCGACGACGCCGCCGTGCGCCGCGCCGTCATCGCCGCCAGCCGGGAGATGAACGCGGCCGGTCGGGCCATGCTGGTCTGGAACGGCGACTGGCTGCAAAGCCGCAACCAGGCCGGCAAGGGTCTGGCCGGAGTGCGCCAGGCCATTGCGCTGGAGGTCGCCTTCGCGCCGGCCGAGTGCCGAAACCAGCGGATGACGGGCCTGGCCGTGCTGACCCTGGAGGACGGCGCCGACGGGGCGCGGATCGCCCTGGGCAAGGGCAGCTGGCGCTGGTCGGACCTGCTGGGGGTGGGGTAACGATTTTTCTTTCGTCATCCTCCGGCAAGCCTCGCCTTCGCGGCGCAGACCGGGAAATGACGAAAGAAGAACAGGTTAGCCGCGCGGTCCGAAAAGGATGATCCCCGCCCCGACCAGACAGACCGCCGCGCCGATCATATCCCAGCGGTCGGGCGTCGTCTTTTCGACCATCGCCATCCAGACCAGGGAGGCGCAGATATAGACCCCGCCATAGGCGGCGAAGGCCCGGCCCGCCGCCTCGCTGGGGACCAGGGTCAGCAGCCAGGCGAAGGCGATCAGACAGACCAGACCCGGCGCCAGCCACAGCGGCGAGCGATCCAGCTTCAGCCAGGCCCAGAAGGCGAAGCAGCCGCCGATCTCCGCCAGCGCCGCCAGCGGGTAGATCAGCAACGCCTTCACTCGGGCGTTTCCGGCTTCTCAGCCTTCGCCGCCCGCTCGGCCGCCATCTTGGCCAGCACCCGGCCCCGCCCCCGGGCCAGGGCGTGGATGGCGCCGCGCATGGTGGCGACCTCCTGTTCGGAGAAGGCGGCGCGGCCCAGCATGACGCGCAGGTTCTGGCTCATCGAGCGCTTCTTCTCGGGCGGATAGAAGAAGCCGCCGTTCTCCAGCTCCTCCTCCAGATGTTCGTACATGCCGATCAGCAGGTCGTTCGAGGCCGGCGGCTCAGCCTCGCGGAAACGGGGCGGCGGGGCGTCCAGGATCAGGGTGCGCCATTCATAGGCGTTGATCGCCACCGCCTGGGCCAGGTTCAGCGAATGGTGTTTCGGGTCGATCGGAATGGTGACGATGCCGGCGCACAGGGCGATGTCGGTCGTCTCCAGGCCGGCGCGCTCGCCGCCGAACAGCAGACCGGTCTTCAGGCCCGAGGCGGTGTCGTCATAGAGGACGCGGCCGGCCTCGCGCGGGGTGCGGACCGGCTGGCGCGTCTCGCGCGGGCGGGCGGTGGTGGCGAAGACGGTGTTCAGGTCGGCGATGGCCTCGGCGACCGTGTCGAACACCCGCACCCCCTCCAACACCCAGTCGGCGCCCGAGGCCGTGGCCCAGGCCCGCTCCTGCGGCCAGCCGTCGCGGGGAGCGACCAGGCGCAGATCGACCAGGCCGAAGTTCGCCATCACCCGCGCCACGGCGCCGATGTTCTCGGCCATCTGAGGCTTGTCGAGGATGACGGCGGGGGGAGTCAGATCGGGCATTCGATGCACATACTCTTTCCGCTCATCCCGGCGAAAGCCGGGACCCAGTGCTTTCGCATCTCCAACGGCGCCTTAGAGCCTGATCGGTTGAAGTGGAATCGCTTCGCGATTCCGCTGAAGCCGTGAATCAGGCTCCAGATTAAAGCGAGCATGATTCACGCTTCTGTCGGAACCGCGAAGCGGTTCCGTCCGAAACGATCATGCTCTAATGCGTCGGACGAAAGGTCGAGCGCCGCTTTCAAGATCGAAGCGCCCAAAGGTCTGGGTCCCGGCTTTCGCCGGGATGAGCGGATAACCAGGTTCAGTCCTCGCCGACCAGGGCCAGCCAGGGGTCGGCGGTTCCGGCCTCGACCTCGGCGACCTTGACGGCGGGCCAGCCGATGGAGGCGTCGGCCGAGGCGGTCCAGGCGGCGGCGATGAAGTCGCGCAGCTCGGCCGCGCCCGCCGCCAGCCGTTCGTTGACGAAGGCCGCGCCGCGCGGGTCGGCGTCGCGGAAGGCCCCCGCCTTCTCCAGTCGATAGAAGGGGACGACCGTGCCGAGCGTCGTCGTCAGATAGGCGACGGTGCGCGCCTTGACGTCGAAACCCGTCAGATCGGCGGCGGGCATGGCGGCCTCGACAGCGTCCAGGCGGGCGACGCGGCTGGTGAAGGCGCCTTCGAACAGGGCATGGGTCTGGCGCGAATTGGTGAAGCCTTCCGGGTTCGGAAAGTCGCCCCAGCCGTTGTAGTGGATGCTCGTATGGTGGGGCTGGGAGCCGTCGCCGACATAGTGGCCCATCACCCCGATGTCGCGCAGGATCAGGGCCTCGCGGCGGATGCGGTCGGCGCGGTACCAGGCCTGGCGCTCCATATTGGTCTCGCGCTTTTCGGCGGCGTTCAGCACGCGCCAATAGGCGAAGTCGCGGCCCAGGTTCTGCCAAGCGTCCATCATGGCGTAGGGCAGATAGCCGGCGTCATCGACGTCCAGGCCCGCCTGGGTCAGGGCGGCGTCATACTCTGACTTCAGACGCGGCAGGGCGGTCAAGCTCATGCCGCGCTGGTCGAAGACCCGCCCCTGATCGTCCAGGTCGATGAAGTGGGCGGTGTCGCGCTCGCGGTCATGCGGCTGGCCCGCGCCCTTCCAGCGGTCGGGCTCGCGCGCCAGTTCGCCCACGTCGGCGACGGCGCCGGGGGTCTTCAGAAAGGCGGGCAGGTCGTCCGGCAGGGCCCGCATCGCCGCCACCCCGATCAGCCGGTGCCCCGTATTGCCCCAGGCGTCGACCTGGACGGCGGGGACGGCGACGGCGAGGACCGCCAGGGCGGCGATGGCGAGACGTTTCATACGGATGACCCTTGCGCAGATCACGACCGTCTAACGCATCCTTGATCGGCTCTCCAGCCCGACGGGGTGGCGATCGTGGCGCGAACGCCTAGGTTAGGCGGGCTCCCCGCCCTCCTGTTCCCTTCAAGGCTCCACCGTCGCGGGCGAGTGACGGCGTGATTGCGTCGTCGTCGTCACTGACGGCTTTCGTGGACGCCAGACCGAAAGGACCACGCATGATGCGCGCGCCCCGTTTCGCCCTTCTCGTCTCCGCCGCCGCCCTTCTGACGGCCGCAGGGGCCCAGGCCCAAACCGCCACGCCCTATCAACCCTCCTCCGGCCAGACGACGCCGACCCAGGCGGCCCCGGCCGATCCGAACGATCCTTCGACCTTCACCGATGAAGAACTGCGCAAATACGACGCCGCCATCACCCGCGTCCGCGCCGTCAGCGACACCCTGAACGGCGCCCAGCCGACGCCGGAACAGCAGGCGGAAATGGCCGCTGCGGTCCAGGATTCTGGGCTTGAGGTCGTGCGCTTCAACGCCATTTCGCGCGCCGCTGCGGACAATCCGGTGATCGACGCCCGGATCAGGGCCATGAAGGCGCCGCCGCCCGTCCCCGGCTCCGTCGCCGCCGGCGTCAGCGAGGCCGAACTGACCCAGTTCGTCCAGGCCATGGAGAAGATTCGCGCCGTGACCGCCAATGTGCAGAACGGCCAGGCCACGCCCGAGCAGAGCGCCCAGCTGACCGCCGCCGTCCAGGGCTCGGGCCTGGCCGTGGATCGCTTCAACGCCATCGCCGCCGCCGTGTCCCAGGACCCGGGGCTGCGCGCCCGGGCCGAACTGATCGGCGCCCGCTATCAGGTCGCCCAATAGGGCTCAAGATGCGACGGGTTCGTCCTCGGTCGCCGGGACGGACGGACCCGCCTCCTCCTCGTTCAGCAGCCGGCCCTCGCGGCGCGGCTTGATATAGGGGGCCGGCTGCGGCGTCGGCATGTTTCCGCGCATCAGCTGGCGGCCCGCCGTAATGCCGCCGGTCAGCTGGAGGTCCAGCCGTGCTTCGTCGCGGCGGCGGACATCGCCGATGGTCTCGGCCGCCTCATGCTCGTCCATACCCAGTTCGACCAGGGCGCGTTCGCCGAACTTCAGGGCGGATTCGAAGGTCTCGCGGATCTGATAGTCCACTCCGGCCTGGATCAGCCGCATCGAATGGCCCCGGTCGAAGGCGCGGGCCATGATCTTGGTCGTCGGAAACTCGGACTTGACCAGTTCGACGATGCGGTCGGCGACCTCGGGCTTGTCCACGCAGACCAGGACGATCTCGGCCTCATCGGCGCCGGACGCCCGCAGCGTATGCAGCTGGGCGCCGTCGCCGTAATAGACCTTGAAGCCGAACTGGGAGGCGGCCTGGATCATCTCGACGTCGTTCTCGATGATCGAGACGTCCACGTCGCGGGCCAGAAGGGGCTGGGACACGACCTGGGCGAAACGGCCGAAGCCGATGATCAGCACCTGCCCGCGCAGATCCTTGGCGAATTCCACGCCGTCCGCATCTTCGGCCGACAAGGTCGGCTTGGGCAGGAGACGCTGGGTCAGCAGACTGGTCAGCGGCGTCAGGGCCATAGACAGGATGACGATGGCCGACATCATGGCCCCGACCTGGGCGTCGAACAGACCGGCCGTCACCGCCGCGCCATATAGGACGAAGGCGAACTCGCCGCCCTGGGCGAACAGGGCCGCGCGTTCCACCGCCTCATGGTGCGAAGCCTTGAACAGGCGGGCGACGGCATAGATGCCCAGAGCCTTCACCGCCATGAAGGCGACCACGCCGCCGACGACCAGACGCCAGTCGGCGACCACCACCGACAGGTCCAGCGACATGCCGACGCTGAGGAAGAACAGGCCCAGCAGAATGGCGCGGAACGGCTCCACATCCGCTTCCAGCTGATGGCGGAAGCTGGACTCCGACAGCAGGACCCCGGCCAGGAAGGCGCCCATGGCCATCGACAGACCGCCCAGGGACATGGCCCAGGCGGCGCCGACGACGACCAGCAGGGCCGCAGCCGTCATCACCTCGCGCCCGCCGTAGCGCGCCAGAAGACGGAAGATCGGATTGACCAGATATTTGCCGGCCAGCAGCACCCCGCCGACCGCCGCCACCGCAAAGCCGACGGTCTGCCACAGGGGCGGCGCCTGTTCGTTCGCCACGCCCAGGACCGAGGCCAGGACGGCGACGACGGCCAGAAGCGGCACGATGGCGAGGTCTTCGAGCAGCAGGATGGAGACCGCGCGCTGGCCCGGTCCGCCCGCGATCGCGCCGCGCTCTTCCAGCATCTGCATGATGACGGCGGTGGAGGACAGGACGAAGCCCATGGCGCCGACAAAGGCGACGGGCGCGGAGAACCCGGCCAGCATCGCGGTCAACGTCAGGATCAGGCCGCAGAACAGGACCTGGGCCGCGCCCAGGCCGAATATCTCTTTCCTCAGTCCCCACAGGCGTTTGGGCCGCATCTCCAGGCCGATGATGAACAGGAAGATGACCACGCCGAACTCGGCGACGTGGAGAATGGTCTCGGGCTCGCGGAACAGCTTCAGGCCGAACGGACCGATGGCCAGGCCCGCCGCCAGATAGCCCAGCACCGAGCCCAGGCCGACCCGTTTGAACACGGGCACGGCGATCACCCCCGCCGCCAGCAGCGCCGCCGCCGCCCCCAAATCCAATCCCGACGCCGGCTCGGCCATACTGCACCCCTGAAGCTAGGCTCCCATTGTGGGGAGGCTCGGCGCAGATTGCGAGATGGCGCCGAGGACACAATCATTGTTCGACGAACGAACGGCGGCCGCGGCGCCACAGTTTCGCCCCAGCCCGCCCGCCGAGTGACGCAAACACGTGAGGGAGGAACCATGTCGCGTCTCTTCAGGATCACCGCCGTCGCCGCCCTGGGGGTGTCGCTCGCCGCGCCGCCGATGGCGCCCCCCGCCTTCGCCCAAACCCAGGCACAAACCCGACCCGCATCCTCGGGCAAGGCCCTGGACGGCGAGCCCACCCCGGCCGCCTGCGCCCCCTTCGGCTTTCGACTGCCCCAGACGCAGCGCGAGGTCGCCCGATCCTTCGCCACGCCGATCGTGGTGACGGGCTCGCGGATTCAGGCCAATGGCGCGCCAAGCGCGCCGCCGCCGCCTCCGCCGCCTCCACCGCCTCCCCCGCCGGCGCCTGCGCCGCCCGCTGTGACGACAGGCAGCGTGGGCGTGACCGGGTTTCGGGTTTCGCCGATCACCCCGGCGCCCGCGCCCGCCGACACCGAACGCTACCCCGATGCGACGCCCAATCCGGTGAAGCGGACCAGCGATCAGCCGGTCTCGACCTTCTCCATCGACGTCGACACGGCCTCCTATTCGAACGTTCGGCGCTTCATCGACGAGGGTCGTGCGCCGCCCAGGGACGCCGTGCGGGTCGAGGAGCTGATCAACGCCTTCGACTATGACTACGCCCGGCCGACCAGCCGGAGCCGGCCCTTCGCCATCACGACGGCGGTCGCCGCCTCGCCCTGGGCGGAGGGGCGTCAGATCGTGCACATCGGCCTGCAAGGCTATGAGCTGCCGCAGGGCGAGCAGCGCCCGCTGAACCTGACCTTCCTGGTGGACGTCTCCGGTTCGATGAACAGCCCCGACAAGCTGGACCTGGCCAAGAAGGCGATGAACCTGGCCATCGACCGGCTGCGCCCCCAGGACAGCCTGGCCGTCACCTATTACGCCGAAGGCGCCGGCACGACCCTGGCCCCGACGCCGGGCGATCAGAAGCTGAAGATGCGCTGCGCCGTCGCCAGCCTTTACGCCTCGGGCGGCACGGCGGGGGCGACGGGCATGACCAACGCCTATGATCAGGCCCAGGCGAACTTCGCCCGCGACAAGGTCAACCGCATCCTGATGTTCACCGACGGCGACTTCAACGTGGGCGTCACCGACGACAAGCGGCTGGAGGACTATGTCGCCGACAAGCGCCAGACGGGAATCTATCTGTCGGTCTACGGCTTCGGGCGGGGCAACTATCAGGACGCGCGGATGCAGGCCATCGCCCAGGCGGGCAACGGCGTCGCGGCCTATGTCGACAGTCTGCGCGAGGCCCGGCGTCTGTTCGGGCCCGCCTTCGACAAGGGCGCCTTCCCCATCGCCGACGACGTCAAGATTCAGGTCGAGTTCAACCCCGCCCGCGTCGCCGAATGGCGGCTGATCGGATATGAAACCCGGCTGCTGAACGAGGAAGACTTCGCCAACGACCGGATCGACGCGGGCGAGGTCGGCTCCGGCGCCAGCGTCACCGCCCTCTATGAAATCACCCCCGTCGGCGGCGCGACCCAGGTCCCTGAGCGGCGCTATCCCGACAATCGGATCGGGATCGGCGGCGGCGATCCGAACGGCGAGATCGGCTTCATCCAGATCCGCTACAAACAGCCGGGCCAGAGCCGGTCCGAGCTGATCCAGCAGCCCCTGACCAACCGGGCGACCGGCCCCGTCGGCGCCCAGGCGCCGGAATCGACGCGCTGGGCCATGGCCGTCGCGGCCTTCGGTCAGAAGCTGAGGGACGATCCCTGGATGGCGGCCGACTACGGCTGGGATCAGATCGTCGAACAGGCCCAAGGCGCGCGGGGCGACGATCCCTATGGCGACCGGGCCGAGTTCGTGCAGCTGGTCCGTGCGGCGAAAGACCTGCCTCCTGCACGGACGCCTTAAGGCCGGAACCGCGACGCCGGCGACGGGTTTTCAGCGCGACAGTCAGACAAGGAAGGCCCGTGATGAAGATCCGCGACGTGATGACCCGCGACGTCCATCTGGCGCGCCCCGGCGATACGATCCAGGCGGTGGCCGAACGGATGGCGCGCGGCGACTTCGGCTTCGTGCCCGTCGCCGAAGGAGACCGGCTGATCGGCGCCGTGACCGACCGCGACCTGGTGGTCCGCGCCTTGGCCGCCGGGGCCGCCCCCACCGCCCCGATCGTCGAATACATCACGCGCGATCCGCACACCGTGCTGGACACCGATGATCTGAAGTCTGTGCTGGACCTGATGGCCTCGCGCCAGATTCGGCGCGCGCCCGTGGTGGACAAGCACGGCCGCATCGTCGGCGTGATCTCCCTGGGCGACCTATCGACGCGGGTGAAGGAGCGGTATGCCGGCGAGGCCCTGGAGAGCATTTCGCGTTAACGCTGTCCGGTTACTCTAAGCTAAGGCGGGCCGACCATCCTTAGCCGGCTAAATGGGCCGGAGAACAGCTATGGCGCGCGCGCAGTTTCAGAAGGGGCAGAAGGTCTGGGTCGAATGCGTCGGCGCCTGGGCGACGATCGAAAAGGTCCAACCGGTCTGGGCCAAGGGGTTCGAAGAGCCCGTGCGCGTCACCTATGACGTGGGCCTGGGGCGGGAGTTCGCCGCTTCGGAACTGATGACCGCCGCTGAAGACGGGGCGGGCCGCGACCTGGGCGTCTGGCGCGTGCTGCGCGCCCGCAACAAGTGGCAGGCCGAGGAAGACTGTCTGCACCACCCTCAGCCCGGCACCTATCCCGTGGTCGTCACCGACACCGCCGACTGGGGCGGCTGGCGTGTGCCCGGCGCCGAATACGACCGCGATCCGCAACGGATCGAGTTTCAGGCGCGCCTGATCACGGCGGCGCCCCAGCTGATGCGGCTGGCCGAAAGCCTGATCGCCCTGGCGGCGGAGGCGCCCGAAGACGCCCCGCCCGCCGTGCTGGACCTGGCGCGCCAGGCCCGCAGCGCCCTTCATCCGGTCGTGACCGTGGCGCAGGAGGCGCAGACGTCGCCGCAATCCCCAGCCGTCGCCGCCTGACGGGCCAGAAACCGTTAACCAAGTCTCGACAGGAATCCGCGACGCAGCCTAGATTCGCCTGATCAGCGGCATTTTGGCGGGAGAGCGACTTGCGGGGCATGGAGCGGCGGCAGCAAGGACGGGGACGACGCGCCTCCGACCACGCCCCCGTCGGCGCCCCGGCCTGGATCCGCATCGGCGTCCTGGTCCTGGCCCTGGGCGCGACCGGCTATGCACTGATGATGTCGCGCCATCTGAGCCAGCCCGGCCGCGAGGCCCATCGTCTGCGTGACGAAAACCTGGCCTTGAACGCCCAACTGGCCGCCAGCCGGATCGCCGTCCAGATCCAGGCCGCCCAGACCGGCTTCGACGCCGCCGCCCCCGTCCTGGGACAGGACGCCGCCCCCCTGGCGGCGGTCGAGGCGGCGCGACGCGCGGCGCCCGACGTCAGCTTTTCCGTAGTCGACACCTCGGGCGCCCTGGTGGCGGCGCAAGGGGCGCGCAAGCCCGGCGCCCTGACCCTGGCCGGACCCCAGGCGGGCGGGCGGCGGCTGGAGGCCCATGTGGCCCAGGACCTGCCGCCTGCGCCCCCCTATCGGATCGTCTCGGCCTCCGGCCGCGTCCTGGCCTCGCCCCAGCCGGGCGAGACGGGGCGGCCGGTTGAAGCCCTGATCGGGGTGGAGCCCAAGGACCTGCCGTCCCTGACCACGCCCCGCGCCGCGCGGGGCGGCGGGGCGGTCGCGGCCGCGCCGATCGCGCCGGGCGGCCCCTATGTGACGGTGCTGGATCCCGAGGCCGAGGGCGGCGGGCTGATGGACGAAGCCTGGGTGCTGATCGCCCCCGTGCTGCTGGGTCTGGGTGTGCTGATCCTCTATCTGATCCAGGGCCTGCGACGCGCCAGGGCCAGCCGGGAATGGGCCTCGTCCGAGCGGCGGTTCCGGGTCGCGGTCGAGGCGGCGCGGTGCGGCGTCTGGGAATGGGACCTGGCGGGCGAGGAAGTCACCCTGTCCGACTATATGGCGACCCTGCTCGGCTTCGAACGCGGCGGGGTCGTGCGGGCCGAGGACGTCATGGCCCGCATCCATCCCCGTTTCCGCGACGAAGTCCGCCACGCCCTGGAGCAGGCGGCAGCCTACGGCGCTTTCGAAGTCACCTTCCCCGTGGCGGCCGAGGACGGGCGCACCCGCTGGATCGACGCGCGGGGACAGGCCCGCGGCGCGCGGGGCGAGGTCGGCTTTTCCGCCATATTGGGCGTGGCCCTGGACATCACCGAGGCCCGCCGCGCCAAGGCGGCCGCCCAGGCCGCCGAAAGCCGCCTGCGCGACGGGGTCGAGAGCATTTCCGACGCCTTCGTCCTGTTCGACCGCCACGGCCGCCTGATCCTGTGGAACCAGGGCTTCGAGGACGCCTTCGCCTTCACCCCCGGCGTGGTCCGGCGCGGTGCGCTGAAGGACGAGCTGAACCGGATCGCCGCCCTGGCGATCAAGGCCGAACACGCCCCCTCCGACGGGCGGGCGGGCCTGCGCGAGGTCGAACTGCACGACGGCCGCTGGCTGCAGCTGGCCGAACGCTTCACCTCAGAAGGCGGCTCGGTCGTCACCGCCGCCGACATCACCGCCATCAAGCGCGAAGAGGCCGAACGCCGCCGCGCCGTCGAAGACCTGAGCCGCACCGTCGCCCAGCTGGAATCCAGCCAGCAAATGCTGTCCCAGCTGGCGCGCCAATATGAGATCGCCATGACCCGGGCCGAGGCCGCCAACCAGGCCAAGTCCGAGTTCCTGGCCAATATGAGCCATGAGCTGCGCACGCCGCTGAACGCCATCAACGGCTTTTCGGAGATCATGGCCGCCGAGCTGTTCGGTCCCATCGGCGATAAATACAAGGGTTACGCCGCCGACATACTGAAGTCGGGCCAGCATCTGCTCAGCCTGATCAACGACGTCCTGGACATGGCCAAGATCGAGGCCGGCAAGATGACCCTGCACTATGAGCCGGTGTCGCTGAAGGGGGTGTGCGAGGACGCGGTTCGGCTGATGCGCGGCAAGGTTCAGGAGGCGGACCTGACCCTGAGCGTCGTGGGCGAGGATCTGCCCGATATCGAGGCGGACCAGCGCGGGCTGAAACAGGTGATGCTGAACCTGATCTCCAACGCCGTGAAATTTACTCCCGCCGGCGGGCGGATCACCCTGACCCTGGCGGCGACGCAAGGCGAAGACGGTCAGGCGCGGGTCAAGGTCTCCTGCGCCGACACCGGCATCGGCATCGCCCCCGAAGACCTGGCCCGCCTGGCCCGGCCGTTCGAACAGGTGGAAGGCCAGCACTCCAAGACCACCCAGGGCACCGGCCTGGGCCTGGCCCTGACCAAGTCCCTGATCGAAATGCACGGCGGCCGCCTGATGCTGGAAAGCGAACCCGGCGTCGGCACGGTGGTCAGCTTCAACCTGCCGGTGAAACGGCCCGAGGGCACGGTGACGCCGATGAAACAGGCGTTCGCGGCCTAGGACCGACCGCGAGGACGGCTCGAAGACGGTCGGGCTTCGCCCTTGCTTCACGCGCGGCTTGAAGGCATGAGGGAGGCCTCACCTTGGACCTGCCCCTACAGCTAGGAGGCGGGTGGCTATCCTGACCGCCGATCCGTCAGGAAACCGACCCAAGCCTTGGGTCATCCCCACTGAAATCTCAATGACAATAGTTGCGTCCGTGCGCCAGCAATGGCTCGCCAACCCACGCCGTGATCTGCTGGCGGGGACCGTCGTCGCCCTGGCCCTGATCCCCGAGGCCATCGCCTTTTCGATCATCGCCGGGGTCGATCCGGCGGTCGGCCTGTACGCCAGCTTCGTGATCGCGGTGACCATCGCCTTCGTCGGCGGTCGCCCGGCCATGATCTCGGCGGCGACCGGCGCCATGGCCCTGCTGATGGTCGGGCTCGTGCGCGATCACGGGCTGGAATATCTGTTCGCGGCGTCGCTGCTGACCGGCGTGTTTCAGATCCTCATCGGCCTGATGAAGCTGGGTCGCTACATAAGGTTCGTCTCGCGCAGCGTGATGACCGGCTTCGTCAACGCCCTGGCGATCCTGATCTTCCTGGCGCAGATGCCTGAACTGATCGGCGCCGACTGGCAGACCTTCGCCCTGGTGGGCGCGGCCCTGGCGATCATCTACGGCTTGCCCAGGATCACAAGGGCGGTCCCGTCTCCGCTGGTCGCCATCGTCGCCGTCAGCGCCTTCGTGATCCTGACGGGGCTTGATGTCCGCACTGTCGGCGACATGGGCCAGATGCCCTCGGCCCTGCCGATGTTCCATATTCCGAACGTGCCGCTGACCTGGGAGACGCTGACCGTCATCGGTCCGGTGGCTGCGACCCTGGCCTTTGTGGGCCTGTTGGAAAGCCTGCTGACCGCCAATCTGTTGGACGACATCACCGACACGCCGTCGGACAAGGACCGAGAGACGCGCGGACAGGGCATGGCCAACATCGCCTCGTCCCTGTTCGGCGGCATGGCGGGCTGCGCCATGATCGGCCAGTCGATCATCAATGTGACCAGCGGAGCCCGCGGACGCCTGTCCACCCTATGGGCCGGCCTGTTCCTGCTGTTTCTGATCCTGGTGCTTCAGGACTGGGTCGCCCGAATTCCCATGGCGGCTCTGGTGGCGGTGATGATCATGGTCTCGATCGGCGCCTTCGACTGGGGTTCAGTGTTGAAACTGCGCTCCACGCCGTTTCAGTCTTCTGTGGTGATGATCGCCACGACAGCGACGGTGGTCGTCACCCACGACCTGTCGAAGGGCGTGGTCCTGGGCGTGATCCTCTCCGCCGTCTTCTTCATGCGTAAGGTCGGCAAGACCGTTCGCGTGGAGGAGATCGAGACGTCGCAAGAGGGCGTGTTGCGATACCGGGTGACCGGCAATCTCTTTTTCGCCTCGGCCGACGTGTTCGCCGCCGCCTTCGAACATCACGGCCGACCGACCCGCGTCGAGATCGACATGACCGACGCCCACCTCTGGGATCTGACCGGCGTGGCCGCCGTGGACAAGGTCGTGTTCCGCTATCGCCGTCAGGGGGCGCAGGTCGATCTCATCGGAATGAATGAGGCCGGGCGGACCCTGATCGACAAGGTGGGTCGGCATGACAAGAACCACCTGCCCGTGGGCGCCGCCCACTGAGTCTCTTGTCGCCGTCGGCGGACCATCGGTCGGTCCGCCCCGCCCCCTAAACCAGCTCCACCCCCATCGCCGTCGCCTCGCCGCCGCCGATGCACAGGGCGGCCATGCCCCGGGTCTTGCCGCGGGCCTTCAGGGCCGACAGCAGGGTGGTCAGAACGCGGGCGCCGGAGGCGCCCAGCGGGTGGCCCAGGGCGCAGGCGCCGCCGTTGACGTTGATCTTGTCGTGGGGGACGCCCAGCTCCTGCATGGCGATCATCGGCACGATGGCGAAGGCCTCGTTGACCTCCCACAGATCGACGTCCTCAGGCGTCCAGCCGGCCTTCTTCAGCGCCTTTTGCAGGGCGAAGACCGGGGCGGTGGTGAACAGGCTGGGTTCGTGGGCGTGGGCGGCCTGGGCGACGACGCGGGCGATGGGGGTCAGGCCCAGGGCCTGGGCCGTGGACTGGCGCATCATCACCAGGGCGGCCGCGCCGTCCGAGATGGAGGCGGCCGAGGCGGCGGTGATCGTGCCGTCCTTGCCGAAGGCGGGCTTCAGATTGGGGATCTTGGACGGGTCGGACTTGGTCGGCTGTTCGTCGCGGTCCACGACCGCCACCCCCTTGCGCGTCTTGACCTCGACCGGCGTGATCTCGGCGTCGAAGTCGCCGCTGTCCTGGGCGCGCTTGGCCCGGCCGGCGCTTTCGACCGCATAGGCGTCCTGCTGTTCGCGGGTGAACTGATAGGCCTTGGCCGTGTCCTCGGCGAACTGGCCCATCAGCTTGCCGGGCTCATAGGCGTCTTCCAGACCGTCCAGATACATGCTGTCGGAAATGACGTCATGGCCGATGCGGGCGCCGCCCCGGTGCTTGTGCATCAGATAGGGGGCGTTGGTCATGGACTCCATGCCGCCCGCCACGATCACCTCGGCCGAGCCGGCCAGCAGGGCGTCGTGGGCCATCATGGCCGCCTGCATGCCCGAGCCGCACATCTTGTTGATCGTGGTCGCCTCGGCCGAGATCGGCAGGCCCGCGCCCAGCCCCGCCTGACGCGCCGGCGCCTGGCCCAGGCCGGCGGGCAGGACGCAGCCCATGATGATCTGTTCGACCTTGTCCGGCGCCAGGCCCGCCCGCTCCAGCGCCGCCTTCACCGCCGCCGCGCCCAGGTCGGTGGACTTGGCGTCCGACAGCACGCCCTGGAATCCGCCCATCGGGGTTCTGGCGTAGGAGACGATGACGACGGGATCTTGGGCGGGATCGGGGGACATGGCGGGCTTCCTCTTGATTTGGCGCCTGAGATAGCGATCCGACCGCCCGTTGTGAACCGGGATGCGAACCGGGTCGGGCGCGGCTCAGGCGAAATGGAGCCGCCGGTAACGGCCCCGGAAATAGAGCAGGGGATCGCGGCGGGGCTCGAACCGGGCGCGCGTGACCCGGCCGATGAAGACCAGATGATCCCCCGCCTCCACCACCTGATGGGTGGCGCATTCGAAGCTGGCCAGGGAGCCGGACAGTATGGGGGCGCCGGTGTCCCAGCTCTCCCAGGCGACGCCGTCGAACCGTTCGGTCGACGACCGGGCGAAAACGCCCGACATCGGCTGCTGGCCGATGTGCAGGACGTTGATGGCGAAATGCTCGGCCCTTCTGAACCGCTCCAGATTGGACGAACTGCGCGCCAGGCAGAACAGGATCAGGGGCGGGTCCAGCGACACCGAGGAGAAGGAGTTGGCGGTCAGCCCCACCGGCTGGCCCTGTTCATCCAGGGTGGTGACCACCGTGACCCCGGTGGCGAAACAGCCCAGGGCGTCGCGCAGGGTCCGGGCGTCCGACCCGGCCTGATAATGCAGGGCCTGGCGCGGCGCATGGCGTTCCAGAAAGCCCAGGAGCGCCGCCTCGGTCGCCTCGGTCGCCGGTTCGGCTTCCAGATCGAGCCGCGGCAGGTCTGCGGGCGTCGCCGCATCCGGCGCCGCCCCGACCACGATCAGACAGCTGACCAGGGCCGGACCGGTCACGACCAGGGCCGGATGGACCGCCGCCAGGGTCTGGGCCGAACACAGCACGGCGGGTCGGGACGACAGTTCGGTCAAAAGGGCGCGCAGGGCGACCGCCGCCCCCTCCCCGTCCGCCTCGTCCAGCGGGGCCAGCAGCACGTGACGGCCGGCCTCCACCAGGGCCCGCACCCACCGTCGGCCGTCCGCCGACAGCCGCTCGGGCGGACCGATCAGCAGGACGATCGGGTCCTCGGGATCGCCCAGTCCTTGGACGTTCTGGCCCTGGACGTCCATTCCTCCGATCCGGGGCGGGGATTCAGTCATGAGGCGGAGCGGTCCAATCCGGAAAACGAAAGGCGTCTTTTAGGGGAAGTCCGCCCTCGGACGCCACGATTTACGACGCCGTCCCCGATTCGGATCATCCGGCGTCCAGCGAGGCCGCGTCGAAGACGAACAGCCGGTCGACGGCCCGGCGGCGGGTGTTCGACGGCGCCGCTTCCGGTTCGGTCGGGCAGACCCAACGGTCGGGCGGCGCTGATCTCCTTTTCAGTAGACGTCCCGGCGATAGCGGCCGTCTTCCAGCAGGGTCAGCAGGGCCTCCGCGCCCAGCGCCGCCTCCAGGGCCGCATGGACCCCTTGCGACATCCCCTCCAGACTGCCGCAGACATAGAGGGCCGCGCCCCGGTCCACCCAGGCGCGGACGTCAGGCGCCGCCGCCGCGACCAGATCCTGCACATAGCGGCCGTCGCCCGGATCGCGCGAGAAACACCGGTCCAGCCGGGTCAGAACGCCGGACGCCAGCCAGGCCTGAAGCTCGGCGTCGAAGAAGGCGTCGTGGGCCTGGGTCCGTTCGCCGAACAGCAGCCAGGCGCCGCCCCCTTGGGCTGTGCGGTCCTTCAGATGCGCCCTCAGCCCCGCGATCCCCGTGCCGTTGCCGATCAGGATCATCGGCGTCTGATCCTCCGGGCCGTGGAAGCTGCGGTTGGTCCGCACCCGCATGTCGATGGTTTCGCCCACAGCCAGGTCCTGGGTCAGCCGCCCCGAGGCCAGGCCGGGCGTTCCGTCCGGCCGACGCATCAGCCGCACCACCAGTTCGACCCGTCCGTCCGCCGGCACCGAGGCGATCGAATATTCGCGCGCGCCCGGCGTCACGCCGTCGCGTTCCGGCAGCCCCACCTCGGCGATGTCCCCGGCCGACCAGGGCGGCGCCGTCCCGACCGGCTCCAAGACCAGATGATAGGCTTCGCCGCCCGGACTGCCGGGATTGATCAGGGTCCGCTGCGTCAGCCGCCAGGGCTCATAGGCGGGCGGGGTCCAGTCCGGCGCCGCGACCCGGCCGGTGATCTGGTTCAACTGATGCTGCCAGTGGCGCACGGCGCCCGCGTCCCCGGCGTCCACCTCCACCAGATCGAACAGGGGCTCGGCCCCCGAGCGCCTCAGCCAGCCGTCCACCGCATGGCCGAAGCCGCAGAACTGATCATAGCTGCGGTCGCCCAGGGCCATCAGGCCGAAGCGAAGCCCGTCCAGGTCGGCCGGCGCCCCCATGGCCTTGCGCACCAGCCGCGCGGCGCTGTCGGGCGGATCGCCTTCACCCGTCGTCGAGACGATCAGCAGGGCCCGGCCCGCCGCCTTCAGCGTCGCCGGCTCCAGGTCCGCAAACGACAGGACCCGCGCCCCCACGCCGCCGTCCTGCAAGGCCCGGGCGGTCATCCAGGCCAGGTCCTCGGCCAGCCCCGTCTGGCTGGCGAAGGCCACAAGCACCGTCTCCTTCCCGTCTCCGGCCAGGGCCTCGGAGCGGGCGCGCGCCGCCGCCTTCGCCCGGCGCTCGCGCCAGACGATCAGGCCGATCAGAACCAGCCATAGGCCGACGGCCGCCAGGGCCAGAAGCCAGCGGGACGGATCGTGCGTCACCCCGGCGCCGCCTCCGCCCCATCCTCCATCATGGCCTTGAAGGCCGGGGTCATCCGCTCGACCAGGCCGCGCGGGGTGCGTTCGACGAACAGGGCGGCCAAGCCGACCGCTTCGGCGTACTCCGGCCCCTCGAACGGCCCCATGACCGTCAGGGCGCTGGCGTAGGCGTCGGCCTTCATGGCCGAGGCGTGCAGCACGGTGACCGAGGCCAGATTGTTGCTGACCGGCCGCCCCGTCGATCCGTCGATCGTATGAGGATAGAGCCGCCCTTCATGGCGGAAGGCGCGGCGATAGTCGCCGCTGGTCGCCATGGCCAGGTCGAACAGGGCCGCCACCGTGCGGGGCGAGGCGTCGCCCTCCACCCGCTCGATCTCCACCCACCAGGGCTGGGCGTCAGGCTTGACCCCGCGCCCCTTCAGCTCTCCGCCGATCTCGACCAGGTGCGAGGTCGCGCCCAGGGCCGTCAGGGCGTCCGACACCCGGTCCACCGCATGGCCCTTGGCGATGCCGGACAGGTCCAGCTTCATTCCGCCCGGCTGCATCAGGCCGCGCGCCTCGCGGTTCATCCGCAGCCGTCCCCAGCCGCTGACCTTCAGGGCCGCCTCGACCTCTTCGTCGCTGGGCAGGGGCAGAAGGGCGCCGCGCGGCCCCGGCGGGCCGAAGCCCCACAGGTCGACCAGGGCGCCCAGGGTCGGATCGACCGCCCCATTGGTCTCGTCGCCCAGGTCCATGGCCGCATCGACCAGGTCCCAGAACGGCTGGGACACCGCCCACATGCCGGGCGGGGCGGCGTTGAACCGGCTGATCTCGCTGGACGGCTCCCACGGGCTGAACAGGGCCACGACCGTCGCCAGCTCCCGCTCGATCGCCTCGCGCAGGGCCGCCTCGGTCAGGCCGCGCGGCCCGATGGCGCGCACGCTCCAGGTCGTGCCCATGGTCCGGCCGTCCAGCGCCTGGATATGATCGCCGGGCGGTCGGGGCGGCGGCCCCTCGACCGGCGGGATCAGGACGCGGTTGTCGACCCGGTCCGCAAGCGGAACCGGGTCTCCCAGGGTGAGGACGGGCGGGGCGGCGCGCGAACCGCGCGAAAAGGGCGTGTCGGACATGCCCAGCGGCTTAGGGCAGGACTTCCATCACCGCCACATAGTTGGCGTTCGATCCCAGGGTTTCGCCCTGGGCCGGGGTGCGGACCGAGGCGTTCAGCCAATACATGCCGGCCTCGGGCCAGGTGACGGTGAAGACGCCGTCGGCGCCGGTCTTGACCGTCATCTCCTCGGGATTGTCGCGATAGCGCAGGCCGCCGCGCGCGACGGTCACGTCCAGATCGGCGGCGGGCTGGCCGTCCTTCAGCAGTTTGAAGCTGGCGGCCTCGCCGGCGACCAGATCGTTCGGATGGGTCACGGGGACCAGCTCCAGTCCCTCGCCCGTGGTCTTGAACACGGTGTCGGTCGGATTGTTCAGGGTGACGAAGGTTTCGATCCGGCTGGCGGTGCGGGTGGCCTGCACCTCGGTCGCGCCTTCGGGCAGGGCCGCCGGATATTCCGCCGCCGTCCCGCGCCAGCGCTTCTGCTCGCCGTTCAGGGTGTAGCTGGCCATGATCCCGCTCATGACGTTGGCGACCTTATAGGTGCCGTTCTGCGTCAGATGGACGTCGAAGGTGGTGCGGTACTGGGCCTGCATCAGATGTTCGGGCTGGACGGTCGAGCCGTCGGGCGCCGTCACCACCAGGCCGGTCATCCGCATGGCCGCGTGGTCGGGGATGAAGACCCCGTTGGACATGCCCGCATCGAAACCGACCCAGGCGTCGGCGCCCGACAGGCTGGTCGAGGTCGGCGCCATCCAGGCGCGGTGAGCCTGGGCGGCCATGGGCGCAGCCAGGGCGGCGGCGAAGGCCAGAAGCGCGACGGTCTTTTTCATGGGTCTGTTCCTCAGCGTGAGACGGTGACGCGCACGGCGCCCAGTTCGGTGGAGCCGGAGGCGTCGGCGGTATTGGCGCCGCCCCAGCGGAAGGGCACGCGCACCACCTCGCGCCCGCCCAGTTCGCGCGCCGCCTCGACCACCAGATTGTACTGGCCGGGCTGAAGGCCGCGCAGGCGGGCGGCGGGGACGTTGACGGTCTGGCGGCCCGGCGCGCGGGTGGCGCCCGAAATCCCGTCGGCGGGCAGGCTCATGGCCCGGCCGCCCTTGCGCCACCAGGTCCGCAGGTCCTTCAGCCAGTCCTTGCCGTCGCCCTCATTGTTGCGGGTCTGCTGGTACCAGACCGCCAGGGTCTGAACCGCCGTCTGATCCGGCTTCTCGATCCAGACCGCCACATAGGGCCGGTGATAGGAGGCGGTGTTCAGCCGCGGCACTTCGACCGTGACCGACAGATCCGCCGCCAGGGCCGGGGCGGCGGCCAGGGTCAGGCCGGCGGTGGTGACGACGATGGGGAGAAGACGCATCCGTTACACTCTCAATGGATGAAGATCAGGGCGATGACGACGGGGATCAGCAGGCCCAGCGCCGCCAGGGGCCAGGTGGAGGGACGGCCGCGCGCATGCAGCCACATCAGCCCCAGCCCCGTCACCGCAAAGATGACGCAGGCGACGGCGAAGACGTCGATGAACCAGAACCAGACCGTCCCCGCATTCCGCCCCTTATGCAGGTCGTTCAGATAGGCGATCCAGCCGCGCGTGGTCTTTTCATGGACCGCCTCGCCCGTCGCCCGGTCGATGGTCAGCCAGCCGTCGCCGCCGGGAATCGGCAGGGCGACGTAGATCTCCTCGGGCGTCGTCTCGGTCGGCCGCCCGGCGATCTGAACCTTCAGGGCCTCGGCCGACCAGCGGGCGACGGCGTCGGGAACCGGTTCGGTCGTCTCCTGCGGATAGGCCGAAAGCCGTTGCAGCAGGGGCGCCGGCAGGGTGGCGGTCTGTTCGACCGTCACCGGCTCGGCCGGAATGGAGGCCGCATGGTTCAGGGTGATGCCCGTGACCGCGAACAGGATCATGCCGACCAGGCTGACGGCCGCCGAAATCCAGTGCCAGGAATGCAGCTGCTTCAGCCAGAAGGACCGCGCGCCGTTCAGCGCCGCCTTCGGCTTTTTCGCACCCCTTGAGGTCGGCTCGATCTGATTTTGAGCGGCGAGTTCAGTCACGGAACGGCTGTGCCACTGTTGCGAACCATTTTCAATAGCAAGCGATGCGGCGAATTTGTCGCGCAGAGATCGTCAGTAGCTGAACCTGACCCCGGCCCGCACCGTGCGCGGGGGGCCGTAGCCCGCGACGTCGGACCCGGTCATAGACACCTCCACATCCGCGTCGAAAGCATTGTCGACGGCGGCCCAGATCATCACCCCGTCCCCGGCCGACCATTCCGCGCGGGCGTCCAGGGCGACGGCGGGGTCCAGGGTGCGGCTGTTCAGATCATCGTCGAACCGGGCCGATTCGTAGCGCGCGGCCAGACCCAGGCTCAGCCGATCCGTCGCCCGCCAGTCGACCCCCGCCGTCGCGCTCCATTCCGGCGCCTGGGCCGGACGCAGGCCCGTCAGCTGGGGCGCCGCCGCGCCGCCGTCCACCTCGGCGTCGGTCCAGGACAGGGCGGCGTTCAGCGCCAGGGCCTCGCTCGCCCGGACCGAACCGTTCAGCTCCAGGCCCCAGGCTTTGATCGTGCCGGCGTTCTGGCGTTGGCGCAGCACGCCGCCCGCCGGCACGAAACCCGCGCGCGGGAAGGTCGCCGGTCCCTCGCCGATCGTCACATTGACGATGGCGTCCTCGATCTCGTTCCAGAAGACGGTCGCCCCCCAGGCGACGCCGCTCCGGTCGAAGGCCAGGCCCGTCTCGATCCCGCGCAGGGTCTCGGGCTCCAGCCCCGCATTGGCCTCGGTGATGTCGTTGCCGACCCGGAAAGGCCGGTGCAGTTCGTTCAGGGTCGCGGGCCGAAAGCCGGAATAGGCCGCCGCCCGCCAAGCGTAACCCTCGCCCAGCCAGGCGGCCAGATCGCGCCGCGCCGCCAGTCGCGCGCTGACCACCTCGCCCGACCGGTCCTCGTCGGTCTCGTCCAGGATCGGCGCCCCGGTCGCCAGCGTGTATTCGTAGCGGAAGCCCGCCTCGTTCTTCCACCGGTCGTAGCGGAGACCGCCCGCGACCAGCCAAGCCCCGCCGGTCCACGACCCGTCCACATAGGCCCCGGCCACCGAGGTCTCGCCGCCCGCGCGCCGTCCCCGCGCGAAGCCCGCGCCGGTGGGATTGCTGAAGAACTCATTGGTCGCGCCCTCGTTGAAGCGGGCGTCGGCGCCGACCTCCCACTCCAGCCGGCCGCCCGCGATCTCGGCCACGCGACGGCGTAGGGCGGCGTTCAGCCCCCAGCCGGTCGCCGGGGTCTTGTACTGATCATTGGCCGGGGTCGTCGTCGACCGGTCCGCCGCCACCGAGGCCGAGCTGTTGGCGAAGTCGCTCTCGATCCGCCAGGCCTGCAGCCGCCAGCCGTAGCCGTCGACGGTAGGCGCCTTGGCGGCCGTGGCGCTGAGGCTGTGGCCGCTGGCGTTTGACCGGGCGTTCAGCAGACCGGAGCCCCGATCCTCCTCCCAGGTCGCCGCGCGCAGAGACAGGTTCGCCCCTTGCAGATTCACCCCGTCCAGCGGCGCATCGACCCGCAGGGCGGCGCTGCGGCTGTCCAGGTCCAGCGGCTGATCCGCCGCACCGGCCGCCGCACCGCGCACGGGCGTATAGCCGTCGCTGGTCTCGTACAGGCCCGACAGGGTCACGCCGACCGGACCCAGCATGGTCGATCCCGAGCCCGCCGCCCGCGCCCCGCCGCGCTCGGCCACCGACAGGTCCAGCACCCCGCCGCCGGCCCGCTCCGTCAGGCCGATGGTCCCGGTCAGGGCCCCGGCGCCGTAGGGCCCCGCGCCCGCGCCGCGCACGACGTCCACCCGCTCCAGCGATTCCGGCGCGACCTGGGACCAGATCACCCAGCCGCCGAACGGATCGTTCAGCGGGACTCCGTCCAGCGTCACCAAGGTCCGCCCCGCGCCGGACGGGGCGATGGCCCTGAGCGAAATCCCCTGGGTCGTCGGATTGGCGGCCAGGCTGGAGGTGCGGCGGAACAGGGACACGGCGGGCACGGTCCGCAGGGCCTCGTCCAGCCGGACGGACCGCTCCAGCACGGTTTGATCCAGCCGAACCACCGAAAAGGCGGCGTCGGCGGCGGCGGGCGGCAGACGGGCCGCCGTCACCGTGATTTCAGACAATTGGGCGGGCGGAGCGGGGGGCGCGTCTTGGAACATCCCGGTCACAATAGACCAGCCCCGCCTTGGTTCAGCCCTGCGACCTTATAAAGCGGACTGCGACCCTGGGGTCACAGACGGGGCGGTCGGGACGTCACACCTCGGACCAGCGCCGCAGCAGATTGTGATAGACGCCGGTCAGTTCGATCACCGCCTGATCCTTCGGCCCCTTCTCCAGGGCCACGCGCTGGGTCGCCACGTCCAGGCGGAACAGCATCTCGCGGTCGCCGTCGTCCCGGATCAGGCTCTGCATCCACATGAAGGACGAGACCCGCGCCCCGCGCGTCACCGGCATGACCTTGTGCAGGCTCTTGGACGGATAAAGCACCAGATCCCCGGCCGGCAGCTTGACCGACTGCGGCCCGTACATCTCCTCGATGATCAGTTCGCCGCCGTCATAGTCTTCAGGTTCGGACAGGAACAGGGTCGCCGACAGGTCGCTCCGTATACGGATTGACCCGCCGCCGCGCTGCTGGCGGATGGCGTTGTCCACGTGCAGGCCGAACTCGCCCCCGCCCTCATAGCGGTTGAAAAGCGGCGGAAAGATCGTGTGCGGCAGGGCGGCGGCGACGAACATCGGATTGGCGTTCAGGGCCTGGACGATCAGGGCCGAGACCTCCTTGGCGACGTCGGAGTCTTCCGGCAGCTGCTGGTTCCGCTTGGCCGTCGCCGACTGGTGGCCGGAGGTCATGTTTCCGTCGGCCCACGGTCCGGCGTCCAGCCGCTCGCGCAGCGCCTTCACTTCGGCCTTGGAGAAGACTTCGGGGATTTGCAGCAGCACGTCGCTCTCGCTGAAAAGAAAGGCGGCCCCGCCGGAGGACGGAGCCGCCAGTTATAGGCCGGGGATAGAGGCCTTTAGAAGCGCAGGTTCAAGGCCAGGATGGCCTGACGCGCCGGAGCGGGGTCGGCATGGTGAACCCCGTTGGTCCGCATGATGTATTCCTCGTCCGTGGCGTTCTTGACGTTCAGCTGCAGGCTGGCGCGGTCCGAAAGGTCATAGGTGGCGAAGGCGTCAACGCGGGTCCATTCGGGCGCATAGACGCGGTTGTTCCCGCCGCCGGCCCCGCCCTGGTTTCCGCCCCAGGACTTGGAGGTGTAATAGACGCCGCCGCCTATCGTCAGTTTGGGCAGCAGGCGATAGGTGGTGAACAGGCTCGCGCTGTTCTTGGGCGTATTGGCTAGGGGCAGGCCTTGCAGCGGATTGACGCTTGCGACCGGCGGCGTGCCCGACACGACCACGGCCGCCTTGGTCAGCTCGGAGTCCATGTAGGTATAGCCGCCGAACACGGTCCACTTCGGCGTGATGCTGCCTGACACGCCCAGTTCGAAGCCGGTGACCTCGACCTCGCCTTCCTGACGGAAGATGTTCGGCTCGACCAGGATCAGGGCGTTCTTGCGGGTCAGATGGAAGGCGGCCGCCGACAGGGCGAGACGGTCGTTCAAGACATTTGCCTTGGCGCCGATCTCGAAGCTCTCGGTGTCTTCCGGATCCAGAACGGTGTTGGCGACGCCATCGACCGTGCCCGTGCCGCCCGAGGCGTTCTGGTCGCCCGCCGAAATGGTCGGCGGCGTCGAGGAGGTGGACCAGGACGCATAGACGCTGCTGTTCTGCGTCGGCTTGAACACCAGACCAACCTGATAGTTAGTGAACTCCCAGGTCCGCTCGGGCACGACCGTATAGCCTGCCGTGGTCCAGACGCCGGCCGTCTGGCTCGACGTCGCATTCAGGCCGCGCACCGAATACTGATCCCACCGCACGCCCAGGTTCAGGATCAGCCGCTCGGTCAGGGTGATGCTGTCGTTGGCGTAAAGGCCGATGGTCTCGGTGGTGTTGGAGCTGGTCGGGCCACGGTTGATCACGCCGGTCCAGGCGTCGTCCGGCGTGGGATCATAGACGCGGGTGCAGTCGTCGGCGCCCAGGGCGCTGGCCGCCGTCGGCCTCGATCCGGAGACTGTGGTCAGACCCGTCGGGCAGGCGGCGCCGGAGGTGGTGTAGGTCGAATAGGCCGCATTGCGGTTCCGCTCGCGCGTCAGCTCCAGACCCACGTCATAGCTGTGTTTGAACGCCCCCGTCTCGAACCGGCCGTACAGGTCGGTGACATTGGCCAGGGTGGTGACGGGGTTCCAGCGGGTCTTGGTCCCCCGCTTCATCCAATAGGTCCCGTCGGCCGCGCGGCCGACATAGCCGCCGTCGCCGGGGTTGGTGACGATGTAGTCGTTCAGCGTCTCCGCATAGCGGCTGACGTTGCGGATCGTCAGAAGGTCGCTGAAGCGGTGCTCGGCCTTGAAGGTGAAGCTGTCGACCTCATTGGTCAGATAGTCGCGCGCCTTCAGCCCGTAGAAGCTGCCATAGGGGACGTCCAGCACGCCGCTGTCGGTCGTGCGCGACTGGATCTTGGTGAACAGCGGAATGCCGTAGTCCGGCGTCTGATCGCCGGTCAGATGATAGTAGCTGAAGACCATGGACGAGCCGGTTCCCAGGCCCGCGCCCAGGCTGACGCCCAGGCCCCATTTGTCGTAATCGACGCTGTCGCGGCCGGGCACGTCGCCCTGGGCGCCCATCAGATTGATCCGCAGGGCGGCGGTTTCACCCAGCGGCATATTGGCGTCGATCGTGCCGCGGACATAGCCGTCCGTCCCGACGCCGGCGCTGAAGTTGTTGAAGGCGTTCAGTTTAGGCGATTTGGAGCTCAGATTGACGCTGCCCCCGCCCGAGCCCCGGCCGGAATAGACGGCGTCCGGCCCCTTGATCACCTCGACCTGTTCCAGGTTGAACACTTCGCGCTGCTGGCCCCCCGTATCCCGCAGACCGTCGACGAAGATGTTGTTGCCGGACGACTGGCCGCGGATGAAGGGACGGTCCGCCAGGGGCTGACCGCCCTCGCCGGCGCCGAAGGTGATGCCGGGCGAATTCTGCAACAGGTCCTGCAGCGACGAGGCCGCCGTCTGTTCGATGATCGCCTGGGGAATGACGGTCACGGCGCGGGGCGTATCGACCAGGGGAGCGACGAATTCGGGACTGACCGGCGCAGGCTTCTTCAGCTGGCCGTTGACGTCGATCGTGCCCAGGTTGGCGGGCTGTTGCTGGGGATCGGCGGTGACGACCACGCCGTCTTCGGCGGTCGCGTCAGCGGCGATGGCGGGGGCGGCGACCAGCATGCCGGCGGCGCTGGAGGCGAAGAGAAGCGCGCGAAGGGAGGCGGCGCGAGAGTCGGACATGTTTTGGCGACCTTTTGGTCTGATTTTGCGATGCGGTCGCAATAACCAGCTTCATCGGGTCGCACAAGAGCGATTGCGAGCGGGTCGCAACTTAATTCGAGACGACGCTGATCGGGCGAGACGGCGCCGTCTGCGCGCCCAGATCAAGCCAGTTCGGCGCCGGCATGGCCTGGTGCGCCGCAGCCAATGCCTCCGACCACCGCCGGCCCAGATCGCGGAAATAGGGATCATCGGCCTCCAGCCGACGCTCCATCCCCGACAGATTGTCGCGGCGGATCACGATCAGATCCAGCGGCGGCCCCACGGCGATGTTGGAGCGAATGGTCGAGTCGAACGAGATCAGCCCCAGCTTCACCGCCTCGGACAGCGGGGTGTCGGAATGCAGGGCTCGGTCCAGGATCGGCTTGCCGTATTTCAGCTCGCCGATCTGCAGATACGGCGTGTCGGCCCCGCATTCGATGAAATTGCCCTGGCCGTAGATCAGATACAGCCCCATCTTGCCGCCCGCGATCTGGCCGCCCAGCAGCATGGAGGCGTTGACGTTCAGGGCGTCGGCGGTGGGCGAGGCGGGGGTGTTGATCGTCGCCCGGACCGTGGCCATCGCATGGCCCAGGATCTGGGCGGCGCGGAACAGGGTCGGCGCGGTCTCAAGCGTCTCAGGCCCGGTCGAATCCGGCAGCTTGACCCCTTCGGCGACCATGGCCAGGGCCGTCTGGGTGACCGACAGATTGCCCGCCGTCGCCACGGCCAGCACCCGCTCGCCGGGCCGCTTGAATACATGCAGTTTGCGATAGGACGAGATGTTGTCCACGCCCGCATTGGTGCGGGTGTCGGCGATCATCGCCAACCCCTCCTTCACCAACATGCCTACGCAATAGGTCACTGGCCTCTATCCGCTCCCCGTTCCGCGAATCCGCAGACGCTAACAGATTCCCGCGACATGGCGATCAGGACCATCCCCGGCTCTGATGTTGTTGCCGGCCCTGTTGCACAGGCCGCACATGAAGGGCCACCGTCAGACTGCCGACCCCGCCGCCATAGCTGGTTCCCCGGATCGGCGTCGCCCCCAGCGAATCCAGGCCCACGGCGATGCGGACATAGTTCTCGGTCGGACAAATGCCGTTGGCCGCGTCGAACCCGACCCAGCCCAGGTCCTCGATCCAGGCCTCGGCCCAGGCGTGGGCGGCGTCCTGGTCGTGCCGGCCGTCCGACCGGTTCAGATGGCCCGAGACATAACGGGCCGGCACGCCCAGGGTCCGGGCGCAGGCGATGAAGATCTGGGCGTGATCCTGGCAGACGCCGCGGCTGATCGCGAAGGCCTCGGACGCCGTATGGGTGGCGGAGGTCGCCCCGACCTCGAAAGCGACGCCGGCGTGGATCGCCCCCATCAGACGGTGCATCCGCTCCAGGGCCGCGCCCTCGGGCACGGACCGGGCGAAGTCGATCAGGGCCGCATCGGCCTGGGTCAGCCGGGTGTCGCGCAGATAGACGCCCGGCTGCAGCCGCTCGTTCTGCCCCCGGATCACCCCGCCGGTGTCCACGGTCGACACCTCGCCCGTCACCCGGATGGTCAGGGCGTCGGTCGGCCGCTCGGTATAGAGGCTGTGCACGATATTGCCGAAGGCGTCGTCGCTGCGGCGCAGCCGGGCGTCGACGTCGGTTTCGATGCGCCATTCCCGCACCTGCTGGGCCTCGCAGGACCGGGGCGTCAGCCGCAGCATCTGGACGATGAACCGCGCGGGCCGGGCGTATGCGTAGCGGGTGGAGTGGTCGATCCGGATCCGCATGGTCAGACCAGATACTGTTCGTGGATGGCGGCGCCCAGCGCGTTGTTCTCGTTCAGAAAGCCCTGGATGTATTCATGCAGGCCCGACTGGAAGATGTCCTCGATCCGGGCCTCGTTGAACTGGGTCAGGCGGTTCGACGCCAGCCGCTGGGCCGGGCCGCGCCGGCCATAGTCGGCCGCCAGCTTCTCCAGATAGCTGACGATCATCCCCTGACAGCTGGCCAGGGACCGCGGCATCTGCCGGTTCAGCACCAGGAGGTCCGCCACCAGCCAGGGCCGCACGCTCTCGCGATAAACCCAGCGATAGGCGGTCAGGGCCGAAACCTCGCGCAACAGGGTGGTCCACTGGAAATAGTCCAGCTGTCCGCCCACCCGTTCGCCCGGCGGCAGCAGCAGATGGTACTTCACGTCCAGCAGGCGGGCGGTGTTGTCGGCCCGCTCGATCGCCATGCCCAGCCGCAGGAACCAGTAGGCGTCGTTCCTGAGCATCGTCCGCGACGAGGCCCCCTCCACCGCCAGGGACGTCGATTTCACGAAGTCCAGGAAGTTGGTGAAGTCGTCGCGGCGGGTCGGCTCGCCCAGTTCGTTCAGCCCGTTCCAGGCGCCGTTGATCGCCTCCCACAGCTCGATGGTCAGGGCGGTCCGCACCGAACGGGCGTTGGTCCGCGCCCGGGTGATACAGGCCTTGATCGAGGTCGTATTGTCGGCGCCGAAGGCCAGATATTCGCGGACGGACTTCTCCGACACGGTGCGGCCGGTGGCGTCGAAGGCCGACTTCACCCCCGACGAGGCGATGGCCCCCGCCCAGGCGGTGACGGTCGCCTGATCCTTGGCCGGCAGGGCCGCCAGCCGGATCGCCGCCTCCAGAATGCGCGCAAGAAAATCGGCCCGCTCCATATAGCGGCCGGTCCAATAGAGACTGTCTGCGGTGCGAGAGAGCATCTATTCCTCCCCCATTGGGGGAGGGGGACCGCCCGAAGGGGGGTGGAGGGGGCCAAACGCAAACAGGGTGTCTGGGGCGAGCGCCCTCCACCGCTTCGCGGTCCCCCTCCCCCGACGGGGGAGGATCTTCGTCCGATCAAACATCCAGCACCCAGGTGTCCTTGGTTCCGCCGCCCTGGCTGGAGTTGACCACCAGCGACCCCTCCTTCAACGCCACCCGCGTCAGCCCGCCCGGCGCGACCCGCACCCCGGCCGGACTGGACAGGACGAAGGGCCGAAGATCGACGTGGCGCGGCGACAGGGCTCCGCCGTTCAGGGTCGGGGCCGTCGACAGGCTCAGCGTCGGCTGGGCGATGAAGTCGTCGGGATCGGCGATCAGCTTGGCGCGGAAGGCCTCGATCTCGGCCTGGGTCGAGGTGGGCCCCACCAGCATGCCGTAGCCGCCCGATCCGCCGACCTCCTTGACCACCAGTTCCGGCAGCTTCTCCAGCACCTCCTTCAGCGCCTCCGGCTCGCGGCAGCGCCAGGTCGGCACATTCTTCAATATGGCGTCCTCGCCGGTGAAGAAGCGGATGATCTCGGGCATATAGGTATAGACGGCCTTGTCGTCGGCCACCCCGGTCCCGACCGCATTGGCCAGGGTCACACGCCCGGCGAAATAGGCCGACATCAGCCCCGGCGCCCCAACCGCCGAATCCGGCATGAAGGTCAGGGGGTCGATGAAGTCGTCGTCGATGCGGCGATAGATGACGTCGACCCGCTTGGGCCCCTCGGTCGTGCGCATATAGACGGTGTCGTCATTGACGAAGAGATCCCCGCCCTCGACCAGTTCGACCCCCAGCTTGTCGGCCAGGAAGCTGTGCTCGTAATAGGCCGAGTTGAACGGCCCCGGCGTCAGGACCACGATGGTCGGGTCCTCGCCCGCCCCCGACGGCGCCGAGGCCTGGAGCGACCGCAGCAGCATGTCGGTATAGATTTCGACCGGCCGCACCGCATGTTCGGCGAACAGGTCGGGGAACAGCCGCATCATCATCTCGCGGTTCTCCAGCATATAGGAGACCCCCGACGGCGTGCGGACATTGTCCTCCAGCACATAGAAGCCGTCCTCGCCCGTGCGGACGAGGTCCACGCCCGAGATATGGCACCAGACGTCGCCGGGCGGACGCCGCCCCTGCATCTCGGGTCGATAGTGCGGATTGGTCAGGATCAGGTCGGCGGGCACGATCCCGGCGCGGATACAGTCCTGCGGTCCGTAGATGTCCTTCAGGAAGGCGTTGATGGCGGTGACCCGCTGCTTCAGCCCCTTCTCCAGCCCGCCCCATTCGTCGGCGCCGATGATGCGCGGCACGACGTCGAACGGGATCAGCCGCTCGTTGGATTCCTCGTCGCCATAGACGGCGAAGGTCACCCCCATGCGGCGGAAGAACAGCTCCGCCTGGCGCGAGCGCGCCTGCAGCAGGTCCGGCGGGGCGTTTTCAAGCCAGGCCGCCAGGGTCTTGTAGCTGTCGCGGATCGCGCCGGATCCGCCGCCGTTCATTTCGTCGAAAGCTCTCGTCATCCGCCCCCGCCGCGTTGAGATCACAGCTTGATCGCGACCCAACGAAAAGCGCAACAGTTTTGTTGCACTGCGGCGAAGCTTCAACAACCAGACCCTCCCCCGCCTACGGGAGAGGTGGCCCGTCGATCGCGCAGCGATCCAGGGTCGGAGAGTGAAGTTCTGCTCAAAGCAAGAAGACGTCCCCCATCGTCAGGCGTGTCGCTTCGCGCCACGGCCTGACACTTCCCCCGCAAGCGGGGGAAGGTCGGGTGAAAATCACACCCCCACAGCCTTCATCGACACCGCCTGATCCGCCAGCTTCGCCACATCCACCGGCGTCGCCTTTCCGATCAGCTGTTTGCCCGCCATGAACTCCGGCGGAGCATTGACCGCCTCGACGCAGACCACCCGGTCGCCGTTCAGGTGGAAGACCGCAAATCCCCCCGCCGACGGATCGCCCCGCACCACCTGGCGGTCCGCATCGAACGGCAGGCCGGCGATCTGAAGCTTGAAGTCGTATTGATCGGACCAGAACCACGGAACCTCCGGCGCCGGCCCCGGTCGCCCGACGATGGCGGCCGCCGCCTGCTTGGCCTGTTCCAGCGCATTGGGCACGCTCTCCAGCCGGTGCGAGACCCCGCCGTGCACGGGAATCGGCCGGCGCGTCATGTCGCCGACGGCGAAGATCGCCGGATCGCTGGTCCGCGCCTGATCGTCCACCACCACCCCGTCGTCGCAGCGCAGGCCCGCCGACCGCGCCAGGCCGTCGCAGGCCAGGGCGCCCACCCCGACCAGAACCGCATCCGCCTGCACCGTCGATCCGTCGGCCAGGGTCACGCCGTCATGGGCGACCGCGACCACCTCGGTGCCCGTGATGATCTCCACCCCCCGCGCCCGGTGCTGGGCCATGAAGAAGGCCGACAGGGTCTCGGACGCCACCCGCGCCAGGACGCGCGGCGCCCGTTCGATCACCACCGCCTCGGCGCCCAGGGCCCGGGCCGAGGCCGCCGCCTCCAGCCCCACATAGCCGCCGCCGACCACCGCCAGCCGTTTGCCCGGCCCCAGCACGGCCTTCAGCCGCTCGGCGTCCTTCAGCGTCCTCAGCTCCAGCAGGTCGGGATGGTCCCCGCCCGGAACCGGCAGTTTGCGCGCCGTCGATCCCGTCGCCAGCACCAGGACGTCATAGGCCTCGCTCGTCCCGTCGTGGAAGGCGACCGTCTTCGCCTCCGGGTCCACCGACACGGCGACCGTCGAGGGCCGGAAGTCGATGTTCTGCTCGGCGTAAAAGCTCAGCGGCCGCAGCAGCAGCGCCTCAAGATCCGCCTCCCCCTTCAGCCAGGCCTTGGACAGGGGCGGCCGCTGATAGGGCGGCGCCTCCTCCTCGCCGACCAGCACGATAGGGCCTTCATGCCCGTACTGCCGCAGAAAGGCCGCGACGGAGCCGCCGGCGTGGCCGGCGCCGATGATCAGGATCTTGGTCATGGGGGTGATTTAGAGTGGCGAGTGGCGAGTGGCGAGTGGCGAGTGGCGAGATAAACGCCCCCGGCTTTCAACCGTCGTCCTCGGGGCTGACGAAACCTGGCTGGACCGCACAAAGCGCCGTCTTAAAACTCGCCACTCGCCACTCGCCACTCGCCACTCGCCACTCGCCACTAATCGCCCTTGACCGTTCCACTGTTACAGCATAGTGGAACGCGCATGACGACCCCGCCCGCCCGCGACGCCCTCTACGACGCCCTGCTGTCGATGCAGACGCGCGCCGAGATGGACGCCTTTCTGGCCGACCTGTGCACCCCGGCGGAACTGCGCGCCTTCGCCGAGCGCTGGCAGGTGGCGCGCCTGTTGGACGCCGGCGGCAAATCCTATCGCGAGATCGCGGTCGAGGCCCACGCCAGCCCCACCACCGTCGTCCGCGTCGCCCGTTACCTCAAAGACATGCCGCACCAGGGCTACCGCCTCGCCCTGGACCGCCTGAAGAACACGAACTGAGTATCCGAACATGAGCACCGTACAGGGCCGGCTTCGCATCGCCGTCCAGAAATCCGGCCGTCTGGCCGACCGCAGCCTCGACCTGATCCGCGACGCGGGTCTGAAATGGGTCAAGGGCCACAACGACCTGCTCTATCGGGTCGAGAACTATCCGATCGACCTGCTGCGCGTCCGCGACGACGACATCCCCACCTTCGTGGCCGACGGCGTCTGCGACCTGGGGATCGTCGGCGAGAATGTGCTGGAGGAAGGCCGCAACGGCGGTCCCAACGCCTCCGTCGTCATGCCCCTGGGCTTCGGCCGCTGCACTCTTAAGATCGCTGCGCCCCCGGCCCTGGCCTATGAGGGTCCGGCCTCGCTGGAGGGCCTGCGCATCGCCACCTCCTATCCGAAGATCCTGCGCCGCTTCCTGGACGAGCGGGGGGTCAAGGCCGACATCGTCGTCATGCGCGGCGCCGTCGAGGTCGCGCCCCGGCTGAAACTGGCCGCCGCCATCTGCGACCTGGTCTCGACCGGCGCGACGCTTGAGGCCAACGGCCTGGGCGCCAAGGATACGGTGTTGGAAAGCCAGGCCGTCCTGATTCAGTCCCCCGTCGCCCCCGAGCCTGCCCTGCAACACCTGTTGGACAGCATCATCGAGCGGATGGCCGGCGTCGTGTCGTCCCAGGGCGCCAAATACGTCATGCTGAACGCCCCGCGCGCGGCGCTGGATGAGATCACCGCCATCCTGCCCGGCGCCGGCTCGCCCACCGTCATGCCCCTGTCGGGCCGCGACGACGCGGTCGCCGTCCACGCCGTCTGCCAGGAGGCCGTCTTCTGGGAGACGCTTGAGAAGCTCAAGGCCGCCGGCGCCTCGGCCATACTGGTCCTGCCCATCGAGAAGATGATGTGATGACCACGGCCTTCAAACGTATCGACTGGTCTTCCCTCGACGCCGCCGGCAAGGCCGCGGCCTTGGCCCGCCCGGCCCAGCGCACCGCCGGCGACGTCACCGAGGTCGTCCGCGCCATTCTGGACGACGTGCGCGCGCGCGGCGGCGCGGCCGTCACCGACTGGTGCCGGAAGCTGGACAAGGCCCCGCCCCGCCGCATCGCCATCACGCCCGAGATCGTGGCCGAAGCCCGCAACGCCCTGCCCCCCGCCGACGTCCGTGCCCTGCGGATGGCGGCCGACAATATCCGCGTCTTCCACCAGGCGACCCGGCCGGAGGACACCGACTTCGTCGAGACCACGCCGGGCGTCCGCTCCAAACTGGCCTGGCGTCCGATCGCCTCGGCCGGTCTCTACATCCCCGGCGGCACCGCCCCCCTCTTCTCCTCCCTTCTGATGTTGGCGATTCCGGCCGGGGTCGCGGGCGTGGGCCGGCGCGTCGCCGTGACCCCGCCCTCGAAGGACGGCGGCGTCCACCCCGCCATGATCCTGGCCGCCGCCGAGGCGGAGCTGGACGCCCTCTGGCTGATGGGCGGCGCCCAGGCCATCGCCGCCCTGACCTTCGGCGTCGAACTGGAGGACGGCGTCATCCCCGCCTGCGACAAGCTGTTCGGCCCCGGAAACGCCTACGTCGCCGAGGCCAAGAAACAGGCGTCGGCCCTGCCCGGCGGTCCCGCCGTCGACATGCCCGCCGGCCCGTCCGAGCTGATGGTCGTCGTCGACCGCGACGCCGCGCCCGAGATCGCCGCCGCCGACCTGCTGAGCCAGGCCGAGCACGACGCGGACGCGCAAGTTCTCCTGGTCTCCACCAGCCGCGCCACCATCGACTATATTCTGACCGAGGTGGAGGCCCAGGTGGCGACCCTGCCGCGCGAGGCCGTCGCCCGCGCCTCGCTGAACGAGGCCCGCGCCGTCCTGGTGCGCGACCTCGACGCCGCCTGCGAAGTGATCAACCTCTACGGCCCCGAACACCTGGCGCTTCAGGTCGATGATCCGGAGGCCCTGCTCCCCGCCGTCAAGGCCGCCGGCGCCGTCTTCGTCGGCCGGTTCGCGGCCGAGACCCTGGGCGACTACGCCGCCGGCCCCAGCCACGTCCTGCCGACCGACGGCGGCGCCCGCACCCTGGGCGGCGTCACCACCGCCAGCTTCATGACCACCATGTCGATCCAGCTGGTCACCGAGGCCGGCGCTCGTGCGCTTGCCCCCATCGCCGCCCGCCTGGCCCGGATGGAGGGCCTGGAAGCCCACGCCCGCGCGGCGGATCTGAGGAGCGAGGGATGAGGGCCGCCTTTAAAGACCCTCTCCCGCTTGCGGGAGAGGTGGCCCGTCGTTCGCGCAGCGAACCAGGGTCGGAGAGGGAAGTCTCTCTTGAGCAAGGCGAAACTTCCCCCATCGTCAGCCGCCTCGCTACGCTCGCCGAGCTGACACTTCCCCCGCAGGCGGGGGAAGGTCTGGAAAGAGCCGCCCGATGACCCTGCCCGCCCCCTATCCCCCGCTGGTCTCCGGCGGCGAGGGCCTGGACCGCTATCCGGGCGAGGCCGCCGCCCTCCCCGCCCGCATGGCGGCGATCTACGCCGTGCCAGCCGACCAGGTCCTGCCGGTGCGCGGCCTGACCCATGGGCTGGAGCTGGTCTGGCGCCTCGCCGCCCGCGACGGCGGATCGGTCGAGGCGCCCAAGGCCGAGCCCTATGACCGTCTCGCCGCCATCTATCCGGCCAGGGGCGAGGTCGCGGCCGTGGTCGTCCGCGCCCTGGGCTCGCCCGAGGCGGTCGCCGAAATGGCCGCCCGCGTCGCCCCCGCCCTGCTGGTGGTGGACGAGGGCCTGATCGAATTCTCCGACAGCGTCTCCGCCGCCACCGTCGTGGCCGATCAGCCCAACCTGGTCGTGCTGCGCAGCCTGTCCCTGGCCTATGGCCTGGCCGGCGCCCGCGTCGGCGCCGCCATCGCCCAGGCCCCGACCCTGGCCCGCCTCGCCTCGGTGCTGGAGCCCTACGCCCTGCCCGAGCCCCTGGTGCG
This sequence comes from Brevundimonas aurantiaca, assembly GCF_014199955.1. Classification (GTDB taxonomy): domain Bacteria; phylum Pseudomonadota; class Alphaproteobacteria; order Caulobacterales; family Caulobacteraceae; genus Brevundimonas; species Brevundimonas aurantiaca. Next base: position 791,043 of record NZ_JACHOQ010000001.1, read on the forward strand.
GCTGGCGCTTCAGGCCCTGGATCCGTCGCGGATGATCGAGACCGCGGAGCGGATCGCCTCGGTCCGGCGCGAGCGCGAGCGGCTGGCCCGCGAACTGGGCCGCGACCTGACGATCGAGCCCGGCGTCGGCCCCATTCTGATGGCCCGGCCGCAAGACCCCGCCGCCGCCCTGGCCGCTCTGAAGACCTATGGGATCGAGGCCGACCTGTCCGGCGACCGGTTGCGGCTGCCCGTCTCGATCAAGCCCGAGGTCAACGACCGGCTGCTGGCCGCCTTCGGCCTGACGCCCGCCAAGCGCCGTCCGGCCCGCCTCGGCCAGGCCGTGCGCGATACGAAAGAGACCCGCATCGTCTGCGCCGTCGATCTGGACGCCCCCGGCCCGATCAAGATCGAGACCGGCGTCGGCTTCTTCGACCATATGCTGGAGCAGATCGCGGCCCACGGCGGCTTCTCCCTGCGGCTGCAGTGCGAGGGCGACCTGCACACCGACCCCCACCACACCATCGAGGACAGCGCCATCGCCCTGGGCCAGGCGCTGAAACAGGCGCTGGGCGAGCGTAAGGGAATCGCCCGCTACGGCTTCGTCCTGCCGATGGACGAGGCCAATGCGACGGTCTCCATCGACCTGTCCGGCCGGCCCTATCCGCTGTTCGAAGGGGCGTTCGAGACGCCCTTCATCGGCGACTACCGCACCGACCTGACCGCCCACGTCTTCCGCTCACTGGCCGAGGCCATGGGCGCCGCCGTCCATATCTCGGTCACAGGCCAGGACGACCACCACAAGACCGAAGCCGTCTACAAGGCCTTCGGCCGAGCGCTCCGTCAGGCCATCCGGGTCGAGGGCGATGCGGTGCCGAGCACGAAGGGGGTGTTGTGACCGAGGTCGCCGTCATCGCCTACGGCGCCGGCAATGTCGCCTCGGTCCAGTTCGCGCTCGAGCGGCTGGGCGCGACCGTGCGCCTGACCGACGATCCCGCCGTGATCACAGACGCCGAACGGGTCATCCTGCCCGGCGTCGGGGCGGCCGGCTACGCCATGAGCCGCCTGTCCGAACTGGGCCTGGTCGAACCGATCCGCGCCTTCCCCCGTCCCCTGCTGGGCGTCTGCCTGGGCCAGCAACTTCTGTTCGAAACCAGCCAGGAGGGCGAAGGCGTCGATCTGCTGGGCTTCATCCCCGGCGCCGTGTCCCGGCTGGAGCCGGCGGGCGCCCTGCCCGTGCCGCATATGGGCTGGAGCCGGCTGAGGCGCGACCGAGACGACCCGCTGCTGGAGGGGGTCGCCGACGGCGCCTACGCCTATTTCGTCCACGGCTATGTCTGTCCCGACGGCCCCGCCACCCTGGCCCACGCCGACTACGGCGGCCCCGTGCCCGCCATAGTCCGCACCGCCAACCGCTGGGGCTGCCAGTTCCACCCCGAACGCTCGGCCGAGGCCGGGGCGACCATCCTCAAGAACTTCCTGCAGGTCGCCGCATGACCCGCGCCGCCTCCCCCTCCCCGTCATCCTCGGGCTTGACCCGAGGACCGGACCATCCGCCGCTCGTGCGAACGAGGCCCCGCACAAGCCGATCCACGCCCGATCCTCGGGTCAAGCCCGAGGATGACGAACGGAAGCCGACCCCATGCTGATCTACCCCGCCATCGACCTGAAGGACGGCGTCTGCGTGCGCCTGATGCACGGCAAGTTCGACCAGGTGACGCAGTACGACGAACAGCCCGCCGCCCGCCTCAGCGCCTTCGCGGCCGAGGGCGCCGAGTGGATTCACATCGTCGATCTGGACGGGGCCGAGGCGGGCGAGGCGCGCCAGCACGCCCTGATCGGCGAACTGGCCCAGGCCCTCGAGATCAAGATCCAGTCCGGCGGCGGCGTCCGCAGCGCCAATGATGTGGCCAAGCTGCTGGAGGCCGGGGTCTCCCGCGTCGTCGTCGGCTCCCTGGCGGTGACCCAGCCCAATGACGTCGCCGCCTGGCTGAAGGGTTTCGGCCCCGAACGCATCACCCTGGCCCTGGACGTCAAGATCGAGGACGGCGTGCCCGTTCCTGCCCTGAAGGGCTGGACCCAGTCGTCCGGCGTCACCCTGTGGGAGGCGCTGGATCGCTATCCCAAGGGCACGGCCAAACACCTGCTGGTCACAGACGTCGGCCGCGACGGGGCCCTGACCGGCCCCAATCTGGAGCTGCTGGCCGAAATCCGCCGCCGTCGCCCCGATGTCGTCCTTCAGGCGTCCGGCGGCATCTCGTCTCTGGACGATCTCGTCGCGGTCAAGGCCCTGGGCTGCAACGGCGCCATCGTCGGCCGCGCCCTGTACGAGAACCGCTTCACCCTGCCGCAAGCCATAGCGGCGGCCACGGCATGACCGCGCGCCGTATCGTCCCCTGTCTGGACGTCAAGGACGGCCGGGTGGTCAAGGGCGTCAAGTTTGTCGGCCACACCGACATGGGCGACGCCGCTGAACTGGCCGCCCGCTACCGCGACGCCGGCGCCGACGAACTGGTCTTCTACGACATCACCGCCAGCCCCGAGGGCCGGACCCTGGACTACGGCTGGATCAAGGACATCGCCCGGCTGCTGGACATCCCCTTCTGCGTCGCCGGCGGCATCCGCAGCGTCGATCAGGCCGCCCGCTGCCTTGATCACGGGGCGGACAAGGTGTCGATCAACTCCCCCGCCCTGGAGCGTCCCGAACTGATCGCCGAAATGGCCGAGCGGCTGGGCGGGCAATGCGTCGTCGTCGGCGTCGACAGCCGGTTCGAGGACGGCGACTGGGTGGTCCACAAATACACCGGCGATCCCGACGCCCGCCGCTGCGCCGGCAAACGCACCCTGGACTGGCTGGACGAGGCCCAGAGCCTGGGCGCCGGCGAGATCGTTCTGAACTGCATCGACCAGGACGGAGTTCGACGCGGTTATGACGTCGAACAGCTGTCCGCCGCCCGCGCGCGCCTGACCATCCCCCTGATCGCCTCGGGCGGCGCCGGCGCGCCCGAACATTTCCGCGACGTCTTCAATCAGGCCGACGTCTCCGGCGCCCTGGCCGCCAGCGTCTTCCACACCGGCGCCATCGCCATCCCGGACCTGAAGGCCTATCTGGCGGGCGAAGGCCTGGAGATGAGATTGTGACCCGATCCCCGCAATCCTCCCCCCTTGGGGGAGGGGGACCGCGAAGCGGTGGAGGGGGCCCGCCCGCGCGCCGCCGCTCGACGCCCAACACCCCGCACGCCCTTACCCCCTCCACCACCCTTCGGGCGGTCCCCCTCCCCCAGAGGGGGAGGATTTTTGAGGAGATCACCCCATGATCGACCCCGCTGCCATCGACTTCGAAAAAGGAAACGGCCTGGTCCCCGTGGTGGTCCAGGACGCCGCCACGCTCCAGGTCCTGACCCTGGCCTATATGGATCGCGCCGCCCTGGACGAGACGATCCAGTCGGGTGAGGCCACCTTCTTCTCCCGCTCGCGCGGCGGGCGCTGGAGAAAGGGCGAGACCTCGGGCGACCGGCTGCGGGTCGTCTCCATCACCCCCGACTGCGACGGCGACGCCCTGGTCCTGGCGGTCGATCCGGTCGGAAACGCCTGCCACCTGAACCGCACCAGCTGTTTCGGCGCCGCCGACGCGCCGGGTCTCGGCCGCATCGCCCGGCTGGAACAGACTATCGCCGAGCGGGCCGCCGCTGATCCGTCCGAAAGCTGGACCGCCAAACTGGTCGCCCAAGGCCCCAAACGCATCGCCCAGAAGGTCGGCGAAGAGGGGGTGGAGACCGCCCTGGCGGGCGTCGCCGGCCCGGATGAGGAACTCGCCGGCGAGGCGGCGGATTTGATCTATCACCTGCTCGTTCTTCTCCATGTCCGTAACATGGTGTTTCAGGACGTGCTGGACGTGTTGGCCTCGCGGGCGGAAGCGGGCAAAGGCCCAAAGACTAGAGCCTGATCGGTTGAAGTGGAATCGCTTCGCGATTCCGCTGAAGCCGTGAATCAGGCTCCAGATCAAACCGAGAGCATGATTCACGCTTCTGTCGGAACCGCGAAGCGGTTCCGTCCGAAACGATCATGCTCTAGGCCGTAAAGGCGTTCGTCCCGACAAATGGGATATTCGAGGGAATTTCGATGGCGGCTCTCATTCTGTTCGGCGGCGGCGGCGATCTGGCGATGCGGATGCTGTTGCCTTCGCTCTACTTCCTGGAACACGACGGACTCCTGCCCGACGGCCTGAAGATCATCGGCGCCGCCCGCTCCGAGGAGACGGCTGAGGACTATGTCGCCAAGGTCCATGAGGCGGTGAAGGCTCGCGCCGAACAGGATCAGGCCTGGGACGACCATTCCTGGACCCGGATGAAGGCCCGGCTCGACTATCTGGCGGTGGACGCCACCTCGGCCGACAGCCTGAAGCCGCTGAAGGACAAGGTCGGGGACGGCGAGGTCACCTCCTTCCTGGCCGTTTCCCCCTCGCTTTATGGCCGCATCGTCACGGCGATGAAGGCGGCGGGTCTGGCCGAGCGCAACTGCCGCATCGTGCTGGAGAAGCCGGTCGGCCGCGACCTGAAGTCCTTCCTCGAGATCGACGACGCCGTGGCCCACGCCTTCCGCGAGGACCAGGTGTTCCGCATCGACCACTATCTGGGCAAGGAGACGGTCCAGAATCTGACGGCCCTGCGGTTCGGCAACACCATCTTCGAGCCGCTTTGGAACAATCTGACGATCGACCACGTCCAGATCACCATCGGTGAAACGGTGGGGGTCGGCGACCGCTGGCCCTACTATGACGAGTACGGTGCATTGCGCGACATGCTCCAGAACCACATGCTCCAGCTGCTGTGCCTGGTCGCCATGGAACCGCCCAGCGATCTGGATCCGGAGTCCCTGCGTAACGAAAAGGTCAAGGTGCTGCGCAGCCTGCGCCCCATCACCTACGAGGAGGCCGAACGCGTCACCGTGCGCGGCCAGTATGTGGCGGGCGTGTCCGAGGGCAGGCCGGCCAAGGGCTATATCGAGGAGCGCGGCGCACCGTCCGACACCGAGACCTTCGTCGCCATCCGCGCCGACATCGACAACTGGCGCTGGGCGGGCGTGCCCTTCTTCATGCGCACCGGCAAGCGCCTGCCCGAGAAGCGCACCGAAATCGTCATCCAGTTCAAGCCCGTGCCCCACTCCATCTTCGACGATGAAGAGGGTGAGGCGCTGGCCAACCGCATGATCATCGAGCTTCAGCCCGAGGAGGACATCTCCCTGACGGTGATGAACAAGCGGCCCGGCCTGGACAAGCGGATGCAGCTCCAGCCCATCACCATGAGCCTGTCCTGGGGCGTGGACGGCAAGTCCGCCGCCCCCCCGCGCCGCCGCATCGCCTATGAGCGGCTGCTGCTGGACGCCATGGCGGGCGACTCCACCCTGTTCGTACGCCGCGACGAGGCGGAACAGGCGTGGAAATGGGTCGATGAGGTCGCCGAGGCCTGGGCTGAATCCGGCCACAAGCCCGACGAATACGTCGCCGGAACCTGGGGCCCCGACAGCGCCGACATGCTGATGATCCGCACCGGCCGCGACTGGAACACGACCGATGTCTGAGACGCCTGTGATCGAAACCTTCCCCACCGTCGACGCCTGGGCCGAGGCCATCGCCGCCCGCCTGGCCGAGACCCTGGGCGCCGCCGTCCGCGACAAGGACTCCGCCGTCTTCGCCGGCCCCGGCGGGACCACCCCCGCCCCCGTCTATCGCCGCCTCGCTGCGACCGACCTGGACTGGGCCAGGATCGCCGTCACCCTGGTGGACGAACGCTACGTCCCCGAGACCTCGCCTGAGTCCAACGCCCGGCTGATCCGCGACGTCCTGTTGCAGGACAAGGCGGCCGCCGCCCGCTTCATCCCCCTCTATACGCCCGAGGTCACGGTGGACCGGGCCGCCATCGTCGCCGCCCACGCCCTGGCCGATGCGGGCGGGCGTTTCGACGCGGTCCTTCTCGGCATGGGGGAGGATGGCCATATCTGCTCCATGTTCCCTGACAGCCCCACCTTGAAGACGCTTCTGACCCCGACGCTGAAGCCGACGGTGCTGGGCGTGCCCCACGGCCGCGACGGCGCCGCGCCGACGATCGAGCGCCTGTCGATCAACCTGCCCTATCTGATGTCCGCCGGCCGGGTGATCCTGGGCCTGAAGGGCGCCGCCAAACGCCGGGTCTTTGAAGAGCAGGCCAAGGGCGATCCCAAGATCCAGCCCATCGCCGCCCTGATCGCGGCGAACGTTCCCCTTGAAGTTCTGTGGACGGAGGAAGGCTGATATGGCGCTTCATCCCACTGTCGCCGCGGTCACCGACCGCATCATCGAAAAGAGCCGCGCGACCCGCGCCGACTATCTGCGCCGCATGGACGCCGCCCGCGATTCCGGCGCCGGCCGCGCCAAGCTCTCCTGCGCCAACTGGGCCCACGCCTTCGCCGGCCAGACCATAGCCGACAAGCTGACCGCCATGGACGGGTCCAAGCCCAATCTGGGCATCGTCACCGCCTATAACGACATGCTGTCGGCCCACCAGCCGTTCGAGCGCTTCCCCGGCGTGGTCCGCGAAGCGGTGCGTCAGGTCGGCGCCACGGCCCAGGTCGCCGGCGGCACCCCCGCCATGTGCGACGGCGTCACCCAGGGGCGCCCCGGCATGGAGCTGTCCCTGTTCAGCCGCGACGTCATCGCCATGTCCGCCGGCGTGGCCCTGACGCATGACGCCTTCGACGCCGCCCTGATGCTGGGCGTCTGCGACAAGATCGTGCCCGGCCTGTTCATGGGCGCCCTGGCCTTCGGCCATCTGCCCGTCGTCTTCGCCCCGGCCGGCCCCATGCCCTCGGGCATTCCGAACGCGGAGAAAGCCCGCGTCCGCGCCGAATACGCCCAGAACAAGGTCGATCGCCAGACCCTGCTGGAAAGCGAGATCGGCTCCTACCACTCGCCCGGCACCTGCACCTTCTACGGCACCGCCAACTCCAACCAGATGATGATGGAGCTGGGGGGCTTGCACATGCCCTCCACCGCCTTCGTCCATCCCGACACCGGCCTGCGCGACGCCCTGACCGCCGCCGCCGCCCAGCGCGCCGTCGAACTGGCCCGCAGCGGCGAGGGCCGCATGGCCGACGTGATCGACGAAAAGTCCATCGTCAACATGATCGTGGCCCTCTTGGCCACCGGCGGCTCGACCAATCACGCCATCCACTTGGTCGCCATGGCGCGGGCGGCGGGGGTTCTGATCGACTGGACCGACATGGACGAGCTGTCGTCCGTCACCCCCCTGCTGGCGCGGGTCTATCCCAACGGCTCGGCCGATGTGAACGCCTTCCAGGCCGCCGGGGGCGTCGCCTTCGTGGCGCGCGAACTGGCCGAGCACGGCCATATCCACACCGATGTCGTCACCATCATGGGCAAGGGGATCGAGCCCTATTTCCAGGAACCGTCGATGGTGGACGGCCAGCTAGTCTGGCGCGACGGGGTCAAGCAGAGCCTGGATCTCGACATCCTGCGCCCCGCCTCCGACCCGTTCGACAAGGAGGGGGGCTTGCGTCTGGTCAAGGGCGACCTGGGCCGCGCGGTCATCAAGGTTTCGGCGGTCAAGCCCGAGAACCGCATCGTCGAGGCCCCCGCCGCCGTCTTCGAAACCCAGGAAGACGCGCTGCAAGCCTTCAAGGACGGCAAGCTGTTCCGCGACGTCGTCGTGGTCCTGCGCTTCCAGGGCCCGAGGGCCAACGGCATGCCCGAACTGCACAGCCTGTCGCCGGCCCTGTCGGTCATCCAAGACAAGGGGTTCAAGGTCGCCTTCGTCACCGACGGCCGCATGTCGGGCGCCAGCGGCAAGACCCCGGCCGCCATCCACGTCTCGCCTGAGGCCCTGGCCGGCGGCCCCCTGGCCCATGTGAAGGACGGCGACGTCATCCGTCTGGACGCCGAGGCCGGGGTTCTGACCACGGTCGGCGTCGACGGCCTGACCGACCGGCCCGCCGCCGCCCGCTCCGCCGTCCACGCCGAGGGTTCGGCCTGGGGCTATGGCCGCGAACTGTTCGGCGCCTTCCGCCATGTGGTCACCACGGCGGAAGAGGGGGCGACCGTCTGCTTCGCCTTCCCCTCCGGCGCCCAGGCCCATACGGACACCCCGCCCGACCCCAATCTCGTCGACCGGACCGTCGACGCCTGATCCGACGCACCGACTGCAGGAAACGACCCTATGACTGACAAGACCCTCCTCGTCGGAGACGTCGGCGGCACCAACGCCCGTTTCGCCGTCGCTCGCATGATCGACGGCAAGCCCGTGCTGGACCACCACGAGAGCTTCCCGGCCGAAACCTATCCGACCTTCCTGGAAGGGGTGGCCGCCTTCATCGAGGGCTGCGAGGTCAAGCCGACCGGCGGCGTCATCGCCGTGGCCGGCCCCGTCACCGACGGCGCCATCGACCTGACCAACTCGCCCTGGCAGGTGTCGGAAAGCGAGCTGTCCACCCTGGGTCTTTCGCCGGTCAAGCTGATCAACGATTTCGAGGCCCTGGCCTGGGGCGCCCCCATCGTGCCGGAAGACCAGTTGGAAAGCCTGGGCGGCCCCGTCGACGGCGACCCGCATTCCACCGTCGCCGTCCTGGGCCCCGGCACCGGCTTCGGCGTCTCGGCCCTGGTGCGCGACGCCCACGGCAAGGAGATGGCCATGCCGTCCGAAGGCGGCCACGCCTGTTTCCCCCCCGGCGATCCGGTCGAGGACGAGATCCTGCGCATCCTGCGCCGCCGCTATGACCGCGTCTCGATCGAGCGTCTGATCTGCGGCCCCGGCCTGTTGAACATGCACCGGGCCCTGGCCGAGATCGACGGCCGCGAGACCCATATCGACGACCCGGCCCAGATCACCGCGACGGCCCTGGCCGATCCGAACAGCCCCTGCGGCGCCACCCTGGCCCGCTTCTGCGCCATCCTGGGCGCGGTCGCCGGCGACATCGCCCTGACCACGGGCGCGCGCGGCGGCGTCTATATCGCCGGCGGCATCGTCCCGCGCATCCTGCCCTTCATCAAGGCCAGCCCCTTCCGCCAGCGGTTCGAGCGCAAGGGCCGGTTCAAGGAATACATGCAGGAGATCCCGACCAAGGTGATCATGCACAAACACGCCGCCCTCCTGGGCGCCGCCCGCGTCGCCTTCGCCGAAGCCGAGGGCTGAGATCACGAAAATCTCACGGCGGCGTGAACTGAACCGCCGCCGTGACGTTTCCCTGCCTCCACAACGGAAGGAAACGTCATGAAAAAGATCGCTGTCGCCGCCGCCTCCCTGTTCGTCCTGTCGGGCGTCGCCGCCTGCGGTGAAAGCGCCGCTGACAAGGCCGCCGAGAACCGCGCCGACGCCGTCGAGGCCCAGGGCGAAGCCCGCGCCGACCAGCTGGAAGCCCAGGCCGACGCCGCCCCGACCGACGCTCAGAAGGACGCCCTGAACCGCCAGGCCGACCAGGTCGAGGAAAACGCCGACCGCCGCGCCGATCAGATCGAGCAACAGGGCGGCAACGCCGACGGCGGCATGACTACCCACAACACCCCGACCACCAACTAAGGTCGGCGTCTAGGCGATCCGTCGCCCCGCCCCCCGTCCGTCATCCTCGGGCTTGACCCGAGGACCGGGCGCGGGGCGGTCTGTGCTTCGCCCGTTCGCACCAGCGGCGGATCATCTGATCCTCGGGTCAAGCCCGAGGATGACGGGAGGGCGGCCACGGCACAAACGCACTCGTCCGCTTCACATAGTCCGCATAGCCCGGCCGCGACCGGTTGATCGCCTTTTCGGTAATCCCGATCCCCGACCAGCGCGTCAGGGTGAAGGTCAGGAAGATCGGCCCGGCGATGGACCACAGGCCCACGCCCGTCTCGGCCGCGATCAGCCACAGCCCCCACCAGACGCAGGCGTCGCCGAAATAGTTCGGATGGCGCGTATAGCGCCACAGGCCGGTGTCCAGCACCTTGCCCTTATTGGCCGGATCGCTTCTGAAGGCCGCCAGCTGGGCGTCGCCCGTGCTTTCGATGACGATCCCCGCCAGGGCCAGCCCCGCCCCGATCAGGGCGAGCCCCCCCGCCGCCGGCGCGTCGGCGACCTGGCCCAGCTGCACCGGCAGGGCCGTCAGCCAGGCCAGAAAGGCCTGGGGCAGAAAGACGAACAGCAGGGCCGTCTTGGCGAAGGACCAGCCCTTGTTCCGTTCCTGATCCTCGACGATCTGCACATAGCGGCCGTCCGCCCCGCTGGCCCGCCACCGCCCGAACAGATGCAGCCCCAGCCGCAGCGCCCAGACTGCGCAGATCACGACCAGCAGGGTCTTGCGCGTCGGATCGCCGTCGGTCCGCGGCAGGGTGACCAGGGCCAGCAGCAACATGCCCAAGGGCCAAACCGCATCGACGAAACTGACGTCCTTCAGCCTCAGAGCGACCAGCCATAGCCCCAGCATCACGGCGACGATCAGGACCAGGTTCTGGGCCAGGAGGATGAGGACGTCGGTCAGGGTCATACGGCCGATACGTGTCGCCGCGCGCCCTGGATGCGCGTCCTAGACGGATTCAACCACCGTCAGCTCCGGCCAACGCCCCCGCGCACTCTCGATGGTCCTGGCCCAGCCCTTGGCGGCCGGCCGGTTCGGATTCGGCCGCACGACCATGGCGAACACGTCCTCCAGCCCGAAAGGCGCCGCCACGGTGATCGCATCGTCCGCCTCCAGCCGCACCCCGACGGCGAAGGTCGGGGCCACGAACCGGCCCAGGGCTTCGTCGGTCGAGCCGAGCGGTTCATAGGGTTCCCCGAACCGGTTTTCGAACCACAGATGCACCCGCGCCTGGTTGCGCACCTCCACCTGGCTGCGGAAGGGCTCGTCAAAGGCGGCGGCGACCCGTTTGATCACCCCGTCCTCGGCCTCGTAGGACAGGTCCGATCCGTCGAAATAGGCCAGGTCGTAATCCTTGATCCCATACCCCGCCGGCCGCCCCGTCCTGGCGTTCCACACCGCCTGATAGACGCCGCCCGACACCAGCCGCCAGTCGGGCAGGCCCAGGTCCCGCACCGTCCGCAAGACGTGCATCAGGCCGGGATCGGCGCGGACGATGTCGATCAGCTTCTGGCTCAGGGGGTCGTTCATCCGCCTCCCTTACCCTTCCCGTCCGATCAAGGGGAGACGCCGTCCGCCTTCATCCCCAGATGCGCGCCGGTCGCCGTTACGCCCGCATCGTCCGAAAGGAGTTCTCGCCCCATCAAGGGCTTGGAGCGCCCGCCTGCGAAATACCCGGCGCCCGTCCCGACGGCCCTATACTGGCGCCCCCGGTCTTTGACATCGCAACGCGCGCAGAGCGCGCCCCCGCCGGACAGTCCGATCGGAGTTCGACCGTTTTCTCTGCGAAAACAAAGCCCGTCGGACAGATCGGACACATCGGACACCTTTTTTCGGTGTCCGACGGACCGCCGCCTCAGCCCCGCACGGGCCAGCCGTGATCCAGCGGCCCGTGTCCGCCGCCGAGACCCGGCGCCCGCCGGATCGCCTCGCCGACATAGGCCCAGGCTTCGGCGACCGCGACCTCCAGCGGCCGCCCCAGGGCCAGACCCGCCGCGCACGCGCTGGCCAGGGTGCAGCCGGTGCCGTGGGTGTGGCGGGTGTCGATCCGCTCGGCCTCCAGCACCGTCTCCCCATCGGCCGTCATCAAGAGGTCGATCACCGTCGGCCCGTCCACATGGCCGCCCTTCATCAGCACGGCCTTGGCGCCCAGTTTCAGCAGGGCCTCGCCCGCCCGCCTCTGGCCGTCGATGTCGCGCACCTCAAGCCCGGTCAGGGCCTCGGCCTCGGGCGCATTGGGGGTCAGAAGGGCCGCGCGCGGGATCATCAGGCTCCGAACCGCCTCCACCGCCGCATTGGGCAGCAGGGGATGGCCGCCCTTGGCCACCATGACCGGATCGACCACGGCAGGGGCCTTGGCTTCGTCCAGCAGGGCCGCCACCGTCTCGACCACCTCCACCGAGCCCAGCATGCCGGTCTTGACCGCATCGGTCCCGATGTCCTCCAGCACCGCCCGCGCCTGGGCCGTGATGACTTCCAGCGGCAGGGGATGGACGCCGTGAACCCCCAGGGTGTTCTGGACCGTGATCGCCGTGATCGCCGTGGCGGCGAACCCGCCCATCATCGTCACCGCCTTGATGTCGGCCTGGACCCCCGCGCCCCCGCCGCTGTCCGACCCCGCCAGGATCAGGACCCGTCCCATTTTTCTTTCGCTACCGCCGCCCGCGCGGCCGGCGTCTGCTTGAGCGAGGCTCATCAGTGCGCCCCCGAGAACAGCTTTAAGCCCACGATCCCGGCCACGATCAGCAGGATGCACACCGCCCGCACCGCCGTCGCCGGCTCGCCGTATACGACGATCCCCACCAGGGCCGCGCCCACCGCCCCGATCCCCGTCCAGATCGCATAGGCCGTGCCGATCGGCAGCCTCTGGGTCGCCACCCACAGCAGGATCATGCTGGCCGCCAGGGCGATCAGCACCCCCAGCGAGGTCAGCGGCCTTTGCAGGCTGACGTTCTTGAGGCCGGACGCCCACAGCACTTCCAGCAGGCCGGCGACGACCAGCGTCGCCCACGGATTGATCGACATCACCCAGGACATGGGGACCAGATGGCGCAGGCCGTCGCCGGGGGCAAGCGTGTCACTCCGCCGCCGCCACCGCCGCCTGAAGCTTCAGCGCCTGAACCGTCTCGCGCACGTCATGGACCCGCACCATCCGCGCCCCGCGCCGCGCCCCCTCAAGCGCCAGGGCCAGCGAGCCGCCCAGCCGGTCCGTCGCCTCCACCGCCGTCGCATCCACCGCCTGGATCGTCCGCTTGCGGCTGGCGGCGTAAAGCACTGGAAAGCCCAGCCCGACCAGTTCGCCCAGCCGCGCCGTCAGGGCCATATTGTGCGCCGGGGTCTTGCCGAAGCCGATCCCCGGATCCAGCCAGATCCGCTCGCGCGCCACCCCCCCCGCCGTCGCCGCCTCGGCCCGGCCCAGCAGATAGGCCCGGACCTCGGCGACCACGTCCTCATACTGGGGATCGGCCTGCATGGTCCGGGGTTCGCCCCTCATGTGCATCAGCACCACCTCGCACCCCAGCTCGGCCGCGACGGCTGCGCTGTCCGGCGCATGGCTCAGGGCGGTCACGTCGTTCCACATCGTCGCCCCGGCGGCGACGGCGGCCCGAGCCACGGCCGGCTTCATCGTATCGACGCTGATCGGGCCGCCCCAGCGAGCGCGAACGGCCTCGATCACCGGAACGACCCGGTCGATCTCCTGGGCCTCGCTGACCGGCTCGGCGCCCGGCCGGGTGCTCTCGCCCCCGACGTCCAGCACCTCGGCCCCCTGCTCGACCAGCCGCATCGCCTGGTCCGCCGCCGCCTCGGTCGACGCCCATCGCCCCCCGTCCGAGAAGCTGTCGGGCGTGACGTTGACGATGCCCATGACCTTGACCGTCACGCCTTCCTCCCGATCAGTCCGCCCAGAGCCTCCAGATAGGCGTCGAAGGCCTTGCGCCCTTCAAGCGTGATCGCCGCCCGCGTCAGGGGCTTGTTGTTCACGAAGCTCTTGGAGATGGCGACATAGCCCGCCTCCTCCAGCTTCTTCAGATGCACCGACAGATTGCCCTGGGTCGCCTCCAGCACCGTCTTCAGCTCGGTGAAGTCGGCGGCCTCGACGTCGGCCAGATAGACCATGATCCCCAGCCGCATCCGGCCGTGGATGACCTCGTCGATTCGCCCCAGGTCGTTCAGCCCCATGGGTCAGGCGGCGTCCGCAGCCGGGCGGGCCTTCAAGGCTTCGCGGGTGATGATCCAGCCTGGCCCGGCGAACAGCAGGAACAGAGCCGCCGTCGCGACGAGCAGATAGGCCAGGGGCTCGCGGACCAACAGCCCCAGGGCCACCGCCGTCGCCCATCCCCCGATCGACGCCGCCAGCATCCAGCCCTTCTTCTTCAGCGCCCAGGCCACATACCAGGCGGCCGACTGGAGCGCGAAGATCATCGCCGGATAATAGAGCCAGACGGCGAAGTCCTGGTCTCGCGCCGAGCCGAAGCCGAAGACGATGACGATGGCCAGATTGGCCATGCCCGCCCCGCTGAAGGCGGCGTTCAGGGTGCGGGTGACGACGGGGCTGGCCTTGGGCCGCTTGCGGTCCTCCCGGATGGCCCAGGCCATCACCAGCAGGAAGGCGACGGTCACGCCTGTGACGAAGGCCAGGCTGATCGGCCCGGGCCAGCGGATCACCCCCGCCGCCTGTCCGAGGTGAAACAGGCACTGCAGCCCGTACAGCAGGCCGCCAGCCAGATAGAGGACGCCCATGGTCAGTGTGGCTCTCGGATCGCCCCCGCCCTGGACGATCGATCGAAGGAAGGCCAGGTCGGCCTCGGGCGAGCTGCGGGACGTGTCGTTCATCGATGATTCCTCTGCGGCTTGCGCGTCCTTCGGATGGACGCGGCGACGGGGGTTGGCAAGCTATTCGGCGGGCGACGGGGCTGAGGCGGCCGGGCGACGCCGCCACGGAACCCGGCGGCCGTTCAGCCAGCGGCCCATGAAGCTGTGGCGGATCAGCAGCTCATAGCCGGCGATCGACGCCGCCAGCGCCCCGCCGACGATCAAGGCCAGTTTGACCGGCCAGGCTAGGCTCCAGTCCTGCACCAGCACCTGACCGACCATCACCAGCGGCAGATGGACGATGTAGATCCAATAGGCCGCATCGGCGAGATAGCGCCGCACCGCGCTGTGGCCCGAGCAGAACCGAACGGCCACGGCGACCGCCGCCAGGCTGGAGGCGTAGACGGCGACCCCGAAGGCGCCCGCCGCCGCCGCCTTGATCGCCGGATCGGTGATAGGCTCCAACCTGGGATTGGGACCGCCCGCCAGAGCCAGGGCCGTCGCGCCTGCCGCCAGGGCGAGGCCGAGATGAAGCGGCCACCGCGCCGCGATCCGCTCGAGCAGGTCGCGGCGCCGGTCCAGCAGGGCGCCCAGGCCGAAGGCCAGTCCGAACCCGACCAGGGCCGGGGTGTTGGGGATCAGGCCCGCGTCGGGCGTCGGCACGCCGAAGAAGGCGACCCAGTTCGGATGCAGCCACAGGGCCAGGGCCAGGGGCGCGCCCAGGACGACGGCGCCGCCCGGCTGAACCAGCAACGCCGTCGCGCGATCCACCACCGCCCGCCCCCAGCCGCCCTGCCGGTCCAGGGCCGCGAACGGCGCCCGCACGACGACTAGGCCGACATAGAAGATCAGCAGGACCCACAGGAACCACAGATGGGTCAACGGCAGATTGGTCCAGTCATAGGTCGGAGGCGGCGGCGCATCGGCCGCCGTCATGCCTTGCAGGCCCGCATTCCAGATCAGGACCGCGACAATGGCCGCCAGCGACGGCCCCCAGAAGACCGCCAGCGGTCCCGCAATCCGCGCCAGCCGGTTGATCCCGAACCGCACCAGCCCCCGCCGCGCCAGCATCATATGGGCGAACAGACCCGCAATCAGAAAGAAGGTCGCCATCCGAAACAGGTGAATGGCGAAGAAAAGGCCGCTGGCCCAGACCGACCGCTGATCGTCGGCCACCACCCAGATCGGCGTCGGAAAGAAGGCCATGGCGCCGTGGAGCACCAAACCCAGGAGCAGGGCGGCGCCCCGTAGGGCGTCCAGGCCGTGAAGGCGCTCGCCCGTCTTGATGTCGTCTGCGGCCATGATCCTCGTCTCCCTGTTCGAGAGACATATTGCACAGACTTGTTTGTTTTTCAAACTTGTTCGCCAAAGGCCACCTCGTGGCGTTTCGACTGGGCGTTCGGGGCGACCGCCCGACCGGCGCCCTTAAGGTCGACCGCTTCGTTAGAAACGAAAAACGCCCGGGATCCTAAGACGCCGGGCGAAGATCGATGAGGGCGGCCCGTCGGGCGCGCGATCAGCTGTTCGGCGGCGCCGGGCTGGTGGCGGCGGGCGGCGCGGCCGGGGTCGCCTGGGTGGTCGCCGGTTCGCCGACGGCGGGGGCCTCGCCCGTCGCCTCGGTGGCGGGGGCGCCCTCGGCCGGGGCGGCTTCACCCTCGGCGGGGGCGGCGGCGCCGGGCTGGCGGGCCGGATCGGGCGCGGGGATGGCGAAGCCGCTCGAGCCCTGGCTGCGCAGCCAGGCGATCAGATTGATCCGGGTCTGGGTGTCGCGGATGCCGGCGAAGGACATCTTGGTGCCGGGCACATAGCGGGCGGGGGCGGTGATGAAGCTGTTCAGCTGGTCATAGCCCCAGGTCGGCGCCTCGGCCTTGTGCTTGGCCATGGCGTCCGAATAGGCGAAGCCGGCGCGGTGCATGACCGGGCCGCCCACCACCCCGTACAGATTCGGGCCGATGCCGTCCGCCCCGCCCTGCGTCGCGTTATGGCAGGCCTGGCAACGGGCGAAGGCGGCCTCGCCGGCGGCCAGGTCGGCGGTCGGCAGGACCGTGCCCCAGTCCGGCGGCAGCTCGGCCTGTTCGGCGCCGGCGACCTCATCCGGCGCATCGACGAAATAGCCCATCTTTTCCGGCGGTTCGGAATGATAGATCAGGCCCGACGCCTGTTGAACGACCAGGATGACGAAGGCCGTCCCCAGAGCCGCGCCGAAAATCTTGTTCCACTTTAGATCGCCGCTCATGCGCGTCGTCTCACCCGTCCCTAGGTTTCCCAACTTCCCCGTCTTGCGCAGAGAAGCCTTCCTTGCCGGATCACGTCTTGCACGGTAGCGCAGGGTTCGCAACCGGCGCGACGAACGCGACGGCGCCGCTCGACCAGGACAGGCCCCGCCAGACCCATGAATCCTCTGATAATGATACCGGCTCGCATGGCCGCCACCCGCCTGCCGAACAAGCCCCTGGCCGACATCGGCGGCCGGCCGATGATCGTGCGGGCCTATGAACAGGCCGCCGCCTCGGGCCTGCCCGTCGTGGTCGCCGCCGGCGATCCCGAGATCGTGGCCGTGGTCGAGGCGGCGGGCGGCCGGGCGATCCTGACCGACCCCGACCTGCCGTCCGGCTCTGACCGCATCCGGGCCGCCGTGGACGCCATAGACCCCGAGGGCGATTTCGACGCCGTGATCAACGTCCAGGGCGACATGCCCTTCGCCGATCCGGGCCTGGCGACCGCCTGCGCGGCCGTGCTGCACGGCGAGCCGGCCTGCGACATCGCCACCCTGGTCGCCGCAGAGGCCGATCCGTCGGACCGGGCCAATCCCGATGTGGTCAAGGCGGTCCTGGCCCTGAAAAGCAACGAATGGGGCGAGACCGAGCGTCAGGGCCGCGCCCTCTATTTCACCCGTTCGACCCTGTATGGCGATGCGCCGATCTGGCGTCACATCGGCGTCTACGGCTATCGCCGCGCGGCCCTGAACCGCTTCTGCGCCGCGCCCCAGTCGCCGCTGGAGAAGCGCGAGAAGCTGGAACAGCTGCGGGCGCTGGAGATGGGGATGCAGATCTGGGCCGCCGTGATCGACGAGGCGCCCCTGTCGGTCGACAATCCCGCCGACCTGGAGGCGGCGCGGGCGCTGGTCTGAGGGCAGATAACGTCTCTACCCTACGCCTCCTCCGCCCAGGCCTTGATCAGGCTGTGGGCGATGGCGAAGGGCGGCGGGGCCTGAATGGTCGGGTGGGCGCCGGCCAGAACCGCCCTCGCCTCGGCCCGCGTCAGCCAGGCCACGCTCTCCAGCTCGGTCTGATCCGGCCGGGCCTGGTCGTCCGAGACCTCGGCGATCAGGCCGATCATCAGCTGTGACGGGAAGGGCCAGGGCTGACTGGAGTGATAGACGGCGTCGATCACCGTCAGGCCCGCCTCTTCCTTGACCTCGCGGGCGCAGGCCTCCTCGATCGACTCGCCGGGCTCCAGGAAGCCCGCCAGGGCCGACATCCGCCCCGCCGGCCAGGCCGCCTGGCGGCCCAGCAGACAGACCGGCTCGGCCCCGCCCTTATAGACCGGCAGCATGATGGTGACCGGATCGACGCGCGGGAAATGCTCGGTCCCGCAGGCCGGGCAGCGCCGCTTCCACCCGCCCGAAGCCGTCTCGCTCAGTGTGCCGCAATTGGCGCAGAAGCCGTGTTTGCGTCGCCAGTCGAACAGGCTCTTGGCCCCGCCCGCCATGGCCGCGTCCTGGGCCGGCAGGATGGCTGCGGCGGCGCGCATCTCATGAAAGGCCCCCAAGCCTTTCACCGGCCCCTCGGCCGGATCAATCGAGCCCTCGAACTCGACGGCGAAGACCGGCGCTTCCTTCCAGAGCCCCAGGAAGACGTCGCGATCCGGAACCATGTCGCGGGCGTGTTTCAGCGACAGCCAGGCCAGGCGCGGCCCGTCCGCCGTCTCCTCGACCAGGGGCCGCCCCTCCCACAGCACCATGGACAGGGCCTCCGGGTTCGCCTCCTGTTCGGCCAGCCAGTCGGGGTCGTTGCGCAGGTCGCCCGCGCGGTCGAGCGGATTGCCGGAGAAGACGTTCTGATGAGCCATGCGGCCTTGTAGCTCTTGATTCCGCCGGCCGCACCCGTCATATCCCCGCTTGGAGATCGCGGGCGAAGGCTTCGCCAACCTGGTCAGGGCCGGAAGGCAGCAGCCACAACGAATTCCCCTTCGGGTCGCGGTCTCTACTCTCTCCTTTTTGTGCGCTAACGCTCGCCGCGCGGCGGCTCGCTGCTTGAGCGCGGCTTGGGGCGCTGACGCTTGCGACGCGGTCGCTCGCGGCTGGAGCGCGTGTGTTCGCGTCCCTCTCCCGCTTGCGGGAGAGGTGGCCCGGCGTCCGCAGAGCGGACCAGGGTCGGAGAGGGAAGTTTTCTTTCAGGACACGTGACTTCCCCCATCGTCAGGCGTGTCGCTGCGCGCCACGACCTGACACTTCCCCCGCAAGCGGGGGAAGGTCCGAAGGAAGCCCTTCGCCCCGCCGCTCACCCGCTGTAAGACTTCGCCCATGAGCGACAACGACCCGAATCTCGACGGCCCGCCCTGGGAAGAGGACGACGTCGTCGAGCGCGACGAGAACACCGACGACATGTTCGGCGCCCCCGCCCCGGCGGCCGGGCCCGTCCCTGCGCCTGCGCCGGCCGCGCCGCCGCCTGTCGCCGCCGTCAGCGAGGATCAGGCCGACGACGGCGCCGCCTATCAGGTGCTGGCGCGCAAATACCGGCCGCGCACCTTCGAGGATCTGATCGGTCAGGAGGCGATGGTGAGGACGCTCACCAACGCCTTCGCCACCGGGCGGATCGCCCACGCCTTCATGCTGACCGGGGTGCGGGGCGTCGGCAAGACGACCACCGCCCGTCTCTTGGCCCGCGCCCTGAACAATGAGACGGAGACGATCGACCGTCCGTCCCTGACCCTGACCGCCCACGGCCGGCACGACGCCGCCATCATGGCCGGCCAGCATATGGACGTGATGGAGATGGACGCCGCCTCCCACACCGGGGTCAACGACATCCGCGACATCCTGGAGAGCGTGCGGTATGCGCCGGTCGAGGCCCGCTACAAGGTCTATGTGCTGGACGAGGTCCATATGCTGTCGACGCAGGCCTTCAACGCCCTGCTGAAGACGCTGGAGGAGCCGCCGCCCCACGCCAAATTCATCTTCGCCACCACCGAGATCCGCAAGGTGCCGGTGACCATCCTGAGCCGCTGTCAGCGCTTCGACCTGCGCCGGGTCGAGCCCGAGATTCTGGTCGATCACCTGGGCCGGATCGCCGAGCGGGAGGGGATGAAGATCGAGCAGGACGCCCTGGCCCTGATCTCGCGCGCAGCCGAGGGTTCGGTGCGCGACGGCCTGTCCCTGCTGGACCAGGCCCTGGTTCAGGCCGAACGGGGACAGGTGGTCAAGACCGAGACAGTGCGCGACATGCTGGGGTTGGCCGACCGCAGCCAGACCATCGCCCTGTTCGAAAGCGTCATGGCCGGCCGCACGCCCGAAGCCCTGGAAAACTTCCGCACCCTTTACGGCTACGGCGCCGACCCGGTGCAGGTGACCAACGACCTCTTGGAACACTGCCACGCCGCCTCGGTGGCCAAGATGCTGGGGCCGAACGCGACCCGACTGCCCAATGACCAGGCGCAGAAACTGGCCGCCCTGGGCGCCGCCATCCCGGCCGCCACCCTGTCGCGCACCTGGCAGATGCTGCTGAAGGCCCTGGACGAGGTGCGGCGCGCGCCCAATCCCGCCGATGCGGTCGAGATGGCCATCGTCCGCCTGGCCTACGCCGCCGACCTGCCGGGACCGGAGGAGGCGTTAAAGCGGCTTCAGTCGGGCGAGCCCTTCGGGGGCGGATCGGCCCCGCGTGGCGGCGGCTCCGGCGGCGGGGGCGGGACCTCGGCCCAGCTGGCCGCGCGGCCGGTCATGGCCCCCGCCCTGCCCGATCCCCAGACCTTCGAACAGGTCGTGGCCCTGATCGGCGAGAAGCGCGAAGTCGGCCTGCAGATGGACGTGGAGCGGTTCGTCAAACCCGTCTCGTTCAAGCCCGGCGCCATCGTCTATGAGAGCGTCGAGGGCGCGCCGGTCGAACTGGCCCGGCGTCTGGCCGGCCGGCTGAAGGAATGGACCGGCCGCACCTGGCTGATCGCCGCCAACGGCCAGGGCGGCGGCGACACCCTGATCGAACGCCAGAGGAAGGAACGGGCCGCCGAGCGCCAGAAGATCGAGGCCGATCCCTTCATCAAGGCCGTGCTGCTGGCCTTCCCCGGCGCCCAGCTGGGCGAGATCAAGACCATCGCCCCGACGGTGGTCACGCCTGAAATCCCCGACGCCGCCGAGGACGACGACGAGGACTGAGGGAGGGTTCAGCCTTCCAGGGAGATGACCGGCCCGGCCTCGACCGGGGCGGACCGCCGTCCGCCGCGCCGACGCTTCAGCCAGGCGCGGACGCGCGACTGGATCCGGTCGTCGACGGCGAAGTGGAAGGCGAAGGCGAAGGCCACAGCCGCCAGGACGCCGCAGCCCCACAGAACCCACTGGGCCGGCTCAGACAGGGCGAAGCGCGCGTTCGCCGCATTGACCACGCCGAACCAGGCGATGCGGACCACTTCGTTGGAGATGAACATGGAGAAGGAGACCAGGGCTGCGGTCTCCACCAGCCTGGACGGGCGGCGCACCGGCACGGCGCCGGCGGCCAGGATGATCAGCGAGATCATCGCCAGCGAGACCAGGGCGGTCTTGCCGAAGGCCTGGGCCAGGACCAGGCCACAGAAGGCGGCGATGCCGATCCAGCCGGCGAAGCGCGGATGGATCCACACCGACTGGGCGAACCAGGCCAGGCTCATGCCCAGGACGAACAGGGGCAGGGCCCGGATGAAGCCGTAGCCCATGGGCATCTGATAGACGGGATAGGCCAGAAGGCTCCAGCACAGCTGATTGGCGACCAGATAGCCGCCGATCCCCAGGGCCAGGGCGCTCCACGGCCCCAGCCGCGTCAGGCCGCGCAGGATCCAGGGGAAGCACAGATAGCAGCCGATCAGGGCCGAGATCGACCAGGTCGGCGCATTCCAGCCCAGGCCGCCGTGCACCCCGTAAGACTGGACCAGCAGCAGTTGGGCCGGCAGCTGGTCCCAGCGGAACCATTCGGGATTGCGGGGTGCGATCCCGACCGAGGCGCTGAGCAGCACCAGGGCGACCAGAGACAGGCCCATGATCAGATGGGCCGGGACGACCCGCAACACCCGCTTCAGGACGAAGTCGCCGTGCGACATCCGCCCCTGGCCGACCGCCGCCCCATAGACCCGCATCAGCACATAGCCGGAATCGATCAGGAAGAAGTTGGTCAGCAGGAAGCCGCCGCGTTCGAACACCGGATGAACCGCCTCAGCCAGCGGGACCGGGCCGGCCGCCTGGAAGTGGTGCAGAATGATCAGGAAGGCCACAATGAAACGCAGGGCGTCCAGCCAGCCGCCCCGAGCGATCGGGGTTGTTTCATTCCGGGTCGAAATCAGGGTCCAGGGCACGGGGAAGGCCTCCTTGGCCCCCTCCCCCGCAAGAGACGGGCCGGGTTCAGCCCCGGACCAGCCTCAGGAACTCTTCGCGGGTGCGCGGATCGTCGCGGACCACGCCGATCAGATGGCTTGTCGACAGGCTGGCGCCCGGCGCATTGACCCCGCGCAGGGTCATGCAGCTGTGCTCGGCCTCGATCACCACCCCGACGCCGTGCGGCTTCAGCACCGTATTGATGGCCTCGGCGATCTCGGCGGTCATCTTCTCCTGGATCTGCAGGCGCCGGGCGAAGCCGCGCACCACCCGCGCCAGTTTGGAGATGCCCACCACCCGGTCGGTCGGCAGATAGGCCACATGGGCCCGGCCCACGACCGGCAGCATATGGTGTTCGCAGAAGCTGACGAAGCGGATGTCCTTCAGCACCACCAGCTGATCATAGCCGCCCGTCTCCTCGAAGGTCTTCTCCAGATAGGACAACGGGTCGGTCTCATAGCCCGAGAACAGCTCGCGATAGCTGCGCGCCACCCGCGCCGGGGTCTCCAGGAGACCCTCGCGGTCGGGATCGTCCCCCGCCCATTCGATCAGGGTGCGCACCGCCGCCTCGGCGTCGGCCTGGGTCAGACGGGAGGCGCGGGCGGTCTTGGGGGGGACGTCGGTCATGACAGGGCCTATAGCGAGCCGAACACGAAAAGCAAAAATCCTACCCCTTACGCTGCGGCGACGCGGTCAGACGCCGGACCGGGAAAAACAGTGTCCGATGTGTCCGGAAATCGGGCGGCGGGCGCCGCTGCGGACGCGAAAAAAACAGTGTCCGATGTGTCCGATCTGTCCAAATCCCCATCCGCCCAGACCGTGGAAGTGGCGTCGGCGCACGCTCGGGTCAAGGCGATCGCAGGACGAACGGATACGCCCGAGGAGTTGGGAGCCAGCTGACGCCCCCACCCCTCTCCCGTTATCTCCCCGTTAACCATCCTCCCGGCATTTTCTGCCCAGTGTGTTTTGGGAGTCTCGGCCGATGAACGGCGCGGAAGTTCTGGATGTGGGGCGTGACGCCATCTGGCTGACGATCCAGCTGTGCCTGCCGGTGCTGATCGTGGGCCTGGTGGTGGGCGTGGTGATCGGTCTGTTTCAGGCCCTGACGCAGATTCAGGAACAGACCCTGATCTATGCGCCCAAGATCATCGCCATCTTCGTCTCCCTGCTGCTGTTCCTGCCGCTGATGGGCGCCCTGTTGGGCGGCTTCATGCGCCAGATCGCCGCCCGCATCGCGGGCATGTAGGGTGGGCGGGTCCGAGACGCGGGGCGTCTGATGGACGGCTGGGCCACCGCCGACCAGGTCTGGGCCGGCGGGCTGATCTTCGCCCGGATCGGGGCGATCCTGATGGTCATGCCCGGCTTCGGCGAGGCCTATGTGCCGCCGCGCATCCGCCTGTCCCTGGCCCTTTTGATCAGCCTGGTCCTGTGGCCCGTGGTGCGGGCGGGCCTGCCCGGCCTGCCCGACGGCCTGGGCGGCATGGTCGGCTGGATCATCCGCGAGGTGACGACCGGCCTGATGATCGGCCTTTTGCTGCGGCTGTTGATGACGGCCCTGACCACGGCGGGCGAGATCGTCTCCCTGCAGACCACCCTCAGCTTCGCCCAGACGGCCAATCCGCTGCAGGCCCAGCCGGGATCGACCATCGCCTCGTTTCTGATGCTGTTCGGGGTGACGCTGATCTTCGCCACAGACACCCACCATCTGTTCATCGCCGGCATGGTCGGCTCCTACAAGCTGATCGCCCCGGCCCAGCCGCTGATGATGAACGACTTCACCGCCATGGCGGTGCGGACCGTGGGGGACAGCTTCCTGTTGGGGGTTCAGCTGTCGGCGCCGGTTCTGGTCTTCGCCCTGATCTTCAACCTGGCCTCGGGTCTGGTGGCGCGGGTCATGCCGTCGTTTCAGGTCTATTTCGCCGCCGCGCCCCTGAGCGTGATCCTGGGTCTTTCGATCTTCGCCCTCAGCCTGGGGGCGCTGGGGACTGTCTTCATCGACCGCTATCGACGCCTGGGCGAGCTGTTCGCGGCCGGGGTGATGGGAGGCGCCGGTGGCTGAAGGCGCCGATCCCGAGTCGAAAACCGAAGAGGCGACACCCCGAAAACTTGAGGAAGCCCGCAAGAAGGGCGATGTCGCCAAGTCCCAGGACGTGGGTCAGGTGCTGGCGCTCGCCGGGGCGGCCTCGGTGATCCTGGGGGCCGGGGGCTGGTTCGCCGGGTCCATGGCCGAACAGCTCCTGCCCTTCATCGCCGCCCCGCACCAGATGCTGGGCATGCTGGATTCCGGAGCGGGGACGCAATTGTTGGCCCGCGCCCTGTGGGCCATGACCCCGTTTCTGGGGGCCGTCATGCTGGCCACCATCATCGGCGGGGCGGGCGGGCATCTGGCCCAGTCCGGCCTGATCTTCACCGGCGAGAAGCTGAAGCCGCAGTGGTCGGCGGTGAACCCCCTGTCGGGGTTCAAACGCATCTTCGGGCCTGACGGCCTGATGCAGTTCGTCAAGACCCTGATCAAGCTGATCGCCGTATGCGTGGTGTGCTGGATGGTGCTGAAGCCCCACACGCGCGAGTTCGAGAACCTGGTGACGGTGAGCCCCCTGGCCCTGTTGCCCCTGGCGCGGGACATGGCCCTGGCCCTGTTCGTGGCGGCCATCATCCTGCTGGGAGCCACCGCCGGCGCCGACTTCATCTGGCAGAAGATGCGCTTCGCCAAGCGGATGCGGATGACCAAGGAAGAGCTGAAGGAAGACTATAAGCAGACCGAGGGCGACCCGCACGTCAAGGCCAAGCTGAAGCAGATCCGCATGCAGCGCAGCCGCCAGCGGATGATGGCCAATGTGCCCAAGGCCACGGTGATCGTGACCAACCCGACCCACTATTCGGTGGCCCTGCGCTATGAGCCGGACCAGGGGGACGGGGCGCCGGTCTGCGTCGCCAAGGGGGTGGACGCCCTGGCCCTGCGCATCCGCGAGGTGGCCAAGGAACACGACGTGCCCATCGTCGAGAACGTGCCTCTGGCGCGCGCGCTCTACGCCACCGTCGAGGTGGACGAGGTGATCCCCAAGGAGCATTTCGAGGCCGCCGCCAAGATCATCGGCTTCGTCTTCCAATCGCGAAAACGCCGGTAACGCCGCCGTAAGGCTTGCCGCCCGATTTCAGCGTATGATCAGCCTACTGATTCGCGAGGCCGCATGACGCCCAACCGCCGTCTTTCGTTCGACCTGCTCTCGGCCGTGATGGCTTTCGGGGCGGTGGCGACGGTCGCCGCCCTGGCCTATCCGGCCTTTCGGGCCAATCCGACCTCGGCGCCGGGCCTGATCCTGATCGTCACCGTGGGGCTGATCGCCCTGATCGCCCTGTTCGGTTTCCGCCGGGCCGAGACGGTCCAGCCGTCCAGCGACGTGGCGGTTGAACTGCTGGACGCCATGGCCGAGCCGGCCGCCCTGGTGTGGGAGACGGGCCAGGTCCTGGCCTTCAACGGCGCCTGGGCCGAGGCCAACGGCGCCACCACCGCCCTGCCCCGCGGCAAGTCGGCCCAGGCCCTCTATATGGCCTTCGCCCAGGCGCGGCGGGGCGAGCCGGGCCACGCCATCGTCCAGATCGGGGCGCGCGAGTTCGAGGTGGTGATCGGCCGGGCCGGCCCCGACCGGTTTCTGATGCGGGCCGCGCCCGAGGCGGTCCTGCCGCTGGCCGCCGTTCCGGCCCAGGCCCAGGGGACGAACGGCGAGGCCCGCGCCATGGCCGCCGGCGCCCCGTTCGGCTCGGCCGTCATCGCGGGTTCGGACCTGTTCGCCGGCCGGGCGGAAGAGGCCAATGCGGCCCTGGCGATCCTGACCGGACCCAACGCCGCGCGCGACGCCGCCTTCGGCCATCTGTTCGATCCGACGGGCGTGGTCGAGGCGCGGGCCAAGCTGGCGGCCGGGTCGTCCGGCCCGATCGAACTGGTGGCGCGGGCCTATCCCGACAAGATGCTGCATCTGTATGTGGCGCCCGAGGGCGAGCGCCAACGCATCTGGCTGTTCGACGTCTCGGCCCAGAAGTCGATGGAGCTGCAGCTCAGCCAGGCCCAGAAGATGCAGGCCGTGGGCCAGCTGGCGGGCGGGGTGGCGCACGACTTCAACAATCTGCTGACGGCCATCCAGCTGCAGCTGTCGGGCCTGCTGGAACGGCACCCGGTCGGCGATCCCTCCTATGAGGGGCTGAACGAGATCCGCCAGACGGCCATCCGGGCGGCGGACCTGGTGAGGAAGCTGCTGGCCTTTTCGCGCAAGTCGACGGTGCGGCGCGAACGGCTGGACCTGGGCGAGCTGGTGGGCGAGTTCGCCATACTGCTGCGCCGGCTGCTGCGCGAGGACGTGCGGCTGGAGACCGACTACGGTCGGGACCTGCCGATCGTTCTGGCCGACAAGAGCCAGCTGGAGACGGCGGTGATGAACCTGGCGGTCAACGCCCGCGACGCCATGCGCGGCGTGGTCGAACCCGGCGACGCCGTCGTGACCATCACCACCCGCCGCCTGACCGCCCAGCAGGCGCGCGAAATGGGCTGGGCCGCCGCCCCGACCGACGAGGTGGCCCTGATCGAGGTGTCCGACACCGGCCCCGGCGTGCCGCCCGAACTGGTGGACAAGATCTTCGAGCCCTTCTTCACCACCAAGGCGGTGAACGAGGGCACCGGCATGGGTCTGGCCACCGTCTACGGCATCGCCCAACAGGCCGGCGGCCATATCTCGGTCAGCAATATCGAAGGCCCCCACGGCATGAGCATGGGCGCGGCCTTCCGCATCTTCCTGCCCGCCGCGGGCGAGGCGGAACTGGCCGAGGTCCAGCCGGTCGAGGTCAAGATCAAGGCGCCGCGCGACCTGTCGGGCGCCGGCCGCATCCTGTTCGTCGAGGACGAGGACGCGGTGCGCGGCATCGCCGCCCGCCTGCTGCGCCAGCGCGGCTATGAGGTCATCGAGGCCGCCGACGGCGAGGAGGCCCTGATGCTGGCCGAGGAGCACGCCGGCCAGATCGACATGATGATCTCCGACGTCATCATGCCCGGCCTGGACGGCCCGTCCCTGCTGAAGAAGGCGCGCAAATATCTGGGCGACGCCCCGGTCATGTTCATCTCGGGCTATGCCGAGAGCGATTTTTCGGACCTGTTGCAGGACGAGGCGGGGGTCTCCTTCCTGCCCAAGCCGCTGGACATCAAGACCCTGGCGGAGCGGGTCAAGCAGGAGCTGCACGCGGGCTGAGCCTTATCGGCTCGGAATCAGTTCAGGCGATCCGATCAGGCGGCGCGGCGGACGGCGGCGGGGGTCTTCACATAGAGACCCTGACGGCCGCTGACGGGGCGGAAGGCGACCGTCTCGCCTTCCAGCCCCTCATCCAGGCCCAGGAACAGACAGCCGTCGTCGACCAGGCGGCGCTCCAGCCCGTCCAGCAGCCGGGCGCGGCGCGACGGCTCCATATGGGTCAGGACGTTGCGGCAGAAGATGACGTCGAACCGCATCTCGTCCGTCGGCTCGTCCAGCAGATTGGCCCGGCCGAACCGGACGATCTCCGCCAGTTCGGGACGCACCCGCCAGTTCTCCTCGTCCGGTTCGAACCAGCGCAGCATGGCCCGCGCGTTCAGGCCGCGCTGAATCTCGAAACCGGTGTAGAGGCCCGCGCGGGCCTTATCGATCGCACGCTGCGACAGGTCGGTGGCGACGATCTCGGCCGCAGCGCCGGCCGCCTTGGCCGCCATGGCGATGGACCAGGCCTCCTGCCCGGTGGAGCAGCCCGCCGACCAGAGGCTGACCCGCCCGCCGGGCCGCGCCTTGGCCAGGGCGGGCAGAAGCTCCTGTTCCAGGACGTCGAAGGGGGCGCGGTCGCGGCGGAACCAGGTTTCGGGGTTCAGCAGGGACTCGATCACCGCCCAGCCCAGGGAGGCGACCGGATGGGCCCACAGATTGGCCAGGAGAGCCTCGACATTGGCGTAGCCTTCGCGCCGCGCGATCGGCCCCAGCCGATGCTCGGCCAAATTCATGCGATCCCGCGTCAGCCTGTAGCCGGCGCGGGTGGCCAAGAGTCCCTGGAGCTTGTCGAAGTCCTCGGGAGTCATGCCGCGATCGCGCCGACCTCCGTCAGCTTGGATTGAAGGATCTCGCCGTCGAACGGCTTCATCACATAGTCGTCGGCGCCGGCCGCAAGAGCCTCCGCGATGCGTTCGGGCCGGGTTTCGATGGTGCAGAACAGCACCTTGGGCCGTCCGCCCTCAGGCAGGGCGCGCAGACGCCGCAGAAAGGTCAGCCCGTCCATCACCGGCATGTTCCAATCGACCAGGATCATGTCGGGCATGACGCCGGTGCAGTAGGACAGGGCCTCGGCTCCGTCCGCCGCCTCATCCACCTCATAGCCGAAGCCTTCGACGATCCGACGCGCCACCTTGCGGATGATGCGGCTGTCGTCGACGATCAGGCAGGTTTTGAAGTTCAAGGCGGGCTCCCAGGCGGAGACGATCGGCCGAT
Source organism: Brevundimonas aurantiaca (assembly GCF_014199955.1). Classification (GTDB taxonomy): domain Bacteria; phylum Pseudomonadota; class Alphaproteobacteria; order Caulobacterales; family Caulobacteraceae; genus Brevundimonas; species Brevundimonas aurantiaca. The sequence goes on from NZ_JACHOQ010000001.1 coordinate 819,480, forward strand.
GTGCGTCGCTTAATATGGCAGATCGCCAGTTAACGAGTCGTTGGGAAACGCCTGTCGGGCGACCTAAAGGGGCATCCGTGCGACCAGGGCGATCCGCTCTTCCTGCACCGCCACTCGCAGGGTTCCGCCCGCCTCCTTGACCGTCAGCCACAGCCAATAGGGCTGAATCCATTGGCCTGGCAGACCCTCGGTCAGGCGCCGGCCGGTCAGGCCGACGACGGCCTCGGGCTTCAGCCGGGCCCGGGCGCCCTCGGCGAACCCTTCAAGGAAGAGGGCGCCGTGCGCGACCCGCGACTGGATCACCGCATTGCCGCCCAGGGGCAGAGCCCCGACCGTCAGATAGGCCAGGTTGGTGAGAGCCCGCGCCTGGGGCTTGGAGAACTCCTGCTCCTCGATCCGCCAGTCCAGAGAGGCGCGACCGCCCGCCGTCATGCCGACCACCAGATCGCGCAGTTCGCGCGTGGTGAACCGTTCGCTGCTGGTCGCCGCACCAAAGGCCACCCGGGCGAAATGGACCAGGGCCACCATCTTGTTGGCGCTCTGTTCGATCAGGGCCAGGGCGTCGTCGCGCATGTCCTGGGCCGAAGGGTCCTTCATCAGGTCCAGGCCCGAGACGATCGCGCCCGACGGGCTGATGAAGTCGTGGCACAGTTTGGCGGCCACATAGGTCGCCAGCTCCGTCCCCTCGAACGGCAGGTCCAGGGCGGGCGGGGCGTCGTTTTCGGCGTCGGTCGGGATCATTGAGCCTGCATACTCTCGTCGGCGTTCAGGTCACAGTCAGGAGGCGCAAGAGAAGCTGACGTGATTTGCCGGTTCATGGAACCGGCTCAATGGTCTATCGAGCCCGCAATGACGACCTCCCCCTCCCCCGCGACACCCGACAAGACCCTTTCGCGCGATCTGGCCTCCGGCGCCCTGGCCCTGGCGATCGCCGAGATCGCCGAAGACGCCGCCCGCCTGATCCTGCCCTATTGGCGCAGCGACACCGCCGTCGAGACCAAGTCCGACGACAGCCCCGTGACCCAGGCCGACCGCGCCGCCGAGGCCCTGATCCTGGAACGACTGGCCGCCCTCTATCCCGGCGTCCAGACGGTGGCGGAAGAGGCCGTCGCCGAAAGCGGCGCCCCGGCCCAAGCCGAGGACTGGTTCTGGCTGATCGATCCGCTGGACGGCACCAAGGGGTTCGTGCGCGGCGGCGAAGCCTTCACCGTCAACATCGCCCTGATCCACGCCGGACGTCCGGTCGCGGGGGTGGTCACGGCGCCCGCGACGGCGACCACCTGGCGCACCGATGCGCCGGGCCAGGGCGCCTTTCGCCGTCAGTTCGGCGAACAGCAGGAGGGCGAGGCCCATTCCGGCGCCGAATGGCGGCCGATCAAGGTGCGCGACCGGCCGGCCGAGGGTATGGCCCTGTTGAGCCACAGCGTCACCGACGAGGAGGCCGCGCGTTTGGCCGCCCGGCACGGCTGCACCCGCTGGCAGGGCACGGACTCCTCGCTGAAGTTCTGCCTGATCGCCGAGGGCCGGTTCGACGCCTATCCGCGCTCGGGTCCGACCTCGGAATGGGACACCGCAGCCGGTCAGGCCGTGCTGGAGGCCGCCGGAGGGCGCGTCCTGGCCGACGACGGCCAGCCCCTGTCCTACGGCAAGCCCCGCTTCCTGAACGGCCCCTTCGTCGCGATGGGCGGCTGAGGCTTCAAACGCCCGACCGCAACAGCAGCAGGCCCGCGCGTTCGGCCAGGGCGGGAACGCCCATTTCGCGGGCCGTCAGGACGGCCTCGTTCAGGATCAGGTTCAGGCGGCGCGGTTCGGGTCCGCCCAGGCGCCGACGCGCCAGGGCCACACCGGCCAGGCTGATCTGGTCGGCCGCCCAATCGAGCGGGGCGGCGGCGGCCAGACGACGGCGCAGCCGATCCTCCAGCACTTCCAGGCCGGCGCGGTCTTCCATGGCTTCGACCAGGGCGATCTCGCGCGCCAGCCGGCGCTCGCGGACCAGGGCGCCGATGATCAGCCCCTGGTCCTGGGTCAGGACTTCGGCCTGGTTCAGCACCATCAGCGGCAGGGCGTCGCCGCCGGAGCGCAGAACCTGGATCGCCGCCCAGTCCAGCGGGCTGTGATCGGGGGTGAACTGGTCGGCGGCGGCTTCAAACATGGAGCGGCCCTGGTCCTGGGCCTCGGCATGGTCGGCCAGGGCCGCCAGGGCGGACAGGCCGGCGCCGCACATGGCCAGGGCGCGGGCCCGGGTCAGGGGACGGTGATCAGGCGAGGCGCCCTCGACCAATATGCCCAGGTCGCGCCCGGCGTGGTCCAGCAGGCGGGGGTCGCGCTGAATCACCCCGGCCTCGAGCGCGAAGGCGGCCTGATCCAGACGAAGGTCCATATCCTCGCCGGACAGGTCGTGCTGGGCTGCATCCATCAGGGCGGCGGCGTCCATCAGCGCCTTCGCATCGCCGGACAGGCGGGCCTTGCGCGCCTTCAACCGGGCGTGGGTCGCCGCCAGGTCAGCGGCCGTCTTGGATCGGCGCGGACGCCCCGCCCCCGCCACAAGGGCCAGGGCGCGGTCCAGATGAGCCGGATCGCCGCACAGGTCGAAGCGCAGCATCAACCCTTGCGCCTTGGCGCCGGCGGCGCGGGCGGCCTGGTCGTCGCCCTGGGCGTTTCGGACCAGGCTGTCGGCGCAACGGTCGGCGCGGGTCAGGCTGTCGGCCGCCCCGCTGCGGCGGGCGTGCTCGCGCCACAGGGCGGCGGCGCGGACTTCGGTGTCGAAGGGGCGGGCGCAGGAGACGCGGCCGGCGTCGGTGGCCTCGCGCCGGGCCTCGGCGGCCAGGAGATCGACTCCGATCAGTTCGACCCAGCCCAGATCCTCGCTCTCACGAGCCTGGGCGAAGAGTTTGCGAAGATCACGACCGAACTCGAACATAGGATTGAACGCCTTAAAATCCCGGATCGGGACGAAAGACGTCCCTTGCCGTCGGTCTCCTGCAAACGCAGCGCCGCCACGAACGTTCAGCCGCGCCCCAAGCCGACATTTCGGCCTCAGTTCAGGTTCGGCGTCTTGCGCCGACACCGCTGCAGGGCGGCGCGGGCGGCGGGGGCGTCGGCGCTGAGCTGGCGCACCGCCTCGATACGGGCGCGGGTCTGATCCGCCTCGGCGGCGCGGGCGGGCTTGCCGGCCGCCGTCGCCGCCTGCATGGCCGCCAGCGACCAGAAAAGGGCCGCGTCATAGAGGCTGCGGCCCTCGGCGCTTTCTCCGCCCTCCAGCTCGGACGCCGCCTGGGTCAGGCCGGCGCAACGCACCGATTCCTCATAGGAGACCAGACCCGCAGCGGGCGCCTGTTGCAGCATCAGGCCGGCGATGGTCAGCGAGACCCACATCGAATGCTCCAAGACCTTTCCGATAGACGGTTCCGAAGGGACGGCCCCGAACGTCGGCCCTATCAGATCATGTTCATGCGGCGGCGAGAAGGTCGAACTGCGCCCCATTTACACCCGTTTGCGATTAACTGACGCGAAGGGCGAAACCCTGTATGCTGCCGTGCAGCAAGAGGCCCGCCGACGCCGGTCGCGGCGCGGCCCAACGGATGGTCATGCTCTACGCCCTTCATGAACTCGCCTATCAGTCGGCCCTGCCCTGGCGCTTCGGCGCCCAGATGGCGCGCCGGTTCTGGAGCTCGCCGTTGAATCCGGCGGCGGACACGGCCCTGGCCCGCACCGCCTACGCCTCGGCCGAACTGTTCGAGAGCGTCACCCGCCGCTACGGCAAGCCCGACTGGCGGCTGGAGACACTCGAGATCGGCGGCAAGCCGGTCCGCACGGTCGAACAGGTCATCTGGCAGAGCCCCTGGTGCCGCCTGGTCCGCTTCGCCCGCAACATCGGCGATCTGAAGCGCGCCAAAAAACCCGCGTCCGGTCCCGCCGTCCTGATCGTCGCCCCCCTGTCCGGCCATTACGCCACCCTGCTGCGCGGCACGGTCGAGGCCTTCCTTCAGGACCACGACGTCTATGTGACCGACTGGATCAACGCCCGCCAGGTTCCGGTGCTGGAGGGGCGGTTCGACTTCTTCGACTATATCGACCATGTCCGGCGGATGCTGGCCGAGATCGGCGGCCGGCCCCACGTCGTCGGGGTCTGCCAGCCCGGCCCGCCCGTCATGGCGGCCTGTGCGATCATGGCCGAGGACGGCGACGAGAACCGCCCCGCCTCCATGACCTTCATGGGTTCGCCCATCGACGCCCGCCTGTCGCCGACCGTGACCAACCAGCTGGCGGAGGAGAAGCCCTTCACCTGGTTCAAGTCGAACATGATCCACACCGTGCCCCTGCCCTATCCGGGGTTCGGACGGCGGGTCTATCCGGGCTTCGTCCAGCTCTACAGCTTCATGTCGATGAACCAGGAGCGTCACCGCGACGCCCACTGGGACTATTTCACCAGCCTGATCGCCGGCGACGGCGACGGGGTGGAGAAGCACGAGGAATTCTACGACGAATATCTGTCGGTCCTGGACCTGACCGAGGAGTTCTACCTCCAGACCATCGACATCGTCTTCCAGCAGCATCTGCTGGCGCGCGGCCTGTTGGAGCATCGCGGCCGCAGGGTCGATCTGAGCAAGATCGCCGACATCGGCCTGATGACGGTCGAGGGGGAGAAGGACGACATTTCCGGCGTCGGCCAGACCCAGGCGGCGCACGGCCTGTGCCCGAACATCCCCGAGGATCAGAGGGTGCTGTACGTCCAGCCCGGCGTGGGCCATTACGGGGTCTTCAACGGTCGTCGTTTCCGCGAGGAGATCTATCCCCGCGTTCGCGACTTCATCGCCCGGAACGAGGCCCGACTTGGCGTATCGCAACGGTCAGCGGCTGCCGCTTGACGAAGACCGGCCCGAACCCGGTTCGGGTCCGACGCTGAGACTGTCGGTCAATCCGCGCGCGCGGCGGCTGTCGGTGCGGATCGACGCCCGGGCCGGCGAGGCGGTGGTGATCGCCCCGACCGAGCGCGGCCTGGTCCAGGCCGTGGCCTTCGCCCGTTCGAAAAGCGTCTGGATCGCCGAACGCCTGGCCGTGCGCCCCCGGAGCCGGCCGTTGCAGCCGGGCCAGGTCATCGCCCTGCGCGGCCGGCCCGTGCGGCTGGAGGCGACGCCCGGCGCCGGCGCGGCGCGGCTGGTCGAGGAGGGAACCGTCATCCGCTCGGGCGGCGAGGGCGAGGCCTATGCCCGCCGGGTCGAGAATCTGCTGAAGCGCGAGGCGCGCGCCACCCTGGTCGAACGCACCGAACACCATCTGCGGACCCTGGGTCAGAAGCCGGTCCAGGTGTCGATCGCCGACACCCGCTCGCGCTGGGGCTCATGCAGCCCGCACAACCGCACCATCCGCTATTCCTGGCGGGTCATCATGGCCCCGCCCCCGGTCATCGACTATCTCGCCGCCCACGAGGTCGCCCACCTGGTCCACGCCGACCACAGCCCGGCCTATTGGTCGGTGGTCGAGCGGCTGGTGGGGGATCACCGGCCCTGGCGCAAATGGCTGAAGGACTACGGCGCGGCGCTTCATGCGGTGGGGCGGTAGGCGGCGTCCCAGACCCTCTCCCGCTTGCGGGAGAGGTGGCCCGACGTTCGCGCAGCGAACCAGGGTAGGAGAGGGGAGTCTTCTTCCAAGAGGCTAGACTTCCCCCATCGTCAGCCGTCTCGCTGTGCTCGACGAGCTGACACTTCCCCCGCAAGCGGGGGAAGGTCTGTGGGGGCTTCCCCGAAGGATCAGAAGAAAAGCGGATCGCTGCGTTTCTCGGCCGGTTGGCGGCCTTCCGGCTGCTGGTCCGGCGGATCGCGCGGCGCCGGCTGGGGGGTGGCAGGGCGGACGGCGGGCTGGGCGGGCTGCGTCGGCTGAACCGGTTGGCCCGGCTCTTCGGCATAGGGATCGCCGGCCGCCGGGTCGGTCGGCTGGATCGGCAGACCGTCCTCGCCGATGCCCGACATCAGGTCGCCGATCGGGTCCGGCGCGACCCAGCCCTCGGGCATGGCGGGGCCGTCGGGGATGCGGGGCGCATTCAGGCGCGGCAGGGCCGCCTCCATGAAGCCCTTCCAGATGGCGGCGGGCGAGGAGCCGCCGGTCACGCCGCGCATGGCGGTGTTGTCGTCCTTGCCCACCCAGACGGCGGTGACGAAGCCGCCGGTGTAGCCGACGAACCAGGCGTCCTTATAGTCGGAGGTGGTGCCGGTCTTGCCCGCCAGGTCGCGCCCGGCGATGGCCGCGCTGCGCCCGGTGCCCGAGGTCATGACCCCGCGCAGCATCTGGTTCATGTAATAGAGGGGCGGATTGTTGATGGCCTGACCGCTCTGGCCGCTTGCGCGCTGATAGATGACGCGGCCCTGTGGCGTGCGGATGCGGCTGATGCCATAGGCCTCGACCCGGCGGCCGCCGTTGGCGAAGGCGTCATAGGCGGTGGCCATCTCCAGCGGCGAGACCTCGACGGCGCCCAGAGCCATGGCCGGCTCCAGACCGATCCGGCTTTCGATGCCCAGGCGCCGCGCGGCCCGGGCGACGCTGTCGCGGCCGATCTGGTCGGCGACGGAGGCCGCCACAGTATTGATTGATTGGGCCACCGCCTGAGACAGGGGCATGGGGCCGGCGAAGGTGTTGGAATAGTTCTTCGGCGACCAGTTGCCGATGGTGACCGGCTGATCGACCACCGGAGTCTGGGGCGTATAGCCGGCCTCGACCGCCGCCAGGTAGACGAAGGGTTTGAAGGCCGAACCCGCCTGACGCCGCGCCTCGACGGCGCGGTTGAACTGGCTGTCGGCATAGGAGCCGCCGCCGATCATGGCCCGCACCCGGCCGTCGCCGTCCAGGGCCACCAGGGCCGCCTGCTGCACCCCCTCGCCCTCGTCGCGGTCCAGAATGCGCCGCACCGAGCGTTCGGCCGCCGTCTGCAGGGTCAGGTCCAGGGTGGTTTCGACCACCAGATCCTCGGTCGGCTCGCCGACCAGGCCGCGGATCGACTGGTCCAGCCAGTCGATGAAATACTGGGCGTGCTGGGTCGCCAGGGTGCGCGACACGATGATGGGCTGGGTCACCGCCTGCTCGCGCTGGGCGGCGGTGATGACCCCGGCCTCCTCCATCTCGTTCAGCACGACGGTGGCGCGGTTGGCGGCCCGCTCGCTCTCTGACACCGGCGAATAGCGCGACGGCGCCTTCAACAGGCCGGCCAGAAGCGCGGCCTCGCCGACCGTCAGATCCTTGGCCGACTTGTCGAAATAGCGTTGCGACGCCGCCTCGATCCCATAGGCGCCGGCGCCGAAATAGACCCGGTTCAGATACAGGGCCAGGATCTCCTTCTTGGAGAATTTCATCTCCAGCCAGACCGCCAGCATCAGTTCCTGCACCTTGCGGCGCAGGTTCTGGTCCGGCGTCAGGAACAGGTTCTTGGCCAGCTGCTGCGTCAGGGTGGAGCCGCCCTGTACCACCCGGCCGGCGCGCATATTGGTGGCCATGGCCCGCATCATGCCGATGGGGTCGAAACCGGGGTGGTGATAGAAGCGCCGGTCCTCGATTGCGATGAAGGCGGCCGGCACATAGTCGGGCAGGGCGTCCAGATCCGCAGGCGGCGCCATCTGGGTGCCGCGCGTCGCGATCAGGGCGCCGTTGCGGTCCAGATAGGTGATCGAGGGCTGGCGATCGACATTATACAGGGTCGAGGTGTCGGGCAGGCCGCGCGCGAACACCGCAAAGAAGACCACCAGGAAGATCAGCCCCCAGACCGCCAGCACCGCGCCCCAGTAGAGCGCCTTCTGCAACGGCGTTCGGGCCGGCCTGTCGCCGCCCTGTTGTCCGCCCCCGAACCCTGGACCCGCCATGACTTTCCTTCAGATGCCGCGCTGAGGCGGATTAGCTCATACCGACGTGTACCGCGTATGAACCGCCGCCGAAACGGCCCCGCTCACTTCACGCCAGCGTGAGCGGCTATTTCGCCGAAAGAATGGCGCGGCGGGCCAGCCAGACGCCGGTCTCGGCCCCGTCGGCTTCCATTGAGAGACCGGCCTCCGCCAGCAGGGCGCGATAGGCGGCGGGATCCAGACTGCCGTGATAGAGGGGTTCGCCACGCCATTCCCCGATCGTTTCGCCATGGGCGGGGCCGCTAGTGAACATCAGCCGACCGCCGGGCCCCACCTGGTTCGCCAGGGCGGGCAGAACCCGCAATTGATCGTCAGGCGTCAGGTGAAAGAGGCTGTGCCAGGCCAGGACGCCGTCGAACATCCCGTCAGGCGGCGGATTCCGCATGTCGGCGATCTCCCAGACGCCGGACGGCAGGGTCTGGCGCGCATGGGCGATGAGGGCCGGCGAGGAATCCCGCCCCACGACCCTGAACCCCCGCGCCAGCAGGGCCGCGCCGATCGGCCAGCCCGAACCGCAGCCGACGTCGAGAAGACGGGCGTTCGACGGCAGGTCGGCGACAAACCGGTCCAGCCATTCGGCCTCGTTTGGACCGTTCGGTCCCGCATAGAGGGACGGGCCGCGGTCGGCGATCCAGCCCTCGGCCCCATCCTGATAGAGGCCGATCACCCGATCCGCCGCCGGATGGCTCATCGCGCCAGAAAGGCGTCCAGCTCGCCGTAGAAGGCCTGGGGCTGGTCGAACATGATGAAGTGGGCGCTGTCGTCGATCCGCTTCAGGGTCACGCCCGGCAGGCCGGCGTAGGACATCTGATAGACGGCGTCGGTGATCTGGGGCGTCATGCGCGGGTCGTTGAACTTGACGTAGACGACCTCGGTCGGGGCCGTGATCTTGGCCAGTTCGGGGCGCAGGTCGGTCGCCACCAGTTCGCGGAAGGCGGCGGCCGAGACCTTCTGATCGCTGGTCCGCATGTCCTCCAGCGCCTCTTCACGGCGGCTTTCGGTATTGATCATGCCGTTGATGGAGGCGGTCGCCTGGGCGACATAGGCCTCGCGCGGGCTGTTGGCCTGGGCGGCCCAGATCTGGTCCGCGACCGGCTTGACGCTGTCGGCCGTGGTTCCGGGCGGTCCGAACATGGCGCCCATGAAGGGGATCATGTCCACCACCATAAGACGGCCGACGCTGTCGGGATGGCGCGCGGCCAGCATCAGGCCGATGGTCCCGCCCATCGAATGGCCGACGACGGCGGGCTTGAACAGGTGGTTCTCGCGGATATAGCGGGCGATTTCGTCGGCGACCGGTGCGGCGACGGGGGTCGGGGCGCCCCCGGTCTGGGCGTTGCCTTCGGCCGGGGCGCCGGCGAAGCCCTGGACATGGATGCGGTGAACGCGCCAGCCGACCCCGTCCTGGGCCGTCAGATGATCCACCGTCCCCTGCCAGATTTCCGGCGAAGAGCTGAGGCCGGGGATCAGGATGATGTCGCGCCCGTCCATGTCGCCGTCGATGCGGACGTGGATGCGGTCGGAGGCGAAGTCCGCATGGTTGTGGCCGTGCGCCGAGCCGTGCTCGGAATGGGTCCCGTGGCTGTTCTGGGCTTCGGCCTGGGCCTGAACCGTGGTGGCGGCGAAAAGGGCCGCAGCGAAACTCAAGGCGCGAAACATGGCGAAACTCCCCTGTGAAGCCATCCTTATGACGTCTTCACTTTGCATTGTAAAGTTCTCTGAGGACTTCGTGAGGACAGACCCCGCGTCCCTCTGTTATGAGGCGCGCATGAAGCCCGCAGACGCCGCTCCCGTCCAGCCCCCTCAAGCCGAAGCCGCCCCGTCCAAGAGCGGCGCCCAGCCGTTCGGCAAGGGATTCGTCGCCGACGCCTGGTATTTCGTCGCCCTGTCGCGCGACGTCGCCCCGGCCGGGCTGAAACGCTATGAGATCATGGGCGAACCCGTCCTGATCGGCCGCACCCGCGCGGGGGCCGTCTATGGGATGCGCGACATCTGCCCCCACCGCGCCGCCCCCCTGTCGGCCGGGAAGCTGGTGGAGAAGCCCGGCGAGGGCGAGACGATCGAATGCCCCTATCACGGCTGGCGCTTCCGGCCCGACGGGGTCTGCGCCGCCATTCCGTCCCTGGTCGAGGATCAGGCGTTCGAGGCGAACCGCATCAAGGTGCGGTCCTATCCGGTGCGCGAGAGCCAAGGCATGGTCTTCGTCTGGATGGCCTCGGACGCCCGCAATCCGTCAGAACCGGACCATGAGCCCCCCGTCTTCCCCGGCGTCGTCGGATCCGGCCCGAAACTGGTCGAATGGATGGAGTTCGACAGCCATATCGACCATGCCGTCGTCGGCCTGATGGACCCGGCCCACGGCCCCTATGTCCACCAGCAATGGTGGTGGCGGTCCGAACATTCGATGCACGAAAAGGCCAAGGCCTTCGCACCCGTAGACTTCGGCTGGGCCATGGTGCGCCATGCCCCCTCGTCCAACAGCCGCCTCTACAAGATCCTGGGCGGCGCCCCGGCGACCGAGATCACCTTCCGCCTGCCCGGCTATCGCTGGGAACATATCCAGGTCGGCGAAAAACAGGTCCTGGCCCTGACCTGCCTGACCCCGATCAGCGACACCAAGACCCGCATCACCCAGATCTTCTGGTCCGACCACTGGGTCTTCGACCTGGCCAAGCCCTTCCTGCGCCTGGGGGTGGTCGCCTTCCTGAAACAGGACGGCGGCATGGTGAACCTGCAGAACGAGGGCCTGCGCTACGACCCCGCCCTGATCTGGATCGACGACGCCGATAAACAGGCCAAATGGTACCAGCAGCTCAAGCGCGAATGGACCAGGAGCCGCGCAGAGGGGCGGGCGTTCGCCAATCCGATCCAGCCCGTGACGCTTCGGTGGAAGAGCTGACACAAAACGACCCTCTCCCGCTTGCGGGAGAGGTGGCCCGGCGTCCGCGCAGCGGACCAGGGTCGGAGAGGGAAGTCTTGCTTAAAGCAAGAAGACTTCCCCCATCGTCAGCCGTCTCGCTCTGCTCGACGAGCTGACACTTCCCCCGCGAGCGGGGGAAGGTCCGGATTACACCCTCAGCCCATGCTCCCCGGCCAGGTCGGCCAGTTTCACCATCGGGCGCGGGCCCCAGTGGGCGATGACTTCGGACGCGGCCAGGGAGCCCAGTTTCCCGGCCTCCTCCAGCGACAGACCGCGCGCCAGACCCAAGAGAAAGCCGGCGGCGTACTGGTCGCCGGCGCCCGTGGTGTCGATCACCTTGGCGACCGGATAGGCGGCGACCGCGACACGGTCCTCGCCCTTGATCACCACCGAGCCCTGCTCGCCGCGCGTCACGGCGGCGATCTCGACGATGGCGGCCAGTTTGGCGGCGGCGGCGTCGAAGTCTTCGGTCTCGAACAGGGCGCCCAGCTCGGCCTCATTGGCCAGGACGATGTCGGCCGACTGTTCGATGAAGCTCAGCAGTTCGGCGCGCCAGCGGGCGACGACGAAGGTGTCCGACAGGGTGATGGCCACCTTGCGGCCGGCCTTGTGCGCGGCGGCGGCGGCGCGTTCGAAGGCGGCGCGCGCCGGGGCCGGGTCGAACAGATAGCCTTCCAGATAGACGATCTGGCTGGCGCCGATCAGGGCCTCGTCGATGTCGTCGGCGTAAAGCTGGTTGGCCGCGCCCAGGAAGGTCGCCATGGTCCGCGCCCCGTCCGACAAGACATTGATCAGGCAGCGGCCGGTGCCGAAACCCTGATCGGCCCCGCCGGTCAGGACCGGGGTGTCGAAATGGACGCCGGCGGCGCGGATGTCGTGGGTGAAGACCTGACCCAGGACGTCGTCGGCCACCTTGCCGATATAGGCAGCCCGGCCGCCGAAGGAGCCGACGCCGGCGACGGTGTTGCCGGCCGATCCGCCAGAGGCCTCGACGCCCGGCGCCATGGCGTCATACAGGGCGGCGCTGCGTTCGGCGTCGACCAGCTGCATGGAGTTGGGGGCCAGGTCCTGGGCCGTCAGAAAGGCGGCGTCGCAGGGGCTGAGCACGTCGACGATGGCGTTGCCGACGGCGCAGACGTCATATTGGGCGGTGTTCTGGGTCATGGGCGCGCCTTAGCGGTTGAAGACCGGCACGTCACCCGAAAACCTATAAGGAAGCCCTTATATGTATCGGCCGGTTGCGATAGGCAGGGCGCATGACCCGGATCGCCGTCCTGACCCCCGACCCCGCCGACAAATCCTACATCGGCCGCTGGCCCGAGGTGTTGGCGCGTCTGAAGGCCACGCTGGAGACGACCGGCGCAGAGATCACGCCCACGCCCTGGAGCGACCATGTCGAGGACGCCTCGGGGCTGGAGGGCCATGACCTGATCCTGCCGGTCATCGCCTGGGGCTATCACCGCGACCACGCCCGCTGGCTGAAGGCCTGCGCGACCTGGGCGACGGCCGGCCTGCCGATCGCCAATCCGGCCTCGGTCCTGGGTTGGAATTCGGACAAGACCTATCTGGCCCGGTTGGCGGACAAGGGCGTGCCCATTCCCCCGACCCGCTGGAGCGAGGCGATCACCCAGGACCAGGTGGACGCCGCCTTCGCCGAAACCGGCGCCCCGACCCTCATCATAAAACCGACGGTGTCCGCTGGCGCCTTCCGCACCCTGCGCCTGACGCCGGGACAGCCCCTGACCGAGGCGCCGGAAGGTCCGGCCATGATCCAGCCCTATCTGAAGTCGATCGAGACCGAGGGAGAGACCTCCCTGCTCTTCTTCGGCGGCCGGTTCAGCCATGCAGTCAACAAGCGGCCGGTCCCCGGCGACTTCCGCATCCAGATCCAGTTCGGCGGCCTCTACACGACCGTGACGCCCGACGCGGCCGCATTCGCCCTGGCCGAACAGGTGCTGGCGGCGGTCGAGGAGCCCCTGCTCTACGCCCGCATCGACCTGGCGCGCGACGACGCCGGCGCCTGGGTGCTGATGGAGGCCGAGCTGATCGAGCCCGACTTCTATCTGGACCATGACTCGGCGAACGGCGCCGGATTCGCCGAAGCGGTTCGAAACCGCCTTTAGAAGGCTTGCCACTCGCCTGCCGCAGCGACCAGACGCGGGCGAGGGCGCAGGGTTTCGGCGGCGAAGGCTTCGATCCGGGCCTGGGCTTGGCGGATCGGCGCGGGAGCCGCCTCGCCTTGCCCCTCGGACAGTCGGAACCGGCCGACCAGTTCGGCCAGGTCGGTCGCCTCGCGGTCGAGGCTCAGGCTGGCGGCCGTCGATTCCTCGACCATCGCAGCATTTTGCTGAGTGACCTGGTCCATGTCGTTGACGGCGTTGTTGACCTCGGCCAGGGCCACGGCCTGTTCCTGGGTCGAGGCGCGGATTTCGGCCATCAGGTGCGTGACGTCGTGGATGCGCGTGGCGATGCCCGAAAGCGCCTCGCCCGATTCCCGCACCAGTTTGACGCCGGACTCGACCTGAGCGCTGGAGGTGGAGATCAAGGCCTTGATCTCGCGGGCCGAGTCGGCGGACCGCTGGGCCAGGGCGCGGACCTCGGAGGCCACGACCGCAAAGCCGCGACCAGCCTCGCCCGCCCGGGCCGCCTCGACCCCGGCATTGAGCGCCAAAAGATTGGTCTGGAAGGCGATCTCGTCGATGACGCCGATGATCTGGCCGATCTGGGCGGAGGAGGCCTCGATCTGCTCCATGGCGGAGACGGCGCGCTGAACCACGGCGCCGCCGGTCTCGGCCTGGGTGCGGGTCTGGCCCACGACCGCATCGGCGGACTGGGCGTTCTCGGCTGTCCGGCGCACGGTGGCGGTGATCTGGTCCAGGGCGGCGGCGGTCTCTTCCAGTCCGGCGGCCTGACGCTCGGTGCGGCGCGACAGGTCTTCGGCGGCGCTGCTGATCTCATTGGCGCCGGACTGCATGGAGGCCGCATTGACGCGAATGACCGCCACCGCCTGATCCAGGGCGGCGATCGCTCGATTGAAGTCTTCGCGCAGAACCGCATAGTCGCCGGGGAAGGCGTCGGTGATCCTGTAGGACAGATCGCCGGCCGCCAGGGCGGACAGGGCGCGCCCGGTCGATTGGACCACCGAGGCCTGAACCTGGGCGGCGAGACGGTCCGCCTCCAGACGCCGCTCGCGCTCGGCCTCGACGGCGGTGATGTCGGTGGCGAACTTGACCACCTTGCACGGCTTTCCGTCGATGTCGAAGATCGGATTGTAGCTGGCCTCGATGACCACGCGCGCGCCGTTCTTGGCGTAGCGGACGAACTTGTCGGCGATGAATTCGCCCGCATTCAGCCGGCGCCACAGGTCGGCGTAGGCGGGCGTATTGGCGTCTTGCGGATCGACGAAGATGCGGTGGTGGGCGCCCTGCACCTCATCCAGGCGGTAGCCCATCACGGATAAGAAGTTCTCGTTCGCCTCCAGGATCGTCCCGTCCAGGGCGAATTCGATGACCGCCTGCGACCGCTTCAGCGCCGCGACCATGCCGGTCAGTTCCTGAAGCTCTTGTTGCTGGCGACGCTTCTGCGCTGTGCCGAACATTCCACACTCCTGTGTCTTCGTCGGAGGGTTATCGGCGAGATTGCCTAATGATTGATTATATCAAATTTGATATTTTTGATTTTTTCAGGTTTTGTGCTTAACAACCGGTGTTTGGGTGCGAACTCGCGCCCCCGCGGCGGCTCGAGGAGGGCGAAATGGCGAAGGCGCAGATTGGTTCCGACGGGTTCCGCGATCTGGAGATCGACGCCCAGCTGTGCCTGGCGCTTCAGACCGGAGCCAGTCTGGTGACGCGCATCTATCGACGTCTGCTCGACCCCCTGGGTCTGACCCACCCCCAGTATCTGATCCTGCTGGCCCTGTGGGAGAGCGGGCGTCCCCTGACCATGGGCGAGATTGGTCGGCGCACGCACATGGAGACCGGCGCCCTGACGCCTCAGGTCAAGCGGATGGAGGCGTCCGGCCTTCTGACCCGGCGACGCGACGCCGAGGACGAGCGTCGGGTCTGGGTCGAGCCCACCGAAGCGGGCTGGTCCCTGCGTGAGAAGGTGCTGGGCGTGCGTTGCCAGGTGGTGGAGCGCCTCCCCTTGTCCGGCGCCCAGATCGCCGAACTGCGCACCATCCTGCAGACGATGAATGCGGATATGGAAGCCGCAGAGGCGGCGAACGCCGCCTGAAGCCCCTCAGGACGCCGCCTCGCCCAGGGCCATAAGCCCCGCCCGCGACGGGCACAGGTCGGCGATGACGCAGGCCAGGCATTTGGGCCGGCGCGCCGTGCAGGTGTAGCGCCCGTGCAGGATCAACCAATGGTGGGCCTTGGGCAGCCACGGCTCCGGCACGACTTGGAACAGCTGGGCCTCCACCTTGTCCGGCGTATTGGCGTTGGCCAGCCCCAGCCGGTGCGAGACGCGGAAGACATGGGTGTCCACGGCGATGGCGGCCTCGATCCCCAGTTCGTTCAGCACCACCGAGGCGGTCTTTCGCCCCACGCCCGGCAGGGCCTGGAGATCGGTTCGGTTCAGCGGAACCTCGCCGCCGTGTTGCTCCAGCACGATCCGGCTCAGGGCGATGACGTTGCGCGCCTTGCCGCGATAGAGGCCGATGGAGGCGATGTAGGGAACCAGTCCCTCCTCCCCGAGAGCCAGCATCTTTTCCGGCGTGTCCGCGACCTGGAACAGCCGGTCGGTGGCCTTGTTGACCGCGACGTCCGTGGTCTGGGCCGACAGGGCGACGGCGACGACCAGGGTGAAGGGGTTGGAGAAGTTCAGCTCGGTCTTCGGCTCGGGCATGACGCCGGACAGCCGTTCGAAGATGGTCTCGACCCGGTCCTCGTCAGGCGGCCAGCGCAGCACGGGAACCGAGGCGCCGGTCATAACCGCCGGGCGTTTCGGGCCGGGCTTAAGCGGCTTGGCGGCTGTTTTTCTGGACTTGGTCGGCGTCATGACTCGCTGTCGCCGTCGTCGCGGCGCGGGTCAAGACCCAGGGTCGCCAACCCTTGGGCTTTCAGGGCCGCGTCCGCCGCCCGCTCGCCCTCCATCCAGGCGCCGTGGGCCGTGCCGTAATAGACCGGCGCCGTCGCCTCGCCCGCCAGGAAGATCCGGTCCTCGACCGCGATCCGCAGCTTCGCCCGGTCCCCCGCATGGCCCGGCAGGGCATGGGAATAGGCGCCGCGCGACCAAGGATCGACGCCCCAGTTCGACACCGCCGCAGCCTCCAGCCGCCGCCTCATGTTGGACCCCAGGGCCGCGACCAGTTCGGACACGGCGAAGTCGACCAGGGCGGCGGGCCCCTGCGCCTCCAGCCCCCAGGCCAGGTCGGCGCCGAAATAGGCTTCTATCATCGGCCGTCCGAACGGTCGCAGATGATAGCCGCCGGTCTCGGCCGTGTCGGTCCGCGTCCACAGCTGGGTGTCGGGCTGGAAATCGCCTGCGCCCCGCACCGTCATATGCACCTTGGACGCCAGGCCCAGGGGCACGCCCGCCGTCGCCTCCAGCCAGGCCGGAACCGGCGGCTCGATCCGCACCGCCTCGGCGGCCATCAGGCTGTTGGGGACCGTCAGGATCACGGCCCGCGCCGTCAGCTCGCCCCGGCTGGTCTCCAGCCGCAAAAGGGGGCCGGAGCGGTCGATGCGCCGCACGGCGCAGTCGCGCACCACGGCGTCCGACACCGCCTCGCCCAGCCGGGCGATCAGCCGGCCATAGCCCTCGCGCACCCGCCAGTTCACCCCGGTGTCGCCATAGGCGTCATAGTCCAGGCTGGACACCTCGGCGAACCGCGCCCCGTTCAGGGCGCCCGAGATGGCGTCCATCCGGGCGTTCCAGCGGCAGTCGGGATCGAAGAAGTCAGAGGCTGGCCGGTCTTCACCCCGCGCCGCCGCTTCGCTTACGCGCTGATCGAAGGCGGCGAAGGCCTCGCCGAACTCGGCCAGGTCGGCGCGCGTGATCTCGTGATCGAAGGCCTGGGTCCGCCACGGCGGCGGGGTCTGGTCCAGGGTCAGGCCCTCGGCCTCCACCCGCCGGGCCAGGACATTGTCGTCGGCCGAGTGCAGCCAGCCGCAGCCCATGTCCAGGCCCTCGCCTTCGACCTGGGCCGTCCAGGCGCGCCCGCCGATCCGGTCGCGCGCCTCCAGCACCAGAACCGACAGGCCGGGCCGCACCAGCCGCCGCGCGGCGGCGATCCCCGCCGCCCCTGCCCCGACGACCGCCACATCGACTTCGGACGGCAGGGGATTCGAAGCTCGGGCGCGGTCGGTCATGAGGCGAGGACATACACGAAAACCAGGCGTGATCGGGCTTCTGGCGATTGGAGATTGATTTTTGGACGGCGACGTCCATTTTAGCGCCGCTTCAAAACGCCGCACCCTCCCCCGGATGTCCCCATGTCGCCTGAACTGAAGAAACGCCTGCCGCTGTTCGCCGCGATCCTCGTTGGCCTCGCCCTGATCGCGGGCGGGATCGTCTGGTGGCTGAACGGCCAGAGGTGGGAGAGCACCGACAACGCCTTCGTCCAGGCCGACACCACCCTGGTCAGCCCCCAGCTGGCCGGCCGGGTGACCGAGGTCCTGGTCGGCGACAACCAGCGGGTCGAGGCCGGTCAGGTCCTGGTCAAGCTGGACGACAGCGACCAGCGCGCCGAACTGATCCGCGCCGAAGCCAATCTTCAGGCGGCCATCGCCGCCGTCGGCAATGTCGACGCCCAGGCCGAGCAGGAGAAGGCGACCGTCGCCGCCCGCGCCGCCGCCGTGGCCCAGGCCCGCGCCCAGGCCGGCCTGGCCCGCGCCGAGGTCGACCGCTACGGCAAGCTGGCCCAGCAGGGCTGGGTCTCGCAGCAGCGGATCCAGACCGAACGCGCCACCGCCGTCACCGCTGACGCCGCCGTGGCCCAGGCCCAGGCCGCCCTGGTCGCCGAACAGCGCACCGCCGGGGTGCTGGGCTCAACCCGCGAACAGAGCGTCGCCGCCGTCGAACAGGCCCGCGCCCAGGTCGAAAAGGCCCGCATCGCTCTGGACCGCACGGTGATCCGCGCCCCCATCGCCGGCGTCGTCGGGGCCCGCAGCGTCCGCCCCGGCCAGTTCGTCAACGCCGGAACCCAGCTGCTGTCGATCGTGCCCCTGACCCGGACCTATATCGTCGCCAACTTCAAGGAGACCCAGCTGGACCGGATGCGGCTGGGCCAAACCGTCGAGATTTCCGCCGACGCCTTCCCCGGCCGCAAGATCGAAGGCCGGATCGACAGCTTCGCCCCCGCCACCGGTTCCGAATTCGCCCTGATCCCGGTCGAGAACGCCACCGGCAACTTCACCAAGATCACCCAGCGCGTACCTGTTCGGATCGTCGTCAGCGGCGCCGACCGGAACCTGGCCCTGCGCCCCGGTCTGTCGGTGGACGTCAAGGTGGATCTGAAGAGCCAGGGCGGCGCGAGCTTCGCCGAGGCCTCTCTGACGGCGCCCCGCCCGTGACCGCCGCCGCCCCCGCCGCCTCAGGCGGGGCCCCGTCCGACGCCAGGGCCCCCGTCGCCGGCCATCCCGAGATCAACTGGACCATGCTGCTGCTGGGCTTCGCCGGCATGGTGGTGGGCCAGTTCATGGCCATCCTCGACATCCAGATCGTCGCCGCCTCCCTGCCCCAGATCCAGGCCGGGGTCGGCGCCTCGGCCGACGAGATCAGCTGGATCCAGACCGCCTATCTGATCCCCGAAGTCGTCATGATCCCCCTGTCCGGCTTCCTGTCACGGCTCTGGGGCACCCAGCGGCTGTTCCTCGCCTCCTGCGCCGGCTTCGTCCTGATGAGCGTGGCCACCGGCCTGTCGACGTCCATCGACATGATGATCCTGTTCCGGGCCATCCAGGGCTTCGTCGGCGGGGCCATGATCCCGACCGTCTTCGCCGTGGCCTTCACCGCCTTTCCGCCGGACAAGCGGGTCACGGCCAGCGTGGTCATGGGCCTGATCGTCACCCTGGCCCCCACCGTCGGCCCGACCCTCGGCGGCCACCTGACCGAGTGGCTCAGCTGGCGCTGGCTGTTCTTCATCAATGTGGGGCCGGGCCTGCTGGTCCTCTTCCTGGTCGGACGGTACGGGAACTTCGACAAGGGCGACCCGTCCCTGGCCAAGGGGTTCGACTGGTGGGGCCTGGGCCTGATGGCCGCCTTCCTGATGTCGATGCAATATGTGCTCGAGGAGGGCGCCAAGAACGACTGGTTCGACGACACCCATATCCTGATGCTGACGGTCGTCGCCGCCGTGGCCGGGCCGATCTTCGTCTGGCGCTCCCTGACCTATCGCCAGCCGATCGTCGAGCTGCGCGCCTTCGGCAACCGCAACTTCCTGGTCGGCTTCGTCATGACCTTCACGGTCGGCTTCGCCCTGTTCGGCGGCACCTTCCTGTTGCCCCTCTTCCTGGGGCGGGTGCGGGAGTATTCGTCGTCGGAAGTGGGCACGACCATGGTCGTCTCGGGTCTTGCGATGTTCGCCACCGCCCCCTTCGCCGGGCGCCTGGTGCGCCGGATGGACGCGCGGATCCTGATGTTCGGCGGCTTCATGCTGTGCGCCTGGGGCATGTGGGAGGCGCGGATCGTCACCGACGACTGGGGCTTCTGGGAGTTCGCCTCGGTCCAGGCTTTCCGCGGGGTCGGCGTCATGCTGGCCATGATCGCCTCACAGCAGGTGACCATGGCCACCCTGCCGCCGCACATGGTCAAGAACGCCTCGGGCCTGGTCAACCTGTCGCGCAATGTCGGCGGCGCCTTCGGCCTGGCGATCCTGAACACCGGCCTGACCACCAATACGGCCATCCATATGGGCGAACTGACCAGCGGCATCGCCCAGGGCGACCAGGCCATGCGCAACATGATGGCCGGCATGGCCCAGCGCTTCGCCGGCACCATCGACCCGGCCGCTTCGGCGATGAAGGCCGTCTATGGCATCCTGCAGAAACAGGCCACGACCATGGCCTTCGGCGACGCCTTCGCCTTGCTGGGCATCATGTGCGCCGGCGCCGCCTTCGTCACCCTGCTGGCCCAGCCGGTCAAGGCCCAACCGGGCGCGCCCCCGTCGGACGCCCACTGATGGCGCGCCGGCGGGGCCAGGTCGACGAGAAGAAGAGCGAGGCCATCCTCGACGCCGCCGCGGCCCTGTTCGCGGACAAGGGTCTGGCCGTGTCGATGGAGGAGATCGCCCGCGTCGCGGGGGTGTCGAAACAAACGGTCTACAACCGGTTCGCCACCAAGCTGGACCTGGCCCGGGCCATGGCCAGCCAGAAGTCCGACGCCATCGTCGCGCCGCTGAAGTCGGCCGCCCCCCCGGCCGAGGTGCTGGAGGCCCTGGCCCGGCTGCTGCTGGACCGGGTCTGCCACCCGGACAAGGTCGGCTCGATGCGCGGCGTCGCCCTGCTGTCGGCCGAGGCGCCCGAACTGGCCCAGGCCGTCTACGAGGCCGGCCCCTTGCGCAGCCTGAACCTGCTGTCGGCCTGGCTGGCGGACCAGACCCGCGCCGGCCGGCTGAACGTGCCCGATCCGGACGAAGCGGCCGAGATGTTCTCGGGCCTGGTCCTGGGCCACGGCCATCTGCGGGCCATGCTGAACGTGCCTCAGATCGACGAGGCCCGCCGCGACCGCCGCGCCCGCGAGGCCGCCCGCCTCTTCGTCACGGCCTATGCGCCCCCTTCAGATCGCGCTAGTTGAGACGGGTCGCGTAAAGGAGTTCCCATGCTGATCCACCTGTCGTCCTGGCCCGAGATCGACGCCCGCATCGCCTCTGACCAGCCCCTGTCCAAGACGATCGTGGTTCCCATCGGCTCCAATGAGCAACACGGCCCGACGGGCCTTCTGGGCACCGACTGGCTGTGTCCCGAGATCATCGCCCATGAGGCCGAGCGCGCCGACGCCGCCCTGACGGTGGCCCCGACCTTCAACATCGGCATGGCCCAGCATCACCTGGCCTTCGCCGGGACCATCTCCCTGCGGCCTTCCACCTTCATGGCCGCCATCACCGACTGGGTCTCGTCGCTGAGCCGGCACGGGTTCGAGCGGATCTATTTCCTGAACGGCCACGGCGGGAACGTCGCCACCATCGAGGCGACCTTCTCGGAAATCTACGCCGAATGGAGCTTCGTCGAGGACGAACCCCCGTTTGTTCTGAAGCTGAAGAACTGGTGGGACCTGCCGGGCGTCCAGGCCCTGTGCAACCAGATCTTCCCGACCGGCCACGGCATGCACGCGACCCCGTCCGAGATCGCCGTGACCCAGGCCGCCTATCCCGACCGGATCAAGACGGCCGACTACAGCCCCCAGATCGCGCCCAGCGGCCCGATCCGCGACGCCCTGGATTATCGCGCCCGCTTCCCCGACGGCCGCATCGGCTCCGACCCGGCCCAGGCCAGCCCCGAAAAGGGCCGCCGCATCATTGATCTGGCGGTCCCCGCCCTGCTGTCCGACGTCGCGGCCTTCGCCGCCGAGACTCGGCCCCAAGCCTTGTCGGGAGCCGGGTTCTGAGCCGCAGGGCCCGCGTCCCCGCCGCCGTCGCGCCGGCGGTGCTGGGCGCCGAACTGCTGAACGCCTCGGCCCAGGTGATCGCCGCCCGCACCGGGCGAATGGTTCAGGGGCTGACCGATCCGGCCGGACAGGATCTGGCCGAGCTGTCGCTGATGACGACCGAGAAGACCGAGGCCCTGGCCGCCGCCGCCGCCGCCCTGTCGGTTCGCGCGGGCGCCGTCGGCGAACGCCTGGGCCAGGCGGCCCTGGACGAGGGGGCGCGGGCGATGCAGGCCGCGACCGAGATCGCCTGCGCCCTGACCCCCGCCGCGGCCGCCCAGGCCCAGTTCCGCTACGCCCTGGGCTGGTGGAGCCGCGCCGCCGGCCAGACCCTGACCCTGAGCGCCGAACTGACCCAGGCCCAGACCGCCGCCCTGACCCCCATCCACAAGACCGCCGTCGCCAACGCCAAACGGCTGAGGAAGCGCTGAAGCGGACGACTGTCTCCCCCCGCTCTTGCGGGGAGGGGGACCGCGCGCAGCGGGGTGAAGGGGCTCTCACCGCCCCCCCTGCTCCGTCATCCTCGGGCTTGACCCGAGGACCGGGCGCCGATCGGGCGCTGCGCCAGGATCATCGCACCAGCGGCGGACCGCTCGATTCTCGGGCCAAGCCCGAGGATGACGGCTTGGGGTCCAAAGGCGGACATTGCGAAGGACTGTTTGGGGTGGAAAGTGGACCCAAAGTCGCTCACGCTCGCAGGGTGCTTAAAGGGACGATTATGTTCAGACCTATCCGGTTTCTCATCGCGTCCAACAAGGCCGCGTTAGTCGGCCTGTCGCTCACACTCGCTATTGGAGTGGCGATCAGCCTGCTTTTGGTTTCCGTCCCGGAAGAGGGAACATCAACAGGCCGAGTGACGTCATTGGGTTTGACTGAGGGCAAGACGGGTTCGCGTCCACTCGCCGTTGTCAGTGTGGACGGTGAAACTGCGCAGGTCCGAGTTCCGCGACACGTTGAGTGCCGCGTGGGACAGCGGGTCGCACTGGTTCGACAGCGAAGCCTATCAGGTCCGCGCTATGGCGTTGCAATACAACCTCGCCCTTGCTTCGACTAAGGTCCGCTAAGGGTCGATTTGCGAAATCAACGTCTGACCTCACAACGGACGCTGCCGCGCTCTCCTGTCTCCTCCCCGCTTGCGGGGAGGGGGACCGCGAAGCGGTGGAGGGGTTCTGGACGCCGCAGAGGCCGGCCTTGCGATTTGGACGGGAGGCGGACCCGAAGGCCGCCTAAGCCGCGCCCGTCCCCTCCTCGCGATGAGGGCACCCCGGCCAGCAGCAGGGGCGGCGCTTGCCGTCGCTCAGGTTCTCGCGGCCCCAGTCGATCCGCTTCAGCCGGGTCTCGGTCTTCTTCGCCGACTCGACCCAGCAAATCCATTCGTTGCGGGCCAGGGGCGTGATCGACATCCAGGTGGCGCAGGCGGCGACGTCACGGCTCACCGCCTCCGCCAGATCGGCGGGCAGGTCATGAACCACGCCTCCGGGCAGGTCTGTCGGATCAGCCATGCCGGGAGGGTCTCAGCCCCTGGCGTGCGACGCAAGCCGTTTCGCCGCCTCCCCGCCGTCAGGCGACCTCGACCACCTTCAGCCTGGGCTTCTTGGCCTTGCCGGGCTTGGCCGGGCGGACCGCCTTCTTGGCGGCCTTTTCGGCCTTCTTGGCTTCCTTCTCGGCCAGTTTCGCGGCCTTCTTGGCGGCCTTGGCCTCAGCCTTGGCGGCGTCGGGGGCGGCGTCGGCGGCGGCGGCCAGTTCGGCCAGTTGCGCCAGGAAGGCGTCGCGCTGGCCCTTGGGCAGCAGGGCCATGATCCGTTTGTCGGCGGTCTCGACCAGGGGGCGGGCGGCCTCCAGTCGGGCGGCGCCCTCCGGCGACAGACGAACCGCCTTGGCGCGGGCGTCCAGGGTCGAGCGTTCGCGCTCCAGGAGGCCCTTGGCGGTCATCCGGGTGACCAGATCCGCCAGGGTCGAACGGTCGATGCCGGTCATCCGCACCAGTTCGGTCTGGGTCAGGCCGGCCTTCAGCGAGGCGGCCTCAAGCACGGCGAACTGGCGCTGGGTCAGGCCGTCGGGGCCCATTTCCTCGGAATAGATGTCCAGCGCCAGCTGCAGCGCCCGGTGCATCAGATGGCTGGGCGAGGTTCCCAGCGGCCCGACCTTCCGCGCCGCCTTGCCAGACTTGACCATATCGACCGTCCCCCGAGTGTCTTTCGTCCGCATGCGTATCAGCGGGGCTTTACGATTTGACGCGAGAAGTATGTCGGTTACGCGACATTTTGTCTGTGAGCTCCCGTCATTCAGCCATCAGAGGCCCGTGTCCGGCGAGATCGGACCCGGCTCTTCGTCCTTGATCATATTCTTCATGATCAGCGGCACCTGGGACAGGCCGAACAGGGAGGCGGCGATCCACAGAACGCCCCGGAAACTGGTCCAGACGTCGTTGGGATTGGGCGTCTCACGCCCCAGAGCATGCCAGACGGCCGTGACGGCCTCAGGGCTGCGGAACACCTCGTTCAACAGGGCGACGGCCAGGAAATAGAGGCCGTAGCGCAGGGTCAAGGTGCGCCAGGCGGCGTCATTGACCCGGAGGGCCGAGCCCAGCAGGGCCTTGAACGGATATTTCTTCAGCGGGATGGAGCCCAGCAGCACCACGGCCAGAAGCCCGTTCTGAACCGTCAGCTTCAGCTTCACATAGAGGTCGTCGTGGGTGAACAGGGTCAGCATGCCGAACACCAGGGCGAACAGGCCGGTGATCAGCGGCAGGGGCGCGAAGCGCCGCTCCACCGCATAGCCGACGACCAGGGCCAGGGCCGAGGCGCCGACCAGGACCCAGGTCGCGAAGATCATGTCGCGGGTGGTGAAATAGCTGATCATAAAGGCGGCGAGCGCCCCGAAATCGACCAGCTGGCGGATCCACTGGCGGTTCTTGGGCTCGGGGGCGGGGGCGTCGGTCATCTCAGTCCTCCAGCCCCACCAGGGAGCGCGAAAAGGCGCGGGCGTCGAAGGGTTGCAGATCCTCCACCCCCTCGCCCACGCCGATCAGCATCAGGGGGGCGTCGGACGCCTGGGCCACGGGCACCAGCACCCCGCCCCGCGCCGTGCCGTCCAGCTTGGTCATCACCACCCCGGTGACGAAGGCGGTGCGGCCGAATATCTGTTCCTGGGCCAGGGCGTTGCGGCCCACGGTGGCGTCCAGCACCAGAAGGGTGTCATGCGGGGCGTCCGGATCGACCTTCTTCAGCACCCGCACGATCTTCAGCAGTTCGTCCATCAGGGCCGACTTGTTCTGCAGCCGCCCGGCCGTGTCGATCAGGACCACGTCGAACCCCTCGGCCCGCGCCCGGGTATAGGCGTCAAAGGCCAGGCCCGCCGCATCGGCCCCGTCGCGGCGGCTCTCGAAATGGGCGCCGGCCCGTTCTGCCCAGACCTTCAGCTGTTCGCGGGCCGCGGCGCGGAAGGTGTCGCCGGCGACGATCATCACCTTGGCGCCCTTGGCCGTCAGATCGGCGGCGATCTTGCCCAGGGTCGTCGTCTTGCCCGAGCCGTTCACCCCGACGAACAGGACCACATAGGGTTTGGGGCCGGACAGGGGATCGAAGGTCGCCTGACGCGGCGCCAGTTCGGCGGCGACCGCCTCGGCCAGGGCCTCCTTGACCTCGCGTTCGGGGGCGTCCTTGCCGAACTTCAGGGAACGGAACCGCTCGACGATGCGGGCGGCGGCGGCGGGGCCCAGGTCGCTTTCCAGCAGATGCTCTTCCAGCTGCTCCAGCGAAGCCTCGGACAGGGGCTCCTTGACGAAGGCGGAGACGACCTGGTCGGTCATCTGTTTGGAGGAGCGGGAGAGCCCTTGCGACAGGCGCTGGAACCAGCCCTTTTTCGGCGTATCGGTCATGACAGGGCTTTAGCTCCCGCAAGCCCCGGCGTCACCCGCATTCGCGACGTCGGACGATCCGCCGCCTTGCCGCAGGGGCGGGCGTCGGAAAAGCAGTGTCCGAACTGTCCGATGTGTCCGGTCGGGCGGATCGCCCCTCTCCCGCCGGCGGGAGAGACAGGCCGGCGTTCGGGGAGCCGAACCGGGGGCGGAGAGGGCAGGCGCGGGAAGGTCGGCGACGCGGCCTCGGCGCGCGAAAAACAGTGTCCGATGTGTCCGATGTGTCCGATTGCATCTCCCCTCCGTCGCTATTCCCATTATGCGCCGGTGGGGCGGGGCGAACGGTCGATTGGCTCCAGCAGCTGCAACCGGTTGATATTGCAGAGGCGACGTCGCATCGGACCTGGGGATCTCCCGCGCCGGCTTGCGCCGCGCCGAGAGGGAGAGATATACGAAACATATTCGAATCATATCAGGGCCATCCCATGGGCATCGTCAATATCGAGGATGATCTGCACGAACAGCTGCGGCGGGCCAGCAAGGCCTCCTATCGGTCGATCAACGCCCAGGCCGCCTTCTGGATCAGGCTGGGCATGTTGTGCGAAACCCATCCGGGGATGAGCTTTCAGGAACTGATGGCGCGCGAGCTGCGGGCGGCGGGCGTGCAGACGCCGGACCTGACGGATGCGGCGGCGTGACCAAGACCCCGGCCGAGATCGCCCTGATGGCCGAGGCGGGGCGGCGGCTGGCCCAGGTCTTCACCCATCTGGACGGCCTGCCCCTGGAGGGGATGAGCACCCTGGAGATCAACGACCGGGTCGAGGCCTTCATCGTCGATGAGCTGAAGGCGCGACCGGCCAGCAAGGGTCAGTACGGCTACGGCTTCGTGCTGAACAGTTCGCGAAACGCCGTGGTCTGCCACGGCGTGCCCTCGGCGGACGAGGTGCTGAAGGACGGGGACATCGTCAATCTGGACATAACGCTTGAGAAGGACGGCTTCATCGCCGATTCGTCTAAGACCTATCTGATCGGCTCGGTCGGGCCCCAGGCGCGCAGGCTGGTGCGCACCACCTATGAGGCCCTGTGGAAGGGGATCAGGGCCGTGCGGCCCGGCGCCCGGCTGGGCGACATCGGCTTCGCCATCGAACGCCACGCCAAGACGGCCGGCTATTCGGTCGTGCGCGACTACTGCGGCCACGGCATCGGGCGCGAGATGCATGAAGAGCCCCAGGTGCTGCATTTCGGCCGGGCCGGGACCGGCCTGACCCTGAAGGAAGGCATGGTCTTCACCATAGAGCCGATGCTGAACCAGGGCGTGCGCACCGTTCGGACCGAGGACGACGGCTGGACGGTGACGACGGCCGACGGCAAGCTGTCGGCCCAGTTCGAACATACGGTGGCGGTGACGGCGGACGGGGTGCGGGTGCTGACCCTGAGGCCGGACGAGGCGCGGTGAAGCCGTCTGAAATCCTCCCCCTCTGGGGGGAGGTGGATCGACGCGAAGCGGCGAGACGGAGGGGGCGTGAAGCGTCTGGCAGCGGTGCGGCGTTGCCCCCTCCACCGCCTACGGCGGTCCCCCTCCCCCAAGGGGGGGGGGGGGGGGGGGGGGGGGGGGGGGGGGCCCCCCCCCCCCCCCCCCCGGCCGGCAATCCCCCCCAGATGGTGGCCGCCGGGGCGGGCGGG
>NZ_JACHOQ010000002.1 GCF_014199955.1 Brevundimonas aurantiaca
CACTCACAGCTGGGATGGCTGACGCCGCAGGCTTACGCAGAGGCGCTCACCGGACAGATCGGCCGGTCCGCTGCGCTGGTTGGAGGCTACGCTGAACGGCCTCTTGCCAACCCCACCAACCCCAGTTCAGATCACCAAAGGACTCTCGTTATGGCTGGATGAGAAACGGGGGTCACGTCAGGCGAGTTCGGCGACAGCTGGCGCTGGGGCGCCTACTACAGCCACGGCGAGTTCGAGAATAATATCGATACGCCCGGTTTCCTGCTGAAGACCGAATTCGCCAATGCGGTCGATTCCGTAATCGATCCCGTGAGCGGTCGAGCCGTCTGCCGCGTGACCCTGACCAATCCCAACTCGGGCTGCGTGCCGATCAATCTCTTTGGCCTGGGCGCGCCGTCTCAGGAAGCCATCGATTATGTCACCGGCACGCCTCAGCAGCGGGCCACCACCAAGCTGGACGTCGCCGGCGTCAGCCTGCGTGGCGAGCCCTTCAGCCTGCCGGCCGGCGACGTGTCGATCGCCGTCGGCCTGGAAGCCCGCAAGGAGCAGACCGATCAGCGCATTGGCGAGCTGGACGCGGCCAAGGCCTTCAAGACGTTCAGCTTCTCGGCCATGTCCGGCGAGTTCAGCGTGAAGGAGGCCTTCGCCGAAGTCCTGGTCCCGATCGTCAAGGATCTGCCGATCCTGAACGACCTGCAGTTCAATGCTGCAGCTCGCATCTCGGACTACGACACCACGGGCTCGATCTGGTCTTGGAAGGTTGGCGCCACCAACGAGTTCTTCCCCGGCTTCCGCGGCCGTGTGACTCAGTCGCGCGATATCCGTTCGGCCAATCTTTCGGAGCTGTTCACCACCACCACCACCGGCTGGAACAACATCAATGACCCGGCCAAGAACGGGGCTTTAGTTTATACGCTGAACAACGGCGGCGGTAATCCCAACCTCCGCCCGGAGACCGCCGATACACTGACCCTGGGCGTCACCTATTCGCCGCCTTCGATCCCAGGCCTGAACCTGTCGCTGGATTATTACGACATCAAGATCGACGACGTGATCACGACGATTGCGCCGCAGGATCTGGTCAACCGCTGCTACAACGGCAACCTCGACCTCTGCTCCAAGGTCGAGCGCGACTCGGCGGGCAATCTGGTCCGCACCATGTCCACCTATGTGAACCTGGCCGAGTACCACACGGACGGGATCGACGCCGAGGCCTCCTACGCCTCCGACGCCGACCTCTGGGTTCCGGGCGCGACGGGCCGGGTGATGATGCGCTTGGTCGGCACCTGGGTGAACAGCCTGACCACGGACGACGGCGTGACCAAGATCGAGTATGTCGAATCCCAGGGCTATTCTTTCGGCCTGGGCGTGCCCAAGCTGCGGGTCAACGCCAGCCTCGGCTGGAAGGGCGAGGTGTTCGGCGCGAACCTGCGCGCGCGCTACATCTCGGCGGGCGACTACAACAGCACCGTCGCCATCTCGAACAACCACATCGACGCCTTCACCTATGTCGATCTAGGGCTGACGGCCGACCTGGCGCACTACGGCGCAAACGGGGTCGAGCTGTACGCCAATGCGACCAATCTGTTCGACAAGGACCCGCCGGTCGGGTCGCTCTATTCGCCGTATTACGACGTCATCGGTCGGTACGTCACGGTTGGCGCGCGGTACCGCTTCTAGTTCTGGTTCTGCGCTCCGGATCGCCGGCCCCGCTCCTCCGTTGGGCCGGCGATCTCCCCTTCTGCTCCCCCATTTTTCACACGGTCTGTGCCATGATTTCCCGTCTGCCGATGGTTCTCCTGCTCGCCCTGAGCGTCGCTCCTGCGGCCCTGGCCGAGGCGCCCAAGCCCGCCGCCATCGTCGCCGACGGCCTTCCCGCCGTGCCCGACGATCTGGTCGCGGCGACCCAGCCCTATCTTCAGACGCGCCGTGCGACCTTCCTGGGCTGGAACGCCGCCGATCAGTCGATGCTGATCAAGACCCGGTTCGGCGCCACGGATCAGCTTCACGTCGTCGCCGCTCCTGACGGCGCCCGGACCCAGATCAGTTTCGAGGCCGAGCCGATCCTGGCCGGCGCCCTGTCGCCGAACGGTCAGACCCTTCTTGTCCAGAAGGACAATGGGGGCGACGAATTCTATCAACTCTACACCCTGGCCGCCGGTCGGTTGAGCTTGATTACGGACGGCAAGAGCCGCAACTGGTTCGGCGCCTGGAGTCGGGACGGCAAGCGGGTCGGCTACGCCTCATCGCGTCGCAACGGCGCGGACATGGACCTCTATGTGGTCGATCCCTCCGACCCCTCGACCGACCGTCTGGTGGCCCAGGTGTCCGGCGGCGGCTGGAACATCGCCGACTTCTCCAGGGACGGGACCAAGGCCCTGGTCCTGAACCGGATGTCGATCAACAGGGCCGTTGTCTATGAGCTGGACCTCGCCTCGGGCCGGATGACGCCGCTGACCGACCCTGTCGAACAGGTCTCCTATGTCGATCCTCAGTACGGGCCCGACGGCGCCGTCTGGGCGACCTCGAACAAGGATTCCGACTTCCTGCGTCTGGGGCGGATCGTGCGGAACGGCTTTGTTCCGGTCAGCACTGAAGCTCGCTGGGATGTCAGCGACTACGCCGTCGCTCCGGACGGCGGCTTCATCGCCTATGCGGTCAACGAGGCTGGGATATCGCGGCTGAAGGTTATGGATGTCGCGACCGGCGCCGTCCGGGTCGTCACAGGTCTGCCGGAAGGCGTCATCCCCTACAGCATCGGCCCGGCCATCGACATCGCCCCATGGGGCGCGATCGGTCTCAGCCTGTCGTCCGCGCGCGTCTCCGGCGACGCCTTCTCCGTCGATCCGACCACCCTGGCCGTCACCCAATGGACCTATAGCGAGACGGGCGGTCTGGACCCTGCTGTCAACGTCGAGCCGCAACTGGTCGAGGTGAGGAGCTTCGACGGCGAGACGGTGTCCGGCTTCCTCTACCGGCCCGACCCCGCCAAATTCCCCGGCAAGCGGCCGCTGATTGTCGATATCCACGGCGGTCCTGAAGGCCAGACGCGCCCCGATTTCCTGGGCGCGCAGAACTATCTGTTAAACGAGATGGGCGTGGCCCTTTTCTTCCCGAACGTGCGCGGCTCGTCCGGCTTCGGCACCCGGTTCGTCAATCTGGACAACGGCCCGTTCCAGCGCGAGAATTCGGTCAAGGACATCGGCGCTTTCCTGGACACGCTCGAGGTCGATCCCACCCTTGACGCCTCGCGCTTCGCCGTCACCGGCGTCTCCTACGGCGGCTACATGTGCTACGCCGCCGCCGTGCATTACAGCGACCGGCTGAAGGGGGCGAACTGCTATGTCGCCATCTCCAACTTCGTCACCTTCCTAGAAAACACCCAGTCGTATCGCCGCGACCTGAGACGGGTGGAATACGGCGACGAACGGGATCCGGCTCAGCGCGCCCAGCTTCACGCCATCTCCCCCCTGACCAGCGTCGACAAGATCACCATTCCGCTTCTGGTCGCCACCGGTGGAAACGATCCCCGCGTCCCGGCCTCCGAAGCCGACCAGATCGTTAGCGCGGTCCGCAGCCGCGGAGGCACGGCCTGGCACCTGCTGGCCCAGAACGAGGGCCACGGCTTCCACAAGAAGGAGAACGAGGACTACTATTTCTGGACCAGCCTTCTGTTCTGGAAACAGACCCTGCTGGGCGAGGCGGCGCGCTAGGCGACACGGTTCCAGTCACGCTCCATGTTCTTCAAACGCCTTGTCGCGGCGGGCGCGGCCCTGGTCGTGCTCGCTGCGGCGCCCGCCACGTCCCGGACCCGTCCTTTGGTTCGTACCGACCATCATGTCCATGTCCACGCCCCGACCATTCGGGAGATTCTGACGGCCTATTGCGACAGTCCGGGGCGGATCAGCGCCTGTGATCCAGCCTTCGTCAAACCACTGACGGCCAAAGATCTTCTGGCGGATATGGACCAGACGGGCGTCCAGACGGCTTGGATCATGTCCACGGCCTATCTGGCCGAGAGCCCGATGATGGTTCCGCCGCTGGCCGACGCGGCCGACCGCGTCCATGCCGCCAACGCCTTCACCGTGGCCATCGCGGCCGCACATCCCGAGCGGCTGGTCGCCTTCATCTCGGTCAATCCGCTGGCGCCCGAGGCTCTGGCCGAAATCGAAGCGTGGAAAGGCGAGCCTTTTGCAAAGGGATTGAAGCTGCATCTGACCAACTCGGGCGTAGATCTTCGCGATCCCGGTCAGGTTCGCCGTCTTGCCGCCGTCTTCGACGCCGCCTCGGGCGCCGGCCTGACCATCATGATCCACATGCGAACCCGCGCCTCCGACTATGGCGCCCAGGATGTGCGCATCTTTGTCGAACAGGTTCTGCCCCATGCTCGCGGCGTCCCGGTGGTCATCGCCCATTCGGGCGGCTGGGGCGGACTGGATGCGAACACTTGGGACGCGCTGGAGGCCTTCCGGCAGTCGCTGGCGACGGATCCCAAGCGTTTTCCAGACCTCTATTTCGACCTGGCCCAGGTCTTCAACGCCGACACGCCGCCCGGAGATCGCGAAAGGCTGGTCGATCTGATGCGACGGATCGGCGTCGATCGGTTCGTACCAGGATCCGACTGGCCGTTCTCGGGCCCTCTGGACGCCTATCTGAACGACGCCATGGCCTTGTTGCCGCTGACTTCAGACGAGGCCGAGGCGTTACGGCTGAGGCAGGTCGAGCTAAAAACTGGGGCATAATCTCCGGGCGGCGTGCGAACCAGGTGGGCAGGGGCGCCCGCAGCCGAACTGAAAGTCCGGGGTTCAGCGGGACCAGATTCAGGTTCCGCCGATCCGTTCCGCGCGGCGTTTCATGTTTGGCAGGCCCTTGCCGCCATCCCGCAGCCTTGGCGGCAGGCCCATGCCGTCGTCCGAGACCGATATGACGACGGCCTCGGTCTCGCTCTCAAGGCGGATGTCCACGCGGGACGCCTGGGCGTGTTTGACCGCGTTGGTGATCGCCTCCTGAAGAATACGGTAGATGTTGATCCTGGCCTCCGGACTGAAACCCTCGACGGGCGCGCCCGGCGCGGCGGTCCAGGTCAGTTCGATACCCACCAGACGCAGGCGGGGCGCCATGCGCTCATGGAAAATGGCGATGGCGACCTCCAGCGAGTCATCCACGCCATTCATCGAGTCGATGATCAGCCGCAGATCGTCGATGGCGATCCGCACGCCCTGGCGCAGGGTTTCGACATCGGGCGCGCCGCCTCTCAACTGGGCCAGCGAGACCAGATGGCCGCCGACTCCGTCGTGCATGTCGCGCACCAGGCGCTGGCGCTCTTCGTTGATGGCGATCATCCGCTCCTGCTCTCTGAGGCGCAGTTAGGTGGAGCGGATCTCGGCCTCCTTGAGCTGCACCTGTTCCGCCAGACTGTCGCGCGCCATGGTGGCGCCTCGGCCGGAGCAACCGGCCCTCACAAGGTGTTCGTGTTGGACGACGGTTGAGGGGCGCGCTGTGGAGCACAACTCAAAGTTTACGTTCTGAGGCCACACCGCCGCCATGACAGGCAAGAACTCCGACTATTCGATAGACGCCTTGTGCCGCGCCAACCGGACCTCCGCTCCGGAGGGACGGTTTGAGACTGTGTTGAAATGGATGATGGTGATCGGTGTCGGGGCGCTGATCGTCAAGATACTGGGTGGGCTTCTCGCCCTGAACGCGGCGACGATCAGAGCGTGGCTCAAGCCGGTCGTTGCCGGAGCCTTCCTGCTGGGGCTCGGTCTCGTGGGCCTAAGCTGGGTCTTCAGCTTCGGCGTCCTTGTCCGGGAACTTCATGCGAGATCACAGGGGCGGTTCCAGCGCAGCCACGATTTGGCGGCTTCCTTTGCCGGAGAGGTAGCGGATCAGTTCTCGAAGGACGAGATCACAAGTCGGCTGAAATCCGTGCGTCTCGAGTTGAAGCTCAACGCGCGCACCCCGGACAAGCTACCGATCGCCGTTGGTCTCATCGCGACGAGCGCGGCCGCCGTACGGTTCATCGTCTCTCCGGAGGGAGAGCTTGCGGTCGGAGCGGCCGCCAATCTCAGGTCCGCCGTGGAAGGGGGCGATCCGGCCGGGGCCCTCGGCGCGCTCGCCACCGGCCTCGCCCCGGAGCTGGCCATTATCGGGTTCGGCGTCCTGCTCGGCAGCTACATCGTGCGGGGGATGATCCACACGGATCACGATCGCCTCCTCAGAACGGAAAGCCTTCTGGAAAGGGCCGAGGCGATCGCCCGTCCGCCCAAGAAGCCCGTCGCCGTCCCATCAAGTCCAGCGACATGACGCGGGAGGGATGACCTGTCGTGGCGCACCAGCGACATCAAGATCGCCGTTCGCGTCGCCTTATGACCAGATGGCTAGCGTCGCTGGATCAGGCGGGGAACGTCATAGCGCTTGCCGTCAAATGAAAGGCGGATCGTGCGAGGCGCGACCGCTTGGTCGGTCGTGCTGCACTCACCGTTCTTGGCCTCCCTAGACGTGCTCTGAGTGATCCGCTCCAGCACCGAAATATCCTGCCCCTTCTGGCCCGGGACCATTCGAAGGATTCGCTCGGTCACAACAGTCTCGCCGGCGCAGGACAGATCCCATTGCCCTTGACTGCGTTCGACGATCAGGTCGTCTAAGACTGGCGCGAGGGCCGCGCCCCGTGGCTCGTAGAGGGACAGCGTGGTTTCCATGAACGGGTTCGGGCGCGAACTGCCGACCCATTCGCGTCTCACGCCAAACGCCAGTCGGTCCGGCCCGAAGCGGTATGGCGCAGTGTCGAAAGAAATCCGGGAAATCCGGACGGCGTCGTCGTCCATGGCGTGGGGGATGCGGAGCCGATGGCGCGGCGTGCCGGTTGGCTCGTCGACGACGAGCACATCAAGATCACCCAGCGTCGAATCCACGCCAACCTCAGCAATAAGCGGGATGGCGACCAGAAGCAGTCCTGGCCTTCCCCGCCAGCGACGACAGACGATGGCGTGAGGGTTTATCGACGAGGGTGAGGGCAGGGTGAGCGTGCGATTTCCAGTTTTCATAGTGCGCTCGCCGTCCGCGACCGCATTGGGGTAGGCTTGACGAACGATCGCCCCGATGTCCCCGCATTCCTGATCCTGTGCACGCGCGAGCGTCGGCACGCACAGCGCCAACACCAGCGTCGCCACACTCCATCCGCCGACCGCCCGCATGGTCTCTCCCTTCGCAGCTTTTGACAGCCGCTGAACTATGGTCTGCTGCCGATAGATATTGAGCATCGTTTTCGTCACGGAAGTTCCCGGTCAATGGGAAGTCGGGGCCTTGGCTTGGGGCAAGTGGATCGATCCGTAGGGGACGCCGTCCATCCTCGCAAAAGCGACCAATTCTCCTACGGATCGACGACGGAGACTCCCAATGGGAAGCCACGACGCGCTTCTTCGTCCAGGCGATAGGCCTAGTAGGCGACCGGCCGATAGATCCAGGTTTTTATGAATCCTTTAGGCGAAGGGCTGGGAGTCACATCGCGCCATTATGCGTCTTGATGGTCCTGTCCCGCTCGAACTTTGAGCGAGGAGGCCGACATGGCCGATGTGATCTTTCTGGCGATCGGGGCAGGGGCGTTCGCCGTCTTCGCCCTGCTGGCCACAGCGTTGAAACGGGTGTGACGATGATCGCCATGCTCTGGGGGGCGGGGGCGCTGGTCGTCGCCGTTTACATGGTCGCGGCGCTGCTGCGGCCCGAGCGGTTCTGAGGAACCGGGACGGATTTCATGAACATTCAAGGATGGGGCGAGATCGCCCTGACCCTTGGGCTGGCCGTCATGCTCGGCTGGCCCATCGGCATTTATATGTCGCGCGTCTGGAACGGCGAGCGGACCTGGCTGGACCCGATGCTGAAGCCGGTCGAGGCCGTCTTTTACGGCGCGGCGGGCGTCGATCCGAAACGCAGCCAAGGCTGGCTGGCATATGCCGGCGCCCTGCTGGCCTTCAACCTGGCGGGCTTTGTGCTGCTGTACGCCATCCTGCGTCTGCAGGGCTCGCTGCCGCTGAACCCGCAGGGGTTTGCGGGCGTGTCGCCGCACCTGGCCTTCAACACCGCCGTCAGCTTTGTCACCAACACCAACTGGCAGAGCTATGGCGGGGAGGCGACGCTGTCGACGTTCAGCCAGATGGTCGGGCTGACGGTACAGAACTTCGTGTCGGCTGCGACCGGGGCGACCATAGCGGCGGCCCTGGCGCGGGCCTTCGTCGCCCATCGCGGCGAGGGCGTCGGCAACTTCTGGGCCGACCTGACGCGGACCACCCTCTATGTGCTGCTGCCCGCCGCCTTCGTGCTGGCGGTCGTTCTGGGCGGACTGGGCGTTGTGCAGAGCCTGGCGGCGAACGTTCAGGCGACAGGCGTCGAGGGCGGGTCCCAGAGCCTGCCGCTGTTTCCGGCGGCCAGCCAGGTGGCGATCAAACAGTTGGGCATCAACGGCGGCGGCGTCTTCAACGTCAACGGCGCCCATCCCTTCGAGAACCCCAACGCCATCACCAATCTTCTCAGCGCCGTGGCGATCAACGTCATGGGTTGGGCGGCCTTCTTCGCCTTCGGCCGCACGGCTCTGGCGGGACGCGACGTCCGCGCTCTTGCGGCGGCGGCGCTGATCCTGCTGAGCGTCGCCAGCGCGGCCATGTATGTGATTGAGACCCAGCCGGCCCCGGCCCTGGTCGCGGCCCAGGTGGACGCCTCGGTCAATATGGAGGGCAAGGAGGTCCGCTTCGGCGCGCCCGCCTCGACCGTCTGGTCCGTGGTCACGACCGGCGCCTCGAACGGCTCGGTCAATTCGATGCACGCCAGCTATATGCCGCTGGGCGGGGCCTTGCAGATGTTCCTGATGCAGCTGGGCGAGATCCTGCCCGGCGGGATCGGGTCGGGCATCGCCATCATGGTGGTCATGGCCCTGCTGTCGGTCTTCGTCGCCGGCCTGATGGTCGGACGGACGCCCGAATATCTGGGCAAGAAGATCGAGGCGCGCGAGATCCAGTTCGCCATGATCGCGGTGCTGGTTCTGCCGCTGGCCATCCTGGGCTTCGCGGCGGTCAGTGCAGTGTTCCCCAACGCCTTGGCGGGGCTGCTGAACGACGGCCCGCATGGCCTTTCGGAGATCCTCTACGCCTACACCTCGGCGGCGGCGAACAACGGCTCTGCCTTTGCGGGTCTGACCGCCAACGCCCCCTGGTGGAACACGACCCTGGGTCTGGGGATGCTGTTCGGTCGGTTTGTTCCGGCCGTCGCCGTTCTGGCCATCGCCGGCAGTTTGGTCGTCAAGCCCAAGCTGGCGCCCAGCGCCGGCGCACTGCCCACCGACAACGGCCTGTTCATCGGCCTGCTGATCGGCGTGATCCTCATCCTCGGCGGCCTGCAGTTCCTACCCGCCCTCGCCCTGGGACCGATCGTCGAGCACTTCCAGGTGCTCGCGGCGGTCGCCGGCGCCTGATCCTTCGGGCATCCTGACATGACACAAATCACACTCGATCCCCGCGAGGGCGGCGGTGCGTCGCCCCTCGCGGGCGGTCTCTCCGGGGCGATGATCGGGCGCGCAGTCGGCGACGCCTTCGTCAAGCTGAACCCGGTCAAACTGGTCAAGAACCCGGTTATCTTCACCACCTGGATCGTGGCGCTTCTGTCCACGATCTCGGCGGCGGCGGCCATGGCCGGCGGTCAATCGGCGGGCTTTGCGGTGCAACTGGCGCTGTGGCTGTGGGCCACGGTCCTGTTCGCCAATGTCGCCGAAAGCGTCGCCGAAGGGCGGGGCAAGGCGGCGGCCGATAGTCTGCGCGCCACCCGCGTCACAACCAAGGCCAAGCTGATCGTCGATCCCGAGACCGGCATGGTGATCCCGACCAATGCGTCGGATCTTGAGATCGGATCCGTCATCCTGGTCGAGGCCGGCGATGTCATCGCCTCGGACGGCGAGATCATCGAGGGCGTGGCCTCGGTCAACGAGGCCGCCATCACCGGCGAGAGCGCCCCGGTGATCCGCGAAAGCGGCGGCGACCGTTCGGCGGTGACCGGCGGCACCACCGTGGTGTCCGACTGGATCAAGGTGCGCATCACCGCCAAGCCGGGCTCGACCTTCCTGGACCGCATGATCGCCATGGTCGAGGGCGCGGATCGACGCAAGACGCCGAACGAACTGGCTCTGGCCGTGCTGTTGGTCGGCCTGACCCTGATCTTCCTGATCGCGGTCGTGACCCTGGTGGGCCTGGGCGCCTATTCGGGCGTCGATCTGGACCCGATGGTGCTGGGCGCCCTGTTCATCACCCTGATCCCAACCACGATCGGGGGCCTGCTGTCCGCCGTCGGCATCGCCGGCATGGACCGGTTGCTGAAGGTGAACGTGCTGGCCACCTCGGGCCGTGCGGTGGAGGCGGCAGGCGACGTCGACACCCTGCTGCTCGACAAGACCGGCACCATCACCTTCGGCAACCGCATGGCGACCGAGGTCATCCCGGTTCCCGGCGTGCGCCCCGAGGCCGCCCTGGCCGCGGCCGTCATGGCGTCCCTGGCCGACGAGACGCCTGAGGGCCGGTCCATCGTCGAGCTGGGCCGCAACGCAGGCGTCTCGGTCGAACAACCTGTCGGCGCCGTCGCCATCCCCTTCACCGCCGTCACCCGCCAGTCGGGCCTGGACGTCGGCAAGGACAGCTGGAGGAAGGGCGCGGTCGATGCGGTGTTGAAGGATCTGAACCTGTCCGACGGCGCGGCTCCCGCCGAGTTCCGTCAGGCGGTGGACCGGATCGCCCGTTCGGGCGGCACGCCCCTGGCCGTGACCCAGAACGGCGTGCTGGTCGGCGTCATCCACCTGAAGGACGTGGTCAAGCCGGGCGTGAAGGCGCGCTTCGCCGACCTGCGTCGCATGGGCCTGCGCACCGTCATGATCACCGGCGACAATCCGGTGACGGCGGCGGCCATCGCCTCGGAAGCCGGGGTGGACGACTACCTCGCCGAGGCGACGCCCGAGGACAAGATGCGCCTGATCAAGGCCGAACAGGCCAAGGGCCGTCTGGTCGCCATGTGCGGCGACGGCGCCAATGACGCGCCCGCCCTGGCCCAGGCCGATGTCGGGGTGGCCATGCAGACCGGCGCCCAGGCCGCGCGCGAGGCCGGCAATATGGTCGATCTGGACAGCGATCCGACCAAGGTCATCGAGATCGTCGAGGTCGGCAAGCAACTGCTGATCACGCGCGGCGCCCTGACCACCTTCTCGGTCGCCAACGACGTGGCCAAGTATTTCGCCATCATCCCGGCCATGTTCGTGGTCGCCCTGCCGTCGCTCGGCGCGCTGAACGTGATGCGTCTGCACAGTCCCGAAAGCGCCATACTGTCGGCGGTGATCTTCAACGCCCTGATCATCGTCGCCCTGATCCCGCTGGCGCTGAAGGGCGTCAAATACCGGGCCATCGGCGCCGGCGCCCTGCTGGGTCGCAACCTGCTGATCTACGGCGTGGGCGGTCTGATCGCGCCGTTCGTCGGCATCAAGCTGATCGATCTCGTCATTTCCGCGCTGGGCCTGGCCTGATGCGCGCTTCCAAGGATATCTCCATGCGTAATCGTCTCAACAAGGCCTCCGGCCGTAACGACGCCTGGTTCGCCGCCGCCAGTATCGCCGCAATCGCAGGCCTGGGCCTATGCAGCGAGGCCAAGGCGCAGGATGTTTCGGCAAACGTCGCCCTGACGTCCGACTATGTCTTCCGCGGCGTCAGCCAAACGCAGGAAGATCCGGCGATCTCGGCGGGCGTCGATCTGACCCGCAATGGCTTCTACGCCGGCGGCTGGGCCTCCAATGTCGATTTCGGCGACGACACCCACGCCGAGGTCGATCTCTACGCCGGCTATCGGCCCGAGGTGGCGGGCTATGCCCTGGACTTCGGCGTCATCGGCTATCTGTACGCCGGCCAGCCGGACGGCGCGGACTATGACTATGTTGAGCTGAAAGCCGCAGCCTCGCGCGCCGTTGGCCAGACACCCTTTGGATTGGCCACCCTGGGGACGGCGGTCTATTATTCGCCCGACTTCTTCGGCGCGTCGGAGGACGAGGCGACCTATGCCGAGATCAACGGCGCCGTCAGCCCGGCCGACAAATGGACCGTGTCGGGCGCCGTCGGCCGTCAGTGGGTGTCTTCGGACCTCGACTACACCACCTGGAACCTGGGCGCGGCCTATCAGCTGACCGACACCCTGGCGGTCGACCTGCGCTATCACGACACCGACCAACACGACTTCGGCGACATCTACGGCGCGCGCGCCGTGGCGACGCTGAAGGCCAGCTTCTGAGGCGACGATCATGGTCAATTCGTTCCGTCCGGCCATCGTGATGATGGCCTTGTTCACCCTCCTGCTGGGGCTGGCCTATCCGCTAGCGGTGACGGGGATCGCCCAGGCCGCCTTCCCCGGGCAGGCCAACGGCAGCCTGGTGCGAGACGCCGGCGGTCGGGTCGTCGGCTCGGCCCTGATCGGCCAGCCGTTCGCGGGCGCGACCTATCTGCACCCGCGCCCCTCGGCGGCGGGCGACGGCTATGACGCCGCCGCCTCGTCGGGCTCCAACCTGGGGCCGTTGAACCCGGACCTGGCGGGGCGGGTCGCCGAAAGCGCCAAGGCCATCCGCGCCGAGGACGGCCCTGGCCTCATCCCCGCCGATGCGGTGACGACCTCGGGTTCGGGCCTCGACCCGGACGTGTCCCCGGCCTACGCTCGGCTTCAGGCCGCGCGGATCGCCCGCGCCAGAGGCGTTTCCGTGCAGCAGGTCCAGACGATCATCGACGCGCAGACCGAGGGGGCCTTCCTCGGCTTCATCGGCCAGCCGCGCGTCAATGTCCTGCTGACCAATCGCGCGCTAGACGCCCGCTTCGGCGTGGAGGGCTGATTGCCCGAGACGGCGCCCGAAACGCCCGCGACTTCAGCCGTTCCGCGCCGCAAGCGCGGGCGGCTGAAGGTGTTTCTGGGCATGTCGCCCGGCGTGGGCAAGACCTATGAAATGCTGCGCGCCGCCCGTCGGCGAAAGGCTGAGGGGCTGGATGTCGTCGTGGGTCTGGTCGAGACCCACGGCCGAAAGGAGACCATGAGCCTGCTGCGCGGCCTGGACGTCATGCCGCGCGCGCCGATCGACCATCGCGGCCGGTCGCTGATGGAGTTCGATCTCGATGGCGCCCTGGCGCGCCGCCCCGGGCTGCTGCTGGTCGATGAGTACGCCCATTCCAATGCGCCCGGTTCGCGCCATCCGAAACGTTGGCAGGACGTGGAAGAGCTGCGCGACGCCGGCATCGACATCTGGACGACGCTGAACATCCAGCATCTGGAAAGCCTGTCCGACGTCATCCTGCGGATCACCGGCGTGCGGCAGCGCGAAACGGTGCCCGACAGCCTCCTGACCGAAGCCGACGACATCGAGGTGGTGGACATCACGCCCGAGGACCTCCGCGCTCGCCTGGCCGAGGGCAAGGTCTATGTGCCCGAGACGGCGCAGGTGGCGTCCGAGAACTTCTTCAAGCTGGAGAATCTGACAGCCCTGCGCGAACTGGCCCTGCGCCGCGCGGCCCAGACGGTGGACGATCAGCTGTTGTCCCATCTGCGGGACCGCGGCGTGTCCGGGCCCTGGGCGGCGAGCGAGCGGATCATGGTCCTGGTGGGCGGCGACGCCATGAGCGCGTCTCTGGTGCGGACCGGGCGACGGATGTCGGACATGATGATGAACGCCCCTTGGTCGGTGGCCCATGTGGAACGGCCGTCGGGCTCGCGCTCTGACGCTCGCTCCATGGCGCGCCTGTCCGAGGCCTTCAAACTGGCCGAGCAACTGGGGGCGCGCCCGGTGACGCTGAGCGGCGACGACGTGGTGCGCGCCGTTCTGGATCACGCCCATCGCAACAACGTCACCCAGATCGTCATCGGCAAGACGCGAGGCGGGCGGTTCGCCGAATGGACCGGCCGGGCCCTGGCGACCGAACTGCTGCGCAAGGCCCAGGGCGTCGCGGTTCATGTGGTGACCGAAGGCGATCTGGCGGCGCCCGAACCGGCGACGCGGGCGGGACCGCGCGGCGGCGCGGATTGGCGCGCCTATAGCGCGAGCGCCGGCTCCATCGGTGCGGCGACGGGCGTCGCCCTGCTGCTGGACACGCGGTTCGAGCGGGTCGATCTGGGCGTCATCTATCTGGCGGCGGTCGTGGCGGCTGCGGTGTTGAACGGCCTGCGCCCGGCCCTGGCGGCGGCGACCCTGGCCTTTCTGACCTACAACTTCCTGTTCCTTCAGCCGCGCTACAGTTTCCTGATCGGCTCGCCGACCGACTTTCTCACTCTGGTGCTGTTCTGGGCCGTCGCACTGGGCGCCGGGGCCCTGGCGGGGCGGGTGCGCGAACAGGCCCGCGCCGCCCAGAGGCGCGCCGCCGCCGTCTCGGCCTTGCTGGCCGCCAGCCAGACCCTGTCTGCCGCCCAGGATCGCGCCGGCACGGCTCTAAGCCTGGCCGAACAGGCGTCGGCCGCTGCGGGTGCGGGAGCCGTGGTCTTGCTGCCGGACGGAGACGACATCGTCCCGGCGGCCGCCAGTCCGGAAGGCGCGACCCTGGGCGCCGACGCCATGGCGGCCGCCCGCTGGGCCTGGATGCATGGCGAGGTCGCCGGACACGGCACCGGCACCCTGCCGCAGAGCCGATGGCGGTTCCAACCCCTGCAGGGGGTTCGGGGACGGGCAGGGGTGGCGGGCATCGACGCCTCGGCCGTGACGGCCGGTTCGGACGAGGAGCGCCTGGCCCTGGCCCTGCTCGATCAGGGCGCCGTTGCGCTGGAGCGCGCCGACCTTGCGGGACAGGCGCTGGAGACTGAGACTCTGCGCCGCGCCGACCGTTTCCGCGCCGCCCTGATGAACTCGGTCAGCCACGATCTGCGCACGCCCCTGTCCACCGTCCTGGGCTCGGCGACGACGCTGATCGACTATGGTGCGACCCTGAAGCCCGAGGTCCGCGACGATCTTTTGCTGAGCATCCGCGAAGAGGCCGAACGCCTGTCCCGCTACGTCGGCGACCTGCTGGACATGACTCGGCTGGAGGGCGGCGGGCTGAACGTCCGCACCGACTGGACCGATGTGCGCGACATCCTGAACGCCGCCGCCGACCGGGTGTCGCGCCGCCTGGGCCAGCGCAAGGTCACACGAGACTTTCCCGCCCAGCTCAGCATGGTCGAGGCCGATCCGGGCCTCTTGGAACAGGCGGTGGTCAACATTCTGGAAAACGCCATCGCCTACAGCCCCGACGGCACGACCATCGAACTGGCGGCTTATGAGGATCGCGGCGCCGTCGTCATCTCCATCGAGGACGAGGGCAGGGGCATCCCGACTGCGGAGCTGGAAAGGGTGTTCGACAAGTTTCGGCGTATGGAGGAATCCACCGACCGTGCAAAAGGGGCCGGCCTGGGGCTCGCCATCGCCAAGGGCTTCGTCGAGGCCATGCGCGGCCGCATCGCCGCCGCCAGCCCGATCCAGGACGGACCGGACGGTGAAAAGCGCGGAACTCGAATTCTGATCAGCCTGCCCAAGTCCATCGCCACCCATCCGGATCTGCTGTGATGACCGCCGTTCGCCCCCAGATTCTGGTCATCGACGACGAACCTCAAATCCACCGGTTTCTGTCGCCTGCGCTCGACGCCGCCGGCTATGAACCCAAGCGCGCCGACAGCGGACAGGAAGGCCTGCGCGCCATCGCCCTGTGGAACCCCGACGCCGTGGTCCTGGACCTGGGCCTGCCCGATATGGACGGCAAGGACGTGCTGACGCGGGCGCGTGAGTTCTACAAGGGACCGATCATCATCCTGTCCGCACGCGACCGCGAGGCGGAAAAAATTGCGGCCTTGGACCTGGGGGCCAATGACTATGTGGAAAAGCCATTCGGCGTCGGCGAATTGCTGGCGCGCATCCGCGCAGGCTTGCGCCAAGGCATGCTGACGCCGGTCGCTGGCGGCGTGGTCACGGCGGAGGATGTCATAATCGATCTGGACCGCCGGATCGTCACCCGCGCCGGCGAGCGGGTGAAGCTGCGGCCCAAGGAGTACGACGTCCTGGCCTATCTGGCGCGCAACGCCGGCAAGGTGCTGGGCCATGTCGATCTGCTGAAGACCGTCTGGGGCGCCGGCCACCTGCACGACGTCCAGTATCTGCGTGTCGTGATCGGCCAACTCCGGCACAAGCTGGAGAAAGACCCAGCCGAGCCCGCTTTGCTCGTCACCGAACCAGGCATTGGGTATCGGCTTGCCACTTGATTCAGCCGACCGGTAGCCGAGGCGGGACGGCGGCGCCATGGCGATTATCTGAAGATGCTCTTTGGGTTAAAGACCTGACCGCCGACGGCGCTGAGAGCTGCTGTGGTCATAGAATGGCAACGCACATGGAGGCGACCTCAATGGAGGTTGGCCATGCGCCAGTCTGACCTATTCATCCAACCCAAGCGCCATGGAACACGGGCTGGTCTGATCGGCCCCGAGGCGCCGCTCAAGCCAAAGCACATCTGGGCCTTCCGCCAGCGCTCATTCGTCATCCAGCAGAAGACGGGTAGGCCTGTGCCGTTCGAAATCACAGAGGCCGCGCGTGACGCAATCGCTGCCTGGTTAAAGGTCCGGGGTCAGCGCGATGAGGACTGGCTGTTCCCCAGTCGTAGCCGGCCGGGGCAGCACATCGGCGCCCGACAGGACGCCCGGCTCGTCGATCAATGGATTCGGATGATCGACCTCGAATCGCAGGGTACGGAACTCACAGCCTCCGCCGCACTAAGGTGTCTCTCGTCTACAAGGAGACCGGTAACCTGCGGGCTTGCCGATTCCTATTGGGTCACCGGGCACTGGAGAGCACTGTCCGATACCTCGGC
Organism: Brevundimonas aurantiaca; assembly: GCF_014199955.1. GTDB lineage: Bacteria > Pseudomonadota > Alphaproteobacteria > Caulobacterales > Caulobacteraceae > Brevundimonas > Brevundimonas aurantiaca. Next base: position 16,872 of record NZ_JACHOQ010000002.1, read on the forward strand.
ATCGAGGTGGACGACGCCCTGGAGATGTCAGAGCAGATCGATCTGTGACTCTCGACCGGGCCTGAAACGGGCCCGGTCATGTCTGCTAAGGGTGGGTTTGAAAAGCATGCATCGCGCCCGAAAGCGTGCCTCAGATCCACGCGCGAATGTCCTCTATCCGGCATAATCCGCATGACCGCCGTTGGCGCTCAGTTGCCAGCCAGAGTGGCCAAGCCGGACGTTCGTCTGTGGTGAGGTATGCCAGCCGCGCGGCCCTCCTCCTGTGCCTCGTCAGCCCGACTATGGGCATTGGACCGGCACGGGCCCAGGCCGTGGACTGGTCCGCCGCTGGCGGCGGCTGTTCGGCTTCTCGTCTGAGGACAGGGAGGGCGTCGGTGAGTTCGAAGCGCTGAGCGACAGGATCGCGGCGCTCAGCCAGCCTTACCAGGCGGCTGTGGAGGCCGCCGCGCGGCGACACGGCCTCGACGAGAAGCTGCTTCACGCCGTCGTCATTGTTGAAAGCGCCTATCGACCCGAGGCCTGTTTGATCGCCGGCGCCTGTGGCCTGACCCAATTGATGCCCGGGACAGCCGCCGATCTTCAAGTTCCGAATCGTTTGGAGCCGGAGGAGAACGTGCGCGGCGGCGTGGCCTATCTGGCGCAGCAACTCGTCCGGTTCGGCGACGTGCGGCTGGCTCTGGCCGCCTACAACGCCGGACCCCCCGGGTGGCCCGGCTCGGACAGATCCCCGACATCGCCGAAACCCGCCAGTACGTCGCGAGCGTTCTGGGCTGCTACCTCCGCCCTGACGGCGGGCCGGCGGATCCTCACCGTCCAGCAATGCCAGCCTACGGGAGGCTCCCAGTGGTGACGGAGCCCGCGTTTTCGGCGGTGGAGGAGGGCGCGCTCCTGACGCGCGCCGAGACCTCCGCCTTCCTGGCGCAGCGGGGCATCCGGCTCAAGCCGGCCCCGCTGGCGCAGCTTTGGTCCACCCGGTCGGACGGACCTCCGTGTCTCCACGTCCGTTCAAAACCCTTCTATCCCCGCAATCTGCTCGAAGCCTGGGCGGCGGCCCAGATATTGGGGCTCCGCACCGGCGCCCCCGCCGCCGCCCAGAGCCGACGCCGTGTCTGATCGGACGCCCCGATCCGACGGCCCCAACCTCTTCTCCGCCCATCCGAAGGCGGTGAGGGAGCGGATCGTGACGGACGTGATCCTCGACCGCGCGGAATCGACGCCGGTTCCGCCTCCAAGAGGCCGGGCGACCCCGTTCCGGTTAAACGACGACGGCGTCCAGCCCGGCGGTCCGGATGACCGGCTTTTGCTCTGGCCCGAGGTTCAAAACCTCGTCGGCTTCAGCCGAACGACGGCCTGGCGCATGCAGCGGGCAGGACTCTTCCCTTGGCCCATACCCGTGTCCCCAGGTCGGGTCGGATGGCGGGAAAGCGAATTGAACGCCTGGAAAAGGGCGAGGCGAGGCGCCGAACCGGTTCCCGGCCGAGCGCCGGGCGGCGAGCGGCGTTTCAGCCCGCCGAGCCCGCCGAGCCCGCCGCGTCTGCCGGGCATGCCGCTGGCGTCGCGGGAGAACGGTCCGTCCCGCGAGCGGGCGCCCGGTTCGGCGACGACGGGGTCGGTTCCGCCGCAATCCCCAACACCACCTCCACCTCCACCGTGTACGCCGCCCGCAGTGGCGGCGCGTAAGCCGCGACGACGTTCACCTGGTCCGGATCCAGCTCAGACGGACTTCGGCTTCTAGCCTTCATCTTCAACTCTGGCCCCGACCTCAACTTAGGCCTCGGTCGATGCGGCGACGGTCTTACGGGGCGGGCCCTCGACTGTATCGTCTGACTGGCGCCACCTCTTCAGGTGATCCCTAATTTCCGTCACTGCGTGGAGGCGCGCCATGACGTGGGAATGATCGACATGGTGCGGACTCGGTCCGTCATTTCGGGATCACTGAGGACGCTCCCCCGCGTCCATGGAGTTCGCGCTACCGACCCGAGGCGGTCAGGATCTGTTGGAAAGGCGAAGTGGCCAATCGACAGCCAAGGCAAGCACGATCTATCGCGGCCGATGCAAACAGCTGACGCCGAACGAATGGTCCCGCATGACTTCGCTCCGCTTGCCCGATCGCGGGCCAGTCGTGAGCGCTCGCTGGGTAGGTGGCTGATTAGCAGGCTGGGGACGAGCTGGTTCTACGCCATGGCCGACACGATTCACTTCGGGGCACAAGCGGGCGCCGACGCCTTTCGTCGCTGGATGATGGCGAGGGTCGATTAAGGAGACGGCGCGATCCGGCTGACGACAGTGCTGCGTGCTTGGCGGACTCTCGTTCTCTCTTCGCCTGAGATGGTTCGGGCATATCGCCGAATCGCGCCTCAAACCGCTGTGGAAGTGAGACAGAACTCCCGGACCAGGCGAAACTGGAGATAACCGAACACACCTCGAACGCCCTGAAAAGCCATCTGAAGCGGTGTTGTGATAGGCGGGTGTTTAGGTGGGCGTATAGAAAAAGCTAGAATTTGCGTAATAAAATTAATGCAAATGGCGGAAGCGGTGGGATTCGAACCCACGGACGGCTCGCACCGTCGCTGGTTTTCAAGACCAGTGCCTTAAACCACTCGGCCACACTTCCTTGCCGGATCGCCCGGTCGGGCGGACGCCATAGCAGGCGAACGCCCCATTAACCAAAGCGGAAATGTCTTCGGTCATCCTGTTTTTGGACGAGTGTGACGAGGCGTGCCGATGCGAATTGGACAGTGGATCCGGAGCGGCCTGGTTTTGGGGCTGTTCTCGCTGCTGGCGGCCTGTTCGACATTGGGCGGCGGGCGAGGCGGCGGCGCCGCGCCGGTGGTCAAGGATCCGGCCCCGATCGTGTCGGGGACGATGCGGCCCTATCAGGTGCGCGGGCGGTGGTATACGCCCAAGGAACAGCCCGATTATGACGAGGTCGGTCTGGCCTCCTGGTACGGCGACGCCTTCAATGGGCGACCGACCTCGACCGGCGAACGGTTCGACATGCGCCAGCTGACCGCGGCGCATAAGACCCTGCCGCTGCCGGGCCTGGTGGAGGTCACCAATCTGGAGAACGGCCGGCGGATCGTGGTGCGGGTCAATGATCGCGGGCCGTTCGTCGACGGGCGAATCATCGATCTGTCGCGAGGCGCGGCGCAGGAGCTGGATCTGCTGCGACAAGGCGTGGGTCGAGTGCGGGTTCGCTATCTCGGCCGGGCGCCACGACTGGGCGGCGGCGCTGTGCTGAGGGCCGAGGCGGCGGCGCCCGCTCCATCGACGTCGGTTGAAGCCCCGGTCGGCGCGGGCGGCGGCTTCTGGGTCCAGGCCGGGGCGTTCAGGGATCAGAACAGCGCGAGACGGATCGCGCGGAGGCTGGGCGAGCGCGCGACCGTGGACGAGACCGGCGGACTGTACCGCGTTCTGGTCGGTCCCTGGGGCGACGCCAATGCGGCCGAGACCGCGCGACAGGCGGTCGTGGCGCGCGGATATGCGGACGCTCTGTTGATATCCGGCGGCTAAGGCTTGCCTCCCGCGCTGCGGACGCCATTAGTGCGCCCGTGACCCGTGGGAAATTCATCAGCTTCGAAGGCGGAGAAGGCTCCGGCAAGTCGACTCAGGTCGGGCGGCTGGTCGAGCGGCTGCAGCCCGTTCTGGGCGACCGCCAGGCGGTCCGCACGCGCGAGCCGGGCGGATCGAAGGGGGCGGAGGTGATCCGCAACCTCGTCGTGGCCACCGACGCCGAGCCCTGGTCGGCCATGACCGAGACCCTGCTGATGTACGCCGCGCGCTCGGATCACCTGGAGCGGACCATTCGGCCGGCGCTGGCGGCGGGCGACTGGGTGGTGTGCGACCGGTTCGCCGACAGCAGTCGAGCCTATCAGGGCGCGGGCGGGGGCGTCGCCCAGAGCTTTATCGAACAGATCGATGCGGGCGTGGTCGGAGACGATCAGCCGGATCTGACCCTGGTGTTCGACCTGCCGGTCGAGGTGGGGCTGGAGCGGGCGTTCGGGCGCGGCCTGTTCGAGACGCGGTTCGAGTCCAAGGGGTTGGAGTTTCATCAGCGGCTGCGCGAGGGCTTTCTGCGCATCGTCGAGGCCAACCCTAATCGGTGCGTGCTGATCGACGCCGTGGGGTCGCCGGACGAGGTCGAGGCGCGCGTTTGGCGGGCGGTTCAGGACCGGCTGCTGTGAGCGAGGACCATCCGCGCGACCGGTTCGACCTGGTCCCTGATGCGGCGGCGGAAACGGCCTTTCTGGACGCCTGGGAGCGGGGGCGGCTGCATCACGCCTGGCTGCTGTGCGGGGTCGAGGGGACCGGCAAGGCGACCTTCGCCTATCGCGCGGCGCGGCGGCTGCTGGGGGCGGGGGCCGATCCGGCGCGGGGGCCGCTGGGGGCGCGGCGCGACGATCCGGTCAGCCGGCTGATCTCGGCCCAGTCCCATCCCGACCTGCTGGTGCTGGAACGGCTGGTGGAGGGCGGCAAGACCAAGAAGTCGATCTCGGTCGATCAGTCGCGCGACCTGCCCGAGTTCTTTTCCAAGAGCCCTTCCCAGGCCCAGCACCGGGTGGCGATCATCGATGCGGCCGACGACCTGAACATCAATGCGGCCAACGCCTTGCTGAAGGTTCTGGAGGAGCCGCCCGAGCGGGGGGTGCTGTTCCTGGTGACCCATGCGCCGGGGCGGCTGCTGGCCACGATCCGGTCGCGCTGCCGGCGGCTGAGCTTCCCCATCTGGACGCCGGAGCGGCTGGAGACCCTGGTGCGGAACCGGACGGGGGCGGAGCCGGAGGAGGCCGAACATGCGGCGGCCATGGCGGGCGGATCGCCGGGCGCGGCCCTGGCCCTGGCGTCGGGGGCGACCTTCGAGATGGACCAGTTGGCGCGGCGCTGGGTCGAGGGGGATGTGGACCGGGCCGAGGCCCTGGCCATAGCCGACAAGTTTCGGGGCGCGGAAGGGCAGGAGCGGTTCGACATCCTGATGGACCGGCTGATCGCGGCGGTGCGGATGCGGGCCCTGAACAGTGCGCCCGGCTTCGGCAACCGTTGGGCCGAGCTGTGGGAGCGGCTGCAGCCGTTGCCGGAGCGGGCGGCCGGGCTGAACCTGGACCGGGGCGATGTCCTGGCCGGGGCGCTGGCCGACCTGAAACGGGTTCAGGCGCAAGAGGAACGGAGAGGCTGATGCTGATCGACAGCCATGTGAACCTGCACGCCCCCCAGTTCGACGAAGACCGGGACGCGGTGATCGCCCGGGCGCGCGAGGCCGGGGTCGCTCTGATGGTCGAGATCTCCGACAAGCTGACCACCTTTGAAGCGACCCACGGGATCGCCATGGCCAACGACGACATCTGGTGCACGGTCGGGGTCCATCCGCACGAGGCCAAGGACGCGGCGGAACTGACGGCGGCGACCCTGGTGGAGCTGGCGCAGCGGCCCAAGGTGGTGGGGATCGGGGAGTGCGGGCTGGACTTCCACTATGACTTCAGCCCGCGCGAGATCCAGGCGGCGGTGTTCCGCCAGCATGTGGCTGCAGCGCGCGAGACCGGTCTGCCGCTGGTGATCCACACCCGCGAGGCGGACGCGGTCATGGGGGCGATCCTGAAGGAGGAGCACGCCGCCGGCCCGTTCAAGATGCTGATGCACTGCTACACCAGCGGTGCGGAACTGGCAGGAATCGCAGCGGAACTGGGGGCCTGGTTCTCGGTCTCGGGAATCGCCACCTTCAAGGCGGCCGAGGATGTGCGGGCGGTGATCCGGGACATGCCGGCCGACCGTATAATCGTCGAGACCGACTGCCCCTATCTGGCGCCCATCCCGCATCGGGGGCGGCGCAACGAGCCGGCCTATATCCGCCATGTGCTGGACAAGCTGGCCGAGATCCGGGGCTGGAGCGCCGAGGAGGCGGACCAGAGAACCACCGAGGCCTTCTTCGGCCTCTTTGACCGGATACCGAGATCGGCATGAGCTTCGAAGTCGTCATCCTGGGCAGCGGATCCTCGGGCGGGGTGCCGCGGGGCGACGGCGACTGGGGCGTGTGCGACCCGGCCGAGCCGAGGAACCGGCGGACGCGCTGCTCGATGCTGGCGCGGAAGACCGGGCCGGAGGGGACGACCAACATCCTGATCGACACCTCGCCCGACCTGCGCGAACAGATGCTGGCCAGCGGGACCCGGCATGTGGACGCCGTCCTCTATACCCACGACCATGCGGACCAGACCCACGGGATCGACGACCTGCGGACCTTCGCCGCGCGGGCGCGCAAGCGGATTCCGGCCTGGATGGACGAGGCGACCCTGACGTCTCTGGCGCACCGGTTCGACTATATTTTCGAGAGCAAGTTCGGTTACACGCCGCTGCTGGAAGCTCGCCCCATCCCGCCGCACGGGACAAGCTGGTCGGTGGATGGGCCGGGGGGCGCGATCCCGGTCGTGACCTTCGACCAGGGGCACGGGCCGATCCGGTCGGTCGGCTATCGGCTGGGCGACATGGCCTATTCCAGCGACGTCTCGGACCTGGACGAGGCGGCGATCCGCGCGGTGGCGGGGTGCCAGGTCTGGATCGTCGACGCCCTGCGCTACACCCCCCATCCGACCCACGCCCATCTGGACCGGGCGCTGGAATGGATTGCGGCGGCGGACGTCGAGCGGGCGGTGCTGACGAACCTGCATATCGACATGGATTACAAGGAACTGTCGGCGATCGTTCCGGCCAATGTCGAGGTCGGGTTCGACGGCTGGACCTGCATGATCGGCTGAGTTTTTGGCAAGGTTCCGCTGGAAAGCGGACGTTTGGGACATCTGTTCGGGGTGAAAGGCGGAACTTGCCGATAGAGGCGGTTTCAGCGACGTTCGGTGTATGATCGCGACTCCCGCCCCATTGACGACGCTCGGGTTAGCTGGCGATGGCGATGACCTCGACGTGCTGGTCGCGATTGAACGGTCGTTTGGCCTTTCTTTCAAGGACGAGGAAACTTCTTCCTGGGAGACCGTAGGCGACTTTTACGAAGCCGTTCTGAGCAAGCTCGCCACGACGGTGATACAAGGCAAGTGCTCGACTTCGATGGCGTTCTATGACGTGCGGCGGTTTCTACGGAGCAGGGGAAGCGCCGGTGTTATTCGCCCATCGACAAAGCTCCGGGACCTAACGCGAATACGTCAGGCTGCCGTGCTGAAGGCTTTGGCCCAAGAGACGGAAACGGCGCCTGTTCCTCTGACCTTGGGGGGGAAGACTTTTTTGGGGATCGCGCTGCTGATATTCGGCATTGCTGGCCTTCTAGCCTCTCATTCCCCGATCATGGCTGTTCTTTCGGCCATGGGAATTGTTGCGGGCTGGGTTGTCGTGCGCTCTGGTGTCGCATCATTCGGAACGATGTCCGTTGGCGATCTTTCGACGGGAATCGCGCTGTCCAACTTTGCCGTTTTCGCCGCAAAGGGCGCTGACGCTCGGCCGACGACAGTCTGGCGGATATTTCGAGATTTGCTAGCGCGGGAAGCTGGCGTTCGTCCGGAGTTGATTTCCCGCCAGACAAGGTTGTTGGCGTAGCGCCGAGCAGACCATCCGAACGTCGCATATGGGGCGGGAACCGTCTTAGGCTAGCGGCCAGAAAGCCGATCAGCCCCCTCTGACGAGGGCCGGATTGTCGCACGATCGCAGCGATGCGCCACCTTTTGTCTACGCCGTCCCCTCCGCGACCATCGACCGGGCGACGGCTTCGGCGACCTTGATGCCGTCGACGGCGGCCGAAAGGATGCCGCCGGCGTAGCCGGCGCCTTCGCCGGCAGGGAAGAGGCCGCGCACGTTCAGGCTCTGGAAGTCGGCGCCGCGGGTCATTCGGATCGGGGATGAACTGCGGGTTTCGACGCCCGTCAGAACCGCCTGGGCGTCGTCGTAGCGGGCGATCTTGCGGCCGAAGACGGGCAGGGCCTCGCGCATGGCGGCGATCACATAGTCGGGCATCAGGGGCGCCAGGTCGGTCGGGCGCACGCCCGGTTTATAGCTGGGGACGACCTCGCCCAGCGTGGTCGAGGGGCGGCCCGCCAGGAAGTCGCCGACCAGCTGGCCCGGCGCGAAATAGTCGCCGCCGCCGGCCGCATAGGCGCGGGTCTCCAGATCCCGTTGCAGTTCGATGCCCGCCAGCGGATGGTCGCTGGGATAATCCTCGGGCGAGATGCCGACCACGAAGCCGGAGTTGGCGTTGCGCTCGTTGCGCGAATACTGGCTCATGCCGTTGGTCACGACTCGGCCTGGCTCGCTGGTGGCCGCGACCACCGTGCCGCCCGGGCACATGCAGAAGCTGTAGACGGTGCGGCCATTCGAGCAATGGTGCGAAAGCGAATAGGCCGCCGCGCCCAGGTCAGGGTGGCCGGCGCAGGGGCCGAACATGGCCTTGTCGATCCACGACTGCGGATGCTCGATGCGAAAGCCGATCGAGAACGGCTTGGCCTCGATATGGACGCCGCGCTCGTAGAGGGTCTGGAAGGTGTCGCGCGACGAGTGGCCGATGGCGAAGACCACGTGATCGGCCTCCAGCGTCTCGCCAGTGTGCAGGCGCACGCCCCGAAGGACGCCCTTGTCGAGATCGATGTCCGTGACCCGGTGCTCGAAGCGGTATTCGCCGCCCAGCTTTTCGATCTTCTCGCGCATGGCCTCGACCATGGTCACCAGGCGGAAGGTGCCGATGTGCGGGTGGGCCTCGGTCAGGATTTCCTCCGGCGCCCCGGCTGCGACGAATTCGGTCAACACCTTGCGGGCCAGGAAACGCGGATCCTTGATCTGGCTGTAGAGCTTGCCGTCGGAGAAGGTGCCCGCGCCGCCCTCGCCGAACTGCACGTTGGATTCCGGGTCCAACTTGCTGCTCCGCCACAGGCCCCAGGTGTCCTTGGTCCGCTGCCGAACCACCTTGCCGCGGTCGAGGATGATCGGCTTGAACCCCATCTCGGCCAGGATCAGCCCGGCGAACAGGCCGCACGGCCCGGCCCCGATCACGACCGGCCGAAGGCGCTCGGTGCTGGGGGCGACGGCGACCGGGCGATAGGCGACGTCCGGCGTCGGCGCCACGTGCACGTCGTCTGCAAGGCGGGCCAGCACCGCCGCTTCATCCCTCACCTCGACGTCGAGGATGTAGACTTTCAGAATCGCGGATTTCCGGCGGGCGTCGTGCGCCCGCTTCCATATCGACCAGGAGACAAGATCGTGCGGCGGCACGCCCAGCCGGGCGGCGATCGCGGCGGGCAAGGCCTCCGGCGGGTGGTCGAGGGGCAGTTTGAGTTCTGACAGGCGCAACATCCGGGGCGTTCTAGCCGGTCGAGTCTTTGGATCCTAGGCGCAAGGTCCAGGATCACGGACGTGGGCGCGGCGCCCCTTCAATCCGACCCCGCCTTATGCCCCTTCCAGTCGAACAACTCCTCCAGTACCTGAACCGCCTGACCGCGTTCGGAGGTCAGGTCGGGGTCGCGGTTCAGGATCAGGCGGGCGTCGTCGGCGGCGGCCAGCATCAGGGCGCGGTGGCGGATCGGGTCAGCGAAGCGGTAGGCGGGGAAGCCGCTCTGTTTCAGGCCCAGGGGGTCGCCGCCGCCGCGCAGGCGGAAGTCTTCCTCGGCGATGACGAAGCCGTCCTCGGTGCGGCGCAGGGTTTCGAGCCGTTCCTTGGCGGTTTCGCCGAGGGCGCCGTCCTGGCCGCCGTACAGCAGGATGCAGGAGCTGGCCTTTGCGCCGCGGCCGACGCGACCGCGCAGCTGGTGCAGCTGGGCCAGACCGAAGCGGTCGGCGTGTTCGATGACCATGATGGAGGCCTTGGGCACATCCACCCCGACCTCGACCACGGTGGTGGCGACCAGCAGGGGAATGCGGCCGTCGGCGAAGTCGGCCATGACGGATTCGCGTTCGGCGCCGGGCATCTGGCCGTGGGCCAGGCCGACCTCGACGCCCAGCAGGCGGCGCAGGTCGTCGGCGCGGTCGACGGCGGCGGCGAGATCGATGGCTTCGGATTCGGCGACCAGGGGGCAGATCCAGTAGGCCTGGGCGCCGGCGTCCAGCGCCGTCTTCAACCGGGCGGCGACCTCGCCGATGCGGGCCAGGGGGACGACGGCGGTGGTGACGGGGGTGCGGCCCGGCGGCTTCTCCATCAGACGGCTGACTTCCAGCTCGCCGTATTGGGTCAGCTCCAGGGTGCGGGGGATGGGGGTGGCCGACATGGTGAGCAGGTGGACGGCGCCCAGACGCGGGTCGCCCTTGGCCTGAAGCCGCTGGCGCTCGCTGACGCCGAACCGGTGCTGCTCGTCGATGACGGCCAGGGCCAGGCGGTCGAAGCGGACGGCGTCCTGGAACAGGGCGTGGGTGCCGATGGCGACCTGGGCGTGACCGGAGGCCAGGGCGGCCAGCTTCTCGCGCCTCTGGCCGTTCGCATCCCGGCCGGTGAGCAGGACGGAGGCGACGCCGGCCGCCTCCAGCAGGGGGCCGAGTTTTTCGTAATGCTGGCGGGCCAGGATTTCGGTCGGGGCCATCAGGGCGGACTGGAAGCCGCTGGAGGCCGCGTCGGCCAGGGCCAGGGCGGCGACGGCGGTCTTGCCCGAGCCGACGTCGCCCTGAAGCAACCGGCCCATCTGTTTGCCGGAGGCCAGGTCGCGGCGGATTTCGGCGACGGCTTGGGCCTGGGCGTTGGTCAAGGTGAAGGGCAGGGCCTGGAGCAGGCAGTCGGAGGCGGCGCCGGGTGCGATGACGGGGGCGGGCTTGATCTCGCGGGCGCGGCGACGGCGGGCCAGGGCCAGCTGGTGGGCCAGGAATTCGTCATAGGCCAGGCGCCGGCGGGCCGGGGCGTCGGGCGACAGGTCGGGCTCGCCCGCCGGGGCGTGCAGGGCGTCCAGGGCGGCGCGCCAGCCTAGCCAGTTCTGCTTCTTCAGCCAGGCGGGGTCCTGCCATTCCGGCAGGTCGGGGGCGGCGGGCAGGGCGGCCTGGACCAGTTTGCGCAGCTGGCGCGAGGTCAAGCCTTGCGTCGCCGGATAGACGGGTTCGGAGGCCGGGATGTCGGCGGCCTTGTCGGGCGTGACGATGTCCGGATGGACGATCTGGACCTCGCCGTTGAACCGCTCGACCTTGCCCGAGACCAGCCGGGTCTCGCCGCGCGGCAGCAGCCGGTCGATATGCTGGGGCGAGCCTCCGAACCAGACCAGGTGGACGAAGCCGGTCGGGTCGCTGGCGCGGACCTTCAGCGGGGCGCCGGGGCGGCTGGGGACGAACAGGCGGTCGATGACGATCTCGAAGATGCCGACCTCGCCGTCCACGGCGGTCGCCGCCTGCATGGGCCGGCGCAAGATGACGCCCGAGGGGCTGAGGAAGACCAGATCGCGCACCAGCGGCCCCGCCACCTTCTGCACCAGGGGCAGGATGCGGGGGCCCACGCCCTTCAGGCTGGAAACCTCGGCGAACAGGGGGAAAAGAATCTGCGGACGCATCGCCGTGAACATAGCGTGACCATGACGGGTGGCGAAGTCCGTTCAGGAACGCTATCTGCGCTTCTTCCATTTGAGGACGCTAACGCTCGCCACGCGGTGGCTCGCTGCTTGAGCGTCCTTCAACTTTGCCGGGCAAGGATTCTTGTGGCCGAAATCGACGCGCGTTTTGAAGACGAGATGACTCCCGAGCGAAAGCAGAGGCTGGGCCGGATCCAGTTCCGGTGCTGGCGGCGGGGCTTCCGCGAGGCCGACATGGTGCTGGGGCCGTTCTCGGACCAGGTGGCGCCGACCCTGACCGAGGCCGAGCTGGACGTGTTCGAGCGGCTGATCGACGAGGAAGACCAGTGGCTCTACGGTTGGATCATCGAGCGTGATCCGACGCCGCCGGAGTTCGAGACGCCGGTGATGGCCAAGGTGCGGGCCTTCATGCGCGAGCATGTGGCCGCCGAGGTCGGCAAGGGCATCGGCTGATGGATCAGCAGGTGACTGTGCACCGGACCGACGCCGATCTGGGCGGGGCGCCGGAAGGTCTGGACGCCCTGGTCGTCGCGGAGCGCGTCAAGGCCGACGGCGGCGTGGGGGTCTTTGTCGCGCGCGATTATCAGCGGGCCGGCGGCTTTGTTCAGGCGTTCCGCTTCTTCTCGCAAGATGTCGAAATTCTGGAATATCCGGCCTGGGACTGCCTGCCCTATGACCGGCTGAGCCCGACGGCGGGGATCGCCGCCCAGCGGATGGCGACCCTGACGCGCCTGGCCCAGCGCAAGACCGGCGACGCGCCCGTTCTGGTGGTCACGACGGTCGGTGCGGCCATGCAGAGGACGCCGCCGAAGTCGGTGACGACCCAGGCCGGGTTCGAGACCAGGGTCGGCCGCGATCTCGATATCGAGGCGCTGGAGCGGTACTTCGCCGCCAACGGCTATGTCCGGGCTTCGACTGTGTCGGAGCGGGGCGAGTTTGCTGTGCGGGGCGGGGTGGTGGACGTCTATCCGCCGGGCTTCGAGGAGCCGGTGCGGCTGGACATGTTCGGGTCCGAGCTGGAATCGATCCGCACCTTTGACCCCGAGACCCAGCGCTCTACCGGCCAGATGACGGCGGTGGCCCTGGCGCCGGTGTCAGAGGCCCTGCTGGATGCGGACGCCATATCGCGCTTCCGCACCGGCTATCTGAAGCTGTTCGGCGCGCCGGGCGACGATCCCCTGTATGCGACCATCAGCGAGGGCGCGCGGCGGCAGGGGATGGAGCAGTGGCTGCCGCTGTTCTACGAAAGGCTGGACAGCCTGTTCGACTATCTGCCGGATCAGGCGCAGGTCTTTCTGGACAATCAGGCCGACAGCGCGCGCGCCGAGCGGTGGGATCTGATCGTCGACGCCTATGAGGCGCGGGCCGAGGCGGCCAAGGCGCAGAAAGGCAAGGGCGGGGGGCATGCGGCCGCCAATCGCGCCCTGCCGCCGCAGTGCCTCTATATGGACGCCGGCGACTGGAACCAGGCTCTGGCCGGCCGGTCGGTGCGGCGGCTCACGCCCTTTACGGGCGGGGGCGAAGACGCGGGCGGACGGCTGGGACGAACCTTCGCGGCCGAGCGATCACAGGACAGCGTCAACCTGTTCGAGGCGGTCGCGGCCCATGCCCAGGCGCTGAAGGCCGAGGGGCGTCGGGTGCTGTTCGCCTCGTGGACCGAGGGCTCGTCGGAGCGCCTGGCGACCCTTTTGGGCGACCACGGCCTGGATCATATCGTCGCCGTGCGCGACTGGGCCGATGTCCAGACCGCGCCCAAGGACCTGTATCTGCGGGGCGTCCTGCCGGTGGAGCACGGGTTCGTCACGGACGCGGTCGCGGTCATCTCCGAGACCGACATTCTGGGCGACCGGCTGGCTCGGCCGCGCAAGAAGCGTCGGGCCTCCAACTTCCTGGCCGAGGCCTCGGCCCTGACCACGGGCGACCTGGTGGTCCACCTGGATCACGGCATCGGGCGGTACGAGGGGCTGAAGACGCTCGACATCCAGGAGGCGCCGCACGACTGCCTGGAGCTCTCGTACGCCGGTGACAGCAAACTCTATCTGCCGGTTGAAAACATTGATCTTCTGACCCGGTACGGCACGGACGCCGACGGGGTGCAGCTGGACAGGCTGGGCGGGGCGGGCTGGCAGGCGAGGAAGGCCAAGGCCAAGGAACGGCTGCGCGCCATGGCCGAGGGGCTGATCGCCCTGGCCGCCAAGCGGGCGCTGCGCGAGACGGAGGCGGTGACGCCGGCGCCGGGCCTGTTCGCCGAATTCTGCGCCCGCTTCCCCTATGAGGAGACGGACGACCAGCTGAACGCCATCGGCGACGTGCTGGAGGACCTGGGCAAGGGCACGCCGATGGATCGCCTGATCTGCGGCGACGTGGGCTTCGGCAAGACCGAGGTGGCGCTGCGCGCCGCCTTCGTCGTGGCCATGACCGGCAAACAGGTGGCGGTGGTGGCGCCGACAACCCTGCTGGCGCGCCAGCACTACAAGACCTTCACCGAACGCTTCGCCGGCTGGCCGGTCAAGGTGCGCCAGCTGTCGCGGATGGTGACGGGCAAGGAGGCGACCGAAACGCGGGCGGGGCTGAAGGACGGCTCGGTCGAGATCGTCGTCGGCACCCATGCGGTCCTGGCCGAACAGGTCGGTTTCCGCGACCTGGGCCTGGTGATCGTGGACGAGGAGCAGCACTTCGGCGTCAAGCACAAGGAAAAGCTGAAGACCCTGCGCGCCGACGTCCATCTGCTGACCCTGACCGCCACCCCGATCCCGCGCACCCTGCAGATGGCCCTGTCGGGCATTCGCGAGATGTCGATCATCGCCACCCCGCCGGTCGATCGCCTGGCGGTGCGGACCTATGTGACGCCCTGGGATCCGGTGCTGGTGCGCGAGGCCCTGCTGCGCGAGAAATATCGCGGCGGTCAGGCCTATTATGTCGCGCCGCGTCTGAAGGACCTGCCGGACATCGAGAAATTCCTGCGCGAGCAGGTCCCCGAGATCAAGTTCGTCGTCGGCCACGGCCAGATGTCGGCGACCCAGCTGGAGGAGGTGATGAGCGCCTTCTACGAGGGGGAGTACGACGTCCTGGTCTCGACCACCATCGTCGAGAGCGGGCTGGACATCCCGACGGCCAACACCCTGATCGTGCACCGGGCCGACATGTTCGGCCTGGCGCAGCTGTACCAGATCCGGGGCCGGGTGGGCCGGTCCAAGGCGCGGGCCTTCGCCTATCTGACCACCGATCCGGTCAAGCCGATGACCCTGTCGGCCGAGCGGCGTCTGCAGGTGCTGCAGTCGCTGGACAATCTGGGCGCCGGCTTCCAGCTGGCCAGCCACGACCTGGACCAGCGCGGCGGCGGCAATCTGCTGGGCGACGAACAGTCGGGCCATATCCGCGAGGTCGGGGTCGAGCTTTACCAGCAGATGCTGGAGGACGCGGTCGCCGAACTGCGCGAGAAGGGCGAGGGGCTGAATGTGGATCGCGGCTGGTCGCCGTCGATCAACGTCGGCGCTTCCGTCCTGATTCCAGAGGACTACGTGCCGGACCTGAACGTCCGTCTCAGCCTGTATCGCCGCCTGTCCGACGCCGAACAGGCCGAGGATCGTGAAGCCCTGGCCGCCGAACTGATCGACCGGTTCGGGCCCCTGCCGGACGAGGCGCAGCAGCTGCTGAAGATCGTCGGCGTCAAGGCCAACTGTCGCCGGGCCTGTATCGAGAAGATCGACATTGGGCCGCGCGGCGCGGTGCTGACCCTGCGCGACAACAGCTTCCCCAATCCGGTCGGACTGGTCGGCCTGATCCAGAAGAACCACGCCTTCTGGAAGATCCGGCCGGATCAGAAGATCGTCGTGACGGGGGACTGGCCGACGGCCGAGGACCGGCTGAAGGTGGCGGAGCGGATCACGGCCGATCTGGCGCGGGTGGCGGGGGCGTAAGGCCCTAGCGCACCTTGTCGAACAGGTCGGCGGAGGCGCGTTCCAGCAGGGCGCCGGCGGATTCGCCAGGGCGCATTTCGGCGGCGCCGACGTCGAATTCGGCGACGAAGGGCGAGCGGTCGGGGCCGGCGTCGAAGGCGGTGCAGCCGATGACGGCGGCGATCCGTTCGGCGGCCAGGCGAGCGGCCTCGCCGCGCGCGGCGGGCAGGGCCAGGGCGAAGACCTCCTTGGCCAGACGGGCCGGCGTATCCTCGACCCGAACCAGGCGCGAGACCATGGCGCCGATCTGGGGCATGGCCCGGTCCAGCCAGCCGCCCTGGCGCGCCCAGGTGACGGGCTCGGTCTCGCGCACCCTGAGAACGCAGACGGACAGGGAACGTTTGCGAACGCGAGACGCCTCGGCGACCCGACCCAGGTGGGCGGCGAAGAGTTCGGGCGTGAACAGGCCGGTCGAGGCGTCCATCAGGTCCAGACTGCGGACCGAATCCAGCGCCTTTCTGATGGTCAGGTGGCGGCGGTGGGCGCCGGCCATGGCCAGGACCCGCTCCGCCGTCTCCTGCTCCGGCGTTTCGGTCGAGGCGACGTCGGCGAAGCCCCGATTGAACAGTTCGTTCAGGCTGATTTCGTCGGCGCCACGCAGATAGAGCATCAGCGGGATATGATACAGGCGCGTGTTGCGCTTCATGCCTGCGGCGATCGACAGGGCGGGGGTGTGGTCCTTGGCGCCCCACAGTATGGCGGCGTCGAACAGGGTCTCATGCAGATAGTCGAAGGCGGTGTAGGGGGTGGGCGCCGCCACCACCTCGGCGCCCGCAGAGGTCAAGGCGTTGGACAGGGCCAGGAAGCGACGGTCCGCAACCCCCGCCGCCAGGATCCGCAGAGGCGCCGCCGCGCCGGGGTCGGCGGCCAGGCTGATGCCGCGCAGGCCGAAGGTGGCGACCCGCAGGTGAAACTCTTCCTCGGCGATGGCGGCGCGGCCGAGCTGTTCGAGACGAAGGGCGGCCTGGGCCGGGTGCGGCGGAACCGACATGGCGACATCGGCGCCCTCGACCGAGTCGGGGGCTGCGCCGACCACCATGATGGGCAGGCGGCGCGGTTGGGCCGCCGCGCGCAGTCGGACCGCCGCGTCCGGCGTCAGGGAATCGTAGTCGATCACGGCGGCTTCGAGCGGCAGGTCCTGAAGCGTCGCCTCGGCCGAGCCGACATCGCGGGCGGTGACGGTGGTCCAGCCAAGCGCGTCCAGGCCGGCGGCGAGCGGCCCGATACGGGCGTCATGAGCCGCCAGGATCAAAACGCGCGCGTCGAAAGCCAAGCCAGTCCCTCCCCATTGGTCGCTGGGGCCATAGCCGCATGCGAGGCGGACCACCATAGCGCGACGCATTTTATAAAGGACTATCGCCTTCGCAGGCCGCCCTCAAAGGCAGGTGCGTCGACAGGGCTTTTCCCCGTTCCAGAATCCTTTAAGTCTAGGGGTTTGTTGTAACGGTTGTGGGGACCGGATTGAGCGATCAGCTGACCCGATCGGTTCTGAAGGCGCCCGGCTTCTGGGGCGGTCTGGCCGTGCGCGCCTTCACCCGCAGCTGGGGCCGGGACGTCATGCTCTACACGGGGGGCGTTTCCTTCTTCGCCCTTCTGGCCGTCTTTCCGGCCATCGCCATCCTGATCGGCGTCTATAAGCTGGGCCTGTCGATCAATGAGGTCAGCGCCCAGGCCGCCGCCCTGTCCGACCTGTTGCCGCGCGCGGCCCAGACCATATTTCACGACGAGATCGCCCGGTTGGCCAAGGCTTCCGCCCGGACCGTCTCGGCCCAGAGCGCCTTCGCCCTGTTCGTCGGCGCCTACGCCGCCCATCGAGGATTCAAGGCGTTGCTGGCGGGACTTAATCTCATTCACGATGAGACTGAGCCTCACGGCTTCTTCAAATTCAATCTACTGGCCTTTTTCGTCGCCATATTCGCCTTCGCCCTGTTCACCGTCGTGTCCGGCGCCGTGGTGACGGCGCGGATTCTGGCCCATGCCGCCTCGCCGGGGGCGAGGGGGGACAATGCGGGTCTGATGCCGCTCGACGCCCTGCTGCCCGCCCTGGGCCTGGTGGTGGGGCTGACGTTGCTCTATCGCTACGCCATGAGTCACCGGACGCCGGTGGCCTGGCTGCCGTCGATCACCGGAGGGCTGGTGGCCACCCTGATGTCGGTGGTCTCATCCTGGCTCTGCGCCATCTATGTCGAACAGATCGCGCCTCTGGGAGCGACCTATGGCTCGGTCGGGGCCGTGGTGGTTTTGCTGATCTGGCTGTCCTGGAACGTCAACGCCATCTTCTACGGCGGCGCCTTCGCGACCGAGATGGAGATCGCCGCCGGGGCCGAGAGGGCGGAACAGGCGCGCAGGGCCTCCGCCGCGGCGGATGTGGTCGATCTGTCGGAACGGCGGGCCAGCCGCCGCACGCGGTCGCGGACCTAGGGTCGAAAACTCAGCCCGCTTCGACCAGAAGGCGCAGGACGCCGTCGACCTCTTCGATCGAAATCACGCGGCCCTGCTTCTGAGCCATCAGAAACGGCGCGTCGATGCGCGCCATAGGGTCGGTCGCCAGAAGGACGAAACGGGCGCCGGCCGCCGCCCCGGCCATGGCCTTTTGCAGCCTGAGGCTGGGCGCCGGGCAGCGGTGGCCTCGGGCGTCGACGACGACGGGTTCGGTCACGATGCGGCTCGCTCCGCCAACATCTCCAAGGCGACCCTGAGCGCCGCCATCCGGACCGCGTCGCGCCCCAGATCGCCGAACCGCTCCATCCTGTGGACCAGCCCGCCCGGACCCACGGCCGCGAAATGGACCAGGCCGACCGGCTTGTCCGGGCCGCCGCCGCCCGGCCCCGCAATTCCGGTGACGGAGACGCTGACGCTCGCGTTCGACTGGGCTGCGGCGCCTTCGGCCATGGCGCGGGCCGTCGGCTCGGAGACGGCGCCGTGGGCGATCAGGGTCGCCTCCGGCACGCCCAACATCTGTTGCTTGGCGGCGTTGCTGTAGGTGACGAAGCCGCGATCCAGAACCGCGGAGGAGCCGGGGACGGCCGTCAGGGCGGCGGAGACCAGGCCGCCGGTGCAGCTTTCCGCCGTGGCGATCATCAGTCCCCGCTCGGCCGCGGTTGCGACGATCTGTTGCGCCAGTCGCAGGATGTCTTGTGAGAACATGCGCTTTCCATAGGCCGCGAGTCCCGCTCTAACCAGCACCATGACCGATGTGGTTCAAGCCAAAAGCGCGGCGCGCCCGAACCCTGGGCGGCTCACGCCTCTCCTGTTCGCGCTGGCCGTCTTCACCTCGGCTTGTCTGGTCTTCGTGGTTCAGCCGATGGCGACCAAGCTGATCCTGCCCAGCCTGGGCGGATCGCCGTCGGTGTGGAACGCCGCCATGGTCTTCTTCCAGACCGCGCTGCTGGCCGGCTACGGCTACGCCCACGTCCTGCAGCGCATCGGGTCGATGCGGCTTCAGGTGCTGGTTCATCTGGCGCTTCTGCTGGCCGCAGGCCTGTCTTTGCCCCTGCGGATCAGCGGCGTCCTGGGCGATCCCGATCCAAACGCGCCCACGGCCTGGCTTCTGGCGACCCTGACCCTCTCGATCGGGGCCCCCTTCGCCATTCTTTCGGCCACCGCGCCCCTGCTTCAAGCCTGGTATGCGCGGGCGCGGGCGGGCCAGGCGGACGCGAAGAACCCCTATGTCCTCTATGCCGCTTCGAACCTGGGCAGTTTTCTGGCCCTGCTGGCCTATCCGGTCCTGATCGAACCCCTGGCCAGTCTTTCGCTCCAGCGCCTGGGCTGGAGCCTGGGCTATGGTCTGTTCCTGGTGATGGTCGCCGGCCTGGGCGCCCTGGCCTGGTCCGGCCGCGGGGTCCGAACGGGTGCGGCGGCAGAGCCCGCGCCCCTGGAGGCGGGGCCGCTGATCGCCTGGCGCGAGAAGGGGTTGCTGATCCTGCTGGCGGCCGTTCCGTCGAGCCTGATGCTGGGTGTGACGGCGCATCTGTCGACCGACGTGGCCTCTGCGCCCTTCCTCTGGGTCATTCCTCTGGCCCTCTATCTGCTGACCTTTGTCATCGCCTTTCAGAACCGACCGGTCCTGCCGCTCCCCCTGACGCTGGCGATCCAGGCGGGGGTGCTGGCGGCCGGCTGCGCCCTGGTCGCCTTTCGGACCACGGAGTGGCTGTTCGTCTTCGTCGTCAATCTGACAGCCTTCTTCTTCTGCGCCCTGATGTGCCATCAGCGGATGGCCGAGCGGCGTCCTGCGCCGGGCCGGCTGACGGAATTCTATCTGCTGCTGTCGCTGGGCGGCGTCCTGGGCGGCGTCTTCAACGCCCTGATTGCGCCCCTGATCTTCAACATGGTCTGGGAATATCCGCTGGCGCTGGTCGCCGTCGGCCTTTTGCGGCCATGGGGCGAAGGCGAGGTGCGGCGATGGGAGATCATCGCCTGTGTGATCGGGGGCCTGGTCGCCCTTGCCGGACCGCTGGGTCTGGCCCTGGTGCGCTACGCCCCCGACATTCGCGCGGTCGTCCCGGACGCCGAACTGGTGCGGATCGCCCAGGCGGTGATCGGCGTCGCCGCCCTGTTCGCCTTCCTGCTGAGGGACCGGGCGATCATGTTCACCGTCGTT
The DNA here is from genome assembly GCF_014199955.1 of Brevundimonas aurantiaca. Classification (GTDB taxonomy): domain Bacteria; phylum Pseudomonadota; class Alphaproteobacteria; order Caulobacterales; family Caulobacteraceae; genus Brevundimonas; species Brevundimonas aurantiaca. The sequence goes on from NZ_JACHOQ010000002.1 coordinate 36,890, forward strand.
CTGGGAGCCATGGTCTGGTCCGGCTACCATGTCGCGCGGGGCTATGACTGGGCCCTGACGGAGCGCAGCTTCTTCGGGGTCATGCGTGTGGCCGATACCGACGTCGCGGGTCTGGGGGGACCGGTTCATGTGCTGATGCACGGCACCACCCTGCACGGCGCCCAGGCGCAGTCGGAACCGCACCGTTGCTCGCCAACCCTCTATTACGCCACGGCGACGCCTCTGGGGCAGGCGGCCCTGATGGCCCAGGCGCACCGGCCGGACGGCGCCCGGATCGGGGTCGTGGGCCAGGGCTCGGGGGCCATGGCGGCCTATAAGCGCCGCCAGGACCAGATGAGCTTTTTCGAGATCGACCCGATGGTGGATAGGCTGTCGCGCGATCCGCGCTGGTTCAGCTTCATCAATGGTTGCGCCGAAGGACCGATCCGGACGGTGCTGGGCGACGCCCGACTGACCATGGCGCGGGAGGCCGCCGGTTCCTATGACCTGCTGATCATCGACGCCTTCAGCTCCGACGCCGTACCGACCCATCTGCTGACCCAGGAGGCCATCGCCGGCTATCTGCGGCTTTTGAAGCCGGACGGGGTGGTGGTGCTGCACCTGTCCAACCGCAATCTGGACATCACCCTGCCGGCCGAGGCGGCGGCCGCGGCCCTGGGGGCGCCGGCTCTTCACCAGATTTATCGGGAACGGTCGGACGCGCCGCTGATGGCGGAATCCTCGACCGAGGCTCTGGTGATCGGCAAGAGCGAAGCGGCCCTGGCGCCCTATCGCGAAGATCCGCGCTGGCGCAGGCTGTCGCCCACGGAGGTGCGGCCGTGGACGGACGACTACGTGAACCTGTTCGGAGCCCTGGTGCGGCAGATGCGGCTGGCCGCGCGCTGAAGGCGCCGGATCAGGCCGAGACCGGCATCTCCACCGTCGCCGCCGCCTGGGCGGCCAAGCCTTCGCCTCGGCCGGTGAAGCCCAACCCTTCGGATGTGGTGGCCTTCACGCTGACGCAGTCCAGCGGCAAGGCCAGCAGATCGGCGATCCGTTCGCGCATGGCCTGCCGGTGCGGCTTCACCTTCGGACGTTCGCAGATCAGGGTCACGTCAACATTGACGATGCGGCCGCCGCGCGCCGCCACCAATTCGGCGGCGTGGATCAGAAACTGGTCGGAGGCGGCGCCCTTCCACTTCGGGTCGGTGGGGGGGAAATGATCGCCGATGTCGCCGGCGGCGATCGCTCCCAGCAGGGCGTCGGTCAAGGCGTGCAGCCCGGCGTCGGCGTCCGAATGGCCGATCAGGGTCTGATCATGAGGAATTTCGATCCCGCACAGCCAAACTGAATCGCCGGGCCCCCAACGATGGACGTCGAAGCCAGCGCCCATGCGGGTCTGGTAGCGGGTCTCTTGCGACAGCAGGGCCTCGGCCATGGTGAAATCCTCGGGATAGGTCAGTTTCATTAGTCGGGCGTCGCCGGCGACCAGGGCGATCCGGCCGCCGTGGCGGCGCACCACCACGGCCTCGTCTGTCGGGGTCTCGGTCGGGTTCCAGGCGGCATAGGCCGATTCCAGGAGTCCACGGCGGAACGCCTGGGGGGTCTGAGCCCGCCAGAGGTCCTCGCGGTCCACCGCCTCGGCCATCAGCCCGTCCGATCCCCGACGCAGGCTGTCGGCGACGGGCAGGACGGGCAGGGCGCCGTCGGCCTGATCCAGGGCGGCGACCACGCGGGCGATGACGGCGGCGTCCAACAGCGGCCGGGCGGCGTCGTGGACCAGCACGGGCTGGTCGTCGGGACAGGTGAGGGCCGCCAACCCCGCGCGAACGGACTCCGCCCGCGTCGTCCCGCCGACCACGGCGCGCCACCCCGTCAGCCCGTCCATCACCTCGGCGGCGCGATCCTGAGCGTCCGACGCTACGACCACGACCAGCTCCTGGGCGCCGGCGTCCACAAGCGCTTGGGCGGACCAGCGCAGAACCGGCTTTCCGCCCAGGGTCCGCCACTGTTTTTCGCCGCCGGCCCGCGTTCCGGAACCGGCCGCGACAATGATGGCTGAGAAGATCATGCCGTCTTCTAGAGCGCGACGTTGAGCCGGGAAACCGTCAATCCGCGCTGTCGCGCTTGACGAAAGGGCGCGCAATGCGGCGAAAGGCGGGAATGTCCAAATCCTTGACCATCGGCGACGTCACCGTGCCCGGCCGCGTGCTGATGGCGCCGATGACCGGCGTCACCGATCTGCCGTTCCGCATCCTGGCCTCCAAACTGGGCGCGGCCTATGTGGCGACCGAGATGGTGGCGGCCAAGGAGCTGGCGCGGGCTCGGCCCGACGTGGCGCGGCGCGCCGCCGTCGGCGCGGGCCTGCCGCTGACCGTGATCCAGCTTGTGGGGCGCGATCCGGGGCAGATGGCCGAGGGGGCGCGCATGGCCGAACAGGCCGGGGCGGACATCGTGGATCTGAACTTCGGCTGTCCGGCCAAGGAGGTGACGGGCTCGGCCGCCGGATCGGCCCTTATGCGGACGCCTGACCTGGCCTGTCGCATCATGGAGGCCGTGGTGGGGGCCACCGGTCGTCCGGTCACGGTCAAGATGCGGCTGGGCTGGGACGACGACAGCCGAAACGCTGCGGATCTGGCGACGCGGGCCGAGGCGCTCGGGGTCAAGGCGGTGACGGTCCATGGACGAACCCGCCAGCAGTTCTATACCGGAAGGGCGGACTGGGACGCCGTGGGCGCCGTAAAGGCGGCCGTTCGCATTCCCGTCATCGTCAACGGCGACATCGTCACGCCTGAAGACGCGCGCACGGCCCTTGAGCGGTCCGGCGCCGACGGTCTGATGCTGGGACGAGGCGTCTACGGCCGGCCTTGGCTGGCGGCCCATTTGGAACAGGCGCTGAGCGGCGCGACGGCGCCCCAGGAGCCGGGGCCGGAGGCGCGACTGGCGATCGTGATCGACCATCTGAGGGCCTCGATCGACTTCTACGGCCTGCCGCTGGGGCTGAAGATGTTCCGCAAACATCTGGGCTGGTACATCGAACAGGCGCCCTGGCCGGCCGATCCGCAACACCGTCGTCAGGCCAAGGCAAGAATTTGCCGCCTGGACGATCCAGCGGCCGTCGAGCAGGAAATGGCGGGGCTGTGGCGGCGAAATTTACCAGGCGATCTCAATTCGGCTGTTGAAACGCCGCCACAGTTCGCGGACACTGCTGTGGCATGACGGATACGCCCTCAGCCGTGACCTCTCGCACCGACCCTTCGTCGGGCGACGAGTCGTTCTGGGGGCGTTTCGAAACCGAGCGGGCGCGGGCGGCCTTCGGTTTAGCCTACGCCTTGGCCGTTATCGTTACGGCGGCGGCGGTATGGCTGGTCGCGGTGGCGCCGGGCGCCAGCGCCGGTGCGGCGCGAGGATCGGCCGGTCAGATCGTGCTGTTCGTCCTGATCGCCAATCTGATCCTGATTTCGGGTCTGGCCTTCATCGTGGGACGTCGCGTCCTGGTCCTAGCCCGCAGCACCAGCGAAGCGGGTTCGCGCCTGCACCTGCGGTTCGTGGCCCTGTTCTCGACGGTGGCGGTGATTCCGGCGGTTCTCATCGCCCTGGTCTTCGGTGTGCTCGTGACGCGGGGGGTCGATCAATGGTTCAGTCAGAACGTCCAGGCCTCGGTCGAAAACGGCGCCGTGGTCGGGCGCGCCTACATCCAGGACGTCGCCACAGCCGTCGATGCGGATCTCGTCACGATCGCGGATCAACTGACCAGCGCACGCGGACTGTTCGACGACCGTATTCAGTTCAACGACGCCTTGGCTCAGATCGGAGACATCTTCGGCTATCCCGCGATCTATATTCTTGACGGTGATCGGGAGGTGCTGGCGCGAGCCGAAGGACCGGGGGCGCCGCCCTATCTGGCTCCGCCGCGTTCCTATCTGGAAGACGCCGTCCAGGGCGGCAAGCCGCCGACGGACGTCACCCAGCACCCCGACACCGTGCGCTCCCTGATCGCTCTGCCAGCCTATGGCGACGCCTATCTTTATCTGGTGCGGCCGCTCCAGGACGGTCTGGTGGCGCGAATGAACGCCTCGAGCCAGTCGATCCAGGCCTATCGCGAAGCCCAGGAGAGCCGCGCCCGAATTCAATCGGCCTTCATTCTCAGCTATCTGGAGACCGCCCTGCTGGTTCTGGTTGGAGCGGTCTGGCTGGGCATGTCGGCGGCCAGCAGCATTTCGGTCCCGATCGGGCGGCTGGTGAAGGCGGCCGGCCAGGTGGCGGCGGGCGACTTCAGCGCCCGGGTGGACAGCGACGGGGCGCCAGGTGAAATCGCCACCCTGTCGGAGGCCTTCAACCGCATGACGGGCGATCTTCAGGCCCAGCAGTCGGCGCTGAAGGCGGCCAGCGAAGACGCCCAGGATCGCAGCCGTTTCATCGAGACGGTGCTGTCCGGCGTCAGCGCCGGGGTGATCGGTCTGGATCGGCGCGGACGAATCTCGGCCATCAACGACAGCGCCCTGCAACTGCTGCACATCGAAGAGGCCGAGGTTCTCGGCCGTGAACTGGCGACCCTGTCGCCCGAGCTCAGCGATCTGGTCGGACGGGTCGAGGCCCATATAGAAGAGGACATAGATCTGAGCCGCGAAGGCGAGACCCTGCGTCTGCGCGTGCGCATCGAGGGCGGTCAGGGCGGCGAGATGGTGCTGACCTTCGACGACATCACCCGGCTGGTCACGGCCCAGCGCAACGCCGCCTGGCGCGACGTGGCGCGGCGTATCGCCCATGAGATCAAGAATCCCCTGACCCCGATCCAACTGTCGGCCGAAAGGCTGAGGCGGAAATACAGGGACAAGGTGGACGAGGTGGAGATCTTCGACCGCTGCACCGACACCATCATCCGCCAGGTGGGGGACATCGGCCGGATGGTGGACGAATTCTCGTCCTTCGCCCGCATGCCCGCGCCGCGTTTCGGGGCGGCCAACCCCGCCGAAATGCTGCGAGAGGCGGTGTTCGCCCAGCGGGTGGCGGCGGCCGACATCGGCGTGGACCTGATCGAACCCCTGCCCAGGACGAGCCTGCGGTGCGACGCCCGGATGGTGGGACAGGCGCTGGTCAACATCCTGAAGAACGCGGGCGAATCCGTGGCGGCGCGCCGTGCCGCCGAAGGCGCAGCGCCCGGACCTGAGGCGGCGGCCATAATCGCCTCCCTGATCATCGAGAACGAGACGGCCGTCTTTGTGGTGGAGGACGACGGCGTCGGCCTTCCCGCCAAGGACCGCGATCGCCTGATCGAACCCTATGTCACCACGCGCGAAAAGGGCACGGGCCTGGGCCTGGCCATCGTCAAACGCATCTGCGAGGACCACGGCGGCGAGCTGAAGCTGGCGGACGCCGAGACCCTGCGCGGCGCGCGCGTGTGCCTGATCTTCCCCCTGAAACCCCACGGCAAGACCGGCGATGTGACGGAGCGCAAGCTCCAGAGCGTCGTCGCCGAATAAGCGAGGCAAGATGCGACCTACCGGTTCCGACATTCTGGTCGTCGACGACGAGGCGGACATCCGCGATCTGGTTTCGGGCCTGCTCGAGGATGAGGGGCACGCCGTGCGCGTGGCCGCCAATTCCGACGAGGCCCTGGCGGCGATCCGCGCACGGAAGCCCTCGCTGGCGATCCTCGACATCTGGATGCAGGGCGGCGGTCTGGACGGGCTGGAACTGCTGGAGGTGGTCAAGGAGATCGACCCCGACCTGCCGGTGGTGATGATCTCGGGCCACGGCAATATCGAGACGGCGGTGACCGCGCTGAAGCGCGGCGCCTATGACTTCATCGAAAAGCCGTTCAAGTCGGATCGGCTGGTGGTGGTGGTCGAGCGGGCGATCGAGGCGGCGACGCTGAAACGCGAGAACCGCCGTCTGCGCGCGCAGACGATGACGCCGTCCGGCCTGATCGGCCGCTCCCAGGCGGCCCAGGCCCTGCGCAGCACCATCGCCAAGGTGGCCCAGGCCAACAGCCGGGTGCTGATTTCCGGTCCGGCCGGGTCGGGCAAGGAGCTTGTGGCGCGTCAGATCCACGAAGCCAGCCCGCGCGCGCGCGCCGAGTTCGTCGCCATCTCGGCCGCCGGAATGACGCCCGAGCGACTGGACGTCGAACTGTTCGGGGAAGAGGGACAGGACGGCCGGCCGCGCAAGATCGGGGTGTTCGAGCGGGCGCACAACGGCACCCTCTATCTGGACGAGATCAGCGACATGCCGCGTGAGAGCCAGAGCCGCATCCTGCGGGTTCTGGTGGATCAGCGCTTCCGTCGGGTCGGCGGCGAACAGGACGTGCAGGTCGATGTGCGCGTCGTCACATCCACTTCGCGAGACCTGAAGACGGAGATTGCCGAAGGCCGGTTCCGTGAGGACCTGTTCCACCGCCTGAACGTCGTGCCGATCCGGGTGCCGGCCCTGTCGGAGCGGCGCGAGGACATCGCCGAACTGGTCGACTATTTCGTCGAGACCATCAGCGCGTCCCAGGGCCTGCCGCGCCGGATCGTCGGCGAGGACGCGGTGGCGGTGCTTCAGGTCCATCCCTGGCCGGGCAACATCCGCCAGCTGCGCAACAACATCGAGCGGCTGCTGATCCTGGCGACAGGCGATCCGAACGAGCCGATCACCGCCGACATGCTGCCGCAGGAGGTCGCCACCTCGAACAGCCCGTCCTCCAGCCTGGGGGCGGAGCGCACCATCGCCCTGCCGCTGCGCGAGGCGCGCGAGGTGTTCGAACGCGAGTATCTGGCCGCCCAGATCATGCGCTTCGGCGGCAACATCTCCCGCACCGCCGCCTTCATCGGCATGGAGCGGTCGGCTCTGCATAGAAAGCTGAAGTCGCTGGGTGTTTCTCCCGCGCGAGGCGGAGATGAGGACGAGGCCGACTGATGTCCCGCGTCGCCTATGTGAATGGAACCTATCAGCCGCACGGCGAAGCCGTGGTCCATGTGGAGGATCGGGGCTTTCAGTTCGCCGACGGGGTCTATGAGGTCTGGTCCGTGTTCGACGGTCGGCTGGCGGATTTCGACGGCCATATGACGCGGCTGCATCGCAGCCTCAATGAACTGCGCATCGACATTCCCATGTCGGTCGCCGCCCTGACGCGGGTGCTGCGCGAGACGATCCGGCGCAACCGGGTGAAGAACGGCATCGTCTACCTGCAGGTCACGCGCGGCACGGCGCGGCGCGACCATCCCTTTCCCGCGCCGGGGACGCCGCCCAGCGTCATCGTCACCGCCAAGTCCATCTCGCCCGCACGAGGAGAAGCTCAGGCGAAAAAGGGCGTCGCCGTCCTGACCCAGCCCGACATCCGGTGGGGAAGATGCGACATCAAGACGGTGGGTCTGCTGCCGAACATCCTGGCCAAACAGGCGGCGCGGGAGGCCGGGGCCTATGAGGCCTGGTTCGTCGACGACATGGGCCTCGTGACCGAAGGCTCCTCGACCAACGCCTGGATCGTGGATGAGCACGGCAAGCTGCGGACCCGCGACACCCAGGCCAACATCCTGAAGGGCTGCACGCGCACCACCCTGATGACCCTGATCGAGGAACAGGGCCTCGAACTGGACGAGCGCCCCTTCAGCGTCGAGGACGTCAAGCGCGCGCGCGAAGCCTTCTTCACGGCCGCCGGCGCTTTCGTGACCCCGGCGATTTCGATCGACGGAACCAAGATCGGGGACGGCAAGCCGGGGCCGATTACGTTGAAGCTGCGGCGGCTCTATCTTGAACGCGCGCGTCGAGAGGCCATTTAGGGCGTTGCCGGAGCGGGGAGGCGGCGTCTAAGGTCGCTGCCGGCCCGTTCGGCCCCGACGCCCCTCCCATGGCGACGAACAACCAAGAACAGGAAAAACCTGCCATGTCGCAAGACAAACGCCAGAACCTTCAGGACACCTTCCTCAACTCGGTCCGCAAGACCAAGACGCCGCTGACCATCTTCCTGGTCAACGGAGTAAAGTTGCAGGGCATCGTGACCTGGTTCGACAACTTCTGTGTGCTGCTGCGCCGCGACGGCCAGTCCCAGCTGGTGTACAAGCACGCCATCTCCACCATCATGCCGTCCGCGCCCGTGCAGCTGTACGAGCCCGACGCCGAAGACGATTGATTGACCCAAAAACTGATTGATCACGCCGCCCCGGTTCAGCGGGCGGTCGTCATCCACCCCGACGGACGGTCGGAGTCGCCGCGCCTGGCCGAAGAACGCCTCGAAGAAGCGTCCGGCCTGGCCCGTGCCCTGGACCTCGACATCCGGGGCGAAGAGATCGTGCGCGTGCGCAAGGTCGCGCCGGCGACCCTGTTCGGATCGGGCAAGGTGGACGAACTGGCCGCCCTGATGCGGGCGGCCGAGGCCGATGTGGCCGTCATCGACGACGCCCTGACGCCCGTTCAGCAGCGCAATCTGGAGCAGGCTTGGGAGGTCAAGGTCATCGACCGCACCGGCCTGATCCTGGAAATCTTCGGCCGCCGTGCGCGGACCAAGGAAGGTCGGCTGCAAGTCGAACTGGCGCGGCTCGACTATGAACGGTCGCGTCTGGTGCGGACCTGGACTCACCTGGAGCGCCAGCGCGGCGGCACCGGCTCGACCGGCGGCCCCGGCGAAACCCAGATCGAGCTGGACCGGCGTCTGATCGCTGACCGGATCGTGCGGCTGAAGGCCGAGCTGGAGGAGGTGCGCCGCACGCGCGGTCTGCACCGCAAACAGCGCCAGAAGGTCCCGTTCCCGACCGTCGCCCTCGTCGGCTACACCAATGCGGGCAAGTCGACGCTTTTCAACCGATTGACGGGATCGGAGGTCTTCGCCAAGGATCTGTTGTTCGCCACCCTGGACACGACCCAGCGCACCATCCGCCTGCCGCAGGGCCGGCCGGCCATTGTAGCGGATACGGTCGGCTTCATCTCCGACCTGCCGCACGAACTGGTCGAAAGCTTCCGCGCCACCCTCGAAGAGGTGGGCGAGGCCGATCTGATCCTGCACGTCCGCGATATCGCCTCGGCCGACAGCGACGCCCAGGCCAAGGATGTGGAGGCCGTGCTGAAACAGATCGAGACTCCCGAGGGCAAGACCCGTCGGGTGCTGGAGGTCTGGAACAAGATCGACCTGCTGGACGAGGAGGCCCGCGAGACCATTCTTGGTCAGGCCGAACGTCTGGCCAAGGACGGTGAGGCGGTCGCCGTCTCGGCCTGGACGGGCGAGGGGATCGAACGCCTGCGCCAGACCATCGCCGGCCTGATCGACGACGATCCGGAGACGCGCCTGACCCTGTCGCCCGAACAGGGCGAGGCGCTGGCCTGGCTTTATGAACATGGCCGGGTGACGAGGCGGGACGCGGAGGAGGATGGCCGCACCCATGTCACAGTGAGGCTTCATCCTGCCGCCCTGGGGCGGTTCGAGCGCCTGTATCCCGGCCTGACCGACTGAACCATGCATCTGATCGAGACCGTCCTGCTGCTGCTTCTGGCCGTCGTGGTGTCGGGATCGGTCGCGCGGATCACCCGTATCGCCCTGCCGCTGGTGCAGATCGGTCTGGGGGCCGCCATCGTCCTGGCGACCGGGACGACGGTCGATCTGAAGCCGGACATCTTCTTTCTGCTGTTCCTGCCGCCCCTGCTGTTTCTGGACGGTTGGCGCATCCCCAAGGAGGCCCTGTTTCGCGACCGGGCCGTGATCCTGGAACTGGCCCTGGGGCTGGTGCTGTTCACCGTCATCGGCCTGGGCTTCATGATCTGGTGGATGATCCCCGAGATGCCCTTGCCGGTGGCCTTCGCCCTGGCGGCGATCCTGTCTCCGACCGACCCAATCGCCGTCCAGGCCATCGCTGCGCGGGCCCCGATACCCAAGCGGCTGATGCATATTCTGGAAGGGGAGTCGCTGCTGAACGACGCCACGGGCTTGACCTGTATGCGGATCGCGGTCGTGGCGGCGACCACCGGCGCCTTTTCCTTGGGCGGGGCGGTGGCGACCTTCGCCTGGCTGTCTGTGGTCGGGGTGGCGACGGGCGTGCTGGTCACAATCGCCATCAGCTACGTCAAGGGTTTCGTCAGTCGGCGCTGGGGCGAGGATGTCGGGGCGCAGATCCTGGTCAGCCTGCTGATCCCCTTCGCCGCCTATCTGGTCGCGGAAGAGCTGAGGGCGTCGGGCATATTGGCCGCCGTGGCGGCGGGCGTGACCATGAGCTTCACCGAGCGGGGCGGCGGCGTAGGCGGCCAGTCCCTGGCCATGACCCGCATCCGGCGCGGGGTGGTGTGGGACACGGTCCAGTTCGTCGCCAACGGCATCATCTTCGTGATTCTGGGCCAGCAGATGCCTTCAATAATGGCGCGCGCGGCCGAGGTGGTGCGGGGCACCAGCCGGCCCGAGGTCTGGTGGCTGGCTGTCTATGTCCTGGCCATTGTCGCGGCCCTGGCGGCCTTGCGTTTCGTCTGGGTGTGGACGTCGCTGAGGCTGACCCTGTTTCGGCGCCGCCATCGCGGGCCGCCGCCCAAGGTCGGACTGCGGCTGACCATGGTCATGTCTCTGGCGGGGGTGCGGGGCGCCATCACCCTGGCGGGCATCCTGACCGTGCCCTTCTTCCTCGCGGACGGCTCGCCGATGCCGTCCCGCAATCTGGCGATCTTCCTGGCGGCTGGGGTGATCATCGTCTCCCTGCTGCTCGCCACCTTCGCCTTGCCGCGTCTGATGAAGGGGGTGGAGCTGCCCCCCGAACCGTCACAGGAGCGGGAAGAGGACAGAGGGCGCGTCGCTGCCGCCTCGGCCGCCCTGCGCGCCCTGGAGGATGCGTCCCACGCCATGGCCGAGGGCAAGGCCAACCCTGACCTCTATTCCGACGTCGCCAGTCGGATCATGGAAATCTACCGCCGCCGCATCGAGACCCATACCCGCACGGAAGAGGACGACGCGGCCGTGGCGCGCAAGATCGATCAGGTGGAGCGCAAGCTCTGGCTGGCGGCGCTCGCGGCGGAGCGGGAAGAACTCGGCCGGATGGCGCGCTCACGCCGGCTGGACGAGGTGACGGCGCGCAAGATGATCCGCGAGGTCGATCTGCAGGAACTGCGCTACCTCTGACCTTCAGCGGTCCATGAAGGCCGCGACCGCCGCATAGCTGTCGGCGATGTGGTGTGCGCCGCGGGCGGCCAGGCGTTCGGCGTGGCCGTCGCGGACATGGCCCCCGGCGGTCAGGCCCACCACGGTCATGCCAGCGGCGACGCCTGCGGTCACGCCCGCCTCGCTGTCCTCGACGACCAGGGCGCGCGCCGGATCGACCCCCATGCTTTCGGCGGCGTGCAGGAAGATGTCGGGGTGGGGCTTGCCGCGCTCGACCACCAGCCCGGTGAAGACGGCGCCGTCGAAATGATCGGTCAGACCGAACAGGTCCAGGCCGACGCCGATCCAGTCAGGGCCGCTGGACGAGGCGATGCAGCGGGCCTCGGACCGGGCGGCGACGAAGTCGATCAGGCCGGGCACGGGCTTCAGATGGAGCGGGGCGCGGGCGCGGCAGGCAGCGAACCAGTTGGTGTGGAAATCCTCGGGGCAGGGGCGGCCCAGGGCCGCCTCGACCACCGGCCGGTTGTCGCGCCAGCGCCGGCCCGTATAGGCGGCCAGGACATCGTCCAGGCTGGTGGGCAGGCCGATGGCGGTCAGCTGTTCGGCCATGACGGTGCTGTTCAGCACCTCGCTGTCGGCGACCACGCCGTCGTAGTCGAAGATGATCAGATCATAGGGCATGCGGCGGCTCAGGATGGGGAGCCGGCCTTCTCGGCCACCTTTGCGGCGTCCCAGAGGCGGTCCATCTCATCCAGGGTCGATTGGTCGGGGGTGCGGCCGTCCTTGGCCAGTTCGGCCTCGATGAAGCCGAAGCGGCGCACGAACTTGGCGTTGGCGGCGCGGAGCGCATCCTCGGGCTCGACGTCCAGCTTGCGGGCCAGGTTGGCGACGACGAACAGCAGGTCGCCCAGCTCCTCGCGGGCCTTGGCCTGATCGCCGGCGGCGATCTCGACGCGCAGCTCCTCGACCTCTTCGGCCAGCTTGTCGAACACCTCGTCGGTCGAGGGCCAATCGAAGCCGACGCGGCCGGCGCGTTTGGTCAGTTTGGCGGCGCGGGTCAGGGCGGGCAGGCCGACGGGGACATCGTCGAGGACGCCGGGCTTCTTGCGGTCCTTGCGTTCGGCGGCCTTGATGGCTTCCCAGGCCACGGTCTGTTCTTTTGAAGTCCGTTGGGCTTCGTCGCCGAAGACATGGGGGTGGCGGCGTTCCAGCTTGTCGGCGATGGCCGTGACCACGTCGTCGAAGGCGAACAGGCCCTGTTCCTCGGCCATGCGGGCGTGGAAGACGACCTGGAACAGCAGGTCGCCCAGTTCACCCTTCAGTTCGACCAGATCGTTACGCTCGATGGCGTCGGCGACCTCATAGGCCTCCTCGATCGTATAGGGGGCGATGGTGGCGAAGGTCTGCTCCACGTCCCAGGGGCAGCCGCCGTCCGGGTCGCGCAGCCGCTCCATGATGGACAGAAGCCGGTTGATCGGCCTCATGCCCGCGCCTCCGCGTCGCGGGCGTCCAGGGCCTTGCGGATCTCGTTATGGCGCGCGGCGGTCAGCGGATAGTTCTTCAGCACCCAGGCAGTCAGGGCCAGAAGCAGGCCGGGGACGGCGATGAACAGGATCTGAAGCGTCAGAAGGGAGGTGTCGCTGTTGCCGTTCGGCCCCGGCACGGCGCGGAAGCCGACCTTTTCGAGGACGAAATAGGGGAGCAGGGCGAGGACGTGGCCGATCTTGGTGGTGGCCGAGAGGATGGACAGCATCAGGCCGGTGCGGTCGACGCCCGTCTCGAACCGCTCCTGATCGCCGGCGTCGGCCATCATGGCGCGGGTCAGGAACAGGCCGGCGGCGTAGGGCAGGCCGGCGATGAACATGACCACGGCGGTCAGGGCGAAATTGCCGCCGGGGACCAGGGTGGCGCCGATATAGAGGACGGCCGAGACGAGGCTGGCGATCGCCAGGCCCCGGTCCTTTCCGACACGGGCCGCCAGCCAGGCCCAGAAGGGAGCGCCGCACAGGCCGGCGACGAAATAGAACAGCATGAAGAGCCCGGCCTCGGTGTGGTCGTAGCCGCGGATCTGGCCGAAGAAGAAGAACAGCAGCGAACCGGTGATGCCCGGCGCCACGCCCAGCAGCAGATCGGCGATGAGCAACTTGCGCACCACGGGCGTCTTCAGCAGGGCCAGATAGGCGCCGAGACTGCCGTGCGGTTGGTCTCCGGCCGTGACGGGCTCGGGCACGGCGACCATGGCCAGGCCGATGGTGACGGGCAGGGCGATGATGATGCCCCAGCCCATGATCCGCACCCCGTCGGCATAGGTGCCTATCCCGGTCTGGACCACCACGGTCGGGAGAACCAGGATCAGCACTACCCCGATGATGTTGAACACCTGCCACCAGCCGTAGACGCGGCTGCGCTGGTCATACTGGGGCGCAAGGACGGCGGCCCAGCCCAGCTGGCCCAGGGTGCCGATGGAGAAGCCCAGGTAGAGGAACAGCAGCCAGCCGAACAGATAGACCGCCGGGGCGCCCGGCTGGACCAGGACGAACATCATCAGGGCCGCGAGCATCAGCATGGGGGTGGCCAGGGCCATCCAGGGGCGGTAGCGACCGAAACGGGTCCGGGTCTTGTCCATGCCCCAGCCGAGGAAGGGGTCGAAGACGATGTCGATCAGCCGCACGGCCATGAAGACGGTCGCGACCACCCCCAGCTCCAGCCCCACATAGGTGGCGTAGAATTCCGGCAGGGTGACGGGCAGGGCCACGCCGAAGGCCGCCAGCGGCAGGCAGGGGCCGGAGAAGGCGGCGAGCACGGCGTTGGAGCGACGGGGCGCGGCGGCGGCGGTCATGCGACGGGTCCGGGACAGCCCGGATGAGTCGGGCCGACGCAAGATTGCAGGTTTGGACGCGGGAGCGGAGTCGGATTCGGGCGGACGGCCGTCTGCGCGCTTGCTCCTGAGGGCCGCTTGAGGCTTGCTGGGGGCATGTGGCGAAGCTGTCTCGCGTTCCTGACTCTCTGGCTGGTCTTGGCCTTCGCCGGCGCAGCGCGCGCGGCGGGGCCCTGCCACACCAACGCCGACGTCTGGGGCGAGGAGGCCCTGGCCAATGCGGCCTCGGCCTATGGACTGGAGTGGGCGCCGTTCGGGGCGACAGAATTTGGGTGGATGGCCTATGCGCCCCTGATCCAGCAGGAGCTGCACACTCAGTGCGGCCCCGGTACGCCGGTCTTCGCCTCACAACTGGCGGGATTCCAGCAGACCCACGGCCTGGCGCCGACAGGCCTGTTCGACGCCGGGACCTTCCAGGTGTTGCGCGGGCTGTGGCAGGAGCGGCGGCCTTTCGTGATGGCGCGGATCCGTGGCGAATGCCCTGATCCGCCGCCGATCAACCAACTGGGCTATCTGGTCGCGTCAGAAGAGCACGCCGACCGGCTGACCCGGCTGTTGCGGCGTGACGTGCTGGACGCCTATCGCCGGATGGTCGCCGCCGCACGGGCCGAGGTTCCCGAGATCGCCGCCGATCCCGAACTGCTGCAGATCTTCTCAGGCTTCCGGGACCCCGAGGCGGACGCCGCCCGCTGCGCCCAGCAGGGCAATTGCGACGGCCTGCGCCGCGCCGTCTGTTCGCCCCACCGGACGGGCACGGCGGTCGATCTGTACGTCGGCCAGGCGCCGGGCCGGGGGGTGGATTCGACCGCGCCCGCCAGCCGCGAATATATGGCGCGCGGGGCGACCTATCGCTGGCTGGTCGCGAACGCCGGGCGGTTCGGCTTCGTCCCCTATGTCTATGAGCCCTGGCACTGGGAATATGTGCGACCCTGGGATCCCTCGTTCGCGCCCTGAGCCGGTTGGACGAAGCGCCGGTTCTCATTTCAGTTCTTGACTGAAACGAACGTGAACTTCGAGAGGGGGCTTGCATGGCGTCAAGCGAGACGCCAAGTTAGCAACGGTCGTTGTTGCGAATGACGGCCGTGACATTCAACGGAGTCCTCCCTTGCCCAAGATTCTCGTCCTCTACCACTCGACCTACGGCCATTTGGAAATCATGGCCGAAGCCGTTGCCGAAGGCGCGCGCCAGGTCGAAGGCGCCGTGGTCGACATCAAGCGCGTGCCGGAGACCGTGCCGGAAGAGCTGGCCAAGGCCTCCCACTACAAGCTGGATCAGGCGGCGCCGATCGCGAAGATCGACGACCTGAAGGACTATGACGCCATCATCATCGGCGCCGGCACCCGCTTCGGCTCGGCCGCCTCGCAGATGCGCGCCTTCCTGGACCAGGCCGGAGGCCTGTGGTTCACCGGCGCCCTGATCGGCAAGATCGGCGGCGCCTTCACCGCCACCGCGACCCAGCACGGCGGTCAGGAGACCACCTTCCAGGGTCTGCACAACTTCTTCATGCACCACGGCATGCCGGTGGTCGGTCTGCCGTATTCGTTCCAGGCCCAGATGACCCTGGACGCGGTGCACGGCGGCTCGCCCTATGGGGCGACGACGATCACGGGCGGCGACGGCTCGCGCATGCCCAGCGAGATCGAGCTGGACGGCGCCCGGTTCCAGGGCAAGCACATCGCCGAACTGGCCAAGAAGCTGCACGGCTGATCCGATGCGCCAGCCCGCGCTCTTCTTCGGTCATGGTTCGCCGATGAACGCCCTGGGCGGTCCCTACGGGGCCGCCTGGCGCGACCTGGGCGAGGCCGTGGGCAAGCCCGAGGGGATGGTGATGATCTCCGCCCACTGGGAGACGCGCGGGCTGGGCGTCACGGCGCAGGAGAAGCCCGAGACCATCCATGATTTCGGTGGTTTCCCGCGCGAACTTCACGAGATGCAGTATCCCGCGCCCGGCTCGCCAGCCCTGGCGGCCCGAGTCGCGGAACTAACCGGGGCGGTGCAGACGACGCAGTGGGGCCTGGATCACGGGACCTGGTCGGTGCTTTGCCATGTCTGGCCAGAGGCCGATGTGCCGGTGGTCCAGTTGTCGCTGAACCGCCAGCTGACGCCGCGCCAGCATTACGAGCTGGGCAGGACCCTGAGACCGCTGCGGGACGAGGGAATCGTGATCGCCGGCTCGGGCGACTTCGTCCACAATCTGCGGACCTGGAAGCGGGAGGCGGGGGCCGAGCCCTACGCCTGGGCGACCGGGTTCAATGAGGCGGTGAAGGCGGCGTTCGAGCGCGGCGACCATGAGGCCCTGATCGACTGGGTCGGTCTGGCCGAGGACGCCCAGCTGAGCGTGCCGACCGACGAGCACTTCCTGCCCGTGCTCTATGTGGCCGCCCAGCAGGCGGTCGGGGAGGCGGTGAGCTTCTTCAACGACCGGATCGACGGCGGTTCGATCTCGATGACGGGGGTGCGGATCGGGTGAGCCCGATCACGCCGCCTTGTCGCCCTCGACCATCTTCTGGATCGTCACATAGTCGGTCTTGCCGGTGCCCAGGACCGGGACCTCGGCGACCTTGACGATCTTCTTGGGGACGATCAGCTCGGGCGCGCCGTTGGCGCGGGCCCATTCCGCCAGGGGCGCGACCTCGGCCCCGGCGTGGTCGGTGACCAGGACCAGTTTTTCGCCCTTGCGGGTGTCTGGAATGGAGACCACGGCGTGACGCTGGTCCGGCCAGACCGCGCCGGCGATGCCTTCGACCGCCGTCAGGGAGACCATTTCGCCGCCGATCTTGGCGAAGCGTTTGGCGCGGCCCTTGATGGTGATGTAGCCCTCGGCGTCCACATCGACGATGTCGCCGGTGTCCAGCCAGTCGTCGCCCACCGCATCCCAGGCCAGGGGCTCGGCGGCCGTGACATAGCCGCTCATGATGTTGGGCCCCTTCAGGAACAGCCGGCCGCCCTCGTCGATTCCTTCGACCGGCTCCAGCTTCCAGTCCATGCCGGGCAGGATCTGGCCGACGGTGCCGGGGGCGTTGCGGTCGGGATGGTTGACCGCCACCACAGGCGAGGCCTCGGTCGCGCCGTAGCCTTCCAGCAGTTCGACCCCGCCGAACTTGGTGTTGAACAGGTTGCGGGTCTCCTCGCGCACCTTTTCGGCGCCGGCGACGGCGAATTTGAGGGTGGCGAAGTCGCCGGGCTCGGCGACCCGGGCGTACTGGCTGAGGAAGGTGTCGGTCGCGAACAGAATGGACGCCTTCACCTGGGGCAGCAGGTCGGTGATCTGTTTGGCGTGAAGCGGCGAAGGGTACTGGAAGGCCTTCAGACCCTGAAGCAGGGGCAGGACGACGCCGCCGGTCAGGCCGAAACAGTGGAAGGTCGGCAGGGGATTGAACATCACCCATTCCGGCAGAAGGTCGATATGGGCCGCGACCTGTCGGGCGTTGGCGACCAGGTTCTTCTGGCTCAGAACCACGCCCTTTGGCGTGCCGAAACTGCCCGAGGTGAAGAGCACCACGCCCGGCGCGTCCGGAGCGGTCTTGATGCGGAACCGTTTGGGCGCGGCGCCGGCTGCGAGACCGTACAGCTTGTCCTGAAGCCCGATGGTCTTGCGTATGTCGTCCAGCCAGACGATCTCAGCCCCCGTCTCGAGCTCCGCGATCAGATCGTCCAGCTTGGCCTGGTCGATGAAGCGTCTGGCGGTCAGGACCTTCTTGACCCCGGCGGCCTTGATGGCGGCCTTCAGATTGGCCTCGCCGGCGGTGAAGTTGAGCATGACCGGCACGCGGCCGTGGGCGTGCAGGCCGAAGAAGGTGACGACCACGCCCATGGACGACGGCAGCAGGATGGCCACCCGCTCGCCCAACTCGGTCATATTGGCGATCTTGCGGCCCAGAACGAAGGCGGCGCGGATCAGGCCCGTGTAGGTGAGGGGGTGGCGATCCTGGTCCTCAAGGATCTCCTTGTCCCCGAACCGGGCGCGCGCCTCGATCAGGGCGTCGATCAGCGAGGTCTCGTACAGCGAAGGGTCCAGATCCTGGCGCAAACGCGTCTCCTGCGGAGGGCGCGACAGGCCCTCTCTGTTGTCGGGCGTCCGTCAATAATGACGCAACGGCGTCTTGAAAAGATGCGTAACGTCGCGTGAGTTCCCGGGGCGGCGATCGTGCGCGCCATCATCTGTAACCGCCTGTGGCTTGCCTTTGCCCCCCGGAAGGCCGAAATACCGGCCATGGTGACCCTGATCGACACCCTTCAGCGCAAGCCGTCGGAGCTGCGCCACCCGGAAAAGCAGAACCGTCCGGAGTCGGTCGTTCTGAAAAAGCCCGACTGGCTGCGGGTCAAGGCGCCCGGATCTGGTCAGTATAACGCCACCAAGGACATCGTCCGGTCCAAGGGACTGCACACCGTCTGCGAGGAGGCGGCCTGCCCGAACATCGGCGAGTGCTGGAGCCAGAAGCACGCCACCCTGATGATCATGGGCGACACCTGCACGCGGGCCTGCGCCTTCTGCAACGTCAAGACGGGCCTGCCCCAGCCGCTGGACCCGGAAGAGCCGGGCAAGGTCGGGCTGGCGGTGTCGCAGATGGGCCTGAACCATGTGGTGATCACCTCGGTCGACCGCGATGACGTGGCGGACGGCGGGGCGGCCCACTTTGCCGAAGTGGTGCGCCAGATCCGCCTCCAGGCGCCGAACACCACCATCGAGATCCTGACGCCCGACTTCCTGCGCAAGGACGGGGCGGCGGCGGTGATGATCGACGCCAAGCCCGACGTCTTCAACCACAATCTCGAGACCGTTCCGCGCCTGTATCTGAAGATCCGGCCCGGCGCCCGCTACTTCCACAGCCTGCGCCTGTTGCAGATGGTCAAGGAGCGCGACCCGAACCAGTTCACCAAGTCCGGCATCATGGTCGGCCTGGGCGAGACCAAGGAAGAGGTCATGCAGGTGATGGACGACATGCGCTCCGCCGGCGTCGACTTCATCACCATCGGCCAGTACCTGCAGCCGACGCGCAAACACGCCGCCATCGACCGGTTCGTGACCCCTGAAGAGTTCAAGGCCTATGAGGCGATCGCCCGGGCCAAGGGCTTCCTGATGGTGTCCTCGTCGCCGCTGACCCGTTCGTCGCACCACGCCGGCGACGACTTCGCCCGGCTGAAGGCCGCGCGCGAGGCGCAGCTGCGCCGCTAAATTCCGTATGGCCGTCCACCGCGTAACGCGCATTCTTCCCTATGCGCCCGAACAGCTTGCCGATCTGGTCGCCGATGTGCGGACCTATCCCGACTTCGTCCCCTGGGTCACCTCGATGCGGGTCTGGAACGCGCGGGCCGAAGGCGAGGGCGTGACCGTGCTGGACGCCGAGGCGGGGGTGGGTTTCTCCTTCCTGAAGGAGCGGTTCTCCACCTGGGTCCGGCATGATCGTAATGCGCCGAAGGTGGAGGTCGGCCTGTTGCGCGGGCCGTTCAAGCATCTGAAGAACCGGTGGGAGTTCTTCCCGCATCCCGAGGGGACGCGGCTGGAGTTCGTGATCGACTTCGCCTTCAAGTCCCGCATGCTGGACCTGATGCTGTCGGCCAATTTCGACCGGGCGGTGGAAAAGCTGATCGGCTGTTTCGAGGCCGAGGCGGTGCGGAGGTACGGCAGGCGATGAGTTTCGATTTCGACGCGACCGTCGTGGGCGCCGGGGCCGTGGGCCTGGCGTGCGGTCGGGCGTTGTCGAAACGGGGCCTGACGGTGCTGGTGCTGGAGAAGGAAGGCCATATCGGCCAGGGCGTCTCGTCGCGCAATTCCGAGGTGATCCACGGCGGCCTCTATTATCCGACCGGGTCGCTGAAGGCACGGTTCTGCGTCGAGGGGCGGCGGGCGCTCTATGACTTTCTGGCCAGCCACAAGATCGATCACTGGAAATGCGGCAAGCTGGTGGTGGCGACGCAGGAGTCGGAGGTCGAGCGGATCGAGGCCATCTTCGAACAGGCGACGGCGAACGGGGTCGAGGGGCTGGAGCACCTGACCGGCGCCCAGGCGCGGGCGCTGGAGCCGGAACTGAACGCCCACGCCGCCATCCTGTCGCCCGAGAGCGGCCTGTTCGACAGCCACGGCTATATGCTGGCCCTGCAGGGCGAGATCGAGGATGCGGGCGGATCGGTGGTGGTCTCGGCCCCGTTCGAGGGCGCAGAGCCCCTGCCGGGCGGCGGCTTCACGATCCGCGTGGGCGGGGAGGGGGCGATGGCGGTCTCCTGCCGTCTGCTGGTGACGGCGCCCGGTCTGGCGGCCCAGGCCGTGGCGGCGGCGATCGAGGGCTATCCGGCAGAGGACATCCCCGCCGGCCATTTCGGCAAGGGGGTCTATTTCCGGCTGGTCGGCAAGGCGCCGTTCGACCGGCTGATCTATCCGCCGCCGATTCCCGGCGCCCTGGGCACCCATTATCGCAAGGACCTGGGCGGTCAGGCGGTGTTCGGCCCGGACCTGGCCTATGTCGAGAGCGAGGACTATTCGGTCGATCCGGCCAAGGCGGAAGAGTTCGCCGGCTATATCCGTCGCTTCTGGCCGGGGCTGCCTGATGGAGCTTTGACCCCGGACTACGCGGGCATTCGGCCCAAGCTGCACGGGCCTGGCGAGCCGCAGCCGGACTTCCAACTGCACGGGGTCGAGCGCCACGGCATGGAGGGGCTGATGGCTCTGTTCGGCATCGAAAGCCCAGGTCTGACCAGCTCCCTGGCCATCGGCGAGGCCGTGGCCGCCGCCCTGACGGAGGCCGCATGACAGAAAGAGAAAAGATGCTGGCCGGCCTGCCCTATGATCCGGGCGATCCGGACCTGCGCGACGGCCGCGCCCGCGCCGTGGCCCTGACCGTCGCCATCAACGCCGAACCGGATCGAGACCGGCGCCGCGCCCTGGTCAACCAACTGGTCCGGGCGTCGGACAGCGCGGCGATCATCATGCCGGGCTTCTACTGCGACTACGGGGTCAACATCCATTTCGGCTCGAACGCCTTCGTCAACGCCAACAGCGTGTTTCTGGACTGCGCGGAGATTCGAATCGGCGACAACTTCCAGGCCGGTCCCGGCGTGCAGTTGCTGACGCCGGAACATCCGCTGGACGCCGTCGAACGGCGGGGGAGGGAATCCGCCCGGCCGATCGTCATCGGCGACGATGTCTGGATCGGCGGCGGGGCGATCATCCTGGCCGGCGTCTCCATCGGCGATCGGGCGGTGATCGGCGCCGGCAGCGTCGTCACCCGAGACGTTCCGGCGGACGTCGTGGTGGTCGGCAATCCGGCCAAGATCGTCCGCCGCCTGACGCCCGCTTAAACGCCTTGAAATCGTCGCGCGGTTCATGCATAAGCCGCGCCTCGCGTGGCGGTCCGGTGGGCCGCCGCTATTGTTTTCGCGCCAGACAGGCTTCGGCTCTGGGCGGCGCCCGACTTAGAAGATTGAGACGGACATGGCCGTTCCGAAGCGCAAAGTATCCCCCTCGCGTCGCAACATGCGCCGCGCCCACGACGCCCTGACCTCGAACGTCTATGTCGAGGACAAGGACACCGGCGAGCTGAAGCGCCCGCACCACATCGACCTGAAGACCGGCACCTATCGCGGCCGTCAGGTTCTGACGCCGAAGGAAGACTAGTCTTTTCCTCCCGGCCCGGTCGCCGACCGGACGAAGAGATTTACGGCGCGCGGTGATCCGCGCGCCGTTTTCGTGCGTTCATGGCGGCGAAGCTTGTTCTGGAGACCTTGCCGATGATCCGTTTCGCCGCCGTCAGCGCCGTGGCCTTGTTGACCCTCTCAGCCTGTGAACGTCGCGATGAACCGGCGCCCACGCCGGTTTCCCCGCCGCAGACCACGCCGGCGGCCGCAGACCCCAACGCCCTGACCAGCGACGGCCTGGGCCCGGCGCGAATCGGCATGACGCGGGCCGAACTGGTTCAGGTCTGGGGCGAGGATTCGCAGCCCAATGCTGTCGGCGGCCCCGATCCCGAGACCTGCGACGAGTTCCATCCCACGAAGGCGCCCGCGGATGTGAGGGTCATCATTCAGAACGGCGTCCTGACCCGGATCACCGCCGCCCGTGAGGCGACGGTCAAGACCGACCGCGGCTTCGGCGTCGGTGAAGACGGCATGGCGATCAAACAGGCCTATGGCGGCGCCGTCTTCGCCCAGCCGCACAAATATGAGCCGGCTCCTGCGGAGGATCTGTTCGTCTGGTCGCGCGGCGGCTCCACCGCCTATGTCGTCGATCCTGCGGCGCGCGGCCTTCGCTATGAGGTCGGCGCCGACGGCAAGGTGAAAGCGATCCATGCGGGCGATCCGTCGATACAGCTGGTCGAGGGCTGTTCCTGACGGCGAGGGGCGCGGCAGCCATTGGCGATTCGCAGGGAGACGGCTAAACCCCTCGGACCTGTTTTTCGCCTGAGCCAAAGAGCCGAGCCATGACCGACATCGCCGACATCGTCGCCCGCCAGATTCTCGACAGCCGGGGCAATCCGACGGTGGAAGTGGATGTGATCCTGGATGACGGCTCTTTCGGCCGCGCCGCCGTGCCCTCGGGCGCCTCGACCGGCGCCCACGAGGCCGTCGAACTGCGTGACGGCGACAAGGATATGTGGGGCGGCAAGGGCGTGCAGAAGGCGGTCGACGCCGTCAACGGCGAGATCTTCGACGCCCTGTCCGGCATGGACGCCGAGGACCAGCGTCGGATCGACGAAGCCATGATCGAGCTGGACGGCACGCCCAACAAGGGCCGTCTGGGCGCCAACGCCATCCTGGGCGTCTCCCTGGCCGCCGCCAAGGCCAGCGCCATTTCGGCCGGCCTGCCGCTGCACCGCTACATCGGCGGCGTCTCGGCCCGCGTCCTGCCGACGCCGATGATGAACATCATCAACGGCGGGGCCCATGCCGACAATCCGATCGACATCCAGGAGTTCATGATCCTGCCGACGGGCGCCGAGACCTTCACCGACGCCCTGCGCATGGGTACGGAGATCTTTCACGCCCTGAAGAAGCAGCTGAAGGACGCCGGCCACAATACCAACGTCGGGGACGAGGGCGGCTTCGCGCCGAACCTGGCCTCGGCCGAGGAGGCTCTGAGCTTCATCACCAAGGCGGGTCAGGCCGCCGGCTATCTGGCCGGTGAAGACTTCCACCTGGGTCTGGACGTCGCCTCGACCGAGTTCTTCAAGGACGGCAAGTACGTCATGGCCGGCGAGGGCAAGACCGTCGACGCCGAGGGCATGGCCGCCTATCTGGTCGATCTTTGCGAGCGGTTCCCGATCGTCTCGATCGAGGACGGCATGGCCGAGGACGATTTCGACGGCTGGCGCCTGCTGACCGAACGTCTGGGTGACCGGGTCCAGCTGGTCGGCGACGATCTGTTCGTGACCAATCCGGCGCGTCTGGCCGCCGGCATCGGCGAGGGTCTGGCCAACTCCATCCTGATCAAGGTCAACCAGATCGGCACCCTGTCGGAGACCCTGGACGCCGTCGATATGGCGCACCGCGCCGGCTACACCGCCGTCATGAGCCATCGCTCGGGCGAGACCGAGGATTCGACCATCGCCGACCTGGCCGTGGCCACCAACTGCGGACAGATCAAGACCGGTTCGCTGGCCCGCTCGGACCGGGTGGCCAAGTACAATCAGCTGCTGCGCCTGGAGGAGATGCTGGGCGACCAGGCCGTCTATTTCGGCGACGGCATGCTGCTGCGCTAAACCAGTGAATTGTCGGCGAAGAATCAGCGTTCTTTGCCGACTTTCTTAAGGCCAAGCTACTTTTCGTTAGGCATTTTCGGGCACAGTTAATGAACTGTGTCTCTCGCGCTCAGAAGGAGCGTCTGTCTTGCCCGAACGGATGAAGCCGTACCGCCTGTCCATCGTCCTTTTGCTCCTGCTCGCCTATCTTGGGGTGCAGGCCCTGACGGGCGAGCGCGGCCTGCTGAGCGGATCGTCGCGGGACGCCCTGCTGGGGCAGCGCGAGGCGCAGCTCGCCCATCTGACGGAACAACGGCGCGATCTGGAAACCCGCGTGCGCTATCTGCGCAGCGACAGCCTGTCCAAGGATCTGCTGGAGGAGCGGGCGCGCGCCGTTCTCGGGTTTTCGGACCCGCGCGACTATGTGATTGCTGTTCAGGCGCAATCCGTTCAGGGGTGAAAATCCTCCCCACTTGAACTATTGTTACAGCTTGGCCCGCCCCCCTTTGCGTTTCGGGAACGAAGGCTGCTAAAGCCCCCTTCCGTAACGATAAGAAGGCGTCGCTCCCCGGCGCCTAGCCGGGAGATGCCGGATGGCGAAAGCCCCAGCCAAAGCCGCTCAGACCACTGCGCCTGACAAACTGCCGAACACGCCTTCGGCCTCCAAGGAGGACCTCCTCCGCTATTACCGTGAGATGGTGCTCATCCGCCGCTTCGAGGAGCGGGCGGGCCAGCTTTACGGCATGGGTCTGATCGGGGGGTTCTGCCACCTGTACATTGGCCAGGAAGCCGTGGCCGTGGGCGTTCAGGAGAGCGTCAAACAGGGCCATGACAAGATCATCACCGGCTACCGCGATCACGGCCATATGCTGGCTGCGGGCATGGATCCGAAGGAAGTCATGGCCGAGCTGACCGGCCGCATCGGCGGTTCGTCGAAGGGCAAGGGCGGCTCGATGCACATGTTCGACGTGCCGACCGGCTTCTACGGCGGCCACGGCATCGTCGGCGCCCAGGTGGCGCTGGGCACGGGCCTGGCCTTTGCAGGCAAGTACCGCGGCGACGATTCGGTGGCCTTCGTCTATTTCGGCGACGGCGCCTCGAACCAGGGTCAGGTGTACGAAAGCTTCAACATGGCCCAGCTGTGGAAGTTGCCGGCCATCTACATCATCGAGAACAATCAGTACGCCATGGGCACGAGCATCGAACGCTCGTCCTCCACGACCCAGCTCAGCCAGCGCGGCGCCAGCTTCGGCATTCCCGGCGAACAGGTCGACGGCATGGATGTTCTGGCCGTCCGTGATGCGGTCAAGAAGGCGGTCGAGCGCGCCCGCGCCGGCGAAGGTCCCTACATCCTTGAGGTCAAGACCTACCGCTATCGCGGCCACTCCATGTCCGATCCGGCCAAGTACCGGACGAAGGAAGAGGTGGACGAGGTCAAGAAGACCCGCGACCCGATCGATCACGTCAAGACCCTGCTGGCCGCCGCCAATGCGACGGAAGACGAGCTGAAGGCCATCGACAACGAGATCAAGGCCATCGTCGCAGAGGCCGTTCAATTCGCTCAAGAAAGCCCGGAACCCGATCCGTCCGAGCTCTATACCGACGTCTACGTGGAGGCCTGATCCGTGACCGACATCCTCATGCCGGCGCTGTCCCCCACGATGGAAGAGGGCACGCTGACCAAATGGCACATCAAGGCGGGCGACACCGTGTCGGCCGGCCAGGTGATCGCCGAGATCGAAACCGACAAGGCCACGATGGAAGTCGAGGCCGTGGATGAAGGCGAAGTGCTGGAGATCCTGGTCGCCGAAGGCTCGGAGAATGTGAAGGTCAATACGCCGATCGCGCGTCTGGCCGGCGAAGATGGGGCGGCTGCGCCCGCGCCGAAGGCCGAGTCCGACAAGGCACAGGCCGATGCGCCGACGGCGACCGCAGAGGGCAAGACCGGCGATCCCGAAAAGGCCCCGACCCAGACCGCTAGCCCCAAGGTCGAACTGCGCGATCCGGAAATTCCGGCCGACGCCAAGCTGGTGAAGACGACCATCCGTGACGCCCTGCGCGACGCCATGGCCGAGGAAATGCGCCGCGACGACAAGGTCTTCCTGATCGGCGAGGAAGTCGCCCAGTATCAGGGCGCCTACAAGGTCAGCCGCGAACTGCTGCAGGAGTTCGGCGACCAGCGCGTCGTCGACACCCCGATCACCGAGCACGGCTTCGCCGGTCTGGGCGTCGGCGCCGCCATGGCGGGCCTGAAGCCGATCGTCGAGTTCATGACGTTCAACTTCGCCATGCAGGCGATCGACCACATCATCAACTCGGCCGCCAAGACCCTGTATATGTCGGGCGGTCAGATCCGCGCCCCCATCGTCTTCCGCGGCCCGAACGGCGCGGCCTCGCGCGTCGGCGCCCAGCACAGCCAGGACTATTCGGCCTGGTACGCCCAGGTTCCTGGCCTCAAGGTCATCGCCCCCTATGATGCGGCCGACGCCAAGGGCCTGCTGAAGGCGGCCATCCGCGACCCGAACCCGGTCGTCTTCCTTGAGCACGAGATGATGTACGGCCTCGAGTTCGACGTGCCCGAGGTCGAGGACTATGTCGTGCCGATCGGCAAGGCCAAGGTCCGTCGCGAAGGCAAGGACGTGACCATCACGGCGCACAGCCGCATGGTCGGCTTCGCCCTCCAGGCCGCCGAGAAGCTGGCCGAGGAAGGCGTCGAGTGCGAGGTCGTGGACCTGCGCACCCTGCGCCCGCTGGATCACGAGACCATCGTCGAGAGCGTCAAGAAGACCAGCCGCCTGGTTTCGGCCGAAGAGGGCTGGGGTCCGATGGGTGTCGGCGCCGAGGTTGTGGCCCGCGTCATCGAACACGCCTTTGACTATCTGGACGCCCCGCCGTTGCGGGTGCACCAGGAGGACGTGCCTCTGCCCTACGCCGCCAATCTGGAAGCCCTGTCGCTGCCCGGCGTGGACAAGATCATCGCAGCCGTGAAGCAGGTGATGGCATGACCGACATCCTGATGCCGGCCCTGTCTCCGACGATGGAAGAGGGCGTCCTGGCCAAGTGGCACGTCAAGGTGGGCGACGTCGTCTCCGCCGGGGACGTGATCGCCGAGATCGAAACCGACAAGGCCACGATGGAAGTCGAGGCCGTGGACGAAGGCGAGATCACCGACATCCTGGTCGCTGAAGGCACGGAAGGGGTGAAGGTCAATACGCCCATCGCCCGACTGAAGGACGAGGGCGGCGCGGCGGCCCCGAAGGCCGACAAGCCCGCCGGCCCGCCGGCGAGCGACAAGCCGGCCCCGGCCGGCCATGAAAGCGGACAGGCCGTGGCCACGCCCGAAGGCGTCAAATCCGCCGAGGCCGTTCTGCCGCCTAAGAGCACACCGGCGCCGAAGTCCGAAAGCGGCCAGCGCATCTTCGCCTCGCCCCTGGCGCGTCGGATCGCGGCTCAGAACGGCGTCGATCTGAAGTCGGTCAAGGGCACCGGTCCGCACGGGCGCATCGTGCGTCGCGACGTGGAAGCCGCCGGCAAGGGAGCTGTCCAGCCCGCCGCCGCGGCTTCGACGGCCGCCGCCGCCGAGCCCCGCAAGGCCCTGTCCCTGGCCCAGATGGGTATTCCGGACGGCAGCTACGACCTGATCCCGCTGGACGGGATGAAGAAGGCCGTGGCGCGCCGGATGGTGGAGAGCGTGCAGAACGTGCCGCACTTCCCCCTGTTCATCGACTGCGAGATCGACCAGCTGATGGCCGTCCGGGCCAAGGTGAACAAGATGCTGGAGCCGCAGGGGATCAAGGTCTCGGTCAATGACTTCGTCATCAAGGCCGCCGCCCTGGCCCTGAAGATGGTGCCGGAGGCGAACGCCTCCTACACCCCCGAAGGCATCGCCATGCACCACAACGCCGACATCTCCATGGCGGTGGCGATCGACGGTGGCCTGATCACCCCGATCATCAGGAAGGCCGAGACCAAGGGTCTGGCGCAGATCGCGACCGAGTCCAAGGACCTGGCCAAGCGCGCCCGCGACCGCAAGCTGAAGCCCGAAGAATTCCAGGGCGGCACCTTCTCGGTGTCCAACCTGGGCATGTTCGGCATCAAACAGTTCACCTCGATCATCAATGAGCCCCAGGGCTGTATCATGAGCGTGGGCGCGGGCGAGCAGCGTGCGGTCGTCAAGGACGGTCAGATCGTG
The DNA here is from genome assembly GCF_014199955.1 of Brevundimonas aurantiaca. Taxonomy (GTDB): domain Bacteria; phylum Pseudomonadota; class Alphaproteobacteria; order Caulobacterales; family Caulobacteraceae; genus Brevundimonas; species Brevundimonas aurantiaca. The sequence continues at coordinate 64,661 of NZ_JACHOQ010000002.1, forward strand.
GCGGCGACCGTGATGACGGTCACCCTGACCTGCGATCACCGCGTGGTGGACGGCGCGACCGGCGCCCGCTTCCTGCAGGCGTTTAAGCCGCTGATCGAAGATCCTGTCGCGATGCTGGCGTAAGGGGAGGGTGGGGTCATGACCTCGGTCTATGACTTCTCCGCCCGCGCCATCGACGGCGCCGAGGTGTCGCTGGACCGGTTCCGCGGTCAGGCGCTGCTGATCGTCAATACGGCGTCCAAGTGCGGCTTCACCGGCCAATACGAAGGTCTGGAGAAGCTGCACCGGGATTTCGCCGATGCGCCGTTCGAGGTGCTGGGCTTTCCCTGCAACCAGTTCGGTGAGCAGGAGCCGGGCCGGGCGGCGGAGATCGCCGCCTTCTGCGCCACCAGCTTCGACGTGACCTTCCCCCTGTTCGACAAGGTGGAGGTCAATGGGCCGGACCGGCATCCACTCTATGCCTGGCTGGCGAAGCAGAAGCGCGGCCTGTTCGGCTCCGAATCCATCAAGTGGAACTTCACCAAGTTCCTGACCGACCGCGAGGGCAGGGTGGTCGCCCGCTATGCTCCGCAGACTGAACCCGAGGCCATCAAGGCCGACATCGAGAAGTTGATCTGATCATGGCTGCTGAATTCGATCTCGTCGTCATCGGCTCGGGCCCCGGCGGTTACGTCGCGGCCATCCGCGCCAGCCAGCTGGGCCTGAAGGTCGCCATCGTCGAGCGCGAGAACCTGGGCGGCATCTGCCTGAACTGGGGCTGTATCCCGACCAAGGCCCTGCTGAAGTCGGGCGAGAAGTTCGAGAGCCTGAGCCATCTGAAGGACTACGGCCTGTCGGCGTCCGGCGCGACGTTCGATTTCGACGCCATCATCCAGCGTTCGCGCGGGGTGGCGGCGACGATGAACAAGGGCGTCGCCTTCCTGATGAAGAAGAACAAGATCGAGGTGATCGAGGGTTCGGCCAAGCTGGAGAAGGGCGCTGCGGCGCCCAAGGTCGTGATCGCCCTGAAGGCCGGCGGGTCGCGCACGGTCGAGGCCAAGTCGGTGATGCTGGCGGTCGGCGCGCGGGCGCGCGCCCTGCCGCAGATCGGGCTGGAGGCCGACGGCGACAAGATCTGGGCCTATCGCGACGCCTTGGCGCCGAAGACATTGCCGAAGTCCTTCGTGGTCATCGGCTCGGGCGCCATCGGCATCGAGTTCGCCAGCTTCTATCGCGCCCTGGGCGCCGAGGTGACGGTCGTCGAGGCGGTCGAGCGCATCATGCCGGTCGAGGACGAGGAGGTCTCCAAGGCCGCCCAGAAGTCGTTCGAAAAGCGCGGCATCAAGTTCAAGGTCGGGGCCAAGGTGACCAAGGTCTCCAAGACCGGCGCGGGCGTGAAGGTGGACATCGAGGTCGGCGGCAAGGCCGAGGCCCTAGAGGCCGAGGTCTGCATCTCGGCCGTGGGCATCACCGCCAACACCGACGGCATCGGCCTGGAGGCCCTGGGCGTCGAACTGGACCGCGGCCATATCAAGACCGACAGCCACTGCCAGACCAACGTCAAGGGCCTGTTCGCCATCGGCGACTGCGCCGGCGCGCCCTGGCTGGCGCACAAGGCCAGCCACGAAGGCATTCACGCCGCCGAATATATCGCCGGTTACAAGACTCCCAATGTCGTCTCGCCCATTGCCGGCTGCACCTACGCCCAGCCGCAGGTCGCTTCGGTCGGCGTCACCGAACAGGCCGCCCGCGCCGAGAAGCGCGAGGTCAAGATCGGCCGCTTCCCGTTCCGCGTGAACGGCAAGGCCGTGGCCTCGGGCGAGCCGGACGGCTTCGTCAAGGTGATCTTTGACGCGGCAACCGGCGCCCTCATCGGCGCCCATATGATCGGCCACGAAGTGACCGAGATGATCCAGGGCTATGTCACCGCCATCACCATGGAGGCGACGGAAGAGGACATCCACGGCATCGTCTATCCGCACCCGACCATGTCGGAAGCCATGCACGAGGCGGCGCTGGACGCCTATGGGCGGGTCCTGCACATCTAATCCTGCCGTGACGGTCATCCTCCAGCGCGATCTGGGGGATGACGGCGAGGGGCCCAGTGCAACGGCCTTATCGACTTCTATTGGGCTCGCAGCGCGGTGACTTGCTCGGTGAGAAACTGTTTCAACAGTTTGCCCGATGCTTCACCGGAATCGGCCCGCTGACACCACGATTATAAAAATGTCCGACTCCACTCTTGGTTGGGGATCTCATATACCTGTACAGACACAGGGGCCATCGTCTTGGACTGAAAGACGCTCATTGTGATCGTAGTTCGTAAGGGTGCAGACACCCAGTCGACATATCGTGTAGATCGATTAATTTTTAAATAGGTGTTTCGTGAGAGTGGTACCTTTTTTCTTGTTTGGTGCGGCGAGATCCGGAACAAACGCTCTTACGTGGGCGCTAGAAACGTCTGATCAGATCTCTGTGCGGAACGAAGATAGCCCCGATTGTTTCGATCAGTTTGTACTTAGGGACAAAATTGACATCGATGCTGTGTTGGCGAAATCGGCGCCTAAGCCTGTTTTCTTCAAATCATTTCATGATACTCCGCGAGCGCGGTGCCTACTCGAAAGCTACCCCGGTTCTCGCGCGGTTTACCTAATTAGGCAGCCGGGTGACTGTATAGGATCGTTTGTAAACGAATTTGGCGAGGCTGGGGCGCGTGTATGGCTCCAACGATTTTCTTCGGCCGCAAAGGAGCGTGGCGGCATACTATTACGTATGTGTCGTGGTGATACTATTGCAACCGAAATTGCAATTAATAAGGCGCAGCTAATGCTTGAAGAAATTGCAATATCTGGGGCTTCGGTTGCAAACATAGGAGCATGTTATTACCTGTGGGCGCATTCGTTTGCTCATCATATTGGACTTTTTCAAGATCCGAGATTTTTGGTGCTAGATTACGACGCTATGGTTGCGGATCCGCAGGTCGCGATTGATCGAACCTGTCATCATTTTTCGATCGAGCGACTGAATATTGACCCAGATTATTGGTTCGCGGGACGCTGCTTCGGTAAAAGCGTAGAAATTTCAACGCGATTGCTTGCAAAATGTGAAGCGATCTACGATGAAGTTTCCCATGCGTTCTGATAGGTCGCTTAAGATGAGGCGCAGTTAGGCTAGCTTGTCCGGCAGAATCTGAATTCAGTCCATGAAGGCGCTCGCGATATGGTCTGTGACCTCGCGCTGAATGACGCCTATTTTACATCGGGCCGTGGTCGAGCACGCGCCGAAAATTAGAAGGATTCACACCACTACTTAAGGGGCTGCTTTTAAGTGGCCTAACCCGACCTGCAATCCTGTTGATCTACCGCCTTTTGCCCAACTCCGCGGCGATGTCCTTGGTCATGCGGCCGACCTTTCGGCTCTTCTTAGTCCTGTCCATCCCGACAAGACAGCCGGTTCAGGCCTTGGGCAGGACGCCGGTTTCGAAGAAGGCGTCCAGGCGGGCCTCCCAAGGGACGGTGTCCAGGCCCTGGGCGGCGATCCAGGCGTCGTCGAAATAGGTCGAGGCGTAGCGGTCGCCGTGGTCGCACAGGATCGAGACGATCGAACCGCATTCGCCCGCCTGCGCCATCTCCTGGGCCAGTTCGACACAGGCCCACAGGTTGGTGCCGGTCGATCCGCCGCAGGGGCGGCCCAGGCGGCGGCTGAGGACGCGGGTGGCGGCGATGGAGGCGACGTCGGGGACGACGATCATCCGATCCACCACGCTGGGGATGAAGGAGGGCTCGACCCGCGCCCGGCCGATGCCCTCGATCAGGGACGGTCGATCGGCGCTGCTCTGGACCGCCGCGTCGGCCCAGTGACGGTGAAAGACCGAGGCTTCCGGGTCGGCGACGCAGATCCGGGTGTCGTGGCGATTGAACCGGGCGAACCGGCCGATGGTCGCCGAGGTGCCGCCGGTGCCGGCGCCGCACACGATCCAGCGCGGGATGGGGCAGGGCTCGCGTCGCATCTGGGCGAAGATGGATTCGGCGATATTGTTGTTGCTGCGCCAGTCTGTGGCCCGTTCGGCATAGGTGAACTGGTCCATGTAGTGGCCGCCCAGTTCGTCGGCGAGCCGCTGGCTCTCGGCGTAGGCGTCGCCGGGCACGTCCACGAAATGGCAGCGTCCGCCGTAGAATTCGATGGCGGCGATCTTCTCCTGGGCGGTGGAGCGCGGCACCACGGCGATGAAGGGCAGGTTCAGCATCCGGGCGAAATAGGCCTCGGACACGGCGGTCGAGCCGCTGGACGCCTCGATGATGGTCATGCCCTCGCCGATCCAGCCGTTGCTGAGGGCGTAGAGGAACAGCGACCGCGCCAGACGGTGCTTCAGGCTGCCGGTCGGGTGGCTGGATTCGTCCTTCAGATACAGGGCGATGTCCGACAGGGCCGGCATGTCCACCGGGATCAGATGGGTGTCGGCCGAGCGGTTGTAGTCCGCCTCGATCCGCCGCATGGCCCAGCTCAACCAGGCGCGATCAACGGTGGGACGGGCAGGGGCGGACATGGCGGACTCGGTCGCAGACAGGAAGGCGATGGCTTAGGCCAAAGCTTGGCCGACGGCAAAGGCGGATGATCGCCGCCACGCCGACGTCGCTCCGTTCAGTCCGCCTTCTCCACGAAGCTGTCGATCACCCGTTTCTCGCCCGCCTTTTCGAAATCGACCAGCAGCTTGTTGCCCTCTATGACGCGGACGTGGCCGTAGCCGAACTTCTGGTGGAAGACGCGCTGGCCGCGCGCCCATCCTGAGCTGGACTTCGGGTCCGCCGTGGCGATCAGGCGGCCGTCGCCCTCGATCACGGCCTTGCGCGCGGGGATGCGGTTCGGCGTCTGTGCGGCGGTGAAGCTTTGGGCCCGTTTCCAGCCGGGGGAGGAATAGCCGCTGCCGAAGCTGGGCGCGTCGTCCCAGCGGCTCTTGGCCTCCTTCATGCCGGTCGAGGCGCCGTAGTAGCCGGTGTCGGATTGTGGATCGACGTGGGCGATGGGCAGTTCGTCGACGAAGCGGCTGGGCAGTTGCGAGGTCCAGCGGCCATAGACCAGGCGGTTGGCGGCGAAGGAGATGCGGGCGTCCTGTTTGGCGCGGGTGACGCCGACATAGGCCAGGCGGCGTTCCTCCTCGAGGCCCTTCTCGCCCTTTTCGTCGATGCTGCGCTGGCTGGGGAAGACGCCTTCCTCCCAGCCGGGCAGGAAGACCAGCGGGAACTCAAGTCCCTTGGCGCCGTGCAGGGTCATGATCTGGACCGCCCCGTCGCCGTGCGGGTCCTCGGCCGTCGCCCGTTCCAGGTCCATGACCAGGGAGACATGCTCCAGATAGGCCTGCAGCGTCTCGAACTGCTGCATGGACTGGGTCAGTTCCTTCAGGTTCTCCAGCCGCGTCTGGCCGCTGGTGCGGTCGGCCTTCTGCATCTCGGTGTAGCCGCTCTCCTCCAGCACCGTCTCCATGACCTGCCAGTGAGGCGTGGTCTCGGCCAGGGCGCGCCAGCGGTCCAGGTCGCGCACGAAGTTGGACAGGGCGGTGCGGGTGCGGGCCTGAAGCTCGTCGGTGTTGATCAGGCCGCGCACGGCCGTCAGGGCGGACAGGTCGTGCTGGCGGGCGATCTGCAGGATCTTCTGCACGCTGGTGTCGCCGATGCCGCGCTTGGGGACGTTGACGATCCGCTCGAAGGCCAGGTCGTCGTCCTCGGACTGGATCAGGCGCAGATAGGCGTGGGCGTCGCGGATTTCGGCGCGTTCGAAGAAGCGGGGGCCGCCGATGACCTGGTAGGGGATGGCCAGCATGACCAGCCGCTCCTCGAAGGCGCGCATCTGGAAGGAGGCGCGGACCAGTATGGCCATGTCCTTGTATTTCAGCCCCGGCTTGCCGGCGTGGGGGCGACGCGCGGTCTCGATCTCATCGGCGATCAGACGGGCCTCGGCCTCGCCGTCCCAGACGCCGCGCACCCGCACCTTGTCGCCGCTGTCGTCCTCGGTCCACAGGGTCTTGCCCAGACGGTCGCGGTTGGCCGCGATCAGACCCGAGGCGGCGCCCAGGATATGGCTGGTCGAGCGATAGTTGCGCTCCAGCTTGACGATCTTGGCGCCGGGGAAGTCGCGCTCGAAGCGCAGGATGTTGTCCACCTCGGCCCCGCGCCAGCCGTAGATCGACTGGTCGTCGTCGCCGACGCAGCAGACATTGCCGGTCGAGGCCGTCAGCAGCCGGAGCCACAGATACTGGGCGACGTTGGTGTCCTGATATTCGTCGACCAGAATGTAGCGGAAGCGTCGCCGGTATTCCTCGGCCAGGTCCGCGTGCTTTGACAGGATGGTGATGTTGTGCAGCAGCAGATCGCCGAAGTCGCAGGCGTTCAGCGTGCGCAGGCGGGCCTGATAGGCGGCGTAAAGACCCTGGCCCTTGCCGTTGGCGAAGTCTTCGCCGGGCGGCAGTTTGTCGGGCGTCCAGCCGCGGTTCTTCCAGTGGTCGATCAGGCCGGCCAGGGATTTGGGCGTCCAGCGCTTGGTGTCGATATTGGCGGCTTCCAGCAGCTGTTTCAGCAGCCGTTCCTGGTCGTCGGTGTCCAGTATGGTGAAGCTGGACTTCAGCCCCACGAGTTCGGCGTGGCGACGCAGGATCTGGGCCGCGATGGAGTGGAAGGTGCCCAGCCAGCGCAGGCCCTCGGCCGAGGGGCCGATCAGATGGGTGATCCGCTCGCGCATCTCGCGCGCGGCCTTGTTGGTGAAGGTGACGGCCAGCAGCTCCCACGGTCTGGCGCGGCCGGTGGCCAGGATGTGGGCCAGTCGCGTCGTCAGCACCCGGGTCTTGCCCGTGCCGGCGCCCGCCAGGACCAGGACCGGGCCTTCCGTCGTCTCGACCGCCTCGCGCTGCTCGGGGTTCAGTCCGGACAGATAGTCGCGCGCCTCTCCCTCCTGCGGCGCACGCGCGCGGGCCAGGTCTGAAATACGGGGGGCGGGAAGATCGGTCACAGGCGGCAAGCGGTCCGGGCGGTCAGAATCGAAGAAGGGAACATAAGGGGACCAGACGGCGATGTCAGGACCGATCCGGAAATGAACTGCGGAACCGGTTCCGCCGAGGCTCTGTTCCCCTGACGATGCAACGGAAGGCGCAGAGGATGACCCGACCATCGGACCGAAGACCTGGACAGGACGGAGGCGGTTGGCGGGCTTTCGTCCTCGGCATGGTCGGCATGTTCGCCGTTATCGCCGTGTGGGTCGCCCTGGTCGAATCGACGGGTGAGCGGGAGGTCGACGAGCGGCGACCCACCGAACGGCCCGCGTCCGAGATCGTCCAGCTGGGCGAGGTACAGGCGCCGGACGGGCCTATTTCAGACTATAGGTGATGGTGGTCACGACCCGGACCTTCTTGTCGATGGAGCCGGATTCGTCGCCGCCCGCGCCGTCGCGCGGCAGGATTTCGAAGGAGCCCTGGGTCGCCTGGCGAATGGGGCCGAGCGGCGTGCCCGAGTCCTTGGCGAACTGTTCGGCGCCGGTGCGCGCCGCCGCCGTGCCTTCGGCGATCATCTCGGGCCGGACGGCGTTCAGCTTGGTGAAGATGTAGGAGGGGCCCTGGAAATCCTGAAGCACCACGCCCTGACGGACCAGGTCGTTGAGGGCGCGGGTGGTGGCCTGGACCCGGGCGACGTCGCCGGTGCGGACGATGACGGTCTGGGCCAGGATGAAGCGAGGGCCGCCGTTCTGGACTCCGTATTCCCGAGACCGCGTGTCGGCCACCTCCAGCCGTCCCAGATCGACGGCCTCGGCCGGATAGCCCTGGGACTTCAGGAACTGGCGGACCAGGGCCAGGTCGCCGTCGATCCGTGCCTGGACTTCGGACAGAACCTCGCCCGAGGCGGTGAAGCGCAGCGGCAGGACCGCCAGATCCGCCTTCACCTCGCGCTCCGACAGGCCGCGCACGGTCACGGTGCGGTCGCCGGCGCGGGCGTGGACCACGCCCTGGCCGATCAGGGCCCCGGCGCCGATCAGGCCCAGGGCGACCAAGCCGCCGAAGACGGCGGCGGGGATCAGGCGCGGGGTGTCCATTCGAGGCTCCTTTGACGACCCATGTTACGCGCCCGGACCGTGCTCCGCCACCCAGGACAGGGCCAGAAGGCGGCAGGCGGAGGCGAGGGGGCGACGCCCGCGGCCGGCGTCGATATCGGCCAGCAACTGCGCCTTGCTGAAGCCGCGGGCGGCGGCGATCCGATCCAGAACCGCCCAGAATTCCGGCTCCAGGGCCACGGAGGTGGCATGGCCCGCCAAGACCACTGAACGCTTGGTCAGGCCGCTCATCGCAGCCCGGGTCGGGGAGAGTGGACAGGGGCGCGGCGCATGGGCTTCCTTTTCGGCGGGTGTCACATTCGGGCGCAAGACGTGAGGGGCGCCGATGGGGTGACGGTGGTATCCGGACGCCGCCAACCGGAGTCTTGCATGAGTCGCCCCGTCACCGTCCTAGCCATCCTCGTCTGCGCCCTCATCTGGGGCACGACCTGGTTCGCCATCACCCTGCAGCTGGGCGTGGTTGATCCGATCGTCTCGATCGTCTGGCGTTTCGGTCTGGCGGCTGTCGTCCTGTTCGGCTTCTGCGCCCTGACGCGGCGGCCGCTCAGGCTGAGTCGCGTCCAGCATCTGGCCGCCGTGGGGCAGGGGGCCTTCGTCTTCGCGGTCAGCTACGGCTTCGTCTATGCGGCCGAGGAGCGGGTGGCCTCGGCCGTGGTGGCGGTCATTTTTGCGGCCCTGGCCTTCGTGAACCTCGTCATGTTCCGGCTGGTGGAGCGACAGAAGGCGTCCGCCGGCGCCTGGCAGGGGGCGGTGCTGGGGATTTGCGGTGTCGCGGTCCTGTCGTTTGGCCAACTGGCGGGAACGGGGGCTTCCGCCGGATCGGCGCCGGGGCTGGGCATTGTGCTGGCCCTCGTCGCGGTGCTCGCCTCCGCCTTGGGCAACTGGTTTGCCTGGCGCGGTCAGCAGGCCGGAGCCCCGGTCATGGCCGCCACAGCCTGGGCCATGGCCTATGGCACGGCCATGTTGGCTGCTTACGGGCTTGCAACCGGAGTGGAGTGGCGGGTCGAGGCGACACCCGCCTATGTTCTGTCCCTGCTGCACCTGTCGCTTTTCGGATCGGTCATCGCCTTCGGCCTGTACTTCACCCTGGCGAAACAGAGGGGGTTCGCCCTCGCCAGCTATATCTCGGCCCTGACCCCGCCGATCGCCGTCATCATGTCCGTTCTGTTCGAGGGGGCGGAGGTCGGCGTGACCATGCTGGGCGGTCTGGCGCTTGTGTTGGTCGGCCAGGTGTTGCTGATCCGGGCGCCCAAGGCGGCTTAAGGCTCAGTCTTCCGTCGGCGTCTCGCGCTTCTGAGCATCCAGGCGACGGTCCGCCCGCTCCTGCTCGGTCCGGGCGGCCTGTTTCTCGCCCTTGGAGCGTCCGTGGACGACGCGGTTCGCCGCCGCCCGGATCTTGTCTTCTGACTTTGCGCGGGCCTTGCGCGCCCGGTTCAGGTTGATGATTTCAGCCATGGTCAGTTCTGTTTTTCGGGTCTGTCGGCCTCGTGGGGTCTCAGCGGCTCGGGGACCTCCTCGGCGGGCAGGGCCTTGGCGGGAAGGAAGCCAGGCGAAGGTTCCGGCCGATCCAGGCGGGTCCAGGCCTCGGCGGACCGACCTTGCCGGCGCCCCAGTTCGAACAGGGCCGTCATGGTCTTCTGGTCGAACTCCAGGCTGGAGGCCTCGACATTATCGGGAATGGCGGACAGGGACAGGCTCATCCCGTTGCGCCGGGCGAAGGCGGCGGTGGTCGCCAGATGCGCGCGCAGCGAAGCCTTGCTCATGCTGTCGTAGCTGCGCATCAGGATTGCGGTCAGCCGACCGGGCGTGACCCCCTCGTTGCGGCCGACCTGGCCGTTGACCACGACATAGAGGGCGCCGCCGCCGGGCTCGTCCTGCGGCCGCGTCCACAGGGCCAGGGGCTCCGGGATGGCGAGGAAGGGGGTGTTGACCCCGCCGTCGGCGTGCATTTCCATCACCACGGTCTGGTCCGGCTGAAGGCCAGCGATCAGCACGGGCGGAAAGACGCCTGGGATGCTGGCGGACGCCACCAGCACCTCCTTGAACAGGGCGCGCGAGTTTTCGTCGTTCTGGCTGGCCAGCAGGCCCATGTCCCAGATGACCGTCTCCTCGTTGTCCAGATTGGTGGTGGCGACCAGCAGGCGGCGGCCCTTGGCGTGTTCGCGGGCGATGGCCGCCAGGAGGTCGGGGGTCACGTTCTCGTCAACGAGAGTCCGGAGCGCCGAGGCGCTGTAGAGGCTGGGGTAGAGGAAGAAGGCCAGGCTGCGCCAGCTCAACAGGCTGCTGGCGCCCCCGTCCGTATAGGCGTGGCCCAGCTGGGGGTCCCATTCGGAACCGGCGAAGGCGAAGGGGGCGGCCAGGGCGCCGGTGCTGACGCCGGTGACGATGTCGAAGACCGGCCGGTCGCCCCGCTCGGTCCAGCCGACCAGCACGCCTGCGCCATAGGCGCCGTTGGCCCCGCCGCCGGACAGGGCCAGGATCGACAGATCATGTTTCTGAGCCAGGCGCTGGCCGACTTCTTCAGTGAAGGCCTCGAGGCGCACGGCGTCATTCGTGCGGATCCGCGGGTCCTGAGCCGGGATCAGAGCGCCATCGGCCAGGCGCAGCGGGCCTTCCGGCCGCTGCAGGGTGCCGCAGGCGGCGACGGACCAGGCCATCATCATCGCCAGCAGGGTCGAACAGGCGCGTTTCATATGTACCTCGACGATCCGTGAAGGAGCCGGCGGCCGAGCTCGGGCCCGTCCCAGGTTCCTTATACAGCAGTAAGCTATGCGGTTTGAAACCCGCTCGTGGCGCATCCGTTTCATGGGACCAATCTTCAAACCCGGAGAACCCTCATGGTCGACGCCTCGCTCATCAAAGAACATCTCGAAGTCGTGGGATCGGACGGCGGCCACGTCGGGCGCGTGGATCATGTGCTGGAAGACCAGATCGAACTGGCCAAGCTGGACCTCGCCGGCGGCTTCAAACATCACCTGATCCCGGTCAGCTGGGTGGAACGGGTGGACGACAAGCATGTCCATCTGAACCTGACACAGGACGAGGCCAAGGCGCGCTGGTCCGAGAAACCCCACTAGGGCCCGGTGTCGGCGAATTAATGAAGGCCCTGCTGTCGTCGGCGGGGCCTTCGTTCTATCTGTAGGACATTGTTCTCGGAGAGATGCGATGATCCGTCTGATCCTGAATATCCTGTGGTTGATCTTCGGCGGTTGGCTGTCGGGCCTGCTGTGGCTGCTGGGCGGTGCGATCCTGGCCCTGACCGTGGTGGGCCTGCCCTGGACCTTCGCCGCCTGGCGGATCGCCAGCTATTCCTTCTGGCCCTTCGGGCGGGAGATCGTCTGGCAGGACGCCCATCCGGTGGCGGGCTGTCTGGGTCTGGTGCTGAACATCGTCTGGTTCGTCGTGGCGGGCTGGTACATCGCCCTGTCGCACCTGGTTATCGCGGTGGCCGAGTTCGTCTCGATCATCGGCATCCCCTTCGCCCTGAAGGATCTGGAACTGGCCAAGCTGGCGGTGGCGCCGGTGGGGCGGACGATCCGGGAGAAGGTCTGAGCCCCAGTCCGGCTTGAGCAGTATGTCCAGCATCATCTCGCGACGGGTCAGGAAGTTGCGCGTGACCTGATAGTGATCAGTGTCCTCGTATTCGATCCGTTCAAGACCGTGTTCGGACGCCTGGTAGATCCAGGCGTTGGGATAGCCGAGAAGGATGGGCGAATGGGTGGCGATGATCAGCTGGGACCGCGCCATGACCAGCTCGTGCAGGCGCGCGAGGAAGGACAGCTGCCGGCTGGGTGACAGGGCGGCCTCGGGTTCGTCCAGTATGTAAAGGCCGTCGCCGATAAAACGATTGTCGAAAAGGGCGAAGAAGGACTCGCCGTGCGACTGTTCGTGCAACCGGCGGGCGCCATACCGGGACCCCATGACCTCGGCACTTTCCAGATAGGAGGCGACGGTGAAGAAGCTCTCGGCGCGGAGAAAGAAGCCGTCCTGAACCCTCTGCGCCGACCGGACCGGCCTTACGAACCTGTGCAGAGGCGAATGGCTGTCGCGTGTGCCGAAACGGTGTTCGCGACCGCCGCCTTCGGGGTTGAACCCCCACGCCACCGCCAGGGCCTCGATCAGCGTGGACTTTCCTGAGCCGTTCTCGCCGACGAGAAAGGTTACGTTCGGGTGGAAGGCCAGCCGGTCGAGCGAGCGCACGACCGGCAGGTTGAAGGGATAGACGGAAGCGTCCCAGCCGTCTCGGCGCTCGAAAAGGGCCTCGATCCAGTAGGGACGCTCCAGGGCGGTCATCTCATCAGCCCGGCGAGATCATCTTCTCGGGCCGGACCGCCTCGTCGAACTCGGCGTCGGTCAGATAGCCGCCGCCCACAGCCTCTTCACGCAGGGTGGTGCCGTTCTTGTGCGCGGTTTTGGCGATCTTGGCGCAGAGGTCATAGCCCAGCTTGCCGTTCAGGGCCGTGACCAGCATCAGCGAGTTGTTCAGGCCGCGCGCGATATTGTCTTCGCGGGCTTCGATGCCGACGACGCAGTTGTCGGTAAAGCTGATCGCCGCATCGGCCAGCAGTCGGACCGACTGCAGGAAGTTGTAGGCCATGACCGGGTTGTAGACGTTCAGCTCGAAATGCCCCTGCGAGCCGGCGAAGGTCAGGGCGGCGTTGTTGCCGAACACCTGGACGCAGACCTGGGTCAGGGCCTCGCACTGGGTCGGATTGACCTTGCCGGGCATGATCGACGAGCCCGGCTCGTTCTCCGGCAGGGCCAGTTCGCCCAGGCCCGAACGCGGGCCGGACCCCAGAAAGCGGATGTCGTTGGCGATCTTGAACAGCGAGGCGGCGACCGTGTTGATGGCGCCGTGGCTGAAGACCATGGCGTCGTGGGCGGCCAGGGCCTCAAACTTGTTCGGGGCGGTGGTGAAGGGCAGGCCGGTGATCTGGGCGATCTGGGCCGCGACCTTCTCGGCGAAACCGACGGGGGCGTTCAGGCCGGTGCCCACGGCGGTGCCGCCTTGGGCCAGCTCCATCAGCTTGGGCAGGGTCTGTTCGATCCGCTCGATGCCGTTGGCGACCTGCTGGGCGTAGCCGCCGAACTCCTGGCCCAGGGTCAGGGGGGTGGCGTCCTGGGTGTGGGTGCGGCCGATCTTGATGATGTGGGCCCAAGCCTTGGCCTTGGCGTCCAGGGCGGCGTGCAGATGCTTCAGCGCCGGGATCAGGTCGTTGACCACCTGTTCCGCGCAGGCCACGTGCATGGCGGTCGGATAGGTGTCGTTCGACGACTGGCTCATGTTGACGTGGTCGTTGGGGTGGACCGGCTTCTTGGAGCCCATCTCGCCGCCCAGGATCTCGATGGCGCGGTTCGAGATCACCTCATTGGCGTTCATGTTCGACTGGGTGCCCGAACCCGTCTGCCAGACCACCAGGGGGAAGTGGTCGTTCAGCTTGCCTTCGATGACCTCGTTGGCGGCCTGGATGATGGCCTCGGCCAGGGCGGGGTCGAGTTTGCCCAGGTCGCGGTTGGTCTCGGCCGCGGCGCGTTTGACGATCCCGAGAGCGCGGACCACCGGCAGGGGCTGCCTCTCCCAGCCGATCTTGAAATTGCCCAGAGACCGCTGCGCCTGGGCCCCCCAGTAGCGATCGGCGGCGACCTCTATGGGGCCGAAGGTGTCGGTTTCAGTGCGGACGTTGCTCATGCGCGGACAAGGCTCTCAGGCGTGGCGATTGTATGCGCGGCGGTGTAGCACGAGAGAAGAGCAGGGCAAGGCGAGGCGGCCATGGGACCAAAGCATATTCTAACGGCGACTCTGCTGGTGCTGGCGGGGTGCGCCGGCCTTCCCCCTGAACAGCCTCGACCGCGCGTCGCCCTGGACACGACGGCTGGGCGAATCGTTCTGGCCCTCGACGCCGAAGCGGCGCCGATCAGCAGCTGCAACTTCATCAGCTACGTCGTCTTCGGCGACTATGACAACGGGTCCTTCTTCCGCACCGTGGTGCGCGACACCAATACGGCCAACCCGAACCCGATCGACGTCATCCAGGCGGCGACGCCGCGGGGCAGCGACGACGACGCCCGTCCGCCCATTCCGCTGGAGCGGACTCGGGACACAGGACTGCGCCATCGCGCGGGGACCGTGTCCATGGCGCGTGACGGTCCCGACAGCGCGACGTCCAGCTTCTTCATTGTGACCCAGGACACGCCCAGTCTGGATTTCGGCGGCGCCCGCAATCCGGACGGCCAGGGATTCGCCGCCTTCGGCCGGGTAGTCGAGGGATTGGATGTGGCGCGCCGCATCCAGAAGATGCCCGCGAACGCGCAAGAGCAGCTGACGCCGCCGGTCGTCATCCGTTCCGCCCGTTTGCTGGACGCTGCGCCGTCCGTCTGCACCCGATGACCGTCGGTTGGATCGGAACCGGCAAGGTCCGGGCCCGTGAGGACGGCGAGGCGGTCGAGATCGTCATCGACGGCCTGACCACCCAAGCCAAATACTACAAGCCGCTGGTCTATGAGTTCATGCGCAAGGAGTGGGCGTCGAGACCGTCCTGGGGCGATCATGTGGTCGAAATCCGCATGGAACATGTCGGCGAACCCCCGTGGATGGACCTCGACAACCTGGCCAAAGCCCTGCTCGACTCGATCAAGGGCTATCTGTTCCACGACGACAGCCAGGTGGCCCGTCTTCTCGTGGAGCGGCGGGAAGGCGAGCGCGAGCGGATTACGATCCGATCCTATCCTCGTAGGGCCTGAACCGCAGCGTCGGCAAAAGCAGTTGCATGTTCGCGCCGATCGCCGTTTGAGGCTCGGAGGCCGGAGAGAGCCCCTCCGCCTGTTCGCGCGCGGCGACGCAAGACGTGGCGGCGCGGGACAGGGCGATGAAATCCGGCGCAGTCTTCAGCCCGTCCAGCACGCATTCATCAAAATAGGGATACAGGGCGTCGGCGGCGCAGCCGAATGAGGAGCGATCGCGCCGGGCGGCGGTCATGACCATGCGGTTCGGTCCCTTCAGGCCGTCGACGAAGACGCCCGAGAAACAGGCGGACAGCACCACGACCGTCGGACGATCGCCGCAGGTTTGACGCAAGACAGGGATCAGATCCTCTGGAGCCAGCGTCGCCTCCGGTCCGAAAACCAGGCCTTCGGGAGAGCCGTGGGAGGTGACGTAGAAGAGGCAGCCGCGCGTCGCCCGTTCAGCCGCCTCGGCAAACCGACGCAGGCTGTCCTTGGCCTCCACCGGCGCGGCGACGTCCGGACGCAGGCTGACGCTGACCATGGAGGCCGGATCGAAGCCTACTCGCTGAAAGGCCTTGGACAGGTCGCGTTGGGCGTTGTCGAAGGCGGTGATCGCTCGGCCGTCGCTGTCGCGCCAGTCGGCGGCTATGACGGCGGAGGCCCAGCCGTCGAACCGGTTCTGGGCCTGGGCCGAACAGCCCAGGACGACTAGGCTGAACATCACGACCGCCGCCGTGGTCCACCGACACATCGCACGTCCCCATCCACATTCGTGACACAGCAGCTTAGCGCCAGGACGGGGTGAGGGAAGAGTCTACTTCTTGCGGAACTGGTCCAGGGAAACGACCTTCGGACCGTCGGACGTCGGCGCCGGATCTTCCGGCGGCGTGGCGTCTTCCACATTCTCGACGATCTCGGGTTCTTCGAACTGCAGCAGGAATTGGACGCTGGGATCGTAGAAGCGGGTCACCGCAGTATAGGGCATGGCGAGGGTGCGAGGCACGCCGCCGAAGCGGAGCTTCACAGAAAAGCGGTCGGCCTCGACCTGCAGATCCTCATACTGGTGTTGCAACACCACCGTCATTTCGTCGGGATATTTGGTCAGCATGTCCGCCGGGATGCTGACGCCGGCGGCCCGGGTCTTGAAGGTGATGTAGAAGTGATGCGCGCCGGGCAGACCTTCGGCGGCCACATGATCGAGCGCAGACCGGATCACGCCGCGCAAAGCCTCGTGCGCCAGTCGCTCGTACTGCATCTCATCGACCGGAGGGGTCTGATCGGTCATCGTCACCTCGCAAATTCAGCGTGACTGATAGCGGCGGCGGCGCGCGCGCGAAAGGTGCGAATAGGGTAAAGACGTCGGATGTTCGGGATAAGCGCCGGGATTCTGTTGCCAGGCTCCCGACAGGCCCCGCCTAGGGATCTGAACCCCTAGGACTTAAGGTTCGAAATCACCCGAACCGCATTACGCGGCGAGAGCGACTTCTCCAGCGAAGTTATCGTTCGCAGTTAGAAAATGGCCCGATACGGTGGGCCAGGACGAGCGAAAGCAATCCTCTTTACACGTCCGTCGATGCTAGTCGGCCCCATGACGCCTCCGCCGATAACGCGGGGAAGTGAATGGTGGAGCCGCCGGGAATCGCACCCGGGTCCGGTCCGCTTATTACAGGCGCCTTTATCGCCATAGTCCGGCCGAAGCCGGACGAGGGCAATATAGGCGTGGCCCGGCGGGTTTCCAAGTCCAGTTCGGCCAAGGGGATCAGGGGCGGGGAATGCGGCTCCAGTCGCGGCACTGGTTTCTGAACCAGGTGAGCTGGCGTTTGGCGTAGTTTCGCGTGGCCTGTTTCAAGGCGGCGACGGCCGCCTCGCGGTCAAGTGCGCCGGAGACATAGGCGGCCAACTCCCGCACGCCGACCGCCTTCATGGCGGGCAGGGCGGGGGACAGGTCGCGCGCGACGAGGCGACGAACCTCATCTAGCGCGTCATTTTCGACCATCAGATCCGCCCTTCGGTCGCAGTCGGCGTAAAGGACTTGGCGATCAGGTTCGATCACAAGCCCCGTCCAGGATTCCGGCGCCAGAAGCGGCTGGGTCTGGGATTTCCACGCGGTCAACGGCCGGCCGGTCGCGGCGTGGACGCTCATCGCCCGCACGAGCCGTTGTCGATCCCCGGCCTCAATGGCCTGGGCGGCGGCCGGGTCGATTTCCGCCAGACGGGTGCGAAACAGAGCCTCTCCTTGCACCAAGAAGTCCGCCTCGACCTGGTCGCGGACAGCGCTCGCGACCGGCGGAATGTCCGCTAGGCCCCGGGTCAGGGCCGTGAAGTACAGGCCGGTGCCGCCGACGAGGATGGCGGGCCGATTCTCCGCCCGGAGTTCGGCCAGTATGGCCAGGGCGGCGCGACTCCATTTTCCCACGGACCAGGCCTCCGCGGCGTCGGCGACGCCGTAAAGCCGATGTTCGGCCTGGGCTTCGTCCTCCGGCGAGGGGCGGGCGGTCAGGATACGAAGGTCGGCGTAGAGTTGCTGACTGTCCGCATTGATGATGACCGCCCCGGTCTCGCGCGCCATCTTCAACGCCAGGGCGGATTTTCCCGAGGCGGTGGGGCCGGCGATCAGGGTGACTAACGGCGGCTTGGACAAATCGAGGCTCGCGGGCGGCATCCAGGGGCGATAGAACGCGCCCCTTATCGCCTGCAAGTCTTGTGGAGACCGTCTTGGTCGAACGTTCCGCCGTCATCGCCGCGCTCGACGCCGTCACGGACCCGGTTTCGGGCCAGGGCCTCCATGCTTCGGGTCTGGTTCAGGGGCTGGTCGTCGCCGAGGACCGGGCGGGCTTCGCCCTGGAGGTGGACCGTAGTCTGGTCGCGACCTACGCCCCCGTCAGGGACGCGGCCGAGGCGGCGCTGAAGGCCATCCCCGGCATGAGCCGGGTCTCGGTGATCCTGACGGCGGAGGCCAAGCCTGGGCTCGGCAAGCCCGCGCGCACCGCCGGCCTTTCGAAAGCCGCCGTGGATCAGGGACGTCCCAAGGCGCCGGTTCCCACGGACCGCCCGGCCCACGTCCGGCGCGTCCTGGCCGTCGCCAGCGGCAAGGGCGGGGTGGGCAAGTCGACCGTGGCCGTCAATCTGGCCGCAGCCCTGGCTGCACGGGGGCTGTCTGTCGGGATTCTGGACGCCGACGTCTACGGTCCCTCGCTGCCCACCATGCTGGGGATCAGCGGCCAGCCCGCCTATGAGGACGGGGCTATGGTGCCGCACCAGGCGCATGGACTGAAAGCGATGTCTGTGGGCCTGCTGACCAGGATGGACGACGCCATGATCTGGCGCGGGCCGATGGCGTCCCAGGCCATCACCCAGATGCTGACCCAGACCCGATGGGGCGCGGCCGAAGCGCCGCTGGACGTGTTGGTGGTCGATCTGCCGCCCGGCACAGGCGACGTGCAACTGACCCTGATCCAGAGGACCCCGCTGGACGGCGCCGTCATCGTCTCCACGCCGCAGGAGGTGGCTCTGGCCGACGCCCGGCGGGCGCACACCCTGTTCCAGAAGGTGAATGTGCCGACGCTGGGCCTCAT
Source organism: Brevundimonas aurantiaca (assembly GCF_014199955.1). Lineage (GTDB taxonomy): Bacteria > Pseudomonadota > Alphaproteobacteria > Caulobacterales > Caulobacteraceae > Brevundimonas > Brevundimonas aurantiaca. Next base: position 83,029 of record NZ_JACHOQ010000002.1, read on the forward strand.
TGAAAACATGAGCGGCGACGTCTTCGGACAGGGCGGCGCCAAGGCCGAGGCGGAGCGCCTGTCTGTCCCCTTCCTGGGCGATCTGCCGTTGGAGGCGGCTCTGCGCCAGGGCGGAGATGCGGGGCGGCCGGTGGTCGTCTCGGATCCCGAAGGCGCGATCGCGGTGCGGTTCGCTGTGATCGCCGAGCAAGTGGCGGATTCTCTGGGGTTGTAGAAACTTCAGGGCGTGGGGTTTTCAAACGCAACTCTATTCGCCACCTTCACCCTTGCCATTTCGCGAGGAGATCCAATGAGCGTCGACGCCCTGTTTCGCCCTTTTACGGTCAAGGGACTGACCCTGCCCAACCGCATCGTCATGGCGCCCATGACGCGGTCCTTTTCCCCGAACGGCGTCCCTACGTCCGATGTGGCCGGCTATTACCGCCGCCGCGCCGAGGGCGGTGTGGGGCTGATCGTGACCGAGGGCACGGTGGTGGAGCGTCCCGCCGCCCGCAACGACGTCAATGTACCCGTTTTCCACGGCGAGGCCCTGCCGCACTGGAAGACGGTGGTGGACGAGGTCCACGCCGCCGGAGGCCTGATCGCGCCGCAGATCTGGCACGTCGGATCCGCGCGGGGGCAGGGTGCTGATTGGACGCCCTTGGGCAAGGTGGACAGTCCGTCAGGCCTGACGGCGCCGGGCAAGGCCAAGTATGAGCCGATGACCGAAGAAGACGTCGCCGACACCATCGCTGCGTTCGGTCGCTCTGCGCGCGCGGCGCGGGAGCTGGGCTTTGACGCCGTCGAAATCCACGGCGCCCACGGCTATCTGATCGACCAGTTCTTCTGGGGCGGGGTCAATGTGCGCGAGGACCGCTGGGGCGGGCCGACCATCGCCGAGCGGGCGCGCTTCGGCGCCGAGGTGGTCAAGGCGGTGCGCGAAGGCGTCGGCGACGACATCCCCGTCATCCTGCGCCTGTCGCAATGGAAGCAGCAGGACTTCGCCGCCCGGATCGCCGAGACGCCGGACCAGATGGTGGAATGGCTGACGCCCCTGTCGGACGCCGGGGTCGACGTCTTCCACTGCTCGCAGCGCCGCTTCTGGGAGCCGGAGTTCGAGGGGTCGGACCTGAACTTCGCCGGCTGGACGAAGAAGCTGATGGGCAAGCCGACCATCACCGTCGGCTCGGTCGGGCTGGACGGCGAATTTATCGCGGCCTTCGGTGGAGAAGGCTCCAAACCCGCCTCGCTGGACGGTCTGGTGCGCCGGCTGGAGAAGGAGGAGTTCGATCTGGTGGCGGTCGGCCGCGCGCTGCTGGCCGATCCGCACTGGGTGCAGAAGATTCGGGACGGGCGCACCGAGGAACTGCGCAATTTCGAGCGCTCGGACCTGATGACTCTGTCCTGACCCGAGGCGTCGGGCCGGCCGGCCTTCCGAGAGGTCAGGCCGGCTCGACGATCACGGCTGTGCCGTAGCACAGCACCTCGGTCACGCCCGGCATGATCTCGGTGGCGTCATAGCGGACGGCCAGAATGGCGTTGGCGCCGTGGGCCTGGGCGTGTTTGACCAGTTCGTCATAGGCTTCCTGACGCCCCGCCTCGGCCAGTTTCACATAGGCGCCGACCCGGCCGCCCAGCATGGACTGGACGCCGCCGATGGCGTCGGAAATGGCGTTGCGGGATCGCACCGTAACGCCGCGCACCAGGCCGATGTGGCGGGTGACGCGAAAACCGGGCAGGTCATTGGTGGTGGCGACGTACATGAGGGGCTCCTAACGACGATCCAAAACGCGGAAGGTGAAGGCGTGGTCGTCCTTCTCGCCCGCCGCATGGGTTTCGGAAGATACTTCAACCCAGGCTGTTTCGTCGAACGACGGAAAGACCGCATCTCCCTCGGGGGCCGCGTCGACCTCGGTGATATAGAGGCGGCGGGCGCGGGGCAGGGCGGCGGCGAACAGGGCCGTGCCGCCGATGATGCAGATCTCGTCCACGCCGTCCTCCTCGGCGGTCTCGCGCGCGATCTCGATCGCCTCGTCCAGATTGGAGCAGACCACGGCGCCCTTGGCCATGCCGTCGGCCTCATAGGACTCGTCCTTGGTCAGGACCAGGTTCAGCCGGCCGGGCAAGGGCTTCAGCGGCAGGCTCTCCCAGGTCTTGCGCCCCATCAGGCAGGGCTTTCCGATAGTGATCGCCTTGAATCTCTGCAGGTCCGAACGCAGCCGCCAGGGCAGGTCGCCGTCCCGGCCGATGACGCCGTTCCGGCCGCGGGCCACGACCAGGGCGATCCGAGCGGGCCCGGTCACGCCGCAGGCTCCAGCCACTTCAGCCATTTGCGTCGCATCGCGGTTTCAAGATCGATCCCGGCGCTCGCGCAATAGATCAACAGCATGCCCAGAACATCGGCCGCCTCGTCGCCCAGGGCGTCGGCGTCGCCCGCGCCGCGCGCCCGACCGGACAGGCGCAGATGTTCAGCCGTCAGCTCTCCCAGCTCTTCCTGAAGCTTGAGCAGCGCCCAGTCCCGGTCGCGGTCTATGCCGTAGTTGGCGGCGTAGATGTCGGAGATGCGCAGGACGTCGGCTTGAAGACTCTTGAGATCCATCAGACGGCCACTTCGGCCTTGATATGCGGCCAGGCTTCATAGCCCTCAAGCGTAAAGTCCGACAGGTCGAAGGCGAACAGGTCGGTCTTCGGCGCGATCTTCATCACCGGCAGGGGCAGGGGTTCGCGCGTGAGCTGGAGCTCGGCCTGTTCGAGGTGGTTCAGATACAGGTGGGCGTCGCCGAAGGTGTGGACGAACTCGCCCGGCTCCAGCCCGACCACCTGGGCCAGCATCATCGTCAGCAGGGCGTAGGAGGCGATGTTGAACGGCACGCCCAGGAAGACGTCGGCGCTGCGCTGATACAGCTGGCAGCTCAGCTTGCCGTCCGCAACGAAGAACTGGAACAGGCAGTGGCAGGGCGGCAGGGCCATGTCGTCGACGTCGGCCGGGTTCCAGGCCGTGACGATGTGGCGGCGGCTGTTGGGATTGGTCTTCAGGCCGTGGACCAGTTTCTCGATCTGGTCGATGACGCGGCCGTCCGGCGCCGTCCAGGACCGCCACTGCTTGCCGTAGACCGGACCCAGTTCGCCCTCGGCGTCAGCCCATTCGTCCCAGATGCGGACGCCGTTCTCCTTAAGATAGGCGACGTTGGTTTCGCCGCGCAGGAACCACAGCAGTTCGACGATGATCGACCGCAGGTGCAGCTTCTTGGTCGTCAGGACTGGAAAGCCCTTGGAGAGGTCGAACCGCATCTGGCGGCCGAAGACGCCCAGGGTGCCGGTGCCGGTGCGGTCGTCGCGGCGCACGCCGTTGTCCAGAATGTCGCGCAACAGGTCCAGATACTGCCGCTCCGGGTGGTCGGCGGGGGCCGTCCGGCCCTGAAGTTCTGAAGAGGCGACCTGAGCGTTCATGCCGCCAGCTTGCCCCAGTCGGGGTGATTCGCCACGCGGTTCCAAAGGGGCGTCCACAGGAAAGACGGCCCGGCCCCCTCCGTCACGGCGCTTCGCGCCGCGCCACCTCCCCCAGAGGGGGAGGATTTCGGTCAACGCATTCCTCCCCCTCTGGGGGAGGGGGGGGCGCGCAAAGCGTGGTGGAGGGGAACCCTCCCGCTGCCGTTGCCCGTAACCGCGCGGGCGGGTAGAGCGTTCGGCTTCTCCCGCCCAACCGAAGTTTCAGACCATGCACGACATCAGAGCCATTCGCGAAAACCCCCAGGTTTATGTCGCGGGCTGGTCGTCGCGCGGGGTCGATCAGGCCGACGGGCTGGTGGCGGACATCCTGCGGCTGGACGCCGAACTGCGCCACGCCCAGACCACGGGCCAGGACGCCCTGGCCAAGCGTAACGCCGCCTCCAAGCTGATCGGCGCCGCCATGGGCAGGAAGGACATGGCCGAGGCCGACCGGCTGAAGGCCGAGGTCGAGTCGCTGAAGGGCGACATCGCAGCGGCGGCCGAGGTCGAGGCGCGCGTCGGCAAGGAACTGCGCGACCTGCTGGCGGGGTTGAAGAACCTGGCGGCCGAGGATGTGCCGGACGGCGAGGACGAAGCGGGCAATGTCGAGGTCTCGCGCTGGGGAACCCCACGCGAAGGCGGCCCGGCCAAGGATCACGCCGACCTGGGCGAGGCCCTGGGCATGCTGGACTTCGAGGCGGCGGCCAAGATGTCGGGCGCCCGGTTCGCGGTGCTGAAGGGCCAGCTGGCGCGGCTGGAACGGGCCGTGGGCCAGTTCATGTTGGATCTGCAGACGGACCAGCACGGGTATTTGGAAGTGAACCCGCCGCTGCTGGTGCGGGACGAGGCGATGTTCGGAACGGGACAGTTGCCGAAGTTTGAAGAGGATCTGTTTAAAACCTCGACCTATCAGGCCGAGGAACATGTCTCTCGCACTCACGAACTGATGTTTCGCTCGCATCAACTGCGAGAAGTGGGGCAAGACGCAACCGGAGTTGATCGCGAACTTTACGAACACGTCCTCGAGGGTCCGGAAAAATCGGACTACCGCCGCTACCTCATCCCCACCGCCGAGGTCTCCCTGACAAACCTCGTGCGCGAGACCATTCTGTCCGAGGACGACCTCGCCACGCCGATGCGGATGACGGCGCTGACGCCCTGTTTCCGCGCCGAAGCAGGATCGGCGGGGCGGGATACGCGCGGGCTGATCCGTCAGCACCAGTTCTCCAAGGTCGAGATGGTGTCGATCACGCGGCCGGAGGACTCCGAGGCCGAGCACGAGCGGATGACGGCCTGCGCCGAGGCGGTGCTGAAGGCGCTGGAGCTGCCGTTCCGGCGGATGCTGCTGTGCAAGGGCGACATGGGCTTCTCGGCCCAGAAGACCTTCGACCTGGAGGTCTGGCTGCCCAGCCAGAACACCTATCGCGAGATCAGCTCCTGCTCGAACTGCGGCGACTTCCAGGCCCGGCGCATGGACGCCCGGTTCAAGCGCGCCGGCGAGAAGAAGACCGAGTTCGTCCATACGCTGAACGGCTCGGGGCTGGCGGTCGGCCGGACCCTGGTGGCGATCATGGAGAACTATCAGCAGGACGACGGGCGGATCGCGGTGCCGACGGTGTTGCAGCCCTATATGGGAGGTCTGACCCATGTGGGCGCTTAATCCTCCCCCATTGGGGGAGGGGGACCGCGACGCGGTGGAGGGGGGCTTCCGCCCCCGTGCCGGTTCCGCCTTGCCCCCCTCTGGCGCGCTATGCGCGCCTGTCTCCCCCCAAGGGGGGGAGATGGCATGAGAATCCTCCTGACAAACGACGACGGGATCGAGGCGGAAGGTCTTGAATCCCTTGAGCGGATCGCACGGACCCTGAGCGACGACATCTGGGTGTGCGCCCCCGCCGTCGAACAGTCGGCCAAGGGCCGGGGCATCACCCTGACCGAGCCCCTGCGGGTTCATAAATCGGGCGAGCGGCGGTTCTCGGTGACGGGAACCCCGACCGACTGCGTCATCCTGGCGGTCAACGACCTGATGCCGGAGAAGCCCGACCTGGTGCTGTCGGGCGTGAACCGGGGGCACAATATCGGCGAGGACGTCAGCTATTCCGGCACGGTGGCGGGGGCGCTGCAGGGCATGGCCTTCGGCATCCGCTCCATCGCCCTGAGCCAGAGCCTGGAAAGGTTCCATGACGAGGTGGTCGCCCACTGGGAGACGGCCGAAGCCTTCGCCCCGGCCATCATTTCGCGTCTGCTCGACCAGAAATGGGCGCCGGGCGTGGTGATGAACCTGAACTTTCCCAATCTGCCGCCCGAACGGGTCGAGCAGATCGAGGTGACGACGCAAGGCTTCCGCGACGTGGGCGAGATGCACGCGGTGCGGCGCACCGACCTGCGCGGGCGGGACTATTACTGGATGAGTTTCCGCGGCGAGAAGCAGGAGCATGCCGAGGGCACGGACCTGAGGGCCATCGAGGCGGGGCGGATCTCGGTCACGCCCCTGCACATCGACCTGACCCATATGGCCAGCGTCCATGACCTGAAAAAGGTGCTGGGCGGGGCGCCGCCGAAGACGGTGAAGGCGGCATGAACCTGCACGACGACCGCGCCGGGCGGCTGATCCTGTCGCTGCGCCAGCAGGGGGTGACGGACCCCCGGGTGCTGGGCGCGATGGAGAGCATCGACCGCGCGGTCTTCGTGCACGAAAAATTCCTGGATCAGGCCTGGGAGGACCAGGCCCTGCCGATCGACTGCGCCCAGACCATCAGCCAGCCCTATATCGTCGGCCTGATGACCCAGGCTCTGGACGTCCAGCCCCGTCACCGGGTGCTGGAGATCGGCACCGGCAGCGGCTACCAGTGCGCGGTGCTGAGCCGGCTGGCCCGCTATGTCTATTCGGTGGAGCGGTATCGGAGCCTCCTGGTCGAGGCCGAGGCGCGTCTGCGCGCCCTGGAGATCGAGAACGTCATCACCCGCCACGGCGACGGCGGCCTGGGCTGGATCGAACAGGCGCCCTTCGACCGGATCATGGTGACGGCCGCATCGCCGGGCGAGCCGACCGAACTGCTCAAACAGCTGAAGCCCAACGGGGTTTTGGTGGCGCCGGTGGGCCGCACCTCGGTGCAGATCCTGCACCGCTATGTGGGGCAGGGCGACGGCTCGTTCCGGCGCGAAAGCCTGACGGAGGTGCGGTTCGTGCCCCTGGTAGAGGGGACGGCGAAGGAGGGGTGAGGCCTTCCCCCGCTTGCGGGGGAAGTGTCAGGTCGTGGCGCGAAGCGACACGCCTGACGATGGGGGAAGTCATGCTTCTTGAAAGAAAACTTCCCTCTCCGACCCTGGTCCGCTGCGCGGACGCCGGGCCACCTCTCCCGCAAGCGGGAGAGGGTCTGGACGGCCGTTAACCTTCTCGCCCCACTTTGGCGATGATTGCGGGCTTGGCTTGCGCGGCGCGAGCGGGCAAACCGGGCGCGCGGATTTAACCACGTAAGGAGCGGCCGGTGGCGGTGATGTCGGGCGGAATGAGAACGGTTGTGATCGTGGCGGCGTCGCTGAGCGCGGCGGCCTGTATGACCTATCCGTCCGAGCCGCAGTATTCGACGCGCCCTGTTCCTGTCGGAGGCGCCCAGCCGCAGGCCCAGCAGGGCCCCTATGGTCAGCCGGCCCAGCCGCAGACCCCCGCCCAGCCGTATCAGCAGCCGCCGGTGACGGCGCCGGTCGGCTCGATCGACGGCGGAGCCCTGCCGCCGCCGGTTTCGATCACGCCGGCCCAGCCGACCTATCCGGCGACGCCCGCCCCGTCTTCGCCGCCCGCCGTGGTGACGCCGGGCGCGGCCTATGTGATCCAGCCGGGCGACACCATCTCGGGCGTCGGCCGTCGGTTCCAGACGCCGGTCCAGACCTTGATCGACCTGAACGGCCTGGGGCCGCGCGGGGCGATCACCAGCGGTCAAAGAATCATTCTGCCCGATTCCGCCGTGGACACGGGACGCGATCCCTACGCCACGGGGCCGTCCCCGGCCGGGGTGCTGGTGCCGAACTCAGGGGTGGTTCCGCCGCCCCCGCCGCCGCCCTCGGGCAATCCGGCCCTGCCGGCCCAGACGCGGCCGGTCCAGACGCGGCCGGTCGAGAGCGCGCCCGGTCCGACGACGACGCCCGTCGCCGGCGGACCCATCGCCCTGCAATGGCCGGTGCGGGGCGACATCCTGAGACGGTTCGGGCCGGTGGGCATGGGCGAGCGCAACAACGGGATCAACATCGGCGCCTCGGCCGGCGCCTCGGTCGTGGCGGCGGCCGGCGGGCGCGTGGCCTATGTCGGCGACGACCTGGTGGGTCAGGGACTGACGGTGCTGATCGTCCACAACGGCGGCTGGCGCACGGTTTACGGCCATCTGGGCTCGGCCACGGTCAAGGACGGCGACGACGTGCGCGCGGGTCAGCAGATCGGCACCGTGGGTTTGACCGCCGGGGACGGCCGCCCGTCGATCCATTTCGAGACCCGCCAGATGCGCGGCGACGACCCCGTGGCGGTCGATCCCCTGAGCGTATTGCCGCGCTGATCGTTCGTTACGTTGCAATCCGCGAAGCGCGGCCCTAGGTTCCGCGCCTCGTTTTAATGGGGGCGCCGACGAGGGCCGCCCCGCCTTGTGTTCGGAGAGACCCCATGGGCGCCCCAGCTGACGGCGGCATGATGGCCGTGATCATGCAGTTCCTGCCGATCGTCGCCATCTTCATCCTGTTCTACTTCCTGCTGATCCGTCCGCAGCAGAAGCGCGCCAAGGAACATGCGGCCGCCATCGCCGCCGTGAAGCGCGGCGACACGGTGGTCCTGTCCAGCGGCGCCATCGGCAAGGTGACCCGCGTCGAAGAGGCCGAGGTCAATGTCGAGATCGCGCCCAGCGTCAATATCCGCGTCGTCAAGGCGATGATCGCCGAGGTGCGCAACCGCACCGCCGTCGCCGCCAACGACTCCAAGGCCTGAGACCCGAAGCGTATCGCTGAACCTGGACTGTCCTCATGATTCAGCTGTCGCGCTGGAAAATCATTCTCGTCGTCGCCTCGGCGATCATCGGCTGCCTGCTGGCCTATCCCAACCTGCTGAGCCCGGCTCAGCGGGAGGCGCTGCCCGGCTGGCTGCCGAAGAACGCCCTGAACCTGGGGCTGGACCTGCAGGGCGGCTCCTATCTGCTGCTCGAGGTGGACGTGCCGGCGATGCGCGAGAAGCGCGTCACCAATCTGATCGAGGACGTGCGGGTGACCCTGAACGGCGAGGGCATCGCCACCAACGGCCTCCAGCGCGAGGCGGGCGGCGTCGTGGTCGCTTTGGCGGACCCGGCGAAACAGACCGCCGCCTTTGAAGCCCTGCGCCGCCTCGCCGGCGCGCCGGGACCGTCCGGCCAGGTCGAACGGACGGCCAGCCGCGTCGGTTCGGACCGGGTCCGCTTCGCCTATACGGACGCGGCCCTGGCCGGCATGGGATCGACGGCGGTCGATCAGTCCATCGAAGTCGTCCGTCGCCGCATCGACAGCCTGGGTACGCGCGAACCCTCGATCACCCGCCAGGGCGCCGACCGGATCGTGGTCCAGGCGCCGGGCGAGAGCGATCCGCGCAAGCTGGAGGAGGTCATCGGCCAGACGGCCCAGCTGACCTTTCAGATGGTGGATACCGAAAACTCGGTGACCGAGGCCCAGGCGGGGCGTGTGCCGCCGGACGCCGAACTGCTGACCGATGAACAGGGCACGCCCTATCTGGTCAAGAAGCGGGTTCTGGTCTCGGGTGAGAACCTCACACGGGCCTCTGTCGATGCCGATCAGAGCGGCCGCCCCGCCATCGGCTTCCGCTTCGACGGCGCGGGCGCCCGCCGGTTCGGCGAGGCGACCTCGGCCAATATCGGCAAACCCTTCGCCATCATCCTGGACGGCAAGGTCATTTCCGCGCCGCGCATCAACAGCGCCATCACCAACGGTTCGGGCATCATCGAGGGTCAGTTCACGATCCAGGAAGCCGCGACGATGGTGAACCTGCTGAATGGGGGCGCCCTGCCGGCGCCGCTGAACGTCGAGGAGCGCCGGACCGTGACCGCCGAACTGGGCGCCGACGCGGTGGCTGCAGGCGCCCTGTCGACCGCCGTCGGTTTCGTCATCATCGTGGTCTTCATGATCCTGGCCTACGGCCTCCTGTTCGGAGGCGTGTCGGTGCTGGGTCTGATCCTGAACGGGGTGCTGATCGTGGCGGCCATGTCGCTGACCCAGGCGACCCTGACCCTGCCGGGCATTGCCGGTCTGATCTTGACCTTCGCCGTGGCCGTGGACGCCAATGTGCTGATCTATGAGCGGATGCGCGACGAGGCCCGGACGGGCCGCAGCGTGATCGCCAGCATGGACGCCGGATTCTCCAAGGCCTGGGGCACGATCCTGGACGCAAACGTCACCACCCTGGTGGCGGCGGCGATCATGTTCGTCTTTGGCGCCGGGCCCGTGCGCGGCTTCGCCTGGACGCTGAGCATCGGCGTCTTCACCTCGGTGTTCTCGTCGGTTCTGGTGGCCCAGGTGCTGCTGGCCTACTGGCTCAAGACCGCCAAGCCCAAAAAACTGCCGATCGCGGAGTAATGGCGATGCGTGGATGGCCCCTCATCAAACTGCTGCCGCAGAAGACGAACTTCCATTTCGTCAAATACTCCCGGTACGCCGCCGTCCTGTCGGTGGTGCTGTGCATCGCCTCGATCGTGGGCTGTTTCGTGCCCGGCCTGAACATGGGCATCGACTTCCGGGGCGGCGCCTCGATGGAGGTGTCCAAGCCCGCCGGCCAGACCATCGAGCTGGACCGGGTGCGCGAGGCGGTGAACGGTCTGAACCTGGGCGACGTCCAGGTGCAGGGCATCGCCCGGCGCGACACCAATGTCGATGACGGCTCGACCGCCATCCTGCGCTTCCAGGTGCCGGAAGGCCGCGATCAGACCCAGGTGGTGAACCAGGTCGAGCGCGCCATCAGCGGCACGGTCGGCGAGGTGCAGTATTCGGGCGTCAGCGTGGTCGGGTCCAAGGTGTCCGGCGAGCTGTTCACCTCGGGCCTGTTGGCCCTGGCCGTCGCCATCGGCCTGATGTTCCTCTACATCTGGTTCCGGTTCGAGCCGCAATTCGGCTTCGGCGCCGTGATCGGCCTGCTGCACGACGTGGTCCTGACCTTCGGCCTGATCGTGGTGTTCCGGCTGGAGTTCAGCCTGAACATGGTCGCCGCCATCCTGACCGTCATCGGCTATTCGATGAACGACACCGTGGTGGTGTTCGACCGGCTCCGCGAGAACCTGCGCAAGTACAAGACCATGCCTTTGGGCGAGGTGATCGACCTGTCGTTGAACGAGACCCTGTCGCGGACCATCATCACCGGCGTGACCGCCGTCATGGTGCTGGCGGCCCTGGCCCTGTTCGGCGGCGAAGCCCTGTTCGGCTTCTCGATCGCCCTGATGTTCGGCATCATCGTGGGCACCTATTCGTCCATCTATGTCGGCGCGCCGATCATCCTGCTCTGGGGCGTCAAGCGCGGCGCCCTGAACGAGGAGGCCAAGCCGGTTAAGCTGGGCATGGCCAGCCGGCCCTGATCAAGACGACCTCGGTCTGCGGGGGAGCCTTGAATAGGCGACGAGGGCGTTTAGGGTGAGCGACCTGTGATCGTTCTCAAGAACGGCGCGCCCTGGGGAGGGATCATCGCATGACCAATGCGGAGCTGAGCGTCGCCTTTTTCCTGCAGATGGCGGTGATCATCGCCGCCTGCCGAGTGGTGGGATGGGCGGCCAAGCGCTGGTTGGGCCAGCCGCAGGTCGTCGGCGAAATGATCGCAGGCGTGATCCTGGGGCCGTCCCTGTTCGGACTTCTGGCTCCCGACTTGCAGGCCGCCCTGTTTCCGAAGGAGTCGCGGTCCATCCTGTTCGTCGGCGCCCAGCTGGGCGTCGGTCTCTACATGTTCCTGGTCGGGCTGGGGTTTCGCCGGGATCATTTCCGCGCCCATGCGACCAGCGCGGCGGCCGTGTCGCTGGCCGGTATGGCGGCGCCGTTTCTGGTCGCGGTCGCCATCGCGCCCTGGCTACTGAGTCTTGGCCTGTTCGGCGACGGAATCGTGACCTGGCAGGCCATGCTGTTTATGGGCGCGGCCATTTCGATCACCGCCTTTCCCATGTTGGCCCGCATCATTCACGAACGCGGCCTGAGCGGATCGAGGCTGGGATCGCTGTCTCTGGCCGCCGGCGCCATCGATGACGCCGGGGCGTGGTGCGTATTGGCGATCGTCCTGGCCAGCTTCGGCGCCGGCCCGATGGTGGCGGTGGTGGCGATCGCCGGAGGCGGCGCCTTCGCCCTTTTCATGATGACCTTGGGGCCCCGGCTTCTGGCGCCCCTAGGCCGGATCGCAGAGCGGGAGGGGCGCGTCGGACCGAGCGTATTGGGCGTCGTCCTGATCCTGTTCATGCTCAGCGCCTGGGCGATGGACGCCGTCGGCATCCATGCGGTCTTCGGCGGCTTCATCCTGGGGGTCGCCATGCCGCGCGGCCTTTTGACGACGGAGATCAAACGTCAGCTGGAGCCTTTCGCCGTTCTGGTCCTGCTGCCGATGTTCTTCACCTTTTCGGGGCTCAATACGCAGCTGACGATGGTGGACAATATCGGTTTGGCCGCAGTCACCCTGGTGATCCTGGCCGGCTCCGTCCTGGCCAAGGGGGGGGCCTGCTGGGCGGCCGCCCGGCTGACAGGCCAGGACAACGCCACGGCCCTGGGGATCGGCGCCCTGATGAACGCGCGCGGGCTGATGGAGCTGATCATCATCAATATCGGACTTCAGCGCGGCGTCATCGGCCCAGCCCTGTTCTCCATCCTGGTTCTGATGGCCATCATCACGACCCTTATGGCGTCGCCGCTGTTCGAATGGGTCTATGGCCGCAGGGCGCGAGAGCGAGGGGAGCTGGGCGATCCGAATGAACCGGACGGCGACGGAGCCCAACTGTCGCCTCGCGCGACGGCCTGAACTGGGGCCGTCGATCCGGACGGACACAGAGGCGTCCGTCCGGTGGAAAAATCAACGCAGCGAGGCGGCGAAGCGCTGGATGCGGGTGCAGGCCTCTTCCAGCACGGCGTCGGAGGTGGCGTAGCTGATGCGGAAATAGGGCGACAGGCCGAAGGCCTCGCCCTGGACCACGGCGACGCCCTCGGCGTTCAGCAGCTCGGCGGCGAAGGTCGAGTCGCCGTCGATGACCACGCCCGATTCCGTCGTCTTGCCGATCAGGCCGGCGATGGACGGATAGACGTAGAAGGCGCCTTCCGGCACAGCACAGGTGATCCCGGTCGCCTGGTTCAGCATCGAGACGACCAGGTCGCGGCGCTTCTCGAAGGCGATCTTGCGCTCGGGGATGAAGTCCTGGGTGCCGTTCAGGGCCTCGACCGCGGCCCACTGGCTGATGCTGGTGGGGTTGGAGGTGGTCTGGCTGGCCACCTTGCGCATCAGGTCGATCAGCGGCTTGGGGCCGCCGGCGTAGCCGATGCGCCAGCCGGTCATGGCATAGGCCTTGGACACGCCGTTGACGGTCAGGGTGCGGTCGATCAGGTCGGGGGCGACCTGGGCGATGGTGGTGTATTCGAAGTCGCCATAGACGAGGTGCTCGTACATGTCGTCGGTGAGCACCCAGACGTGGGGGTGACGACGCAGGACCTCGGCCAGGGCCAGCAACTCCGCCTGGGTGTAGGCGGCGCCGGTCGGGTTGGAGGGGCTGTTCAGGATCAGCCACTTGGTCTTGGGGGTGATGGCGGCCTCAAGCACCTCGGGACGCAGCTTGAAGCCGTCCTTCTCCTCGCCGATCACGGTCACGGGCTCGCCCCCGGCGAGCAGGACCATATCGGGGTAGGAGACCCAGTAGGGGGCGGGCACGATGACCTCGTCGCCGGGGTTCAGGGTGGCGACCAGGGCGTTGAAGATGACCGGCTTGCCGCCCGGTGCGACGTGGATCTGCGACACGTCGTAGGTCAGGCCGTTCTCGCGGGCGAACTTGGCCACAATAGCCTTCTTCAGTTCGGGCATGCCGTCGGCGTCGGTATATTTGGTCTCACCGCGATTAATGGCGTCGATGGCGGCCTGTTTGATATTCTCCGGCGTGTCGAAGTCCGGCTCCCCGGCGCCGAGGCCGATCACGTCGCGGCCCTCCGCCTTGAGCTTCCGGGCCTGGGCGGTCACGGCGATGGTGGCCGAAGGCTTGACGCGGGCGAGGGCGGAAGATTGCAGGCTGGACATGGGAATCCCATCGGTCTTGGAAGGTTGTCGCCGGGGAGGGCGAGGTTCCTTACGCGCGCAGGCCCGCCGGGACAATCCGCCCAGGCTCGCTAATGTACAGCCGGGGTGATAAGCGGCGCGTCTGATGCGCTGGATCCTCGATTTCCTGTCCAATATGGAGGCGCGGCGCTGGCGCGCCGTGCTGGCGACGGTTGTCGTTCTGGGCGCGATGACGGCTCTGTTCGCCGTGGGTAAGAGCCAGCTGGGGCTGGACGCCGAGGCGCGGCTGGAGGCCTGGCTGGGCGGGTTCCGGCACGGACCGTGGGGCCTGCCTGCGGCCGTGATCGTGTTCACAGTCGCAGCCTTCTTCGGCGCGCCTCAGTTCATTCTGATCGCCGCCTGCGTCGTGGCCTTTGGCCCCTGGTTCGGGTTTCTGTACAGCTGGATCGCCACGGCCGCCTCGGCCGCCGTTACCTATTGGATGGGGCGCGGGCCGACCGCGCGGGTGCTGGAGCGGCACGGCGGCAAGACGGTGGGGCGGCTGACCCGGTTCGTGGGTCAGAACGCCTTCTACGCCAGCTTCATGATCCGCAACGTGCCCTCGGCGCCCTTCATCGTGGTCAACATGGCCTTTGGCGCGGCGCGGGCGTCCTTTCCGGGTTTTCTAGCCGGATGCGCCCTGGGGGTTTTGCCCAAGACGGCGCTTGTGGCCTTTTTCGGCGGCTCCTTCATGACGGCCGTCAGCGGCGACGGGGTCTGGACCTCGGCGATCCTGGCGGGCGTGGCCCTGGCATGGTTGGGTCTAATGCTGGGGGTCCGGGAGTGGGTGAGGCGTCGCGAAAAGGCGCGTGGGGACTGACGTCGCGGCAGGCGCTGGCAGGATGTTTCACAGGAAGTCCCTGCCGCTCATGACACTATCGTGAACGGCCCTGAGCGCCAAGCTTCCACAGGCCTGGGGGTGAACGCGTGTCCAGCACGCGAAGGGGGTTGTATTCCCTGTTTCATACGGGCACACGGGCCAGCGGTAGGCATGGCGAAGACGATCAGGAAGCCGTCCGGCAAGGGGATGTCAGGACGGCGGGGCGTCGCCAGGTCGACTGCGAAACTGACGCCCTCGGTCAAAGAACAACGGTATCGATTCCCATGAGCTTTTCCCTTTTCGGCGCGATCTCCAACGACATCGCGATGGACCTGGGCACCGCCAACACCCTGATCTACATGAAGGGCAAGGGCATCGTCCTGAACGAGCCGTCCGTGGTGGCCCTGCGCAACGTCGGCGGACGCAAGATCGTTCACGCCGTGGGCATTGAGGCCAAGCAGATGCTGGGCCGAACGCCCGGCCACATGGAAGCCATCCGCCCGATGCGCGACGGGGTCATCGCCGACTTCGAAGTCGCCGAAGAGATGATCAAACACTTCATCCGCAAGGTGCATAACCGCAAGGGCTTCGTGAACCCGAAGATCATCGTCTGCGTGCCGTCCGGCGCCACGGCGGTCGAGCGTCGCGCGATCAATGATTCTTGCCTGAACGCCTCGGCGCGCCGCGTAGGCCTGATCGACGAGCCGATGGCCGCCGCGATCGGCGCCGGCCTGCCCATCCACGAGCCGACCGGCTCCATGGTCGTCGATATCGGCGGCGGCACCACCGAGGTGGCCGTGCTGTCTCTGTCGGGCATCGTCTATTCGCGTTCGGTCCGCGTCGGCGGCGACAAGATGGACGACAGCATCATCAGCTATATGCGTCGCAACCATAATCTGCTGATCGGCGAAACGACCGCCGAGCGGATCAAGAAGGACATCGGCACCGCCCGCATCCCGGCCGACGGCGAAGGCCTGTCGATCGAGGTCAAGGGCCGCGACCTGATGCAGGGCGTGCCGCGCGAGGTCCGTATCTCGGAACGCCAGGCCGCCGAAGCCCTGGCCGAGCCGGTGACCCAGATCATCGAGGCCGTGAAGGTCGCGCTGGAAGCCACCCCGCCGGAATTGGCCGCCGACATCGCCGACAAGGGCATCATGCTGACGGGCGGCGGCGCCCTGCTGCGCGGCCTGGATGTCGAGATTCGCGACCACACCGGCCTGCCGGTCTCGGTGGCCGACGACCCGCTGTCCTGCGTCGCCATCGGCTGCGGCCGCGTGCTGGAGCATCCGCGCTGGATGAAGGGCGTGCTCGACTCGGCGCTCTGATTTTTTCGATCGCGGCTGGGCGAAAGTCCGGCCGCAAATCCTTTTCAGCCCTGCGTGATCGACGGTTCCATTCCGGCCCTGATTTTGCGATAGGCAGGCAGAACGACAGGGATCGCCTGTCGATTCCAACCCCTTTTGTGGAAGGTCGCCCGTGGCGTTTCGCGACGGTCCCTTTGAAAACCTGAAGGTGCCGCTGGTCTGGACCGCCGCGGTTGTCGTCGTCGTGTCGATCGTGGCCGCCGGCCTCCTGTTGGTGAGCGATCGCAAGGCCGTCGACGGCGGTTCCAGCTATGGCGCCGTGCGCGGAGCGGCTGATACGGTGACTGGACCTGTCAGCGGGATCTTGGCCGCGCCGGTGCGCTGGGTCGGCGCCGTCACCGACTATGTCGGGGGCTATTTCTTCGCGGTGTCGGAAAATCGGAAACTCAAGGCGGAATTGGCGGAACTCCAACCGTGGCGCGACCAGGCCATCGCCCTGAAGAACGTCAACGCGCGCTATGAAGCCTTGCTGGGGCTGCGGACTGAGCCGCCCGTTCCGATGATCACGGCGCGCGCCATCTCCGACGCGCGCGGACCCTTTAATCGGGCCAAGCTTCTGGACGTGGGCACGCGCCGCGGCGTGCGGATCGGCAATCCGGTGATCAATGAACACGGCCTCGTCGGTCGCGTGACGGGCGCGACCGGAGGCGTGAGCCGCATGGTGCTCCTGACCGATGTGGCGTCTCGGACGCCCGTCCTGGTGGATCGCACCGATGCGCGGGCGCTTCTCACCGGCGACGGCAGCGACAACCCGCGTCTGGAGTTTGTTCGCGGAGCCGGCTCGGTGCAGCCGGGTGATCGCATTCTGAGTTCTGGGGACGGTGGGGGACTGCCGCGCGGCATACCGATCGGCGTCGCCGCCAAGGGCATTGACGGCAGCTGGCGCGTCAAACTGTTCAGCGATCGTGGCGCTGTCGATTATGTGCGTGTGCTGTTGTTCCAGGACTTCGGCCAACTGGTCGATCCCAACGCCCTGAATGCGCCGCCCCTGGCGGGTCTGGGGACGGCGCCCGAGCCCAGCCTCGAACAGGCGGCTGCGATTGCGGACGTTGCCGCACGCCGGCAAGCGGCCGCACGCGCCCAGGCCGAACGCACGCGGCAGGCCCAGGCTTCGCAGGCCGCAACCGCCGGGCCGTCGGTTCAGCGCGGTCCGGCTCCGCGCGCCGCTCCGGATCAGTCCACGCCTGAGACTCCGCCGGGCGGACCCTCGCCTGCGCCGGGAGGCGCCGCGTGAGACGGCCGGTTGCGGTCCGCGTCGTCGGGCCTTTGCAATGGATCCTCTATCCGGCCCTTGTGGCGGTCGCGGCGACCATCGTCCTGGCCACCCCCGCCCAGCTTTTCGGCCTGACCTTGCCGGAGCCGGTCGTGCCCATGGTTCTGGCCTTCGCCTGGCCCTTGATCCGTCCGTCGATGACGGCGCCGGCTGTGCTGTTCGCCCTGGGCCTGTTCCTTGACCTGTTTTGGAACGGCCCGCTCGGCATGTGGGCCCTGTGTCTGATGGGGGTCTATGGCGTCCTGCTTCTGTCGCGCAATCTTTTGGCCGGACACGAAGGGCTGATCCGGTTCGCCTGGTATGTGGCCTGCACCCTGGGGGCGTTTCTGTTCGCCTATGTCATCGTGACGGTGCGGGCGGGCAATCCGCCGGCCATTCTGTCGCTGATCGGCCAGATCGTCCCGACCCTCCTGCTTTATCCGGTCGCTGACTGGATGCTTGAGCGGTTCGACGATGGAGACATTCGCTTCCGATGAGCGGCGAACCTTCCATTTTTTTCGCCGACGTCAATGAACGACAGGGCTCGTTCCTGCGGCGCACCTTCGTGTTCGGCGGCCTGGCGACCCTCGGCGTGGCGGCGCTTGTAGGGCGGCTGGCCCAGCTCCAGGTCGTGCAGGCTCAGGAGTATGCGACCCTCTCGTCGCAGAACCAGTTCAACTTCCGCATGGTTCCGCCGCCGCGGGGCCTGATCAAGGATCGCAACGGCGTCGTCATCGCCGGCAACCGCCCCAGTTTCCGAGTGCTGGTGGTGCGCGACGAAACCAAGGACCTGGACCAGACCCTGGACCTGCTGGGTCGGCTGCTTCCCGACACCCTGGAACGCCGCCGCGCCATCATCCGCGACGTCAACGCCTCGTCCAAGTTCAACCCGGTTCCGGTCAAGAGCGACCTGACTTGGGAGGAGTTCGCCAAGGTCAATCTGTACGCCAACGAGCTGCCGGGCGTCATGGCCGACATGAACGACGCCCGCTACTATCCGTTCGGCGGCTCTTTCGCCCATGTGGTCGGCTATGTGGCCAAGGTGTCGGACCGAGACGTCAAGGCCATCCGCGACAAGGGCGAAGAAGTGCCGCCCCTGCTGTTCAACCCCAGTTTCCGCATCGGCCGTCAGGGGGTGGAGAAGGCGCTGGACGAGGCCCTGCGCGGCGAGCCCGGCGGCAATCGCGTCGAGGTGGACGCGCGGGGTCGGGTGGTGGCCGAGGATGTGGGCGGCTCCCGCCCGGCGGTTCCCGGGCAGGAAGTGGTTCTGACCCTGGACGCCGACATTCAGAACCGGGCGCTGGAGGTGTTCGGCGAGGAGTCCGGCGCCTGCGTCGTGATGGACGTCCGCAACGGCGACATTCTGGCGATGACCTCCGCCCCCTCGTTCGATCCCAACCTGTTTGTGGGGGGCGTGCCTTCCAGCATCTATCGCGCCTTGGCCGACTATGAGCGTCGCCCGCTGCTGGACAAGGCTCTCACGGGGACGTTCGCGCCCGGCTCGACCTTCAAGCCGGTCGTGGGGCTGACGGCGTTAAAACGGGGCGGCGATCCGAACCGACGGATCGTCTGCAACGGGGCCTACTATCTGGGGCGGCGGTTCGCCTGCCTGGGACGGCACGGTTCGCAGGACATGCGTTCGGCGATCAAGAACTCCTGCAACGTCTATTTCATGACCCTGGCGGTCGAGGTCGGGCCGGACGCCATCGCCGAGACGGCGCGCGAAATGGGCTTTGGCCAGACCTACGACATCGGCATCTCCGGCCAGAAGCCGGGCCTGGTGCCTGACCGAGAATGGCGGCGGAAGAATCCCGTGCGGGGCGACGGCAAATGGTATCCGGGCGAAACGCCGAGCTACGGCATCGGTCAAGGCGCCTTGACGGTCAACGCCCTGCAACTGGCCGTCTATGCTTCGCGACTGGCCAATGGCCGAAAGGCCGTGACGCCGCGGCTGATCAAGTCGATCGGGGGAGTGGAGCAGGGGGGCGACCGCAGCTTCGCCGACCTGCCCTATGATCCGGCCTTCGTGCAGGTGATGCGGGAAGGGATGGAGGCGGTGACCGACGTCGGCGGGACCGGCTTCAGGAACAGCCAACTGGGCCTCGGCGACATCCGCATGGCGGGCAAGACCGGGACGGCCCAGGCGCAGAACTACGGCGCCGGCTCCCGCAAGGGCGCGGGCCGGCCCTGGGCCCAGAAGGACCACAACCTGTTCATCGCCTTCGCGCCGGCGGACAATCCCCGCTACGCCGTGTCGGTGATTGTGCAACACGGCGGCATGGGCGGCGGTACAGCCGGCGCGCCGCGCGCGCGGGAGGTGATGAAGGTCGCCTTGCTGAAGGATCCGGAGATGCGCGCGCGAATGGAACGCCCGCCGGCGCCCGAGCCGACAGAGACGACGGACCTGACCCAGCCTTCGACCGTCGAGCCGGCGGCGCCGACGCCGGAGGCGGTTGATCCGCTTCCCCCATCGACGGAGCCGCGCTTATGACCGCTTCCGCCCTGTCTCGTCCCGGCGAGCGCGAGCGCGTTTCGACCAAGATCAGCCAGCTCGACTGGCGGCTTCTGCTGCTCATCTGCGCCGTAGGCGGCGCGGGCGCAATGATGCTCTATTCGGTGGGGGGCGGCTCGTGGTCACCCTGGGCGGCTAAACACCTGATCCGGTTCGGCGTCTGCCTGGTGCTGATGCTGGGGCTGTCGATGATCAACATTCGCTACTGGTTCGCCCTGGCCTATCCCATCTATGGCGTGGCCCTGTTCCTACTGGCTCTCGTCGAGACGCCGTTGGGCTACACCGCGCTCGGCGCCACGCGCTGGCTTGACCTGGGCGTGACCCGCATACAGCCCTCGGAAATCATGAAGATCGGCGTGGTTCTGGCCCTGGCGCGTTGGTACCACGGGGCCTCGGCCAAGGAGGCGAGCTTTCACTGGAAGCTGATCATTCCCGTCGCCATCATCGGCATGCCCTTCCTGCTGGTGGCGCACCAGCCGGATCTGGGCTCGGCCATGCTGATCGGCCTGACCGGCGCGGCCATCATGTTCATGGCCGGTCTGAACTGGAAGATCATCGCCGCCGTCGCCGCCGTCGCCACGGTCGCCGTGCCTCCCTATGTGATGTTCGGCATGCACGACTATCAGCGCCACCGGGTCCTGACCTTCCTGAACCCTGAGGCCGACATGGCCGACAAGGGGTATCAGATCGTCCAATCCAAGATCGCGATGGGCTCGGGCGGGCTTCTTGGCAAGGGCTACGGCCTGGGCAGCCAGAGCCAGCTGGAGTTTCTGCCCGAGCGTCATACCGACTTCATCTTCGCCGCCTTCGCCGAGGAGTTCGGCTTCGTCGGCGCCTTCTTCCTGCTCAGCGCCTATGCGGCCATCATATTGATCTCTTTGCGAATAGCGTCCCTGTCCCACAGTCATTTCGGCCGTTTGGCGGCGTCCGGCGTGATCGCCACCTTCGCCATGTATGTGCTGATCAACGGAGCCATGGTTATGGGGCTTGCGCCAGTCGTGGGCGTGCCCATGCCGCTGTTGTCCAACGGCGGCACGGTGATGCTGACCGTCATGATCGGCTTCGGCCTCGTCATGGCGACGCGGGTGCATCGATACGCCGAACTGCCGAAGGGCCATGGGCTGATCTGAGGCCGATTGAAAAGCGCGCCTCGGCAGGCCGTCCGCCTAGACCTCGCACGTTTGATTACAGCGCCGCAGATTCAGCGTGCGCCGTAGGCAGACTAGACTACTAAGGTAACCGGTGTCTTTTTTGTCCTCAGCCCTGTAACAGGAGGAACAGAAACGACTCGTCGCGTCCGACCGGCGGGAACTGAGGGAAGGATTTCATGACCCAGCCGCTCCGACTACATCCCGACCGCCTGTTTCCGGCCGATGCGGGAACCCGCGCAGTCGCGCGGCGGCTGTACGACGCTGTCAAAGATCTGCCGATCATCAGTCCGCACGGGCATACAGACCCCAGCTGGTTCGCCCTGAACCAAGCCTTCGCCAACCCGGCTGAGCTGCTGATTACGCCCGACCATTACGTCTTTCGAATGCTGTATTCGCAGGGGATGGCGATGGAGGATCTGGGCGTGCCGCGCGTCGACGGCGGGCCTGTGGAGACGGATCCCAGGAAAATCTGGCGCCGGTTCGCCGAGAACTATCACCTGTTTCGCGGCACGCCTTCGCGCCTCTGGCATGACTGGGTCTATGCCGAGGTGTTCGGCCTAGATGTGCGTCTGTCGGGCGAGACGGCGGACCACTATTACGATGTCATCGACGCCGCCCTCAAAACCGACGGTTTCCGACCACGCGCGCTGTTCGAACGCTACAATATCGAGGTTCTGACCACCACCGAGAGCCCGCTCGACACCCTGGATCACCACAAGACCATCGCGTCGTCAGGCTGGAAAGGCAGGGTGCTGACCGCGTTTCGACCCGACCTGGTCCTGGATCCGGACTATGAGGGTTTCCGCGACAATCTGCACAGCCTGGCCGATCTTACCGGTCGCGACGTCATGAGCTGGGACGGCTATCTTCAAGCCCTCCGCGACCGTCGCGCCTTCTTCATCGAAAGGGGCGCGACCTCGACCGACCACGGCCATCCGACCGCCTTTACGGCGGATCTGCCGAGAGGAGAGGCCGAGGCTCTGTTCCGTCGCGTATCCACGGCGTCTGCGACAGCTGCGGACGCCGAGCTGTTTCGCGGCCAGATGCTGACCGAAATGGCCGCCATGTCGGTCGAGGACGGCCTGGTGATGCAACTGCATCCCGGCAGTTTCCGCAATCATTCGGCGACGGTGTTTGATCGCTTTGGACGCGACAAGGGATGCGACATTCCCACCCCGACCGATTACGTCAGGGCGTTGAAGCCGCTGCTGGATCGCTTTGGAGCGGACAGGCGCCTGTCCTTGATCGTCTTCACCCTCGACGAGACCAGCTACAGCCGCGAACTGGCTCCGCTGGCCGGTCATTATCCGGCGTTGAAACTGGGCCCCAGTTGGTGGTTCCACGACAGCCCAGAGGGCATGCGCCGCTTCCGCGAACAGGTCACCGAGACCGCCGGCTTTTACAACACGGTCGGGTTCAATGACGACACCCGCGCCTTCCTGTCGATCCCGGCCCGTCACGATGTGGCGCGGCGCATGGACTGCAGCTTCCTGGCCCGGCTTGTGGTGGAGCATAGGATCGAGGAGGACGAGGCGCACGAGGTCGCCCACGCCCTGACCTATGGCCTGGTCAAGGCGGCTTACAAGCTGTGAGCGGTCAAACGTCCCGGCTGAACTCAGGGGCTTTGTCGCAACTGCCTTTGGACGTCGCTCAGCCCAAATATGACCGTGCGGAGGTGAAGACCGGCGTAGTGCATCTGGGGGTGGGAGCCTTCCACCGCGCCCATCAGGCGGTTGTTTTCGACGACGCCCTGGCCGGCGGCGACCTGCGTTGGGGGGTTCTCGGGGCCTCGCTGCGGTCGCCGGGCGTCAGAGACCAACTGAATCCCCAAGACGGACTGTACACCCTGGTGCTGCGTGACGGGGCGCGCGAGGATCTTCGCATCATTGGCGCGGGCTGCGGCGTCCTGGTCGGCCCAGAAGACCCCGCCGCCCTGGTGGCCGCCATGGCGAGGGCTGAGGTTCACATCGTCACCTTGACCGTCACCGAAAAGGGTTACCGTATCGACCCCGCAAGCGGCGATCTGATTTTCAATGATCCGGACGTGGCTGCGGATTTGATCGATCTGGAGGCGCCGCGCACGGCCCCCGGATTCCTTGTTGCGGCGCTGAAGGCGCGCAAGGCTGCGGGCCTTAAACCCTTCACCGTCATCAGCTGCGACAATCTTCCGCAGAACGGGCAAAGAATCAGGGCGGCCGTGCTGGCGATGGCGGGCCGTATCGACCCTGATTTGGCCGACTGGATCAGGCGTCATGGCGCCTTCCCGCAGACCATGATCGACCGCATTGTTCCTGCGACTACCCCCGACGATGTGGCGCGACTGACCGGCCGGCTCGGCTTTGAGGATCAAGGCATGGTCAAGACGGAGCCCTTCACCCAGTGGGTGATCGAAAACCACTTCGCCGGCGAGCGACCGGACTTTCCAGGGCTGGGCGTTCAGTTGGCGGAGTCCGTCGAGCCTTGGGAGAACGCCAAGCTGAGACTCCTGAACGGCGCTCACTCCGCCTTGTCCTACCTTGGGGCCCTGGCCGGCTTCGAACATGTGCATGAGGTGGTGGGTGTGCCATCCTTCCGCACCTATGTCGAAGCCCTGTGGGACGAGGTCGAGACGACGTTGGAGCCGCCGCCCGGTTTGGTGATCGCCGACTATCGGCGGGCCCTGATGGCGCGCTTCTGCAACGCCGCCCTGATGCATCGCACACGCCAGATCGCCATCGACGGTTCTCAGAAGCTGCCGCAGCGGCTGTTGGCGACGGCCTCAGATCGTTTGGCGGCAGGGCTCGGGATCAAGGCGACGGCGCTGGGCGTAGCGGCCTGGATGAGGTGGCAATCGGGTTTGACGGAAGGGGGAGAGCGCTTCGAGGTCGATGATCCGCTGGCCGCCGAAACGGCGCGGCGTCTGGCTGAGGCTGACAATGAAGCCGACCAGGTGCTGAGTCTTCTGAGGCTTGCGGCCGTTTTTCCGCAGCGCCTGGCGGCGGACGACCGCTTCGCCCTGGCGGTTACGGACGCCTATCTGTCGCTGTGTCGCAAAGGAGCGGTCGAGGCGGCGCGGGAGGCGGCGGTCTAGATCATGTCTCGCATTGTGGTCTTAAATTCACTCGACGACGTCGCCATCGCCCTGGATGACATTTCCGAAGGCCAGACTCCCGAAGGCTTGGACGTCCCCGCGCGCACCCACATCCCCACGGGTCATAAGATCGCGCGTCATGCTGTGGAAGCGGGAGGAGTGGTTCGTCGCTATGGTCAGGTCATCGGCCGCGCCCGCATTGCGATCGCGCCGGGAGACCACGTTCACATCCATAATCTGATGATGACCGACGATGGACGAGAGGCCGAGGTGGGGGCAGATCTGCGTTCGCCGCCGCTGCGGTCTGACGCGACCTTTCAGGGGATCGTGCGCCCGGACGGGCGAGTGGGGACGCGAAACTATATCGGCGTGCTCACCAGCGTGAACTGTTCCGCCACAGTGGCGCGCCGCATCGCCGACGCCTTTCCTGATGACGGCCTGCCGGACGGCGTCGACGGGGTGGTCGCCTTCACCCACCAGGGGGGATGCGGGGGCTCATCCCTGTCTTCCGACGTCGCCCTTTTGCAGCGCACCCTGGGAGGCTATGCCCGCCACCCGAACTTTCACGCCCTGCTGATCGTAGGGCTGGGGTGCGAGGCCAATCAGATCCCCGCCTGGCTCGCCAATGAGGGGCTGAACGCCGGTCCCACACTTCATGCCCTGACCATACAGGAGGCTGGAGGGACAGGGCGCGCGATCGAGGCCGGCGTCGCGATCGTTCGCGACCTGATTAGGGAGGCCGCCAAGATGCGACGCACGACCGTGTCGGCCGAGCATCTAACGGTCGGCCTTCAGTGCGGCGGTTCGGACGGCTGGTCCGGCGTCACGGCCAACCCGGCCTTGGGCGAGGCGGTCGATCGGCTGGTCAGCCACGGCGGGTCGGCCCTGTTGTCGGAGACACCCGAAATCTGGGGCGCCGAACACCTGCTGCTGCGCCGCGCAGCGTCACAGGCCGTCGCCGACAAGCTGCAGGCGCGCCTGGCCTGGTGGCGCGACTATGCGGCGCGGCATCAGATGGAGCTGAACAACAACCCCTCTCCGGGCAATCTGAAGGGCGGATTGACAACCATCCTGGAGAAGTCTCTGGGGGCCGTCGCCAAGTCGGGCTCGACGCCGCTCAACGATGTGATCGGCTATGCCGAACCGCGGGCGGCCAGGGGGCTCAGCTTCATGGACAGCCCAGGCTACGATCCCTGTTCGGCGACGGGCCAGATCGCCTCGGGCGCCAATCTGATCGTCTTCACCACCGGCCGTGGCTCAGTCTTCGGGGCCAAGCCGGCGCCCTCGATCAAGATCGCGTCCAACGCCAAATTGGCGCGCTGGATGGACGAGGACATGGATATCGACGCTTCGCCGGTGCTTACGGGCGCCAGCCTGGCCGACGTCGGCGAACGGATCTTCCAAAAGATGCTGGCCGTGGCCTCTGGCGAGCCTTCAAAGTCGGAGGCGCTGGGCATCGGCGACAATGAGTTCGTCCCTTGGCAGGTGGGCGCCTATCTCTAAGGGCCGGACGCCGGACGGCCCGATCATTCGGGCCGCCCGCTCCGGTCAGGCGACCAGGGCCTGGATCAGATCGCCCATGTTTCGAATGAAGACCGAGGTGGAAACGCCCTCGACCGGGTAGTCGGTCCGATAGGGCGACGTGTCCCAGACGTCGCCGACGCGTGTCATCTGATATTCGCCGCCGGTCACGGCGGTCGGAGAGTCGCCCCTGTAGGGGTTCGACGTCGTCGTCAGCGGCGTCGGCCAATAGCCCCGCGTATTCAGTCCCGCCAGAACCTCGGCTACGCGGCTTTCGCTGACCGGCGACGGCCGTTTGGCCTCGCTGGACATGTCCCAGACATCGACGTCCTGAAGGGTGAAATACGTCGGAAGCCGTAGAGAGCCCGGTCGCGCCTTCAGCGGCGACCCTTGCGTCGCAGCCTCGACGGGCAGGGCGGAGAGGCGGGCATACTCCGCGCGAAGAGCGGGCGTGTCCACGTTCCGGAACGAACCGTAGTGGACGATCAGATTCTCGGGATTGTCGTCGGCGTAGTACTGGCCGTTGGCGACGTTGGACCCCCGACGATGGATGTAGATCGGGGTGTTGGCGCCTTCGAGAATGAAGGTGGGATGGGTCCGCCCCGGTGTATTGAGCGGCGGCTTGGTCGCGACCTGATCCAGCCAGTCCAGGGCCTCAGGCAGGCGGTCAAGGAATTTCCGGTCCCCCGTCAATCGGTAGAAGCCGAGCATCGACTTGATGTTGGTGCCCGTCGCATGGGTGACGAAGGCCTGAGGTTCGATCGTCCGCGCGCCGGCCGGCTTTAGGGTGTCGGGGAAATGCTGCAGGCCCCAGGCGGGCTGTGGCTGAGGCTGTTGGGTTCTGACGAAGATATCCATGCCGCGGTTGATCGCATCCAGGATGCGCGGATCGCCGCGTCCGTTCCGCGCCAGTCCGTGCCAGGCGTAGATCAGAAACTCCAGATTCTCGCCTGCGACATCGTCATTGAAGGTGATGTAGGGCGTGTAATCAGCGTGCCCGTGGACGCCGCCATTCTGCACGAAGGGGTAACGTTGAGGCCAGCCGCCGTTCGGATACTGGCTATCGAGGACAAAATCGATCGCCTTGTTCAGAGGCGCCAGATATTTGCGGTCTCGCTTTTCGAGGTACAGGCGAAGAAGCAGTTGCGAGGCCTCAGCCGTACCCGCGTCATCGAAGGTGGCGTTGCCGTAGTAGCGATGAAATTCTTCCAACCGCCAGGCGTTCTTGCCGACCGTGTCGTACCACCGCCTCAGCGAAGCCTCGCCGGCCGTGTCGATGACATAGTTCCAGCCGCCGGCCGGGTGTTGGCCCCGGACTAGAGCGTCGGCGGCGGACTTGGCGGCCTCATAATAGAATTCGTCGCCGGTCGCATGGTAGGCGTCCAGGAACAGGTGCCCCATGGTCGCGGTTCCAGGCGGCTGCACCCAGATCATGGTCGGGCCGGCTTCCAGCTCGCCCCAACGCCGAGAAAAGTCGGGCAGATACTGCCAGACATAACCGCCTTCGACTGCAGCCTCATCGGTCATAAAGCGTGCGGCCCGCTTCATCCCCGCCAGGATGGCGTCCCGCTGAGGCGCCGAGGCGGCGACAGCGAGGGCGGGTGCTGAGGCGGCGACGAATGTGGCGGCGGCGCCGGCGGCCAAGACGGCGCGACGGCTCATGGAAGGGGCATGCATGCTGAAACTCCTGGACCTCTGAAACGGCTCTTCGCGGCCGGTTGGAGACTCAATCAAGCACGATTGACACCGGTTTCCTAGGGGAGTCTCGACGGGATCCGGCTGGGATCTAACGGCGAATGTCGAACCCGTTGTCACCCATGGCCGCCCGAACCTGATCGGCCGAGAACATGTTGAAATCGCCCGGAACCGAGTGTTTCAGGCCGGCGGCCGCCAAGCCGAAATCCAGCGCCTGCTGATCCGACCAGCCGCTCCAGAGCCCGAACAGCACGCCGGAAGCGAAGGCGTCGCCACCGCCTACCCGGTCCACGACACCGGCCATGTGCAGGGCGTCCGCCTGCGTTTCGACGATCCGTCCACCGTCTCGCGTCAGCATCACCGCCGAAAGCGCCTGGTCGGCTACGCTGTCTTGCACCCGCAAGGTGCAGGCGATGCGCTGAAGACGAGGAAAGGCGTCGAAGGCGGCCTTTGCGGCCTCGCGACGCCGGACGGCGGGGTCGGCGTCGTCGAACCGCGTCCTCAGCACCAGGCCGAAGTCGCGATCGTCGGCAAAGGCCAGGGTCGCGCCGCTCAGCATGCGGCCCAAGACCCTCGGGGGATCGCCGTCCCATTGCTCCCACAGCTTTCCGCGGAAGTTGCCGTCATAACTGACCTTAACCCCCAGGCGCGCCGCAGCGTCTATCAGGGCGACGGCGGCGGACGAGCCGTTAGGGCCCGTAGCCGGCGTGACGCCGGACGCGTGCAGCCATTCCACCCCGTCCAGCAAGGCGTCCCAGTCGAACGCCGTATGGACATGTTCGACGAAGGCGGAGCCGGCGCGGTCGTACAGGACTTCCGATGGGCGCCTTACGGCCCCAGGGGTGAGGAAGTACAGGCCCATTCGACCGGCCTTGAACAGGACCGTCGAGGTATCGACGCCGTGTCGGCGCACTTCGTCACGCGCGGCGCGACCCAGGACGTTGTCGGGCAAGACTGTCGCCAAACCCGTGGGGGCGCCGAATTGGGCCAGGGAGACCGCGACATTCGCCTCCGCGCCCCCTGGACGGACCGTCAGGGCGGGAGACTGCAGAAGCAACTCGTGCTGATTGGGCGAAAACCGCAGCAGCATCTCGCCGAAGCAGAGGATGCGGCGGGGAGATGCGCTGTGGGTCATGCTTCAGACTAGCCGTCGCTCAGCGCGCCTGCCAACCGCCGTCGACCGGCAGGATGGCGCCTTGGACATAGTCGGACGCTCGGCTCGCCAGGAAGACGGCGGCCCCGCCGAGGTCCGAAGGCTCGCCCCAGCGGCCGGCCGGGATGCGGCCCAGGATTTCAGCCGAGCGGACGGGGTCCTCGCGCAGCGCCTGAGTGTTGGCAGTGGCGAAATACCCAGGCGCAATGGCGTTGGCGGTGATGCCGTGCGGCGCCCATTCATTGGCCATCAGCTTGGTCAGGCCGGCCACGCCCGACTTGGAGGCGGTGTAGGAGGGCACCCGGATGCCCCCCTGGAAGGAGAGCATGGAGGCGATGTTGATGATCTTGCCGCCTTCGCCCTGTTTGATGAAGTGACGGGCCACGGCCTGGCTGAGGAAGAAGACGGTCTTCAGATTGATGTTCATCACCAGGTCCCAGTCGGCCTCGGTGAAGTCCACGGCGTCGGCGCGGCGGATCAGGCCCGCATTGTTGACCAGGATGTCGATCCGGCCCATCGCCTCAAGGGTTTCCTGAACCACGCGCTCGACCGGTTCGATCGAGGTCAGATCGGCGCTGACCGCATGAGCGCGGCGTCCCATGGCCTTCACCTTGGCGACCGTGTCGTCGGAATCCGACAGGGCGACCGAAACGATGTCGGCGCCGGCTTCCGCCAGAGCCAGAGCGATTCCCTGGCCCAAGCCCACATTGCCGCCGGTGACCAGGGCGACTGTTCCGGTGAGGTCGAATGGAGTGGTCATATTGTGTTTCCTCTAGTCTGCGCCTTTTGCGACGCCGTTTAGCGGGTGTGATGCGGCAAGGGCTAATGTTCCGCTCTGTCAGCCTCGCCGGGAAATCGATCCGGCTGACCTTGCATCTCTCCCCATGTGGACTAGGTAACCGGTGTCATATTATGATGCAATCCATTAGCCCATAATCGCGCGACATGGTTCGATGTCGCCTGAACTCGCCTTGAGGAGTCCCCATGAAGATCGCGCTCATTATCGAAAACAGCCAGGCCGCAAAAAGCGAGACGGTGCATGCGGCTCTGTCCGCCGTCGCGGAGCCGCTGGGGCATCAGGTGTTCCACTATGGAATGTACGCCGCCGAGGATAAGGCGTCGCTGACCTATGTGATGAACGGCGTGCTGACCGCCATCCTGCTCAACTCCGGCGCCGCCGACTTCGTGGTGACCGGTTGCGGCACCGGCATGGGATCGATGCTGGCCTGCAACAGCATGCCGGGCGTCTTCTGCGGCCTGGTCATTGATCCGACCGACGCCTTCCTGTTCGGCCAGATCAATGACGGAAACGCCATCTCCATGCCCTATGCCAAGGGGTTCGGTTGGGCGGCGGAGCTGAACCTTCAGGACGTGTATCGCAAACTGTTCGAGGGCGAGCGCGGCCTGGGCTATCCCAAGGAACGTGCGGAGATCATGCGCAAGAACCGAGGCGTGCTGCGCGATCTGAAGGCCGCATCCTGCAAGGACATGCTGACCGTGCTGAAGGAGATGGATCAGGACTTGCTGAAAGCCGCGATCGCGGGCGAGCGGTTTTCCGAATACTTCTTCGCCAACGCTACGGACGAAGATATTCGCGACTATCTGAAGGGCGTTCTGAGCGGCGCGAAGGCTTTGGAGCCCGCATAAGGCCAAGGCTCGGCCGGCGCGTGGCCCGCGCCGGCCGCCTTTTTGAAAAGCGTTTTCAAGCCGCAGGGATAGCGGATTTCCGCACCACGAGAGCAGGTCGGACTTCCGGCTGCTTCAACTGGGCCGCATCCACGCCGCGCATGGGCGCCAGAAGCTTCTCGGCCGCCATGCGGCCCATGTCGCGAATCGGCAGGCGGACGGAGGTCAAGTTCGGCCAGACCCGCGCGGCCATGGGCAGATCGTCGAACCCGACGATCGACAGGTCGCGTGGCAGCTCCAGCCCCCGCTCGCGGGCCGCCTGCATGATCCCGATCGCCATGTCGTCGTTGAGGGTGAAGATGGCGCTGGGCGGGTGGGCCAAGGAAAGCAGGGCGTGGCCGGCTTCAACGCCTGATTCAAACGTATAGGCGCCCTTGAAGTCGTATTCGGACGCCAGTGGAATCCCGCGCGCCGACAGGGCGTCGAGAAAGCCCTTGCTTCGCACCGCCGATGATCGGAACAGGTCCGGCCCGCGAACCAGACCGATCCGCAGGTGGCCAAGGTCGGCAAGGTGATTCGCCGCCTCAGCCGCCCCTATTCCGTCGTTCGTCACCACCATCGACGCCGGCTCATCCAGGGCCACCGAGGCGATCCGGACATAGGGGCAATCCAGTTCGCGCAGCAGCGCGATGACCGCCTCGTCCTCAGACACCGACGGGGGCATGATGACGCCATAGAGCCTTTGCCGCTCCACGAAGCCTCGGATGTCCTCAAGCAGAGTAGGGGAGTTGCGGTTGCAAGGGTGGACGACAAGTTCCAGCCCCGAACCCTTCAGGGCGTCCAGCACGCCCTGCTGCATATTGACGACATAGGTCGGACTGGGGTTGTCGTAGATCAGGCCGATCAGGAAAGAGCGGCGGAACGCCAGCCCGCGCGCCTGGGGATCGGGCGTAAAGCCCAACGCCTTGATGACCGCATTGACTCGTTCCCGCGTGTCCTGGCGCACGAACGGCGACTGGTTGATCACGCGCGAGACGGTCTTTTTGGACACTTCCGCCACGCGGGCGACGTCGTTGATGGTGGCCCGCTTAGCCGTCTTGCCGGGGCGCGGATCGTCTTGAGCCAAGGTGCGGCTCCTTCCTTCTTGTCGAGCTTCAGCCATAACGCCGACTCGCGTCGGACGCTACAAACCTCTTCAAAGCGCATTGACACCGGTTTCCTCCCTCGCTCTTATCGCGGCCTGTTTGCGAGGCCTTACCTTGATCCGCACCTATTCATTCGTGAGCGTCGCGTCATGAGCGCGACGCCGATCGCCGAAATCGGGACGGCCTCTGTCGCCGTGGAGCCGGATAAGATCGCAGCGCGGTTCGTGGCGGCGCGACTGGCCTGCCGCGCCACGCCGGACTATCCAGGTCGGATTCCCGAAAACATGGCCCAGGCCTATGCGATCCAGTCCGCCGCCATAGAGCGGTTTCCCGACAAGGTCGTCGGATGGAAGGTCGGCGGAGTGCCGCCTTCACAGCAGCCGGAGTTGGGGGTTCACCGACTGGCCGGCGCCATCTTTGCACGCAATGTTTGGGCGAGCGCTGAAGGCGCCGCGACGGCGTTGCCGGAGATCGAGGGCGGCTTTGCAGCCGTCGAGTCCGAGTTCATCGCCCGCATCGGTCATGATCTGGACCCCGACAAAACGGATTGGAGCTTGGCGGACGCCGTCGCGGCGATCGACAAGATCTTCGTGGGCGTCGAGCTGGCGGGCAGCCCCTTGTCGGCGATCAATGACCTGGGCTCCGCAGTCGTCGCCTCAGACTTCGGCAACAACGGCGGCCTGATCATCGGGCCTGAATTGGCGGATTGGCGCGAGCGGCTGGAAGCGATCGAGGTCGAAACCTTCGTCAACGGCGAGAGCGTCGGTGTCGGAGGTTCTGCGTCGCTTCAGGGCGGCGCAATGGAGTCCGTCCGTTTCTTGGCCGAGCATTGCGCCCGATGGGGCCGACCGCTGAAGGCCGGCATGTTGATCTCCACCGGCGCCGTTACCGGCGTACACCGGGTCCATGCAGGGGATCAGGCCGTATGCGTATTCAGGGGCGTTGCCGAACTCCATTGCTCGGTCGTGAGGGCTGAAGCGCAGTAATCTTCTTAAACACGTCAACCTGGCCGCCGTTGAGGGACGAGAGAGCCGGGACGCGTGAGGAACCATCAGGAACGGGAATAATCATGACCGACGCGTCAAGCGCAGGACCGATTGAGATCAAGGCGCCGTCGCCGGGCAAGTATCGGTGGATCATCATGTGGCTGCTGTTTGCAGCCATGGTCATCAACTATGTCGATCGCCAGATGATCGGCTTCTTGAAGCCCATGCTGTCAACCGAGTTCGGTTGGTCGGAGACCGACTACGCCGACATCGTCTTCTGGTTCCAGGCCTCCTACGCCGTGGCCTATCTGCTCTGGGGCCGGATCATGGACCGCGTCGGCGCGCGCTGGGGCTTGGGCGTGGCATTCGGCATCTGGCAGATCGGCCACATCCTGCACGGCGCGGCGCGGGATCTGTCGCACTTCATGATGGCGCGCATGCTCCTGGGCGTCGGCGAGGCCGGCGGATTCCCTGGAGGCATCAAGGCCGTCGCCGAGTGGTTCCCAAAGAAGGAACGCGCCCTGGCGACGGGCCTGTTCAACGCGGGCACCAATATCGGCGCCATTGTCACGCCCCTGATCGTTCCGGGTCTGGTTCTGGCCTTCGGCTGGCAACTGGCCTTCGTCATCACCGGCCTGCTGGGCCTAATCTGGCTGCCGATCTGGCTCCTGGTCTATCGCCGGCCCCGCGAACAGAAGCGGCTGTCGGCTGCCGAGCTGGCCTATATCGAGCAGGATCCTGCCGATGTCGTTGAAAAGGTCAAATGGACCAAGCTGTTGGGCGTCAAGGAAACTTGGGCCTACGCCCTGGGCAAGTTCCTGATCGACCCCATCTGGTGGATGTTCCTGTTCTGGCTGCCGGACTTCCTCGGCAAAACCTACGGACTTGATCTGAAATCCTTCGGCCCCCCGCTGGTCGCCATCTACCTGTTGTCGGACGTGGGATCGGTCGGCGGCGGCTGGCTGTCGTCTCGCTTCATGCACCGCGGCATGAGCGTCAATAGGGCCCGCAAGATCACCATGCTGATCTGCGCCCTGTGCGCCGTCCCGGTCGCTTTCGCCGCCATGGCGTCCAACCTCTGGGTGGCGGTCGGCATCATCGGTTTGGCCACTGCGGCCCACCAGGGCTTTTCGGCCAATCTCTACGCCCTGCCGGGCGACGTCTTCCCGCGCTCGGCGGTCGGTTCGGTCGTCGGGATCGGGGGCATGTTGGGGGCCATCGGCGGCATGGCGATGGCGAAGTACGCCGGCTATGTGCTGGAGCAGATCGGCACCTATACGCCGATCTTCATCGTGGCGGCTTCAGCCTATCTGATCGCCCTGTTGGTGGTGCATCTGCTTTCGCCGAAGTACGCTCCGGCCAAGGTCTGATCAAAGCGCGGCCGGACGATCACTCGTCCGGCCGCTTCTTTTTGGATGAAGAGATGAAGCTGCTTCGAAGACATCTGCTCGGCCTGGTCTTGGCCGCAGGCGGCCTGGCCTTCGGACGACCGGCGGCGGCCGAGGCTTTCTCTGCTGGAGAGCGGCAGGCGGCCCCGCCGCCCGATCCCGACGAAACGATCCGGTTGTGGCCCCGCGGCGCGCCGGGCGGGGAGGGGGTGCGGCTCACGCCGATCGTGCCGGAGCGTTCGACCGATCCGGCTTTTCACGACCGCTACGCCCAGTACACCGAAGACCCTATGCTGACAGTCTTTCGGCCGGCACGGCCCAACGGCTCGGCCCTGCTGTTGATCCCGGGCGGCGGCTACCGTTGGGCGGTTCTTGACAAAGAGGGCTACGACGTCGCCCGCGTCTTTGCGGCGACCGGTACGACCTGTTTCGTGCTTCGCTACCGACTTCCGGCGGATGGCTGGGCCGCCGGGCCGGACGCCCCGCTACAGGATGCGCAACGGGCGATGCGGCTGATCCGCTCACGTGCGGACGTCTATGGAGTGGACCCGGCGCGGATCGGCGTCCTCGGGGCCTCTGCGGGCGGGCATCTCGCAGGATTGCTCAGCGCCAGGCGCGATGAGACCTATCCCGCCATCGACGCCGAAGACGCCGTTTCGCTAAGGCCCGACCTGACGGTCTTGATGTACCCGGTGGCCACCATGGCTGATCCCCACGCCCACCAGGGTTCGCGAACCCATCTGCTGGGCCAGGCTCCCGCAGCGGACCAGATCAGGGCCTATTCTCTGGAGGCGATGGACTGGCGGGACGCCGCGCCGGTTTTCCTGCTTCACGCCATGAACGACCTGGCGGTCCCGGTCGAGAACAGCCTTCAACTGTTGAGCACGCTGAAGGCTGCGGCCGTGCCGACGGAGGCGCACCTCTTTCAAGAAGGCGGCCACGGCTTCGGCGTACGTCTGATCCAGGGCCGGCCCGCCCAGGTCTGGCCTGCCTTGGTCCGGGCCTGGGCCGGTCGGCTGAACGTGCCGCTCTAGGCGGGTCAGGTTCCGGGCTGGATATAGGGAATGGCGGCGAAGAAGGCGCGCTCGTCGCCCCTGGGATCGTTCGCCATGCGTGGCTCGACATCAAACAGCAGAGTCTGGCGCTGTGGCAGTTCGTAACGGTCCCAGCGCGGCAGGCCCGGGTGGTTCGGATCACCGTCCCGCGCCAAGGCGGCGAATGCCTTTCGCATGGCCGCTGAGACGGTCTCGGCGCCAGGACCGTTCACGCGGGATTCGGGCGAGGCGACAGTTCCGAAGACCAGGGGGATGTCCGCCGTGTGGAAGGCGCCCTTGCGGCCAGAGGCCATGACGCCGGGAAAGTCGAGCTGATAGACCCAGGCGGGCGCTCCGGCCTTGGCGCGTTCCTCGGCCTCGATCACCGCGCCACGCCAGGAGCGGCCGGCCGTGGTCGCGGCGATCAACACCTGGTCGGGCGACCAGTCGGGATGCATGCGACGATAGGCGTCGACGACGACCTCGGGCGCGACGTCGATCCGCATGACGGACGGCGTCAATCGACCCGGTAGCGTGTCCCAGGTCAGGTCCTGGTTTTTGGGATCGTCGCCCATGAAGCCCAGCGTCTCCTCGCGCGTATTGCCGATGATCATGGGCGTCTTGAGACCCGAGGACGCGGCGTCCGGATAGAAGGGATGTCGGGGCAGGGCGCGGAAATCTAGGACCGGGCCGAAATACAGCCCGCCGAATCCGAGAATCGGGTCCTGCACCGCCTGGGCTTCGAGCAGGCGCTCCACCGGCAGGGTCGCCGCTTCGGCCGCGCGATCGGGTGTCAGCCCCAGGGCCTTCAACCACGTCACAGCGCGAGTGGTGGCGTTGATCGGTCCGGACGCCGTGACCTGCTGACCGCTCATGGTGGCGGCGCAGTGGAACAGGCCTTCCGCCGCCGGCATGGCCATCAGGGTGGCGATCTTCGCGCCGCCCCCGGACTGGCCGAACAGCATGATTCGATCAGGATCGCCGCCGAAGGCCGCGATATTGTCGCGAACCCATCGCAGCGCGAGGATCAGGTCAAGCTGACCGAGGTTGCCGGAGTCTTCAAAGCCTGGAACGAGCCGCGCCAGATAGGCGTAGCCGAAGGCGTTGAGGCGATGATTAAGCGTGACCACGACCACGTCCTCCTCTGCGGCCAGTCGCGAGCCGTCATAGAGGGGGTGCGAGCCCGAGCCGGTGGCGTAGGCGCCGCCGTGGATATAGACCATCACCGGCCGCCGAGCGGCGTCGGCGCCAGGGGTCCAGACATTCAAGAAAAGGCAGTCTTCGCTTTGGTTGGGTTCATCCCCGCGTTGGGGAGCGGCGGCGCCGAACTGGACGGCGAGGACCGGCGTCCGCCAAGGCACGGGCGGTTCGGGCGGCCGAAATCGCCGTGTCGGGGCTCCGTAGCGAATCCCCTTGAAGACGCTGAGCTCCCTTTCCCGCAGGCCGATGACGGGCCCAGCCGTCGTCGTCACGCGCGGCGCCGAGGCGCGCGGCCCTGCCGTCGCCGTTTGCGCTATAACGGCGGCGGACAAACCCGCCGCTAAGGCCGTTCGCCGCGTCATGGGCGTCTGTCCTGCGGAACTGCTGGAGAGGGGCTGCTTCAACCTGATGTCCTTCCCTGTCGCCGGTGTTCTGTCGCCCGGTCGGTAATGGTCGGCAAGGCCGCCTTGCCTATGATGCGCGGGCCTCGAAAACCCGTCAGACGTCCGTCTTGCAATAGAAAGGCGACTGTGCGTACAACAACTATGACACCGGTAGCAGTACTTTGGCAAACCAAAGCTGACACCGGTGTCGTCCGCCAGCAGCGGGCGGCTGAACGGAGGCGGTTGATCTCCGAGGGCCATGAACGGGAGGAGAAAACCAAATGACCCCACGCCAGAAATTCGCTCAACGCGCCCTGACCGCGACCGCATCGCTCGGCGCCTTGACCCTCGCGCTCATGGCGCACGACGCCGCCGCTCAGGCGACCGAGACGGCGCCCCAGCCGCAGAACGCCACTGAGGTTGATGAGATCGTGGTCACCGGTTTTCGGGCCAGCCTTCAGAACGCCCTGAATATCAAGCGACGCGAGGCTGGCGTGGTGGACGCCATCTCGGCCGAAGACATCGCTGATTTCCCTGACACCAACCTCGCCGAGTCGATCCAGCGTATTCCCGGCGTGTCCATTGACCGCGACGCCGGCGAAGGCCGCACCTTGACCGTCCGGGGTCTAAGTTCGGAGTTCACCCGGACGCGGATCAACGGCATCGAAGCCCAGGCTTCCACCGGGGCGACCGATTCTTCCGGCGGCGTCAACCGAGGGCGGGGCTTCGATTTCAACGTCTTCGCCTCGGAGCTCTTCAACAATATCACGGTGCGCAAGACCTCCTCGGCCGAGGTGGAGGAGGGCTCATTGGGGGCCACGGTGGACCTTCGGACCAGCCGACCCTTCGACAAGATGGGCTTCCAAGGCGCGCTGTCTGGCCAGTACGGCTACAATGACCTGTCGGAAGACTGGAGCCCCCGCTTCGCGGGCCTGATCTCCAACACCTGGGCCGACGATCAGCTGGGCGCCCTGTTTTCCATCGCCTACAGCGAACGTGAGAGCCTCGAAGAAGGCTTCAGCTCCGTCCGTTGGGGCCCGGCCAGCGCCGACGGGGGTTTCCAGAACGGCAGCGTCCTGCCCAGCCCGGCGAACACCTATCATCCGCGTATTCCGCGCTACGGCAGCCTTGAACATGGTCAAGAGCGGCTCGGCGCGACCCTTTCGCTTCAGGCGCGGCCCGGCAACGGTCCGACCCTGTTCACCTTGGATATGCTCTACTCCAAGTTGGATTCGACCCGCAGCGAGAACTTCCTGCAAGCCTGGTCCCTCAGCCGCGGGGCGGATCAGGGCGGCAAGCCCCAGGTGGACATCGTCGATTTTGCAATCGATCCCGACACCGGCGAGATGACCTATGCCCGGCTCGACGACATGGACATCCGCAGCGAGCAGCGGTTCGACGTCCTGGAGACTGAGTTCAAACAGATGACCTTTGCGGTCGAACACGAGTTCTCGGACCGACTGAGGTTCAACGGCCTGATTGGCCGGGCGGAATCGAGCTTCGGCAATCCGGTGCAGGTCAGCGCCATCATCGACCGACAGAATGTCGACGGCTACTCCTATGATTTCCGGGAAAATCGCAATCTTCCGGCCATCAACTGGGGCTTTGACGTCACCGATCCGACGCAATGGTCCATCGTCGGCCCGACCGGCGCCCAGCCCCGGTCCGAGCTGCGCTCCAGCGCCAACTTTCAGGACAATGTCTACACCACCGGCGAAGCCAATTTCGCGTTCGAGCTGAGCGAGCGCCTGACGCTGAAGGCGGGCGTCAGCCGCAAGGAATATGAATCAAGCAGCCGGGCCTTTGCGCGTGTGGCGAATGGCGCGCCGGCGCTTCCGGCTGGGGTGACCATGGCGGATGTGACGGATCTGCGGACCGGGTTCGGCAAGAATCTGGACCTGCCCGCCGGGGCGGCGACATCCTGGATCCGTCCGGACCTGGAGGCGCTGCAGACCGTCTGGGATTATCGTTGCAACTGCGACACCGGGGTGGCCGGCGGCGACTTCCGTCTGGTCGGGTTGAACGGCAACCCTTCTACCTACGGCAACTGGCGCGAGGTGACGGAGACCGACACGGGCGGCTTCGTTCAGGCGGATTGGAATCTGGAGATCATGGGCCTGCCGGTCCGCGGCAATGTCGGCGTGCGTCAGGTCAAGACCGAGGTCGAAGCCCTGGGCTATTCCAACGTCGGCGGGGTGGCGACGCCGGTGACGGGCCAGAACGAGTATGAAGACACCCTGCCGTCGCTGAACGTCGCGGTTGAGCCGATGGAGGACCTGATCGTCCGCTTCGGCGCCGCCAAGGTGATGTCGCGTCCGCCGGTCACCAGCCTTGTTCCGGTCTTCGCGCTGAGCGCGGTCAACGCATCGAGCAACACCGCCTCGCTTGGAAACGTCGAACTGGAGCCCTATCGCGCCAAGACCTATGATCTGTCGGTCGAATATTATTTCGCGCCCGAAGCCCTGCTGTCCTTCGCCTATTTCTACAAGGACATCTCCACCTTCGTGCAGACGACCCAGCAGACCCTGACCTACGGCGAACTGACGGCGCTCAATCCTGTGGCCTTCCCGGCGGTCTCCACCCGGCCGCCCGGTTCGCCCTATGTGTTCAGCACCCCTACCAATACGGAAGGGGGGCCGCTGAAGGGGTTTGAAATCAGCTACCAGCAGACTTTCAGCTTCCTGCCGGGGCCGCTGTCCAACATCGGCGCGCTGCTGAACTACACCCACGTCGAGTCTGAGATCGACTACTGCACCACGGCGAGCTGCACCGTCATCGTGACTGAGGATCTGGTGAACCTGTCGCCCGAGGCTTGGAACGCGACCCTCTACTATGACGACGGCAAGCTGAACGCGCGGGTCTCAGCCGCCTACCGCGACGCCTATTACCAGAATGTCCCGGGTTCAAACGGCGCGGCGGGTCTGATTCCGTTCCAGGGCAAGTCCGAGACGACGACGATCGACGCCTCTGCCTCTTACAATCTGACGGACAGCCTCAGCTTGTCGGTTGAGGGGCTGAATCTGACGGACGAGGAAAACCGTCAGAACCACGGCGACCTAGGCGGATCGCGCGACAGCACCTATGTCTACCATCACACCGGCCGCCAGATTTACATCGGGGCGCGCTACCGCTTCTGATCGACGGGGCTTCCTGTCCATCGTGCGGCCGAACGGGCGATGCTTAGGCATCGCCCGTTTTGCATGAAAGGCCCTGAGTTTGGCCTTCACGCAGCAAGAACCCCGGTCCCGCAAGGCGGAACCGGGGTTGGAAGGTCAGATCGGTTGGTGATCAGGCCTTTGCGGCCCGTTGCTTATCCGACGCGCTGCGGGCCAGCTCGCGGTTCATCCACAGGGCGACCAGGGTGCAGATCGCGCCGGACAGCAGATAGGCGCCGGCGGCGATCAGGCCGAACTGGCTGGAGATCCACAGGGCGGCGAGGGGAGCGAACCCGGCCCCGAATAGCCAGGCCAGATCTGACGTCAGGGCCGAGGCCGTGTAGCGGTTGGCCAGGGAGAAGCTGGAGGCCACCGGACCCGAGGCCTGGCCAAATGACAGGCCCAGCAGGATGAAGCCGGAAATCATGAAGGTCAGCTCGCCGATCGCGCCGCCGTTCAGCAGTTGGGGTGCAAAGCCCGAGAAGGCGGCGATGCCGGCGGCGGTGATCGCCAGCAGGGTCCGTCGGCCGTAACGGTCAGCCAGAAGGCCCGAGGCCAGGATGGCCAGAAGACCGAAGGCGGCGCCGACCATTTCGATTAGCAGGAAGCGCACCGGCGTCTCCTGGGTGAAGAGGAAGACCCAGGACAGGGGGAAGACGGTGACCATGTGGAACATGGCGAAGCTGGCCAGGGGGGCGAAGGCGCCGATGGCGATGCGCGGACCCTCGGCCTTGACGGCGGCATGGACCGGCACCGGCTGAAGTTCGCGCGTCTCGAACAGCTTCTGGAAGCTGGGGGTGACGACGATCCGAAGCCGCGCGAACAAAGCCACGACGTTGATCGCGAAGGCGACGAAGAACGGATAGCGCCAACCCCAATCCAGGAAGTCGGCGGCCGACAGGGTGTTCAGGAAGAAGGCGAACAGGGCAGAGGCGACGATCAATCCGATCGGGGCGCCCAACTGCGGGATCATGGCGTACCAGCCGCGCCGGTTCTCCGGCGCGTTCAGGGCCAGAAGCGACGCCAGCCCGTCCCAGGCGCCGCCCAGGGCGACGCCCTGGCCGATGCGGAAGACGCCCAGCAGGACGGCGGCGGCGATCCCGATCGTCTCGTAGCCCGGCAGGAAGGCGACCGCGACGGTCGAAGTGCCCAGAAGGAACAGAGCGGTCGTCAGCTTGGCGCCGCGCCCGAACTTCTGGTCGATGGCGATGAAGAGGGCGGTGCCGAGAGGCCGCGCCAGGAAGGCCAGGGCGAAGACGGCGAAGGACAGCAGGGTGCCGCCGATCGGACCCGCAAAGGGAAAGATCAATTGCGGGAACACCACGACCGAGGCGATGGCGTAGACGAAGAAGTCGAAGAACTCCGACGTGCGGCCGATGATCACACCAATGGCGATCTCCCCGGCGTCCACCTTGCCATGGCTATGGTCATGACGGGCATGGAGGGCGGCGGCGTCGCGTTCCAGCGACTCTGACGAGGGGGTCGTCGAGGCGGACATGGGCTGGCATCGCTCCGTAAAACGGGTAAAATTGGAAGGTCGCGGCACTGACGCCGTATTATGACCGCGCGCCCTTTGCGATGAAAGGCGGTCCAAGGGGATAGGACAGATTGTCCAATGTCGTTCCGCGTCGAAGCTGACTATCGGGCCGAATTCGAACGCCAACCGTCGCGACTCCTCCCCCTTGTCCGACGTTTTCCGATTGGAGCCGTCTTGCGCCTTCTGCGCCTACTCCTGCTCGCGCCCCTGGCAGCCGCGCTGTCGGCCTGCGACCTGGTCGTCCTAAAACCCGCAGGCGACGTCGCCCAGCAGCAGGGCGATCTGTTGATGGTGTCGACCCTGCTGATGCTGCTGATCATCGTGCCGGTGATGAGCCTGACCGTCTTCTTCGCCTGGAAATACCGGGCGTCGAACAAGGAGGCCGAATATCAGCCCGACTGGGACCACTCGACCCATCTGGAAGTCGTGATCTGGGCGGCGCCGCTGCTGATCATCATCTGCCTGGGCGCCCTGACCTGGGCGGGCACGCACCTTCTGGACCCCTATCGCCCGATCGATCGGATCAAGCCGGGGCAGGCCGTGGCCGAAAACGTCGAGCCCCTGCAGGTCAATGTGGTGGCCCTGGATTGGAAGTGGCTGTTCATCTATCCGCAGTACGGGGTGGCGACGGTCAATGAACTGGCTGCGCCGGTGGATCGTCCGATCCGGTTCCACATCACCTCCTCCTCGGTGATGAACTCCTTCTATATTCCGGCCCTGGCGGGCCAGATCTACGCCATGCCCGGCATGGAGACCAAGCTGCACGCCGTGATCAACCGGCCCGGCGACTATGAGGGCTTTTCGGCCAACTATTCGGGCGACGGCTTCTCGCACATGCGTTTCGTCTTCCACGGGGTCGATCAGGCCGGGTTCGACGGCTGGATCGCCGGCGTGCGGCGCGGCGGTCAGGCCTTGGACCGCGAGCGTTATCTGGAACTGGAAAAGCCCAGCGAGAAGGTCCCGGCCCTCTATTTCGCCAATGTCGAAGGCGGACTGTGGGACGCCATCCTCAATATGTGTGTCGAGCCCGGCAAGATGTGCATGGGCGAGATGATGCAGATCGACCGCAAGGGCGGCCTCACCATGGCTTCGGTGCGTAACACCATGCCGCTGGTCTACGACAAGTACGCCGGCCGCGGGAAGAACGCCGCCGTCTTCGGCTCCGACGACAGCTATGTGATGACCATCTGCACCCCCTTGCAGGCCGAGGCGGCCGCCGCAGAGCGTATTCGCCGCGCTGAATTGGATTCGGTCAGCGCCCCGGTCAGCCTGGCTCCTTTGATGGGGCAGGGCCTGTCGCTTCAGGGACAGCCGATGGCGGCGCTGTCCCGATCACAACAATCGACGGGGGCGGTTTCGACCGACGTCCGTTCCGCCCCCAACGCTTGAGCGAACACAGTCGATGAACGCTGACACCCTCATTCCCCTTATCTTCGGGCGGCTGACGCTCGAGGCCCTGCCGCACGAGCCCATCGTGCTGGCGACCATGGTCGTCGTCGTGCTCGGCGGGGCCGCCCTGGTCGGCGCCCTGACCTATTTCAAACTGTGGGGCTATCTCTGGAAGGAGTGGTTCACCACCGTGGACCACAAGAAGATCGGGATCATGTACATGATCCTGGGTCTGATCATGTTCGTGCGCGGCTTCGCCGACGCCATCATGATGCGCCTGCAACAGGCCATGGCCTTCGGCGGATCCGAGGGCTATCTGAACGCCCACCATTATGACCAGATTTTCACCGCCCACGGCGTGATCATGATCTTCTTCGTGGCCATGCCGCTGGTGACGGGCATCATGAACTATGTCGTGCCGCTCCAAATCGGCGCGCGCGACGTGTCCTTCCCCTTCCTGAACAACTTCAGCTTCTGGATGACGACGGCCGGCGCCGTCATCGTAATGGCCTCGCTCTTCGTCGGCGAGTTCGCCCGGACGGGCTGGCTGGCCTATCCGCCGCTGTCGGGGATCGGCTATAGCCCCGGCGTCGGCGTCGACTACTATATCTGGGCGCTTCAGATCGCGGGGGTGGGGACCACCCTGTCCGGGATCAACCTGATCGCCACCATCGTGAAGATGCGCGCGCCCGGCATGGGCATGATGAAGATGCCCGTCTTCACCTGGACTTCGCTGTGCACCAACGTGCTGATCGTGGCGTCCTTCCCGGTCCTGACCGCCGTCCTGGCCCTGCTGACGCTGGACCGTTACGTCGGCACCAACTTCTTCACGAACGACTTCGGCGGCAATCCGATGATGTACGTGAACCTGATCTGGATCTGGGGTCACCCGGAGGTCTACATCCTGATCCTGCCGCTGTTCGGGGTCTTCTCGGAGATCGCCTCGACCTTCTCGGGCAAGAAGCTGTTCGGCTACACCTCCATGGTCTACGCCACGGTCGTCATCACCATCCTGTCTTACCTGGTGTGGCTGCACCACTTCTTCACCATGGGCTCAGGCGCCTCGGTGAACTCCTTCTTCGGCATCACCACGATGATCATCTCGATCCCGACGGGCGCGAAGATCTTCAACTGGCTGTTCACCATGTATCGCGGCCGTATCCGCTTCGAACTGCCGATGATGTGGCTGGTCGCCTTCATGCTGACCTTCGTCATCGGCGGTATGACGGGCGTGCTGCTGGCGGTGCCGCCGGCCGACTTCGTGCTGCACAACTCGCTGTTCCTGATCGCCCACTTCCACAACGTCATCATCGGCGGGGTGTTGTTCGGCCTGTTCGCCGCCATCAACTTCTGGTGGCCCAAGGCCTTCGGCTTCAAGCTGGACAAGTTCTGGGGGATGGTGAGCTTCTGTTGCTGGGTGCCCGGCTTCTGGCTGGCCTTCGCGCCCCTGTACGTTCTGGGGCTGATGGGCGTGACGCGCCGGATGCGCGTGTTCGACGATCCGTCGCTGCAGATCTGGTTCGTGATCGCGGCCATCGGCGCGGGCGTCATCGCCCTGGGCATCGCCGCCATGTTCATCCAGTTCGCGGTCTCGATCATCAATCGCGACAAGCTGCGCGACACGACCGGCGACCCTTGGGGCGGCCGGACTCTGGAATGGGCGACCTCTTCGCCGCCGCCGGCCTATAACTTCGCCTCCACCCCCGTCGTCCATGACGCCGACGCCTGGTGGGACATGAAGAAGAAGAAGTATCAGCGCCCGCTGAGCGGCTACAAGGCCATTCACATGCCCTCGAACACGGGCGCCGGCGTCATCATCTCCGGCCTGTGCCTGGTGATGGGGCTGGCCCTGGTCTGGTACATCTGGTGGCTGGCGGCGCTAAGCTTCCTGGGCGTGCTGGCGGTCTCGATCGCCCATACTTTCAACTACAAGCGCGACTACTACATCCCTGCGGATGAGGTCCGCGCGACCGAAGAGGCGCGCACCCGCCTCCTGGCCGGAACGGAGGGCTGATCCATGAGCGCGACGG
This sequence comes from Brevundimonas aurantiaca, assembly GCF_014199955.1. Taxonomy (GTDB): domain Bacteria; phylum Pseudomonadota; class Alphaproteobacteria; order Caulobacterales; family Caulobacteraceae; genus Brevundimonas; species Brevundimonas aurantiaca. The sequence goes on from NZ_JACHOQ010000002.1 coordinate 127,181, forward strand.
CGATCAAGATCGACGACCCGAACGTCTTCCACCTGGAAGAGGAGCCGCATCACGAGGAAGGCTCCAGCACCATGCTGGGCTTCTGGCTCTATCTGATGAGCGACTGCCTCATCTTCGCGATGCTGTTCGCCGTGTTCGGCGTCGTGGGGGGCAACTATGCCGCAGGTCCCGGACCGAAGGAGCTGTTCGACCTGGAGCTGGTAGCGGTCAACACCGCCATGCTGCTGTTCTCGTCGATCACCTACGGCTTCGCCATGCTGGCGATGGACAAGAACAAGACGCGCCAGACGCTGATCTGGCTCGCCGTCACTGGCCTGTTTGGTCTGGCCTTCCTGGGGATCGAGCTCTACGAGTTCGCCCACCTGATCCATGAAGGCGCGACGCCGCAACGCAGCGCCTTCCTGTCGGCCTTCTTCACCCTGGTCGGCACCCACGGCCTGCACGTGACCTTCGGCATCATCTGGCTGGTGACGCTGATGGTCCAGGTCAGCTGGAAGGGGCTGATCCCCGCCAACAAGCGCCGCCTGATGTGCCTGTCGATGTTCTGGCACTTCCTCGACGTCATCTGGATCGGCGTCTTCACCTTCGTCTATCTGCTGGGCATGGTTCGATGAGCGCCGACAAGAACGACCACTCGCCGGAGTCCCACGACACCGACCACCTGGGCCACGAGGGGCATAATCACGGCTCCTTCAAGAGCTATCTCATCGGGTTTGTGTTGTCGGTGATCCTGACGGCCATCCCCTTCTGGCTGGTCATGACCGGGGTCCTGCCGACCCAGGCCACCGCCCTGATCGTCATGGCCTTCGCCGTGGTGCAGATCGTGGTGCACATGATCTACTTCCTGCACATGAATTCGAAGTCCGAAGGGGGCTGGACCATGCTGGCCCTGATCTTCACGATCATCGTCGTGGTCATCGCCCTGTCGGGCTCGCTGTGGGTCATGTATCATTTGAACACCAATATGATGCCCTCCACCCATGACATGAGCCAGATGTCCTCCTGAGAGGACGGCTAGGAGACCGCCATCCAGGCCCGGCAGTCCATCGCGCGGCGTACTTCCCCGGTTCTCCTCTGGGCCGGGCTGGGGGCGGCCCTGCTGTTCGCCGGCTTCGTCGCCCTTGGCGTCTGGCAGCTCGAGCGGCTGAGGTGGAAGACCGAGCTGATCGCACAGGTGGACGCCCGGGTTCACGCCGCCCCTCAAGCGGCGCCGGGCCCCGCCGCCTGGGCGACGCTGTCTCAGGCCAATGATCAGTACCGACGGGTCATGGTCCGCGGCGTGTTCGATCATGGCCGCGAGACCCTGGTTCAGGCGGTGACCGACTATGGCGCCGGCTTCTGGGTTCTGACGCCGCTGCGAACGACGCAAGGCTTCACCGTTCTGGTCAACCGGGGCTTCGTTACCCCCGAGAGGCGCGCGCCCGAGACTCGAAGCGGCGCGCAGGTGGGCGGTCCGCAGACCGTCGTGGGTCTTTTGCGCGTCACCGAGCCCGGAGGCGGCTTTCTTCGCGCCAATGATCCCGGCGCGGGGCGCTGGTATTCGCGCGACGTCGCGGCCATTGCGGCGGCGCGCGGCCTGTCGAACGCCGCACCCTATTTCATCGACGCCGACGCCCGACCGAACCCGGATGGATGGCCGCGAGGCGGATTGACAGTTATCGCCTTTCCGAACTCTCATCTCGTCTACGCCCTCACCTGGTTCGGCATGGCCTTGCTGACCCTGGTCGGATACGGCGTCTTGGCGCGCGAAACGCGACGCCGACGGGCGGCGCCATGAACTCGGTCTTGCAGCGCCTGTTCGGAATGGGCGACTGGCGCGAGACGGCGGTGTCTCAGGAAGCCGTAAACCGCCGCAATCTTCGCCTTCTGGTGCAGTTGCGATGGCTGGCCGTGGCGGGACAGATCGCCACCGTCCTGATCGTCCACTTCGTCATGGGTATTCGGGTTCCGATCGGCTGGCTGCTGGTCGCCCCGGCCGGTCTGGTGGTGGTGAACCTAATCAGCATTCCATTGACCCAGAGGCGCGACGCCATATCCGATCAGGAGCTGATGCTGGCGCTTCTCGCCGACGTCGCCGCCCTGACGTGGCAACTGTTCCTGACCGGCGGCTCGACCAATCCGTTCGTCGCCCTTTATATTTTGCAGGTGGTTCTGGGCGCCGTGCTTCTGGCGCCGGCCTATGCCTGGTCGCTGATCGTCGTGACCAGCCTGTGTTTTGCAGGCTTGGGTCTGTTCAACCGCCCGCTCGACCTCCCTGCGGAGCATGGCGGGGGCTTAAGCCTCTATTTGGCGGGCGGTCTGATCTGTTTTCTGCTCATCGCGGTGCTGCTGGTGCTGTTCATCACCCGGATCACGGAGAATCTGAGAGCCAGGGACGCCTATCTTGCGGACATTCGGCAGCAGGCGACCGAGCGGGATCACATCGTTCGCATGGGGTTGCTCGCGTCCGGGGCGGCCCATGAGTTGGGGACGCCCCTGGCCTCTCTCTCGGTCATCCTCAGCGACTGGCGTCGCATGCCTCTGCTGAAGGCCAACGCCGATCTGACCCAGGACATGGAGGTGATGCAGGCCGAGGTGGAGCGCTGCAAATCCATTGTGACCGGCATTCTGATGTCGGCCGGAGAGGCGAGGGGACAGGCGCCGACCCAAACCACCCTAGTGCGATTTCTGCGCGAGGTCGCCGACGGCTGGGGCGCGCGGGACAGCCGCGTGAAGGTGGAGCTGACGCCGTGGAACGGACTCGATCCACGGATCATCGCCGACCCGGCCCTGCGACAGGTTCTGAGCGTCCTGTTCGACAATTCGGTCGAGGCGGGCGCGCGGCGGGTCATCGTCACGCCTACGGTGAGCGAAGGCTGTTTGCAGGTCACGCTGCGGGATAATGGGCCGGGCTTTCCCGCCACGGTTCTTGAGCGGCTGGGCAAGCCCTATAATACGACGAAGGATCGCCCTGGCGCGGGCCTGGGCCTGTTTCTGCTGGTCAATGTGATCCGCTCCCTCGGCGGCGTGGTCGAAGCGTCCAATCCCGCCGCAGGCGGGGGAGAGGTGCGGCTGACCGTCCCGATCGACGTCCTGGCGCCGGAGGATAATTCTGCTGGAGAACTTCCATGAGCGATGAAGCCCCCGTGCTGTTGATCGTCGAGGACGACGAGTCCTTTTCGCGCACCCTGCGGAAATCCTTCGAGCGTCGCGGCTACACCGTCGTCAGCGCCGACGGCCCCGACCAGATGGGCGAGGTTTTGAAGACGCATCGGCCCGGCTTCGCCGTAGTGGATCTGAAACTGGGGGGCGCCTCGGGCCTGGCCTGCGTCTCCACCCTGCATGCACTGGACCCCGAGATGAACATCGTCGTTCTGACCGGCTTCGCCAGTATCGCGACGGCGGTGGAGGCCATCAAACTGGGCGCCCGCCACTATCTGGCCAAGCCGGCCAGCACCGACGACATCGAGGCCGCCTTCGGCAAGGCCGCAGGCGACGCCGATACGCCGCTGACTACTCGCCCCACCTCCATCAAGACTCTGGAATGGGAACGCATTCACGAGACCCTGGCTGAGACCGATTTCAACATCTCAGAGGCCGCCCGCCGCCTTGGCATGCACCGCCGCACCCTGGCGCGAAAGCTGGAGAAACGCCGCGTCACCTGATCGACAGGCCGAGGTCGTCGCCGCATGCGAAAGGCGGCGGTGAGCGATCGGATGTGAAGGGAAGGGGGCGCCGCCGATCTCGTCGGCGACTAATCCCGAGTGGCTCCGCGGGTAGGATTCGAACCTACGACCAGCCGATTAACAGTCGGCTGCTCTACCACTGAGCTACCGCGGAACTGCTCGGGAGGCGGGCCTATAGCAGCGGCCGTTCGATTCGTGCAATGGGGAAAATGACGAATGCGCACGATCTCCATCCATGACCCTGACGATCCGAGGATCGCCGGCTTTCGCCACATCCGCGAACGGGACCTGACCGGCCGAGAGGGACTGTTCGTGGCCGAGGGCGAGGTGGTTTTGCGCGTTCTGGCCTCCGCCGCTTCACGCTGTCGTCCACGCGCGATCCTGCTGGCGCAGAAGCGCGTCGAGGCGCTGGCGGACGTGATTGCGAGCCTTCCGGCCGACGTTCCCGTCTATGCGGCGCCCCAGGTGGTGCTTGACGGGATCGCGGGCTTCGCCCTGCACCGCGGCATCCTGGCCCTGGGGGAGAAGCCGGCGACGGCTTCCGTCGAGGCCCTGCTGTGCGACGTGCGAGCGGATGATGTGTTCGTCGTGGCCTGCGGCGTCGGCAATCACGACAATATGGGCGGCCTGTTCCGCAATGCGGCCGCCTTTGGCGCGCGGGCGGTTCTTCTGGACGACCTCTGTTGCGACCCCTTCTATCGCAAGGCCATTCGGGTTTCCGTCGGGGCCGTGCTGCGAACCCCATTCGCCGTGGGAACCAGGGCGTCAGCCTTGGTCGAGGCGCTTCGAGCGGCCGGCGTCGAGGTGCTGGCGCTGACGCCCTCGGCGACCGAGCGATTGGCCGACTATCGTCGCAGCGGACCGGTGGCCGTCGTGTTGGGATCCGAAGGGCCGGGCCTGCCCCCAGAGGTGATCGGTCGATGCCGGGCGGTCGGCGTTCCCATGGCGGGCGGCTTTGATTCGCTGAACGTCGCGGCGACCAGCGCCCTGGCTCTGTATCAGATGACCTCGAACGGAGATCACCCAGAGTTTAAGCGTTAACCTTCTATTCACCTTGCGTGTCGAACGAAGTTGTGGCGACCATCAGCCTGCTGGGGGGCTGATCATGAATCTTCTGTACTTTCTGAACAGGAACGCCAGGGTCGCTCTGGCTATCGCCTTGGGTGTCGCCGCCTTGGGCGCGGCCGGTGCGATCGGGTGGATCACCGCACCGGTCTGATTCGGATCGGCGGCTGAGACAAAAGGGGCGCGAACCGTGCGGTTCGCGCCCCTTTTCAGTGCAGCGTCTCTTCGCGATGGAGGCCTGACCGGGAATCGAACCCGGGTGCAAGGATTTGCAGTCCTCTGCGTCACCACTCCGCCATCAGGCCGCTGTGATCCCCGATCACTCGGGGGCGGTCATCGCGAGGGGCGTTCGCTATCAGATCGGATTGTCCGCTGCAACGCACGGAACTATAAGCACGCGATAATTCCTCTCCCCCTCCCGTTTGAAGGCTGACCACAGATGGATTTCACTGCCGAGCGCAAGGCCATGGTCGATTCCCAGGTTCGCGTGAACGATGTCACCAGCCATGAGATCCACAAGGCGATGATGGCGGTGCCGCGCGAGAACTATTGCGCGCCAGACCGGATCTTCGCCGCCTATTCGGATGCTGAGGTCGAGATCGCGGCCGACCGTCGATTGATGCCGGCGCGGGATTTGTCGAAACTGCTTCAGGCCGCCGACGCCCGCGAGGGCGAAAAGGCCCTGGCCATAGCGGCGCCCTATGCTGCGGCGGTGCTAGCGCGCATGGGCTTGACGGTGACGGCTCAGGAAGCCGAACAGGCGGTGTTCGACGTTGTCGGGGCGGCTTTGGAGGCGGAAGGCGTCGCGACGGCCCTGGCCCCGCTGAGCCGACCGGTCGGCGAGGGCTGGGATCTGATCGTCTGCGAAGGCGGCGTCGCCGCCCTGCCGGACGCCTGGGGCGCCGCCCTGCGGATCGGCGGTCGGATGGTTCTGGTCGAGCGTCGCGGCGCTATCGGCAAGGCGGCCCTCTACACCAAGGGCCGAGAAGGGCTGTCTCGCCGCGAACTGTTCGATTCGTCGCCGGCCCTCCTGGCGGAACTGACGCCGGCGCCCAGTTTCGCCCTGTGAAACCGACGGTAAGCCCGGGTGCAGCCTGGACTCGGCGGTGAGCGTGAAAAAAACTTAACTGGCGTGGAACGGGCGGAAGCCGCAGTTACGCTGAAGAACATCGGACGCTCGCGGGGGCGTCAGGCAAGGACGGACAATGTTGAAACGCTCGCGTACCCTGGCTTCGGCCGCTGTGGTTGCTCTCGTGACCGGACTGGGCGCGCCCGCCTGGGCTGAAACCCTCCAGGATGCGATCGCCCTGGCCTATCGCACCAATCCGAACCTGCTGGCGCAACGCGCCAACCAGCGGGCTTTGGACGAGACGGTCGTTCAGGCGCGGTCGGGCCTGCGGCCGACGCTCAGCGGTTCGGTGGGGGCCAGCTACACCCGCAACGACTTTCCGACCGTGACCCAGTTCGTCGACACCAACAACGACGGCGTGCCCGACACCCAGGTCTCCAGCTCCTCGAGCGAGAGCGACGGCGCCACGGCTGGGGTCAGCCTGTCCCAGAACATCTGGACGGCGGGACGCAGCGCCCTGGCGATCGACCAGGCCCGCGCCGGGGTGTTGGCGGGCCGGGAGACCCTGCGCGGTACCGAACAGTCGGTCATGCTGGCGGTGATCCAGGCCTATGTGAACGTCACCCGCGACATGGAGATCCTGCGTATTCGCGAGGAGAATCTGTCGGTTCTTCAGCGCCAGCTGGAAGAGACCAGCGCACGGTTCGAGGTGGGGGAGATCACCCGCACCGACGTGGCCCAGGCCGAAGCCTCCCTGGCTCAGTCGCAGGCCGACCTGGCCAGCGCGCGGGCGCAACTGTCGACCTCGCGCGCCGCTTATGCCGCCGTGGTGGGCCAGTCGCCGACCGACCTGGAGGCCGCCCCCGTCCTGCCGACGATTCCGGCCGATTTCGACGCCGCCATGGAGGTGGCCCTGGCGCGCAACCCCGGTCTTCTGGCGGCGCAATACCGGCTTCAGCAGGCCGAGGCGGCGGTGGCGGCGGCGCGCGCCGAATATCTGCCTTCCATTCGCGCGACAGCCTCCTACGGCGGTACGGCGACCGACCTCAGCAATCTGGATGAGCTGGCGGATCGCCGCAGCTTTACGGCCGGCGCTACCCTGTCGGTGCCGCTGTTCACCGGCGGCCTGAACCGTTCGCGGGTCGCCCAGTCTCTGGAACAGGCCAACGCCGCCCAGATCGCCATCGAGGCCGAACGGCGCACCATCCTGCAGAACGTCAGTTCCGCCTACGCCCAGGTTCTGTCCACACGGGCGAACGTCACCGCGGGGAACGAGGCGGTTCGCGCCGCCTCCGTCGCCGCCGAGGGCGTGCGGCAGGAGGCCCAGGTGGGCCTTCGCACCACTCTGGACGTGCTGAACCAGGAAGTGGCTCTGCGCTCGGCCCAGACCGCCCTGGCCAGCGCGCGTGCGGCCGAATATGTCGCCCGCGCCTCGCTCCTGTCGGCCATGGGACAGTTGGAAGGGCCTGCCCTGAACCCGACGCTGGAAGCCTATGACGCCAAGGCCAACTACGACCGCGTGCGCAATCGCGGGGCCTTGCCCTGGGACGGCGTGATCGAGGCGCTGGACCGGGTGGCCTCGCCGCCCGTCGTGGACGCTGACGATGCGCCCGACGCCCCGATCGACGCCCAGCTGAAAAGCGAAGTTGTCGAGACGGCGCCGCAGAATTGAGCGTCTGATCAGCCTTCAAGCCTAAAACGCCCGTTGATTCCGGCGGGCGTTGGTGCGACGACAAACGGGCGACCGGGGGGATCAGCAGTCTTTTCGGGGCGTGTCGCGACGTCTGGCGTCGTGTCTCAGTTTGTTCCAGGTCTCTCCAAGGTTTAGCCATGACCGATCAGCCCGCGCAGGAACCGACCATGGAGGAGATCCTGGCGTCTATTCGCCGGATCATCTCCGAAGACGAGGCGCCGGCGGAAACCCCCGCTGCTGCGGCGGCGGAGCCGCAAGCCGCCCCCGAACCGGAACCCCAGCCGGAGCCTGAGCCGGAACCGGCCGAGACCATCTTCGCCGCCCAGCCGGAGCCGGTCGCCGAAGCCGAGCCCCAACCAGCGGCTGCGGAAGAAGACGTTCTCGAGCTGACCGAGCTTTATGAAGCGCCGCCTGCCGCCGAGAGCATCGGCGATCTGGATGTGGTCGAAGCCGTTGAAGAGGCCCCTGCCGCGACGGAGCCGGCGCCTGCGGCGTCCAGCGGCTATGACGCCTTGGTCGGCGAAAGCGCCGCCGCCAGCGCCGCCTCGGCCTTTGCGGGCTTGGCGGCCAGCTTCAAGAAGCCGGAGGCCGCGCCTGCGCCGGCGGGAGGCGACATGAGCTTCGTCAGCGGCAATACGGTCGAGGCCATGGTGGCGGAAATGCTGCGTCCGCTGCTCAAGGACTGGCTGGACAACAATCTGCCGGGGATCGTCCAGGCGGCGGTACAGAGGGAAGTCGAACGCATCGCGCGCAGCGCCTAGCCCTTCGCTTCACCTCAGACTATCGAGGGGCGGCTCCTGAAGGGGCCGCCCTTTGTCATTCAAGGCCGCGCCCTGGCCGCACGACAACGATCAAAGAAGACCCATGCTCGAGAAGACCTTCGAACCCCAGGCCGCCGAACCCCGCCTGTACGCCCAGTGGGAAGAGAGCGGCCTGTTCGCGCCCCGCACGGAAGGGGCAGAGGGCGCCTATTCGATCGTCATTCCGCCGCCGAATGTGACGGGCAGCCTGCACATCGGCCATGCGCTGAACAATACGCTCCAGGACATCCTGGCCCGCTATCACCGGATGAAGGGCAAGGCGGTGCTGTGGCTGCCGGGTACGGACCACGCCGGTATCGCGACCCAGATGGTGGTCGAGCGTCAGCTGGCCGCCGCCGGAAACGTCGGGCGGCGCGACATGGGCCGCGACGCCTTCATCGACAAGGTCTGGGAATGGAAGGCTGAGAGCGGCGGGACCATCGTGCGCCAGCTGCGCCGCCTGGGGGCCTCGTGCGACTGGTCGCGCGAGCGGTTCACCCTGGACGAGGGGCTGAACGCGGCCGTGCGCAAGGTCTTCGTGCAACTGCACAAGGAGGGCCTGATCTATCGCGACAAGCGGCTGGTGAACTGGGATCCGCATTTCCAGACCGCCATCTCGGACCTGGAGGTCGAGCAGCGCGAGGTGGACGGCGCCTATTGGCATTTCGCCTATCCGCTGGCGGACGGCGTCACCTACGAACACCCCGTCGCCTTTGACGAGGACGGCGAGGCGACGGAATGGGAGACGCGCGACTTCATCGTGGTGGCGACGACCCGGCCCGAGACGATGCTGGGCGACACCGGCGTGGCCGTTCATCCGGAGGATGAGCGGTACAAGGGGCTGGTCGGCAAGTTCGTGACCCTGCCGATCACCGGACGCCGTATTCCCGTTGTGGCTGATGAGTATGCTGACCCGACCAAGGGCTCGGGCGCGGTCAAGATCACCCCGGCGCATGATTTCAACGACTTCGGCGTCGGCAAGCGCGCCGGCCTGCCGGCCCTGAACGTCATGGACGCCTTCGCCCGGATCGTCGCCGACGACGTGCCGGAAATCCCGGCCGAATACGTCGGCATGGACCGCTTCGCCGCGCGCAAGGCCATCGTGGCTCGCGCCGAGGAAGAGGGCTGGCTGCGCGAGATCGAGAAGACCAAGCATGTGGTGCCGCACGGCGACCGTTCCGGCGTGGTCATCGAGCCCTGGCTGACGGACCAGTGGTACGTCGACGCCAAGGTCCTGGCCCAGCCCGCGCTGAAGGCGGTGGAGCAGGGCGAGACGGTGTTCGAGCCGAAGTCGTACGAGAAGATTTATTTCGAATGGCTGAGGAATATCGAACCCTGGTGCATCAGCCGCCAGCTATGGTGGGGCCACCGGATCCCGGCCTGGTACGGTCCGAACGGCGAGATCTATGTCGCCGAGACGGAAGAAGACGCCCGCGAACTGGCGATGGCGGACTATGATTCCGAGGTCGCCCTGACCCAGGACGAGGACGTGCTGGACACCTGGTTCTCCTCGGCCCTGTGGCCGTTCTCGACCATGGGCTGGCCCGAGAAGACCGAGGATCTGGAGCGGTTCTATCCGACCAGCGATCTGGTCACGGCGGCGGACATCATCTTCTTCTGGGTCGCCCGGATGATGATGATGGGCCTGCACTTCATGGACGAGGTCCCGTTCAAGCGGGTCATCATCAACGGCCTGGTCCGCGACGAGAAGGGCCAGAAGATGTCAAAGTCCAAGGGGAACGTCATCGACCCCCTGGGCATCATCGATGAGCTGGGCGCCGATCCCTTGCGCTTCACCATGGCCATCCTGTCTGGCACGCGCGACATCAAGCTGTCGAAGCAGCGGATCGAGGGATACCGCAACTTCGGCACCAAGCTGTGGAACGCGGCCCGGTTCAGCCAGATGAACGGCTGCGCCCGCGTCAAGGGCTTCGATCCCGCGACCGTCGAACAGACGATCAACCGCTGGATCCGGGGCGAACTGACCAAGGCCGAGCGGGCCGTGTCGGAGGCCATCGAGGGCGGGCGGTTCGACGATGCGGCCGGGGCGCTGTACCGGTTCGTCTGGAACGTCTTCTGCGACTGGTATCTGGAGCTGGCCAAGCCGATCTTCCAGGGCTCGGACGAGGCCGCAAAGGCCGAAACGCGAGCCATGACGGCCTGGACCCTGGACCAGACGCTGAAGCTGCTGCACCCGGTCATGCCCTTCATCACCGAGGAGCTGTGGGCCGAGCTGGGCAAGGAGGGGCCGGCGCGTGAGACCCTGCTGATCGGCGCCGAATGGCCGGTGCTGCCGGACGGCTTCATCGAAGCCTCGGCCGAGGCCGAGATCGGCTGGCTGGTCGATCTGGTCGGCGAAATCCGGGGGCTGCGGGCCGAGATGAATGTGCCGCCGTCGGCCAAGCCGCCGTTGGCCTTCGTCGCGCTGGACGCAGCCACGGCCGAGCGAATCGCGCGCCATCGCGACCTGATCCTGACCCTAGGTCGCGTGTCCGAGGTCGGATCGGCGGAGGCCGCGCCGACGGGGGCCGTGACCTTCGTCTCGGGCGGATCGACGGCGGCCCTGTCGCTGGCGGGGATCATCGACCTGACCGCCGAACGGGCGCGGTTGGAAAAGGAGATCGCCGTCTTTGACGCCGATATCGGCCATGTGAACAAGAAGCTGGGCAATCCCAACTTCGTGTCGCGCGCCGCGGCCGAAGTGGTCGAGGAGCAGCGCGCCAAACTGGCCGAGGCCGAGGCGGGCAAGGTCAAGCTGCTGGCGGCGCTGGCGCGGCTCAGCGAGATCGGATGACCCAATCCTCTCCCGCGGGGGGAGGAGGACCGCGAAGCGGTGGAGGGGGCTCGATCCAAGGCTGGTGTCCGGGGCGGGGCCCCTCCACCACGCTGCGCGCGGTCCCCCTCCCCCGATGGGGGAGGATTTAGATGCGTATCGACCAACTGCTCGTCGCGCGGGGACTGTTTGACACCCGTTCCCGCGCCCGCGCCGCCATTGAGGCGGGGCGGGTGAAGGCGGATGGGCGCGTCGTGGCCAAGCCCTCGGAGCAGATCGCCGAGGAGGCCGAAATCGAGGCGGAACCGGCCCACCGCTGGGTCGGGCGCGGGGCGCTGAAGCTGGATCACGCCTTGACCGTCTGGCCTGTGGCGATCGAGGGGCGGGTGGTGCTGGACGTCGGCGCCTCGACCGGCGGCTTTACCGAGGTCTGCCTGGAGCGCGGGGCGGCCAAGGTGTTCGCGGTCGATGTCGGGTTTGGGCAGATGCACGACCGGGTGGCGGCCGATCCGCGCGTGGTCAATCTGGAGCGGACGGACGCGCGCGATCTGACGCGCGACCTGATTCCGGAGGCGCCGTCTGTGATCGTGTGCGACGCCAGCTTCATCAGCCTGAGCAAGGTGCTGCCCGCCGCCCTGGATCTTGCGGCGCCCGGCGCGGATCTGGTCACGCTGGTGAAGCCGCAGTTCGAGGCGGACGGTCCCGGCGCCGGCAAGAAGGGCGTGGTCAAGGATCCGGCCGCCCACGCCGCCGCTGTGGAGCGCGTCAGGGATTGGTTGGAGGCCCTGGGTTGGGCCGTCCAGGCGACGACCGAAAGCCCGATCACCGGCGGCGACGGCAATGTCGAGTTCCTGCTCTGGGCCAATCAGCCAGGCTAAACAGCCCTAAGCCGCGCGAAGCGTTGGAGCCCTCCTAGCGCCGGCTCAAATAGGCCAAAGGCCGGTAGCCCCTCAAAAATGAGAAACCGCCGGAGGACTGATCCTCCGGCGGCTCCCGTCACGTCGTCGATTTGACAGGGGGGCTGAAATTAATCGACGACGCGATAGCGGCCGTACTGGTCGGGGCAGGTGCGGACATAGCGGGTGTCCGTGCGACCGTCCGGCAGACGGATGCGGCTTTCCGCCAAGCGGCATCGGTCGGAGTTCTGATAGGAATCGATCGGGCGCGAGCGGTAATCATCGTACCGGTCGTCGGCGTAGTCGTCGCGGCGGTCGTCGTAGCGATAGCCGTTATCGCCCGTATAGCGATCGTCGTAATAGCCGTAACTCGGCTGGCTGTAGCCGCCGCCGTAATAGCCGTTGGAGGCGTAGCCGGCCTGATAGCTGCGGCAGGCGTCCGAGCTGGAGCGGCCGACTTGCGAGCCGATGACGGCGCCCACGACCCCGCCCAGAATACTGCCTTCGGTGCGGCGTCCGCGCGCGGCCAGCTGAGAGCCGATGACGGCGCCCGCGCCGCCGCCGATCACGGCGCCGGCGCCGGTGCGTCCTTCTCGCTCGCGGGCGCAGGGATCGTAGGTCTGCCGACCATAGCGGCCGTAGTCATAGGCGGGGGCGTAGGCGCCGGTTCCGTAGTTGCGGCTGTAGCTGTAGGCTTGAGCCGAGGCGGAGACCGGGGCGGCCAAGGCGCCGATCGTAAGGGCCGCAACTGCGGCGAGTGACGTGTTGGAAAGGCGCATCTTCAACCCCTTATGGTCGGACGTTCAGTGACGGGCGCTGAACGGCTGGACCGGCTGTCTGTTGCATGCAGGTTTAGGACCGCGAAGCTGAACGGCTTTTGAGCGGGCTGTTCATCTTCGTTCATGTTTCGTGGGCCTATCGCGCTCAGCGCTGCTTGAGGCGGTGGCTTGGCGCGGGGGAGCGTCGGGGCTAGAAGCCCGGCGATGCAGACCTTTACCATCAGCCGCGTCGGCGGCCAGGGCGACGGCGTCGCCGAGACGCCGCAGGGGCCGGTCTTCGCGGGCCTAACCCTGCCTGGGGAGATGGTGCGGGGGGAAGTCGTCGACGGGCGGCTGGAGCAGGTCGAGATCGTGACCCCCAGCCCAGACCGGATCGCGCCGGTGTCGCCCCAGTACGGCGACTGCGGCGGTTGCTCGCTGCAACACTGGGCGGACAGACCCTATCTGGAGTGGAAGCGCGAACAGGTGCGGCTGGCCCTGGCGCGCGAGAAGATCGAGACCGAGCTCGAGGCGACGGTGGCGAGTCCCACCGGAACGCGCCGTCGGGTGGCTCTGCACGCGCGCCGAACCCAGGACGGCCGGGTGGTGCTGGGCTTCAAGGCGCGGCGGTCGTGGCGGCTGGTCGAGGTGCGGGAATGCCCGGTGGCCGATTCCCGGATCATCCGCGCCATCCCGGCCCTGACCGAGGTGGCGGCGGCCTTTCTGGAGCATCCCAAGTCGGCGCCGACCCTGCACGTGACCTCGACCCTGTCTGGGCTCGACGTGGATGTGACGGGGGTCGAGCGGCGCTCGGGCGGAGGGCTGTCGGCCGACGCCCAGATGCGGGCCATAGAGGCGGCGCGGCGGGTCGATCTGGCGCGGCTGAGCCTCGCGGGCGACGCCTTGATGATGGCGCGTCAACCCTTGATCGGCTTCGGCCCCGCCACCGTGCCCCTGCCGGCGGGGGGCTTTCTGCAGGCCGTGCCCCAGGCCGAGGCGGCCATGGTTGAGCGGGCTGTGGCGGCGGTGAAGGGGGCCAAGAAGATCGCCGACCTGTTCTGCGGCGCCGGGACCTTCACCTTCCCGCTGGCGACGGTGGCGCCGGTGATCGCGGCCGATGCGTCCAAGGCGGGGATCGCGGCCCTGAAGGCGGGCGTAGGCTCGGCCAAGGGGATGAAGCCGATCACGGCCGAGGCGCGCGACCTGTTCCGACGGCCCCTGACCCCCTATGACCTGAAAGGGTGCGAGGCCATCGTGTTCGACCCGCCGCGCGCCGGGGCCATCGACCAGACGGCCCAGATCGCCGGGACCAAGGCCGGGGTGGTGGTCGGGGTGTCGTGCAATCCCCAGACCTTTGCGCGGGACGCGCGAGTGCTGATCGACGCCGGGTTCCGGCTGGAGCGGGTCACGCCGGTGGACCAGTTCCTCTGGTCGGCCCATGTCGAACTTGTCGGTGTTTTCAAGCGGTAGGCCCATGGATGATGAACTGCGCGCGGGGCCGGAGGACGACGGGGGCGGGTTCGACGTCGACGATTGGGGCCGGCTGACGCCCTTCGTCGGGGCGGTGGCGACCCTGGACGACGTTCAGGCGCGACGGGCCGTCTTCGCCCTGGGCGACACCGATGATCCGCGCCCGATCGTCATGGACCTGCCCCAGCCGGTGATCTGGTGGGAGGAGGACGGCGAACAGGCGGCCGTCGCCATCCAGGCCGAGAGCCATCTGGGGCCGGACGGCGAGGAGATGGAGATCCTGGGCCTCATCCTGCCGGACGGGGAGGGGGCGGTGGCCCTGATGGAGGACGTCGATCTGGTCGACGACACGGACCCCACCTGGCGCGACCTGGTCACGCGGGCGATTGATCCGTCGGTCGCCGACTAAGGCCTGTCCAAAAAAATTAGTGCACTTTAGTGCACATTTTGGCGGGAGCTCCCTGACGGGCTGGATTGTCAAAAACCTGTTCACGAGCTTACCACACAGATGAAAAGCGCCGGGTTCGGGGCGGTTTGACGCCCTCAACGGGCTGAAAATGCGAGTGTCTTTCGTCAAGATTACGAGCATCACCCAGGAGCGGCATGATTTAGCCGAACAGCTCCAACTGCGGCCGGGCGTCGGCGGGGATGCGGAACTGGGTTTCGTCGAGCGGTCGCAGCGGCGCATCCAGGCCGTAGCGTTTGACGGCGGCCTTGAAGCGGGCGCCGATCAGTTCGGCGACGGGACCGGTTCCCTTCATCCGCATCCGCTGGGACCAGTCGGCGTCATAGTCCTTGCCTCCGCGCGTCTGGCGGATCAGGGACATGACGCGGGCGGCGCGATCGGGGCGGGCGTCGGCCAGCCATTCGCGAAACAGATCCTTGATCTCCAGCGGCAGGCGCAGGGTGACATACATGGCCCGGGTCGCTCCGGCCTTGGCCGCCGCCTCGAGCACCGACTCCAGCTCGTGGTCGTTCAGGCCGGGAATGACCGGGGCGAAGCCGACCCCGACGGGACAGCCCGCGTCGGCGAGACGACGGATCGCCTCCAGCCGTTTGGCCGGGGTTGAGGCGCGGGGCTCCATGGCGCGGGCCAAGCCCCGGTCCAGGGTGGTGATGGAGACGAAGGCCGAGGCCAGGCCGGCCTGGCCCATGGGCCCTAGAATATCGGCGTCGCGCGCAATCAGCACCGACTTGGTGATGATGCTGAAGGGGTGGTTGAAACGCCGCATGACCTCCAGGATCGAGCGGGTCGATTTCAGCTCGCGCTCGACCGGCTGATAGGGGTCGGTATTGCCGCCTATGTGGATGCGTTTGCACCGGTATCGGGGGGTGAGGAAGGCCTGTTCCAGCAGACGTGCGCCCTCGGGCTTGAAGAAGATCCGGCTCTCGAAATCCAGGCCCGGGGATAGGCCCATCCAGGCATGGGACGGACGGGCGTAGCAGTAGATACAGCCATGTTCGCAACCTTTGTACGGGTTGATGGAGCGGTCGAAACCGATGTCGGGACTGTCGTTCCGGGCGATGATGGTGCGGGCGTGTTCGGGCGTGAGGGTGGTGCGCAACGGCGCGGCCTGGGCGTCGTCGTTCGTCCAGCCGTCGTCGAACGACTCACGCTGCTCGGGCTCGTAACGGCCTGTCGCATTCGAACGCGCGCCTCTTCCCTTGGCGGTTTGCATGAAAGGGAAGGTGGATCAAAAATGAGAACAGAGCAAGAACATTTGTTCTCCATCGTCGAGGCGGACCACTGACAACCAGGACCAAACGATACAGTGTCTGTTGCGAAATCAGCCGCTGCGGGTGTAGAGGGCTGTCTTGCTTCCTCGCACGGCGATGGCCGAGGCGGCGGGAGCTGCTTGCGTCCTGATCCGGAGAGCCCGATGGCCGCCCGCCGCTATTCCGCCGTCGCCGTCGCCCTGCACTGGGTGATCGCGCTCTGCATCCTGTCCATGATCCCGATGGGGTGGTGGATGACCGCCGCTATCGAACAGCCGGGGAGCCAGGCCGCAGCCTACCGCCTGTTCCAGCTCCACAAGTCGATCGGCTTTCTGATTCTGGCCCTGACCCTGGTGCGGATCGTCTGGCGGCTGACGCATCGGCCGCCGGCCCTGCCCGCGGGGATGAAGCGGTGGGAGGCCTTCGCCGCCCATGCGACCCATGCGGCCTTCTACGCCCTGATGCTGGGTCTGCCGCTGACGGGGTGGCTGTATGTCTCGGCCGGCTGGGCTGTGTCGCAGGACCGGGCGCTGGAGGTGGCGACCCGCTGGTTCGGCCTGTTTCCCGTCCCGCACCTGCCGGGGGTGGCCGAACTGGCGACGGAGGCGCGACGGGCTGTGGCCTTTTCGGCCATGGGCGCGCACGCCGCCATGGCCTGGGGCGCGGTCGTCCTCGTGATCCTGCACGTCGGGGCGGCGCTGAAACACCAGTTCCTCGACCGCGACGGCGTCCTGGCGCGCATGGTTCCAAGTCTGAGGCAGGGCGGAGAGGATTCCGAGGAAGGCGTGGAGCCGGACGCGCGCGCGGCCTGGGCGGAACGCGGTCTCGGCCTGGCCCTGATCCTCGTCGTGGCGACGGCCGGGGCGATAGCCGCGCAGCCTGCCCCCAGGACTGAACCGACGCCTCGACCTGAAATCGCGCCCGTTCCGGCGCCCGAGCCCGACATCCCGGCCGAACCGACGGACGTCCAGGCGGCGGAGGTCGAAGTCGCCGAACCGGCTGCGGCGGCGGAGGCGTCGCAAAAGGCCGTCGACTGGACCATAGACCGCGAGGCCTCCGAGATCGCCTTCGCCGGGAGCCAGTCGGGCGCCGCCTTCAACGGCCGGTTCGAACGCTGGAGCGGCCAGATCCGGTTCGACCCTGCCGATCTGGCGGGGTCGAAGGCGGTGATCACCGTCCAGACCGGCTCGGCGCGGACGGGGGATTCGACGCAGGAGGCTTCGATCCAGGGGGCTGAATGGTTCGACGTCGGCCAATATCCGACCGCCCGGTTCGAGACGACGGGCTTCCGGTCGCTCGGCGGGGATCGATACCAGGCCACGGGCCGCTTGCGGATCAAGACGACCAGTCTGCGAGTTGTCCTGCCCTTCACCTATCGTGAGGCCGGCGGCGTCGCGACGGTGGAGGGTCGGCTACAACTGGACCGGACCGCGTTGAACCTGGGCCTGGAATCCGACGCGACCGGCGACTGGGTCTCTAAGATGGTCGACGTCCGGATCAAGGTCAGAGCGCGGCGGGCCGAATAGGCGCCGACTTGCCCTGACGGAAGTCTGGCCTTAGGGGTCCGCGCTCTTGATCAATGATTCAGGGAGCGGTCGATGACCCTCGCACTTCTGTTTCCGGGACAGGGCAGCCAGGCCGTCGGCATGGGCGCGCAACTGGCCGACGCCTTCGCCTCCGCCCGCGACGTCTTCGCCGAGGTGGACGAGGCCCTGGGCCAGAAGCTGTCGGTGCTGATGCGCGAAGGCCCCGAGGATCAGCTGACCCTGACCGAGAACGCCCAGCCGGCCCTGATGGCGGTGTCGGTCGCGGTCATCCGGGCGCTGAAGGTCGAGTTTGATTTCGACGTGGCCAAGGCGGCCTATGTGGCCGGTCACTCTCTGGGCGAATATTCGGCCCTGGCGGCGGCCGGGGCGATCTCGCTGTCGGATACGGCGCGGCTGCTGAAACTGCGCGGCCAGGCCATGCAGCGGGCGGTTCCGGTCGGGCAGGGGGCGATGGCTTCGCTGATCGGGCCCAAGACCGATCTGGCCCTGGCCGAGGCCGCAGCGGCGGCCGGCGCTGAAGTCGGCGTCTGCGTGGTCGCCAATGACAACAACGCCGGCAACATCGTCATCTCGGGCGAGAAGGCGGCTGTGGACCGGGCCATCGAAAAGGCCAAGGAACTGGGGGCGCGGGCGATTCCGCTGAACGTCTCGGCGCCCTTCCACTGCCCGCTGATGCAGCCGGCGGCGGACGAGATGGCGACGGCCCTGGCCTCGGCGACCATTCTGGCGCCGGCGGTTCCCGTGGTGGCCAATGTGCTGGCGCGGCCGGAGAGCGATCCTGAAGTCATCCGCCGGCTGTTGGTCGAGCAGGTGACCGGCCGGGTGCGCTGGCGCGAGAGCATGGAGTGGATGGCGAGCGAAGGGGGTGTGACCCGCTTCGTGGAGGTCGGTTCCGGCAAGGTGCTGACCGGCATGGCCAAGCGGATCGCGCCCGACGCCGAGAGTCTGCCTCTGAATACGCCGGAAGAGCTGGAAGCCTTTGCGAGGGGAGTGACGAGTGGCGAGTGACGAGTGGCGAGACTTTCGCCGCCCGACTTTGCTTTTCCTCGTCACTCGCCACTAATCACTCGCCACTTCGGAGAGACATAAATGTTCAATCTTGCAGGCAAGACCGCGCTGGTGACTGGCGCGACGGGCGGGATCGGCGGCGCGGTGGCGCGGGCGCTGCACGCCCAGGGCGCGACCGTGGTGCTGTCGGGCACACGCGAGGCGGTGCTGGCGGATCTGGCCAAAGAACTGGGCGAGCGGGCGCATTTCGCGACGGCGAACCTGTCGGACCCCGACTCGGTCGACAATCTGGTGAACGCGGCCGAGACGGCGGCGGGCTCAGCCCTGGACATCCTGGTGGCCAACGCCGGCATCACCAAGGACGGCCTCCTGATGCGGATGAAGGACGAAGATTTCCAGTCGGTCATCCAGATCAATCTGGAGAGCTATTTCCGCCTGACCCGCGCGGCGGTGAAGGGGATGATGAAGCGCCGGTCGGGCCGGATCATCGGCGTGACCTCGGTCGTGGGCGTCACCGGCAATCCGGGCCAGACCAACTATTCGGCGTCGAAGGCCGGGATGATCGGCTTTTCCAAGTCGCTGGCGCAGGAGGTCGGATCGCGCGGGATCACAGTCAATTGCATCGCGCCGGGATTCATCGCCTCGCCCATGACCGACGTGCTGAACGACCAGCAACGCGAGACCATTCTGGGCCGGATTCCGGCGGGCCGGCTGGGCACGGGCCACGAGATCGCGGCCGCCGCCGTCTATCTGTCGTCTGACGAAGCCGCATATGTGACGGGCCAGACCCTGCATGTGAACGGCGGCATGGCGATGATCTGATCGTCATCACGACACGCAACAGACTATTTCCCGCCCGAAAGCCTGTGCTAAAGGGCAGGAACGCATCGGCGGTTCAGGCTTTCGGGCTTGCATCGTCGTCGCTGCCGTGAGACGGCGATTTCTGAAGCTACCCCCGCCTCTACGGCGATTTTAAACAGGCAGAGAGACACTCATGTCCGACACCCTCGAGCGCGTTCGCAAGATCGTCATCGACCACCTGGACGCCGATCCGGACAAGGTCACGGAAAAGGCCAGCTTCATCGACGACCTGGGCGCCGACTCGCTCGACAACGTCGAGCTGGTGATGGCCTTCGAAGAAGAGTTCGACATCGAGATCCCGGATGACGCCGCCGAGCACATCCAGACGGTCGGCGATGCGGTCAAGTTCATCGACGAAAAGTCGGCGGGCTGATCCAGCCCCGACTGGCGGCCGACAGGCTGACAGATCACAGGGCCGCCCGGCGCTCCTAGCGGAGACGCCCGGCGGCCTTTACTGTTTCTGACCCTCGCGAATCCGCAGTGATTCCCCGGGACAGGATTGGAGTTGAAGGAGCACGCACCATGCGCCGCGTCGTCGTTACGGGCATCGGTCTGCTGACCCCCCTGGGCTGGGGCGTCGACAAGAGCTGGAAGGGCATCGTCGAGGGACGGTCGGGCATCGGTCCGATCACGGCCTTCGACACCGAGGGCTATGGCTGCACCATCGCCGGCGAAGTGCCGAGCGTCGACGGGCGCGGCGGCGGCGGCGAAGGCGACTTCGACCCCGAGAAAATCATGTCCGCCAAGGACCGAAAGCGCGTCGACGACTTCATCCTGTACGCCATAGCGGCGGCGGACGAGGCCCTGCACGATGCAGGCTGGAAGCCCGAGACGGACGAGGACAAGGAGCGGACCGGGGTCATGGTCGGCTCCGGCATCGGCGGCCTGGGCCCCATTGCCGATACGGCCATCGTCTTGAAAGAGCAGGGGCCGCGCCGCGTCAGCCCCTTCTTCATCCCCAGCGCCCTGATCAATCTGGCCGGAGGGCAGATTTCGATCCGGCACGGGCTGAAGGGGCCGAATCATGCGGCGGTGACCGCCTGCGCCACCGGCGCCCACGCCATCGGCGATGCGGCGCGCATGATCGCCCTGGACGACGCGGACATCATGGTGGCGGGCGGGGCGGAAAGCTCGATCGTGCCGATCGGCATCGCCGGCTTCCTAGCCTGCAAGGCGCTTTGCACCGCCTATAACGATACGCCGGAGAAGGCTTCGCGTCCCTATGACCGGGGCCATGCCGGCTTCGTCATGGGCGAGGGCGCAGGGATCCTGGTGCTGGAGGAGTACGAACACGCCAAGGCGCGCGGCGCCAGGATCTACGCCGAGATCGTCGGCTACGGCATGAGCGGCGACGCCTATCACATCACCGCCCCGTCCGAAGACGGCGAGGGCGGGGCGCGCGCCATGAAGGCGGCGCTGAAGCGCGCCGGGCTGCAGCCGTCGGACCTTGACTATGTCAACGCCCACGGCACCTCGACCATGGCCGACTGGATCGAGCTGAAGGCCATCGAGGGCCTGGTCGGCGACCATGCGAAGAACCTGGCCGTCAGCTCGACAAAGTCGATGACGGGCCACCTGCTGGGCGCGGCCGGCGCCATCGAAGCGGCCTTCTGCGTCCTGGCCATCCGTGACCAGGTCGCGCCGCCGACGATCAATCTGGACGACCCGGAGATGGAGACCCCGATCGACCTGGTGCCGAACAAGGCCAAGCCGATGAAGATCGACGTCGCCATGTCCAACAGTTTCGGCTTCGGGGGCACCAACGCCTCGGTGATCTTCAAGAAGGTCGACTGACATGTTCGGACGGGGGCGGGGTGACAGGCGTGTGGAGAAGCGGTCGGGGTTGACGGTCAGTCTGCTGACCGCCTCAGCGACCTTCAGCCTGTTCCTGATCGCCGCCCTCGCCGTCGTCTGGGGCGTCTATTACGGGCCAGGACCGGGCGCACGGCAGGGGGATCGAACGGTCGTGACCCTGGCCAGCGGCTCGGGCGTCTCCGCCATCGCCGCCCAGTTGAAGGCGGCGGGGGTGATCCGTTCGACCGACCTGTTCAAGGCGGCGGCCACCTTCACCGGTGCGGACCGCAAGCTGCGGGCCGGGGAATATGAGGTGCCGTCGGGGACCTCGCTGGCCGGAGTGCTGAACCTGCTGGTCGAGGGGCGGGTGGTGCGCCATTTCGTGACCCTGCCGGAAGGCTGGTCCTCGGCCCAGGCGGTGGACATCCTGGCCAAGGAGCCGGTGTTGACCGGAACCGTCGAGACGACGCCCGAGGAAGGCAGTCTGTGGCCCGACACCTATGAGGTGTCACGCGGCGACACCCGCCAGTCGGTGATCGATCGGATGCAGCGGGCGGCGAAGGAAAATCTGCGGCTGCTGTGGGCGCAGCGGGGACCGGGCACAGTGGCCCGCAACCCGGAAGAGGCGGTGATCCTGGCCTCCATCGTCGAGAAGGAGACTGGGCTGGCGGCCGAGCGGCCTCGCGTGGCGGCGGTCTTCTCCAACCGACTGCGGCAGGGGATGCGGCTGGAGAGCGATCCGACCATCGTTTACGGCCTGACCCAGGGGCGGCCGCTGGGGCGCGGCATCCGCCGGTCAGAGCTGCAGCGTCAGACGCCCTGGAACACCTATCAGATCGACGGCCTGCCGCCGACGCCCATCGCCAATCCCGGCAAGGAGGCGCTGGAGGCCGTGCTGAACCCGCCGGCGGATCCGGCCCTGTTCTTCGTCGCCGACGGATCAGGCGGCCACGTCTTCGCCATCACCTATGAAGAGCATCTGCGCAATGTGGCGCGCTGGCGTCAGATTGAGCGACAGAAGGCCGGCCTGCCGCCCGAGACGCAGGCGCCGGTCGCGCCTGAGGCCAGCCCTGCGCCCATGACCGATCCGAACGCGGAGGGCGGACAGGCCACCCTCACCCTGCCTGCCGGCGCGACCCAGGGTCTGAGATGAGCCTGATTTCTGGAATGACGGGCTTTGGCCGGGCCGAGGGCGCCGGTGAGGGCTGGACCTGGGCGGTCGAGGTGCGGTCGGTCAATGGGCGCAATCTGGAGGTTCGGTATCGAGGGCCGAACGGATTCGACACCTTGGAGAGGGCTGCGAAGACAGCCGCCCAGGCGCGATTCGTCCGCGGACAGATCTCCGTCGGCGTACAGGCCAAACGAACGGAGGGGGCGGAGGCGGCCGTTACGATCAATGCGCCCTTGCTGGCCCGCTATTTGACCCTGGCCAATGAGTTGGCCGAGGACGGGGCGACGCCGCCGTCCGCCGACGGCCTCCTGGCCCTGCGCGGCGTCATAGAGGCGCCGGAGGAGGTGGAGGATCCGCAGGCGCGCGCCGCGCTGGAGGTCGAGATGGCGCGAACAGTCGAGGCCGCCCTGGACGCCTTGAAGGGCGCGCGAAACGCCGAAGGCGCCCAGCTGGCGCCGCTACTGGCGGACTTCATCGCCCGGATCGAAGGTCTGGTCGCTTCGGCCGAAGGCGAGGCTCAAGCCCAGGTCGCCACCATCCGCGACCGGTTCAGCCGCCGTATGGCCGAACTGGCGCCGGATGCGCCGGGCCTGGAAGAGCGAATCTTTCTGGAAGCTGCGTCGCTGGCGGCCAAGGCCGACGTGCGCGAGGAGCTGGACCGGCTGTCGGCCCATGTCGCTGCGGCGCGCCAGCTGATGACCGCGCCGCCGGCCGGACGGAAACTGGACTTCCTGCTGCAGGAATTCATGCGCGAGGCCAACACCCTCTGCTCGAAATCGGCTACGACGGCGCTCACTGGAATCGGCCTCGAGCTGAAGGCCGTCATCGAACAGTTGCGTGAACAGGTTCAGAATGTCGAATGAACGCTCGCCCCGCCGGGGCGTCCTCCTCATCGTCGCCAGCCCGTCGGGCGCCGGCAAGACGTCGCTGTGCCGTCGGTTGATGGCGGACCACGGGGGGCTGGAACTGTCGGTGTCGATGACGACGCGGGGCATCCGTCCCGGCGAGGTCGACGGTCGCGACTATAATTTCGTGGATCGCGAGCGGTTCCAGAAGCTGATCGACGCCGACGCCTTCCTGGAATGGGCCGATGTCCACGGCAATCTGTACGGCAGCCCGCGCGGGCCGGTCGATCGGGCCCTGGCTGAGGGACGTGACGTCCTGTTCGACATCGACTGGCAGGGCGCGCGCGACGTAGCCGAGAAATGCCCGGAGGACGCGGTGCGGGTCTTCATCCTGCCGCCCAGCCTGGAAGAGCTGCGCCGACGACTGGTCACCCGGTCGCAGGATTCGGACGATGTCATTGAGCGCCGCGTCGCCAACGCCAAGGGTGAGATCGAACACTGCGACGCCTTCGACTATGTGATCGTCAACGAGGATTTTGACCGGTCCTACGCCGAGCTGGCGCACATCTATCACGCCGAGCGATCGCGCCGGTTCCGCAATCTGTGGGTGGGGGATTACAAGGCCGCCCTGCTACGCGAGCCTGTCTGACGAACAACGACACCGCGGCTGGCGGGAGGGGGGGAGAGGCCGCCGCAGTGTCGTCTTCGGCTGTGAAGCGGCGACGACATCGCGCCGGCGGGGGCGTCCTACGCGATGTCGTCCTATGCGCTACGCAACTGCACTCCTTTTCCCACAAGGCAGGTTCCAGAGGGTAAATATCGGCCTAGGGGCGATTGCTTAGGTACGACCCACCATGGGCCTGCCGCCTTTCGCGGATCGGCTCAGCCTGGATTTCGAGCGGCGAACCAAGGCGTGATTCGTTCCAACGCGGCCTTGATCTCCCCTGTCGAGACCGCGAAGCTGAAGCGGATGTAGCGTCGACCATCGACGGGGTCGAAATCCACGCCCGGCGCGGTGGCCACGCCGGTATCGCGCAGCAGTTGTTCGCAGAAGGCCACGCTGTCGTCCGTCAGGTGGCCGATGTCGGCCCAGATGTAGAAGGCGCCGTCAGGCGGCGCGATCTTCCTCAATCCAAGCGCCGGCAGGGCCGCCAGCATCAGCTCGCGGTTGCGGGCGTAGGTCTGGATATGGCCCTCAAGCTCGCCGATCGCGTCCATGGCGACCAGGCCCGCGTGCTGGCTGAGGCTGGGCGGGGTCAGGAACATGTTCCCGATATAGGCGCGAGCGGCCTCGATCAGGGCCTCGGGGACCAGCAGCCAGCCCAACCGCCAGCCGGCCATGCTCCAGTATTTGGAGAAGCTGTTGATCACCAGGGCGTCCGGCGCGAACTGCAGCATCGACGGGGTCGGGCCCGCGTAGGACAGGCCGTGGTAGATCTCGTCCGAAAGGATGGCGATGTTTCGCGCGCGGCAGACCTCGGCGATGGCGGCGAGTTCGGCCTCCGGGATGATGGTCCCGGTCGGATTGGCCGGGCTGGCGATGATGACGCCGGCCGGAGCGGGATCGAGCGCCTCCAGCTGGGCGGCGGTCAGCTGGAACCGGGTCTCGGGACCGCAGGCGATCTCCACCGGCTCCAGATGCAGGGCGCGCAGGCTGTTGCGATAGGCGACATAGCCGGGACGGGCCAGGGCGATGCGGTCGCCCGGCTTGAACCGGACGCTGAGCGCCAGGACCAGGGCGGGCGAGGCCCCGCAGGTCAGCAGGATGTTGGCGGGATCGACCGTCACGCCGTACCGATCCTGGTACAGGTGAGCAATGCGGGCGCGCAGGTCGGGGCTTTCCCAATAGCCCATGGCGTCGGCGTCCAGCACCTGATGTGCGCGGGCGACGGCGGCAGCGGGCGCGCCGGTCGAGGGCTGGCCGAACTCCATATGGATGATCGACCGGCCTTCGGACTTCAACTGGTGCGCCAGACGGCTGACGGTGATGGCGCGGAAGGGTTCGACGGTCATGCCAGGGCGTCCGCCAGCCGCAGGAAGCCGGCGACGTCGACGGTCTCGGCGCGGGCGTCGGGTTCGATGCCGGCGGCCTCGCAAAGGGCGGCGCCGCCGAGCTGTTTGAGGCTGGAGCGCAGCATCTTGCGGCGCTGGCCGAAGGCGGCGGCGGTGACGCGTTCAAGCTTCTTAAGGCGTTCGGGCGAAGGACGCTCGTCCAGCGGAATCAGATGGACCACGGCCGAGGCCACCTTGGGCGGCGGGGTGAAGGCGGCGGCGGGCAGGTGCATGACGATGCGCGCCGTGCAGACGGCCTGGGAAATGACCGCCAAACGGCCGTAGGCGTCTTCGCCCGGACCAGCGGCCACACGCTCGGCCACCTCCTTCTGGAACATCAGGGTGAGGCTGTGGGGCAACCAGGGACCGGTCAGCCATTTGATCAGCAGGGCGGTGCCGACATTGTAGGGCAGGTTGGAGACCAGGTGGGCGGGGCCGGAGACCAGGTCCGCCTCCTTCACCTTCAGGGCGTCGGCCTCGACGATGGTCAGCCGGCCCGAGCCGTCGTCCAGTTCGGTCAGCAGGGGAATGAAGCGCGGATCCTTTTCGACGAGGACCACGGGGCCTGCGTCGGAGTCCAGCAGGGCGCGGGTCAGGCCGCCGGGGCCGGGGCCGACCTCGATCACGGCGCGCCCGTCGAACGGACCGGCCAGGCGGACGATCTTGCGCGTGACATTGAGGTCCAGCAGGAAATGCTGGCCGAAGCTCTTTTTCGCCGACAGGCCGTGGGCGTCGAGGGTTTCGCGGAGGGAAGGAAGGTCGGTCACACGCCCTGTTAGCGCGCGGCGCGGGCCGCCGCCATCTCCGATGCCAGACGAACGGCGGCGATCAGGCTGTCGGGGCGCGCAATCCCCTTGCCGGCGATGTCGAAACCTGTGCCGTGGTCCGGCGAGGTGCGGATGACGGGCAGGCCCAGGGACACGTTCACGCCGCCCCAGAAGTCCAGAGTCTTGACCGGGATCAGGGCCTGGTCGTGGTACATGCAGATGGCGGCGTCATAGGTCGCGCGGGCGTCGTCGTGGAACAGCGTGTCGGCGGGTCTGGGGTCGGTGATGTCGATCCCTTCGCCGCGCAGCTGTTCGGCGACGGGGATCAGGGTCTCGATCTCCTGCAGCCCCAGGGCGCCGCCTTCGCCCGCGTGGGGGTTCAAGGCGGCCATGGCTAGGCGCGGGCGGGCGATGGCGAAGTCGCGCTTCAGGCTTTCGTGGACGACGCGGGCGGTGCGGGCGACCCGCTCGGCCGTGACCAGTTCCGGAACCTGGTCCAGAGCGACGTGGATGGTGACCAGACAGGCCCGCAGGTCCCGGGCGGTCAGCATCATCACCGGACCACGCGTCCCCGCATAGGGCGCGTCGGCGGTCAGTTCGGCGATGAACTCGGTATGGCCAGGGAAGCGGAAGCCCGAGGCGTACATAGGCGCCTTGGCGATGGGGGCTGTGACCAGACCCGAGGCTTCGCCCGACAAGGCGAAGCTGACAGCCTCTTCGATGCCGTCGGCGACCGAGGGCGCATTGACCGGGTCGGGAAGGCCGACTGTCACCGGCGCAGGCAGGGCGCGGTGAATGACCGGGAGGGCCCGCTCGAAATGCTGGGCGGCCTCGCCGGGCGTGAAGACGTCGGCGACGGCGATCCCTTGCGCCTCAAGCAGGGCGGCGTCGCCGATTACGGCGAACGGCAGCATGTCGGCCGAACGCGCCCGCCAGGCGGCGGCCACGATCTCCGGCCCGACGCCGGCGGGTTCGCCCAGCGTCAGGACCAGAGGCCGGGTCATTTGAACTCGATCAGGGCGTCGTTGCGCAGATCGCGGATATAGCGACGCTCCAGCACCGCCAGGTTCTGGCCGCGCAGCCGGTTCTCGACCTGCTGACGATTAGGGGCCTCAGGGCCCCCGACGCGCCTGCCGCAGACGGCGACCAGATGAAGACCGAGCGGCGTGCGGATCGGGGTCGAGACCGAGCCGATCTCGCCGGTGCGGGCGAACTGCTGGAACTGGGGCGCCAGATTGGCCACGTCCGATTCGCCCAGGTCGGCGCCGATCACGCCCTGGGTCGCACGCGCCTGGGACAGGATGTTGTCGCAGTTCAGTCCCTGGCGCAGGCCTTCCAAAGTCCGGGTGGCCGCTGCGAGCTCGGCCTCGGACGCCGATTCCGGCAGTTCGACCATCATCTGTTTCAACGAAACCAGGCTGGTCGCCGCGCCGTCACGCTTGTCTCGCATATAGATGATGTACACGCCGCCATCGACCGGGACGGGGTTCGACAGCTGGCCGGGCTGGAGCTGGTCGAAGATGGTCTGAAGGGCCGGCTGCACCGTGCCCTTGACCACCCAGCCTGCGTCGCCGGGGACGCGGGCCGAGGCGGACGGGGCGGAGGAGAACTGTTGGGCGACCGCCTGGAAGGGCGCGCCCTGAATGATCTGCTGCACCAGCTGGCGGGCGCCGTTCATCGCAGCCTCTTGGCCGCCGACCCGCGCCGCTTCGATGTAGATTTCACCGATCAGATACTGGGGCTGGGCCGCCGCCTCGTTCAGGCGGCGCAGCTCCTGCTCGACTTGAAGCGTGCTGGGTCGGGCGCGGCTGTTGAAGCGGCCGGGCACCAGCTGGCTCCAGCCGATCTCCGTGCGCAGGTTTTCGCGGAAGGCGCTGGGCTGAATGCCGCCCTGCTGGAGAAACTCCATATAGGCGGCCGGCGTGACGCCGGCCTGGCGCGCCATCTGGGCGATTTCCTCGTCGATCTCCTGGTCGGTGACCTTCAAGGTCTCGAACTTGGTGATTTCCTGGGCCTTCAGCCGTTCTTCGATCAGTCGGTTCAGCGCCGCCTGCTGGATCGCCGGCAGATTCTGTTCCGTCGGCTGAACCTGGGACGAGGCGATCAGCATCAGCATCTGCTGGCGCAGATCATAGCCGGTGATGATCTTGTCATTAACCGTAGCGACAATGCCGTCGGCCAGTTCGAACTGAGGCGCGGCGCGGGCCGCAACCGGTCCGTCTCCGGCCGCCGGGTTGGGCGCGCCTGCGGCCGTCGGCTGCTGGGCGGCCGGAGCGGGCGCCGTCTGACCATAGGCCGAACCGGCGAGGAGGAGCGCCGCGAGCGCAGCCCCCGTCGAATAACGCATCAAACCCATTGGTCGTCCTGATTCCTCACAGCGGTCCACCGGCCGGGCCGGCAGGCGGTCGCGCCCCGTACAGCGTCATGCTCAACGCAATCCGCCCTGTCCATAACCTGAACCTCCGAAAGTGGCGAGGTTTAGGCGTAGATACACCCCGTCCGACGGACCACTGGCCCGAACCCGCGTATTGTCGCGGCGATAACCGATCTCGACCCGAAAACAATCGTCGTCGAAAAGGAGGCCGACCTCCTGGCGGGTGATGACGTTGCGCTCCAGGTCGGCGATCCCGGCTACGGCCACGCCCCAGTGGCCGTAGACGAACTGCTGACCCGCCAGCTGGACGAATTCATAGTTCCGATTGAGCGGCCCTGACAACGGATTGGACCGATCGACGATATAGCTGAAGCTGGCCAGGTTGCGCTGGCCCCAACGTCCGTCCAGCGCGGCCTCGGCGCGCCGGATGTCGCCCGACCCGTCGACGGTGGCGTGGCCCCAGCTGCGGATACGGTCCGAAGGCGAGAAACTGCCCTGGACCACCCAGTCGGAAGCCGAGGAGGCCAGGCCGGTGGGGTCGTAGAGGGCGCCGGTCGTGCTGTCGGGTATGGTGGTGCGGAAGGCGTCTTCGTCGTCGGCGCGATAGCTGCGGCCTACGAAAAGGCTGGCGCTGCGGCCTTCGGACCAGCGGATCGTCGCCCGGGCGCCGGCGGTGAAACGGGCGCCGCCTTCCACCAGGTCATAGCCCGAGAAGCGGTCCATGCGGAACAGGGAGGATTCATCCAGTTCGATGACCTGTGAATCCTCATTGGGAATGCGGGGGTCGATGTCGGACTTGTTGGAGACCGACAGCTGGGCGACCGGCTCCAGAATGACGTCGCCGCGCGGCGTGCGACGCACCAGCGGGTAACTGAGGTCCACCCCGGCGCTTGCGCGCGTGCGGCTCAGCGTCTCGTCGCTTTCGACGCCCATCATCGGCGGCAGGTCGGACAGGGCGTAGAAGTCCACGCGGCCGTCGACGAAGGGCTCGATACGCAGGCCGTGGGGCGTGATGAAGACGCGACGCCACTCCGCCTGACCTGTGATCCGCCGGCTGTCCACGCCCGAAAGCCCCGCTGGGGCCCCAGGCACGATGTCCGGATTGAGCACCGGCGCGCCGACGAAAACGTCGCGATACAGGGATACGGCGGACCCCTTCAGCCGCAGCCGGCCGCCGCCGATCAGGCCCGACGGCTCCCAGCGGGCGTCGACCAGGGGGGCGACGATCGGCAGGGCGCCGTCGTTTTCAAAGACCTTGAACCCTTCCGCGTCGCGGAAATCCGTGTCGGCGAAGCGGTTGTCCAGTCTCAAGCTCTGGATCGAAAAGGCTGCGATCGAAATATAGGAACGGTCGGTCTGACGCTCGGCGTAAACTTGGCTGATCAGACGACGACGGTCGCCGTAATAGAGGCCGTTGTCCTGATAGGGGTTCTGAATGTCATAGCGGTCGAACAGGGTCTTGTCGGACGTCCGCTCGGCCGTGAAGCCGAGGCGCCAGGGGCCCGACAGATCGAACGCGCCATGGGACAGCAGATAGCTGCGGTGCTCCTTGTCGCCAAAGCGGATATTGGTTTCGTAATCCCCGTCGCCGTCCCGATCGAAGTCGCCGAAGGTCCGCTCGTAGGTATAGCCGCCGCGGGCGACGATCGTTCCGTTGACGAAGCGACGGCGCCATTGAAGGTTCAAAAGCGGCGAGACTCGCGTGTTGAACTGCGGGCTAATCAGCCAGTCCTCGGATGGCGAGACGACGTGCAGATACGGGGTTTCGACCGAGACGCCGCGGCCTTCGTCATAGTTGACGATCGGCACCAGGAAGCCGGACGCGCGTTCGACGGTGGGATCCGGGTGGGCGAAAAAGGGGGTGTAGAAGACGGGCACCCCGCCGATGCGGAACATCGCATTGCGGTAGATGACGGCGCGCAGGGCCTCATCCTGAACCACCTTCTCGGCCTGGATCGAGAGGCTGGGGGTCTTGGGGCCCTTGTAGTCGCAGATGGGGCAGGGGGTGAAGACGGCGTAGTTCAGCTCATTGACCCGTTCGCTTCGGCGAACCGCCGTCGCGGCCATCAGGCTGGCGCCGTTGCTGAAACGGGTGGCGAAATCGACGGCGACGGCCGCCTTCAGTTCGCCGTCGGCCTCCAAATGGCTGGCGTAGACGACCGTGCCGTCCGGCGCGATCGCCTCCACCCGGCCGTCGGCCGCGGCCGCGCCGGTGGACAGATCATAGGTCAGGTTCTCGCCCCGAAGCACATGACCGTCAGCGCGCAGATAGACCCGGCGCGCGCCGTTGCTCTGGGCGACGATCGTGTCGCCGACACGGCCGGCGCTGTCGGCGTCCACATAGACGGCGCCCTGGGGCAGGACGTCGGAAACCGCCGATTGATCCGGCACCGGCTGAGCCTGGGCGAGCGCCTCTTCCGCGAAGGGCAGACACGCCAGGAGCGCCGCGCCGGCCAAAAGCCTAGCCCGTAAGGCCCTTGAACGCCGATCGCGATCACCTTGCATGAAGCATCCGTCTGTCTTGAGCGAGGCGCTCGCTTAGCCGTCTTCGGTATAGAACAGCAAGGTGAAGGCGGCGAGGGCCGTCAACAAGGGCGGCAGCCATGCCGCCACCAGGGGCGGCACCACCTCGGCCGAACCCATGGCCGAGCTGAATTGGTTCAGGAAGAAGAAGGCGAAGCCCAGCACGACCGCTGCCACGCTCATCCTCGCCAGGTCCCCAAGACGCATCAGACGTAGAGAGAAAGCCGCCGCCAGTATGGACATGGCCGCAAAGACCAGGGGCGTCGCCAGCAGCTGCTGAAGCCGAAGGCGATAGGCGGTTGAGGCGAAGCCGGCGTCCTCGATCCGCTGGATCTGATTCGGCAGGGACCAGAAGGGCGTCGATTGGGGACGGGCGAATCGCTCGAACGCCTCTTCGTCCGCCAGGCTGGAGAGCAGATCGAGGCTTGAATAGGCGACAGCCCTCTGGCCGATGCTGGCGCCGACGGCGTTGGTCAGACGCCAGCGGCCGGCGCTGAGCGCGGCCGACTGGGCGTCGATCCGTTCGGAAAAGTCGCGATTTCCTTCCGCATCCGTGACGTAGATGAAGAAGGTGACATCCAGAAGCCGGGCGTTGGCGCGGTCCTGACGTCCCGCTCGGATGATCATCTGACGCTGATCGTCGCCTTCGCGCAGCCAAATGGGGGCGTCCGTCTGGTCATCGTTGGCGGCGCCGGAAATGCGGGCGCGTTCGCGCTGCCACAGACCGTCGCCGGCTGAGGCCAAGGGCCCCAGAACGGTCACTGTAAGAACGCCCAGGGCGAAGGCCATCCCGGCCGCCGGAAGGACGAAACGCCAGGCCGACACCCCCGCCGCCCGCATGGCGACCAGTTCGCTGCGTCGGTTCAGGCCGATATAGGCGCCCAAGGTGCCGAACAGGAAGACGAAGGGCAGCAGTTGGACGATCACCGCCGGCGACTTCAGCGCCACCAGCCCCAGGATGCGCAGGGCCGAGAGATCCTGATCCGATCCTACGCCGCGCGACACCTCGACGAAGTCGATCAGCATGACCAGGGCGGAGATCACCGCCAGGGCCACGCCCAAGGCGCGCAACTGTTGAATCAGTACATAGATTTCGATGCGGCCCAGACGGGGAAGGCGCGAACGCAAGGACCGGGCGGGAAGGGACAGAGACCTCATGGTCACCCCGTCCTAGCCGGAGACAGGGGCCGCAGCCGCTCAACGATCGCCCAGGACCGGCGCTTTCGCGGCTTAAGTGCGCGAAACAGAAGCCGGAGCGCCAAGGCGGTCGCGGCGAGGGGCGCGATATATTGGAGCAGGTTCATCCAGGGGTTCCAGGCGCTGGCCGCGACCAGGCCATAGCCGATCACCCGCACGAGCAGAAACAGACCGGCCGCCTTAGCGATGCGAAGCGAATA
The DNA here is from genome assembly GCF_014199955.1 of Brevundimonas aurantiaca. Taxonomy (GTDB): domain Bacteria; phylum Pseudomonadota; class Alphaproteobacteria; order Caulobacterales; family Caulobacteraceae; genus Brevundimonas; species Brevundimonas aurantiaca. Next base: position 159,425 of record NZ_JACHOQ010000002.1, read on the forward strand.
GCCGGTGCGGCTGAAGGCGCCGCCCAGGATCGCCGCCAGGGCCATGGCCATGGCGGTCAAGGCGTAAAGCGGCGCTGATATCCGCGCATGGGCCTCCGCCAGAAGTTCTCCCCGCGAGCCCGCCGTTTCGAGCACGCGCGGGGTCGGGTTGAACAGTTGACGCAGATAGAGGTCGGCCGGCTTGTAGCGAATCTGCTCGGTCACGGCCGAGAACTGTCCCAGCGGAAAGTCGTAGCGGTCGAAAGACAGGGTTTCGAGTACGCCGCGCGAGGAATATTTCTGCCAGGAGCCGTCGATCATGGTCAGGACCGGCTCATTGGCGGCGTCACGCCCGAAGCGGGCCTCGGCCGCGCTCCAGTTCTGGCTGGACTTGCCGTCGTCCAGATAGACGAAAAGGTTCTTCAGAAGACCGTTCTGCTCAATCTGCTGGACATAGACGGTCAGCCCGTCCGGCCCCTGGACGAACTGGCCTTCCTCGACAAGCAGGGCCGCCAGATCGGTGCGGATGGCGAAGGCCTGGTTGCGGGCCTCCCGCTGGGCCCAGGGCTGGGCGAACAGAGTCATGATCAGGTTCAGGATCAGCACGAGGACCGCGAGCCGCGCCGCTGGCGATATGACCTGCCAACGGGTCATGCCTCCGGCGAAGGCGGCGGTGAGTTCCTGTTCGCGCTGCAGCCGGGTCAGGGCGATCAGGGCGCCGACGAACAGGCCTATGGGCAGGATGACGGCCAGCAACTGGGGCAGGGCCAAAAGCGTCAGCTTGACCATCACCCATACGCTCTGCCCCCGTTCCACGATGACCTCGAGCTGGTCGAGGCTCTGACTCAAAATTCCGATTCCAGCCAGGGACGCGCACGCCGCGACCACGGGTAGGGAGAGCTGGCGAAAAAGGTATCTTTGGATCAGGGTCATGGGCGGATGGACTTCGCCCGGTTGCAGGCGGCGGCGATGAGGCGCATCTAGTAGCACAGGAGGGCGCGTCCGCGACATGCAGACGCGCCGTTTGTCTTTTTCTTCTGTTGTGAGCGCCGGGTGGGGCCCGGCTGGAGTCGTTGAATGAAGATCGAGTTCGTCGCTGCCGTTGACGCCGCTGAAATCCTGGCCGTGCCTGTTCATGAAGATCGCGTCCTCGCCGGCTCCGGGTCGGAGCTGGACGAACAGTCCGGCGGCGCCCTGACCCGCGCGATGAGCAAGGGGCGGTTCGTCGGCAAGGCTGGCCAGACCCTGATGGTTGCGGCCGTCTCGGGCGCAAAGGCGGAGTCCATCCTGCTGGTCGGCGCTGGGTCGGCGGACAAAATCGACGACCTGGCGGTCGAGGCGTTCGGCGGCAACGCCTATGCGGCGGTGAAACTGTCGGGCGCCGAGGTTCTGACCATCGACGCCTCCAACCTGAGCCCCGAACAGGCCGCGCGCGTCGGCTTCGCGGTGCGACTGGCCGCCTACCGGTTCGACAAATACCGGACGACCCAGAAGCCGGACAAGATTCCGTCGATCAACACGGTGCGCGTCGTGACGTCCGACCTGCGCGCCGCCGAGGCCGCCCTGGAGCCGCTGACCGCTGTGGCTGACGGCGTGATCTTCGCCCGCGATCTGGTGTCCGAGCCCGCCAACGTCCTCTATCCCGCCGAGTTCGCACGCCGCGTCAAGGCGCTCGAGAGCCTGGGCCTGGAGGTCGAAATCCTCGGCGAGGCCGAGATGGAGAAGCTGGGCATGCGCACCCTGCTGGGCGTCGGCCAGGGCAGCCGTCGCGAAAGCCAGCTGGCGATCATGAAGTGGAACGGCGGCGAGGCGGGCGCCCAACCCCTGGCCTTCGTCGGCAAGGGCGTCTGCTTCGACACCGGCGGCATCTCGATCAAGCCGGCCGAAGGCATGGAGGACATGAAGTGGGACATGGGCGGCGCCGCCGCCGTGACCGGAACCATGATCGCCCTGGCCGGCCGCAAGGCCAAGGTCAACGCCGTGGGCGTGCTGGGCCTGGTCGAGAACATGCCGGACGGCAACGCCCAGCGTCCGGGCGACGTGGTCGTGTCCATGTCGGGCCAGACGGTCGAGGTGATCAACACCGACGCCGAGGGCCGCCTCGTCCTGGCTGACGCCCTTTGGTACACGCAGGAGCGGTTCAAGCCGAAGTTCATGATCGACCTGGCCACCCTGACCGGCGCCATGATCGTGGCCCTGGGCCTGGACTACGCCGGCGTCTTCTCGAACTCGGACGAGGTCGCCGAGCCGATCCTGGCCGCCTCTAAGAAGGTGGGCGAGAACTTCTGGCGCATGCCGATCCCGGCCATCTACGAACAGCACATTGATTCGAAGATCGCCGATGTGAAGAACACCGGCAACGGCCGCGCCGGCGGCTCGATCACCGCGGCCCTGTTCCTGCAGCGCTTCACCAACGGCGTGCCGTGGGCGCACCTGGACATCGCGCCGACCGCCTGGGCGAACAAGAGCCCCAGCCCCACCGTGCCGGAAGGCGGCGTCGGCTTCGCCGTGCGCACCCTGGACCGGATGGTGGCCGACACCTACGAAGCCTGAGCCCTGGACGGTAGAGCCGGATGAGCGGCAAGCCCGAAATCTGGTTCTACCACCTGGAGCGGTCCTCCCTGGACCAGGTGCTGCCGACCCTGCTCGAGAAGACCCTCGAGCGGGGCTGGCGCGCCCTGATAAAATCGTCTCATGCCCATCGGCTGGATGATCTGGACGAGCGGCTGTGGACCTTCCACGAAGAGAGTTTTCTGCCGCACGGTCGGGCGGATCAGCCCCATGCCGATCGCCAGCCGGTGCTTCTCAGCGAATCGGGAGAGAACCTGAACGGCGCTCAGGCGCTGTTCATCGTCGATGACGCAGAACTGGGCGCCACGGAAGGGATCGAAAGATGCTTCATCATTTTCGACGGTCGGGACGCAACGGCGCTTCAGCAGGCGCGCGGCCGCTGGAAGGCGCTGAAGGCCCAGGGCGCGGAGCTGGCCTATTGGCGGCAGACGGACGCAGGGCGCTGGGAAAAGGCGGCCTGATCGTCTTGGCGGCCTTAGCCGGCTGTTCCACGCCCGTCGCCGAAAAGCCGGCCCCGCGAACCGTGGAACAGGCGCAGGTCACGCCGCCCGTGGGCAGTCGCATGCCGACCGCCCAGACGACCGATGTCTGCAAGGCGGGGGAACTTCAGTATCTGGTGGGGCGGCCCAAGACCGAAATCCCGGTGCCTGTGGATGTCGTCAACCGGCGCGTGACCTGCACCACCTGCCCGGTCACCCATGATTTTTCGGCCTACCGGCTGAACATATTCTACGACGCCCAGACAGGGATCATCGAACAGGTCCGCTGCGGCTGACGCTGGCTTTTGGAGAGACGACCATGAAGACCGCCTTCATCCTGACGACCCTGATGTCGGCGGGCCTGGCCCTGTCGGCCTGCGCCCCGACCGAGACGCCCGCCGCCGGCGCTGCGCCGGGGGGCGACACCGCGTTCAAAGCCTGCAAGGTGGAGGACTATCAGGCCTATGTGGGCCGGAACCGTTCGACGGTGCCCAGCGCGCCGGAAGGTCAGACCTTCCGCCTCCTGTGCACCACCTGCGCGGCCACGATGGACTATCGCGAGAACCGAGTGAACTTCGTCTATGACGAGGCGACCGGCGTGATCCAGCAGGTCAAGTGCGGCTGAGCCTCAGCGGCCGACCTTGTCACCGGGCCAGAGCGGAGCGCTGAAGGTCTTCGCCAGATAATCCATCAGAGCCGACACGCGCGCCGGGCGCGGTCCGCCGCTGGGCGCAACCAGATGCAGGGCGATGGGGGGCAGGCGCCAGTCGGTCATCACCGTTTCCAGCCGCCCTTCGGCGACGTCCCTCCAATAGATGAAGTCCGGCTGGGGGAAGAGGCCCAGGCCCGCGCAGAGGGAGGCGGTCAGGGCGTCGGAATTATTGGCTCGCAACGGCCCGCGCGGCCGCACCACGACCTCTTCGCCGGCGTCATTGATGAAGCGCCAGGCGTCCGGGGTCGGCATATAGGCGTAGCCGAGGCAGGAATGCCGCTCCAGATCGTTCGGATGGATCGGCCGCCCGCGCTGGGCCAGATAGTCAGGCGAGGCCACGAGGAACCGCTCGACCGGCCGCAGACGACGCGCCGTGAGCGATGAGTCGGGCAGGGCGGCGATGCGCAGGGCGCAGTCGAAGCCGCCGCCCACCAGATCGACCACCTCGTCCGACAGATGCAGATCGACCGAGACATCCGGATGGGTCGCCAGGAACTGCGGCAGGGCCGGGGCGACATAGGCCATGCCGAACGACATGGGCGCGGCCAGCCGCACGAGGCCGCGCGGCGTCACGGACATGTCCAGGGCCTCGGACACCGCCCCTTCCGCCTCAGCCAACATCTGGCCCGCGCGCGCCGCCAGATTGCGCCCCGCGTCGGTCAGGGCGAAACGGCGCGAGGTCCGATGGAGCAGGGTGGTCTTCAGTTGTTGTTCCAGCCGCGTCACCGCCTTGGACACCGTCGCCTTGGACAGGCCCAGGGCGTCAGCCGCGCCGGAGAAAGACTGGGCCTCCGCCACCTTGGCGAAGATGGCGAGGGCCTCGAGGTCAGGCAGGCGGGACATGGCGACCTCCAAGTCGGAAACGATGAGTTTCAGGGGTTTCTATTTCTGTTCGGTCGTCGATCTCTATCTTGGCGTCAAGTCAATGACGCCGGGACGGCCCGGCCTGAGGACAGACCGATGATCGAACGCAGACCCTTTGAATCTCTCGGCGGCGCCAACCATGGTTGGCTGAACGCCAAACATCACTTCTCCTTCGCCAACTACTATGATCCCAAGCGGATGAGCTGGGGCAATCTGCGGGTTTGGAATGACGATGAGATCGCCGCCGGGACCGGCTTCCCGCCTCACCCGCACGCCGACATGGAGATCATCACCTATGTCCGCGACGGGGCCATCACCCATGAGGACAGCCTGGGCAACAAGGGCCGCACCGTGGCCGGGGACGTCCAGGTGATGAGCGCCGGCACCGGCATCCGCCACGCCGAATACAACGCCGAGCCGGAGCTGACGCGAATCTTCCAGATCTGGATCGAGCCGACCAGGCGCGGCGAGGCCCCCAGCTGGGGTTCCAAGCCCTTTCCCAAGGGCGAGCGGTCGGGTCAGTTCGTGGTCCTGGCGTCCGGCTTTGACGGGGACACGTCCGAGAGCGGCGGGGGCGCCCTGCCCATTCGCACCGATGCGCGGATCGTGGCGGCGACCCTGAACGCCGGCGACAGCGCCGACTATCCGCTGGGCGCCGCCCGTCGCGGCTATCTGGTCCCGGCCAAGGGCGAGATCGAGGTCAATGGGGTTCGGCTGAACGCTAGAGACGGCGCGGCCATAGCCCAAGAGGAGCTGGTGACGGTCAAGGCCCTGTCGGACGCCGAAGTGGTCCTGGTGGACGCGGCCTGACGGTCGAAGGGCGCCGGGCGGGATCGACCCCGCCCGGCGCCGCTTCAGAGATTCGCCGCCCAGTCCGTTGCGCGAATGAGGCTGTCGATTACGCCCGGCTCCGACGAGGCGTGGCCGGCGTCGGGAACGATGTCCAGCTTCGCCTCAGGCCAGGCGCGGTGCAGGGCCCAGGCGCCCGCGATCGGCGTCACGACGTCGAACCGGCCTTGGGCGATCCAGCAGGGAATGTGGCGCATCCGGTCCACATTCTTCAGAATCCACCCGTCTTCAGGAAAGAAGCCGGCGTTGGTGAAGAACCAGTTTTCAATCCGCGCGAAGGCGACCGCGAAGGTCGGGTCGGCGAACTTGTCCGGCTTGGCGCTGGGCCCTTCCACGCTGACGGTCTCGCCTTCCCAGCAGGACCAGGCGACGGCGCAGCGCGCCCGCTCGACCTGATCCTCGCCGATCAGTCGCTTGTGATAGGCTCCCATCAGATCGTCGCGCTCAGCGACTGGAATCGGCTCGACAAAGCGTTCCCAGGCGTCGGGGAAGATCATCGAGGCGCCGTCCTGATAGAACCAGTGCAACTCCTTTTTGGTCAGAAGGAAGATGCCGCGCAGCACCAGGGCCATGACCCGTTCAGGATGGGTGATGGCGTAGGCCATCGACAGGGTCGAGCCCCACGATCCCCCGAACACTACCCACTTATCGACGCCGCAGCGCTCGCGCAGCCGTTCGATGTCCTCGATCAAGGTCCAGGTCGTGTTGTTTTCCAGGGACGCATGGGGTCGGGACTGGCCGCACCCCCTTTGATCGAACAGGATGATCCGGTACCGCGCCGGGTCGAAATAGCGCCGCATGCCCGGATTGACCGCCCCGCCGGGGCCGCCGTGCAGGACCAGGACCGGCCGGCCCTGGGGATTGCCGCATTCCTCATAATAGATCTCATGGACCCCGTCGGTCTGCATCCAGCCGGAAGCGAAGGGCTCGATCTCGGGATAAAGGTCTCGACGCGGCTCTGAAGGCGCAGGGAAGGCCATGGAGAGGTCTTTCTGAGAGGCTGCAAGCGCGGCCGTACTGGAAACTAGGGTCGCAATGCCGCAACAGCGAGGCAAAACCAAGCCGAGATCATCAGCAGACCGCCGATTGGAGCGACCATTCCCATGGTCGATAGGCTGAGCACGCCAAGAAGGGCCAGGGCGAGCCCGAACACCAGGCCGCCCGCCGCCCCGAGCCATCCGGCGAGCCGCGCCAGCCGCCCGCCTCCGGTCCAGACAGCGCAGGCCAGGGCGAAGACGGCATGGGTGAGTTGATAGGCCGCGCCGGTCGACAGCAGCGTCCGGACCTGCGGCGCCGCACCATGAGCGGCGAAGGCGCCGAGCGCCACGGCCATGGCGCCGTTGAACGCGGCGAAGACGATCAGATTGCGGTTCACCATCATGGATCGACCCTAGGGCATGATCGTTTCGGGCGGAACCGGGGAGTTTTTCCTCTTGAGCCGATCCGGCTCTACCGGTTGATCCGCCGAGGGCAAACGTCAGAAGCGCGGCAGAAGCGCCATCTGCCCCGCCATTACAGAGGCGGCGGTCTTCACCGCCTTCTTCACCGCCGCCTCGTCGGCGCCCGGCGGCGCGCGCAGAAGGCCCACGGCCGGGGTATGCGCTTCGTCGGGCAGATCGGCCAAAACCCGATAAAGGAGATAGGAGCCCACATCATCGACAGAGTCCGATGAAGCATCGGCCGCCAAACCGATTTCGTTCAAGGCGCGGACGATATCCGCCACAGGAGCCGTTGTCCGGGCGACGGCGGGGCCGGTGTCGGAGAGGCGGGATTTGCGATCCAGCGCGCGGTTTTCGGCGCGCATCTGCATGCGGAAGCCGCCCCCCTTTGGATTACGTCCGACAAGAAGAACGGCGCGGCAGTCGCCGCTGTCCAGGACGCTCCCGATCATCCGAGCCAGATGATCCGGGTCCTCGGCCGGAATGCGCAGGGTGCGGGCGCCGGCAGGGCTCCAGACCTCGCCCGAAAGATCCTCGACCAGATCCCAGCCGGGCGCGTCCGCCTCATAGGCGCATATGGCGATGCCGGGTCGACGGTCGGATCGCCCCGGCGTTTCGGTCTCAATGATCATGCCGGCCCCGATCCCCACGAATTCCATGAAGTTTCCGTGACGAAGACAGGTGAAGGAAACAGGGGGCCGACGTCAAGCCTCATCCCAGATCGCCGACCGCTGCGTCCAACAACATAAAGGCGCGGCCGCCGTCGGACGCCAGGCGGGTCTGGATGGCCTGAAGATCCCGCATGCGCGCCGCGCTCGCCAATTCCTGGGCGAAGACCCGGACATAGCGTTCCGCGTCTGCGCGGAGTTCGGGGTCGCTCAGCACGCGCCGAGACACGCTGCGGACGGCGGCCGGGGCGACGCGCCGGACGATGTGACGGGCGCCGTCAGGGTCGCCTTCGCCCAGCAGGCGCGCCGCCTCTTCCACGCGCGAGCGCGGCAACAGGGCGTTGGGATCGACACCCATGCGGCGGATGGCGGCCGAGACGCGGTCCGACAGGGCCGCCGTGTCCGGCGCGGCGGCGGTCGGGGTGTCCAGGTCCAGCGGCGGCGCTTCCGGGCCGCCCGCGACCAGTTCGGCCCAGCCCAGGCCGGCGCCGGGCGACTTGGCCTTGTCCGGCTCGGTCGGCGCCAGACGCAGGCGGCCCCGCAGGCCGAAGCCCTTGTCCTCTTCGCGCTCCGGCGGCGAGGCGGGCAGGCGAGACGAAGGCCGGGGCTCCGGCTCAAAATCAGGGTCTCGGCGGCGGCCGGTCGGGGCGTCGCCTGAGACCACGCCCATCAGGCGCACCGCCTCCGTCAACATGTCGTAGTTTCGGCGAACCCTTTCCTGGAAGCCGACATCCAGCGCCTCGGTGTCCTCGGCCGCCTTGCGCGAGGCGGCGGCCAGGGCGTTCAGCCCTTCTTCCACACTGGCGCGAACGGCGTCGACGCGCGCGCGCGCCTGTTCGGGCAGGCGGGCGGCCCTTTCATCGACATCCGCTACGGCCGTGTCGATCTCGGAGAGGGCGGCGTTGAGGCGATCGATCAGGCTTTCCAGCCGCTGGACCATCCGTTCGCCGGCCTGTTCCAGCAGGCCGGAGGTTTCACCGACGATGCGTCGGGCGTCTTCGATCCGGGCATCAGCGGCTTGGTCGGCCTTCTGCGCGGCCTCGAACAGGGCTTCGCCAAGGCGGTCGGCGCGCAGCCGGGCCTGTTCGGAGGCGTCGGCGGCGGCGGCGCGGGAATCCTCGGCCGTGGCGCGCATCTGCTCCAGGGCGCGGCGGGTTTCCTCCATCAGGGTGTCGCGCGCATCGGCGGCCAAGGCTTCGAACCGATCGAGCGAGACCTTTGTGGCGGCGTCGAAGCCGTCCGCCTCGCGCTGAGACATGTCGATGAGAGCGCGGAACTGATCGCCGGCGGCTTCCAGAATTTCCCGCAAGGCCTGGATCGAGGCCTCGGAGGTCTGTCCCATTTCGTTATGGGCGGCGCGTGTCGCCGACAGATGTTCGACGAACTGGGCCCGTTGGCTCTCGACCTGGGCGGAGAAGTCCTCCTGATCGGTGCGCAGGGCGTAGGCGGCGGTAACCAGGGCTGCGCGCTGCTGGCTGAGCCCTTCCTCGACCGACTGAATCTGTTCGGCGACCCCCGAGCCCGCATTCTCCAGGCGGATCGTCTGGCGCGCCAAATCATCGGCGGCGACGCGAGCGGCGTCCTGAGCCTCTCCCGCAGCCGCCGCCATGTCGGCGGCTCGGGCGGCCAAGGCGGCTTCCGCCTCGCGAAGCTGGGCTTGAGCCAGGTCGGAGGCGTCGGCGACCATGCGCGACTGGCGCTCGACCGCGTCGAGGACCCCTGCGGCCTGGCTGTCCAGATGAAGGCCCAGGGCCTGCATCTGATCCCGCTCCCGCCCGAGGTTCTCGACCAGGCGTCGGGCCGTGCGGCCGGCGGCTTCCGCCGCCTCGTTCAGACGCTCGGTCTCCTCGGCCAGGGCCTGCCGAAGCAGGGCCATGTCGCTGCGGGCGCGCTCGGCCGCAAGGGCGGCGTGGTCGATGTCGGTCCGAAGCGAGGTCAGGACCTGCCCCGCCTGATCTGCGGCGAAAGCCGTGGGAGACACCAGCGATTCAGCCATTCTGCGCGCGCGCCGCGTCTCGGCCGCCAGGCCGGCGCCCTGGAGAATGGCGTTGGCCAGGACCAGCGTCAGGCTGGCGGGCGCCAGGGCGAGCAGGACGTAGACGGCGATCCTGAGCGGATCCAGGTCCGTCCCGCCTGCGCCGACCTCATAGGCCGCCCATGACGCGACCCCTCCGATCCACACGGCCGAGGCCAGGCCGGCGAACAGATAGGCGTTGCGGCCGCTTGGGGCCGGCGTCGAGCTCCCGGGCGAGGCTGGGACGGGCGGGGAGCGTTCGAAGGGCGCCGGCGGCTGGCCCTGGGCGACCGCCATTTCCAGCGGAGCCGCTGCGGCGTCGGCGATCGTCGGTTCGTCGATGGGAGCCGACGCGGCCTCCGACGCCTGTTGCGAAACCGGCTGGTCTTGATCCGGCGTTCTGATCCGGAAACGGGAGGGGGGGCGACGCTGGGGGGCGGGCTCCGGCTCAGGCTCGGCAGGCGCGTGATCCGCGATCTGGGCTTCGGCGTTCAGGCGCTCCGCCTCTTCTTGGGCGCGCCGCGCCTCTTCCGCCAGTCGACGGCGGCGACGCTCAGAGATCGGACGTTCCGGCGGCGGCGGCGGAAGGGGCGCGAGCTCGGCCTGCGGCAGACTTTCGCCGCGGGGTTCGTCCGCGACGTGGCCGGGCTCGCCGTCAAATCGCTCGGTGGCGGGCAGGGCGATGTCCGGCGTCTCCTCAGGCAGGACGGCGTCTTCGTTCGTCAGGGTCAGCGGCGGCCGGTTACGGGATTTCATCAGGCGTCGAGCTCGATTCATGCGCAGGCGCGCGAGCACGCGCCGATTCGACCCTAGCGAGTTGAAACCCAAGGTCCAAGTCGAACCGGTTCAACAGGAGTGGACGGTTCGAAATCAGCAGTCCGGCCGAGCGTCTGTCTTGAGCGCGCCGGCGTCGTCCGTGCGGCAGTCCTGGACGCGGTGAACTTCGCGCTTGCCAGTCGCCGGGGCGTGGATGTCCACCCCGAATTGCGAGAGGACGAGGGCGGCCAGCAGGGCGACAAGGCCGGCGATCAGTTCGACCAGCACCTGCATTGAAAACTCCTCCCCGCCCGCTCGGCTGCGCACTTATGCGCCTTTTTGGCGAACGTCACAATCCTGCCGCCAAAGATTGACCGCGCCGAGGGTCCATGGAACGGAGACGGCAAGGGTCCCATCGCGGTGTCACGCGAATCGGGCAGGCAGGCGGAATGACCCAAGTCGCTGACGGCTATGAAGGAAGTCTGTTGGGCCCCGGCGCCGGGGTGTGGCGCAGCGCGCCCGCCGGCCGCTTCTCGATTCTGATGGAGAATGAGGCCTATTTCGACGCCCTCTCGTCCGCCCTGCAAAAGGCGGAGCGGTCGATCGTCATCCTGGGTTGGCAGTTCGACCCCCGCACCCACCTGGACCCCGAAACCCGGCCCGGTGAGAAACAGCATGAGATCGGCCATCAGCTGCGGATGCTGGTGAAGCGCAAGCCCGAACTCGACGTTCGGCTTCTGATCTGGAAATCACCGCTGCTGATCGCGGCATCCCAAGGCTTTTATCCGCACCGGGCCCAGCGCTGGTTCCGCAAACGTATGGTCGAGTTCCGCATGGACGCGCCGGGCCCGATCGGCGCCTGCCATCATCAGAAGGTGATCGTGATCGATGACCGGGTCGCCTTCTGCGGCGGGGGCGACATCTCGACCGACCGCTGGGACTCAGACGAGCATCTGGACGGGGATCCGCGGCGAGCCCTGCCCAGCGGGCTCATCTGCAAGGCGCGTCACGAGGTGATGTGCGTCATGGACGGCGAAGCGGCGCGCGCCCTAGGCGACCTGGCGCGCGAGCGCTGGTTCCGTGCGACCTGGGAAAGGACTGCGCCGGACGAGGTGGACAACGACCCCTGGCCGGACGGCGTGCCGGTTCAGATGACCAATGTCCCGATCGGCATCGCCCGGACCGAGCCGAAATGGTCAGGCCGTCACGAGGTGCGGGAAAACGAGACCCTGCATCTGGAGTCGATCCGACGCGCCAAACGGCTGATCTATTTGGAGAACCAATATTTCACCTCGCCCGTGATCGCCGCCGCCTTGGCCGAACGGCTGGCGGAGGTGGACGGGCCGGAAGTGGTGGTGGTGTCCACCGGCAAGAGCCCCAGCTGGTTCGACAGCATCACCATGGACACCGCCCGCGCCGAGGTCCTGTACCGGCTGGAGCAGGCGGACCGTTACAACCGCTTCTTCGCCTTTTCCCCCCTGACCAGAAGAGGCGACCGGATCATCGTCCACGCCAAGGTGTCCATCATTGACGATCAGCTGCTGCGGATCGGCTCCACCAATCTGAACAATCGGTCGATGGGGCTGGACACCGAATGCGACGTGGCCGCCGAACCCCGGGACGACGCCGGGCGCGCAGTAATTCGCGCCCACCGCCATCGCACGATCGCGCACTGGATCGGCGTCGCCGCCGAAGAGTTCGCCGCCGTGGAGGGAGTGATGGGGTCCACCGGGGCGGCCATCTGCAGCTTCGAAAGCGAGCGGCTGCGACCGCTGGGCGCCGAACCCCCGACGGCTATCGAGCGCCTTATCGCCGAATGGCAGTTGGGCGACCCCACCTCCACGGGCGACGCCTGGCGGCCGTGGAAACGGTTGAATCGATCCCATCGAACGCGGCCCGCCTCCGAGGGCGGCCTGGCGCCGGGCTGAGGCTCCGCGCAGCGGTTCCGTCCGGAAGGCCCCGGCTCTAAGCCGGATGAGCGAGTTCAGGCGTCCGGAACGATGTCGAAGTCGATGATCAGAGGCAGGTGATCCGACGCCACCCTCGCCAAGGGAGAAAAGTCGGATCTTACGCCCGTGACGCGGATCTCGGGGCTGACGAAGCAATGGTCGATCCGGATCGCCGGAAAGCTGGACGGAAAGGTTTTCACCGAAGGCTTCAGATCGAGGCGACGCTGACAGTCGTCGAGACGCCGCGCCAAGGTCTGATAGGGGCGGGTGATCGATGTGGCGTTGAAGTCTCCGGCCAGCAGGGTCGGACCCTGACATCCGCCCAGCCAGCCTGACCCGACCAGGGCGGCGGCCTGCAGTCTTTGCTCCCGAGGCACAAGGCCAAGATGGGTGTTCAGAACATTCACGGCCGCGCCGTCGATCATGATCTCGGACCAGAGGGCGCCGCGCGGCTCCAATCCCGGAATGCCGCGGACGGTAGGCAGGGCGTCGGCTCGGATCAACCGCTCGGGGTGGGGGGTCAGGATGGCGTCGCCGTAAAGCTCGGCCTCCACTCGCATGGCGGGGTGAAAGCGCGAGGTCATGGCCAGGCCCTGAGCTATGGCCTCGGCCTGATCGACTCTGCCCGTGCGCCGCCGACCGACATCCAGCTCCTGGAGGCAGACGATGTCCGGCTCATGCTCGCCGATGACGGCGACGATCCGACCGACGTCCAGGCGCTTGTCCGTGCCGACGCAGCGGTGAACATTATAGGTCAAGAGGCGAGGCATGATTTCCCGGTAGGCGGGGGCAGGGACGCAGGGCTAGACCTTTTGGGCGCGGATTACGACGGCGGTGCGACGATCAAAGGACGATCAGCCGGTCCGAAAGCTCATTGGGATTGTCGGGGCGGGGTGGAAAATGCGCAGCCAGCACATCGCCGCACTGTCGAACTGCGGCCTCGAAACCGGCCGCAGGCGACCCGGCTTTCAGCCCCCGCACCAGGGCGGCCACGGCGTCGGCCCAGACGCCCGCATCGACCTTCTGAAGGATCAGCTCGTCCGTGATCAGCTCGACCTGATGTTCCGCCAGGGCGGCGAGGATCAAAACGCCGGTCCGTTCGCGCGTGACATGGACGCCGTGGGCGAGGAACTGCTGCAAGGCGGCGGCCCGAACCCGCGCACGCCGGATCGAGCGCGGCGTGACCCAACGCAGCACCGGCGGAATGCGCGTCAGCACGAAGACGAGGGCGAAGAGAAGGGCCTGGATCAGGGCATAGACGGCCAAGGTCTGGCCCGCGACCGCTGATGTCGATGCATGCGCAGCCTGCCAGCCGCTCGTCGGCCAACCTTCGGGCCAACTCAGACCGAAGCCGAAGGGAATGAGCAGGGCCGGGACCGCCAGAGCCGCCAATGCAGCCCAGACCAGGCTGACATCGACATAGGACGAAACGCGCCCGGCCAGAACGCAGAAAATCTCGCCTGAGGTGGCCCGTTCGGCCTGGCCCACCGCTTCGGCGATGCGGCCCCGATCGCCTTCGGTCAGTCGCATCACCATCCTCCCGAGGCGCCGCCGCCGCCGAACCCGCCGCCGCCGCCCTTGAATCCGCCAAAGCCCCCTCCGCTGAAACCTCCGCCGCCGCGTCCGGCGTTCTTCAAGGCCTCGGACGCCGCCCAGATCAGTATGGGCGATACGCCGTCGCGTCGATGGCGGCGGCCGCCGTTCGCAAAACCGACCCCGATGACGAAGAGGCCCAAGCCGATGAGGGCGATGACGATCAGGGGGATCGCCGGACCGGAGTCGGCCTCTTCCGCCTGGGCCGCAGCGGCCCGCGCCTCCGCCTCGGCCGGGTCAAGCCGAAGCTGTTCGATCAGGCCGTCCACGCCGTTGACGATCCCGCCCGAATAGTCGCCCTCGCGGAACGCCGGCAGGATTCGGTTGCGAATGAGCTGGGACGAGAAGGCGTCGGTCAAGATCGGCTCCAACCCATAGCCGACCTCGATCCGGACCTTGCGTTCCGTTGGGGCCACGATCAGCAGGGCGCCGTTGTCCTGATCCTTTTGCCCGATCCCCCAGGCGCGCCCCAGTTGATAGCCGTAGTCCTCGATCTCCAGCCCATCCAGACTCGGCACCGTAACCACGACCAGCTGGTCGCTGGACTGAGCCTCCAGCGCCGCCAGCTTTTCCGTAAGGGCCTGCTCCGTCGCCGCGTCCAGAAGATCCGCCTGATCGACGACACGGCCGGAAAGGGGCGGAAAAGCCGGCTCCGCCAAGGCCGCCGACGCGACCGCCAGGGCGATGATCAAGGTCGTGAGAAGGCCCGCCAGACCGGCCGCGACCGCACGATGTTTCACTCGGGCGAGAAAACCGCTCACGAGGACGTCACTGCGCGGGCGGGGCGGATCCCGGCGTCACCGGCGCCGCCCCGCCGCCCGGTGCAGCGGCCGGCGCTCCGAGGTTGAACTCCACCTTGGGCGCCGACTGGGCTTCGGCCGTCGCGGTGAACAGCTGCATCGGCTGCGAGCCGGAATGGACCGTCTTGGCCCAGATCACATTGGGGAAGGTCCGCAGGGTGGTGTTGTAGTCCCGCACGGCCTCATTGTAGTCGCGGCGGGCGATGGTGATCCGGTTTTCCGTCCCCTCCAGCTGAGACTGCAGGGTCAGGAAGTTCTGGTTGGCCTGGAGCTGGGGATAGGCTTCGACAGAGACCAGAAGGCGCGACAGAGCGCCGGAAAGCTGCCCCTGGGCCTGCTGGTACTGCTGAAAGGCCTGGGGATTGCTGAGGTCAGCGGCCGAGACATTGACCGAAGTCGCGCGGGCGCGGGCGTTGATCACCTCCGTCAAGGTGGTGCGTTCCTGGATCGCCGCGCCCTGAACGGTGGCGACCAGATTGGGCACCAGATCCGCCCGGCGCTGATACTGGGCCTGGACGTCGGCCCAGGCGGCTTCAGCCCGTTCCTGTTTGGTCGGAATCGTATTGTAGCCGCAGGCGGACACCGCCGGAACAGCGACGAGCGTTGCGGCCAAGGCCAGAGCGCGAGCATTGGAACGAGCCATGGTTTCTCCCCTCTCGGCGATCAGCGCCGTGGCGGCGACTATCGCCCTACGGCCGCAACGCTTCAAGCGTCCAATGGCTCCGGTTCGACGCCGATGGAGCGACAGGCGGCCGAATAGGTGTTGGCCAGCAGGCAGGCGATAGTCATGGGGCCGACGCCGCCGGGAACTGGGGTGATGCGACCCGCGATCTCCACCGCTTCCTTGAAGGCGACATCGCCGACCACGCGGGTCTTGCCCTCGGCCGCCTTGACCGGATCGGCGGACGGTACGCGATTGATGCCGACGTCGATCACGGTCGCGCCCGGCTTGATCCAGTCGCCCTTGATCATCTCAGGCCGGCCGACGGCGGCCACCAGTATGTCGGCCGTGCGGCAAAGGGCGGCCAGGTCGCGGGTCTTGGAATGGGCCACGGTGACGGTGCAGTTTTCGGCCAGCAGCAGCTGCGCCATCGGCTTGCCCACGATGTTCGACCGGCCCACGATGACGGCGTTCAGACCCGTCAGGTCGCCCAGCTGATCCTTCAACAGCATCAGACTGCCCAGCGGGGTGCAGGGGACCATGCCGGGCAGTCCGACCGCCAGCCGTCCCGCATTGACCACATGAAAGCCGTCGACGTCCTTGTCGGGATCAATGGCGTCCAGAACGACCGAGGAGTCGATGTGTTTCGGCAGCGGCAACTGCACCAGAACGCCGTGGATGTCGGCATCGGCGTTCAAGGTCGCGATGAGGGCGAGCAGATCTTCCTGGCTGATCGTGTCGGGCAGGCGGTGGGTGTCGGACCGCATGCCGGCGCGCAGCGTGGTCTCGCCCTTGTTGCGGACGTAGATCTGGCTGGCCGGATCTTCGCCGACGATGACGACGGCCAGGCCAGGCTTCACCCCCTCATTGGCCTCCAGGCGGGCGGCGGCGGCGGCGACCCGGTCCACCAGGGCGGCCGCATAGGCCTTGCCGTCGATCAGTATGGCGTGCGCGGGCTCGGCCGACATGAGAGCTCCTGGGCGAGAAGGGACGGAAAGGGGATGGCGCGATTTACAGCCGTCCCCGTTCTGCGTCTATGATCGGGCGCAAACTCTTGGAGTGTTCTTCATGAAGCCCTCGCTTCTCGCCGCCGCCGGCGCCCTGGCCCTGATCTGGAGCGTCTCGCCCGCCCTGGCGCAGGAGGCTGCCAGCCTGAGGATCGGCGCGACCGTTGACGGCGCCCTGGGGGACGGCGACGCCCGGGACACCGACGGCGACTATGTCTACGACGACTATCGATTCGCCGCGCGCGCGGGCCAGCGGCTGGAGGCGGTGCTGAGATCCGACTCCTTTGACGCCTATTTGGCCCTTTACGCCGAAGGATCGGACGAGGCCTTGGCGGAAGACGACGACGGTCTGGGTGAGGGCACGGACGCGCGGCTGCGCTTTACGCCCGAAGAGGACGGAACCTATGTGCTGCGGGCGCGGACCCTGTCGGGAACGGACGGCGGGGGCTACAGCCTGTCGCTCCGCGAACGGCCCGCCCCGGCCCGAGCGCCCCGGCCCGCGCGGATCCGACTGGGCGCCGAGGAGGCCGGCGAACTGACCGACCGCGACCCCCAACAGGAGGACGGCGGTTCCTATGACGCCTACGGCTTCCGAGCGGAACAGGGCCAGAGAGTCATCATCACCCTGAACTCCGACGACTTCGATACTCTGGTGCGGGTCGGGCGAATGGCGGGCGGCGACTTCGTCGAACTGGCTCACAATGACGACGGCCCCGATCAGGGGCTGAACTCCCGCCTCGTCTTCACGGCGCCGACGGCGGGCGACTATGTGATCCGCGCCACGGCCGTGCAGGACGGAACCGGCGCCTATACGATCGGACTGGCGCCCGCCCCTGACGCCCCGCCGGCGAAACCCCTCGCGATCGGCGATAAGGTCGAGGGCGAACTGAATGCCGACACGGGGGCCAATGACGACGGTCAACGCGCCCAGCTGTATCGCTTCAGCGCTGAGGCGGGTCAGCGGGTCGCCATTGAACTGTCGTCAAAGGATTTCGACACCTATCTGGTCCTGCGAAACGGTGTTGATGGCAGTGTGATCGCCCAGGACGACGACGGCGCAGGCGTGGGTACGAATTCGCGCCTGACGGCGACCCTCGATACGGCGGGAGACTATGTGGTCGAGGCGCGGGCCTTCAGCGGCGACGGAGAGGGACGATTCACCTTGACCGTCAGCGAAGTCGCGCCCCCGCCGCCGCCGACGCCGATACAGTTCGGCGACACGGTCGAAGGCGAGATCAAGACCGAAGATCCCCAGTCAGATGGCGGCAAACACTATCACGCCTACGCCTTCTCCGGCGCGGAGGGACAGCGTATCCAGGCGATCCTTCGATCCGGCGACTTCGACGCCTATCTGGAGGTTGGGGCCGCCGAAGGCGATTTCACCGCCTTGGCCAGCGACGACGACGGCCTGGCCCAGGGTACGGATTCGCGGCTGAACTTCACCCTGCCGAAGACCGGCGACTACGTCATCCGGGTCATGCCCCTGTCGGCGGAAGAGGACGGGCTCTACGCCCTCGAACTGACCGAGCGCGGCCCGGAGCCGGAACCCGGCAGCATCCTGGTCGGCGCCACGGCGCGCGGAACCCTGAGTTCCACCGACGCCATGACCGAAGAGGGCGCCTACTACGACGCCTATCGCTTCCAGGCCAAGAAGGACGAGAAGCTGCGCATCACCCTGGTCTCGAACGCCTTTGACGCCTTCCTGGATCTGGGCGAAGGGGGCGAAGCCTTCACCAGTCTGGCGACGGACGATGACGGGCTGTCGGACACCCACGCCAAGCTGGAATGGACCGCGCCGGAAGACGGCTGGTACGTCGTGCGCGCCCAGGCGTTGGCCCCCAATGAGACCGGCGCCTATGCGCTGGCGGTGGAACGCCAGCCCTGATCAGGGGCCGCCTCCGTCTCAGGCGGAGGGCAGCAGGTCGAGGGCGAAGGGGCGGTACCGCCCCGCCCGCACCCCGTCGGTCGCGCGGGCGATGTCGGGCGCGAAATAGTGGTCGCTGGCGTAGGGGGCGGCGGCTTCGCGGACGAGGGCGTAGACCCGTTCCAAGTCCTGGGAACTCGTCAGAGGACGGTGGAACTCCAACCCCTGGGCCGCCGCCAGCAGTTCGATCGCGACCACAGTGGCGGCGTTCTCCGCCATGTCCAGCAGGCGTCGCGCGCCATGGGTCGCCATGCTGACGTGGTCTTCCTGGTTGGCGCTGGTCGGCACAGTGTCGATGCTGCACGGGTGGGCCATCATCCGGTTCTCGGCCACAAGGGCCGCAGCCGTCACCTGGGCGATCATGAAGCCGGAGTTCAGCCCGCTTTCACGAACCAGGAAGGCCGGCAGTTCGCTCATCTTCGGATCGACCAGAATGGCCGTTCGCCGCTCGGAGACATTGCCGATCTCGCACAGGGCCATTGCGATCTGGTCCGCTGCAAAAGCAACGGGTTCAGCGTGGAAGTTGCCGCCTGAAATCACATCCCCGTCGTCAATCAAGACCAGGGGGTTGTCAGTCACTGCATTGGCCTCGCGTTCGAGGGCGTCGGCCGCCGTGGTCAGGACGTCAAGCACGGCGCCCATGATCTGGGGCTGACAACGCAGGGAGTAGGGATCCTGAACCTTGGCGCAGTCGTCTCTATGGCTGTCGCGTATGGCCGAGCCCTGCATCAGCGCTCTCAGCCGGCTCGCGACGGCGATCTGGCCCGGCTGGCCGCGCAGGGCGTGGATTCGTGGATCGAACGGGGCGTCTGACCCCTTCAGGGCGTCGACGGACAGGGCGCCGGCCGCGATCCCTGCGGCAAACACCGCCTCTGCGGCGAACAGACCCGCCAAGGCCAGGGCGGTCGAGCATTGGGTGCCGTTCAGAAGCGCCAGGCCTTCCTTCGGCCCCAGAACCAGCGGCTCCAACCCGATCTTGGCCAGGGCCGCCTGGGCGTCCAGAACCGCGCCGCCCTGACGAGCCTCGCCGACGCCGATCAGGACGCTGCTCATATGGGCGAGGGGCGCAAGGTCGCCCGAGGCGCCCACCGATCCCTTGGATGGGACACAGGGCAGGATGTCCGCCTCGACCAGGGCGATAAGGGCCTCCAGCGTCTGGCGGCGAACGCCCGAGGCGCCGCGGGCCAGGCTGGCGATCTTCAGCACCATCATCAGCCGCGTCACTGGGTCGGGCAGGAGAGGGCCGACGCCGCAGGCATGGCTCAGCACCAGATTGCGTTGCAGGGTCTCAAGATCCTGAGGCGCGATGGAGGTGTTGGCCAGGAGACCGAAGCCGGTGTTGATCCCATAGACCGTTCGCCCTTCAGCGACGATGGCGGCCACCGTCTCGGCGCCGCGCTCCACGTCGGACCAAGCCTGGGGCGTCAGGGCGACCGTCACCGGCCCCTCCAGGACGGCGCGCAACTGGGGCAAGGTCAGGCGCGCAGCGCCGATGATCAGTTCTGTCATGATCAAGCCTCGAGACTGGGAAGATTCAGACCGTGCGCCCGCGCCGCCGCACGGGCGACCTCGTAACCGGCGTCCGCATGGCGCATGACCCCTGTCGCGGGGTCGTTCCACAGGACCCGCTCAAGCCGGCGGGCCGCCTCCGGCGTGCCGTCGGCGACGATGACCACGCCGGAATGCTGCGAATAGCCCATGCCGACCCCGCCGCCGTGATGCAGCGACACCCAGCTGGCGCCCGAGGCCGTGTTCAGAAGGGCGTTCAGCAGGGGCCAGTCCGATACGGCGTCGGACCCGTCCGCCATGGCCTCGGTCTCGCGATTAGGACTGGCGACGGAGCCGGAATCCAGATGATCCCGTCCAATCACGATCGGCCCCGACAACTCGCCCGAGGCGACCATGTCGTTAAACATCAGCCCCGCGCGATGACGATCGCCTAGTCCGATCCAGCAGATCCGGGCCGGAAGGCCCTGAAAGGCGATCCTTTCCTGCGCCATGTCCAGCCAGCGATGCAGGCCCGCATTGTCGGGAAACAGCCGTTTCATCGCCGCATCGGTCTTGCGGATGTCCTCCGGATCGCCGGTCAGGGCCGCCCAGCGGAACGGACCCACGCCGCGGCAGAACAGGGGGCGGATATAGGCGGGCACAAAGCCGGGGAAGTCGAACGCGCGCGCCACGCCCTGATCCAGGGCGACCTGGCGGATGTTGTTGCCGTAATCGACCACGGGCGCGCCGGACGCCTGGAAATCAAGCATGGCCTGGACATGGCGGGCGATGGAGGCGGCGGCGGCTGAAGAGACGGCGCCGGGATCGGACTGGCGGCGGTCCTCCCATTCCGCCACGGACCAGCCGGAGGGCAGATAGCCGTTCACCAGATCGTGGGCGCTGGTCTGATCCGTCACGAGGTCGGGCTTCAGCCCGCGCTTGACAAGTTCAGGCAGAACGTCCGCCGCATTACCCAATAGGCCGACCGAGATAGGTTTTTTGCTGATCTTGGCCTGCTCGATCAGATCGAGAGCCTCGTCCAGGCTTTCCGACATGACGTCGAGATAGCGGGTCTTCAGCCGCATCTCGATCCGGCTGCGCTGGCATTCGACGGCCAGACAGGAGGCTCCCGCCATGGTGGCCGCCAGCGGCTGCGCCCCGCCCATTCCGCCCAGGCCCGCCGTCAGTATCCATCGCCCGGACCAGTCGCCGCCGTAATGCTGGCGACCGGCCTCCATGAAGGTCTCATAGGTGCCCTGAACAATGCCCTGGGTGCCGATGTAGATCCATGACCCAGCGGTCATTTGTCCATACATCATAAGCCCTTTACGGTCGAGTTCTGAGAAATGATCCCAGGTCGCCCACTTCGGCACGAGGTTGGAGTTGGCGATCAGCACGCGTGGCGCATCCGCATGGGTGCGGAACACGCCCACCGGCTTGCCCGACTGGACCAGAAGCGTCTCATCGGGGGCCAGATCGGTCAGGGTTTGGACGATCCGGTCGAAGGCCGGCCAATCCCGCGCCGCCTTGCCGATCCCGCCGTAGACGACCAAATCCTGCGGTCGTTCAGCGACTTCCGGGTCGAGATTGTTCATCAACATCCGGATTGCGGCCTCGGCGGCCCAGGTCCTGGCGGTCCTTTCGGGACCGCGCGGGCTGCGGATCACGCGCATATTGGTCTTCATGTCCGGCTCTCGGCGAAGGTGATGCAGGCGTTCAGGACGCGGCGCAGATGACGGCGCATCGTCTCGGTCCGCTCCGGCTCATAGGGAGTAGGCCAGTTTTCGGGCGTCAGAGCCTCGGCCGGTTCGCGCATATAGCCTCGGTCCGCCAGCTCCATCTGGATGGCGTGCACGCCGGCTTGGGGGCGGCCGTAGCGGCGCGTGGTCCAGCCGCCCTTGAACCGCCCATTGACGACCAGACTGTCCCCGCTGACGGCGCAGGCGGCCTCGACCGCCTGGGTCAGCCGCGGCGCACAGGTGGCGCCGTCATTGTCGCCTATGTTGAACTGGGGCAGTTCGCCGGCGAACAGCCGGGGCGCCACCGATCGGATCGAGTGGGCGTCATAGACGACCAGGGGGCCCTTCGCCTGCAACCGGTCGATCTGGGCCTGAAGCGCCGCATGATAGGGATCGAACCAGGCCGCCCGCCTTTCCTCGATCTCGGCAGCGTCGGGCGCCTGGCCGGGCCGGTAAAGGGGCTCGCCGTCGAAGGTTTCGAGCGGACAGAGGCCGGTCGTGATCTGGCCCGGATAGAGGGATGCGCCGGACGGGTCGCGGTTCACGTCGATCACACTGCGCGACAGGGCGGTGCGAACGGTGGTGGCGCCCATGTCCCGGGCGAAGTCGTAAAGCCGATCCACCCACCAGTCGGCGTCCTTGCGCGCCAGCCAGGGCGAGCTCATCCGCGCCTCGATCGCTGCAGGAATGGTCGTTCCCGTGTGGGGCAGGCCGATGATCAGGGGGGCGGCGCCCTCGTGCACGGTCAGCCAGTCGGACGTCATCTCGGCCTCCCTCGCCAAATCGGATCGTCGTGGTATGTCTAGACATATTGATCGCAACCCGATGGACCTGTCCAGTGACGCCTGAGCCCACGCCCGTCGATCTGTCGCTCTGGTTCGAAGCGGCCCTGCTGCCGCAAGGCTGGGCGCGCGGGGTCAGGGTCCGGGTCCGCGAAGGCCGCATATCCCGTCTGGAGACGGAGGTCGCGCGATCGCCGCAAGACCAGGGCGGCGGCGTGGCCCTGCCGGGCGTCGCCAATCTGCACAGCCACGCCTTTCAGCGCGCCATGGCCGGTTTGACCGAGGCGCGGGGGCCGACCGATGACGACTTCTGGACGTGGCGGCGTCTGATGTACCGGTTTCTGGATCGGGGCGGCCCTGACGAGATCGAGGCCATCACGGCCCTGGCCTTCGCCGAAATGCTGGAGGGCGGCTTCACCCGGGTGGCGGAGTTCCACTACCTCCACAACGACCCGACCGGCGCGCCTTACGCCGACCGGGCGGAGATTGCGACCCGGATCGCGGCGGCGGCCGAGGCGACGGGCATCGGCCTGACCCTGCTGCCGGTCTTTTACGCCCATTCCGGCTTCGGCGGCCTGGCGCCGACCGAAGGTCAGAGACGGTTCATCACCGACCTCGACGGCTATGCGGCCCTTGTCGCCGATTGCCGCGCCCTGACCGCCGGACTGGGGGACGCCAGGGTGGGGGTGGCGCCTCACAGCCTGCGCGCCGTCACGCCGGAACAGTTGCAGGCGCTGCTTGCCATGGCCGGACAGGGGCCGATCCATATACATGTGGCGGAACAGACCAAGGAGGTTGAGGACTGTCTGGCCTGGTCCGGGGCGCGCCCCGTGGAATGGCTGTTGGCCAACGCTCCGGTCGATCCACGCTGGTGCCTGATCCACGCCACCCATGTGGCGGAGACCGAATGGCGGGGAGTCGCCGCGCGCGGGAGCGTGGTTGGCCTGTGTCCGATCACAGAGGCCAATCTGGGCGACGGAATCTTCCCGGCGGCAGCCTATCATCACGCCGACGGCCGCATCGGCGTAGGCACGGATTCCAATGTACAGATCGGCCTGGCCGACGAATTGCGGATGCTGGAATACAGCCAGCGGCTGGCCCTCAGAGGCCGGGCCGTCATGGCTGACCCCGGTCGTTCGACCGGACGGCTCCTCTTTGATCAGGCCCTGGCCGGGGGCGCTCAGGCGACCGGCGTGTCCTGCGGTTTGAGCGTGGGCGCTACGGCGGACATCGTCGCCCTTGACGACGGCCACATCAGTTTCGAGGGCCGGTTCGGAGACGCGGTGCTGGACAGCTGGATTTTCGGGGCGCCCAGAGGGGGCGTCGCCTCGGTCTGGCGCGCGGGACGGCTGGTGGTCCGGCAGGGGCGCCATGTCGCGCGCGACGCCATTGAGGCGCGCTATCGCCAGGCCTTGAAGGCGGTGCTGGCGTGAGCGCGGGGCCGCTGCATCGCCGCATCTATTCCGATCTGGAGGATCGCATCCTTTCGGGCGCCCTCGCGCCGGGGCGGCGGCTGCCGTTCGAACATGAGCTCATGCAGGACTACGGCTGTTCGCGGGCGACCGTGTCCAAAGCCCTGTCGGAACTGGCGGCCCGAGGCTTGGTGACGCGCCGACGCCGGGCGGGCACCTTTGTGGCCCAGCCCAAGGCCCACGCCGCCTTTCTGGCCATCCCCGATCTCAGGGCCGAGGTGACGGAGCGGGGACAGGTCTACGGCTATCGTCTTCTGACGCAGATCGAACGCGGGCCGGCGGACCCTGCCGAAGCGGAGCTAGCGGCCGGCGCGCGCCTTTTGGACCTGACCTGTCTGCACAGCGCCGATTCCATTCCCCTGGCCCTCGAGCGGCGACTGATCGGGCTGAAGGCCGCGCCCCAGGCGATCGCCGTCGATTTTAAACGGGTTTCGCCCGGAAGCTGGCTCCTGGAATCAGAACCCTGGACCGAGGCTGAAAATCGCATCGGGGCGATGGGGGCGGACGCCAAATCGGCGCGCCTCCTGCAGATCAAGAGGGGCGCCGCCTGCCTTTGCGTGGAACGACGGACCTGGCGCGACGGTTTGGGCGTGACCCAGGTGCGCCAGATCTTTCCGGGCGACCGCTATGATCTGGTCGCGCTTTTTTCCTCCGCCCGTTCCGGTGGACGCGCCGGGGAGCCGAGACGATGAAGATCGACCTGCTTCTGACCGACTGCCACGCCGCGACCCTGTCCGAAGGCGAGGGGGGCTATGGGGTGATCGAGGACGCCGCTGTGGCGGCGGCGGAGGGACGCATCGTCTGGATCGGACCTCGGGCGGACCTTCCGACCGTTTCGGCCCGCAGGACGGAGCGGCTCGACGGGCGATGGATCACGCCCGGTCTGATCGACTGCCATACCCATCTGATCTTCGGCGGCGATCGAGCGGCCGAGTTCGAACAGAGGCTGGGCGGCGCGACCTACGAGGCGATCGCCCGGGCCGGCGGAGGGATTCTGTCTTCGGTCCGGGCCACGCGCGCGGCGTCGGAAGCCGAACTGTTCGCCTCGGCCATGGAACGGCTGGAGGGGCTGAAGGCGACGGGGGTCACCACCGTAGAGATCAAGTCCGGCTATGGTCTGGACCGAGACAGCGAGTTGAAGATGCTGCGCGTCGCCCGCCGCATCGGTCGAGAGGGCGGGGTGCGGGTTCGCACCACCTATCTGGGTCTGCACGCCACGCCGCCGGAGCATCGCGCGAACCCCGAAGCCTATGTCGATGAGGCCGTCGAAGACATACTTCCCGCCGCCTGCGCCGAGGGACTGGTCGATGCGGTGGACGCCTATTGCGAGCCGATCGCCTTTTCCCCCGATCAGGTGTCGCGCCTGTTCGACAAGGCGAGAGGGCTGGGTCTGCCGGTCAAACTGCATGCGGACCAGTTGTCCGACAGCGGCGGGGCGGCCTTGGCGGCGCGTTACGGCGCCCTGTCCGCCGATCATATCGAATATGCGACGCAGGCCGGGGTGGCGGCCATGGCCCAGGCGGGGGTCGTCGCGGTGCTGCTGCCGGGCGCCTTTCTGATGCTGCGCGAGACCCGGATTCCGCCGATCGACGCCTTGCGCCGTCACGGCGTCCGAATGGCGGTGGCTACAGATTGCAATCCGGGAACCTCTCCGCTCGCCTCCATGACGGCGGCGATGAATCTGGCCTGCGTTCAGTTTCGACTGACTCCCCAGGAATCTTTGGCTGCGGCGACGCGAGAGGCGGCCCACGCCCTGGGTCTCGGCGCCGACCTGGGGCGTTTGGAGGTCGGTCTCAGGGCCGATCTGGCTGCCTGGGACATCCAAAATCCCGCAGAACTGGCCTATTGGCTAGGCAAGCCTGTGCTGCACGCCCGCTGGCTGGACGGCGTGCGCTCTTAGGTTGCGGGAGCCCGAAATTTAACTATAGGTTGCTTCCATAGCCGGGGAGCAATCTGTGGATGTCGACGCCTTTATCGCGCATTGGGCCCAGGCCCCGATCGGGGAACGGTCGCATTATCAGACCTTCATCATTCAGCTGTGCCGTCTGATCGGGGTCCCGGCGCCCGATGACGAGCGAACCGGCGACCTGGACTATTGTTTCGAGCGGCCGGTCCGCTTCCGGCATGACGACGGCCGCGCGACCCAGGGCTGGATCGACTGCGCCAAGCGCGGCTGTTTCGTGCTGGAGGCCAAACAGTCGTCAAAGCGGCGCGACGGCGGCCCCCTTGATCCGGCGGTCCAACTGTCGCTTTTCCTCAAACCCAGCGCCAGGCCCCGCGCACCTTCGCCCGAGGCGGTGGATCGCCTGATGCGCGCGGCGAAGCGCCAGGCCGAGAACTACGCCAAGGCGCTGGATGAATGGCCGCCCTTCCTGATCATCGTCGACGTGGGCCGGTGCATCGAGGTCTGGTCGGATTTCGATCGTCAGGGGAAGGCCTATATCCCTTTCCCGGATCGCGCCACTTACCGCATCGAGCTGGAGCATCTTCGCGCGCCCGAGGTCCGTGACCGGCTGCGCCGGATCTGGCTCGACCCCCTGTCCTTGGACCCCGCCGCCGCGGTCGCCGAGGCGACGACGGACATCGCCCGACGTCTGGCCTGGCTGGTGCGCTCGATCGGCCAGAGACGATCGGCGGCGGGCGAGGACCGGGTTCAGCGGGCGGCGCGCGCCAACCAGACCGCCCTCTTCGTGATGCAGTGCATCTTCGCCATGTTCGCCGACAGCGTCGGCCTGATCGAGGAGCGGGGTTTTCTGCGGTTTCTCGAAGCCTATCGGGGCAAGGCGGATCGGTTCCACGAAGGGGCGCGGGTCTTCTTCGGCCTTATGGATCAGGGCGGGCATTGTCTGGCGATTCAGCAGCGTCTTCGCCGCTTCAACGGCGGCCTGTTCCGCTCCGCCGTCCCCTTGCCGATCACGGAAGAGGAGCTTGAGGCCCTGATCGCGGCGGCGCGGTGCGACTGGGCTCTGGTCGAGCCGGCCATATTCGGCGCTCTTTTGGAACAGGCCCTGGACCCGCAAGAGCGCGCGGAACTGGGGGCGCACTACACCCCCAGGGCCTATGTCGAACGCTTGATCGAGCCGACCATCATGGAGCCCCTGAGAGCGGACTGGGAGGCGGTCGAGGCTCAGGCCCTGGGGCTCTATCTCGAAGGCGACGTCCAGGGCGCAAGGCGGATGATCCGCACCTTTCACGATCAGCTTTGCCGGGTGCGTGTGCTGGATCCGGCCTGTGGGACGGGGAACTTCCTCTATGTCGCCATGCATATGATGAAGGCGCTTGAGGGAGAGGTTCTGGGCGTTCTGGCGGAAATGGGGGAGGAGCAGGGCCGCCTGGGTCTGGACGGCCATGTCGTCAGTCCCGAACAATTCCATGGGTTGGAAAAGAACGCCTACGCCGCCTGGATCGCCGAGATGGTGATGTGGATCGGCCATCTGCAATGGCATTTTCGCCTGTTCGGCGACGCCGCCCCCTCTGAACCGATTTTGAAGGACTTTCGCCGGGTCGTTCATGCCGACGCCCTGGTCAGTTGTTCGCGGATCGCTGGGCGGCTGGGCGAAACGGGCGGGGATCGTGCGGTCGAACACTATGTCGATCCACGGCCGACGCCCTGGCCGGAGGCGCATTTCATCATCGGCAATCCGCCGTTCATGGGCGGCAAGGATCTGCGTGCGGCCTTCGGCGACGGCTATGTGGCCGCCCTGGACCAGGTGCGCGGCGGTCGGTTTCGCTCCGCCGATCTGGTGACCGTCTGGTGGGATCGTGCGGCCGAGATTCTGACCCGGCCGGGCTCAATCCTGCGCCGCTTCGGCTTCATCACCACCAATTCCGTCACCCAGACCTTTTCGCGCCGTGTCATCGCGCATCATCTCAACCGCCGCCCGGCGGTTCGATTGGTATTCGCCATCCCTGACCATCCGTGGGTCGTCGGCGTCGGCCGCGCCGACGTCCGCATCGCCATGTCGGTGGCGGAAAGGGGGGAGGCGGACGGCCAGGGCCGGTGGCTGGGCGTGACCGACGAGGCCGCCCTCGACACCGATCTTCCCCGTCTGACCTTTCAGGAAAGGCGAGGGGTCATCGGCGCGGACCTGATGATCGACCAGGGTCTGGGCGGGGCGGTCGATCTGAGGTCCAATGCGCACCTGGCCTATCGCGGCGTCCAGCTGATGGGCGCCGGATTCCTGGTGACGCCGGAGCAGGGACGCGCCCTGCTGGGCGGTTCAGAGGTCGGAGCGCCGTCGCCGATCCGCGCCTATCGGAATGGTCGCGACCTGGCTGATCGCAGTCGCAATCTTGAGGTGATCGACCTGTTCGGATGGGACGAGGCCGACGTGCGGCGTCGCCATCCTCTGATCTATCAGCATCTGCTTGAGACGGTGAAGCCCGAACGGGAGCGCAACAACCGCGCCGCCTACAGGGACAGCTGGTGGCTCTTCGGCGAGCCGCGCCGCGAGCTTCGCGCGGCCCTGACGGGTCTTGATCGCTATATTGTGACTGTCGAGACCGCCAAACACCGCTGGTTCCGCTTTCTGGACAAGGACGTCCTGCCCGACAACAAGCTCGTCGTCATCGCCAGTGACGATCCGGCCGTGCTGGCGGTGCTGTCGTCCCGCGTCCATAGGGCCTGGTTCGCCGCGAACGGTGGAAGGATCGGGGAATATCAGCGCGAGGCCGTCTATGTGAAAGGCGTCTGTTTCGACCGCTTTCCCTTTCCCGAGCTGGAGCCGGCCCAGGCGGCTGAACTGGCGGCCCTGGGGGAGGAATTGGACCAGACGCGGGCGCGTGTCCTGGCTGAGAATCCCGACCTCACCATGACAGCGCTTTATAATGCGAGGGCCCGCGCGGCCGATCCCCGTCCCCTCGACGCATCCGAACGGGACAGACATGACCGCGGCCGCATCGGCATCCTCGATCATCTTCATCGCCGGCTGGATGAGCGGGCGGGCAAGGCCTACGGCTGGCCGGCCGATGCGGATGAGGCGACGATCGTGTCGGGATTGACGCAGTTGAATCGGAGGAGGGCGGAGGAGGAGGCGCAGGGACGGGTGCGCTTCGTCCGTCCCGCCTATCAGAGCGAGAAGGTGCGGATCATCACGCCCCAACCCGTTCAGACCGAGGCGGTCCT
Organism: Brevundimonas aurantiaca; assembly: GCF_014199955.1. Taxonomy (GTDB): domain Bacteria; phylum Pseudomonadota; class Alphaproteobacteria; order Caulobacterales; family Caulobacteraceae; genus Brevundimonas; species Brevundimonas aurantiaca. The sequence continues at coordinate 188,296 of NZ_JACHOQ010000002.1, forward strand.
GGTCTCGCCGCCCAGCCGACCGCAGCTTCCGGAGGAGCCGGGCCCCTTGGCCTCAGCCCTGCTGTTCCGTCTGAGACGCGCCGGCGTCCCCATGCAGCCTGAGCATCTGGCGGCGGCGTTTGAAGGCGGCGGACGGCGCAAGACCCGCACGATCAAACATACGCTGGCGGTCTTGGCCGTTTCCGGGGCGGTTCAACATTCGGAGACAGGCTGGTTCGCCCCCCATCGAGCTTGAAACCCGAATCAGACCTCGGCTACGCCCATGGCCTTCAGCAAGGCGTCGCGCACCGCCGCCTCTGTGAAGGGCTTCTGGATGGTCGGCGACCCGCGCCATTCGTCCGGAAGACCGCCTTCGCCATAGCCGGTCGAGAAGACGAAGGGGACGCCGCGGGCTTTCAGGGCCTCCGCTACGGGGAAGACCTGGCGGCCGGCGACATTGACGTCCAACAGGGCCGCGTCCAGCTCGACCGTGTCGCGGGCCAGGGTCTCGCCGTCGTCGATATTGGACGCGGGGCCGATGGGCACGCACTCCATGTCTTCCAGAATGGTCTCGAGCAACATGGCGACGAGGGACTCGTCCTCCACAACCAAGACACGGCGTCCACTCAGCGGCTGGTTCATAGGGCGGGTGTCCTGTCGAGGGGAACCATGAGTTCCGCAATCAATCCGTCTTTGCCGTAAACCAGATCGATCTCACCCGCCAGATCGTGGCGAATGTTTCGTTCAATCAATCGGCTACCAAAGCCTCTTGTGTCCGGTGGCGTAACTTTCGGCCCGTCCAGCTCTCGCCAGGACAGCTTTAATTTCGGCGCAGTCTGATCCGCCACGCCCCAGTCGACCAGAACCCGTCCGTGGGGCGTGGACAGGGCGCCGTATTTGCTGGCGTTCGTCGCCAGCTCATGGAAGATCATGCCCAGAGACAGGGCTGTCGCCGGCGCCAGGGCGACGGCGGGACCGTTCAGGTGGAAGCGCGTCGGACCGAACGCCTCGGTCTCGTGTTCCAGAATGGCGCGCAGATCGGCGCCCTCCCAATGGGTCCGCGTCAGAAGATCGTGGGTGTGGGAGAGGGCCAGGATTCGCGCCTGGAAGGCCTGGGCGAAGGTGGAGGGGTCGCGGTGGGACCGCGCCGTCTGGATCGCGATGGACTGGACCGTCGCCAGGGTGTTTTTCACCCTGTGGTTCAGCTCGTCGATCATCGACTTCTGACGGCGGGCGGCCAGGACGTTCTCGGTCACGTCGTGACCCTGTACGAAGATGCCGACCACCTGGCCGGCCTCGTCCCGAATGGGCTGATAGATGAAGTCGAGATAGTGGTTTTCCAGCGGCGCTCCGGGCCGCCGCTGAAGTTGCGCCAGGCTTTCGCGCCCCTCATAGGCTTCGCCTGTAGCAAAGACGGAATCGAGAAACTCGTAGTACCCCTGGCCGGCTAGCTCAGGCAGCGCCTCTCGGATCGGCTTGCCGGCGATGTCGCGGTGGCCGATCAACTGCCCATAGGCGGCGTTGTACATTTGAAAACAGTGGTCCGGCCCGGACAGAATGGCGACGAAGCCCGGCGCCTGCATGAACATCTCGACCAGGCGGTTGCGTTCCTTCTCCAGGCGACGGTTGTCCTCCTGCACCGACTGGGCGCGCCGCAGAACGGAACCGCCGACGATCGCATCGAGGGCCGTGGTCGGTTCGTCGGGCGGGGCGGCCGGGAACAGGTCCGTGATATCCATCGTGTGCTGAAGCAGAAGGACGACCTCGCCCTCGGCGTCGAGCAGCGGCGTATGGGTGGCGCTCCAGATCCGCTCCTCGAACACCTCCCGGCAACCATCCAGGCGTCGGGGGAGCGAATAGCGGACGAGGGCCAGATGGTCGCGCTGTCGGGTGTCGCGCGCCTTTTCAAGTGAGGCCCTGACCTGCCGGACGTTTTCGGGCGCCTCCTGCCCCGGTCCGGAATCGAAAGCCTGAAACAGCGGCCGACCCAGGAGATCGGGCCTATGCGAACGGGTGACGTCCAGATAGGCCTGATTGACGTCGAAGATCCGCAAATCCGGGGTGAGCAACAGATAGGGATTGGGCGAAGCCGCAAACGCGGTCGCCAAATCGGCGATCGACGCGCCCTGTGTCAGAAGTTCAGTCAAGCCACGCCCCAGTCGAACCGGGCCTAAACGCCGACCTGACGAAAAGGTTCACGCCAGCACAAATCATTTTCGGATCGTCATTGGCCCGTCGAGGGAATTTGCTAAGGACGGGACATGACAATCGCCGGCGCCTTGGCCACCCTCTCCCTGATGATCGCTCAACCCACAGACCGGCCCGCCGACGATCCGCCTCTGGTGCGGATCGATCAGGGCGAGCTGACAGGTGTGGCGGAGGGGGAAGTCGCCGCCTTCAAGAACATTCCCTACGCCGCCCCGCCGGTCGCAGAGATGCGGTGGCGGCCGCCCGGGACGGCCCCGCGATGGGAAGGCCGTCGCGACGCTTCGACCTATGGCCCCATCTGCATTCAGGCCACGCCGCAGGGCGATCCCGGCGTCGGCCCCCTGCCGATGAGCGAGGACTGCCTGAACCTGAACGTCTGGCGCCCCCTCGATACGTCCGCGCCGGCGCCGGTGATGGTGTGGATCCACGGCGGCGGACTGGTGAACGGCTCGGGCACGGCCGCGCTCTATGACGGGTCGCACCTGGCGCGTCAGGGCATGGTGGTGGTCACGCTCAACTATCGCCTGGGACGGCTGGGCTTCTTTGATCACCCCGCCCTGGCGGCCGAACGGCCGGCCGATGAGCCGGCGGGCAACTATGGCGTCATGGACGTGATCGCCGCCCTGAGATGGGTAAAGGCCAATATCGCCGTCTTCGGCGGCGACCCCGACAACGTCACCATATTCGGGGAATCCGCCGGCGGCGCCATGGTGACCCGTCTGATGATCTCGCCTCCGGCGCGTGATCTGTTCGCCCGGGCCGTCGTTCAGTCCGGACTCGGGCGTGAGTTGCAGACGCCCCTGGACCGACGCGGCGCCTTTGACCTGCCGTCCGCCCGCGAGAGGGGCGAGGTTTGGGCGCACGGCCATAATCTGATGACGGCGGCCGATCTGCGGTCGGCGCCGGTCGAACTGCTGCTGACGCCTGCGCCGGTCTTCGCCAACGGCGACCTGACCCTGATCGACGGCAGGATCTTGCCTTCGACCGTCGAGGCGGCCTTCCGCGCCGGGCGGCAGTCGTCGGCGCCCTTGATCATCGGGACCAACAGCGCCGAATTCTGGTGGATGAAGCCCACCGACCGCAACGGCTACGGCATGATCGACGACGACATGACCTGGCTGGAACGTGCCCAGATCACCCAGGCCTATGGCGGAGAGGCCGGGTTTGACCGCGGTTTCATCACCGACGCCGTATTCTCCGAACCCGCACGGCTGCTGGCGCGGCTGCACGCCGCTGCGGGACGACCCGCCTATCTCTATCGGTTCGACATTTCCTCGCCGGACAATCCCGAACCGCACGGCGGCGCCACCCATGCGATCGAGCGGCCCTATGTCTTCGGAACGTTGTCGCTTCTGCCCTATCCGGTGCGGCCGGTGGATCAGGCCGCCTCCCAGGCCATGATGGGCTATTGGACCAGCTTCGCCCGCTCCGGCGATCCGAACGGAGTAGGCCGGCCCGACTGGCCGATGGCGGCCGGAAAAGGTAATCCGACGCTGCTGCTGCTTCGGAACGACGGTCCCGTCGCCGTTCCGACCCCGGACGCGGGGCGTCTGGACCTGATCGAACAGTTCCGTGAGCGCCCGCGCGGGCGTCCTCGTGCGCTTCGGCCGGATGAAGATGCGGCTAGGCCCTATCAACACTGAGGGCCCGGCCTGAATTGCGGAAGGTTCAGCCCGCCGAGGTGCTGCTGGACTGCTTTTCCTTCAAGGTCACCAACTCCTCCGCCATGGTGGGGTGGACGGCGCAGGTCGCATCCCATTGCGCCTTGGTGAGGCCGGCCTTAACGGCGATGGCGGCGAGCTGAATCATCTCCGGACTGTCCGGCCCGACGATATGGACGCCGACCACCCTTTGGCTGTCGGCATCGACGACCAGCTTCATCAGAACCCGCTCCTCTGAGCCGGTGAAGGCGTATTTCATCGGCCTGAAGCGGGTGACATAGACATCGACGCCGGCCGAACAAGACCGGCGCGCCTCGGCCTCCGACAGGCCGACCACGCCGACGGGCGGCTGGCTGAACACCGCCGTCGCCACGGCCTCATAGTCGAAGTGCTGGGGATTGTCGCGGAAGACGGTCTGGTGAAAGGCCACCGCTTCGCGAATAGCCACCGGAGTCAGGTTCATCCGGTCGGTGACGTCGCCGATGGCCCAGATGTTTTCGGCCGTCGTCCTTGACCAGCGGTCCACCTTGATCGCCCCGGCCTCGTTGAGCTCGACCCCTGCGGCTTCCAGCCCCAAGCCCTTCACATGCGGAACCCGGCCGGTGGCGAACATGACCACATCCGTTTCCAGCTTCATGCCGTTTTCGAGGTGGTTGATCAGTCCGGTGGGCGTCTTCTCGATCTTCTCGTGCTGGCAGCCCAGGATCACCTTGACGCCGCGCTTTTCGATCTCGCCGGCCAGATGGGCGCGCACATCGTCGTCGAAGCCGCGCAGGATATTCGGCCCGCGATAGATCAGGGTCGTCTCGACGCCCAGGCCGGCGAAAATTCCCGCAAACTCCACCGCAATATAGCCGCCGCCCGCAATCAGGATGCGCTTGGGCAGTTCGGGCAGGTGGAAGGCCTCTTCCGAGGTGATGGCGTGCTCGATCCCGGTCAGGCCGTCCGGCTTCCATGGGCGGCCGCCGGTGGCGATCAGTATCTTTTCAGCGGTGAAAACCTGATCCTTTCCGACGATTTCGACCGTATGGGCGTCTTTCAACACAGCCCGACCATGGACCAGCTCAACGCCTGCCTTACCCAGATTGGCGGCGTAGATGCCCGAAAGACGCGCGATTTCGACGTCCTTGGCTTCGAGAAAGGTCGGCCAGTCGAACCGGGCCTGGTCGAACGACCAGCCGTAGCCCTCAGCGATCTGCAACGCATGGCTGACTTCGGAGGCCATGACCATGAACTTCTTGGGCACGCATCCTCGGATGACGCAGGTGCCGCCGACCCGGTATTCCTCGGCCACCGCGACCCGCTTTCCGTCCAGGGCGGTCAGCCGCGCTGCACGCACGCCCCCGGAGCCGGCGCCGATGACGAAGAGGTCGTAGTCGTAATCAGCCATGGAGCGCTCCGAAACACAGCCGCAGTGACAGAGCCGGCACGCGCCGCAGCCCAGGCGGACCACTGACATAAGTACGTTGTTCTAGCGAGACAAGCTAAGGTCAATAGAGCACGAAAAGGTTGCATAGACATGGCCAAAAGGTTGACTTCGGGTGTGCGGTCGAACAGTGTGCTGTCAGGACTTAATGGGTGGCGGGTATGATTGGGCTCCTTTTGACAGCGGCTGTAATTTTTCCGCAATCGGGCGATGACCAGCTACGTGTTGAGACGCCTTCTTCATCTTCTGCTGCGGTCAGACTTGAAGATGTCGAAGTTGTCGGTCGCCCTCTAGACAGCATGATCAGCGACTTTGTGAGGGAGGTTGCGGCGCCGAACAATGGGCGGGGCCTGGCGCGATGGCGCGATCCTGTGTGTGTGGGCGTCGCCAATCTGCAACGCGAACCTGCACAGTATATCGTAGATCGCGTATCAGAGATAGCGGACGATTTGGGCCTGAAGGCTGGAAAGCCCGGTTGCACGCCCAATGCTCTGGTCGTGGCGACATCAGACGGCGCAGCAACAGCGAACGCTATGGTTGAAGAGAGCCCTAGAACGTTTAGAATCGGCGGTTCCGGAATGGACAGAGGCAGGGAGTCCCTGCGGCGGTTTCGGGCTTCAGATCGTCCGGTCCGTTGGTGGAATGTATCCATGCCGGTCGATTCAGACACGGGCATGCGCGCCGTCCGTATTCCCGGAGACTGTTCTGGATCCTGCATTAAGGGATTCGAGATGGCGCCGGTGGTTCCTGTATTCGCAGCGTCGCGGCTGAACTCCCAAATCGTTGATGACATTTTTCGTACGATTGTAATCATCGATGTCGACCAAGTGGCCAACGTCACAATACAGCAGTTAGCGGATTACGTCGCCATGGTCACGTTCGCCCAAATCGATCCCGATTCGGACACCAGTGCTTATGCATCCATCCTGAATATCTTCACTCAACCCGCAGACGCGGAATCTCTGACTGATTGGGACAAGGCCTATTTGGCGGGGCTCTATGCGGCAGAGCGCGGCCACGTCAGCACGCGAGTGGCGCGTTCTGAAATCGTAGATGCAATCCGCCGCGAGCACGTCTTGCTCAAGAATGAGGAAGAGAAATAGTCGCCTTAAGGCTGAATCGTGTAGACTCCGTCATCCATCCCTATGATCGCCAAGTCCGCCAGGTCGAGGAACAGGCCGTGTTCGACCACGCCGGTGATCAGCTTCAGGTCGTCGGCTAAACGGACCGGGTCGTGGATGGCCTTGCAGGCCGCGTCATAGATCAGATTGCCGCCGTCGGTGCGAACCAGACCGCGATCCGCCTGGCGCACGCGCGCCGGCGCATGGATCTCATGATCGACCAGGACGTCGGCGATACGATTGGCCGTGGTCTTGTGCCCGAAGGCGACGACCTCGATCGGCAGGGGAAAGGCGCCGAGCACCGGAACCACCTTGGCGGCGTCGGCGATGACGATGCAGCGGCTGGAGGCCTCCCACACCAGTTTCTCACGCAACAGGGCGGCCCCGCCCCCCTTGATCAGGGCCAAGCCGGGACCGACCTCGTCCGCGCCGTCGACGGTCAGGTCGATGCGCGGCGTGTCTTCCAGCGTCGATAGGGTCAGTCCCAGATCGCGCGCCAGGTCGGCGGTCTTTTCGGATGTGGGGACGCACCGCAGACCGGACAGATTGCGGGCGGCCAGAGCCTTGACGAACCAGGCGGCCGTCGAGCCGGTCCCCAGGCCCACCACCATGCCGGGCTCGACATGCTGGGCGGCGGCTTCGCCCGCGTTCTTCTTTTGCAGATCGCTCATTTCAGCTTAGCGGCCTTGGCCGCCTCCTTCTTCGCCTTGGCCTTTTCACGGAAGTCGGCGGCGGCTTGCGGCTTGTTCGTCTGGCGGGCCCGGCCGAAGGCGAGGGCGTCGGCCGGCACGTCCTCGGTGATGACGGAGCCGGAGGCGACCAGGGCGCCCGCGCCGACCGTCACGGGGGCGACGAGACTGGAATTGGAGCCGACGAAGGCGCCGGCCCCGACCTCGGTCTGCGCCTTGTTGAAGCCGTCATAGTTGCAGAAGATGGTTCCCGCCCCGATGTTGGCGCCGGCGCCGACCGATCCATCGCCCAGATAGGCCAGGTGATTGGCCTTGGCGCCCTCGGCCATAAGGACGTTCTTGACCTCGACGAAGTTGCCGACCTTGGCGCCCCTGCCCAGGTCCGCGCCTGGCCGCAGCCGGGCGTAGGGGCCCACCTCCGCCCCGGCCGCCACGCGCGCGCCCTCGATATGGCTGAAGCTGCGGATGCGCGCCCCGCCCTCGATCACGGCGCCCGGCCCGAAGACCACATAGGGTTCGATGACCGTTCCGCCTCCGACCTGGGTGTCCCAGGCGAAGTGGACGGTGTCCGGCGCGCTCATGGTCACGCCGGCGGCTAAGAAGGTCTCGCGCTGAACCTTTTGGAACAGGGCCTCGGCCTGGGCCAGTTCCGCCTGGGCGTTGACCCCCATGACCGCGTCCTCATCGGCGAAGACGGCGCGGGTGGGATGGCCGGCCTTGCGCGCCAGTTCGACGACGTCAGTCAGATAGTATTCGCCCTTGGCGTTATCGTTGCGGACCTGGGCCAACAGGGAAAAAAGCAGGGCGGCCGGCGCGGCCATGACGCCCGAGTTGCAGGCCGTGACGGCCAGCACCTCGGGCGAGGCCTCCTTGGCCTCCGTGATGGCGGTCAGGATGTCGCCCTCGAGGATTAAACGGCCGTAGGCGCCCGGGTCGCGGGCTTCGAAACCGATCACGGTGACCCCCGACGCGCCGAAGACAGGCGCGATGTCGGCGGCCTTCAGCAGGGGGACGTCGCCATAGGTGACGACCACGTCTCCTTCGAACCCGGCCAGAGCCTGTTCGGCGGCGCGCACGGCGTGACCGGTGCCCAGGGGCGGGTCCTGGACAGCGATCGCAGCCTCGCCTAAGCGGTTGACGACGTGGGCCCGGACCTCCGGCGAATGCTCGCCCACCACCACGACCACCCGCTCGCAGCCTAGGGCCTCGGCGGCGTCAATGGCGTGATCCAGCATGGCGCGCCCGCCGACCGGATGCAGCACCTTGGGCAGGGGCGATTTCATCCGCGTGCCCTGGCCGGCGGCGAGGATGATGGCGGCGCGGGGCGGCGTCTGGGTCATGGATCGATCCGGCTGTCGGTCTTGGTCTGTCGCCCTCTAGCGCGCCTGGGTCCGGGCGTCACGGGGCGTGGCAGGCGGGATCAGACGTCCAGCTCTTCCTTAACGAACTGGGCGTTTTCCTGGATGAACTGGAAACGGGCCTCAGCCCGCTTGCCCATCAGCCGTTCGACCAGATCCTCGATACTCGCCTCGGCGTCCGGCACTGTGATCCGGGCCAGGGTGCGCTTCTTCGGGTCCATGGTGGTCTCCTTCAGCTGGGAGGCCATCATTTCGCCCAGGCCCTTGAACCGGCCGATCTCGGTCTTCTTGCCCTTGAAGACGGTGGCCAGAAGCTCGTCGCGGTGGACGTCGTCGCGGGCGTATTCGCTCAAGGGGCCGGCGGAGATCCGGTACAGCGGCGGCAAGGCCATGAAGACCCGGCCCTGACGGATCGTCTCGGGCATGACGCGGTAGAAGAAGGTGATCAGCAGGGCCGCGATATGGGCGCCGTCGACGTCGGCGTCGGTCATGATGATGATCCGCTCATAGCGGAGATCGTCGATGTTGAACCGATTGCCGGGCTGGACGCCGAGCGCCAGGGCCAGATCGGACAGTTCGACGTTCTGGCGCAGCTTGTCCGCCGTGGCCGACGCGACGTTCAGGATTTTGCCGCGCAGGGGCAGGATGGCCTGGGTGGTGCGGTCGCGCGCCTGTTTGGCCGAGCCGCCGGCTGAATCGCCTTCGACGATGAAGAGTTCGGTGCCCTCGGCGGCCTGACGCGAGCAGTCGGAGAGTTTACCGGGCAGGCGCAGCTTGCGGGTGGCGGCGGCGCGCTGGACCTCCTTGTCCTTGCGGCGGCGCAGCCGGTCTTCGGCCCGGTCGATGACGAAGCCGAGCAGGGCGTTGGCCTGTTTGGGGCTTTCGGTCAGCCAGTGGTCCAGCGGGTCGCGCAGCAGCTGTTCGACGATCCGCGCCCCCTCGGGCGAGGACAGACGGTCCTTGGTCTGGCCCTGGAACTCGGGATTGCGGATGAAGACGCTGATCAGGGCGCCGGCGTTGGCGATGACGTCCTCGGCCGTGATGATGGCGGCGCGTTTCTCATTGGTCAGTTCGCCATAGGCCTTGAGCCCCTTGACCAGGGCCGCCCGGAAGCCGGCCTCGTGGGTGCCGCCGTCGGGGGTGGAGACGGTGTTGCAGTAGGACTGGATGAAGCCGTCCGCCTCGCCGAAACCGGCGGGCGACCAGGTGACCGCCCATTCGAAGGCGCCCGCCTCGCCCTGACGCTCGGCGCGGCCGGCGAAGGTGGGGGTGACGGTTTCCAGCTCACCGATGCGATCGGCCAAGGCGTCGGCCAGGCCGCCGGGGAAGTGGAGCAGGGCCTGTGCCGGGGTGGCGTCGGTGATCCGTTCGGGGGCGCAGGTCCATTTGATCTCGACGCCGCGGAACAGATAGGCCTTGGAGCGCGCCATACGGAACAGGCGGGCGGGCTTGAAGGCCGCGCCGACGCCGAAGATCTGCTCGTCCGGCTTGAAGCGGATCAGGGTGCCGCGCTTCTTGGACGGGCCGACCTGCTGGATCGGAGCCAGGACATGGCCGCGCGAGAAGGCCTGCCTCCACTCAAAACCGTCGCGCCAGACCGTGACCTCGACGCTTTCGCTGAGGGCGTTGACGACCGAGACGCCGACGCCGTGCAGGCCGCCCGAGGTCTCATAGGCCTTGCCCGAGAATTTGCCGCCCGAGTGGAGGACGGTCATGACCACCTCCAGCGCCGACTTGCCGGGGTGTTTGGGGTGCGGGTCGACGGGGATGCCGCGGCCGTCGTCGCGGACGGACAGATAGCCTTCGGCGTCCAGATCGACGCTGATCAGCCGGGCGTGGCGGGCCACCGCCTCGTCCATGGCGTTGTCGAGGACTTCGGCGAACAGGTGGTGCAGGGCGCGTTCGTCGGTGCCGCCGATATACATGCCGGGGCGTTTGCGGACGGGCTCCAGGCCTTCCAGCACCTCGATCGAGGAGGCGGAATAGCCGCCGGGGACCGCAGCGGCCGGGGTCGGTGCGGGCGCCGCCGCAGCGCCCGGCGTCGGGACAGGCTTGGGCGCCTCCGGCTTCGGAGGCTGGGGCGTGTCGTCAAAAGCGAAGAGATCGGCGGCCATTCACATAGTCTGAGGCGATTCGGGGCCGGTTCTGGTAGGCCCGTGAAGCCGGTCGGGCAAGCGGCGGTCGCACCGGAAGCGGATCGAAGGTCACGGCGCGGCTCAGAATCGCCAGCATCAGCACCCAGGGCAGGTTGGCGTGGGTCAGAAGCACGCTCTCCGAAAGGCTCAGGACGAAGAAGCCCGTCATATAGCCCAGGCTCCAGAAACCCTCGCGCGCGCCCATTCCGTTCAGCCGGGCCAGAATCATCACCGCCGAAACGGCCATGACCAAACCCACCAGGACGGCGCCGGGCCAGCCCAGCTGGACCAGAAGGTCGATCCAGCCGTTGTGGGCCGAGGGAACCGGCCATTGGGTCTCTATTCGGACCGCGCGCGCGGGGATGGAGTCCACGCCCCAGAAGGCGCTGAAACCGTAGCCGGTCCAGGGACGGTCGGCCACCTTGCGCATCAACGCCTCCCAAATCAGGGTCCGGCCGGTCAGGGAGGGATCCTTGCCCAGGGCTTCGAGGATGACGGCGGACTGTGTGTTCCAAAGCCAGGCGCCGCCGGCCGCCATGACGACCCCCAACCAGACCGCAACCACGGTGACGGCGGCTCCGCCTTGGCGAAGCACCCACCAGCCGCCGACCATGCCGACCCCCAGGATCAGGCACAGCAGGGAGGTCTTGGACTGGGTGGCGACCACCAGAAGCGTGGTAAGGGCCAGGGTCAGGAGGGCGATCCAGGGTTTGCGGCCATTGTCAGCCAGATGATCGGCGACAAGAACGGCGGCGGCCGAGACGGCGCCGACCACCATGACCAGGCCCATCTGGTTCTTTTCGTACCAGAGCCCGCGCCACAGGCCGGCGTTGTCCAGTTGGTGCACTCCGATCCGAGGAAACAGGAAGACCATGATCAGGCTGCCGATCGCCATCACCAGGCCCGCGCGCATCAACAGGCGGGGCAGGGCGGAGCCATTAAAGACGGCGCCCAGATAGACGGCGAAGGCGCTGTTGATCGCCAGTGCGATGACGCGCCGCTCCGTCACCTCCGCATCGATCGACCAGTACTGCGACACATAGGCCAGGCCGACGAGGGCGCCCACCGCCAGCCAGGCCGGCCAGGCGCGGATGACGCGCTCGAACCGGAAGACGATCAGCCCCGCCGTCACCGCATAGACCGGCAGCCACAGGAACCGCAGCATGGGGGTCTCGCTCTGGTCCGGCGCAAAGACGGGGGCGAAAAGGGCGCCGGTCAGCATGAAGACGACGAAGCCCGCCGCCCACTGCTCCCAGGCGGGCGGATCGGTCGGCTGATCGAATCGGTCAGGCGAGGCGCGCACGCCCAAGGATGACGCCGCCCGCTTAAGGAAGGGTGAGCACGGCGCGGAAGGCCGCCAGTCCTCGCTCCAGGTCCGCAATCAGGTCCGACGGATCTTCCAGCCCCACATGCAGTCGGATCAGCTCCCCCTCCAAGGCGGGTGGGTAGACGCGATAGGCCGTCTGATGGGTTTCGTGGGTGATCAGGCTTTCGAATCCGCCCCAGGAATAGCCCATGCCGAACAGGCTGAGGGCATCAAGCAGGGCCTGGCCGGCGGCCTCGGTCCCCCCCTTCAGAACGACCCCCATCAGGGAGGCGGCGCCGGTGAAGTCGCGTGTCCACAGCTCATGGCCGACAGAGCCGGGCAGGGGCGGATAAAGGACGCGGGACACCTCGGGCCGGGCCTGCAGCCATTCGGCGATGATCAGACCCGACCGACCCTGCTCGGCGTAGCGCAGCGGCAGGGTGCGCAGGCCACGCAGGGCCAGCCAGGCGTCGTCGGGCGAAACGTGCCAGCCCAGGTCTTCGATCGTATCTGCGATCGCCCGGCGACAGGCTGAATCCGTGACGGCGATCCCGCCCATCAGGACGTCGGAATGGCCGGAAACATATTTGGTCAGGGCCTGGACGCTGACGTCCACGCCGTGGGCCAGGGGTTTGAAGGCCAGGCCGGCGCCCCAGGTGTTGTCGATCATGCTGAGAACGCCGCGTTCTCGACAGGCCCGAGCCACCGCCTCGACGTCGATCATTTCAAACGTCAGGGAGGCGGGCGACTCCATCAGGACCAGGCGGGTGCGCGGCCCGATCGCGGCGATCACCGTTTCAGCATCCGCATCGGCCGGCAAAAATCGTGACGTGACGCCACGCGCGGCCTGGTAGCGGGACAGAAAGCGTCGCGACGGACCATAGAGGGCGTCGGTCGTGATCACCTCGTCGCCCGGCCGGGTCAGGGCCAGCAAAGGCACGGTGACGGCGGCGAGGCCGGAGGGGACGATAAAGGCGCCCTCGGCCCCTTCCAGATCGGCCAGGGCGGCCCGCAGCTGGCGCGCGGCCGTCCCGCCGTCCAGGCCGTAGGTCGGGCCATCAGCGTTATCTCGCATGGCCGCCGCACGGTCGCTGAGCATGGTCGAGGCCCGCTCGACGGGCGGATTGACCGGACGGCGGCCCTGCCCCCGGCGTGTGGCGGACGAGATCAGGCGGGTGCGGTCCGAATGCGGCGACATGGCCTCTCCGATGGCTTGCGGATCAGGGTCTAAAGGCCTCTAAAGTCGGCCGGGCGCAAGCGGAGGAGACGAACGCGATGCGGATCATGGCGATCGGAGCGATGACGGTCCTGCTGTTGGCGGCGGCGGCTTGCGGCCGCGACGACACGAGACGCGCCGCCGAAGACGACGCCCCCCCGGTCCCGGCGCCGGCGGTGACGACCGATCGTCCCGAAAGTCCGACCCTGGTGGCGGTCAAGCGCCGCGGGCGGCTCAATTGCGGGGTGCATCAGGGTCTGGTGGGCTTCGCCCACACCGACAATCGCGGGCAATGGCGAGGTTTCGACGCCGACTTTTGCCGGGCCATGGCGGCGGCGATCCTGGGCGACGCCGAGGCGGTGCGCTTCGTGCCCCTGTCGGCCTCAGACCGGTTCGCCGCCTTGGATGAGGGCAGGATCGACGTCCTTTGGCGCAACTCATCCTGGACCATGAGCCGCGACGCCGGAGAAGGCTTCGTCTTCGCCGGCGTCAACTATTACGACGGCCAGGGCTTTCTGGTGCGGCGGTCACTCAGCCTGAACAGCGCGACTGAGCTGAATGGGGCGCGGGTCTGCGTCCAGGCCGGCTCGACCGCCCAGGCCAACGCCGACGACTTCTTCAGGTCACGGGGGATCCCGTACCGGCCTGTCGTCTTGCCCACGGAGGAGGCGGCGCGCGACGCCTATGGCCGCGAGGACTGCGACGCCCTGAGCGCCGACATTTCGGCCCTGGCCGCTGCGCGCGCCGTCCTGGCCGATTCCCAGGCGCACACGATATTGTCAGACGTGGTGTCCAAGGAGCCGCTGGGACCAGTCGTCCGCGCAGGAGACGAACGCTGGGCCGACGTGGTCCGCTGGACCCTCAACGCCGTCATCCTGGCCGAAGAACTGGGCGTGACCCAGGAGAATGTCGAAGCCCAAGCCGAAGACGCAAAAGACCCGCGCATCCGGCGTCTGCTGGGCGCCGAAGGGGATTTCGGCGCCATGCTGGGCCTGTCGAAGACCTGGGCGAAGGACGCTGTTTCCGCAGTCGGCAACTATGGCGAAATCTTCGATCGGAACCTGGGCTCTCAATCGCCGCTCGACCTCGCCCGCGGATTGAACGCACAGTGGAACGGACGGCCGCCCGGCTTGATCTATGGATTGCCGATCCGTTAAGCGCGACGACTTGCATCGTTTTCTGGGGGACAGATGACTGAGACCAAACGCGGGGGCTTGGCGCTCCACTGGCTGATGCTGATCGGCTTCACCGTCGGCCTGGGCGCCGGCCTGTGGGTCAATTTGACCCTCGGCGCCGACACGCCCTGGGTCGTCTGGCTGACCGACAACGTCACCGGCCCGGCTGGGCAGATCTTCCTTCGCCTGCTGTTCATGATGGTCATCCCCTTGCTGTTCTCGGCCCTGGTGATCGGGGTGGCGGAGATGGGGGATCTGAACGCCCTTGGCCGGGCGGGGATCAGGACCCTGCTTCTGACCATACTGGTGTCCGGCATCGCCGTGGTGATAGGGCTGGTGATGGTCAATCTGTTGCAGCCCGGTCGCGGCGTCGATCCGGCCATGGCTCAACAGTTGCTGGAGCAAGGCCGCGACGGCGCGGCCGGGATCGTCCAGAATGCGCCGGAGACCATCCAGCTCGGCGACTTCTTCCTAGGCCTGGTTCCGTCCAACGCGGTCACGGCGGCGGCGGAGAACCAGATCCTGCCGCTCATGGTCTTCGCGCTTTTCTTCGGCATCGGCCTGGTCATGGCCAAGAGCCCCGCCACCGACCGCCTCCAGCAGGTCATCGAAGGCATTCTCGAAGTCACGATGAAGCTGATCAACCTCTTCATCAAACTGGCGCCCATCGCCATCGCCTGCCTGATGTTCAATCTGGCGGCCCTGTTCGGCTGGGATCTGCTGGTGCGTCTGGCCGCCTTCGTCGGTGTCGCCGTCGGGGCCATGGCGATCCATATGTTCGTGGTCTATCCCCTCGTCATCTGGATTCTCGGCGGGCGCTCGCCGTTCGGCTTCTTCAAGGCGGTGCGCGAGCCCATGGTGGTGGCCTTCTCCACCGCCTCGTCCAACGCCTCCCTGCCGGTGTCGCTGAAGGCGGCCGAGCACGAGTTGAAACTCCCGCGCAAGATCGCCCGCTTCGTTCTGACCGTCGGCGCCACCGCAAACCAGAACGGCACGGCCCTGTTCGAAGGCGTCACGGTTCTGTTCCTGGCCCAGTTTTTCAATGTTGAGCTGAGTCTGACCCAGCAGGTGATCGTCATGCTGGTTTGCATCCTGGGGGGAATCGGCACGGCGGGCGTTCCGGCCGGCTCACTGCCCGTGGTGGCCATGATCCTGGTCATGGTGAAGGTGCCGCCTGAAGGGATCGGTCTGATCCTGGGCGTCGATCGCTTCCTGGACATGTGCCGCACGACGCTGAACGTCACCGGCGACCTGGTGCTGGCCACCGTCGTCTCGCGCGGCGAGAAGGACGAGCCGGTCGAGTCGATCACCGAAACCCCGGCCTCGCCGCCGATCCTGGCCTGAGCGGCGTCAGGCCCCGGTGGCGACGGGGGTGTCGGTTCGAGATCCCCATTCGGCCCATGATCCGTCATACAGGCGCGACGGCCGCCCGAGGGTTTCGAGCGCCAGGCTGATGATTGCGGCCGTGACGCCGGATCCGCAGGTCGTCACGACCGGTCGGGCCGGGTCCAGTCCGGCGTCGGCCAGGACGTCATTCAGGGACGCCCCCTGTTTCAGCCGACCGTCGCCGTCGATCAGGGCGGCGTAGGGCAGGTTGATCGCGCCGGGCATATGGCCCGCACGGACGCGGGGTCGGGGTTCCGCCGCCTGGCCGGCGAAGCGGGCGGGACCACGGGCGTCGGCGACCTGAATCCCCTCTGCGAGTGCGGCGCGCACATCATCCAGCCCGGCGACTGCGCCCGCGTCGAAATCCGGGGTGAAACGGGCGGGCGAAGGCGGAGGCGGGGTCCCGGCTTCGACGGGGCGTCCCTCGGACTTCCACTTCGGCAGACCGCCGTCCAGCACCTGGACATGGGCGGCGCCCATGACCTTCAGCATCCAGCGGACGCGGGCCGCCGAAAACAGGCCGACGGAATCATAGACCACCACCCGGTCCTCCTCGCCGATCCCCAGGTCCGACAGGGCGGATGCGAAGGCAGCGGGCGAGGGCAGCATGTGGGGCAGGCCGCTGGAGCCGTCAGAGACGCCGTCCAGATCAAAGAAGCGGGCGCCGGGAATATGTTCGACCGCGAACTCGGCCCGGCCGTCCCGGCCGTCCAGATGCCAGCTGGCGTCCAGGATGCGCAGCGACGGATCATCCGTCAGGGCGGCGAGATCCTCTGTGGAGATCAGGGGAAAGAGGGGCGAGGTCTGGGTCATGGGCCCAGCCTAATGTCAGGCGCGGTCCAGCACCAGTTGCACCACGTCGGTCCGCCGCGATCGGAAGCCCGCCTCGCAATAGGCCAGATAGAAGCGCCACAGCCGGCGGAACCGCTCGTCGAAACCGGTGATGCGCCGGATGTCGGACCAGGCGGCCTGGAAGCGATCGTCCCAGAGCTTCAGCGTCTCGGCATAGTCCAGACCGAAGCGTTCGATGGGGCCCCAGGTCAGGCCGGCGGCGGCGACGACCGGCTTCAGCCGCTCTTCCGACGGTAGCATGCCGCCGGGGAAGACGTATTTTTGGATGAAGTCAGTGCGGGCGTTGTATTCGTCGAACAGGGGCTCCTGGATGGTGATGATCTGAAGCCCCGCGCGGCCGCCGGGATTCAGCACCTCGTGGATCTTGCCGAAATAGGCGGGCCAGTATTCCTTGCCGACCGCCTCGAACATCTCGATGGAGGCGACGCGGTCGAACCGGCCCTGGACGTCGCGATAGTCGGTCAGTTCGATCGTCCCCCGGTCCGAGAGGCCGGCGTTGAACAGGCGCCGGCGGGCGAAATCGTGCTGTTCCTTCGAAATGGTCAGGCCGGTGACCTGGGCGCCGATCTCGCGGGCGGCGAACTCGGCGAAGCCGCCCCAGCCGCAGCCGATCTCCAGCACCGACATGCCGGGCTTGAGGTCCATCATCCGGGCCAGGGCGGCGTATTTGGCCTGCTGGGCGGCCTCCAGCGACCGGTCGGCGCCGTCGAACCGGGCCGAGGAATAGGTCATCGAACGGTCCAGCCAGGTCGAGTAGAAGGCGTTGCCCAGGTCGTAGTGGGCCTGGATGTTCTTTTTCGAGCCTGTCCGGCTGTTGCGGTTGCGCCGGTGGGCCAGCCAGTTGACCGCCTTCATCAGCCAGTTGCCGTCGAACAGGCGGCGGATGTGGTCATAGTTCTCGACCAGGGTCTCCAGCAGGGCGGCCAGATGGGGGCTGTCCCATTCACCGGCCATATAGGCCTCGGCGAAGCCGATGTCGCCGGCGGCCAGGACGCGGCGGGCGAAGCGATAGTCCTTGACCTCGAGCACGCCGCTGGGGCCGGGCCGGGCGCCCTCCAGCACATGGGTTTCGCCGTTCGGGAGATGGACCGTCAGCCGGCCGAAGGTCCAGTTCGACGCCAGCAGACGCAGCAGCATGGCGAAGACGCGCGGGGTGCGGGCAGCGGCGGCCTCGATGTCCAGGGTGGCGACAGTCATGCGGATACCTCTCTGTTCGTCGTCGGCTTTGGCGTCGGCGGTCTGGGCGTCATCGGTCATGGCCGGCGGGCAGGTCGCGGCCCGACACCGTCTTCAAGGCGTCGAGGGCGCGGGCGCGCGCCTGGGCATGATCCAAGATAGGGCGGGGATAGTCCTTGCCAAGACGCAATCCGGCGTCGCGCAGGACTTCGGCCGGGGCGGTCCATGGCGCGTGGAGCCAGCGGTCGGGCAGGCGGCGCAGCTCGGGAACCCAGCGGCGGACATAGGCGCCGTCGGCGTCGAACTTCTCGCCCTGGCCTATGGGATTGAAGATGCGGAAATAGGGGGCGGCGTCGGCGCCCGAGCCCGCGACCCACTGCCAGTTCTGCACATTGCTGGCCAGGTCGGCGTCGACCAGGGTGTCCCAGAACCAGGCCTCGCCCTCGCGCCAGTCGATCAGCAGATGTTTGACCAGGAAGGAGGCCGCGACCATCCGCACCCGGTTGTGCATCCAGCCGGTCGTCCACAGTTGACGCATGCCGGAGTCGACCAAGGGATAGCCGGTGCGGCCGCGCTTCCAGGCCTCCAGGCCCTCGGGATCGTTTCGCCAGGGCATGGACTCGTATTCCGGGCGGAAGGCGCGGTCGACGATCGTCGGGAAATGGTGGAGCAGATGGGCCGAGAAGTCGCGCCAGCCCAGTTCTGAGACGAACTTGGCCGCCTCGGCCGCCGACGCCGCCTCGCGGGCGCGCTGAGCCGCCCGCCAGGGGCTGATCTCGCCCCAGTGCAGGTGGGGCGACAGGCGGCTGGTGGACGGCAGGCCGGGGCGGTCGCGGTCGGCGGCGTAGGTCTTCGCGCCGCGCGCCAGGAAGTCGGACAGGGCCGCCGCGGCGCCGGCCTCGCCCGGCGTCCAGTCGAAGCCTTTCGACCAGTCGGGCCGGGTCGGGTGCAGGGCCCAGTCGTCCATGGCCTCGCTCGCGACCTCGGCCGGGGTCTCGATCCGGCGCGGTCCGGTCGTGTGCGGCGGCGGCTCGGCGCTCGCCAGAAGGGCCTTCATAAAGGGGGTGAAGACCCTGTAGGGGGCGTCGGAGCCGTTCAGCACGGCGCCGGGCCGCGCCAGGAGCGACCCGTTGAAGCCCCGGCATTCGACGCCGTCCGACTTCAGCTCATGGGCGATCTCGGCGTCGCGGGCGAAGGCGGCGGGTTCGAACAGCCGGTTCATGAAGACGGCGTCGGCGCCGGTCTCCTCGATCAGGCTGCGGAGCTGGATCAGGGAATCGCCGCGGCGCAGGATCAGCCGGGCGCCGCGCTCCTGCAGCGAAACGTCGAGGGCGCGCAGGGACTTGTCCAGCCACCACAGGGAGGCGGCGCCGGCCGGACGGTCCGGGTCGCGGTCCAGGATGAAGACCGGCAGAATCGGCCGTCCGGTCGCGGCGGCCTGGTTCAGGGCGGGATTGTCGTTCAGGCGCAGGTCGCGGCGAAACCAAAGGACGACAGGCTTGACGGCCACGCAGGCGACTCCATGAAAACTTGCGTCTGCGGCGAATGCACGCCACCTGATGGCCTCATAGATGCGGCAAAGGCCGCGCCCATAAAGCCTGACTATCGAAAGAGCCGCCCCGTGAGCCGACCCAACGCCGTCATTACGTTGTCCGAAGGTCTTCGGACGCCTGTCGTCATCGGCGGCGGCGCCCGAATCGTCTTCATCGCCGGCCCGTGCCAGATGGAGAGCCGCCAGCACGCCCTGGAGACGGCCCATGCGCTGAAGGAAATCGGCGAGCGGCTGAAGGTCGGCATCATCTACAAGACCAGTTTCGACAAGGCGAACCGCACCAGCGCGACGGCGGCGCGGGGCATCGGTCTGAAGGATTCCCTGCCGATCTTCGCCGAGATCCGCGAGGTCACCGGCCTGCCGACCTTGA
Source organism: Brevundimonas aurantiaca (assembly GCF_014199955.1). Lineage (GTDB taxonomy): Bacteria > Pseudomonadota > Alphaproteobacteria > Caulobacterales > Caulobacteraceae > Brevundimonas > Brevundimonas aurantiaca. The sequence continues at coordinate 207,906 of NZ_JACHOQ010000002.1, forward strand.
CCGACGTCCACTCCGAGGCCCAGTGCGGACCCGTCGGCGAGGTGGTCGACGTGCTGCAAATCCCGGCCTTCCTGAGCCGCCAGACGGACCTGCTGCTGGCCGCGGCCGCGACCGGCAAGGCGATCAACATCAAGAAGGGCCAGTTCCTGGCTCCCTGGGACATGAAGAACGTCGTGGCCAAGGTGGTCGGGGCCGGCAATCCGAACGTCATGGCCTGCGAGCGGGGCGCCAGCTTCGGCTACAACACCCTGGTCAGCGACATGCGGGCGCTTCCGGTGCTGCGCGACATCGGCTGCCCGGTCGTGTTCGACGCGACCCATAGCGTCCAGCAGCCGGGCGGGCAGGGCACGTCTTCGGGCGGTCAGCGCGAGTTCGTGCCGGTTCTGGCCCGCGCCGCCGTTTCGGTGGGCGTGGACGCGGTCTTCATGGAGACCCACCCGGACCCCGACAACGCTCCGTCGGACGGCCCGAACATGGTGCCGCTGGATCAGTTCGAGGCCCTGGCGGCCCAGCTGATCGCTTTCGACGATCTGGCCATTCAGATCGGCGCCAAGACGCCTCAGGTCTGACATGACGCCCCGGATGATCGTGGTGACCGGCGGCGCCGGCTTCATCGGCTCCAACATCGTGGCCCGGCTGACGGAGGAGACGGCCTATGACGTCGTCGTCTGTGATCGGCTGGAGACGGCCGATCTGGGCAAGTGGCGGAATCTGGCCAAACATCCGATCGCGGATTTCTGGTCTCCCGAGGAGATGTTCGACCAGCTGGAGCGCCATGCCGAACGGATCGAGGCCGTGGTCCATATGGGTGCGATCTCCTCGACGACCGAGCCCGACGCGGACCTGATCCTTCGGACCAACTTCACCCTGTCGCGCGATCTGTGGGACTGGTGCGCCATCCGCAATGTCCGCCTGATTTACGCCTCCTCCGCCGCCACCTACGGCGACGGCGAGACGGGGTTCAACGACGATGACGACGCCCTGTCCCTGACGCAGCTGCGGCCCCTGAACGCCTATGGCTATTCCAAGCTGCTGTTCGACCAATATGCGGTTCGACAGGCGGACCGGGACCAGGCGCCGCCGCAATGGGCCGGGCTGAAATTTTTCAACGTCTATGGACCGAACGAGGGCCACAAGGGCGGGATGAAGTCGGTCGTCGCCCAGATCTGGCCCAAGGTGGCGGCGGGCGAGACCGTCAGCCTCTTCCGCTCGCACAATCCCGCCTATGCCGACGGGGGGCAGCTGAGGGACTTCGTCTATGTGGACGATGTGGTCGACGTGATCGAGTTCCTGCTGCAATCGCCTCAGGTTTCGGGGATCTTCAACGCCGGCTCGGGCCAGGCCCGCTCCTTCGCCGACCTGGCGCGCGCCACCTTCGCCGCGGCCGGCAAGCCTGAGGCGATCACCTATATCGACATGCCCGAAGTCATCCGCGACCGATACCAGTATTTCACCCAGGCGCGGATGGATCGCATCCGGGCTGCGGGTTTTGAGGGACAGGCGACGCCTCTGGAAGAGGGAGTGCGGCGCTATGTTCAGCAATTCCTTTCTCAGCCAGACCCTTATCGATGAAACATCTGACATTGCGTCAATGGATTGGATACAGCGGCTTTGTCCTGGTCTTTCTGTTGACGGCGGCGGTGGCCGTTTGGCGGGGCGACATTCTGCGCGCCGCCCTTGATCCGCAGATTCCGTTTCAGACCTATCGCCCGCCCCCGGCGCCCGACTACGCCCAGCCCTCGGCCTGGGCCCTTCTGGACGCGCGGGTGCAAGGGTCCGGCGCGGCCAATGTCTTCTTCGTCCATTCGACGACCTTCGACGGCGGCCGCGACTGGAACGGCGCGATCGGCGACAAGAAGGCCGACGCCTATCTGGAGCGCGTGGTTCTGCCGAACTACGCCGGACCCTTCGCTCGCGCCGGCGCCGTCAGCGCGCCCCGCTATAGGCAGGCCAGCCTCTATACGCGGCTGACCCTGCGCGACGACGCGCGCGAAGCGCGCGCCTTCGCCTATGACGATATTCTGTCCGCCTTCGACGTCTGGTTGGGTCGCCATCCGACGGGCCCCTTCGTCCTGGCGGGGGTGGAGCAGGGGGCCGATCTTCTGGATCGTTTGATCCGGGAACGGATCGCGCCTGATCCCGTGCTCAGAAGCCGGATGGTCGCGGCCTATCTGATGGACGCCATCATCGCCGTCGAAAACCTGCCGGCCGACACGCCGCCCTGCGCCGACCGGCGGCAGATCCACTGCGTCGTCGCCTGGTCTCAAGTCGGCGCTCCCGATGATGCGGCCGCGCATCGCCGGCTTCGACGGGCGACGGTTTGGGACGAGCGCGGACAGTTCGTCGATCTTGCGGGCCGCCGCCCGGTCTGCGTCAATCCGGTGACGGGCGGAACGGGCGAAGCGCGCGTCCCCGCACGGCTTCATCGCGGCGCCACCAACGCCACCGGCCTGGAATGGGGCGCAAGGCCGGCCCTGATGGCGCGGGAGGTCGAGACCCAGTGCCGCGACGGATTGCTGCGCCACAGCTGGCCTGATCTGGAGTCCTTCAAGGAAAGAGGGAGTTGGGCGGATCGACGAAAAGCCCGCCCTTACAACTTGTTCTATGGTGATATTGAAGAAGATGTTGCGGAGCGTCTGGCGGTTTACGCCGCTCGGGCGGGCTGAAACGGTCGTCTCGCGTCCGGTTTTTATGGCGCAGCCGCCTGCCGCGGCGTAACCTGGGGTTCTCAAGGAGGACCCCCATGGACGTGCTCACCATCTTCGCCGGCGTTCTGCTGTTCCTCGCCGTCTCGCTGCTGTTCAGCGTGATCAAGATCGTGCCCCAAGGGCGCGAATTCACAGTCGAACGGTTCGGAAAATACACCAAGACCTTGAGCCCCGGCATTGGCTTTCTGACCCCGTTCGTGGAACGAATCGGCAAGCGGATGAACATGATGGAGCAGGTTCTTGACGTACCGACTCAGGAAGTCATCACCAAGGACAACGCCATGGTCCGGGTGGATGGCATCGTCTTCATCCAGGTGATGGACGCCGCCCGCGCCGCCTATCGGGTCGACGACCTGACCTACGCCATCGCTCAACTGTGCATGACCAATCTGCGAACTGTGGTCGGCTCAATGGAGCTGGACGAGGTGTTGAGCCAGCGCGACAGCATCAACACCCGCCTGCTGCACGTCATAGACGCAGCGACCGAGCCCTGGGGCGTCAAGGTCAACAGGATCGAGATCAAGGACCTGACCCCGCCGACCGACGTCACCAACGCCATGGCCCGTCAGATGAAGGCCGAGCGCGAACGCCGCGCTGTGGTGACCGAAGCCGACGGCGAGAAACAGGCCGCCATCGCCCGCGCCGAGGGCGCCAAACAGGCAGCCATTCTGGAGGCCGAAGGCCGCAAGGAGGCCGCCTTCCGCGACGCCGAGGCGCGCGAGCGGGAAGCCGAGGCGGAAGCCCGCGCCACCGCCATGGTGTCGGAAGCCATCGCCCGAGGGGACGTCAACGCCATCAACTATTTCGTCGCCCAGAAATACGTCGAGGCCTTCGCCGACCTGGCCCGCAGCCCTCAGCAGCGGACCGTCATCGTTCCGGCGGAAATGGGCGCCCTCGTCGGCACGATCGCCGGCATCGGCGAGATGGTCGGCTTGGCCAAGGCTCAGCAGCAGGACGCGCCGCAGCCTGCTCGGCCAACGACGACCGCACGTCGTTCGTCGGTTCCGCCGACCGCCTGATCGGAGCGCGCGACATGACCCTTGTGGCCGATCTCTATGCCGCCCAGCCGTTCTGGATCTGGCTGGGCGTGGGCGTGCTCCTTCTGGCGGTGGAGGCGATGTTCTCGACCGAATGGCTGCTGTGGCCTGCGGTCTCGGCGGGACTGGTGGCGGTGATGACGGCGGTGGGTCTGCGTCTGGGCCTGCCGGGCGAGGTCGCCGTCTTCGCCGTTCTGACCGTGATCGCCACCATTCTGTCGCGGCGTCTGGTGCAGAAAGCCAATCCGCCCGGCCAGGACATCAACGATCGGGACAGTCGTCTGCTTGATCAGCGCGCCCGGGTCGTGGAGGCCTTCGTCGCCGGCCGCGGGCGGGTGTTCGTATCCGGCGCCGAATGGGCTGCCGTGATCGAGGGCGAAGCGCCCGAACCGGGGCAGGACGTGGTGGTCAAGGGCGTCAGCGGATCGGTGCTGACGGTGCGCCCTGCCGTCTGAGCCAAAGCCGGCCCTTCAGCTGGACAGGAAGGCTTTCAGCGCCGCGGGCTTGATGGGTTTGGGCAGCAGCACCGCTCCGGCGGCGGTCGCCTGATCGTTCAGGCCGTCGCGCGTATCGGCCGTGACCAGGGCGATCCGCCGCACCCCCAACGGCCTCAGCCAGTCGATCACCGCGAACCCTTCCGGCCCTTCGCCAAGATGCAGATCGATCAAGGCGGCGTCGAACGGCCCCGTCGCGGCCTTTGCGGCCTCAAGGCTGGACGCTGTGACCGGACGGGCGCCCCAGCGGGTCAGCAGGGCCGTCAAGGCGTCCAGGATCACCGGCTCATTGTCGACGCAGAGCACCCGCAAACCCGACAGAGGCAGCCGCGTCTCCTTCAGCGGCGCCGGCTCAGGCGGACGATCGGCGTGACGGCGCGGCGCCGTAATGCGGAAGGCGGTTCCGGCCCCGACGCGGGACGTCAGCGTCAGCGGATGATCCAGCAGGCTGGACAATCGCCGCACGATGGCCAGACCCAGCCCCGCGCCCGGTTCATCGACCGGCGCTCCGGGCAGGCGGACGAACTCCCCGAAAACGGTCTCACGATCGGCGTCGGGGATGCCTCGACCGGTGTCGCACACCAGGATCTGCACGGTCTCGGCCTTGCGCCGCGCCCCGACCAGCACCCGTCCGGCGTCCGTATACCGAAGAGCGTTGGCGATCAGGTTCTGAAGCATCGACCGCAGCAGATCCCGGTCCGACTGCACCCACAGACCGCTCCGCACCAGAGTCAGCCGCAGCCCCTTGGCCTCCGCCACCGGCAGATATTCGCGCTCCAGCTCGTCGAACAGTCCGTCCAGCGACACCTGTGTCACGGCCGCCTTCACCCCGCCGGCCTCCAGCTTCGACAGGTTCAAAAGAGCGGTCAGAAGCCGGTGCGCGCTGTCTATGGCCCGGTCCGCATTCAGGGCCAGGGTGCGGCCGGCCGGCCCCGCCTCCGGTCCCGAGACGGCCGGCTCTTCCTTGAGGGCGGCGATGAACAGCCGCGCGGCATGCAAAGGCTGCAACAGGTCGTGGCTGGCGGCGGCCAGGAAGCGGGTCTTGGAGGCCGTCGCCTCCTCCGCCGCGCGCCGCGCTTCCTCGAGCCGAGCCGTCCGGTCGGCGACCCGAGCTTCCAGCCTTTCGTTGGCCTCTTCCAACTGGCTGGCCGCCCGCCGCAGGGCGGTGATGTCCGTATAGCTGGTCACATAGCCGCCGCCGGGGATCGGCGCCCCGGACGAACGCAGCACCCGCCCGTCCGGCTGAAGCCGTTCATGGTCATGGGGAATGCGTCGGCTCAAGGCTTCCAGCCGCCGCTCCACCCAGGTGTCGATGTCGTTGGGGCTTTCACCGCGTTCGGCGTTCAGTCGATAGATGCTGGCGATCGGCAAGCCGACGTGAACGAAGCCGGCCGGGAGATCGAACATAGACACATATCGGCGATTCCAGGCCGTTACGCGCAGATCTTCGTCCACGACGATCACGCCCTGGTCGATATTGTCCAGGGTCGTCTGAAGCAGGTCCCGACTGAATTGGACGGCCTGGGACGCCTCGTCCAGCATCCGCACCACATCCTCGGGCGCGCGGCCGCCGCCGGCCAGGGCGGCGGCGATCACCCGCCGAGCCGAGGCCGCCCCGATGGCGCCGGCCAGCATCCGCTCCGCCGCCCTTGCCAAACTCGCATTGGCCGGATCGGCGTCTCGCAACCGGACATCGGTTTCGGCGCTCCAGGCCGCAAAGGCCCGCTCGGCGCGTTCGTCCCCGATGAAGCGGGCGACGAGGGCGCGCAGATCGCCGACCGAGGCGCCGGCCGGCGACGGCCGCGCCTCGAGCCAGTCGGGCCCCAGACGATCGACGAAGGCCCGCGCCTGGACTCGGTCGATCAGCCGCGGCTGGGCGAACCGCGACACCCCGACATAGGCGGCCAGGTTCAGCCCCAGGCTGACGAAGACGCCCAACGCCAGCGGGTCCTTAACCCCCAACATGACATGCAGATGCCAGGGCGCGGCCGGCGCCAGCTGGGGCAGGGCCAGCATGGCGATCCACACCGTGATCCCGACTGTCACGCCCGCCAGGGCGCCGTGGGCGTGACCGCCGCGCCACAGTACGGAGCCGAACAGGGCGGGCGCCAGTTGCGCCATGGCGGCGAAGGACACCAGCCCCATGGCCGCCAGCCCCCGCGACTGATCAGTCGCCTGATAGTAAAGCCAGGCCAGCAGCAGCACCGCCACAATGGCCCCCCGTCGCACCTGCAATATGATGCCGGACATGTCCGAGGCGTCGCCGCGCAACCGCCATCGGTCTCGCGCCAGGAAGGGCAGGATCAGGCTGTTGGACACCATGGCCGACAGGGCCACGGCCTCGACAATGACCATGGCCGTGGCGGCGGAAAACCCCCCGACGAAGACGACGGCGGTCAGCCACGTCTCGCCCCGCCCGAACGGCAGGGCCAGAACCAGCAGGTCGGGGTTAGTCGAGGGTGCGAACAGGGCGCCGGCGGCCACCAGCGGCAGTACCGCCAGGCTTGTCAGCACCAGATAGGCCGGAAAAATCCAGCGGGCCCGGCGCACATGGCTCGGGTCGGCGCCCTCGACGAAGGCAACGTGAAACTGACGCGGCAGACAGAAGATGGCCAGGGTGGCGATCAGGGCGATGGCCAGGAATCGAGGCGTCAGCTCCGGCGGGGCGGCGAGGGCGCCCAGCCCCTCTCGGATTGTCGCGCCTGAACCGTTCTGAACCAGCAGCAACAGGGCGAAGGCCGCGACCAGAAGCAGAGCGCCCAGCTTGACCAGGGACTCCAACCCGACGGCCTGGATCAGGCCCCGATTGTGTTCGGTCAGATCCGGCCGCCGCGCCCCGAACAATATGGCGAACCCCGCCAGCACCCCCGCCAGCACCAGAACGGTCAGGCTCTCGGAACCGGCCACCGGCGTCCCCGCCGTCAACAGGGCCCCCGCCATGGACAGGGATTTCAGCTGCAGCGCGATGTAGGGCAGGGAGCCCAGTATGGCGACCAGCGTCACGACCGCGCCCAGGGTCTGGCTCTTGCCATAGCGGGACGCCACGAAGTCCGCCATCGAGCCGACGTTCTCGCGCCGGGCGGCGGCGGCGATCCGACGCCACAGAGGAAACAGCACCGTCAGCCCCAGCACCGGGCCGATGTAGATGGGCAGATACTCCCACCCCTCACGGGCTGCGGTGCCCACCGCGCCATAATAGGTCCAGGAGGTGCAGTAGATGGCCAGCGACAGGGCATAGACCGACGGACCCAGGCCGCGCCCGCGCGCGCCCGGCCGCTCCTGGTGCCAGGCCACGCCGAACAGCACCGCCATATAGGCGACGACCAGGCCGAGGATCATCAGGCTGAACATGGCGGCATCTGAACCAGGCAGGGGGGCTTTCACAAGGGAAAGGCGGGCCGTCTTGCGACGACCCGCCCCTCATCCACGCCTGATTGCAGGAATTCAGGCGTTTAGATCGACATCCTTTCCTTCCTTGACCAGAAGGAAGCCCAGCACGACCGTCCCCAGCGCCACGATGATCGGGTACCAGAGGCCGGAATAGATGTTGCCGGTCGCCGCCACGATGGCGAAGGCCGTGGTCGGCAGGAAGCCGCCGAACCAGCCGTTGCCGATGTGATAGGGCAGGGACATGGAGGTGTAGCGGATATTGGTCGGGAACATCTCGACCAGGGCCGCAGCGATCGGGCCGTAGACCATGGTCACATAGAAGCCGAGGATGAACAGGATCAGCACCACCATCGGCTTGTTGACCAGATCGCTGTCCGCCTTGGCAGGATAGCCGGCGGCCGTCAGAGCCTCGCCCAACTGCTTGTCCCAGGCCTTTTTCTCAGCCGCGAAATCGGCAGGCGCCATGGCGTCTCCACGGAAGCTCTGGACGACGGCCTGGTCGCCGATCCGCACCTGAGCCACCGTGCCTGCGGGCGCCTCGACATTGGTGTAGGTCACCCCGGCCTTGGCCAGATAGGATTTGGCCAGGTCGCAGGAGTGGTTGAACACCGTCTTGCCGATCGGATCGAACTGGACGTTGCAGTCCGCCGGATCGGCATAGACCACGACCGGCGCCGAGGCGGCGGCGGCGGCCAGCCGCGGATTGGCGGCCTGGGTCAGGGCGTTGAACAGCGGGAAATAGGTGAGGGCGGCGATCAGGCACCCGGCCAGGATGACCGGCTTGCGTCCCACCTTGTCCGACAGCCAGCCCCAGAAGATGAAGAAGGGCGAGGCCGCGACCAGGGCGATAGTCAGCATCACATAGACGAGGGTGGCGTCCAGCTTCATCACCCGTTCCAGAAAGAACAGGGCGTAGAACTGACCCGTGTACCAGATCACGGCCTGGCCGGCGGTGAGGCCCAGCAGGGCGATCAGCACCAGCTTCAGGTTCGGCCACTTGCCGAAGGAGTCCTTCAGCGGGGTCTTGGACCCCTTGCCCTCGGCCTTCATCCGTTTGAAGGACGGGCTTTCGGACAGCTTCAGACGAATCCACAGCGACACGCCCAGCAGCAGAATCGAGACCAGGAAGGGGATCCGCCAGCCCCATTCCGCAAAGGCCTCCTCGCCGACCGAGACACGGACGCCCAGAATGACGACCAGGCTCAGCACCAGACCGGCCGTAGCCGTGATCTGGATGAACGAGGTGTAGAAGCCGCGTTTGCCATGCGGCGCATGTTCGGCGACATAGGTGGCCGCGCCGCCGTATTCGCCGCCCAGGGCCAGACCCTGGATCAGCCGCATCAGCACCAGAATGATCGGCGCGGCGATGCCGATGGCCGCGTAGGGCGGCAACAGGCCGACGACGAAGGTCGACAGCCCCATCAGCAGCATGGTCACCAGGAAGGTGTTCTTGCGACCCCACAGGTCGCCCAGACGCCCGAAGACGACGGCCCCGAACGGTCGAACCGCAAATCCGGCGGCGAAGGCCATCAGGGCGAAGATGTAGCCGGTCGTCTCATTGACGCCCGAGAAGAACTGCACGGTGATGATCGCGGCCAGCGACCCGTACAGATAGAAATCATACCATTCGATAACGGTGCCGACCGACGACGCCAAAATCACCAGCTTGTCGTTCTTACCCACCACATACTCATCGACCGGCGCACCGATGGCGCTGTCCGTCATAGCGTAGCCTCCCAGCTGTCTGGTCTTTCCGACCGTTTTCACGCCGCAAGTGCGCGATTGGCCGAGAGAGTGACGCAGGGCTGAGACAAGCGTCAGGGCGACTTTGGTCGAGTGTCCTTTTCTCGCCTAAGATATATTATGCGAAGAAAGCCCAAGTTGGTCGGTGTTGCTTTGAGTTTCGCTAATCCTGAGATTTCAGCATTTCCGCAGGATTGGCGCCGTAAGCCTGAGACTCCTGTTCCGTAACGCTGAGACTGAGTTTGCAAGGCTCCCGCACCGGGCCCATCCTCGAGATGCTGCACCAGCGCCTTCGACGTACAAGTCCGCTGCGCGCTCCGCTCGATTACGCGCCAACGTCTTGACGGATTCGTGGGGCCTTGCGAGGCATGCGCAAGGACATGCGTATGGGCGGCTCAGCCCGATGATGACGGAAAAGCCACGCTCCTCTCGGCGATGGAACTCATCCTTTGCGAACTCGAGCGCCTAATGGGCCGGGATTAGGGCGCCTTCGGCGAATCCATCGTCACTGAAGGAAGGCTGCTGCGGCGCTTGATACGGCTTCACCGCAACGCCTTCAGGCTTTGCGGCAGCACGTCGCACAGGTCTTCGGAGATCAAACCCGGACCAAACCGCGCGGCGGCGTCGGAATGCAGCCAGACGGCGGCGCTGGCGGCGTCGAAACTGTCCATACGCTGGGCGATCAGGCCTCCGATCATGCCGGCCAGGACGTCGCCGGTTCCAGCCGTCGCCAGCCAGGGCGAGCCGTTGGGATTGAGGCGCACACGGCCGTCCGGCGCCGCGATCAGGGTCTGGGCGCCCTTCAGCACGACGACAGCCTGGGCGCGGCGGGCGGCCTCAACGGCGGCGACCGCCCTGCCCTGTTTCAACAGGCCGGGAAACAGCCGTTCGAACTCGCCCTCATGGGGCGTCAGCACGTCGTCGCGGTCCAGAACGGCGAACAGTTCGGCGCTACGGCCCTTGAACACCGACAGACCGTCCGCATCGATCACCAAGGCCGCGCCGCTCAGCGCAAGGGCCTGGATGTTGGCCACCGTACCCTCGTCAAGCCCGGCGGCGGGGCCGGCGACGACGGCGTCCATCTCCTCGACCTCCCGCCCCAGGGCCTCGGGCGAGGTGAAGGGGGTCAGCATGACGGCCGTGACCGTTGAGGCGATCGTCGCGACCGCGTCGGGCGGGCAAAGGATCCGCACCACCCCGGCGCCGATCCTCAGACCGGCGCGCGCCGCCAGACGGGCCGCCCCCGTCTGATGCGCCCGACCGGACACCACCCCCAAACGTCCCCGCGCATGCTTATGCGTTTCCGGCCCAGGCCACGGAAGAAAATTGCGCCAGATCGCCGGGTCGTTGGTTTCAATCATCCGAACTCCGAATATCCGTGACTTTTCTGCGAAAACTGCTTGCCTTCGATGGCTTTGATGTGTCCCATTCCCGCCCGAACGCCGCTGCATTTCGCACGCCGTTCAGGGGTCGCCATGAAGAAAATCGAAGCCATCATCAAGCCCTTCAAGCTGGATGACGTCAAAGAGGCGCTCCAGGACGTCGGGGTGCAAGGCATGACCGTGCTGGAGGCCAAGGGATACGGCCGCCAGAAGGGCCATTCCGAACTGTACCGCGGCGCCGAATACGTCATCGACTTCCTGCCCAAGATCAAGATCGAGGTCGTCGTCGCCGACGACCTGGCGCCTGCGGTCGTCGAGGCCATTCAGACCTCGGCCCGCACCGGCAAGATCGGCGACGGCAAGATCTTCGTCTCCGACGTTGCCGACGTGATCCGCATCCGCACCGGCGAAACCGGGGCTCAGGCGGTCTGACTTCACCTGCCCCTCTTCCTCCCCAACGACCAAGAAACAGGACTTCCGAGAATGAGCGCCAGCAAGATCCTCAAAGAGATCAAGGAAAAGGACGTCAAATACGTCGACGTTCGCTTCACCGACACCCGCGGCAAGCTGCAACATGTGACCTTCGACGTCGACCTAGTCGATGAGGACTTTCTGAACGAAGGCACCATGTTCGACGGCTCGTCCATCGCCGGCTGGAAGGCGATCAATGAGTCGGACATGCTCCTGAAGCCGGACCTGACCACGGCCTATATCGACCCCTTCTATCAGCAGACGACCATGTTCCTGTTCTGCGACGTGCTGAACCCGGACACCGGCGAGCCCTACAACCGCGACAGCCGTTCGATGGCCAAGAAGGCCTTGGCCTATGTCCAGTCTTCGGGCGTGGGCGATCAGGTCTATTTCGGCCCGGAAGCCGAGTTCTTCATCTTCGACGACGTGCGCTGGAACACCCAGCCTCACAACACCGGCTACAGCTACGATTCGACCGAGCTGCCCGCCAACACCGGCGCCGAATACACCGAGGGCAATATGGGCCACCGCCCTGGGCCCAAGGGCGGCTATTTCCCGGTCAACCCGGTCGATTCGGGTCAGGATCTGCGCGGCGAAATGCTGGGCGTGATGCGTGACCTGGGCCTCCAGCCCGAGAAGCACCACCACGAGGTGGCGCCGGCCCAGCACGAACTGGGCCTGAAGTTCTCGGACCTGCTGACCATGGCCGACCGGCTGCAGCTGTATAAGTACGTCATCCACAACGTCGCGGCCGCCTACGGCAAGACCGCGACCTTCATGGCCAAGCCCATGTTCGCCGACAACGGCTCGGGAATGCACGTGCACCAGTCGATCTGGCGCGACGGCAAGCCCCTGTTCGCCGGCGACAAATACGCCGGCCTGTCGCAGGAATGCCTGTGGTACATCGGCGGCATCATCAAGCACGCCAAGGCCATCAACGCCTTCGCCAACTCGACCACCAACTCCTACAAGCGTCTGGTCCCCGGCTATGAAGCCCCGGTGAAACTGGCCTATTCGGCTCGCAACCGTTCGGCCTCGATCCGCATTCCGCACGTCTCCTCGCCGAAGGCCAAGCGTCTGGAAGCCCGCTTCCCCGACCCGATGGGCAACCCCTATTTGACCTTCGTCGCCCTGCTGATGGCGGGCCTGGACGGCATCGAAAACCGCATCGATCCCGGCGCGCCCGCCGACAAGAACCTCTACGACCTGCCGCCGGAAGAGCGCGGCTCCATCCCCGAGGTCTGCGGCTCGCTGCGTGAAGCCCTGGAGAACCTCGACAAGGACCGCGCCTTCCTCAAGAAGGGCGGCGTCATGGATGACGACTTCATCGACAGCTACATCGAGCTGAAGATGGAAGAGGTGATGCGCCTGCAACTGCACCCGCACCCGGTTGAGTTTGACATGTACTACAGCTGCTGATCGACATATCAGAGGCGAACAAAGGGCGCCGGCGCGAACCGCCGGCGCCCTTTTTGTCGTCCAGCGCGCCAAGCGAGGCGGCGGCCGTTTTCAAGGGGTGAGCAGGGAGTGGCTGGACCGGCCTCAGGCCGCTTCGGCTTCCAGATCGTCCGCCTTCTTGCGGCGCAGTTCGATCAGCCGCACGCACCAGATCGAGACCTCATAGAGAATGACCAGGGGCACCGCCAGCATCAGCTGGCTGATGGGGTCCGGCGGCGTGACGACGGCGGCGACCACCACCACGGCGACGATGGCGTAGCGGCGGCCCGAGGCCATCATCTTGGAATTGATCAAGCCGGCCAGGCCTAAAAGGGTCGTCACGACCGGCAGTTGGAAGCACAGGCCGAAGGCCAGCAGCAGCGAGGTGACCAGGTTCAGATAGTCCGAAATCTTGGTCGTCTGAGCCACGGAAATGCCGTCGCTGACCACCTGCTGCCCCAGGGAGAACAGCATGACGAAGGGCAGCATGACGTAATAGACCAGGGCTCCGCCCAGGCAGAACATCACCGGGGCGGCGATCAGGAAGGGCAGAAAGGCGCCCCGCTCATTACGGTACAGGCCGGGCGCGACGAAGCGGTAAACCTGCCAGGCCATGACCGGGAAGGTCAGGACGGCCGCGCCGAAGGCGGCGATCTTCATCTTGGTGAACAACTGTTCCAGTGGGGCAGTGGCGATCAGTTGCACCACGGCGGCCGAACCGGGCGGATAGGGTTTGAAGCCGGTCATGATCGCGATCAGCTCCAGCGGATTGGCGTGGCCTCCAGAGGCCGCCGCCGCCGCATGAATGGCCGCCGCCGCCTGATAGGGTTTGATCAGGGCGATCTGGATCTGATTGGCGAAGGCGAAACACAGGATGAAGCCCAGACCGAAGGCGACCACGCAGACCAGCAGCCGGCTGCGCAGCTCTATCAGATGGTCCATCAGGGGCGCGCGCGACGCCTCGATCTCGGCCTCGTCGCGGTCGGAGATAGTCAAAGCTCGACGGCCTTCTTGCGCGGGGTCTTGGTCTTGGCGGCGCCCTTGGCCGAGGCGCGAGTCTTCGCCGCGACCGCCCCGCCCGCCCTGGCGGTCTTCTTCGTTTTAGCGGGCGTTGCTGAGGTTTCGGCGGTCGAACTGCTGCGCTTCGACCTGGGCCTTGAATCGGGCTTCGACTTGGCCTCCGGCTCCGGCTCCAGCGGGGAGACAGGCGACGCATCGGGCCATTCATCCACCGCCGGTGTCGGCAGTGAGGCGAGGGGCGGCGGCGTCGTCAGACCGGCGTTGATCTCCTTGAAGGCCGCATCGGCCTCGGCGCCCAGGGGGTACATGGCCCCCTGCCCGCTCCGCAGCGCCTCGACCTCCTTACGCAGCTCGTCCAGCTCGGACTGGCGCGCCATCTCGTCGAAGCTGGAGCGGAACTCATTGGCCATGGCCCGGGCCTTGGCCAGCATCTGGCCCACGCGGCGCATGAGCACAGGCAAGTCCTTGGGCCCCACCACCAGCAGGGCCACCAGACCGATCACCAATAGTTCGAAGCCCCCGATACCGGGGCCGAGCCCGCCCATGCGTCAGCCCTCAAAGACCCGACGCGGACTTCAGTGCTTTTCCTTCTCCGCCTCGGTGCGCGGCAGGGCGCCGACGCCGTCTTGCGTCGCGTCCTTCTTGCCGTCGTCCGACAGGCCGTCCTTGAATGCGCGGATGCCCTTGGCGGCGTCGCCCATGATGCTGGACAGCTTGCCGCGTCCGCCGAACAGGACGGCGACCACGACAATGACGATGGCCCAGTGCCAGATGCTCATGGAGCCCATGGGTAATCTCCTCGAAGAGGCCGATGATCGGCCCCATCCACTCTTCTTCGTCCCGCATATAGGCGGAGTCATGGCCCGACGCCAAGGGAGGCTGTAGGTGTGCGCGACCATGAGTCTCTCCGATCACGTCATCATCCACACCGACGGCGCCTGCAAGGGCAATCCGGGCCCCGGCGGCTGGGGCGCCCTGCTCCAGACTGCGGGCGGTCACGAGAAGGAACTTTGGGGCGGCGAGGCGAATACGACCAACAACCGCATGGAGCTGACGGCCGCCATCATGGCGCTGGAGGCGCTGAAACGCCCGTGCAAGGTCGAGCTTCATACGGACAGCAAATATGTCATGCAGGGCGTGACCGAATGGATGCGCGGCTGGAAGGCGCGCGGCTGGCTGACCGCCGACAAGAAGCCGGTCAAGAACGCCGACCTTTGGCGACGTCTCGATGAGGCGCGCCAGAGGCACGAGGTCAAATGGCGCTGGGTCAAGGGCCACGCCGGCCATGCGTTGAATGAGCGCGCGGACCAGTTGGCGAATCGCGGCGTGGCGGAGCTGAAAAGGGCCTAAACCAGGGTCACCGGGTCAGGTCCATCTGCTGAGCCAGAATCACCGCCTGGGTCCGATTATAAACGCCCAGCTTTCGAAACACGCTGGTCAGATGCGCCTTGATGGTTGCTTCGGAGACGCCCAGGTCGAAGGCGATCTGCTTGTTCAACCGCCCCGCCTTCAACCCTTCCAGTATGCGCAGCTGCGACGGCGTCAGGCTGGCGACCCGGGCGGCGAGGTCGTCCTCTCCGGCCGTCTCCGGCGTCTCGGGCGCCCAGGCGTCGCCGGCCAGAACAGCCGTGATCGCCTCCACCATCTGCGGAAGGGCGGCGGATTTTGGGATGAAGCCTGCGGCGCCCAGGGCCAGGGCGCGGCGCACGACGCTCGCCTCCTCGCTGGCCGAGACGACGGCGACCGGAACGACGGGATGTTCGGCCCGAACGGCGGCCAGGCCCGCCATGCCTTCACTGTCGGAGAGTTTGAGATCCAGAAGCAGCAGGTCGGTCGGCGTCCTGAGGGCCGCTCGCGCCTCGGCCAGGCTGGCGCATTCCTCTATCGTCGCTTCGGGCGAGGCCTTGGAGACGGCGGACCGCAGCGCGGCGCGGAACAGGGGGTGATCGTCGGCGATGACGATTCGATCCATCAGGCGTCCTTCCCTTCGCGCGGCGTTCTTGGCGGCCACGTCGGCGGCAGCATGACGCGGTTCGACTTTGGTCGAAACTAGACCATTGGCTAATGGCCGCATACGCCCCTTGGGGAAAAGGTTCATTCGGACGCTCGCAACAGACGAGCCAGGGAGGAACCATCATGATCAAATCCAGCCTGGCGGCAGGATGCGCGGCGGCGGCCCTGCTTCTGGCCCCCGGCGTCGCCTCGGCGCAAGACGCCCAGGCCGCCCTCGAAGCCCGAATCGCTCAGCTCGAAGCCGAGCTGAACGCCCTCAAGTCCGAAGTCGTGGCCGCCCGCACCCAGCAGGCGGCGCAGCAGCAGGACATCATCCGGCTTGAGACCCGCCCGACGCCCGCGCCGGCGCCTGTCCAACAGGCCGCCGCACCGAGCGACGGTTTCCGGATCGGCGACCACACAGTGAAGTTCGGCGGCTTCGTCAAGGTGGACGCCTCGGCCTCCAGCTATTCCGGCGGCGATCCCGCCAATGGCGACGCCCTGCGTGAGTTCCATATCCCCGGCTCCATCCCCATCGGCGGCGCCGACGAGGATACGGCGACCGACTTCAACGCCCGCCAGACCCGGTTCTGGCTGACGACCGACGGCCTGGTCGGCGGCCACAAGGTCGGCACGCGGCTGGAGATGGACTTCCAGACCCTGCCCGGCACGGCGGACCAGCGCACCACCAGCCCCGCCAACCCGGCCCTGCGCCGCGCCTTCGTGACCATCGACAACTGGCTGATCGGCCAGGAGTGGACCAATTTCCAGAACACCGCCGTCCTGCCCGAATCCGCCGACTTCATCGGCGCGGCCGAGGGCACGGTCTTCGCGCGGCAGGTCCAGGTGCGTTACACGCGCGGTCCCTTCTCTGTTTCTGTGGAAAACCCCGAGACGACCGTGACCCCGTTCGGCGGCGGCGCGCGGATCATCGCCGATGACAACAGCCTGCCCGACTTCACCGCCCGCTACGCCCTGGCGCGGCCCTGGGGGGATCTGCAGCTCGCCGGTCTGCTGCGTCAGCTGAAGTACCAGAACCCGTCGACCAGCATCGATTCCACCGCCGCCGGCTGGGGTCTGTCCGCCTCGACCAAGATCAAGGTCGGCGCCAAGGACGATCTGCGCCTGATGGTGACGGGCGGCGAAGGGATCGGCCGATACGTCGGGCTGAACTTCTCGAACGACGCGGTGCTGGACGCCTCGGGCGAACTGGACGCGATCGGCGTCGTCGCCGGCTTCGCCGCCTATCGTCACGTCTGGGCGCCCGGCTGGCGCTCCAGCCTGATCTGGTCGGCGCAGTCGGTCGATAATGACACGAGCGTGACCGGTCTGGCCGTCAACCGGTCGGCCCAGAGCGTCCACGCCAACTTGATCTGGTCGCCGGTTACGGCGTTTGATGTCGGCGCCGAGCTGATGTTCGCCGACCGCGAAATCGAATCCGGCGCGAGCGGCGACATGACCCGATTGATCCTGTTCGCCAAATACGGATTCTAAAGATGCTGGAGACGTCTCGCGTGCCCGATTCCGACCTCTACCCCGTTCCCGCAGACTTCGCCGCCAAGGCCCATATGGACCGGCGAGCCTATGAGGCGGCGCGGATCGCGGCGCGCGAGACGCCCGAGGCCTTCTGGTCCGAACAGGCGAAACGCCTCGACTGGATCAAGGCGCCGACCAGGATCAAGGACGTCTCCTTCAGGAAGGAGGATTTCCGCATCCGCTGGTTCGAGGACGGCGTTCTGAACGTCGCCGCCAACTGCATCGACCGCCACCTGCCCCACCGCAAGGATGAGACCGCGATCATCTGGGAGGGCGACGACCCGGCGGACAGTCGTCACATCACCTACGGCGAGCTGCACGCGCAGGTCTGCCGCATGGCCAATGTACTGAAATCCCACGGGGCCAAGAAGGGCGACCGGGTCACCATCTATCTGCCGATGATCCCCGAGGCCGCCTACGCCATGCTGGCCTGCGCCCGGATCGGGGCGGTCCATTCCGTGGTCTTCGGCGGCTTTTCGCCCGACAGCCTGTGCGGTCGGATCGAGGACTGCGGCTCCAACCTGGTCATCACGGCCGACGAGGGCGTGCGCGGCGGCAAGATCGTGCCGCTGAAGGCCAATGTCGATGCGGCCCTGGAAAAGGTGAAGGTCGATACGGTTCTGGTGGTCCGCCGCACCGGCGCCGACGTGCCGATGATCGAAGGCCGCGACATCGACTACGCCGTCGAGGCGGCCGAGGCCTCGACCGACTGTCCGCCCGAGCCGATGAAGGCGGAAGATCCGTTGTTCATCCTCTACACCTCAGGTTCCACCGGAAAGCCGAAAGGCGTTCTTCACACGACGGGCGGCTATCTGTTCTGGGCCGCCTGGACCCATGAGCTGACGTTCGACTATCGCCCGGGCGAGGTCTTCTGGTGCACCGCCGACGTGGGCTGGGTCACGGGCCATTCCTATCTGGTCTATGGTCCGCTGGCGAACGCCGCGACCACCCTGATGTTCGAAGGCGTGCCCAACTATCCCGACGCCAGCCGGTTCTGGCAGGTGGTGGACAAGCACAAGGTGGAGGTCTTCTACACCGCCCCCACGGCCCTGCGCGCCCTGATGCGTGAAGGCGACGCGCCGGTGAAGGCCACGTCGCGCAAATCGCTGCGCCTGCTGGGCACGGTCGGCGAGCCGATCAATCCGGAGGCCTGGCGCTGGTATCACGAGGTGGTCGGGGACGGGCGCTGCCCGATCGTGGACACCTGGTGGCAGACCGAGACGGGCGGCCATCTGATCACCCCCCTGCCCGGCGCCACCGACCTGAAGCCGGGTTCGGCCACCCTGCCCCTGCCCGGCGTGGAGTTGCAGATCGTCGATGCGGAGGGCCAGGAACTGGTCGGCGCTGTCTCGGGCAATCTGTGCATCACCGACAGTTGGCCGGGCCAGATGCGCACCGTCTACGGCGATCATCAGCGCTTCTTCGACACCTATTTCTCGACCTATCCCGGCCGGTATTTCACCGGCGACGGCTGCCGCCGGGATGCTGACGGCTATTACTGGATCACCGGCCGGGTCGACGACGTCATCAATGTCTCGGGCCACCGGATGGGCACGGCCGAGATCGAGAGCGCCCTGGTGCTGCACGACGACGTGGCCGAGGCGGCCGTGGTCGGCTATCCCCACGACATCAAGGGCCAGGGCATCTACGCCTATGTCACCCTGAACAAGGGGGTCGAGGCGACCGAGGATCTGCGCAAGGCCCTGGGCGCCCACGTCCGTCGCGAGATCGGCCCCATCGCCGCCCCGGATGTGATCCAGTGGGCGCCCGGCCTGCCCAAGACCCGGTCCGGCAAGATCATGCGCCGCATCCTGCGCAAAATCGCCGAGAACGAGATCGGCTCGCTGGGCGACACCTCGACCCTGGCCGATCCGTCGGTCGTCGAGGATCTGGTGAAGAACCGCGCGGGCTGATCAGGCCGGACTTGTGCGCCGCGCCCGGCGTCGTCAAAACCGGATCAAGGGGCCGGCTGTAGCGCCGAGGGCCCCAGTGCTTGGGTGGAGACGATAGGATGACGATCCGGTTCGACGGACAGGTGGCCATTGTGACAGGCGCGGGCGGTGGTCTGGGGCGGCAGCACGCCCTGGCCCTGGCGGCGCGCGGGGCCAAGGTGGTGGTCAATGATCTGGGCGGCGCCCGCGACGGTTCGGGCGGTTCCGCCACCGCCGCCGAGGCTGTCGTGGCCGAGATCGAGGCCGCCGGCGGCGAGGCCATGGCCAACGCCGCCTCAGTCACCGACTTCGCCGCCGTTCAGACCATGGTCGAGGCGGCCATGGCGAAATGGGGCCGGGTCGATCTGCTGGTGAACAACGCCGGGGTCCTGCGCGACAAGAGCTTCGCCAAGATGGAGCTGGAGGACTTCCGCTTTGTCGTGGACGTGCATCTGATGGGGGCGGTCAACTGCACCAAGGCGGTGTGGGAGATCATGCGCGGCCAGAACTACGGCCGCATCGTCATGACCACCTCGTCCTCGGGTCTGTACGGCAATTTCGGCCAGTCGAACTATGGGGCGGCCAAGATGGCCTTGGTCGGTCTGATGCAGACCCTGTCGATCGAGGGGGCCAAGAACGACATCCGCGTCAACTGCCTGGCGCCCACGGCCCATACCCGCATGACGGAAGACCTGGGCGCCGCCCTGCCCCTGGAGGCCCTGGATCCGGCGCTGGTGACGCCGGGTCTGCTGTATTTGCTGAGCCGGGACGCGCCGAGCCGCTGTATCCTGGCGGCCGGCGCCGGCGGGTTCGAACGCGCCTATGTGACGCTGACCGAAGGCGTCCACATCTCGGGCGAGGATGCGCCGGAACAGGTGGCGGCCCAGTTCGACGCCATCTCCGACCGGGCGAAAGAGATCGTGCCGGAGATGGGCGCCGCCCAGGGGATGATCGAGCTGACCAAGGCCCAGAAGGCGCACGCCTCCTGAGCCTTCATGTCGGCGCGGTCAGCCGATCGCGCCGACGCAGCCTTCCGCCTCGCCCGGCGTCAGTTCCGCCTCGGTCAGGGCGATGGTCCAGCCGTGGTGGGTGTTCAGGCCCCAGCGACGAGCGCCGCCGCCGTCGCCGGCGTCTCCGCCGGCGGTGACGACCACGCGGCGGCCCTTCGGCAGGGCCGGCGGATCGATCTTGCCGACGGCCAGAGACGTCGGCGTCTCGCCGCCGTAACCGTCGAACACGCTCAGCATCGACCATTCACGGCGAAGGCCCATCCACCAGGCGTCCTCGGTATTGATGGCCAGAACGGCCACGCCATGGCCCTCGGCGGCGAAGGCCAGGGCCTTCTGCGGGTCGCGCACCATCTTGATGTCGGCGGCGGCGCCGAAACGCAACCGGGCGCCGTCATAGGCGCGGGTCGGCTCGATCGGGGCCCAGACCTGGACCTGCAGCCGGCCCTGACGCGCCAGCCCCCAGCCGACGATCTCACGCCAGAGGTGTTCGACCGCCTCTGCGTTTTCGGGGCGGCACTTGGACAACATCCGCGACAGGACGGTCTGCTCGCGGTCGGGGCGAAGCTTGGTGTGGGGCCCCGTGGGGGCGTCCTTGGCGCGGCCGACGGTGGCGGCGACGGCGAGACGTTGTTCGAACAGGGCCAGAATCTGATCGTCAATGGCGTCGATCTCGGCGCGCAGGGCGGCCAGGGCCTGTTGTTCCGGGGTCAGTTCGACCACTTCGGGCCACACTTTCTGGACGTTGGAATGGGGCATGGGTTCGGGCTTTCGGCAAAAGGGGAATTTCGATGTGCAGGGGCGGACAGCCGCTCTGGTCCAGAGCGGTCGCCGGCGAGACTGTCAGGGACGAAAAGCGCCCGACGCCTCAGCCGGCGTATCGAAAGCCGTAAAAGCCGTAGCCGAAATAGAGGCCGGACACCGCGCGCGAACGGTCGAAGGAAACAGAAAGAACGCGCTGGCGGGACATGGGTCCGGGTCCGGTTATGCGGATCGTTCGCGATCCGAGCGGCCTTAAAGCACGCAAAGACCGTGCGCCGTCAAGCCCTATCGGCCCCCAGGAGGACGAAACGCGTCCGGTTATCGCTGGAATCCTGAAGATCGTTGCGCAGGATCGACAGGCCATAGACCTCGGCGGCCCCTACCGGCGCAATGGCCGCCTGGGTCGGATCGCCCGCCTCGGCGACGTCGCGGGCGGCGCCGGCGGTGTCGAAATGCTCGACCACGTTCAGCTTCAGGCCCTTCAGTGTCCGTTCGCACTGAGCCAGGGCGATGGGGTGGCTGAGCACCCGCTTCAGATCGGCGATGCGCGCGCCGTCCAGTCCCATCAGGGCGTGGCGGATCGGCCGCCAGGCTTCGGCGACCACGCGAAGGCCGGAGTCGCGCACCAGGGTCGCGGCGGGTTCGACCACGCCGATGGAGGAGTTCTCGACCGGGATCAGGGCGCAGTCGCAGTCGCCGCCCTTCAGGGCTGCGATGGCCTCGGCGAAGGTCTCGAACGGCACAGCCTCGTCCCAGGGGCGAAGGGCCGTGCAGGCCTCATGACTGAAGGCGCCGGGCGCGCCCTGATAGGCGACCCGACCGGGGTTGTCGTCTTGCTGTGTTGGCTTGTCCATATTCATCACTTCCGACGGACCGCCGAAAGCCTTCCCTTTGCTGGCCGCCGATCAGACGGAGCATAGTTGTCCGAGCCGTGACCGTTTCGCGCCGTATCTGCGGCGCCGCTTTCGTCCCCACAAGCCGAATGTGATCGTGGGGTGCTTTCGGGCCGCGCATGGTGCGGGTAGCGTCGCAGTTCGCATCTTCCGGAGCCGCTCATGTCCCTCATCACCAGCTCCAACCGTCGGGCCGTGTTGACGGGCCTGGCGGGAGCCCTTGCAGGCTGCGCGCCGACGCCTGCCGTCCTGCCGACGACAGGGTTCGCCCCGCGCCGGATCGCGCCGATCCTGATGACGCCCGAGCGGATCATACGCATCACCGTCTGCACCCGTCCTTTTCGCCCGACAGGCCCGCGCCTGAACGTGGAGGCGGTCGGCGAGACCAAGGTGGTTCACAACTATGGCCACGGCGGCAGCGGCTGGTCTTTGTCCTGGGGCTCCAGCGCTATCGCAGCGCGCAAGGCCATGGCCCTGGCGGGTCTGGCGGGCGGTCCGCCCGTGGTCGCGGTGATCGGCAGCGGCGCCCTCGGCTTGACGTCGGCGCTCCAGCTTCAGCGCATGGGGGCGCGGGTGACCATCTATGCGCGCGAACGGGCAGCCTTCACCCGATCCATGCGCGCCACAGGCAGTTGGACGCCGGACAGCCGCATCGCCGACGCTGATCGCGTCGCGGCTGACTTCCCCGCCCTTTGGGAACAGATGGCGCGCGAGACCTACGCCACTCACCAGACCTATCTGGGGACAGAAGGCGATCCGGTCGTCTTTAGCGACCGCTATATGCTGTCGGGCGCGGCCGACCTGCCGCGTACGGTCGAACCGCCGCCGATCCTTACCGCGCCTGGGATAAAGCCGATCCGATTCGCCGAATACAGGCTGGACGGGCTGGCGCCGCGTTCCATCCCCCTCCCCGCCTCCGCCTCGCCCTTTCCGGTGGGGGAGACCCGGATGGTCAGCGCCATGCAGTTCAACGTCGCCGAACTGGCGCACCGGTTGGAGACCGAGTTTTCGAGCCAGGGCGGCCGGATCGAGACCCGCGCCTTCAACACGCCGACGGATCTGACAGCCCTGCCCGAGAAGATCGTGGTCAACTGCACCGGCTATGGCGCAAAGGCTCTGTTCGAGGACAAGGAGATGATCCCCGTGCGCGGCCAGATCGCCTGGCTCGCGCCCCAGCCGGAGGCCAACTACGGCCTGCATTTCCGGGGCGTGACCGTGCTGTCGCGACCGGACGGCATCGTGGTTCAGGCCACGCGCAATGACATGAACGGCGTCGGCATCGACGACGAGACGCCGGACCGGGCCGAGGCGAACGCGACCATCGGCCTCGTCGCCCCGCTGTTTCCGTCGATCAGGCGGCTTCCGACCGGCTGATCCGGCCTGCCTTCAACCGCTCGGCCACCAGGAAGGCCAGCTCCAGCGCCTGGTCGGCGTTCAGGCGCGGGTCGCAATGGGTGTGATAGCGGTTGGACAGGTCGTCCTCGGTCACGGCCTGAGCGCCCCCGATGCATTCGGTGACGTTCTGGCCGGTCATCTCCAGATGGACGCCGCCGGGGTGCACCCCTTCCGCCTCCGCCACGTCGATGAAGGTCCGCACCTCGCTGAGGATCCGGTCGAACGGCCGGGTCTTGTAGCCGTTGCCGGCCTTCAGCGTATTGCCGTGCATCGGGTCAATGGACCAGATCACCTTGCGGCCCGAGGCCTTCACTTCGCGCATCAGCTTGGGCAGGCGTTCGCCGACCTTGTCGTGACCGAAACGGCCGATCAGGGTCAGTCGGCCCGACACATTGTCCGGGTTCAGGACGTCGATCAGGGGCAGAAGGTCGTCGGCCGTCATTGTGGGTCCGCACTTCACGCCGATAGGGTTCTTGATCCCCTTCATGAACTCGACATGGGCGCCGTCCAGCTGACGCGTGCGTTCGCCGATCCACAGCATATGGGCCGAGGTGTCGAACCATTCGCCCGAACCGCCGTCCAGCCGCGTCAGGGCGCTCTCGACGTTCAGGAGAAGGGCCTCGTGGCTGGTGAAGACCTCGACCCGGCTCAGATCCGGATGGGTCTCGGGCGTGACGCCGACCGCCTCCATGAAGGCCAGGGCCTCGGTGATCTTGTCGGCCAGCTCGCGGTACTGGGCGCCGGCGGCGTTGTCGCCCGCAAAGCCCAGGGTCCAGCGATGGATGTTGTACAGGTCGGCGTAGCCGCCCCCCGCGAAGGCGCGCAGCAGATTCAGGGTCGAGGCCGACTGGTTGTAGGCCCGGATCAGACGCTGGGGGTCGGGCATGCGCTCTTCGGCCGTGAAGCCCATGCCGTTGATGATGTCGCCGCGGTAGCTGGGCAGTTCGACGCCGTCGATCTCTTCCAGAGGCGAAGAGCGCGGCTTGGCGAACTGGCCGGCGATCCGCCCCACCTTCACGACCGGCTTGCGCCCCGCGAAGGTCAGGACCACGGCCATCTGCAGGATCAGGCGGAAGGTGTCGCGGATATTGTCGGTCGAGAACTCCTTGAAGCTCTCGGCGCAGTCGCCGCCCTGGAGCAGGAAGGCCTCGCCCCGCTCGACCTGCGAGAGTTTCGACGTCAGGCGTCGCGCCTCGCCGGCGAAGACGAGCGGCGGCAGGGCGCGCAGTTCGTCCTCGACCAGGGCCAGGGCTTGCGGGTCTGGATAGTCCGCCGGCATGTGCAGGGCGGTCTTGGTTCTCCAGCTTTCGGGGGTCCAGCGTGTCATCCGGCAAGAATAGGGCCTTGCCGCCGCAGGAACAACGAAAAGACGAACAGATATTGCGGCGGAGACCCAATTCTCGGCTGGCGGCGCCGGAAAAGGCGCCGTTTTGGCGCGCCCGGACCGTGAAATTTCCACGACATCGCCATCTGGCTCTGGCGTCCTGACAGGGCCGCCCCATCTCGTCGGAGGGGGCGAACCGTGAGCCGGAGATGCGCCATGACGTCTTACGACCTGACCCTGGACGAGATGCTGTCAGATCCCATCGTGCGTCGGCTGATGGAGCGCGACGGGGTCGCCGAGGCCGAGGTGCGCGGCCTGTCCGACTATGTGCGGCGGCGGCGAGGCCCGCAGAACCGCTCACCGACGCCCGCGCGTATCGGCGAGGAGCCGCGCGTCTTCATCGGCTAGGCCGGCTCGCAAGCTTCTTGCGTAGGAGCGGCGCGAGAGAGGCCGCGTCACAAGTTTTTGGCGGATAAAGCCCGTCAGCCTTCATCTTTCTGTTTCATGAAGCGCGCATCGGTGGCATCGCTTGCGCCCCCCTTTCATCTTCCACCCACAAAGACCGATGTCCGAAGAATTCTATCGCATGAAGCGCCTGCCTCCGTATGTGATCGCGGAGACCAACGCCATGCGAGCCGCCGCCCGTCAGGCCGGTGAGGACGTCATCGACCTCGGCATGGGCAATCCGGACCTGCCGCCGCCGCCGCACGTCATCGACAAACTATGCGAAGTGGCGCGAAAGCCGGACGCCCACGGCTATTCGGCCTCCAAGGGCATACCCGGCCTGCGCCGGGCCCAGGCCAACTACTATGGCCGTCGTTTCGGCGTCGATCTGGACCCCGAGACCGAGGTCATCGTCACCATGGGCTCCAAGGAGGGGCTGGCCAGTCTGGCGACGGCCATCACCGAGCCGGGGGACGTGGTCCTGGCGCCCAACCCCTCCTATCCGATCCACACCTTCGGCTTCATCATCGCCGGCGCCGCCATCCGCAGCGTGCCGACCACGCCGGATGAACGCTATTTCGAGAGTCTGGAACGGGCCATGGCCTATACGGTGCCGCGCCCCAAGGTTCTGGTGATGAACTATCCGTCGAACCCGACGGCCGAGACCGTCGACCTGGCCTTCTATGAGCGGGTCGTCGCCTTCGCCAAGGCCAATGACCTCTGGATCATCAGCGACCTGGCCTATTCCGAACTCTATTACGACGGCAAGCCGACCGTCTCGATCCTGCAGGTGCCGGGCGCCAAGGACGTGGCGATCGAGTTCACCTCCCTGTCAAAGACCTACAGCATGGCCGGCTGGCGCATCGGCTTCGCCGTCGGCAATCGCAAGCTGATCGCCGCCATGGCGCGGGTGAAGTCCTATCTCGACTACGGCGCCTATACGCCGATCCAGGCGGCCGCTGTCGCGGCCCTGAACGGTCCGCAGGACATCGTGGATCAGAACCGCGCCCTGTATCATCGCCGCCGTGACGTCCTGATCGACAGTTTCGCGCGGGCGGGGTGGGACATCCCCAAGCCCGCCGCTTCCATGTTCGCCTGGGCGCCCGTGCCCCCCGCCCTCGCCCACCTGGGAAGTCTGGAGTTCTCCAAGCAACTGTTGACCCACGCCAAGGTCGCGGTGGCGGCGGGCGTCGGCTACGGCGAGAACGGCGAGGGCTTCGTGCGGATCGCCCTGGTCGAGAACGAGCATCGGATCCGTCAGGCCGCGCGCAACATCAAGACCTATCTGAAGTCGATGGGCGTCAATGTGCCGCCGGGACGCGACGTGCCGGACGTCTGAGGATCAGGCTCTCGCTTTAATCTGGAGCCTGATTCACGGTTTCGGCGGAATCGCGAAGCGATTCCACTTCAACCGATCAGGC
Source organism: Brevundimonas aurantiaca (assembly GCF_014199955.1). GTDB lineage: Bacteria > Pseudomonadota > Alphaproteobacteria > Caulobacterales > Caulobacteraceae > Brevundimonas > Brevundimonas aurantiaca. The sequence continues at coordinate 234,293 of NZ_JACHOQ010000002.1, forward strand.
TCTAAGGCCGGCTTCTGACTTCCCAGTCCAGGGTCCAGCGGTTCGGCCCGGCGCGCTTCAGCTCCGTCACGGCCGCCGGAACCTGCCGGTCCAGACCGTCCAGCAGCGCCACCCCCTGGCCGATCGAGGCGATGGTGGCGTTTGTCTGCCAGAAGGGCCCGCCCAAACCTCTGAGCGAGAAGCGGATATGAACCGTGTCGTTGATCTGCGGCATCGACACTCTCGTCGCGTTCGCAAGCTGGGCTGCAAGGCGTCTATGAGGGAAAAGATGGTGGATGCGACAGGGATTGAACCTGTGACCCCCTCGGTGTGAACGAGGTGCTCTCCCGCTGAGCTACGCATCCATGCCTTGCGGAGGCGGCGACATAGCCCGGTCGCTCGCGCGGCGCAAGCGTCCGTTTCAGATTCCGGCCGCCTGAACGGCTTCGGGCGTCTCCGCCTCCGGATCGCCGGGCAGCCAGGCCACGTGGCCGTCATAGATATCGACGTTCAGAATGCCTTCCTCCCTGGCCACCAAGACCGGGACCAACATCTGACCGGTCACGTTCGTCGCCGTCCGCATCATGTCGATGACCCGGTCGATGGCGACGATATAGCCGATGCCTTCCAGCGGCAGGCCGGCGGTGGACAGGGTCAGGGTCAGCATGACGATCGAGGTTCCCGGAACCCCCGCCGTCCCCAGCGAGCCCAAGACCGCAGTCAGGCCGATCAGTATGTATTGGGTCAGGGTCAGGTCGATCTGAAAATACTGGGCGATGAAGATCGAGGCGATGGCGGGATAGATGGCGCCGCACCCGTCCATCTTCACATTGGCGCCCAGAGGCACGGCGAAGGCGGCGTAGGCCTGGGGCACGCCCAGCCGCTCGACCGTCTGGCGCAGGGTGATCGGCAGGGTTCCCAGCGACGACGAGGTGGCGAAGGCCGTCTGCTGGGCCGCGAAGGCGCCGCGGAAGAAGCTGACGACCTTCAGGCCATGGAGCTTCAGCAGCCCCGAATAGACGACCAGTATGTGGAACAGGCAGGCGGCGTAGATGGCGCCGATAAACTTCAGCAGGGGCAGAAGCGCCTCCCAGCCATAGCCGCCGACGACCGAGCCGATCAGGCCGAAGACGCCGATGGGGGTCAGCTGGATCACCCAGCGGGTGATGCGGAATATGACGGACGCCCCCTCGTCCACCAGTCGCCGCACGCCCTGGGCCCGATCGCCCAGCGCGACCAGAGCCATGCCGACCAGGGCGGAGAAGAAGATGATCTGCAACACCTTGCCTTCGGCCAAGGCGGCGAAGGGATTGGTGGGGACGACGCCGATCAGCACCTCCAGCGGCGTCGGAATGACCCTTTCCTTGACCTCGCCCAGCGGCAGGTTCGACAGGCCCACGCCCGGATTGATCAGATGGCCGAAGGCGAAACCGACCAGCACGGCCAGCAGCGACGTGATCGCGATCCAGACGAGGGTGCGCACGCCCAGGCGGACGGCCCCCGCCCCTTCTCCCAACTTGGCGATCGAGCTGGCGATGGTGAACAGCACCAGGGGCGCCACCACCATGCGGATCAGGTTCAGATAGACGTCGCCGATCGGCTGCAGCCAGGTCTCGGCGCGTTCACGCAGAATCAGGCCGGCGATCACCCCCAGGGCGAGGCCCGCGAAGGTGCGCTGCCAAAGCGGAATCTGGAAGAAGCGGGAGATCATGAAGGGCGCTTTCGGCTGGGATGGGCCAATCTGTCCATCGGCCCGCCGTTCCGCAACCGTCGTCGTGCCCGAACATGGCCAGTTTTCCTGCGTGCAGGCTTAAGCGCAGCTCTTTCAGGCCTTCAGGGCCCGCCTTACGTAAAACTCGGCCAGAATGCCGTCGATCGCCTCTTCCACGTCTTCGAAGGCGTCGATCAGGACGTCTCCGCCCAGGGTGTCCACCGGCACGGGCGTGTAGCCGAAGGTGGTCAGGACACAGGGCATGTCGGCGTCGCGGGCCGCCTCGGCGTCGGGCGCGGCGTCGCCGACCATGATCGCGCGGGCCGGGTCACCGCCCGCCATCGCCACAGCCTCTTTCAGATGCGCGCCAGAGGGTTTGCGCGCGCTGACCCGATCGGGGCCGGCGACGGCCAGGAAATGGCGGCGAAGATCAAGCCGGTCCAGCAACAGTTCAGACAGGTCCGACCGCTTGTTGGTGGCGACCGCCAAGACTGCGCCGCGTTCGGCCAGGCGTTCCAAGGTCTCGACGACACCCTCGAACGCCCGCGAGCCGTCGGCGATATGGGCGGTGTAATCGACCAGGAACCGCTCAAAGAGCGCATCGGACCGGGCCCGTTCCACATCGGCGCCGGCCGCCTCGAACCCATGCGCCAACAGGGCGCGCGCGCCCGAGCCGATCAAGGTCCTCGCCGCTTCGGGTCGCGCAGGGGGCAATCCCTCCTCGACCAGCAGACGGTTCAGGGTTCCAACCAGATCCGGAGCGGAATCGACCAGGGTGCCGTCCAGATCGAAGAGGACGGTCCAGCCGTCCAGGTCACGCAGGCTCATCGTCGCCCTGTCCGTCTAGAAGAGAACTGAGGGGTTCATGATCCGCTGCGGATCGATGGCGCGTCGGATGGCGGCCATGGTCTCGATCTCCAGCGGCGACTTGTAGCGTTTGACCTCTTCGGTCTTCAGCCGACCCAGGCCGTGTTCGGCCGAGATTGAGCCGTCGTAACGCCCGACGACGTCGTGAACGACCTGCGAGCCCTCTTTCCAGCGGCCGATGAAGGCCGCCACATCCTCGCCGACGCCGGGCAGGATGTCGTAGTGCAGATTGCCGTCGCCGACGTGGCCGAACACCGAGACACGGGCGCCGGGATGGAAGCGCTCGACGGCCGCTGTGGCCTCGTCGATGAATTCGGCGATGCGGCTGATCGGGACGGAGACATCGTGTTTCCACCCGCCGCCCTCGGGCTTCAGGGCCGCTGAATGCTCTTCACGCAGCCGCCAGAAGGCGGCGCGTTGCGCATCGTTCTGCGCTATGGCGGCGTCGGTGATCAGCCCCTCCTCAAAGGCGACTTCCAGCAGCCGCTCCATCTGGGCCTCGGCGCCCCCCGCCGTCCCGGACGCGATCTCGATCAACACATACCAATTCGGCGTCGTGTCCAGCGGTTCGCGGGTGTCGGGGATGTTCTTGAGCACCAGCTCCATGCCCAGACGTTTCATCAACTCAAAGGCCTCGACCCCGCCGCCGGTCTCCGCCTTGGCGCGGGCGAGCAGTTCGATGGACGCCGCAGCCGTTTCCAGGGCGACCACGGCGACCGCGCGCGACCGCATGATCGGAAACAGCTTCAGGGTGGCCGCAGTGACGACGCCCAGGGTGCCCTCCGCGCCGATCAGCAACTGCTTGAGATCATAGCCGGTATTGTCCTTTCGCAGCCGCTTCAGACCGTGAAAGACCTCGCCGTTCGGCAGGACCGCCTCCAGGCCCAGGACCAGGTCCCGCATCATGCCGTAGCGCAGCACCTGGGTGCCGCCGGCGTTGGTGGAGATCACCCCCCCGATCGTCGCCGAGCCTTCGGCCGCCAGGCTGAGCGGAAAGGCCCGTCCGGCCGCCGCCGCCGCCTGCTGGGCCTCCAGCAGGGTCAGACCCGCCTCCACCGTCATGGCGTCGTCCAAGGGGGTCACGTCGCGCACGGCCCGTATCTTCTTGAGGGACAACAACACCTCGCCGAACGGGATCTGTCCCCCGACCAGGCCCGTGCCCCCGCCCTGGGGGGTGACGGCCACGCCTGACTGGGCGCAGATGGCGATCGCCTTGGCGGTTTCCTCGGTCGAGCGCGGCGTCAGCAGAATAGGCGTATGACCCGTCCAGCGGTTTCGCCACTCCGTCAGGGACGGGGCGATGACCTCTGGATCCTGGGTCCAGCCGCCAGGGCCGAGGGCGGCCTTCAGCGCGTCGAGGACAGCGGTCGAGGGAATGGCGTGGGGCATTCGCCCCTTTTGTCAGGCGTCGCGATCGGTTGAAAGGCGTTTTCGCGCCATTTCACCTCCTCCCTTATCTGCCGTACAAGACGCCATGGCTCCGCTTCGTCCCGACACCCTGGCCGTCGCCCTGGCGCGCATCTTCGAAGGACCGATGATCGATCGCGCCAGTTGGTTCGCCCTGACCGGGGGCGAGCGGCTGTTTGCGGCGGGCGATCCGTCCGACACCCTCTATCTGGTCCGCTCAGGCCGGCTGGGGGTGTTTCACGTCGAGACGGATCAGCCGCCCCAGCTGGTCGGCGTCATCCGGCCCGGAGAGCCGGTCGGCGAAATGGCCATGGTGGCCGGCACCCCGCACACCGCGGACGTGGTCGCCCTGCGCGACACCGAAATCCTGGCCCTGCCGCGCGAAGCCTTCTTCGACGCCGCTCGATCCGAGCCGGATCTGCTGGTCGAACTGTCGCGTCTGATGATCCATCGCGCCCGCGAGCGGGCCGTGGGCGCCGCCGAGCCCAGCGTCTTCGGCTTCGTCTCGGCCCGCCCGCGTCCGATCCGCGCCTTCGTCGAACGGATCGCGGCGGGCGTCCAGGCCATGGGCTTCACCTGCAAGGTGATCGATCAGTCGGCTCTCAGCTCGGCCGCCGACTGGTTCAGCCGGGTCGAGGACGACCACGACTATGTCCTCTATGTCGCCGAACTGGACCAGAAGGCCTGGGCCGAGCTGTGCGCCCGCCAGGTCGATCGCCTGTTCATCGTCGGCAGCGGGCTTCTGGCCCCGCCGTCGGACCTGCCCCGGCGTATGGGCTTCGGCGACGGCCGGCGTCTGACCGATCTGATCCTGCTGCGCGATCCACGCATGAACCGGCCGGCCAACACTCGCGTCTGGCTCAATGTGCTCCAGCCGGACCGCTGGTTCCATTGCGTCGAGGGAGTCGAGACCGATTCAGACCGCATGGCCCGCGTCATCACGGGCACGGCGGTCGGCCTGGTCCTGTCGGGCGGCGGGGCGCGGGCCTATTGCCACATGGGGGCGATCAAGGCCCTGGAGGAGGCCCGGGTCCCCATCGACTTCGTCGGGGGCGCCTCCATGGGGGCGGTGGTGGCGGCCGGACCGGCCATGGGCTGGTCGTTCGAGCGGCTGGACTTCGAGATCCGTCGCGCCTTCGTCGAATCCGACCCCTTGTCCGACCTGGCCTTTCCCATCATCGCCATGTCGCGCGCCCGCAAGGTGGCCCGGCTGCTGGAGCGGGCCTATGGCGACACCGATCTGGCCGATCTCTGCCTGCCCTTCTTCTGCGTCTCCTCCAACCTGACGTCCGGCCGGATCGAGGTTCATCGCGCGGGCCTGATGCGCCGGGCCATGCGCGCCTCGATCGCCATTCCCGGCGTCCTTCCGCCCGTGGTCATGGACGGCCAGGTTCTGGTGGACGGGGCGGTGCTGAAGAACTTCCCCACCAGCGTGATGCGCCAGCTGAACAACGGCCCCATCATCGGCGTGGACATGTCCCAGACCCGCGGCGTCGATCCGGCCGCCCTGGAGAATCCCCCCTCCTGGTGGAAATGGGTGCTGTCGGGCGCCTGGAAGGCCGGCCCGCCCATCGTCTCCATCCTGATGCGCTCGGCCACCATCACCACCGACGCCGAGATGGAGCAGTCGCGCGCCGCCGCCGACGTCCTGATCCTGCCGCGAACCGGCGGGACCGACATCCGCGACTGGAAGGCCTATGAGGAGCCGGTCGCCTCAGGCTACGCGGCGACCCGGGCGGCCCTGGCGGACCTGCCCGTTCCCGTCACCCACCTGCGGCGGCGATCCCGCGCCTTCGACCTGTAAGTTCAGAGCGGGGCGCAGGCCTGTTCCAGCCAGGCCCGCACCTCGCCCTCGACCAGGGGGCCGACCTTGGCCAGGGTCTCGGCGTGATAGGCGTCGACATAGGCCCGCTCGTCCGGGGTCAGCAGATCGACGTCGATCAGCTTGCGGTCGATCGGGGCGAAGGTCAGCTGTTCGAACCCGTGCATCGGCCGCTCTCCGCCCTCGGGAACCACGGCCGGCGTCACCACCTGCAGGGTCTCGATGCGGACGCCCCAATGGCCCTCGCGGTAATAGCCGGGCTCGTTGGACAGGATCATCCCCTCCAGCAGCGGCTGGCTGGTGCCCCATTTGGCGATCCGCTGCGGCCCCTCGTGGACGCCCAGATAGGAGCCGACGCCGTGGCCGGTCCCATGGTCGTAATCCAGCCCCGCCGCCCACATCGGCGCCCGCGCTATGGCGTCCAGCGCCATGCCGCTGGTCCCCGCCGGGAAGCGGATCGTCGCCATGGCGATATGGGCCTTCAGCACCAGGGTGAACTTGTGACGCTGGTCCGCCGTCGGCTCGCCCACCGCCATGGTGCGGGTCACGTCGGTCGTCCCGTCCAAATACTGGCCCCCGCCGTCCACCAGCAGCAGGGAGCCCTTCTCGATCTTGCGGATCGTGGCCCCGACCGGCTTGTAATGCGGCAGGGCGCCGTTCGGCCCGGCTCCGGCGATGGTGTCGAAACTCAGGTCCTTCAGGGCGCCCGTCGCCTCGCGGAACCGCTCCAGGGTCTCCACCACCTCGCGCTCGTCCGGCAGGGTCTGCTGGGCGACCGTGTCGACCCAGTGCAGGAAGTTGGCCAGGGCGGCGCCGTCGCGAATATGGGCGCGTCGGCTGCCCTCGATCTCGACCGCGTTCTTGGCGGCGCGCGGAACGGCGCAGGGGTCCATGGCCCGCACCACCGTCGCCCCGGCCTGCTCCAGCCGGTCGAAATACCAGGCGGACGACAGGGCGGGATCAATCATCACCTTCTTGCCGGCCAGACTATCCAGCGCCTCCCCCAACCGCTCGGGCGCCTCCAGCCGCACGTCGTCGCCCAGCCAGCCGGGCAGTTCATTGGTCACCTTGGCCGGATCGAGGAACAGGCGCGCCTTGCCGTCGGCCTCCAGCACGGCCTGGCCGATCGGCAGGGGCGAGCGGATCACGTCGCCGCCGCGCACATTGAACAGCCAGGCGATCGACATGGGCGCGGTCAGAACCACGGCCTCGGCGCCGGCGTCCGCCACGGCCCGACCGATCCGCGCCCGCTTCGCCGCATGGGGCTCGCCGGAATAGACGTCTTCGTGCGGGACGACCGGAGCGGTCGGCTGGGCCGGACGATCCGCCCCCCAGGCCAGGTCCAGCGGATTGGCCTCGACCGGCCTCAGCTCCGCCCCCGCCTTCTGGGCCGCCGCCTTCAGCGGGACCAGGGCGTCGGGGCTGTGCAGACGCGGATCATAGCCGATCACCTGGCCGGGCTTGGCCGTCTCCAGATAGGCGGCGACGTCGTTCAGGTCGCGCCGTTCGAACAGGGACGGATCGGTCTGGACCTTGACCTGCACCGTATAGCGGCCGTCGGTGAACATGCTGGCCCGGTCCTGGAACACCACGGCCGCCCCGGCCGAGCCGTTGAAGCCGGTGGCCCAGGCCAGCCGCTCGTTGGCGTCGGGCAGATATTCGTTCTGGTGTTCGTCCTCGTGCGGGATCAGGAAGCCGTCCAGCCCCTGCTTGGCCATCTCGGCGCGCAACAGCGGCAGGTGTTTGGCCCCGAAGGACGGATCGGTGGTCTCGTCGAAGGTCTGGCGCATCATCTCGTCTCTCGTTCCTCAGCCCATTCGCCGCAGCACCAGGGCGCTCCAGGCGTCGTGATGGATGCGCTTCTCCAGACGGAATCCCCGCGACGTATAGGCCGCCGTCACCCGACGTTCCTGGGTCCGCAGCAGGCCCGACAGTATGGCGACCCCGCCCAGGCTCAGCGCCGTCTTGATGTCCTGCGACAGGGCCACCAGCGGCGGGGCCAGGATGTTGGCGAAGACCAGATCATAGGGTCCGTGCTTTCTCACCCGCTGGTCGTTCAGGCCCGAGGCGTGGACGAAGCTGGCGTGGGCCTGGTTCAGGGCGGCGTTCTCATTAGCGATCCGCACCGAGGGGGCGTCGATGTCGGTGCCGATGGCGATTCGGCTGCCGGTGCGGGCCGCCGCGATCGCCAGGACGCCGGTGCCGCAGCCGACGTCCAGCACCCGCTCGAACCGCTCGCGCTTCAGCAGGTCGTCGAAGGCTTCCAGACAGCCGACCGTCGTGCCGTGGTGGCCGGTGCCGAAGGCGGCCCCGGCGTCGATCTTCAGATTGACGGCGTTCGGCGGAACCCGTCCCTCGTCATGGGCCCCATAGACGAAGAAGCGGCCGGCCCGCACCGGCGGCAGGCCCGACAGCGACATGGCCAGCCAGTCGGCGTCGGCCAGCTTCTCGACCGTGACGGTCACGGCATAGTCGGCCAGGGTCGCCTTCAGACCCTCGACCTCGTCCTCGGTCGTCGGGAAGGCGTCGATACGCCAGAGATTGCGATCCTCGTCCTCCTCCAGGATGGAATAGGTCGCCCCCTCCAGCATGGGATCGGCGTCGATGGCGGCGGCGGCGGCCTCGGCGCTGTCGCGCGAACCGCGCGCGATTATCTGAACTGCGGACTCGGACATTTCTCAAACACCGCTAAGATGGCGAATCGTTGCGATCCGGCGCTTCGTCTTCCCGACGCCGCCGGGCTTTTTATCTAACCGAGGGGTCGGGGAATACATGGCCAAGTCACCGTCTACGTCTAAACCTGCGTCGCCGAAACCGGCGACCGCCGCTTCCAAGCCTAAAGCCGCGCCGAAGTCGAGCGCTGTGAAGGCCGTCGCCGAGAAAACCGCCGCGCCCAAGGCGACCAAGCCCGCCGCTGCGAAGCCTGCGGCCAAGACGGCCGCCCCCAAGCCCGCCGCCAAGCCCGCCGCCAAGGCTCCGGCTGCGAAGCCGGCCGCCAAGGCCGCCGCTGCGAAGACCGCTGCGCCCAAGGCCGCACCGAAGGCGGCCGCCAAACCCAAGGCCGCTCCGGCCGCCAAGGCTGCGCCGGTGAAGGCCGCTGCGCCCAAGGCGTCCAAGCCCGCTGCAGCCAAGCCCGCCGCCAAGACCACAGCCGCGAAGCCGGCCGCCAAGGCCGCTGCGCCCAAGCCTGCCGCCCCGGCCGTCGTCGCTGCGCCGACGCCCGCTGCGGTCGTTGCGCCGGCCGCCGCCGCTCCGGCGCCGAAGCCGGTCGAAACGCCCAAGCCCGCCGCTCCGACCCCGGCCGCCGCGCCGAAGACGGATGAAAAGAGCTTCTTCGCCAAACTGGGCGATCTGATCTTCGGCAAGCGCTGAGTTCAAATCGCAGTCGAGACTGAAGCTCGCCGGACGGGTCCGCTCGTCCGGCGATTTCCGGTTCAGCGCAGCCGTTCCGCCAGAAAGTCCACGAAGACCCTTACCCGAGCCGGCATATTGGCGCCGCCCACAAAGACGGCGTGGATCGGCTCGCGATCACCAGGATTAAAGGCTTCCAGCAGCGGGACAAGCCGCCCCGTTTCGATGGCGTCCGCGACGCTGAAATTGCCCACTCGCGTCACCCCGACGCCGGCCAGCGCCAGCTGCGTCAGCGTCTCGCCATTGTTGGCCTCGATCGGTCCCCTCACCGTCAGAGCGTAATCCCGGCCGTCGCGCCGGAAGGGCCAGACCGGCTCGGCCCGACGGAAATTGAAGTTCAGACAGTCGTGATCGTGCAGATCCTCCGGGACCTGCGGCGCGCCCCGTCGCGCCAGATACTCCGGCGAGGCGACAATGGTCCGCCCCGTCTCGCCCAGTCGGCGCGCCGTCAGCGGACTGTCGGCCAGCGGTCCGAACCGGATGGCGACATCGGCCTGGCCCGCCGCCACATCGACCACGACATCGGTCAGGTTGAAGTCGATTAGTATATGCGGATACAGGCGGGCGAACTCGCCCAGCAGGGGCACGACACGCTGGCGACCGTGGGCCAGGGACGCGCTGACCCTGACCCGTCCGCGCGGCGCCCCTTGGTCGGAGATGACCCGCTCGGCATCGTCCAGATCGGCCAGGATCCGACGCGCCGCCGCCAGATAGGTCTGGCCCTCCGCCGTCAGCGTCAGCACCCGCGTGGTCCGCAGCATCAGCCGCACGCCCAGCCGCGCCTCGATCCGGTCGATGGTCCGGCTGACCGCTGACGGCGTCAAATCCAGCATACGGCCTGCGGCCGAAAAACTGCCGCTCTGCGCCACCGCAGCAAACACTTCCATCTCTCTCGCGCGGTCCACGCCGGTTGTCTGCATCTGTGCGTCCAGATCAAAAATCTTTGGCCTGAAGCCTGCCTAACGCTCGCGCGGATCGCCGTCCATCTGTGCGCCTGGACAAGGACATCGCCGAAGGACAACCATGAAACTCAATCCTCCCCTGCTCGCCCTCGCCGCCGGCGCCTTCGGTATCGGCGTGACCGAGTTCGCCCCGATGGGCCTCCTCCCCGTCATCGCCACCGATCTCGGCGTCTCCATTCCCACGGCCGGCCTGCTGATCAGCGCCTATGCCCTGGGCGTCATGCTGGGCGCGCCGCTGATGACCCTGACCACAGGCCGCATGCCGCGCCGAGCCCTGCTGATCGGTCTCGCCGCCATCTTCACCGTCGGCAATCTGCTGTCGGCGATCTCGACCGACTATTCGATGCTGCTGGTCGCCCGAGTGATCACCTCGCTGAACCACGGCGCCTTCTTCGGCGTCGGCTCGATCGTGGCCGCCGGCCTGGTCCCGCCGAACCGTCAGGCGGGCGCCGTCGCCGCCATGTTCATGGGCCTGACCATCGCCAATGTCGTCGGCGTGCCCCTGGCGACCTGGGCCGGCGACGCCCTGGGCTGGCGCGCCAGCTTCTGGGGCATCGCCGCCATCGGCGTGGGGGTCATGGCCGCCCTGCGCCTGACCCTGCCCCAACTCTCCGCTCCGACCGGCGGAAACATCGCCGCCGAGCTGCGCGTCCTCAGTCGCGGCTCCGTGCTGGCGGCACTGGCCCTGACGGTGATCGGCTCCAGCGCCATGTTCACCGTCTTCACCTATATCGCCCCGATCCTGCGCGAGCAGACCCACGCCTCGCTCGGCTTCGTCACCGCCATGCTGGTGACCTATGGGCTGGGCCTGACGCTCGGCAACTGGCTGGGCGGCAAGTTCGCGGACAAGTCCGTGGACCGGACCTTGATCGTGACCCTGGCCTCCCTGTCCGCCATCCTGGTCGCCTTCGCTGTCGCCATGCCGTTCGCGGTCCCGACCTCCATCCTGGTCTTCCTGTGGGGGATCGCCAGCTTCGCCCTGGTGCCGCCGCTCCAGGTGCGGGTCATGGGCGCCGCCGGCGATGCGCCCAACCTGGCCTCGGCGATGAACATCGGCGCCTTCAATTTGGGCAACGCCATCGGCGCGGCTGTGGGCGGAGCGGTCATCGCAGGAGGCCTCGGTTATCCAGCCGTGTCCTTGGCCGGAGCCGTCGCTTCCGGACTGGGCCTGTTGCTGGTCCTTTTCCTAAGCCGCAAGCGGACAGCGGTGGCGGCCCCCGCCACCTGCTGACGTCCGTCAGTGAAAGTCGCGCGACCCCGGCAAGATTCGGACGTCGCGCGGATGCCGGCCGGTCGGGCTGCGCGGGCCTTGCGGATATTTCACCGCATCCGCCCGCGACAGCTCGACCTCAAGGTCATAGTCCTCGGACAGCCGCCCCAGCTCGGCCGAACGATCGACGACCCGCCGGGCCATGAGGTGCAGCACGCCCTCGACGCTCTTCTCGACCGTGCCCTCCACCTCCATCAGCCGCGCGGCCATGACCTCGCGCCGGAAGGTTTCGAACAGCCGCGCCCACAGCAGGATGTTCACCACCCCGGTCTCGTCCTCCAGGGTCACGAAGATGGCGTTGCCCGTGCCGGGCCTCTGGCGCACCAGCACCACCCCCGCCGTCTTCACCAGCGCCCCGTGCCTCTTGGCGTAGACCGCCTCGGCGCTCAGCACCCGCTCGGCGTCGAACATCGGCCGCAGGATCTGCATCGGGTGCCCCTTCAGCGACAGGCGCGTCGTCTGATAGTCGGTGGCGATATGCTCCTTCAGCGGCATCAGCGGCAGGTTCGCCGCCGCCTCGACGCCCAGCTCCCGCGCCCGCGCCGCCTGGAACAGCGGCAGGGGCTCGTCGTCCGGCAAGCGTCTGACCGCCCACAACCCCTCGCGTCGATCCAGCCCCATCGATCGAAACGCGTCCGCATCCGCCAGCTTCCGCATCGCGGCCGCCTCCAGACCCGTCCGCCGCGCCATTTCCTCGACATCCGCGAAGGGCGCATCCCGCGCCGCGACGATCCGATCCGCCCAGACTTCCTTGAACCCGTCGATCTGCCGCATCCCCAAGCGTAAGGCCGGATAGTGCGGCCCCCGCGCCGTCGGCTCCAGCCTATTGTCCCAGAGGCTGTGGTTCACGTCGATCGCACGCACCTCGACCTTCTGCGGGCTCTCCTGCGCATCCCGCACCAGTTGGGCCGGGGCGTAGAAGCCCATCGGCTGGCTGTTCAGCAACGCACAGGCGAACACCGCCGGGTGATGACATTTGATCCAGGACGAGATGTAGACCAGCCTGGCGAACGACACCGCGTGGCTCTCGGGAAAGCCGTACGAACCAAAGCCCTTGATCTGCTCGAAACATCTTTGCGCGAAAGCGGGGTCGTAGCCGCGGGCGATCATCCGACCGACCATTCGCTCTTCGTACTTCCAGAGCGTCCCGTCGCCTCGAAAGGTGCCCATCGCCTTGCGCAGACCATTGGCCTCGGCCGAGGTGAACTCGGCCGCCACCATGGCGACCTTCATCGCCTGCTCCTGAAACAGGGGCACGCCCAGGGTCTTTTTGAGCACCTTCTTTAGCTCGTCCGGATCGTGCGGCGGGCCGGGTCGGGCGTAGTCCGGCGCCTCCAGACCTTGGCGTCGACGCAGATAGGGATGCACCATGTCGCCCTGGATCGGTCCCGGCCGGACGATCGCCACCTGAATGGCCAGATCGTAGAAGGTCGCGGGTTTCAGTCTCGGCAACATGTTGATCTGCGCCCGGCTCTCCACCTGAAAGACCCCGATGGACCGCCCTTCCTGAAGCATGCGGTAGACGGCCGGATCCTCGTCGGAAACCGTATCCAGCCGCAGGTCCGCCACCCCCAGCGACCGCATCAGATCGAACGCCTTGGCGATACAGGTCAGCATCCCCAGCGCCAGAATATCGACCTTCATCAGCCCCAGGGCGTCGATATCGTCCTTGTCCCATTCGATGAAGGTCCGGTCCGGCATGGCCGCATTGCCGATGGGCACGACCTCGTCCAGCCGGTCCTGGGTCAGGACGAAGCCGCCGACATGCTGTGACAGGTGACGCGGGAAGCCCAGCAGCCGCCGCGTCATGGCGACGGCGCGCGCGATCTGCGGGTTGGCGGCCTCAAGCCCGGCCTGCACGACATGACGCTCGGTCATGTCGCTGCCGAAACTGCCCCACTGACTGCCGGCCAGCCGCGCCGTGACGTCCTCGGTCAGGCCCAGGACCTTGCCGACCTCGCGAATGGCGCTGCGCGGCCGGTAACGGATGACCGTCGCCGCTAGGCCCGCCCTGTGCCGACCATACCGGTCGTAGATGTGCTGAATGATCTCCTCGCGCCGCTCATGTTCGAAATCGACGTCGATGTCCGGCGGCTCGTTGCGATCGGCCGACAGGAAGCGTTCGAACAGAAGATCATGCTGGCTGGGATCGACCGAGGTGATCCCCAGCACATAGCAGACGGCCGAATTCGCCGCAGATCCTCGTCCCTGACACAGGATGCCCTTGTCGTTCGCGACCTGGACAATGTCGTGGATGGTCAAGAAATAGGGCGCCAGATCGCGCTCCCGAATGTAGGCGAGCTCCTTGTCGAGATCATCGCGCACCTTCTGAGGCGCACCCTGCGGATATTTCTGGTCCAGGTTTCGATCGACCAGGTGCGCCAGCCAGTCCTGTGACGACCACCCCGGCGGGATCGGCTCCTCGGGATAGTTGTAGCAAAGATCCTCAAGGTCGAACCTCACCCGCGCCAGCATATTCTGCGTCTCCGCCACCGCCTCTGGCGCATCGGCGAACAGGCGGGCCATTTCCCGCGGCGGCTTCAGGCGGCGCTCGGCGTTCTCTTCCAGCCGTCGCCCTGCCGTCTCCAGAGTCACGCCTTCGCGGATACAGGTCAGGACATCCTGGAGGTCGCGCTGTCCGGCCTCATGATACAGGACGTCATTGACCGCCAGCAGGGTGGCGCCTGTCCGCTTCGCCATCGCCTTAAGCCGCGTCAGGCGGCGCCGGTCGTCGCCGGAACGGGTCATGGCCGCCCCCAGCCAGACCGCGCCCGGCGCCGCCGCGACCACTCGCGACAGCACGGCCTCCAAGCCTTCCAGACGAGGCGGCGGCATGACGATCAGCAGCAATCCCTCGGGCGCCGCGCACAGGTCGTGTAGGCCGATCTCGCATTGACCTTTCCTGGCCCGGCTGTTGCCCAGGGTCAGCAGGCGACACAGGCGCGCCCAGCCTCGGCGATCCTCCGGATAGGCCAGAATGTCCGGCGCGCCGTCATTGAACCGAAGCCGGGCGCCGAGAACCAGTTTGAAGGCCTGGGCGCGCTGCTTGACCCGGTCGCTGAGGGCCGGGTCGTTCATCGGATCCTCGACCCAGCCGACCTCGCCCGGACCGCCGCCCTCGCGCACCTTTTCCGGCGGCGACAGCCCTTCCTCCCTCAAGGCCTTCAGCGCGCTCCAGGCCCGGACCACGCCCGCCAGACTGTTGCGATCGGCCAGACCCATTCCCGTATGGCCCAGCAGGATCGAAGCCAGCACCAGTTCCTTCGGATGAGACGCCCCCTCCAGAAAGGAGAAGTTGCTGCGCGTCGCCAGTTCGGCATAGGCGGTCATGCGAAGACCCCGTGCAGGAACCAGCGCGGGGCCGGCTCCTCGCCGTAGAAGCCGGAACGGAACAGCCAGAAACGCCGCCCCTCCTGGTCCTCGACCCGGTAATAGTCGCGCGTCGGCTCCAGGGGGGCCTGCACCCTGCGCCACCATTCGGGCGCGAGGCGTTCGGGGCCTTCGACCCGGACCAGCCGGTGATCGACCCGCCGCCAGATGAAGCGGTTCGGCGGATGATCGGGCACTTCCGCCGTGGCCAGAACCGGCTGGGGCGGGTCGAATATCTGCAACGGCCGCAGCGGCGGGTCGGCAGGGTCCGGTTCGGGCCAGGCGACGATCTCGCCCAGGGAATGGGCGGCTGGGGGATGGGCGGCCGGGATCAGGCGGACGGCGCGTTCGGGCCAGTGCGACTCTATCGGCTCGAACCGGCTGACCGCCTCCGGTCCCAGGCGCGCCGTCAGCCGGTCGATCAGTCGCCCCAGATCTTCAGCGGTCGACGGGGCGGCCTCAAATCCCCGCTGGCGCGAGGCCAGGCGATCGGCGACCGTTACGGACAGACGCATCTGGTCGAAGCCGAAACCGGGCTCCAGTGGTCGCGCCAGATTGGCCAGCCGTTCGCGAAACAGGCGCAGCACGGCCGCCGCGTCGCGACTGGGGCGGCCCGTCCGCACGGTGATGTGGCGCACCTCTCCGTCCAGGCGGAAAAAGCCGGCCTGAAAGGCGCGCCCGCCCTGACCGCGCAGGTCCAGCCGGTCCATGGCCTCGACCAGCAGGTCGCCGATCACCGCCTCGATGTCCGGGGTCTCCGTGATCGGCTCGACCAGAACCCGGTCGACGGAAATCAGAGGAACGGGGCGTTCGGGGCGGATGCGGACGTCTTCGCGTCCCAACACCCGGTTCAGCCGCGTCGCCGCTGCGGCCCCGAACCGGGCGGCGATGGGCGCCGTGGGGCGGTCCGCCAGATGCGCCAGGGTCTTCAGGCCCGCGCGCGACAGGGCCTGGATCTCCTTGTCCGACACTTCCAGCGCCGCGACCGGCAAGCGACGCAGGGCCTGGCTCTGGTCCTCGCCCTGATAGATTCCGCCAGGACCGAAGCGGGCCAGGGCGCGCGCCGCCTCGGGCGTGCCGGCCAGGGCCAGGCGCGTCGCCAGACCCACGCCCTCAGCCCGCGCCCCGACCGCCCGGATCAGTCCTTCTTCACCCCCGAACAGGTGGGCGCAACCGGTCACATCCAGCGCCAGGCCGTCCGGCCCGTCCGTCGCCGCCATCGGGGTGAAGCGTCCGAAATCCAGCAGCACCCGTCTCAACAGGGCCGTGTCCGCCTCGGGCCGGTGCGGCTCCACGCGGATATCCGGCGCCCGCGCCCGCGCGTCCGCCAGAGTCATGCCCGGCGACAGACCCAGAGCCAGGGCGGAACCATTTGCAGCGGCCAAACGGAGCGCGCCCTTCACCTTTTCCACCAACACGGTGGCTGGTTCAGCCGTAGCGTCTGAGCCCCTCTCCTCGCGCCTCAGCCGATCTGTCGGCAGCAGGGGAAACCAGACCGCCAGATAGCGCCGGTCGTTGCGGCTGTTCATGTCCGGCATTCTGCCCGCCCTGTTCGAAGACTCCGCGCTCACGATCCCACTCCATGATCCAGCTTCTCGGCTGCGCGCCCAGCCGATGCCGCAACAGTTCGACCGCATAGGTCGGATGGCCAGGGGCCTCCGCTTCCAGCGCCCGCGACAAAGCCCCCCTGATCCGCCACCGCGTTTCGGCTGCACTGGGCTGGGGCTGGGCCGCCAACCGGGTCAGGAGTGCAGTCGCCCGTCCCTGCCCTGCCGCCATCGACAGGCGACGCGTGGCGGTCAGGCTCAGCACCTTGCTCTCGCCCCAGGCTGTCAGCAGCACCGCTCCCACGGCTCCACCGGCCAGGGCTTCCTCTCCCGCCGCCAGCAGCTCCTTCGTCTCCTTGACCCGCACCAGCACCAGCCGGCCGGGATCCAGCCCCAGTTCGCGCAGGCCCGCCCCATAGATCCGCCCCGTCTCCAGTTCGGCCATGGCCTGGACCCCCCAGACCACAGGTCGATCGCCCGCCGTCCGGCGGACCAGTCCCAGAGCGAACCCCAGGGCCGCTGTCGCATCAGGCGTAGTCGCGGCGTAAACCTCGTGCAGCCCATGGGTCGCCAGCCCGCCTAGATGCCGGTCAGCCGCCTCCAGTCCGAGATCGAAGCGCGCGTCATCCACTGGATGACCGGCTGCCTCCAGGGTTTTCAGATGTTGGCGCAGGGCTTCGATCTTGCGGTCGGACCGCACAACAGTTCTCCTTTTGTTCTCTTATATGCCTCTTTCAGGCCACGAAGAGTCAAGCGACCTCCAACGTGGCCATGGGAATTTATTCCGTCGCAGCGGGCCGAAATAGCGAGAATACTTGACTTTGTCGGAGGGGCTTCTATATCGCCCCCAGCCTCGGGACAGGTCTGCGATCCGCGCCGCCCGCTCGCCCAAAGAGGGGCGGTTCCGTCGCTGCTATGCACGCAGACGCTTTTCGTCCCAAGGATTCATGACAGAATTTACCCAACTGGGCCTTTCGCCCACGACCCTGCAAGCGGTCGCCGACACCGGCTATACGACCGCCACCCCCATTCAGGAACAGGCGATCCCCGTCGCCCTCGCCGGCCGAGACGTCCTGGGCATCGCCCAGACCGGCACGGGCAAGACCGCCGCCTTCACCCTGCCCCTGGTCGAGCGCCTGGCCTCCGGCCGCGCCCGCGCCCGCATGCCGCGCGCCATTGTCCTGGCCCCCACCCGCGAACTGGCCGACCAGGTCGCAGAAAGCTTCGCCAAATACGCCAAGGGCACCAAGCTGAGCTGGGTGCTGCTGATCGGCGGCGTCTCCATGGGCGACCAGGTGGCGGCGCTGAACAAGGGCGTCGACGTCCTGATCGCCACGCCCGGCCGTCTGCTCGACCTGTTCGAACGCGGCAAGATGCTGCTGACCGGCGTCGAGATCATGGTCGTGGACGAAGCCGACCGCATGCTCGACATGGGCTTCATTCCCGACATCGAGCGGATCTTCAAACTGACGCCGCCGCGTCGCCAGACCCTGTTCTTCTCGGCCACCATGCCGCCCGAGATCACCCGGCTGACGACCGCCTTCCTCAAGGACCCGACACGGATCGAGGCCTCGCGTCCGGCGATGACCGCCGACACCATCACCCAGTACCTCGTCCGCATCCCCACCTCAGACCCCAAGGCCAAGCGCGCCGCCCTGCGCGCCCTGATCGGTCGCGCCGACGTGCGCAACGGCATCGTCTTCTGCAACCGCAAATCCGAGGTCGATATCGTCGCCAAATCCTTGAAAAAACACGGATTTGACGCAGCCCCCATTCACGGCGACCTGGATCAGTCGCATCGGATGAAGACATTGGCCGATTTCCGCTCGGGCGCGCTTAAGATCCTGGTGGCGTCCGACGTCGCCGCGCGCGGTCTGGACATTCCCGACGTCAGCCACGTCTTCAACTACGACGTCTCGCACCACGCCGACGACTATGTGCACCGCATCGGCCGCACGGGTCGGGCCGGCCGTCTGGGACAGGCCTTCATGATCGTGACACCGGCCGACGACAAGTCGTTGGATAAGGTGCTCAAGCTGATCAAGAAGGAGCCGGAGGAGTTGGTCCTGGACGGCGTCGATTTCGACACGACCAAGAAGCCCGCCCAACGCGATGACAAGGGCGGGCGCGAAAGAACCGGCCGCGGCCGGGCGCGATCAACGGACAAGACGGAACAGGCCGTCGCGGCGTCGGCGGAAATCCCGACCGAAGCGCAGACCGCCGAGGCTCCGGCCCGCTCTCGCAGCCGCCGCAAGACCAAGCCGGAGGCCGCGCCTCAGCCGGCGGTCGAGGCGACCCTCTCCGAGCCGGTTTCTGTCGATTCGGATCGTCCCGCCCGTGCGGAACGCGAGCCTCAACTGCGCCAGTCCGATCGCCGCGGCGAACGCCGGCCGGAGGAGCGCGAGCGGACCGGCGTCAAGGGTTTCGGCGACGACATACCCGCCTTCCTGCGCCGGCCGGTGATCATTCACGGGTGATCCTCGACGATTTACGCCCTCTCCCCTTCTGCTGTTTACCCGGTGTTACGGATGGACACCTAATGTCAGCGAAACTCTAGAAGGGGGTTGGAGCGTAGAATGACGGCCGAGCTGGAGACGACGGTCAGAGGGCCTCAGGCTTACGCCTTCGCGCACCATGTCATCGACGAGATGGAAAAGGCCGGCGTCTGGCCGACCCGGCTGAACTTCGAGCTCTGGCTTCATTACCTTGACGACCGCGAGAGCCCGCTCGCCTGCGAGATCGACCGGCTCCTGGCCGCGTCGGACATCATATCGGACGAGGTGTCGGAGCGGCTCGCCGCCGAATTCCTGCCGCGCGGCCGCTTGTCGGAGCAGATTCGCGACGCCGGCGCCGTGCTGGACCGGGAACTGGCCAGCGTCGCCCACGCCATCGCCAAGGCCCATAAGACCCAGGCGGACTATGGCGACACCCTGGCGGATGCGTCCAACACTATTGAAGCCGCCGACGCCGCCTCGCCGCTGAAAGCGCTGGTCGGCGGCCTGTCGACCGCGACCAAACGCGCGCGGCGCGAAACCGCCGTTCTGGAAAAGCGACTGGAGACCTCCAACAAGGAAATCGCGCGACTGCGCGAGCATCTGGAAGAGGTCCGGCGCGAAGCGATGACCGACGCCCTTACCAGCCTGGCCAACCGCAAGGCCTTCGACGAGCGGTTGGAACAGTCCTGTGCGTCTGGCGATGCGCCGCTGATCCTGGCGATCATCGACATCGACCACTTCAAACGGTTCAACGACACTTGGGGCCATCAGACGGGCGACCAGGTTTTGCGCTATGTCTCCACCGTCCTGTCTCGCTTCAGCGGCGGAAACCGCTTCGCCGCCCGATTCGGCGGTGAAGAGTTCGCCATACTTTTCCCCGGCGAGAGTGCGGGGACGGTTCTGGCGGCGCTGGAGACCATCCGCGAAGAGGTCGCGTCCCGAGCCTTGCGGCGTCGCTCGACCAACGACGATCTGGGCAAGGTGACGCTTTCAGCCGGCTTTGCCGACTATCGGCCGGGAGAAGGCCCCGCCGCCCTTTTGGAGCGCGCGGACGCGGCGCTTTACGCCTCGAAGCGCGGGGGTCGCAATCGCGTCACGCGGGCGCCCGCCCTCGAAAATGCGGCTTGAGGGCATGACATCGCGGCCAGCTGCGCAATAATCAATCCATGCGCAGCTTTTCATTCAACGTCGCCTACTGGATTCTCTCGATCGCCTATGGCTTGGCCGCCGCCTTCGCGGCGCTTGCCCCCGGGCGGGGTCCGACTGGCTGGGTCATCCGCCGCTACGTCCGACGCATGGTGCAGGCCATGGCCCTCTTCGCCGGCATCCGCCTGGACGTGCGGGGCAAGGAACGGCTGCCTGAAGGCGCCTTCATCATCGCCTCCAAGCACCAGAGCTGGGGCGACGGCTTCGCGACCTATGATCAGTTCGACGATCTGGCTTTCGTCACCGGCGACCACCTGGAAAAATTTCCCCTGCTCGGCGGCGTTCTGAAAAAACTGGGCGCCATCGTCGTCAACAGCTGCGGCGGCCACGAAGCGCGCCAGGCGCTCGCAACCCGCGCCGCCCAGGCCAGGGCTGAAAACCGCAAGATCCTGATCTATCCCGAAGGTCACCTCGCCCCGGTCGGACAGAAATACCGCTATCGCTCAGGCGTCTGGCATATGTATCGCGACTTCGACATGCCGGTCGTGCCGCTGGCCACCAACCTCGGTCTCTTCTGGCCCGAAGAGAAGTACGAGAAGCATCCCGGCACGGCCACGCTCGAGTTTCTGGACCCCATTCCAGTCGGCTTGGACAAGGACGAATTCCTGGCGCGCCTTGAAGCCGTGATCGAAGCGCGCACGGCCGAACTGGTGGCAGAGGCCACAGGCGCGCCCCTGTCGCCGGCGGTGCTGGTCGATACGCCCGCCTAGAGGTCCAGCAACAGGCGCAGACGGTTCTTGGCGAGTTGTCGTCGTTTTCGCACCAGTTCGCGACTGATGTTCAGATGGGCGGCGATCCGATCATCCCCCCAATCGTCCAGGTGAAGCCGCAAGGGTTCGACCAGTGCGGCCGGCAGGGCGTTCATGGCCTTGCCCCAGGCGGCGTCTCGCTCTTGTTGCGACAGGGCCTCTTCCGGCGACGGCGCCGCCCTGACCCAGGCCGCCGCAGTCGGCGGCGGCAGATCGGCGTCCCCTGTCTGTATAGGGATTCGGTTGGCGTTCTGGCGATGCAGGTCCATGCAGGTGTTGTGCAGTATACGCACCAGCCAAGCTCGGGGATTCTCCACCGGTTGCCGCTGAAAAGCCTGGGCGGCCCGCACCATGGCGGCGCTCAGCGCATCCTCGGCGTCGGCGCGATTTCCGCCGGACAGACGAAGACTTCTCTGCCGCAGGGCTGTCTGATGCGCCATCCAGATGGCCCAGAACCGATCCATGGAGGCCGGCCGCTCCAGGGATCGAGCGATGACCTCCGTCGGCGTCAGCGGCGAAGCGGCGCGCCGCCCTCCGGCCGCCCTGGCCAGAACATCGACCGGCGAAGGCTGGGCCGGCTGTAATCCCCGACGCAAGCCTCGTTCGGTTCGGGCCGGCGGCTTGGCGATCTGCTCGATCTCCGGGGTTTCCTTTTCTGGAAACAGGCGGACAACATTCATCTTCCCGACCCCT
Organism: Brevundimonas aurantiaca; assembly: GCF_014199955.1. Lineage (GTDB taxonomy): Bacteria > Pseudomonadota > Alphaproteobacteria > Caulobacterales > Caulobacteraceae > Brevundimonas > Brevundimonas aurantiaca. Next base: position 255,781 of record NZ_JACHOQ010000002.1, read on the forward strand.
CTGTCCCATCGGGTTGACGTCGGGCGCCGACGCGCCGATCCGACCTTGGCGGAGAAGCGCCGCCCGCCGTCTATACGACGTCGCCGCCCCATCACCCCCGTGAATACAACTTAAACGGGTTTCCCGGAGTTTTGTGAAGCGTGCGATCCGAATTCGAGGGAAATCAGATCAGCTGTGCGTCGCCTCGGCCGATAGAGCCGCACCCTCTTCTGTCTCGGCCGCGCGCGCCAGCATCGCGCAGATGGCGAGATCCAGCTGTCGCGTCACCTCCTGCGCAATGATCGCCCGCAGGGCATCGACGATCTCGCGGCTGACCTGGGCGGACGGCCCAAGCGCCGCGCGGCGCATCTCCTCCGGCATGGCCGCCAAGCGCTGGTCCGCCACGGCCTTCCTCAACTGTTCGCGTTGATCGGCGAAACTGTCGACGACCTGGTGCTTCTGCGCCGAGACGGCGTCATACAGATGCTGGCCCGCCCCTTCCGTCACGAGGTCTTGTCCTTATCGGCGGCCGGCACGCCCAGGGCGCGCTCGACCTGTCCCTTCAGCTGGTTGATCATCTCCTCGCTGAACTTGGCCACCTGACCGGCCGCCGGATCTTGCAGCTTCAGAAGATCCGGCAGCTGAGCGCTGGCCAGGTTGAACATTTCGGTCACCATCTGTTGCGCCGCCACGACGATGGGATCGCGCGCCGGCGCCGGAGACTGGGACGCGCCAGGTTCGGCGCCGGCGTCATCGTTCGTCATGGGCGCCTCAATCCTTGTCGCCGGACGCCGGAACGAAGGTGGTCTTGGCGACCAGTTCCCCTTCCTCAATATCGGTCAGCAGGCCCTTGGCCTTGACCATCAGCTTGGCGGCCCATGAGGCGTAGGGGTCGTCGAGAAGCGGCTCCTGCATCTGATGGAGGATGGCCACGACCGTTTCCGACGCGCGGCGCAGGTCCAGGTAGCGTTCCTGGCTGGCGGCGAAGGACGGTCGCAACAAGCCGTCGCCGGCCTCCTCGCTCCAGTCTTCCATTGCGCGCTGCGTCTCCCATTCCAGGGCTTCCGCTTCCTGAATCACGGCCTGGGCGTCGCTCTTTGCGGACAGGGTCAGTCGGCTCACGATAGTCTCCTTTGTATGGCTTCAGTTCTTGGGGAAGCTCTCGACGGCCTTGGTGACGGACTCCGCCGCCAGACCGGCTGCGATGGGGGCGGCGAACGCGCTGACCAGGGCCATGGCGTAGGCGACGAGGGCCGGTTCGTTCAGGCCGCCGGAGGCCAGCATCATCGCCATCGCCTTGCCTTGGACGGTGGTGCTGATCGACATCACATTGCGCTGGTAATCGGCCGCGTCCTGAACCGCCAAGGCTGCGGCTTGGGTCGCCTTGTCATAGGCTATGGCCCCGCCGGCAGAGACGCGGCTGGCGCTGGACGGCGTGCCGGCGTCCAGGGGCGCAAAGCCCATGGCCCAGTTGGTCGAGGTCTGGACGGCGTCTTTGATCTGGCTGTTGACGGCGGGTTCGCTCACGGCGCGGCTGCTTTCGTTTCAGGAGGGCCCGGCGCTATTTGTGCGCGGCGTTCATGATCATGGTGACGGCGCTTGAGGTGACGGCGTTGCCGATCTGCTGCAGCCCGCCCTGCGCCTGCTGAGCGTTCTGCATGGCCAGGGAAATGGAGTGAGCCATGCTCTGATAGACCAGGGCCATGGACTGGGCGGGCGCCTCGCCCAGCACCTTGACGTTGGTCTGGGTGACGGCGTCGGTGACCTGAGAATTGACGGGCGTATCGGCGGCCATGGTTCAGATCCTGACAAATCTAGAGTTTCAGCATTTTCAGAGCGACGAGCAGCATCACGGCGGTCTCCAAAGTGTTCGAAGCCGGCGGGCGCGCCGCAACGCGAGCGGTGGCCGCCGCCGAGACGAGGCCGCCCATCTCATAGACCTGCATCACCCCCTGGTTGGTCGCCGCCTGGGCGCAGATGGAGGCCTGGCGCTGGGCTTGAACCGCATTTTGGAAGACGATGGCCGTCGAATGGGCGGCGCTCTGGTAGATCGAGCCCATGGCCACCGTCGAAGCGGAGCCCAGAACCATCATGTTCTGTTGCGTCACCGCATCGGTGATTCGGCTGTTGACGGCGAGTGAATAGGCCATGCCTCAGGCCACCGGGATTTCGAGAATCTTGGCGATCAGGGCGCCGACCGCCGCATTGTTGATCTGCTGCATGCCGCCCTGGGCCTGGCTGGCGTTCTCCACCGACAAGCTGGTGGCGTGGGCCACCGCCTGAACGGCGATCGCGACAGCCTCCGCCGGACCTTCGCCCAGAACCTTGACGTTGGTTTGGGTCACGGCATCGGTGATCTGCGCATTGACGGTGTCGGTCATAAGCCTTCCCCCTCTTTCAGATGCTCAGGTGACGACGGGCGCGCCATACATGGGCGACGGCGCCTGAGCATGGGTCTGCGAAACGGCGCGGACGCCCATGTCCGCCGCGCGGGCGGCGCGCATCGGCTGCATCTCGGCCAGGCTGGTCGCCAGCTGCCGCAGTTGCAGGGTCGACAGTTCGGCCGCGTGTTGGCTGGACGCCGCCAGGCGCGCGGCGAAGGCGTCGGCCGAGGCCATGATGGTGATCAGGCTGGCGTTGCAGACCCCCGCCCCGCCGCACAGCACCAGAAGGTCATCCCGGCAGGCGGCCGAACCCCGCAGGTCCGGCGATCGCGTCTCCTCCTGCGTCATTCGAACGGCTCCTCTCGACGCGGATTGATGTCTGGCCAGGGCACGAAGGACGGCTTGTCCATCAGGGCGTTGACGCAGTTCATCGTCGCCACCATGCCCAGGATGTTGGTCGTCTGCTGATGGGCCACGGCGTTGTGGTACATCAGCCCGCTGGCCTGATTGGCGGCGACCAAACTCTGCATCGCCGCAAAGCTGGGACCCGAGCCGATGACCGTCAGCAAGGTGCTGGCCACCGAATCGGCGATCGGCGCGGTGGCCGGATTGCGGCTGAGCTCCAGGGCGAGCTTGAGGATGTCCTCATAGTCGCCGAGGTTGGGCGAGCCCTTGTCGGCGCCGCCGCTCTTGTTGCTGGCCTCGGACACGTCGTCCTCCCAAGGGTGGCGCGGCGGGCGCCGGGGCCCGACCGCAACGATGGCGGATTACGACAGTCGACGCTCGCCGGCCGCGTCGCCCGTCAGCCGATCTCAGACCTGGGTGGCGCGCAGGGCCGTGAGCAGCGACAGCAGGTTGTCGGGGGTGTCCGACTGGCTGATCTTGCTGGCCGCCACGGCGCCCGCCATGGTGTCCACGCTGTAGATCTGGATCACGCCCTGGTTGGTCGCGGCCTGTCCGGCGATCGCCAGCTGCTGCTGCGAGGAGGCGGCGTTCTCGTAGAGAATGCCGGTCGAGTGGGCGAGCGACTGGTAGATCGCGCCCATGGCCATGGCCGGGGCGTCGCCCAGAACCTTGACGTTGGCCTGGGTGACGGCGTCGGTGATCATGCCGTTGACGGGAGTGGGAAGCGCCATGTCTCAAATCCTTCTTTCAGTGCGAGGGTGAAGCGTCAGGAGACGCCGGCGCCGGGGCCGACGGCGCGCAGGGCGGTCAGCAGGGACAGCATATTGTCGGGGGTGTCGGACTGGGCGATCTTCGAGGTCGCCACGGCCCCGGCCATGGTGTCCACGCTGTAGATCTGGATGACGCCCTGGTTGGTGGCGGCCTGCGCCGCGATCGCCAGCTGCTGCTGCGACGAAGCGGCGTTTTCGTACAGAATGCCCGTGGAATGCGCCAGCGACTGGTAGATCGCGCCCATGGCCATGGCCGGGGCGTCGCCCAGGACCTTCACATTGGCCTGGGTTACAGCGTCGGTGATCTGACCGTTCACCGGAGTTGGAATAGCCATCAGTTCTCTCCTTACCCGTTGGATCGAGGCCCGTTTTGAGGAAGGTCGCCTCGCCCCGCTGAAGCGCGACCTCACGGACTTGACGGTCGAGCGGCCAACTCGTGAACCACCTTTGGTTGATTTCTCCATCGCTCGGCGCGCCTGCTGAAAATGCGCGCTCAAGTTTCACAAGACGCCGTCGGCCACGTCGGGTGTGCGGGACGCCACCGCTCGCGTCGCAGTCTTTCGGGGCGCGGCTCTGACGCGGGAGTGGTGGGCCAGACCGTGCAATCGGGACCGGGAGCATCCCATCATGTCGAGAGCGCTCAACCTGTTGTTGCTCGGTCGTATGGTCGAAGGCCGTTCGGTCCGTCCCTCAGCCACCGCGCCCTTCTCCGGCGTCGCCAGACCGGCGAGCGCCAATGCGGAAGCGACACCTATGCCGATCTCCACCGCCAACTTCATGGATCTGGTCACCCAATGGGCCAGCGCCAACGTCAATCGAATCCGCCTGGTCTGGCCGCTCGCCGGCGGTTGGGAGGCCTGGGCCCAGGCCGAAATCGCCGGCCACATCAACGCCAATGTCCAGGACGCCTGGATCGAGCGCGAAGCCTATGTCTATCCCGACCGGGCGCGCGCCGACTTCCTGGTCAACAACCCTTTCGAAAACCCGTCCTCGGACGAGATTGTGGTCGAGATGAAGTGCGAGTCGCTCCGCAACTGGGCCGGCTTCATCGACGGCCTGCGGTACGACACCTGGAAGCTGAACGGTCCGATGCGGCTGGGGCTGGGGGGCGCCAGGAAGATCTCGCTCGGCCTGTTTTTCTCTCCGGAATCGGAAGAGCAGCTCGCCATGCTGACCGGATATGAGATCCGCTACACGCCCCATCGCGAGATCGGCATCGCCTTCCTCGTCGCCTGAACCGCGTCAAGCCTGGGATCTGGAGCGACGCTCCAGATCCTACAGCCGGCCCGCCTCGCCCAGCTTGTCCAGCATCCACACCCGCGCCGGCGGCAGGGGCCGGTTCTGCGGGTGGAAGACGAACTGCTCCAGGAAATGCCCGGTCAGATCGAAGCCCGCCTTGACGTCGCCCTCGTCCACGCCGGCCTGGGCGCCCAGCATGAAGGGCGGCAGGGCCAGCATCTTGTCGGCATAGGGGGCGCCGGCCGCGCGGCTGACGGCGCGGCCTGTGCGGGGGCTGACATAGATCAGGTCGTCCGTGACGCCGGTCGCCGCACATTTCGACAGATCCAGCCCGAAGCCCAGGTCCTCCAGCAGCCCCGCCTCGAACCGGACGAAGACCGCCGGCCAGACCTCGGGCCAGGCGAAGGCCGCCATCAGGGCCTCAAAGGCCAGGAAGACGCCCGGATGCGGCTCGCGCTCCGGCAGGGCGCCCTGGGCCACGCCCGCCGCCGCCGCCAGGCCGGTCAGGGCCAGGGCGTCGTCGAACAGGGCGCTCGGCCCCTCTCCCACCGGCTCTAGCCGCGCTGCGCCCAGATGATCCGAGGTTCGGGCCCGATAGTCGGCCACAACCCGCGCTCCCGCTTGCAGAAACGGCCGCATCTTCCGCGACGCCCCGCCCGCCACATAGGCCGCGCGCCGCCCATGGGTCTCGGTCAGCAGATCCACCACGGCGCCGGTGTCGCCATGGCTGCGCGCCGACAGGACGAAGGCCTCTTCGTGGAAATCCATCAGTCGGCGGCGTCGGACTTGATGAGCGCGACCACCGCCCGCGCACGGTCGTTCGGCACGGTGAAGCTGAGCACATATTGCTCGATCTTCCACTCGCCTTCAGGACTGGTCCGCCGCAGCAGGCCGGATCCCCGCAGGGCGCCGTAGCTGTCGTTGTCCAGCTTCTCGTCGAACCAGGCCACGTCGCCCGACACGATCAGAGTGCGGTCATAGGGCCGATAGGTCCAGCCCTGGCCGCGGGCGAACACCGGCTCGGCGTAGGCTTTGAACGCGGCAATATCCCAATGTTCCGAAGCGTCGGTCCCCACGAACCGGGCGGTGTCGCTGAACTGGGCGAAGTAGGTCGCCCCGTCCGCCTGCGCCGCAGCCTGGTGCATCCGGTCCAGGGGCGCGGCCGCTGCGTCCGCATCCCCTTTCGTGGTCGCGCCGATACTGTCGCTCCCCGCCGACGGCGCCGTCGGCGGGGGCGGCGCGGCTTGAAGGGCGAGGACGGCGAACAGGGCGATGATCATGCCGCCCGTTCTAGTCCTGTTCTCAGCTTTCGGGAACGGGGTAGGTGTCGGGCCTCAGAACCCGGGCCAGGGCCAGCAGATTGCGCGCGGCGTTTCGGCCCACCCGATCGGAATAGTCATGGCCCTGATCCGTCTCGACATAGTCGGGACCGGCGCCCGGCCCCAGGTGCCAGTAGGTCCAGCTCTGCGCCGGCATGGTGAAGCCCATGTCGATCAGGGCCTGGGACACGGTGGCGACGATATGGTGCGCGCCGTCCTCATTGCCGGTGATGACGATGCCGCCCACCTTGCCGAAGGCGACGGGCCGGCCGCTGTCGTCCGTTTCCCCGAACAGGGCATCCATCCGCTCCAGGGCCCTCATACAGACGCTCGACATCTGGCCGACCCAGGTCGGGGTGGCGAAGACGACGATGTCGGCCGCCATAATCTTGGCGTGAACCGAGGGCCAGTCGTCGCCTTCGCCCTCGTCCGTCCTCACGCCCGGCTTGAGGTTCAGATCCACCAGCCGGACCAGCTCGACCTCGGCGCCGCCCTTTTCCAGCTCCGCGATCACCACCCGGGCGAGGGCCTCGGTGCTGGACGTCTGGGGCGAAGGTTTCAGGGTGCAGTTCAGAACGAGCGCTCTCATGGGGATCCTTTCCGTCGTTTTCTGGCAAACCGGCGGGGCCTTGAGGCGTTCCATCGAGGCGTGGCGGGTTTGACGAAGATCAGGGACGCCTGGGCCGATCTAGACCAAGGTCGAATGGATCGCCTTCAAGGCGCCGCCTAACCGAGACGCTGAAGGCCCTCCCCTGCCGTAACCCTGAAGAGTTCATGTCGCGCATCCGTTGTTCGTCCCTGCGTTCCAAGCTTATGTCGGCCGAAGACGCCGCCGCCCTGATCCCTCCAGGCTCCACGGTGGGCATGAGCGGCTTCACCGGCTCCGGCTATCCCAAGCTTGTCCCCCCGGCCCTGGCCCGGCGGATCGAGGCGGCGCATGACGCGGGCTCCCCCTTCCGGCTGAACCTGTGGACCGGCGCCTCGACCGGACCCGAGCTGGACGGCGCCCTGGCCAAGGCCGACGGCATCGAACGGCGCCTGCCCTACAACTCCGACCCCATCGCCCGCGAGAAGATCAACTCCGGCCAGATGGACTATCTGGACATGCACCTCAGCCACCTGGCCCCCATGGTCTGGCAAGGCGTGCTGGGCAGCCTCGACACGGCCGTGATCGAGGTTTCGGCGGTCAAGGAGGACGGCTCCCTGGTCCCCTCATCCTCGATCGGCAACAACAAGACCTGGCTGGACCGGGCCGAGCGGGTGATCCTCGAAGTCAACGCCTGGCAGGATCCCGCCCTGGAGGGGATGCACGACATCTATTACGGCACCGCCCTGCCGCCCAATCGGGTGCCCATCCCCCTGACCCGGCCCGACCAGCTGATCGGCCAGCCGACCCTGCGCTGCGACCCGGACAAGATCGTCGCCATCGTCGAGACGGAGGCGCCGGACCGCAACCTGCCCTTCGCCGCTCCGGACGCCAACGCCCGCGCCATCGCCGATCACCTGATCGAATTCCTGAAGCATGAGGTGAAGGTCGGCCGCCTGCCCGCCGCCCTGCTCCCGCTCCAGTCGGGCGTCGGCAATGTCGCCAACGCCGTCCTGGCGGGCCTGATGGACAGTCCGTTCGAGCGGATGGCCGCCTATACCGAGGTCATCCAGGACGGGATGCTGGACCTGCTGGACGCCGGAAAGCTGACCGTCGCCTCCGCCACCGCCTTCTCCCTCAGCCCAGAGGCGGCGGCCGATCTGAACAGCCGGATGGCGCAGTTTCGCGGCAAGATCATCCTGCGCCCGCAGGAGATCTCCAACCACCCCGAGCTGATCCGCCGCCTGGGCTGTATCGCCATGAACGGCCTGATCGAGGCCGACATCTACGGCAACGTCAACTCGACCCAGGTCATGGGCTCGCGCATCCAGAACGGCATCGGCGGTTCGGGCGACTTTTCGCGCAACGCCTTCATCTCGTGTTTTGTGACCCCCTCGACGGCCAAGGGCGGCGCCATCTCGGCCATCGTCCCCATGGCCAGCCACGTCGACCACATCACCCAGGACGTCCAGGTCATCGTCACCGAACAGGGCCTGGCGGACCTGCGCGGCCTGTCGCCGAAACAGCGCGCCCGGCTGATCATCGCCCAGTGCGCCCACCCCAGATACCGCGACGGACTGACCGACTATTTCGAGCGCGCGCTGAAGGGCTCCTACGGTCTCCAGTCGCCGCATCTGCTGAACGAGGCCCTGTCCTGGCATCAGCGCTATATCGACACTGGGTCCATGCTTCCGGCCTGAGGAAGCGGGTCGGATCACTTCCGTCCGCTCCTGAATACGGCGGCGCAAGCCTTTGCGCCCCGCGCCGGTCCGTTTGACGGGAGCGGACGCTTTTAGGACGGCCTCAGATGAGGCTAGCGGTGCAGGGTCGTGGGGAAGTCACGGCCCAGGGCTTCGGCCATCGCCTGCTGGCTGATCAGGAAGACCTGATCCCGAAGGTGATAGTTGTTCGACAGCACGATCACCGTCACATCGGCGTCGGGTTGGTACAGCATCAGGTTGCGGAATCCGCCCCAGCTGCCGGTGTGGTAGATTTGGCGATCCTGGAAGCTTGGCCGAACCTGATCGCCCAGCCGGTTCGCGAAAATCCCGTAGCCCCAGTCGCGGCGTGGATGGCCCCGCTCCATCGGCGTATCGGCAGGGGCGTGGTCGGCGAGCATCTGCTGATAGCTGGACGGCTTCAGCAGACCGCCGCGGTGCAACGCCCTCTGCCAGACCAGCAGATCGTCCAGCGTCGAATAGACCGCCCCCGCCCCCGCGACGATGGAGGTGTTGGCGTTCGGCTGGGCCGCCAGCCCGCCGGGGAAGTTGGCGTACCCCATAATCAGCCCATGGTCGCCGCCGTCCAGGTCCAGCCCGCTGTCCTTCATGCCCAGGGGGCCGAAGAAGGTGTCGTGCATATAGGCTTCATACGGCCGTCCGCTGGCCTTCTCAACGATCGCCGCCGCCAGGTTGAAGCCTGCATTGTCGTACCGGACCTTGGTCCCTGGCGTGAACTGCAGGCCGAACCGCTTCGAATCCTCGGTCAGCTCGTCCAGGGTCGCCGGAGTCGTGCGCCTCATGCCCCAGCCCGGCCGCGCCATCAGGTCCGGTATGCCCGAGGTGTGCGAGAGCAGATGGCTGATCCGCACCGGCTCCCACGCCTTCGGGCAAGGCTGGATCCATTTGCATACCGGATCGGAGACGCTCAACTTGCCTTCGTCCTGTAGCCGCAGAATGGCCGCCGCCGTGAACTGTTTGGAGATCGAGGCCAGCCGGAACCGGGAGTCCAGTTTCAGCGCCTGGTCCTGCCCATAGTTCGCCTTGCCGTAGACCTGACGGAACAGAACCCGGTCGCCCCTGGCCACCAGAACCCCGCCCATGAACCGACCGGCGGCAGCCTCGCGATCCAGCCGCGCGGCCAGCCGAGGCAGGTCCTCGACCACGACCAGCGGCGGGCGCGGCGGCGTCTCGGGCGAAGCGGCGGCGCGCGCTGCGTCGCTGACGGGCCTTACCGCTGTGGAGAATCCGGCCCAGACGGCGCCGCCGAGGATCAGCGCCCCCAGGACGCCCAGAACGAGCCGGGGATGCCCCCCCGGGGTACGCGGCACTTCAAACACGGGCGCTCAGACGTCGAAATCCAGACCGAACTGGGCGTAGAGCGCCCGCGAATCCTGCCACTTCGGATCGACCTTCACCGTCAGGAACAGGTGGACCTGGCGGCCCAGGATCTCGTTCAGCTCCTCACGCGCCTTCTGGCCGATCCATTTCAGGGTCTGGCCGCCCTTGCCCAGGACGATGGGGCGCTGGCTCTCGCGCTCGACATAGATGGTCTGTTCGATCCGGGCCGAGCCGTCGGCCCTCTCCTCGAAACTGGTCGTCTCCACCGCCGCCGAATACGGCAGTTCCTCGTGGACGCGCAGATAGACCTTCTCGCGCGTGATCTCGGCCGCCAGAACCCGAACCGGCACGTCCGCCGCCTGGTCCTCGGGATAGAGCCACGGCCCCTTGGGCATGGACCGCGCCAGCCTTTGCTTCAGGTCCTCGACCCCGTCGCCGTTGGCGGCGGAGATCATATAGACCTCCTCATAGACGCCGCTCTCGAAGAGCTTCTGCGACAGGCCCAGCAGGGTGTCGCGCCGCATGCCGTCGATCTTGTTCAGGGCCAGGATCACCTTGGTCCCCGTCGCCTTGAGATTGGCGATGATGGTCTCGGTGTCCTCGGCCGAGCGCCGATCCGCCGCCGTGCCTTCGCGACCTTCGGCGTTGATGTGCGACTGGGCGTCGATCAGATGCACCACCACGTCCGCATCCTCGGCGCCGCCCCAGGCCGAGGCGACCATGGCCCGATCCAGACGCCGGCGCGGGGTGAAGATGCCGGGGGTGTCCACCAGCACGATCTGGGCGTCGCCTTCCATGGCGATGCCGCGCACGGGGAACCGCGTGGTCTGCACCTTCTGGGTGACGATGGAGACCTTGGACCCGGTCAGCCGGTTGACCAGCGTGGACTTGCCCGCGTTCGGGGCGCCGATGATGGCGGCGAAGCCCGCCCGCTGGTTTTCAATATCGGTCAAATGACGCCTTCACGTTTCAAAAGGGCCGTTGCGGCCGCCTTCTCCGCCTCCTGACGCGAACGCCCCTGCGCGGTCAAGGGCTCCACGCCTTCAACGGACACCTCGACCGTGAAAGTCGGTGCATGATCCGAACCCGTCCGATCTGCGATGCGATAGGTCGGCAGGGGCCGGCCCAGCCCCTGGGCCCATTCCTGCAAGGCCGACTTGGGATTGGTCACGGTTCGCGAAGGGGGCGCTGCAAATTCCGCCGCCCAGGCCTTGTCGAACACGGTCCGGGCCGCCTCGAGACCGCCGTCCAGATAGACGGCCGCCAGTATGGCCTCGACCGCATCGGCGATGACCCCGGCCTTGCGGCGGCCGCCCGTCTTGGTCTCGCCCGGCGAAAGCCGCATCGCCGGGCCGACGCCCAAGGCTTCGCCCACACGGGCGCAGGCGGTCTTGTCGACCAGGGCGTGCAGGCTGGACGACAGCTGGCCCTCGTCCGCCGTCGGATAGTCGCGCGACAGCTTGTCCGCCACCAGCAGGCCCAGCACCCGGTCGCCCAGGAACTCCAGCCGCTCGTTGTGCTTAGGCCCATGGACGCCGACCGGCGCGCCCTCGCTCACGCTGGCGTGGGTCAGGGCGCGATCCAGCAGGGCCTTGTCCCGGAAATGATGGCCGAGCTGCGCCTCAAGCGCCGCGACCGCCTCGGCCCGCGTATTCGCCATCAGTGCAGAACGTCGAAGAACCGATCGAGCCGCACATTGCCCCAGGTCCAGGGCTTGAACAGCGAGGCGCCCGGCTTCCACGAGAACAGGATGATCTGCGCCTTGCCGACCAGGTTCTCGGCCGGGACCATGCCCACGCCGCTGGACTGTTCGACGCGGCTGTCGATCGAGTTGTCGCGGTTGTCGCCCATCATGAAATAGTGACCGGCCGGCACCTCATAGACGGGGGTGTCGTCCAGATCGTTGCCCGGGCCGAAGTCCTGGGTCATGAAGCTCTTGCCGTTGGGCAGGGTCTCGCGAACCTCGGTGACGGGGCGCGGGCCGAAGATGTCGTTGATCTCCTGCTGGCTGACCACGACGTCCTGAACAGGTTTATCGTTGATATACAGCTTGTTGGCGATCATCTGGATCCGATCGCCCGGCAAGCCGATCACGCGCTTGATGAAGTCGGTCTTGTCGTCGCGCGGCAGTTTGAACACGACGATGTCGCCCCGCTTGGGCGCCGACCCCAAGATCCTGCCGTCGAACAGCGGCGGGCTGAACGGGATCGAATGTCTCGAATAGCCGTAGGACCATTTCGACACGACGATATAGTCGCCCTCATACAGGTTCGGCTCCATCGAGGCCGATGGAATGGTGAAGGGCTGGAACAGGAAGATCCGCAGCACCATGGCGATCAGCAGGGCGAAGACGACCGTCTTGACGATTTCCATCGTCTCGTCCCCGGCCCCGCCGCCCTGTTTGGCCTTGGAAGACTTGTCCGCCTTTTGCGCCGCAGGCGCCGGCGCGTCCTCGAAGGGGGCGTCGCCGTCGTCGCTCCAAACCGGCCGCTTTGCGGCGACCGGCGTCGTCGAGGTCATCGGCTCGACAGGCGCCTCCGCAGGCTTCTCCGCCTTGTCGCCCTCAGTCCAGACATAGACGTCGCCCGCCGAGGCCGCACCCGCAGCATCGCTCGTCTTCACGTCGTCGCCCTGCGGCTTTTGATCTTCGCTCATGCGATCAAGCATCCCCTTGCCGCGTCCTCGCGGTCGTCCAGTGACGGGTATATCGCGATTACGACAGCGGCAAGGCTTCGATCACCACGAAGGCGAGCGCATAGGGGTGTTCGTCGCTCAGGGTCAGGTGAATCTTCGCCTCGTGCCCGGCCGGGGTCAGCCGCGCCAGGTGATCGGCCGCGTGGCCGGTCAGGGCCAGGGTCGGCTGCCCGGACCTCAGGTTCACCACCCCCATGTCGCGCCAATAGACGTCCGCCCTCATGCCGGTGCCCAGGGCCTTGGCGCAGGCCTCCTTGGCCGCGAACCGCTTGGCGTAGCTCCAGGCCGGGTCCGGCTTCCGATCCGACCGCGCCCGTTCGATGTCGGTGAAACACCGCTGTTTGAACCGCTCGCCGAACCGGTCGAGCGAGGCCTGGATACGCCGGATGTCCGACAGGTCCGCGCCGACGCCGATGATCACTTCGCCGAATCCATCGCCGCCCGCATGCGACGGATCGCTGTATCCAGGCCCACAAATATGGATTCGCCGATCAGGAAATGGCCGATGTTCAGCTCCCGAATCTCGGGAATGGCCAACATCCTTGGGGCGGTCTCATAGTCGAGCCCGTGACCGGCATGGACCTCCAGCCCCAGGATGTCGGCCTGGGCGGCGGCGGCGGCCAGCCGCTCGAACTCGACCTCCCGCTCCCCGGGATCGGTCAGGTGGCAATAGCGGCCGGTGTGAAATTCCACCACCTGGGCGCCGACCGCCGCAGCGGCCTCGACCTGAGCCTCGGACGGTTCGATGAACAGCGAGACCCGTATCCCAGCTTCCGTCAGGGCCTGGGCGACAGGCTTGATCCGCGCCTCCTGTCCCGCCACCGCCAAGCCGCCTTCCGTCGTCACCTCCTCGCGCCGCTCGGGCACAAGGCAGGCGGCGTGGGGGCGGTGGCGCAGGGCGATGCTCAGCATCTCGTCGGTCACGGCCATCTCAAAGTTGAGCGGCTTGCCTGCGCGAGCGCAGAGCGCGCTCAGCACGCCGATGTCGGCATCCGTAATGTGGCGCCGGTCCTCGCGCAGGTGGGCGGTGATGCCGTCTGCCCCCGCCGTCAAGGCCGTCTCCGCCGCTCTGGCCGGATCCGGATGGGCGCCGCCGCGGGCGTTCCGAACCGTCGCGACATGATCAATATTGACGCCCAGCCTCACCCGTTCGCGCATCTTCAGCTCCTCGCCGGCCCCGACGTCGCTTCGCCGGACATTATTTCGCAAGTCTGCGGCTGCCGGGGTCTTCGACCGGCACGGCCGCAAGTTCCGGCGGCAGGGCGTCGGCTGGATAGGCCGGCACCTCCAGCGACGCCAGGGCGATGAGGGGCACGCCCACATCGGCCTTTCCGCCTGACCGATCGACGATACAGGCTGCAGCGACCACCTCGCCTCCCGCCGCCTGGATGGCGGCGATGCATTCGCGCGACGACAAGCCGGTGGTGACGATGTCCTCCACCATCACAACCTTCTGGCCCGGCTCGACCGAAAACCCGCGCCTCAGTTTGAACTGGCCGCCTTCGCGCTCGACATACATCGACGGGACGCCCAGGTGACGCGCCGTCTCATAGCCGGGAATGATCCCGCCCACGGCCGGCGAAATGGCCACATCCACCGGCCCGACCGTCGCGACGATCTTTTCCGCCAAAGCCTTGCACAGCCGCTCGCAGCGGTCCGTCTGCATGAAGACCAGGTTCTTCTGCAGAAAGACCGGGCTGTGCAGACCGGAGGACAGGACGAAATGGCCTTCGCGCAGGGCGCCGGCGTCGCGAAACTCGTTGAGGACGTCTTGGGTGTTCATGCGGGGCGTCTTAGCGCCTCGCCCTGTCCGGCGAAAGACTCAGCCGCGCCCGCGATCGACGTTGTCGACCGAAGGATTGGCCCGCAGAGCCGCCATGATGGTGGTGGCGTGTTTGGCGTCCTCCACCTCCACATCAATCGTCACGTCAAAGAAGTCCTGCTGACGATAGGCCATCGACAGATTGATGATGTTGCCGCCCGCCTCGCCGATCAGGGTGGTCACCTGCCCCAGCACGCCCGGCGCATTGCGGATGGTGGCGTTCAACCGGACCGCGGCGACGGCGTCCGTCTCGGCTTGAGGCGTCCATTGCAGATCGTGCCAGACCGAATCGTCATCGGCGAAGGCCGCCAGGGCCTGACAGTCGATAGTATGGACGGTGAGCCCGGTTTCCGGCTCAAGAATGCCCACGATGCGATCGCCGGGCACAGGCGTGCAGCAACGGCCGAAATGGACGCTGACGCCGGGCGTCAGTCCGCCCCCGCGAACGAACAGCCGCGCCGTATCGCCCTCGATCCTCTGTTTTTCCGGCCCGGCCTTCAACCGCCCCTTCAAGGACGGGAACAGGGTCTCGGCCACGGTCGTGGGCGAGAACCGACCGCGGCCCAGATTTTCGAACACATCGTCGTCCGAGGCGACCGCCAGGGTTTCCAGAACCGGCTTCAGCGAGACGTCAGCCAGAGACTTCTCCACCCGGGCCAGCGTCTGCTCCAGCGCCACACGGCCCAGCTTGATGAACTCTTCACGCTCGGAGGTTCGGATATGACGACGAATGGCGGAACGGGCCCGCCCGGTCACCGTCAGACTACGCCAGTCCGCCGGCACCTCCCGCTTGGCCCCGCGAATGATCTCGACCACGTCGCCGTTCTGCAAGGGCGTCCGCATCGGCTTGAGCTCGCCGTTGACCTTTACCCCAACGGCCGTGTCGCCGACCTCTGTATGAACCGCATAGGCGAAGTCCAGCGGCATGCCGCCCCGCGGCAGGGTCACCAGCCGGCCCTTGGGCGTAAAAACGAAGACCTGATCCAGGTACATTTCGAGCTTGGCGTGCTCGACCCAGTCCTCTCCGCCCTCGCCGTGTTCGATCACCTGAACCAGATGGCGCAGGTTCTGCAAGGGATCGCGGCCGCCTCCCGTCGCCATGGCTTCATGATCGAAACCGTAGGAATGGTTCTTGTAGCGCCAGTGGGCCGCCACCCCGTCCTCGGCGACGCGGTCCATAGCCTCGGTGCGGAGCTGCATTTCGATTCGCAAGCCGCGCGGCCCCACGACCGTGGTGTGCA
The DNA here is from genome assembly GCF_014199955.1 of Brevundimonas aurantiaca. GTDB lineage: Bacteria > Pseudomonadota > Alphaproteobacteria > Caulobacterales > Caulobacteraceae > Brevundimonas > Brevundimonas aurantiaca. The sequence continues at coordinate 271,279 of NZ_JACHOQ010000002.1, forward strand.
GGGAGCGGTAGTTGTTCGACTTGGGCGTGGAGATGAAGTCCTTGAACCGTTCCGGGACCATCGGCCAGGCCCGGTGGATCACGCCCAGCGCCCGGTAACAGTCGTCCTCCGCCTCCAGAATGACGCGGAATCCATAGATGTCGGAGAGAGACGAAAACCCGACGGACTTGCGTTGCAGCTTGCGCCAGATGGAATAAGGCGTCTTCTGCCGACCGAAAACCCGCGCCGGCACCCCGGCTTCCGACAGCACCCGCTCCACCTCGTCCGACACGCCCTCGATGGCGTGACCATGCTCCAGCTTCAACGCCTCAAGCCGACGTTCGATGGCCGTCTTGGCCGTCGGATTCAGATGGGTGAAGGCCAGTTCTTCCAACTCGGAAGCAATGGAGTGAATGCCAATCGACCGCCCCAGGGGTGCATAGACCTCAAGCGTCTCGCGGCTGATGCGCTCACGCTTCTCCGGCTTGACGTACTGAAGGGTCCGCATGTTGTGCAGGCGGTCCGCCAGCTTGACCAACAGGACCCGCACGTCCCGGCTGATCGCAAGAATGAATTTGCGGAGGTTTTCGGCCTGGCGCGTATGCTCGGCCTGAAGCTCAAGCCGGCTCAGCTTGGTCACGCCCTCGACCAGGACGGCCACCTCTTCCCCGAACATCTGGGCGATGTCTTCGCGTGTGGCCGAGGTGTCCTCGACGACGTCATGCAGCAGGGCCGTGACGATCGTCGCCGTGTCCAGCCGATAGTCGGTCAATATGCCCGCGACCTGGATCGGATGGGCGAAATAGGGATCGCCTGAAGCCCGCAGCTGCGAGCCGTGCATCTTCATCGCATAAACATAGGCGCGATTGAGAAGCGCCTCGTCAGCGGTCGGATCATAAGCCTTGACGGCCTCGATCAGTTCGAACTGACGCAGGATCGGCGCGCGCTTGAGCGGCGCCATGTCTTTCGCCGGCTCGATTTTGTCTGCAGCTTGGGGCGCCGGCGGAACCGTCTCGGTCCGCGCCGGCAGGATAGTGACGCCTGGGGCTCCCTCGGGCGTCAGTAGCGCTCCTCCTGACCGCCATCCCGGTCGCTTTGCAGGGCGCGGATCAGCTCGGCCTCGGCCATGTTCATGTGCTGCGGCTCGGCCAGCAGAGCGACGGTTTCCGCCTCGTCCTCGGCCTCCGTGCGCTCATCGACACGTTGCAGCGTCGTGATGATGGTCTCGCGCAGTTCATCGGGCGCCACCGTGTCGTCGGCGATCTCGCGCAGGGCGACCACGGGGTTCTTGTCATTGTCGCGGTCGATCGTCAGGGCGGCGCCGTTGGCGATGCTGCGGGCGCGGTGACCCGCCATCAGCACCAGACCAAAGCGGTTCGGAACCTTCTCGATGCAGTCTTCGACGGTGACGCGGGCCATGAAATTCCTCGAACGCGGGGGAGAACCGCGTCAAATACAGATGTGGTCGCTGTTTTGCAACGCCAGAGCGGCGAAACTACGGCGTCAGATGGGATGAGCGTCCTTGCCGACCCCTGCGGCCCCGGCAAGGGCTGCGGCGTCGCCGCCGGCGGGATGCACCCAGTCCGGCGCAATCTCCGCAATCGGCCCCATGACGAATCTGCGCTCGGCCGCCCTGGGATGCGGCAGGATCAGGCCGTTCAGGTCGCCGATCAGTCGCCCGTAGGCGATCAGGTCCAGATCCAAGGTGCGCGGCGCGTTGCGCGCCGACCGACGCCGCCCGAAGGCGTCTTCGATCCGGCCCAGGGCCGCCATCAGATCATGGGGATCATGGGCGGTGCTCACGATCACGACGCCGTTCAGGAACGGCGGATCCTGCGGATCGGGCCATGCCAGCGACGACCACCAGGACGACCGGGCGATGATGTCGATCCCTTCCGTGCGAAACCGCGCCAGAGCCGCCTCCAGGGCCTCGCGGCAAGACGACCAGGCCCCCTTGTCATTACAGCCCAGCGCCACGATGACTGCGGCGTTCAGGTCGAGTGCGGCGTCGATTCTCGTATCGACCGGCGCCCCTCGCCTTTCGTCCCTCATTTCATCTCTTTCGACGGCCTCGACCATGTTTCATCCCACCGACCGCCTGGCGATCTTCATCGACGGGTCCAACCTGTATTCCGCCGCCCGCGCCTTGCAACACGATATGGACTTCCGGCGGATGCTGGACTGGTTTCGCGAGAAATCCATCCTGATCCGCGCCTACTATTACACCGCGGTGGTGGAGGGCGAAGAGTTCTCACCGGTAAAACCCCTGGTGGACTGGCTGGACTACAACGGCTTTTCCGTCGTCACCAAGCCGGTGAAGCGGTTCACGGACACGGCCGGCCATAGCCGGATCAAGGGCAATATGGACATGGAGATCGCGGTGGACATGCTGGAGCTGGCTCCGGCGCTGGATCATGTCGTGCTGTTTTCGGGCGACGGCGACTTCCGACGGCTGGTCCAGGCCGTCCAGGCCAAGGGCGTGCGGGTGACGGTCATCTCCACCCAGAAGACTCAGCCGCCCCACATCGCCGACGAACTGCGCCGTCAGGCGGACGCCTTCCTGGACCTGAACGATCTGATGGCCGACTTCGGCCGACCCAAGTCGGCGACGGCGCAATGAGCCTAACGCCCGAGCCGCCCCGCGACTGTCCGCTCTGCCCGCGACTGGTGGCCTATCGCCAGGAAAACGCCCGCCAGAATCCGGATTGGTGGAACGGCCCCGCCCCCTCCTTCGGCGACCCTCAGGCGCGGCTTCTGGTCGCCGGCCTGGCGCCGGGCCGCACCGGAGCCAACCGCACCGGCCGTCCATTCACGGGCGACCACGCCGGATGGCTGCTGTACGACACGCTGAAGAAGACCGGCTTCGCGACCGGAACCTATGAGCCGAACGGCGACGATGATCTGACCTTGGTCGATTGCATGATCACCAACGCCGTCCGCTGCGCCCCGCCCGGCAACAAGCCCCTGCCGGTCGAAGAGACGACCTGTCGTCCTTTCCTGATCGACCGACTTGCGCTTCTGCCCAATCTTAAGGTCATCATCACCCTGGGCGACGTATCCCGCCGCAACATCCTCAAGGCGTTCGGCCGCCCCGCCTCGGCCATGCCGGCGGGGCATGGGGCCGAGGGCGAGGCCGGGGGCTATGTGATCCTGAACTCCTATCACTGCTCCCGATTGAACACGAACACGGGTCGCCTGACCCCGGACATGTTCGAAGCGGTGTTCAATCGCGCCCGGTCGATCATAGAAGCCTGACCGTGCTGTCGCGGAGGTGTCGCACCAATCCGGCAGGATCCAATTGAGGCGGAACTGAGGCCCCGCCGCTGCGTTCTCGAGCGGAGGGAGGCTGAACCATGCAACGCACGACCGATCGACTCTTCACCCCAGCCGAGCGCAGGCTGGCCTTGATCGCAGCTGTGGTCGTGGTCGCCTTCACGGTGCTGACGCTGTTGACCGGGGGTCTGGTCACCCCCTCCGCCGGCGGCCAGATGAGCCGAGGAGTCTCCGACCTGCCCGGCGTGACGGACGCCCGCCCTCTCAGCTAGGCGACGGCGACGGGGCTCAGCCCTTGTCCCGCATCAACCGCGCCTTGTCGCGCTGCCAGTCCCGTTCGGCCGAGGCCTCGCGCTTGTCGTGCAGCTTCTTGCCCTTGGCCAGGGCGATCTCCAGCTTCGCCTTGCCCGCCTCGTTCAGATAGAGCCTCAGCGGGATGATGGTCTGACCGTCGCGTTGCACCGCCCCCATCAGCTTGTCGATCTGCTTGCGATGCAGCAACAATTTGCGCGGCCGGCGGGGCTCGTGATTGAAGCGGTTGGCCTGTTTGTAGGGCGGAATGTCGGCGTTGATCAGGACGATCTCTCGCCCCTCAACCGCCGCATAGCTTTCGGCGATATTGGCCCGGCCATCGCGCAGAGCCTTGATCTCGGTGCCCAGCAGCTGAATCCCCGCCTCTATATTGTCCTCCAGGAAATAGTCGAAGCGCGCGCGGCGGTTCTCGGCGATGACCTTGGACTTGGGCTGCGGCTTGGGCGCCATCAGATCACGCCCGCCTCGACCATGGCCTTGTCGATGGCCGGCTTGACCGCGTCGGAGGTCGGCGACAGCGGCAAGCGCGCCTCTTCACGGCACAGGCCCAACCGGGCCAGGGCGTATTTGGTCGGGGCGGGAGAATTATCGAGGAACAGCGCCTTACACAGACCGATCAGACGGTCCTGCCAATCCCGCGCTGCGGCATAGTCGCCGGCCGCCGCCGCATTGTGCAAAGCGACCATGGCTTCGGGCGCCACATTCGACGCCACCGAAATCAGTCCGACCCCGCCATGGGCGTGATAGCCCAAATAGCTGGAGTCATCGCCGGAGATCAGGTCGAACGGCTCTTGGATTTCGGCCCGCATCCAACTGACCCGGCTCATGTCGCCGGTGGCGTCCTTGATGCCGACGATGTTCGGATGAGCCGCCAATCGCGCCACCGTCTCATTCGCCAGGTCCGCGCCGGTTCGCGCGGGCACGTTGTAAAGCAGGATGGGCAGTTGGACGGCGTCCGCTATAGCCTCGAAATGCGCCGCCATCCCGGCTTGGGACGGGCGGATGTAATAGGGCGTCACGACCAGGGCGCCGTCCGCCCCCACCGTCTTGGCGTGACGGGTCAGGTCGATGGCTTCCTTGGTGTAGGGCGAACCGGTTCCGGCGATGACGCGAACGCGGCCGGCGACCAGCCGCACGCACAGTTCGATCACATGTTTGTGCTCGTCCAGATCCATACTGGCGCCCTCGCCTGTCGTGCCGACGGGCACCAGACCGCTGACGCCTGCGGCGATCTGACGCTCGATCAGCGTGGCGAATGCGGCTTCGTCCACGTTTCCGTCATGAAGTGGTGTGATCAGGGCGGTGATCACGCCCTTGAACAAGGGGGCGGTCATGGGACTAGCTAGCCTAATTGGGGAGGGGCGATGGACGGACGTCCAGGACCTCTGTCTTGAGAGCGCGAGACGTTAGGTCGCCAGCGGCTTCGCCGCAACCGGGATGAATGAGAACAGGAAAGATCATGATTGCGACGAGTCTGGCGGCGGTTCTCGCCTTGATTGCGCCGAGCCCTCAAGACGCGGCGCCGGCGCAGGCCGTCCCCTATGGTTCCGTCACTCAAACCGGCGTCGCCTATGGCCAAACCCGCGTCCTGAATGATCAGGACACGGCGCTGTTTCGTCAAGGACTGGCCGCCGCGCGGGCGCGCGACGTGCTGGGCGCCCAGTCGGCCCTCTCACAGATCGGCGATCCCGCAGCGCGCAAACTGGTCCAGTGGGCCCTGATCGACACCTCGGGCGAACAGCTGTCCTACGCCGACCTCGCCCGCGCCCAGACGGAGCTGGCCGGCTGGCCGAGGGCCGAATCACGCCGCGAAGCGACAGAAAAGGTGCTGGCCCGGTCCGGCGTCGGCCCGGACGCCGCCCTGGCCCTGTTCGCGCAGGAACCGCCCCGCACGGTCGAGGGCGCCATCGCCTACGCCGCCGCCCTTGAACAGAGGGGGCGACGCGATGAGGCGCGCGCCCTGATCCGCGAATGGTGGCGCACGCGATCCTTCGACGAGGCGCCGCAATCGCGCATTCTGGCCGCCTGGGCCGGATGGTTGACCCCGGCCGATCATGAGACCCGCCTCAATCTGCTGCTGATGGGCCCTCACGGCCCGGCCACCCGCGCGATGACGGGCCTCGTCTCACCGGAACGGGCGGCCGTCGCCAACGCCGTCATGAGCCTGCGCACCGCCTACAGCCCTGACGCCGTGGTCGCTTCCCTGACCCCGACACAGGCCGTCGATCCCGTCGTGGTCCTGGAACGGGTTCGTATCCTGCGGTCTCAGAACCGTCAGTCCGAAGCCTTCCCGCTTCTGGCCTACCTCCCGCCCGCTCCGGGCCACACGGTCGGCGACGACACCCTGTGGACCGAGCGCCGCAACTATTATCTGGACGCCCTGCAGCAGGGAAACTGGCGCGCCGCCTATGATGCGATGAACGGCCACGGCTTCACCTCGGGCGACCGAATGGTTGACGCCGAATTCTTCGCCGGATGGGTCGCCCTGACAAAGCTGAACCAGCCCGAAGTCGCCGCCCGTCATTTCGAGGCCCTGCGCACCGCCTCCTCCACTCCGATCACCCAGGGCCGCGCCTATTACTGGCTGGGCCGGGCCGCCGAGGCCCGGGGCGAGCGCGACGCCGCCCTCGCCCATTATCGCAACGGCGCCCAGCACTGGCAGACCTTCTATGGCCAGCTCGCCGCCGAAAAGGCCGGGATGACCACCCTGACCCTGCCCGGTGATCCGGCGCCTACCCCTGCGGACATCGCCCGATTTGAAGCCGACGAACGGGTTCGCGCCACTCGGATTCTCGGCGAGACCGGAGAGACCAGCCTGCTGCGGGTCTTCGCCTATCAGCTCGACAACGACCTCCCGACGATCGAGGATCTGGCCCTGCTGATGGATCTGAGCCGCAGCTACGGCGACGGTTTCGCGGCCATGATGGTCGGCCGTGCGGCCAGCCAGAGGGGCTTTGTCCTGCCAGAGCGGATGTATCCGGTCCGCATACCGCCACAGGTCGCCGGCGCGGCGCCGCTGGAGTTCACCCAGGCCATCACGCGTCAGGAATCCAGTTTCGACCCCCGGGCCCGCTCCGGCGCCGATGCGCGCGGAATGATGCAGTTCCTGCCCTCCACCGGCTCCGGCGTGGCCCGTCGCCTGGGCATGAGCTTCTCGGCCGAACAGCTGTGGGACCCGGACTACAACATGACCCTGGGCAGCTATCACCTGGGCGAGCTGATGGCGGCCAACAACGGCTCCATGCTGCTGGCCACGGTCGGCTACAACGCCGGCCCAGCGCGGCCGAACCAGTGGATCGCTCGCTGCGGCGACCCGCGCGGCGACGCCAACGCCGCCATCGACTTCATCGAATGCGCCCCCTTCACCGAGACGCGCAACTATATGATGCGGGTGATGGAGAATATGGCGGTCTACAAGGCCCGGCTGAACGGCGGCTCGGCGCCCCTGACGCCCTCGGCCGACATTGCGCGCGGCGCCGCGGCGGGTCCTCGTCCCTACGTCGCCTACTGAGCCCGGCGGGCCGCCAGCAGCGGCCCGTCCGGTGTTTCGACCCAGCGCCCGTCCAAGCCGAAGACGCTTCTGAGCACGCCCGGCTCCAGCGCCTCCATCGGCGGGGCGGCGGCGGCGACCTGTCCCTGATGCATGACCACCACCTGGTCGGCGAAGGCCGCCGCCAGGGCCAGGTCGTGCAGGCTGACCAGCACGGCGGCGCCGCCGTCCGCGCGGCCGCGCAGCCGCTCCAGCACCAGCCGCTGCGCGTCCGGATCGAGCCCCGCGATCGGTTCATCCGCCAGCAGCATGGGGGCGTCGGTCGTCAAAGCGCGCGCCAGCAGCACCCGCGCCCGCTCGCCGCCGGACATTTCGGCTACGCCGCGATCGACCAGATGGGCGCCGCCCACTTCAGCCAGAGCCCGCTTGGCCCGCGCCAAGGCTTCGGGACCGGCCAGGAAGGGCGCGCCCAGGGCCGCCACCTCCACCGCCGGCAGGTTCCAGGCGATCCGCCGCTCCTGGGGCAGATAGGCGACGCGCCGGGCCCGTTCTCGAGGGGACAGGGTCGTGACGTCGTCGCCGTTCAGGCGGGCGACGCCGCCGTCCAGCGCCAGCAGTCCGACAAACGCCTTGATCAGGCTGGACTTTCCGGCTCCGTTGGGACCGACCAGAGCGACCAACCGGCCGCGCTCGACCTGTACGTCCGCACCGTCCAGCACCTTGCGCCCGCCCAGGGTCGCCTCGGCGTCCCACATCGTCAGCGGCGCGATCACAGCCGCCACTCCCGCGCCGCCCGCCAGGCGATCAAGGCGAACAGGGGCGCCCCGATCAAGGCCGTGAACACCCCCAGTTTCAGCTCCTGATCCGTCGGCGTCAGCCGCGCCGCTAAGTCCGCGACCACCAGGATCAATCCGCCCGCCAGGGCCGAGGGCGCCAGGATTCGCCCCGCGTCCCCGCGCACCGCCGCCCGCACCAGATGGGGCGCCGCCAGACCGACGAAGCCGATCACGCCCGCGACCGCCACCGCCGCCCCCGTCGCCAGCGCCGCCGCGATCAGGGCGAAGCCTCTCAACCGCCCCATGGAGAGCCCCGACGTTGCGGCCGTTTCATCGCCAAGGGTGAGCATTCGCAGTCCCCGCGCCGACAGGGCGGCGAAAACGGCCGCGATCGCCAGGGCCGGCGCCACCCAGGCGACATCGACCCAACTCCGGTTCTGCACCGATCCCAAGAGCCAGGCCATGACCTCGGCCTGGGCGATGGGGGACGGCGACAGGTTGAAGATCAGGGCCGTCGCCGCCCCCGCGAAACTCGACAGGGCCACCCCGAACAGGATCAGGGCCTCCGGCGCCCGCATCAGTCCGGCTGCCGCGACCAGCACCCCGCCGGCCACAGCAGCGCCGGCCAGGGCCGACATCTCCACCAGGCCCCCAACGCCCGCGCCGCCGAGGACGATCGCCAGGGCTGCGCCCAGGGCCGCCGTCGCCGAAACCCCCAGAACGCCAGGATCGGCCAGGGGATTGCGGAGCAGCCCCTGCATCACCGCCCCCGCCAGCCCCAGAGCCGCCCCCACGACCAGGGCGCAGACGGCGCGGGGCGCCCGCACCTGCCACAAGACGTCCCAGGGACCTGAAGACGGATCGCCGAAGGCCGCCGCATACTGGGCGCGGTCGAACCCCGTCTCCCCGAACAATACGGCGGTCGCCACGGCCGCCGTACAGAGCAGGCCCAGCCTCACGCACAGACGAACCGTCCGACTCATGGCCGCGCCTTCATCATCTCCACCCCGTTGGCGGCGAACCAGGCGGGACAGGTCAGGACGGCCGCCGGCAGCTTCGCCGCCGTCCGCCCCTTGGCGGCGCGGCGCACCACCGGATGGCGGCCTGCTCCCCGCCAGTCGGCCCGCAACTGGTCGAAAAAGCCCAGCACGAACCGGAGGGGCGGCTGAAGCGCGATCTGCTCGACACTGACGGCCCCGAAGCCCGGCGCGGTCGTCAGATTGCGAAAGCCGGCCGCCCGCATCATCGCATCCATCAGCGTGCCGGGACCGGACGTATAGCCGCCCGAGGTCAGATAGAGGGCGCCGGGCGTGGGGCTTCCGGCGGGCGGCGCCGCGCGATCCAGCTTGGCCTGCATGGTCCGCTCCAGTCGAGCCCCCCGCTCGGCCTGCCCGAGACCCTGCGCTGCGGCGCGAATATTGGCGCGCACCCCGTCGAAGTCCGTCGCGTCCGCGATTGTGATCACCTTGGTCCCGCGCTGCTCCAGGGCCGCCAGCAGCCGGGGTTCGCCGCCCCAGTAGCGTAGGACCACATCCGGCTTGAACCCCACCGCCGCCTCCAGGGTCGGGCGCAGCCGCCGGTGTCCGGCCGCCTCGCGCCTCAGCCAGGCGTCAGGGTCGTCGGCGCGCGGCGACAGGGCCAGTTCGGCGTCCGGCGCCAGGGCCAGGACATATTGATCGGCGCACTGATCCAGGGCCATGACCCGCAAGGGCCGAGCCTGGGCGGGGAGCGGCGTCAGCCCCACAAGGACCAGACAGAGAAGGAGCGACCGGGGGCGTGGGGTCACGGCTTAAGCAGGCCGTCGAACACGGCGTCCAGGGTCGTCTTGACCAACCGGTCCCGCTCCACCCACGGAAAATAGGGTTTGGTGATCATCAGCGACACGACGCCGTGCGCAGCCGCCCAAATCGACTGAGCGATCGCCCTGGCGTCGCCCTCCATCCGCCCTGCGGCCACGGTCTCCTCAACCAAGGCTCCAAAGGCGGAAAAGACGACGGCGCCCAGTTCCTGAGACAAGGTCTGAGCGCCCTCTCGGGCCTCAACGGGACGGGTCAGATAGATCAGGCGATAGGCGTTGGGCTGATCGAACCCGAACTGGGCGTACGCCTCGATCATGGCCCTCAGTCGCACCTCCGGCGGCGCGGAGCCCGTCGACAGGGAGGCCGCAGCCGCCGTCAGGACGCTGAAGGCGTTGCGGCAGATTTCCTGCAGGATCGCGCCCTTATCGGGGAAATGCATATAGAGGGCGGTCGAGGACAGGCCGACCTCATCCGCGATCTTGCGAATGGTCGCTCCTTCATAGCCGTGCTCGACGAAAATCCGCTCGGCGGCGGCCAGGATTTCGCCGCGCCGTGAATGGCCTTCCCCCTTGGGCTTGCGGTGGGAACGAGACGATTGCGACGCGAGGGGCAAAGGCGACTCCAGGTCAGGGGCGATCTGAATAGCGACAATCGATCATCGGCGCCAATCGGCGCAGAAAAATCCAGTTGCAACAAACAAGTATTTCCAGTTGTATTCGGCTCGGGCGGGGGCTGGAACGATGATGATCAAGACGAATGCGCTCAGCGGCGCAGGGCGTCGAACGCCGACGGCCTGGCAGGCGGCGGTTGTCGGCGGGCTGGTCGCATGTGCGGCGTTCGGCCTTGTCCTCTGGCCACGGGCGACGCTGGAGGCCCTGATCTTGGGGCTTCAGGCTTGTTTCGTCGCCACGGCCATTTGGCGGGCCGTCCTGGCGGCAGCCAGTCTTTCTCCGCCGCCCCCGCCGCCCAAGCCGGGCCGCTGGCCGCGCTATACCGTCCTGGCGGCCTTGTATGACGAGGCGGCGGTGGTGGAGCAGTTGGTGCAGAACCTGTCTCGGCTGGACTACCCCCGCCGACAGTTGCAGGGGTTCCTCATCCTGGAAGCGCACGATCAGTCAACCATTGCGGCGGCGACGGCCGCAGCCAGGCCTGACTGGCTGCAGATCCTGATTGTGCCGCCTGGCGCGCCCCAGACCAAGCCGCGCGCCCTCAACCACGCCCTTCCCTTCATCAAGGGCGAACTGGTCACCGTCTATGACGCCGAAGATGCGCCGGACCCGGGGCAACTGCGTGAAGCGGCGGCGCACTTCGCCCAGAGCCCTGATCTCGCCTGCGTTCAGGCGCCGTTGCGCGTTCGCAGAGGCGCCGGCCTGAAGGGGTTTCTCGATCGACAGTTCGCCCTGGAGTACGCCGCCCTTTTCGAGGTCAATCTTCAGGGCATAGCGAAGCTGAACCTGCCCTTCCCCCTCGGCGGCACCAGCAATCATCTTCGGACGGCCATCCTCCGGGATCTGGGCGGTTGGGACGCCTATAATGTGACGGAAGACGCCGACCTGGGCTTTCGGCTCTGGTCGGCGGGGTGGCGTCTGGGGGTCATCCACCGACCGACCTGGGAAACGCCGCCCGGCCCTTTCGAGCGCTGGCTGCCCCAGAGAACGCGATGGTTGAAGGGCTATATGCAGACCTGGGGCGTCCACACGCGCTCGCCCGCCGCCCTGGGCGAGCGCGGACTGCTGTCGCTTGTCATGACCTTGGGAGCCGCCGTCATATCCGCCGCCTGCCACGCTCCCGCCTTGGCCTGGATCGGCTCGGCCCTTCTCCTGGGTCTTCACACGGGCGCGGCGCCGTCCTTGCCGGTCGGATCGCTCGCCGTCCTGGCTCTGGGCGTCGTCGCCGCATGGATGAGTTGCGCCGTCGGGGCGCGGCGCGCCGGTCTGGACTATCGTCTCAGCGACATGCTGCTGGCGCCGGCCTACTGGTCCCTGCTCAGCGTCGCGTTTGTACAGGCTCTGTGGCGACTGATCGTATCGCCCTATGTCTGGGACAAGACGATTCATGAGCCGGACCATGACGCCGAATGCGACGCCTCGACCCATGTCGATGCTGGACGGAAGGCCGCCTGACCGCCTATCAGCCGCAGGATGGCGCCCCTGCTCTCCCCAACCCCCGAAACCCTGGTGACCCGCGGCTGGTCCGACTACGCCCTGTTGGACTCCGGCGACGGTCGGAAGCTGGAACGCTACGGTCCCTACACGGTGGTCCGGCCCGAGCCCCAGTGCTTCTGGTCCCCGCGCGACCCGGCCGCCTTCGACCAGGCCACGGCCGCCTTCGATCCGCAGCAGGAGGAGGACGACTCCGGTCGCTGGCGCTTCGACCGGCACGGCCCCGTCGACGCTTTTCCCCTGAAATGGCGCGAGGTGAAGTTCACCGGCCGTTTCACGCCTTTCCGCCACCTGGCCTTCTTCCCGGAACAGGCCGCCAACTGGGACTGGCTGGACGGCCGCGTGCGCGCCTTCACGCGCGACGCCGGCCGAGCGCCGAAGATCCTGAACCTGTTCGGCTACACCGGCGTCGCCAGCCTGGCCTGCGCCGCCGCCGGGGCCGAGGTCACCCACGTCGACGCCTCGAAGAAATCAGTCAACTACGCCCGCGAGAACGCCGAACAATCCGGCCTGTCCGACCGCCCGATCCGCTGGATCGTCGAGGACGCCCGAAAATACGTGGCCCGCGAGGTCCGGCGCGGCTCCAAATACGACGGAATCATCCTGGACCCGCCCAAGTACGGACGCGGCCCGACCGGCGAGGTCTGGCGCCTGTTCGAGGACATGCCGGCCCTGCTGAAGGATTGCGCCGCCCTGTTGTCCCACGAGGCCGATTTCCTGTTGCTGAACGCCTACGCCGCCCGCATCTCCGGCCTGTCCCTGGCCCATCTGATGGCCGAGGCCCTGCCGGATCGTAGCGGTCGCATCGACTGGGGCGAACTGGCCCTGTCCGAAGACGGCCCGAACGCCCGCGCCATCGGCCTGTCCTTCTTCGCCCGGTGGAGCCGATGACGGACCGCGTGATCACATCCCTGACCAATGACACGGTCAAGGCCGTCCGCGCCCTGCATATGCGCAAGGAGCGGGACAGCACCGGGACCTTCCTGGCCGAGGGGCTGAAATTCATCGGCGAGGCCCTGGACCTGGGCCGGGCGCCGCGCCTGCTGCTGGTCGGCGAGGACGCCCGCCCGCACCCCCTGCTGGACCGGGCCAGGGCCGAGACGCGCAAGGCCGGCGGCGAGATCGTCGTCGTCACCCACGCCATCCTCGAAAAGATCAGCCGCCGCGACAATCCCCAGACGGTCCTGGGCGTGTTCGATCAGGTCTATACCCCTCTGGACAGGCTGGACCCCGCCTCGGCCCCCTGCTGGGTGGCCCTGGAGCAGGTGCGTGATCCCGGCAATCTGGGCACCATCATCCGCACCGCCGACGCGGCCGGCTGCGGCGGCGTCATCCTGATCGGCGACTGCGTCGATCCCTATTCGGTCGAGGCGGTGCGCGCGACCATGGGTTCGGTCTTCGCCGTCTCCATCACCAAAGCCGACCCCGAGGCCTTCCTGGCCTGGCGCCAGACCTGGCCCGGCAGCGTCGTCGGCACCCGGCTGGACGCCAAGGTCAGCCACCACTCGGCGGTGATGCAGAAGCCGTCGCTGATCCTGATGGGCAATGAACAGGCCGGCCTGACCGACCAACTGGCCGCCGCCTGCGACGTCAACGTCAAGATCCCGATGCGCGGCCGGGCCGACAGTCTGAACCTGGCCATCGCGACCGGGATCATGGTCTATGCGGCGACGGACGAAGCCTAGGGCATGATCGTTTCGGACGGAACCGCTTCGCGGTTCCTCCTCAACGGATCAGGCTCTAGAGTTCCGTCTCCGGGCTGACCCGCCCCATGCCCCACAGGGCCAGTATGGTCACCACCGCCGACAGGGCCAGATAGCCGCCGACCGCCGCCAGGCCGTAGGTCTTGGCCAGCCAGGTCGCCAGATAGGGCGCCAGCGACGCCCCCACGATCCCTGCCAGATTGAAGGCCATGGACGCCCCCGTATAGCGGACGGCCGTCGGGAAGGGCCGCGCCATGGCCGCGCCGATAGGGCCGTAGGTGCAGCCCATCAGCGCAAAGCCCAGGGCGAAGAAGATCAGCAGCCCCGTCAGCCCCGCTCCGAACAGGGGCGCGAACAGGCCGCCGAACAGGGCGATCCCGACCGAAGAGGCGATCAGCACCCTGGTCTGGCCGAACTTGTCGGCCAGCAGGGCCGTCACAGGGATAAAGGCGGCGAAGAACAGCACCCCGATCAGCTGGACCGGCAGGACGTCGCCTCGCGCCAGCCCCATCCCCGTCGTCGCCCAACCCAGGGCGAAGACCGTCATCAGATAAAAGAGGGAGAAGGTCGTCACCCCGCTGAACGTCCCCAGGAACAGGGCGGTCTTGTGCTGGGCGAACAGGGTCACGGCCGGCGCCTTGACCCGCTCCTTCCGGTCCATCGCCGTCTGGAATTCCGGGGTCTCGGTGATCTTCAACCGCACCCACAGACCGACGAAGACCAGGACGGCGCTGGCCAGAAAGGGCAGGCGCCAGCCCCAGGCCTCGAACTGGGCCTCGCCCATCGTCGAGGTCAGGACGATGAAGGCGCCCGTCGACAGGATGAAGCCGATCGGCGCCCCCAGTTGCGGGAACATGCCGAACCAGGCCTTCTTGCCCGGCGGCGCGTTTTCGGTGGCCAGCAGCACGGCCCCGCCCCATTCGCCGCCCAGGCCCAGCCCCTGTCCGAACCGGCACAGGGCCAGCAGCAGGGGAGCGACAATACCGACCGTCGCATGGGTCGGCAGCAGGCCGATGGCCACGGTCGAAAGGCCCATGGTCATAAGGGCCGCCACCAGGGTCGCCTTGCGTCCCACCCGGTCGCCGAAATGCCCGAAGGCCAGGGCGCCGACCGGTCTTGCGAAAAAGGCGATGGAGAAGGTCGCGAAGGACGACAGCATGGCCGTCGTCGGGTCCCCGCCCGGGAAGAACAGCCGCGGAAACACCAGCACCGCCGCCGTGGCGTAGATATAGAAGTCGTAGAATTCGATCGTGGTGCCGATCAGGCTGGCGAAAAGCACCCGCCCTTTTCCGGCGGTCGGCGAGATGGTCCTGGCGTTCGGCACGATTTTGTCCCCGTTGGCGCACGGCGGGCGCGCCTGACCATATCGCGTCATCTTCTCCCGCTGAAAAGCCTCAACCTGCGGGCGACGGCCGTCCCATGGTCCAGTTCGCCTGCATCCGCACGACCGGGTTGGGCGCACACCAGATTTCTCCGGTCTCGGTAATGGCCGTCACCCAGATCAGATTGTGCTCCTGACCATAGTCGATGACGGCGAAGGCGAACCCCTTGCCGCGATCCTGCACGGTGACAGGCAGCGGGGGGTCGAGTTGGGTGAAGGCCATGGGCGTCCTCTGCGAGATTGGCTCAACGCAGCGCTTGCCGCCCGGTTGCAGCCGCTTGGGACGGGTTCGACGCTTCACGTCCCGCGGGGCTTGGCCCGGTTGGTCGCCTGGGCTTCGGCCGGGTTCTCGGGCCAGGGATGGCGCGGATAGCGGCCGCGCATCTCCGAGCGCACTGCCGCCCAGGAGCCCGCCCAGAATCCCGGCAGGTCCTGGGTCACCTGCACCGGCCGCCGCGCCGGCGACAGCAGGGCCAGGGTCAGGGGAACGCGGCCGCCGCCGACCGTCGGATGGGTCGTCACGCCGAACAACTCCTGAACGCGGATCTCAACGCGCGGTCCGCCCTCCGCGCCGTAGTCGATGCCCGCCGACCCCAGCGGCGTCGTCAGTCGCGGCGGCGCCAGTTCGTCCAGCCTGCGTTGCAGATCCCAGGGGATCAGCCCCCGCAAGGCGTCCGCCAGCCTGCCGTCGTTGGTCGCCGCCAGCGACTTCGCGCCCTCCAGCACCGGCCACAGCCAGTCCTCGCGCGCCGCCATGAGACCATCGTCCGACACATCAGGCCAGGCCGGGTCCAGCCCGTGCAGAAAAGCCAGCCGCGCCCGCAGAGCCGAGGCCTGCTCGCCCCAGTGCAGGGCGCCGATCCCCTCGGCCTCGACCTCGGCCTTCAGCACGGCCGACAACTGGCTCGCGTCAGGCGTCCCGATCACCTTCTCATCCAGAACGATCGCGCCGATCCGTCGGATGCGCTTGATCACCGCCCGGCCCGAGGGCTCGCGCGCCAGCCGTTCCTCGGTTTCGATCAGCCGCGCCAGATCGGTTTCAAGCGTCGCCGCGTCCAGCGCCGCCGCCAGCCGCACCCGGTCCCGCGCCTCGCCGCCCCCCAGCTCGGCCACCGCCAGCCAGGTCTCGCGCGCCAGGGGATCGGTCGCCTCGACCATGGCCCCGCGCCCGCTGGCCAGCAGCATCTCGCCGGCCTTGCCCCGCATCCGCGCGATCCGTTCGGGGAAGGCCACGGCCAGCAGCAGTCCCTCATCGACCGACCCGCCCGCGCCGCCGCCCGCCGCCCGAGCCCAGCGCTCAGCCAGTTTCAACGCATCCCGCGCCCGCGGCGACCGGTCCCGCTCCAGGCCGACCAGCCGTTCGTGCAGATCCACGTTCGATCCGCCCAATCCCGGCTCGCTCAGCACCGCCGCGATCCGCGCGCCCGTCATGGCGTCGTGCCCGTCCGAGGCCACGGCGACCATATGGGCCAGGCGCGGCGACAGGGGGATGCGTGTCAGCCGCCGCCCGTGATCGGTCAACCCGCCCTCCGCATCCAGCGCCCCCAGCCGCGTCAGCACCTTGCGCGCCTCGCCCAGGGCTCCGGCCGGCGGCGGGTCCAGCAGGGCCAACCCCTCGACCGACCGCGCGCCCCATCGCGCCAGATCCAACGCCAGGCCGGTCAAATCCGCCTCCTGGATTTCCGGCCGCTGATGCGGGACCAGGCCGCGCGTCTGTTCCTCGTCCCACAGCCGATAGCAGACGCCCGGTTCGGTCCGTCCCGCCCGTCCCCGGCGCTGTTCCGCCGACGACCGGCTGACCCGAACCGTGGCCAGCCGGGTCAGGCCGCTGGACGGCTCGAACCGAGGCACGCGCGACAGGCCGCCGTCCACCACCACCCGCACCCCGTCGATCGTCAGGCTCGTCTCCGCAACCGAGGTCGCCAGCACCAGCTTGCGCCGCCCCGGCGCCGCCGGTTCGATGGCGCGGTCCTGCTCCGCCCGATCCAGTCCGCCATACAGGGGAACCACGTCGACGTTCGGCAGCCTCAGCCGTTCGTTGATCTGCCGCACGACCCGATGAATCTCGCCCTGCCCCGGCAGGAAGGCCAGAACCGACCCCGTCTCCTCGCCCAGGGCCGTCAGACAGGCCCGCGTCATCGCCTCCTCGAACCGCTCGGTCGGATTGCGGCCCAGATAGCGGGTGTCGACCGGATAGGCCCGCCCCTCCGCCTCGATCACCGGCGCGCCGTCCAGCAACCGCGACACCCCCGCCACGTCCAGGGTGGCCGACATCACCAGCAGCCGCAGATCCTCCCGCAGCGCCCCTTGCGTTTCCCGCGCCAGGGCCAGACCCAGGTCGGCGTCCAGGCTGCGCTCGTGAAATTCGTCGAACAGGACCGCTCCCACCCCCTCCAGCCCGGGGTCGTCCAGGATCATCCGTGTGAAGACCCCCTCGGTGATCACCTCGATCCGCGTCTTCGGCCCGATCCGGCTCTGCAGCCGGGTGCGGTAGCCGACCGTCCCGCCCGCCTCCTGGCCCAGGGTGGCGGCCATCCGGTCGGCGGCGGCCCGTGCGGCGATACGGCGCGGCTCCAGCACCAGCACCCGTCCGTCGCCCAGCCAGGCCTGGTCCAGCAGGGCCAAGGGGACGACCGTGGTCTTCCCCGCCCCCGGCGGGGCGGCCAAAGCCGCCGTATTTCCGTTTGCAAGGGCGGATTTCAGCGGGTCGAGAACGGCGTGGATCGGCAACATGATCCGCCTCTAGCCCGATGCGCCCCCGATGCGCCACGATCACGAAAGCGTCGTGAGCGCTTCACCCCGCAGTCATGCGCGTTGCGCGGCCCGCATTCCGCCGCTAGCGTCCCCGCCGACGCGGCCAGAGGGCCGCTGTAAACGTGGGGGTATTCTATGTGGCGCGTTAAGTCGCTCGACGCGATTCTGGCCACGGCCGAGAAGAAGTCGCTTCATCGGTCGCTCGGACCTGTTCAACTGACCTTGCTCGGCATCGGCGCCATCATCGGCACCGGCATCTTCGTTCTGACGGCTGCGGCCTCTCAGAAGGCCGGCCCCGGCATGATGGTCAGCTTCGTCATCGCCGGCGCGGTCTGCGCGGTGGCGGCGCTCTGCTATTCGGAACTGGCGGCCATGGCCCCGGTCTCCGGCTCGGCCTACACCTATACCTACGCCGTCCTGGGCGAGCTGCTCGCCTGGTGCGTCGGCTGGGCCCTGATCCTCGAATACGCTGTTGCGGCCTCGGCCGTGTCGGTGGGCTGGTCCGGCTATGTGCTGGGCCTGATAGAGAACGGGATAGGCTTCGACTTCCCGGACCTCCTATCCGCCGGACCGACCTGGAGCATGAACGGCTTCATCCCGACGCCAGACTTCTCGGCCGGGATCGTCAACATTCCCGCCATCATCGTGGCCCTGGCCGTGACGGGCCTGCTGATCCTGGGCACCACCGAGTCGGCCCGCGTCAACGCCATCCTGGTGGCGATCAAGGTCGCGGCCCTGACGGTCTTCATCGTCCTGACCCTGCCGGTCATCGACACCGCCAACCTGTCGCCCTTCGCGCCCAACGGCCTGTTCGGCGCCTATTCGGGCATGGGCATCGTCGGCGCCGCCGCCTCGATCTTCTTCGCCTATGTCGGCTTCGACGCCGTCTCCACCGCTGCTGAAGAGACCAAGAACCCGCAGCGCAACGTGCCGATCGGCCTGATCGGCTCCCTGGCCTTCTGCACCGTCTTCTATCTGCTGGTCGCCCTGGGCGCGGCCGGCGCCATCGGCGCCCAGCCGGTCCTCGGCGCCGCCGGTCAAGCCGTCCAGCCGGGCTCCCCTGCCTTCGTCGCCGCCTGCGCCCTGCCGGCCAACGCCGAGGCTCTGGTCTGCTCGAACGAGGCCCTGGCCCACGTCCTGCGCGTCATCGGCCATCCGCAGGTCGGCAACGCCCTGGGCACCGCCGCCCTCTTGGCCCTGCCTTCGGTCATCCTGATGATGATCTACGGCCAGACCCGCATCTTCTTCGTCATGGCGCGCGACGGCCTGCTGCCGGAAGGCCTGACCAAGATGCACAAGCGGTTCAAGACCCCCTATGTCGTGACCCTGTTCACCGGCGTCGCCGTCGCCATCGCCGCCGCCCTCTTCCCGGTGGGTCAGCTGGCCGACATCTCGAACTCGGGCACCCTGTTCGCCTTCTTCATGGTGTCGATCGCGGTCCTGATCCTGCGCAAGACCGACCCGAACCGGAAACGTCCGTTCAAGACGCCCCTGGTCTGGATCATCGCGCCGCTTTCGGCCGCCGGCTGCGCCTTCCTGTTCTGGAACCTGCCGCATGACGCCAAGATGGTCCCGCCCATCTGGGGCGCCGTGGGTCTGGTGATCTATTTCGCCTACGGCTTCCGTAAGAGCCACGTCGCCCGCGGCCTGGTCGAGGTCCCGGAACTGTCCCCCGACGCCCCGGTCGGCCCGGTCCCGCCGATGCCGGGCGCCCCGGCCCCCGGCTCCAAGGAAGAACGCGACTGATGCAAAGAAGGCCGGGGTCGACGCCCCGGCCTTTTTCTTCGCCGCAAGCGAAACAGAGGCGCGCCAACGGGTCTCAGGCAGCGCCACGCGCGATAGACCCACAAAAATGGCCTCAAGCAGCCCGAAGCGCGATAGGCCCCCTACAAAGACAAAAAAGGCCCGGAATCGCTCCCGGGCCTTTTGCTTGGTGCGGATGAGAGGACTCGAACCTCCACGCCTCGCGGCGCTGGAACCTAAATCCAGTGCGTCTACCAGTTCCGCCACATCCGCATGGGCAGGCAGTGGGCTCTAGAGGGCGGGATCGCCCCTGACAAGGGGCGCTGTAACCCCAACGCCGTCCCGCCACCAGTTCATTGCGAATCGCGCCGCCCAGGGGATTGCGGCCAGAATGCCGTCTCCGCACTGAAATCACCCGTGTCTTGAGGCTTGGCCGGCGGGCCTGACACCAAGGCAGGCCTTCGCTTATGGGAGGGGCGGATGGCTGGGGAACTAGGACTCGAACCTAGAATGACGGTACCAAAAACCGGAGTGTTACCATTACACCATTCCCCAGCAGGTCCGGCGTCCGCAGCACTCTCGTGCGGCGGAGGCGGTCAGATAGGCCAAACCGTTTTCGGATGCAACACCCCCGCTCAGGACAATTTTCGCCGACTGCGAAGAAGGTCGAAATGGACGCTTGCGGCCTCCGAAACCCATGGCTATAAGCCGCGTCCTCACTTCGGGGCGACGCCTTGCGGCCAGCCCCCACGGTCGGAGTGTGGCTCAGCCTGGTAGAGCACTGCGTTCGGGACGCAGGGGTCGGAGGTTCGAATCCTCTCACTCCGACCATTCTCTCTCATACCTCTAGTGATCGTCACCCTCGGGCTCGACCCGAGGGCCGGCCCGTCCGCCGCATGGCGTCGATAAGGACGCACAGGATGACGAGTCATCTCCCGCGCATCAGTCGTCGTTCGCCGCCGTCTCCCGCGCCCGCCGCGCCGCCTCGTTCAGACGCGCCCCCACCGACTCGATCGGCCGCCGCCCCAGGGCCGCGCGCCGCGCCATGAGGTCGGGCGAGCCGGCGTCATAGTCCGCCATCAGATCCCGCACGAATCCCCCGCCCTGAACCTCGGCCAGGACCTGATCCATGGCGGCGCGCGATTCGGCGCCGATCACGCGCGGCCCGGTGCGGTAAGCCCCGTACTCCGCCGTATTGGAGATCTTGGCGAAGGCGCCGGCTATGCCGCGCTCGTACATCAGGTCGGTGACCAGCTTGGCCTCGTAGAAACATTCGAACCAGGCCACCTCGGCCGGATAGCCGGCCTCGACCAGTTTCATGAAGGCCGAATCGATCAGTTCGGCGATCCCGCCGCACAGCACCACCTGTTCGCCGAACAGGTCGCTCTCGCACTCGTCCCGCATCGTCGTCTCGAGGATGCCCTTGCGTCCGCACCCCAGGGCCGCCGCATAGGACAGGCCCAGGGCATGGGCCCCGCCCGTGGCGTCCTGATGCACTCCGAACAGGCAGAAGACCCCCTCCCCGGCCTCGTACAGGTCGCGGATGCGCGGCCCAATCCCCTTGGGCGAGGCCAGGATCACGTCCAGATCGTCGCGAGGCTCCACCAGTCCGAATCGCACCGACAGGCCGTGGGCGAAGACCAGGGCAGCGCCGGGCCGCACAGCAGGCGCCAGTTCGTCGCGCCACAGGTCGCGATGCGCCTCGTCGGAGGTCATGACGGCGACCACGTCCGCCCCAGCCGCCGCCTCGCCCGCCGTCATCACCTTAAATCCGTCGGCTTCGGCCACAG
The DNA here is from genome assembly GCF_014199955.1 of Brevundimonas aurantiaca. Classification (GTDB taxonomy): domain Bacteria; phylum Pseudomonadota; class Alphaproteobacteria; order Caulobacterales; family Caulobacteraceae; genus Brevundimonas; species Brevundimonas aurantiaca. Next base: position 292,441 of record NZ_JACHOQ010000002.1, read on the forward strand.
CCCGCGTCTTCGACCCGGGCTTCAGGCCGACCACGATGTCGGTCACGCCCGAATCGCGCAGGTTCAGCGCATGGGTGCGTCCCTGACTGCCGTAGCCGATCATGGCCACGCGCTTGCCGCGGATGATCGAAAGGTCGCAGTCGCGGTCATGGAAGACGGGCAGCGGATTGGCTAAGATGTCGGTCATGGTCCCCTTCATAACCGCATCCGACGTCGTCGCCTTCTGGAAAGAGGCCGGGCCCGAAAAGTGGTTCGCCAAGGACGAGGCCTTCGACGCCCAGTTTCGGTCGCGCGGCCAGGATCTGCACCTGTCGGCCGCCCGGCGCGAACGCGACGACTGGATCGAGGCCCCCGAGACCGCCCTGGCCCTGCTGATCCTGCTGGATCAGTATCCGAGGAACAGTTTCCGCGGCACGGCCCATCAGTTCGCCACCGATCCCCTGGCGCTGATGTTCGCCGAACAGGCGGTGGCGCGCGGCTGGCACCTCCGGGTCGAACCCGAGCTGAAGAACTTCCTCCTGCTGCCCTTCGAACATTCCGAACGGCTCGAGGATCAGGACCGCTACCTGGCCCTGGTCGCCGGCGACGCCGAGCTGGAGAAATGGGGCCGCCTGCACCGCGACATCATCGTGCGCTTCGGCCGCTTTCCCCACCGCAACCTCGCCCTGGGCCGCGCGACGACGCCGCAAGAGCAGGCCTTCCTCGATCAGGGCGGCTTCGGCGGCTGAGCCGCGGCATTCCGGCCTCGCCCGTTCAAATCTTCGCAGAAGCGGCCTATGTGAGCGGCGCCATCACGGAGCCGTCCCTTGCTGATCCTTCTTTCTCCCGCCAAACGGCTCGACTTCTCGCCGGCCGATCCGGCCCTGCCCGGCACGGAGCGTCGCTTTCTGGAAGACACCGCCAGCCTAGCGGCGACGGCGCGGCGTCAGACCAAGGCCGACCTGCGTCGCCTGATGGGGATTTCGGATGATCTGGCGACCTTGAATCTGGAACGGTTCAGGGCGTTCGATCCGGAATCGACGGACGGCGTCCAGGCCGCCTTCGCCTTCGCCGGCGACGTCTATGAGGGGCTGAAGGCGCGAGAGCTGGACGCCGCCGCCCTGGCCTTCGCCCAGGACCATCTGCGGATTTTGTCCGGCTTCTACGGGCTGCTGCGTCCGCTCGACCGGATCCAGCCCTATCGACTGGAAATGGGCACGCGGCTGAAGACCCGCCGCGGCTCCAGCCTTTATGATTTCTGGGGCGATCGGATCTCCAAACAGCTGAACGCCGACGCCGAAGACCTCAGAGCCCAGGGATCGCCCGATCCGGTCGTCGTCAACCTGGCCAGCCAGGAATATTTCGGCGCCGTCGACGCCAAGGCTCTGAAACTGCCGGTCGTCACGCCCCAGTTCCGCGAGGAGAAGAACGGCGAAACGCGGATCGTCTCCTTCTTCGCCAAGAAGGCGCGCGGCGCCATGAGCCGCTTCGCCATCGACGAACGGCTGGAACGAGTCGAGGATCTGAAGGCTTTCGACCGGGACGGCTACGGTTTCGACAAGGCGGCCTCGACCGAGACCGAATGGATATTCATCAGGTCGGGAAATTCTTGATCTTCGCCGGGCGCCCCCGCTAGTCTCTCGCGAAAGAACGAAAGGCGCATCCATGTCCACCTCGCCCCAGTCCCCTGACTTCCGCGACATCGGCGATCTGAAGGGTCAGGCGGCGGTGATCTCGGGCTCGACCTCGGGCATCGGCCTGGCCCTGGCGCGCGCGGTGGCGACGCGGGGCGGCGACGTGGTCCTGAACGGCCTGGGCGATCCGGCCGAGATCGAGCGCACCCGCGCCGCGCTTGAAGCGTCTTCCGGCGTGCGGGTGCGCTATCACCCCGCCGACATGACGCGCGGCGAGGAGGTGGCCGACATGGTCGCCTTCGCCGAGCGCGAGTTCGGCCGCCTGGACATTCTGGTCAACAACGCCGGCGTCCAGCATGTGGAGTCGGTCGAGAAGTTTCCCACCGACAAATGGGAACAGATCATCGCCATCAACCTGTCCTCGGCCTTCTACGCTACCCGCGCCGCCATCCCGATCATGAAGGCCCAGGGGCGTGGTCGGATCGTCAACATGGCCTCGGCCCACGGCCTGGTCGCCAGCCCCTTCAAATCGGCCTATGTCGCGGCCAAACACGGCATCATCGGCTTCACCAAGACGGTGGCGCTGGAGCTGGCGCAGGACAACATCACCTGCAACGCCATCTGCCCCGGCTTCGTCCATACGCCGATCGTGGAAAAGCAGATCGAAGACCAGGCCCGCACCCGCGGCATCAGTCCTGAAAAGGTCATGAGCGACGTGATCCTGGCCGCCCAGCCGACCAAACAGTTCGTCACGACGGATCAGTTGGCGGGGCTGTTCCTCTATCTGGTCAGCGACCTGGGCGCCTCGGCCAACGGCGCCAGTTTCTCGATCGACGGCGGCTGGACCGCTCAATAAGATCATCCCAGCGGGGGCCGACCTATGGCGATCTTCAAACGCAAGACCGCCGAGCCGACGGACCTCGCCGCCGCTTCGACAGGCCGGCGGCCCTTCTGTCTGGCGCTTCAAGGCGGCGGGGCGCACGGCGCCTTCCAATGGGGGGTGCTGGATCGACTGCTGGAAGACGATCGGCTGGATATCCGCGCCGTCTCGGGCGTGTCCGCCGGCGCCATGAACGGCGCCGCCCTGGTTTCCGGCCTGGCGAGCGGCGACGCCCGCGCCGCCCTGGACCGGCTGTGGCGCGAGATCAACCAGTCGGGGGGCCGCAACGTCTTCGGCGACAGCGCCCTGTGGAATCCGGCCCAGGCGCCCGACTGGCTGAAGGACACGCCGCTCTGGCGCGCCGGAGAAACCCTGGCTCTGTCAATGAGCCCGTATGAATTCAATCCCTTGAACCACAATCCTCTGAAGCGGGTTCTGAAGACGGCCGTGGATTTTCAGGCGGTCCAGGGCTCCGACATCAAACTGTTCGTCGCCGCCACGGCCGTGCGCCAGGCCAGGGCCCGCATCTTCGCGTCCAGCGAGATCACCGCCGACGTCCTGATGGCCTCGGCCTGTTTGCCGCACCTGTTTCAGGCCGTCGAGATCGAGGGGGAGCCTTACTGGGACGGCGGTTATCTGACCAATCCGCCGCTCTGGCCCCTGACGGGGGATGATACGCCGGACGACGTGCTGCTGGTGACGCTGAACCCGATGGTGCGCGACGAGACGCCCCGCGCGGCGGGCGACATCGTCGATCGGTTGAATGAGATCCTCTTCAACGCGCCGCTCCTGGCCGAGCTGCGCGCCATCGCCATGGCCGGCGAAATGATCAGCCAGGGCCAGTTGAAACACGGCTCGGGGCCCTATCGACAATTGCGACTTCACGCCATCGAGGCCGACGGTTGGCTGTCGGACCTGTCCTTGAGGTCGAAGTTCAACACGGAATGGAGTTTCCTGATCGACCTGAAGGCCCGTGGCCGGGCGGCTGCGGACGACTGGCTGGAGACCTGTCTCGCCAGCGTCGGACGCCGCTCCAGCGTCGATCTTCAGGCGCGGTTCGGTTAGCCGACGAAGCCGGCCGCTCGCCGGAGCCTGTCGTTGATCGCCTCGCCCAGTCCGGAGGAAGGAATGGGCGCCACGGCTATGCCCGCCGGCTTGGTGCGATCTGCTTCTCTGAACAACCTGAACAGGTTAGCGGCGGCTTCTCGCAGATCGCCGGAAGGACTGAGACTCCAGCGGGGGTCGCCGACGCCCGGCCCGAACCCCAGCAGGATTTCCCCCGGACGCGGCTGGGTCGCCTCGATCCGCACCGGGGCGTCAGGCGCATAGTGGACGGCCAGCCGGCCCGGCGAGCGTCGCCCGTCGCCACTCCCGTCCAGGGGACCGACCACGGCCTCGATCTCCGCTCGGGTGACGGCGCCGGGTCTCAGCAGGGCGACCCGTCCTTCCAGGACCGAGACGACGGTGCTTTCCAGACCGACGGCGCAGGGCCCGCCGTCCACGGCGGCCGAGACGGCGAAGCCGGTCTCCTCCACGGCGTCGGCGAAGGTCGTCGGACTGGGCCGGCCGGAACGGTTTGCCGACGGCGCCACGACGGGACCGCCGAACATCGACAGCACCGCCCGCGCCTGGGCGTGGCCGGGAACGCGCACGGCGACGCTGTCCAGCCCCGCGCGCGCCAGATCACAGACGCGGGTCCGATCCCGCACCGGGACCACCAGCGTCATCGGCCCCGGCCAGAAGGCCTGGGCCAGGGAACGGGCGGCGGCGTCGAAGAGGCCGATCGCCTCAGCGGCGGCGGCGTCAGAGACATGCGCGATCAAGGGGTTGAACCGAGGTCTTCCCTTGGCTTCGAAAATGGCGGCCACCGCTCGCGGATCGGCGGCGTCGGCGCCCAGGCCATAGACCGTCTCGGTCGGCAGCAGGATCAGTTCGCCGCGTCGCAGGGCGGCGGCGGCCTGATCCGGCGGGTCGCCCGCGTCCCTCACGGCCGCCGCGGGATCAGGGGGATCATCCGATGCAGCACATTGTCGCGGTTGATGAACTGATGCTTCAGCGCCGCGGCGACATGCAGGGCGATCAGGACATAGAGCCCCTTCATCACCGTCTCATGCACGTCCATGAACCGACCGGCGGCCTCGCGCCCGCCGCCCACTGGCAAGAGGGGCCAGTCGAACAGGCCGAACCAGGCGAAGTCGCGTCCCGCCGCCGAAGTGGCCAGCCAGCCCGACAGAGGCATGGCGATCAGGACGACGTAAAACAGGACATGGGTGGCGCGCGCCGCCAGCCGCTCCCAGCGCGGCATCTGCGCGGGCAAGGGAATGGCCGGATGCGCCAGTCGCCAGCCGATGCGAGCCAGGGTCAGGATCAGGATCGACACGCCCAGCGACTTGTGCAGCATGACGAACTGCCCGGACAGCGGCCCCTGCGTGCTCTCATGGGCGGTGATCAGCAGCACCTGGACCAGGATCGCCGCAGCGATGATCCAGTGCAAAGCCAGTGACACCGACGAATAGCGATTGCGCGGCTCGGCCATGACGACTTCCCTTCCCTCGCGGCAGGGCGTCACTGTGCCCCGATTGCCCCGACTGCGCCAAGTCTCTCTTGCGACGGGGGGCTTCGGCGAGGCACTTAAGCCGGAAAGGACATCGAGGAAACCCATGAGCTACCGCGCCCCCGTTCGTGATCTGGCCTTCACCCTGGAGGCCGTGGCCGGCATGGCGGACGTCGCCACCACCGGCGCCTTTCCGGATTACGATTCCGACGTCGCCTCGGCCGTGCTGGAGGCGGCGGGACAGTTTTCGCAGGAGGTTCTGGCCCCGCTGAACCGCATCGGGGACCAGAAGGGCTCGCTCTACGCCAACGGGGCCGTCTCGGCCGCTCCCGGCTTCGCCGACGCCTATCGCCAGTTCGCCGCCGGCGGATGGACCGGTCTGTCGGCGCCGGTCGAGGCGGGCGGCCAGGCCCTGCCCAAGGCCCTGGAGCTGGCGGCCTATGAGACCGTCCACGCCGCCAACATGGCCTTCGGCCTGTGTCCAATGCTGTCTCTCGCCGCCATCGAGGCCTTGGAGCAGGTCGGCACGGAAGAGCAGAAGGCGAAATATCTGACCAAGCTCGTCAGCGGCGAATGGACCGGCGCCATGGTGCTGACCGAGCCGGGCGCCGGTTCGGACCTGGGCTCTCTGATCACCACGGCGACGCCGAACGGCGACGGGACCTACGCCATCCACGGTCAGAAGATCTTCATCACCTGGGGCGATCACGACGCGACGGACAACATCATCCATCTGGTCCTGGCGCGCCTGCCCGACGCGCCCAAGGGGCCCAAGGGGATCAGCCTGTTCCTGGCGCCGAAATTCCTCGTCAAGGACGACGGAAGCCTGGGCGAACGCAACGCCTTCCGTCCCGTCGGGGTCGAGCACAAGCTGGGCATCCACGCCTCGCCCACCTGCGTCATGGCCTATGAGGGCGCGCGGGCCGAGCTGGTCGGACGTCCGAACGAGGGCCTGGCCCATATGTTCGTCATGATGAACGCCGCCCGCCTGGCCGTCGGGGTCGAAGGCGTCGGCATCGCCGAACGCGCCTATCAGCACGCCCTGGCCTATGCGCTGGACCGCCGCCAGGGTCGATCGGTCTGGACCGGAGAGGCCAACGCCCCGATCTTCGATCATCCGGACGTGCGTCGAATGCTGGGTGTGATGAAGGCCAAGACCGCGGCCGCTCGCGCCCTGTGCCTGTCGACCGGCGTCGCCGCCGATCTGGCCCGTCATGCCGAAACGGAAGAGGCGCGCCGCCGCTGGAAGGCCCGCGAGGACCTGTTCACCCCCATCGCCAAGGCCTGGTCCACCGACGTCGGATGCGAAGTCGCCTCCCTGGGCGTCCAGGTCCATGGCGGCATGGGCTTCATCGAGGAGACGGGCGCGGCTCAATACTATCGCGACGCCCGAATCGCCCCGATCTACGAGGGCACCAACGGCATCCAGGCCATGGATCTGGTCGGGCGCAAACTGTCGATGGACGGGGGCGAGGCGGCCAAGGCCCTGATCGCCGACATGAAGACGACGCTGGCCGACCTCTCTGGCCTCTATGCCGGCAAGCCGGTCGAACGGTTCGCCACGGCCGTCGAGGCGGTGGAGGACGCCACACTGTGGCTGTTGGACCGCAAGGCCGACCCGGATGCGGCGGCCGACGTCCTGGCCGCGGCGGACGCCTATCTGAAGCTCTTGGGCGACGTCATCGGCGGCTGGATGCTGGCCAAGGGGGCGCTGGCCGCCAAGGCGCGGCTGGACGCCGCCGACGGCGATCCGGTCTGGCTGCAGGGCAAGCTGGACCTCTATGAACTCTACGCCGCCAATGTTCTGGGCCATGTCTCCAGCCGTCTGGCGGCCGTGGGCCAGGGCGGCGACCTGCTGAAACGGATGACGGTCGAGGCCCTGGCGGGCTGACGCCCGACGCGATCTTGATTTGACCTTGGGCGGCCCGAACGCCCAAGGTCGCATCCGCACGCCCGGGAGCCGACCATGAACCGACGCCAAATCCTCCTGTCCACCGCTGCGACGGCCTTGGCCGCCTCGGCCTCCCCCGCCCTCGCCCGCCAGTCTTCCGGAGCCTCGATGCCCCAACCCCCTGTCGCCAAGAAGATCCCCGTCGTCATCGAACAGCTGGGGCGCACCCGCACCGACGACTATCAGTGGATGAAGGACGACAATTGGCAGGCGGTGCTGCGCGATCCGACCCTGATCAAGGCCGAGGTCAAAGAGCATCTGACGGCCGAAAACGCCTATCGCGAAGCCATGATGGCCTCGACCCTCCCCCTCCAGGAGACGATGTTCCAGGAGATGCGCGGACGCATCAAGGAGGACGACAGTTCCGTCCCCGCGCCTGACGGCGACTGGACCTACTATGTCGAGTACCGCACGGGCGACCAGCATCCCCGCTATATGCGCGTCGAGCGCCAGGGAACCTGGATGGTCGATGGCCGGCCGGTGACGAAGAATTTCATCGTCGCCCCGACTCCCCAACTGCTGCTGGACGCCAATGAACTGGCCGAAGGCAAGGCCTATTCCGAGGTCTCGGCCGCCGCCCACAGCCCTGACCACAGCCTGTTCGCCTATGCCGAGGACGCGCAAGGGTCCGAGGTGCACAAGATCTATGTGAAGGATCTGGCGACCGGCGCCGTCCTGCCCGATGTGATCGAGAGCGCCACCGGCGACTTCACCTTCTCGCCTGACAGCCGGTGGATTTTCTGGACCAATCGCGACGACAACGGACGGCCGGACAAGATCTTCCGCCGCCCGGCGCGCGGCGGCGAGACGACCCTGGTCTATGAGGAGGCGGACGACGGCATGTTCATCGGCGTCGGCCGCACCGCCGACGACCGGTTCATCGTCATCGGCATCCAGAACCAGGAGACGTCCGAGGCCCGCTACATCCCCGCCGACGACCCGACCGCTGCGCCGGTCGTTTTGGAGCCGCGCCAGGTCGCCGTCCGCTATGACGTCGATCACTGGGACGACCGCTGGGTGATCCGCACCAACGCCGACGACGCCATCGACTTCAAGATCGTTCAGGCGCCGACCGAAACGCCCGGCAGGGCGCATTGGACGGATCTCGTCCCCCATACGCCGGGTCGTTTCATCGAGGGGATGGACCTGACCCGCCATCATCTGGCGCGCCAGGAACGGGCCGACGCCAACACCCGCATCATCATCCGCGATCGCGCCGGGGCCGAACATGCGATCGCCGTCGATGAACCGGCCTTCGCCCTGTCGCTGTCGGGCGCGTCGGAGTTCGACACCACGACGACCCGCTACAGCTACAACTCGCCGTCCACCCCGACCCAGACCTATGACTACGACATGGCGTCGCGGGAACGCACGCTGCGCAAGACCCAGGAAATCCCGTCGGGCCACAATATCGAAGACTATGTGGTCGAACGGCTGAACGCCCCCGCCGCCGACGGTCAACTGGTGCCTGTCACCGTCCTGCGCCGCCGCACCACGCCGATCGACGGCTCGGCCCCGCTGCTGCTGTACGGCTACGGCTCCTACGGCATCCCTATGCCGGCGGGCTTCTCGACCAATCGTCTGTCGCTGGTGGATCGCGGCTGGATCTACGCCATCGCCCACATCCGGGGTGGATCGGACAAGGGCTGGGGCTGGTTTCTCAGCGCCCGCCGGATGACCAAGAAGAACACTTTCACCGATTTCATCGCCGCCGCCGAACATCTGATCGCGCAGAACTACGCCACGGCCGGAAACATCGTGGCCCAGGGCGGATCGGCCGGCGGCATGCTGATGGGCGCCGTCAACAATATGCGGCCGGACCTCTGGGCCGGGATCATCGGCCAGGTGCCCTTCGTCGATGTCATCAACACCATGAGCGACACCTCCCTGCCGCTGACGCCGCCGGAATGGCCCGAATGGGGCAATCCGATCGAGGACCCGGACGCCTACGACTATATGATGAGCTACAGTCCCTATGATCAGGTGAAGCCCCAGGCCTATCCCGCCGTCCTGGCGACGGGCGGCCTGTCCGATCCACGGGTGACCTATTGGGAGCCGGAGAAGTGGGTCGCCAAACTGCGGCCCGCCACCACCTCGGGCAAGCCCGTCCTGCTGAAGATCAATATGGAAGCCGGCCACGGCGGCGCCGCCGGCCGGTTCGACTATCTGAAGGAGGTCGCCCACGACTACGCCTTCGCAGTCTGGGCGATCGAAAAGGGCTGGGAGACGGCTTAACCCGCCCGCACCGGCGGCTTCAGCTCTTGGGCTGAAGCCGCGCCGCCAGGCTGGAGGTGTCCCAGCGATTGCCGCCCATGGCCTGGACCTCGGCGTAGAACTGATCGACCAGGGCCGTCAGGGCCAGGCGCGCCCCGTTCGACCGCGCCTCGTCCAGAACCAGGCCCAGGTCCTTTCGCATCCAATCGACGGCGAAGCCGAAGTCGAAACGGCCCTGGGCGGCGGTCTTCCAGCGATTGTCCATCTGCCAGCTCTGGGCCGCGCCCTTGGATACCGCCTCGAAGACCGCGTCCGTATCCAGGCCCGCGACCTGGGCGAAATGGACCGCCTCGGCCAGGCCCTGGACCACGCCGGCGATGGCGATCTGATTGACCATCTTGGTCAGCTGGCCCGAGCCCGCCGGCCCCATATGTTTGATCGCCTTGGAATAGGCCGTCAGCGCCGGTTCCACCCGGGCCAGGGCCTCGGCCTCGCCGCCGGCCATGACGCTCAGCTGGCCGTTTTCTGCGCCCGCCTGACCGCCGGAGACCGGAGCGTCGATGAAGACGCGCCCCGCCTCGGCCGCGGCCTGGGCCATTTCCCGCGCCAGTTTGGCCGATGTCGTGGTGTGATCCACGATGACCGCCCCTTCGGCCAGGTGCGGCAGGGCGTCGGTCACGACCGCCCGCACGTCGTCGTCATTGCCGACGCACAGGATGAAGAGCTCCGCCCCCTGCGCCGCCTCCGACACGGTCGCGGCCGCCCGCGCGCCCACGGCCTCGGCCCAGGCCTGGGCCTTGGCGGGGGTGCGATTGAAGCCGACGACCTGATGGCCGGCGTTCACCAGGTGACGCGCCATCGGGGCGCCCATGACCCCCAGGCCGGCGAAAGCGATCTTCATGGCAGGCTCCCGTGTTTCCGCCTTGGACTAGGCTGGGTCGCCCCAGGGTTCAACCCAGGCTGGGGGTCAACGGGCGGTTAACCTTGCCGCGTCATGCTGGCGCGAACTTGCCGGGGTGCGTCCATGTCCGTGAGCGATCGTCCGATCCTCATCAAGAAGGTGAAAAAGGTTTCCGGCGGAGGCCACCACGGCGGCGCCTGGAAGGTGGCCTATGCAGACTTCGTGACGGCCATGATGGCCTTCTTCCTGCTGATGTGGCTGATCAATACGACCGACCCGGAACAGAAGAAGGGCATCGCCGAATATTTCGCCCCCGCCAGCGTGTCCGAAACCACCTCGGGTTCGGGCGGCCTTCTGGGCGGCACGGCGCTGGGCGACGACGGTCCCAAGAGCTCGGGCTCGCAGTCGGTCATCGAACAGCTGGCGCCCGAGGCCCCGCCGGAGACGACCAACACCGGCCCCAGCTCAAACCTCACCTCCGCCAGCGACGCCGCCCTGCAGGCCGAAATCCAGAAGCGCGAGGCGGCCGAGTTCGCCAGTGCGGCGGAATCGCTGCGCCAGGCCATGCAGTCGATGCCGGAACTGGCCGAACTGTCCAAACAGCTGATCGTGGACCAGACGCCCGAAGGGCTGCGCATCCAGCTGGTGGACCAGGAAGGCCGGTCCATGTTCGACAACAACTCGGCCCGCCCCAATGCGCGGGCTCAGGTTCTGCTGCGCGCGGTCGCCAAGGTGATCAACCAGCTGCCCAACCGCATCTCCATCACCGGCCACACCAGCGCCACGCCAGGGTCGAACCGCGCCAGCGGCCCGGCGGACTGGACCCTATCCTCCGAACGGGCCAACGGCTCGCGCCTGGTGTTGCAAAGCGCGGGCGTGGACCCCGATCGGGTCTATTCGGTCGCCGGCAAGGCGGGCTCTGACCCCCTCTATCCCGACGATCCCAGCCTGCCCGGCAACCGCCGCATCGCCATCGTCCTGCTGCGCGAGGCCCCGGTCCTGCCTATGGACACCTCGCTGTGATCCTGAGCGGCTGTGGCGCCCTGGCGCTTGCCGCCGAGCGCTCAATCGCGCCAAATCGCGGCATGAGCGTCAGACCGTCCTATTTTGGGCCAGATCGGGTGCGGACCTAGAGTCGTGACCCAACATGTGCCGACACGCCAGCTCCGGTTCTTCATGACCTCGGTCGCCCCGTGTCCCTATCTGCCGGGCAAGACGGAACGGAAGGTCTTCGCAAACCTGCCTTTTTCGGACGGCGCCCACGTCAATGACGAACTGACCCTGGCGGGTTTCCGCCGCAGCCAGAACATCGCCTATCGCCCCGCCTGCGAAGCCTGCGACGCCTGCGTCTCCGTCCGCCTGCCTGTGCCGGACTTCGCCTTCAGCCGATCCCAGCGCAAGGTTCTGGCGCGCAACGCCGACCTGACGCGCGCCCTGGTCGAGGCCGAGGCCACGACCGAACAGTTCCAGCTGCTGCGCCGCTATCTGACCAGCCGCCACCCCTTGGGCGGCATGAGCGATATGGGCTGGCTCGACTATGTCGCCATGGTCGAGGACACGGCCGTCCGCACCCATCTGATAGAATACCGCCTGCCGTCCGACGACGGCGGCCCCGGCGACCTCGTCGCCGTGACCCTGACGGACCTGCTCAGAGACGGCCTGTCCATGGTCTACAGCTTCTACGATCCGCGTCTTGACCGCCGCAGTCTGGGTCGGTTCGCCATCCTCGACCATGTCCGTCAGGCGGCCCAGGTGGGCCTGCCCTTCGTCTATCTGGGCTACTGGGTCCGGGGCTCGGAGAAGATGGACTACAAGGCCGACTTCCGCCCCCTGGAGGTGCTGGGCAAGCTGGGCTGGATGCGGCTGGAAGACCAGCCGCCCCCTATCTGAACTTCCGCAATCCCCTCGGCCCCTGGCGACCGGCCCCGGCGCGCTTGCCCAGCCAGTCCTTCCAGTCGGGCCAGTTGCGCCGCCGACCGCCGCCGTCGGCCCATTCCGGCCCCTGTTCGGCGTTGAAGACCGTCACATCGGCCAGGCCGCCCTGTTTGAAGCTCTGCAGCTTCACACCCTTGCCGCGCCCCATTTCGGGCAGTTCGGCCAGAGGGAAGATCAAGGTCTTGATGTTCTCGCCGATCGTCGCGACGTGATCCCCCATAGGGCTGGTCGGCACGCGCAGCATGGCCAGCATCTCGCCGTTCAGCACCTGTTTGCCGCCCCGCTTCTGGGCCAGGGTGTCGTCCTCGGGCGCGATGAAGCCGTAGCCGGCCTTTGAGGCGATCAGCAGCTTGCCGCCCGGCTGGTGCGCCAGCAGATTGATGATCTCGGCCTTCTCGTCCAGATCGATCATCAGCCGTAGCGGCTCGCCGTGGCCGCGGCCCGACGCCAGCTTGTCCGCGCCGATGGTGAAGATCCGGCCGTCCGACGCCCCCACCAGCAGCTTGTCCGTCGTATAGGCCGGAACCAGATAGGCCAGCTTGTCGCCTTCCTTGAACTTCAGCTCCGACGGGTCCTCGACCTTGCCCTTGGCGGCGCGGATCCAGCCGCGCTCCGACAGGATGACGGTGATGGCCTCGCGCGGGATGAAGGCCTCGGGGGCCACGAAGGCCGAGGCGTCGACCGCCTCGCCCATCGTCGTGCGCCGCGGCGAGATCAGCGCCTTGCGCACCGCCTCAAGCTCTTTGGAAACAGCCTTCCACTGCTTGCCTTCCGACGACGTAAGCGCCTTCAGATTGGCAAGTTCTTCCGACAACTCCTTGAATTCATTCTCGATCGTCATCTCTTCCAGACGCGCCAGCTGCCGCAGCCGGGTGTCGAGAATGAAGTCGGCCTGGACCTCGGTCAGGCCGAAGCGCGCGATCAGGACGGCCTTGGGCTGTTCCTCCTCGCGGACGATGCGGATCACCTCGTCCAGGTTTAGGAAGACGATGCGCAGGCCTTCCAGCAGGTGCAGCCGCTTCTCGACCCGGGCGATCCGCCATTGCGACCGTCGGTTCAGCACCTCGCGCCGGTGATCCAGGAAGGCCTTGAGACAGGCCTTCAGCCCCATGACGCGCGGCGTGCCGTCGGCGTCCAGCACGTTCATATTGATCGGGAAACGGACCTCGAGATCGGAAAGCTTGAACAGACTTTCCATCAGCATTTCAGGCTCTATGGTCCGATTCTTGGGCTCCAGAATCAGGCGAATGTCCTCCGCCGACTCGTCGCGCACATCGCCCAGCAGGGGCGCCTTCTTCTGCTCGATCAGGTCGGCCAGCGCCTCGATCAGGCGCGACTTCTGCACCTGGTACGGCATTTCGGTGACGACGATCCGCCAGACGCCGCGGCCCAGGTCCTCGGTCTCCCAGCGCGCGCGCAGCCGTACCCCGCCCCGGCCCGTCTCATAGGCGTCCAGAATGGCTGCGCGGCCTTCGACAGCCACGCCGCCGGTGGGGAAGTCGGGTCCGGGGACCAACTGCACCAACTCGTCCGTGGTCGCCTCGGGTCGCTCCAGCAACAGCTGACAGGCGTCGATCAGTTCGCCGACATTGTGCGGCGGGATGGAGGTCGCCATGCCCACGGCGATGCCCGAAGACCCGTTGGCCAGAAGATTGGGGAAACCGGCCGGCAGGACGACCGGCTCCTCGTCCTGATCGTCATAGGTGGGGCGGAAATCGACCGCGTCTTGGTCGATCCCCTCCAGCAGCAGGACGGCGGCCGGGGTCAGCTTGCACTCGGTATAGCGCATGGCCGCGGCGCTATCGCCGTCGATATTGCCGAAGTTCCCCTGGCCGTCGACCAGGGGATAGCGCTGGGCGAAGTCCTGGGCCAGGCGGACCAGGGCCTCATAGATGGAGGCGTCGCCGTGCGGGTGGTATCCCCCCATGACCTCGCCGACGACCTTGGCGCATTTGCGCGCCGCCGCCTGCGGGTTCAGCCGCATCTGGTGCATGGCGTACAGGATGCGCCGGTGCACGGGTTTGAACCCGTCGCGCACGTCCGGCAGGGCGCGATTGGTGATGGTCGACAGGGCGTAGGCCAGATAGCGGCGGCTGAGCGCCGTCTCCATCGGCTCGTCAATGATACGGCCGCCTTCCGGCGGCGGGGCGTGGATCGTCATGGGCAAGCGAATCGGGGATCGGAGGCGCGAAGTCTAGCCCGTTCGACACCGACAGGTCGTCTATCTGTGGGAGATAATCCCCGGCAGAGGTAACCGAAGACGTCTATCCGTCGTATCAGAGCGAACGACAGCCCCCAAGGCCCGCTCCATGATCCTGTTTCTCGTCTCCTATCTGGCCGGCGTCCTGACCATCGTCAGTCCGTGCATCCTGCCGGTCCTGCCCTTCGTCTTCGCCCGGGCTGACCGACCGTTCGTCCGTAACGGCCTGCCCCTGCTGGCGGGCATGGCCCTGACCTTCGCCGGGGTGGCCAGTCTGGCGGCCCTGGGCGGCGGCTGGGCGGTGCGGGCCAACGAGGCGGGGCGCTGGATCGCCCTGACGGTCATGGCGGCGCTGGGCCTCAGCCTGCTGATCCCTGCGGTGGGCGACCGGCTGATGCGGCCCTTGGTGGCGGCCGGGTCATGGTTGACGGACCGCGCGGAGCGGGGCGCCGGCCCCCAGGGCGATGTCCGTTCGTCCCTGTTGCTGGGCGTAGCGACCGGGCTGCTCTGGGCGCCCTGCGCGGGTCCGATCTTGGGGCTGATCCTGACCGGCGCGGCCCTGCAGGGCGCGGGCGTCGGCTCCACCGTTCTCCTCCTGGCCTATGCGGCGGGCGCCGCCACCTCCCTGGCCCTGGCCCTGCTGGTCGGGGGGCGGGTGTTCAAGGCCATGAAGGGCGCGCTCGGCGTGGGGGAATGGGTCAGGCGCGGTCTGGGCGTTCTGGTTCTGGCGGGGGTGGTCGTCATCGGCCTGGGTCTGGACACCGGCCTGCTCACCCGCATCTCGGCCGGCAGCACCGGACGGCTTGAACAGGCCTTGCTGAGCGGCATCGGTCGGGGCGTCCCAACGAACTCAGCGCCGACCGACCTTGCCAACCTGCCGGTCGAGGGGACCATGCCGCCCCTGACCAGCGCCGTCACCTGGATCAACTCCCCGCCCCTCACGCCCGATCAGTTGCGCGGCAAGGTGGTGGTGGTCGACTTCTGGACCTACTCCTGCATCAACTGCCTGCGCGCCCTGCCCTATGTCCGCGCCTGGGCCGAGAAATACAGGGACCAGGGCCTGGTCGTGATCGGCGTCCATACGCCCGAGTTCGCCTTCGAAAAGTCCGAGGCTAATGTTCGAGAGGCCGTGAACCGTCTCGGCGTGACCTATCCGGTCGCCATGGACAACGACTTCGCGGTCTGGCGCGCGTTCAGGAACCAGTACTGGCCCGCCCACTACTTCATCGACGCCCAGGGCCGGATCCGCCACCACCATTTCGGCGAGGGCGACTACGACGGCTCCGAACGGGTCATTCAGCAACTGCTGAAAGAGGCGGGCGCCGCCGACGTCGCCTCTGACCTGGTTCAGGTCCAGGCCCAGGGCGCCGAGGCCGCCGCCGACATGGCCCAGCTCGCCTCGCCCGAGACCTATGTCGGCTACGCCAGGGCCGAGAATTTCCGCTCGCCCGGTGGTTTCGCGCGCGACGCCGTCAAGACCTATGGGCCGGCGGCCTTACAGCTGAACGACTGGAGCCTGGCGGGCTCCTGGCGGGTGACGCGGGAACACGCCGCCCTGACGGCGCCGGGCGGACGCCTGGCCTTCCGGTTCAAGGCGCGCGACCTGCATCTGGTCATGGGGCCGGGTGAAGGCGCCGCCGGGCTACGCTTCCGGGTCCGGATCGACGGCGCCCCGCCCGGACCCGACGCGGGATCGGACATCGACGCCCAGGGCCAGGGCCGCGTCGATCGCCAGCGTCTGTATCAGCTGATCCGCCAAGCCGGCCCGGTGCGGGAACACACGTTCGAGATCGAATTCCTTGACCCCGGCGTCCAGGTCTTCGCCTTCACCTTCGGCTAGAGCATGCCTCAGTCCGCCGCCGCCGGCACGATGGTGACGCTCTCGCCGCAGCCGCAGGCGTCGGTCTGGTTGGGATTGTTGAAGACGAACTTCGACGACAGGCGGGTCGTCTCATAGTCGATCTCGGTGCCGATCAGGAACAGCACCGCCTTGGGCTCGATCAATATGGTGACCCCCTTGTCCTCGACCACCTCGTCCAGGGGGCCGATCTCATCGGCATAGGCGAAGGTGTATTCCTGGCCTGCGCAGCCGCCGTTCTTGACGCCGATCCGCAGGCCGATGTGGCTGTTGTCGGCCTTGTCCAGGATTTCGCGCACGCGCGCGGCGGCGGCGTCCGTCAGGGTCACGACCTTGGGGCGCGGGCGGCGGGGACGGGATGTGGTTTGAAGTTCGCTCATCAGAACATGTTCAGGGCCAGCTTGGCCTCGTCGCTCATCTTGGAGGCGTCCCACGGCGGGTCGAACACCAGATTGGCCTTGGCGCTGCGGACGCCCTCCACCTTCTCCACCGCCGTCTCGACCCAGCCCGGCATTTCGCCGGCGACGGGACAGCCCGGCGCAGTCAGGGTCATGTCCACCACCACGTCGCGGTCGTCATTGACGTCCACCCGGTAGATCAGCCCCAGCTCATAGATATCGACCGGGATTTCCGGATCATAGACGGTCTTCAGCGCCCCGATCAGATCCTCGGTCAGCCTGTCCAGCTCGGCCTGAGACAGGGCGCTCTTCTGGGGTTCGGCCCAGGCTTCCTTGAAGGCGTCGCTGTCTTGAATAGGGTCGTCTGTCATGGCGTTACACGAAGAAGTTCCGCGCCTTGATCAGCGCATCCACGAAGGCGTCGGCATCCTCCACGGTGTTATATAGGGCGAAGGAGGCGCGGGTGCTCGACGTCACCCCCATTCTTTTCGCCAAGGGCTCGGCGCAGTGCAGTCCGGCCCGCACCGCCACCCCGTAACGGTCCATGATCTGGGCCACATCGTGGGCGTGGGCGCCCTCGACGGCGAAGGTCAGGATCGCGCCCTTGCCTTCCGCCTGACCCAGGATCCTCAGCCAGTTCTGCCCCTGCAGGCGATCAACCGCATGCTGGTACAGCGCATGCTCATGCGCCTGAACCGCTGCCCGATCATATTGGGTCAGCCATTTCAGCGCCACGCCCAGGCCGATGGCCTCCAGGATGGGCGGCGTCCCCGCCTCGAACCGATGAGGCGGCTTGGCGTAGGTTACGCGGTCCTGCTCGACCGTCTCGATCATCTCGCCCCCGCCCTGATAGGGCGGCAGGGCCTCCAGCGCCTCGGCCTTGCCGTACAGGGCGCCGATGCCGGTCGGACCGAACAGCTTGTGGCCGGTCAGCACATAGAAGTCGCAGTCGATCGCCTGCACGTCCGGCGTCGCATGGACCGCCCCCTGGCACCCGTCGATCAGCACCTGCGCCCCGGCCGCATGGGCCAGACGGCTGATCTCGGCGACGGGATTGATGGTGCCCAGCACGTTCGACATATGGGTGACGGCGACCATCCGCGTCTTGGGCCCCAGCAGGTCGGCATAGGCCGCCATGTCCAGCGAGCCGTCGTCCCTGACCGGGATCCATCTGATCACCGCCCCGCGCCGCTCCCGCAGCAGATGCCAGGGCACGATGTTGGAGTGATGCTCCATCTCCGAGACGATGATCTCGTCGCCCGGTTGGATTTGAAGCCCCAGCCCATTGGCCACCAGATTGATCGCCTCGGTGCCGCCCTTGGTCCAGACGACCTGTTCGGGGCTCTCGGCGTTCAGGAAGCGGGCCACGATCTCGCGCGCCTTCTCGAAGGCCTCGGTCGCCTCGTTCGACAGGGTGTGCAGCCCGCGGTGGACATTGGCGTAGCCGCCCTCCATCGTCGCTGTCAGGGCATCGATCACCGCGCGCGGCTTCTGGGCCGAGGCCGCATTGTCCAGATAGACCAGCGGCCTGCCGTTCACCTGTCGCGACAGGATCGGGAACTGCGCCCGGACGGCA
The DNA here is from genome assembly GCF_014199955.1 of Brevundimonas aurantiaca. GTDB lineage: Bacteria > Pseudomonadota > Alphaproteobacteria > Caulobacterales > Caulobacteraceae > Brevundimonas > Brevundimonas aurantiaca. The sequence continues at coordinate 310,521 of NZ_JACHOQ010000002.1, forward strand.
TAGGGATCGAAGGTAGTCACAACCGAGCCGTCAGCCATTCCCGCGCCACCTCTCTCGCGCCCTCATGCTCGATCCGGTCGATGACCTCGATCAGGAAGGCCTGGGTCAGCAGGGCGCGCGCTTCCTCGGCCGGAACCCCGCGCTGCTGCATGTAGAACAGGGCGCTCTCGTCCAGCGCCCCGACCGTATTGCCGTGGGCGCACTGCACGTCGTCGGCGTAGATGATCAGTTCCGGCTTGGCGTCGATCTCGGCCCGTTCGGAGGCGATCAGGGCGTGGTGCCCCATCCGCGCATCCGTGCCGTCGGCCCCGCGCTCGACCACGATCTTGCCCTGAAACACGCCCCGCGCCGTGTCGCGCGCCACGCCCTTGATCAGCTGGCTGGTCGCGCCGTCATGCTCCATGTGCCGCACCACGCTGGTCAGGTCGGCGTGGCGCGATCCGTTCAGCAGATAAAGACCGTCGGCCTGGACCTGTGCGCCCTGGGCGAAATGGGAAATCCGGGTCTCGATCCGTTGCAGCCTGGCTCCGGTGGCGATGACGGTCTGGCGATAGACGCCGCCGGCCTCGACCTTCACATGGGCTTCGGACACGGAAATCGCGTCCTCCGGCTCCTCGACCAGAACGACGCGCGTCACCTCGGCCCCGGCCGCCACGTCCAGCTCCAGCGTATTGTGGGCGACATAGGCCGAGCCCGCGCCCTCATGCGTCTCTAGAAGCAACAGCTTGGCGCCCGCCCGCGCCGCCACCCGCGCGCTCGCCGTATGGCCCGTGCCCACGGCGTCGGAGATGTAGCGCAGCCGCAGCGTCTGCTCGCCCGAGGCGATGAAGTCGGTCACGCCCACGGCCCGCCCGTTGGCGAAGACGACAGCCTCGCCGCCCAGGTCATAGAAGGGCCCCGGCGCGCCCACCGTCGCCGTGCCCGACGGCGCCGGCGCCTCGCGCAGATAACGCTTCAGGTCGCTGTATTTCCACGCCTCATCCCGCCGCGACGGAAAGGTCGAGGCGTCGGTCAGGTCGATGGCGAAGGTCGCGCTCACGCCGCCCCCTCAAGCACCGGCGGCAGGTATTTGTCATACCCCTCCGCCTCCAGCTGCAAGGCCAGTTCCGGCCCGCCCGAGGCCACGATCCGCCCCCCCGCCAGCACATGGACCCGGTCCGGTTTGATATAGTCCAGCAGGCGCTGATAGTGGGTAATGACCAGCATGGCCCGATCGGGCGAACGCAGGGCGTTGACCCCTTCGGACACGATCCGCAGGGCGTCGATGTCCAGCCCCGAATCCGTCTCGTCGAGGATCAGCAGCGACGGCTCCAGCAGGGCCATCTGCAGGATCTCCATCCGCTTCTTCTCTCCGCCGGAGAAGCCGACGTTCAAAGGACGTTTCAGCATGTCGAAGTCCATCTTCAGGCTTCGGGACGCCTCGCGGACCAGCTTCAGGAAGGCCGGCGCCGCCACCTCCTCCTCGCCCCGCGCGCGCTTCTGCGCATTCAGCGCCGTCCGCACGAAGGTCAGGGCCGGGACGCCGGGAATCTCGATCGGATACTGGAACGACAGGAAGACGCCCTTGGCCGCCCGCTCGGCCGGCTCCAGCGCCAGCAGGTCCTCGCCCGCCCATTCGACCGCGCCTTCAGTCGCCTCATATCCGGGCCGGCCCGACAGGGCGTAACCCAGCGTCGATTTGCCCGCGCCGTTCGGCCCCATGATGGCGTGCACTTCCCCCGCCGGCACTTCGAGCGTCAGCCCCTTGAGGATCGGCTTGTCGCCGACGGAGACGTGGAGGTTGGATATAGTCAGCATCGTCAAACAGTCTCTTCCAACGGCAGGATCGCGCCTTCGGGCATTGTCCAATTCGTGGGGATATGGTCAAAATCGCCACCGCATATCGTCCGGCCGTCCGGCCCGAATGCGATGAATATCCAGCGAGGCGGATCGGGAAAGCCGTGCCAGACGCGCTCCATCAGAATCCAGCTCTCGTCATCGGTCTCGACAGCCGCGACGAGAAAGTCCGCGTACGTTTTCAGCGTCCTGTGAGCTTCAAACGCCTTTTGCTCGGTTGACGTCGGCGTCCGCCATTCAACCGTACGCCTCAGGCGCTCGTTGGCGCGCTTGTCGTTCATCAGGCCTGATGACGGCGCCCCCTTCGTGACCTTGTTGGCGAACCCCGCCCGTCGATCCGTCATCCGACCGAGCCTTCCAGACTGATCGCCACCAGCTTCTGCGCCTCGACGGCGAACTCCATCGGCAGTTCCTGCAGCACGTCACGGACGAAGCCGTTGACCAGCAGGGCCACCGCCTCTTCCTGCGACAGGCCGCGCTGCTGGGCGTAGAACAGTTGGTCGTCCGACAGGCGCGTCGTCGTCGCCTCGTGCTCCAGCTGGGCCGAGCCGTTGCGGGCCTCGATATAGGGGATGGTGTGTGAACCGCACTCCTTGCCGATCAGCAGACTGTCGCACTGGGTGAAGTTTCTCACCCCCGTCGCCTTCGGATGCACCGAGACCAGGCCGCGATAGGTCGAGTCCGATTTCCCCGCCGACACCGCCTTGGCGATGATCCGCGACTTGGTGTTCTTGCCCAGGTGGATCATCTTGGTGCCGGTGTCGGCCTGCTGATGTCCGTTGGTGATGGCGATGGAATAGAACTCGCCCGAGCTGTCGTCGCCCTTCAGGATGCAGGAGGGATATTTCCAGGTCACGGCCGAACCGGTCTCGACCTGGGTCCATGACACCTTCGACCGATCACCCCGGCAGTCGGCCCGCTTGGTGACAAAGTTGTAGATGCCGCCCTTGCCCTCGGCGTCGCCCGGATACCAGTTCTGGACCGTGGAATATTTCACCTCGGCGTCGTCCAGCGCCACGATCTCGACCACCGCCGCATGCAGCTGGTTCTCGTCGCGCATCGGCGCCGTGCAGCCCTCAAGGTACGAGACGTAGCTGCCCTTGTCGGCGATGATCAGGGTGCGCTCGAACTGGCCCGTCTGCGAAGCATTGATGCGGAAATAGGTCGACAGCTCCATCGGGCAGCGCACGCCCGGCGGAATGTAGACGAACGACCCGTCCGAAAAGACCGCACTGTTCAGGGCCGCAAAATAGTTATCCGAGACCGGCACCACCGACCCCAGATATTGTCGCACCAGCTCAGGATATTCGCGCAAGGCCTCGGAAATCGGCATGAAGATCACGCCCGCCTTGGCCAGTTCCTCCTTGAAGGTGGTGACCACGGACACGCTGTCGAACACGGCGTCCACGGCCACGCGCGGCGCGCCCTGCACTCCCGCCAGAACCTCCTGCTCCTTCAGCGGAATGCCCAGCTTCTTGTAGACGTCCAGGATCTCGGGATCGACCTCGTCCAGCGACTTCGGCCCTTCCTTCTTCTTCGGCGCGGCGTAGTAGAACAGGTCCTGATAATCGACGGGCTCGTAATGAACCGCCGCCCAGGTCGGCTCCTCCATCGCCAGCCAGCGTTCATAGGCGGCTAAGCGCCATTCCAGCATCCATTCCGGCTCGCCCTTCTTCTCGGAGATGAAGCGCACGATGTCGGCGTTCAGACCCCTGGGGGCGAACTCCTGCTCCACATCCGAGGTGAAGCCGTACTTGTACCGTTCCAGTTCGGCGACGGTGTCGATGGTTTCCTTGACGGCGGCCATCAGGCGACCTCTCTCACGCGCGCGGCGGCGCGTGCCTTGTGTTTGGTCCAGGCGTCCACCCAGGCGTCGGCGAACCGCGCCCAGTCGCCCTCGGTCGTGCCCCAGCCGCCGGAGACGCGCACGCCCCCCGTGGCCAGCCTATTCAGTCCCATCGCGCTGATCGTCTTGGACGGCTTGACCTTGCCCGAGGAACAGGCCGAACCGGCGGACACCATGATCCCGGCCAGATCCAGGGTGATCAACTGTTGCGGGCTGTCCCAGCCCTCGACGGCCAAAAACAGGGTGTTGGGCAGGCGATCGGCGCCCTCGCCGATGATGGTCGCCCCGGCCGCCTTGACCCGCGCCTGGGCGGCGTCACGCCAGGCCGCATGCGAAGCGACTGTCTCCAGATCGCGCGCGGCGCAAACGGCGGCGACGCCGAACCCGGCGATCCCGGGCCCGTTCTCGGTCCCGGCGCGCAGGCCCCGCTCCTGCCCCGCCCCGTGCAGGATGCGCACGCCCGACACGCCTTCCTTGAAGACCAGGGCGCCGACGCCCTGGGGGCCGCCCAGCTTGTGCGCCGACAGGGTCAGGCTGTCCGCCCCCAGAGCCCGCATATGGACAGGAATCTTGCCCGCCGACTGGATGGCGTCGACGTGCAGCCAGCCGCCGGCGGCCCGCACCAGGGCCGCCGCCTCCGCGATCGGCTGGATCACGCCGCTTTCATTGTTCGCATGATGGATGGCGACCACCGCCCGACCGGGCCGCGCCAAGGCCTCGGCCAGCCAGGCCAGATCGACCACCCCGTTCGCATCGACCGGCAGAATCTCGACCGGCGCGCCTGCCGCCGCCGCAGCCTCGGCCACGCACGGATGTTCGGTCGCCGACACGATCAGCCGTTCGCACCCGGCCGCCAGGGCGCTGGCGATCGCTTGCGCATTGGCCTCGGTACCGCCCGAGTTGAACACCACCGCCGTCGGATCGGCGCCGACCAGTTCGGCGACCTGGGCGCGCGCCGTCTCGATCCGCGCCCGCGCCCGACGGCCGGCGGCGTGGACCGCCGACGGATTGCCGTTGTCGGCCAGGGCCTTGGTCATGATCTCCAGAACCTCGGGCCGCACCAGCCCTGAGGCGTTGTAGTCCAGATAGACCGCGCTCATGCCGCCGCCTCCACCGCCACGGGCGGATCGACATGCTGGCGTCGCCGGCCGGTGCGGTTCATCACCACATCCTCCAGCGAAACCCCGGCCAGATAGCGATGGATCTCATCGCCCAGATCTTCCCAAAGGTTGTGGGTGATGCAGCGCTCGCCGGCCAGCATGCAACCCTTGGGTGTTCCGTGCGCCACGCACCGGGTCGCGCGGATCGGCTCGTCCACGGCCAGCACGATTTCCGCCACCACCGTCTCATCCGCCCCCTTGGCCAGGCGATAGCCGCCGCCGGGCCCGCGCACGCTCTTGACCAGGCCGCTCTTGCGCAGCCGGGCGAACAGCTGCTCCAGGTAACTCAGCGAAATCTCCTGCCGCGCGGCGATCTCGGCTAAGGAAACCGCCCGGATTTCCCCGCCCGCGCCGCGTCCATTCTTCGCCAGATCGGCCATCGCCATGACGGCGTATCGTCCCTTGGTCGACAGACGCATATCGCACCTTCAAAAATTGCGCGCTTTCTGGGGCTCTTGTGTTAGAACCCGCGCCTTCGCAAAGGCGGCGCGCTTGCGGAGGGACTTAGAAAGTCCCACCTCCGCGGTCAAGTATTACGCTCACGCGAAATGACAGTTGAACGGATTCCAGAGCCCCTATGCCTGAAGTCATCCTGCCCGGCGCCTCCGGTCGCATCGAAGGCCGCTATTCTCCGGGCAAGCGCCCGAACGCCCCGATCGCCCTGATCCTGCACCCGCATCCCAAGGCGGGCGGCCATATGAACAACCCGGTCGCCGTCACCCTGCACCAGTTGTTCCAGCAGCGCGGCTTCGCCACCCTGCGCTATAATTCGCGCGGCGTCGGCAAGTCGCAGGGCGAGTTCGATTCCGGCATCGGCGAGCTGGCGGACGCGGCCACGGCGCTGGACTGGCTTCAGGCCAACAATCCCGGCGCCAGCCAGACCTGGGTCGCGGGCTATCAGTTCGGCGCCTATATCGGCATGCAGCTTCTGATGCGCCGGCCCGAGACCGACGGCTTCATCTCGGTCTCGCCCCCGTCGAACATGTACGACTTCAGCTTCCTGGCGCCCTGCCCGGCGTCGGGCCTGTTCCTGCACGGCACGGCCGACACCATCGTCCCGCCCGTCGAGGTCGAGCGGGTGGTCAACAAGCTGCGCACCCAGAAGGGCATCGTCATCGACTATGAGCTGGAAGAGGGCGCCAGCCACTTCTGGCAGGATCATATGGCCGCCGTGGATCGCCGCGTCGGCGCCTATCTGGACAAGCGGCTGGAAGAAAAGCCGGCCTGAACCTCAGGCCGGCCGCTCGGTTCACCCGGGTTTGACGTCCGATCGCGTCCGCCACAGCGAATAGCCGACGCCTGCGGCCAATATGACCGCCGTCACGCTCAGCGAGACGGCGGGCGGGATCTTGTCCAGTCCCATCAGGGGCGCGGCGATCACCTTGCCGCCGATGAAGATCAGCAGCACGGCCAGGGCCTGTTTCAGATAGGCGAAGCGGTGGATGACCGCCGCCAGGGCGAAATACAGCGCCCGCAGGCCCAGAATGGCGAAGATGTTGGACGTATAGACGATATAGGGGTCGGTGGTGATGGCGAAGATGGCCGGCACCGAGTCCACCGCGAACACCACGTCCGCCAGTTCGATCATCACCAGGGCGAGAAACAGCGGCGTGACGTGCAGCGCCGTCCGGCCCGTCTTGTTCGGCTGACGCACGAAGAAGGCGTGCCCATGCAGGGTCTCCGTCACCGGCAGGCGGCGACGCAGCCAGGCCAGCAGCCGATTGTCGGCGATGTCCTGCTCATTCTCGTGACGGGCGGCGAACATCTTGATCCCGGTGAAGACCAGGAAGGCCGCGAACAGATACAGCACCCACTCATAGCGGCTGACCAGGGCCGCCCCGCCTGCGATCATCAAGGCCCGCAGGACGATCACCCCGACGATGCCCCAGAACAGCACCCGGTGCTGGTAGATGCGCGGTATGGAAAAGGCCCCGAAGATCATGGCGATGACGAAGACATTGTCCATCGCCAGGCTTTTTTCGATCGCAAAGCCGGTCAGATATTCCAGCCCCTTTTCCGACCCCAGCTCCCACCAGACGAAGCCGCCGAACGCCAGGGCGATCGCAATGTACATCGAGGACAGCAGCAGGCTCTCGCGAACCCCGATTTCATGATCCTTGCGGTTCAGGACGCCCAGGTCGAGCGCCAGCAGCAGGGCCACGATTCCGATAAAGCCGACCCACATCCATGCGGGCTGGCCCAGCCATTCGGCCAGCAGAAAATCCACGTCTACCTCCATCAATGTCGAGAGGCGGCCGACATCGCGATCGGAAGGGATCGCCAGAGGGGCCCGGATCGCCGCCTCTTATGGCTAAGACAGAGCCGATATGGCGTCAACGGGCGCGACAAACGGTCTCGCCGGGTCCACATAGGGGCCAGTGGAACCCTGCCGATAAGGCCTCGCTAGATCCCCATGACGCAAACCGCTTCCTCCCCTGCCGCCGCGCCGCGGCCCGTTCATGACATCGTCATCATCGGCGGCGGCGCAGGCGGGCTTGAGCTGGCCGCGCGCCTCGGTCGTCGGTTCGGTGCGCGCGAGGGACGCCGGCGCGTCCTGCTGATCGACCGCTCCATCTTCCACCTGTGGAAGCCCAGCCTGCATGAGGTGGCGGCCGGATCGCTGGACAGCCATCAGGAGGGGCTGTCCTATCCCGTCCTGGCGCGCCGCAACCATTTCAGCTTCGCCTTCGGCGACCTGACCGGGCTCGATCCGGCGAACAAGACTCTGACCCTGGGTGAAATCCGCGATCAGGACGGCGCCGTCCTGGTGGCCCCGCGCACCCTGGCCTTCAACACCCTGGTGCTGGCGATCGGCAGCGGTTCGAACCTGTTCAACACGCCGGGCGCGGCCGAACACGCCCATCTTCTGGAAGACGTCGCCGACGCCGAGGCTTTCAACAAACGTTTGACCAGCGCCTTCCTGGCTGCGGCCTATTCGGATGATCGCAGGCTGAGCATCGCCATCGTCGGGGCCGGCGCGACGGGGGTGGAGCTCTCCACCGAACTGATCGAAGGCCATGACGAACTGTCTGCGGGCCTGACGCCGGACCAGAGGTTCGACATCGACGTCACCATTGTGGAGGCGGCGCCCCGCATCCTGGGCGGTCTTCCGGAACGGGTCTCGACCAAGGCGGCCCAGGCCCTGGAGGCCAAGGGGGTGAGGCTGCTGACCGACGCCAAGGTCCAGGCCGTCCATGCCGACCGGCTGGAGACGTCCAGAGGCGCGGTCCCCGCCGACCTGATCGTCTGGGCCGCCGGGGTCAAGGCCGCCGAGACCAACCGCGACCTCGGCCTGACGACGGGACGTCTCAATCAGTTCGTCGTAGACGACCGGCTGCGGACCTCCGCGCCCGACATCTACGCCCTGGGCGACTGCGCCGAAGCGCCAGGCCCCGAGGGGCGCCCGGTCCCCGCTCGCGCCCAGGCGGCCGCCCAGCAGGCCGCTTATCTGGCCCAGGCCCTGGCGGACCCGGCTCGCGATCCCGGCCCCTATGTCTATCGCGACCGGGGGTCGCTGGTGTCGCTGGGCGGGGACCGGGGCGTGGGATCGCTGATGGGCAATCTGAGCGGGCCGAACTTCCTGATCGAGGGGCTGATCGCCAAATGGGCCTATATGGCCCTGCACCTGGACCACCACCGGGCCATTCTGGGCGTCCGTCGCACCGTCATCCTGGCCTTGTCGCGGCTACTGCACCGCCGCGTCTCGGGTCGGCTCAAGCTGCACTGAGCCGCCGTGATCAGTGCGGCGGCTCCTCCGCGCCGCGTGGCGGGGCGTGGGCGCGCACGCACCAGATGACGCTGACGATCATCATCAGTATGGCCAGTATCTCCACCAGGGCCGGCCCCCGCCCCTCCCAGACATAGCCGTAAACGAAGGCGAACACCGTCTCGAAGACGATCATCTGGCCCAGCATGGACAGGGGCAGGCGGCGGCTGGCCTGGTTCCACAGGGCGTTGCCGATGATGGAGGCCAACAGGGCCACGCCCAGGCAGACCCCCGCCAGATGCAGCCACTGCCCCCCGCTCCAGTCCTGGGCGGTCCAAACCGCCGGGACCGCCAGGATCAATGCCAGGCCGCCGGTCACGACGCCGGTCAGCAGGGACCAGTCATGGGGCGAGACCTCGGGCAGCCGCGCCATCCAGCGGCTATTGCCCACCGCATAGGCCGACCAGGACGCCAGGGCGCCCACAGCGCAGACCAAGCCGATCAGGGCCTGAGCCCCCGTCGGTCCCTCCGCCCCCGCCTCCCCCTGACTCAGGGCCCGCCAGCCGATCAGGGCCACCGCCAGGGCGGCCAGGACGATGGGGGGCGCCGCGCGCGACAGGGACGGTCCGCTGCGGTCTCTCAGTCCCCACAGGGCCACCACCACCGGCACCATGCCGACGATCAGGGCCGAGGCCGCCACCCCGGCCAGATGCACCGCGACCACGACAAAGGCGAAATAGACCAGATTGCCCGCCAGGCTCAGCCAGACCAGGGCGCGCCATGTCCGCCCCTCGATCAAGGGCGCCAGCCGCCGCCAGCGCGGGGCGATCAGGACGGCGGCGATCAGCCCATAGGCCAGATAGCGCCCGGCCGTCAGCAGCAGGGGCGAGGCCTCGGGCGCAAACTTGGGCGCCAGGAAAACCAGCCCCCACATCGCGCCTGCGCCCAGGCCGGAGGCGACGCCCCACAGCCGGCCCGAGGATGCCGCCGTCATATCGCGCTCCGCCTTAAACCTGGCCTGCGCTTACACGGTTCGCCTTACAGCGAAAACCGCCCTGGACGTCAGGCCGCCTCGACCGCCTCTTCGGCCGGGACGGTGCGGATCATATAGTCGAAGGCGGCCAGCCCTGCCTTGGAGCCCTCGCCCATCGCCACCACGATCTGCTTATAGGGCACGGTCGTCACGTCGCCCGCCCCGAAGACGCCCGGCTGAGACGTCTCGCCCCGGTGATCCACTTCGATCTCGCCGCGCGTCGTCAGAGCGACGGCGCCGTGCAGCCATTCGGTGTTCGGCACCAGGCCGATCTGGACGAAGACGCCTTCCAGATCGACGTCGTGATGGGCGTCGGAGTTGCGGTCCTTATAGACCAGGCCCGTCACCTTCTCGCCGTCGCCGCGCACCTCGGTCGTCAGGGCCGAGGTCACGATCCGCACGTTCGGCAGGGTCGCCAGCTTGCGCTGCAACACCGCATCGGCCCGCAGTTCGCTGTCGTATTCGATCAGGGTCACATGGGCCACGATGCCCGCCAGGTCGATCGCCGCCTCGACGCCGGAGTTGCCGCCGCCGATCACCGCCACCCGCTTGCCCTTGAACAGCGGCCCGTCGCAGTGCGGGCAATAGGCCACGCCCTTGTTCTTGTACTGGTCCTCGCCCGGCACATTCATCTGGCGCCAGCGGGCGCCGGTCGACAGGATGACGGTGCGCGACTTCAGGCTGGCGCCGTTCTCCAGCACCACCTCGTGCAGCCCGCCCGGAACCTTGGCCGGGATCAGCTTGGCCGCCTTCTGCAGGTTCATCAGGTCCACCTCATATTCGCGGACATGCTGTTCCAGATGGGCGGCCAGCTTCGGCCCCTCGGTGTGCGGCACCGAGATGAAGTTCTCGATCGCCATGGTGTCCAGCACCTGGCCGCCGAACCGTTCGGCCACGATGCCGGTGCGGATGCCCTTGCGCGCCGTATAGATGGCGGCCGCCGCCCCGGCCGGTCCGCCGCCGACCACCAGCACGTCGAACGGGTCCTTGGCCTTCAGCCGCTCGGCGGCCCGCGCCTCGGCGCCCGAATCCAGCTTGGCGACGATCTGCTCCAGCTCCATCCGGCCCTGGCCGAACAGTTCGCCGTTCAGGAAGACCGTCGGCACGGCCATGATCTTGCGCTCGTCCACCTCGTCCTTGAACAGGCCGCCCTCGATGGCGACGTGTTTGATGCGCGGGTTCAGCACGCTCATCAGGTTCAGGGCCTGCACCACGTCGGGGCAGTTCTGGCACGACAGCGAGAAATAGGTCTCGAACACATAGTCGCCCTCCAGATCCTTGACCTGCTGGATCACCTCCTGCGCCGCCTTGGACGGATGGCCGCCGACGTGCAGCAGGGCCAGCACCAGCGAGGTGAACTCGTGGCCCAGAGGAATCCCCGCGAACCGCACCCCGATGTCCGTGCCCTTCCTGCGGATCAGGAAGCTGGGCTGGCGTTCGTCGTCATAGTCGCGGCCCATCTCGACCTTGCCGTGCGAGACCGAGACGATCTCCTCCAGCAGGGTCTTCAGCTCCTGCGACTTGGGCCCGGCGCCCAGCGACGCGATCAGTTCGACCGGATGGACGATGTTCTTGAGGTAGCTCTCGAGCTGAGATTTCAGATTGGCGTCCAGCATGGGGCAGTCCTCGAATTCCAGGGTGACGCGCCGCCTTCGAGCCGATCCCGGCGAGGCTTGCGCGATAGGGTCCGGCCCCCACGAAACAGGGCGGCGGCCGGGTGGGTCCGACCCGAAGGCCGGACCCGATAGGCGTTCCGTCTTAGATCTTGCCGACGAGGTCGAGCGACGGCGCCAGGGTGGCTTCGCCCTCTTCCCACTTGGCCGGGCAGACTTCACCCGGATGCGCGCGCACATATTGCGCGGCCTTGACCTTGCGCAGCAGTTCGGCGGCGTTGCGGCCGATGCCTTCCGAGGTGGTCTCGGTGAACTGGATCACGCCGTCCGGATCGACCAGGAAGGTCGCACGATCGGCCAGGCCCACGCCCGGACGCATGGCGTCGAAGTTGTTGGTCACCTGACCCGAGGGATCGCCCAGCATGGTGTAGGTGATCTTGCCGATGGCCGGCGAGGAGTCGTGCCAGGCCTTGTGCGAGAAATGGGTGTCGGTCGACACCGAATAGATTTCAACGCCCAGCTTCTGGAACTCGGCGTAGTTGTCGGCCAGGTCTTCCAGCTCGGTCGGGCAGACGAAGGTGAAGTCGGCCGGATAGAAGAAGAAGATCGCCCACTTGCCCGCCACATCGGCCTCGGTGACGGTCAGGAACTTGCCGTCCTTATAGGCCTCGGCCGTGAAGGGTTTGATGGTCGTGTTGATGAGGGCCATGCAGGGCTTCCATTCCGTTGGGAGGTTGGGGAGGCCCGCTTCCTACCGCATCGCAGCAGATAAGCCCAATCACTTATTTGCAGATGCGTGATAGATTTTGGTTATACATCCTCGTGTCGGTTCAACTGGGCAGCGCGCCGCCGTCTATTGCGTCCTGAATACAGGTGCGGCGCTCAGCGGCGAAGAATTCGGCGTCTTCCAAGCGGCGTCGTTCCACCGCCGCCTGAACCGCAGCCAGCCTTTGATCCTTCAGCTGTGCTGGGTTCAGCTTTTCGATCCACCAGTCGCGAACAAACCAGCTGGGGCCGGCCACGCGACCGCCGTCCTTGGCAGCTTCGATGATCAGCAGCATCACGTGGGCGTAGCAGATTTCGGCGCGCTGCATGTCCGATGGATAGGAGGTCGCCGACGGCGCCGCCGCCTGCTGGAGCGCCATCGCGGCGATCAACGAAACCATCATGGCCTAACCCCCTCCAAACGTCCAAACCGCAGCCTTGAACCTAATACAGCAGGAACGCCCCCCGCGCCTCTTCCCACGCCGCCTCATCCGGCCGCGTCGCCGCCTCCAGATCCCCAGGCCCCGCCGCCGCGTCGTCCACCCATTCCCGCAAGCCGGGCCCGCCGTTGATCACGTCGATGGGCAGTTTCCCGAACGCATATTCATAAGGAAAATCCCGCCACAGATCGTAGTCGGGATACAGCCGCCGGATCGCCTTGAACCCCAGGGCCTGCACCCGCCACGGCTTGAAGGCGGCGTGGTCGTAGCCGGGGTGATCGACATGGATCTGCACCCCGCTGCACAGTTTCCCGACGTGCTTGTGGAAGGTCGGCTCGAACCACATGTCGCGCAGCACGCAACCGCCCAGCCATACCGGCGCCAGAGCCTGCATCTCGGCGATCACCGCCCGCGCATCAATGTCCGGCGCCCCGAACAGCTCCAGCGGCCGGGTCGTGCCCCGGCCTTCCGACAGGGTCGCCCCCTCCAGCATCACCGTCCCTGCGTAGCAGCGGGCCATGCTCAGGTTCGGCGCATTGGGGCTGGGGTTGACCCAGGCCCGCTCGCCCAGCGGCCAGCCGAAGCCCGGCCCCGCCTCGGGGGCCCAGCCCTGCATCTCCACGACGCGGTAGTCCACATCCAGCCTGAACCGGTCGATGAACCACAGGCCCAGTTCGCCCATCGTCATGCCGTGCCGCATCGGCATCGGCCCGGCCCCGACGAAACTCTCCCAGCCGGGCTTCAGCGTCATCCCCTCGACCGGCCGCCCCGCCGGATTGGGCCGGTCCAGCACCCAGACCGACTTGCCGTGTTTCGCCGCCGCCTCCAGCACATACAGAAGCGTGGTCACATAGGTGTAGATGCGACAGCCCAGGTCCTGCAGGTCGATCAGGACGACGTCGAACGTCTCCATCCATTCGTCCTTGGGCCGCCGCACCTCGCCGTACAGGCTGAAGACGGGGAAGCCGTGCACCGGATCGCGATAATCCGGGCTCTCCATCATATTGTCCTGCAGATCGCCCTTCATCCCGTGCTGCGGCCCGAAGGCGGCGGTCAGCTCGATCTCGGGACAGGCGGCCAGGGCGTCCACCACATGACCCAGGTCCTTCGTCACCGAGGCCGGGTGCGCCAGCAAGGCCACGCGCCGCCCCTTCAGCTGCCCCCTCAGGGCGTCGTCGGACAGCAGGCGGTCGAGACCGAAATTCATGGCAGTTCCAGCGCGAACGAGTCGGGATGATGAAAGTCCGGCTTATCCGATGGATGCGCCAGGGCCCAATAGGCGATCGCCCCGTCCAGACCCTCGACCACTGCCGTCAGCCCGACCGGCCCCGTCGCATCCTCGGGCAGCTCCACATCGACCGTCAGAACGAACCGCCCCTGGGCCATGCGCGTGACGATGAAGGGCGCCGCGATCTCCAGCCCCCGCATCCCCTCGCGATAGCCGTCGAACCGATAGGCCGCCCAGGCCCCCGACGGCGACAGATTATATTCGACATAGCCGCCCTCCGTCCGCACGAAGGCCTCGAAACAGGTCGTCCGCCACAGCCCGTCCGTCCGCGCCCGCGCCGTCGCCTCGGGCCACCGCACCCTCTCGACCGGCCCGGCCAACAGATACTCCAGGCTCAACACCCGCCCCGCCCGCCGCGCCTCGACCTCCAGCGTCAGCCCGGCGGGGGAACAGGTCGGGTGCGGGATCAGGGGCAGACGCATCCCGTCTTCGTAGCGCAGGCTTGACGCCGGTCAACGCTGCGCCTTATCCAGAACCCATGTTCGCCGCCCGCGCCATCACCGGCCTGTATTACCGCCCGCTGTAAGCGAGCGGCCCGCGAACACGCGCCGCCTTCGCTGGCGACGCGCGCTTCGGAAATGGAAGACGACCGCCGGCATCCCTGCTAACGGAGCCTCCGCCATGACCGACCAAGCTTTCAAATCCGACTTCCTCCGCACCCTTCAGGCGCGCGGCTACGTCCATCAGATCACCCATCCGACCGAGCTGGACGAGGCGGCCGCCTCGGGCGTGGTTGCCGGCTACATCGGCTTCGACGCCACCGCTCCGTCCCTGCACGTGGGCAGCCTGATCCAGATCATGATGCTGCGCCGGCTCCAGCAGGCGGGCGGCAAGCCCATCGTCCTGATGGGCGGCGGCACCACCAAGGTCGGCGACCCGACCGGCAAGGATGCGTCGCGCCCCCAGCTGACCCAAGAGACCATCCAGTCGAACATCGACTCCATCAAGACGGTCTTCGCCAAATTCCTGACCTTCGGCGACGGCCCGACCGATGCGGTCATGGTCAATAACGACGACTGGCTGTCGACCTACGGCTACATCCAGTTCCTGCGCGACTTCGGGACCCATTTCACCGTCAACCGGATGCTGAGCTTCGACTCGGTCAAGCTGCGGCTCGAGCGCGAGCAGCCGATGACCTTCCTCGAGTTCAACTACATGCTGATGCAGTCGGTGGACTTCCTGGAGCTGAACCGCAGCCTGAAGGTCACGCTGCAGATGGGCGGGTCGGACCAGTGGGGCAACATCACCTCGGGCGTGGATCTGGTGCGCCGGGTGGACCAGAAGGCCGCCTTCGGCCTGACCACCCCGCTTCTGACCACGGCCTCGGGCGGCAAGATGGGCAAGACCGCCCAGGGCGCCGTCTGGCTGAACGCCGAACAGCTGAGCCCCTACGACTACTGGCAGTTCTGGCGTAACGCCGAGGACGCCGACGTCGGCCGCTTCATGCGCCTGTTCACGGACCTCAGCCTGGAGCAGATCGCCGAATACGAAGCCCTGGAGGGCGCGGCCATCAACGAGGCCAAGAAGGCCCTCGCCGACGCCGCCACCACCCTGCTGCACGGGGCCGAAGCCGCCGCCACCGCCCGCGCCGCCGCCGAAAGCGCCTTCGAGAAGGGCCAGCTTTCCGCCGACCTGCCGACCGTCGAACTTCCGGCCGCCGAGATCTACGGCGCCATGATCGCCGCCGTCGTGACCAAGGCCGGCCTGACCGCCTCCAACGGCGAGGCGCGCCGCCTGGCCCAGGGCGGGGGCTTGCGCCTCAACGACGTCGCCGTCTCCGACGGCGCCCAGCTGCTGACCGAGGCCGATCTGAAGGACGGCGTGATCAAGCTGGCGGCCGGCAAGAAGAAGATCGTCCTGGTGAGGCCCGTTTAATCTCCGTCACCCTCGGGCTTGACCCGAGGGCCGGACCATCCGCCGCTTGTGCGAACAAGCGCCGCACTCCGAGCACCACATCCGATCCTCGGGTCAGGCCCGAGGATGACGGAAGGAGACAGCCCATGTCCACCGATGAACGCCAGCCCGCCCCCGCTCTCGACCTGCCGACCGACAACGGCGGCCGGATCTCCCTCGCCGCCCTGAGGGGCAAGCCCGCCGTCGTCTACTTCTATCCCAAGGACGACACGACCGGCTGCACCCGCGAGGCCCAGGACTTCACCGCCCTGTCCGCCGACTTCGCCGCCTTGGGCTGCCCGGTCATCGGCGTGTCCAGGGACACGGTGAAGAAGCACGACAAGTTCAAGGCCAAGTACGACCTCGCCGTCGTCCTGGCCTCCGACGAGGACGGCGCCGCCTGCGAGGCCTGGGGCGTCTGGGTCCAGAAGAAGCTCTACGGCCGCGAATATATGGGCATCGAACGCGCCACCTTCCTGATCGACGCCCAGGGTCGGATCGCCCGCGCCTGGCGCAATGTGAAGGTCGCCGACCACGCCGCCGAGGTTCTCGCGGCGGCCCACGCCTTGGGCTGAGAACGCCGAATCGCCTTCAAGGGGAATCCCGTCCAAGCGGGTTCTCGCATTCCGGGATTCTCAAGGCACTTTTGCGTGAAAATGCCCAAAAACGCCTGAAATGATAGTTAACAACAGGTGAACCATCTTGCCGCTGTCATAAAGGCGGCGGATAAACCCCACCTCGACGTGGGGGCGTTGCTTTATGGACCTGGAAGAGAAAGCGCCGAAACGCTCCTTCATGGATCGTTTTTTGCCCGTCCGTTACGTCTATCTCCGCAGCCATGACGAGGTTCGGGCCTACGCCCTCACCGCCCGGCGTCAGATCCTGCTCGGCCTGGCGGCATCGGCCTTCTTGGTCTGGTCTCTGGTCGCCTCGGGCGCCTTCCTCTTCGACATCGTGACCCGGCGCCACGCCGACTCCGAGGTCATCCGCGCGCGCGCCGCGTCCGAACGGCTGAACGCCGACCTTCAGGCGCGGCTGGAAAGCGCGGTCGTGCGCATGTCCGCCACCAACGGCGCCCTGGACCAGACGGCCGCCATGATCGAACGCCGGCACGCCGCCCTGACCCAGGTCATGACCGGGCTGAACGGGGTGGACGGCGCGGTCCAGGCCCTGGCGCCCAAGCCCCTGCGCCCCGACATGCCGCCGATCCAGCGCATTCTGGCGGTACGGCTGGACCAGGAACGGCTGCTGGATCGAGCGGAGACCTTCGCCCAGACTCGCGCCGAACGGCTCCGGCTGGCCTTCCGTCTCGCGGGCCTCAATCCCGCCGCCTATGTCGCCGCCGCCGAACCGCTGGGCGGCCCCCTGGTGGAGGCGCGCGATCCCCGGGCCCTGGCCGCCATTCTGGACGTCGACGAACCCTTCGCCGTCCGCATCCGCCACGCGGCGACCAATCTGAACGAAATGCGGACCCTGTCGGAGGCCGCCGAAGAGCTGCCGTTCAAACGACCGACCCAGGCCCGCACCACCTCCGGCTTCGGCGTCCGCTTCGACCCCTTCAACGGCCGTCCCGCCATCCACCAGGGCCAGGATTTCGCCGCCCCGCTGAACACCCCCATCTACGCCACGGCGCCCGGCGTCGTTTCCTTCGCCGGCGTTCGTTCAGGGTATGGCAATACGGTCGAGATAGACCACGGGCGCGGCTTCAAGACACGCTACGCCCATCTGAACGCCCTGGCCGTCCAGCCGGGGCAGTCGGTCGCGCTCGGCCAGAGGATCGGCGCCATGGGCACCACCGGCCGATCGACCGGCGTCCACCTCCATTACGAAGTCTGGCTGAACGGCCGGCCGCAGAACCCCGCACGCTTCCTCAGAGCAGGAGATCAACTTGTTCAACAAAATTAGCAAACCCGCGACCCCGACGCCGTCGTCGCCTCGTCCTGCGGCCCCGGCCATTCCGCCGCTGCCGGACATGCCGGCCGCCCCGCGCCCCGGCGCGGCCCCGGCCGCCACGACGCCAGGCCGCGGCCTGTCCACCCTGTCCTCCGACCTGGCCTTTGAAGGCAATATCACCGGCGCGGGCGATCTGCAGATCGATGGACAGATCAAGGGCGACGTCCGCGTCGGCCGCCTGATCGTCGGCGAGACCGGCGCGGTCGAGGGCAATGTCCAGGCCGACTATATCGAAGTGCGCGGCCGCATCGTCGGCGGCGTCCAGGGCAAGCAGATCAAACTGGTCGCCACAGCCTATGTGGAAGGCGACATCACCGCCGAACAGCTGTCGATCGACGTCGGCGCCTTCTTCCAGGGCCGCGTCGCCCAGGGCCAGCGTCAGGCCCCCGCCCCCGCGCCGGTCGCCCCCGTCGCGCTCCAGCCGACGCCCGCCCCGGCGAGCGAGGCCAAGGCTGACGTCGTGGCCCTGAAGCCGAACGCCTGATCCGCGTCGCGGCCTGATCGCCGGATTTCAGCGATCAGGCCGCGCCCTCGCCGTCAATCGGCGACCGAGCCCCGCGTCTGGCCGACCCGCGCCGCCAAGGCCGCCCCCATGAAGGCGTCAAGGTCACCGTCCAGCACCCCTTGCGTATCCGAGGTCTCGACCTCGGTCCGCAGGTCCTTCACCATTTGATACGGCTGCAGCACATAGGATCGGATCTGGTGCCCCCAGCCGATGTCCGTCTTGGCGTCGTTCAGGGCCTGGGCCGCCGCCTCGCGCTTCTGCAGTTCCAGCTCATACAGACGCGCCCGCAGCATCTTCCACGCCTGTTCGCGGTTCTGGTGCTGCGACCGGCCGGTCTGGCAGGACACGACCGTATTGGTCGGAATGTGCGTCAGACGCACGGCCGAATCCGTCTTGTTGATGTGCTGACCGCCGGCGCCCGAGGCGCGATAGGTGTCGGTGCGCACGTCGGACGGATTGATGTCGATCTCGATCGTGTCGTCGACGACTGGCGAGACGCCGATCGAGGCGAACGAGGTGTGCCGCTTGGCCGCCGCATCATAGGGGCTGATCCGCACGAGGCGATGGACGCCGGATTCCGACTTCAGCCAGCCATAGGCGTTGGGGCCGCTGATCAGAACGGTGGCCGACTTGACCCCCGCCTGTTCGCCGTCCTCCTGAGCCTCGACCGTGACTTCATAGCCGTGAGCCTTGGCCCAGCGGCTGTACATCCGCAGCAGCATGCCCGCCCAGTCGTTGGATTCTGTGCCGCCGGCGCCGGAGTTGACTTCCAGATAGGCGTCGTTTCCGTCGGCCTCGCCGGACAGCAGGGCCTCCAGCTCGGCCCGCGCCGCCCGTTCCTTGATGCCGCGCAACAGGGCGCGCGCCTCTTCCAGAGCGGCCTCGTCGCCTTCTTCATCGGCCATATCGGCCAGCATGACCCCGTCTTCCAGGTCCTGCTCCATCGCCTTGACGGCGTTGATCTGGCCTTCCAGGCGCGAACGGTCGCGGCTGACGGCCTGGGCCTCTTCCGGCCGGTCCCACAGGGTCGGGTCCTCGACCCGTGCGTTCAGCTCATCGAGCTTTCTGACGGCGACGTCCCAGTCAAAGACGCCTCCTGAGCAGAGCGACGCTCTGCTCGATGTCGGCCTTCATGGCCTCGACATCCGGTCTCATCGCAATCTCCAGCGACACTAGGCCCTCAAGCAGCGCGGCCCGCAGGTCGCGCGATAGGGCGAAAAGAATGAAGAACGGCGCGCCACGAGGACGCGCCGTTCGGAAGGCCTACCTAGAGCCTCAGTACAGTCCGCTCAAGTCCTCGGCCGGCGCCTTCTTCGGCGGCGGCGGGGCGGCGGCGGGCGGCGGGGCGTTGGCGCCGGCGGCCGCCGCCTCCTGTTCGCGACGGATCACGTCATAATAGTTCTGGGGTCCGACCGGCTGGCTCGGGGCCTGGACCGGGGCCGGCGCCTGGCGTTCAGTGCCGGGGCGGAAGGCTTCCTCGATCCCATTCACCGTGCGGAAAACGGCGTTCTTGGGCCGCACGAATGGCCGGGCCGGCCGCTCCTTCAGCGCCGTCTGCATGAATTCGGTAAAGACCGGCACGGCGGCCGAGGCGCCGGCCTCGCCGGACCCCAGCGACCGGTTGTCGTCAAAACCGATGAAGACCCCGACCACTATGTCGGTGGTGAAGCCGACGAACCAGGCCGAACGGTATTCATTGGTCGTGCCGGTCTTGCCGGCGACCCAGCGACCCAGGCCGCGCGCGCTGGCGGCCGTGCCCCGCTGGACCACGCCTTCCAGCATCGAACTCATCTGATAGGCGGTGATCGGATCGATCACCTGGGTTCCGCGCGGCTGAAGACGCGGCGATTCCTGACCGGAGAAGCCCCGCCCGCATTCGCGGCAGTTGCGGGCGTCCGCGCGGAAGATGGTCTGGCCGTCCCGGTCCTGAACATAGTCGATCAGATAGGGGGTCACGCGCCGTCCGCCGTTGGCGAAGGCCGAATAGGCCGCCGTGATCTCCAGCGGCGTCACCTCGCCCGCGCCCAGGGACACCGACAGGTTTGGCGTCAGTCCGGGGATCCCCATCCGGTCCGCCTGATCGACGATCTTCTTCATGCCGACCGACTGGGCCAGGCGCACCGTCATGACGTTGCGCGACAGCTCCAGCCCGCGCCGCAGCGTCTGGGGCCCGTAATATTCCCGGCTGTAGTTCTCAGGCGTCCAGCGCTGGCCGTTGGGGCCGCCGGCGAAGCTGATCGGGGCGTCCAGCACGATGGAGGCGGGGGTGAAATCCCCCTCCAGCGCCGTCGCATAGACGAAGGGCTTGAAGGCCGACCCCGGCTGTCGCTTGGCCTGGGTCGCCCGGTTGAAGCTGGACAGGGCGAAGGAATAGCCGCCCACCATGGCCAGGACCCGGCCCGACTGGGGCTCGATCGCCACCAGGGCGCCGTTGACGCGCGGCACCTGTTTCAGGGCGAACTGGCCGTTCTTCTTCTCGACGAAGATCAGCTCGCCGCGCCGCAGCTGCCGATTGGCGTTGGCCCAGGCGGCGTCGGCGGCGATCAGGGTTCCGCTCTCGTCGTCCTTGGCCGTGCGGATGCGAACCGTGTTTCCGCTGACGCTCTCGATGGCGGCGGCCTGCCAGCTGCGGCGTTCGGGCGGCGCCTGTTCCTTCAGGGCGGCGGCCTGCCAGCCCTCGGCGAAGTCGGTCGAGCCCCACCCTCCGCGCCAGCCGTGGCGACGGTCATAGTTCTCCAGACCCTGCATCAGCGCCTGGCGCGCGGCCGTCTGCAAGGTCGGGTCCAGGGTGGTGCGCATATAGAAGCCGCCGGCGCGCAACTGGGCGCCGAAATCGGGATTGGCCGCCGCCTGACGCCGCGCCTCCTCCACAAAGAAGTCCGCGTCCTTATATTCCGACCGCTGCGGCGCGTCGCGCGTGACCAGGGGCCGGGCGCGCGCCTCGGCCAGCTGAGCCTGGGTCAACCAGCCGCTCTGCTCCATCTCGCCCAGCACCCAATCCCGCCGGCCCTTGGCCGCGCCCGGATGACGTTTGGGGTGATAGTTGTTCGGCCCCTTGGGCAGGGAGGCCAGAAAGGCCGCCTCGTCCGGCGTCAGCTGGTTCAGCGACTTGCCGAAATAGTTGTAGGCGGCCGAGGCGATGCCGAACGACCGGTAGCCCAGGAAGATCTCGTTCAGATACAGGCCGAGGATCTGCTCCTTGGACAGGGTCGCCTCCAGACGATTGGCCAGGATGGCTTCCTTCAGCTTGCGGTTCAGGCTCGATTCATTGGTCAGCAGGACGTTCTTGGCCACCTGCTGGGTGATGGTCGAGCCGCCTTCCAGCCGGCGCCCCTGCGCCAGGTTGAAGACGTTCTTCAGCGACGCCCGGCCTATGCCGCCCACATCGATGCCGCCGTGCTGGAAGAAGTTGCGGTCCTCGGCGGCCAGGAAGGCCTGCACCACCGTCGCCGGAATCTGGTCGTAGGAGACGTAGATTCGCCGCTCGTCCGAAAACTCCCCGATCAGGGTGCCGTCGCCCGCATAGACTCGCGTCGCCGTCGGCGGACGGTAGTCCGCCAGTTCCGAGGCGTCGGGCAGGTCGTGGAACAGCCAGGCCGCATAGACGGCCACCGCCACCCCCGCCAGGGCGATGCCGCCCAGCAGGACCATGCCCGCCCATACGAACCAGCGTTCGGCAATCTTCACGGCCTACTCCGACGACACGCCCCGAATTGGTGCTTTAGCCCGCGTCGGCCCCGAAAGGCTAGGGTGCGGATGCAACGCCCCCTTTCCCTGCCTCGTTCAGCCCCCATCTGAAGCCTTCCCAACACAGGAGACCGCCATGGAAGTTCTGTACCGCGCCCAGGCCACCGCCTCGGGCGGCGGCCGCGAAGACGGCCGCTCGACCACCGACGACGGCAAGATCGACGTCAAACTCTCTACGCCGAAGGAAATGGGCGGAAAGGGCGGCGACGGGACCAATCCCGAACAGCTGTTCGCCACCGGCTATGCGGCCTGTTACCTGGGGGCGCTTCGTCTGGTCAGCGGCAAGGCGGGCACGCCCGTCGGCCCCGACACCAAGATCACCGCCGGCGTCGGCTTCGGCAAGAACACCCGGGGCGAAGGCTTCAACCTGGACGTCGATCTGACCGTCACCGACCACGGCCTGGACCAGGCTGTGATCGAAGACCTGATCGAAAAGGCCCACCAGGTCTGCCCCTATTCCAACGCCACGCGCGGCAATGTGGACGTCCGCCTGGCGGCCAAGTAAGACCTCCGCTCATCCCCGCGAATGCGGGGATCCAGTGCCTTGGGCGATGATCGCCGCCGTCTGCAAAAGCGCATCGCCCAACGCACTGCCGAGCAAAAGAACGGGATCCCCGCTTTCGCGGGGATGAGCGGGGTTTAAGTGATCCCGAACGTGCGCTAATCGCACAGGCATGACCTCCCCGCTCGACGCCTCCCCCGATCCGCTGATCACCCTGGAACCGACCCGCCGCGTGACCCTGCGCGAGGCCTTCGGGATCGACAGCGACATGACCGTGCCCGCCTTCGCCGAGCGCGACAGCCATGTGCCCGAGATCGACGAGGCCTATCGCTTCGACCCTCAGACCACGATCGCCATCTGCGCCGGCTTCGCCTTCGACCGCCGCGTCATGGTCCAGGGCTATCACGGCACCGGCAAGTCGACCCATATCGAACAGGTTGCGGCCCGCCTGAACTGGCCCCTGGTCCGCATCAATCTGGACAGCCACGTCAGCCGCATCGACCTGGTCGGCAAGGACGCCATCGTCCTGAAGGACGGCAAGCAGATCACCGAGTTCCGCGAGGGCATACTGCCCTGGTCGCTGCAACGCCCCGTCGCCCTGGTCTTCGACGAATATGACGCCGGCCGTCCCGACGTCATGTTCGTGATCCAGCGCGTGCTGGAGGCGCAAGGCCGCCTGACGCTCTTGGACCAGAACCGCGTCATCCGCCCGAACAAATATTTCCGCCTGTTCGCCACGACCAACACCATCGGTCTGGGCGACACCACGGGCCTGTATCACGGCGCGCAACAGATCAATCAGGCCCAGCTGGACCGCTGGAACATCGTCACCACGCTGAACTACCTCGACCACGACGTCGAGGCCGAGATCGTCGCCGCCAAGGTCCCCGAATGGTCGGACGCGGAAGGGCGCCGCCGCATCGCCGCCATGGTCCGCGTCGCCGACATGACCAGGAACGCCTTCATGAACGGCGACATCTCCACCGTCATGTCGCCCCGCACCGTCATCACCTGGGCCCAGAACGCCCTGATCTTCGGCGGCGACGTGGCGCTCAGCTTCCGCCTGACCTTCCTGAACAAGTGCGACGAACTGGAACGCCCCACGATCGCGGAATTCTACCAGCGGGCGTTCGGGGAAGACCTGCCCGAGGCGGCGACGCGGGTGAAGGTGGGGTAGGGCCGGATTGAGGGCTCATTAAGGTCCTCCCCTTATGGCGAAGCTCGTAAGAGGGGCGCCGCCGCGTGATCCAGAAAGCCGACTATATCCGGGCCTATGCCGACCGGTATCGCGACATGTTCGCGGTCCGGCTGACGACCATCGTCGCCGTCATTCTGGTGGCCGCCTGGGTGCTGGACTGGGGCTGGGCGGCGAACTTCGGCCTGATCCAGCTGGGCCTCTATGTCCTTTTGTGGCGGACGGTGGAGATCGCCCGCACCCGGCCCGAGGCGCCGGGCGCCGGGCGGCGGTTCCGTCTTCGGACCGAATGGATCACCCTGGGCCTGGCCTCGCACAACGCCGTCTACATCCTGGCCGCCTGGTGGGTTCGGCCCGATACGATCGACTATCTGCGGCTGCTGCTGGCGGGCAATCTGATGGTGGGCGCCCTTCAGGTCCACATCAGCCGGCGCAGCTTCCTGGCGGCCGTGGCGCCGCCGTCGATCGCGGCCATGATCATCGCCGCCAACCAGCCCCAGGCCACGCCGACGCTGAAGTTCGCCGTCGCCCTGTTCGTCCTGGGCATCATCGCCGCCGCCTGGCGTCAGTGGCGCGGCGACCGCGAGACGGTGGAGCTGATGGTGGCCCTGACCGAACGCAGCCGCCAGCTTCAGGCCGCCCTGGGCCAGGCCGAGACCGACCGGGCCGCCGCCGAACGGGCCAACAAGGCCAAGTCCCGCTTCCTGGCCATGATCAGCCATGAGGTCCGCACCCCCCTGAACGTCATCCTGGGCCTGACCGAGGTGTTGCGCGGCCGGCGCCGGCCCAAGGCCGAGGCGGTCGTGATCGACGACATGGCCGAGGCGGGCGGCATGCTGCTGCGGCTGCTGAACGGGGCGCTGGACATCTCCAAGATCGAATCGGGTCATTCCGATCTCCAGATCGCCCCCGTCGACGTCGCCGCCCGGATCGAGGCCATCGCCCGGGTCTGGCGCACCCGCGTCGCCGAACTGGGCCTGACGCTGGAGGTCGTTCTGGACGGCGACCTTGCCGATTTCGCGGTCCTGACGGATCAGGCGCGGGTCGAACAGGTGCTGATCAACTATCTGTCCAACGCCCTGAAACTGACCCCGGCGGGAACCATCCGCCTGGTCGCCCAGGCCCGGCCCCAGGCGGACGGCCGGATCGCCCTGAGCCTGGAGGTCCACGACCAGGGCCCCGGCGTGCCCGAGGATCAGCGCGAGCGCATCTTCCAGCCGTTCGAACAGCTGGCCGCCGGGCGGGCCGCAGGCGGGGCGGGTCTGGGCCTGGCCCTGTGCCGCGCCGCAGCCGAGGGGCTGGGCGGAAGCGTCGGCGTGCGTCCGGCCGAGGGCGCGGGCGCCGTCTTCTGGTTCCGTTTCACCGCCCCGCGCGCCCCCGTCGAGACGGACGCGGAGGCCGCTCCGACCGCACCGACGCCCGACGCGCCCCCAGCCCTGCGCGTCCTGGCGGCCGAGGACCATCCGGCCAATCGCAAGCTGCTGGCCCTCTTGTTCCAGTCGTTCGGCCTGGACCTCGCCCTGGTCGAGAACGGGCGCAACGCGGTGGACGCCCTGCGCGCCGACCGGTTCGACCTTGTGCTGATGGACGCCATGATGCCGGTGATGGACGGGGTCGAGGCGGTCAGGCTGATCCGCGCCGAGGAGGCCGTCGAGGGCCGCCCCCGCACCCCGATTCACATGCTGACGGCCAATGTGTTCGAGGACGACGTGGCCCGCTATCGGGCCGCCGGGGCCGACGGCGTCCTGGGCAAGCCGATCCAGATCGGCGCGCTTCAGGCCCTGCTGGAACAGACGGCCGCCTCCGCCGTCCCCGCCTGACGGAAACGGTCCGGCCCTGACCGGCGTGGCGCGAATCCCTTCGCCCCCCTATCTTGGCGGGCACATGCCCATTCGCCGCCTCTCCCCCGAAACCGTCAACCGCATCGCCGCCGGCGAGGTGGTCGAGCGCCCGGCCAGCGCCATCAAGGAACTGGTCGAGAACGCCCTGGACGCCGGGAGCCGCAATATCGAGATCCAGGCCGACGGCGGCGGCCTGTCGCGCATACTGATCGCCGACGACGGCAAGGGCATCCCCAAGGACGAACTGCCGCTCGCCGTCGAACGCCACGCCACCTCCAAGCTGGAGCCCGACGACGCCGGCGACGTGGACCTGTTGCGCATCCACACCCTGGGCTTCCGGGGCGAGGCCCTGCCCTCCATCGGCTCGGTCGCCCGCCTGTCGATCACCACCCGAGCGAGGTCCGAGTCTGGCGAGGCGACCGAGGCCTGGGTCATTCAGGTCGAGGGCGGCGCGACCCGCCCCCTGGCCCCCGCCCCCTTCCCCGGCCCGCACGGCGCGCGGGTCGAGGTGCGCGACCTCTTCTACGCCACCCCCGCCCGGCTCAAATTCATGAAGTCCGAGCGGGCCGAGGCCATGGCCATTTCGGAAGAGATCAAACGCCAGGCCATGGCGCACGAGGCCGTCGCCTTCACCCTGTCGCTGGACGGCAAGGTCGCCCTTCGCCTGCCCGCCGAACATCCGGGCGACGAGGGCCGCCTGCGCCGCCTGGCCGCCCTCCTGGGCCGCGACTTCGAGGCCAACGCCCTGTTGATCGACCAGGAGCGGGACGGGGTGCGTCTGTCGGGCTATGCGGGCCTGCCCACCTATTCGCGCGGCAATGCGGCGCATCAGTATCTGTTCGTCAACGGCCGCCCGGTGAAGGACCGGCTGCTGCAAGGGGCCCTGCGCGGCGCCTATGCCGATTTTCTGGCGCGCGACCGGCACCCGGCCGCCGCCCTCTTCATCGACATCGACCCCCTGTACGTGGACGTCAACGTCCACCCCGCCAAGGCCGAGGTCCGGTTCCGCGATCCGGCCCTGGTGCGCGGCCTGATCGTCGGCGCCCTGAGGCACGCGCTCCACGCCGCCGGCCACCGGGCGAGCACGACCGTGGCGGCGGATGCCCTGAGCGGGTTCAGGCCGCACACGGGCGTGACGCAGAGTGGCGAGTGGCGAGTGGCGAGTGGCGAGGGCTGGTCCGGGTGGACAGGCTGGTCCCAGCCCGCCGCCGCGGCGCAAGTCCTGCCTGGCCTCCACGAACGCAGCGCCCGCGTCGAACCCGGCTGGGACGGCGCCTCATACGGCGAACTCGCCACTCGCCACTCGCCACTCGCCACTGCCCCCCAGCCACTCGCCACTCCCCCTTCCGACATCGACCTGCCCCTGGGCGCCGCCCGGGCTCAGCTGCATGCCAACTATATCGTGGCCCAGACCCGCGACGGCCTGGTCATCGTCGATCAGCACGCCGCCCACGAGCGGCTGGTCTATGAGCGGATGAAGGCCCAGATGGCCGAGGGGGCCGTGACCCGCCAGGCCCTCTTGACGCCCGAGGTGGTCGAGCTTGACCCGGCCGAGGCCGAGCGCGTCGCCGCCCGCGCCGAGGAGCTGGCCGAGATGGGCCTGATCGTCGAGGCATTCGGCGCTGGCGCCGTCCTGGTGCGCGAAACCCCGGCCCTGCTGGGCGACACCGACGTGCAAGGGCTGATCCGCGACATCGCCGACGACCTGGCCGAACACGGCGCCGCTCTTACGCTGAAGGAGCGGATGGCCGAGGTCTGCGGCACCATGGCCTGCCACGGCAGCGTCCGCTCCGGCCGCATCCTCACCGCCCCCGAAATGAACGCCCTGCTCCGCCAGATGGAGGCCACCCCGCATTCGGGCCAGTGCAACCACGGGCGCCCGACCTATGTGGAGCTGAAGCTGCACGATCTGGAGAAGCTGTTCGGGAGACGGTGAGCCTCACCGGCGCCCACCCGCCGCTCCTTACTCAACCGTCATCCTCGGGCTTGTCCCGAGGATCCATACGCCCGGTCTCAACGCCGTCGCACCCAGCGGACACACCGGGAGTCTGGATCCTCGCCACAAGGGCGAGGATGACGAGTGGGGGAACGGCGGCCTAACCTGACGCAACCCCATCCGCTAAGATCCCCCCATGCCCTCCATCCTCTTCGTCTGCCTCGGCAACATCTGTCGCTCCCCCCTCGCCGAGGCCGCCCTTCGCGCCGAGGCTGAGCGCCTGCGTCTCGACCTGATCGTCGACTCCGCCGGCACGGGGAACTGGCATGTCGGCCATCCGCCCGATCCGCGCGCCCAGGCCGTGGCGCGCAAATATGGGATCGACATCTCCGGTTATCAGGGCCGGCAGGTGAAGCCGGCGGACTTCCGCCGCTTCACCCACCTCATCGCCCTGGACCACGACAACCTGGCGAACCTGCGCCGGATCGCGCCCAGGGACGACGAAGGGGGCGCCGTCGCCGAACTCAGTCTTCTGCTCGACCATGTCCCCGGCCGCGAGGGCCAGGCCGTGACCGATCCCTATTTCGGCGACGACGCCGGGTTCGAGGTCACCTGGGCCGAGGTGACGGCGGGGGCGCGGGGGCTGATCCAGAGGCTGGGCCGCGCCTGACACGCCCCCTCCGTCGGCTGCGCCGACACCTCCCCCAGAGGGGGAGGATTTCGGTCGTCGTCACTGTCGCATTCCTCCCCCCTTGGGGGAGGGGGACCGCGAAGCGGTGGAGGGGGCTTGCCGCGCACCGGGTCTCTACGCACATTCCCCTTATGGATGCGCCAAACAAAACCCAGGCTCGTGCGCGCGAACTCCGCCGTAACCTGACCCTGCCCGAAGTCTTGCTGTGGCAGGCGCTGCGAAAACGGGGGCTGTGCGGGGCGCGGTTCCGGCGTCAGCATCCGATCGGCCCCTATATCCTCGACTTCTACTGCGACGCGGCCCGGCTGGCGGTCGAGATCGACGGCTCCAGCCATGACACGCCCGATCAGGCCAGGCATGATGCTCGCCGAACCGACTGGCTGAACCGGAGGGGCGTCGCCGTGCTGCGTATACCGGCGCGCGATGTGCTGACGGACCTGGCTGGGGTGCTGGAGGAGATCGGGCTGCGGCTCAAAGCCTAGCCTGACCCCCTCCGTCGGCTGCGCCGACACCTCCCCCAGAGGGGGAGGATTTCGGTCATCACGGTCGCATTCCTCCCCCTTGGGGGAGGTGTCGGCGAAAGCCGACGGAGGGGGGCTCGCTCCACGTCCGACTCTGACGTACCGTCGTTTTACGGATACGGCCATGACCCAGCCCTATCGCATCCGTGAATCCCGCATCTGGGCC
This sequence comes from Brevundimonas aurantiaca, assembly GCF_014199955.1. Classification (GTDB taxonomy): domain Bacteria; phylum Pseudomonadota; class Alphaproteobacteria; order Caulobacterales; family Caulobacteraceae; genus Brevundimonas; species Brevundimonas aurantiaca. The sequence goes on from NZ_JACHOQ010000002.1 coordinate 339,158, forward strand.
CAGGCCCGCGCCGACTATCTGTCGGGTCTCACCGCCGAGGCCGTGTGCCGGCGTCATGACCTGGGTCTGTCGGCCTTTCGCCGCCGCGCCCGCAAATACGGCTGGCGGCGCAGCGATCAGGTCGAGCCGCCGCCCGGCGAGATCGACCTGTCCCTGTATGAGGACATCGACCTGGACGAGCTGGCGCGCACCGCCCGCCTGCGGTTCATCGAGGCGGTGGAGGGCGGGCGCGCGTCGGACGCCCGGCGCTGGCGCGCCCTGGCCGACGACCTGACCCGCGAGGCCCGCGCCTTCGACGCCGACTTCTTCAGGGGCATGAGCCACGAAGAGGTGGCCGCCTCGCTCGAAGGGATGCGGCGCGAGATCGACGAGGAGGACGAGGCCCTGCTGGGACCGCCGCCCGAGGACTGACCGTCCTGCGACTCCCTCGCAAAAATCTGCACGAAAGTGCACTAAAAGAATTCGGAGTGCACTTTCGCCCCGTCAGGCGGCGGGGGCGACCTTCAGGAACAGCACCCGCGCCGCCCCGTAGTCCCGCGCGTCCAGCCGGTCATAGCCGGGGGTGTCGATGTCCGGCTCGTCCGAGCCGCGTTCGAACACCACCAGGGCGCCGGGCTTCAGCCAGTTCCCCTCCAGCAGCCGCACAAGGGTCTGCTCGCCCAGACCCTTGCCGTAGGGCGGGTCCAGGAAGGCCAGGTCGAAGGCTTCGCCGTCCGATCCGGGACGGACGCCCAGGTCGGTCGCGCTGCGTCGATGCACCCGGGTGCGGCCCATCAGCCCGTAGGCGTCGGCGTTCTCGCGAATCGCGCCCCTGGCCCCGTCGTCGGTCTCGACGAACAGGCAGAAGCCCGCCCCCCGGCTGATCGCCTCAAAGCCCAGGGCGCCCGATCCGGCGTACAGGTCGATGACCCGCAGGCCGTTCAGGCTCTCGCTCCAGGCGGCGTGCTCCAGCACGTTGAACAGGGCCTGGCGCGCCCGGTCCGAGGTCGGGCGCGTGCCCTGCCCCTCCGGCGCGACGATGGCCCGGCCCTTTAGGCTTCCGGCGACGATCCGCATGGATCAGCCGCGCGGCGTGCGGGGCTTGCCGGGCTGCCCGCCGGGCTTGCGCCCGCTGGTCCCCGACGGTCCCGCCGGCTTGCCGCCGCCGCGAGGCCCGCCGCTGCGAGCCCCCTCGCTGCGGCCTGCGGGCTTCCTGCGGTCGTCGATGAACTGGTCGTCGCGGGGTTTGAACACCCGCTTGGGCCGATCGCCGTCGGCGCGGGCGGGACGCTCGCCCTCAGGCGCGGTGCGTTCGCGGGGCTTGAAGCTCTTTGAGTGTTCGAACCTGGGCTTGGCCTTGGCCCAGCCCGCCTTCTTGGGCGCCCGCTCGCGGCGTTCGATCGCATCCGCCTGGGCCGTTTCGGCGGCGCGGACCCGGCTGGGCTTCCTCGACGGGTCCGACAGGGCCGAGCCCGACTTGCCCTTGACGATGGGCGTGGCGATCCGACGGCCGGGGATGGGCGCCGGGGTCTCGACCGTATTGCCGGTCGGCAGGTTCTCGGGACGGATATGGTCAGCCAGCAGCTCGCGGATCACGCGCGGCCCCACCTCCTCCACCGCCCCGACCGGCAGGACGTCCAGCCGGAAGGGGCCGTAGGCGAGACGAATCAGCCGGTTGACCGTCAGGCCGACCGATTCCAGCACCTTCCTGACCTCGCGGTTCTTGCCCTCGGTGATGGAGACCGAGATCCACAGATTGGCCGGCGCCTTGCCGTCCTCGGACTTGGACTCCTTGGCCTTGTCCAGGGTGGCCTCGATGGGCCCATAGGAGACGCCGTCCACGACGACGCCGTCCTTCAGCCTGTCGAGCTGTTCCTGGGTGATCTTGCCGCGCGCCCGCGCCCGGTACTGGCGCACCAGGGCGGTCGAGGGCAGTTCCAGCGCCCGGCTCAGCTCCCCGTCGTTGGTCAGCAGCAGCAGGCCTTCGGTGGCGAGGTCCAGCCGCCCGACCGAGATCACGCGCGGCAGACCGGCCGGCAGGGCGTCGAACACCGTGGGCCTGCCCGCCGGATCCTTGTGGCTGGTCAAGAGGCCGGCCGGCTTGTGATAGCGCCAGACGCGCGTCGCCTGGGCCCCGCCGATCGGCTTGCCGTCCACGGTGATCACGTCGTCGCGGGTCACCAGGGTGGCGGGCGTGTCCAGGATGCGGCCGTTGACCGCCACCTTGCCCAGGCCGATCAGCCGCTCGACCTCGCGGCGCGAGGCGATGCCCGCCCGCGCCATCGCCTTGGCGATTCGCTCGCTGCGGACCGGGGCGGCCTCGGCCTTGGCCGGTTTGGCGCCCGCGCGGGGGCGGTCGTCGCCCGGCTTGCCCGCAAAGGCCTTGCGCGGCTTGTCGCCGAAGGGGGTCTTCCCGTCGCCGCTCTTGCGGGGACCGGAGGATTTGAAGGGCCCAGGCGACCGTCCGTCTTGACGGGCGCGGGGCTTCTTGTCGTTGTCGTTCGTATGGCGGACCATGATGAGCGGTTCATGCGCATGGCGCTGGACCAAGCGCAAGCGGCGGCGGACGCAGGAGAGGTGCCTGTGGGCGCAATTCTTGTCGATCCCGCCTCAAACGCGGTGATTTCCACCGGCGCCAACGGCCCGATCTGCGCGCACGACCCTACGGCCCATGCCGAGATCGTGGCCATGCGACGCGCGGCGACGGCGCTGCAGAACTACCGCCTCACCGGCCTGACCCTCTATGTGACGCTTGAGCCCTGCGCCATGTGCGCCGGCGCCATCAGCCACGCCCGCATCGGCCGCGTGGTCTGGGCGGCCGATGATCCCAAGGGCGGCGCCGTGCTCCACGGCCCCCGTCTGTTCGAGCAACCCACTTGCCACTGGCGTCCGGCGACGGAGTGGGGTCTGTTGGCCGAGGAGGCGTCCAGCCTGCTCAAGTCCTTCTTCCGTCAACGGAGAGGAACGGCCGCAGGCGGCGGACGTTAGACCGCCGCCCCAAGCGGCGCTGTTGTGAGGAGTATCGCCTTGTCCAAGCCGGTTCTGCGGCCGTCCTTCGCTCTCGGCGGCCTCGCCGCCGTCCTCCTTCTGACGGCCTGCGGCCCTGACCCCGACAAGGCTCCCACCACCGGCGACGAGGTCAAGGAACGCGCCATCGAGGCCCAGACCGCCCGCAAACGCACCGGCGCCGAGGTCCAGGACCGCGTCCTGAACCGGGTCGTCCATACGGTGTATCTGTGCGACAACGGCGAGCGGCTGTCGGTCGACTTCGACAATCCGCGCGAGATGGCCACGGTCCGCAACTCCTCGGGCGAGGCGGTGGATCTTTATCAGGAACGCGCCGCCGACGGCATCTGGTACCGCGCCTCCAACGTCGAACTGCGCGGCAAGGGGGTGCTGGCCACCTGGTCCGTCGAAGGCCGACAGCCGACCGAATGCCGGGCCGTCGACTGACCCCATTGCCGAAGCCGACCCGGCTCCCTAGCTGCGGTCCATGTCCCTGATCGAACAGCTTGGCCTGACCGCGCCGATCGTCCAGGCGCCCATGGCGGGCGTCTCGACCCCGGCCATGGCTGCGGCCGTTTCAAAGGCCGGGGCGCTGGGCTCCATCGCCGTCGGCGCGACCGACGCGGCGGGGGCCGGCCGGATGATCGCCGAGACCCGCGCCCTGACCGACCGCCCCTTCAACGTCAATCTGTTCGTCCACGCCGCGCCCCGCCGCGACGAAGGTGCAGAGGCCGCCTGGCTTCAGGCCCTGACGCCGTCGTTCGCCGCCTTCGGCGCCGCGCCCCCCGCCCTGCTGAACGCCCCCTACCGCAGCTTCGCCGACGACGACGCCATGCTGGCCCGCTTGGTCGCCGACGCCCCCGCCGTGGTCAGCTTCCACTTCGGCCTGCCGGATGGAGAGCGTATCCGGGCGCTGAAACAGGCCGGCTGCCTGCTCTTGGCCACGGCGACCAATCTCGATGAAGCCCTGGCTTGCAAGGCGGCGGGCGTCGACGCCGTGGTGGCGCAAGGATGGGAGGCCGGCGGCCATCGCGGGATGTTCGATCCCGACGCCGACGACGACCGGTTGGGCATGGCCGCCCTGACCCGGCTGCTGGTCCTCCGTTCCGGCCTGCCGGTCGTCGCCGCCGGCGGGATCATGGACGGCCGGGGCGTTCACGCCGCCCTGAACCTGGGCGCCGTCGCGGCCCAGTTGGGCACCGCCTTCATCGCCTGCGACGAAAGCGCCGCCGACGCCGCCTATCGCGCGGCCCTGTTCAGCGACGCGGCGCGCCATACCGTCATGACCTGCGCCGTATCGGGCCGACCCGCCCGCTGCCTGCGCAATCGTTTCACCGAACTAGGGGCGCAGACGACGGCCGCCGTCCCTGACTATCCCGTCGCCTATGACGCCGGAAAGGCCCTGAACGCCGCCGCCAAGGCCGCCGGCGAATACGGCTTCGGCGCCCAATGGGCCGGCCAGGGCGCGCCCCTGGCCCGCAGCCTTCCCGCCGCCGACCTGATTGCGGCACTGGCGGCGGAGATGGTCGCCTAGAGCATGATCGTTTCGGACGGAACCGCTTCGCGGTTCCGACAGAAGCGTGAATCATGCTCTCGCTTTAATCTGGAGCCTGATTCACCGTTTCAGCGGAACCGCGTAGCGGTTCCTCCTCAACGGATCAGGCTCTAGCCGAACGCCGCCAGCCTTCGATCCAGCCCGTCCCGCACCTCGGGCCAGTCGTCGTCGATCACGGCGAACATGGCCGTATCCCGCGCCCGGCCGGTCCAGGTGGTCTTGTGCTTTCTCAGAACGCCCTCGGCCTTGGCGCCCAGTTTGCGGATCGCCGCCTGGCTCTGGGCATTGACCGCGTCGGTGATGATCTCGACCCGCACCGCGCCGGCGTCGAAGGCGTGGCCCAGCAACAGCCGCTTGCAGGCCGGATTGACCGGCCCGCCCCGCGCCTCGGGCCGATAGAAGGTCGATCCGATCTCACAGCGTCGATAGGCCGGGTGGATCTCGTAAAGGCTGGTCGTCCCGACCACCGCCCCGTCCGACAGCCGCCGCACGGCGTAGGCGATGCGCGTTCCGGCCCCCATGGCCTTGAGGGCGGCGCCCCACCAGCCCTCGAAATGCGCGCCATAGGCGGACGCGACCATGATCTCCCAGGCGGCCGGATCGCAATCCAGCGCCGCCTTCATCGTCTCCCGCAAATCCTCGGTGAACGGCTCCAGCCGCACGAACCGATCCTCCAGCGGGACCGTGGCGATCTGCATCAGCCCGTCGCCCCTTCGGCGATCAGGAAGGCGCGCACCTTGTCCGCATCCACGCCCTTGGCGACAAAGGCCCGGCCGATCCCGCGCGCCAGGATCAGGGTCAGGGCGCCGCCCTCGGCCTTCTTGTCCCCGGCCATCAGGGCCAGCAGCCCGTCGGCTTCGAAGGCGCCCGCCTGATCCAGCCGCGTGGGCAGGCCCGCCGCCGCGATCACCGCCTCGACCCGCGCGGCGTCCTGGGACGAACACAGCCCCTCGCGCGCCGAATAGCGCAAGGCCATGCAGCAGCCCAGGGCCACCGCCTCACCGTGGGCCAGGGCGTCCTCGTCGAACCCGACCTCGGTCTCTATGGCGTGGCCGAAGGTGTGTCCCAGGTTCAGCAGGGCGCGGCGTCCCGCCTCCTTCTCGTCCTCCCCGACCACGGCGCTCTTGATCTCGACCGAGCGGATCACCGCCCGTTCCAGGGCCGCCGGATCGCCCTTCGCGCCCGCCGCCCCCTCGCCCGCCAGCCAGTCGAAGAAGGCGGCGTCGCAGATCAGCCCGTGCTTCAGCACCTCGGCCCAGCCGGACTTCACCTGCCGCGCCGGCAGGGTCGCCAGAACGTCGATGTCGGCCAGGACCAGGCGCGGCTGATGGAAGGCGCCGACCAGGTTCTTGCCCCGCGGCGTGTCGATGGCCGTCTTGCCGCCGACGGACGAGTCGACCTGGGCCAGCAGGGTCGTCGGGATCTGCACGAAGTCGATGCCGCGCATGTAGAGCGCCGCCGCCAGCCCGGCCAGGTCGCCGACCACCCCGCCGCCCAGGGCGATCACCACGTCCTTGCGGTCCAGCCCGATCTCCAGCAGCCGGTCCAGCACCCGCTCCAGCTGGGCGAAGGATTTCGACCCCTCGCCCGGCGGCACGGCGACGATCCGGCTCTGGACCCCCGCCGCCGCCAGGGATGCGGTCAGGGCGGCGCCGTGAACGGCCTCGACCGTCTCATCGGTGATGATCACCGTCCGGCCCCGGGCCAGGGGCGCGATCCGGGCGCCCGCCTGCTGCAGCAGCCCGCGCCCCACGATCACCTGATAGGCGGCGAAGGCGCCGCCGCTGACGGAAATGGTCGTCATGCTTTCGTCTCCGCACGGCGGCGTGTGCGCCAGTGTCGGCGCAGGGTCTTGTGGATGGCGTCCACCGCCTGGCCATGAGACCCCTGCCCCACGTCCACGGTGACGTCGGCCTCGCCATAGATCGGATAACGGACCTCGGCCAAGGCCGTCAGCACCTCCAGCGGGTCCTTGCCGCGCAACAGGGGGCGGGTGTCGCGCCGCGCCACCCGTTCGGCGATGACCGCCAGATCGGCCCTCAGCCAGACCGTGTCGGCTCTTTCCTTCAGCAGGGCGCGGGTCTCCGGGTTCATCATCGCCCCGCCGCCGGTGGCCAGGACCAGGGGCGGCCCCTCCAGCAGGCGGCGAATCACCCGCGCCTCGCCGGCCCTGAACTCGGCCTCGCCCAAGGCGGCGAAGATTTCGGACACGGTCATTCCCGCCGCCTCCTCGATCTCCACGTCTCCGTCGGCGAAGGGCAGTTTCAACCGATTGGCCAGCCGCCGCCCCACCGACGATTTGCCCACCCCCATCAGGCCGACCAGGGCTATGGTGCGGGTCGGGCCCGGATTCGCGCGCCGCCTCATCCGGCGGCTCCGGCGGAACGGACGGCGAAGGAAACGGCGAAGGCGACGGCGCAGGCGGACATGATCGTTGGAACCTCTACACCAAGCCCGGCCTCGCGCCATCCGTTCGCAGGAACGATCGCCGCATGACGCCCCAAATCGAAGCTTTTCTGGAGATGATGGCGGTGGAGCGCGACGCCTCGCCCCACACCCTGGCGGCCTATGGGCGGGATCTGGCCGACGCCGAATCCGCCCTGACCTCGGACGGCGGCCTGATGCAGGCCCCGGCCGAGGCGGTCGAGGCCTGGTTCGCCGACCTGTCGCGCCGGGGCCTGTCGGCGGCCACCGCCGCCCGACGCCGATCGTCGGTGCGGCAGTTCTACCGCTTCGCCCTGGCCGAGGGCTGGCGGGCCGACGATCCGTCGCGTCGCCTGGACGCCCCCAGACAGGGCCGCCCCCTGCCCAAGTCCCTCAGCCGGGACGAGATCGACCGGCTGCTGGCCGCCGCCGCAGCCCGAGACGCGGCCGCCGGCCTGCGGCTGGTCGCCCTGGTCGAACTGGCCTATGCCTCGGGCCTGCGGGTGTCGGAACTGCTGGGCCTGAAGGTCGAGGCCGTGCGCCGCGATCCCGCCTATCTGATCGTGCGCGGCAAGGGCGGCAAGGAGCGGTTGGCCCCGCTGAACCCCGCCGCCCGCGCGGCGCTGAAGGCATGGCTGACGGCGCGCGACGCCCGGCGCAAGCCCGAGGCGCCCGACAGCCCCTGGCTGTTTCCATCCTCCGGCCGTTCCGGCCATCTGACCCCGCGCCGGTTCGCCCAGCTGCTGGACGAGGCCGCGGTCGCGGCGGGCCTCGACCCGGCGCGGGTCAGCCCCCACGTCCTGCGTCACGCCTTCGCCACCCATCTTCTGGAGGGCGGCGCCGACCTGCGCGTGGTCCAGACCCTGCTCGGCCACGCCGACATCGCCACCACCCAGATCTACACCCACGTCGCCACCGACCGCCTGGCCCAGGTCGTCCAGCAGAACCACCCCTTGGCGCGGGACGAATAACTCCGACTCACGGCTGTGAAAGCGACATTGTCACCCCGCTTGCCCCACGGCCCCGACCTCTCTAGTTTCCCCCGCCTTCCCCTGGGGCGCCTCGCCCGCCGTTTTCGGACGCCTTTATGGCCACGCACTATCTCGATTTCGAAAAGCCGATCGCCGATCTGGAAGCCAAGATCGAAGAGCTGTCGGCCCTGTCCGAGACCTCCGGGGGCTTCGACAACGAGATCGCCGGCCTGCGCAGGAAGGCTGAACAGCTGCGCAAGAAGACCTACGCCGGCCTTGACCCCTGGATGAAGACCCAGGTGGCGCGGCATCCGCAACGCCCCCACTTCATCGACTATGTCCAGGGCCTGTTCACCGACTGGACCGAACTGCACGGCGATCGCCAGTTCGGCGACGATCAGGCCATTCTGGGCGGGCTGGCGCGATTCCGGGGCCGTCCGGTCGTCGTCATGGGCCATGAGAAGGGCCACGACACCGAGACTCGCCTGACCCACAACTTCGGCATGGCCCGGCCCGAGGGTTATCGCAAGGCCGTGCGCCTGATGGACATGGCCGAACAGTTCGGCCTGCCGGTCCTCAGCTTCATCGACACGGCCGGCGCCTATCCGGGTCTGGGCGCCGAAGAGCGCGGTCAGGCGGAGGCTATCGCCCGCTCGACCGAACGGTGCCTGACCCTGGGCGTCCCCTCCATCGCCACCATCACCGGGGAAGGCGGATCCGGCGGCGCCATCGCCATCGCCGCCGCCAGCCGCGTCCTGATGCTGGAGCATTCGATCTATTCGGTCATCTCGCCCGAGGGGGCGGCCGGCATCCTGTGGCGCGACGGCGCCCGCGCCCGCGACGCCGCCATGGCCATGAAGATCACCGGCCCGGATCTTGTGGCGCTGAAGATCGTGGATCGTCTGATCGAGGAGCCGACCGGCGGCGCCCACGCGGACCGCGACGGCGCCCTGGCCCGGGTCGGCGACGTCCTGGCCGAGGAGCTTCAGTCCTTCCAGGGTCTGTCGCCCAAACAGATCAAGACCCGCCGCGCCGAGCGGTTCTACGCCATCGGCGCCCTCTGATCGAACGCCGTTAACCGCGCGTCCACCTCCAGGTTCTAGCCTATAGGACCTGAGGATTGGAAAGTTCGGACATGCCGACACAGTCGGATACGCTCAGAGAAAGCGCCGTCTTCAATCTGAGCGGCGCCGTCGTGATGGTGGTCGATGATTCGCCCTTCTCCCTGACCCTGACCACAGGCGTCCTGTCGGGTTTCGGGGTACGTCCGGCCTATACGGTCAGCAGCGGGGTTCAGGCCCAGAGCCTCCTGGCTGAAAAGCCGATCGACCTCTTGCTGATCGACACCGACATGCCCGACATAGACGGGTTCGAACTGGTGCGATGGTTGCGCCGGTCCGGCCCAAATCCCAACGCCTTCACCCCCGTCATCATGACGGCCAGCCACATCCGACGCGGTCGGGTGGCCGAGGCGCGGGACTGCGGCGCCAACTTTGTCGTCACCAAGCCCTTCAGCGCCGCCATGCTGCTGGAGCGCATCCTTTGGGTCGCCCGCGACACGCGCCCCTTCCTTGAGGTCGGGGACTATCTGGGCCCGGATCGTCGCTTCGTCCGCCCCGAACTCTATGAGGGCGAGGAACGGCGCGCCGACAGGCTCCGCAACAATATGGTGGAGTTCGCATGACGGTCATCACCCACGTTCAACGCCGCTCGCGCCTGGCGGAGATGGTGGATCGCCCCGGCGGCGTCAGCGTCGGCGTCGCCCTCGCTCAGGCCCAGGCCAATCTGGGCGGGTTGAGGGACCAGGCCTGCGCCATCATCGCCGACAACATCGCCGTCCTCCTGGCCGAGCCGGCGCCGGGCACGATCGAGGCCCTGCGGCTGGACCTGGCCTATTCAGCGTCCAACCAGATCATCGACGCGGCCAGCCCCTTTGCGATGGATGATCTGTGCACGGCCGCCAAGGGTCTGTGCGACCTTCTGGACGCCGCCCCGCGCCAGGGTGGTTTCGACTGGCGCATCGCCACCGTCCACGCCCAGGCCATGAAGCTGCTGCTCAGCCTGCCGACCGACGCTGCGGCGCCCCGCGCCGCCATCGTCGAAAACCTGGCCGAGGTTCTTAAGCGCAAACTGCCCGTCCAGTCCCAGACGGCTCATCAGGCGGTTCAGCCGGCGGCCTGAATCGTCCTGCCCGCCCGCGTCTGTTTGCGCCACAGGGCGGCGTACTCCCCGCCCTGGCGCGCCACCAGTTCGTGATGGGCGCCGCGCTCGACGATCCGCCCCGCCTTCAGCACCAGGATCTGGTCGGCGTCGGCCACGGTGGACAGCCGGTGGGCGACCACCAGGGTGGTGCGTCCGGCGCTGACCCGCCGCAGCGTCTTCTGGATCGCCGCCTCGGTGCGACTGTCCAGGGCGCTGGTGGCCTCGTCCAGGATCAGGATGCAGGGATCGGCCAGCAGGGCGCGTGCGATGCCCACCCTCTGCCGTTCGCCGCCCGACAGTTTCAGCCCCCGTTCTCCGACCCGTGTCTGCATCCCGTCCGGTAATCCGCGGATGAAGTCGGCCAGTTCCGCCGCCTCGGCCGCCGCCCAGACCTGGGCCTCGTCCGCCTCGGGCCGGGCGAAGGCGATATTGGCCGCCAAGGTGTCGTTGAACAGGGCCACGTCCTGCGGCACCAGGGCCACGGCGGCCCGCAAGGACGCCTGGGTCACGTCGCGCACGTCGCGGCCGTCGATCAGAACCCGGCCCTCCTGCGGGTCGATCAGGCGCAGGGCCAGTTTGACGATGGTCGACTTGCCCGCCCCCGAGGGCCCGACCAGGGCGGTGGTGGTTCCGGGCGCCGCCACGAAGCTGACGTCCTCCAGCCCATTGGCGCGGGCGTCGTGGCGGAAGCCGACGTGCTGGAACGCGACTTCGGCGCCGCGCGCTTCGGTCGGGCGCGGCAGAGGCTGGGCGTGGAGCGCATCGGCCACCTGGGGCGTCTGGCGCGTCACCTTCAGCATCTCCTCCATGTCGATGAAGGATTGGCGGATCTCGCGATAGGCGAAGCCGAGGATGTTCAGCGGGGCGTACAGGGAGACCATGATCAGCACCGCCGCGGTCACATCGCCCGGCCCCATTCGTCCGGCCGCCGCCTCAAACCCGGCCATCACCGCCATCACCCCCAGACCAAGGTTCATGATCAGGGCCTGAATCCCGTTCAGCAGGGCCAGGGAGGTGTTGGCCTTCAAGGCCGCCGCCGCATAGTCGCCCAGCGCCCGGTCATAGGTCAGGGCCGCCCGCGCCTCGGCGCCGAACGACTTGACCGTCTCATAGTTCAGAAGGGCGTCGACCGAGACCCCGGCGGCCTCCGAGTCGGCGGCGTTCATCACCCGCCGATGCTCCAGCCGCCAGTTCGACAGGGCGAAGGTGGCCGAAGCGTAGACGACCACCACCGCGATCGCCACAGCGGCGAACCGCCAGTCGTACTTGCCGCCCAGCACCGCCGCCGCCAGCACCAGCTCCACCCCCGTCGGGACCAGGTTGAAGGCCAGGATGCGCAGCAGGAAGTCCACGGCCCGCGAGCCGCGATCCAGGGTCCGCGACAGGGCGCCGGAGCGTTTGGTCTGGTGGAAATCCAGCGACAGGCTCAGGGCGTGGGCGAAGCCTTCGGCGGCTGTCCGCCTCTGGGCCGCCGCCCGGACCGGGGCGAAGACGACGTCTGAGGCCTGGGGCGCCGCCGCTGACAGAAACCGCACCAGGGCCCAGCCGACCGCAAAGGCGGCGAAGCCCCAGCCCATGGCGACGGCCGTTCCCTGTCCGGCCGCCAGCCGATTGACCGCCGCGCCCAGGACCAGGGGCGCCAGCACGCCCAAACCCTTGCCCGCCAGGGTCAGGGCGATCGCCGCCCCCAGCCGCACGCGCAGCTGCGGCGCGCCCGATCGCCCGACCAGCCGCACCAGATCCGCCAGCGCCTTCAGCGTCGGTGGGCCTTCCGTCCTGTCCTGCATGCTCCCCGCCTGCTGCGCCTTGACCATCGGGTCGCGCCGGCCGCCGGAGCGCTCTCCGCGCATCGCCATGGTTCGCATATGGACAGTCAAGACGGCCGGGAAAAGGCCGCCCGGCGCCGGACGGCTCAGTTCAGGCCGGCGATGGCGGCGATCAGCTCGTCCACCGCCTCTTCCTGGGTCGCCCAGGAACAGACGAACCGCACCGAGCCGTCGTCGAACTGATAGCAGGCCCAGCCCAGGGCCTTCAGCCTCTGGTGCGCCTCGGCCGGCATACGGACGAAGACCGTATTGGATTCGACCGGATGAGCCAGGACGAAGGGCGAGCGCGTCGCGATCCCCGCCGCCAGACGCTGGGCCATCAGATTGGCGTGGGCGCCGCCCGCCTCCCAGTCGCCGCTTTCCAACAGCCCCAGCATGGGTCCGGCCAGCGTCCGGGCCTTGGACGCCGTCTGTCCGGCCTGTTTCAGCCGATTGTCCAGCCGCCGCGCCAGGCTCTTGTCGAACAGGACCAGGGCCTCGACGCAAGACGCGCCCGCCTTGGCGCCGCCGAACACCAATATGTCCACGCCCAGGCGCGCAATGTCCTTCAGGTCGAACCCGGCCGCAGCCGCATTGGCCAGCCGCGCCCCGTCTATATGCACCCCATAGCCGCGCGCCTTCACCGGCTCGATCAGATGGCGCAGCTCTTCTTCCGTATAGACGGCGCCGTATTCCGTGGCCTGGGTCAGGGACAGGGCGGCCGGCGGCTGGCGATGGCCGACCTCGGGCTCGGTCAGCTGCGCCTTCAGCGCCAGGGGATCGATCCGCCCGGAGAAGCCCGGCAGGCCGATCAGCCCCACCCCCTGGCCGAAGAAGCCCGGCGCCCCCGTCTCATCGGTGCAGACATGGGCGGCGTTGTGCGCAAGCACCGCCTCGAACGGATAGGTCAGCATCGACAGGGCGATGGCGTTGGCCGCCGTGCCGCTGAAGACGAAACGGACGTCAGCGTCGGCGTCCAGCCTCTGGCGAATCTGGTCGGCGGCCCGCGCCGTGATCGCATCGGCGCCGTAGGAGGGAACAAAGCCCGCGTTGGCCTGGATCAGGCCCTCCAGGGCGCTGGGCGCCATTCCGGCGGTGTTGTCGGATCCGAAATCGTAACGCATCAGCGGGTCTTTGTACTCGTCTCTTCGGCCTGGCTCGGGTCGACCGTCCGCACACGGACCACCGGCATGACGTCCTCGTCGCCATAGGGCACGGCGACCTGGTGCGGGAAGGGAATCTCGATCTCGGCGGCGTCCAGCGCCTCCTTGCCGCCCTGCATCAGATCGGCCTGGGTCTGCCACCAGTCCTCGACCTTGACCCAGGCGTGCAGGGTGATCTGGACCGCGCTGTCCAGCAGGCCGGTCACCCCGGTCCAGGGATGGGGGTCGTGCAGAACCTTCTCATGGGCCGCGGCCATGTCGGCCAGGACGCGGCGCGCCTTGTTCAGATCCTCGCCGTAGCCGACGGTGAAATTGATCTCGATCCGCCGGGTCTGCTGACCGGTCAGATTGGTCAGGGGGTCGCTCAGGACCTTGGAGTTCGGAATGACGATCTTGTGGTTGTTGGCGTTCGACAGCTGGGTCGTGAACAGGTCCAGCCGCTGCACCGTCCCGGCCATGCCGCCGACGTCCACCACGTCCCCGACGCGGTAGGGCCGCAGGATCAGAAGCATGATGCCCGAGGCCACATTGGACAGCGTCCCCTGAAGCGCCAGGCCCACGGCCAGGGACGCCGCCCCCAGGACCGCGATGATGGAGGTGGTCTGCACCCCCAGCCTTTGCAGCACGGCGATCATGCCGATGATGATCACCACCACCCGGACCACCTGAACGGCGAAGCTGAGGACCGTCTGGTCGTGGCGGAAGGCGCCGATCCGCGACAGCGCCCTTCGCGCCAGCCCCGCCGCCCATTTGGCCGCGAACAGGGTCGCGGCGAAGATCAGGGCCGCGATGATCAGATTGATGGCGAAGTCGCCGGCCATGTCGGTCAGCTTGGCGATCATGACGGCGTCGACGGCCACGGCCTGGCGACCGGCCGCCACTGCTTCGGCGAGAGAGTTGTCTATGGACATGGTCGCGGGTCTAACGCCTTAAGTCCCGATTGGAACCCCGCCGGCTCAATTTCCCGCTCCTTCCGCGCATGTCGCCTTCGCGCAAAGACGGTTGGCGGCGGCCCGTTCGGCCTGATAGCGTCGCCTTATGACTCGCACCCTCCCGATCCTCCTCGCCGCCCTCGCCGTCTCCGCCTGTGCGACGCGCGGGACGCCGGTCTCCTACGCCGAAACGGCTTCGGCGGCCGCCCGCGCCGCAGCCCAGGTCGAGGGCCAGGCCGGCCAGACGCCGCAGCAGGCCTGGGACGCCGGAAACCAGGCCTATCTGGCGTGGAACGGCGCCCGGCGCGGCTGGACCACCACCGCCAGCGGCCTGCAATACCGCCGCGTGGGCAAGGCCCATCCCGAGGGCGCCCAGCCTTCGGCGACCGATACGGTCAAGGTCCATTATCGCGGGACCTTCATCGACGGACGCGAGTTCGACAGCTCCTACGCCCGCAACGAACCGGCCGAGTTTCCGCTGAACCGGGTCATCAAGGGCTGGACCGAAGGGGTGGCCCTGATGCGGGTCGGCGAGACCTATGAGTTCGTCATTCCGCCGGCCCTGGCCTATGGCTCGCGCTGGGTCGGCGGCGACCAGCTTCCGCCCAACTCCACCCTGCGCTTTTCGGTGGAGCTGCTGGACGTCGCCCCCGGCGCCTGACGCCGGGGTCCGGGCGAACGAGATTTTCGGAGTCCGATCGGCCGGACCGCTTGACGATCCACGCGGTGCGGCGGACTGTCGCGCCTCTCCCTTTCCTGAGTTCGAAAGTCCGCGTCCATGATCCGCACCCGCCTTCGCGCCGTCGGCCTCGCCCTCCTGCTGGCCTCCGCCGCACCGGCCGCCCTGGCGCAACAGGCGTCGACGGCGGCGCCCGCCCTGCCGGCGCCCCTGACGCCCATCCCAGCGGCGCGCGACGTCGCCTATCCGGGGGTGATCGGTCTGGAAATCGACGCGACCAACCTGGGCCAGCACATCTTCTCGATCACCGAGACTCTTCCCGTCGCCCAGAGCGGGCCCATGGTCCTGTTCTTCCCTGAATGGCTGCCGGGCAACCACGGTCCGGTCGGGCCGATCACCCAGCTGGCGGGGATCGAGATCACCGCGAACGGCCGGCGGGTCGAATGGGTCCGCGACACCCTCAGCCCCTTCGCCTATCACATCACGGTTCCGGCCGGGGCGACCGAGCTGAAGATCGCCATGCAGCACCTGTCGCCGACCAGCGGCGCCCAGGGCCGGGTGACGATGACGCCCGAGATGCTGAACATCCAGTGGGAGAAGATGCTGCTCTATCCCGCCGGTCACTGGTCGCGGAACATCATGGTCCATCCCACGGTCAAGTTCCCCACCGGCTGGCGGTTCGGCACGGCCCTGGAGCCTGAGAGCAAGGAGGGCGACCTCCAGACCTTCAAGCCGGTCAATCTGGAAGTCCTGATCGACAGTCCCGTCTTCGCCGGCCTCCACTATCGCCAGATCGATCTCGATCCCGGCGGCCGCTCTCCGGTTCGCGCCAACATCGTCGCCGACGAGGCCAAGAACCTGGAAGCCACCGACGAGCAGGTCCAGATCCTGCGCAACCTCGTGACCCAGATGGACCGCCTCTACGGCGCTCGCCATTTCGACCACTACGACTTCCTGATCGCCATGACCGACAAGCTGGGCGGCATCGGTCTTGAGCATCATCGCTCCTCCGAGAACTCGGTCGATCCCGAGTTCTTCACCGGCTGGGCCACCCATCTGGGCGACCGCGATCTGCTCAGCCACGAGATGAACCACTCCTGGGACGGCAAATGGCGTCGCCCGGCGGACCAGTATGTGCCTAACTTCAACAGCCCGATGCAGAACAGCCTGCTGTGGGTCTATGAAGGCCAGACCCAATACTACGGCCAGGTCGTCGCGGCCCGTTCGGGCCTTCTGACCAAGGAACAGGCCATGGACTCCCTGGCCATGACGGCGGCCTCCTATGACTACCGGGTCGGGCGCGGCTGGCGCGCGCTTCAGGACACCACCAACGACCCGATCATCAGCCAGCGCCGGCCCAAGGCCTGGCTGTCCTGGCAGAGGGACGAGGACTACTATTCCGAGGGCCAGCTGATCTGGCTCGACGTCGACACCACGATCCGTGAGAAGACCGGCGGGCGCAAGTCGCTCGACGACTTCGCCCGCGCCTTCTACGGCGTCCAGGACGGCAGTTTCGAACCGGCGCCCTATGCGTTCGAAGACGTGGTGGCGGCCCTGAACGGGGTAGTCGAGAACGACTGGGCGGCCTTCCTGCGCGCCCGCCTGGACGCCGTCGGTCCCGACGCCCGCGCGCCCCTGGACGGGCTGGAGCGCGGCGGCTGGCGGCTGACCTACGGCGAGACCCCGACCGCCTATCAGAAGACCCTGTACGGCGAGTTCAAGCGCAACGACTTCACCTATTCCCTGGGCCTGCAGACCGGCGAGAACAATGCGATCCGCAGCGTCCAGTGGGGCAGTCCGTCCTTCAAGGCCGGCCTGGCGCCGGGCATGGAGATCGTCGCCGTCAACGGCCAGGCCGCCAAGCCGGACCGACTGGCCGAGGCCGTCACCGCCGCCAAGGACCCCGCCGTGCCGATCACCCTGATCGTCAAGGACGGCGACCAGTACCGGACCGTCGTCCTCGACTATCACGACGGCCTTCGCTACCCGCGCCTGGAACGCATCCCCGGAACCCCGGACCGGCTGGGCGACATACTGACGCCGCGCCGACGCTGACGCCGATAGAACCCCTTTCTGTCTCTCCGCTTCGCTCCGAGCCGCCGCCCCATCGCCTCGCGACAGGGAGGAGACAACACCGTCTCCTCCCCACAGGGTGGGGAGGTGGCGCGGCGCCGCTCGGCGCCGTGACGGAGGGGCTCTAACGCCGCACCGCGCCCGCTGCACTTGACGCCCCTTGCCCGCTCCCCGACGGTGCAGATCTGCCCTCTCGTTCGGATGACCTGATGCCGCGTACCCGCCTGACCGCCGCCGCCTGCCTCGCCGCCCTGATGACGGCCGCCCCAGCCCTGGCCCAGGATTTCCAGTCGACGCCGGTGGTGGTCGAGGCGCGCGACGCGGCCCTGGCCCTGCCGCGGCCCCAACCGGCCATCCCCGCCCCTGCGGACAGGCCCTATCCCGGCGTCATCCAGTACCGGGCCGACATTACCGACCTGGACCGGCGAATCATCCGCGTCAGCCAGACCATACCGGTCGCGGGGCCCGGCCCGCTGACCCTGCTCTATCCGAAATATCTGCCGGGCAACCACGCCGCCACCGGCCCCATCCAGCTGCTGGCCGGCCTTACCGTCACGGCGAATGGTCAGAGGCTGGAATGGCTGCGCGACACCCTCGACCCCTACGCCTTCCACCTGGACGTTCCGGCGGGCGTGACGGCGATCGAGGTGGCCTTCGAACAGCTGACCCAGCCTGACAGCTCCAACTGGCGCGTCCTGATGACCCCCGCCATGGTCAATCTGCAGTGGGAGAAGGCCATCCTCTATCCGGCCGGCTACTACAGCCGCCAGATCCAGGTCGCCCCCTCCATCCGCCTGCCCGCAGGCTGGAGCTACGGCACGGCCCTGAAGACCGAAGGCCGCGACGGCGATGTGGCGCGGCTGGAGACCACCGACCTCTACACCCTGATCGACAGCCCGGTTTTCGCCGGCGCCCACTATCGCCGCGTCGATATCGACCCGAACGGCGCCCCGTCTGAATCAAGGGTCCACCTGAACCTCCTCGCCGACGAGGAGAAGGGTCTCGCCGCCACCGAAGAGCAGTTGAAGCTCTACGAGAACATGGTCCAGCAGGCCGACCGCCTGTTCGGCGCCCGTCACTTCGACAACTATGAGTTCCTCTTCGCCCTGACCGACCAGATGGGCGGCATCGGCCTGGAGCATCATCGCTCCTCCGAGAACACCGGCGCCCCCGGCTTCTTCACCGACTGGGCCAAGAGCGCCGGCGATCGCGCCCTTCTGCCCCACGAATACACCCACTCCTGGAACGGCAAGTTCATGCGCCCGGCGGATGAGCTGACCGCCAACCACAACGTCCCGACCCAGAACACCCTGCTGTGGGTCTATGAGGGCCAGACGGAATATTGGGGCGATGTCCTGGCCGCCCGTTCGGGCCTGCATTCCAAGGGGGTGGCCCTGGCGACCCTGGCCTCGATCGCCGCCTTCTATGACAACCAGCCCGGCCGTCAGTGGCGCGCCCTTCAGGACACCAACAACCACAATCTCCTGGGCTACCGCGTGCCCGGCCAATATCCCTCCTGGATGCGGGGCACCGGCGACTACTATCGTGAAAGCCTGCTGGTCTGGCTGGACGCCGACACCCTGATCCGGGCCGAGACCGACGGCCGCAAGTCGCTCGACGACTTCGCCCGGGCCTTCTTCGGCCACAGCGCCGGCTCTTGGACGCCCCAGGGCTACACCTTCGATCAGGTGGTGGCCGCCCTGAACGCGGTCCATCCGCACGACTGGGCCGGCTTCCTGCGGGATCGGCTGGACGCCGTCGGCCCCGACGCCCGCGCGCCCCTGGCGGGGATCGAACGGGGCGGCTGGCGCCTGACCTATACCGACACGCCCAACGCCGATGAAAAGGCGGTGAACGGCGGCTGGGCCAATGACTTCCAATATTCGCTGGGCTTCAGCCTGTCGGGTGACAAGCTGGCCAATATCCGCTGGGGCGGCCCGGCCTTCGAACAGGGGATCGGCGCCGGCTGGTCGCTTGTCGCCGTCAACGGCAAGGCGGGCTCGGCGGAGGTTCTGCGCGACGCCGTCACGGCCGCCAAGGGGACGGACGCCCCCCTGGAGCTGCTGATCAAGTCCGGCGACCGGTTCCGCACCGTCGCCTTCGACTATCACGACGGCCTGCGCTATCCGCGTCTGGAGCGGATCGAAGGAACCCCGGACTGGCTGTCCGACATCCTGGCCCCGCGCCGGCGCTGAGGTCTCAGCCCGGCTTTCTGAAACGATAGACGAACTGGTCGGTCTTGCCGCGGATGGCGGCGTCGAAGACGTTCAGACTGTGGTCGTCGTCGGGGTTGGCGACCGCCCGGCTCTCGGCCTCGAAGACGAAGCCGGCGGCCTCGACCTCGCGCCTCAGATAGTCGCCCTCGATCCGGTGCAGGGTCTGAACCGCCGAAATCCCCGTCCCCGGCGCCGCCTGGTGGTCGATCACCACATAGCGGCCGCCGGGCTTCAGGGCGGCGAAGACCGCGGCGTTCATCCTGGCCACATCGGTGTTGAAGCCGGGAATGTGGAAGTCGTGGTACTCCTGGCTCATGAAGACTAGGTCCAGCGGCTGGTCATAGGTCATGGAGTCCAGCAGACCATTGACCCGCGTCACATTGGGATAGGCCGCGACCAGGGCGTCGGCCAGGGGGTTTTCCCGCGTCATGGTCCGCTCGGGCACGAAGGCGTAGACCCGGCCCGTCGGCCCGACCACGTCCGAGAACAGACGGGTGAAATAGCCGGCGCCGGGGCGGATGTCGGCCACCTTGTCGCCGGGCGCGACCTGGGCGAAGGCCAGGATTTCGGCCGGATGACGCAGCGGATCGCGCGCCACCTCCTCGGCCGGGCGTTTCGGATCGGCGACGGCGTCGGCATAGAGGGAGACATAGGCGGGGGCGGACGAGGACGCGCTGTCCACGACCACCGTCCGGTCGCCGCCGTCGGAGGCGATGATGATACATCCCGACAGTCCCGCCGCCAGGGCCAGAACCGCCGCGCCCGCCGCCCATCGTCTCATCATCTCGTCTCCCTCAGTTCGTCGCGATAGGCTCGCATTTCGTCGCCCGGCGCAAGCCGCTATCCCGCTTGAAACGATCCGAATCCTCACGCGATTTGCGCCCCGGCCCCGGCGGCGCTAGTCCGGCGACAGATTTCCAAGGTCTCGCCATGCTCCCCTACCAGCCTGCCCCCTTCCCGCTCGCCCGTCCCCGGCGTCTGCGCGCCAGCCCCTGGGTGCGCCGCATGGTCGCCGAGACCGTCCTGACCCCGGCCGACCTGATCTGGCCTTTGATCGTCCACGACGGCGCCGAGGACCGCGTCCCCGTCGCCTCCATGCCCGGCGTCTTCCGCCTGTCGCCCAAGGAAGCCGCAAAGGCGGCGGTCGAGGCGCGCGACCTCGGCATTCCGATGCTGGCCCTCTTCCCGAACGTCGATGGGGCGATCAAGGACTCGGTCGGCACAGGCGCCACCGATCCCGACGGCCTGATCCCCGACTGTATCAAGGCCATCAAGGACGCCGCGCCCGAGATCGGAATCATGACCGACGTGGCGCTGGACTGCTACACCGACCACGGCCACGACGGGGTTCTGGAGGGCGAGCGGATCGTCAATGACGCCAGCCTGGATCGCCTGGCCGAACAGGCCTTCATCCACGCCCACGCCGGCGCCGACGTCGTGGCCCCCTCGGACATGATGGACGGCCGCATCCAGGCGGTGCGCGAGGCCCTGGAGGCCAACGGCTTCCAGGACACCCTGATCCTCTCCTATGCGGCCAAATACGCCTCGGCCTTCTACGGCCCTTACCGCGACGCCGTCGGCTCCTCGAGGGCGCTGAAGGGCGACAAGAAGACCTATCAGATGGACTACGCCAACTCCGACGAGGCCCTGAAGGAGGTCGCCATGGACCTGTCGGAAGGCGCCGACGCGGTCATGGTCAAGCCGGGCATGCCCTATCTCGACATCGTCCGGCGTGTGTCCGAAACCTTCCGCGTCCCGACCTTCGCCTATCAGGTCTCGGGCGAGTACGCGATGATGCAGGCCTCGATCGCCAACGGCTGGCTGGACCAGGACCGGGCCATCCTTGAGACCCTGCACGGGTTCAAGCGCGCCGGCTGCGCGGGCGTCCTGACCTATTTCGCCCCCCAGGCCGCGCGGCTGCTGGGCTGATGCGGCCTGAGGTCCAGATCCGCGAGGCGACCCCCGCCGACATGGCGGCCGTCACCGCCATCTATGCCGAAAGCGTCGCCAACGGGCGCGGCACCTTCGAGCTGGAGCCGCCGGACGAGATCGAGATGGCCGCCCGCTTCGCCGCCGTCCAGGCCCTGGGCCTGCCCCGCCTGGTCGCCGAGATCGAGGGCGCCGTGGTCGGTTACGCCTACGCCGGGCCGTTCCGCACCCGCCAGGCCTATCGCTACATGGTCGAGGACTCGATCTATGTCACGCCAGAAGCCCGCGGCCGCGGCGTCGCCGGCGCCCTGCTGGATCAACTAATCAATCATTGCGAGGCGCTCGGCCTGCGCCAGATGGTCGCCGTGATCGGCGACTCCGCGAACCAGGGCTCCATCGCCCTGCACCGCGCCCGCGGCTTCGCCGACGCCGGGGTGTTCAAGGCGGCAGGCTGGAAACACGACGACTGGCGCGACGTCGTCTTCATGCAGCGGGAACTGGGCCCGGGCGGCCGAACCCCGCCCGACGCCCCCGGCCTGCCCCTGGTCGACAAGAAGCCGGTGCGGTGAAGGACGCGGGCGATCCATTGCGACGGGGGAGTGCAACGCCTATCCTTGGCGTCGTGAAGATCGTCTCGTCCCTTCTGCTGCTGGTCGGCGCCCTTGCGGTGCTGACCCTGGGCGCCCTCGGCGTCTCGGCCATCCCGGCCATGGCCGAGGCGCCCTGCCACGAGACGGGCCACAAGGCGCCGGACCCGTCTGGCAAGGCCCCCGACAAAGCCCCAGATAAGGCCATGAAGGCCATGGCCTGCTGTGTCGCCTGCGTCGCGGCGCCGACCATTCCGCCCGCTGCCCGTCCGCAGACGGCTGCGGCGCCGCTTCGCCTGACCGCCGTTTCACCCGCCCTCCCGTCGGGCCGCCGACTGTCGCCCGAGCCCGGCCCGCCCCGCCTCCTGATCACCTGAACCCCCGCGCCCTCCGGCGCTCCTTCAGTCACGATCATTGAAAAGGAGGCCTTTCATGGCCACCCGTATCCGCGTCGGCGCCTGCGCCGGCGTCTCCCTGCTCGCCCTCGCCTCAGCGGCGGCCGCCCAGGACCACAGCCATCACGGCCAGCACGCCGCAGCGCCCGCGGAGGCTCCGCACGCCTCCCACGCAATGACCAGCCCCTACGGCGCCTGGGCCATGAGCCGCGACGCCTCCGGCACCAGCTGGCAGCCCGATTCCGGCGAACACGCCGGAATCCACACCGTCCGGGGCGACTGGACGGTGATGACCCACGCCCTGCTGAACCTGACCTACGACACCCAGTCCGGCCCCCGCGGCGGCGACAAGACCTTCGCCTCGGGCATGTTGATGACGACGGCTCGCCGTGACTTCGACGACGGTTCGACCCTGAACCTGCGCGCCATGCTCAGCCCCGACCCCCTGATGGGCAAGTCCGGCTATCCGCTGCTGCTGGCCGCCGGCGAAACGGCGAACGGCGTCGATCCCCTGGTGGACCGCCAGCATCCGCACGACTTCTTCATGGAGCTGTCGGCCAGCTATTCGAAACGCCTGTCCGAAAAGGACAGCCTCTACGGCTACATCGGCCTGCCCGGCGAGCCCGCCTTCGGCCCGCCCGCCTTCATGCACCGGATGAGCGCGATGGACAGTCCCGAGGCGCCCATCACCCACCACTGGCTGGACTCGACCCATATCGTCTTCGGCGTGACGACCCTGGGCTGGGCCCACGACCGGTTCAAGATCGAGACCTCGGCCTTCAAGGGGCGCGAGCCGGACGAGGAACGCTGGGGCATAGATGAGCCGAAACTGGACAGCTGGTCGGTGCGAGCCTCCTGGAACCCGTCGTCCGACTGGGCCCTCCAGGCCTCCTACGCCGATGTCTCGGCCCCGGAACAGCTCGAGCCTGACGAGGACGAGACCAAATGGTCGGCCAGCGTCCTCCACACCCGCCGCCTGGGCGAGACCGGCTGGTGGTCCTCGACCCTGGCCTGGGGCCGCAAGACCAACAGTCACGATGAATCCAAGGACGGCTGGCTGCTGGAATCCGCCCTCCATCCGAACGACCGCTGGACCGTCTTCGCCCGGGCCGAACGGATCGAGACCGACGAACTGGTCCCCGGCGATCACGGCGGCCACGGCCCGCTCTACACGGTGGGCAAGGCGTCTGTGGGCGCCGTCCGCGACTGGCGGATCGCCCCGCGCGTCCGCTTCGGCCTCGGCGCCCTCTATGCGATGAACCGCGTGCCGGACGCGCTGGAGCCGATCTACGGCGGCGATCCGGACGGCGGCATGGTCTTCATGCGGCTGAAGATCGACTGACGGCTCAGGCCCGCCCGGTTTGCGCCGGGTGGGCCGACGCCGCCGCCAGGCCGCGAACGACCTCATAGCCGATCACGCCGACGCCGAACATGAGCCCAAGGCCGGCGACAATGAGCACCAGGCGGACATGCCGGTGCAGGTAATAGAGCAAGGCGCCGATCATCGACGGTCCATCCTGTCGGATCGTCCTAATTCGATCCGTTCCAGGCATTTTATCGCAAAAAGGACGCCAACCGGAATCGCAGGTCCGTGAGCGTCGTTCTCACACCAGCCGGCTCTGCACCACGGCCGCCGCAATGAAGCTGGCGAACAGCGGATGCGGCGCGAAGGGCCGGCTCTTCAGCTCCGGATGGTATTGAACCCCGATGAACCAGGGGTGGTCCGGCCGCTCCACAGTTTCGGGCAGGACGCCGTCGGGCGACAGCCCGGCGAAGACCAGACCGGCCTTGGCCTCGATCGCCTCGCGATAGTTGATGTTGACCTCATAGCGATGGCGGTGCCGTTCGCTGATGGTCGTGGTCCCATAGATTTCGGCGATCCGAGACCCTTCGGCCAGGGTCGATTCATAGGCGCCCAGCCGCATGGTGCCGCCCAGGTCGCCGCCCTGCTGGCGCAGGACGCGCTGGTTGCCCTGGGTCCATTCGGTCATCAGACCCACGACCGGCTCGGTCGTAGGCCCGAACTCCGTCGAGGAGGCCTTGGGAAAACCGGCCAGGTTCCGCGCCGCCTCGATCACCGCCATCTGCATGCCGAAACAGATGCCGAAATAGGGGATGTTGCGCTCGCGGGCGAACCGCGCCGCCTCGATCTTGCCTTCCGACCCACGCTCGCCGAAGCCGCCGGGCACCAGGACGGCGTGGGCGCCCTGAAGCCGCTCCTCACAGGCTTCCGGATCGCCTTCGAAGGTGTCGGCCTCGACCCAGTCGATATTGACCTTGACGTTGTTCGCAACCCCGCCGTGGTGCAGGGCCTCGATCAGGGACTTATAGGCGTCCTTCAGCACCGTATATTTGCCGACCACGGCGATGGTGACCTCGCCGTCGGGCTGCAGCCGCCGCCGCGCGATCTCCCGCCAGCGCGTCAGATCGGGCTCGGGCGCGTCCTCGATGCCGAAATGGGCCAGGACCTCCTTGTCCAGCCCCTCGCGGTGATAGTCCAGCGGCACCGCATAGATGTCGGCCGAGTCCATCGCCTGGATGACGCCGCTTTCGCGGACGTTGCAGAACTGGCCGATCTTGCGCTTCTCTTCGGGCGGGATCGGCTGTTCGCAGCGGCACAACAGGATGTCGGGCTGGATCCCGATCGAGCGCAGCTCCTTGACCGAATGCTGCGTCGGCTTGGTCTTCATCTCACCGGCCGTCTTGATGAAGGGCAAGAGGGTCAGGTGGACGAAACAGCTCTTGCCGCGCGGCAGGTCCTGGCCCAGCTGGCGGATGGCTTCGAAGAAGGGCAGGCCCTCGATGTCGCCGACCGTGCCGCCGATCTCGACCAGGACGAAGTCCACGTCCTCGCCCGCATCCGTCAGGGCCGGGGTCAGGCAGAAGGATTTGATCTGGTCTGTGACGTGGGGAATGACCTGGACGGTGGCGCCCAGATAGTCGCCGCGCCGCTCCTTCTCCAGAATGGTCGAATAGATCCGGCCGGTGGTGATGTTGTCGGACTTCGCCGCCGACACGCCGGTGAACCGCTCATAGTGGCCCAGGTCCAGATCGGTCTCGGCGCCGTCGTCGGTCACGAAGACCTCGCCGTGCTGATAGGGGCTCATCGTCCCCGGATCGACGTTCAGATAGGGGTCGAGCTTGCGCAGGCGGACCTTGTAGCCGCGCGCCTGCAGAAGAGCGCCGAGAGCGGCGGAAGCGAGGCCTTTTCCAAGCGAGGAAACCACGCCGCCGGTGATGAACACATAGCGAGCCATGGGCGGACACCTTACTCCATGATTCGCGAACGACGCATGGGCCTCGGCGAATCGAACTGTTGATCAAAAGAAGAAAGCGCGCCCTGCGGCGCGCTTTCGGAACTCTGGGTCGGCGGGGCCTTACTGGGCCGGGGTGGGGGCCGGCTGCTGCGCCGGCGCCGCCGACGGCAGGCTGGCTTCCAGATCGTCCAGCGACGGGGCCGACGGTTGGGCGGGGGCGGCCGGCTGGGCTTGGGCGGGCTGTTGTTGCTGGGGCCGGGGCGTCGTGGCCAGGGAGCCCACGGCGTCGGCGTCGATCACCGAGGTGGAGGCGCGGTCCATATTGCCGACGACGGTCAGGATGATGGTCAGGCCGAACAGCAGGGCGGCCAGAACCCAGGTCACCTTGGTCAGCAGATTGCCCGCGCCGCGCGCGGTCATGAAGCCCGAAGGTCCGCCGCCCATGCCCAGGGCGCCGCCTTCCGAGCGTTGCAGCAGAACGACGCCCGTCAAGGAGACGGCGACCAGGATGATGGCGACGAGCAGGATGGTCTGGAGCATGGCGTCATTCATGTGGGCGCGGAGCTGCGCCGATCAAGCGGCGGCCTCTATCACCGATGCCGCCCAGGGGCAAACCTATAGCCGCGCCCGACCGCCCTGCCGCGTCGTTCAGGCCGCGCGGATGATCGGAAGAAAGTCCTCGGCCCTCAGCGAGGCGCCCCCGACCAGGGCCCCGCCGACCTCCGCCGTCGCCAGAATATCGGCCGCATTGTCCGGCTTGACCGAGCCGCCGTACAGGATCGGGACCCGGCGCGCCGCCTCGCCCAACCGGTCGATCAGGGCGCTGCGGATCGCCGCATGGACCTCGGCGATCTGTTCGAGGCTCGGGGTCAGGCCGCTGCCGATCGCCCAGACCGGCTCATAGGCCACCGCAAACGTCCGCTCCGCCAGTCCGTGGGGCAGAGAGCCCGCCACCTGGGCGCTGACGACCGCGACGGCCTGGCCGGCCTGTCTCTGTTCCAGCGTTTCGCCGACGCAGACGATCGGCTCCAGTCCCGCCGCAACGGCGGCCTGAACCTTGTCCGCCACCTGGGCGTCGGTCTCTCCAAAGGCGGCCCTGCGTTCGGAATGGCCCAGGATCACCAGCCCGGCCCCCGCATCCGCCAGCATTTCCGCCGAGATCGAGCCGGTGAAGGCGCCCGACGGCTTGTCATGACAGTCCTGCCCGCCGGTCTCGATCGCGCTTCCGCTCAGAACCGCGCTCATCTGATGAACCAGGGTGGCGGGAGGGCACAGGGCCACGCGGGCCTCGGTCGGCGTGGCGGAGAGGGCGGTCTTCAGCGCCTCGGCTTCGGACAGGGCGGCCGTCAGGCCGTGCATCTTCCAATTGCCGACGATCAACTTCACGGATTGTTTCATCGCCCCTGTCTAGGGGGCGAAAACCGCCGCGCCAAGAGGGGCGCCCCAATCTGGACATCAAGCCGTTCTTGCGGCGGCCCGCCCGGGCCGACTATACGCCGAAGCGAAGCCATCGTCGGCAAGTCTCCGGGTCCACGAATGATCACCGCCTTCCGCGCCTTCTCGCGCTCCAAATGGGCCGCCGCCCTGCTCGTCCTGATCGCGATCAGCTTTGTGATCGTGGGCGCGCGCATGGACGTCTTCGCCAACCTGGGACCGAAACACGTCATCGACGCCGGCGACCGTTCGATGAACGAGGCCGAGTTCTCGGCCGCCTTCGGACGGGTGCGCGAGAACATTCAGCAGCAGGCCGGTCGTCCGGTGACGAACGAGGACCTGATCGCCGAAAACATCCATGTCCGCTTTCTGGAAAGCCAGACCGAGCAGCTGGGCTTCCTCAACTGGGCGTGGAAGGCGGGCATCCGCCCCGGCAAGGAGTTGATCGTCAAACAGATCCGCCAGATCCCGGCCTTCTTCAACTCGGTCACGGGCCAGTTCGACCAGAAGGCCTATGAGAGCGCCCTGGCCCAGCAGAACCTGACCCCCGCAATGCTGGAACAGGACCTGCGCGACCAGTATGCGACCGAGCATTTCAACGCCGCCGTCTTCGCCGGCGCCCGCGCGCCCCGGATCTACGGGGCCCTGTTGGCCGGCGCCGCCTTCGAGAGCCGCGACGGCCGCTGGTTCGAAATCACCCCGGCCATGGCCGGCGACATCCCCGCCCCGACCGACGCCCAGTTGAACGCCTTCATCCAGGAGAACGCCGCCCGGCTGCGCGCGCCGGAGTTCCGCATGGCCTCCGTCGTCCTGTTCTCGCCGGAACCCGGCGCCGCCCCGGCCGTGTCGGAAGAGCGTATCCGCGAGCGGTTCGAGTTCAAGAAGGACAGCCTGGGCAAGCCCGAGACCCGCACCTTCGTCACCCTGACGGCGCCCAGCCGCGACGCGGCCCAGAAGATCGCCGCCGCCCTGCGCGCCGGTCAGTCGCCCGTAGACGTCGGCCGCGCCAACAGCATCCAGCCGGCCCAGTTCGACGCCACGCCTCGCTCCGCCGTCGGCGACGCCGCCACGGCCGCAGCCGTGTTCGGCCTTCAGCCCGGCCAGGTGTCGGACCCGGTCCAGGCGGGCGTGGGCTTCGCCGTCGCCAAGCTGACGGCGGTCCAGCCCGGTCAGCCCGCCAGCCTCGAGGGTTCGCGCGAGCAGATCATTCAGGAACTGCGCGCCGAGGACATCAAGGGCCAGACCTACGCCAAGGTCGAAAAGTACGAAGCCGCCCGAACCGCCGGCAAGAGCCTGGCCGACGCCGCGCGTGAAGCCGGGGCGCGGATCGTCGACCTGCCGCCCTTCACCCAGGACGGCAAACTGCCGAACGGCCAGCCGCTGAACGCCCCGCCGCAGCTGTTCGAAACGGCCTGGTCCCTGACCAAGGGCGGCGAGAGCGATGTGGTGGACGCCGGCCAGGGCCAGTATTTCGCGGTCCGGCTGAACGACATCCGTCCCTCGGCCCTGCCGACCCTGGCCGAGGTGCGCGAGCCCCTGGCCGCCCAGTGGAGACAGCGTGAGATTTCGCGCCGGCTCGCCGCCAAGGCCGAGGAGTTGGCCGGTCGCGTGCGCCAAGGCCAGGACATCGCCGCCGTGGCCCGTTCCGTCAACGCCCCCCTGACCGTCCGCACCGGCGTCGTCCGTGATCAGGCCACCCAGGAGGCCCTGGGTCAGGGCGTGCTGCAAGGTCTGTTCGGCCAGTCCAAGGGCCAGGTCTTCTCGCAACCGGGACAGGGCGGCGTCCTGATCGGCCGGGTCGATGACATCCACGCCGCCAATCCGGCGGTCGCCGGTCCGCTCGCCGAACAGGCCCGCCCGCGCATCACCCAGGAGATCGTCCAGGCCATGGTTCAGACCGAGATGGCGGCGGCGGCCAAACGCTCCAAGGCCAAGCATGACGTCGGCCTGGCGCGTCAGGCCCTGGGCCTGTCGGCCGAACCGACCGCGCCCGCCGCTCCGGCGCAATGACGCAGGCGGACAGCGGGCCCGATTTCGACGCCTTCGCCGCCGGCCTCTCGGCCGGTCGGCCCCAGGTGATCGTGCGTCGGGTGATCGACGACCTGGAGACCCCGGTTTCGGCCTATCTGAAGCTGGGGCTCCACCGGCCTTACGCCTGCCTGCTGGAATCGGTCGAGGGCGGCGCCGTCAAGGGCCGCTATTCGATCCTGACCCTGGACCCGGACGTGGTCTGGCGCTGTCGGTCGAACGCGGCGGAACTGGCGCGCGGTCCAGCCGTCGCCGAAGGCCGCTTCATTCCCGAGCCCCTGCCCACGCTTCAGTCGCTGCGCGCCCTGATCGCCGCCTCCAAGTTCGACCTGCCCGACGGTCTGCCGCCGATGGCGGCCGGCCTGTTCGGCGTCTTCGGCTATGACATGGTGCGCCTGCTCGAGCCGCTGGGCGAACCCAATCCCGACCCGCTGAACCTGCCCGATGCGGTCCTGACCCGACCGTCGCTGGTGGCGATCTTCGATTCCGTCGGCCAGGAGATCATCCTGGTCTCCGCCGCCTATCCCGACACGGGCGGCGACGCGCGGCAAGCCTTCGACGCCGCCGTCGCCAGGCTGGACGCTTTCGAGACGGGCCTGCGCGAGCCCTTGCCGGTGCGCGCCGCGCCGCAGCCCACGCCCGCCCCGACCTTCGCCTCGCCCGTGGACGAGGCCGGTTTCGGCCAGATGGTGGCCCGGGCCAAGGACTATATCGCCGCCGGCGACATCTTTCAGGTCGTGCTCAGCCACCGTTTCTCGGCGCCCTGGACCGAAGATTCGTTCGCCTTCTACCGCTCCCTGCGTCGCCAGAACCCGTCGCCCTATCTCTTCTATCTGAACTTCGAAGGCTTCCAGCTGGCCGGGTCCAGTCCGGAGATCCTGGTCCGGCTCAAGGACGGCCAGGTCACCATCCGACCACTGGCCGGAACCCGGATGCGCGGCGCCACGCCCGAGGCGGACAAGGCTCTGGAGGCCGAACTACTGGCCGATCCCAAGGAGCGGGCCGAACATCTGATGCTGCTGGACCTGGGCCGCAACGACGTCGGCCGCGTCGCCGCGCCGGGCACGGTCGAGGTGACCGAAAGCTTCGTCGTCGAACGCTACAGCCAGGTCATGCACATCGTCTCCAATGTACGCGGCAAGGCCGATCCGAAACTGGACGCCGTCGACACCCTGCTGGCGGCCCTTCCCGCCGGCACCCTGTCAGGCGCGCCCAAGGTCCGGGCGATGGAGATCATCGACGAGCTGGAAGCCGAAAAGCGCGGCGTCGGCTACGGCGGCGGCGTCGGCTATATTTCGGCGGGCGGCGAGGCGGACATCTGCATCACCCTGCGCACCGCCCTGTTTGCTGATGATCAGATCTTCGTCCAGGCCGGCGCCGGCGTGGTCGCCGACAGCGATCCTGCGGCCGAATACGCCGAGACCCGGCACAAGGCCCGCGCCCCCATGCGGGCCGCTGACGACGCCTGGCGGTTCCGCACCGGCAACCGCTAGGGCGCGTAGGTCGCCGGGCGTTCGTCGAATCGGACGCCGGGCCCCAGCACCACCACCCCGGCCATGACCACGGCGGCCGCAGCGGCCAGGGCGGCGGCGCCTAGCGCCGCATAGGGGCTGATCGGTTTGGGTTCGACAACGACCAGCTTCGCCTTTGCGGCGGCGATCTTGTCGGCGATGTCTTGTTCGGCGGCGAGTTTCACCCCTCCACCTGCCCCCATGACCGTTAAGATGCGCTTTAGCGACGCATATGCTTGGCGCGGACGCCTGTCACGCCTAGAAGCCTGATCATGATCCTCGTCGTCGATAACTACGACAGCTTTACCTACAACCTCGTCCACTACCTCGCGGAGTTGGGCGCGCCGACCCATGTGGTGCGCAACGATGACCTGACGGCGGCCGAGGCCTGGGCGCTGAACCCCGCCGCCGTCCTGCTGTCTCCCGGCCCCTGCGCGCCGGATCAGGCAGGCATCTGCCTGCCGCTGATCGAAAGCGCACCGGCCTCCATGCCCATCCTGGGCGTCTGCCTGGGCCACCAGGCCATAGGCCAGGCCTTCGGCGGCGACGTGATCCGCGCCAAGACCCTGATGCACGGCAAGACCTCGCCGATCCATCACGACGGCAAGAGCGTCTTCGCCGGCCTGCCCTCGCCCTTCACCGCCACCCGCTATCATTCCCTGGCCGTGAAGCGCGAAACCCTGCCCGACTGTCTCGAGGTGACCGCCTGGACCGCCGACGGCGAAATCATGGGGCTCCAGCACCGCAGCCGCCCGATCCATGGCGTTCAGTTCCACCCGGAATCCATCGCTACAGAACATGGCCACGACATGCTGGCCAACTTCCTTCAGATCGCCGGCGTGAAGCGCCTCGCGGCCGCCTGATCATGGCCGCCTGACCATGGCCGATGGTTTCAAGCCGATCCTCGCCCGACTGGTCGAGGGCCACCCCCTGACGTCCGAACAGGCGCACGACTTCTTCGCCGCCTGCCTGCGCGGCGAACCGACCCCGTCCCAGGTCGCCGCCGCCGTCACCGCCCTTCGGATTCGCGGGGAGACGGTGGACGAGATCGCCGCCTTCGCCCAGGCCATGCGCGAGGCCGCCCTGACCTTGGATCATCCCTATGAGGTGATCGACACCTGCGGCACCGGCGGCGACGGCCAGCACACCTACAACATCTCCACCGCCGCCGCCCTGGTCCTGGCCGGCGCCGGCCTGAAGGTCGCCAAGCACGGCAACCGGGCCATGTCCTCGAAATCCGGCTCGTCCGACGTCCTGTCGATCCTGGGCGTCAACATGGCCGCCAGCCCGGCCCAGCAGCGCAAGGCGCTGGACGAGGCCGGCATCTGCTTCCTGTTCGCCCCCGCCTATCACGGCGCCATGCGCCATGTCGGCCCCGTCCGGGCCGAGATCGGTTTCCGCACCGTCTTCAATCTGCTGGGCCCCCTGTCCAACCCGGCCCAGGCCAGACGCCAGGTCATGGGCGTCTATGACCCCCGACTGCTCGAGCCTCTGGTCGAGGTGCTGGGCCGGCTGGGCGCGACCCGCGCCTGGACCGTCCACGGCCAGGGTCTGGACGAACTGGCGACGTCCGGCCCGACCGAAGTGGCGGAATGGAAGGACGGCGCCGTCCGCCGCTTCCAGGTCACGCCCGAGGACGCCGGCCTGCCCCGCGCCTCCATCGACGCCATTCGCGGCGGCGACGCCGAGGAGAACGCCGCCGCCCTGCGCGCCCTGCTGGCGGGCCAGACGGGCCCCTATCGCGACATCGTCTTGCTGAACGCCGCCGCCGCCCTCGTGGTCGCGGATCGGGCGACGGATCTCGCCGAAGGCGCCGCCCTGGCCGCAGCCGCCGTCGACGACGGCCGGGCCGCCCAGGCCCTGGAGCGGCTGGCCCGCATCACCTCGACCCCGCTGGAGACGGAGGACGCCCCATGACCGACGTTCTGGACCGTATCGCCGCCTACAAGCGCGAGGACGTCGCCGCCCGCAAGGCCGCGACCTCTCAGGACGCGATCGAGACTCTGGCCCAGGCCGCCTCGGCCCCGCGCGGCTTCCGCGCCGCCCTGGATCGAACGGTCGAGGACACCGGCCGCCCCGCCCTGATCGCCGAGATCAAGAAGGCCAGCCCGTCCAAGGGGTTGATCCGTCCCGACTTCGATCCCCCAGCCCTCGCCAAGGCCTATGAGGCCGGCGGCGCGTCCTGCCTTTCGGTCCTGACCGACGGCCCCAGTTTCCAGGGCGACGACGCCTATTTGGGCCAGGCCCGTGCGGCGACCGCCCTGCCCTGCCTGCGCAAGGACTTCCTGGTCGATCCCTGGCAGGTCGCCGAGAGCCGGGCGCTCGGCGCCGACTGCATCCTGATCATCCTGGCCATGATCGACGATCGGCTGGCCGCCGAACTGCTGGCCGAGGCCGAACGCTTCGGCATGGACGCCCTGATCGAAACCCACGACGAGGCCGAAATGGCGCGCGCCTGCGCTCTCGGCGGGGATTTGGTGGGGATCAACAACCGGTCGCTGCGAACGTTCGAGGTCGATCTGGAAACGACGGAACGCCTGGCGATGCTCAGCCCCGTGCGCGCCCTCCTGGTCGCCGAGAGCGGCATCTTCACCCCCGACGACGTCGCGCGCGTCTCCGCCGCCCACGCCCAGGCCATTCTGGTCGGCGAGAGCCTGATGCGTCAGGCCGACGTCGAGGAAGCGACGCGCAAGCTGCTGGCCGCCTGATTCAACTGGACGCGCGTGGTGAAGCGACGCCGTTAAGTTGACATTAGGAAGGAACACTTACAGAACATCGTCAATGTTCACGGCCCGTTCCGATTCGTCGGTCGGGCGCATGAGGGGCCGGCGATGCTCACGCGCAAACAGCACGAACTGCTGATGTTCATCCACGAACGGATTCAGGAGACCGGCGTCTCCCCCTCGTTCGACGAGATGAAGGAGGCGCTGGACCTGGCGTCCAAGTCGGGCATTCACCGGCTGATCACGGCGCTGGAGGAGCGCGGCTTCATCCGCCGCCTCGCCCACCGCGCCCGCGCCCTGGAAGTGACCAAACTGCCGGAGCAGGCCACAGCCGGCGCTCCGCGCGGCCGGGCCGGGTTCAAGCCCGATGTCATCGAAGGCGGCGGCGGCGCGCGTCCCGTCGCTGCGGCCTCAGCCGCCAACGACACCCGCGAACTGCCGCTCCTGGGCAAGATCGCCGCCGGCACCCCCATAGCCGCCATCCAGCACGAACAGGAGCGGCTGCCGGTGCCGGAATCCATGCTGGGCAAGGGCGATCACTACATCCTCGAAATCGAGGGCGACTCCATGATCGAGGCCGGCATTCTGAACGGCGACCTGGTGGTCATCCGGCGCGGCGACACCGCCAACAACGGCGAGATCGTCGTCGCCCTGGTCGAGGGCGAAGAGGCCACGCTGAAGCGTCTGCGCCGCAAGGGCGGCTCCATCGCCCTGGAGCCCGCCAACCGCAACTATGAGACCCGCATCTTCGGTCCCGACCAGGTCGAGGTCCAGGGCAAGCTGGTCGGCCTCATGCGCCGCTATCACTGACAGCTGGATTCGGCCGGCGCGCCCACGGCCGGTCGCCCCGGACATCGGCCGTCCACACGGCCCGCCAGCCGCCCGCGCCGCTACGCCACAGCTCCACCGCCCCGCCGCGCGCAAAGTCCGCCCCGTCCAGAACCAGCCGCCCGTCACATGAGGGCGGCAGGGCGTGAACCACCGCCCGCACGCTGACGACCGGGGCCGCAAGGCACAGGGCGTCCATCTGCTCCATGTCCGGCGTCCGCCTGCCCCACCACAGGGCGACCGGCCCCGCCCCAGTGAGTTCGGGACGGCATGAAGCGCGGTCGCAGGCCCAGCCGGCCTCGGGCCGGTCCGCCAGGGTCAGACCGCGCCGCCGGGACCACAGGTCCGCCGCGAACTCACGCACGCCGGGCCGGACGACGATCGCCTCCTTCTGGCGACGAAAGGCCGCATTGGTCCCGCCGTCGCCGATCCAGACATCCGGCGTCGGCGCGCGCGGACAGACCAGCACCGCCGCCGCAAGAGGCAGGCCCAGCCACCGCAGCCGCCCCTGCCAGAGGCAGACGAACAGCACGCCAAGAAAGGCCACGGGCAGCACAGGGTCCGGCGCGCTGGCCACCGTCCGCACCGCGCCCGGCAAGCCGGCCGTCCAGCCGCCGATCGCCAGCGTCAGATCGACGCCCCACCCCGCCACCGCCAGGAACGGGCCGCCCAGGCCCACGGGCTCCAAGGCCGCGCCCAACGCGAGGGCGGGCATAAGGACGAAGTCCGCCACCGGCGCCGTCGCCAGATTGGCCAGCAGCCCGTACATGGCCGTCCGGTTGAAATGCTGCATGGCGAAGGGTCCCGTCGCCAGTCCCGCCACGACGCTGGCCGCCACCGCCGCCGTCAGCCAACCGCCGAACCTCTGGACCGCCACAATGGGCCAGGGCGCGGAGATCTCTCGGGTCCGCTTGGGCCAGATTTCGACCAGGGCCACCAGGGCCGCCGTCGCCGCGAACGACATCTGGAACCCCGGCGTCACGATGGCCTCGGGCTGGATCGCCAGGACGGCGAAGGCGGCCACGGCCAGCCCGTGCATGGTCACGGCCTGCCGGTCCAGCAAGATGGCCGCAAAGGCGATGGAGGCGGTAATGGCCGCCCGCTCCGCCGGCGGCGGGGCGCCGGAAATCACCAGATAAACCCCCACAGCCGTCAGGCCCGCCGCGGCGGCGACCTTCTTGCCGGGAACGCGCAAGGCCAGCCAGGGCCAGGCCGCCACGCCCAACCGCACGGCGAAGAAGACAAATCCGCCGACGATGGCCATGTGCAGGCCCGAGACCGACAGAATGTGCGCCAGGCCGGATTCCCGCATCACATCCATGTCGGCCTGGCTGATCCAGGCCTCGTGGCTGGTGGTCATGGCCGCCGCGATCCCGCCGGTCCGCCGGCCCAGCCGCGCCACGATCCGCTCCGCCAGGGCATAGCGCGCCCCATTCACCGCCATGGCCAGTCGAAGCCGCCACGGCGCCGGCGGCAGATCGATCCGCCGTGTCTCTCCCAGAGCGAAGGCCACGCCGCCCAGGCCCTCGAAAAAGGCGTTGCGACCGAAGTCATAGGCGCCGGGACTGGCGGGCGCAGGGGGCGGATTGAGAATGGCGAACAGTCGGATCGCCTCGCCGGGCCTCGGCGGCTCGCCCCTCACCGTGACCCGCAGCCTAACCGGGGTCTCCTCCGGGCTCAGGCCTCGGATCCAGACCGGGGCCGCCACGATCCGCGCGCCGTTCTCGCCAGGGCTGTCGACATCGACGACCCAGGCCTCGATCACCACCCCCTCGGGCAGGGCCGGCGCGATCGGGGCGGCCACGCGTTCGGTGCGGATCTTCGCCGCCGCCAGGCCGCTGGTCAGGCAGGCCAGAATCATCAGCGGCCAGGTGAGACGCCGCCTCAAGCCGCGCCGCCGCGCCGCAAGCCAGGCCGCGACAGCCGCCGCCGCACCAAACGCCAGGGGCCAAAGGCTCGGCTCTGTCCTCAGGGCGAAATAGCAGGCGGCGCCGCCGCCGAAGGCCACCGGCGCCCAAAGCCGCCATCTCAGCACCTGCGCCTTGACCTCGTCGGCCAGCCAGACCCGCAAACGCGCGCCGGGGGTAGGCTTTGTCGCCTCGGGGCGTATAAGGGCCTCGCTTACGGACCCTTCCCCCATGACCTTGCCTTCTTCGACTGTCGTCACCCGCTTCGCCCCCTCGCCGACAGGCTATCTGCATATCGGCGGGGCGAGAACCGCCTTGTTCAACTGGCTGTACGCCAAGAGACACGCGGGACGCTTCCTGATCCGGGTCGAGGACACCGATCGGGAACGTTCGACCGAGGAGGCCGTCCAGGCCATCTTCGACGGCCTGAGCTGGCTGGAGCTGTTCGCCGACGAAGAGCCGGTGTTCCAGTTCAGCCGCGCCGACCGCCATCGCGAAGTGGTGGATCAACTGCTGGAGACCGGCCACGCCTATCGCGATTTCACCACGGCCGAGGAAACCGGACGTCTGCGCGACGCCGCCAAGGCCGAGCGTCGCACCTTTGAATCGCCCTGGCGCGACCGCACCCCGACCGTCGACGACCTGGCCCAGCCGCACGTCGTTCGCTTCCGCCGTCCTCAGTCCGCCACGGTCGTCGTCGCGGACGAGGTCCAGGGTTCGGTCAGCTGGTCGACCGACGACCTCGACGATCTGGTCCTGCTGCGCTCCGACGGGGCGCCGACCTATAATCTCGCGGTCGTTGTCGATGACCACGACATGGGGGTGACCCACGTCATCCGCGGCGACGACCATCTGAACAACGCCGCCCGCCAGAGCCTGATCTATGACGCCCTCGGCTGGACCCGACCGACCTTCGCCCATATCCCGCTGATCCACGGGCCGGACGGCGCCAAGCTGTCGAAGCGCCACGGCGCCCAGGCCGTCCACGAATACGCCGAAATGGGCTATCTGCCCGAGGCCATGCGCAACTATCTGGCGCGCCTCGGCTGGGGTCACGGCGACGACGAACTGTTCAGCGACGCCCAGGCGATCGAATGGTTTGATCTGGCCGGCATCGGCAAGGCTCCGGCGCGGTTGGACTTCGACAAGCTGGCCCATGTCAATTCGCACTGGCTGCGGCTCGCCGACGACGAACGCCTGGCCAAGCTGACGCTGGACGTCCACCTCGCCCGCGGCCGCAGCCTGGCCGAGGCCGACGAGGCCCGGCTCCAGCGCGCCATGCCGTTTGTGAAGGACCGCGCCAAGACCGTACTGGAGTTGGCCGACCAGACGGAATTCGTGCTCAAGACACGTCCCCTGGACATTGACGACAAGGGCCGCACCCTGCTGTCCGGCGAAACCCTGGACCGCCTGGCGCGCCTGCGCGACCGGCTGGCTTTGTTCCAGTCCTGGGACGTCTTCGCCCTGGAAGCCGAGCTGAAGAGCTTCGCCGAAGCCGAACAGGTCGGCTTCGGCAAGATCGGCCCGCCGATGCGCGCAGCGCTTACCGCAGGGTCAACATCACCTGATATTGCACGAACTTTGTCCGCTCTTGGGCGCGACGAAAGTCTCGGACGCTTGGATGATGCGCTGCAACAGACTAAGTGATCAACCACAAACCTAAGAGCGCCCGGCGCCT
Source organism: Brevundimonas aurantiaca (assembly GCF_014199955.1). Lineage (GTDB taxonomy): Bacteria > Pseudomonadota > Alphaproteobacteria > Caulobacterales > Caulobacteraceae > Brevundimonas > Brevundimonas aurantiaca. The sequence goes on from NZ_JACHOQ010000002.1 coordinate 376,440, forward strand.
CCCCGCGATCGGACGTCCAAATGCAAAGGGGCATTGATGACTGACCAAGCCAAAACCGCCACGCTCTCCTTCGAGGGCAAGAGCGTCGATCTGCCCGTTCTGTCGGGTTCGACCGGTCCGGACGTTATCGACATCCGCAAGCTCTACGGCGGAACGGGCGCTTTCACCTTCGATCCGGGCTTCACCTCGACCGCCTCCTGCGAGTCAGGCCTGACCTATATCGACGGCGACGCCGGCGTCCTGCTGCACCGGGGCTATCCGATCGACCAGCTGGCGGCCCAGTCGAACTTCATCGAGGTCTGCCACCTGCTGCTGCACGGCGAACTGCCGACGGCGGCTCAGTACGAAAAGTTCGAAGACAGCATCACCATGCACACGATGCTGCACGCCCAGTTCGACCGCTTCTTCGAGGGCTTCCGCCGCGACGCCCACCCGATGGCGATCATGGTCGGCACGGTCGGCGCCCTGTCGGCCTTCTATCACGACAGCCTGGACATCCATGATCCGGTCCAGCGCGATATCTCGGCCATCCGTTTGATCGCCAAGATGCCGACGATCGCGGCCCGCGCCTACAAATATCATGTCGGCCAGCCCTTCATCTCGCCGCGCAACGACCTGTCCTACGCCGAAAACTTCCTGCGGATGTGCTTCGCCGTCCCGGCCGAGGACTATCACGTCGATCCGGCCCTGGTGCGCGCCATGGACCGCATCTTCACCCTGCACGCCGACCACGAGCAGAACGCCTCGACCTCGACCGTCCGCCTGGCCGGTTCGTCGGGCGCCAACCCCTTCGCCTGTATCGCCGCCGGCATCGCCTGCCTGTGGGGCCCGTCGCACGGCGGCGCCAATGAAGAGGCGCTGAACATGCTCAAGGAGATCGGCACCCCCGACAAGATCCCCGAGTTCATCCAGGGCGTGAAGGACCGCAAATACAAGCTGATGGGCTTCGGCCACCGGGTCTATAAGAACTACGACCCGCGCGCCAAGGTGATGCAGCAGTCGGCCTATGAGGTTCTGGCCGCCACGGGCCGCGAAAACGACCCCCTGTTCCAGGTCGCCAAGGAGCTGGAAAAGGTCGCGCTGAACGACGAATATTTCACCTCGCGCAAGCTTTTCCCGAACGTCGACTTCTATTCGGGCATCACCCTGTCGGCCATGGGCTTCCCCACCACCATGTTCACCGTCCTGTTCGCCCTGGCCCGCACTGTGGGCTGGATCGCCCAGTGGCAGGAAATGATGGCCGATCCGTCGCAGAAGATCGGCCGCCCGCGTCAGCTGTACACCGGCCCGACGCAGCGCGATTACGTGCCGATCGAACAGCGCGGCTGATCGAGCGCCACAGGCCTGAAATGCAGAACGCCGGGGCGCAGGCCCCGGCGTTTTTCTTTGTCTGAGACAGAGATCGGGCCGCTATCCAGCCGCCTTGGCCTCGATGACCCGCAACACGGCCTCGGCGGCCAGGGTCGAAGGATCCGGCCCGCCCCGCCCCATCAGGTCCAGCGCCGCCGTCTGACGCCTCGCCTGCTCGGCCGCAGCCTGGGGATCGTTCAACAGCCGCCCGACGGCCGCCGCCAGGTTTTCCGCAGACGCCTCGCCCTGGATGAACTCCGGGGCGATCCGTTCGCCGGCGGCGATGTTGAACAGGGTGATGTGTTCGGCCGTCACCAGCCGCTTCATCAGCTGATAGCTTACCCCGCCGATCTTATAGGCGATGACCATCGGCGCCCCCGCCAGGGCCAGTTCGGTCGAGACGGTGCCGCTGGTCGCCAGGGCCGCCGTCGCCGCCCGCATGGCGTCGTACTTTTCGGCCTCATCGACGACATGGACGCGGAAAGGCCAGGCGGATACCCGCCCGACCACGTCCTTTGACACCGTCCCCGCCGCGACCACCGCGACTTCCAGGCCTGGATCCTGGGCCTTCAACCGCTTGACGGTCGCCTCATAAACCGGAGTCATCCGCGCGATTTCGGCCGGTCGGCTGCCCGGCAGGATCAGCAGCAGCTTGGCGTCAGGCGTGACGCCCCGCCGGGCGCGAAAGGCGGCGCCGTCGGCCCCGCCCATGTCGACGTGCAGGGCGGACGAGCCGACCACCGTCGTCGGCAGACCTTCACGCTCGAACCAGGGCGCGTCGAAGCTGTAGAGGGCCAGCAGATGATCCACGGCCCGCGCCAGGGTCCTGGCCCGACCAGGCCGAGACGCCCAGACCTGGGGCCCGACGTATTTGATCAAGGGCACGTCCGGCCGGGCGGCGCGGATCGCCTCTGCGACCCGAATGGTGAAGCCCCAGCTGTCGATCAGAACCACCGCGTCCGGCTGTTCACGCGCCGCCAAGGCGGCCGTCTCCGCCACGCGACGGCGCACCGTCCGATAGGCGCGCAGGCCCTCGATCCAGCCCAGAATCGAGAGTTCGGCGATGTCGAAGGGACTGACGACGCCCTCGGCCGCCATGCGCGGGCCGCCGATGCCGACGAAGCTGACCCCCTGACCCAGCCGCGCTCTCAAGGCCCGGGCCAGGCCGGCGCCCAAGGCGTCGCCCGACGCCTCGGCCGCCACCAGCATGATCTTCAACGGACGGCTCATCGCGTTTCACCCCAGACGAACAGGCCCAACCGATCCGCCGCAGCCACGATCGCGGACCGGTCGATCAGGATCAACCGCCCGGTGACGCCGGCGATCCCCGCCAGCCCTGCCGCCGCCGCCAGTTCCACCGTGCGCGGTCCGATCACCGGCATGTCCACACGCAGGTCCTGGATCGGCTTGGGCGCCTTGGCCAGCGCCCCCTTGGGCGAGGCCGGAGCGCCGCGGAGATCGGCGGGCAGGTCCGCCACCCGGCGCAGCATGGCGTCGGTGCCTTCCTGCGCCTCGACCGCCAGGACCAGGCCGTCACAGACGACCGCGCCCTGGCCGATATCCAGTTCGCCGGACCTTTCGGCGACGTGAAGCGCCTTTCTCAGATCGTCCATCTGCTGCGAGGTCGGGACGACCGCCCCCAGCGCTCCGCCTGCCAGGGTCTCGCCGCCCAGGATGTCGTCGGCGCCTTCAACCGTAAATCCTTCGGCCTCGAAGATGGACAGAATCTTCCTCAGCAGGGCGTCATCGCCCTTGGTCGCCGCCGCGACGATGCCCGGCAGCAGAGACGCGCCCTTCAGATCGGGCTTCAAGGTCTTGAAATCGGGTCGATTGACGATGCCGGCAAGACAGACGCTGGTGCAGCCTTCAGCCTTCAGAGCCTTCAATATCGCCCCGATCTGGGCCATGCCGAACTCGGCGCCGGGCCAGCGGCTCAGATGCGGATCGGCGAAACCCGCCAGACGGATGATGAAGACCGGCCGCCCCTCGACCTCGCACCGGGCCGCCACCGTCGCCGGCAGATCGCCGCCCCCGGCGATCAGCCCCAGCCTTCCCGAGCGGCTCATTCCGCGTTCGGCAGACACAGCGGACGCCGCCCGCCATCACGGATGAAGGCGATGATCTCCAGGATCTCCGGCAGGTCGGCGTAGGCCTGGGCCACGCCGTCGATGCGACCGGCGAACTCGCCCTCGCCCTCGAACAGGTCGCGATAGGCGGCCAGCAATCTTCGTATCTGGGATTTGCCGTAACCCTTGCGCTTAAGACCGATCAGGTTCAGCCCGCGCAGTCGCGCGTGATTGCCCCAGGCCGAGCCATAGGGGATGACGTCGCGGGTCACGGCGGCCAGACCGCCGATGATCGCTCCCTGCCCCACGCGCCCGTTCTGGTGGACGGCGCACAGCCCACCCAGGAAGACCTTGTCGCCGACCTGGGCATGACCGCCCAGGGTGGCGTTGTTGGCCATGACCAGATGGCTGCCGACCACGCAGTCGTGACCGATGTGCGCGCCCGTCATGAACAGATTGTTGGAGCCCACGACGGTCACGCCCGTTCCCTGGGGCGTGCCCCGGTTGAAGGTGCAGTGCTCGCGGATCAGGTTGTTTTCGCCGATCTCCAGCCGCACCGGCTCGCCCTTGTAGCCGTTGTGCTGCGGATCGCCGCCGATGACGGCGAAGGGATGGATCACGGTTCCAGCCCCGACCGTCGTGTCCTGCTGGACCACTACATGGCTGACCAGGCGCACGCCCTCGGCCAGGGAGACATTCGGTCCGACCGTGCACCAGGGGCCGACCTCGACCCCTTCGGCCAAGGTCGCCGTGGCGTCGATCAGGGCGGTGGGGTGGACGGCCATCAGGCGGCGGGCTCCGTCGCCGGCGTGGGCACCGTCACCACCATGGCCATGAACTCGGCCTCGGCCGCCAGCTTGCCGTCAATGAAGGTCTCGCCGCGGAACTTGTAGGCGTCGCCCCGCGCCTTGATCACCTTGACCTGCATGCGCAGCTGATCGCCGGGCCGCGCCGGCTTGCGGAAACGCACGCCGTCGATCGACATGAACATGATGACCTTGTCCGCCACGGCGACGTCCAGGGTCTTGGACATCAGCAAGGCGCCGGTCTGCGCCATGGCCTCTACGATCAGCACGCCCGGCATGACCGGATCGATCGGGAAATGGCCGGGGAAGAAGGGCTCGTTGTGGGTGACGTTCTTGATCCCCACGATGGAGGTCGCGGGAACAAATTCCTCGGCCTTGTCCACCAGCAGGAAGGGATAACGGTGCGGCAGCCGCCGCATCACCTCGGCGTAGTCGATCTTGCCGTCTTCACTCATCCCTATGATTCCCTTGGGGCCTTCTTTGAAGACGCCTGTTTGGCGAGCCAGACGGTTTCACGCAAGAACTGTCGGATCGGGCGGGCCGGATAGCCGGACCAGGTCTCGCCCGGCGGAATGTCCGCCAGCACCCCCGCGCCGGCCGCCACCCGCGCGCCTTCGCCGATCGTCAGATGGTCGCCGATCCCCGCCTTGCCACCGAAGATGACATTGTCGCCGCTGGTCACGGAGCCGGAGATCCCCGTATTGGCCGCCATCAGATTGTTGCGGCCGATGACGCAGTTATGGCCCACCATGACCAGATTATCGATCTTGGTGTTCTCGCCGATGACGGTGTCGTCATAGGCGCCGCGGTCGATGCAGCTGTTGGCGCCGACCGTCACGCCGTCCTGCAAGATCACGCGGCCCAGCTGGGGAATGTCCATGGCGCCGGCCGCCGTGCCGGTGGCGCCGAAGCCGGCCTCGCCGATGCGGGCGCCGGCGTAGAGCTTCACCCGGTCGCCGATCAGGGCGAAGCCGACGGTGACGTTCGAACCGATCACACAGTCCCGGCCGATCTGCACGCCCGGGCCGATGACGGTATTGGCGCCGATGCGCGTGCCGCAGCCGATGCGGACGCCCTCGCCCAGAACCGCGCCGGGTTCGATCACCACGCTGTCGTCCTCGGACGCCTCAGACGGGGCGATGGCGCGGTCCAGGCTCAACGGGCGGTGCAGCAGGGCCGAGGCCATGGCCCAGGAGGCCTGGGGCGTGCGCGAGACGATCACCGCCGCCTCGGCCGGAACCGAGCCCACCGCCTGTTCCGGCACGATGACGCAGCCCGCCTGTGTCGCCGCCAGGGCCGCCACGAACTTGCGGTCGCCCATAAACGCGATCGCGCCCCCGTCCGCAGAGGACAGGGGCGCGACGGAACCGATCATCCGGTCCCCGCCTCGGACCGCCTCACCCCCGGTCTTGGCCGCCAGTTCGACGACGGACAGGGGTGAAAGGGTTTCGAAGAAGCGGGAATCGGGCATGAGGGCCTTAGTTGGCGGCGGCCGGCTGTTGCGGCTGCTGCGCCGGCACCGGCATGCGGTTGAACGACAGGGTCGGCAGGGCCGTGTTCAGCCGCTGGATCGCCGCGTCGGTCAGGTCCATGGCCGGGTTCATCATGAAGACGCTCTCGCGGTCCAGCAGCAGGCCGCAGCCCTTTTCCTGATAGAGGGCGGTCAGGATCGGCGAGACGGCCTCGGTGATGGCCTGGCGCTGCATGGCCAGGGTGTAGCGCAGCTCGTTCTCGCGGGTGGCTTCCAGCTGCTGGGCCTCCTGGGCGCGCTGCTGCAGGGCCTGACGGCGCTGTTGCAGTTGATCCGCCGGCAGGCTAGCGCCCGAGGTTTGCAGTTGCTGGGCTTCCGACTGGATGGCGGTGGCGTAGGGCTGGAGCTCGCCCTGAACCTCCTGGGCCAGTTGCTGCATGCGGGCCTCGACCGCCTGACCGGCGGCCGACTGGGCCAGCAGGCGGGCGTTGTAATAGACGCAGACGCCCGGAATGACCGGACCGGGGTTGGCCGGCGCGGCCGTCTGGGCCGAGGCGGCGGTGGCGACCAGCGAGGCGGCGGCCGTGGCGGCGATGATCAGAGCTTTCATAGGTATTCCTCTGCGAGCGCTTTTTTGCGTCGCTTCCTTAGAACTGGGTGGAGGTCGAGAAGCGGAAGGATTCCGTCTTGTCGTAGTCTTCCTTGGACAGGACCTTTGAGATGTCGAACCGGATCGGGCCCATCGGCGACTTCCAGTGGATGCTGACGCCGGCGGAAGCCCGCAGCGACAGCTCGTCGGCGATGGTGGTGTCGACCGTGCCGGTCGAGGTCAGCTTATAGCGGTCATCCAGAACTCCCAGGGTGCCGACGTCGGCGAACAGCGAGGTCTTGATGCCGTACTGTTCGGGCAGATAGTTGGGCACGGTCAGTTCGACGGTGCCGATGGCGTAGAAGTTGCCCCCCAGGGCGTCGGTGGTGTCCAGGTCGCGCGGCCCCATGCCGGCGGTTTCGAAGCCGCGGAAGCTGTTGCCGCCCTTGAAGAAGCGATCGTTGATGCGGATCGGGTCGCCGTTCCAGCCGCTGACATAGCCGGTGGAGCCTTGAAGGCTGACGATCCAGCGCGGGGTGATGCCGTAGTACCAGGCGGCGTCCGCCTCGGTCTTCACATAGTTGACGTCGCCGCCCAGGCCCGCGAAGTCCTGACGCAAGGAGCCGGACCAGCCGCGCGTCGGCCGGATCGGATCGTTGGTGTAGTTCATCTGAAGCGTATAGCCCGCAGACGAGTTGATGTAGCTGCCGACCTGGTCGCACAGGGCCGAAGAGCCGCTGCCGCTGGTGTTGCAATAGCCGGTCGGGACGATGATTTCGTCGGACTTCAGGAAGTAGCGGGTGCTGAGCCACATATTGCCGTTCAGCGGATAGGTCAGACGCAAGCCGCCGCCGGTCGAACGGTAGTCGTAGGAGGAATATTCGCTGAGGTCATAGCGCGAGTGGAACAGGTCCCACCCGGCGCGCAGATCGCGGCCCAGGAATTTCGGCTCGGTGAAGCGGAAGTCGACCTGTTGACGCAGCGAACCCCACTCCAGCCGGGCGACGACGTTCTGGCCCCGACCGCGGAAGTTCCGCTCTGAAATGCCCAGGTTCACCGTAAAGGAATCGACCGAGCTGAAGCCGGCCCCGACCGAAAGTTCGCCGGTGGGCTGTTCCTGGACGTTGACGTTGACGATGCTCCGGTCCGGGGCGCTGCCGCGGGTCTCTTCGATCGTCACGTCCTTGAAGAAGCCCAGCGCGCGCAGATTGTTGCGCGACCGTTCCATCAGGGCGCGGTTGAAGGCGTCGCCTTCGGTCAGCATCAGCTCGCGCCGGATGACGGGATCGATGGTGCGGGTGTTGCCGACCACATTGATGCGGTCGATGTAGACCCGCTGGCCTTCTGAGACGTTGAAGGTGACGTCGACCGTATCGGTGTCGGGATTGGCGCGGTACGTCGGATTGATCTCGACGAAGGCGTAGCCGGCCGATCCCGCCGCAAAGGTCAAGGCGTCGACCGCCTGTTCGATCTTGTCGCTTTCGTACAGCTGGCCTTCGCGGATCGGGACCAGGGCCTTCAGGAACTGGGCGTTGAGGCGGTCGTTCTGAGTGACCACGTCGATCTTGCCGAAGTTGTACTTGTCGCCTTCGTTCAGCGTCAGGGTGATCTGGAAGGCCTGATTATCCGGCTGAAGTTCCGCAACCGACGAAATGATGCGGAAGTCGTAATAGCCGCGGTTGGTGTAGAATTTGCGCAGCTGCTCCTGGTCGTACTCCAGGCGGTTGGGATCGTAATTGTCGTTGTTGGAGAAGAACTTCCACCACTGCGACCGCTCCGTCACCATGACGTCGCGGACGTCGTTGTCCGAAAAGGCCTTGTTGCCCAGGACATTGATGGCGCTGATGCCAGTCTGCGGTCCTTCGTTGATCTCGAAGATCACATCGACGCGGTTCTGCTCCAACTGAACCAGCTTGGGCGTGACCGTCGCGGATATCCGGCCTTGGAGACGATAAAGCTCCACGATGGAGCCGACGTCCTCCTGAACCTTGGCGCGGGTGTAGATGCCGCGCGGCTGGAGAGTGACCTCCTTGGTCAGCTTGTCCTGAGAGACGGCGCTGTTCCCCTCGAACACCACCTGGTTGATGATCGGGTTTTCGACGATCTGGACGATCAGGTCGCCGTTCTGCACGCCCAACTGCACGTCGGCGAACAGGCCGGTCCGCGACAGGGTGCGCACGGCCACGTCCAGCACGGCGGCGTCGACGGTGTCGCCGGGGCGGATCGGCAGATAGGACAGGACCGTGGTCTGGTCGATCCGCTGGGCGCCCTGGACGATGATCCGATTGACGGTCAGGGCCTGGGGCGCTGCGACCTCGACGCGCGGCGGCTGTTGCGGGGCCGCGCCCTCGGCAGCGGGCGCCGGAGCCGACTGAGCCAGGGCGGGAGCGGAAAAGCCCGCGGCCACGGCCAGCGCCAGGAGGCTGGATCGGGCGCTCAGTCGGACGGCGGCGCGAGATTTCATGTCGTTCATTCTGAAAACCATCGGGGGCTGGCGTCGGCTCACGAGACGAGCCCGCCGAGGAATTGGAAGAGGTTGAGCTTCTGTAGGTCGTTCCACGTCGCGAACAACATAAATCCCGCCAGAAGCGCAAGACCTGCGCGATAGCCCATCTCCTGATACCGCGCCGCCACGGGTCGCCGCGCCACGGCTTCATAGCCGTAGAAAAGCAGGTGGCCGCCGTCCAGAACCGGAATGGGCAAAAGATTTAGAAATCCGATTCCGATCGAAAGTATGGCGGCGAAGCTTGTCAGGGTGAGAAGGAGGTTGAGCGCCATCGCCTGAGGCGCGGGATCGGCCTCCACCGCCGCCGTGGTCAGGGCGCCGGTCGCCTTGGCGATCCCCAGCGGTCCGCTGAACTGATCGCCCGACTCCCGACCCGTGACCAGCCGCCCCAGATAGGTCAGGGTCGAGCCGATGATTTCGCCGGTCTGACGCACCCCCTCGGTCACGGCCTCGAGCGGCCCATAGCGGAGATGGCGGACATCGGCCCGGCTGGCGCCCAGCCCCAGGCCGATCCGACCCACCTTGATGCGGCCGGCGATCGGATCGTTTTCTTCCCGGCGCTCCGGCACCGCCACCAGTTCCACCGTCTGCGCGCCGCGCTCGACGGTGAAGCGAACCGGGTCGCCGGTGGACAGCATGACCGTCTGGGTCACCTCTCCCCCGTCCCGCACTGTGCGGCCGTTGACCCCGGTGATCAGGTCGCCCACCTGGAATCCGGCGGCGGCGGCGGGGGAACCGGCCTGAATCTGGGCCACCCGCGCCGGCCGGATCTGCGTGCCGATGGTCATGAAGACCAGGGCGAAGATCGAAATCGCCAGGATGAAGTTGGCCGCCGGGCCGGCGACGACGATCAGGGCGCGCTGCCAGACGGGTTTGAAATGAAAGTAGTCGCGTTCGGCCCCCGCACCGCCCTGGGCGACCAGGCGTTGGCGCAGTTCGGCCAGCCCGGCCTGATCGGGCACGCTGGATGCATCCAGATCGCCGGAGAATTTGACGTAGCCGCCGAGCGGCATCCAACCCAGCCGCCATTCGATCCCGTGGCGGTCGGTGCGGCTGAAGATCGCCCGGCCGAAGCCGATGGCGAACCGATCCACCTTCACGCCGAAGGCGCGGGCGACCAGGAAATGGCCCAGTTCATGGATGGTGACGATGAAGGTCAGCACCAGCAGGAACGGCACGATATAGATCAGGATCTGACCCAGGGCGCCCAGCATCGTAAATCGTCTCCCCTGGCCGATCAGGCCGCGTTCGCCAGTCCGGCGATAATGGATCCGGCGATCCGTCGCGCCTCAGCATCGACCGAAAGGGCCGCGCTGCAGGCGTCTCCAGAGCCGAACACCATCCCCGCTTTCATCGCACGCTCAAGGGTTTCGGCGACGACTGCGGCAATATTGAGAAAGGCCAGCTTGCGGTCAAGAAAGGCGAAGGCCGCCATCTCATTGGCGGCGTTGAACACCGCCGGCGCCGCCCCGCCCGCCTTCAGGGCTTGACGGGCCAGGTCCAAGGCCGGAAAACGCGCCAGATCCGGCGCTTCGAACGTCAGCCGCCCCAGCTCGGGCAGGTCCAGCTTGGGCGCGGGCCAGGCGATCCGGTCGGGCCAGGCCAGGGCGCAGGCGATCGGTGTGCGCATGTCCGGCGGGCCCATCTGGGCCAGGGTCGAACCATCCACATATTCCACAAGGCTATGGATGATCGATTCGGGGTGGACCACGACGTCGATCCGATCGGCGGGCATGGCGAACAGATAGGCCGCCTCGATCATCTCCAACCCCTTGTTGGCCATGGTCGCGCTGTCGACCGAGATTTTGGCGCCCATGCTCCAGTTGGGGTGGGCCACGGCCTGTTCCGGCGTGATCCCGACCATCTGGGCTCGCGGAGTCTGGCGAAAGGGCCCGCCTGAGGCCGTCAGCACCAGCTTGGCCACCCGCTCCGGCGCCTCGGCCGGAAACACCTGGAAGATGGCCGAATGTTCGGAATCGACCGGGATCAGACGTCCCCCCGCCCGGTTCACGCGCTCGATCAGGGTCGCGCCGCAGCAGACCAGGCTTTCCTTGTTCGCCAGGGCTAGGGTCGCGCCGGTGTCGGCCGCCGCCCAGGCCGACTTCAGCCCCGCCGCCCCGACGATGGAGGCCATGACCCAGTCGACGGGACGGCTCGCCGCCTCGACGACCGCCGCCTCTCCCGCCGCCGCCGCCACGTCCGTGCCGGCCAGGGCGTCGCGAAGCTCGTCCAGACGCGCGGCGTCGGCGGTCACGGCCACACGCGGCTTCCAGCGCCGGGCCTGTTCAGCCAGCCGGGCGATATTCGATCCGCCCGTCAGGGCCTCGACCTCAAAGGCGGCGGCTCCGCCCGCCTCGGCCTGGTCCATCAGGTCCAGGGTGGACGAACCCACCGAGCCCGTAGAGCCCAGAACGGAGACGCGACGGCGGATCAAGACGCGCCCCGCTCGACCATCAGAACGATCAGCCGTCCGACGGCGACGACCACGACGGCGAACATCAGCCCATCCACCCGATCGAGCAGGCCGCCGTGGCCGGGAATGGTGTTGCCCGCGTCCTTCACCCCGAAGCGCCGCTTCAGGCCCGATTCCCACAGGTCGCCCGCCATGGTCGCCAGGGCGGCCGCAAGACCCAGCACGCCGCCCCAGAAGACGGTCAACCGCCCCATGTCGAACCAGGCCGTCATGACGGCTCCGGCGACGGCGCCCGCCAGTATGCCCCCGACGAAGCCGGACCAGGTCTTGTTGGGCGAAAAGCGGGGCCACAGCTTGGGCCCGCCGAAGGTCGATCCGGCCAGATAGGCCAGGATGTCAGCCGACCAGGCGACGGCGAAGACCAGCACCGTCCAATGCAGGCCGACCGTGGCGTCCACGTCCCGCAACCAGATCAGCAGGACCGACGGCCAGCCCAGATAGAGGACCCCATAGGCGGCGTCCAAGGCCTGTTGCCCCCGGCTGCGCGCATAGAGGCCGGCGGCGGCGGCGCCGAAAACCAACATCACGAAGGCGACCGACATGACGCCGAAATAGGCGCTGACCACTGCGGCGACCACGCCCAGGCTGACGGCCCCGCCGATCAGGCGTCGCGCATGCGGGGCGCTCATCGCCGCCCATTCAAAGGCCAGGACCACGCCGGCGGCGGTGATCAGGGCCAGAAACCAGACGCCGCCGATCCAGGTCGCCGCCACGGCGGCCGGCGCCAGGACGGCGGCGGAGGCGGCCCGCAAGGCGATGTCGCGTCCCTTGACCGCCATCAGGCCGACACGCGCGCAGGCTCGACCGCACGACCGCCATAGCGGCGCTCGCGCTGCCGGAAGATCAGCACCGCCTCCTCCAGCGCCTTCGGTCCATAGTCGGGCCAGAGCACGTCCTGAAACACCAGTTCGGCATAGGCGGCTTCCCACAGCAGGAAGTTCGACAGCCGCTGCTCGCCCGAGGTGCGGATGATCAGGTCCAGCGGCGGCGAGCCCGCCGTGGCCAGGCCGTCGGTGATGTCGGCCTCGCCGATCGGCTCGATCGTCTCGCCGGCCAGCATCCGCTGCATATGGCGACGGGCGGCGTCGATCAGGTCCGCGCGGCCGCCGTAGTTGAAGGCGACCTGAAGCAGGAACCGATCATTGTGCGCGGTCTGGGCCTCGGCCCTTTCGATGATGGCGGCGATGTCGGCCGGAAGGCCCTCGCGACGGCCCAGAACCCTCAGGCGCACGCCCGCCTTTTCCAGACGGGCCAGATCGCTGGCGACATAGGTTCGCACCAGCCCCATCAGGTCCGAGACCTCGTCGGGGGGGCGGCTCCAGTTCTCGGTCGAAAAGCCGAAGACGGTCAGACACTGGATGCCCAGATCCGGCGCCGCCTGGATGGTGCGCTTCAGGGCCTGGACGCCCTCGCGATGGCCCACGGCGCGCGGCAGCCCGCGCGCCTTCGCCCAGCGACCGTTGCCGTCCATGATGATGGCGACATGGCGCGGTCCAGCGGGAGGACGCGAGCCTGAAGGCGCGGCGCTGTCTGCCGTCATCTGTCTTACGATCCCATCAGGCCCGGTCTGTCCGTCAGACCTGCATGATCTCTTGTTCCTTGGTCTTCAAGGCTTCGTCGATACGCTTGATGGCCGCATCCGTCTCCTTCTGAACTTCGGTCTCCAGCTTCTTCTGTTCGTCCTGGCTGATCTCGCCGGCCTTTTCGGCCTTTTTGAAGTCGTCATTGGCGTCGCGGCGGACGTTGCGAACGGCGATCTTCTGCTGTTCGGCGTACTTGCCCGCCAGCTTGACCAGGTCCTTGCGGCGTTCCTCCGTCAGGGGCGGGATCGGAATACGCAGGGTCTGGCCGTCGACGATGGGGTTCAGGCCCAGATTGGCGTTGCGGATCGCCTTTTCGACCGAGACCACCATCCCCTTGTCCCAGACATTGACCGTGATCATGCGCGGCTCGGGCACGCTGATGGCCGCGACGGCCGTCAGCGGCGAGGTCGAGCCATAGGCCTCGACCCGCACGGGCTCCAGGAGGCCGGCGTTGGCGCGTCCGGTCCGCAGGCCGCTGAACTCTTCCTTCAGGGCGGCGACCGCCTTGTCCATGCGGTCGCGGTAGGTCTTCACGTCAGGCTTGGCCATGGTCTTGGTCTCTCTCGTCTCTATTCGTCGTCCGAACGATCAGCCGCGGTGCTGGATGATCGTGCAGGTGCCCTCGCCCGTCAGGGTCCGGCGCAGGGAATCGTCTTCGCGAATGGAGAAGACGACGATCGGAATGCCCGTATCGCGCATCATGGCGATGGCGGAAGCGTCCATCACCCGCAGGTCCTTGGCCAGAACGTCCTGATAGGTCAGGGTGTCATAGCGGGTCGCGGTCGGGTCCTTCTTGGGGTCGGCCGTATAGACGCCGTCCACGCTGGTGCCCTTCAAGAGGGCGTCGCAGCCCATTTCGGCGGCGCGCAGGGCCGCGCCGGAATCGGTGGTGAAGAAGGGTGCGCCCACCCCGGCGGCGAAGATCACCACCCGGCCCTTTTCCAGGTGACGCAGGGCGCGGCGGCGAATGTAGGGTTCGGCGATGGCGGCCATCGGAATGGCGCTCTGCACCCGGGTGGAGACGCCGATCTTCTCCAGCGCCGACTGCATGGCCAGGGCGTTCATGATGGTAGCCAGCATGCCCATATAGTCGGCCTGGGCCCGCTCCATCCCCGCCGCCGCCTTGGACAGGCCGCGGAAGATGTTGCCCCCGCCGATCACCAGACAGATTTCCACGCCCTCGGCCGCTACCTGCGCCACGGCCTTGGCGACCGTGTCCACCGTCTTCATGTCCACGCCGAACGCCTGGTCGCCCATCAGCACCTCGCCGGACACCTTGAGCAGGACGCGCTTGTAGCGGAAGTTCGACGGGGCGTCGGGCATGCGGTGTGGTCCGTTGTCTGCGGCGCCGTTGAATCAGGCGACTTCTTATAGACGAAGGGCGCGCCGGCCATCAAAGCCGAACGCGCCCCTCTGATACAAAACCCTCACGAATGAGGGAAAGGGTCTTAGTTTCCGCCCATCATGGAGGCGACTTCCGACGCGAAATCGGGTCCTTCGACCTTCTCCACGCCCTCGCCCAGAGCCAAGCGGACAAAGCCCGCCAGGTGCAGGTTGGACGAGCCCAGTTCCTTGGCCGAGTTGGCGACCAGCTGTTCGATGGTCACGTCCGGATCCATCACGAACGGCTGCTTGGTCAGCACCACGTCCTTCTGGAACTTGTTGATCTGGCCTTCCACGATCTTCTCGATCATGGCTTCGGGACGACCCTCTTCCTTGGCCTTTTCGATCAGGACGGCGCGTTCCTTTTCGATGGCGGCCGGGTCCAGATCGTCGGTGTTCAGCGACAGCGGCGCCGTGGCGGCGACGTGCATGGCGATCTTGCGGCCCAGGTCGCGCAGGGCGGTCTTGTCGCCTTCGCCTTCCAGAGCCACCAGAACGCCGATGCGGCCGACGCCCGGAGAAACGGCGTTGTGGACATAGGTCGCGACCACGCCTTCCGACACCGACAGGCGGGCGGCGCGGCGCAGCTGCATGTTTTCGCCGACGGTGGCGATCAGGTTGGTCACCTCGTCCTGGACCGTCTTGCCGGCTTCCAGCTCGGCGCCGTGCAGAGCCTCGACCGTGTGGTGCTCAAGGCCCAGCTGGGCGAAGGCCTTGGCGGCGTTCTGGAACAGTTCGTTGCGGGCGACGAAGTCGGTTTCCGCATTGAACTCGATGGCGGCGGCGACTTCGCCCTTGCCGTCTTCCTTGGACGCCACGGCCACCAGACCTTCAGCGGCGACGCGGTCAGCCTTCTTGGCGGCCTTGGACAGGCCCTTGGCGCGCAGCCAGTCGATGGCGGCTTCGATATTGCCGTCATTTTCCTGCAGGGCCTTCTTGCAGTCCATCATGCCGACGCCCGAACGCTCGCGAAGTTCCTTCACGAGGGCGGCAGTGATCTCGGCCATGTTCTTCTCCTTGGGGGATTCGTATGTGGTAACGGCCGGGCTGACTTAGCCCGGCCGTGTGTCAGTTCAACGCACGGCCCTCGTCTTGAAGGCCGTCGGGCCTCAGCCCGCAGCCTGTTCGGTCTCGACCGCGTCCAGAGCCGCCGTATTGGCCGAGGCGTCGTCCGAGGCCAGCAGCTCTTCGGCGACCGCTTCCGTACCGGCCGGCGCGGGCTCGGCTTCGGCCGGGGCCGAGGCTTCGCGCAGCATCGGCTCGACCGGGGCTTCCGAGGCGCCCAGGTCGATGCCCGAGGCCGAGGCGCCGGCGGCCAGACCGTCCAGGACGGCGTCGGCGATCAGGTCGCAGTAGGTCTGGATGGCGCGGGCGGCGTCGTCATTGCCCGGCACCGGATAGGTGATGCCGTCCGGGTCCGAGTTGGTGTCCAGGATGGCGATGATCGGGATGTTCAGCTTGCGGGCTTCCTGGATCGCGATCGCTTCCTTGTTGGTGTCGATCACGAACATGATGTCCGGAATGGAGCCCATGTCCTTGATGCCGCCCAGCGACAGTTCCAGCTTGTCCTTCTCGCGCTGCAGGTTCAGCAGCTCCTTCTTGACCCGGCCTTCGCCGCCGTTGGCCAGGATGGTTTCCAGCTCGCGCAGACGAGCGATCGAACCCGAGACGGTGCGCCAGTTGGTCAGGGTGCCGCCCAGCCAGCGGTTGTTCATATAGTATTGGGCGCAGCGCTTGGCGGCTTCGGCGACCGGCTCGGCGGCCTGGCGCTTGGTGCCGACGAACAGGACGCGGCCGCCCTTGGCGGCGACGTCGCGCACCGCCACCAGGGCCTGGTGGAACAGCGGCATCGTCTGCGACAGGTCGATGATGTGGATGTTCGAGCGCGAGCCGAAGATGTAGCGGTCCATCTTCGGGTTCCAGCGGTGCGTCTGGTGGCCGAAGTGGGCGCCCGCTTCCAGCAGGGTGCGCATCGAGAATTCAGGCAGAGCCATGATCGTTCAGTCCTTTTTCCGATCTAACGTGGCGCGGGGATTAAAGGTCTGAAAGACCCTCGGAATGGAGCGGAGCGGGATGTCTCCCCGAACCGCGCCTCGCCCGCGTTGCGAAGTGCGGGGGCCATGTAGTCGGGATGGCCCGCAATAGCAAGCGCGGCGTGAACAGGACGAAGGGCGGCCCCGTCAAGAGCCGCCCTTCCACCTGCGATCCTAGGACCGTCTTACATGCCGTTGACCAAGGCCTGAGCCCGGTCGCGGTGGGTGGTGATGGTCGGGATCATCTCCCGCGCCAGGGTGGCCAGGGCCGGGGCGTCGCTGTTGTCGGAGAAGCCGTTCAACAGGGTCAGGGTTTCGTTATGGGCCGCGACCTGCTGGTCCAGATAGACCTTGTTGAAGTCGTCCGGGGCGGCGGCGTTCAGATTGTCGATCAGACCCTGGCGGCGCTGGTCCAGCATGGTCGGCACGGTCACGTCCGGCGCAGCCGTCGCAGCCGTCGATTTCAGCTTGTCGCCCGCGGCCATGTGATCCTTCTCGATCATGGCGGCCAGGGCCTTGACGTCGGCGTTGTTCGACTTGGCCTGGGCGATCTTGGCGGCCTCGATCTCATACATGTTGCCGACCGCCAGATTGGTGACGAAGCCCTCCACCGTATTGGCGCCCAGGGTGGCCGCCGAAGTCTGGCCCACCATGCCGGACGTCGCGTCCTGGGTGGCGTTCACGGCTTCGCCGGTGTTCTGGGCCGCAGTGTCGCCGCCTTGGTTACAGGCCGCGAGAAGAGCCAACGACGCGGCGCCGGCGAGAACGAGATTTTTCATGGAACAGTCTCCCTGTGGACCGCCAAAACCCGTCAATCTCCCCTCAGGTTCCGAAAATTCATAAGCTTAACCATAGGCTTGGCTGTATGTTGATGCCTTATGGCAGGCTGTATTGCAGCTCGTAGCGGTGGAGGCCGCCCTCGATCTTTAGATGAAAGACGCCCGCAATCCCAGCCAGCTCGCCTTCGCCGGAACCGGGAACGATGGTGATCAGAAGATCCTGAGCCCCCGCCTCCATGACGCCCCGATGAACCAGGGCGAAGGCGCCGCGTCGCCCCTCCAGAACGCCGGACACCCGCTCCATGGCGACATAGGCGCCCGAGCCGTCCTTGAGCAGCCCCAGCATCTCGCCCGCGCCCTCGCCCTGCAGATCCCCGTGAAAGGTCTTGGTCAAACGCATCCGGCCGGGCGCGCCGGCGGGCGCGTCTTCTTCAGGTGCGATCGGCGTGATCTGAACCTCGAAGGTTCCGACGGCGTGGGACATGGTCTGACTCCTTGAGGCGGTGATCGGCTGGAGGGGCGGAGCGCTCGAAGGATCGGCCCCCGCCAGACTCAGGGCGAGGATCAGACCGCAAGCCGACATCAGGCGTCCTCCAGCATCAGGACGCCGGGCGCGGACTTCAGCGCGCCGCGCAGGGCGCCGTCCAGACGATAACGGCCGGGCAGTTTGATCTCGACCTCTTGACGACCGTCCAGCGAAGCGACCAGGGCGATCTCCCCGCCCTTGCCGATGGCGCCGGATCGGGCCCGCTCCAGACGCGTCTTCAGGGCCTCGGCGTCGGCGCTGCGGGCCGAGACGTGGATCCGCAGGCCGATGTTGGCGTCATCCAGCAGATTGTCCATCCGGCTGGCGTCGTCGCCGAAGAACCGCACCTCGCCCTCGGACGCCTTGGCGCGCACGCGCACCATGACGGTGGCGCCGGGCTCCAGCACCTCGCGGCATTTGCGCAGCTGTTCGGGCGGGAACAGACATTCGAACTCGCCCGTCGGATCCGAAAAGGTGACGAAGGCGAACTTCTCGCCGGTGCGGGCGCTGGCCCGTTCCTGCCGCCGACGCACCACACCGGCCATCTGAAAGGCTTCATGGCCGCCCTCCGCCAGGGGAATGGCCTCGGCGACGAAGGTGACGCGCTTGCGCTTCAGGGCCGAACTCATCTCGTCCAGCGGATGGCCCGACAGATAGAAGCCGACGGCCGACAGTTCGTGATCCAGACGCTCCGGCCCGACCCAGGGCTCGACGCTCTTCAGACGGGGCCGTCCCACATGGGCCTGGTCTCCGCCGAACAGACTGACCTGGGACGAGGCGCGCTCGGCCGCCACGCTCTGGCAATAGGCCATTAGGACGTCTGCCTGTTCGACCAGCTGGCGGCGGTTCGGGTGGATGCTGTCGAAGGCCCCGGCCTTGGCCAGGCCTTCCAGCGCCCGCTTGTTGACGCTGCGCGGATCGACCCGCTCGAGGAAGTCGAAGATGTCGGCGAAGCGGCCGCCGGTCTCGCGCACCTCGATGACGTGGCGCATGGCCTCCAGCCCCACGTTGCGGATGGCGCCGAGCGCATAAAGGACAGACCCTCGCCCCTCCTCCCAAGCCACGTCGAAGTCGGCCGAGGAGCGGTTGATGTCGGGCGGGAGGACCGGGACGTCAAACCGTTTGGCGTCCTGGTAGAAGACCGCCAGCTTGTCGGTGTTCGACAGATCCAGGCTCATCGAGGCGGCGAAGAACTCCACCGGATGATTGGCCTTGAGCCAGCCCGTCTGGAAGGAGATCAGGGCGTAGGCGGCGGCGTGCGACTTGTTGAAGCCGTAGCCGGCGAACTTGGCCACCAGGTCGAAGATGGAGCCCGACTGGCTCTCGGGGACGGATTTTTCCAGGGCGCCCTTGATGAAGCGCGCCCGCTGGAAGTCCATCTCCTCCTTCTTCTTCTTGCCCATGGCGCGACGCAGCAGGTCGGCCTCGCCCAGGCTGTAGCCCGCCAGGATCTGGGCGATCTTCATCACCTGTTCCTGGTAGATGATGACGCCGTAGGTCTCGGTCAGCACCTCCTTCAGACTGGGGTGCAGATAGTCGACCTCGGCCCGGCCGAACTTCCGGTCGATATAGGTGTCGATCATCTCCATCGGCCCCGGCCGATAGAGGGAGATCAGGGCGGTGATCTCCTCGATGGAGCCGCAGCGCATCTTGCGCAGGGTGTCGCGCATGCCCTGGGATTCCAGCTGGAACACCCCGACCGTCTGGCCCGAAGCCATCAGCTCATAGGTCTTGGCGTCGTCCAGCGGCAGCTGGTTCCAGACCGGAGCGGCGCCGCGCCGGGACAGATAGCCGTGCGCCCGGTCCAGGGTCGTCAGGGTCTTCAGGCCCAGGAAGTCGAACTTGACCAGACCGGCCGGCTCGACCCACTTCATGTTGAACTGGCTGGCCGGAATGGTGGAGCGCGGGTCCTGGTACAGGGGCACCAGCTCGACCAGGGGGCGGTCGCCGATGACGATGCCGGCGGCGTGGGTCGAGGCGTTGCGGTACAGCCCCTCCAGCTCCAGCGCCGTCTCCAACAGGGTGCGCACCGCCGGTTCGGCGTCCCTCGCCTCCTTCAGCCGCGGCTCCAGCTCGATGGCCTGGGCCAGGGTGACCGGATTGGCCGGATTGTTCGGCACCATCTTGCAGAGCCGGTCGACCTGGCCCAACGGCATCTGCAGCACCCGGCCGACGTCGCGCAGCACGGCCCGGGCCTGAAGCGTGCCGAAGGTGATGATCTGGGCCACCCGGTCCTTGCCGTAGTGGGCCTGGACATAGTCGATCACCTCTTCGCGCCGCTCCTGGCAGAAGTCGATGTCGAAGTCGGGCATGGAGACCCGTTCGGGGTTCAGGAACCGTTCGAACAGCAGGCCGAACCGCAAGGGGTCCAAATCGGTGATGGTCAGGGACCAGGCGACCAGCGACCCGGCCCCGGAGCCCCGCCCCGGCCCCACCGGGATGCCGTGCTCCTTGGCCCATTTGATGAAGTCCGACACGATCAGGAAATAGCCGGGGAAGCCCATCTGCTGGATGATGCCGACCTCCCATTCCAGCCGGGTCCAGTAGTCTTCCTCCGGGACGGCGGGCGGGACCTGCTGAAGACGGAGCTTCAGCCCCTCGCGCGCCTGGTGGGCCAGTTCGTCGGCCTCGGACCGCCCCGCCCCGGTGTCGAAGCGCGGCAGGATGGGCGCATGGGTCTTGACCAGGAAGGCGCAGCGCCGGGCGATGTCGATGGTGTTGTCGCAAGCCTCGGGCAGGTCGGCGAACAGGTCGCGCATGGCCTCGGCCGACTTGAACCAGTGTTCGCCGGTGATCCGGCGGCGGTCCTCCTGGCCGGTGAAGGCGCCGTCGGCGATGCACAACAGGGCGTCGTGGGACTTCGCCTGGGCCGCCTTGGCGTAATAGACGTCGTTGGTGGCGACCAGGGGCGCGTCATTGTCATAGGCCCACTGGACCAGACCCGGCTCGGCCCGCCGCTCGTCCTCCAGGCCGTGGCGCTGAAGCTCGACATAGAAACGGTCGCCGAAGACGGACTTCATCGTCGACAAGGCGGCGGCGCCCTCCCCGAACTTGCCCTGGGCGAACAGGGGATCGATCGGGCCGTCGGGGCCGCCCGACAGCAGGATCAGACCTTCGGAGCGGGCCGCCACCATGCTCCAGGCCACGCCCGGCTCGGCCATCTCGCCGGCCTCCAGATAGGCCGCCGAGGACAGGGCGCACAGATTGCGCCAGCCCGTCTCGCTCTGGACCAGCAGAACCACCGTCGGCGTCTTGGCCCAGCGCACGGCCTGCTGACCGCCGATCCCCAGGACCGGAAGGGCGCAGCCGACGATCGGCTGGACCCCGGCGTCCTTCGTGGACTGGCTGAACTCCAGGGCGCCGAACAGGTTGGACCGGTCCGTGATCGCCACCGCCGGCATGCCCGCCTCGGCCGCCATCTTGCCCAGCTTGCCGGCCTTGATCGCGCCCTCCAGCAGGGAATAGGCCGAGCGGACCCGCAGATGGACGAAGCCCTGACTGTTCACCGTTTCGCTCACTGCACCTTCCGCCTCTCGCGTCGCCGATTAGGGCGCATACGCCACCTTGGACCGAGTCTCACATCGTCGCGCGCGGGGACACCGCAAACCGCCCCAGAGACGGCCGATCTCGGCCCCAGCTGTGGATAGAGGCTTGGGCCGGTCGGGGAAAAAACAGTGTCCGAACTGTCCGATCTGTCCGAAACCTCCGCCTAAGTCTTTGATCTATTGAAAGCCGACAGTCGGACTGTCCGGCGCTCCGTCCGATCTCAGGCGGCGGTGACGCTGAAGGCCAGGGTCCAGACCATCCAGACGAAGCCCCCGCACGAGGCCAACGACAACAGGTCTCTCATCAGACGCGGCATTACGGTTCATCCCCAATGAATAATGTTCCCGTCTTGTTCTATGTTCACCCCTTGTTCGCGTCAACCCCACACTTATCCACAGGGACGGTTCGTGCGAAACCATCCGCGCGCGCCTGTCGTATGCAGAGGAAGCAAGGAGACCACCATGCTCAAATCCAGGGCTCGCCCGACCGGCGTCGGGGCCATTGTCGCGGGCCTCGTCCTGCTCGCCCTGCCCCGGGCGGCGGCCGACGCCCAGGCCCGCGACGCGCCTCGATTTCAGACGGCGGTCTTCGCCGGCGGCTGTTTCTGGTCGGAGGAAAAGGCGTTCGACGGCCTGCCCGGCGTTCGCTCGGCCGTGTCGGGCTTCGTCGGCGGCCATACCGCCCGTCCGACCTATGAGCAGGTGGTTCGCGGCGGGACCGGCCATATGGAGGCGGTCCAGGTCACCTTCGATCCGCGCGTCGTCAGCTATCGCGCCCTGGTCGACCGCTACTGGCGCACCATTGATCCGACCGATCCGGACGGACAGTTCTGTGATCGAGGACCGTCATACCGGACGGCCGTCTTCGCCACGGCGGATCAGCGTGCGACGGCGGTCGCGTCGCGCGACGCGGCGATGCGCGTCTTGGGCAAGAGTTTCACCACCCCGGTCGTCGGGGCTCAGCGGTTCTGGCCCGCCGGCCCGGAGCACCAGGACTACGCCCGCCGCCACCGCGCCCACTACGAAGCCTACCGCCAGGGCTGCCGCCGACCGCAAAGCCTGCGCGCCATCTGGGGCGACGCGGCTGTGGGGTGAGGCAGGCGGGCCTTCAGTAGGCCTAGGGCCAATCGACATTGGGCCTGCCGCCGTCCTGCCGGGCGGCGCGCAGCCGCCAACCCAGGAGAAGCGCCTCGGGCGTTGAAGACTCTATTCCATTGAGTGCCGGTCTTCCATTGAGTGTCGGTCTTCCTTCCCGCGTCAGCGGAAGGGAAAAACGTCTGGCGGCGGAACGCCGATTGAGGATGGGTTCATCACAACGGGGCACGACGAGGTCACGGCGGACACGGCGCTTCCTATGGCGTCGTGACCGTTGTGGATCCGCCGTGATCGCTGTGATGAACCCGCTCGCCGCATCAAGGCCTGTGACGCGGGAAGAGCGGCCTGACCGCAGTAAGCTGAATGTCGATTGAACCTAGCTCAGTAGGCCTAGCTCAGTAGGTCTGGCTCTGGGCCGCCCGTTCTTCCAGATGGCCGTCCTTCAGGGCGAAGACGCGGTCCATGTGGCCGGCCAGCTCCATATTGTGGGTGGCGATCAGGGCGGCGACGCCCGTGGTCTTGGCCAGGTCGCGCAGGGATTCGAACACCGACTGGCTGGTGGTCGGATCCAGATTGCCGGTCGGCTCGTCGGCCAGCAGCAGGCGGGGCCGGTTGGCCAGGGCGCGGGCGATGGCGACACGCTGTTTCTCGCCGCCCGACAGCTGGGCCGGCTGGTGGGTCAGACGTTCGCCCAGACCCAGAGCGGTCAGGGTCTCCTCGGCCTGTTTGCGGGCCTGGACCTGGCCCATGCCCGCGATCCGCATCGGCAGGGCGACGTTGTCGCGCGCGTCGAACTCGGCCAGCAGATGGTGGAACTGATAGACGAAGCCGATGCGCGACAGACGCAGGCGGGTGCGGGCGCGCTCGTCCAGATCGCCCACCATTTCGCCGTCGATGGCGACCGTGCCCTCGGTCGGCCTTTCCAACAGGCCGGCGGCGTGCAGCAGGCTGGACTTGCCCGAGCCCGAGGGACCGATCAGGCCGACGATCTCGCCCGGCATGACGTCCAGATCCACGCCCTTCAGCACAGTCAGACCGCCGCTCGCGGTGTCATAGGTGCGGGTCAGGCCGCGCACCGACAGGATGGGACTACTCATAGCGGAGCGCCTCCACGGGATCGATGCGCGAGGCCGTCCACGACGGCGGCAGGCTGGCCAGGCAGCTCATGCTGAAGGACAGCAGGGCGACCCAGGTCACGTCGACGGGATCGACTAGGGCCGGAATGGCGTCCAGCTGATAGACGTCGGCGTTGAACAGCTGGACCCCCAGGATGGCTTCCAGGGCGTGCTGGATGGCGCCGATGTTCCAGCAGAACAGCAGGCCCAGCACCAGACCCGCTACGGTCCCGGCCACGCCGATCAGGGCGCCGGACATGAAGAAGACCCGCAGGATCGACGACTGGCTGGCGCCGACGGTGCGCAGGATGGCGATGTCGCGCGTCTTGTTCTTCACCAGCATGACGATGCCGGAGATGATGTTCATCGCTGCGATGGCGACCACCAGACCCAGGATAATGCTCATCGCCACCCGCTCGACCTTCAGGGCGCCGTAGAAGGCGGCCAGACGCTCGCGCCAGTCGCTGACGACCGAGCCCGGCCCGGCCGCGTCGCGGATGGCGGGGGTCAGTTCGCCGACCCGGTCGGGGTCATCGACCTTGATCTCGATCGCGTCCCACACGCCTTCCTTCCCGAAGAAGAGCTGCTGCTGTTCCAGCGGCATGAACAGGAAGGCGCGGTCGAAATCGGCCGTGCCCGAGCGGAACAGACCGCCGACGAAATAGGTCTTTTCCAGCCCGCCCAGATTGCCGAAGGCGCTATCGGCTCCGGTGGGCGAATAGAGGGTGACGGGATCGCCGACCCGCAGGCCCAGGGAATTGGCCAGGGCCGCGCCCATCAGGATGCGGTCGCCGCCATAGGCGCCCTTGCCGAAGTTCGCCCGCTCCTGGGGCGTCAGGCTGTCGAAGACATATTTGGTGGTGGCCAGGTCCTGGGGCCGCACGCCGCGCACCATGGCGCCCGTGGTGAAGTTGCCGACCCGGACCAGGCTCTGGCTCTCGTTCAGAGGGGTGACGCTGGCCACGCCCGGCACGGCGGCGATCCGCTTCAGGGCGGCGTCCCGATCTTCCGACGTCAGGACCGGGCCCTGGACGTACATATGGCCGTTGAACGACAGCATCCGGCCCAGCAGTTCCGCACGGAAGCCGGACATGATGCTCATGACGCTGATGAGCACGGCGACGGCCAGCATGATGCCGATGAAGCTGATCACCGCTATGGTCGCCACCCCGCCCTCCTTGCGCTTGGCGCGCAGGTAGCGGAGGGCGAGACCGATCTCCCAGGCGGAGAAGGGGCCGGAGGCGCGGGCGGGCGCGGTCAAGCCGTGAGCCTTTCGATCGCTTCGGCCAGGGGGACGGAGACCTTTTCACCGGTGGCGCGACGCTTCAGCTCGACCACGCCGTCCGCCAAACCCTTGGGGCCGATCGTCAGTTGCCAGGGCACGCCGATCAGGTCGGCGGTGGCGAACTTGCCGCCCGGCCGTTCGTCGGTGTCGTCGTACAGCACGTCCTTGCCGAGTTTTTCCAGCTGGGCCACCGCGTCCTCGCAGGCGGCGGAGACGGCGGCGTCATTGGCGCGCAGATTGATCACGACCACGTCGAACGGGGCGACGGCGTCAGGCCAGATGATGCCGCCCTCGTCGTGGCTGGCCTCGATGATGGCGCCCAGCAGACGCGACACGCCGACGCCGTAGCTGCCCATGTGGACATTGGCGTCCTGGCCGTCGGGTCCGGCGACCTTCGCCTTCATCGGGGCCGAATATTTCTCGCCGAAATAGAAGATGTGGCCGACCTCGATGCCGCGCGCCGACAGGCGGTCGCCCTCGGCGGTCTCAGCCTCGAACCGGGCTTCGTCGTGCATTTCCTCGGTCGCGGCGTAGAGCGCGGTTCGCTGATCAACGATTGACTGAAGATCATCCCAGTCCACGTCCGCACCCGGCGCCGGCATTTCGACCAGGGCCTTGTCGCAGAAGACGGCGCTCTCGCCCGTCTCGGCCAGGACGATGAACTCGTGGCTCAGGTCGCCGCCGATCGGGCCGGTGTCGGCGCGCATCGGCACGGCCTTCAGCCCCATGCGGGCGAAGGTGTTCAGATAGGCCACGAACATGCGGTTATAGGCCTTGCGGGCCGAAGCCTCGTCCACGTCGAAGGAATAGGCGTCCTTCATCAGGAACTCGCGACCGCGCATGACGCCGAAGCGGGGGCGGCGCTCGTCGCGGAACTTCCACTGGATGTGAAACAGGTTCAGCGGCAGCGACTTGTAGGACTTCACATAGGCCCGGAAGATGTCGGTGATCATCTCCTCATTGGTGGGGCCGTACAACAGTTCGCGCTCGTGCCGGTCGGTGATGCGCAGCATCTCGGGGCCATAGGCGTCGTAGCGGCCGCTCTCACGCCACAGGTCCGCCAGTTGCAGGGTCGGCATCAGCAGCTCGACAGCCCCCGCTCTCACCTGCTCCTCGCGCACGATCTGCTCGATCTTGCGCAGCACCTTCAGGCCCAGCGGCAGCCAGGCGTAGATGCCGGC
Source organism: Brevundimonas aurantiaca (assembly GCF_014199955.1). Taxonomy (GTDB): domain Bacteria; phylum Pseudomonadota; class Alphaproteobacteria; order Caulobacterales; family Caulobacteraceae; genus Brevundimonas; species Brevundimonas aurantiaca. The sequence goes on from NZ_JACHOQ010000002.1 coordinate 402,226, forward strand.
GGCCTCCTGCTTGATCATGCCGGCGCGCAGCATCAGCTGGTGCGAAACGATCTGGGCGTCCGAAGGGGCTTCCTTCAGCGTGGGCAGGAAAAAGCGCGACAGGCGCATGATGGGGAATCCTAGGCGTAGAGACAGACCAAGGCTTTAGCCGCTGGACCGGGGCGAAAGCTAGGCCGGGATGGCGTTTAGAGAGCCGGGGCGCGCGAGAAGTCCGGCAGGGGCAGCCAGCCGGTGAAGATCAGCACCATGACGAAGGCCCAGACGATCACCGACACCCAGGTGGTGGTGATGAATTTGCGCTTCAGGTTCGGCGTGGTCGGGGCGCCCCATTGGGCGCCGTCGGTCGGCGGAGTATGGGTCTCGCGCGAGGTTCCCAGCGGCAGGACCGCGAACAGCACCGTCCACCAGACGATGATGTAGATGCCGAACATGGTGGCGGGGCCGATGGGCATGAAACCTCCTGTCGGAACTTTGGCGTCCGGTTGAAACCGGTCTAGAGGATCAGCCTCCCCACGACGAGTCCCCGACATGCCGCAGATCACCCTGGAATACACCCGCCACCTGGCCGAGGCCGACTGGACCCCGATCGCGCTGGAGATCCACCAGGCCGCCGTCGAGATCGCCGGCGCCGCCCTGTCGGCCTGCAAGACCCGGCTGATCGCCCTGGATCATGTCGTCATCGCCGACGACGCGCCAGAGACCGCCATGCTGGCCTGCCGCATCGGCCTGATGCTGGGCCGCACGCCTGAGCAGAAGAGCGCGCTGAGCGAACGCGTGCTGGAGATCCTGACGGCCGCCCTGGCCGGCGTCACGCGCAAGGTCGAGGTCTCGGCCGAGGTGTTCGAGCTGAACGAGACCTATCGCAAGGCCACGCTCGGCTGAGGCGCGCCCTCAGGGATGCGGGCGGCCCACGCCGTAGCGGGCCGCCAGATAGGGGGCGATGGCGTGGTCCTGGAGGAAGCGGCGGCCGGTGGTTTCGCTGACCTGGGCCTCGGGCCAGTCCAGTTCGCCGTCCAGGATCAGGATCGGGCAGCTCTGATGCGCCTCGCCGACCTCGGCGACGACTGGCGCGCGCGGCCGGGGGTGGTCCAGATAGACCACCTCAAGCGCCTCCCGCAGCTGGGGATAGAAGGCCAGGACGCCCTCGATATAGGCGCCGGGCGGGCAGAACCAGGGTCCGCCCTGATCGTCATGCCAGTCGGGGTTCAGCAGAAAGAGTCGTTCGGCCATGAGCGCGATATAGATCGGCTCATGACCGAAGCGCCAGAGGGCGGCGCCGTCAGACCCGCAGGACGACCGTCTCGACGATGGGACGGCGATCCCAGATCTGCTGGCTGGCCTTCTTCAGCACGCGGGCGACGGCCTGTTCGATGACCAGTTCGTCCTCCAGGGCCTCGCCCTTCAGGCTCTTGACCACCTGTTCGACCCGCTCGGCCAGATTGTCCAGGGCGTCGCCCAGAGGCGTGGCGGTATCGCCCGGCAGGCCGACGCTGCGAATGTCGATGTCGCTGACGATCCGGCCGCGCTTGTCCAGGGCGAAGCTGACGATCAGCACCCCGTTGGTCGAGGCGTGGCGACGCTCCTTCAGGGCCTCGCCCTGTTCAGTCACCAGCATGCCGCCGTCGACATAGAGGCGGCCGCTCGGCACTTCGTCGATGATCTGGGCCGGACCGGGCGCCAGTCGGACCATGTCGCCGTTGCGCGGCGTCACCGTCTCCTTGACCCCGACCTCCTTGGCCAGGTTGGCGTGCTCCAGCAGGAAGCGGCGCACCCCATGGGTCGGCACCGCGATCTGCGGCCGCACCCAGTCGTACATCTGCTTCAGTTCATCGCGACACGGGTGGCCGGAGACGTGGATGCCGGGGTGATCCTTCTCGGTGTAGAGGCGCACGCCCCGGTCCGCGAGACGGTCCTGCAGATTGCCGATGGCCAGTTCGTTGCCGGGGATCTGGCGCGACGAGAAGATGCAGTGGTCGCCCAGGCCCAGTTTCACGACCGGGTGCGTGCCGTCGGCGACGCGCGACAGGGCCGCCCTCGCCTCGCCCTGGCTGCCGGTGCACAGGTACAGGATCTGGTCGGCGGGCCAGACGCGCGCCTCCTCGTCCGACAGGAAGGGCTTCACGTCCTGCAGCATGCCGACGTGTTTGGCCGCGGCCGTGATCCGGTGCATCGAACGGCCGGCCAGGGCGACGCGACGGCCGCAGGCCTCGGCGGCGCGGATGACGCTGTCCATCCGCGCGACGTTGGAGGCGAAGCATCCGACGGCGACCCGGCCCTTCAGGGTCGAAATCAGCTTGCCCAGGGCCACGGCCACGTCGCCTTCCGACCCGGCCACGCCCGGCACGAAGACATTGGTCGAGTCGCAGACCATGGCCAGGACGCCCTCGTCGCCCAGGCCGCGGATGGTCGGGGCGTCCGTCTTGGTCCCGATGACCGGTTGGTTGTCGATCTTCCAGTCGCCGGTATGGAACACCGTGCCCAGGGGGGTGTCGATGGCCAGGCCGCTGGGCTCGGCGATCGAATGGGTCATGTTGACGAAGGTGACGCCGAACGGGCCGATGTCGACGGTTCCGCCCAGGGGAACCTCGATCAGTTCGACCTCGTCCAGAATGCCGCGCTCGCGCAGCTTGTCGCGGATCAGATAGGCGGTGAAGGGCGTCGCATAGACCGGCGCCTTCAGCCGCGGCCACAGCCAGCCCAGGGCCCCGATATGGTCTTCGTGCGCATGGGTCAGGACGATGCCCTTGATCGTCTCCCCTTCCAGATAGGTGGGATCCGGCACGATCACGTCCACGCCGGGCGTCGACAGGTCGCCGAAGGTGACGCCGACGTCGACGATCAGCCATTCACGATCAGCCTCTGGCCCGAAGCCATAGGCGTTGAGGTTCATACCGACCTCGTCCGAGCCGCCCAGCGGCAGGAAAACGAGTTCGTCTTGGGTTTGCTTTTTCATTCAGTCCGTCAAATGGGCGTTACGACGCCAGATTTCGAGGAGGCCGCGGATAGTCAGGTCGGGATCGAAGTGATCGATGCTGTCGGTCGCGCCTTCGAACAGGCTGGCGACCCCGCCGGTTCCAATGACGGTCATGGGCCGCGCCCATTCCGCCTTGATGCGCGCGACAAGGCCTTCGATCAATGAAATATAGCCCCAGAAGACGCCGGACTGCATGGCCTCGACCGTGCCCTTGCCGATGACGTGTTCGGGTTTCTGTATGGCGATGCGCGGCAGTTTGGCCGCCGCCTCGTGCAGGGCCTGGAGCGACAGATTGATGCCCGGCGCGATCAGGCCGCCCTCGAAGGCGCCGTCGTCGGCGACGATGTCGAAGGTGGTGGCCGTGCCGCTGTCGATCACGATCAGGTCGCCCGGATAGACCAGCTTGGCCCCTATCGCATTGACCAGACGGTCGGCGCCGGCTTCGCTGGGCTTGGCGATGCGGATGTCGATGCCCAGCTCGGCGTTCTCGCCGATCACCAGGGGTTCGATGTTCAGATAGCGGCGCGACAGATTGCGCAGATTGAAGATCGACTGGGGCACCACGCTGGAGATGATGCAGCCGGTCAGAGCGGCGAACTGAAGCCCTTTCATGACCATCAGCTGGTTCAGCCAGACGGCGTATTCGTCGGCGGTGCGGCTGGCCTCTGTGGCGGCGCGCCATTGGGCGATCCAGTCCGAACCGTCGTGAACGGCGAACAGCGTATTGGTGTTGCCCTGTTCGATGGCGAGCAGCATCAGTTCGCCTTGCCGAAGAAGACGTCGCCCGCCGAGATCAGCCGCACGGAGCCGTCGGTCAGACGCAGACGCAGCGCCCCGTCCGCCTCGACACCCTCGGCCACGCCTTCCAGGGTCTCATTGTCCAGTCGCGCGACGCAGGGGCCGTTAAGGCCGGTCAGCCGGCTGGTCCAGGCGTCCAGCACAGGCTCGAAGCCCAGGGTCTGCCAGCGGCCCCACCAGACGGCGAAGGTCTCGGCCAGGATCTCGGCGGCGGCCTCGATGGGGGGAGCGAAGGCCAGGTCGGCGCGCAGACGCTCGGCGACCGCAGTCGCGCCGCGCTCCGTATTGTCCGGCGCATGGGCCAGGTTCACGCCGATGCCGACGGCCAGCCACAGGTCGCCGTTCGCATGGGAGCCGGACTCGACCAGGATGCCGGAGACCTTGACCCCGTCCAGCAGGACGTCGTTCGGCCATTTGATCGAGACCAGGGCCGGCGAGACGAAGACGTCCAGCAGGTCGGCGACGGCCAGGGCGGCGACGAAGGTGGCCTGGGCCGCCTCGGCCGCCGACTTGGGCGTGGTGATCAAAAGGGTGGCCGCCAGGTTGCCCTGTTCGGTCTCCCACTTGCGGCCGCGGCGACCGCGACCGGCGGTCTGGCGCCGAGCCACGATCCAGCGCGGCCCGGCTTCTCCGGCCTCGGCGAGACGCCGGGCCTCGGCGTTGGTCGAGTCGATCTCGTCGAGGATGACCAAGGGGGCGGGCGTCAACGCCCTAACCGTTCCCGAAGCCGGCGCTCGCAACCCGGGTCAGCGGCTCCAGCCAGGCCAGACCGACGATCACCAGGGGGAAGGCGAAGGCGGCGCAGGCCCAGCCGATCAGGCTGGTTTCCGGCGAGGCCTTGTCGGTCACGATCTCGTCCACGGGCGCATCGAACCACATCAGCTTGATGATCCGCAGATAGTAGAAGGCGGCGACGACCGAGGCGACCAGACCGACGGCGGCGACCGGCCACAGGCCGGCCGATGCTGCGGCCCCGAACACATAGTATTTGGCCCAGAAGCCCGACAGCGGCGGCATGCCCAGAACCGACAAGGACAGGACGGTCAGGGCCACGGCGGTGACCGGACGATCCTTCTTCAGACCGGCGAGATCGGCGACGCGTCGGATCGGGCGGCCCGACTTGGACAGGCTGAGCAGGATGGCGAAGAAGCCCAGTTGGTCGATGACATACAGGGTCATGAACATCAGCATGGCCTGAAGGCCCGCACTGGTGCCCGCGGCGATGCCCAGCAGGGCGTAGCCGATGTTGGCGATCGACGAATAGGCCAGCAGACGCTGGATGTCCTTCTGGGCGATGCCGCCGAAGGCGCCGACCACGAAGCTGAGCAGGGAGATGGCGATCAGGACCTGCGACCACTGGGCGTGGGCCTCGGCGAAGCCGCCTTCCAAAACGCGGGCGATCAGCACCATGGCGGCCATCTTGGGCGCGGTGGCGAACAGGGCCACGACCGGGGTCGGGGCGCCTTCGTAAACGTCAGGCGTCCACATGTGGAAGGGGGCCGCCGAAACCTTGAACGCCAGGCCGCAGATCAGGAAGACCAGGCCGAACACCAGGCCCGGGCCCGGATGGTCCTGGGCGAAAGCGGCGATGTCCTCAAAGCGCATCGAGCCGGCGAAGCCGTAGATCAGACTGGCGCCGTACAGCAGCAGGCCGGACGACAGGGCGCCGAGCACAAAATACTTCAGGCCCGCTTCCGACGCCTTGGCGTCGTCGCGGTGGAAGGCGGCCAGGACGTACAAGGCCAGCGAATGCAGCTCGATGCCGACATACATGGAGATCAGATCGCCCGAGGAGGCCATCATCCCCATGCCGGCCGCCGCGAGAACGATCAGGACCGGATATTCGAACTTGGCGATGCGGGTGCGCTTCATCCAGCCGTCGCCGAGCACGACGGCCACGGCGGCGGACAGATAGATGACGCTCTTGCCGTAGATGGCCAGGGGGTCGGCCACATAGGCGCCGTTGAAGGCGACGCCCCACGGTCCCATGACGGCGACGACGGCGGCGGCGATCAGCAGCAGGACCGAAAGGACGGACACCAGCCGGGCGCTCTTGTCGCCGATGAAGGCGCCGACCATCAGCAGGACCAGGGCGCCGACCGCGAGGGTCAGCTCCGAGGCGGCGAGGTGCAGGGCGGAGGACAGATCAGGCATGCTTGGTCTCACCCGCCGATCGCGGCGCGATAGGCGCTGGTCAGGGCCTCAACGGCGGGCCCGGTGTAATCGAGAACGGCGGCCGGATGGACGCCCAGCCACAGGGCGCCGACGATCAGCGGCACGAACAGCGCAAGCTCACGCTTGTCGATGTCGGCGATGGTCATCAGCTTCGGATTGGTGATCTCGCCGAACATGACCGAACGATACAGGGTCAGGGCGTAGACCGCCGAGAAGATGACGCCCGACGCCGCCACCAGGGCCGCCCAGGTCGAGGCCTGATAGGCGCCCGTCATGGTCAGGACTTCGCCGATGAAGCCCGAGGTGCCCGGCAGGCCGACATTTGCCATGGTGAACATCAGGAAGATGGCGGCGAACCAGGGCATGCGCGAGGTCAGGCCGCCATAGAAGGCGATCTCCCGCGTGTGCATCCGGTCATAGACCACGCCGACGCAGAGGAAGAGCGCGCCCGAGATCAGGCCGTGGCTGATCATCTGGAAGACGGCGCCCTGCATGCCCTGATCGTTGCCCGAGAAGATGCCCAGGGTCACGAAGCCCATGTGGGCGACCGACGAATAGGCGATCAGCTTCTTGATGTCGGTCTGACGCCAGGCGACCAGCGAGGTGTAGACGATGGCGATCACCGACAGGGTGAAGACCAGGGGGCGGAACATCTCGGACGCGACCGGGAACATGGGCACGTTGAACAGGATGAAGCCGTAACCGCCCAGCTTCAGCAGGATGCCGGCCAGGATGACCGAGCCCGCCGTCGGCGCCTGCACGTGAGCGTCAGGCAGCCAGGTATGGACAGGCCACATCGGCATCTTCACCGCGAAGGAGGCGAAGAAGGCCAGCCACAGCAGGGGCTGAACGGCGGGGCTGAAGGCGTACTGCTTCAGCTCGGGAATGCTGGTGGTGCCGGCGGTGTGCGACATCCACAGCATGGCCAGCAGCATCAGCACCGACCCCAGCAGGGTATAGAGGAAGAACTTGTAGGCCGCGTAGATCCGGTTGGCCCCGCCCCAGATGCCAATGATCAGGAACATCGGCACCAGGGTGCCTTCGAAGAAGATGTAGAAGAGATACAGGTCCAGGGCCGTGAAGACGCCGATGACCAGGGTCTCCAGGATCAGGAAGGCGATCATATATTCGACGACGCGCGTCTCGATCGACTTCCAGCTGGCCAGGATGCAGATCGGCATCAGGAAGGCCGTCAGCAGGACGAACAGCACCGATACCCCGTCGACGCCCAGATGATAGCTGGCCCCGGCGAACCAGGGGACCATTTCGACGAACTGATAGGCGGTGTTCGACGGGTCGAAACCGGCGACCAGCACGACCGAGACGCCCAGGACGACCAGGGTCGTCAGCAGAGCGATCCAGCGCGCGGCCGGGGCGGCGGCGTCCTGGGACTTGGAGGCCAGCCGGGCGAGATAGATCGCCAGGGCGCCGACCAGCGGCAGGAAGGTAACGAGGCTCAGGATGTAGGGCACGGGATCAGGCTCCCCACGCGAGGATGGCGAAGGTGAGCAGACCAGCCACCCCGAGCAGCATCACGAAGGCATAGTAGTAGAGGAATCCGGACTGGAACTTGGACAGCCAGCCGGCCGATTTCAGCGAGGCCCAGGCGGCGCCGTTGGGACCGAAGCCGTCGATGATCTTCACGTCGAAGATCTTCCAGAAGGCGTCGCCCAGGGCGCGGAAGCCGCGCACGAAGACGAAGTCGTACAACTCGTCGAAGTACCACTTGTTGTAGAGGAAGCGGTAGATCGCGCCGTCCCGCTCGGCCATGCGACGGCCCATGCCCTCGCGCGCCACATAGATCCAGTAGGCGAAGGCCGTGCCGATCAGGGTCAGGATCAGGGGCGACCACTTCACCCAGGTCGGAACCTCGTGGCTTTCGTGCAGCACATGATTGTGCTCGCCGGTGAAGATGGCGCCACGCCAGAACTCATGCTCGTGGTGGCCGATGAAGTGCGGCGCGAAGACGAAGCCCGCCGCCACGGCGCCGACCGACAGCAGGATCAGCGGAACCAGCATGACCCAAGGGCTCTCGTGCGGCTGCAGCGGGCCGTGGTCGTCGTGGGCGTGATCGTCATGCGCGTCATGGGCGTGCGCTTCGGCCGCCGGCTCGGAATGGGTTTCCAGCTGGGCGTGCGAGGCATGGTCGTCCGCATGATGGGCGTCGCCCTCTTCCTTCCACACAGGTCTGTTGTGGAAGGTCATGAAGACCAGGCGCCACGAATAGTAGGCCGTCAGACCGGCGGCGATGATGCCGACGAAGAAGGCGAACAGGCCGACTGCGCTATGGCCGCTGGCGGCCGAGGCGTAAGCGCTCTCAATGATCGAGTCCTTCGAATAGAAGCCGGCAAAGCCGCCGACGCCGGGGATGCCCAGGCCGGTGATGGCGATGGTGCCGATGGTCATGACGGCATAGGTGATCGGCAGCAGCTTCCACAGGCCGCCCATCTTCCGCATGTCCTGCTCGTGGTGCATGCCGTGGATCACCGAACCGGCGCCCAGGAACAGCAGGGCCTTGAAGAAGGCGTGGGTGAACAGGTGGAACATGGCCGCCTGATAGGCGCCGACGCCCGCCGCGAAGAACATGTAGCCCAGCTGCGAACAGGTCGAATAGGCGATGACCCGCTTGATGTCGTTCTGGGTCAGGCCGACCGTGGCGGCGAACAGGGCCGTAATCGCGCCGATGATGGCGATGATCTGCGATGCGCCGGGGGCGTATTCATAGATCGGCGACAGCAGGCAGACCATATAGACGCCGGCGGTCACCATGGTGGCGGCGTGGATCAGGGCCGAAACGGGGGTCGGGCCTTCCATCGCGTCCGGCAGCCAGGTGTGCAGGAAGAACTGGGCCGACTTGCCCATGGCGCCGATGAACAGCAGGAAGCCGGCCAGATCCAGGGCGGACCACTGGACGCCCAGGAACTCCCAGGTCGTGCCCGCCTTGGAGGCGACCAGCGGGAAGAGTTCGGCGAACTCGATCGTGCCGTACATCCAGAAGACGGTCATGATCCCCAGCACGAAGCCGAAGTCGCCGACCCGGTTGACCACGAAGGCCTTGATGGCGGCGGCGCTGGCGGTCGGCTTCTTGTACCAGAAGCCGATCAGCAGATAGGAGGCCAGACCCACGCCTTCCCAGCCGAAGAAGATCTGCATGAAGTCGGCGGCCGTCACCAGCGCCAGCATCATGAAGGTGAAGAGGGACAGATAGGCGAAGAAGCGCGGACGGCTGTCGTCCTCGGCCATATAGCCCCAGGAATAGAGGTGCACGAGCGAGGAGACGCTGGTGACCACGATCAGCATGGTCGCCGACAAGGCGTCGATGCGGATCGACCAGGCCGACTGGAAGTCCCCCACATTGATGAAGGGCGCCAGGCGGATGGTGAAGGGCTCCAGATGGCCCCAGGTCCACTGGCCGAACACCGTCCAGGCGACGGCGCACGAGAAGAACAGCAGGCCCGTGGTGACGGCCTGCGACGGGATATTGCCGATCCGGCGGCCGAACAGGCCGGCGACGGTCGCGCCCAGCAGCGGGGCGAAGATCCCGAGAATGATCAGGGTGTGGAGGTTCACGCTCAGCCCTTCATCACGGAGGCGTCGTCGACGGCGATGTCGCCGCGGTTACGGAAGAAGGTCACCAGAACGGCGAGGCCGACGGCGGCCTCGGCCGCCGCGACGGTCAGGACGAACATGGCCATGATCTGCCCGCTGATGTCGTTCAGATAGGTCGAGAAGGCGACGAAGTTTATGTTCACGGCCAGCAGGATCAGCTCGATCGACATCAGGATGATGATGACGTTCTTGCGGTTCACGAAGATGCCGAAGACCCCGATGGTGAACAGGATCGCCGCCACGCTGAGATAATGGATGAGACCGATGTCCATCAGAGAAGCTCCTCGGGCGAGACGCCCTGCCCGGTCTGCACCGACTTGACCTCCATCGCCTTGGCGGCGGAGCGGTTGACCTGGTCCGAAATGTTCTGGCGCTTGATATGCGGCTTGTGGCGCAGGGTCAGGGTGATGGCGCCGATCATGGCGATCAGCAGCACGATCCCCGCCGCCTGGAAGAAGTAGACATAGTCCGTATAGAGCACCCGGCCGATCGCCTCGACATTGGTCATGTCGGCGCTCGGCGCGCCCGGCGCCGTCAGGCCGGCGGTCGCTCCGCCCTGAACCACGGCGATGGACACCAGGATCATCTCGAACAGCAGCACCGCCGCGACGATGGCCCCGATCGGCAGATAGCGGGCGTAGCCGCCCCGAAGTTTCAGGAAGTCGACGTCCAGCATCATGACGACGAACAGGAACAGCACCGCCACAGCCCCGACGTAGACGACGACCAGCAGCATCGCCAGGAACTCGGCGCCGAGAAGGACGAACAGACCCGCCGAGGAGAAGAAGGCCAGGATCAGGAAGAGAACGCTGTGCACGGGATTGCGCGCGGTCACGACCAGAAGGCCTGACACCACGGCGGTCGCCGCCAGCAGATAGAAGGCTATGCCTTGCAGCATGTCGGGACGAGGCCCCTTTCGTCTCGGTCGTGACCCCGTTTGGGAATCGCCGACCCGTTAGCGTGAGCGCCTTAGCGGTAAGGCGCGTCGAGTTCCAGATTCTTAGCGATATGGCGTTCCCAGCGGTCGCCGTTGTCCAGCAGCCGGGCCTTGTCGTACAGCAGCTCCTCGCGCGTTTCGACGGTGAACTCCGAGTTCGGGCCCTCGACGATGGCGTCCACCGGGCAGGCCTCCTGGCACAGCCCGCAGTAGATGCATTTGACCATGTCGATGTCGTAGCGGGTCGTGCGGCGGCTGCCGTCGGCGCGGGGCTCGGCCTCGATGGTGATGGCCTGGGCCGGGCAGATGGCCTCGCACAGTTTGCAGGCGATGCAGCGCTCTTCACCGTTCGGATAGCGGCGCAGGGCGTGTTCGCCGCGGAAGCGAGGCGATTGCGGGTTCCGCTCGAACGGATAGTTCACGGTCGCCTTGGGGCGGGCCATGTATTTGAGGGTCAGGCCGATGGCGCCGATGGCGTCGAGCATCATCGCGCCCTTGGCGGCCTGGGCGATACGGGTGAACATCACGAGCGATCCTCTGGCGCCGGGGCGCCGTTGGTTGAAGTCTGGGCCGGGGCGACGGCCTGGGTCTTGGTCGGGGTCTGGGCTGGAACCTGGCTTTGGGCGGCGCGCCATTCGCGCTCGATCCGCTCCTGGCGTTGCTGCCACTGATAGCCGGATTCAGGCATCCGGGTGTCGGGCGCGCAGGCCGTCATCACGGGCGCGAGGACCAGCAGCGGGAGGATCAGACGGGTCATGCTCCGACCCTCCGCAGCACGTCCTTGCAGTCCATCGTCTTATAGCGGGGATCGTCGCGGTTCATCATCCGGCACAGATTGACCGTCTCGCCGTCACGGCGCGCTCCGTCCTCGCGCCGCTCCAGCGACGCGGCGGGATCGGTCGGCGCCGGTGCGGGAATGGGCGCGAAGGTGCAGGCGGCGAGCCCCCCCGACGCGGCCATGGCCAGGATGACGGCGCGCGAGACCATCTAGGCCCCCACCGCGAAGACGCGCCAGGCGGCAGTGACCACCACGGCGACCAGAGAGGCGGGCAGGAAGATCTTCCAGCCCAGCCGCATCAGCTGATCATAGCGGAAGCGAGGCACGAAGGCCTTCACCAGGGCGATGGCCAGGAACCAGAAGACCGTCTTGGTGACGAAGGTCAGCAGATAGATCGTATAGGCGATCCAGGCCGGCAGGTCGTCCAGCGTCTCCTGCGACAGGAAGCCGGGGTTCCAGCCGCCGAAGAAGAGGATGGTCATCATCGCCGACATGAAGACGATGTTGACGTACTCGCCCATCATGAAGAGCAGATAGGTGGTCGAGCTGTATTCGACCTGATAGCCGGCCACCAGTTCCGACTCCGCTTCGGGCAGGTCAAACGGCGGGCGGTTGGTTTCCGCCAGGGCCGAGACGAAGAAGACGATCGACATGGGGAACAGGATCACGATCAGGGGCCAGGTGCCCTGCCCGCCGCCGAAGGCGTACCAGTTCCAGAAATAGCCGCTCTGGCCTTCCACGATCTGCGACAGGTTCATGGTGCCGGCCAGCAGGATCACATTGATGATGATCAGGCCCAGCGAGACCTCATAGGACACCATCTGGGCCGCCGAACGCAGCGATCCCAGGAACGGATACTTCGAGTTCGAAGCCCAGCCGCCCATGATGATGCCGTACACGCCCAGCGAGGACACGGCGAAGATATACAGGATGCCGACGTTCAGGTCCGACACCACCCAGCCCGGCGCGAAGGGGATCACCGCCCAAGCCATGAAGGCCAGGACGACGGTGATGATCGGCGCCAGGATGAAGACCGCCTTGTCCGCGCCGGAGGGGATGACCACCTCCTTCAGCACGAATTTGATCATGTCCGCGAAGGACTGCAGCAGGCCGAAGGGGCCGACGACGTTCGGCCCTTTGCGCATCTGCACCGAGGCCCAGACCTTGCGGTCGGCCAGCAGCAGGAAGGCGACGGCGACCAGGACGCCGACGGTGATCAGCAGGATCTGACCGAGGGTGATCAGCGTCCAGCCGCCGGGCGTGGCCCAAAAGGAGGTAGCAGCGTCCATGACTTACTCCGCCGCCATCGCGACCGGGGCGATCCGCAGGGCGGACAGTTCGGCCATGGTCGCACTGGCGCGCGCGATCGGGTTGGAAAGATAGGGATCGGCGACGATCGAGGTGAAGGCCCGGTCACCCAGGTCGCCCTTGACGCCCAGTTTCGACGGGTCAAAGGCGGCCGGCGTCGGCAGATAGTCGATCCGGCCGAAGGTCGGATGATCGGCCATCAGCTTGGCGCGCAGCTGGTCCAGGGTGTCGTACGGCAGGGTCTGGTCGACGCGGGCGGACAGGGCGCGGATGATCGCCCAGTCTTCCTTGGCCTCGCCCTTGGGGAAGACGACGCGTTCGGCCATCTGCACCCGGCCCTCGGTGTTCACATACAGGCCCGACTTCTCGGTATAGGCCGCGCCCGGCAGGATGACGTCGGCGCCGTGCGCGCCGCGGTCGCCGTGGCTGCCCAGATAGACGCGGAAGGCGTTCGAACCGGTCGGATCGACCTCGTCGGCGCCCAGCAGGAACAGCACGTCCAGCGCGCCCGGCTTCAGCATCTCCGCTGCCGTCAAGCCGCCCTCGGCCGGCACGAAGCCCATGTCCAGGCCGGCCACGCGCGCTGCGGCGTGGTGCAGGACGTTGAAGCCGTTCCAGCTGTCGGTCACGACCCCGACCTTCTTGGCCAGGGCGCCCAGGGCGTTAAGGACGGCGGCGCCGCCCTCCCCGTTCAGCGCGCCGGAGCCGACGATGATCGCCGGCCGCTCGGCCTTGGCCAGGAAGTCCATCGCCGACTTGGGCAGCTTGGCCAGGGTCTTCGACCCGGCGCCCAGATAGGCGTAGTCGAAGGTCAGATCGGCCTGTTCGCCGATGACGCCGATCTCGACCCCGCCCTTGATCCAGCTCTTGCGCAGACGGGCGTTCAGCAGGGGCGCCTCGACGCGCGGGTTGGCGCCCACGATCAGGATGGCGTCCGCCTTTTCAATGCCTTCCAGGCCGGAGTTGAACAGCCAGCCCTCGCGCGGGCCATAGCCCAGGGCGGTGCCGTCCTGGCGGCAGTCGGTGTTCTTGGAGCCCAGGGCGCGGAACAGGTCCAGGGTCGCCTTCATCGACTCGGCGTCCTGAAGGTCGCCGGCGATGACGCCGATGCGGTCGGCCGAGGCGGCCTTCAGGTTGGCGGCGACGGCGTCCAGCGCCTCGTTCCAGGTGGCGGCGCGCAGCTTGCCGTTCTCGCGGATCCAGGGGCGGTCCAGGCGGCGCGCGGTCAGGCCATCGACGACATAGCGGCTCTTGTCCGACAGCCACTCCTCGTTGATCCCCTCGTTCACGCGCGGCAGGACCCGCATGACCTCGGAGCCGCGGTAATCGGCGCGAATGTTCGAGCCCAGGCCGTCCATGACGTCGATGGTCTCGGTCTTCTTCAGTTCCCACGGACGATAGTGGTATTGCCAGGGCCGGTGGGTCAGGGCGCCGACCGGGCACAGGTCGTTGACATTGCCCGACAGCTCCGAGGCGACCGACTTCTCGAGATAGGTGGTGATCTCGGCGTCCTCGCCGCGCGAGATCATGCCGATGTCCGGCACGCCCGCGACCTCAGTGATGAAGCGAACGCAACGGGTGCACTGAATGCACCGCGTCATGAAGGTCTTGATCGTCGGCCCCATGTTCTTTTCTTCGACCGCGCGCTTGTTCTCGGCATAGCGAGAACCGTCGCGGCCATAGGCCATGGACTGGTCCTGCAGGTCGCACTCGCCGCCCTGGTCGCAGATCGGGCAGTCCAGCGGGTGGTTGATGAGCAGGAACTCCATCACGCCTTCGCGGGCCTTCTTCACCATCGGGGTGTCGGTGAAGATCTCCTGGCCGTCGGCGGCCGGAAGCGCGCACGAAGCCTGGGGCTTGGGCGGTCCGGGCTTCACCTCGACCAGGCACATGCGGCAGTTGCCGGCGATGGACAGGCGTTCATGGTAGCAGAAGCGCGGGATTTCCTGCCCCGCGCGCTCGGCGACCTGGAGCACGGTCATGCCGGGCTCGAACTCAACTTCGACGCCGTTGACCTTGGCGACTGGCATCAGCGGGCCTCTTCTTCAGCAGGAACGGCCAATTCGGCCTGTTCCGTCGTCCCATCCGGGAGGGTCTGGGTGATGGTGATCGTCTCGCCGTCCATGACGTAGCGGACCACCGGATCGTCCGACTGGTTCATCCAGCGCACGAAGGTTGGATCGGGCAGATCGAGCGGTTTCCACACGATCAGGTCTTTCTCGACGCGGCAGTCAGCGCGCATCCGGCCGCCGTCGACCGGCGCGCGCCAAGAGGCGTGCACCACCTCGCCCTCCACGCCGTCGATGGCGACGGCGCCGGGTTGCTGCCCGTGAATGGCGGCGAGGCCGGCGCGACAGACCCGGCGCAGATCGGCGGGCGTCAGGACCGCCGGCGCCGTCTTCACGGCGTCGGACGGCTTGGCCGCAGCCGCGACCTTTTCCGCAGGCGTGGGCGCAGCCTCGCGCTCGCCGCAAGCGGCGAGAGCCAAGGCTCCGATCACGAGGGCGGACAAGCGGCGCATTCCTACTCCGCCGCGATCGCATGGCCGGCGAAGTTCGCGCGGCGGCTGCGGTAGTTGGCGATACGCTCTTCGATCTCGTGACGGAAGTGACGGATCAGGCCCTGAACCGGCCAGGCCGCCGCGTCGCCCAGGGCGCAGATGGTGTGGCCCTCGACCTGACCGGCGACGTCCAGCAGCAGGTCGATTTCCGACGGATCAGCCTCGCCCACGGCCATACGCTCCAGCACGCGCCACATCCAGCCGGTGCCCTCGCGGCACGGCGTGCACTGGCCGCAGCTCTCATGCTTGAAGAAATAGCTGATGCGGGCGATCGCCTTCACGATGTCGGTGGACTCGTCCATCACGGTCACGCCGGCGGTGCCCAACGACGAGCGAACCTCGCGCATGGAGTCGAAGTCCATCAGCACGGTTTCCGCCTGTTCGCGCGTGATGACCGGGCAGGAGGCGCCGCCGGGGATGATGGCCTTCAGACTGCCCCAGCCGCCGCGAACGCCGCCGCCGTGCTCTTCGATCAGCTGACGCAGCGGGATCGACATGGTCTCTTCGACGACGCAGGGCGTGTTCACATGGCCCGACAGCGACATCAGCTTGGTGCCGGTGTTGTTCGGACGGCCGAAGCCGGCGAACCAGTCCGCGCCGCGACGCAGGATGGTGCCGACGACGGCGATCGACTCGACGTTGTTCACCGTGGTCGGGCAGCCGTACAGGCCCGCGCCAGCAGGGAACGGCGGCTTCAGACGGGGCTGGCCCTTCTTGCCTTCGAGGGATTCCAGCAGGGCGGTCTCTTCACCGCAGATATAGGCGCCGCCGCCGTGGTGGATATAGACGTCGAAGTCCCAGCCGTGGACGTTGTCCTTGCCGATCAGCCTGGCCTCATAGGCCTGTTTGACCGCCGCCTCCATCCGCTCGCGCTCGAGCACATATTCGCCGCGCAGATAGATGTAGCAGGCGTGGGCCTGCATGGCGAAGCTGGCGATCAGGCAGCCTTCGATCAGCAGATGCGGATCGTGGCGCATGATCTCGCGGTCCTTGCAGGTCGCGGGCTCGGATTCGTCGGCGTTGACGACCAGGTAGTGAGGGCGATCCTTCACTTCCTTGGGCATGAAGGACCACTTCAGACCGGTCGAGAAGCCGGCGCCGCCACGGCCGCGCAGGCCGGACGCCTTGACGTTGTTGATGATCCAGTCGCGGCCAAGGTCCAGCATGTCCTTGGTGGCGTTCCAGGCGCCGCGGCTCTTGGCTCCGTCCAGCGTCCAATCATGGAAGCCGTACAGGTTGGTGAAGATGCGGTCCTTGTCTTCGAGAATGCCGACCATCAGGCTGCTCCTGCGTCTACGCCGACGGGGGGGACCGAGAGCGGACTGGCGTTCGAGGCCGAGATCGCGCTGGCCGGGCGGCGGCTGACGCGGTTCAGGGCTGGGTTTGTTACGCGGTTCGGAAGCATCAGCAGGACCGGGTGAAGGCGTAGAGGGAGCGGTCGCGGGGACGACCGAAGGGGATGTGGGCGGAGTTTGCGTCGATACGGACCCAGCGCTCAGCGACAGACTGGCCGCGCCGGCCAGGTTGACCAGCAATCGACCTGTCCCGGCGGGGCTCCACCCGCCTCGGCCGCGCTTGGGCGCGCGGCGCCCTGCCCGCTTCTGATCCGTCGACATGGCGCCCCCCGGCACGCTGCATCGAGTTCAGGAAACCACAGTAGATCGACGCACTCATGACGAAGCGCCTTCCAGCTCGCGCATACGGCGTCGGTGATGCCGGGTGCGGCTGTAGACGGCGCCGATGACGCAGGCCCAGCCCAGGCCCAGCATGACGTAGGAGGCCGTATAGGCCCAGTCGCCCAGGCCGGGCGTGCCCTGCCGGGTGAACAGGATCAGCATGGCGGCGCCGACCACGAGCGCGAGTCCGCCCGCGCGCAGGGGGCGCGCGACCTGGCGCAGCTCCTTGCGGTATGCGGCGCGGCCTTCGTCGCTGTCGAGGTCAGGGGCAGGCATCAGGCCGGAGCCTTCTCGACCGGCGCGGGATCGCTGTTGGGCAGTTTCTTGATCGGCTTGGCGGCCGAGCCGTCATACAGCTTCGGGTCCAGCAGGGTCTTGGCCCCGCCGGCCGGCGCTGCATTGTGGCGACCGATGTAGGAGCCCGGCTTGGGCGCCTTGCCCGCCGCGAAATCGTCGATGACCTGGGCCATGGTCTCGGGCGTCAGGTCTTCGTAATAGTAGTCGTTGATCTGTGCCATGGGCGCGTTGGAACAGGCGCCCAGGCATTCGACCTCCTGCCAGGTGAAGCGGCCGTCGGCGGACAGATGGTCCTTGGGACCGATCTTCTCCTTGCAGACCTTCATCAGCTCATTGGCGCCGCGCAGCATGCACGGTGTGGTGCCGCACACCTGGATCAGGGCGGTCTTGCCGACCGGCTCCAGCATGAACATGGTGTAGAAGGTCGCGACCTCCATCACCCGGATGAAGGGCATGCCCAGCAGTTCGCCGACCGCGCGAATGGCGGGTTCTGAGACCCAGCCTTCCTGCTTCTGCACCAGCCACAGGATCGGGATCACCGCCGACTGGCGACGGTTTTCCGGATACTTCTTGATCCACCATTCGGCCTTGGCCTGGGTGTCCTTCGAAAAGGCGAACGAGGCCGGCTGTTCCTTGGCGAGACGACGAACGCTCATCGGTCCACTTCTCCGAAAACGATGTCGAGCGAGCCCAGGATGGCGGAGACGTCGGCCAGCTGGTGGCCGCGGTTCATCCAGTCCATCGCCTGCAGGTGACGGAAGCCCGGCGCCGAGATCTTGACGCGATAGGGTTTGTTGGTGCCGTCCGACACCAGATAGATGCCGAACTCGCCCTTGGGCGCCTCGACGGCCGCATAGACCTCGCCTTCCGGCGTCTTGAAGCCTTCGGTGTACAGCTTGAAGTGATGGATCAGGGATTCCATCGACCGCTTCATCTCGCCGCGACGCGGCGGAACGATCTTGTTGTCCTCGACCATCACCGGCTCGCCGGGGCAGTTGCGCAGCTTATGGATACACTGCTCCATGATGCGCACCGACTGCTTCATCTCCTCGATGCGGCAGAGGTAGCGGTCCCAGCAGTCGCCGTTCTTGCCGACCGGAATGTCGAACTCCATCTCGGCGTAGCACTCGTAGGGCTGCGACTTGCGTAGGTCCCAGGCGATGTCCGAGCCGCGCAGCATCACGCCCGAGAAGCCCCAGGCCAGGGCCTGTTCCTTGGACACCACGCCGATATCGACATTGCGCTGCTTGAAGATGCGGTTTTCGGTGACCAGGCTCTCGATGTCGGCCAGGGCCTTGGGGAACTCCAGGCACCAGCGACCGATGTCGTCGATCAGGTCCATCGGCAGGTCCTGATGGACGCCGCCGGGGCGGAAGTAGTTGGCGTGGAGACGCGCCCCGCTGGCGCGCTCGTAGAAGACCATCAGCTTCTCGCGCTCTTCGTGACCCCAGAGCGGGGGCGTCAGGGCGCCGACGTCCATGGCCTGCATGGTCGCGTTCAGCAGGTGGTTCCCGATCCGGCCGATCTCCGAATAGAGGACGCGGATCAGCTGAGCCCGGTACGGAACCTCGATGCCCAGCAGCTTCTCGATGGCCAGGCAGAAGGCGTGCTCCTGGTTCATCGGCGCCACATAGTCGAGCCGGTCCAGATAGGGCACGTTCTGCAGATAGGTGCGGGCCTCCATCAGCTTTTCGGTGCCGCGATGCAGCAGGCCGATATGCGGATCGACGCGCTCGACGATCTCGCCGTCCAGCTCCAGCACCAGACGCAGCACGCCGTGCGCGGCCGGGTGCTGCGGGCCGAAGTTGATGGTGAACTTGCGGTCGTCCATGTCGCGGGCATGGTCGGTCCGGTGATCCATCGGCATGTCTTCGAAGGGATCTCCGCCGCCGCCGCTGTTCGCGGACGCAGGGATACGGGCGCCGTCAGCCATCAGCCCTTCACTCCAGCCTTTTCGTCGCCGGGCAGGACGGGCGCCGGATAGTCGGCGCCTTCCCATGGCGACAGGAAGTCGAACGTGCGGAATTCCTGCGTCAGCTTGACGGGTTCATAGACGACCCGCTTCTGCTCTTCGTCGTAACGGACCTCGACATAGCCCGTCATGGGGAAGTCCTTGCGCAGCGGATGCCCCTCGAACCCGTAGTCGGTCAGCAGGCGCCGCATGTCGGGATGGCCTGCGAAGATCATCCCGTACATGTCGTAGGCTTCACGCTCGAACCAGCCGGCGGACGGATAGACGTGGCAGACGGTCGGGACCGGCTGGACCTCGTCGGTGGCGACCTTGACCCGGATGCGGGCGTTCCGCGTCAGGGACAGCAGGTGATAGACCACCTCGAACCGCTCTTCGCGATCCGGATAGTCGGCGCCGCAGACGTCCAGCAGTTGCTGGAACCCGAACCGGTCGCGCAGGGCGGTCATCACCTCGACGATGTGTTCGCGCGGCGCGACCAGGGTCAGTTCGCCAAAGGCGACCTGGGCCTCGACGCCCCAGCCGTCGCCGGCGAGCGCCCCGACCAGCTCGGCGCCCATCGGCGTCAAGACGGCCTCGAACTGAGCTTGAACGGCCAGCGAGCTCATCGGTCGATGGTCCCCGTGCGGCGAATCTTCTTCTGCAGCTGCAGCAGGCCGTACAGCAGGGCCTCGGCCGTCGGCGGGCAGCCGGGCACATAGACGTCCACCGGCACCACGCGGTCGCAGCCGCGCACGACGCTGTAGCTGTAGTGATAATAGCCGCCGCCGTTGGCGCAGCTGCCCATCGACACGACGTAGCGGGGATTGGGCATCTGGTC
Organism: Brevundimonas aurantiaca; assembly: GCF_014199955.1. Lineage (GTDB taxonomy): Bacteria > Pseudomonadota > Alphaproteobacteria > Caulobacterales > Caulobacteraceae > Brevundimonas > Brevundimonas aurantiaca. The sequence goes on from NZ_JACHOQ010000002.1 coordinate 422,127, forward strand.
ATAGACCTTGCGAATGGCCGGAGCCATCTTGTTGGTCAGGGTGCCGGCGACGATCATCAGGTCCGAATGGCGCGGACTGCCGCGCGGGGCCATGCCGAAGCGTTCCACGTCGAAGCGCGGCATCGACATCTGGATCATCTCGACGGCGCAGCAGGCCAGGCCGAAGGTCATCCACATCAGCGAGCCGGTGCGGGCCCAGGTGATGACGTCGTCCAGCGAGGCGGTCAGGAAGCCGCGCTCGCCCAGTTCGGTGTTCACCGCCTCGAAGAACTTGTCATGGACCTTGGGGTCATAGCCCTCGACCGTCGACCGGGCGGCCGAGTTGGCGGGAACCATTGCGCCGGGAAGCGGCGACGAAGGCGCGATCACTCCCATTCCAGGGCTCCCTTCTTCCATTCATAGATGAAGCCGATGGTCAGGACGCCCAGGAAGACCATCATCGACCAGAAGGCGAAGATCATGCCCGCCTGCGACAGGTCGAACATCGACACGGCCCAGGGGAAGAGGAAGGCCACTTCCAGGTCGAAGATGATGAACAGGATGGACACCAGATAGAAGCGGACGTCGAACTTCATCCGCGCGTCGTCAAAGGCGTTGAACCCGCACTCATAGGCGGACAGCTTCTCGGCGTCCGGATTTTTCGGCGCCAGCAGCAGCGGCAGGGCGATGAAAAGCACGCCGATGAAGGCGGCCACGCCGGCGAAGATCAGCACCGGCAGATATTCGAGCAGAAATGCGTTCATTCAAAGAACCTCGGCCGCCGGGGAGAGGCGGGATTCGGGGCTTCTTAGACCCAACGTCGGCGCGGTTCAAACCCCTGTGACGACGGGTTTTTTGTTGCGAATCGGTCGCAGGTTTTCGGGCTATATGTCGCAGGTGGGGCGCTTGCCGTCTTCGGCGGCGCGCGGCCCTACTGACGGCCTGATTTCGCACCCGAAAGTCCAACGATGAATCCAGCCGCGCGCCTTCTGAACACGGTCGAGAGGATCGGAAATCGTCTGCCCGATCCAGTCTTTCTCTTCCTCTGGCTGGTCGGCGGTCTGATTCTGCTCAGCATGATCGGCGCGGCCCTGGGCTGGTCGGCGGTGAATCCGGTGACGGGCGATCGGCTGGCGGCCCAGAGCCTGCTGTCGCCCGAAAACCTGGAGCGGCTGATCATAGGCATGCCGCGCACCCTGGCGGACTTCCCGCCGTTGGGGATCGTCGTCACCATAATCTACGGGGCTTCGGTGGCGGAAAGGGCGGGCCTGTTCGCCACGGCGATTCGCGGCGCCCTGCTGAATGCGCCGCGGGCGATCCTGACCCCGATCGTGGTTGTGACGGGCATGGTCTCCCACCATGCGTCGGACGCCTCCTATGTCGTGGTCATCCCCCTGGCGGCGGTCATCTTCGCTGCGGCGGGTCGGCACCCCCTGGCGGGTCTGGCCGCCGGGTTTGCGGCCGTGTCGGGCGGCTATGCCGGAAATCTGTTTCCCGGCGCCAGCGACGCCTTGATCCTGGGGATCACTGAGCCGGCGGCCCACCTGATCGACCCCTCCTATTCGGTGAACATCGCCGGCAACTGGTTCTTCATCATCGGGGTCGTCCTGGTCTTCACCCCCATCGTCTGGTTCCTGACGGACCGGGTGATCGAGCCGCGCCTGGGGCCGTGGGCGCCGTCGGCGGACGCCGCCGCTCCCGCCGCCTCCGAGAAACAGCCCCTGACCGCCGATGAGAAGCGCGGCCTGGCCTGGGCCGGACTGGCCCTGATGGGGATGATCGCCCTCTGGGCCCTGATCACCCTCCTGCCCGGCTCGCCCTTCGTCGATCCGGCGGCCGAGCCCGAACAGAGGTTCAATCCCCTGTACCGTTCGCTGGTGGCCTTCTTCGCCGTGACCTTCTTCCTGACCGGCGCCGCCTATGGCGCCGGTTCGCGGTCAATCCAGTCGCATCGGGACCTGGTCCGCATGATGCGCGACGGCATCGCCCAGCTGGCGCCCTATATCGTGCTGGCCTTCTTCGCTGCCCATTTCGTAGCCATGTTCAACTGGTCGGGGCTGGGACCGATCCTGGCGGTCAACGCCGCCGCCGAACTGAAAAGCCTGGCCCTGCCCGCCCCCCTGCTGCTGATCTGCGTGGTCTTCGTCTCCTGCTTCTTCGACCTGTTCATCGGTTCGGCCTCGGCCAAATGGTCCGCCCTGGCTCCGATCGTGGTGCCGATGTTCATGCTGTTGGGGATTTCGCCCGAGATGACGACCGCCGCCTATCGGATGGGCGATTCGGTCACCAACATCGCCACGCCGCTGATGAGCTACTTCCCCCTGATCCTGACCTTCGCCCAGCGCTGGGATCCGCGCTTCGGCCTGGGGTCTCTGATGGCGACCATGCTGCCCTATGCAGGGGCATTTCTGGTCGCCGGCCTGATCATGGTGGCGGCCTGGGTCACGCTGGACCTGCCGCTTGGGCCGGGCGTCGGCGTCTATTACGAACCGCCCGCCCCCGCCGTCGCCGCCCAGGAGCCTGCTGCAGGCGGTCTGGCGGGTCCGCACACCCCGCCCCAACCGGCGGCGGTCCCTTCGCCCACAGCCCCGTCGCGCTGAGGCCCGTCTTATCGAAAAAGGTCGCTTGACGCGCTGTGTAAGCCCGCCTAAACGACGCCCCTCGCCGGGGCGCACAGCCGCTTCGGTCGGGAAACGCGGGTGTAGCTCAGTTGGTTAGAGTGCCGGCCTGTCACGCCGGAGGTCGCGGGTTCGAGCCCCGTCACTCGCGCCACTCTCTCTAGAAATAGATGGAGTGGCGCACACCGCCTTCCCACACAGTTTTCGAAACAACTCTAAAGTTTCGACCCAGGTACGCGGGTGTAGCTCAGTTGGTTAGAGTGCCGGCCTGTCACGCCGGAGGTCGCGGGTTCGAGCCCCGTCACTCGCGCCACTTCTTCTGTAACGAGGAAGCGGCGCGCCGCCCCGCAAGCGCGCAAATCCCCTATTTCTTGGAAAAACATCATCCCCTTCCGGGGTATGATCGGCGCTGACCGCAATACCGTCCCCGGAGACGGGCGGCGCCCGCTTCGGATCAGTGGACGGCGAACGCCGCCTCGGGCTGAACGAAGGCGGCCTCTCCGGTCAGCTCTCCATAGACCATGCACAGGTCTTCAAAGACGCGGTTCCAGGCGAACCGGCTGACCGCCTTTTCGCGGGCGGCGCGGCCGATGGCCTCGATGTCGCGGGCGAACAAGGCCTCGATCGCCTGGGCGTAGTCGTCGGCCTCGGCGCTGGCGGCCAGCTGGCCCACGGTCGAATCGACCGTCTCGGCCACGCCCCCGGCGTTTACCCCCACCACGGGCCGACCGCAGGCCATGGCCTCCAGCACGATCAGACCGAAGGGCTCCTTGTCATTGGCGTGAACGAAGGCGTCGCAGCTGGCGATGATCTTGGCCACCGCCCGCGGGTCCTTCTCATAAGGCAGGGAGATCACCCGGTCCTCGGCGGGCATGCCCGAACCGGCGCCGACCAGGACCAGATGATAAGGGGCGCCCAGCTTTTGGACCGCCTCGATCAGAACATCGACGTTCTTCTCCTTGGCGGGACGGCCGGCAAAACACAGAAGGCGTGCGTCCGGGCCGAGGCCCAGTTCCTTCAGCAGCCAGGACCGATCGCGGCGGTCGGGCCGGAAGGTGTCGACCTCGACGCCCAGCGGACGAATGACGATATTGTCCACCCCCGCCTCCTCAAGCCGCCGCGCGATGAAGCGGCTGGGCGAGACGACGCGGTCGAACTGGGAGAACAGACGGGCCCAGCGCTTTTCGACGGGCTTCTTGGCCCACTCGCCGAAATGAAGCGCCGCCAGGCCGGCTGGGTCCGAATGGCAGAAGCCGACGACGGGACAGCCGACCCTCTGGCCGGCCTCCAGGGCGCCCTGTCCCGGCGTATAGGGGTCGCCCGCCTCAATGATCGACGGCTTCATGGCCGCGACCCAGGCGCTCCAGCGCTTGACCGAACTGGGCCAACGATAGCCGTCTCCGAACGGCAGTCGCGTGGCGCGCAGCTGAACGATCCCGTCCGCCCGCGCCCTGTGTCGGGCGCCCGGCACGATGAGGGAATGGCTGACCCCCGGCCGATTGGCCTCGATCCACGCCTTCTTCGACAGCAGGTATCGCTTCACGCCGCCGGACCGGGGCGCGTACAGCATGGTGGTGTCCAACAGCCGCGGCCGCTCGTCCTGCGACGCCTGTTTCAACGCCCTCAAGGTGTCCGCCACCTCCACGTCCAGTCCGGGAATCAGACGAAGTTCGCTTTCGTGGACGTCGAGATCAGTCAGGGTCATTCGGGGGTTCTCGTCAGGTCTGCGCTCGCAAACGCCGAAAGGCGCGGAATGGATGCCTCATCCTCAGAGGCGGTTGACCATGATCTTCGCCCCTAGACCCGGCTGCGGCAAAGCTCAATAGGGAGCGAGAAAAACCCTCCGAACCCCGCCCATCACGACTGAAAATCAGGACCTTGGCCCGACCACCCCGCCCTTTCGGCGCCGCAGCAGATGGAGCGCGGCCTTGCATTCGCCTCAAATTCGATAAAGTTGGGGAAGGCTGGCCCGGACCCTGCTAAAGGGTCGCCTGCATCGTGATCGCGTGACCACCAGGGGTTTTCTTCCGAATGCGTATTCTGCTCGCGACCGCCGTGGCGATCGCCCCCTTGATGGCCGTAAGCGGCGCTCAGGCCGAGGTCGTCGTCTCGACCGCCCGGACCACCCCGATCCGCACGGCGAACGCCACCGGAACGGCGGCGGATAACGTCCGTCTGGCCAGCGGCGGCTCGGTCGCCGTCAACTCGGGCGCGGCCGTGACGCTGGATTCCAGCAACCCCGTCGATCTGGACAGCGGTAGTTCCATCACCATGGACAAGGCCGCCGACGGCGCCACCGGCATCCTGGTCAACGGCGGCAACACCGGGTCGGTCACGGTCGGCGGGGCGATTAACATCACCGACAGCCAGGAAACGGCTGACATCAAGGACACAGACGGCGACGGCGATCTGGACGGCCCCTTCGCCACGGGAACCGGCCGCTATGGCGTGCGGGTGACCGGGGCATCGCCCTTCACCGGCAACGTCCTGGTCGAATCCAGCGGCTCCATTACGGTCGAAGGCAATAATTCCTACGGGCTCGGCGTCGAATCGGCGGTGAACGGCAAGGTTCAGAGCCTGGGCACCATCCGGGTCGTGGGCGACAACACGGCGGGCGTCCGCACCACGGCTCCGGTCTCGGGCAATGTGGATCTAGCGGGCTCCATCTCGGCCACCGGCGCGGGCGCGACCGGGGTCTCGGTCGAAGGCGCCGTGGGCGGCGCTCTGAAGATCCATTCCACCATCGCCACCACCGGCTATCGCTACACCACCCCGCCTCCGGCGCGCCCCTCCACCGGAACGTTCGACAACGCCACCACCCTGTTCCTGGATGAGTTGGACGCCGATGACCTGCTTCAGGGCGGACCGGCCGTGCGCGTCGGCGCCGATGTCGCGGGCGGCGTCCTGCTGGACAAGGCCCTGGCCTATTCGGCCGCCGGCATCGACGGCGACGACGACAAGGACGGCGTCAAGAACGGCGACGAGGACGACGACGGCGACGGCGTCAAGAACCGCGATGATCTGGACCGCGACGGCGACGGCGTGCCCGACGCCAGCGAGACAACGGCCGCCCTCACCTCTCTGGGCGCCGCGCCGGCCCTGCTGATCGGCTCCACCGCCAACACTGTGAACTTGGGCGCGGTGGGAACGGGCGACGCCGCCTATGGCCTGATCAACCGGGGCGCCATCACCGGATCGGGCGTCTATTCCGGCGTTCAGGGACGCGGGCTTCAGCTCGGCGTGGACGGCGGACAGGCCGTGACGATTGCGGGCGGCGTGCGCAACGAAGGCTCGATCGCCGCCTCGGCCGTCGACGCCAACGCCACCGCCATCCAGGTCGGTTCCGGCGTCTCCGCCCCCGCCTTGGTCAACACCGGGACCATCCAGGCCGTCGTGGCCGGCAAGGGAACCGAGGTCGCCACGGGCGTTCTGATCGGCGCCGGCGCGAACGTCGGCAGCCTGACCAACACCGGCACCCTGATCGCCTCCTACGGCGGCGACGATGGTTCGGCGACCGTGATCCGCGATCAGTCGGGCTCCCTGACCCAGCTGAACAATGCGGGCGTGATCGCCGGCTCCCTGACCGCCAGCTCCAGCAGTCTGGCGGACGTCTCCGGCACGGTCACGGCCATCGACCTGTCGGCCAACACCAGCGGCGTCACCCTGCGCCAGTACGGTATTCCCGCCGCGGCCGACAGCACTGCGACAGACACCGACAAGGACGGAGTGCCGGACGCCAGCGAGCCCCAGATCGTGGGCGCAATCAAGCTCGGCTCGGGCGCCGACACCTTCAATGTCGAGAACGGCACGGTCGTCGGGGACGTCGCCTTCGGCGCCGGCGCGGACCGGCTGGCGATCAGCGGCGGCGCCGTGGTGCAGGGCGCGATAACCGACAGCGACGGCGCCTTGGACATCAACGTCTCCAAGGGCACGCTGAACGCGACCCAGACGACCGCCACCAACATCTCCAGCCTGAACGTGGGGGCTGACGGCGTCCTGATCACGACCCTGGACCCCAAGGCGGATCGCGCCGGCGGCTTCAACGTCAGCGGCGCCGCAACCCTGGCCACGGGCGCCCAGCTGGGCGTGCGCTTCTCTTCCCTGCTGGAGGGGCCGGAACGGTTCGACATCATCAAGGCCGGCACGCTCAACGTCGGTCAAATCGACAAACAGCTGCTCGCCGAGAACTCGCCGTATCTCTACGTCGTCGAAGCGGGCGTCGATCAGGGCGCCAACAGCCTCTATATCGACGCACGGCGGCGCACCGCCCAGGAGGCCGGGCTGATCCCGGTCGAGGCCTCGGCCTATGACGCCGTCTACGCCGCCCTGGGCGCCAATGAGACGGTTCGCAACCTGTTCCTGTCCCAGACGGGCCGCGACGGCTTCATCGACGCCTATGAGCAGATGCTGCCGGACCATTCGGGCGGCCCGCTGATGTCGCTGTCGGCCGGGGTGGACGCGGTGACCCGCGCCCTGACCGGTCGCAACGCCTCCGCCGCGCCCGGCGAGACCAGCGCCTGGCTGCAGGAGATCAACTTCTACGCAGACAAGGACAAGACCGACTCCTACGGCTTCCGTTCTGAAGGATTCGGCGTGGCCGGCGGCGTCGAGAAGGGCTCTAGCCTGGGCGCTTTCGGCGTGACGGCGGCCTTCACCTCCTCGGACATCAAGGATCCGGAAGCGGAGGCCGAAGAGGTCCTGTCCGCCAATCTTCTGGAGCTGGGCCTCTATTGGCGCGCCCAGGGTCAGTACTGGACCACCTGGGCTCGGGCGGCCGGCGGCTACGCCAGCTTCAGCGCCGACCGCTCGCTGGTCGCCGGCGGCGTCTATCTGAACAATACCTCCGACTGGCACGGCTGGACCGCCGCCGCCGCCGGGGGCGCCTCCTATGAGCGCAACTACGGCCGGCTGAACGTCCGTCCCGAAATCTACGCTGAATACTTCCGCCTGTCGGAAGACGCCCGATCCGAAAAGGGCGGCGGCGACGGCTTCGATCTGGACATCGATTCCCGCGACAGCCACATCTTCTCGGCAGTGGCGGCGATGAACGTCGGCTACGGCTTCGGCCGCGACGGCTGGATCCGCCCCGAACTGCGGATCGGTTATCGCCAGAACCTGTCGGTCGACGCCGGGGAGACCATCGCCCGCTTCGCCAGCGGCGGGCCGGACTTCATCCTGTCGCCGGACGCCGTCGAGGGCGGCGGCCTGCTGCTGGGCTTCCGCATGAACCTGGGCAACGAGCTGGGCATGCTGTCCCTGACGGGCGACGCCGAGCTGCTGGAGGACTATGTCCGCTATTCGCTGCTGCTGCGGGCCAGCTTCCGGTTCTGATCGGAGCCTCAGACCCAATGCGAAAGGCCGCCGGAGCGATCCGGCGGCCTTTTTGATTGGTAGGCGGCGACGGGCTCGAACCGCCGACCCTCTCGGTGTAAACGAGATGCTCTTCCAGCTGAGCTAGCCGCCCTTGAAACCAGAGCGGGGCTTATGCCCTCTGGGCGTCAGGCGTTCAAGGCGCTTTTCAGGCCTTCGCCGGCGCGGAAGCGGGCGGTGCGGGAGGCGGCCCGCGCTATGGCCTGGCCGGTTTGAGGATTGCGCGCCACCCCCGCCTTGCGCTCGATCGTGGTGAAGCTGCCGAAGCCGATCAGCTTGACGTCGTGACCGTGAGACAGGGCCTCGACAACACCGTCGGTGAAGGCCTCCAGCGCCGCCTTGGCCTGGTCCCGACTGATGTTCGCCGCCGTCGCCATGCGACCGATGAGTTCCGCTTTCGTCATCGTCATCCCTCCAAACGGTCAGTAAACGTCCGATAGGCGCTCGCGTCAAAAGCGAAAACGCCGCCGACGGGCTGTCGGCGGCGTTCCGGCGTGCGACTTAAGTCGCGTTTCAGTGGCTGACGGCCGCCGTAGCGCCCTCCGCGGGGGGAACGGGCGTCGGCAGGGGTTCAGCCGTCTCGTCCCATTCGACCGGGGTCAGGGCGCCGACCAGGGCCCATTTCAGGGCCTCGTCCGCTGTGGAAATCGGCACGATCTCCAGACCTGACTTCACATTGTCCGGCACGTCGGCGAGGTCCTTTTCGTTCTCCTGGGGGATCAGCACCGTCTTGACCCCGGAACGCAGGGCCGCGAGCAGCTTCTCCTTCAGGCCGCCGATGGCGGTGACGCGGCCGCGCAGGGTGATCTCGCCGGTCATGGCGATATCCTTGCGGATCGGCACGCCCGTCAGGACCGAGACCATGGCCACGGTCATGGCGACGCCGGCGGACGGACCGTCCTTGGGCGTGGCGCCGTCCGGCACGTGGACGTGGATGTCGGTCTTCTCGAACACCGGCGGCTTGACGCCGAAGTCCAGAGCCCGCGAACGGACATAGGAGGCCGCCGCCGAGATCGACTCCTTCATCACGTCCTTGAGGTTGCCGGTCACGGTCATGCGGCCGCGACCGGGCATCTTGATCGCCTCGATGGTCAGGATGTCGCCGCCGAACTCGGTCCAGGCCAGGCCGGTGACGATGCCGACCTGATCCTCCTCATCCGTCTCGCCGTAGCGGAACTTCTTCACCCCGGCGTATTCGGCCAGTTTTTCCGCATCGACGGTGATCGAGGCGGCCCCAGTCTTGGCCATTTCGCGAACGGCCTTGCGGGCCAGACCGCCCAGGGCCCGCTCCAGCGACCGCACCCCGGCCTCACGGGTATAGTAGCGGATCAGGTCGCGGATGGTCTCTTCCGGAACGACCAGCTCGCCGTCCTTCAGGCCGTGATCCTTCATCTGTTTGGGCAGGACGTGACGCTTGGCGATCTCGACCTTCTCGTCTTCGGTGTAGCCGGAGACCCGGATGATCTCCATCCGGTCCATTAGCGGCTGCGGCATGTTCAGGCTGTTCGCGGTGGTCACGAACATGACCTGGGACAGGTCGTAGTCCACCTCCAGATAGTGGTCGCCGAAGGTCGAGTTCTGGGCCGGGTCCAGCACTTCCAGCAGGGCCGAGGACGGATCGCCGCGCCAGTCGGCGCCCAGTTTGTCGATCTCGTCCAGCAGGACGAAGGCGTTGGTGGTCTTGGCCTTCTTCATCGACTGGATGATCTTGCCGGGCATGGAGCCGATATAGGTCCGGCGGTGGCCGCGGATTTCGCTCTCGTCGCGCACGCCGCCCAGCGACATGCGGACATATTCACGGCCCGTGGCCTTGGCGATGGACTTGGCCAGAGAGGTCTTGCCGACGCCGGGAGGACCGACGAGGCACAGGATCGGCCCCTTCAGGCTGCCGGTGCGGGCCTGGACGGCCAGATATTCGATGATCCGTTCCTTGACCTTCTCCAGGCCGAAGTGGTCCTCCTCGAGGATCTCTTCCGCCCGCACCAGGTCGATCGGCTTCTGCTTGGCCTTGCCCCACGGCACGGACAGCAGCCAGTCGAGGTAGTTGCGCACCACCGTCGATTCGGCCGACATCGGCGACATGTTGCGCAGCTTCTTGACCTCGGCCTCGGCCTTGGTCCGGGCCTCCTTGGACAGGCGCGTCTTACGGATGCGCTTCTCCAGGTCCATGATTTCGTCGCGCGCGTCGTCGGTCTCGCCCAGCTCGCGCTGGATCGCCTTCATCTGCTCGTTCAGATAATATTCGCGCTGGGTCTTCTCCATCTGACGCTTCACGCGCGAGCGGATCTTCTTCTCGACCTGCAGGACGGAGATTTCCCCCTCCATCAGGCCATAGACCTTCTCCAGCCGCTTGGGCACGTCGATGGTTTCAAGCAGACCCTGTTTGTCGATGATCTTGACCGACAGGTGGGCCGCGACCGAGTCCGCCAGTTTGGAGGCGTCGGTGATCTGGGGGATGGAGCTGAGGGCCTCGGGCGGCACCTTCTTGTTCAGCTTCACATAGTTTTCGAACTGCTCGACCACGGCGCGCAGCATGGCCTCGGCCTGAGAGGTCTCGCCCGGCTCGTCCTCGATCTCGACGGCCTCGGCCTCGAAATAGTCGGTGCGGTCGGTGAAGCGGGTCAGGCGGGCGCGGCCCTTGCCCTCGACTAGGACCTTGACCGTGCCGTCCGGCAGCTTCAGCAGCTGCAGGACGCTGGCCAGGACGCCGATGGGATAGATGGCGTCGGGCGACGGGTCGTCGTCAACGCTGTTCTTCTGGGTCGCCAGAAGGATCTGCTTTTCGCCCTTCATGATCTCGTCGAGGGCCTTCACCGATTTTTCGCGGCCCACGAAGAGCGGCACGACCATGTGCGGAAAGACCACGATGTCTCTCAACGGCAGGACGGGCAGGATCTTGGTGTCAGTCATGATGCGTACTCCTGGGCCATTGGTGATCGCCGGCCCGCCGCCACGGTCGCCCGGGCAAGAGGCCCGACCAGCGCGTGACGGCCCGTCGATTCCGACGGCGTTCGGATGAGTATGTGGTTTGAAAGACCTGCGGTTCAAGCGTGGCCGCCCATCCGCCCACATGCACGTGTCTTTCAGCCCACGCCGCAGGGGTCTGCGGCCGGTCGGCGCGCGGTTTTCGGACGGCTGAAAAACAGTGTCCGATGTGTCCGATGTGTCCGATCTGTCCGGTGGTGAAGCCCTCGGCGAAGCGGAAGAACCGTTCGGCGGCTGTCGGACACAGAAAAACAGTGTCCGATGTGTCCGATCTGTCCGATCTGTCCGATTTGTCCGATTTGAAAGTCACCTCCTTCACGCCTCTGCGCCGCCTCGGCTGATCCCGCCAGCATAAGCCGCCCCGGCGCCGCGACGGGTCGATCAGCGCCTGGGACCGACAAGTCTTTGTATTGCCGATGAGACTGAATGCGGGAGTGCGCGGATGAAGCGCCGGCCGAAAGGGCGAGAGAAGGTGCGGGTTTCTTCCACCCTGCGGGAGACTCGTGAGATTTCCCCCTCCGTCGCTGGATCGCTGCGCGATCGACGCGACACCTCCCCCGCAAGCGGGGGAGGATCCCAGCTGAAAAAAGGGCCGGAGCGGCGTCGCTCCGGCCCTTGTGACGTTCAGCGGCGGCTCGATCAGGCGGCGCCGTCAGCCTTCTTCTTGGAGGCTTCGGAATAGATCAGCAGGGGCTGGGCCTTGCCGTCGATGACCTCGGCGTTGACCACCACCTCCTCGACGCCTTCGAAGGTCGGCAGTTCGAACATGGTTTCCAGCAGAATGCCTTCCAGGATCGAACGCAGGCCGCGCGCGCCGGTCTTGCGGGTGATGGCCTTCTTGGCGACGGCGATCAGGGCGTCGTCGGTGAAGGTCAGTTCGACATTCTCCATCTCGAACAGACGCTTGTACTGTTTGACCAGGGCGTTCTTGGGCTCGGTCAGGATGGTGACCAGGGCCGTTTCGTCCAGATCCTCCAGCGTCGCCAGGACAGGCAGACGGCCGATGAACTCGGGGATCAGGCCGAAACGCATCAGGTCGTCAGGCTCCACCCCCTTGAGGATGTCGCCGGTGCGGCGCTCGTCGATCTCCTTGACCTTGGCGCCGAAGCCGATCGAGGCCCCCTCGCCGCGCGCCGAAATCACCTTCTCCAGCCCGGCGAAGGCGCCGCCGACGATGAAGAGGATGTTGGCGGTGTCGACCTGCAGGAACTCCTGCTGCGGATGTTTGCGGCCGCCTTGCGGAGGCACGGAGGCGACGGTGCCTTCCATGATCTTCAGCAGCGCCTGCTGCACGCCCTCGCCCGAGACGTCGCGGGTGATCGAGGGATTGTCCGACTTGCGGCTGATCTTGTCGATTTCGTCGATGTAGACGATGCCGCGCTGGGCCCGTTCGACATTGTAATCCGAAGCCTGGAGCAGCTTCAGGATGATGTTCTCGACGTCCTCGCCCACATAGCCGGCCTCGGTCAGGGTGGTGGCGTCGGCCATGGTGAAGGGCACGTCGATGATGCGGGCCAGGGTCTGGGCCAACAGCGTCTTGCCCGAACCGGTCGGCCCGATCAGCATGATGTTCGACTTGGCCAGTTCGACGTCGTTGTTCTTCGTCGCGTGGTTCAGACGCTTGTAATGGTTGTGGACGGCGACCGAGAGGACCTTCTTGGCGTGCGACTGGCCGATGACGTAATCGTCCAGGACGTCGCGAATCTCCTTGGGCGTGGGGACGCCGTCGCTCGTCTTCTTGAAGCCGATCTTGTGCTCTTCACGGATGATGTCCATGCACAGTTCGACACATTCATCGCAGATGAAGACGGTCGGTCCCGCAATGAGTTTGCGGACTTCGTGCTGGCTCTTTCCGCAGAACGAGCAGTACAGGGTGCTTTTGGCGTCAGAGCCGGCTGCTTTGGTCATAGACCCTTATCTCACTCCCGCGGAGCGGACCGAAATGGCCCGATACGCGCTTCCTCCGCGTTGATTCCAGCACTCTGGACGCAAAGGTCTTCAAAAAATGACAATCACCCATCCCACGTTCCACGACAACCCCGAAGGCGGAGGGGCGAGGTCACGGAAAGGGGATGGATCAGTGTCGTTGGGGATCACGGCGAATGTCTGACATGGGAAGCGTGCAGGAATTACGCCAGTCCCGGATCAAATCGGAACAGCCGCTCGTCGCCTTCGACTTCGACGGCACCCTGACGATTCGCGACAGTTTCACGCAGTTTCTGCGCTGGAAGGCCGGTCCGGGCGGCTGGGCCCTGGGTCTGGTCAAGCTGGCGCCGGCCCTGGCGGCCTATGGGCGGGATCGTGATCGGGGGCGGATCAAGGCCGCCTCGGTCAAGGAATTCCTGGCCGGCATGGACCGCGAAAGCCTGGAGGCCGAGGCGGAACGGTTCGCCGATCTGGTCTGGGACCGCTTCATGCGGCCGGACGCGCTGAAGGTCTGGAACGACTGGGGCGAGCGCGGCGCCCATCGCGTGATCGTGACCGCCTCGCCCGAGACGACGGTTGAGCCATTCGCCCGCCGGCTGGGCGCCGAGGCCCTCTTGGGAACGCCCCTGACCTTCGACGCCGAAGGCCGGGTGACCGGCGCCTTCGACGGCGCCAACTGCCGGGGCGAGGAGAAGGTGCGGCGTCTGAAGGCCGCCTATGGGGAGGATCTGGTCCTGACGGCCGCCTATGGCGACACCTCCGGCGACGCGGAAATGCTGGCCATCGCCCAGTCGCCGGGGTTCCGGGTCTTCACCCAGCGGCCCTGAACGGCGTCAACGGCCGTCTGCGTCCACGTCGAAAACCATGGCCTTCCCGCGCGATGTCGGATCCCAGCCCGCCTCGATGGCGGCGGTGACGGCGTTGCGCACCGCATCGACATTGACCCGCTGCTTCTCCACGTCGGGCCGGCCGTTGGGACGCAAGGGCGGCGGAAACTGGATGATGGCCTCGCGCTTGAAATCCACATGGCGAAGGGAGACGGCCATCCCCTCCCACACCGCCCCGCCGACGGGGCGCGGCTGGCGACGGATTTCCCAGGCGTAGGTCTCGCCCTCCACCTCGATCGTGCCTGAGGGGTCTCGTGTGAACTGCATCTCGGTTCCGATGGACGAAAAGAAAGGGGCGCGCCGCCAGGACGCGCCCCCTCATTCTAGCTGAAAACGGGGCTCAGGCGCCGGGCGTCTTTATGCCGTCGGCGTCCGCCTGTTCGCGCCGGTCATAGACGTGGTCGACGATGCCCCAGGCCTTGGCCTCTTCGGCCGACATGAAGTGGTCGCGATCCAGGGTGCGCTCCACCTCCTCATAGGTGCGGCCGGTGTGATGGACATAGATCTCGTTCAACCGCTTCTTGGTGTAGCGGATGTCCTCGGCGTGGCGCTCGATGTCCGAGGCCTGGCCGCGGAAGCCGCCCGAGGGCTGGTGCACCATGACCCGGGCGTTCGGCAGGGCGATCCGCTGGCCCGCCTCGCCGGCCGTCAGGATCAGGGAGCCGGCCGAGGCCGCCATGCCCATGACCACGGTCGAGACCGGGCTCTTGATGTATTGCATGGTGTCGTAGATCGCCAGCGCCGAGGTCACCTGACCGCCGGGGCTGTTGATGTACATGGAGATTTCCTTCTTGGGGTTCTCCGACTCCAGGAACAGCAGCTGGGCGCAGATCAGCGACGCCATGCCGTCCTCGAACGGCCCCGTCAGGAAGATGATCCGCTCGCGTAGCAGGCGCGAGAAGATGTCGAAGGAGCGCTCGCCCCGGCTGGACTGCTCGACCACCATGGGGACGAGGTTCATGTTCATCAGTTCGATCGGATCGCGCATGGAGCCTTCTCAAGAATGCGGGGGAGCGCGCGACTCGCGGTCGCTCGCCTTGTTGTTCTGCATATCGCGTTATGAAGGCCGCCTTACAAGGTGGGGCCCGCATACGAAAAAGGCGGGGATCGCCGACCCCCGCCTCTTCACGATCCGATGAAGGAGGCGATCAGCCCTCTTCGTCTTCCTTCAGCAGCTCTTCCTTGCTGATGGGCTTGTCGGTGACTTCGGCCAGGCCGACGATCAGGTCGACGACCTTTTCCTCATAGATCGGGGCGCGCATTTGGGCAGCGGCGTTGGGGTTCTGACGGTAGAAGTTCAGGACGGCCTGCTCCTGGCCCGGATAGTTGCGGGCTTCCTGCAGCAGGGCGGCGTTCAGCTCCTGGTCGGTGACCTGGACATTGTGGGCGCGGCCGATTTCGGCCAGGACCAGGCCCAGGCGCACGCGACGCTCGGCGATCTTCTTGTATTCGGCCTTCAGGTCCTCTTCGGACTTGGCGGCGTCTTCTTCCGGCAGGCGGCCGGCGGCCTTGTCGGCCTCGACCTGTTGCCAGATGCCGTCGAACTCGGCTTCGACCATCTTGGGCGGCAGGGGGAAGTCATGGGCGGCGTCCAGCTGGTCCAGCAGGGCCCGCTTCAGCTTGAAGCGGGCGGCGCCGGCGTACTGCTGGTTCAGGTTCTGGCTCAGCAGCTCTTTCAGGCGATCCAGCGATTCCAGACCGATACGCTTGGCGAACTCGTCGTCCACCTTGGCTTCGACCTCGGCCTTGATGGCCTTCACCTTGATGTCGAAGGTGGCCAGTTTGCCGGCCAGATGGGCGGCCTGGTAGTTTTCCGGGAAGGTGACCTCGATGGTCTTTTCCTCGCCGACCTTGGCGCCCTTCAGCTGCTCTTCGAAGCCGGGGATGAAGCGGCCCGAGCCGATCACCAGGTCCGCGTCTTCGGCGGCGCCGCCGTCGAAGGGTTCGCCGTCCAGCTTGCCCAGGAAGTCGATGGTCAGTTGGTCGCCCTCGGCGGCCTTGACGGTCTTGCCCTTCTTGTCCTCGTAGGACTTGGCCTGGCCGGCCAGTTCGGTCAGGGCCTCGTCCAGATCGGCGTCAGACGCCTCATAGGTGGGGCGTTCCAGCTTCAGGGTCTTGGGATCGACCGGGGTGAAGTCCGGCATGATCTCCAGCGACATCTCATAGGCCAGGTCTTCCTGACCGGCGATGACCTTGTCCATGTCGGAGGTCAGCTTCATCTCGGCCGGGGCGGCCGGACGGATCTTGGCCTCGTCCAGAGCCTTCTGGCTGGTCTCGTTCAGCTGGGCGTTGATGATCTCGCCCATGAAGTCGCGGCCGAAAGTCTTCTTGACGTGGGCGACCGGCACCTTGCCCGGACGGAAGCCCTTCAGCTTCATCTGCGGGGCGACTTCCTTGACGCGGGCTTCGAGCTTCTCGTTCAGCTCCGCGACGGGAATGGTGACCGCGATCACGCGGCTGAGGCCTTCGTTCGACTTTTCGACGACTTGCATGGTCGGGATTTCTGACGCTCTGGGGCGCATGAACCGTCGGGACGGTCGGCGCGGAATGGATAAAGCGAGAAGGCCGCCCCGTTTGGAGCGGCGCCTCGAAGCCCGCCCTTATGTCGAGAAGGGCTCAAAAGGTCAACGCGAGCGTGGGCCGCGGCGGTGGTTTCGCGTCACAGGGGCGGCTAATAAGGCGCCATGACCCAGCCCGCCTCCCCCATCGGCGTCTTTGTGACGCCCGTCACGCCGCTCCAGCAGAACTGCACCACTGTTTGGTGCACGGCGACCAACAAGGCCGCCGTGATCGACCCCGGCGGGTCGGTGGATGCGATTCTGGGCGAGGTGACGCGGCGCGGCCTGGTTCTGGACCAGATCTGGATCACCCACGGCCATCTGGATCACGCCGGCGGCGCGGCGGAGATGCAGGAGAAGACCGGGGTCCAGATCACCGGACCGCAGAAGGCCGACCAGTTCTGGGTCGACCGGATCGTGGAGACCGGCCGGATGTACGGCCTGCCCGAGGCCCGACCCTTTACGCCCGATCGCTGGCTAGAGGATGGGGATACCGTCAGCCTGGGCGAGACGAGCTGGGAAGTGCGCCACTGCCCGGGCCATACGCCGGGCCATGTGATCTTCTTCAACCGGGCGGCCCGGTTCGCCCAGGTGGGCGACGTGCTGTTCAAGGGCTCGGTCGGCCGCACCGACTTCCCGATGAGCGATCCGCCCGCCCTGATCCGCAGCGTGGTGGAGAAGCTGTGGCCCCTGGGCGACGACGTGACCTTCGTGCCGGGCCACGGACCGATCTCGACCTTCGGCGAGGAGCGGCGGACCAATCCGTTCGTGTCGGATGCGGCGTTGCAAAGGGCGCCGATTCAGAGGGAGCCGGTGGGGCCGGCTTAGATCAGCGGCGCATCAGCATGCCGATGATCACCCCTATGCCCAGGGCGTAGAGGGTGGTCCGCATCGGCTCGTCGCGGATGCCGTCGCGGGCGGTCTCGACCCGGCCGGCCAGCTTGCTGCGGATCATGGCGGCGTCTTCGCGCAGAGCGTGACGCAGCGACGTGGTGTCCTCGAAGCTGCGGGCTTCGCCCTCGGCCAGGATGGCGTCCGCCTGTCGGTCGAGGCGCTGGGTCGGGCCGTCGTCTTCCGTGACGATGTCATCGGGCGAGGAAGGGGCGATGGGGGTCTGGGTCATGGGAATCTCCGGGGTTCGGACACTGAACCGGCCCGACCGGATCCAGTTCCCCAGGTCCGCCCCCAAAGCCGGGGGTGAACATTGGGGTGCGGGCCGCGTTCTCCATTCAGAGGAGAAGACCATGACCTATGTCGAACCCACGCCACCCGGAACGCCGCAACCGGAAATCCAGCCCGAGCCGACGCCACAACCCGAGATCGACCCGGCCGACGCTCCGGACGAAATGCCGCCGATGGAGCCCGGCGGCGGCGGCGAAGGCGATTCCCGCCCCTATGCAGCCGTTTGAAGTCAAACCACAAAGACGTTCAGATCACGGCTGGTAAAACGAAGTTACCTACGGAACCGTCACGGAGTCACAGGGTTCATTTCGGCAAGCGCAACGGCAGCACTGAAAGGAACACCGATGGACGGCCAGACCTCGCGACCCTCCGGCGTTTCCAAGCGAGGCTTCGCCTCCATGGATCCCGAACGTCAGCGCGAAATCGCACGCAAGGGGGGCGCAAGCGTCCCCAGCGAAAAACGAAGCTTCTCCCAAGACCGCAGCCTGGCCGCCCAGGCCGGACGCAAGGGCGGCGAGGCCTCGCACGGGCCGAAGAAGGACGCGGCTTCGAACGAAGCCGAGTGACACGGCTTCAGTGAGAGTCTGCAGGGCGGCGCGTCGAGGATGCGCCGCCCTTTTTCTTTTCCATGCACTCGCCCCCAGGGCCGTCATCCTCGGCGTTGTGCCGAGGATCCATAGGCTCGGTCTTGCAGGGGGCACGACGCCCGGCGCCGGGATTATGGATCCTCGGCACAAGGCCGAGGATGACGATCTTATCTGTATAGACAGAAAGGAAGTGGCCCCCTCACCCCCGCAGCAAGGCCAGGGCCACGCGGGGTTCGGGCGAAACCTCGAAACCGGCCATGCACCAGCCGGACTCCTTGGCCAGGGCCTCGACCGAATCCGGCGTGAACTTGCGCGAGCTTTCGGTGTGGAGGGTCTCTCCGGCCATGAAGGTGAAGGCCCTGTCGCCGACGCGGGCGGCGGTTTGACGCAGCGCCTGAAGGTGCATTTCCATGCGCGAGTGATCCGGGTTCCAGACGGCGCGGTGGGCGAAGGCGTCCAGGTCGAAATCGGCGTCCAGTTCGGCGTTGGCGCGGACCAGGAGGTTCAGGTTGAAGGCCGCGGTGACGCCCCGGCTGTCGTCATAGGCGGCGACCAGGGTCGCAGGGTCTTTGACCAGATCGACGCCGAGGATGAACAGCGCCCCCTCCCCCAGCATCCGACGCGCCGAGGCCAGGAACCGCACCGCCTCCTCGGGCTCCAGATTGCCGATGGTCGAGCCGGGGAAGAAACCGATGCGCCGGCCCTGCGGCAAATCGTCCGGCAAGGGCGACAGATGTTCGAAATCGCCCAGAACCGGCTGGACCCGCAGGGCCGGATAGTCGGCGGACAGGCGGGCGACGGCGTCCAGCAGGGCCGTCTCGCTGATGTCCAGCGGCACATAGGCGCCGAGGTCGGGCGCGGCGTCCAGCAGGATGCGGGTCTTTTCGCTGGCGCCCGAGCCGAACTCGACCAGGACGGCCTCGGGGCCGAAGTCGGCGGTCAGGGCGGCGGCGCGGTCGCGCAGCAGGGCCGTCTCCTGACGGGTCGGATAATATTCCGGCAGCGCCGTGATCTCTTCGAACAGGCGCGAGCCCTCGGCGTCATAGAACCATTTGGGCGGCACGGCCTTCTGGTCGCGGGACAGGCCCTGGACCAGGTCGCGCCGGAAGGCGGCCGTCTGGGCGTCCTCAATGAAACTCGTGCGCCCGCGCGGGGCGTCTTCGGCCAGTCTCAGACCCATGAAGGCCCACCTCTGTTGGGGATAGAAGAAGTTGCGATAGGTGACGCGGGCGTGGCCGGGCGGCGTGGCGAAGGCGCCGCCGCGCAAGACCATCTGATTGGCCATGAACTTGCCGTTGTACTCAGCCGCCGTGCCAGGCGTCGGCTGGAAGCCGGGGTAAGGGGCGTAGGCGCTGGACGTCCACTGCCAGACCTCGCCCGACAGGTTTGAGAAGGCGTCGGGCGCCGTGGTCGCGGCATGCTCCCACTCCGCCTCGGACGGCAGGCGCTTGCCGGCCCAGCGGGCGTAGGCGTCAGCCTCATAGAAGCTGACATGCCGCACCGGGGCGGTCGGATCGACCGGGGCGCGGCCGGTCAGGGTCAGGACCGTCCAGTCGTCGCCGTCGCGGCGCCAGTAGAGGGGCGCGGTCCAGGCCTCGGCCTTGACTGTGGCCCAGCCGTCGGACAGCCACAGCTCGGGCCGGGCGTAGCCGCCGTCGGCGATGAAGCCCAGCCAGTCGCCGTTGGTCACCAGGTCGGCGGCCAGGGCGAAGGGTTCCAGCCAGACCCGGTGCGACGGCCCCTCATTGTCGAAGGCGAAGCCGGCGCCGTCGTGACCGATCGAGACCAGGCCGCCGTCGAAGGCGACGACGCCGCCGCGCGGAGACTCCAACGGCGCTGATCGGGGCTCCACCGCATAGGCGGCGGGGTCCAGCGGCGAACAGGCCATCAGGTTCAGCAGGTCCATCAGGAACAGCTCCTGATGTTGCTGATCGTGGTGCAGGCCCAGTTCGAACAGATAGCGCTGATGGCCGCTGGACGGCCCCGAGGCCAGCCAGGCGGCCATGCGGCGGTCGATCTCGCGCCGATAGGCCAGGACCTCGTTCACCGAGGGCCGGGTCATCAGGCCGCGCTGGGGCCGGGGCACCCGCTCGCCCAGGGCCTCGTAGTAGGAGTTGAACAGCTGCTGGAAGCGCGGATCGACCGGAGCATAGTCCGGGTCGGCCGACAGGATCATCGCCTCGAAGAACCAGCTGGTGTGGGCCAGGTGCCATTTGCCGGGGCTGCAGTCCGGCATGGACTGGGCCGCCAGATCCTCGGGCGACAGGCCTTCCGCCAGGGCGGGCATGGCGCCCCGGATCGCCCTGAAACGGGTCACGTCGGACGCCGCCCGCGTATCGGGCTCCAAGCGCGCATTCATCTCAGCCGTTCCGTCCCCGCTTGCGACGCCCCGGCTGGCCTCGCGTCGTCCAGTCCGGAAAACGTCAGGCGCCGCCAGGGGTTCCCTCGGAAGCGGACGGCGTGACGCCGTTTCTCAGGCCGAGGGTCTGCCGCCGTGTTTGGCGTACTCCAGCCGGGCGATGGCGCGGTTGTGCACCTCGTCCGGGCCGTCGGCGATCCGCAGGGTGCGCACCGTGGCGTAGAGTTCGGCCAGGGGGGTGTCGGCCGAGACGCCGGCGCCGCCGAAGGCCTGGATGGCGTCGTCGATGACCTGAAGCGCCATGCGCGGGGCTGCGACCTTGATCTGGGCGATCTCGGAGCGGGCGTTCTTGGCCCCCGCCTCGTCCATCATCCAGGCGGCCTTCAGCACCAGGAGGCGGCACATTTCGATACTGGTGCGGGCGTCGGCGACCCTCTGCTCCCACACCGAATGTTCGGCCAGCTGTTTCCGGAAGGCGGTGCGGTTCAGAAGGCGGGTCACCATCAGCTCCAGCGCCCGCTCGGCCGCGCCGATCACGCGCATACAGTGGTGGATACGGCCCGGGCCGAGGCGCCCCTGAGCGATCTCGAATCCCCGGCCCTCGCCCGCGATCAGGTTCTCGACCGGCACGCGGACGTTCTCCAGCACCACCTCGGCGTGGCCGATGGGCTTTTCGTCATAGCCGAAGACCGACAGCATCCGCTCGACCCGGAAGCCGGGCGTATCGACGGGGACGATGATCTGGGACTGCTGGGCGTGCGCAGCGGCGTCCGGATCGGTCTTGCCCATGACGATGGTCACGGCGACGTTCGGATGGGCCATGTTGGTCGACCACCATTTGCGGCCGTTGATGACATAGTGATCGCCGTCGCGCTCGATCCGGGTCTGGATATTGGTGGCGTCGGACGAGGCGACCTCGGGCTCGGTCATCAGAAAGGCGGAGCGGATCTCCCCGGCCATCAGCGGCTTCAGCCAACGGTCCTGCTGGGCCGCATTCCCGTACATATGGAGCACCTCCATATTGCCGGTGTCGGGGGCGTTGCAGTTGAACACCTCGGCCGTCCACAGATGGCGGCCCATCATTTCGGCGAGGGGGGCGTATTCGAGGTTCGTCAGGCCGGCGCCCCCGTTCTCACCGTCATGGCCGCCCGGCAGGAACATGTTCCACAGGCCCGCCTCGCGCGCGGCGGCCTTCATGGCCTCCATGACCGGGGGCTGGCGGTTCGGATTCTCGCGCACCTGGGCGAAATAGTCGGCCTCGCGCGGGATCACCTGTTCGTCGAGGAAACGGCGCACGCGGGCGTGCCAGTCCAGGGCGCGGTCGGAATGTCTGAAATCCATGTCGTTTCCTCGTTTTTTCGGTCGCGCCTCTGACGGACGCTGAAGACGAAAACGGCGCGGCCCCCGAGGGGCGCCGCGCCGCAGTCAAGTATTGATCAGCGAGCCATCAGCGCTTCAGCAGCGGAGCCAGCTTCTGGGCGATCATCATGTCGCCGGCGATCTTCAGCTTGCCCTGCATGAAGGCCATCATCGGGTCCAGCTTGCCTTCCGACAGGGCCATGAAGTCGTCCCACTTCATCGAGACGGTGGCGTCGGCGGGCTTGTCTTCGTTGGTGACGGTGTTCGGCACCGAGGCGCCGTCGATGAAAATCTTGCCCTCGTCGCCGAGGTCGAGCTTCACGGTCTTGCCGAGGCCGGAGTTGTCGCCGACGGCGTTGCGGATGTGTTCAGTGACTTGGGCGAGATCAGGCATTGGGGGCGTCTCCCTTGGACGTTGAGGCTCCTGCCGTAGCCCGCATCGCGCGGGGCGCCAAGATCACGTCGGGTAAAGCTGTCGTCACTTGTCCGGTGAAGAGCCCGAATAGAGACTGGCCAGACCAAGGGCGGCCATGAAGAAGACGAAGGCCGCGACGATGGCGGCGACGAAGGGGACGGCGTCATGGGGCATGGGAAATCTCCTCAGCCCCACCCTCGCGCCGCCTCCGCCGCCTCGCCTTGATCCGGATCAAACCTGCAGAATCGGGCCGTCAGGCTGCGGGATCACCGTCGCGGAACCGCCATTTCATCACCAGAACCCAGGACGCCATGACCAGGGCGCAGGAATTGGCCACGGTGACGGGCCAGGCCTGGGTCATCACCCCATAGACCACCCACAGGGCGAAACAGGTCACGGTCAGGGAATAGGTCCTCAGACTGACGGAGGAGGCGTCCCTCTCCTTCCAGATCTTGAGCGCCTGGGGTGCGAAACTGGTGACGGAACAGACCGCTGCGGCCGAGCCGACGATATTGGCGATCAGGTCGCTCATTCGGGGAGGGTCGGCTTTGTCATGAAGGCCCAACAGCGGACCGCCGATCAAGGTTCCTGAAGGACGGGCGCGAGCACAGGCGCGACGGCGCGCGTGCTGTTCAACGAGGCGGGAAAGGCCGGCGCGACCCGCTGCGGTTCCAACTGTTCAAAGGCGTAGCCGAGCGCGAGCACCCGCGCGTCCTGCCACTGGCCGCCGATAAAGCTGAGCCCCACCGGAAGCCCGCCCACCTGCCCCATGGGCACGGTCAGATGGGGATAGCCCGCCACAGCCGGCAGCGTCGAGGCCGAGCCCAGATAGTGGTCGCCGTTGACGACGTCGGTCATCCAGGCCGGGCCGGTCGTCGGCGCGATCAGGACGGCGACGTCATTGTCCTTCAGCAGCCGATCGATCCCCTCGGCCCCGGCCAGACGCAGCGAGGTCTCGCGCGCCGCCACATAGGCGGGGTCGGACAGGCCCCCGGTCGCCTCGGCGGCCTCGAACAGGTCCTGGTCGAACAGGGCCAGCTCGCGCGGGGTCGCGCGGTTAAAGGCGATGACGTCCGCCAGAGTGCGGGTCTTGACCTGGGCCCGATCGGTGGTGGCGAGATAGGCGTTCAGATCCGCCTTCAACTCCGTCAGCAGGACGGTGAATTCCGCGCCGCCGACAGCGTCCATATCCGGTCCGTCCTTGATCTCGATCAGGACGGCGCCCGCCTGGCGCAACCGCTCCAGATTGGCTTCAAAGACGGCGTCCGTGCCGTCGGAATAGCCGGTGAGGAACCGAGCGACGCCGATGCGAACCCCGCGGAGACTGGCCGCCTCCAGAGCCGCCGCATAGTCGGTCTTGCGGGCGTCAGCCTCAGCCGTCGCCGGATCGGCGGGGTCGGAACCGGCGATGACATTGAGCACCAGGGCCGCGTCCCTGACCGTGCGGGTCATCGGCCCGGCCGTATCCTGGCTGTGGCTGATCGGCACGATCCCCGTGCGCGACACCAGGCCGACGGTGGGCTTGAACCCGACCAGGCCGTTCATCGCCGCCGGACAGGTGATCGATCCGTCCGTCTCGGTGCCTATGGCCACGATGGCGAAACCCGCCGCCACCGCCGCGCCCGATCCCGAGGACGAGCCGCAGGTGTTGCGGTCGCGGGCGTAGGGGTTTCGGGTCAGGCCGCCCACGGCGCTCCAGCCGCTGATGGAGTGGGACGAGCGGATATTGGCCCACTCCGACAGATTGGACTTGCCGATCAGCACCGCCCCCGCCGCGCGCAGCCGGGCCGTGATCGGCGCGTCGCGGTCCGGCTGGTTCGCGGCCAGGGCCAGGGAGCCCGCCGTGGTCGGCATGCCGCGCGCCTCGACATTGTCCTTGATGACCAGGGGCACGCCGTCCAGCGGCAGGGCCTGTCCGGCGAGGCGGCGGGCGTCGGAGGCGCGGGCGTCCTCGAGCGCATCGGGGTTGATCGCGATCAGGCTGTTGATCGCGGGACCGGGCTCGCCGAACCGGCCTTCGACGTCATAGGTGCGAATCTGGCTGAGGAAGAAGCGCGCCATCTGCTCCCAGGAGCCGTAGGGCGTCCGCTCGCGCTGAACCCAGGCGATGTCGGCGTTCGGCGGCGGCGGCGGGGGCGGCGGCGTCTGCGCCGAGGCGAACGGCGCCGCGACGCCGGCCAGGACGACGGCGAACACACCGGCCAAAAGCTTGGTCTTCAACATGTTCGCCCCTGCGCCTTGGTTCAGTCGTCAGTCCGCCGTCTCAGCCCTCTTGCCGATCGTGCGGTCCAGGAAGTCGAGATAGGTCCGCCATTGCTGAAGCTGCCGCGGTTCGCCGCGGACGCCATGCCTTTGGCCCGGATAGAGCATCATCTCGAACGGCGTGCTCTTGGCCTGGAGGGCGTCGATCACGCGGGTGGCGTTGCCGAAGATGACATTGTCGTCGGCCATGCCGTGAAGGATCAGCAGACGGCCGGTCAGGTCGTCCAGGCGCGGCAGGATGTCGGTGGCGGCGTAGCCGTCCGGATTGTCCTGGGGCGTGGACATGTAGCGTTCGGTGTAGTGGGTGTCGTAGAGGCTCCACTCGGTCGGGGCGGCGCCGGCAAGCGCCGAGGCCAGTCCAGCGTCCGGATCGGTCAGGGTCAGCAGGCTGAGGAAACCGCCGAAGCTCCAGCCCATGACCGCGATATGGTCGCCATCGACATAAGGCAGGGTTTTCAGCCATTTGGCGGCCAAAGCCTGATCCTCGACCGCAGGGATGCCCAGGCGGCGATAGATGCTGGTCTCAAACGCCTGGGACCGGTCGCCCTCGCCGCGGTTGTCCACGCGGAAGACGATATAGCCGGCCTCGGTCAGCAGTTGGTTGGTCAGGGGCTGCCAGCTCTTCTGCACGCCCGCGCCGGTGCCGGGGCCGCCGTAGACCTGCATCACCACCGGGTACTTCTTCGACGGATCGAAGTCGGGCGGGGTGGTCATGCGCCAGACCAGGGTTTCGCCGTGGCTCTGCATGGTCCCGAACTCGGGCGTGCGCAGACGCGAGACATAGGGGGCGAACGGATGGTCGGCGTCGAGCCGGTTTTCCTCGATCCAGCGGATCCGCGTGCCGTCGATCCGGTACAGGGCCGACTGGGGCGGGGTGGCGGGATCGGAATAGTTGCCGACATAGGCGGTCGCCGGCCCGTTGACCGAGACGTTCCACCAGCCGCCGGCGGGGGTCACCGCCACCGGATCGACCGTGCGGTTCAGGCTGGCGCGGAACATCTGCTGTTCGATGGGCAGTTCCTTGCCGTCGCGCATCGAGGCGGTGAAATAGACCTCGCCGGTCCGCTCGTTGACGCCGTCCAGATGTTTGACCGGATAGTCGCCGTGCGTGATCGCCCGGATGCGGCGGCCGTTGCGGTCGTAAAGATAGAGGTGCCGCCAGCCGCTGTCCTCGTTCGACCAGATGAAACGGCCGTCCGGCAGGACGTGGAAATCGTTGTTCAGATCGACCCAGGCCTCGGCCTTCTGGCTGAGAATGACCCGCGATGCGCCGGTGGCCGGATCGACGCTGAGCAGGTCGAGCGTCTTCTGGTCGCGCGACTGACGCTGGACATACAGGGTCTTGCCGTCATGCGACCAGTCGACCCGCGCCAGATAGATGTCGGTATTGGCTCCCAGGTCCACCTTGACCCGCGCGCCGCTCTGAAGATCGCGGACATAGAGTTCGACCAGGGCGTTGGGACGGCCGGCGCGGGGATAGCGCTGCTCGACCATGGTCGCGCCGCCGCCGGTGATCTCGAACCGGGGCACGACGTCCACCGGGCTTTCGTCCACGCGGGTCAGGGCGATGTAGCGTTCGTCGGGGCTCCACCAGTAGCCGGTGTCGCGATCCATCTCCTCCTGGGCGATGAACTCGGCCGTGGCCCAGGTGATCAGACCGGCGCCGTCGTCGGTGATCGGCGTCTCCTTGCCCGTGGCCAGATCATAGATGACCAGATTCTGGTCGCGGACCCAGGAGACATAGTTGCCCTTGGGCGAGACCTTGGCGTCGATCTCGTCGGCGGGGGTCTCGGTCAGGCGGCGCACCTTGCCGTCAGCCCGGTTGGCGAGAAAAATATCGCCCTCCAGCGGCGCCAGGATGTAGCGGCCCTGCTTGTCCCAGGAATATTCGACCACGCCGCGGGCGCTGATCCGCATCCGCTCGCGCCGGGCCTTTTCGGCCTCGGACAGTTCGCCCGCATCGGGAACCAGGGCGCGGGCGTCGATCAGCTTATAGGGCTCGCCTTCGCCCGTGGGGGCCGCCCACAGGTCCTGGACGTCCACATTGTCCTCGCGCGAGCGCAGGAAGGCCACCAGCTGGCCGTCGGGCGACAGGCTGACCCCCTTGGCCACCGGGCCGTTCAGGCTGGGGCTGGAGAAGACCCGTTCAGGCGTCAGGATGTTGGAGGGGGTCTCCTGGGCGACCGCTGAACCGGCCGAGAGGAGGATGGTCGAGGCGAGAAGAAGGGTGCGCATGGTCGGCGACGCTAGCGGCGCTTCTGCAAACCGTCACTAGGAAAAGTGGTCGCCGCCGGAAGCGCTTTTTCTTCCCTGCGACCGGTTCTCAGACTAGAGAGGCCGCACCATGACCGACGCCGCCCTCTCCCCCGCCCCTGCGAAAGCCAGTCCGTTCAACGAACTTGAGGTCCTGTGGGTTCGCCACTGGACCGACAGCCTGTTCAGCTTCGGCGTGAAACGGCCCGACGACTTCCGCTTCCGTTCGGGCGAGTTCGTGATGATCGGCCTGCCCGGCGAAGACGGCGGAAAGCCGATCCTGCGCGCCTATTCCATCGCCAGCCCCTGCTGGGCCGAGGAGCTGGAGTTCTTCTCGATCAAGGTCGCCGACGGCCCCCTGACCTCGCGCCTGCAAAAGATCGTGGCCGGGGACACGGTGCTGATGGGCAAGAAGCCGACCGGCACCCTGGTGCTGGACGCCCTGACCGGCGGCGAGCGGCTGTTCCTGATCGGCACGGGCACGGGTCTGGCGCCCTGGCTGAGCGTGGCGCGCGATCCGGAGACCTATTCCCGCTTCGGCCATGTCTATGTGATCCATACGGTGCGCAACGTCGCCGACCTGGCTTACCGTGACTTCTTCACCCGCGAGATCCACGACGACCCCCTGATCGGCGACGAGGCCAGGGCGCAGCTGACCTATTATCCCACGGTCACGCGCGAGGAATTCCAGACCCCCGGCCGCATCACCGACCGGATCAAGTCGGGCGACTTCTTCCGCGACCTGGGCCTGCCCGAAGGCTTCGATCCGGCCAAGGACCGCGTCATGCTGTGCGGCTCCATGGCCATGATCAAGGAGGCCGGGGAACTGCTGGAGACCTATGGACTGAAGGAAGGCTCCAACGCTGAACCGGCCGACTATGTGCTGGAGCGGGCCTTCGTCGGCTGACGACTTGGCTTGGGCGGTCGGACCGGCTAACCCGACCGCCATGCACCACCCTGCCCTTGTCGCCGTCGATCCTCGCGTCGATCCCGCCGAATGCCAGTCCATGGCCGAGGTCCGCCAGGGCGTCGACGCCCTGGACCGCGCCCTGGTCGCCCTGCTGGCCGAACGCCAGCGCTATATGGAGGCGGCCGCCCGCATCAAGCCCGACCGCGACGCCGTCTTCGACCAGGCCCGGATCGACGACGTGGTGGCCAAGGTGCTGACGGCCGCGCAAGCGCACCACCTGTCGCCCGAGATCGCCGAACCGGTCTGGCGGCTGCTGATCGACCGGTGCATCGCGCACGAGTTCGCGGTCTACGACCGGACTCGAAGCTAGGCCTTAAGCCCCCGCAGCATCAGCTCGTGGCGATAGGCCGCGACGTCGGCCAGCGCGGCGTCCAGGGCGTCGCGCACCCGCTCCAGCGCCGGCGCCGCCAGGGCCTGTTCGACCGTTTCCGCCTGGGCGCAGATCGCCGCCAGGTCGCCGGCGCCGATCCCTGCGGCCGCGCCCCGGATGGTGTGGACTCCGTCGCGCCAGCCCTCGACCTTGGGGTTCAGCAGCACGGACCAGAGGGCGGCCTGTTCGACGAACAGGCCCAGCACCTCTTCCGAAATCGCCGCGTCGCCGCCGGTCATGCCCTCCAGCACGCTGAAGTCGACGGCGCCGGTCAGGTCGCGACGGGCCATCAGGCGGCCTCTTCCTCGCCCTTGGCCAGACGGGAGTTCCGAGACGACCAGGCCAGATAGATGAGGACGCCGACCCCGTTCCAGACGACGAAGCCGATCTGGGTCACCGGCTTCAGGCTGAGAAAGAAGACCACGCAGCCGATCACGGTGACGGCGCCGACCAGGGGCCACAGGGGCGCCTTGAACACCCGCCGGCGGCCCGGCTCGCGAATCCGCAGCACGATCAGGCAGACGCCCACGGCGCAGAAGGCGGCCAGAGTGCCGGCGTTGGCCAAGGAAGCCAGTTCGTCCAGCGGCAACAGCCCGGCCAGGATCGCCACCACCACAGCCGTAAAGACCGTCACCACCGCCGGAACGCCGCGCGCCGAGACCTTGGCCAGCCGACGCGGCAACAGGCCGTCGCGCGCCATGCCCAGGAAGATGCGGCTCTGGCCGAACAGGAAGGCCAGCAGCACGGTCGGAAGGGCGATCACCGCCGCCGCCGCGATCCACTGGGCCGCCGTGCCCTGCCCCATCTGGCGCAGGATCAGGGCCAGGGGCTCGGGGCTGTCGGCGAAGTCGGAGACTGGCCGGGCGCCGATGGCGGCGGCGGCGACCACCAGATACAGGGCCGTGCAGACCAGCATGGAGCCGATGATGCCGATGGCCAGGTCCCGCTCAGGCTTCTTGGTCTCCTCCGCCGCCGTGGAGATGGCGTCGAAGCCGTAGAAGGCGAAGAAGATGATGGCCGCCGCCGCCATGACCCCCGTCTGGACGAAGGGGGCGCCGAAGCCGTTGGGCATGAAGGGGGTGAAATTCTCGGGCTTGAAGGCCGGCAGGGCGATGGCGACGAAGACGACCAAGGCGGCGATCTTGATGACCACCAGGACCGCGTTCAGGGTTGCGCTCTCCTTGGTGCCCAGCAGCAGCAGGCCGGTCACCACCCCGATGATGGCGACGGCCGGCAGGTTGATGATTCCCCCGGCGTGCGGCCCCGCCGTCAGGACCGCCGGCAGATCGACACCCAGGCCGGTCAAAAACCCAACCGCATAGCCCGACCAGCCCACCGCCACGGCCGAGACCACCAGGGAATATTCCAGGATCAGGCTCCAACCGACGACCCAGGCGATCATCTCGCCCAGGACGGCGTAGGAATAGGTGTAGGCGCTGCCCGCCGTCGGCATGATGGTCGACAGCTCGGCATAGGCCAGGGCGGCGCAGACGCAGACCAGGCCCGCCAGGCCGAAACTGATCAACACCGCCGGCCCCGCCAGACCCGCCCCGACCCCGATCAGGGTGAGAATGCCGGTGCCGACGATGGCGCCCACGCCCAGGGCCAGCAGATGCGGCCAGCTGAGCGTCGGCTTCAGCCGCGGCCCGTCATGGGGCGCCGTCATGACATCGATCGAACGACGCCGGTTCCAAAAGGCCATGATGCTCACTCCCCCACCGTCTTTGCGGCTGATTCGGCCGAGACCATGCCCGTCAAAGAAAGTTTGCGAAAGCGCTTGCCAAGCCCGGAACGGGTGGGTAGTAGGAGCGCCCTTCGGCGAGGCGCTCGTCTTCGCCGAAGTCGCGACGATCGGTGTGGGTGATTAGCTCAGTCGGTAGAGCAGCTGACTCTTAATCAGCGGGTCCACAGTTCGAACCTGTGATCACCCACCATCGTCGCCTTCCTCCATCAAGACTTGTCCGACGCCTTCAGGCGCGACCGCTGACCGTGAGGTCGCGGGGCGGAAGGACGTCTTCCAGGTCGGCGTGGAGGGCGCGGCAAAGACGCCAGAGGGTGGCGCTGTAAACCTTCCCCCTGCCCGCCTCGATGGCCGACAGCTCCGCAATCGAAATCGCACTGGTCCTCGCCAGCTCGGCGAGGTTCAGCCCCATGTCCTTGCGAAGCTCCGACAGGCGGTCGCCTACATAGCGGTCAGTCGCATCGATCGGTTCGGCCGTCATGCTCATGGGCGGCCTCCGATCGCAGAAGCCCGGCGAACAGGGCGCAAAGCAGACCCGCGAACAGCACATAGGAGGTGCTGATATAGGCCCGGCCGAGAATCTCCGGATTGAGCGCGAAGCTGAGATGCGTCACCGCCTGGGCGAGTTGGAACGCCGCCGCCCAGACCAACCAGCGCGCGGGCCTGCGCCAGGCCATCCCCGCCAACAGCCCCAGATAGGCTGCGTCCACCCCCATGATCAGCCACTGGGCGGCGTCGGGGTTGGCGCGATCCTGCACCAGGGCGCTGAGCACCGACCCCGCCACCATGCCCAGGGCCGCCAGCCGCGCCGACCCGTCGCCCTTCCAGAGGGCGACGAGAAGGCAGACCGCCATGGCGACGGTCAGACCGATTTGCAGCGGCGTGTGTAGCGATTGCATAGGTCTTCGTGGCGCGCGCCGTCCGACCTTGCAAGTCCAGCGTCACCATCAGGCGGCGGCCCGAAGACGAGCGGTCCTGGGCTGGTCGGTTTCGGGCTTGCCTGTCAGCGGCCCCATCAGTCGCGTCTCGCGCCCAATGAGCGCCGGCGCGGCCTGTTCCAGCGCCGCATGGGCCGCCACCAGACGGGCTCGCGCTTCGCCGAAAGCCCGAATGGCCTCGGTGGTCTCCGAAACGGCCTGAGCGGCCAAGACGGCCGAAAGGCGATGATCCAGCCGCGTCTCCGCCATCAGGCTGACGAGGGCGCTCGCCGCCATCAGACCTTGGTCGGCCTGGTCCTCCGCCCGAAACAGGGCGTTCGCGATCGTTTGCGCGATTTCAAGTCTTTGCATTGTCCGCTCCCCGACGCCGAGCTGTCGGCGCCGCATCAACTGTTGATCAGCGGAAAGAGAGACCTAGCGGCCGGACAGCAGACGATCGAGCGCTTGCACAGCGAGCTGAAGCTGCACGCTGCCTCCGAGGATGGCGGCGAGAACGGCGAGTGCGACGGCGGCGAAGATCGGGATCATCGCCAGTTCACGAACTCGCTCGGCAACGCGGGCCGTCTTGGCGGCCGATCGTTCTCGCTGGGGAGAACGAGCGCGATGCAGAGTATCTCGCGCATCAAATCGAGCGGCGAGAGATAGGGCTGAAGGGTCCGTGTCAGATCCAGCAACCGCAGAGCCGTCTCGCGTTCCTCGTTCGTCGCCGCCAAATCCTCGAAGATCGCCTCCAGCTCCTCCCATGTGACGGGCGGCAGATGACATCCCGAGTGCGGCATCCAAGCCTCCTTTCCGACCGTCATCAGAGACGGCGTCGGGAGCGGTGGGCAGGGGGAATGACGCCCCTACGGAATCGTCCCGTAGAGGTTCGAAATAGAGGCGCGCCGCTTGCCGGCGGCTGCTGACGCCCAGTTTGCGACAGGCGTTCTCGATATGCTTGTCTATGGTCTTGGCGGAGCGGCCCAATTCGAGCGCGATTTCCTTCGACTGAAGACCGTCGCGCACACGGCGCAGACAGGCCGCCTCCATAGGCGTCAGGCGCTGGGCGACGTTCACCGATGTCGTCGTCTCGGACACCTTAGCCGACAACCGCCTGAACCATCGTCACTAAATCGTCTCGCCCCAACTGCGGAGAGGCGTCGTCGATGTTTGTTGTTTGGTCGGCCATGGTTCACTCGTCTGCCGCCCGACAATGCCGTCAACCCTCCTTCAGCGCAACGCCTCAGCTTACCCAGGTCAGTCTTCAGCGCGACCCGGCGCCGGCTGCGGCGTCAGCTGGTGGGAGGCGGCCCCTTGGCCGCCGCGCCCGGCGTGATCTCGGCGAACGACTCCGCCTGGGAGACCGGCGGCAGGGCGTCGGCCTTCTGCAATCCGTCATCGACGACCTGGCGAATGGCGACGATCCGCTCGCCCGCCTTCATCAGAGGCGCGGCCGCATCGGCCGCCTGGACATCGGTCTCGGACGGAACGCGCACGGTTCGCGTCACCCCGCCTTGCTCCAGGTCTATCTGGTAAAACTTCATCGTCATGGTGCGGCTCCTTCGTCCTAAGGAAAGGCCAGCCGCTGCGGCGGGTTCCGCGGCCTGAGAGGCGTCGTCCACGCCCCGCCTCGGTCGAGGCAGGGCGGCGTTCGCCACCTCCTCGCCGTGCGGTCCGGTCCGAGCGAGAAAAAAGAATCGCCCAAGGCGCAGCGATCGCCGCCCTCGCTTAACCCATGTGAATGCCTTGGCCTTACGCGCCGTGCAGGGTGGGTGCATGTATGACGCCGCTTCAGCCCTCGCGGTCTCCTCGGGCGATCCGATTTCGGAAGACCATCGTCCGCAAGGCGTGCGGGATCACCCGGTGCTGCGGCTGATGCCGGACGAGGTCCAGGATCTGGTCCGACGGAAGGGTCAGATGCGGAGCGGCCGCGCCGGGGAAAGCCTAGAAGGGCGTGCGGCGGTCGGCTTTGTGCTGGACGGCGCCTTAGCGGCCTTCGACCGCAAGAACATGGCCTGCGTCGGCCTTCATGGCCGAGGCGCGATGTTCGGTTGGGAAGCCTCGCTGGCCTCCGCCTTCTATCCCGTGCGTTTTCTGCCTCTGATCGACACCCACTGGATCGAGGCGCCGGCCGCCGAACTGTCGGACCTGATGGGGCAGGCCTGGGTCGAACACGTTTTCGCCCGCCATGCCTTGGACCGTCTGTCGCGGGTGCAGGCCGAGGCGGCCTGCAACGCCGTCCACCAAGTGCCCCACCGCACTGCCAATTGGATTCGCCGTCTGTACGAGACTTCCGGCCCTGAACTGCGCACCACCCAGTCCATCCTGGCCCAGGCCATGGGCGTTCAACGCACCAGCGTCAATGCGGCCGTCAAGGCGCTGGAACGGGACGGCGCCCTGAAGCTGTCGCGGGGCCGGATGGTCGTCACCGACCCCGCGCGCCTTCATCGCTTCGCCTGCGGCTGCTGAAGCCTCAGTGCGGCTTCAGGACCACCTTGGTCCATTCGTTCTGGTTTTCCTTGAAGTTCTTGTAGCCCTCGGGGGCCTGTTCCAGCGGCAGACGGTGGCTGATCAGGTCGGTGGTGTCGATCTTGCCGTCCAGCACCAGTTGCAGCAGTTGCGGCAGATAGCGCTGAACATGGGTCTGGCCGGTCTTCAGCGTCAGCCCCTTCTCCATGAAGGCGCCCACAGGCCATTTGTCCGCCACCCCGCCGTAAACGCCTGGGACCGACACCGTTCCGCCCTTGCGCACCGCCATGATGGTTTCGCGCAGTACGTGGGGTCGGTCTGTCCCCAGCCTGGTCTCCTGTTTGATCGCATCGACTATATTGTCTGGCGAGAAGCCGTGGCTCTCCATGCCGACGGCGTCGATGCAGCTGTCGGGGCCCAGGCCGGCCGTCATCTCCAACAGAGCCTCACGCACCTTGACTTCGTGATAGTTCAGCACCTCTGCGCCATTGGCCTTGGCGAGGGCCAATCGGTTCGGGTGACGGTCGATGGCGATCACCCGGCCGGCGCCCTGAAGGATCGCGCTCTTGATGGCGAACAGACCGACCGGTCCACAGCCCCAGACCGCGACGGTGTCGCCGGGCTGGATCTGGGCGTTCTCCGCCGCCATCCAACCGGTCGGATAGATGTCGGACAGAAACAGGACCCTCTCGTCGTCGATCCCGTCGGGAATCTTGATCGGGCCGTAGTCGGAATAGGGCACGCGCGCATATTCGGCCTGCCCCCCGGCGAAGCCGCCGGTCAGGTGCGAATAGCCGAACAGGCCCGCGACGGAATGGCCGTAGGCGATCTCGGTGGCGTCGGCCTTGTCGGCGGGATTGGAATTGTCGCAGGCGGCTGGCATCGACCGTTCGCAGAAGAAGCACTGGCCGCAGGCGATGACGAAGGGAACAACGACGCGATCGCCCTTCTTCAGGCTGGTGTTGCCTCGGCCGACCTCCACCACCTCCCCCATGAACTCATGTCCCAGGATGTCTCCGTTGGACATGCCGGGGATCATGCTGTCGTAGAGGTGCAGGTCCGAGCCGCAGATGGCGGTCGCCGTGATCTTGATGATGGCGTCCCTGGGATTGACGATCTGGGGGTCAGGGACCGTATCCACCTGGACATTGTGTTTTCCGTGCCATGTGAGGGCGCGCATTGGGGCTCCTTGGTTCGAGGGAAAAGGATCAGAGGTGGCGCGAGGCGCGGGGCGCCGCCTCGGGCGCCTTGGAGGTCGAAACCTCCCCCGTCTCCATCAGCTGTTTGAAGCGGCGAAGCTCGCGCCGGGCCTGAACCCGCGGCTCGCGCTGCATCACCTTGGCGACCACCTTGCCCACCACCCCCGCAGGCGGATCATAGCTGATGAAGACCCGGACCTCCGTGCCGCGGCCGAAGGGGTTGTCCTTGAAATCGACCCAGCCCTCGTGATCGACGTCGGAGCCCTCGGAAGAGGTCCAGGCGATCCGCTCGCCAGGGCGATCCTCGGTGATTTCGCAGACCAGGTCGAAGTCGGCGCCGGCGGGGCCGGCTATGGTCCATTGCGAGCGACGCCCGTCCAGAATTTCAACGGCCTTCACATTCTCCATGAAGCTCGGCAGGTTTCGAAACTCCCGCCAGTAGTCATAGAGTTCCTGCCTCGGCCGGTTGATCAGGGCCGCACGCAGACTTGAAGAGTCATAGTCGCCCTCTTGGCGATCCTCTTCCAGGAAGGCGGTCGATCCGACGTCGGCGTCGGTTGAAACGTCACTATAAGACATGGACTTAGCTCCGATCGGCTGAACGTGGTGAACCGAGCGGCGCCGGCTTCGTTCCGTCGAGTCTTGGACGGAACACTGGGCCCAGGCGTGAGTTGGTCAGGCTGAAAAGCCGGAGTTCATCAATGACCGACGCCCTGGATCAAACCGCTGCAGAAACCGTTCGGCCGCTGGCCGTGGTCACCGGGGCCTCTTCGGGGATCGGCTACGCCTTGGCCAAGCTGTTCGCCCAGGACGGCTACGACCTCGTCATCGCCGCCGACACCCCATTGGCTGAGGCGATGCAGGCGCTTGAGGGATTGGGCGCCCATGTCGAGGCCCTTCAGGTCGATCTGGCCTCTGAAGAGGGGGTGCAGTCCTTGAGAGCGCTGATCGGCGAGCGTCCGATCGACGCCCTGGCCGCCAACGCCGGTCACGGGCTGGGCCGAGCCTTTCTGGACCAGCCGTTCGATGAGATCCTTCATGTAATCAACACCAACATCACCGGGACGGTGCGTCTGGTCCATCTGATCGGCAGAACCATGCGGGCGCGCGGCCAAGGCCGCATCCTGTTCACCGGCTCGATCGCCGGCCTGATGCCGGGCAGTTTCCAGGCCGTTTACAATGGTTCGAAGGCCTTCGTGGACAGCTTCTCCCTGGCCCTTCGCAATGAGCTGAAGGACTCAGGGGTGTCGGTCACCGTCCTGATGCCCGGCCCGACCGACACCCGATTCTTCGAGCGCGCCGACATGATGGACACCAAGGTCGCCCAGGGCGACAAGGCCAACCCGGAGGATGTCGCAAAGGCGGGCTATGCGGCGATGAAGCGAGGCGACGGCGACGTGGTGGCGGGTCTCGGCAACAAGGTCCAGGCGGCGATGGCGGCGATCACCCCCCAGACCGTCCTGGCCGAAAGGCACCGCAAGATGGCGGAGCCGGGCTCGGGCGCCTGAGGCTCAAACCGCCTCCTTCCAGAGACGCAGATATTGGGGGTCGAACTCTGCGACGCGGCTCAGCCCGTCCCAATCCTTGATGACGGCGCGGCCGTCGCGCACGTCGAGGAGATCGGCCGCCCTTAGCGCCATCAGAGTTCGGTTCACATGAACGGACGACAGGCCCAGAACATCGGCCAGATCATTCTGGTTAAGGGGAAAGTCAAAGCTCCCTTCGGCCGTTCGCCCCACCGGCTCCAGCCGGGTGAATATCTCGCAGAACAAGTGGGCCATACGCGCCTGGGCGTCCTGGCGTCCCATGCCGACCAGCCAGACCCTGTGGATGGCCGCATCCACCACCGTTTCCAGCCAGAACATTCGCGCCAGATGGGGATCGCGCGCGGTCAGTCGGCGAAGAGCGGAATGGGGGATGGCCGCTAATTCGCAGTCGGAAATGGCCATGACGCCGTTTTCCATCCGCTTCATGACCAGGCTGTGCAGGTCCAGAAAGTCGCCGGGCAGCCCGATCTGGGTGAACTGCCGCCCGCCATCCCCAACAAAGGCGACCCGTCCGGCGTAACCGGACAGCAGCAGCAGGCTCGAGGTTTGACGCCGCTCCTCGCGCACGATCGTTTCCCCGGCGCTCGCCTGGAGACGCTCGACGGGCAGTCGAAGAATGGCCCGCCTCTGAGCCGGCGACAGATCGTCACGACGTTCGAACTTCTGGACGAGAACGTCCAGCATTGAACAAATGGAGCTAAACGACATCCAAGCCCCGCCTCTCGCGTATAGGCTCCATGACGAATTACCGCCTGGAAATCGGCGTCGCCGGCATGGAGGAGCGTCTTCAGCTTATGGCTGGGGATGACAACGCGGCCCGATGCGAAGCGTTGCTGGCTGTGGGCGATCTGATCCGCGACCATGCGCTGAAAGGCGTGCACCAGACGGTGTTCACGCTCGTCCTGTTCCAAGACACGGGACCGCCGATCTATGAAGTCCGGGTGGCGGCCGGCCCGCCGGACGATCCTCTGCCGCCGCTCGATTAGCGCAGGATCGCCAGGGCGGACAGGGTCGCCAGAACGGCCGCTCCGCCGAGAACGCCCACGAGGCGGAGCCGGCGAAACAGGCTCTCTATGTTCTGAACGAGGGGTGTGGGGTCGAAGGGCGGCAAGCGCGAGAATCCCGGACTGCCAATGTCGGCGTCCCCGCCTCAATGGGCGCCGCGCGGCCGCGTTGCTCCGTGTCGGCAAATGGACAATGACGACCGCAAGGGTTGCGGTCTGTCCGGTTTCCGCCAGAGGCGACGCGGACAAGGCGAGGATGGAACGGCCTGACCGGTCGAAGCTTCTTTCCTTACAATCACGGAGAAAGCTCATGAAAATCCTGAACCTCGTCACCCTCCTCCTCGTCATCGTCGGCGGCCTCAACTGGGGTCTGGTCGGCGCCTTCGACTTCGATCTGGTCGCCGCCCTCTTCGGCGACGGCTCGGCCCTGTCCCGCATCGTCTATGTGCTGGTCGGCCTGTCCGCCCTTTGGCAGATCATGCCCTTCCTCGCCGCCTTGAAGACCGATGAGGCCCGAGCGGAAGCCGGCGTGCGCGCGCCCGTCCGCAGCTGATCTACGCTTCAAGGATCTCTGTCCGGGATCATCGAAGGGCCGTCCGTCGGACGGCCCTTCTTCCGTATCGAACCAACCCATGTTGTTTACGACGCATCAGGGTTGTGCGAAGGCATCCTGGATAGGGGAGCCACGCGTCCGATGGGTTTGTCGCTGACAGAGTTGAAGCAGGGCGCGGGGTACCGGGTCGAACCGACTGAAGAGGGCTTCGCCATCTTGAAGTCTGAACGGGATGACGCCGCCGCCTTCGATCAACTGGTGCGGGAGGTGCTGTCCAGCGCCGGGCGGGAATTCGTGGCCCTGCCCCGCCAGGACGCCGGCGCCGGATACGACGGCGTCTTCATCCTGCCGTTCGACTGAGGTCGAAACCTTCCCGGCATTGGCCTTTTGCGAGTCGGTCGGCTAGGCTGCGCCGTATCGATTATGCGGGCCGTGTCGTCACGGTCGGCGCCGCCCTTCGGGCCGCCGCCGCATAGCACCTCTTTTCGACCATTGGGGATATGGGCGACACGACCAACAAGCTGGGGCACAAGATCGGCGCGCGGGGCGGCCGGACCCGCCAGGCCCTGTTGGACGCCACGCGGACGCTGCTCAACGCGCGTCACTACGGCGAGATTCGCGTGGCGGACGTGGCTTCGGCCGCCGGCGTCTCGCCTTCGAATTTCTACACCTATTTCAAGTCGGTCGAGGAACCGGTTCTGGCGCTGTGTGAAGCGGCGGCGGCCGATTTCCAGGGTTTGGCCGCGCATTTCCAGACGGACTGGCCCGGCGACAGGGCCTTCGCCATCGGCCGCGCCTTCATTCTGGACGTTATGGCGGTCTGGCGCGATCACGGGCAGGTTCTGAGGGTCGAGCATATGTTGGCCGACAACGGCGAGGCCGCCTTTGTCGAAAGCCGCGTGCGCCGCCTGCGCCGCCTGCATCTGGCGATCGAACGGCGGGTGGCCCAGGCCCATGCGGCGGGCCTCCATCCCAAGGATTACAATCCCCGACTGGCCTCCTACCAGATCGCCTCCATCGCCGAATCCACCGCCGCCAGCTTCGACCTGCTGCGCCGCGCCGACACGCCCGAGGCCATTCTGGACACGGCGGCCATCATCATCGTCAAACTGACCACCGGCCGCTAAAGCCCCAGCGGCCCGTAAAGCCAGGTCAGCCAGATTCCGACGGCCAGGAAGACGCCGAACGGCAGCTTGTCCATCGCGCTGACCGAGCGGCGCACCACCAGCAGGCCGAACACCAGGCTGAGGCCCGCCGCCGAGGCCCAGAGAAGAACGCTGGGCAGGCCGAACCATCCGACCCAGGCCCCGGCGCCCGCAAAGAGGAAGGGATCGCCGCCCCCCAGCCCGTCTCGGCCCCGGACCCGCTTGTACAGCCAGGCGACCAGCCACAGCCCGCCGAACCCGACGATCGCGCCGATCAGATGGGCGACCGCCTGGTCCCATCCCGACAGCGCCGCCGCGATCAGTCCCGTCGCCGCCAGCGGCCCGGTCAGGACGTCGGGAAGCCAGAAATTCTCGCCGTCGACGATCGCGATCAGCAGCAGCTGCCATCCCAGGATCGCGGTCGCCGCCGTCATCAGGATCGATCCGCCGTTGAGGCCGGCCCAGAGACCCGTCCAGACGCCGATTGCGGCCGCCGCCAGCTCGATCAAAGGATACCGTGGAGAAATGGGCGCGGCGCACCGGGCGCAGCGGGCGCGCAACACGACCCAACTGAACAGGGGGACGAGTTCCCACGGCCTCAGAATCTGGTCGCACCCCATGCACCGCGACCGGGCGAGTACGATGTCCTCGTCACGCGGCAGGCGGACACTCACGGCCGCCAGGAAACTGCCGATGATCAGACCTAGAAGGCCCAGGACGACGGCGGCGAGGACAGGGCTCATCTCTGGGTCCGGACGGTGAAGAACCACCCCCGCTTAGCCGCCTCCGAGGGCCACCGCCACATGATAGGTCACGAAGGAGGCCAGATAGGCCAGTCCGAACATGTAGCCGATCATGATCCAGGTCCATTTGGTCGAGTTGGTTTCGCGCTTGACCACACCCAGGGTGGCGACGCACTGGGGCGCGAAGATGTACCAGGCCAGGAAGGACAGGGCCGTCGCCAGGGACCACTGGGCCGACAGGGTCGAGGCCAGAAGGCCGGTCGCATTCTCCGCATCGGCGATGGCGTAGGTGGTGCCGAGCGCCGCGACCGCCACTTCACGCGCCGCCATGCCGGGGATCAGGGCGATGACCATCTGCCAGTTGAAGCCGATGGGGGCGAAGATCGGCTCCAGCGCCCGGCCGATCATGCCGGCGAACGAATAGTCGATGGCCGGCAGGGTCGCGTTCTCGGGCGGATAGGGGAAGGTCGCCAGAACCCACAGCAGAATGACCAGCGGCAAGATGATCCGGCCTGCGCGATTGATGAAGATCTTTGCGCGTAGCCAAAGGTTGAAGGCGACGCTCTTGGGGTCCGGCAACCGATAGGTGGGCAGCTCCATCATGAAGGGCTCGACCGCGCCGCGCCAGAACACCTTGCGGATCAGAAGCGACACGATCAGGGCGCTGACGATCCCTGCGGCGTAGAGGCCGAACATCACCAGTCCCTGCAGATTGACGACGCCCCAGACGGTCCGGCTGGGAATGAAGGCCGCGATGATCAGCGTATAGACGGGAATCCGGGCCGAGCAGGTCATCAGGGGCGCGACCAGTATGGTGGTCAGCCGGTCGCGGCGCGAGTCGATCACCCGCGCGGCCATGATGCCGGGTATGGCGCAGGCGAAACTGCTCAAGAGGGGGATGAAGGCTCGCCCGTGCAGGCCGGCGCCGCCCATGATCTTGTCCATCAGAAAGGCGGCGCGGGCCATATAGCCGAAGTCTTCCAAGGCGATGATGAACAGGAACAGGATGAGGATCTGCGGCAGGAAGACCAGCACGCTGCCGACGCCGGATATGATCCCATCGACGATCAAGCTCTGGATCAGGCCGCCCCCGCCTTGATCAGGAATGAGGGCCGCGACCAGGCCGCCGATCCAGCCGATCGCTCCCTCGATGCCGTCCATCAGGGGAGCGGCCCAGCTGAAAACGGCCTGGAACATCACAAAGAGGAGGACAAACAGGATCGCCATACCTGCGACCGGATGCAGCAGAACCGAGTCGATCTTTCCGGTCAGGGTGTCGGGCCGCTCGGGCGGGCGCACGCAAGCCTTCATGATCCGCTCGGCCTCGCGGGCCGCATGGCGCAGGGCGGCGGAATCCGGGCTGCTCCACCGGTTTTCACCCTCGACCGCCGCCGCCTCGACCTTCGCCTCGACAGCCGCGATCAGGTCCTCGATCCCGCGCTTGCGGGTGGCCACCGTGGTGATGATCGGCACGCCCAGTTCGGCGGACAGGGTCTCCAGGTCGATGCGCAGCCCCTGGCGCTGGGCGATGTCGTACATGTTCAGCGCCAGGACCATGGGCCGGCCGACGGCCCTCAACTCCAGGATCAGGCGCAGAACCAGACGCAGATTGGTGGCGTCGGCGACGCAGACCACCACATCCGGCGGGGTCTCTCCGGCAAGACGGCCAAGGACGGCGTCGCGGGTCACTTCCTCATCGGGGCTGCGGGCCCGCAGCGAGTAGGTGCCCGGCAGGTCCAGAACCGACATCGTCCGGCCGGAGGCGGCTCGGATCAGCCCCTCCTTCCGCTCAACCGTGACGCCGGCGTAGTTGGCGACCTTCTGGTGCGCGCCGGTAAGGGCGTTGAACAAGGCGGTCTTGCCGCTGTTCGGATTGCCGACCAAGGCGACGCGGGCGGTCTTAAGGGCCATGTCCATCAGGCGGCGACCCGGCGGATGATCAGGCTGGCGGCCTCACGCCGACGTAGGGCCACGCGCATGTCGTCCACCTTCAGCGCGATCGGGTCGCGCCCGAACAGGCCTTCGTGCAGCAGCTCGACCTCGGCGCCCTCGACGAAGCCCAGTTCGAGCAGGCGGCGCTCCAACTCGACCTCATGCTCCTTATGGTGACAATGGCCGCCCACCTGGACAATGACGCCGCGGTCGCCGCGTCGGGCTTGGCTAAGCTTTATCGTATCGGTCAAATCTAGGCTCACACGGGCGGGCGACCGCACCAGGGGTCGCGCATCTTCTTTGACAGTGATTATCAGGTGCGCCCCCCGTCCGTCCAGCGGGACACCTTGACCAATTGCCGCGCTGGACATTTGCCCTATCGGGCGGCCTAACCTGCTGCAAAATCGGAGCCTGCGATGCGTCACCTCACCCTCGCCGCCGTCCCCCTTGTTTTGACGCTCACGGCCTGCGGTCCGAACGGAGATCAGGGCGGCGCGCCTCAATCCAAGGCCCCGCCCGCCCTGACGGAGACGGAGAGGGCCGATCTGCTCGCCGCCCTTCCCGCCCCTTACAATACGGGAGATCTGGACAATGGACGTCGCGTCTTCGCGCGTTGCCGCGCCTGCCACACCATCGGCCGGGACGGGCCGGACATGGCGGGGCCGAATCTGTACGGCGTGTTCGGGCGCAAGGCGGGCGAGCGGCCGCGCTACAACTATTCCAACACCCTGCGGACGGCCGATTTCGTCTGGGACGCCCAGGCGCTGGACCGCTGGCTGCAGAATCCGCGCGGCTTCCTGCCCGGCAACAAGATGACCTTCGCCGGCCTGCCCGACGCCAAGGACCGGCGCGACGTCATCGCCTTCCTGAAGGTGGAGACGGGCTACCGCCCTGCGGCCTCGACGCCGCCCGCCTCCTGAGCGTCAGCCTTCGGCGATCGGCTTGGGTCCGCCCTCACGCAGTTCCTGGGCCTCCCACTCCTCGATCTTGCGAGCGGTCCATTCGGGCGATTTGGTGAAGCGAGCCAGTAGGCCGTAGATCACCGGCACGACGAACAGGGTCAGGACGGTGGCGAAGATGGCGCCGGTGAAGATGACGACGCCGATCGTCTGACGGCTGCCGGCCCCCGCCCCCTGCCACAGCACCAAGGGCAGGGCGCCGAAGGCGGTGGCGATGGAGGTCATGATGATGGGGCGCAGGCGCAGGGAGGAGGATTCGATGATCGCCTCCCGGATCGACCGGCCCTGATCGCGCAGCTGATTGGCGAATTCCACGATCAGAATGCCGTTCTTGGCCGCCACCCCGATCAGGATGATCAGGCCGATCTGGCTGTAGATGTTCAGACTGGACCCGGCCATCAACAGGCCGAACAGACCGCCCGCCGCCGCCAGGGGCACGGTCAGCATGATCACCGCCGGGGTGATCCAGCTTTCGAACTGGGCCGCCAGAACCAGGAAGACCAGCAGAAGCGCCAGGCCGAAGGCGGCCAGGACGGCGCCGCCCGCCTCCTGCTGATCGCGCGCGGCCCCGCCCCACTGGACCACCACCCCGCCCTGGGGCTGTTTGGCGGCTTCGGCGCGCAGGAACTGAACCGCATCGTCGATCGTCGTGCCGGGGTTCAGATCGGCCTGGAGGGTGATGGCCCGCTGGCGATCCAGCCGGCGGCGATCGGGCGTGTCGCCCGAGGTCTGGGTGGTCACCACCGCCGCCAGCGGCACCAGCTGCCCAGAACCGGTAGGCACATAAAGCGCTTCCAGGTCAGAGACTTCACGCCGGTTCTGACGTTCCGTTTGCAGGATGACGTCATACTCCTGGCCGCCCTTGATATAGGTGGTGGCCCGGCGTGAGCCGAACATGGTCTCCAGGGTGCGGCCGATCGATTGCGAGGATACGCCCAGGGCCGCCGCCTTCTGCGGATCGACGTCCACCAGCAGGCGCGGCGAGTTGGGCTCATAGTTCAGGCGCGGCCGCGAGAAGCCCGGATTGTTCTGAGCCGCAGCCAACAGGGGCTGAAGCCAGTTGTAGATCTGCTGATAGTCGGTGCCGGTGGCGATCAATTCGATGGAGTTGGAATTGCCCCCGCCGCGCTGGAAGGCGCCCGGCGTCGAGGCGTTGACCTGAGCGTCCGTCTGGCCGCGCAGCTTGCGGTTCAACTCCTGGGCGATCTCGGCCGCCGACCGCTCGCGCTTGGACCAGTCCGACAGGACCAGCACCCCATTGCCGGAGTTGAAACTGCCGCCGCCGAACCCCGGCGCCGAGATCAGATAGGAATCGGCCTCGCCGCTGGCCTTATAGTCGGCCAGCAGGGGCTCCAGACCCATCATGATCTTTCGCGTGTAGTCGAAGCCCGCCCCTTCCGGCCCGGCGACGCGGACCGAGACGCGGCCCCGGTCTTCATCCGGCACCAGTTCGTTGGGCAGGGCCAGAAAGATGCCGGCCGCCCCGGCCGCGACCAGGGCGATCAGGACGCCGACGCCGATCACCGCCGCGCGCCGCCCCAGCAGCATCTCCAGCGAACGGCCGTATGAGGTCTTCAGCCGGTCCATGCCCCAGTCGACCCGGCGCGCCAGCCAGCCGCCGCCTTCGGCCGGCTTGAGGATCTTGGAGGCCAGCATCGGCGACAGGCTCAAGGCCAGGAAGGCCGAGAAGGCCACGGCGGCCGCAATCGCCGCCGCCAGTTCGACGAACAGCCGCCCGACATAGCCGGGCAGGAACAGCAGGGGGGCGAAGACGGACAGCAGCACCACCGTCGTCGCCACAACGGCGAAGAAGACCTGGCGCGCGCCGCGTTCGGCCGCGACCAGAGGCGGCTCCCCATGATCCAGCCGCCGCTGGATGTTCTCGACCACCACAATGGCGTCGTCCACGACCAGGCCGATCGCCAGCACCAGGGCCAGCAGGGTCAGAAGGTTCAGCGAGAACCCCAGGGGCGCCAGGACGATGAAGGTCGCCAGCAGACAGATGGGGGCCACGATGGATGGGATCAGGGCGGCCCGCAGACTGCCCAGGAAGATGAAGTTGACCAGGGCCACCAGGGCCATCGAGATGCCGATGGTGATCCAGACCTCGTCGATGGCGTGAGAGGTGAAGACCGAATTGTCCGAACCGATCTCCAGCGTCACGCCGGGCGGCAGGCTGGGCCGGATCTCGTCGATCATCTTGCGCACGCCGTCGGAAATGGCCAGGTCGTTCGACTGGGCCTGACGGGTCACGGCCAGGCCGATCTGATCCATGCTGTTGCCGCGGAAAAGGCGCCGGTCCTCTTCCGGCGCCTCTTCCACACGCGCGACGTCGCCCAGGCGGGTGACATAGGTCGGCTGGCCCTGAATGATGGCCGACGAGCCGCTGCCGGTTCCCGTGGCGACCGAGGCCGAGGTGGAGGCCGAGCCGCGCGTTCCGATCGGCAGTTGGCGGAAGTCTTCCGGCAGAGCGTAGTTGCGGGCCACGCGCACGGTGTAGTTCTTGGCGGTCGACTCCAGCGACCCGGCGGGCAGTTCGACGTTCTGGCTGGTCAGGGCGGTCTCGACGTCGGTGACAGTGAGACCGCGCGCGGCCAGGGCGGCGGGGTCCAGCCATATCCGCATCGAATAG
Source organism: Brevundimonas aurantiaca (assembly GCF_014199955.1). Lineage (GTDB taxonomy): Bacteria > Pseudomonadota > Alphaproteobacteria > Caulobacterales > Caulobacteraceae > Brevundimonas > Brevundimonas aurantiaca. The sequence goes on from NZ_JACHOQ010000002.1 coordinate 467,048, forward strand.
CGCTGCTCGCCATAGATGTTGACCTGGGCCACGCCGGGCACGGTCGCCATCCGATCCACCAGATAGCGATCGGCGTAGTCGGTCAGCTGCAACCGGTTCATCGTGGTCGAGCGCAGGAAGACGATGATGATGGGCTGGCTGTCGGAATCGGCCTTGGCCACCTCCGGCGGATCCGCCTGATCCGGCAGGGCGCCGACCACCCGGCTGACCCGGTCGCGCACGTCATTGGCCGCATCGTCGATGTTGCGGTCCAGGGAGAACTCGATGTTGACGTTCGACCGGCCGTCCCGACTGGTCGAGTTGATCCGTTCGACACCCTGGATCCCGGCGATCTGCTGTTCGATCGGCTCGGTGATCCGGCTCTCGATCACCTCGGCCGAGGCCCCGGCGTAGCTGGTGTTGATCGAGACGATCGGGGGATCCACGTCCGGCAGTTCGCGAACCGGCAGGAAGAAGAAGGCCGCAAGGCCGATCACGCACAGGACGATGGCTGCGACGGCCGCGAATACGGGCCGCCGCACCGAGACATCAGAGAGCATCATTTGGCGGCGGCCTGACGACGCGCGCCGGCGACGCTGACGGCGGCGCCCGGCTGAATGCGGTTCAGACCCGAACCGATGATCCGATCGCCGACCTCCAGGCCGGACAGGATTTCAACAAAACCGTTCTCGACGGCCCCAGTCTCGACCTCGACCCTCTGGGCGGTCGAACCTTCGGCGCCGGGGGCGATCCGATAGACGAAGGCGCCCGAGCCCTCATATTGAACGGCGGCCTCGGGAACTGCGGCGGACTGCCGCTGTCCCTGTTGGACCGAAACCCTCAGCAGCATGCCTGGGCGAATGCGGCCGCCGGGATTGGGGAATTCGGCCCGGGCAGTGGCCGCGCGGGTCGTCTCATTGACGCGGGTGTCGATCAGGGCGATCCGGCCCTGGAACGGCGCGTCACCATAGGCGTCAGCGGTCGCGGTGATCGGCGTCCCCGGCCGCAGCAGGTTCAGGTACCGTTCGGGCAGAGGAAAATCGACGCGAATGGTCGAGACATCGTCCAGGGTCGCAATCACGGCGCCCGGATTGACCAGGGTGCCGGGCGTCACCGTGGTCAGGCCCAGGGTCCCGGCGAAGGGGGCGCGGATCACCCGGTCGCCGCGTCGGGCCTGAGCCGCCTGCAGGGACGCCTGCGCCGTCTCCAGGGCGGTTTCGGCCTGTTCCAGCAAGACCTGAGGGGCGACCCCGCGGTCCGCCAGGGCCTTATAGCGGTCGTATTCGCGTTGCGCCTGGGCGACATTGGCGCGCGCCTCGATGATGGCTGCATCCTCTTCGCGGGCCTGAAGTTCGACCAGGGGCGCCCCGGCCGAGACTCTCTGGCCGTCCGTGAACAGGACCCGCGTGATCAGTTCGGTCGTGGAGGAGGTGATGTTCACCGACCTCTGGCCGCGCGCCACGCCCAGGACGCGGATCTGGTCGGAGAAGGGCTTCTGCGCGACGACCGCCTCGGACACCTGCTGGCCGCCGCGACGACCGCCGCCGCCGGGGCCGCCCGCCCCCTCGTCTTCAGCGAAGGCCAGCTTCAGCACGGCGGCGAGAACCATCAGCCCCAGCAGGATCGCTGCGGCGACGAGGAAGAAGTGGCGTTTGATCACGCAACAGACTTTCAATTCAGAGGACGTGCACGCTTAGCGTCTTCTCTCGGGCGCGCAACCTTACCTATCCGTAACGTGACTTACGGCGAATTCCGTCGCGCGGTTTTCGTCAAAACCTGCGCCAGATCGCCACAACCGGTCCATGAACCACGGCCGCCTCGCGCCCCGTGACAGTCTGGCGCCAGCCCGCCTGAAGGCTCCAGTCGCCAATATCCCTGACGAGGGAACCTTCGAGCGACAGCCAGCGCGCGCCGCCGTCCGCCGCGCCTGCGAAGGCTTGGCCCAGGATCAGCCATCGTGCGTCGAACCGCGCCCCGATGGTGGCGTCGATCCGGGTCTCATTGGGCAGATCGTCGCGGAGGCGACGCGCGACCTGAAGTTCGACGAAGGACTGGTCCATCCCCCATCGCCCGCCCATTTCGCCCAGGGACCGCGCCGCCGACACCCGCGCCTCCCAATCATGTTCGCCGACTCCCGGCGCCGCATAGCCCGCATTGCGCCCCTCCCCCGCCCAGGCGTAGCCGCCGTAGACGGAGACGGCGCCGCCGTCGTCTCGCCAAACCTGCCAAGAAGCGCCGATTTCCACCGGGCCGCGCCCCTGATAATCGACGAAGGCGTCTTCTCCGTCCTGCCAATCCGCCTTCAACCGAATCGCCAGGGCGTCGCCTACTCCATATTCGGCGAACAGGCCCAGGGCCGCATCACGGCGCTGGGCCGGCAGGGGAACCTCCTCACCTGAAGGATCGAAGCCCGTATCGCCCCGCTGGTTTTCATACTTGATGATCGCCTGCCCCTGGCCCTTCGGCGGGTTCCAGGCTCCCGCCTGCGCCAAGGCAGGCCAGGCGAGCGCCAGACCCGCCGCCGCTGCGGTCAGGCGTCGTAGCCGGGCGACTTGCGATCCAGCTGCCGCAGCGCCCCGGGCCAGGCCAGGGCGGCGACGAAGCCGATCCCCCGGCCCTGCGTCTTGGTCTCCGCCTGGGCCTGATCGGGCGCGATCAAGACTTGATCCGGCCCCGCCGAAAGGGCGGCGACCTGCTGGGCGCAGGCTCTTTCCAGGAAGAAGATGCCGATCCATGCCTGAGCCGCCGTTTCCCCGACCGCGAGCGTGCCATGATTTCTCAACAGCATCAGCGGCTTGTCCCCCAGATCGGCGACCAGACGTTCGCGCTCGTCATGGTTCAGGGCCAACCCCTCGTATCCATGATACGCAACCTGATGCTGTAGTAAACAGGCGTTCTGGCTGATCGGCAACAAACCGCCTTGCTGGGCCGCCACCCCGACCCCGTTCACCGTATGGAGATGGATCACGAACTTTGCGTCTTCCCGCGCCGCATGGACTGCGGAATGGATGGTGAAGCCCGCCGGATTGATGAAGTCGGCGGTCTCCTGAACGATGTTGCCGTCCAGATCGACCTTCACCAGGGATGAGGCGGTGATCTCGTCGAAATAGTAGCCGTAGGGATTGATCAGGAAATGATGCTCCGGCCCCGGAACGCGCGCCGAAATGTGGGTGAAGATCATGTCGTCCCAACCGTGGAGGGCGACCAGCCGATAGAGGGCGGCCAACTCCACCCGGGTGCGCCATTCCGCCTCCGAGACGCGGGATTTCAGACTGAGGACGGCGTCGTCGGCCATTGGGGTCTCCTATCCTAGGGCGGGCCTCTGACGGGCCTTGCCCAACCGTCCCTCCGCAGCCTGCGTCCGTCAAGTCGAGCCCGAACGACACGCGCATTAACCGCCGCACTTCAGATTTCATTAACCGCGTCTTCATGACCAGGCGTCACAGTTGCAAGCGGTACCTTCCCGCGTCGGAGCCGCCGCCTTGTCCGCTGTCGCCCAGCTCAGATCGCCGTCGCCCGCGCGCGAACCCGCTTTGGATTTGATCGACCTGGCGCGCAGCAAGGCGCCGGACGACCGTCGGCGACTGTTGCTGGGCGTGGTCGCCCTGTGCGAAGCCGCGCCGCCGAACACCGCCCTGGCGCCCGCCCTGGCGGAAATCTTCCTGACCCTGGCCGCCCAGGCCGAGCGGGATATTCGCCGCCTGCTGTCCGAACGCCTCGCCGCAGCGGATTGGGCCCCGCCGGCTCTGATCAACATGCTGGCGCTGGACGAGATCGAGATCGCGGCGCCGGTCATCGCCGCCAGCCCCCTGTTGCAGGACGCGGACCTGATCCGGATCCTGCTGGAGACCACGCTGGAGCATCAGATCGCCGTGGCGCGGCGGCCGCACCTGTCTCATGGGGTCGTAGAGGCGATCGTGGATCAGGCCGATCCCGTGACCATGACGGCCCTGGCGTCGAACCGGACCGCCGACATCAGCGATGCGGCCATGCGTCGTCTGATCGAACATTCCCGCCGTATCGCCGGTCTTCGCGCGCCCCTGACCCGTCACCCCCGCCTGAACGCAGATCTCGCCCATGATCTGTACCAATGGGTCGGACAGGCCCTGCGGCAGTCCATCGGCGAGCGGTTCAAGATCGACGACGCCCGCCTGAACGCGGCGGTGCGGGAGGCGGCGGCCAAGGCGGTGCATTCCCCCACTTGGCGGCCGTTGCAACCCGCCGGCCGCAACGCCGATCGCGAGCGGCAAGAGATGGAAAAACGTCTGGTCGACAAGCTTCAGGCGGCCGGGCAACTTCGGCCCGGCATATTGATCCGAGCCTTGCGCGAACAGCGTCTGAGCCTGTTCGAACAGGCCCTGGTGCAACTGGGAGGATTCACGCCGGCTCAGGTGCGCTCCGCCATCCACTCGTCTACTGCGGAGCCGCTTTATCTGGCCTGCACCGCAGTCGGACTGGATCGAGCGGTCTTCGCCAATGTGCTGTCGGAAGTCCGCAAACTGACCGACGGACGGCCCGGCGGGGGCGCATGGAGCGCGACGCCGATGAACAGCCGTTCGGCCGCCCGCGCCTTTCGCCAGATCATGGAGCGCACCGCGATCGTTTGACTTCGCGGTCAAGCTAGGGCTCTCGTTCGGCCGTGACCCAGATCCCGCCCGCTCCCGCCCTGGCCTTCGCCGCCAGCGACCGTCCAGAGGCCCAGGCCGCGCGTCAGGCTCTGATCGCCCGCTACGGCGCCGTGCCGCAAGAACAGGCGGACGTCATCGTCGCCTTGGGCGGCGACGGCCAGATGCTGGAGACCCTGCACGGCAATCTGCGCCGCCGGACGCCCGTCTACGGCATGAACCGGGGCTCGGTCGGCTTTCTGATGAACGACTATGACGAGGACGATCTGATCGCCCGAATCGTCGCCGCCGAACGCACGGTCATCCATCCGCTGCAGATGGACGCCTGGACCGAAGCGGGCGAGGTGCATACGGGCCTGGCCATCAATGAGGTGTCCCTGCTGCGTCAGACGCGACAGAGCGCCAAGCTGAAAATCACGGTGGACGGCAAGGTTCGGTTGGAGGAGCTGTCCTGCGACGGCTGTCTGGTGGCGACGCCGGCCGGATCGACCGCCTACAATCTATCCGCCCACGGGCCGATCATTCCGCTGGACGCGCGCATCCTGGCGCTGACGCCGATCAGCGCCTTCCGGCCCCGGCGCTGGCGCGGCGCCCTTTTGTCCCACGAGGCTCGGGTGCGCTTCGACGTGCTGGAACCGGACAAGAGGCCCGTCTCAGCCACGGCCGACAATTTCGAGGTTCGGCGCGTCGCCAGCGTCGAGGTGCGCGAGCGGCGCGACGTCGCCCTGACCATGTTGTTCGACGCCGGTCGATCCTTCGACGAACGGGTGATGACGGAACAGTTCACCAACTGACCCCCCCCTACACGGCTTCTTAAGAGCGGCCCGTTAGGGTTCGCGTAAATTTCTGGGAGCCCGTCATGAGCGATCCTTCGCACGTCATTCGTCCGCCCAACGCCCTCCGCATGAAGGTCGGCGGCGGTTTCGGCATCAACGCCGACGCCGTTGCGCGAGCCGAAGAAGCCCTGAAGGCCATGGCGGCTCAGTTCGATCAGTGGCTGAAGGACGAGATCGTCAAGCTGGACGCCGCCCAGGGCCGAATTCGCGAAGAGGGCTATACGCCCGAGACGGCCGAAAACCTCTATTTCCGCGCCCATGACCTGAAGGGTTTGGGCACCACCTATGAATATCCGCTGGTCACGCGCATCGCCGGATCGCTGTGCAAGATGCTGGACGACGCCGGCAAGCGGATGCAGGCGCCGACCACGCTTCTTGACGCCCATATCGACGCCATCCGCGCCGTGGTGCGCGACCAGATCAAGACAGACGAACATCCTGTCGGCCGCACCCTGGCCGAGACCCTGGAAGCCAAGGTCGCCGAATACCGCCCGGCCTGAACCGAGTGGGGCCTGAGCCGGGCGCCGTCGGTCAGGCGGCGCTGGCGGCCGCCGCCGACCCGCGGCTCTGGGGCTGGTCCAACCTTTCCATGAGATAGGCCAGATCCTCACGCAGCACGTTCGGTCGCTGCGTCAGGAAACGCTCCAGCATGCGCTGGCGGAACAGGTCGCTGGAGGTGTCCGCCCCCTCGGAGGACAGGGCCCGCCAGGTGTCCACCCCGGCGCGGAACGCCTGAAACAGGCGCGGCGGCAGACCGGCCCGGTCATAGATCGCCTTCAAGCCCAGGGGACCTGCGTCATGGATCATCAGCCAGGCGCGCTGATGCGGCGTATTGGCCAGTTCGGCCAGGCCATGTTCGAACATCGTCATCTGGCCGCGCGCCAGGGCCCGCAGCAGCAGGGAGGCGTTCAGCGACTTGCGAAGGTTCAACTGGGCCATGAAGGCGCCGATGTCCGCACTGGAAGCCGCCTGATCGACCAGATCGACGGTCGCCCGTTCGCGCGCATACTGGGCCAGACGGATCGCCGTCTCGGGCGCCACCGCATGCCGGGCGACCAGATGCTCTCGCACCGTCTCGCTGGCCAGGGCGATCAGCCGCTCGGTCACATGCAGCGGCAGAACCTGGCGATAGGCGACAGCGGTAACCACCTCGGGCGAGGCGGCGAACCGGTCCACGATCACGCCCAGGGCCTGTTCCGACAGATCGGCGTTGTCATTGGCCGCCAGCATTCTCACGGCCTGTTCGCAACCGACATCCGCCAGCACGCCCGCGACGTCGCGCGACACGCGCGGCCGGCCGGCGACCGCGACCTGGCGCACAGGCGAACCGGCGCGGACGATTTCAATAAGATCCTCGTCGCTGAAGACCGGAGAAGCGCTGATCACCGGCAGGGCGATGCTGTCGATATCGGCCGCGAGCCGACGCGCCACGTCGATCGGAAGCAGATCCGACGCCTTCAAGGTCACAGCCATGGCCCGCCGGACCAGTTCGGCTGCATCGTTGGCCAGGAGGCGCAGAATCTTCTGGGCGGCTTCGCGGTCCCGTTCGTCCAGATCGGCGCGATCCATGCTGCGGCACAGCTTATAGGCCGCCTCCGCCCGGTCGTCGTCCTCCGTCGCCTTGATCAGGCGCTGGATATCCGTCTCGGTCAGTCGGGCGCGATAGGCGGTCATGGATGGCTCGTTCGGGAATCGGGCGTCCCCGATACGATCATCCTGCCATGCTTAACGCCCAGTTTACCATCGGGGCGTTTCGGCAGAATTTCCGCCCGCCCAAAACCTGTTTAGGCGCCCTGGGCGTCGTCCGGCGAGAAGGCGCCGCCGAAGCCGCCGCCGGCCGATCCGTCCTGCCCCAGCAACAGGGCCAAGAGCCCCTGATCCTGCTTCAAGCGATCCAGGCGGGCCGCCAGCATCTGGTCCCGGTCGCTGAGTTCCGGCGCCACGGGCCGCTCATCGCCGACGCCCGCCGCCGGCGCCCCGGTCCCGGCCGTGCGTTGCAGATTGGCGTAGACCTCGGCCACGGTGGCCGGCCGCCCGTCCTTGTAGAAGATGCTGCGGTTGGCGCGGGCCGCTTCGGGAAACAGGGCCGCCGCGCTGCCGCCCGGGTTGCGGTCCATGGCCGTCATCAGACTGGCCGCACCCGCCGGTCCCAGAAAATGGGCCGCATAGAGGTCGCCCGCGCCGGGCTCCTTGCCGGTGCGGCCCCGCAGATAGGCGGCGTTCGACGCCGTCAGCTCCGCCGCCATGGTCGAGGCCGCATGCGGATCGAACCGCAGGTCCAGAACCACATTGCGGGCCGAACCCTCGACCCGCCAGCGCCCGTCGGCGCCGCGGTGGATCAGATCGGCGTACTGGCCGTACCCATGCTGGGCGCCGTGCTGTTTGACGGTGGCCAACCAGGTCTGTTCGATGAATTGGAAGAGACCGGCCGCCGATGAGGTCGGCGCCTTGGCCGAAGGATTGAGCGCGCTCTCGCGTCGGGCGGTCTTGACCAGGAAGTCGTAATCGACGCCCACCGCCTGGGACGCGCGCTGAATCGCCGCCTCAACGCCGCCCGAAGATGGAATCGCTCGGATGCCCATAACAGGCGGAGCCTCGTCGAACATGGTTAACCAACCCTTAATCGTTAAGACCGGCTTTAACCGTAAGGTCAAGCTTTCGACCTTCGTCGACCGCTGAAACACCGCCGCAATCCCGCCACAACCTGGGCGCTCACTTTCGGTTACGGGCGCTGCGGGGGCGGTGAACGAGGGAGTGTCGATATGATGATCCGCGCCGCCGGAGGCCCCGGCGCCGTCAACCCCATCGACTATGGGGAACGCAAGAAACCGATGCCGCGCTGGATGCCGGCCGCCATCGGGGTTTCGATCCTGGTCCATGTCGGCATAGGCGTGGCGCTCTACACCCAGCGGTTCGAATTGAAGCCGGAGCCGGTGATCGACGAACTGCCGCATGTGACCGTCAGCCTGGCTCCGCCGGAGCGCAAGCCTGAGCCAGAACCGGTCCAGAAGGTCGCAGCGCCGCCGACGCCCCTCCACCCGCCCCGCAACCCTGCGCCGGCCGATGTCGAGACCGTGGCCTTGACCCCGCCCGAGCCGTCGGCGGTCACGGCTTCACCGGGCCTGCCTGTCATCAGCACGGCGCCCAGCGGGGTCGAGGGCGGAACCGCGACGGTCGAAACCCCCGTCCGCGCCGTCTCCGTCATCAACAACCCCAGCTGGGCCAGCCGCCCCTCGTCCGCCCAGATGGCGCGGGCCTATCCCAGCCGGGCCGCCGAAGACGGCGTTTCGGGCGCGGCCACCCTGTCCTGCCTGGTTCGCATCGACGGCGGCCTGACCGCCTGCCGCGTCGCCGGCGAGACTCCGAACGGCCAAGGCTTCGGTCGGGCGGCTCTCAGCCTGACGCGCGCCTTCCGGATGAACCCTCGCACGGTCGACGGCCGTCCGGTGGATGGGGCGACGGTGAACTTCACCGTCCGCTTCGCAATGGAGGACTAGGTTTCGGCCTGAAATCGCCGAGGATCGAGGGCGTGGGCGTAGGCTTGCGGCGTTCGCCCCTCGATCGCATCGGCGACGACGGCCCCCACCATCGGCCCCAGCAGCCAGCCGTTTCGGCGGGGGGCCAGGGCCAAAAACAGGGCCCTGCCGTCCGGCGCAGGGCCCGCCATCGGCAGGCCGTCTGCCGAAGCGCCTCGCACCCCGACACGCCAGTCGATGTCCAGCGGCGCAGGCGTCCGATCCAGAACGCGCCAGGCGGCCTGGCTCAGCCTTTCGCCCACGGTCCAGTCCGGCGCGGCGTCGCGACGCCCCGGCTCCATCGTCGCGCCGATCACCGTTCCGCCGGCCATCGGCGCCACATAGGCGCCGGGACCGCGCACCACATGATCCGCCAGAGTCTCGCCGGTCACGCCGATCTGGCCGCGAATGGGCTGAACGCCGTCGACCAGCCGCCGCGTCGCCTCCGGGGCCCCCTCTATCGCCGCCTCGACCCCCGTCGCCAGCACGACCGCGGCGGCGGACAGGCTGCGTCGGCCCAGTTCGATCGACCAGCCGTCGGCCGTCTGAACCAGGGCCGAGACGCGGTCCTGCACCACAGCGCCGCCTTCAGCCTGCGCCACCGCCTGGGCCAGGGCGCCCAAGGCCTGGCCGGGGTCGATCTGATAATCCTCCTCCGTGATCAGCCGGTCGCCGGTCCGACGCGCCTCAAAACCCAGGGCTTCGAATCGCGCCGCCAGGCCGGCGACGTCCCCGCCGCGCCATTCAGCCGGTCGGCGCGCCAAGGCGACGCCAGCCGCCTTGGCGAAGTCGGGCCACAGGTCGCGTCCGGCGCGGAACAGGGCCGCCGTCTCGGGCGTAACGTCGTCCAGGACAGATTCCATCGCCGGCGCCACCATGCCGGCCGCCACGCTCGACGCATTCGCACCACCCGGGTCGATGACCGTCACCGCATGCCCCCGCCGGGTCAGGCTGAAGGCGGTGCTCAGGCCCAGCACGCCGGCGCCCACGATCACTATGGCAGGGGATGACATCACGCGCCCCAGATCGGCCCAGGCCGCTCAGAATGCAAGCCGCCGCCCTTGGACCTTTGGTCCTAGCCGTGCGCCGGCGCCCGCCGAACCATTGCCTAATCTTAATGGACAACAGCCGCACGACGCCTTGTGGGAACGCCGTTCTCGCGCCAAGCTCATCCTATGCAAACCGTCATCGAGATCCGCGGCCTGACCAAGACCTATGGGACGGTGAAGGCCTTGGACGGCCTGACCCTGTCGATCCCGCGGGGCGGCGTCTACGGCATCCTCGGCCCCAACGGCGCCGGCAAGTCGACGCTGTTTCGCACCCTGCTCGGCCTGATCCGCCCGACTGCGGGCGAGGCGACGGTCATGGGCGGCCGGATCGGCGATCCGGCGGCGACGCGGCGGATGGGCTCGATGATCGAGACGCCGCGCTTCCCTCCCTTCATGACCGCGCGTCAGGTCCTGGTCTGGCTGGGCTACGCCCACGGCGGCGTCGCGTCTTCGGACATCGAGGCCTGGTTGAAGCGAATGGGCTTGGCCGAGGCGGCGGACCGGCGGGTGCGCGGCTTCTCGGTCGGCATGCTGCAACGCCTGGGCGTCGCCGCCGCCCTGATGACCAAGCCGGACCTCGTCATTCTGGACGAACCGACCAGCGGCATGGACCCGCCCGGCATCCAGGAGATGCGCGCCCTGATCCGCAGCCTGGCCGACGACGACGGCGTCACCGTCATCCTGGCCAGCCACCAGCTTCAGGAGGTCCAGCGCGTCTGCGATCGCGTCGCCATCTTCAACAAGGGCAAGGTGATCACCGAAGGCCGGGTTTCGGACCTGACGGCCTCAGGCGAACGTCTGCGCCTTTCGGCCACCCCGCTCGCCAAGGCCATGGGGGTGCTGGGCGACAAGGCGACGCTGGACGGCGACGCCCTGATCGCCGCTCTAACCCGCGCCGAGACGCCGGCGGCCATCCGCGCCTTGGTCGAGGCCGGGGTCGATATCGAAGAGGCCCGCTGGATCGGCGCCGACCTGGAAGACGTCTTCATGAGCGAAACCGGCTGGACCGGCGTGCAGGGCGCGCCCGACAAGGGGACCGATCATGCTGGTTGATGCGCTGAAATCCGAGGCCTATCGCGTCTCGCGGAACCGGACGACGCTCTTCTTCAGCATCCTGCTGACGCCGCTGCTGTTCGTCTTCGGCGGGCTGGCCTACCAGATCATGACCAAGGCCAAGGGCGACGCACTGGCTGCCAAGGCCAATCTGCCCGCGACCTTGGGCAATCAGCCCGTCAATCTGGCCGAGGCCTTCGGCTTTGCGGCCGGCAACGGCGCCAACGGCGTGTTGCTGGTCTTCATGTTGCTGGCGGCGGCGGCGGTCTACGCCGGCGACTACCGCTGGGAGACCTGGCGACTGATCAGCGCTCGCAACGGCCGACCCTGGCTGATCCTGGGCAAGATCGGGGTGATGAAAGTCTTGGCCATGATCGCCATGCTGGCCATGCTGATCGCCGCCTTCATCTTCTTCGTCACACAGGCCCTGGTGGCCGGACGGCCGATGAGCTTCGACCTGTCCGACTTCGACCTGGTTCAGTTCCTTCTGACCTGGCTTCTGTCCTACATCCGGATCGTTCAATACGGCCTCATCGCCCTACTGGCGGCGGTCGTCAGCCGGTCCCTGCTGGCGACCCTGTTCGCCCCCTGGGCTCTGGGTTTCGCCCAGACCATCCTCGGGGGACCGCTGCTGCCCATTCTCGGCTGGGAGCCGAGTGACTGGGCCGCGCAATTGCTGCTGCCCGGCTTGGCCTATGACACTTTGAAAGCCGCCCTCGCTCGCGGCCCCATGCCCTTGCCCGAGGGCGTGGTCATGAAGGCGGTGGTCAGCCTGGTCCTGTGGTGCGTCGCGCCGGTCGCAGCCTCTATCGCCTGGTTCCAGCGTCAGGATCTGTCGAAGGAATAGGCGGAGGCGGGCTGAAGCCCCCCTGACAGCCGTTAGAGCCGCTTCTCCATGAAGACGTCGGCGCGGGCGTAGGGGGTCGGGCGGGGCGGCAGGTGGAAGAAGCCGAAGCTCTCGTACAGGGCGATCGCCGGCTTCAGGGCGCTGTTGGTCTCCAGATACAGCAGGGTCGCGCCCGCCGCGCGGGCCGCCGCCTCGCAGGCCTCCAGCAGACGCCGCGCCAGGCCCAGGCCGCGCGCGGCGGGCGTCACGGTCATCTTCGACACCTCGAACCCATCTGGAATACGGATCAGGGCGCAGCAGCCGACCGCGTCCCCGTCCCGCTCGGCGATGAAGATCCGGCCGCCGCCGGCGATGAAGACCCCGTGCGGATCGTCGATGGAGCGCCGGTCCTTGGCCTCGACGGCGAAGCCGCCCTCGGCCAGCCAAGCCTCATTCAGACGGGCCCAGGCGGCGGCGTGGTCAGGGCGGAAATCGACGATCGCGACAGACATGGCCGCCTCTTGCCCGATCGCCACGCAAAGCAAAAGGGCGACCGGATCGCTCCGGCCGCCCTTTCGCGGTTCAGTCTCGTCAGAGACGAAAGGCTTAAGCCTCGTCGTCGCCTTCATAGGCCAGGACCGGACCGGAGTCCTTGCCCTTGGCTTCGACGTCGCGATCGACGAACTCGATCACGGCCATCGGGGCGTTGTCGCCGTGGCGGAAGCCGGCCTTCATGATCCGGATGTAGCCGCCGTTGCGTTCGGCGTAGCGCGGGCCGATCGTTTCGAACAGCTTGCCGACCTGCGGCACGTCGCGGACCTGGCTGATGGCCTGACGACGCGCGTGCAGGTCGCCCTTCTTGGCCAGGGTGACCAGCTTCTCGACGAAGGGACGCAGTTCCTTCGCCTTGGGCAGGGTCGTGGTGATTTGCTCGTGCTTGATCAGCGAGGCGGCCATGTTGGCGAACATGGCGGTGCGGTGGCTGGTCGTGCGACCGAGTTTACGATGGGCGGCGCCGTGGCGCATCAGGGTCTCTCCTACTCCGAACCCGGTATCTCCTGGGGAGACCTAGGCTCGTAATCTTCTAACCGCCCCGACATTCTCCCCGAGAGGAGACGGGCGGAGGGTTGAACTTAGATCTGGTCGTCGAACTTCTTGGCCAGATCTTCGATGTTTTCGGGCGGCCAGTTCGGCACGTCCATGCCGAGGCTGAGCCCCATGGTCGCGAGAACTTCCTTGATCTCGTTCAGCGACTTGCGGCCGAAGTTCGGGGTGCGAAGCATTTCGCCCTCGGTCTTCTGGATCAGGTCGCCGATGTAGACGATGTTGTCGTTCTTCAGGCAGTTGGCCGAACGGACCGACAGCTCCAGCTCGTCCACCTTCTTCAGCAGGGCCGGGTTGAAGGGCAGGTCGGGCTTGCCGTCCGACTGCTCGACAGCCTTCTTGGGCTCTTCGAAGGTGATGAAGATCTGCAGCTGGTCTTGCAGGATGCGCGCGGCGTAAGCCACAGCGTCAACCGGCGTGACCGCGCCGTTGGTTTCGACTTCCAGCAGCAGCTTGTCGTAGTCCAGCGACTGGCCCTGACGGGTCGGCTCGACGCGATAGGCCACCTTCTTGACCGGCGAGTACAGGGCGTCGACGGCGATCAGGCCGATCGGCGCGTCTTCCGGACGGTTGAACTCGGCCGCCACATAGCCCTTGCCGTTCTGGACGGTCAGCTCCATGCGGATCGAGGCGCCGTCGTCCAGGGTGCAGATGACGTGATCGGGGTTCAGAACCTCGATGTCCGCCGGCACGTCGATCTGGCCGGCCGTCACCACGCCGGGCCCCGTGGCGCGCAGGGTCATGCGCTTGGGGCCTTCGGCGTGCATGCGCAGCGCCAGTTGCTTGATGTTCAGAACGATGTCGACCACGTCCTCGCGCACGCCTTCCAGCGACGAGAATTCGTGAACCACGCCGTCGATCTGAATGGCGGTCACCGCCGCGCCTTGCAGCGAGGACAGTAGAACGCGACGAAGGGCGTTGCCGAGCGTCACACCGAAGCCGCGCTCCAGAGGCTCAGCCACCAGACGCGCCTTACGCTGGGCGTCGGAACCGATCTCGATCTGCGGCTTCTCGGGACGGATCAGCTCTTGCCAGTTTCTTTCGATCATTTTGTCCCTCGAACGGGTTTCGTCGGCTCCGGCCTTGTCGACGAGGCCATGGTGGAGCCGACGGAGATGGGGGTGCTTTGGGCGGTGTCGCTTAGACGCGACGACGCTTGGGCGGACGGCAGCCGTTGTGCGGCATCGGGGTGACGTCGCGAATGGTGGTGATCGTCAGACCCACGGCCTGCAGGGCGCGCAGAGCCGACTCACGGCCGGAGCCCGGACCCGAGACGTTGACTTCCAGCGTCTTCAGGCCGTGTTCCTGGGCCTTCTTGCCGGCGTCCTCGGCCGCCATCTGGGCGGCGTACGGGGTGGACTTACGCGAGCCCTTGAAGCCCATGTGGCCGGCCGACGACCAGGAAATGGCATTCCCTTGCGCGTCGGTGATGGTCACCATGGTGTTGTTGAAGCTGGCGTTCACGTGGGCGACGCCCGAGGTGATGTTCTTGCGTTCGCGGCGCTTTACGCGACCCGGTTCCTTGGCCATCGGTCAGCTCTCTCTTACTTCTTCTTGCCGGCGATCGGCTTGGCCGGACCCTTGCGGGTGCGAGCATTGGTGTGGGTGCGCTGACCGCGGACCGGCAGGCCCTTGCGGTGACGCAGGCCGCGATAGCAGGCCAGGTCCATCAGACGCTTGATGTTCATCGAGGTTTCGCGGCGCAGGTCGCCCTCGACCGTATAGTCGCGGTCGATGGTCTCGCGGATCGACAGGACTTCGGCGTCCGTCAGCTGGTTCACCCGGCGGGCGGCTTCGATGCCGACCTTTTCGGTGATGTCCTTGGCGGCGGCCGGGCCGATGCCGTGGATGTACTGAAGCGCGATTTCAACGCGCTTGTTGGTCGGGATATTGACGCCAGCGATACGGGCCACGAAATTCTCCAGATACGCGTTATTCAGACGCAACAAACGCTCCGGTTAACAAACCAGGAGCGTGGCGCCCTTCGCGGGAAGGCGCCCTTATACAGATGATTCACCGGGCGTCAACGGCTGCGCGCAACCCTGCAGGCCAGACTTTCGGTCCACCGCCTAAACCGCCGCTCAGAACCGCCTCGAACGGCGGCGATCAGCCTCTCTGCATCAATGTTGAACGCCGCAACCGGGTTCCGGTCAAGGGGCTTAGGCCGCCACCCTGGGAAGCGGTGGATCAGCGACGCGGGGGAATGCCGAAGTCGACGCCCACCGTCACCTGCTGCCCCTCGAGGGGACGCCCGTTCTCGGTCGGCGGCTGGAAACGGAAATAGTCGGCCACAGCCAGTCCCGCCGCCCCGAAGCCCAGGCCGACAGGGGTCTCCTCCACCACGCGACAGGCTTCCAGCCGGCTGTCTAACCGGATGCGGCAAGACAGTTCGACTCGGCCGTAGCGGCTGCGGGCCTGGCGCGGGTGGTTGGCGCGGACCTGGGCCATGGACGGCCCCGTGATCAGGCGCGGCCCCGTCGAGCCGCTGCCCGGCCCGGACCCCGCGCCGACGCCGGAACCCGCGCCGGTCCCCTGGCCGCCCTGACCCAACCCGGGTTCCGGCGAGGGGGAAGGCGCGACGCCCACGACTGGGGCGGGCTGGGGCGCCGGCTTCGACGGCGACGGCAGTTCGCGCGGGCGATCTGGCTGCGGCTTGGGCGGCGTGTGAATGCGCGAGGGCGCGGCCGGCGCCCCTCCCCCCGCCTCGGGCGCAGAGGGGCGCTCCAGGATCGGCGGCGGCGTATCATAGAGCAGCACCTCGAACGGCGGGGGGCCGTCCGCCATGGGGGTCCGGGGGGGGCGGCCCTTCACCTGTCCCAGCATCAGGATCAGGGCGATTTCGGCGGCGGCGACCCCGCCGAAGACGGCGAAGGCGCGCCAGCGTCTGCGGGCGCGCCTTCTGTCAGACTGGATCTCGGTTTCAGGCATCCGTTCCCAAACGCCCGAAAACGACTTGGGTCACGCCAGGGCTTCGTCGATCGCCTTGGCGACGGACTCGATCGAGCCCATGCCGTCCGCCTCGGTCAACTTGCCCTGGGCTTCATAATAGGGAAGCAGCGGGGCGGTGTTGCGGTTGTAGGCGTCCAGACGGACCGCGAAGGTCTCCGGATTGTCATCCGGGCGGCCCTGTTCGGCGTAGCGTTTGGCGATCCGCTCCAGCAGGGCGGCGTCGTCGACCTTCAGCCGGACCACGGCGTCGATCTGGGCGCCGCGCTTGGCCAGCATGGCGTCCAGGGCTTCGGCCTGGGCTACGGTGCGGGGGAAGCCGTCGAAGATGGCGCCCCCGGCGGCCTCGGCCTCCGGCAGACGATCCTCGATCAGGGCGATGACGATTTCGTCCGTCACCAGATCGCCGCGCGCCAGCACGTCCTTGACCTTGAGGCCCAGCTCCGAGCCCGAGGCGATGGCGGCCCGAAGCATGTCGCCGGTGGAGAGCTGGATCATGCCCTTCTCTTCCACCAGCCGCTTGGCCTGGGTCCCCTTGCCCGCCGCCGGCGGTCCAAACAGGATCAAGTTCACGCGCAAGTCCTCCCCAGGCGTCTTCTAGTCAACTCAGCGACGGACGGGCGTGGGCGCGCCACGACCGCCGCGACCGCGCAGCTTGGCCTTCTTGATCAGCCCCTCGTACTGGTGCGCCAGCAGTTGGGACTGGATCTGGGCCACAGTGTCCATCGTCACCGACACCACGATCAAGATAGACGTTCCGCCGAAGTAGAGGCTGTTGCCCATCTGGGCGACCATGAACTCGGGCAGCAGGCAGACGGCGGTGATATAGGCCGCGCCGATCACCGTCAGACGGGTCAGGACATAGTCCAGATATTCGGCCGTGCGCTTGCCCGGACGGATGCCCGGCAGGAAGCCGCCGTATTTCCGCAGGTTCTCGGCCGTATCCTCCGGGTTGAAGGTGATCGAGGTGTAGAAGAAGCAGAAGAAGATGATCAGGGCGGCGTACAGGGCCATGAACAGAGGCTGGCCGTGGGTCAGTTGCGAGGTGACCAGCGGCAGCCAGCCCAGATAGGACGGCAGGTCCGCATTGGCGGTCAGGCTGGCCACTGTGGTCGGCAGCATCAGCAGGGACGAGGCGAAGATCGGCGGGATGACGCCGGCGGTGTTGACCTTCAGCGGCAGGAACGAGCGCTCGCCTCCCGCCATCCGGTTGCCTTCCTGGCGCTTCGGATACTGGATCAGCAGACGGCGCTGAGCCCGTTCCATGAAGACGATGAAGACCACGGTCGCCACGGCCAGAACGGCGATGAAGAACAGGGCGAAGGCCGACATCTGACCCTGCTGGGCCAGGCCCAGCATCCGGGCGATGGTCGAGGGCAGAACCGCCACGATGCCCGCGAAGATGATCAACGAAATGCCGTTGCCGACGCCGCGCGCCGTCACCTGCTCGCCCAGCCACATCAGGAACATGGTGCCGCCCGTCAGGGTCACGACGGTCGAGACCAGGAAGAAGATCCCCGGATTATCGACCAGACCCGGCTGGGCGTTCAGACCCGCCGCGATGCCCAGCGACTGGGCCAGGGCCAGGAAGACCGTCAGATAGCGGGTGTACTGGTTCAGCTGCTTGCGGCCGCTCTCCCCGCCTTCCTTCTTCAGCTTCTCCCAGGGCGGATACACCGTGCCCATCAGCTGCACGATGATCGACGCCGAGATATAGGGCGCGACGTTCAGCGCGAAGATGGCCATCCGCTCGACCGCGCCGCCCGAGAACATGTTGAACATGTCCAGGATGCCGCGCTGACCCGAGGGGTCCTGGAAGAACTGCAGGAAGGCCTGCGAGTTGATGCCTGGGATCGGCACATAGGTGCCGATGCGATAAACCAGCAAGGCGCCCAGCGTGAACAGCAGGCGCTTGTGCAGCTCGGTCGCTTTGGCGAACGAGCCCATGTTCATATTGGCGGCGAGTTGTTCTGCGGCCGAAGCCATTATGCGTCCCCACGACTGACTGAGTCGTCAGATAGGCGGAAAGCGGCCCTCATGCGAGGGCCGCTTCCGTTGTTTCGTCGTCGCAGGTGTATTCAGGCCACGGCCTATACGCGCCGCGACGACGCGTTGTTCAGGCCTTGGAAGCGGTGCGCTTGGCGCGGGCCGAGACCTTGTTGGCGTCGCCCTTGGGCGCCTTGGGGGCCGGAGCCTTGCCCTTGGCGGCGTTGCGCTTCTCGACGCGGGCCGCAGCCTTGGCTTCGGCTTCGATACGCTGTTCGACGACCGAACCGCCCGCGGCTTCGATGGCCTTCTTGGCGCCGGCCGTGGCCGACCAGACGACGAGGTTCAGCTTGGCCTTGATTTCACCGGTGCCCAGCAGACGGACGCCGTCCTTGACGCGGCGGATCACGCCGGCGGCGACCAGGGCTTCACCCTTGATCTCGGCAGAGGCGTCCAGCTTGCCGGCGTCGATGGCGTCTTGCAGGCGCCACAGGTTCACTTCGGCCAGCTTCAGGGCGTTCGGGTTGTTGAAGCCGCGCTTGGGCATACGCATGTACAGCGGCATCTGGCCGCCTTCGAAGCCCAGCAGGCTGACGCCGGTCCGCGACTTCTGACCCTTGACGCCGCGGCCCGAGGTCTTGCCCTTGCCGGAGCCGGGGCCGCGGCCCACGCGCATGCGCTTCTTGTGCGCGCCTTCGTTGTCGCGGATTTCGTTCAGTTTCATATGCCTGATCCTTTCGGGTGCTAGCGCCCGGACATTCGTCCGGACTCGGCTTGGAAAAAGAAAGTGGCGAGTGGCGAGTGATGAGTGGCGAGTCAAGAGAAATCGGTCGAACCGACACCCGGGCTACTCGTCACTCGCCACTCATCACTCGCCACTTCGCGTAGCGAACAGTCTTACTTCTCGACCACTTCCACCAGGTGGTGGACCTTGGCGATCATGCCGCGAACCGAAGGGGTGTCCTCCAGGGTCGCTTCGCGGCCCATGCGGTTCAGGCCCAGGCCCACCAGGGTGGCGCGCTGGTCGTTCTTGCGGCGGATCGGCGAGCCGATCTGCTTGATGGTGACGGTCTTCTTCTCGGCCATGACTTAGGACTCCACGGCTTCGGGCGCCGAGGCGCCGTCGTTGCGACGACCCATCAGATCCGCGACCTTCTTGCCGCGCTTGGACGCGACCTGACGGGGCGACGACTGAACCTTCAGGGCTTCGAACGTCGCACGGATCATGTTGTAGGGGTTCGACGAACCGGTCGACTTGCCCACGACGTCCTGGACGCCGAGGGTTTCGAGGACCGCACGCATCGGACCGCCCGCGATGACGCCGGTGCCGGGAGGGGCCGCGCGCATCATGATCTTGCCGGCGCCCCAACGGCCGTTGCCGTCGTGGTGCAGGGTGCGGTTCTCGCGCAGAGGCACGCGGATCATCGTCTTCTTGGCTTCTTCGGTCGCCTTGCGGATGGCTTCCGGCACTTCGCGCGCCTTGCCGTGACCGAAGCCGACGCGACCCTTGCCGTCGCCGACGACCATCAGGGCGGCGAAGCTGAAGCGACGGCCGCCCTTAACGGTGGCGGCGACGCGGTTGATGTGCACCAGCTTCTCGATGATGTCGCTTTCCGGGGCCTCGGCGGCGGCGGGAGCGTTGCGGTCGCGGCGATTACGATCGCCGCCGCCGCGTTGGGGTTGTTGCGCCATCTGTCGCGTCCCTTAGAAGTTCAGGCCGGCTTCACGCGCGGCTTCCGCCAGCGCCTTCACCCGTCCGTGATAGATGTACTCGCCCCGGTCGAAGACGACGTCCTTGACGCCCTTCTCGATGGCGCGCTCGGCGATCAGCTTGCCGATGGCCGTAGCCGCGGCGATGTCCGACCCCTTGGACCCCCTGCCGCCTTCCAGCGACGAGGCGGCCACGACCGTCACGCCCTGGGCGTCGTCGATGATCTGGGCCGAGATGTTCTTGTCCGAACGATAGACCGACAGACGCAGGCGACCGTTGGCGACAGCCTTCAGGCGACGGCGCGTGCGCTCGGCGCGGCGCTTGGCTTGTTGTCGAAGAGAAAGAGCCATGACTTACTTCTTCTTGCCTTCCTTGCGACGCACGGTCTCGCCGGCGTAACGGACGCCCTTGCCCTTATAGGGCTCCGGCGGACGCAGCTTGCGGATGACCGCGGCGATCTGACCGACGGCCTGCTTGTCCGCGCCCAGGATCTTGATCTCGGTCTGCTTCGGAACCGCGAAGCTGACGCCGGCCGGCGGGTCGATGTCGACTTCATGCGAGAAGCCGAGCTGCAGCGACAGGGCGTTGCCCTTCATCGCGGCGCGGTAACCCACGCCGACCAGTTCCAGCGACTTCTCGAAGCCGGTGGTGACGCCGGTGACCATGTTGTCGACCAGGGTGCGCGACAGACCCCACATGGCGCGACCGCGCTGGGTGTCGGTCCGCAGGCCCAGCGACAGCTCGTCGCCTTCGTGCTTGACTTCGATTTCTTCGGCGACGGTCCAGGAGCGTTCGCCCTTCGGACCCTTCACCGAGACGGTCTGGCCGTCGAGCGTGACCGTCACGCCCTTCGGCACTGCGATGGTTTTCTTGCCAATACGGGACATATCAGTAGACCCTGCAGAGGACTTCGCCGCCGACATTGGCGTCGCGAGCGGCGGCGTCGGACATGACGCCCTTCGAAGTCGAGAGGATCGAGATGCCGAGGCCGTTCTTGACGGGCTTCAGATCGCCGATCGCGGAGTAGACGCGGCGGCCCGGCTTGGACACGCGCGCGATCTCGGCGATGACGGGCTGACCGTCGAAATACTTCAGCTCGATCTCGAACTGCGGAAACTCACCCGGGTTCTGAACCAGGTTGTAGCCGCGGATGTAGCCCTCGTCCTGCAGCACGTCGAGGACGCGCTGGCGCAGACGGGAAGCCGGGGTCAGCACCTTGGAACGCTTGCGGGTCGCCGCGTTCTTGATGCGAGCGATCATGTCGCTCAGGGGATCGTTGATCATCATGTCTCTTCGCTCCCCTTACCAGCTGGACTTGGTCAGGCCCGGGATCTGTCCCAGGTTGCCAAGCTCACGCAGCGCAATCCGGCTCATCTTGAGCTTGCGATAGAACGCACGCGGACGACCGGTCACTTCGCAACGGTTGCGAATGCGGCTCGGCGCGGAGTTGCGCGGCAGTTCAGCCAACTTCAGGCGCGCGGCGAAACGCTCCTCAAGCGGCAGGTTTTCGTCGTTGGCGGTCGCCTTCAGGGCGGCCCGCTTCGCGGCATACTTCGCAACCAGGGCCTTGACGGCTTCGTTGCGGTTTACGGCGCTCTTTTTAGCCATTGTGCTCTTCCCTTCCCGCTCAGTTCTTCAAGAACGGGAACTTGAACTCGGTGAGGAGAGCCTTGGCTTCCTCATCGGTCTTGGCCGTGGTGCAGACGACAATGTCCATGCCCCACATCTGGTCGATCTGGTCGTAATTGATTTCCGGGAACACGATGTGCTCCTTCAGACCGGTGGCGTAGTTGCCGCGACCGTCGAAGGACGTGCCCTTCAGACCGCGGAAGTCCTTCACGCGCGGCAGCGCGATCGTGATGAAACGGTCCAGGAACTCGTACATCTGGTCGCCGCGCAGGGTGACCTTGCCGCCGATGACCATGCCTTCGCGCAGCTTGAAGCCGGCGATGGAGTTACGGGCCTTGGTGGCGACGGCCTTCTGACCGGCGATGGCCGTCAGATCCTTGAGGGCCGCATTGGCCTTCTTGGAATCGGCGACGGCTTCGCCGATGCCCATGTTCAGGACGATCTTGTCCAGCTTGGGCACCTGCATTTCGTTCGTATAGCCGAACTTGGCCTTCATCTCCGCACGGATGCGGTTCTGATACTCGGCCTTCAGCCGGGGGGTGTATTTCTCGGTAGCCATCAGATGACGTCTCCCGTCGTCTTGGCGAAGCGGACCTTCTTGTCCCCTTCGATCCGGAAGCCGACGCGGGTCGCCTTGCCGTTGGCGTCGGCGATCGCGACGTTCGACAGGTGAAGCGAGGCTTCCTTGTTCTTGATGCCGCCCTGCGGGTCAGCCTGGCTCGGACGCGTGTGGCGCTGAACCATGTTGACGCCTTCCACGACGACGCGGTTTTCGGAGGGCAGGACCTTCAGCACATTGCCCGTGCGGCCCTTGTCCTTGCCGGTGAGGACGACGACGCGGTCGCCCTTCTTGATCTTGGCGGCCATGGTTACAGGACCTCCGGAGCCAGCGAGATGATCTTCATGTGGTTCTTGGCGCGCAGTTCGCGGGGAACCGGGCCGAAGATCCGCGTGCCGACGGGCTCGTTCTGCTTGTTGACGATGACGGCGGCCGACTTGTCAAAACGAATGACCGAGCCGTCCTTGCGTTGGATGTCCTTGGCGGTGCGCACGACGATGGCGCGCACGACGTCGCCCTTCTTCACGCGGCCGCGCGGAATGGCTTCCTTCACGGAGGCGACGATAGTGTCGCCGATCGAGGCGTAGCGGCGCTTGGAGCCGCCCAACACCTTGATGCACATGACCCGGCGGGCGCCCGAATTATCGGCCACTTCCAGGTTAGTTTGCATCTGGATCATAAGATCAGATCCTTCTGATTACGAGGCGGAGGCGTTGGAAAGGACTTCCCAGCGCTTCAACTTGGACTTGGGGGCGCACTCGACGATGCGAGCGACGTCGCCGACTTTGAGCGCGTTGGCTTCGTCGTGGGCGTGGTACTTCTTGGACGACCGGACGGTCTTCTTCAGAAGCGGGTGCAGCAGGGTGCGCTCCACCTTCACGACGACGGTCTTGTCGCCCTTGTCGGACACGACCACGCCTTCAAGAATTCGCTTGGGCATATTCGTTTCCTTACGAGGCCGCACGCTTCTCGCGCAGAAGCGTCGAGATGCGGGCGATGTCTTTGCGCACTTCACCCACGCGGTGGGTTTTCTCCATCTGGCCGGTGGCCGCCTGGAAACGCAGGTTGAACTGTTCCTTCTTGAGCTTCAGCAGCTCGTCGGCCAGCTGGTCGGTCGTTTGCGACCGCAGATCGGCGATCTTGGTCATTAGGCGGCTTCCTCAACTTGGGCGATGCCGGCGTCGATGCGGGTCACCACCTTGGTGCGGACCGGCAGCTTGGCGGCGCCGAGACGGAGCGCCTCGCGGGCGACCTCGTCCGACACGCCGTCGATTTCGAACAGGATGCGGCCGGGGTGGCAGCGCGCCGCCCAATAGTCCACCGCGCCCTTGCCCTTACCCATCCGGACTTCGGCCGGCTTGCCCGTGACGGGCAGGTCGGGGAAGACGCGGATCCAGACGCGGCCCTGACGCTTCATCTGGCGGGTGATCGCGCGGCGGGCCGCTTCGATCTGACGCGCCGTGATGCGTTCCGGTTCCAGCGTCTTCAGGCCATACGACCCGAAGTTCAGCGAGAAGCCGCCCTTGGCCGAGCCGTGGATACGGCCCTTGAAGGCCTTGCGGTACTTGGTCTTCTTCGGTTGCAACATGACTTAGTTCTCACGTCCCCGATCGCGACGCGGACCGCGGTCGCCACGGGGGCCGCCGCGTTCGCGGCCTTCGTTCGAGGACGGACCCGAGGCTTCCTGGGCCCAACGCTTGTCCTGGGCCATCGGGTCGTGCTCAAGCACTTCTCCCTTAAACACCCAGACCTTCACGCCGATGATGCCGTAGGTCGTCTTGGCTTCGTAGAAGCCGTAGTCGATGTCGGCCCGCAGGGTGTGAAGCGGCACGCGGCCTTCGCGATACCATTCCATCCGCGCGATTTCGGCGCCGCCCAGACGACCCGAGACATTCATCCGAATGCCCTTGGCGCCCAGACGCATGGCCGACTGCATGGCGCGCTTCATGGCGCGACGGAAGGCCACGCGGCGTTCCAGCTGCTGCGCGATGTTCTCGGCGATCAGCTGAGCGTCGGTTTCCGGCTTGCGGACTTCGATGATGTTCAGGTGAACTTCACCTTCGGTGCGCGCCGAGATGTCCTTGCGGAGCTTCTCGATGTCAGCGCCCTTCTTGCCGATCACGACGCCCGGACGGGCGGCATAGATGGTGATGCGGCACTTCTTGTGCGGGCGCTCGATGATGATGCGCGACACGCCGGCGGCCGACAGGCGTTCCCGCAGCCACTCGCGCAGCTTCAGGTCCTGGTGCAGCAGGCGGGAATAGTCGGCGCCGGCGGCGAACCAACGGCTGTCCCACGTGCGGTTCACGCCGAGGCGCAGACCGACCGGATTGATTTTCTGTCCCATCAGGCGGCCTCGCCGGCTTCGCGGACCACGATGGTGATCTCGCTGAACGGTTTCAGGATGCGCGACGAGCGACCACGAGCGCGGCTCGCGAAACGCTTCATCACCAGGTTCTTGCCCACAAAGGCCTCGGCGACGACCAGGTTGTCGATGTCGAGGTTGTGGTTGTTCTCGGCGTTCGAGATCGCCGAATACAGGACCTTGCGGACGTCGCCGGCGATGCGCTTACGGCTGAATTCCAGCTCGTTCAGCGCCTTCTGAACCGGCATGCCGCGGATCGAGGCGGCCACCAGGTTCAACTTTTGCGGGCTGATGCGCATGTTGACCAGCTTGGCGCGGGCCTCGGTCGGGGCGACCCGACGGGAGTTCTTGGTCTGGGCCATCGGTTACTTCCTTTTGGCCTTCTTGTCCGCCGCGTGACCCGGGAAGTTCCGGGTCGGGGCGAACTCGCCGAACTTCATGCCGACCATCTCTTCCGAGACCGACACGGGAACGTGCTTCTGACCGTTATGGACGCCGAACGTCAGACCGACGAACTGCGGCAGGATGGTGGAGCGGCGCGACCAGGTCTTGATCACGTCCTTGCGGCCCGACGATTGAACGGCGTCGGCCTTCTTGAGCAGATACCCGTCGACAAACGGGCCTTTCCAGGAGGAGCGGGCCATTCTTAGCGAGCCTTCTTCACGTGACGGGTACGGATGATGAACTTGTCCGTAGCCTTGTTCTTACGGGTGCGGGTGCCCTTGGTGTCCTTACCCCACGGCGTGACGGGGGTACGACCACCGGAGGTCCGGCCTTCACCACCACCGTGCGGGTGGTCGATCGGGTTCATGGCGACGCCGCGGACGTGCGGACGCCAGCCCATGTGGCGCTTGCGACCGGCCTTGCCCAGGTTCTGGTTCATGTGGTCGGGGTTCGAAACCGCGCCCACGGTGGCCATGCAGCTGTCCAGGACCATGCGCAGCTCGCCCGAGCCGAGACGGATCTGGGCGTAGCCCTGATCGCGGCCGACCAGCTGGGCGTAGGCGCCGGCCGAACGGGCCAGCTGAGCGCCCTTGGCGGGCTTCATCTCGATGTTGTGGATGATCGTACCCACCGGCATCGAACGAAGCGGCATGGCGTTGCCCGGCTTCACGTCGGTCTTTTCGCCCGCGACCACCGTGTCGCCCGCCTTCAGGCGTTGCGGCGCGATGATGTAGGTCTTCTCGCCGTCCTCATAGGTCACGAGGGCGATGAAGGCCGTGCGGTTCGGATCGTATTCCAGACGCTCGACCGTGCCGACCATGTCCCACTTGCGACGCTTGAAGTCGATCTTGCGGTACAGGGTCTTGGCGCCGCCGCCGCGGAAGCGGACCGCGACGCGACCGCCCTGCCCACGACCGCCCGACTTGGTCAGGCCTTCGGTCAGCGACTTTTCCGGACGGCCCTTGTGGAGTTCCGAACGGTCGACCAGCACGAGGGCGCGACGGCCCGGCGAAGTCGGATTGTAATGTTTCAAGGCCATCTGATCAGAGCCCCGTGGTGACGTCGATCGACTGGCCGTCGGCCAGGGTCACGATCGCTTTTTTGATATCGACGCGACGGCCGAGGATGCCCCGGAAGCGCTTGGTCTTGCCCTTTTGGACCAGGGTGTTGACCTTGACGACGTTGACTTTGAACAGGCTTTCGACCGCGGCGGCGATCTCGTCCTTGGTCGCCGTATCGGCGACGCGGAAGACGACCTTGTTCTGCTCGGACAGGATCGTGGCCTTTTCGGTGATCACCGGGGCCAGGATGGTGTCGTAGTGCTTGGCGGTAGGTTGAGCGGCCATTACGCGGCTTCCTTATCGCTGAAGCGGGCTTCGATCGCCTCGACGGCGGCCTTGGTCAGCACCAGCTTGTCGGCCCGCAGGATGTCATAGACGTTCAGGCCGGCGTTCGGCAGGACGTCGATGTGCGGGATGTTGCGGGCGGCCAGACCGAAGTTGGCGTCGACTTCCGGACCCGCGATGATCAGAGCCTTGGTCCAACCCAGCTTGCCCAGCGTCTCGCGCAGGGCGGCCGTCTTGGCTTCCGTGACCGAGACGCTGTCGACGACGACCAGGTCGCCCGACTTCACCTTGGACGACAGGGCGTGACGCAGGGCCAAGGCGCGAATCTTCTTCGGCAGGGAGAAGCCGTGATCGCGAACGACCGGACCGAAGGCGCGCGAGCCGCCGACGAACTGCGGCGCACGGCGCGAACCGTGACGGGCGCCGCCGGTGCCCTTCTGCTTGTACATCTTCTTACCCGTACGAGAGTTCTCGTTGCGGGTCTGAACCTTGTGCGTGCCGGCGCGGCGCTTGGCCAGCTGCCAGCTGACGGTGCGGGCCAGGATGTCGCCGCGGATTTCGGAGATGCCGAAGACGGCGTCCGAGAGCTCCACGTCGCCGGCAGCCTTGCCGTCAAGTTTGATGACCGAGAGTTTCATTACGCTTCACCGCCTTCGGTCGCTTCGACGGCCGGCGCTTCTTCAGCGGGCGTCTCAGCGGGTTGAGCGGCCTTGTTCGACTTCACGGCGCCGGGGAACGGAGCCTCGGCCGGACGGGCCTTCTTGATGGCGTCGCGAACCTTGACGTAGGCGCCGTCATGACCGGGCACAGCGCCCTTGATCAGGATAAGGCCACGCTCGGCGTCCACGCGGACGACGGTCAGGTTCTGGGTGGTGACGGTTTCGGCGCCGTAGTGACCGGCCATCTTCTTGCCGGGGAAGGTGCGGCCCGGGTCCTGACGGTTACCCGTCGAACCGTGCGAACGGTGCGACAGCGACACGCCGTGCGTGGCGCGCAGACCGCCGAAGTTCCAGCGCTTCATGGCGCCGGCGAAACCCTTACCGATGGTCTCGCCCTGGATGTCGACCTTCTGGCCCGCCACGAAGTGGTCGGCCGACAGTTCGGCGCCCACGTCCAGCAGACCGTCCGCATCGACGCGGAACTCGGTCACATAGGCCTTCGGTTCGACTTCCGCCTTGGCGAAGGTCTCGCGTTGAGCCTTGTTGGTGTTCTTAGCCTTCTTCGCGCCAGCGCCCAGCTGGAGAGCGACGTAGCCGTCACGCTCCTGGGTACGTTGGCCGACGACTTGGCAGCCGTCGAGCTGCAGCACAGTGACCGGAACGTGCGCGCCGTCATCGGCGAACACGCGGGTCATGCCCAGCTTCTTGGCGATCACGCCCGTGCGCATCGGATCCCGCCTCTTTCTACTTAAATCTTGATCTCGACGTCCACGCCGGCGGACAGGTCGAGCTTCATGAGCGCGTCCACGGTCTGCGGGGTGGGGTCGACGATGTCGAGCACGCGCTTGTGCGTGCGGATTTCAAACTGCTCACGCGACTTCTTATCGACGTGCGGAGAGCGGTTCACGGTGAACTTTTCGATCAGGGTCGGCAGCGGAATCGGACCACGGACAGTGGCGCCGGTGCGCTTGGCGGTATTGACGATCTCGCGCGTCGAAAAATCGAGGACGCGGTGATCAAAGGCCTTGAGCCTGATGCGGATGCTTTGATCCATATCGGTGCTTACTTCCAATGCGGTCGGAGGACCGCGTCCCTGTGAACCATTTCAAAGACCGAAGGCCTTCGGGCACGAGGCCCTCAGGGAACGCAAATCCGCAAAAACGATCGGCCCACGCAGTTGCCTGCGAAGG
The DNA here is from genome assembly GCF_014199955.1 of Brevundimonas aurantiaca. GTDB lineage: Bacteria > Pseudomonadota > Alphaproteobacteria > Caulobacterales > Caulobacteraceae > Brevundimonas > Brevundimonas aurantiaca. Next base: position 494,870 of record NZ_JACHOQ010000002.1, read on the forward strand.
CCGTTAAAGTCCTGGGTCACTGCAAAGAACAGGGTCTCAGGTCGTTCCTGCGAACCGCGTCTGCATCCGGGGATGCACAGCCGGTCCAACAAGAGTGGCGGCTTATGCCTAGCGATTCCGATTTCGTCAAGCGCGGAACCAAGAGCGGCGATAGGATTTTCCGCGCCGGTCGGAGGACGGTCGAACACCGCCTCCGCTGGCCGCAAATGATCAGGCCGCCGCCGTCTCCCCCGCCCTCATGAGCCGCGCCGCCGTCACCATATTGGCGAGCGCCGCCTCAGTCTCGGGCCAAGCCCGCGTCTTCAACCCGCAATCCGGATTCACCCAAAGCCGGTCCTGCGGCAGCTTGCGCGCCGCCGCCTTCAGCAGGGCGGTCATCGCCTCGACCGTGGGGACGCGCGGCGAGTGGATGTCATAGACGCCCGGCCCGATCTCGGCCGGATAGCGGTAGTCGGAAAAGGCGTCGAGCAGTTCCATCCTGGACCGCGAGGTCTCGATGGAGATGACGTCGGCGTCCATGGCTCCGATGGCCTGAATGATGTCGTTGAACTCCGAATAGCACATATGGGTGTGGATCTGGGTTTCGTCCCGGACCCCCGAGGCCGTGATGCGGAAGCTTTCGACCGCCCATTCCAGATAGTCGTCCCAGTCGGCGCGCCGCAGGGGCAGGCCCTCGCGCAGGGCGGCCTCGTCGATCTGGATGACGGCGGCGCCGGCGGTTTCGAGATCGACTACCTCGTCGCGGATGGCGAAGGCGATCTGACGGCAGGTGGTGCTGCGCGGCTGGTCGTCGCGCACGAAGGACCAGTTCAGAATCGTGACGGGGCCCGTCAGCATGCCTTTCACCGGTCTGTCGGTGAGACCCTGCGCATAGCGCCACCATTCGACTGTCATGGGCCTGGGCCGCGCGACGTCGCCGTAGAGGATGGGCGGGCGCACGCAGCGCGAACCGTAGGACTGCACCCAGGCGGCCTTTGTGAAGACGAAGCCGGACAAGTGCTCGCCGAAGTACTGGACCATGTCGTTGCGCTCGAACTCGCCGTGGACCAGGACATCCAGGCCGAGCGCCTCCTGCCATTTGATCGCTCGCGCGGTCTCGTCGCGCAGCAGGCGGGCGTAGGCCGCATCGTCGATGACGCCTCGCCCGTGATCAGCGCGCGCCTTTCGGATCCCAGCTGTCTGAGGAAAGGAGCCGATGGTGGTGGTCGGATAGGCGGGCAGATTCAGACGCCCTCGCTGAACCTGGCGACGAATTTCAAAGCAGGAGTTTCTGAGCGCCAGGGCGGGGTCGGCATCGGCGGCTCGCGCCTGGACCTTGGGGTCGTTGATGCGCGGTGAAGTGCGACGTGAGGCGACCGAGGCGGTCGAGGCGTCGAGCGCCGCTTTCACCGCGCCGCGGCCTTCATTCAACGCCCGCGCCAGGGTGGCCAACTCGGCCACCTTCTGCACGGCGAAGGCCAGCCAGTCCTTGATCTCGGGATCGAGCCCGGTCTCCCGTTCCAGATCGATCGGGGCGTGCAGCAAGGAGGAGGACGGGGCGATCACCACCCTGCGCCCGGCCGCGACCAGGGGCTCCACCTTGTCCAGCACGGCGTTGAGGTCGGCCTTCCAGACGTTGCGGCCGTCAATGACGCCGAGCGACAGCACCTGATCGACGCGCGCCGCAGACGCGACCTGGGCCAACTGCTCCGGCGCTCGGATCAGGTCGATGTGCAGTCCGTGAACCGGCAGGCGCAGCACGGCCTCCAGATTATCCCCGAGCCCACCGAAATAGGTGGTCAGCATCAGCTTGATCGGCGGCGTCACGTCGGTCAGCACACGATAGGCGTGGTCGTAAGCCGCCTTCGCCTCATCGCTCAGATCGGTGACCAGGCAGGGCTCGTCCATCTGCACCCAGGTGGCGCCGGCGCGGGCCAGGGACCGCAGCACCTCGGCATAGATCGGCAGCAGGCGCGGCAGCAGGCTGAGGACGTCAAACGGCTCGCCCCGCGTCTTGCCCAGCAGGAGATAAGAGACCGGTCCCAGCAGCACCGGCCGGGTCTCGATCCCCAGCGCCCTGGCCTCCAGATATTCGTCCAGCGCCTTGGTCGAGCCGAGACGGAACACCTGGTCGGCGGTAAATTCAGGCGCGAGATAATGGTAGTTGGTGTCGAACCATTTGGTCATCTCCATGGCCGGCGTCCCCTCGCCGCTCGCATGGGCGTGACCGTGTGCGCACGCCTGACCGTCGCCCCGTGAACCGCGGGCCATGGCGAAGTAGGTCGCCAGATCGACACGATCCCCGCGCCAGCCGTAGGCGGGCGGCACGGCGCCGACCATGGCGGTCAGGTCGAGCACATGGTCATAGAGAGAGAAGTCGTTGGACGGCACGACGTCGGCCCCCAGGTCACGCTGGCGCGCCCAGGTCAGGCTGCGCAGCTGGGCGGCGGCGGACAGAAGGGCCTCGGCGTCGGTCTTGCCGGCCCAATAGGCCTCGAGCGCGGTCTTCAGCTCTCTCTTGGGGCCGATGCGGGGAAAGCCGAGGGTGGCGACCTGGACGGTGTGGCGGGTCATGACGTTCGAAACCTGTGTTGTGGCCAGGCTTCGGACAGGGTCGCGCGGACGCCGACGCGGACGTGCAGGGTCCGGCGGCGCGCATGCGGCCTGACCGGACACCCCGCCGGAGGACGTTATCTGTCGGGGCAGGTCTCCTGGCTCACGGGTCGACGCCTAGGGTCCGGCCTTCCCGGCGTGAACGCCAGTGACACGAGATGGACCTTCGACTCGCCGCTTACAGTTGCGGGGGCAGCGCCGGTTTCCCACCGGCTTCCCTCTTAGCTGCACGTGTTCCGAAGACCACGTGCAGACCACGACGGCTGAGGATGGCCTCACAATCAGCAGGCCGTCAATACATATAAGGATATGCTTATACGATTATGCGATTGCCACAGCTTAACCCTTTGCCTCCAGATGCGCCCACCCCTGACACATTGCGACCACAAGGCGTGGCGGATGGGCAACACGACAGTTTCAAGACACTTACGTAACGACGATTTAATGCTCAGCTTCGTCCGCGCCTGATAGCAGCCGCCCTCCCCGGACCCCCATCCGGGTCGAGACTGCTAAGGACAAAAGAAAATGAAGACGATCCTCCTCGCCACGGCCGCCGCCGCCCTGTTCGCCGCCCCGGCCTTCGCCCAAGACGCCGTCGGCTCGGTCGGCGTGACCTATTCCAACCCCTCGATCGAAGTCGCCGGCAACGATGTCGACGCCGACGTCTGGACCGTGGACGGCACGGTCGCCCTGCCGGCCGCTGACTGGACCGTGACCCTGAACGGCGCCGTCGACTACACCAAGGCCTTCGGTGAAGAAGACGTCACCGGCGTCGCCGCCGCCCACCTGACCAAGATGTGGACCTCGGACGTCCGCGCGGGTGCCTTCGTCGCCGCCAACGGCATCGGCTCGGGCGATGAGCCGGTCTGGACCGTCGGCGCCGAGGCCCAGAAGTACCTGTCCAACGCGACCCTGACCGGCCTGGTCGCCTACACCACGGCTGACGACGCAGACGCCGACATCTGGACCGTCGGCGGCGACGCCGCCTTCTACGTGATGCCGAACCTGCGCCTGAACGCCGGCGTCAGCTACAACAACGTCGATGTCGCCGGCGGCGACGTGGACGCCTGGACCTACGGCGTTGGCGCCGAGTACGAAATCGAGAACACCCCGTTCTCGGTCGGCGCTTCCTACACCCGCGCCGACATCGACTCGCTGGACGTCGACACCTGGTCGCTGGGTCTGCGCTACAGCTTCGGCGGCGGCCTGCAAGCGCGTGACCGCGCCGGCGCCGGCCTGGGCGTTTCCGCCATCACCAGCGTCCTGGGCGCCTTCTAAGCCTGACGGCCTGCTGACTAAAAAGAGCCCCGGCGGACCGATCCGCCGGGGCTTTATTTTACCAGCTAATGAATCCGCAGACGTAGCCAACACAGTTTCTATGTGCCCCCATTGCCAAGCCTAAGCATTGATCCCACTCATAACCGCCCACATCATAAGCCCCGTTACACTCATCGACTCTTTGCTCTAAAATTTGCTCACACATGTTCTCACACGCAAGCGATCCCGCCAAAGTTTGGCTTGGAATTAAAAGAAGACTCAGCGCAAAAACGCCAGAGGAAAGCAATTTTTTGTATCCAGCCATAGAACCCTCCACATGTTGGTACCGTTACGTTACCAACTTTGGCGAGAAATTGCCATCACCCTTAGTTGCAGCGCCCAATTTCCTCGTTTTCTTGATTTCCGATAACTAATCGACCAGATCCTCGAACGGCCTGAGTACGAGCACCTGATAGACATCTAATGCGGACGTCTCCCGAGCCAGAAATCGCAGCATCAGCATTCAGCACTGTAGCATGCACGGTTATATTGCCGCTTCCGCCGATCATAGCGACAAGATTATCTACGGTGCCCGACCTTATCGTAATATTTCCAGAACCACCTATTACGGCATTTACATTTCCAATCACTTCAGAAACCTGGATACTACCAGATCCACTGACTGCCCCAGTAAATCGCCTGTTCGATCCGACACTTATATCTGAACTTCCAGACAACGCCACCGTCGCCGATTGTGAAATCCCTGCACGCAGCGCGCCTGTGCCAAGAGATTTTAGCAATAACGCTCCGGAGATGTTTGCTATATTCCACAATCCACAACCGGCGTTCTCTAATCTCACGTCGTGCGCGCCGCGCCCTACGGCCCCGAAGACGGCGCCCTCCGCGCTGACGTCCACATCACGCGGGGTGCGCAACACGATCAGCGGCGCCTCTTCCAGACGGACGCGGCCCAGGTTGCGCACCTCAACACTGGCGCCTTCGCCCGGCTGGGCGGCGCCCGCACGTCCGGCGTTGCAGTTGCGGACGTCGCCGCTCCACATCCGGTTGGAACGCAGGCCGCCGTCGATGCGGACGTCCCGTCCCTGACGACGCACCTGGAGCGCGGGCAACCGGGAGCGTCCCTGCGTCACCTCCACGGCGACGTCCTGGCGGTCTTCGACGATGACGACGACGCGCGCGACGGCGTTGCGGATTTCGACTTCGGCGGCCGACGCCGGCGCGGCTGCGGCGCAGGCGGCCAATGCGGCGGCGGCGATCAGAACGGTCTTCATGAGAGCTCCCTTTCCCTGACTACGGGAGAAGGGTGATCGCCCGGGCGACCCAAGTCATTTTAACTTCAGGTCATGAACCCGAATTAACCTGGCCCCCGCCTCATGGCCTGATCTCTCCCGCTCCGTCGGCGGCGCCGATCTGCGGTTCGAAGTCGCGTTCGAACTGGGCGATCCGGCTCTTCAACAATCCGGTGCGCTTCAGGGCCAGAGAGGCCGCCCAGCGGGCCGCCAGCTCGGGCGTCCCCATGGCGTCGGTGCATCGCGGGCGTCCGCCGCAGCTGCGAAGGACGGCGTTGGTGAACAGGGCTCCGTTCCGGAAACGCGACGGCCAGGTCTGGAAGTCCATCGACAGGCTGACGCAGAACCGATCCAGATTCTCCACCCTGTGCGGCGCATACAGAGGCCAGGTCAGCGCCCGGCCCGGCTCCAGATCGATGATCTGCGCCTCTCGCTCGAAGGCCAGGTCATAGGGCAGTTCCTCGGTCGTCTGGCGGGCGACCACCTGTTCCATGTTCCGTTCCGGCAATCGCCGCTCGTCGCCGGGATAGACGTAGATCCGCTTGCGCCCCCGCATGTGGAACAGGACCACCCCTGCCGCGTCGAAATGATAGGGCACCCGCGCCTTGGGCGACGACAGGATCAGCTGACCGGCGTTCCGAACGGCTCTAAGACCGGGGTAGGTCGCCTGGATCTTGCGAAATTCGTCCATGGCGGCGGCCCAAAGCTCTGGCCAGCCGGTCTCCACGCTCCGCAAATTGACCCACAGCCGGCCCTGTTTGATGGCCTCCAGCAGGGCCTCGCCGGACAGCCGCCCTCGCGCGCCGGTCCGCAGACTGACCTGCCCCGCCTCGTCATAGTCATACAGGTTGATGTCGAACAGTTCGGCGGGATAGCGATCCAGCACCGTCGCCAGGACCGCATCCTCGGCGAACCCCTGATCGACCAGGGTGTGCGGGTGGTCCGCCGCCTCTGAGATCGGACCGGGATAGCGGGTGCGTCGTTCGTTCATCGGCTTTCCTCGGCTTCGCTTAGACGTGGGCCACGCGGGTCGGGCCGTTGCGCTTGGCCGCCGCCTTGCTCACGGCGGACCGAAGGGCGAAGGCGGCGCCGCGCAACTGGCCAAGGGAGGAGGCTTCGCAGGCCTCGATGGTGGACCAGCGGCGACGCAGAGAGTTGCGCAGGGCCTGCCCCCGTCCTCCGGCTCCGCCCAGGGCGGCCACGGCCGCCTCGCCTAGGCTCCGGCCCAGGCCGGGCCGGATCACCACCGCCTCCCGCACCGTCTGGCGCGCATTGACGAAATACTTCTTGTACCCCTCGCCTTCGAAACCGAAGTCGAAGACGCGGAAGCCGTCCGCCGCCGCCAACCGCATTGTGTCCATGCTCAACAGAATGCCGGGCGAACACCGCGCCAGCCGCGGCTCATAGGCCGGGAACCAGAAGTGGTAATGACGGCCGGCGTGGAGCGAAAACTCCAGCGCCACCAGGCTGTCGCCGGCGTGCATGACGGCCATCGAGGCGCCGAAGTCTTCGTGCCGCGCCAGCATCAGGGCGTGCAGCAGGTCGCGTGTCCATCCGCAGGCGAAGATGTCGTGCAGACCGGATCGACGGTACTGGGCCGCCTTCAGGGCGATCAGACGGTCCACGAGAACTGGGTCGCGCAGGCCCGCTTCGACGCGGATCGGCCCAAGCTCGGCCTCGAGACTGCGACGGGCGCGCTCCTTGTCCTTGAAATACTTGCCGTAGGTCGATCGCCGCTCGGCGTACCAGGCCTCGTAACCGGGCTCCGACATGGCGACCTGGACCGTTCCTCGCGCCTGCCCCGCTTGGGCGGGCCCCACCCAGCTCGGCACATTAAGCCTTCGCGGGTTCAGCACGCCGGCGACCGCCTCCAGACTGAGCATCTCGTCCTCGGCGGCGATGACGCCGTGGTAGTCGTTCATCGGGGCGCCCAGCGGCTGCACCGCGCCGCCGCGCCTCTGGTGGGGAAAGAAACCCACAATCCGCTCGCCCCGCCGAAACACGGCGACGGCGGCGCCCGGGCAGACGCGGGCGGCGATCTCAGTGAATTCCCACCGGAAATAGGGGCTGGCCAGGGCGGGGTTGGTTAAGGTCCACCGCCGCCACAGGTCGACCGCGGCGGGATCCATCGCCTCCGCCTTCATGATCTCGACCTGCAGCGTTTCCGCCATGACGCCCTCGTGCGACCTCGACAGGCGAGGTCCGTTCCATCACGCCTCCTAACCAATCTCCTGTTTCGTTAGGGTTCACCGGCATGGTGAACGTCTGTTGACGCATGAGGAGGGAGCCGTGGCGCTCCGGATGCGTTGGCTCCGTCTCGGACGCCCCGCGTCTCCTTGGAAATGAAGCCGATGACCGACACCCGCCCCAATGACCGCAAAGTCGAGAATGAAAACCTGCGCCCGGACTCCGACGGCGAGCCGCCGCGCCCGGCGACGGAGCCAAAGGGCGCCGAAGGCTCCAGCAATTCAGGAAAGACGGCGACGGACCCGGCGACAGGGGAAGCGAACTGACCCCGCAGCCATCGTCCCCCGACCTTCCAGGATTATTCATGCCCCCTCGTTTCATTGTCCTGGCGCCAACCGTCGCCGCCCTGACCGTCGCGGGCCTGGCTGTCGCCGCCTGCGATCCCAACGACGACCGGCCGCCCGCCGCCCCCGCAGAGCAGACCGCCCAAGTCGGGGCGCAGGGCCGTCTGTCGCGCGACGCCATCGAGAACACCGCCTATTCCCCGCCGTCGACCGAGGGTGAAGGTGCGAGCCCTGCGGCTCGACCGCAACCGGACCCCGCCCTGATCCGCGCCCAAGTGCTGTTGCAACGCGCCCGCTTCTCGCCAGGCGCCATCGACGGTTTGGAAGGGTCCAACATGCGTCAGGCCGTCTCCGCCTTTCAGAAGGTCCAGGGTCTGCCCGTCAACGGCCGCCTCGACGCCGAGGTCATGGGGCGGTTGCGCGCCGCCAGCCAGGGCGCCGTGACCTCTACCTATGAGATAACCCAACAGGACGTTTCGGCTTCCTATCTCGGCATAGTCCCGACCGAGCTGGAGGCCCAGGGCCGGGCGCCGTCTATGGGCTACGCCAATATCGTCGAAGCGCTGGCCGAGCGCTTTCATGTGACCGAGGACCTGCTGAGGGCCCTGAATCCTGCGGCAGACTTCAACCGCCCAGGCCAGAAGTTGCTGGTTCCCGCGATCAATACGACGCCCTTGGCTGCGGATGTCGAAAGAATTGAGGTGGACAAGGCCCAAGGCGCGGTGCGGGCCTATGGCGCGGACGGGACGCTGCTCGCCTATTTCCCGGCGACGATCGGCAGTCGGGACAATCCCACCCCGACGGGCACGGTCAAGGTCAACGGCGTCGCCCGCAATCCCGACTATGTCTACGACCCGTCAAAGCTCAGCTATGGCGATCTGGATCGCAAGGTGGTCGTGGCCCCCGGGCCCAACAATCCTGTGGGCGTGGTCTGGATCGATCTGAACAAGCCCAGCTACGGCATCCACGGCACGCCGGATCCACATCTGGTCGGCAAGACCGCGTCGCACGGCTGCGTTCGCCTGACCAATTGGGACGCCTGGACCCTGGCCGACAAGGTCAAGCCGGGCGTGACTGTCCGCTTCGTCTAGGTGCTGGACCTAGTGGACGGCGCCGAAGGGCGTCCCGTCCCAGAAGTCGCAGTTGTGACGGGCGAAGAAGGCGTCATCCAGTCGATCGCCCTGGGCCGTGAACACCCGAACCGGCCCCGCGCCCGCCACGCGGGGCCATTCGGCGCCGAAATCCTGCTGTCCGAACCCGGCCCACAGGCCCTGCATGCGGTGCGACAACGCCTTCTGCTCGGGCGTGAACCGGTTGACGTCGGCGAAGATCCAGCTGGTCCCGAAGATATAGGCCAGTTCGCCGGCGTGATAGGCGCCCAGGTCCAGGCCCACGATCCCGTCGGGCAGGACGAATGGGGCGTCGCGATCGGCGAACTCATATCCCCAGACTGGCGTATAGCGCGACAGCTGACGCCGCAGGGCCTGGGACGGACAGGCGAACCTCTGGTCGGTGAAGTTGGCGGCGATGGCGTAGGCCGGGCCGTCCGGCCCGACCGGATAACGGTCCAGCACGCGGGGGCCGACATCGCCGTACATCCACAGCGTCTCCTTCTGGTAACGGTCCATGTCCTTGACCTCATTGGCGAACAGCCGCCCCTCGTCCAGATTGGTCCCGACGATGACGGGCACGCGGGTGAACCGCCCCTGGTCGATGGCCAGGGCGGGATTTTCAGGCACGGTCGCATCGGCGTGCACCGGTCCCCACGACCCTGGGCCGTTGATGCCCGCCCGAACTGACGGCGCCCGCGACAGACGCCAGGCAGGCAAGGCCTTCAGGCAGGCGATCTGATCGGCGCCGGTGCAGCCCAAACGCCGGGCGAAGAGCGGGCCAGAGGCGGCGGCGTCTTCAGCGCTGATCAGAGACGAGGGCTCCAGACAGCCGCCGCTTTGCAGGATCATCCTCTGATAGAGACCCTCGGCCTGGGGCGAGGTCATCAGATAACAGGCGGCCCAGGCGCCGGCGCTTTCCGTGAACAGGGTGACATTGGCCGGGTCTCCGCCGAAGGCGGCGACGTTGCGGTTCACCCATTTCAGCGCCGCCAACTGATCCATCAGGCCGAAGTTGCCGCCGAACCCCTCACCCTCAGCCTGGAACTGAGGATGCGCCAGCCAGCCGAGGGCCCCCAGCCGGTAGTTCAAAGTGACGACCACCCGGTCCTGATCCACCGCCAGCCGCGACGGATCGTAGTTGGCGCCCGAGCCCACGGTGAAGGCGCCGCCCGGTATATAGACCATGACAGGCCGGCGCCGCTGCGGTTCGCCGGCCGGGGCGTAGATGTTGAGGTAGAGGCAATCCTCTGACCCGACCACCAGACCGCCCCCGCCGCCCAATATCGCCTTGCGCCCTATAGCCTGGGTGCAGTCGGACCCTATGCGGGTGGCGTCGCGCACCCCGCTCCAGCCTTCAACGGGCTGAGGCGCCCGCCAGCGCAGTTCGCCGACGGGCGGGCGCGCGAAGGGCACGCCCAGAAACGCCCGCGCGCCCGCGCCCTCTACGCCCCGAACCGTCCCGGCCTCGGTGGCGGCGAGAACCGGGCGAGCGTCCGGCGCAAACTTAATGGAGAGGACCTTGCCCGGATGGACGGCGCAGGCCGCCAGAACGAGGGACGCGAACAGCAGCGACAGCAGACGCATAGAGAACCTTGGCCGTGACGAAGCGACTTTAACGCGCGCGCCCGTGCAAATATCCCTGTGCGAACCGATTCAGTCCCGCAGAACGACCTAGGGCCAAAGGCGCTGTCGCAGCCAGGCGTCGCCGTCGCGGGTGAAGCGCAGCCGGTCATGCAGGCGGAACGGCCGGTCGCGCCAGAATTCGACGACATGGGGCGTCACCCGCCAGCCGCTCCACCGCTCAGGACGCGGCACATCCAGGTCCTCAAAACGCGCAGTCTCGCGGGCGACGGCCGCCTCCAGGGTCTGGCGATCGTCCAGCGGTCGCGACTGGTCCGAGGCCCAGGCGCCGATGCGGCTCTCGCGGGCCCGGCTGGCGAAATAGTCGTCGGCCTCCTGAGGCGTCACCGGTTCGACTGAGCCTCGCACCCGCACCTGACGGCGCAGCGACTTCCAGTGAAAGGTCAAGGCGGCGACCGGCCGCGCCGCCAGTTCGACGCCCTTGGCGCTTTCGCGGTTCGAATAGAAGGTGAAGCCGCGCGCATCGACGTCCTTCAACAACACGATCCGCGCGTCCGGCATGCCGTCGGCGTCCACGGTGGACAGGGTCATGGCGTTGGAATCATTGACCTCATGCGCGCGCGCCTCAGCGAGCCACTCGATGAAGGGACCGATCGGTTCGGTGCGGTCGAACAGGCTTTCGTCGCCGTTGGCGGCCAGGGCGGCGGCGTAGTCGCGAGCGTATTCCTCTCGCGACGGACTGGGCGGGATCACTGGTGCGGTCATGCGCAGGATTTAGACTGTGAAGGAGCCGATGAAAATGATCGGGATCAAATCCCCCCTCCCCGCCGTCCAGATCAAGCTGGTTAACCCGGCGTTGACCCTAAGGCGCGAACGGTAGCGAAATGAGCCCTTCTCATTTCCGATCAGACGCCGATGCGGTTCGAGACGCCCTTTCCACCTTGGGGCTTCAGGACGCCGCCGACGCTGAATCGCTGAAGGCGGCCTTCCGCGCGGCGGTCAAGGCGGCGCGCCCGGACCAGCCTGGCGGAGACGCCGATCGGTTTCGCAGAGTCATCGCCGCCTATCGCCTGGTCCAGGCCTACAGGCCGGGCGACGTCGCGCCGGGGACGCCGGACCGGCCCGCCGCCCCGCCTGTGCTCAGCCTCAGCCCCTTGCAGGCGGTCGCGGGCGCCAAGATTGATTTGCGGCTGGGTGCACGCACGATCCGGGTCGCGGCGCCGCCGGGCCTTCGAACCGGAGAGACGTTGCGACTGCGCGGCGGGGCGGCCGACGGGGCGGACCTTCGCCTGGCGGTGCTGATCCGCCCCCAGGACGGCCTGTCGGTCCTGGGCGACGATCTGTTCATGAGTTGGCCGACGCCTCAGCGCCTGTTGCAGGAAGGCGGCCGGGTCGAGATCGACACCCACGCCGGGACACGCTCCGCCTGGATCACGCCCGACCGTGCGGCGCCGGTCCGCATTCGGCTGAAAAACCTGGGACTGCCGGCGCGCGGATCCCGCCCTGCGGGCCATCTGTTCGTGACCTTGACCCCGTCGTCCGAAACGCGGTCCCCGGCCGAAGACCTGCTGGCGCAGTTCACCCGAGCCTGGACGCCGGAACGGCTGGCGGCCTGAGGGCGCAAAGCACTTCGCGAACCCGGCGTGACGGTTTCGCCGGGCGCCGTCATGCTCTAAGCGTCGCCCTATGTCGCACAACACCTTCGGCCATCTGTTCCGCGTGACCACCTGGGGCGAAAGCCACGGCCCAGCCATCGGCTGCGTCGTGGACGGCTGCCCGCCGCTGATCCCTCTGACCGAGGCCGATCTTCAGCCCTGGCTTGACCAGAGAAAGCCCGGCGGTTCGCGCTTCGTGACCCAGAGGCGCGAAAGCGACACCGCGCAGATCCTGTCGGGGGTGTTCGACGACGGCGAGGGCCCGGTCACGACCGGCACGCCCATCTCGATCCTGATCAAAAACGAGGACCAGAGATCCAAGGACTATGGCGAGATCGCGCGGGCCTATCGTCCCGGCCATGCCGACTTCACCTATCAGACCAAATACGGCGTCCGCGATCCGCGCGGCGGCGGGCGCTCGTCGGCGCGCGAGACGGCCAGCCGGGTGGCGGCGGGCGCCGTGGCGCGCAAGGTGCTGGGCGACGGCGTCAAGATCCGCGCCGGCGTCGTCCAGATCGGCCCGCATCGCATCGCGCCGGACGCCATTGATTTCGACGCCGTGCATGGCAACCCGCTGTTCGCCGCCTCCAGCGCGGTCGTAGCGGAATGGGAGGCCTATCTGGACGAGGTCCGCAAGGCCGGCTCGTCGATCGGCGCCGTCGTCGCCCTGGAGGTGACGGGCGTGCCTGCCGGCTGGGGCGCGCCGCTCTACGGCAAGCTGGATTCCGAACTGGCCGCCGCCCTGATGTCGATCAACGCCGCCAAGGGCGTGGAGATCGGCGCCGGCTTCGGAGCGGCGGAATTGTCGGGCGAGGACAACGCCGACCAGATGAGGCTGGACCTGAACAAGCAGCCGGTCTTCCTGTCGAACCATGCGGGCGGAGTGCTGGGCGGCATCTCCACAGGACAGCCGGTCACGGCGCGGGTGGCGTTCAAACCCACCTCATCGATCCTGACGCCGCGCCAGACCATCACGCGCGACGGCGAAGAGACGGATCTGCGCACCAAGGGCCGCCACGATCCTTGCGTCGCCCTGCGCGCCGTTCCGGTGGTGGAGGCTATGGCCGCCTGCGTGCTGGCCGACGCCTACCTGCGGCACCGCGCCCAGGTCGGGTAATGGACATCCGCCCCATCCGCGATGGGGAAGACGAGGCTGTCATCGCACTTTGGACAGCCTGCGGCCTGACGCGCCCATGGAACGACCCGGTTGCGGACCTGACTCTGGCGAAGGGCGGCGCGACCTCCGCCGTTCTGGTCGCGGCGGACGACGCGGGAATAGGCGGCACCATCATGGTGGGCTTCGACGGCCATCGCGGCTGGGTCTATTATCTGGCGGTTGACCCCGGGCGTCGTCGCCGCGGCTTGGGGCGCAGCCTGATGGCGGCGGCGGAAGACTGGCTGATGGTCAGAGGCGCCCCCAAACTTCAGCTCATGGTCCGCAGCGATAACGAGGCGGCTGTGGGCTTTTATCAGCGACTGGGTCTGGAGCGGCAGGAGGTGATCGTACTCGGCCGCAGGCTGGACGGCTGACCGGCGTCGCCGTTCGCTCTGTCCTTCGGCTTCTCGTCCTGCCGCATAAGCGCCATCAGGCCGGTTAGACCCGTCGTCATCACGATCATAGCCGACTCCTGCAACTGCGAACCGTTTGCAGGTTTGCGCGCATCTGAGCGGTGTGCAAGACGGGTTCGTCGGTGGCGCCGCACTACAGGAGATCAACCGTGCGTGAAGACGGAAAGCTGGACTACCTCGAACTGCCCGCTGCAGACCTGCCCAGGACCAAGGAATTCTACAGTCAGGCCTTCGGCTGGACCTTTGTCGATTACGGCCCGACCTACGCTGCCTTCGATCAGGGGCTGGACGGCGGTTTCGACGCCGACGAGGCGGAACGAACCAGGACGCCTCTACCCGTTCTTTACGCGGACGACCTGGAGGCCATGCAGGCCAAGGTCGAGACGGCCGGCGGCGTGATCCTGAAGCCAATCTACGCCTTTCCGGGCGGTCGTCGCTTCCACTTCGCCGATCCTGCCGGGACGGAGATGGCGGTCTGGTCGGAAAACTGACCCCAGGACGTCAGCGGGCGTCCACCGACTGCGCAATCCTCTCGGCCAAGTCGCGGGCGGCGTCGTCCACACTCGCCACCCAGATATGGATTTCCTGGGGCGCGGACGGCCGCTGGAACAGGTGCTCCAGCGCCTGACGTCGCCCGCCTTCGCTGACCACGACCGAGGCGCGCCCTCCGGCCCGCACCACCTCGCCGTCGTAAATGGGGAATTGCGACGCCGGACCCACATAGATCATGACGAGGGGAAGCCCCCCGGCGGCCCGAACCGAATAGACGGCGGCGTCGGCGCCCGCCGGGGCGCGGGTCAGGATCAGGCTCTGCGGCAGCTCAAGGGTGAAGGGCAAGGCGGCGATAGCGGCGGCGTCCAGGCCTGACAAGCCGACAGGGTTCGCCGACGGCGCAGCGCTGGTCGCCGAAGAGGTCGGCGCGGCCGGCGACGTGACGGCGGGCGTCGTCGCGGGCGTCGGCCGTGGTGGCGGCGTGATCGCCGGTCGCACCGCCGGAGAGGTCGGCGCCGCAGCCGAGGGCTCGGCCCCGATCGCAGCGGACGTTGCGGAGGGCGTCGCGGGCGCGGGCGCGGCGGCCGGCGCACGCCCCGCCGACAGGCTGTTGAGGTCGCGCGTCACAGACGACGCCCCCGACTGAATCGGCGCCGCCCCGGTTTGAGAAGAGGTCGCCGGCGGCTGGGGTTGAGATGCGGTCGTCGGTTTGAAGGGCGGACCGCTGTTCAAATCCCGCGTCAGATCCGACGGCGAGCGCGGTGCGGACGACGCTTCTTGACCGGACAGAAGCGTGGCGGCGAGAGCGAGAGCGAACATGGCGCGACCTTTACCCGCCGCAGGCTGAACCGCAAGGCCCCGTCAGGCGCGCGGCAGCTCGATCCAGAAGGTCGCGCCCTCGCCCGGCGCCGACACCACGCCTATGGCGCCGCCTTGAAGCTCAACCAGCCGCTTGGCCAGGGCCAGGCCGACGCCGTGGCCTTCCACGCTGGATCGTTCCAGCCCCAGACGGTTGAAGGGCTCAAACAGCTGCGCCTGCTTCTCCTCGGACAGGCCGGGGCCGAAGTCGGACACCTCGATGCGAACGCAATCCTCCTGCTGGATCGCTCGCAGGATCACGCCGCCGCCCGCACCGCCGTATTTGAGCGCATTGACCGCCAGGTTGGTCACGACCTGAACCAGTCGTTGGGAGTCCGCCACAGCCACCGCGTGGCCGTCCTCGCAGACGACGGTGATCTCCACGCCCTGAGCCTCGGGCAACAGCACCGCACTGCGCCGGACGTCATCGAGCACGCCCACCACGTCGGTCGGGCGCAGTTCGACCTTGACCGAGCCGGATTCGGCGCGCGCCACGTCCAGCAGATCGTGCGCCAGGGCCTCGACCTGTCGGGCCGTCTTGACCAGCATGTCCGCCATCTCCGCCTGTTTCGGCGTCACCGGCCCCAGTTGCCCGCTTGACCAGAGTTGGCCGATGCCGATGACGCCCGCCACTGGGCTTTTGATCTCGTGCGCGACATTGGCCAGCAGGCGAGACTTGGCTTCGGAGGTCATTTCCGCCCGGACCTGTCCCAGACGCGCTCGCTCGGCGAGCCGATCTCGTTCTTCCAGAAGGGCGGCCACCAGAAGGGTCGGCATATAGCCGATGAGAACCAGCAGCTGCGCTATCAGCACCTGTTCGGCGCGCGCCATTCCGGCGACATAGGGGCCGGCGCCGGCCATAGCGCTGCCCACCGCCAGGATCGAGACGATCAGAAGGCTGAAGGCCGAGCCCGCCACACCCAGACGCACCGCCACCGCCAGCAGCAGCGGCGTCATGATGAAGCCTATGGACATCTGTCCGGTGAAGCCGATGTAGTAGAAGGCCAGAATGGCGGTTATCAGGCCCGCCGCCTCAAATCGCGTCTGAGAGCGGTTCAGGCGGGTCAGAGTGGAACGGGTCAATGAAAGTCCCAGAGCCCCGATCACCGCTATGCCCAGGGCATGGCCGAACCACCAGGTCTTGAAACTCTCCAGCGACGCCTCCTGACCCAGATGCGGCAGGGCAAAGGCCACCGCCAGGCCTGCGGGGACAGGGGCGATCAGGGCGCAGAGCAGAAAGCGGACGGTGCTGCCCAGACTGAGAATGTGCAGGCTCGGCAAAACTCGACGCACCAGAAACACAGCCGCCCCGATCTCGATCAGATTGCCGGCAGTGAAGAGCAACGACAGCGCCGGACTGTTTCCCGAGATCAACTCGCCGATCATGAGGCTGACGGTCAGAACCAGGGCGAAGACCATGTCGTGACGGCGTCCGCTGCCGGTCCTCAGCCAGACCGCAACCGCCACGCCGCTGGCGGCCCACAGGCCGACCACCAGGCCGGAGCTGCGCGCAAAATTGACCGCCACGGCGACCAGCAAGGCCACCGCCACGCCGGTCAAGACGGGCACGACGGGGTGGGCGAACAAATCACTGCCCGCCTTGCTGCGGCCTACGCCGGCTGCCGACGCAGGGGCTGCGGTTGCGATGTCGAGCGCGCGGCTCATCGTCATGTAAAGGGTCTCGGCGAATGGATCCGCCGAAGATTAGACGCCGATCATGCTAAAATACCCTGAAGCAGGGCGCGGTTCAGAACTTCAACCTTTCGTTGAAAGCCTTGACCGCCGCCGCCGGCCCCTGGGCATAGGACCAGACGCCGCTGCTGACAGCGATGAAATCGGCCCCCGCGCGGGCGAGGTCCTGGGCCGTGTCCACCGTGATCCCGCCGATGGCGACGCAGGGCGCCTCGACCGTTTCCTGCCAGACGGTCAGAAGCTCCAACTCCGGCCGGTGCGTCGTGGTCTTGGTGTCGGTCGGATAGAAGGCGCCGAAGGCGACATAGTCGGCTCCGCCCTCTGCGGCGTCCCAGGCCAGTTCACGGTCGTCGTGACAAGTGACGCCGATCATGGCGTCTGGCCCCATGATGCGCCGAGCCTCGGCCAGAGTGGCGTCCTGCTGGCCGATGTGCACGCCATCGCATCCGGTCTCCTTGGCCAAATCCGGGCGGTCGTTCAGCAGAACGGCCACGCCGTGGCGACGCGCGACGGGCGCCAGCGCCGCGACCGCCGCCCGGACCGCGGCGTCGTCGGCCGGCTTGAGCCGGATTTGCAGCGCCGCCACGTCGCCGGCCTCCAACGCCTGACCCAGCAGGTTCGCAAAGGCGTCCAGATCCGGAATCACCGGAGGGGTGATCAGATAGAGGCGGCAGGGCGGACGGGCGGGAACGGTGGGGGACTTGGCCATGGCGCTGCTTCCCTCTCCTGCGACCATTCGTCAACGGTATCAGACGGCGCAATGCGTGCGAACGACTTGCAATCGCCTTAACGGATGCTATAGCGAACCATTATCAGCCTCGACCGCATGGATCCTCGTGTACGTCTGCAACTGCAACGGTCTGCGTCAAAGAGACGTCGCTCAAGCCATCGAGGCTGGCGCCAGCCGTCCGCGCGACATTTTCGAGCGCCACCAGTGTCAGGCCCAGTGCGCCAAATGCGTCTGTGAGATGCGGCAGATGATCCAGGACAGCCGCGAAGCCTTCGCCCTCGCCGCCGAATAGTCGCCGAAGCCTTCGCGGGCGAAAATCACTCGCACTATCAATGTAGTGATAAAAACTCGCAAATAAACAAACTGCCTTTTACTGTGGTACGGCACGGCCTGACAGACGGCGCAGAGGTCGTCTCCAGAGCAAGGACAGGACCATGAAGGGCGACCCCGCAATCCTCCGCACACTGAACGCTGTGCTGACTAACGAACTGACGGCGGTCAATCAGTATTTCCTTCACGCGCGCATGTTCGAGAGCTGGGGCTTGGCCCACCTCGGCCACGTGATCTACGAAGAATCGATCGGCGAGATGAAGCACGCCGACATGCTGATCAAACGCATCCTCTTCCTGGACGGCCTGCCGAATCTGCAGGATCTGCACAAGCTCAAGGTCGGCGAGGATCCGATCGAATGCCTAGGCGCCGACCTGCAGCTGGAGCTGGACAGCCGTGTCGCCACCGCCGCCGCCGTTACCCAGTGCGAAGAGGCCCGCGACTACGTCAGCCGTGACCTGCTGATGAAGATTTTGTCCGACACCGAGGAGCACATCGACTTCCTCGAAAACCAGCACAAGCTGATCGAACTGATGGGCGCACAGAACTATCTGCAGTCGGCCATGAAGGAGATCGTCACCGACAGCGCCGCGACGGGCGGCTGAGGCTCTTAGAGCCTGATCGGTTGAAGTGGAATCGCTTCGCGATTCCGCTGAAGCCGTGAATCAGGCTCCAGATTAAAGCGAGAGCATGATTCACGCTTCTGTCGGAACCGCGAAGCGGTTCCGTCCGAAACGATCATGCTCTAGCGTCCCTCGCGGCGGGCCAGGTGCAGCACCGCCGCCGCGAGCACGACAAGGCCCAGACCACCGCCCAGCGTCAATGCGGTCTGCACCCGCCAGGCCTCGGTCGCCAGGATGTTGACGGGCATCTGCCACGGCATGAACACCCCTTGCCTGGCGGATGTGGCCACGACGGCGAAGAAGGTTCCCCCTATGCCCAAGGCCAAGCCCGGCACAAAGCTGGCGAAGCGGATGGCGGTCCAGAACTGTATGGCGATCATCAGCAGGGCGGCCGCCGCCATCCGCGCCATCGACCAGGCGTAGCCCGTCAAATCGAGCACGCCCATAGCCGCGGCCTCCGGCTTGATCAGGCCGCCCAGCGCCACCGCCCCTATGGTCGCGCCCAGCACCGCCGCGCTCATGATCAGCACGAGAGCGATCACGCAGACCGCCTTTGCCGCGTAGAGGGTCCAGCGGGGAACAGGCAGGGCGCGCAAATGATCCCAGCTTCGCGGGCCGTGCTCCATGTGCGCGACCAGAGCGGTCAGGGCCGCGACGCAAAGCGGCATCATGAAATAGGCCCAGATCGCCATGCCGCTGCCGATCCACATGTCCCACTCCGACGGCGTCTTGGACCGAAGCAGCATCGAGAAGACGAAGACGGCGATCAGGGCGGGCGCTGTCGCCGCAAGCACCAGAGCCAAAGAACGGTTCAGCTTCCGGACTTCTACAGACAGAACGGTCAACATCAGACGGGCTCCGAGACGGGTCTTCGGGAGACGGCGGAGGCGGCGCGATAGACGCCCTCGAGCGAGGGCGCGCGCGCGCCGATAGAGAAGACGGCTACGCCGGCCGCAACCAGATCGCGGTTCAAAGCAGCGCAGACCTGGTCATGATTGTCGCCGGGACGCAGCTGCGCCACCAGCCCATCGGCGTCGTCGCTCAGAGTAAGGTCGCGCGAACGCAAGACGGCGCGGGCGCGTGCCGGGTCATCGACACGCAGCCCGATCTCTGGCGCCAGTTCGGCCTTAAGCCGGGCCAGTTCGCCCTCGACCACCAGCCGACCCTGATGGATTACGCCGACATGGGTGGCGGTCTGTTCGATCTCGCCGAGCAGGTGGCTGGACAGCAGGACCGTCGCCCCCGCGCGGATCGGCAGTTCCCGCAGGAAATGACGCATGTCGGCGATGCCGTCGGGGTCCAACCCGTTCGTCGGTTCGTCCAGCATGAGCACCGGCGGGGAACCCAGCAGGGCGCGGGCGATGCCGAGCCTCTGGCGCATGCCCAGGGAATAGTCGCCGACGCGCCGTCCGCCGTCGCGCGTCATATCGACGACGTCCAGCACGCGATCGACCTCAGTCGTCGCCAGGCCCAGAAGTCGCCGGGTCAGGTCCAGATTCTCTCGTCCCGACAGATGGCCATAGAAGCCGTGCGCCTCCAGCAGGGCCCCGATCTTGCGGGCCGCGCCTCTGCGGTCCTTGACGACATCGACGCCGCAAACCCGAGCCACGCCCGATGAGGGCCGCAGCAGGCCGGTCAGCATCTTCATCGTCGTGGTCTTGCCAGCGCCGTTGCGGCCCAGGACGCCATAGACCGAATGATCCGGCACGGTCATGGACACGCCGTCCACCGCCCGACGATCCCCGAAAAGACGGGTCAGTCCCTCAGTCTCTATAGCCGCCATGCTCCGCCCGATCTTTAACTCTTAGATAAAGTTGCGGCCCTCGGATTTTTAAGTCAAGATTAAAAACAAGACAGGTTTCAACTCGGAACAAGGCCCATGACCGCTGACAACCTCGCCCGCTTTCGGCTGATGTGCCGGCAGTTCCGCGCGCTTGCGATCTTCATGGTCGTCAGCGTCGGTGGCTTGCTGGCCCTGGCGCCGGTCGCCTTCTTCCTGGCGCAGGGAGATCGCCCGGTCCGGCTGCTGGTTGAACAAGTCCTTTGGGCCCTGCCCGCCCTATTCTACCTTTTCGCCGTCTGGTCGATCGGGTCGGCGATGGGGCAGTTGGCGAAGGGGCGTTTGATCCAGCCGACCTTATCGTCCGCCCTGCGTCGCGTGGGGTTGGCGCTTGGCCTTGGCGGAGTGCTCAGCGTCTTTGGCGTCACCAACCTGATGCGGCTGTTGGGTCTTACCCAGGGCGGCTTCGCCTATTTCGACATCGCCGGCATGACTCTGGGCATGATCGGCGGCGCCCTGTTCCTGTTGGGGCGCGTCATCGACCACGCCGGCAGAATACAGGCCGAGATGGACGAGATGATCTGAATGCCGGTTCGCGTGACCCTGAACGATCTGATGGTTCGCAAGGGCCTGAAGGCGCGCGACGTCGCCGCCCAGGTGGGCCTCAGCGAGACCCAGTTCTCGCTGTTTCGATCCGGCAAGGTGAAGGGCATAAGGTTCAGCACACTGGCGCGGCTGTGCGCGGTGCTGGAGTGCCGCCCCGGCGACCTGCTGGACTATGATTTCGATCCGCGCGAGACGGAACCGGTCGAACCGGACGAGGTCTGACGGAACCGGCGCCCCGTCCGCCCATTAGATTTTCCTGACAAGCGGGAGCGGACCATGACGGATATCGACGACGCCATCGACGACGTGCGCGACGCGGCCGTGGATCTGTTGAACAGCGAGGGGCGGAGCGCGGCGCATGTCGCGGTTGGGGTGGCGCTGACGGTGGGGTTTGCTCTGCTGGCGACGGGCATAGCGTCAGGCGCATTCACCCCCAAACGAAAGCTGAAACATGTGCGCGACGGCGATCTGCCCATTACGGAGAAGCCGCGCGGCGCCTTCAGCCTGATCCTGCCGGCGGTGTTTTCGGCCACGACCCTGTCGGCGGTGCGGGTCTGGAATGCGCCGCACCGGCCCGAAAGGACGCGCGCCATGGGGCTTTGGGTCGCGGCCCAGACGGTCAACGCCGTCTGGCTGGGATTGCGCCCCTCGTCGATGTGGAAACAGGTGGCGGCCGCCATGTCGTCGGCCGGTCTCGCGGCGGCCTTCGCCCATGAGGCCCGCAAACTGGACGAGGGCGCCGGCAAGATGGCCGCCCCGACAGGCGGCGGCGTTCGGGTGGGCAACTTCCTTCATCGGAAAGCCGATCAGATGAACGAGCGGACCCTCCACTAGGTCCGCCTTGCCCTTTTCGGGGGCTTCCTCTAGGGATCGCGCCCTATTCGCCACGCTCCAACCTGGGCGCGCGGGCGCAACTCCATTCCCGATGTGACCCCATGAAGATCAACGGCAACGCCATCAAGCCCGGCATGGTCCTGCAACACAACGGCGGCCTGTGGGTCGTCACCAGGGCCAGCCACGTCAAGCCCGGCAAGGGCGGCGCCTTCGCCAACGTCGAAGCCAAGAACCTCGAGACCGGCAATAAGCTGAACGAACGCTTCCGCTCGGAAGACAAGGTCGAGCGCGTGACCCTGGAACAGAAGGACTTCTCCTATCTGTTCGACAACGGCGACAGCCTGGTCTTCATGGATGACGCCACCTATGAGCAGATCGAGTTGCAGAAGGACTGGGTCGGCGACGAGCGCATCCCCTATCTGCAAGAGGGCATGAAGGTCGTCATCGAGATGCACGAAGAGCGTCCGATCGGCCTGGAACTGCCCGATCAGGTCGTGCTGGAAGTCGCCGAGACCGAGCCGACCGTGAAGGGTCAGACGGCCTCGTCCTCCTACAAGCCCGCGATCGCCTCGAACGGCGTGCGGATCATGATCCCGCCCTATATGTCGGCCGGCGAGAAGATCGTCGTCGACACGACCAGCGGCGAATACGTCCGCCGCGCGGACTGAACTCCGACAGGTGCTGGTGAATAGTGTTAGTGAGCAGAGGGGCCGGCGGGCCAAGGCGCTCCGCACGGCTTCCGCTCACCTTCTGCTCACCTTCTGCTCACCAGCAGTATTTACTAACACTTCCCTACGCCTTCCACGTCCCCCTTGAACTTCTCCGCATTTCCGGCCCTGAGCGGCTTTAGAGGACATGCGGACCAGGAGATTCCACAATGGCCCTCGCCTCCGCCCTGCTTCAGGTCATGACCGACGCGGTCCGCAAGACCGCCCGTCCTATGCTTCGCGACTTCGGCGAGGTGTCGCAGTTGCAGGTGTCGCGCAAGGGGCCGGGGGACTTCGTCACCGCCGCCGACCTGAAGGCGGAAGAGACCCTGTTCGAACTGCTGACCAAGGCCCGCCCCGGCTACGGCTTCCTGGGCGAGGAGCGGGGCATGGTCGAGGGGACCGACAAGTCCCACACCTGGATCGTCGATCCGATCGACGGCACGACCAACTTCATGCACGCCCTGCCCCATTTCGCCATAACGGTGGGCCTGGAGCGGCGCGCCCCGGACGGGTCCAGCGAGATCGTCGCCGGGGTGACCTACAATCCCGTCATGAACGAGCTGTTCTGGGCCGAGAAGGGCAAGGGCTGCTATCTGAACGATCAGCGGATCCGCGTCTCCGGGCGTCGCGACCTGTCGGAAAGCCTGATCGCCACCGGCCTGCCCTTCATCGGCAAGTCGGGTCACGCCCAGGCGATCAAGGACATCCACGCCGTGGGCCAGCGCGTCGCCGGCATCCGACGTCTGGGTTCGGCGGCCTTGGACTTCGCCTGGGTCGCCGCCGGCCGATATGACGCCTACTATGAGCGCAATCTGAAGCCCTGGGACGTGGCGGCCGGCATACTGTTCGTCACCGAGGCCGGGGGCCGGGTCACGACCATCGACAACGACGGCGATCCCAAGACGGGCGCGTCGATCCTGGCGTCGAACACCGAGCTTCATCCGCAACTGCGCAAGGTGTTGCAGGCGTCCTGAGGCTCGCTTCTGTCTCTTCCCCGCTTGCGGGGAAGTGGCGCGGCGCTTCTTCAGCGCCGTGACGAAGGGGCTCTTGTCGCATCACAAGCGGCCGGTGGGCGTCAAGAACCCCTCCACCGGCGTAGCTTGTCCTCGGGCTCGCCTTCGGCGAGACCCGGGGGCGGTCTCCCTCCCCACTGCGTGGGGAGGAGACGTTCATATCCTTGTCGCGCGGCGCCCCTATCCAGGGGGCATGATCCGCGCCATCGTCACCGCCCTCGCCCTCCTTGTCGGAACGCCGGCCATGGCCCAGCCGCTGATCATCGCCCACCGCGGCGCCTCCGGCGAACGCCCCGAGCATACGCGGGCGGCCTATGAACTGGCGATCCAGCAGGGCGCGGACGTGATCGAGCCGGATCTGGTGCTATCCAAGGACGGGGTCTTCATCGACCGGCACGAGAACGAGATCAGCGGAACGACCGATGTCGCCGAACGGCCGGAGTTTGCGGATCGCAAGACCACCAAGACCATCGACGGGACCGAGGTCACGGGCTGGTTCACCGAGGACTTCACCCTGGCCGAGCTGAAGACGCTGCGGGCCAAGGAACGGCTGCCCGCCTTTCGGCCCGGCAGCGCCGCCTATGATGGGCGCGAGCCGATCCTGACCTTCGACGAGGTGGTCGCCATTGCGCGCGAGGCCTCGGCCCGGACGGGCCGGACCATAGCGGTGGCGCCCGAGTTGAAACACCCGACCTATTTCGCCGGCATTGGCCTGCCGATGGAGGACGCTTTTGTGGCCGAGCTGAGACGACTGGACCTGACCGGCGCCGACGTCCCAATCATCGTCCAGTGTTTCGAGGTCGGGCCGCTGGAGCGACTGTCGAGGCGGATCGGCGCGCCCCTGGCCCAGTTGATCGCGTCCGAGGGCGGGCCCGTGGATCGGCCGGACCTGACCTATGCCCAGATGATCACGCCGGAAGGGCTGAAGGTCATGGCCGCCTATGCCGACTGGGCGGCGCCGGACATGACCCTGGTCCTGCCGAGGGATGCGGACGGGCGGACGATCGGGCCGAACGCCCTGGTCGCCGACGCCCACGCCGCAGGGCTGAAGGTGGTGATCTGGACTCTGAGAGCCGAGAACGCCTTCCTGCCGGCCGAGCGGCGCCGGGGCGAAGGCTTTGCCGAGCACGGCGACATGGCCGGCTACGCCGCCGCCTTCGCCGAGGCCGGAGTGGACGCCGTCTTCACCGACTTTCCGGCCCTAGCGCGATCAGGACGCTCTGCGAATCCTTGATTCAATGAAGGCCCTTCGGCTCAATCCGCCCGAAACTGAAGCTGGGCCAAGCGGGCGTAGAGGCCACCCTGGGCGACCAGCTGGGCGTGGGTCCCCTCCTCCACCACACGGCCGTCGTCCATGACGACGATGCGGTCGGCGCGCAGGACGGTGGCGAGGCGGTGGGCGATGACCAGGGTGGTGCGTTCGGTCATGGCCTGATCCAGGGCCGCCTGGACCAGCCGTTCGCTTTCGGCGTCGAGGGCGCTCGTCGCCTCGTCCAGCAGCAGGATGGGGGCGTCGCGGACCAGGGCGCGGGCGATGGCCAGACGCTGGCGCTGACCGCCCGACAGGCTCTTGCCGCGTTCGCCCAATGGGGTGTCGAAGCCTTCCGGCAGGGCGTCGATGAAGCCCAGGGCCTGGGCCTTTTCGGCGACGGCGCGGGCCTCTTCCAGGGTGGCGGTCTCGCGGCCGAAGCGGATGTTCTCCAAGGCCGAGCCTGAAAACAGCGGCGTCTCCTGCGACACCCAGGCGAAGCGATTGCGAACCTCGACGGGATCGGCCTGGCGCACGTCCACCCCGTCGACCGAGACCAGACCGGTCTGGGGGTCGTAGAAGCGGAGCAGAAGGCGGAAGACGGTGGACTTGCCCGCGCCGGAAGGACCGACCAGGGCCACGGTCTCGCCCGGACGGACGGTCAGGCTGAACCCCTTCAGGGCCGGAAGATCGGGTCGGCCGGGATAGGCGAAATCGACGGCCGACATGGAGACCTCGCCGCGCGGCGGGGTGGGCAGGGCGACGGGCCGGGCGGGGGCCGCGATGTCGGGCGTGGCCCGCATCAGCTCCTCGATCCGCTCCATGGCGCCGGCGGCCTTCTGCACATCGCCCCAGCTTTCGCCCAGAGCGCCCACGGCCCCGGCGGCGAAGACGGACAGGAGGACGAACTGAAGAAGGGCGCCGGGCGTCATCTGACCGGCCACCACATCGCGCGCGCCCAGCCACAGGACCAGGGTCACGCCGCCGAACATGACGACGATGATCAGGGCCGTCATCCAGGCCCGCGCCCGCATCCGCTTCAGAGAGGCGTCAAAGGCGTCTTCCACCGCCGCGCCGAAACGGGCGATGGCGCTGTGTTCGCGCCCGAAGGCCTGGACCGTCTCGACGGCGTCCACGCTTTCACCGGCGAAGCCGACGGCGCCGGCGAACCGGTCCTGGGAGGCGACGGTCAGCTTGCGGACCCGGCGGCCGAAAATGAAGATCGGCCCCAGCAGGAACGGCACGATCAACAGGACCAGGCCGGTCAGTTTCGGACTGACGAAGAACAGCAGCACCACCCCGCCGATCAGGGTCAGGAAGTTCCGCAGCGCATAGGAGACCGAGGTCGTCATCAGGGTCTCGACCAGGGCGATGTCGGTCGTCAGGCGCGACAGCACCTCGCCGGTCCGCATATGGGCGTAGAAGGAAGGGTCCAGCGTCAGGATGCGGCCGAACAGCCCCTTTCGGAGGTCGGCGATGACCCGCTCGCCCGTCCGTGTGACGTAGAAATAGCGGGCGGCGGTCGCGAGACCCAGGAACAGGGCGTTGGCCCCCAGCAGCAGGAACCAAAGGTTCAGGCGCGCGCCGCCGTCTTCAAATCCGTGGTCGATGGCCCCTCGGGCCAGGGCCGTCAGCCCCAGGGAGGCGGTGGTGGACAAGAGCAGCCAGAACACCGCCATGAGGGCGTGGCCCTTGTGCCGAAGCGCATAGGGAATCAGCCGCGCCAGGGGTCGGATGTCCCGGCGTTTCGCGCGCTTCTCGCCCGCTTCCGACATCTGTTCGGCCAGGACGGCGCCGGCGCTGGGCCGACCGTCCAGGCTGGCCGCGCCGGCGGCGCGCCCCGCAGGAAGACTGGCGGAACGGGCGGAGGCGGCGGATTGATCAGTCATTGCGACCGCCTCTTGCCCCGGAACGCCCCCCGGTGTAAACGCCGCCCCTCATTCCCGCCGGATTTTCTGGCGGGTTTCTCATTTCATGCGCAGCGACGGTCGGCATCGTCATCGCGCCCAGAGACCGGACGACGACCCATGAAGGCGGACACCCACCCCGACTACCACTTCATCACCGTGGTGATGACCGACGGCACGACCTATCAGACCCGTTCGACCTACGGGAAGGAAGGCGACAAGCTGGCCCTCGACATCGACCCGACGACGCACCCGGCCTGGACCGGCGGCAACGCCCAGCTGATGGACCGCGGCGGCCGCGTGTCGCGCTTCAACAACAAGTTCGCCGGCTTCATCAAGAAGTAAGCGCGTCCTTGCTGCGACACATCGCGGCAATCACGTCACGAAGAGCGCCGGTCCGATGGCCGGCGCTTTTTGTTTGCCTGGAACGTCGATAACATGGACGGCGTTCAAATCAGCAAGAACAAGGGCGTCGGTTCACGGGGATCGGGCCATCGAGAAGCGGACGGGTTATGAATAGACGGGAACTGGGTTTGGGCGTCGCAACGGCGACGATCGCCCTCGCCTCCGCTGCGCGGGCGCAACAGGTTTCCATCCAGCGCCCTGCGGCGGCCACCGCCTTCTACAACAGTTTCAACGATCAGATTTCGCGCCTGCCGGAAACCCAGCAACCGGACGTTCGCGCCTTTTATGAGATGAACGGCTGGCGGGCGGTATGGACCGGCGAGCGGATGCGCGCCCTGAACGCCGTCGCCGCCCGGGCCGAACGCCACGGCCTGTCGGCGGGCGACTATTTCGACTTCGTGGGCCTAGCCGCCGATCCTGCTTCAGCCGATCTGCGCACGACGGCGGCGGCCCTGGCCTATGGCCGCGTCCTGGCCGAGGGCAAGGTGCGGCCCGAGACGGTCGAGGATCTGTGGGAAATGCAGAAAAACCGCGTGGACCTGCCGCGCGGCCTCAGCGACGCCTTGGCCCGCAACATCCTGCTGGACTGGTTCGAGGGTCTGGCGCCGACCGACATCGGCTATCAGAACCTGTCGGCGGGCTATGTGCGCTATCGCCGACTGGCCGCCGGCGGCGGCTGGCCCGCCTTCCCGGCCGGCCCGACGATCGAACCCAACATGAGCGACCGCCGCATCCCCGCCCTGATCGACCGGCTGACGGCCGAGGGTGATCTGACGGCGGCGCAGGGCGCGCGGCTGAAGGCCCAGGGCCTGACTTACGGCGCCGAGCTGCAACAGGCGGTCCAGGGCTTCCAGACGCGGCACGGCCTGGACGCCGACGGCCGCATCGGAACGGGCACCCAGCGCTCTCTCTCAGCTTCGGCCGAGGATCGGGCGCGTCAGATCGCCCTGAACCTGGAACGCCGCCGCTGGCTGAAGCGCGACGTTGCGCCCGAGCGGATCGAGGTCAACACCGCCGCCGCCATCATGGTCTATTGGAAGGATGCAAAGCCGGTGCATTCCAACCGCGTGGTGGTCGGCTCCGCCGAGAACCAGACGCCCAGCCTGGAGAAACCCTTCGCCTCGGTGGTCGCCAATCCGCCCTGGTATGTGCCGGCCGGCATCGCACGGCGCGAAATCCTGCCCAAGGGTCCCGGCTATCTGGCGGCCAACGACATGTATGTGGCCAACGGAACGGTGATCCAGCGCGCCGGGCCGAAGTCGGCCCTGGGCTATGTGAAGTTCGAGCTGCGCGACAGCTACGCCATCTTCCTGCACGACACCCCGTCCAAGGCCGCCTTCAACCTTTCCATGCGTCAGCGCAGCCATGGCTGCGTGCGGGTGCAGAACGCCGTGGAATTCGCCCGGCTGCTGCTGTCGCCCGATCCCGCCAAGCTGGCGGAGTTCGACACGGCCCAGCAGACGCGTGAGACCACTCGGGTGACCACCGGGCGCGAAATCACGGTGCGGCTGCTGTACTGGACCGCCTTCGTGGACGGTCAGGGGCGGGTCGCCTTCCGCGAGGACGTCTATGGCCGCGACGGCAAGCTGGCCCAGGCGCTGGGGATCGCCGTCAGCCTGCCTCGACCGATCGACGACGGGCGTCGCGACGCTGACGACGTCGGGCCGTAAGGTCGGGCTTTAGAGGCGTCAGCCCTTGAAGGCGGCTTCCAGCAGGCCCAGCTGGCTGAGGACCGGATTCTGCGGCTGTTCCTCAGGCGCCTCCAGATACATGCGGCGGTCGAGATAGAGGGCGCGGTCGAACAGTTTTTCCGACCGGACCAGATATTCGACCAGGGCGATCGGCAGTTCCGCGTGGCTGGGCTGGCTCTCGATCTTGCGGTCGTTCAGACGATAGCGCGGCTCGCAGGCGGTCTCGGCCGTCATGTCG
Organism: Brevundimonas aurantiaca; assembly: GCF_014199955.1. Classification (GTDB taxonomy): domain Bacteria; phylum Pseudomonadota; class Alphaproteobacteria; order Caulobacterales; family Caulobacteraceae; genus Brevundimonas; species Brevundimonas aurantiaca. The sequence goes on from NZ_JACHOQ010000002.1 coordinate 523,635, forward strand.
TTCTCGCGTACGGCCCGCTGCACCAGAAGCCAGGAGGCGATCTGCATCAGGCGCGTGGTCAGCTTCATGCTTTCGGCCGCATAGGCCAGGGCGGCCGAGCGGGACAGCATCTTGGAATCGCGACGTCCCTCTCCGTCCAGATAGGCCGCCGTCTCCTCCACCAGTTCCATGCCTTCGCGGAAGGTGCGGTCGAACAGTTCGGAACGGGTGAAATCCTGCACCTTGCGAGCGCGTTCGGCCCGGGCGGCCATGTCTTGATCGTCGCTCAGGGTCATGGGGGACATCATCATGAAGGTTAGGCTTGTTCCGACTTGGGGCCACAAACGGCCTGGGCCGAAGGGTTTGCAACCGTCATGCCACGGATTTGAGACGCGGGCGATCAGGGTCTAAAACTGAACAGGGCGTCGGCGGCGCTTTTCTTGGCCTGTTTCTTCTCGATCGCTGTCTGGGCGCGAGTGATTTCGGCCGTCAGGGCGCCGATCCGCTCCTGCAGATCTTCAATCGAATAGGAGTCCAGATCCTCGCGCTCAAGAGTGGTCAGGGCCTCTCCACGCCGCGGGCGAGGCTCGAAATCGTCGAACATGGTCGTCGCCTTTCTGCGCCTGTATGGCCGAAGTCGGCCGGAACCCCTATCTGAACGCGCGGACTGCGACGAATGCAAGCGGAGGCGACATGCGGCTTATCCAGATCGAGGGCGGTTCGGGTCCGGCTGAGGCGCTGAAGATCGCCGAACAGGCTGATCCGACGCCCGGCCCCGGCGAGGTGGTGATCCAGGTGCGCGCGGCCGGAATCAACCGGCCCGACCTGCTGCAGCGGCGGGGCGGCTATCCGCCCCCGCCCGGCGCCTCGCCTATCCTGGGACTGGAGGTCGCGGGCGAAATCGCGGCCCTGGGCGAAGGGGTAAGCCAGTGGCGCCGGGGCGACCGGGTCTGCGCCCTGCTGGGCGGCGGAGGCTATGCCGAACAGGCGGTGGTGGACGCCCGCCACGTTCTGCCGATCCCGGAGGGCCTGTCCTTCGTTCAGGCGGCCGCCCTGCCCGAGACCGTCTCCACCGTCTTCGCCAATGTGTTCGAGGCGGGCGGGCTGAAGGCGGGCCAGACGCTGCTGATCCACGGGGCGACGAGCGGGATCGGGGTGACGGCGATCCAAATGGCCAAGGCGGCGGGCGCTGCGGTGATCGCCACCTCGCGCGGGGCGGACAAGGCGAAGGCGGCCCAGGCTTTGGGCGCCGATGTCAGCCTGGACGCCCGATCCGACGACCTGGCGGCCGCAATCGCCGAAGCGGGCGGCGTCGACGTGCTGCTGGACATGGTGGGCCGCGACTACGCCGAACTGAACCTGAAGGCGTTGAAGCCCGGCGGTCGCTGGGTGGTCATCGCATCCCTGTCCGGATCGGTGGTCGAAATCGACCTGATGCGGATCATGCTGAAGCGGCTGGTCCTGACGGGATCGACCCTTCGGAGCCGATCGGCCGATGAGAAGGCCCGGCTGACCGCCGCCGTTAAGGCGACGGTCTGGCCCTGGGTCGCCTCCGGCGCGGTGCGACCGCCGGTGCAGGCTGTCTATCCGTTGGACAAGGCCGCCGAGGCGCATGGCGCGCTGGAGGCCGGCGATCACATCGGCAAGTTCGTGCTGACGCCTTGACCGCCCTCAGCGATCCCAACGCCCCCCGCCCCGCACCGGCCGCATCGAGGAGATGCGGTCGTTGAAGCCGTCGCTCAGGAAGCGGACGTCGCCTTCGACGATGCGGCAGCGCCCCCGGAACTCGGCGTCGGTGCAGACCTCCCATCGGCCGCGAACGCGCATGGAGCTGATCCGGTCGTTGAAGGGGGTGCGGCCCAGGTTGCGGTCCTCATCGACGAACTCGCGCGAGGCGCCGCGGAAGTTGGCGTTTTCATAGACGGTGATGGAGGTCCGGCCCCATCCTCCGTTCCAGCCGCCGCCCGAGCCGCCGCCCCAACCCCCGCCATTGTCTTCGCCGTTCCATCCGCCGTTCCCACCGGGATAGTCCGGACGACGATCTTCATAGTCCCCCCGCTCGCGGCCGCAGACCAGAAGGCCGTCCATATTGGCGATCTCTGCGTCTCCGCACCGGGCCAGTTCGATCGAGGTGCCGCGAATGCGGCCCCGCATGTCGCGACAGTCGGCGTAAAGCCGTCCGCGGTGGGTGTAGGCCTCGGTGCAGGACCGGCTGTAGCTGCCGCGCGGGGCGACCCGCTGGGTGGTGATGTCCTGGCCGGAAGCCAGGGCGGCGGCCATGGCGGCGCCGAGCAGAATGGGCATGGTGGTTCTCCTCTCCCAAAGGCGAAAGCCTCGATTAAGGCGAAGGTTGCCGCACCTCGGATGAACCGTGGCTGTACGAGAATGTCGGGCGACGTTTTCTTTTCAGGCGAATAGGCCTATATCGAAACCATAAGCGCCCGGTCGAAAGGCCGGGCGCCGTCGTATCCAACGTCTGCCGAACCCTCATTCGGCGGCCCCCACCCTACCGGAACGAACGCCCCATGAGCGACATTCTGATGCCCAAGGCCACTGCGGTCTGGCTGGTCGACAACACCTCCCTCAGCTTCGAGCAGATCGCCGACTTCTGCGGTCTGCATCCGCTGGAAGTCCGCGGCATCGCCGACGGCGACGTGGCCCGCGACATCCGCGGCGTCGATCCCGTCACCGGCGGCCAACTGACTCGCGAAGAGCTGGATAAGGCTCAGGCCGACGAAAACTATCGCATGAAGGCGATCGTCAGCCGCCATGCCGAACTGCTGAAGTCGGCCAAGCCTGCGCCGAAATACACCCCTGTGTCGCGTCGTCAGGATCGGCCCGACGCCATCGCCTGGTTCGTGCGCAACCACCCGGAAGTGACCGACGCCCAGATCGCCAAACTGCTGGGCACGACCAAGTCCACGATCGAGAGCGTGCGCAACCGCACCCACTGGAACAGCGCCAACATCAAGCCGGTCGATCCGGTGACCCTGGGCCTGGTCGGTCAGCTGGCCCTGGACGAGATCGTCAAGAAGGCCGCCGACAAGAAGGCCAAGGACGATCTGAAGAACGGCGGCGGCACCATCCTGCCCGTGGCCGAAGAGGTCGAGGAAGAGCCGGAATTCGTTCCCGAAGCCCGCCAGCGTCCCGGCGCCGAGCCGACGGCGGAATCGGTGTTCGGCGCCAAGGATTGATCCGTCCGTCGCGCTCGGGCTTGGCCTGAGGGCCCGGCGCCGTGCGCTGACGTCTTCGCACCAGCGGCGGATCATCCGATCCTCGGGTCAAGCCCGAGGATGACGGGAATAAAAACGGCCCCGGAGAGCGGTCTCCGGGGCCGTCGTCGTCTGAGCGTGCGCGACCCTCAGTGGGCCCGCTGCTCCAGAATGGTGATCTCTTCCTTCAAGCGAAGCTTCTTCTGCTTCAATTCCTTGACCTGCAGCGTGTCCACGGACGGATGGTTGAGTTCTCGCTGGATCGTCTGATCCAGCATGCGATGCCGATTACCCAGTTCGCGAATACGAGCCTCGATGGTCATGGCTTGCGCCTCCGTTGGTTAGGGACCAGTAGAGTGAGCGCCCGGTTCGGCAGGCTGTGGAATCACATTCCAGTGACTGCTTTTCGTCCGGGCACGACGGAGGCTGGCCCCAAAAATGGTCGATGATGTGAACGGAGCCATACGGACTGCTCCTTATCGGATGGTGGTCGGAATTTCAGGGGCGTCCGGCGCGATCTACGGCGCGCGGACGCTGGACGCGCTGAAGGATTTAGGCGTCGAGACCCATCTGGTGGTGACCAAGGCCGCCCTGCTCACATTGTCGCAGGAGACCGATCTGTCGCCCGACGACCTGACCGCCAAGGCCTCGGTCGTTCACAAACTGGCCGACGTCGGGGCGACCATCGCCTCGGGCTCCTTCAAGACCTTGGGCATGATCGTGGCCCCCTGCTCCATCAAGACGATGAGCGAGATCGCCACGGGCGTGACCTCCTCGCTTCTGACCCGCGCCGCCGACGTGACGTTGAAGGAACGGCGGCCGCTGGTGCTGATGGTGCGTGAGACGCCCTTCCATCTGGGCCATCTGCGGACGATGACGGCCCTGGCCGAAATGGGCGCGACCATCGCCCCGCCCCTGCCCGCCCTCTATTCGCGGCCGGAATCGATCCTGGAGATGGTGGACCAGTCGGTGGGGCGGACCCTGGATCTGTTCGGGCTGGACTGGAGCGCCGTGCGGCGCTGGGACGGGCTGAAGTGACCGCCGTCGAAACGCGCAGCCTGTGGGACTGGGCCGTCGCCGCCTATGGGCGACCCGGCGTCAGCGAGGCCTGCCTGGCCTTGCAGGACAGCCACGACCAGAATGTTCCCCTGCTGCTGTGGTCGGCCTGGGCCGCTGCGGCCGGCCATGAACCCGACGCCGAGACGATCGAGGCGGCCTGCGACATCGCCCGCGCCTGGGACCGGGTCGTGGTTGCGCCGCTGCGCGCCGTTCGCCGCACCCTGAAGGCGCCGGTCGCCGACATCGAGGACGCGCCGCGCCTGGCGGTCCGCGAGAAGATCAAGGGGCTGGAGCTGGAGGCGGAACGCCATCTGCTCGCCGCCCTGGAAGCCCTGATCCACGAAGCGGACGACCACGCGCCCCGCCCCTCCCCGCGCCCCGCCCTGGCGGCCCTGGTCGCGACGGCGCGCCTCTGGGCGCCGGTGACGCCGCGCCCGGCCTTGCAGCGGCTGGCCGAAACCCTTTCCGCCTGAAGGTCGTCCGATTATGTTGGCTCTACCGACTGCAAGATGGACTGCACGATGAACGACGATGTGCCGGACATCACCGAGGAAGAAGCGGCGCTTCACGCCCGCGTCAAATTGCTGCGCCAGGAGCACGCCGACCTCTCGGCCTCGATCGACGCCCTGTCCGAGGCGGCCGTGCCTGATCAACTGCTGATCGCCAGGCTGAAGCGCAAGAAGCTGGCGCTGAAGGACGAGATCGTCAAAATCGAGGATCAGATCCTGCCGGACATCATCGCCTGAGGTCCAGCGGCTTGGGTTGCGCCGAATGGTCGCAAATGATACCCATTCGCAGGAATGGAGACCGATCATGGCGACCTTGAGTGACGGCTGGGACGCGCGCTATGCGGCGACTGCCGACTATGTTTTCGGCACGGCGCCCAGCCAGTTCGTGGTGACGCACGCCGACCGGCTGAAGCCCCGCAGTCGGATTCTGACGCCCGCCGACGGCGAGGGCAGGAACGCCGTCTATCTGGCCCGACTTGGCCACCAGGTGACCGCCACCGACATCTCGCCGGCCGCGCAGGACAAGGCAAAACGCCTGGCCGCCCGCGAGGGGGTCGAGGTGGATTTTCAGATCCAGGACCTCGAGGGCTGGACCTGGCCGGAAGCGGCCTATGACGCCGTGGCGGCGGTCTTCATCCAGTTCGCGCCACCCGACTTCCGTGCGGCGATCTTTGAGGGCATGAAGCGGTCGGTGAAGCCGGGCGGCCTGATCCTGTTGCACGGCTATACGCCGCGCCAGCTGGACTACGGCACCGGGGGTCCCTCCCAGGTCGAACAGCTCTACACCCCTGAACTGCTGGAGGCGGCGTTCGGCGATTTCGGGATCGAGCACTTACACGCCTATGAGGCTGATCTGGACGAAGGCGCCGGCCACAGGGGCCGTTCGGCCCTGATCGACCTGGTCGCGCGACGCCCGCTGGATTAGGCCCAGCCCCATCCCGGCCCGATCAGGGTCCAAAAGTCGCCCCAGCCTAGGAGCATAAGCGCCGCTTCCAGGAGCATGACGGTTTCGAACGCGCCCGCGCGTGTCGCTCCATGCTCCGGCTCAATCCAGAGCCTGTCCAAGCTGGAGACGCCGCCGAATGCGACGCCTGCTGACCGACGCGCCCCTGGCGCGTTGCAAAAGCCTATTGATCCACGGCGGCCAGACCGCCGCCTTTGCGACCGTGGCCCTGCTGGCCGCCGCCGCCGCCCCCGGCGTGACGCGCGAAGCGGCGCCGACAGTTGCGGCCGAGCCCGTGGCCCCGCCGGTGAAGGCTCAGGTCGAAAAGGCCGGTCCGGTGATGCGGGAGATCGGGTTTTCCGCCCCCGTGCGCGGCTATGCGATCAACTCCCCCTTCGGCCTGCGCAAGCTGGCGATCGAGGCCCGCGCCCGCGCGCACAAGGGCGTGGACATCGCCGCGCCCAAGGGAACGTCGGTCTTCACCGCTGCAGAGGGCCGGATCGTCCGCACCGGCTATGAGGCCGGGGGCTACGGCGCCTTTATCGAGGTGCGCCATCCGAACGGCCTCAGCACCCTTTACGGCCACCTCAGCCGCATTGATGTGGCCAGCGGCGATCTGGTGACGAGCGGACAGCGAATCGGCCTGGTCGGCTCGACCGGCTATTCGACAGGCCCCCATCTGCATTTCGAAGTGCGCCGCAGCGGCGCCCAGGTGAACCCGGCCAAGATCGTGGGCCGCCATTTCAAGGTGGCGGTCAAGGCGAAGGACTGATCCCGGCGAAAGATTGCCGCGCCCTTCTTTGCAGCCTAACCTTCTGCAAGCTTTTTGGAGGGGCATCATCATGAACAGAATCGTCGCCGCCGTCGTCGCGGCCGTACTGGCGGCTACGCCCGCCGCGGTCGCCGCCCAGGACTATGGCCGGTACAGCGATGCGGCCGCCCAGACCGAACTGTCCCGCATCGCCGATGTGCAGATGGCGGTCATGATGCCGATGCGCGACGGAGTCGGACTGGCCACCAACATCTATCGGCCCAAGAACGCCCAGGGACCCCTGCCGACCGTCTTCATCCGCACTCCCTATAATGAGCTGGCCTATAACCCCCGCACCACCCGCAGCGCCCTGACCTGGGTCAGCCGCGGCTATGCCCTGGTCATTCAGAACGAGCGGGGGCGCTATTTCTCGGGCGGGGACTATCAGATCCTGGGCTATCCCCAGACCGACGGCTATGACGCCCTGAGCTGGATCGCGGCTCAGCCCTGGTCGAACGGCAAGGTCGGCACCCTGGGCTGCTCGTCTTCGGCCGAATGGCAGCTGGCGCTGGCGGCCCAGAACCATCCCGCCCATGCGGCCATGGTCCCCCAGGCGTCGGGCGCGGGAATCGGCAAGGTCGGGCGGTTCCAGGAACAGGGCAACTGGTACACCGGCGGCGTGCCGCGCAATCTTTTCTTCGTCTGGCTGTACGGTGTCGACAATCCGCTTCGCGCCCAGATCCCGGCGGAGACGGACCAGGAGACCCGCGCCCGCATCGTCCGCTACAACGACTTGGACGCCAAGAAGCCCGAGGTGAACTGGCCCAGCCAGATCCGCCATCTGCCGGTCAACGAGATGCTGAAGGACCTGGGCGAGCCCCCCGCGACCTTCGAGGAACTGATCGCCCGCACGCCCGCCGATCCGGCCTGGCGCGAGGGCGGCCTCTATCACGACGACATGGGCTGGGGCGTGCCGGCCCTGTGGTTCAACAGCTGGTACGACGTCTCCATCGGGCCGAACATGGAGCTGTTCAATCACGCTCGCTCGACCACCCAGGACCGCGAGGCGGCCGAGAACCAGTATGTGGTGGTGGGGCCGAACACTCACTGCGCCTTCGCCGGGCTGAAGGCCGGTTTCCGCTCGGGCGATCGCGACCTGGGCGACGCCAGTTTCGACGCGGACGGCCTGGTCCTGGCCTGGTTCGACCGTTGGCTGAAGGGCGAGCGCCGCGCCTTCCCCGACAGCACGCCGCACGTCCAATATTTCAACATGGGCCAGAACGAATGGCGCACCGCCGCCCAGTGGCCGCCGGCCGGCGTCCAGACCGTGCGGATGTATCTGCGATCCGGCGGGGCGGCCAACAGTCTGAACGGCGACGGCCGGCTGAGCCCCGAGGCGCCGCCGGCGGGCGAACAGGCCGACCGCTATCGCTATGATCCGATGAACCCGGTCCAGACCATCGGCGGCGGCGACTGCTGCAACGGCGGGCTGGTCACGGCCGGCGCCTTTGACCAGCGTCAGATCGAGGCGCGCGACGACGTGCTGGTCTATACCTCGGACCCGCTGACCGAGCCGATGCAGGTGACGGGCTTCGTCGATGCGGTGCTGAAGGTGTCGTCATCGGCGCCCGACACCGACTTCGCGGTCAAGCTGGTGGATGTGGCGCCGGACGGGACGGCCTATATCCTGGGCGACACCATCATGCGGGCCCGCTATCGCACCGGCTACGACCGGCCCACGCCCCTGACGCCCGGCCAGATCGCGACGGTGCAGCCCACGCCGATCACCATCAGCAACACCTTCCAGCCGGGCCACCGCATCCGGGTCGAGGTGACCAGCTCCAACTTCCCGAAATTCGTCCGCAATCTGAACACCGGCGGGCCGAACGAAAGCGAGACCCAGGGCCGGGTCGCCGACAACGCCCTGCATCACGCCGGAGACGACGCCTCCTACATCGACCTGCCCGTCCTGAAATAGGGCGACGGGGCGGAAGCGGCTGGCCTGAACCGCTTCCGCCTTGCTAGGCTGGCTGCAATCATAAGGGGAGACGGAATGACGGCTGCGTTGACGCTGGAAAGCGTGAGCAAGCGGTACGGCGGTTTCGACGCCGTGCGCGACCTGAGCTTCGAAGTGCCCAAGGGCTCGATCTGCGGCTTTCTGGGGCCGAACGGGGCGGGCAAGACCTCAACCCTGCGGATGATCCTGGGGCTGCAACCGGCGACCTCGGGCCGGATCGACATCCTGGGCGCGCCGGACGGGCGGCTGGTCCGCGACCGGATCGGCTTCCTGCCTGAGGAGCGCGGTCTCTACAAGAAGATGACCCCGGTGGAGGCCATCGCCTTCTTCGGCGCCCTGAAGGGCCTCCCCTCCCACGAAGGCAAGAAGCGCGCGAGGCAGTTGCTGGAGCAGCAGGGCCTGGGCGCGGCGCAGAAGAAGAAGATGAAGGAGTTGTCCAAGGGGATGGCTCAGAAGGTTCAGTTGATCGCCGCCGTGGTGCACCGGCCCGAGTTCGTCATCCTGGACGAGCCCTTCTCAGGCCTCGATCCGATGAACCAGCAGGGGCTGGAGGAGATGATCCGCGGCCTGGCGGCGGACGGGGCGACGGTCCTGTTCTCGACCCATGTGATGCAGCATGCCGAACGGCTGTGCGACAAGGTGGTGCTGCTGGCCAAGGGGCGTAAGGCGTTCGAAGGCACGGTCGAGGAGGCCAAGGCCACCTCCCCCCGCGTCCTGGACCTGGAAGGCGCCATCTCGCCCGAGGCGGCCGGCGCCCTGCCCGGCGTGGCGGGGGTCGAGACCCTGTCCGATCAGGACGGGGTGCGCCGACTGAAGATCGTGCTGGCGGCCGGCGCGGGGGGCCAAGACACGCTGAAGGCCGCCTTCCTGAGCGGGCTGGACGTCCGGGGCTTCGCCCTGAAGGAACCGACCCTGCATGACGCCTTCATCGGCCTGACCGGCGACAATCCCGATCAACCCGCCGTCCGCGCGGAGGCGGTCCAATGAAACGCACCCTGCTGATCGCCCGCCGCGAATATGTCGCCTACGCCAAGACCGTGGGCTTTTGGCTGTCGCTTCTGGCCTTTCCGATGTTCGCCGTCCTGGGCGGGGGCATCCCCCTGCTGATCCGCTCGGCGGAACCGATCAAGGTAGTGACGGTGATCGAGGACGGTCCGGCGGCGACCGGCCTGGCCGCCGAGGTGCGCGCCGCCCTTCAGGAAGAGAAGGACCGTCTGGCGGAGCGGGTGCAGGAAGCAGCCCAGAAGGGCCAGGCCGCGGCCGGCCGCGCCGCCGCCTCCATCAGCGGTCCGAAGATGCGGCTGATCGACGCCCCGCCCGCCCTCACCGTCGCGGCGCCCGGCGCCGCACGTGAGGCGGCCTTGCGCGAGGTGCTGGACAAGGATGCGTCCAAGGACCGGCGCGTGGACGCCGTGGTCTTCTTGAGCCGCGTCGACGGCAAGCCCCAGGCCCAGGTCTGGACCGCGCGGGCCATGGACAATGACGTCGCCGACTTCGTCCGCAACGCCCTGCGGACCGGCTACCGGGACCAGGCCCTGACCGCTGCAGGCGTCGCCCCGTCCCTGGTCGAGCAGATCGAATCCTTCAAGCCCGAGGTGAAGGCCTTTTCGCCAAACGCCGCCAGCGGGGGCGAGGTGTCGATGCGTGATCGAATTCCGGCCTTCATCGGCCTGGGCGCCGGCTTCCTGCTGTGGTCGCTGGTGATCACCGGCGCCTCCATCCTGCTGAACAGCGTGATGGAGGAGAAGTCGAACAAGATTCTGGAGGTGCTGCTGTCCTCGGCCTCCGCCTCGGAAATCCTGACGGGCAAGGTTCTGGGGGTGGCGATGCTGACCTTGACGGTGCTGGCGGTCTGGGCGGGAATCGGAACCTCGGTGCTGACGTCGGCCTCGCCCGATACGGCGGCGACGATCGGCCAGGTGCTGTTGGACGGCGGCCTGGTCTTCTATTTCATCGCCTATATGGTCGGCGGCTATCTGATGTACGCCGTGCTGTTCGCGGCCATCGGCGCCTTCTGCGAGACGCCGCGCGACGCCCAGACCCTGATGGGGCCGATCATGATGATCCTGGTCGTGCCGATCCTGGTCATGCAGATGGCCCTGACCAGCCCTGATGCGCCGGTGGTGAAGGTCCTGTCGTGGATACCCTTCTTCACCCCCTTCCTGATGAGCGCGCGGGCGCCCAGCGATCCGCCCCTGATCGAGGTCGTTCTGACCTTGATCGGCATGTTCGCCACCGCCGCCCTGATGGTCTGGATCGCTGGCCGCGCCTTCCGCGCCGGCGCCCTGTCAGACGTGAAGCTGAGCTGGAAGACGTTCGGACGGGCGGTGACGGGACGGGGATGAGGCGCCGCCTCCTCTCCGCCTCGCACCACGGAGGCGACAAGAAAAAGGCCGCTTCCCGAGGGAAGCGGCCTTTGATCTTTCGGCCTACGCCTGAGCCCTTTCGGGCTGAGCCTTAGCGGCCGCCGGGGACGCGCGGCTTGGGCGCAGGCAGCAGGCCTTCGCGTTGGGCGCGCTTGCGGGCCAGCTTGCGGGCGCGACGGACGGCCTCGGCCTTTTGGCGGGCGCGCTTTTCCGAAGGCTTTTCGTAGTGCACGTGGCGCTTCATTTCACGGAAGCTGCCTTCGCGCTGCATCTTCTTCTTGAGGGCTTTCTGCGCTTGATCGACGTTGTTGTCGCGGACGAAAATCTGAACCAGGGGTATCTCTCCTTTGGCCGCCCGCCGCGTCCTTTCGAAGGGAGACGGGCAGACAAATAAAATCCTCTCCCGGGAGCGAGGCTCTCGGATGAAGGCGGGCTGATACACGAGCCCGCCGCGTCTGTCCAGTTCGTCGCAACCATTCTTCCAGGCTCGAAACCCCGAAAAGACGGGCGTATGATCCGCCAATGACACAGACCGACGATTGGGCCGATCAGACCGAACAGACCGTGCTGGACGCCGCCGTCGCCCGCGCCCCCGCCCTGGGCTGGAACGCCCGATTGGTCCGGGAGGCGTGCGAAGCCTGCGGCCTCTCGGTGGGGGATGAGGAACTGCTGCTGCCCAACGGCGCGCGGGATCTGGCGGCCCTGCTGTCGCGCCGCCACGACGCGCGCGCCCTGGAGGCCCTGGGCGCCGTCGATCCCAAGTCGCTGAAGATTCGCGAGCGAATCGCCCGCGCCGTGTCCGAACGGATGGAGGCCGGCGCCGCCGATCTGGAGGCGACGCGCCGCTGCGCCGCCTTCCTGGCCCTGCCGACCAACACCGATCTGGGGCTGAAGCTGGCGTGGGAGACGGCCGACCATCTGTGGCGCTGGGCTGGGGATGAATCGACCGACTGGAACCACTATTCGAAGCGGACCATCCTGTCGGGCATACTGATTCCCGCCCTGACGATGCGCTGGTTCGACGGCAGCGAGGCGGCGGAAGCCTTTGTCGCTCGCCGCATCGAAAACGTCATGGCCTTCGAAAAGTGGAAGGCTGGCAAGGATTTCGAGGCGCCGTTCCGCAAGGTGACGGATGTGCTGAGTCGCATCCGTTATGGGGCGCGAGGTTAGGCGCTCGTCTCGCCGCTTTCGCTCCTTTGTCGCTGCGCAGCGTTGCATTCGAGTGTCGCTGCGCAGCGTTGCATTCGAGACGGGTGAGCGCCAGCTAAGCTTCAGTCCCAGGAGCGATGCGCATGGCCGACGAGATTCTTCACACGACCGCCTTGAACGCGATCAACCAGAAGCTTGTGGCGGATGGGGAACGCCTGCCCGCTGTGAAGTTGAAGGACGGCAGCACGGTCCAGACCGGCACGGTCGCCACCATGTTGCTCAACATCGAACATTATAATCAGGGCGCACGGGGCGATGTGGAGCGCCAGTTGGAACTGGCCGTGCCCACACTGGCCAAGATCGGCCTGTTCGACCTGTTCAGCCCGCACGAATGGTGCGCCGGCGACAATCCGGGACGAGCCTTCGTCGGGCGACTGGCGCTGGCTCACATCGTCGACGAATCGGGTCGCTGACCGAAGCGATCGCCACAGACGGCCTCAGACCGTCCCCAACACCCGGTTCACATGGGCCATCTTGCGGCCCGGTCGAGCCTCGGCCTTGCCGTAGAGGTGCAGCCGTTCGTCGGCCTTGGCGGACAGGGCGCGCCATTGATCGACCTCGTCGCCCAGCAGATTCTTCATCTCGATCCGGGCATGGGCCGCCGTGGGGCCGAGGGGCCAGCCGGCCACCGCGCGGATATGCTGTTCGAACTGGTCACAGACGCAGCCGTCCTGAGTCCAGTGGCCGGTATTGTGGACGCGCGGGGCGATCTCATTGACCAGCAGAACGTCGTCTCCGAGGTCGAACAGCTCGACCCCGATCACGCCCACATAGTCCAGACCGTCCAGGATCGCCTCGGCGATGGCGCGGGCGCGCACCTGGGTCTTTTCGTCGACGGCCGCGGGGGCCAGGGTCGTGCGCAGCACCCCGCCCTCGTGCCGGTTCTCGCCCAGCGGATAGACCGCCATATGACCGTCCCAGTCGCGGGCGGCGATGACCGACAGTTCGCGCACGAAGGTCGCCCTGGCCTCCAGGATCGCCGGACGGCCGCCCAGGCTTTCCAGGGCGGCGGGCGCGTCCTCGATGGCGTGGATCCAGACCTGGCCCTTGCCGTCATAGCCTTCGCGCCGGGTCTTCAGCAGGGCGGGCAGGCCCAGCTCCGTCAGGCCGACGACCAGGTCGTCCAGCGTATCGACCACGGCGAAATCCACCGTCGGGGCGCCGACGGCGTTCAGGAAGGTCTTTTCGTCCACCCGATCCTGCGACACGCGAAGCGCGGTCGGCCCCGGCGCGACCAGGGCGCCGGCCTCGGCCAGCCGCTCGATGGAGGCGGCCGGCACATTCTCGAACTCGAAGGTCACGACGTCGGCGGCGCGGCCGAGCGCCGTGAGGGCCTCGGGATCGTCATAGGCGGCGACGATCTGGCTATGGGACACGCGGCCCGCAGGGCTGTTCGGTTCCGGATCCAGGATCACGACGTCGAAGCCAAGGCGCGAGGCGGCCTGGCTCAGCATCCGACCCAGCTGTCCTCCGCCGAGGATGCCGAGGGTGGAGCCTGGGGGAAGCGGAAGCTGGGGCACTCAGTCCTCGACGGTTTCGGCGACGGAATCGGTCAGGGCGGCGCGGAAGGCGGCGAGGCGCTGGGCCAGGGCTTCATCCGACAGGGCCAGGATCTGGGCAGCGAGGATGCCGGCGTTGGCGGCGCCCGCCTCGCCGATGGCCAGTGTGGCGACCGGCACGCCGGCCGGCATCTGCACGATCGACAGCAGACTATCCATGCCCTTCAGCGCCTTGGACTGAACCGGCACGCCCAGCACCGGCAGGTCCGTCATCGAGGCGGCCATGCCCGGCAGATGGGCGGCGCCCCCGGCTCCGGCGATAATGACCTTGAAGCCTGCCGCCTTGGCGCCGGTGGAGAACTCGACCAGTCGCTGCGGGGTGCGGTGGGCGCTGACGACCTTGGCCGTCCAGGCGACGCCCAGCTGATCCAGCTTGTCGGCGGCCAGCTTCATCGTCGGCCAGTCCGAACGGCTGCCCATGATGATCGCCACCGGCGTTGCGGAAGTCGCCATAGTTCAAGGCCCCTCACGGAAAGGCGCCCGTTACAGCACACGGGGCGCCGCCGCAACCGAACAGCGCCGGTTCATCGCGGGAATCCGCGCCGCGCCGCCTTCAATCTCTGCCGTCCAGCCTCTAACATCGACCTATCGCGCGTCCGTCTGAGTCGCGCCGCCGGAGCCTGCCTGCGCCGTGACCGACGTGGCCGAACACGACCTGACCGCCGAGATCGCGCGCCTGCGCGCCGAGCTGGACGCCTGGAAACAGCGCGCGGCGGCGGCCGAGGCGGCGGCCGATCACGACGTCCTGACCCCGGCCCTGAACCGTCGAGGCTTCGTCGCCGCCCTACAAAGGGCCATGGCCTATTGCCAGCGGCATGAGGTGCCGGCAGTTCTGCTTTATCTGGATATGGATGGGTTCAAGGGGGTGAACGACCGCCTGGGTCACGCCGCCGGGGATGCGGCCCTGGTGGCCGTTGCGCGGATCATGATCGGCCATCTGCGGGAATCCGACGCCGTGGGCCGCCTGGGCGGTGACGAATTCGCCCTCTTGATGCTGAACGCCGGCCAGGAAGACGGGCGGGCCAAGGCGCGACAGCTGGCCGAGGCTCTGGAGACCGAAGGCTTCGTCTGGAACGGCGAACGCACCCCCCTGGGGGGCTCTTTCGGGGTCCGCGCCTGGGACGGCCATACGGACGCCGAGGTCTGGCTGACCGAGGCCGACGCCGCCATGTGGGTGCGCAAGAAGGGGCGCTGAGGCCCCTTCCCCGCCTTCCGTCCTACAGGGGCAGGCGCAGCTGGACGCCGCCCATATGGCTGTCGGCGTGTTCGCCGTAGCGACCACGATAGGCCACCGACACCTTCACAGGGCCGACCGAGCCCTCGACCCCCGCCGAGGCCAGGAACTGGCCGCCGAAGGGTTCCTCCACCTCACGCTCCAGCACCTGGGCCGGATTATTGTACAGGCCGACGCGGACCGGATCCGAACTGTCGTCCAGGGCGTCGCGATAGCCGCCCTCGGCGAACAGGGCGAAACGGCCCATCTCCGCCTCGGCCCGCAAAGCGACCTCGCCGCTGATCGCCTTCATCTCGCGGTCTTCGTACTGGTACTGGGCGGCGACGCCCTGCTCCCAATAGCCGTCGACGTCGCTGGTCGCCCAGGTGACGGCGGCGCGAGGCGACAGGGCCAGGCCCCCCATCTCGAACCACATCCCGCCCTGCAAACGCGCGCCGGTGCTGAGGGCGCGTGTCTCGGCCGTATGGACGATCGGCGCCAGGCTGGTGGTGCGTTGGATGTCGTCGATATTGTCGCGCGCCACCCCGACCGCCGCATTGACGAACAGGTCGCCCGAGCGCCAGCCGCCGTACAGGTCCAGGCCGAAACTTTCGACGCTGAAGGTCAAGGCCTGGCTTTCGACCTCGCTGGTGCGGGCCGTCCCGGCCATGCCGAAACGCCAATGTTCCGACGGACCGGCTTCCAGGGCGATGCGAGCGCCCCAGCCGTCGCTGGACGAATCGGTGACCGAGCCGCGCGCATCCGTCTCGACGCTGTCGACCATGGCCGAGGCGGTGATCGCCACGCCCGCCTCCCAGGCCTCGCGGCCGGACAGGGCCTCGCTGGCGGCGTCCAGCGCGTCTTCACGGTGCCGGAAGGCGGTCTCCCCCTGCAAGGCCGCCTGGGCGCCGATGTCGCCATAATAGAGGTAGTCGGTCGCCAGCCGGGCGATGATCTGGTGCCCCGTCGCGGTCGGATGCACCCCGTCGAAGTAGAAGTAGCTGGCGGGGTTCGAACAGACCGTCACCCCGTTGAAACAGGCCTGGGTGACGTTGGTCACACCGAATTGGCCGGGATTGGCCGCCAAGGTGTCGCCGATCTTGAACAGGTCCATCATGATGATGTTGCTGCCTGGACGGGCGGCCGCCGTTGCGGTCAGGCCCGTTTGCAGGGCGGTGTTGAAGGTGGTCACCGCATAATCCGCCAAGGGCGCCGCTGTCGTGCCTCGGAACTGGGGCGTCAGGCTGAGTTTGGGCAGGTTGGTGACCAGTATGGTCCCCGCGCCTGCTCCGGCCACGCTGTTGACCAGGCTGTTGACGTTGGCCGCCGCGCCGGTCGCGACCGGGGTGATGGCGGCGACCGGGCTGGAGGAGGCGCCGGCGGCAGGCAGACCCTGGAAGATGTCATTGGCGCCGCCCAGGACGCTGACCAGGTCATTGGCCCCGAAGGTTCCGCCGCGGCTGGTGTAGGCGGCCAACTGGGTCAGCATGCCTGGCGGCGGGCCGGCCGACGAATCGGTACGGGCGCCGCCGAAGGCGTAGTTGATGCTGCCGCTGACCGACCCGTTGAAGTTGACGGCGTTGAAGCCCAGCAACTCCGTAAAGACCGGGCCGGTAGAGAACCGGCCTTGATAATAGGGCGGCGACGGCGGCTGCGTGCCCGCCGAGGCCAGATAGAGGTTGCCGTTGTCGCTCAGACTGTCGCCGAAGACGACCAGGCGATTATAGGTCTGGGCCGAGGCCGAACCCGCGAAGGCGCAGGCGGCGAGCGCCAGGGCCGCGGCGGCGGCGCCGTTGAGATAGCGTGACATATGTTCCTCCCACAGCCGTCTGTGTCGCGGCCGTTAGGTCGGGAGGATGCGCCACTCTGCGAAGAGCGCAAGATGCCGTTACGTCAGTCTTCGGAAAGAATATGTCGCAGACGCTTAATGCAGGGTGCGGAACTTCAGGGTGCCGATCACCGTCTTCAGCGTGCGCAGCGCCTCCGGATCGTAGTCCTTGTCCACATCGGTGATGACATAGCCGGTGCGTTCGTCGGTCTTCAGATGCTGACCCAGGATGTTCAGACCCGCCGCCGCGAGCGCCCGGTTAAGGTCGGCCAAGACCCCCGGCTGGTTCTTGTGGATGTGCAGGATGCGGTGCGCGCCGGAGACCTCGGCCAGTTGCACATTCGGCAGATTGACGCTGAAGGTGGTGTCGCCCCGGTTCAGATAGCCCAGCAGGCGCTCGGCCGCGAACTCGGCGATGGCTTCCTGGGCCTCCTCAGTCGATCCGCCGATGTGCGGCGTCAGGATCATGTTCTTCAGCCCCTGAAGCGGGCTTTCGAATGGGTCGGAATTGGTGCGCGGTTCTTCCGGGAAGACGTCGACCGCCGCCCCGGCGATCCGGCCGGACCCCATGGCCTGGGCCAGGGCGCCGACGTCCACCACATGGCCGCGCGACAGGTTCAGAAACAGCGCCCCCTCCTTCATCCGGGCGAACTGGGTCGCGCCGAAGATGTTGGCGTTTTCGCGCCGCCCGTCGACGTGCAGGGTCACCACGTCGCTCTCGGCCAAGAGGGCGTCCAGCGACCGCATACGCCGGGCGTTGCCCAGGGCGAGCCGTTCCGACAGGTCGTAGAACAGCACCCGCATGCCCAGGTTTTCGGCCAGCACCGACAGCTGGCTGCCGATGGCGCCGTAACCGACGATTCCCAGGGTCTTGCCGCGCAGCTCCTTGGACCCGGTCGCCGACTTGTTCCATTTTCCGACGTGCATGGCGGCGGACTTGTCGGGCACGTCGCGCATCAGGACGATCATCAGTCCGATGGCCAGTTCCACGACCGAGCGGGTGTTCGAATAGGGGGCGTTGAACACCGCCACCCCGTGATCGGCGGCGGCCTCTAAGTCGATCTGGTTGGTGCCGATGCAGAAGGCGGCCACCGCCATCAACCGATCGGCCTCCTCCAGCACACGGCGACTGACGGTGGTCTTCGAGCGGATGCCCAACACATGCACGCCCTTGATGGCGGCGATCAGATCGTCCTCGTCCAAGGCGCCCTTCATGGTCTCGACGGAATAACCGGCCTCCTCCAGCCGCTCGACGGCTACGGGGTGGATGTTCTCCAGCAGCAACATCTTCATCCGGCTGCGCGGAAAGGACCAGCGGCCCGACAGGCCCTCGGCGTGCAGCACCTCATCCAGAGAAGCAGCTTCGGCGTCGGCGACCTCGATCACCGACGGACGGCGCGCGACCTCGGTGAAGGCGTAGAAGGCGTCGGCCGCTCCGGCCAGCTTGACCTCGGCGTCGTTCCAGCCGTCGCCGACCATGACGACGCGACCCGACAGGTTCAGGGCGTGGATCACCGCCGGCTTGCCGTCGGCGTGGGACAGGGGATTGGCGTCGTCGACGCCCGTCACCCGCCCGTCCGCGTCATAGATCAGGTCGTTGCACAGCACCCGGTCGGGCGAAACGCCCAGCAGTTCGGCCACCGGCGCGATCACTTCGCGGAAGCCGCCGGACAGAATGACCACCCTGCCCTTGTGCTGCTGGAAGAAGGTCAGATTGCGCCGCACAGAGGCGGTCAGCCGGTCGGACGCGCGCTCCGCCAGGGACTGCACATGGTCGCGGGTCAGGGGCAGCAGGGCCAGACGCCGACGCAGCGCCTCCCCAAAAGCGAGGTCGCCCGCCATGGCCTGATCGGTCAGGGCGGCGATCTCGGCCCGCGTCGCCTCAGCCTGAGGCGAGTCCGCCAAGGCGAGGTCGGCCAAGGCTTCCAGTGTCTCGAAATCGACCAGGGTCGAATCAAAGTCGAAGATCAGGGTGGGGCGCGCAGTCATGGAGCGCGTCTTAGACGCCT
Organism: Brevundimonas aurantiaca; assembly: GCF_014199955.1. GTDB lineage: Bacteria > Pseudomonadota > Alphaproteobacteria > Caulobacterales > Caulobacteraceae > Brevundimonas > Brevundimonas aurantiaca. The sequence goes on from NZ_JACHOQ010000002.1 coordinate 542,289, forward strand.
TCGCGCCTGCGGCAAAGCCGAGGCGTGCTGAAGAAGGCGATCAGTTGCGCTTAATCCTTGCCGCCCGCCGCGATATTCCGAGCTGCGGGCGGCAAGAAATCTCAGAACCGGGCGATACGGCGCACGCGGCTGTCCGGCCTGCGGCTTTCCAGAACGACGGCGCCGATCGCAGCCGCAAGGGTCGCGACGGCGAGCAAGGCCCCGCCCTCCCGCGCATGATCCCGGGCGTAGGCGCCGGCTTCATCGGCGTAGTGACGCGCCTTCTTGCCCTGTTTCTTCAGCGCCTTCTTGGAGCCCTTGCGAGTTGCGTGGAACCAGCCGTCGGCGCGGGCGCGGGCGTAACGGGCGCCGTCGGCGGCCCGGTGACGCGCTTCACGCGACCATTCGCCGGCGCGCTCGCCAGCCCATTCCCCGGCGTCTTCGGCCCGGTGGCGGAAAGCGTCCACGGCGTCATGCAACCGGTCGCGGAGATCGGCCGTATCGACCCAGCCGCGGGGATTCATCCGCATCTTGATCCGCTCATAGCGGGTCGGGCCGCTGCGCTGCGACAGATAGATGGCCAGACCGGCGCCGACCAGAAGGGCGGCCAGGGTCCCGGCGCTGACGCCCGGATGTTTGCGGACTTCGTCCAAGGCGTTGAAGTTACGGACCATAGGATAGTGAACCTCTTCATCCAGACCGTTCGCGGTCGGGTCACGGCGCCCGTCGTCGTTCGGCCGATAGGCGGAACGGCGGTTCCGCATCAGCGAAGGAGCGAACCGCGCCAAAAACGGTTCCGCCCACCCGACCGGGTTAGATAGAAAGATGCCTGGCTTGGGCGCAGGCGCAAGCCCTTGAGGCGCGGCCGGCGGGATGTTGAGGGCGCCTCTTACCAAGCCGGTCTCGGGCGCCTAAATAGCCCCGATCCCGAAATGACGCCTTCCAAGGACCTTGCCGTGACCGATCACGCGCCCCAATCCGCTGTTTCCGACGACCTGGCCGCCGCCTTCCAGATCGAGGGCTGGCCCGTGCGCGGTCGCCTGGTTCGGCTGGGCGCGGCGATCGACACCATACTGGCCGCCCATGCCTATCCTGAGCCGGTCGCCGCCCTGCTGGGCGAAGCCTGCGCCCTGGCGGCCCTGATCGGCTCCAGCCTGAAGTTCGAAGGCCGGCTCCTGGTCCAGGCCCAGGGCGACGGGCCGGTGCGCTATGTCGTCGCCGACTATGGCACGGACGGCTCGCTGCGGGGCTATTGCCGCTATGACGAGGACGAGGTGGCGGCGGCCTCTCAGGGCTTCGCGCGGCCGGGCGCCCGGACCCTGCTGGGTCAGGGTGTTTTCATCATGACCCTGGACCGCGGTCCTGATTTCGAACGAACGCAAGGCATCACCCCGATCGAGGGCGAGAGCCTGTCCCTGTGCGCCGAACACTATTTCCAGCAGTCAGAACAGGTGCCGACCAAGGTGCGCCTAGCCGTCGGCTCGGTCCAGACCGGCGCCGGGGTCCAGTGGCGCGCCGGCGGGGCGATGATCCAGATCATCGCCGGCGACGAGACGCGCGGCTCGACCGAGGAAGTCTGGGACCGCACCCGCGCCCTGTTCGGCACCCTGGCCGACGACGAACTGATCGACCCCACCATCACGCCCGAAACCCTGCTGTTCCGCCTGTTCCACGAGGACGGGGTCCGGCTGGAGGGTGCGCGACCGCTGACGGCCGTCTGTCGGTGTTCCAAGGACCGCATCGCCTCGGTCCTGGCCTCCTTCGACCCGGCCGAACGGGCCGAAATGATCGAGGACGACGGGCGTATCCACGTCACCTGCGAATATTGCGCCACGGTCTACGCCTTGGAACCGGACGAGGTGGTGGCGGCCCAGATCTGATCGGGCATTCAGGCATGGTGTTTGCGACCTGGGGGACGGAGGACCGTCCCTCTGACCGAATTCGAGACATCGCCATGAAAACCGCCATCGCCGCCGCCGCCGCACTGGCCGCTCTGAGCGTCGCGCCTGTCGCCTTCGCCCAGACCGCCACCACGACCACCACCAGCAACACCTGCCGCCCCACCGACCCCTGCTATGACGCAGTCTGGAGCAAGTCGATCGCCAACACCCAGCGCATCGACGGCACGAACTCGATCTTGAACGCCACGGTCAACACCACAATCGGTCACGCCGCGGACACCGTGACCGCCGCCGCCACCTCCATCGGCAACAACTTCAAGGCCGAGGGCCGGTCGGTCGAATCCCTGTCTTCGAACCAAGTCTTCCAAGGCGAGGCCTACGCTACGCTGAACGCCAAGATCGGCGACGCGGCCTCGGACGTCACCCTGAACTCCAGCGCCATCGCCAACAACACGTCGGTGGACGTGGCGCAGGCGGGCCGCATCGATCTGAACCAGCAAATCCTGAACCGCGATCCGTCGGCCGTGGTCAACGCCGAGCTGGGTTCGGTCGGCGGCGATCTGACCGTCAGCGCCATCGCCGGCGGCAACATCGCCAATGTGACCGCCGACGTGGCCAACCTGTCCTCCAACCAGTTCGCCCACGCCGCGCCTCTGAACGCCGTGACGAACCTGTCGGTCGGCGCCGTCTCCGGCAAGATCGACGCCGCCGCCACGTCGATCGGCAACAGCCTGACCGTCAAGGGCTTCTGATCCTACGGCGGGACGCGGCCGCGGTCGCGTCCCGCCACAGATCAGGCGAGGAGACTTAAATGAGACACCGGCTGCTTGCGCTCTCCGTTCTGAGCCTTCTCGCCGCTGCAAGCGCGGTTCAGGCCCAGTCCAGCGTCGCCCAGATGGAGGCCGGATACGGTGGGGCCCGCCGCACCCTGTCCACCGCCTTCAATCCGTCCACCCGTGATGCGAACAACAACCGCGTCATCATGAACGGGGTGATCCAGGACGGTCAGGGCGGAAGCCAGATCAACGTCAACGCCAACGGCCAGACCTCCGGGGCGGACTTCTTCCGCTCCGGCGCAGACAGCTTCACGGCGGGGGCCCTGACCGCCAGTTCGACGGCGATCGGCAATCAGATCAACGTCAACGTCAACGGTTCCTGGAACACGGTGGTGCTGGATTCGACACAGATCAACAACGCCCCGATCAATGCGACCACCACAGTGACCGGACGCAACACGACCGGACAATAGGTCTTCGATCAGGGAAGGCTGGACGCCCGTCGGTTCGCCGACGGGCGTTTTCGTTTTCCGGGCGAATTTCTCGCTGGCCCGAACGGTGCGTTTCAACCGTCGAGAGACCTAAGACTGTTCAGGAACGACACATGTCGCCGATCGCCCTTCGCGCCGCCGCGCTCGTTATCGCCGCTGGTCTGGGACTGACGCCCGCCCTGGCGTCGGCTGAGACGCGCCAGAACTATGTCCCGCCGATCGGCGACGCCCCTGTCACCTCCAATCCGACTCCTTATACACCTGCCTTGACCTGCCTGGCGGAACGTGCGGCGGGGCGCCCGGCCCCGCGCATCTCGGTCGGCCGGATTTCCGACCTGACGGGGCGCGTGGATTTCGACACTGGCGCCAAAATCCCCCAGGGCGCGGCCCTGTTCGCCATCACCGCCCTGGGTAAGGCGGGCGTTCCCGTTGTCGAACGGCTGGACAATTCCGTCGCGGAGATCGAGCTGAACTACGCCCGCCAACATCTGTTGTCGGACACCCCCGAACGGGCGGGCTCCGATCCACAGAACTTCCGCCCCATCTATGCGGGCCAGATCGCCGGGTCGCAGTACTACATCGTCGGCGGCGTCACCGAGCTGAACTACAATATCGCCTCCTCCGGTCTGAAGGCCACGGTCGGAGAGGCGGCCGCAGCCGGGGTGCGGGGCACGGCGTCCACGACCGGCTATGTGATGAACGTCGCCGTCGATTTGCGCCTGGTGGACACCCGCACACAGCAGGTGATCGACATGGCCTCTTTCCAGAAACAGGTGACTGGGCGCGACGCCAGCCTGGGGGTGGTCGGGACGGTCGGAGACTACGGCGCCAATCTGAACGGCGGACGCGGCGCCATGGAGCCTTTGCAAGCGGCGGTGCGCACGCTCGTCGAGCGGGGCGTATTTCAGCTGATCGCCAATCTTCAGGGCGGGAACGCGACCGCCGACTGTCTGAACCCGGCCGCCAATCCGTCCGGTCCGACGCTGCCGACCTACGCCGCCCTGCCCGGCTCCTGACGCTTTCCTGAATCTTCACGGATTTGGGGCATTCAAGGCGCCATGCAGCGCCTGTCGATACAAATGACCGCCGCCCTGTGCGTCGCGGCCGTTGGAATGTCCGGCTGTGTCGGCGCCCATTACGATCCGGCGACCGGGCTTTACGCCCGCACCCTGGGGGGCGCGCCGGCGACACCGAACCCGACGCCCTACACTCAATCGCTGGAGTGCCTTGCACGGGCGGCGCGCGCCCAGAGCCTGCGCGGGCCGACCTTGGCCGTGGGGGCCATTTCGGACCTGACCGGCAAGAACGACTGGGACACTGGACGAAAAGTCAGCCAGGGCGCCGCGCTTTTCGCCATGACCGCCTTGGGCAGGGCCGGACTGCCGGTGGTCGAACGCTATGACCGCTCCGTGTCCGACATCGAGCTGGCCTACGCCCAGACGGGGGCTCTGTCCGGGGCCCTGATCGGCGAAACGCCGCCTGCCGCGACGATCGCGCCCCGGACGCCGTCGGAACCGGACCCCGAGGTGGTCTCGACCGTCGTTCCGGCCGATGCGACGGCTCTTGCCCCCCGACCGGTCCTGGCCGGTCAGATCGCGGGTTCGCGCTACTATATCGTCGGCGGCGTCACCGAGCTGAACTACAACATCCGATCTTCGGGCGTCGACGCCGCCGGGGGCGAGGTGGACAGCCAGGGCGCCAAGGGCAGTTTCCGCAACAGCGCCTTTGTGATGAATATCGCCATCGACCTGCGCCTGGTGGATTCCGTCAGCCAACAGGTCGCGGCCGTCGCCTCCTATCAGAAGCAGTTGATCGGCCGAGAGATCAAGGCCGGCGTCTTCGACTTTCTGGACGGCAACGTCTTCGACATATCGGGGGGCGCCAGCCAGTTGGAGCCGATGCAGCTGGGGATCCGCACCCTGGTGGAACGCGGCGTATTCGACCTGGCCAGCCACCTCTATGGATTGGACCGGTCCGCCTGCCTGCCCGACGGACTGGAGAGCGAAGACGGGGTCACTCCTCTGCTTCCCCTGGGTCCGCATCACTTCCTCATGGCCGAAGACGCGGCGCCCCGGATCGCCCGTGCGGTAGAGCCTGAAATCGAGCGACGCCTTGAGGCGGCGACGCCCATTCCCCTCCCCGTCCAGACGGCGTCAAATCGATCGGTTCAAGCCCATCCGGGGCCGGTGATCGAGCCCGGCGCCTGGCGCGTCCGGCGCTGAGGGCTGATCAGCCTTCCAGATCCAGCGAATAGCCGGCTGAGCGGACCGTGCGGATCGGATTGGCGCTGTCGTCGCCGATGGCCAGGGCCTTGCGCAGACGGCCCACGTGGACGTCCACTGTGCGCGCCTCGACATAGACGTCCGACCCCCACACGGCGTCCAGCAGCTGCTCGCGGCTGAAGACCCGGCCCGGATGCTGCATGAAGTGATCCAGCAGGCGGAACTCGGTCGGCCCCAGATGGACTTCCTGCCCAGACCGCTTCACCCGATGGGAGACGCGGTCGATGATGATGTCGCCGTGGTTCAGGCGGTCGTCGGCAAGACCCGGACGGATGCGGCGCAAGACGGCGCGGATGCGGGCGATCAGCTCGACCATCGAGAAGGGCTTGGTCAGATAGTCGTCGGCGCCGGTATCCAGCCCCCGCACCCTATCGCTTTCCTCGCCGCGAGCCGTCAGCATGATGATGGGCAGGTTGCGCGTCTCGGCCTTGCCCCGGATGCGACGGCAGACCTCGATGCCCGACAGCTTGGGCAGCATCCAGTCCAGCAGAACGAGATCGGGCTGGCGCTCGTCGATCTGGAGCATCCCCTCCTCGCCGTCGGCGGCGACGGTGACGTCGTAGCCTTCCTTTTCAAGGTTGTACTGAAGCAGGGTCGCCAGCGCGTCCTCGTCTTCCATCACAAGGATATAGGGCTGCACGTCGGGTCTCCGGTCTCGGGTCAGTGCGTCGAAAGGTTCGGCGTCGGATCGGAATCTTCGGCCGTGGGTTGGGCGCGCGGGCGTTCGCCCACGATGTCTTCGCCGGTGATTTCGTAGTGCACGGTCTCGGCGATATTGGTCGCGTGGTCGCCGATCCGCTCCAGGTTTTTGGCCATGAAGAGCAGATGGGTGCAGGCCCCGATCGTGCGCGGGTCGCCCATCATATAGGTGAGCAGTTCGCGGAACAGGGCGTTGTAATGCTCATCGACCTCGTCGTCGGTCTGCCAGACGGCGACGGCGCGATCCAGCTCCGAGGCCGTATAGGCGTCCAGCACGTCCCGCAGCCGGGTCGAGACCAGCCGCCCCATCCGCTCGATCGACCGGGTCAGGGGTTGCATGGGCTCCCCCTCGGCCAGGATCAGGGCGCGCTTGGCGATGTTCTTGGCTAGGTCGCCGGTGCGTTCCAGGTCGGTGGCGATCTTCATGGCGCCCAGGGTGCGGCGCAGGTCGCTGGCGACCGGCTGGCGCAGGGCGATCAGGCGAATGGCCTTCTTTTCGATATCACGGTGGAGGGCATCGAGCTTGAGGTCCCGCTCGACCACGGCGCGGGCCAGGGCGATGTCGCGCCGGGCGACAGAGTCGATCGCGTCTGCGACCTGGGCCTCGGCGAGACCGCCCATGCGGGCGATCTCGGCCGTGATCTGATTCAGCTCGTCGCCGTAAGCCTTGACCGTGTGCTGGTTCATTAGCCGAAGCGTCCCGTGATGTAGTCCAGGGTGCGCCGCTCGCGCGGATTCTGGAAGATGTCTTCGGTGTCGCCGGTCTCGACCAAACGCCCCATGTGGAAGAAGGCCGTGCGTTGCGACACCCGGGCAGCCTGGGCCATGGAGTGGGTGACGATGACGATGCAGAACCGCTCGCGCAGTTCGTCGATCAGCTCTTCGATCCGGGCGGTGGCGATGGGATCAAGCGCCGAGCAGGGCTCGTCCATCAGGATCACTTCGGGGTTCACGGCGATGGCGCGGGCGATCACCAGACGCTGCTGCTGGCCGCCCGACAGGCCCATGGCCGAGGACTGAAGGCGATCGGCGACTTCATCCCAAAGGCCCGCGCGTTTCAGGGCGCTTTCGACCACGCCGTCCATCTCGGACTTCGCCGAGACCAGGCCGTGGATCTTGGGGCCGTAGGCGACGTTTTCGTAGATCGATTTGGGGAAGGGGTTCGGACGCTGGAACACCATGCCGACCCGCGCGCGCAGCAGGACCGGGTCGATGGAGCGGTCGTTGATGTCTTCGCCGTCCATGGCGATCCGCCCCGTGACCTTGGCCCCGGAGATGGTGTCGTTCATGCGGTTCATGGTCCGCAGGAAGGTCGACTTGCCGCAGCCAGAAGGACCGATCAGGGCCGTGACCGTCTTGTCCGGTATGTCCAGCGACACCTCAAAGAGGGCCTGTTTGCCCTCGTAGAAGACCGAAACGTCGCGCGCGGCGATCTTGATCGGGCCGGTGGGCGGCGTAGCCACGACCGTCTGGTCCGCTTGGCGCGAAGATTCGGCGGCGGCCTCGATCCGGTCCGCGTCGCCAGCCGTTTCGGACGCTTCGCTCACGGCCGCAGGCAGAACCTGACCGCCCATGCGCACGGCGTGGGTCGGATCGGCCGTCCCGGCGCCGGTCTGGTCTTCAGCAGAACGGAAGATGCGAGTTTTCATGCTCTTACCACCGGCGCTCGAAGCGCCGCCTCAAGATGATAGCCGCCGCGTTCATGATGATCATGAAGACGAGCAGAACGATGATCGCCGCAGCCGTGCGTTCGTGGAAGGCGCGTTCAGAGGCGTTTTCCCAAATGTAGATCAGCGACGGCAGGGCGCCGACCGGCTGGTCGATGGCGTGCGGCACGCCCGGCACGAAGCTGACCATGCCGATCAGCAGCAGGGGCGCGGTTTCGCCCAGGGCGTGGGCCATGGAGATGATGGCGCCGGTCATCACGCCCGGCATGGCCAGGGGCAGAACGTGGCTGAACACCGTCTGGGTGCGCGAGGCGCCCATGGCCAGGGCCGCCTCCCGGATCGAGGGCGGCACCGCCTTCAGCGAGGACCGGGTGGCGATGACCAGGGTCGGCAGGGCCATCAGAGCCAGGACCAGGCCGCCGACCAGGGGACTGGCGCGCGGCAGGTGCATCCAGTTGATGAACAGCGCCAGGCCCAACAGGCCGTAGACGATCGAGGGCACGGCTGCGAGGTTGTTGATATTGACCTCGATGATGTCGGTCAGCCTGTTCTTGGGCGCGAACTCCTCCAACCAGACCGCTGCGCCGACGCCCAGCGGAATGGCGATCAGGGCGGTGACCATCAGCATCAGGGCCGAACCCACCACCGCGCCCAGCACGCCCGCCAGTTCCGGCTGGGTCGAGTCGCCGTTGGTGAACAGGGCGGTGTTGAAGTGCGCCCCCACCACCCCCTCGGCCTGCATCCGCTCCAACCAGGCGATCTGCCGATCCGTCAGACGGCGCTGGTCTTCAGGGGTCGATTTCGAAATCTCGCCTTTCAGATACAGGTCCGCATCGTCCGATAGGGGCGCGGCCAGGGGCACGGTCTCGCCGATGACGTCCGGGCGTTTGGCGACTAGGTCGGCGGCGACGAACTTCAGCTCGGACGAGAACAGGCCGCGCATTTCGGCCGAGGCGCGACCGGCAGCGTCGTCCTGAACGCCCCAGCGCGCCAGCTGCTGCTCGGCGGCCAATTGCTCGAAGTTGGACCCTTGAGGATAGGCCCGATCCACGCGGGCCGGGTCCATATAGACCGGGACGGTCACCGTATGGGAGTAGAAGGCGGTGTGCCCCTGCTCCACGATCCGCACCAGAAGGATGGCCAGGAACAGGACGGCGGCGGCGATGGCCAGACGGCCATACCATTTGAACCGCGCCTCCTTGGCGTGGCGTCGTTTCAGCCCGGCGCGCAGTCGGTCCAGCCGCGTCCTGTCGGTCGCGCCGGCGAGGCGATCGGAGGTCGCGTCAGTCATATTGTTCCCGATAGGTCTGCACGATGCGGTGGGCGACGATGTTGAGCACCAGGGTCGCCATGAACAGGGTCAACCCCAGGCCGAAGGCCGACAGGGTCTTGGCGCTGTTGAACTCCTGGTCGCCGGTCAGCAGCGTGACGATCTGGACCGTGACGGTGGTCACCGTGTCCAGCGGATTGAAGGTCAGGTTGGCCGCAAGGCCCGCCGCCATGGTCACGATCATGGTCTCGCCGATCGCGCGCGACATGGCCAGCAGCAGGGCGCCGGCGATGCCCGGCAGGGCGGCCGGCAGAAGAACCCGCTTCACCGTCTCCGACTTGGTGGCGCCCATGGCGAAGGAGCCGTCGCGCAGGGTCTGGGGCACGGCGTTCAGAATGTCGTCCGACAGGGAGGAGACGAAGGGGATCAGCATGATCCCCATCACAGCGCCGGCCGTCAGGGCCATCTGGTTCTGCACCAGGGCCAGATAATGACCGAGGCCGTCCAGCGGTCCGCCGATCAGAAACAGCCCGATTTCATTGAAGAAGACCCGCAGGAGCGGCCCCACGGTCAGGGCGGCGAAGAAGCCGTAGACCACCGTCGGCACCCCGGCCAGAATCTCCAGCAGCGGCTTGACCACCGCCCGCGTGCCGCGCCCGGCGTATTCCGACAGATAGATCGCCGACAGAAGTCCGATCGGCGCGGCCACGCACATGGCGATCGCCATGATCAGCAGGGTGCCCGCGAACAGGGGCACGGCGCCGAAGGCCCCGGTCGATCCCACCTGGTCGGCGCGGATGGCGATCTGGGGGCTCCACTGGGTTCCGAACAGGAAGTCGAAGATCGGGACCCGCTGGAAAAAGCGGAAGGAGTCGAAGGCCAGGGAGGCGATGATGCCGATCGTCGTCAGAACGGCGATGGCGGAACAGACGAACAGGGCGCCGTACACCCAGCCTTCCACCCGGTTGCGGGCGCGTATCTGGGGACGGATTTGGGTCATGGCGAACAGACCGCCCAGGACGGCGGCCAGGACGGCGGCCAGTCCCCCGCCCCACTTCAAGGTGCGCTCGATACTGACCATGCGGCGCGCTTCGACCGGGAGCTGCTCGGCCAGGGGCCGTTCCCAGATCTGAAGGGCGGGCTCGCCGCGACCGAGGCGATGGGCGTCGGCGAAGAAAGCGTCGCGACGGAACGGATCCAGGGCGGCCACCTCCGGCGGCGTGTCCACTGCGGTCAGCTGCCGCTCCAGGGGCGCCGAGAACAGACTCATCAGCACCAGAACCAGCAGGGCCGGCGCGGCGACCCAGATCAGGGCGTAGGCGCCATGCTGTCCGGGTCGCGAATGCGGCTTGGCCCCGACGGCGCGGCGGACGGCCAGGGCGCGACCGCCCAGATAGGCGGCGACGCTGAGCGCGACGAGGATCAGTAGGTAAATCCAGATCATTCCGGGTCCGAGGCGGTCAGGCGCGAATCGAAAGAAGGCCGGCGATCCGGCGGCTACGCGGCGCGACTACTGCCCGCGAATGGTCAGCGGAATAAGACGACTTGATGACAGTTCCATAACAGCGCAGGCGGCGCGGCGCGGCGATCAGGAGGCGGCGCGAACATCCCGCCGTTCGACCACCATGGGGAACCAGGCGGTAAAGGCGGCGCCCAGACCCGGTGCGCTCTCCACCACCAGACCGCCCTCGTGGCGATTGACGATGTGTTTGACGATGGCCAGACCCAGTCCGGTGCCCTGGCGCTCGCCGCTCTTTTGACCTTCGACCCGATAGAATCGCTCGGTCAGTCGCGGCAGGTGCTCGCGCGCCATGCCCGGCCCATGATCGCGCACGGTGACGGCTGCATAGAGGACGCCCGCAGCCCGGTCCGGCGTGACCAGCGGCAACCGCGTCGCGCCCGGCATGCGGGACGACCAGGCCTCATCGAACGACAGGTCCGAGCGCACCGAAATCTCCACTGTGCCCCCGGCGGGTGAATATTTGACGGCGTTGTCCAGCAGATTCTGGACGACCTGGAGGATTTCGTCGCGGTCGCCGTTTATGGAGGCGCGTGTCTCCCCGCGGTCCAGGGCCACGACGATCTGTTTGGCCTGGGTCAGAATGCTGACGGCGTCGACCACGTCGGCCGCTGCGCGATCCAGATCGACCCGGCCTGACGGCGGGATGTGTTCATTCAGCTCGATCCGGCTGAGCGACAGAAGGTCGGCGACCAGACGTCCCATGCGATCCGCCTGGGCCGACATGATGTCCAGGAATCGGTCGCGCGCTGCGGCGTCGTCGCGCGCGTGACCTTTCAGGGTTTCAATGAAGCCGCTGAGCGAGGCGAGCGGCGTGCGCAGTTCGTGGCTGGCGTTGGCCAGGAAGTCGACGCGCATCATCTCGGTGCGGCGCGCGGCGGTCTCATCGCGCAGGACGACCAGGGCCAGGGGATCGCGCCCCTCCCCCGCCTCGGTGGACAATGGCCGGGTCCAGGCGCGCCAACGCCGGTCCCGCTGCCCGCCGGTGGTGTAGTCTGTCGTGCGCGAGACGTCGCCGAAGAGGGCTTCGTCCACAGCTTCCAGCACCCCCGGCTCACGGATCACCTGGACCAGCAGCGCGCCCTGACGATGGATCCGCAACAGGTCGCGCGCGGCCTTGTTCGCCATCACGATGCGCCGACCGGCGATGTCGTCCGGCTCGCCGCCGCTGACGATCAGAACAGGATCGTCCAGGCTTTCGAACACCCTGTCGAGCAGGTCGGCGGTGACGGGATCGGTCGGCCCGTCCGCCGGCGCGCCCTCCGGCGTCGGCGTCGGCGCCGGCGCCGGCGACTGGGCGTTCAGCAGCCAGGCCGATCCGGCCACCACCACCGCCCCGCCGACCAGCCATCCGGCGATTTGAGGATGGACGAAGGCGAGACCCAGTAGAACGCCCACCGCGATCGCGATGCTGATGCCGACCGTCCAGAGTCGAGACGTCGAGGTCGGCGCCACCGGCGAAGGCGAGGAATCATAGGACATGGGCGGCGCGAGACTCGCTCGAACGGTTGGGGAAATCCCATCCTTGCACGGATTTTGTGACGCCGCGCCGACAGGACCGGCGATTTTTCCAAGCCTGACCGCACGGTTTGTTTAGGAGTTTTAGGCAGGCTGTCGCCAAAGGGGGAACTTCCTTGGTTCGGACGATGGACGCGGTCCTGTACGGTCACGACTGGCGGCTCAGTCTGCTCGCCGTCGCCTTCTGCTTTGCGGGAATGGCGTCGACCCTGCAGTTGATCGAGCTGACACGCCGGCGGGACGTCAAGACGCGCTGGCGGCTCGCCGTCGCCGCCGGCATCGTCGCCTCGCTCACGACCTGGCTGGCCCATGTCCTGGCCATGAAGGCGCTGGCCGCCCGCCTGGGCGGGACCTATGACGTCGGCCTGGCCCTGGGGTCCAGCATACTGGCTATGGCGATGATCGGCTTGGCCGTCGTCGTGGCCCTGGCGCGAGGACGGCTGTGGCGGACGTTTGCGGGGCTGATCGCCTTGTCCGGCGTGGCGGCCATGCACTATCTGGGCATGGTGGGTTTCCAGGCGTCCGGTCGGATGGAGTGGCGGTCCGATCTGGTGGTTCTGTCTATCGTCGGCGGCATGGCCATCGCGGGCGCAACCGCCTTCCTGCATCGTCGGGGCAGCCTTCCTCGCCTGTTGTTGAGCGCCGGCGGGGCGGTCGCCGCCATCATGTTCCTCCATGTCATGGGTACGGCGGCGCTGAGCGTGACGCCCGATCCGGCGGCGGGACGGCAGGCCGCCTTGTCTCCAGAGGCGATGCGCCCCCTGATCATCCTCGTCTTTCTGGCCGTCGGCGGAACGGGCGGGGTGATCGGGGTCATGGCCTATATGACGCGGGCGGGAGCCCTGGCGCGCATCCGCGAGGCGGTCGAAGCCATGCCGGACGGCCTGGCCTTCTTCGACGCCGACGATCGACTGGTGCTGTGGAACGCCCGCTATGCCCAGGTGAACCCGGAACTGGGGCCGCTTCTAAAGGTCGGGACCCCCTTCCTGGACCTGATTCGGATCGGCATGGACGAAGGGCGGTATGACGACGCCATCGGGCGCGAGGACGAGTGGATCGCCGAGCGGCTGAGGGCGCGCCGCGCCGCATCCTCCTTCATTGAGCAGCAGGTGGCTGGCGACCGCTGGCTGCGGATCCAGGACCGCCGGACGGCGGAGGGTGGGACCGTCACCGTCTGCAACGACATCACCGACCTGAAGCACGACGCCCGCGCCCTGGGCGAGGCGCGCGACGCGGCCGAGGCGGCCAATGTGGCCAAGAGCCTGTTCCTGGCCAATATGAGCCACGAGATTCGCACCCCGCTGAACGGCGTCATCGGCCTGTCCCAGGCTCTAGCCAAGACGGAACTGACGGCCGAGCAGCGCGAAATCCTGGATCTGATGCAAGCCTCCGGCCAGACGCTTCGGACCCTGCTGAGCGACATTCTGGATCTGGCGCGGGTCGAATCGGGCAGGCTGGAATTGACTGAGGACGCCTTCGAACTGGCTGGCGCGGTGCGCGAGGCGGCCCAGCTCTATGCCGAGAACGCCCGCGAGAAGCACCTCGGCTTCCATGTGGACATCGATGTCGAAGACGGGCTTTGGGTCAGGGGCGACGTCGTGCGCCTGAAGCAGATCCTGACCAATCTGATCTCCAACGCCGTCAAATTCACCAGCCAGGGCTTTGTCGGCCTGACCGTCCAGCGTGGAGCGGACCATGCGCGTGGGCCGACCCTGCGCTTCACCGTCGAAGACACCGGCATCGGTTTCGACTCAGCGACGAGAGAGCGTCTGTTCCGACGCTTCGAACAGGCCGACGGCGGCATTACGCGCAAGTTCGGCGGCTCCGGCCTGGGGCTGTCGATCTGCCGCCAGTTGGCGGAGATGATGGGCGGCGACCTGGATTGCGAAAGCGAGCCCGGGGGCGGCTCGGCCTTCATACTGACCCTGCCCCTGTCGGTCTGCGACGCTCCGGCCCAGAGCGAACCCCAGGCCGACCCTGAAACGCCGGCTCGCCTGCGCCGTCCCGTGCGGGTGCTGGTCGCCGACGACCATCCCACCAACCGTCGGGTGATCGAGCTGATTCTAGCCCAGACCTCGGTCGAGCTGTGCATGGTCGAAAACGGCGCAGAGGCCGTTGACGCCTTCCGTCTTCGCAGCTTTGACCTGGTGCTGATGGACATGCAGATGCCGGTGATGGACGGCCTGACCGCCACCCGGGAGATTCGACTGCATGAAAGCGCGACCGGGTCGGCGCGAACCCCGATCGTCATGTTGACGGCCAACGCCATGCCTGAACATGTGGCGGCGGGTCGCTCGGCCGGAGCGGACCACCATCTGGCCAAGCCGTTCAACGCCGCCGAACTGCTGGCGATCGTCATCGACCCCGCCGCCCTGCCGAAGATCGACGCTCAGGCGGCGTGATTCCGCTGAGCGGTCGCCGATCCGGTCTCAGGCGGTTGCACATCCGTCATGATGCGTGTAATAGCCCGCGCTCTTGAATTCGAGGGTTCATGACCCCCGCCGCGCGGGCCCAGGGTTGGCGCGGTGTTTCCGTTGTTGTTGAGGCGAGCCAGATGGCCGAGATCATTCTGAACGTGGACGTCCGCGAAGGCGTCGGCACCGGTGGCGCCCGCGCCGCCCGTCGCGCCGGTTTCGTGCCGGGCGTCCTGTACGGCGGCGACAAGGCCCCCGTCGCCCTTTCGGTGAACGAGAAGGACTTCCGCAAGTCGCTCTACACCGGCAAGCTGCTGGGCCATCTGGTGACGCTGAAGTACGGCGAAGAAACCCAGCCGGTCATCGCCAAGGACGTACAGTTCGACCCGGTGTCGGACCGTCCCCTGCACTTCGACCTGATGCGCGTCGACGAGCACGCCCCGGTCAAGATCGAAGTGCCCGTGCACTTCAAGAACGCTGACGAAGCGCCGTTCGCCCGTCAGGGCGGTTCGCTGGAAGTCGTCCGTCACGCCGTTGAAATCCTGGTCAAGGCCGACAGCATTCCGGAAGAACTTGTGGTCGATCTGGCCAAGGCGCAGATGGGCGACACCATCCGCATCTCGGACATCGCCCTGCCCAAGGGCGCCCAGCCCACCATCACCGACCGCGACTTCGTGATCGCGACCATCAAGGTCTCGTCCGCCGCCCTGTCGGCCGCCGCCGACGAAGCCGCCGAGGCCGAGACGACCGAAGGCTGAGCCTTCGTCGCATCGCCGGAACCAAGCCCCGCCCGGCTCGCCGCGGCGGGGCTTTTCTTTGGGCGACGCACACGGCATGAGGACGTCATGATCATCATCGCCGGTCTGGGCAACCCAGGCGCCAAATACGAGAAGAACCGCCACAACATCGGCTTCATGGCCGCCGACGAGATCGCGCGGCGCTGGCGGTTCGGCCCCGAGCGGGCCAAGTTTCAGTCGATCGTCAGCGAGGGTCAGGTCGAGACGGCGAACGGGCCGGTCAAGGTTCTGCTGATGAAGCCCCAGACCTATATGAACGAGAGCGGCCGGGCCGTCAGCGAGGCCGCGCGCTTCTACAAGATCAAGCCCAGCGAGATCATCGTCTTCCATGACGAGATCGACCTGGCGCCCGGTCGGTTCCGCATGAAGACCGGCGGCGGAGCAGCCGGCCAGAACGGAATCCGCTCGCTGATCAGTCATCTGGGACCGGACTTCCGTCGCGCCCGGATGGGGATCGGCCATCCCGGCGAGAAGGAGATGGTCATGCCCCACGTCCTGGGAGACTTCCACAAGGCGGAGCAGCCCTGGCTGGACGCCCTGCTCCAGGCCTGCGCTGACGCTTTGCCCTTCGCCGTCGCCGGCGACGACGAACGCTATCAGGGCGAGGTCATGCGCCTGGCCCCGGCGCCCAAGTTCAGTCCCCGCCAAGCGGCGCGCGGCGAACTGTAGCCTGTACGCCCTTGGCGAAACGCCGTAGATGCGAGGCGTGAACCGTTCCGGCGCCGATCATTGGTCGACATCGAAGTCGCTCGCCTTCCTGGCGGCGGTCTTCGCCATCGTGCTCGGAAGTCTGCTGCCGTTCGGAGCCTTGGCGGCGGCCCAGCCGGGCCAGCCTCTGGTCATCTGTTCCGCAGAAGGGCCGCAGACCATCCAGTCCGGCGGCATGGACGGCCCGGTCAACAAACATCTTGGGGCCAAGTGCGCAGCCTGCGTCGTGCCCCTGGCCGCCGCCCTGCCCGTCCCGCCCGCGCCCGAACCCGCGCCGGTCCTCCGCACGGTCGAGACCGTCGTCTATACGCCCGCCCGCGTCAGCCCCCCGCCGCCGGCCCGCGCGCCGCCGCGTCCGCCGTCCACCGCCCCGCCCCACGCCTGAACCAGACCCGAAGCCCGCGCCGGCCCCACGCCCGCGCGCCCTTTCCCGTTCTGACTTCAGGATCATCATGTCTCTCAAGACCACTGCGGCGCCCTGCGCCCTGCTGCTCGCCGCCCTGTCCACGACTGTGGGGGCGAGCCCCGCCCTGGCGCAGCAGACGCCCGAGCCCGCCATGCTCGACACCGTCATCGTCACCGCCCGTCGCAACGCCGACGACCCCGTTGTCGTCGCCGAGGCGCGGGAACGTCTGGCCCGTACGCCGGGCGCGGTCGCCGTCGTCTCGGCGGAATCCTACGCCGACCGCTATGCGCCGAACCTCGCCGACGTGCTGCGCGACGCGCCGGGCGTCTATGCCCAGAAGAAGTGGGGGGGCGACATCCGGCTTTCGATCCGGGGCTCGGGCATCGGCAACTCCAGCCACAATCGCGGAACCCTGCTGGCCCAGGACGGGGTGCCGTTCAACGAGGCGGACGGGTTCGGCGACTTCCAGCTGATCGACCCGCTGATCGCCCGCTACACTGAGGTCTATAAAGGCGGCAACGCCCTGCGCTTCGGCGGCGCCCTGCTGGGCGGAGCGGTCAATCTGATCACCCCAACCGGGCGCACGGCCGCATCGAACCTGAGCCTGCGTCTGGACGGCGGCTCCTATGGGACGGTGCGCGCCCATGCCGAGGTCGCGGGCGTCCGGGGCGACTGGGACGGCTTCGCCGCCGTTACGGGCCAGAGCGTGGACGGCTGGCGTCAACAGAGCGAGGGCAAGTCCCTGCACCTGTCCGCCAACATCGGCCGCAGCTTCGGCCAGGACCGGGAGGTTCGTCTGCTGGTCTCGGGGGGCGACATCCATCAGGAAATCCCCGGCAGCGTCAGCCTGTCGGGCGCCCTGACCGACCCAACAGCGGCCAACCCAGGCAACATCAACCTGAATTATCAGCGCAATATGCAATCAGTCCGCACGACGGTGCAGACGCGCTGGCGGCTGGATCCGTCCACCGTGTTCGAGGGCGCGATCTATGGAAGCTGGAAGGATCTGGACCACCCCATCTTCCAGGTGATCGATCAGGAAAGCCGCAACTACGGCGCTTTCGGACGGTTCGACTGGCAGGGACAGGTCTTCGGCCTGCGCGCCGACGCCTTCTACGGCGCCTGGTATCGTCAGGGCGATCTGGACGCCAAACAATGGGGCAATCTGGCCGGACAGCAGAACGGCCTGCGCGCCCGCAGCTTCCAGAACGGCAAGGGGCTGGACGTCTTCGGCGAGGGACGGCTGTTCGTCACCGACCGCCTGACCCTGGTCGCCGGGGGAACCTGGGGCCGCGCCGAGCGGGACTATCAGAGCTATGTGGTCCCCGGCGTCTCCGGCACGATCGACCTGACCGTCGACAAGAGCTTCGACTGGTTCGCCCCCCGCGCCGGCCTGTTGTGGGAAAGCGAGCAAGGCGATCAGGTCTTCGCCAATGTCACCCGCTCGGTCGAGCCGCCCAACTTCTCGGCCCTGTCGCCGACCGCCGCCGGTTATCAGCCCCTGGTCCCGCAGGAGGCCGTGACCTGGGAGATCGGCACGCGCGGTCGCCGAGGGCCGGTGACCTGGGACGTCACCGCCCATCGCGCCGACCTGGACCACGAACTGCTGAACTTCGTCGTCAACGCCTCGCTGGGCATTCCCGCCTCCACCTTCAACGCCGGGCCCTCCGTTCACCAGGGGATCGAGGCGGGGCTGGATTGGCGGATCGCGCCGCAATGGCGGCTGCGTCAGACCTACGCCTTCTCGGACTTCTTCTTTGACGGGGACAAGGTCTACGGCGACGCCCACCTGCCGGTCGTGCCGCCGCACCTCTATCGAGCCGAGCTGCGGTATGACCACCCGGCGGGCTGGTTCTTGGCCCCGGGCGTGGAATGGTCGATGGCGGACGCCTGGGTCGACTACGCCAACACCCTGAAGTCGCCCGCCTATACGGTGGTGAACCTGAACATGGGCTGGACCGTGCGGGACGGCCTGACGATCTTCGCTGACGTGCGCAACCTGTTCGATGATGCCTATGTCTCGAACTTCAGCGCAGTTACGGACGCCCGGACCGCTTCGACAGCCGTCTTCTTCCCCGGCGAAGGCCGCTCGGCCTATGTCGGCGTCAGGATGAGCTACTGATGGCCGGCAAGGCCCCAATCCAGGCGCCGGACGATCTGTCCGGCGCCTACCGCGCCGTCTGGCGCTGGCATTTCTACGCCGGCGTCTTCGTCATGCCCGTGCTGATGCTGCTGGCCCTGACGGGCGGGCTGTATCTGTTCAAGGACGAGATCGACGCCGCGCTTTATCGCGACATGATCCGCGTGCCGGCGGTTCAGGCTCAGGCGGCGCCGACGACCTGGGTGGCGGCGGCCCAGGCCGCCGGCGGCGGGCGGGTCGCCAATCTGGTCATGCCCGCACGGGCGGGCCAGGCGGTTCGCCTGAGGGTGGATCGGCCCGACGGGGTGCAGAAGACGGTCTTCGTCGATCCCCACACCGGCCGCGTCACCGGCGTCATTCCCGCCGGCGGGGTCATGGAACTGGTCAAGAAGACCCACAGCCTGACCCTGCTGGGGCGGCCGTTCAACATCCTGGTCGAGATCGTGGCGGGCTGGACCATTATCCTGTTCGTCACCGGCCTCTATCTGTGGTGGCCACGTGGACGGGCTGTCGCGACCGTCTCGCTCCGAACGACCGACGCCCGACGCCGCCCCTTCTGGCGCGACCTGCACGCCCTGGCGGGCTTTTACGTCGGCGGTGTCGTGCTGTTCCTGGCGGTCACCGGCATGCCCTGGTCGGCCTTCTGGGGAGACACGGTGATGGACGCCGTCAAGTCCAGCGGTCTTGGCCGCCCGCCGGCGCCTGTCGCGGGGGCCTGGCAGCGCGCCGAACACCATGACCAGCCCATCGGCGCCGGTTGGGCCATGGACGGAATGGTCATGACCCACGACCACGCGGGCCACGGCGCGCTGGATCGGGTACTGAAGGCCGCCGACGACGCCGGTCTGGCCCGGCCCTACGCCGTCAACATCCCCGCCGCCGGCGGCACGGCCTATACGATCACGACCCAGGCCCGCCGGGTTCAGGACACCCGGTCCCTGTACATCGACGCCGCCTCGGGGCGCCTGCTGGCCGACCTCGGCTACGACCGGTTCGGCGTCGGCGCCAAGGCCATCGAGTGGGGCGTCTACACCCACCAAGGCACCCAGTTTGGACAGGTGAACCGCATCATCATGCTGCTGGGCTGTATCGGCGTCTGGCTGCTGGCGATCAGCGGATTGGTCATGTGGTGGAAGCGCCGCCCGCCCAACCTGTCGCGCCTGCGGCTGGGCGCCCCGCCCGCCCCGCCCGGACCGCGCGTCCGCGCGGCTGTCCTGGGCATCGTCCTGCCCCTCGCCCTTCTCTATCCCCTGACGGGCCTGAGCCTGATCTTCGCCGTATTGCTCGATCGAGCCGTGCGGCCGACGATCCGGCGTCGTCCCGCCGTTTCCTGAAAGAACCGACGCCATGAAGACCCATCTGTCCCTCGCCGTCGCCGCCCTTGCACTGACGGCCTGTAACTCGCCGGCGGACAAACCGGCCCCTGCTGCTGACGCCACGGCGGCCGTGACCGCCGCCGACGCCTGGTGCCGCCCTTCGCCCAACGGAGCCAAGGCCGGGGGCTGCTACGTCACCCTGACCGCCGCGACCGACGACCGGCTGACCGGCGGCTCCACCCCGCGCGCGGCCGAGCTTCAGGTCCATGAGATGAAGACCGAGAACGGCATGATGAAGATGGCCCAGCTGACCGAGGGCCTGCCGCTGCCGGCCGGTCAGGCGGTCGGCCTGGCGCCCGGCGGCAATCATCTGATGCTGATCGGCCTGACCGCGCCCCTGGTCGCGGGCGAGACCGTGCCCCTGACCCTGAAGTTCGCCTCGGCGCCCGAGGTGACGGTGCAGGCGGCGGTGCGCCAACCGACCATGGCGGGGATGGATCACGCCGCCCACTGATGCCTTTTGAAGCGCGAGCCTGACAAACCGGTTCGAACCGGCTAAAGGCTCGCGCCTCACGAGGAATCCCATGGCCCTGAAAGTCGCGATCGTCGGCCTGCCCAATGTCGGCAAGTCCACCCTGTTCAACGCCCTGACCAAGACGGCGGCGGCCCAGGCGGCCAACTATCCGTTCTGCACCATCGAGCCGAACACCGGCGACGTGGCCGTGCCCGAGCCGCGTCTGAACGCCCTGGCCGAGATCGCCGGGTCCAAGGAGATCATTCCCGCCCGCATCACCTTCGTGGACGTCGCGGGCCTGGTGCGCGGCGCGTCCAAGGGCGAGGGCCTGGGCAACCAGTTCCTGGCCAATATCCGCGACTGCGACGCCGTGGCCTTCGTCGCCCGCTGCTTCGTCGATGACGACATCACCCACGTCGAAAACCGCATCGATCCCATCGCCGATCTGGACATCATCGAGACCGAGCTGATGCTGGCCGATATGGAAAGCCTGGAGCGCCGCCGGCCCCAGCTGGAGAAGCGGGCCAAGACCGGCGACAAGGATTCGGCGCTTACGCTGAAACTGGTCGATTTGGCCCTGGCCCAGCTGAACGCCGGCAAGCCCGCCCGCACCGCCGAGGTATCCAAGGAGGATATGAAGGCCTGGCACATGCTGCAGCTGCTGACCGCCCTGCCCGCCCTCTATGTCGCCAATGTCGAAGAGGGTTCGGCCGACCAGGGCAATGAGCTGTCGGCCAAGGTCGCCGCCCGCGCCGCCCAGGACAACGCCAACTCGGTCGTCATCTCGGCGCAGATCGAGTCCGAGATCGCCGTGCTGGACGACGCCGAGCAGAAAGAGTTCCTGGAGACCCTGGGTCTGGAGGAACCCGGCCTGAACCGGCTGATCCGCGAAGCCTACAAGCTGCTGGGCCTGCAGACCTATTTCACGGTCGGTCCCAAGGAGGCCCGCGCCTGGACCATCAATGTCGGCGACACCGCGCCCCAAGCGGCCGGGGTCATACACACCGACTTCGAAAAAGGCTTCATCCGCGCCGAGACCATCGCCTTCGAAGACTTCGTCGCCCTGCGCGGCGAGGCCAAGGCGCGCGAAGCCGGCAAGTTGCGCGCGGAAGGCAAGTCTTACGTCGTCAAGGACGGCGACGTGATGAACTTCCTGTTCAACTGAGGCGTCAGATCAGGGGGACTGCCGCGCTGCGGCCTGGTCCTGGTCCTTGTCGGGCTTCAGCATCTTCTCCAGCGGATTGGCGGGGTCGGGCGCCCGTGGCGAGCCGGGGCAGCGCAGCAGCTTCACCGTAGTCATGTCCCGGTCAATATAGGTCAGGTTCATGACGTCGCCGGCCGCCGCCATGTGGACGCGCTCGGTCGCGACCTGCCCTTCCGCCGTGCAGTTTAACGTCGCCACATAGCCGTGGGGCGTCTCGTCGATATGGGCGATGTCGCAACGGTTCTCATACCCCTCGAACCGCTGAGGGGTGATGGTCAGGGGCCGTCGGTCGCCCTGCGGGCGGGCGCACCAGGCGAGGTCGCCGGCCCAGACCCCGACGAAGCTGCGCGGCCCCCGCGACGCCAGGGACGAGGGGCCGGGCGGTTCAACCGCCTGCATGGCTTCGGCGGTCCTGAGCGGCGCGGCGGGCTGGTCGGGAGGGTTGACGTCATTCTCGCCGCAAGCGCCCAGCAGGGAACCCAGGGCGAGCAGCGGAAACAGGGCGAGTCTCATGACACCGCAACGTCAAGACCCAGCTCCGGTTCAAACGCGCGCGACAAGTGCGGTTGATTCTGATAATCGTTCGCATTAATGAAGCCGCCTTCATCAGCCGGGGCTATTATGCGCAATCACCTTCTCCTCTGCACCGTCGCCGTCACTGCGGCCGCCACCGCCCATTCCACCGCGTCCGCGCGGGCCGAAACGCCGCAGGTCGCAGCGACCCAGATTGATCCAATCGTCGTGATCGGCACGCGATCGGAGCGGCAGGCGTCCCGGACGCCCGGCACGATCAGCGTCATCACTGACGCCGAGATCGAGACCATGTTGGCGACAGACATGAAGGATCTGATCCGGTATGAGCCGGGGGTCAGCGTGCCCACCTCCCCCGCCCGCTTCAGCCTGGCCCTGTCCGGCGCGGGCCGCGACGGCGATTCGGGCTTCACCATCCGGGGCATGGGCGGCGACCGGGTGCTGATCATCAACGACGGCGTTCGTCTGCCGGCGGGCTTCAGCTTCGGGGCCCAGGCGGTAGGGCGCGGCGGCTATAACGACCTGGACCTGACCAAGTCGGTGGAGATCCTGCGCGGCCCGGCTTCGGCCCTTTACGGCTCGGACGGCGTGGCGGGTGCGGTGGCGTTCAAGACCAAGGATCCGGTCGATTTTCTGAGCGCCGGCCAGGCCTTCGGCGCACGGGCGCGAGTCGGCTACGGCTCGGCCGACGAGGGCTGGACCGAGGGACTGGCCTTCGCCGGCCGATCGGGCGCCTTGTCAGGGCTGATCGCCTACACCCGCCGCGACCATCAGGAGACGGAGAACAAGGGCCGGATGGGCGGGGTCGGCGCCGCCCGCACCGAGCCCAACCCCCAGGACTTCGCCTCCAACGCCTATCTGGGCAAGCTGGTGTGGCAGGCCGCGCCGAACCATGTGCTGCGTCTGACCTACGACCATCTGGATTCCGACATGACCGGCGACGCCCTGAGCAGCCGGTCCGCGACCGTCCTGTCCGTCACCGCCCATGACGAGACCCGTCGCGACCGCATAAGCGGTGATTGGCGCTTCAGTGATTTCGCCGGCCTGAGCGACGGCTCGATCAGCCTGTACTGGCAGGACGCCGAGACGCGGCAGTACACCTTCGAAGATCGCACGCCGGCCGTGGACCGGGCGCGGGACGTCACCTTCGACAACAGGGTCTATGGCCTGGCCGCCCAAGGGGCGCGGGTGTTCGGCGAGACGAGCGCGGTCCGGCACCGCGTCACCTTCGGCGGCGACTGGTCCAAGACGACCCAGGAGGGTCTGCGCGACGGCATCACGCCGCCGGTCGGCGAGACCTTCCCTGTCCGCGCCTTCCCGACGACCGATTTCCAGTTGGCCGGCCTGTTCGTCCAGGACGAGATCGAGGCGCTTGGGGGCGCCCTCAGCATCATCCCCGCCGTGCGCTACGACTGGTACGAGCTGTCGCCCAAGGTGGACGCCCGTTTCCCCGCCGCCGCCTCAGGACAGAGCGACGACCATATCTCGCCCAAGCTGGGCGTCGTCTATTGGACCGGCGCGCATCTGGGCGTCTTCGCCAACTACGGCCTGGGCTTCCGTGCGCCCTCGCCTATGCAGGTGAACAACTATTTCGAGAACCCGGTCTTCGGCTATCGCTCGATCCCCAATCCGAACCTGTCGCCGGAAACCAGCGAAAGCTTCGAGGCCGGCTTCCGACTGCGCGACATCGGCGTGGCCGGGGGCGTGATGCGTCTGAACACCACCGCCTTCGCCACACATTATGACGACTTCATCGACCAGGTCGCCGTCAGCGGAACGGGCGTGCCGGGCGTGGATCCTCTTGTCTATCAATACGTCAACCTGACCGAGGTGGACATTCGCGGCTTGGAAGCCCGTGCGGACCTCTATTGGGACAACGGCTTCAGCCTGATCGGGTCGGCCGCCTATGCCGAAGGAGAGCAGACGACCGACGGCCGCCGCACCGAACTCAGCAGCATCGATCCGGTCAAGGTGGTGGCCGGCGTTCACTATGCGGCGCCGTCTGGCGTTTGGGGCGGATCGGCCACCGTTACCTGGTCCGGCAATAAGGATAGGGCCACATACAATCTGTCTTGCGGCGCAGCCTGCTATCTGGGCGACAGCTTCACCCTGCTAGACCTGACCGCCTATTGGAACGTGACCGAACGCGCCACCCTGCGCGCGGGCGCCTTCAACGTCTTTGACGAGACCTACGGCTGGTGGAGCGACGTGCGGGGCCTGTCCGCCGCATCGACCGTCAAGGACGCCTACACCCAGCCTGGCCGCAACTTCGGCCTTTCCCTGACCTTGCGCCTGTAACCGCCATGACCGCACGTACTTCAAGGACACGCCCCATGCGCGCCATTCTGATCGCCGCCGCCCTGTTAGCCGTCGCCCCCGCCTCCGAGGCGCTGGCGACCGCCGCTCAGCCGCCCGTCGCCGCGGCGACCGACGCCTTCGAGCGGGACCGCCAGGCCATTCTGGCCCAGGCGGGCCAATACCGCGTCCATTTCGACATGCGCGAGAACGTCAGCTTCCGCGCCGACTATGATCCGCTGGAGGAGAAGCTGTCCGGCGGCAGCGAGATCGTGCGTGTCGTCTACGACAAGGGCGACCGGATCAGCCTGCAGCACATATTGGTGATGGAGCACGACGGTCAGACCATGGTGATCAAACACTGGCGCCAGGACTGGACCTATCAGCCGCAGACGGTCCTGACCTACGCCGGGCCGAACCGGTGGGTGCTGACCCCCGTCCCGGAAGCCCAGCGCCAGGGCGCTTGGTCTCAGACCGTGTGGCAGACTGACGATTCACCTCGTTACGGCGGAGTCGGCCGCTGGACCTATGACAATGGGCTGACGGCCTGGACGTCCGACCCGACCTGGCGACCGCTGGCGCGGCGGGACGCGGTGCGGCATCCGATCTACGACCGCTATCTGGGGACCAATCGGCACATCCTGACACCCGCCGGCTGGGTGCATATTCAAGACAACATGAAGATGGCCGGCCAGCCGGACGGTGCGCCGATCGCCGTGGTCCAGGAAGATGTGATCAACACCTACGACCGGAACGACAGCTATTCCCCCAAGCCGGGGGACGACTATTGGGCCAAGACCCAAGGCTTCTGGGCCGCCGTGCGCGACGCCTGGGATGCAGCCATCGTCGCCGGAAACGGAGTCCATCTGCAGCAGGAGGCCGAGACCGGCGCGGTCACTGGAGCGCCGCTGATGGATCTGGCCCAGTCGCTGGCCGACGGCGAAGTCGCTGAGGCCGAGGCCGTCGCCCGGGCTCGCGAGTTGATTGCCCAGGCCACATCAAGCCAGCCCGCCGCCGCCCGTTGAGGTCCGGATCGCCCGCCGCCGACGGCCTCAGCGCCGTTCGGCGGCCGAGGCGTCGCGGATGGCGTTGAACTCGGCTGTCGGCTTCCAGGCCGGCCAGGTGGTGCTGTCGGCCACCGTCAGACCCAGCCGGTACAATAGATCCAGGTTCTGAAGTGCGGCGGTGAAGTCGTAGTCCGCCCGCCATTCGTCCGTCAGCTTGTGATAGTAGCGAGCCATCTGGGCCTCGTAATAGGGTTTGCCCGCTTCGATTCCGCCCTCCACGAAATCACGGCCGCTCCACGGCATCAGAGCCGGCACCCCGCCTGCGGCGAAGTTGAAGTGGTCGGAACGGTAGTAGAAACCCTCTTCCGGATAACCGTCGCCAGTGACGGTGCGCCCCTGGACGGCGGCGAACCGTCCCAGAACATCTTCCAGTTCGGACTTGCCGACGCCGAAGACCGCCACGTCGCGCGTCGCCGGGGTGAAGGGCAGCATGTCGATGTTGATGTCGGCCGCCGTCTTGGCCAGCGGATAGACCGGGTCGGCAGCATAGGCTTCAGAGCCCAGCAGCCCCTGTTCCTCGGCCGTGACGTGCAGGAAGACCACGGTCCGCTCCGGCGCCGGGCCGTTCTTGAAGGCGCGGGCCATTTCGATCAGGCCGGCCGTGCCCGAGGCGTTGTCCCAGGCGCCGTTGAAGACGTCGTCCCCCGCCTCGTTCTTCTCCCGCGCCTTGCCGACGTGGTCCCAGTGGGCGGAGTAGAAGACATATTCATCGGGCCGGGTCGTGCCGGTGATCTTGGCCAGCAGATTGTTGGAGTGGATGACCTCGGTCTTTTCGGCGATGTCCACGCTGAGCCGGGCGCCCAGATCGACGCCGCCGCCCAGGCCCGCCGTCTTGGCACGCGCCAAGGCCTGGGCCAGGACGTCGCCGCCGATGGCCGCTCCGGTCGCCATATTGATCGAGCCGGTGAAACGGGCGTCGCGCGCGCCCTTGACCGTCATCACCGGCCGGTTCGCGCCGCCGACGGCGCGGCGCCAACGGCCCTCGACGTCCTGAAGACTGATGACGCCGACGGCCCCGCGCTTCAGCGCCTCCTGGGTCTTGTGTTCGCCCGAGCCGTAGAAGTTGGGATCGGCGCCCATGGACTCTGGCTGACCACGCAGAATGACCACGACCTTGCCGGTGAGGTCTGTCGAACCATAGTCGTCCCAGCCCCGCTCGGGCGCCACAATGCCGTAGCCGGCGAAGACCAGGGGGGCGTCGGCGACCTTGACCACCGGATCGGCCGGGCCGGCCCGCAGGGTGATGTCCGCGCCCGACGTCAGATCATGGCTGACGCCATCGGCGCCGGTCCAGGTCGCGACGGGGGGCCGTTCGGGCGTGAACCGCACCAGATCGACCGGCTGGAGCCAGGAGCCGTCGCGCCCGCCCGGCTCCAGACCCATGGCCTCATACTGGGCCTGCAGATACTCCAGCGTCAGCCGCTCGCCGACCAGGCCGGGGAAACGCCCCTCCAGCCGATCGTCGGCCAGATATTTGATGTGGTCGGACAAGCGCTGGGCGCTGAACTGTGGGGTGGCGGCCGAGGCCACGGCGAAGGCGTCGGTCGCGGCCGAAGGCGGGACGACAGGCGCGTCCGGCGCCGTGGCGCAGGCGGCCAGGAGCAGGGCCGCAGCGGCGATGATGGAAGAACGACGCAGGATCATGAAGGTTCTCGAATGAGGAAAGACGGGAGGAGCAGCGGACTTAGCGGCGTTCGGCAGCGGAGACGGCGCGGACGGGACCGAATTCGGAGCCCGACTTCCACTCGGGCCAGTCGCGACCGTTCGCCAGGGCGCGGCCAACGTCATAGAAGACCGTCAGATCTTCGATCATTCCGCTGTAGTCCCAGTCCGGCGACCATTCATCGGCGGCCTGGTGATAGCGTTTGGCGCCGTAGTCGCTGCGCGCCGCCTGGCGCTCGGCGATCGGTTCGTCGCGGAAGTCGCCCCGACTGCCGGCATAGGCCATGGGCACGCCGCGCTTGGCCAGGGGGAAGTGGTCGGACCGGTAGTAGGTGCCGGCGGCGTTCTCGTAATCCGGCATCAGGGTGCGGCCCTGGGGCTGGATCGCGGCGGCCAAGCGCTCGTCGAAGTCGGACTGGCCGTAGCCGGTCACGCCCAGGCCGGTGACACGGCCATAGACGTTCATCGAATCCATGTTGAAGCCGCCCACCGTCCTGGCCAGGGGATAGACGGGATTGGAAGCGTAGTATTCAGCGCCCAGAAGGCCGCTCTCCTCGGCGGTGAAGCTGATCATGACGATTGAGCGTTCGGTCCGAGGAGCCCGACCGTACATCCGCGCCAGCTCCAACAGGCCCGCCGTGCCCGAGGCGTTGTCCACGGCGCCGTTGAAGATGCGGTCGCCCGTCTCGTCCGGCTCGCCCATGCCGATGTGGTCCCAGTGGGCGGTGTAGAGGACCGTCTCGTCCGGATGGGTGGTTCCCGGCAGGCGGGCGATGACGTTATGGGTGGTGACCTGACTGGTCGCCACATCGAACTCGGTCGAGAAGCCGGCGCCGGTCAGGGGCACGGGCTGGAAGTCGCGGCGGCGAGCCTGGGCCTTCAGCGTCTCGAAATCCAGACCGGCGCGGCGGAACAGATCGACGGCGACGTCGCGCTGGATCCAGCCCTCGACCGGAACCCGCTCAGCCGCCGCATTCTGGCGCAGGATGTCGAACTGGGGCACGCCCCAGGAGTTGGCGACCGTCTGCCAGCCATAGGAGGCGAGCGCCGTCTCATGGACGATCAGCACCCCGGCCGCGCCATGGCGGGCCGCCTCTTCATATTTGTAGGTCCAGCGGCCGTAGTAGGTCATGGCCTTGCCGCCGAAGGTGTTCAGGGCCGGTTCTTCGAAATCGGCGTCATTGACCAGGACGACCAGCACCTTGCCGCGCAGATCCTGCCCCTTGAAGTCGTCCCAATTCCGCTCGGGCGCGGTGATCCCATAGCCGACGAAGACCAGGGGCGCGTCCTTCAGGCTGACGTGCTCGGCCGGGCGGCGCGTCGAGAGGGCGACCTCGCGCCCCTGGGTCATCGGCAGGGTCCAGTCGCCCAGCTTCAGCGCCGCTTGGACGTTGGACTGGGTGAAGCGGTTCAGGATCACGTCCTGGGTCCATTGGCCGTTCGGACCGCCCGGTTGAAAGCCGGCGGCGGCGTATTGGCGGCTCAGATAGTCGATCACCTTCTGCTCGGCCGGGGTGGCGATGCCGCGTCCCTCGAAACTGTCGTCGGACAGGGTTCGAATGTCCTCGGCGATGCGTGCGGCGTCGAAGGCCGCGACCGGGCCAGAGCCTTCAAGCGCCGCCGGCGCGGCGCAGGCGGAGAGTGCGGCGCCGGCCATCAGCACGGCGACCAAGGAAGATCGGATACGCATGAACACAAGGCCCCACAGCCGCAAACAGAGGCTGAACCCTAGGCGGGGAAAGCCATCATGTCGATTCCGTGTCAGCGGCCAGGATGTCGCAAAACAAAGCCCGCCGAAGCGGGGCTTCGACGGGCTGGGTCTCGGTCTCAGTTCGGGCGCGCCTAGTGGGCAACGCCCTTCCAGATGCGGCGATAGCTGGCGTAGGTCAGGCCGGCGAAGATCAGCAGGAAGATGATCACGCCGAAGCCGGCCTGTTTGCGCTCGACCATCTTCGGTTCGGACGTCCAGGCGATGAAGGCCGCGACGTCCTTGGCGTACTGATCCACCGTCTGGGGCGAGCCGTCGTCATAGGTGACTTGGCCGTTCTGGAGCGGCGGCGGCATGGCGATGAAGCCGCCCTCGGGCACATGGTCCGGGTCGCCGGTCCAGAAGGGGGTCAGATCGCCCTGCATATAGGGGTTATAGTGCTGACCGGGACGGATCTGCAGGCCCGCGGGCGGGGTGCGATAGCCCGACAGCAGGGAGTAGATGTAGTCGGCGCCGCCGTGACGCGCCTTGGCCATGACCGACAGGTCCGGCGGCGCCGCCCCCCCGTTGCCGGCCGCAGCAGCGGTGGCGTTGGGATAGGGGGCGCGGAACTTGTCGGCTGGGGTGGCGTCGCGCTGGATCGGCTCGCCCGTCTCGCTATCGATGTCGGGAACCTGGATCTCCTTGGCCAGGGCCTTCACCACCGGATTGTCGTTCGGATTGGGATATTTCGGATTCCAGAACGGCCCATGGCGATCGCCCAGGTTCCGGTAGTGCATCAGGTTCATGCTGTGACAGGCGGCGCAGACCTCGTGATAGACCTTGTAGCCGCGCTGCAGCTGGCCCTGGTCATAGACGCCAAAGGGGCCGTCGAAGCTGAAGCCGCCGGAGCGGGGGTGGGCCGCCCCGCCCTCCGCCAGGGCGGGCGCCGCCGTCATCAGGCCGAGGGCGGCGACCGCCGAAGCGACCAGTCTGGACATCGACACGCTCATTTTTCCAAAGCTCATGACGCTCAGCCCTTCTTCTCGGGCGAGGCGGGCGCGGCGGCCGGGACGGCGTCGCCCCCCGTCAGGACCGGTTCCGAGATCGTCGCCGGGATCGGCAGCGGCGTCTCCTTCAGCCCCACGAAGGGCAGGATCACCAGGAAGAAGACGAAATAGTAGAGGGTGAACAGCCGCGTCAGCCACAGGTAGGAGTTCACCTCTCCGTCGAACAGGACGAAGCTGGCCATGCCCGGAATGACCGGGGCGTCCGGCAGCTGACCGCCGCACCAGCCCAGGCCGACGCCGACCACCAGGAAGATGAAGAAGAAGGTCCGCATGGTCGGGCGATAGCGCATCGACCGCACCTTGGACGTGTCCAGCCAGGGCAGGACGAACAGGACGCCGATGGCGCTGAACATGGCGACCACCCCGCCGAACTTGTCCGGCACCGCGCGCAGAATGGCGTAGAAGGGCAGCATGTACCATTCGGGCACGATGTGGGCGGGCGTCTGCAGCGGGTTGGCCGGGATGTAGTTGTCGGCGTGGCCGAGGGCGTTCGGCTGATAGAAGACGAAGACGGCGAACAGGATCAGGAACAGGATGATCGCAAAGCCGTCCTTGACCGTGAAATAGGGGTGGAAGGGCAGAGTGTCCTTCTTGGCGCGATCCTTCGGAATGAGGATGCCCACCGGATTGTTCTGACCGGCCGAATGCAGGGCCCAAAGGTGCAGGACCACGCAGCCCAGGATGGCGAAGGGCAGCAGATAGTGCAGGGAGAAGAAGCGGTTCAGCGTCGCATTGTCGATCGCCGGGCCGCCGCGCAGCCAGATCAGGATCGGTTCGCCGACGAGGGGCACGGCGCCGATCAGATTGGTGATGACCTCTGCGCCCCAGAAGGACATCTGACCCCAGGGCAGGACATAGCCCAGGAAGGCGGTGGCGATCATCAGGAAGAAGATCACGCAGCCGATGATCCAGATCATCTCGCGCGGCGTCTTGTAGGAGCCGTAGTACAGCCCCCGCAGCATGTGCAGATAGACGGCGATGAAGAACATCGAGGCGCCGTTGGCGTGGACATAGCGGATCAGCCAGCCGCCGTTGACGTCACGCATGATCCGCTCGACCGAGGCGAAGGCCAGGTCGACGTTCGGCGTATAGTGCATGGCCAGAACGATGCCGGTGACGATCTGCGTCATCAGGCACAGGGCCAGGATGCCGCCGAAGGTCCACCAGTAGTTCAGGTTCCTGGGCGTCGGCAGCGACATATAGTCGGCGCCGAAGCGGATGATGGGCAGCCGGGTGTCCAGCCATTTTTCGACGCCCGTCTTCGGGACGTAGGTGGATTCGTGTTCGCTCATTTCCTCCCCCTTCGCCCTCAACCGATCTTAACGCGGGTGTCGGACGTGTATTCGTAGTCGGGCACGACCAGGTTCAGGGGCGCCGGCCCCTTTCTGATCCGACCGGACGCATCGTAGTGCGAGCCGTGGCACGGGCAGAACCAGCCGCCGTAATCGCCGGCGCCGAAGGTCGGGACGCAGCCCAGGTGGGTGCAGGAGCCGACCACGACCAGATATTTCTCATGCCCGGACTTGGTGCGTTCCGCATCCGTCTGGGGCGGGCTGCCGACGGCGCCCTCGGTAATGACCTTCTGCAGCTCGGCCGGGGTGCGATAGCGCACGAAGACCGGCTTGCCCTGCCATTTGATCACGACCTGCTGGCCCTCCTGAACCTTGGTCAGGTCGAACTCGATCGAGGCCAGGGCCAGGGTGTCGGCCGCAGGGTTCATCTGATTGATCAGAGGCCAGGCGATCATCGCCCCGGCGCCCACCGCAGCGGCGCCCGCCGCGATATGGATGAAGTCGCGGCGATTCGGATCGCCCTCGCCTTCCGGAATCACACCCGTTTCGGCCACGTTTCACCTCTCGAAGACCGCCGGGACCGCCTGTGTTGGCGCTCCTCTGCTACGGCACGAACCCTAAAAGCGCTGCCCTGTGGTCCCCTCGGCCTGTATTTGCGGCATTCGCCGCAAGCTGCTGACGTTTCTTGCGAAACGCTCGCAAACAGACCGCGACAAACCCCCAGGTCGCGTATACCTAGGGCTTAGAATGCGTCTCGCCCTTTTTCAACCGGACATTCCTCAGAACGTCGGCGCCTGTATCCGGCTGTCGGCCTGTTTCGGCGTCGCCCTGCACGTCATTGAGCCCACAGGCTTCCGTTTTGACGACCGCGCCATGAAGCGGGCGGCCCTGGATTACGGCCCCCTATCGCACATGA
Source organism: Brevundimonas aurantiaca (assembly GCF_014199955.1). GTDB lineage: Bacteria > Pseudomonadota > Alphaproteobacteria > Caulobacterales > Caulobacteraceae > Brevundimonas > Brevundimonas aurantiaca. Next base: position 574,410 of record NZ_JACHOQ010000002.1, read on the forward strand.
CCCGCCATGCGGATTGGGACGCGTTCCAGCGCGAGCGACCCGCCGGACGGCTGGTGCTCTTCACCACCAAGGGGGCGACGCCCCTGCCCGACTTCGTCTTCGAACTCACCGACACGCTTCTGTTCGGCAAGGAGACCGCCGGCGCCCCGGACTATGTGCACGCCGCCGCAGACGCGCGCGTGGTGATTCCGCTCAGACCCGAGGCCCGGTCGCTGAATCTGTCGGTCACGGCGGGCATCGCCCTTTGGGAGGGCCTCAGGCAGACGGGCGGGCTAGGCTGACCGTCCGATCTATCCCGACCGCCGCCAGGAAGTCCGCATCGTGGCTGACGACAACGAGGGCGCCGTCATAGGCGCTCAACGCCGCCTCCACCGCCGCCACCGAATCGAGGTCCAGGTGGTTGGTCGGCTCATCCAGCACCAGAAGCTGCGGCGGGCGCGTTCCCGTCATGACGCAGGCCAGGGCGGCCCGCAGCCGTTCGCCGCCGGACAGGTCGCCGACCCGCCGATGCGCGGCCGTATTTCGAAACAGGAAGCGAGCCAGGGCCGCCTGGGCTTCTTGGACCGAACCGTCCGGATTCAGCCGCATCCAGGCCTCGACCAAGGTTTCCTGGGGGCGCAGCAGGGCCGCCTCCTGATCCAGCAAGGCTGCGGGAACAGGTCGCTGCACCTGGCCCGAAGTCGGTGCAAGATCGCCGGTGATGAGCCGCAGCAGGGTCGTCTTGCCCGCGCCGTTCGGGCCGGTGACGGCGACCCGCTCCGGGCCGGTCAAGGTCAGATCCACGGGGCCGACGATCCGCCGCCCGCCCTGTGTCGTCCAGACCGCCCCGCTCAAGGTCGCCACCGTCCGTCCCGCCGCAAGGCCTGTGGCGGGCATGGGGATGGCCAGGGTCCGCACCCGCTCCACCCCTTGGTGCGCGGCGGCCAGGGCGGTTTCCGCCTCCGCCGCCTGGCGCACAGCGAGGAGCCGGTCGGCGCCGCCGCTGTTTTCGGCCCGCTCGGCCCGGGCGTCGATCAGAATCCTGGGCATGTCGCCCTTGGCCGCCTTGCGGCGTCCGGCCGCGTCTCGCCGCGCCTTCATCTCCGTGCGACGCTGGGCGTCCGCCGCCACGCGGGCCAGCGTCCGTTCAGCCTCGACCAGGTCGCGTTCGGCTGTTTCGCGCTCAATCGCCTTGCGTGCGGCGTAGAGGTCGTAGTTCCCGCCGTGGACGGCGACCCCCAGGCCGGACACCTCGACGATGCGATCCATGCGACGCAGCAGATCCCGGTCATGGCTGACCACCACCGCCCCGCCCTTCCAGCGACCCAGCACCTCGGCCACCCAGCGCCGCGCCTCGACGTCCAGGTGATTGGTCGGTTCGTCCAGCAGGATCAGGTCGGGCGCCGCCAGGATCAATCCCGCAAGCCGTAGCCGGGTCTGTTCCCCGCCGCTGAGGCTCCTCGTCGCCCGGTCCATCGGCAAGCCCTCCAGCCCGACCTCGGCCAAGGCCGAGGCGATCCTGGGCTCCAGCGTCCAGTCGGCGTCGGCCATGTCCTGGGCGTCGCCCTCGCCAGCCAGCAGCCGGTCTATCGCCGCCAGAGCGGGCGCGACGCCCAGGGTTTGCCCCGTCGTCTCGTCCGGCGACGGATCGGACCGTTGATCCAGCACGCCGACGGAGGCGGCGCGCGTCACACTTCCCTCGCTGGGCGAAAGGTCGCCGGCGATCAGACGCAGCAGCGTGCTCTTGCCCGCGCCGTTGCGACCGACGACGCCGGTGCGCTCAGGCCCGAACGTCAGGCTCAGATTGTCGAAAAGCGTAACGCCGTCAGGCGTTCTAGCGGCGACCTTGTCGAGGGTCGCGAGCGCGGACGGGGACGCGCTTCGGCTTGGGCTGGTTGGCATGGAGGATCACGAGCAGCATGGCGGACAGGGCGGAACCGGTTGCCAGTGCGATGATCATGATCTTCGAGCCTCCTGCTCAAAACTCCTCAGAGACAGGAGGATGGGTCGTATTTATGCAATCCGCAAGTCCGGGGAGCCCCTGATATGAACACGCCCGCGTGAAGAGGGGGTGGCTCCGGGGTGGACCGATGGTCCGATGGCGCCCCGCCCACCAAGCCGCTAGGACGTCGGAATGGAGAGCCGCTTCCGCATAGAAGACCCTGCCGGAGCCGCCGCGCGCCGCGACGCGGCTGTTCAGCGGCTGCGCGACGAAACCGGCATCGACGAGGCGATGATCGACGCCCTGGTCGAGGGCTTCTACGCCCGCGTCCGCGACGACCGGCTGATCGGGCCGATCTTCGCGGATCGGATCGCCGACTGGGGCCCGCATCTGGCGCAGATGAAGCTGTTCTGGTCGTCGGTCGCCCTTTCGTCTGGCGTCTACCAGGGTCGGCCTATGCCGAAACATCTGCCCCTGCCGATCGACGCGCGCCACTTCGACCGCTGGCTTGAGTTGTTCGCCGAGACCGCCCGCGACCTGTGCCCGCCCGTCGCCGCGGCCCATTTCATCGAACGCGCCCGCCGCATCGCCGAGAGCCTGGAGCTCGGCGTCGCGACCGCAAACGGAGTGATGCTGGCCAAGGGGGAGCGTTTCTTGCGCCCGACACAGGCCTGGACGCCGGAGTAGGTCAACCGGGCTGGACGCGCCCAGTGCGCAATGTTCCCACATTGTTCTTGCTTAAACCGGGCAAATCATCCCCATATAGCGATGTCGCGCCGGAGCCCTCCGGCTCCTCTCCGCGTTTCCCGGACCGCATGACCGAAAAGCACAACTTCATCCGCGTTCGCGGCGCCCGCGAGCATAATCTCAAGGGCGTGGACCTGGATATTCCGCGCGAACAGCTGGTGGTGATGACCGGCCTGTCGGGCTCGGGCAAGTCGTCCCTTGCGTTCGACACCATCTACGCCGAGGGCCAGCGGCGCTATGTCGAGAGCCTGTCGGCCTATGCGCGCCAGTTTCTGGAACTGATGGGCAAGCCGGACGTGGACCTGATCGAGGGTCTGTCGCCGGCCATTTCGATCGAACAGAAGACGACGTCCAAAAACCCTCGCTCTACCGTCGGCACGGTGACGGAGATCCACGACTATATGCGCCTGCTGTGGGCGCGGGTGGGGGTGCCCTATTCGCCGGCCACCGGCCTGCCGATCGAGAGCCAGACCATCAGCCAGATGGTCGATAAGCTGACGGCCCTGCCCGACGGCGAACGCATCCTGCTGCTGGCTCCGGTCGTTCGCGGCCGCAAGGGCGAGTACCGCAAGGAAATCGCCGAGTGGCAGCGTCAGGGCTTCCAGCGGCTGAAGATCGACGGGCAATTCTATCCGATCGACGAAGCCCCGACCCTGGACAAGAAGTTCAAGCACGACATCGACATCGTCGTGGACCGGATCGTGACCAAGCCGGATCAGGAAGGTCGCTACGCCGACAGCCTGCAGACGGCGCTGAGCCTCGCCGACGGTATCGCCACGGCGGAATGGGCCAGCGTCGCCGAGGGCGAGACAGCGCCGCGCACCCTCGTCTTCTCCGAACGATTCGCCTGCCCGGTGTCCGGCTTCACCATCTCGGAGATCGAGCCGCGGCTGTTCTCGTTCAACAATCCCTTCGGCGCCTGTCCGGTGTGCGACGGCCTAGGGGTCAAGCTCGCCTTCGACGCCGACCTGGTGATCCCCGATCGCGACAAGAGCCTGCACAAGGGGGCGGTAGCGCCGTGGGCGCGCGGCCCCTCACCTCTCTATACCCAGACGCTTCAGTCGCTCAGCCGCCACTACGGCTTCTCGATGGATGTGGCTTGGCGCGATCTGCCGGCCCAGGCGCATAAGGCGATCCTGCACGGCACGGGCGCTGAGAAGATCAAATTCACCTATGACGACAACGCCCGCAAATACGAGGTCTCTAAGCCGTTCGAGGGCGTCCTGCCGAACCTGGAGCGGCGCTGGCGCGAGACCGACAGCGCCTGGGTTCGCGAGGAGCTGGCACGCTATCAGTCCGAGACCCCCTGTGAGGCCTGCGGCGGCAAGCGGCTGAAGCCCGAGGCCCTGGCCGTCAAGGTCGGCGGCGAGGACATCGCCGACATCTCCATGCTGTCGATCTCCAAGGCCTACCTCTGGTTCTCGACCCTGGAGGAGAGCCTGACAGAGAAGCAGATGGAGATCGCCCGGCGCATCCTGAAGGAGATCTGCGACCGGCTGCGGTTCCTGAACAACGTCGGCCTGGACTATCTGAACCTGTCCCGCTCATCCGGCACCTTGTCGGGCGGGGAGAGCCAGCGCATCCGTCTGGCTTCGCAGATCGGTTCGGGCCTGACCGGCGTCCTCTATGTGCTGGACGAGCCCTCCATCGGCCTGCACCAGCGCGACAACACCCGCCTGCTGGAAAGCCTGAAAGGGCTGCGCGACCTCGGCAATTCGGTCCTTGTGGTCGAGCACGACGAGGAAGCCATCCTGACCGCCGACTATGTCATCGACATGGGGCCCGCTGCGGGGGTGCATGGCGGCACGGTCTGCGCCGAGGGTACGCCGCAACAGGTCATGGCCAACCCGAACTCCCTGACCGGCAAATATCTGACCGGCGAGCGGGAGATCGAAATCCCCGCCGACGGCCGCCGCCCCATCGACCGCAAGCGGATGCTGAAGATCAGCGGCGCCAGCGGCAACAATCTGAAGAGCGTCACCGGCGAAATCCCCGTCGGCGTCTTCACCTGCATCACCGGCGTGTCCGGCGGCGGCAAGTCCACCTTCACCATCGAGACCCTGTATAAGGCCGCCGCGCGCCGTCTGAACAATGCGTCGGACGCCCCCGCCCCCTTCGACCGCATCGAGGGGCTGGAGCATTTCGACAAGGTCATCGACATCGACCAGTCGCCGATCGGCCGCACCCCGCGCTCCAATCCCGCCACCTACACCGGCGCCTTCGGCCCCATCCGCGACTGGTACGCCGGCCTGCCGGAATCCAAGGCGCGCGGCTACGGCCCCGGCCGGTTCAGCTTCAACGTCAAGGGCGGCCGCTGCGAGGCCTGCCAGGGCGACGGCGTCATCAAGATCGAGATGCACTTCCTGCCCGACGTCTACGTCACCTGCGACGTCTGCAAGGGCAAGCGCTACAACCGCGAGACGCTGGAGATTGTGTTCAAGGGCAAGTCGATCTCGGACGTCCTGGACATGACGGTCGAGGAGGCCGCCCAGTTCTTCAAGGCCGTGCCGCCGATCCGCGACAAGATGCTGACGCTGGAGCGGGTGGGCCTCGGCTACGTCAAGGTCGGCCAGCCCGCGACCACCCTGTCCGGCGGCGAGGCCCAGCGGGTCAAGCTGTCCAAGGAACTGTCGAAACGCGCGACCGGCCGGACCCTCTACATCCTCGACGAGCCGACCACCGGCCTGCATTTCGAAGATACGCGCAAACTTCTGGAAGTGCTTCAGGAACTGGTCGAGGCTGGCAACACCATCGTGGTGATCGAGCACAATCTCGACGTCATCAAAGTGGCGGACTATCTGCTCGACTTCGGGCCGGAAGGCGGCGACGGCGGCGGCGAGATCGTCGCGGTCGGCACACCGGAACAGGTGGCGGAGAACAAGGCCAGCTGGACCGGAAAATACCTCAAGGAGGTGCTGGATCGTCACGAGACCCGGCGCAAGGCGCGGGTCGCGGCCCTGGGGCAGGCGGCGACGCCCCCGCCGGCGAAGCGGAAGCGGGTCAAGGCCTCGGCCTGAGGTTTTACTCCAGACGCTGAAACGTCTCCGTCAGCCCTCCAGCTGCTTCAAGATCGCCGCGAACGGACTCCAAAGCAGGACGGTGATCAGTGCGAAACCGAGCGCCATCAGCGTCATCAGCAGCAGGGCCGCCAAACCCGCGCCTGCGCCGGAGCCGGACATGGCCGCCGTCATAGGCCAGGCGACGAGGGCCAGCAGCAGACCCACCAACAAGGCCATGGCGACGGCGAGCACATTCACGCCGATCAGAGGCCAGACGATGGGTCCGCTGCGCTTCCATCCTTCCACGAGAGGAAGGCCGCTCCGCAGTACCGTGAGAGGCGCGACCAAGCTGAGTCGAGCCGCTACCCAGAGACCCAATGCAAAGGCGATGAGATTCACGATGACGCCTCCCGCCAGACCGATCGCCGCGCCGGCGCCCCGAGTGGCGAGGTCCGCTCCAACGTTCAATACGAGCTGAACGACGACCAGAATAATCAGAACCCCCAACATCCGAGCCTCGGTCTTGCCCAGTCGCAGGAAGCCGAACCGTCGTTTCTCAGGCTCAAGCACTGCGCGGTAGACGGCCGGCGCGACGAGGGCCTGGGCCAACAGCAACGGCGGCATGAATCCAGCCATGGCCAAGCCGAAGGCTTGTAGCGCTTCTGGCGACAAGGCGTTGATATCGCCGTTGGCGGCCTGCAACTCGGCCATATGGGGCATGATTGCGGGCGCCGCGAGCAGACTGCTCAATATGAGCCCGATCAGCCAGACCATCGACCAGAGGAGAACCGCCGCCGGGTTCTGGCGCGTCACGCGAAACCCCTCGAATGCGGCGTCGGTGGCGGAAAAACTCATGATCGAACTCCAGATCAGATTCGGCGCGACTCTAGCCCATCCCGTCGTCGGCGTCCGGTCCCAGACGCCCCTATCCCGAACCCTTTGTTGCAATTCGTTCTCACTTGCATACTCTGCCTCGGCCTATGAGGACGACCATGACCCGACATCCCCTCCACGCCGGCCTTTTGGCCTCCCTTCTGTCCGTCTGGGGCGCGGGCGTGGCCCAGGCCCACTCCCCCTATCTTCGGCCCAATCTGTTCGACGCGGGGCGGCGCGATCATGTGACCGTCGAGGCGGCCTTTACCGAGGAGGTGTTCAACGCCGAGGTCGCCATGCGGTCCGACGGCTTCCATGTGGTCGGGCCAAACGGCGACACGCCGATCAGCGCCGTCACCTAATCTGCGCGATCTGGCGGTGTTCGAGGCGCCGACGCCGGTGGACGGCCTCTATCGTCTGTCATCCGGCCCACGCGCCGGCCGCACGGCCAAGATGTACCACACCCCCTCCGGCTGGAAGATGGTCGGCGAAGAGGATGCGCCGCCCCCGCCCGGCGCCGAACTGGTCGATGTCCAGAGCATCACCGTCGCCGAGGCCTATGTTATGCGGGGCGTCCCCGACGAGGCGGCGCTGAAGCCCACCGGCCAAGGGCTGGAGCTTCAGCCTCTGATCCAGCCGAACCAGATCGTCGCCGGCGAGGACGCGACCTTCCGCCTGCTGTTCGACGGCCAGCCCCTGGCCGACGCGCCTGTCACCGTCTTTCGCGAAGCCGGCCAGTACGACGGCAAGACGATCGAGACCGAAACCGCCACCGACGCCTCCGGCGTCCTGACCCTGCGGGTCTCGGCGCCCGGCGCCTATATGACCCAGGTCCGCTACCGCACTGCCGCCCCGGCAGGCAGCCCCACCCCCTACCGCAGCTACACCCACACCCTGACCTTCACCGCCGACGCGGGGTGAAGGCGGAGGGGACCGTCCATGTCGCGCCCTTTAGGCCGGGCAGCGCGTTTCGGTCTGGCTGGCGTCCAGCTTGATCTCGGAGACCGAGACGGTCATCGCACCGCTGGTCGCCATGTGGAACGGAACCTCGACGCGCGACAGGTCCCCGCCGTCGGTGCGGAAACAGGTCAGGGGAATGCGGGCTTCGCGCCACTGGCCGACGGGGGCAGAGCGCAACAGGCCGGTCAGGTCCACCGCTCCGCCGCCCAGTTTGAACGCCACCGGGGCGGACGGCGCGACGTCAACACGATAGCGGAAGCCCAGGGCGACGGCGCCGTTGGCTTGGCGCGTCAGATCAACGGGCGTGCCCCAGATCTCGACGCTGGCCGGCCCGGTTCCCGCAAAGGCGAACTGCTGACCGCTCTCCTGGGCCAGGTCGTCGACCGGGCGTGAGGCGACGCCGGCGCGCGGGCTGGTCGTCGTCTTGGCCGTGCCGGGTCGGGTCTGACCTCCTGCGTCGTTCAGCAACAAGCTCCAGGGCGAGACGAACCGGCCGTCGACGAAATAGCGATCCAGATTGGTCGCCTGGGCCGAGACCCCGCTCTCCTCCGACAGCATTCCGACTCGCGCCGGCGCGGCGTAGGTCAGGCCGTAGCCATAGGCGAACTGCGGATCATAGCCGGGCTGGCCGTGGTTCAGCGGCGTTCCCGTCGCATCCTTGGGCCAGCTGAAGGACAGTTTGCCGTGGAAGTCGTGGCGCGGTTTGCCGTCGGCTCGGCCCACCAGGACGTCGGCGATCCCCCCGCCTTCGGTCCCCGGCAGCCAGGCGGCCACAAAGGCGTCCGAGGCGTTGATCTCCGGATTGGTCCACATCGGCCGCCCGGACAGGAAGACCGACACGGTCGGAATCCCCGCCGCCTTCAGCCGCTTCAGCGTCTCCAGCGGCGCGGTCGGGACATAGTCTAGATTGTCCACGTCGCCTTGGAACTCGGCATAGGGGGTCTCGCCGAAGACGACGATCGCCACATCCGGTTTTTGGGTGAAGGACCCGTCCGCGCTCAAGGTTGCGGTCCCGCCGCCGGCCTTCACCGCCTCTTCGATCCCGCTCCAGATCGACTGGCCCTGGGGGAAGTCGGCATTCGTATTGCCCGTCCCCTGCCAGCTCAGGGTCCAGCCGCCCGAGGCCTGGCCGATGTCGTCAGCCGCCGTCCCCGCCACAAGCACCCGCGCATTGGCCCGAACCGGCAGGACGCCGTCATTCTTCAACAGCACCAGCGACTTGCGCACCGCTTCGCGCGCCAGGGCGCGGTGCGCGGGTGAAGCCAGCTCCTCGAACCGGCCTTCCATCGGCCGCGCCGGTTCGAACAGGCCGGTCTTGACCTTGGCCACCAGAATGCGACGCACCGCCTCGTCCACCCGCGCCATAGGGATCTCGCCCGACCGGGCCTGGGCCAGGGTCGAGGCGTACAGCGGCTTCCAGCTGTCGGGCGCCATCAGCATGTCGATGCCCGCGTTGACCGCCAGGGCGCAGCTCTCATTGGTGCAGCCCGGCAGTTGGCCGTGCGCGTTCCAGTCGGAGACGACGAATCCCTTGAACCCCAGCGGCCCGCGCAGGACATCGGTCAGCAGGGTCGGATTGCCTGAGTGCTTGTAACCGTTCCAGCCCGAGAAACTGGCCATGATCGACAGCACGCCCGCGTCGATGGCCTGGACGTATCCGCCCAGGTGGACGTCGATCAGCTCCTGCTCCGTGCCCCGGAAATCGCCCTGATCCTCGCCCTCGAAGGTGCCCCCGTCGGCCAGGAAATGTTTGGCCGATCCGGCGATATGGCCGGGCGCCAGCGGCCGCCCCGGCTGCAGCTCGCCCTGAAGGCCCAGGGTCATCGGCCCGGCGTAGGACCGCTGAACCTCCGGATCCTCGGCATAGCCCTCATAGGACCGGCCCCAACGATCGTCGCGCGGCACGGCCAGGGTTGGGCCGAAGGTCCACTCCGCCCCCGTCACCGCCACCTCCAGGGCCGTCGCCTCGCCGATGCGCCGGATCAGGTCCGGATCGCGCGCGGCGCCCAGGCCGATGTTGTGGGGAAAGATGGTCGCGCCGGGGACGTTGTTGTGCCCGTGCACGGCGTCGATGCCGTAGATCAGCGGGATCACCGTCCCGCCCCGGCTCTCGTTGGCGGCGCGGAAGGCGCGGGCCAGGTCCAGCCATTTCTGCGGGGGCGCCTTGTCGTCGCCCCAGGGACCGGAGCTGCCGCCAGCCAGGATCGAGCCCAGCGGATAGGTCTTCAGATCGTCGGGGGTGATTGAGGAGATGTCGGCCTGGATCAGCTGGCCCACCTTCTCCTCCAGCGTCATCCTGGCCATCAGTTCGGAGACGAATGCCTCGGTGCGGGCGTCGCTGATGGCCGCCGGGGTCGCGGCATGGGGCCAGCGCTCGGGATGAGCTCGCGACGCTTCGGGAACCGTCGCCGTCTGCGCCAGGGCCGGCGCGCCCCCGCTCACGGCCAGGGCCAGCACCATCAGGGACACAGTCGCGCGCATTGGATTTCCTCTCGGGATGAACCAGGAGGACGTGCGTCTGACGGATCGGAAAACAGGCGGATGGGCGCGACGGAACGGCGACGTCCCGATCCTTGCCCCTCAGCGCGTCTGCTCCCGAGCGATCGATCCGCCGCCCTTCGGCGCGATTAGGGCCGGGCCGGCGCAACCCGTCAAGCCATTTTTGAGAACGTTCTCACAACCGCCCTGCGCGCGATGTCGCAGGGCGGTCGGCGCGCGCGACTTAGGCCGGCAGGTCTTCGGCCAGGATGGCCATTTCGAACATGAAGGAGCCTTCCTCATCCTCGTCCTCGAAGACGACGCCGATGAACTCGTCTCCGACATAGACCTCGGCCGAGTCATTCTGCTTGGGACGGGCCTTCACGATGATGCCGCCGGTGTTGAAGGTGCGCTTGAGGTGGGCCTCGATGCGCTTCAGGTCAGTGTCTTTCACGGGGGCCTCATGGTCTTGGGTTGGCCGCGGACCCTAGAGACATCGGGGCTTCAGGGGAACCGGCGACGCGCATTTTCCCCAATCCGCCGCAGGTCCATCACATCCGGCCCTCGCCTTTCGCTCCGCACGTGCGCGAGCGCCGGCCCTTTCGACGAGATGTCCAAAGATTCACGTGACCATCCCGAGTTTCCGCCAATATTGATCAGAGGCTGAATTCAGGAATTCCAGTATGAACCGACTATTGGTTCTCTCGTCCGTCCTCGCAAGCCTTGCCCTGGGCGACGCGGCTATTGCTCAGGCGTCCGGCCCCATAGGCGCCGCAGACGTGGTCGGCGAATGGTCGCTGTTGGTCACGCCCGCTCCCGACAGCGAAAACAGGATCACATTCAAGGGCAAGGATGGAAACGAACGGCTGAACTTTCCACTCAGGATCACAGCCCAGCCCAGAGGCCGTCTCGCCTGCGTGCTGGACGGCGAATCCGCAGATTGTCGGATTCGAAACGGGGACCTGATCGTCGGTTATTCCGGCGGCGGCGTAAGGCTGATCTATACGCTGACGGACCGAGCGCGTGACGGCTTCAGAGGCTCGGCAGCGATGCGGGTGCGCCTCTTGCCGGTCGGCGGCCGCATCGGCGATGTCCGAATGGTTCGCCGCTGACGTCAGGGATCAGGAGCGTGAAGGTCCGCTCGGCTCCTCCTCAGATCACGAAGTCGTACACGACCTCGGCCAACGTATGGTCCATGGTCCGGGCCGGTTCGGCGCCGGTGGGGCAGTTGACCAGGCGCGCCGGCACCCCGGCCACGGTGCAGCCGGACGGCACAGGCTTCAGCACCACCGAGCCCGAGGCCACCTTGGCGTAGTCGCCGATATGGATATTGCCCAGCACCTTGGCGCCGGCGCCCAGCAGGACGCCCTTGCCGATCTTGGGGTGGCGGTCGCCGCGCTCGGCCCCCGTGCCGCCCAAGGTGACGCTGTGCAGCATGGAGACGTCGTCGCCGACCACCGCCGTCTCGCCGATGACGATGCCGGTGCCGTGGTCGAGGAACAGCCCCTGGCCCAGCCGCGCCGCCGGATGGATGTCCAGCTGGAACAGCTCGGAAATCCGGCTCTGGAAGTGGAAGGCCAGGGTCTCACGGCCCTGGCCCCACAGCCAATGGGCCACGCGCCAGCCCTGCAAGGCCTGGAAGCCTTTGAAATAGAGGAAGGGCTGCAACAGATTGCGGATGGCCGGATCGCGCTCGGCCACTGCGCGCAGATCCGCCTCGGCCGCCGCGACCATGGCCGGATCGGCGGCGAAGGCCGACAGGCAGACCTCGCGCACCGACATGGCGCTCATTTCCGGATCGGCCAGTTTACGCGCGATCTGGAAGCTGAGGGCGCCGGCCAGATCATCGTGCGACAGGATGACGGCGTTCATCTGCGAACCCAGCTGGGGCTCCTCGCGCGAGGCGGCCTCGGCGGAGGCGCGCAGCTGGCGCCACACGCTGTCAGTTTCCGCGACGACTTCAAGCTTGGGCATGCCGGACTCCTTCGGCGACATCATACCCGCCCCAGCATGGCCTTAGCCAGCGCCGGAGGCAGGGCTCCATTCAAGCCCATATGATAGGCCTTATACGCCGTCGCCACCGTCAGGCTGTCCCGCACCGTCCCGCGCCCGACTTCGTCGAGCAGATCCAGGAACGGCACGCGCACGACGGCGATCACCTCGGTCGGGTCCGGCGCCACCGGCACAGGCCTCAGGCCCCAGGCGATCCAGGTGTGCGCCATCTCGGTCGTGACAGAGTTCGACAGCTCCATCGTCAGGGCCGGCGTCCAGTGGGCGGCCTCCAGCCCCGCCTCCTCGGCCAGCTCCCGCCGGACGCCGTCGAACGGATCCTCGTCGAGGGACGCCCCGCCCTCGGGCATCTCCCAGGAATAGTTGGCGAAGGCGAACCTCTGCTGCCCGACCAGAACCACCGTGCCGTCGTCATGCACCGGCAGCACCCCGGTCGCGACATTCTTGGGCCGCATCACCGCATAGTCCGCCAACTGGCCCGTCGGGGCGATCACCCGGTGCCGCGTCAACCGCATCCACGGATTTTCGAACACCGTCTCCTCGGTCTTGCTGCGCCAGGCCGGCGGCTTGGCCAGGCCGGCGGCCCATTTCGGTTCGTCGAAATCGCTCATACCTCAGCTATGGCGGACGGCGGGGGGAAAGCCTAGCTAGACCGCATGACCCCTTCGCCTCTCTTTCCGTTGAACGCCCCCCTGCCCGCCCCGGTCCCGTCGCAGGAGTTGCGCGATCGGCTGGCCTCACGCCGCTCCGCCCCGGCCCAGGCCCTGACCAGCCCCGGCCCGACCGAGGCCGAACTGGATCAGATCCTGACCCTGGGCGCCCGCACGCCCGATCACGGCAAGCTGTTTCCCTGGCGGTTCGTGGTCCTGGGGCCGCAGAGCCGCGGGGAAATCGCCGAAAAACTGTCCGGCCTTGCGCAGACCCAGGGCCGTCCCGCCAAGGAGCAGGCGGTCCTGGCCAAGCTGACCGCCGCCCCCGTCACCGTCCTGGTCATCTCGGCGCCCGTGCCCGACGCCAAGCCGCTCTGGGAGCAGCAGATGTCGGCCGGCGCGGTCTGTATGAATCTGGAGCATGCGGCCGGCGCCTTCGGCTATGCTTCCAGCTGGATCACGGACTGGTACAGCTATGACGCCCAGGCCACAGCCCTGTTCGGCCTGACCGACGGCGAGGCGGTCGCCGGCTTCATCCATATCGGAACCCTGAACGAACCGGCCCTGGAACGCCCCCGCCCCGACATGGCGGCCAAGGTCACCCGCCTGCCCTAGATCTGGACAGGCCTTGTCGTTAATCTTTTCCCTCTAAGCGTCAGACCCTTAGCTGTAGCGAGTGGTCCGATGTCCTGTGTGGGTTGCAAAGATGGGGCGGGGTTCGACCTGCCCATCACCATGGCTTTCCAGCCCATCGTCAACGTCTCAACACAGACAGTCTTCGCCTACGAGGCGCTTGTGCGGGGCAAGGACGGCGCCGGCGCCGGTCAGGTGCTGGCTCAGATAGCTGACCACAACCGCTACGCCTTCGATCAGGTCTGTCGCACCACCGCGATCGAACTGGCGGCCGGGCTCGACATGGCGGCGACGGGCGCCAACCTGTCGATCAATTTTCTGCCCAATGCGGTCTATGAGCCGCGCGCCTGCATCCGCGCCACCCTGGCGGCGGCGATGCGAACAGGCTTCCCCGTGAACAAGATCATCTTTGAGTTCACCGAGAGCGAGGCGATGGACGCCGACCACATCCTGAACATCCTGCGCTCCTATCGCGCCATGGGGTTCAAGACGGCCATCGACGACTTCGGCGCCGGTTACGCGGGCCTGGGTCTGCTGACCCTGTTCCAGCCGGACATCGTCAAGCTGGACATGGCCCTGATCCGCGACATCGACACCGATCCGGTTAAGCGCACCATCGTGCGCAACACCCTGAACATGCTGCGCGATCTGGGCGTTGAACCGGTCTGCGAAGGTATAGAGACCCCGGCCGAACAGGACGTCCTGCGCGACTTGGGCGTCGATCTGATGCAGGGCTATCTGTTGGCAAGACCGGCGCTTGAGGCCCTGGGGCTGGTCGCCTGGCCCCGCGCCGCGTCACTGGCCCGCACCGCCTGACGGTTCTTTCTCCGGCCGGTGCACCAGAGACACCAGCACCACCGAGATGATCATCAGCAGGAACCAGGCCCCCAGCTTGTGCAGGGACACCGGCTCCCAGCCCCCGTCCTGCCCCGGATAGGTCCAGGCCCGCGCGAAGGTGCCCAGGTTCTCGGCGACCCAGATGAACAGGGCCACCAGCCCATAGCCCAGCAGCAGCGGCATCGACCGCCGACGCCGGTCCGCCGTGAAATAGAACCAGCCCCGCCCGAACAGCAGGACTGTCGCCAGAAACAGAACGATCCGCACGTCCGGCAGCCAGTGATGGGCGAAGAAATTCACATAGACGGCTGCCGCCAACACCCAGGTCGTCCACAGCGGCGGATAGCCGCGCACCCGGATATGGAATATCCGCTGCACCCGCGCGATATAGCTGCCCACCGCCGCATACATGAAGCCCGAGAACAGGGGCACGGCGCCGATGCGCAGCAGACTGTCCTCCGGATAGACCCACGACCCGTGCGCCGTCTTGAACAGCTCCATGATCGTCCCCGCCACATGGAACAGGAAGATCACCCGCGCCTCCTCCCAGCTCTCCAGCCGGAAGGCCAGCATAGCCGCCTGGATCATCACCGCCCCGACCGCCAGAAAATCATACCGCGAGATCGGCGACTGATCCGGCCACCACAGGAAGGTGCCGACGATCAGCCCCAGCATCAGCCCCCCGAACAGACACGCCCACCCCTGTTTCAGCCCGAACCAAAGGAACTCGTAGGCGTAGCGACGCGGACGAGACCGGTCGGCCCAGGTCTGGGCGCGCGTGAGGAGACGGCGCCCCCAGGCTTCCAGAGGCAAGGAGGAACTTCGCGACATGCCCAAGGCTTAGCCCAAGCCGGCGGACTTGCCATCCGCTGTCGATCAACTTAAGCCTCGGCCCGCGATGCGACGCCCTGGGCCCTCCCTGTCAGCCGGTCTGAAGCTGGTTTTGCAGCTGGTGCTGGCGCTTGTCGCCTTTGCGCCGGCGGCGTCGGCCCACGCCTGCGCCGAAGCGAACTGCGCGGCAGTCGCTGTCGTCGGCGAAGCCGTTTCGGATCAGGACCAGGGCTGCATCGATTGCGGGCCTGCCTGCGCCAACGGCTGCTGCCACGCGCCTCACCCCGCATATAGATCAGACCCGATCCTGATCCAGACGCTGGCTCACACAGCCGCGCGTCACGCCTGGCGTCAGTCGCCGGAACCTACGCCGGTCGATACCGCCGGCCCCGACCGCCCCCCGCGCGTCTGATCCCGCCAGGGCCGCACAGGCCCACTTCGCCTCGTCCGCGTCGTTCCGCTGCTGGGTGGAGCGCGCCTATCGTCGTCAGGGCCGGCCCGTGCGCCGGCCGAGGATCAGATCATGACCATCGCCTATCATCTCCTGGCCGGAGTCGCCTTCGCGACTCTGCTGCCCGCCGCCGCCGCCCTCACCCAAGACCAGAGCCAGACCTCGCCATACCCGCCCCAAACACCGCCCGCCGAAGAAGTCGCGGAGCTGGAGGAGATCTTCGTCGTCTCGACCCGCTCCCGCCGCCGCGTTCAGGACGAGCCCGTCCGGATCGAGGTGCTGAACGAAGAGGAGATCGCCGAAAAGCTCATCATGCGTCCAGGCAACATCTCGATGATCCTGGCCGAAACCGGCGGGGTGCGCGTCCAGGTCACCTCCCCCGGACTGGGATCCGCCAACGTCCGCGTTCAAGGCATGAGGGGTCGCTACACTCAGTTGCTGGCCGATGGCCTGCCCCTTTACGGCGGCCAATCCTCGTCCCTGGGCCTGCTGCAGATCCCGCCCAGCGATCTGGGGCAGGTCGAGGTGATCAAGGGCGCCGCCTCGGCTCTATACGGCGGACAGGCTTTGGGCGGCGTGGTCAATCTGATCTCCCGCCGACCGGACGAAACCCGCGAAGGCGAGTTGATCCTGAACGCCACTTCGCGCGACGGTCAGGACGTCTCGGCCTACGCCGCTGCTCCCCTGTCTTCAGACTGGAGCGGCTCCGTCCTGGCGACCTACAATCATCAGGCGATCCAGGACCTGGACGACGACGGCTGGATCGACATGGCCGGCTACACGCGCTGGTCGGCCCGGCCGCGGCTGTTTTGGAACGGCGACGACGGCGCGACCCTGTTCCTGACGGCAGGCGGCATGACCGAGCGGCGGCGGGGCGGCACGCGCGACGGCGCCCTGGCCCCCGACGGTCAGCCCTTCCGACTGGATCAGGAGACTGACCGCCTGGACGCCGGCGCCGTCTATGAACGGCCTCTGGGCGACAGCGCCTGGCTCCAGGCCCGCGCGTCCGCCGTCGAACAGAGCCACCGCCACCGGTACGGCGATCTGATCGAAGAAGACCGCCACCAGACCTTCCTGGTGGAGTCCTCCGTCTCGGCCGAGGCTATGGGCGCCGACTGGATGGGCGGCCTGGTATGGCAGGCGGATGACTACGCCTCGGACGCCTTCCCGGCCTTCGACTATCGCTACACGGCCCCGGCCGTTTTCGCCCAGGTCGAACGCGACTGGACCGAGGATCTGACGGTTTCGGCCAGCGCCCGCTATGACGACCACAGCCGCTACGGCGGTCAGTTCAGCCCGCGATTGTCCCTGCTTTGGCGACCGGGTCCGTGGACCGTGCGGGGTTCGTGGGGACGCGGCTTTTTCGCCCCTACGCCCTTCGTGGAGGAGACCGAGGCTGCGGGCCTGTCGCGGCTGGAGCCCATCGCCAATCTGGAGGTGGAAACGGCCTCGACCGCCTCGCTGGACCTGGGCTGGGCCAGAGGATCTTGGGAGACCAGCCTGACGCTGTTCGGGTCGGACATAGACGACGCAGTGCGGCTTCAGCCTGTCTCCGCCGACCGAGCGCGGCTGATCAACGTGGACGGCGTCACCCGCACCCGTGGGGTCGAGCTGCTGGGCCGCTGGCGCCGGGCGCCTTTCGTGCTCACCGCCAACTACATGTATCTGGACGCCGACGAGCCGGAGGAAGCAGGATCTGCGCGGCGCGACACGCCGATGACGCCGCGTCATTCGGCCGGCTTCGTGGCCATGTGGGAGGAACACGATCGCGGCCGCCTCGGCTTCGAGGCCTATTACACAGGCGCCCAGCCGCTGGACGACGATCCCTACCGCGATCGCGGCGAGGCCTACTGGGAGCTGGGGCTGTTGGGCGAGGTGGTTCTGGGTCGCTACCGCCTGTTCCTGAACCTGGAAAACCTTCTGGACGAACGCCAGACCCGGAGCGATTCCTTGCTCAGGCCGACCCGCACGGCGGACGGCCGCTGGACAACCGACGCCTGGGCCCCGTTGGAGGGGTTCGTCGCCAACGCCGGGGTCCGTATCCGTTTCGGCGGTTGATCCAGACGTCGCGGGCGGGGTGCGATCTCACCCCCGCCCGCGATAGGTCGGCACGCCCTGGTCCGGCAGCCACAGGCCCTCGGGCGCCGGGCCCGTCTGCCAGAAGACGTCGATCGGTATCCCCCCGCGCGGATACCAATACCCCCCGATCCTCAGCCATTTCGGCTCCAGCAGATCCGCCAGCCGCCGGCCGATGGCGACGGTGCAGTCCTCGTGGAAGGCGCCGTGGTTGCGGAAACTGGTCAGGTACAGTTTCAGGCTCTTGGACTCGACCAGCCAGTCGCCCGGCGCATAGTCGATGACGATATGGGCGAAGTCCGGCTGGCCCGTCACCGGGCACAGGCTGGTGAATTCGGGCGCTGTGAACCGGGCCAGATACAGCGTATCCGCATGCGGGTTCGGCACCCGTTCCAGCACGGCCGTCTCGGGACTGGTCGGGGCGGCGGTCTGGGCGCCCAGCTGGCTGAGGTTGTCGGTGTAGTGGGTCATGGCGCGCCTCAGATCAGGCCGGCCAGGGGCGACGACGGGTCGGCGTACATCCGCTTGGGCATCCGCCCCGCCAGATAGGCGTCGCGACCGGCGATCACGGCGTGCTTCATCGCGCGCGCCATGCGGATCGGATCCTTGGCCCCGGCAATGGCGGTGTTCATCAAGACGGCGTCGCAGCCCAGTTCCATCGCCCTGGTGGCGTCCGAGGCCGTGCCCACTCCGGCGTCCACCAGAACCGGCACCTTGGCCTGTTCGACGATCAGCCGGACATTGACCTCGTTCTGGATGCCGAGCCCAGAGCCGATCGGGGCGGCGGCCGGCATGATGGCGGCGGCGCCGGCGTCTTCCAGCCGCTTGGCCATGACCACGTCGTCGGTGCAATAGACCATGACGTCGAACCCGTCCTTGATCAGCATGTCCAGGGCCCGCAGGGTCTCGACCATGTCGGGATAGAGGTGGGCGGTGTTGGACAGGACCTCCAGCTTGACCAGACTCCACCCCCCCGCCTCGCGCGCCAGGCGCAGGGTGCGCACCGCGTCCTCGCCGGTGAAACAGCCGGCGGTGTTGGGCAGGAAGGTGAACCGGTCAGGCTTCACATAGTCGACCAGCATCGGCTGGTTCGGATCGGTCAGATTCACCCGGCGCACGGCCACGGTCACGATCTCGGCCCCCGCCGCCTCGGCGGCGGCGGCGTTCTGAGCGTAGTCGGCGTATTTGCCGGTGCCCACGATCAGGCGCGAGTTAAAGGTGCGGCCGGCGACGGACCAGGTTTCGGGAGCTGTATCGGTCATGGTGGTGACCTAGTCCTGTCGAGGACGATGCGAAAGGGCGGATCGATCACGCCGCGTTGCGAGACCGGGCCAGATGAACTAGACTAAGTGGACTAAGTTCACCGGGAGCGACGCATGGAAACGGTTAACGTCCACGAGGCCAAGACCCACCTGTCGCGCCTGCTGGACCGGGCCGCCAAGGGTGAAACCATCACCATCGCCAAGGCAGGCAAGCCGATCGCCAAACTGGTTCCCATCGAGGAGACGCCGATCGACACCTCGCGTCGGTTCGGCTTCATGCGTGGTCAGATTAAAGTTCCTGACGACTTCGACACCATGGGTCAGGCCGAAATCGAGGCGATGATCTATGGTGAAGGCGTTCACGAGGGCGACGAGGGCCAATGAGGCTGTTGATCGACACTCACCTGCTGCTCTGGGCGTCGGAGGATCGCGCACGGCTTCCCGCCAAGGCGCAAGCCTTGATGGCCGATCCCGACAATCAACTGGTGTTCAGCGCGGTCAATATCTGGGAGGTCGTCGTCAAGCACGGCCTGAAGCGACCTGACTTCGACTTGGACGCCCTGGTGTTCCGCCGCCAGTTGCTGGACGCGGGTTATGAGGAAATTCCGGTGACCAGCCTGCACGCGCTGGAACTGGCAGGATTACCGCTGATCCACCGCGACCCGTTCGACCGGCTGCTTATCGCCCAGGCCATGGCCGAGGGAATGCGACTGCTGACGGCCGACCGGCAGGTCGCCTTCTACCCCGGCCCCATCCTCAAGGTCTGATCAACCGCCGCCGACGAACTGGACCAGTTCGATCCGGTCCCCCTCGGCCAGGGCGGTGACGGCGTGCAGCGACCGGGGCACGATCTCCAGATTACGCTCCACCGCCACCTTGCGGGGGTCCAGCGCCAGTTCCTCGACCAGCTCCGTCACGGTCGTCGCATAGACCTCGCGTGGATCGCCGTTGACTTGAATACGCAAACCGTCTGCCTCGATGCCCGTGTGTCGGCGTGTCATAGCGCGTTTCGGCGCGGAGGGCATGAGGCGCCGCCGCATTCACATGGCCTACCCCTATTCGTCGCCTACCCCTATTCGTCGTCCTCGGGCTTGACCCGAGGACGACGGCGGTGGGTGATGGGGAGACGGAAGGCTAGCGCCCACCAAACCCATCCGTTCTCCCCCTTTTCCCCGCCTTCTCGCCCCTCCGACGGGAAATCCGTTGACGCCCGCGCGGATGACGTTAGGTCAAGCCGTTTCCACGCTGCGCTTTGACCCGCGCCGCGCCTGAGCTACAAGGCCGGCCCTGAACCGTCAGAGGTCGCCCGATTCCGGAGCCTCGTTTCGAGAACCGATGTCCGACACGTCCGTCATCCATGTGCTGAACGGCCCTAACCTGAACCTCCTGGGGGTGCGGGAGCCGGAGATCTATGGCCGCGACACCCTCGCGGACATCGAGCGGCGCTGCGTGACGGCGGCGGGCGAGGCGCAGATCGTGTTCCGCCAGACCAACCATGAAGGCGTGCTGGTGGACTGGATCCAGGAGGCGCGTGAGAAGGCGCAGGCCCTGATCCTCAACCCAGCGGCCTATGGCCACACCTCGGTCGCCCTGCACGACGCGCTGAAGACCCTGACCATACCGGTCATTGAGCTTCATCTGTCCAATCCGGCGGCGCGCGAGGCGTTCCGCCATCACTCCTATGTGTCGTCCGCGGCGACCGGCGTCATCGCCGGCTTCGGCGCGGCAGGCTATGAACTGGCCGTGCAGGCGGCCCTGACCCAGATCCGGGAACGCGCCTGAGGGCCGACCCGTTCGCAATCCAAGACGAAAGACAAAGGCGCAATCCAATGGCCGATGACAAGAAACACGCCGAGATCGACGCGTCCCTGGTTCGCCAGCTGGCCGAGATCCTGAACGAGACCGACCTGACCGAGGTCGAGGTCGAGCGCGGCGAGCTGCGCATCCGCGTGGCGCGCGAGGTCACCGTCAACGCAGCCCCCGTCCAGTACGCCGCCGCCCCGGCTCCGGCCGCTGCGCCTGCGGCCGCCGTCGCCGCGCCGGCCGCTATGCCGTCCGACCCCGCCACCATCGTCGCCCGCGCCGGCGAAGAGGTGAAGTCGCCGATGGTCGGCACCGCCTACCTGCAGCCTTCGCCGGAAGCCGCGCCCTTCGTCCAGCCGGGCGACAAGGTGAAGAAGGGTCAGACCCTGCTGATCGTCGAAGCCATGAAGACCATGAACCCGATCCAGGCGCCGCGCGACGGCGTGGTGGCTGAGATTCTGGTCGGCGACGCCCAGCCGGTCGAGTACGGCGAAGCCCTCGTCCTGCTGGAAGCCTAAGGCGCCCTGATGTTCACCAAAGTCCTGATCGCCAATCGCGGCGAGATCGCGCTTCGCATTCATCGGGCGTGCAAGGAGATGGGCATCTCCACCGTCGCCGTGCACTCCGAAGCCGACCGCGGCGCCATGTGGGTGCGGCTGGCCGATGAGAGCGTCTGCATCGGTCCCGCCTCGGCGGCCAAATCCTATCTGAACATCCCGTCGATCATCGCGGCGGCCGAGATCACCGGGGCCCAGGCGATCCACCCCGGCTACGGCTTTCTGTCGGAGAACGCGCGGTTCGCCGAGATCGTCGGCGCCCACGGCCTGACCTTCATCGGCCCCAAGCCCGAACATATCCGGGTCATGGGCGACAAGATCACCGCCAAACAGACGGTCAAGGACGCCGGCATTCCCGTGGTCCCCGGCTCGGACGGCGAGGTGGAGACGGTCGAGGCCGCCATCGAGGCGTCCAAGTCCATCGGCTTCCCCCTGATCGTCAAGGCGGCGGCGGGCGGCGGCGGACGCGGCATGAAGGTGGCCCTGACGCCTGACGACCTGATCGAGGCCGTCCAGACCGCCCAGTCCGAGGCCAAGGCCGCCTTCGGCAACGGCGCCGTCTATATGGAGCGCTACCTCCAGAAGCCGCGCCACATCGAGATCCAGGTCATCGCCGACAGCCACGGCAATGTCGTCCACCTGGGCGAACGCGACTGCTCGCTGCAGCGCCGTCACCAAAAGGTGCTGGAAGAGGCCCCCTCGCCCGCACTCTCTGCTGAAGGCAGAAAGAAGATCGGCGAGACGGTCAACAAGGCCATAGCCGCCATCGGCTATCTGGGCGTCGGCACGATCGAATTCCTGTGGGAGGACGGCGAGTTCTTCTTCATCGAGATGAACACCCGCCTGCAAGTCGAGCATCCGGTTACGGAAATGATCACCGGCGTCGATCTGGTCCGCGAACAGGTGCGGATCGCGGCCGGTCTGCCGCTGTCCTTCACCCAGGAGGACATCAAGTTCCAGGGCCACGCCATCGAGGTGCGGATCAACGCTGAAAACCCGGAGACCTTCACGCCCTCGCCGGGCAAGGTCACCGACTTCCACGCGCCGGGCGGCCTGGGCGTGCGGCTGGATAGCGCCATCTACGCCGGCTATTCGATCCCGCCCTATTACGACAGCCTGATCGGCAAGCTGATCGTCCACGGCCGCGACCGCGAGGAGGCCATCGCCCGCCTGAAGCGGTCGCTGAATGAGGTCGTGGTCGGCGGCGTGGACACCACCATCCCCCTGTTCCAGCGCCTGTTGGCCGAGCCCGACATCCTGTCCGGCGACTATGACATCCACTGGCTGGAGAAGTGGGCCGCCCGTCAGAAGGGCGACGCCTGACCGACCCCGACTACAGCGCCAGCGGGCCGTTCGGCGGCTTCGGCTCCGAGGACCTGCTGGCCTGTTACGCCCGGGGCGTCTTCCCGATGGCCGAGTCGCGCGACGATCCGCGTGTCTTCATCATCGAGCCCGAGCAGCGAGGCGTCATCCCGCTGGACGGCTTCCACATCCCCACCCGCCTGCGCCGAACCGTCCGGGGCGAGCCTTTCGAGGTACGGGTGGATACGGCCTTCGAAGCTGTGCTGGACGGCTGTGCTGCGGCGCAAGGGCCCGAGCGTCAGGACACCTGGATCAACGCGCCGATCCGCCGCCTGTACGCCGCCCTGTTCGCCCACGGCCATGTCCATTCGATCGAATGCTGGAAGGACGAACGGCTGGTGGGGGGCCTGTACGGCGTCTCCCTGGGCGGCGCCTTCTTCGGCGAAAGCATGTTCAGCCGCGAGCGGGACGCCTCAAAAGTCGCCCTGGTCCATCTGGTCGCACGGTTGAGAAAGGGTGGCTGGAGCCTGCTGGACGCCCAGTTCCTGACCGAACACCTCAGCCAGTTCGGGGCGGTCGAGACGCCCCAGGCGGCCTATCTGCGTCGCCTGAAGCCGGCGCTCAGGACTGTCGTCGACGAGACCGCCCTGTGGGGGCCGATGAGCGGCGCCGAGGCCGTCGCGCTGGCGACGGCGGGCGGCTGATTTCCGGCTGTCCGGACACGCTATTCCGGCGTCCGGACAGGTTCGCGCTGGCGACGGCGTAAGGGATGCGGCCTCTTCAGGCGCATGACCCAAGCCGCTTCAAACACCCCGCCCCTCCCCGCACGCGCCCTCTGGCGTGACGCGTTCGAGATTGCTGTGACAGTGATCGTCGCCCTCGTGTTGGCCACGGCCTTTCGCACCATCGCCTACCAGCCCTTCACCATTCCCAGCTCCTCGATGGAGCCGGGACTGGTGGTCGGCGACTACATCGTCGTCTCCAAATTCGCCTATGGCTGGAGCAGGGCCTCCCTGCCCGCAGGCCGTCCAGAGGGCGAGGGTCGGCTGGGTCAGCGTCAGCCCCGGCGGGGCGACGTCGTCGTCTTCCGCCTGCCGCGCGATCCGAAACAGGTCTGGATCAAACGGGTGATCGGCCTGCCGGGCGACGCGGTTCAGGTGCGGGGCGGAACCGTCTTCGTCAATGACCGGCCTATCCCCCAGACCCGGCTGGGCATCACCCAAGACCATGACGATCCGGCCCGCACGGTGCGGTTGGTGGCCGAGACCCTGCCCAACGGCAAACACTATGTCACCTATGACGGCGGTCCCGACCTGCCCGGCGACGACACCGAAATCTATCGGGTGCCGGCCGGCCGTTATCTGATGATGGGCGACAATCGCGACAACTCGCTGGACGGGCGCTGGCCCGCCTCGGTCGGGGTCGGTCTGTTGCCCGCCCAGAACATCATAGGAAGAGCGGAGTTCATCGCCTGGTCCTGGAAGCCGGGCGCGGCCCTGGTCAAGCCCTGGACCTGGACCCAGTTGCGCGGAGGCCGGTTCTTCGTCCCGATCCGTTAGAGCCTGATCCGTTGAGGAGGAACCGCGAAGCGGTTCCGTCCGAAACGATCATGCTCTAGCGGGCGCGGAACTCTTCGAAGCTAAGACGGCCGTCATGGTCGCGGTCCAGGCGATCAAAGGCGGTTCGGGTCGGCGTCACGCTCTCAGCCAGGGACGGCGCGGCGACGCCCCCCAGGGCCAGGGCGGCCAGAACCGCCGCCAGGAGCAGGCGGCCGTCGAACCGGCGTGGACGCGCGGCCAGTTCGGCGTCGATGAAACGGCGAAGCACGTCGCTGGCGGTGCGGCCCTCGGCGCGGCAACGCGCCATGAAGGCCGTCTTGGTGTCGTGCGGCAGACGGATTTCGATGGTCTCCGTCTTCTTCAGCGGCCGAGGCGCCATGTCGCCGCCCGCCCCGCTCAGTTCTTACAGCCTACGACCCAGGCGTCGTAGTTCGGGTGCTGAAGCCCGCTGACGGCCGGAGACGAGGCGAACATCCAACCGCGGAAGACTTGGCGCGGCTCGGCCGAGGCGGCGCCTCGGCTCTGAACCGCGACCTGAAGATAGGCGATGGCGTCTTCGGTCAGTTCGTCGGGCGTGGAGACTTCGCAGGCGCGGGCGGTGAAGATCAGATTCTTGTTGAACCGGACCGGCCGACCGCCGACCTCGACCTCGAACTTCATCGTCTCGGCCGTGGTCTTGTCCAGGGCCTGGATGACGGCGAACTTGCGCCGCTGACGGCGGGCTGGAGTCTCGGGCTGTTCGATCGGCTTTTCGGCCACCGGCGCTTCCGCCTCGACCTCTTCCTCGGCTTTTTCGGCCACGGCCGCGTCCTCGGCGATTTGAACCGACGGTGGAGGAGAGACGGCGATCGGCGCGCGAGGCGCAGGCGTGCCAGAGGGGGCCGTCTCGGTCGGGACGGCCGGCGTCGCCGGCGTGTTTCTCAGGATTTCGCCGATCGGATCCTGTTGAACCGGACGCGCGTCGCGGGGCGCATCCTGAAGGACGCTGGCGGTGACCGCCCCGGCGCTGAGCGCCAGCACGAGGCTCGCCCCAGCCGTCAGCAGCCGATTCCGTCTCACTCGGGCGTCCAGGCCTGATAATCGCCCGTGGCCGCCGGGCGCTTGGCCTCTGCGGCCAGCGAGCCCTGCGGACGCCAAGCCATGGGCGTGCCCGTCAGATTGGGCAGATGGTCCTTTTCCCACGGGCGGCGCAACAGGGGCGCCTCGGTCGGCGGCAGGTCAAAGGTGTAACGCAGCCAGCCGTGCCAGTCCGGCGACACCTTCGTGGCGTCTGCATAGCCTTCATAGACGACCCAGCGACGCTTGCGGCCGTCATAGCTGGAGTGGTCCTTGGCCTCGTAATATTTGTTGCCGAACTCATCGGTCCCGACGAAGCGGCCGCGCTTGGCGATCGTAAACAGGGTGCCGATCGTGGCCCCATTCCACCAGGCGAAAATTTTGTTCAGCACGTCGTCAAACCCACGCGAAAAGACGCCGCGGGCGAAACCCCGACGGTCTGGCGCGATCATAGAAACCCCAGCCCCGTTCGTCCAGCATTGAGGCGCGCCGACGGCGGCTGGCCGCTTTCGATCCTTTCCGCGCGACGCGAGGGGAAAGGATCAAACCTAAACCTGTGAATCTGTTTAGAACCGAACTGCCCTCGGGGGTGTTTTAAGCGTCGCCCTTTCGGCGGATCACTTGAGGATGCGAGATTTGGACAAGGACAGGCGGAACGCCAACGACGGTCAGGTGGAGGCCCTGGACGCCGAGCGAATCGCCGATGAGGTCGCTGGCATCGACCGCGGGACCGATCCCTTCGTCGCCGCCGTGCGGGCGACCCGCATGCCGATGATTGTGACAAACCCTCGTCTGCCGGATAATCCGGTCGTCTTCGCCAATGACGCCTTCTGCCGGTTGACCGGCTATGAGCGGTCCGAAATTCTCGGTCGAAACTGCCGGTTCCTGCAAGGGCCGGAGACCGAGCCGGAGACGGTCAAGCGCATCCACAGGGCTGTGAAAGACGCCGCGCCGATCGAGATCGACATCCGCAACTATCGCAAGGACGGGTCCGCCTTCTGGAACCGCCTGTTGCTGGCGCCGGTCTATGACGGCTACGGCGACCTGGCCTATTTCTTCGCCAGTCAGTTGGACGTCACACGCGACCGGGAAAAGGTCGAGGGGCTGAAATCCCGCAACGCCGCCCTGTCGGCGGAGCTGACGAACCGCCTGACCCTTGCGCAGGAACGCGAGCGCGAACTTGAGCTGGCGATGGCCGCCGGGGGGCTGGGCGCCTGGAGCGTGGATGTCGCCAGCCGATCCTTGGCGGCCTCGGAGGCCTACAAGGCCTTGCTGGGATGGCCGAGCGATCGGCCGATGACCTATGAGGATCGTCAGTCGCTGATCCACCCTGAGGATCGCGACGCCGTTCGCGCCCAGAGCGACGCCACGATTAACGACGGCGCGGACTACGACATCACCCACCGCATCGTGACGCCCCAGGGCGAAACCCGCTGGATGAAGGCGCGCGGCGTGCTGATCAGCGATGCGGACGGCGCGCCGCTTCGTATCGCGGGCGTGACCCAGGACATCACCCGCGAAGTGCGGTCCCAGAAGATGCGGACCGCCCTGGTGGAGCTGTCGGACGCCCTGCGCGATCTGGACGACCCCGCCGACATCTCCTACGCAGCGGCCCAGGTTCTGGGCCGCACCCTGGAGGTCAGCCGCGCCGGTTACGGCCTGGTCGATCGACAGGCCGAGACGATCACCATCGACCGCGACTGGAACGCGCCTGGAATAAAGACGCTGGCCGGCGTGCTGCACTTCCGCGACTACGGCTCCTACATCGAGGAGCTGAAGCGCGGCGAGACCGCCGTGATCGCCGACGCGCGGCTGGACCCCCGCACGTCCCAGACGGCCCAGGCGCTGGAGGCCATCAGTGCGCGCGCCTTCGTCAACATGCCCTTGACCGAACAGGGCGGTCTGGTGGCCCTGCTCTATCTGAACCACGCCACGACCCGTGCATGGCCTGAAGACGAAATGGCCTTCATCCGCGACGTGGCCGAGCGGACTCGCGCCGCGACGGAACGCCGACGGGTCGAGCGCAACCTCGCGGACCTGGCGGCTTCTCTGGAACGTCAAGTCGAAGAGCGGACCGCCGCCTTGATGAAGAGCGAGGAGGCTCTGCGCCAATCCCAGAAGATGGAGGCGGTCGGACAGCTCACCGGCGGCATCGCCCATGACTTCAACAATCTGCTGACGGGCATAACCGGAAGCCTGGATCTGTTGGCCAAGCGGCTGGCCGAAGGGCGGATCAATGAGGCGGATCGCTTCATCACCGCCGCCCAGGGCGCCGCGCGCCGCGCCTCGTCCCTGACTCACCGCCTGCTGGCCTTCTCGCGTCGCCAGACCCTGGCCCCTCGCCCCACCGATCTGGCCCGGCTGGCGAGGGGGATGGAGGAGCTGATCCAGCGCACCATGGGGCCGGGCATCACCGTCGAAGCCGTGCACGGGGGCGGTCTGTGGCCCGTGCTGGTGGATCCGGGTCAGTTGGAAAACGCCTTGCTGAACCTGTGCATCAACGCCCGAGACGCCATGCCCGAGGGCGGCAAACTGACCATCGAAAGCGGCAATCGCTGGCTGGACGAGCGGGTGGCGGCGGAATGCGAACTGCCGCCGGGCCAATATGTGTCGCTGTGCGTGTCCGATACGGGCGCAGGCATGGCGCCGGACGTCGTGGCTAGGGCCTTCGAACCCTTCTTCACCACCAAGCCGATCGGCCAGGGCACGGGTCTGGGCCTGTCGATGATCTATGGATTCGCCCGCCAGTCAGGCGGACAGGTCCGAATCTATTCGGAACCGGGCCAAGGGACGATGGTCTGCCTGTACCTGCCCCGCCACCTGGGCGCGGCCGAAGCGCCCGAGCCGACGCCGAGCGCGGCCGACACGCCCCAGGCGACGGCGGGCCAGACGATCCTGATCGTGGACGACGAACCGACGGTGCGGATGCTGGCCTCGGAAGTCCTGGGTCAGTTGGGTTACGCGACCATGGAGGCCGAGGACGGAAAGGCCGGCCTCGCGACCCTGAACACCGACCGCCCCATCGATCTCCTGATCACCGACGTCGGCTTGCCTGGCGGGATGAACGGCCGCCAGGTGGCCGACGCCGCGCGCGCGGTCCGACCCGATCTGAAGGTGTTGTTCGTCACCGGCTATGCCGAGAACGCCGTCCTCAGCCACGGCCACCTCGACCCGGGAATGCACATACTGACCAAGCCCTTCGCCATGGACGAACTGGCCCGGCGGGTTAAGGCCATCCTCACCGCCGACTGAGACCCGATCCGCCGAAACATCGGAACGGCTCAGATTATTTTGAGAATGCGATTGACTCGCATTACTGACCCTTTTACGGCGCTCCGCACGAACTCAGCGAGCGGGGGATGCCATGTCGCGACTTCACCTTCTGGCCTCTACGGCCATCGCCGTTCTGGCTCTGAGCCCGCTTGGGGCCAGGGCGCAAACGGGCGATCAGACGACGACGCTGGATGAGATCGTCGTCACCGGCGAAAAGACGGATCGCTCGTTGCAGGACACCCCGACCAGCGTCGGCGTCGTCACCGCGCGCCGGATCAACCAAGAAGCCATCCAGTCGCTGGCCGAAATCTTCCAGCGCACCGCCAACATGTCCGAGACCTACGGCCACAACGGCTTCACGATTCGGGGCATCAACAACAACGGCGTGTCGGGCGGCGGCGACTCTTCCCTGGCGACCATCTATGTCGATGGCGCGCCCCTGCCCGCCGCCATCACGTTCAACGGTCCGACCGACGTCTGGGACATGCGTCAGGTGGAGGTCTTCCGCGGACCGCAATCGACGCTGCAAGGTCTGAACGCCCTGGCCGGCGCCGTGGTGATGCGGACCGTGGACCCGACCTTCGACTGGGACCTTCGCACCCGCGCCACCATCGCCTCGCCTGACGAAACCACATTGGCGGTCGCCGGAGGCGGGCCTCTTATCGCGGACGAGCTGGCGTTCCGCCTGTCGGCTGAAAAGCGGGACGGCGACGGCTTCACGCACAATGTGACCCTGGACCAGCCTGAAGACCCGGTCGACAGTCTGACGGTGCGGGGACGGCTGCTGTGGACGCCCAAGGCTCTGCCGGGATTCGAGGCGCGCCTGGGCTACACCCGGTTCGAAAGCGACGGCGGCTACCTGTTCGTCTACACCAACACCAATGCGCCGGACTTCTACGAGAACCGGCGGGCTTTCTCGGACACGGCCAACCTGAGCCATGTCGAGGCCGATCTGGCGACCCTTGAGCTAACCCAAAGGCTGTCCGACCGGCTGTCGATCTCGGCCGTGACCTCCTGGAGCGATGTGGCCCAGCGTGTTCAGTACGACGGCGACGGGACGGCCCAGGCCGTCAGCTACGGCAAGAACGGCGACGACTTCGAGACCCTGACCCAGGAGTTGCGCCTCAACTATCAAGGCGACCGTCTGCACGGCCTGATCGGCGCCTTCTATTATGATCGCGATCAGAGGCGCATTTCGGCCAGCCGCACCGACGTGCCGACGCCGGTCAACACCATTGCGGGCCTCCTGAGCGCCGGCGGCTTCCCGACCTCCGCCGCAGCCGCCATCGCCGCCCAATACGCCGCCGTCCTGCCCGTCATTCCCGTGGACTATACGGGCGATTTTCCGGCCCAGGTCACGACCTACGCCCTGTTCGGCGACGGCGAGTGGAACCTGACCGACCGCCTGTCGATCGTGGGCGGCTTCCGCTGGGATCATGAGGAAAACACCACCCAGGTCACGCAATCGGCCCGGTTCGCCGGCGTCTATCCCGATCCGGCGGCCTTCGGCGCGGCGGGTTCGCCCCTGTATCTGGCTGTGACCGGAATCAATGCCGGGGTGGCCGCCATGGTGGCCCAGGCGGGATCGGCCACGCCCCCCGCCACGCGAGAGTTCGAGGCCTTTCTGCCCAAGCTGGGCGTACTCTACGACCTGACGCCGGACGTGACCGCAGGTTTCGTCGTCCAGCGCGGCTATCGTTCCGGCGGATCCAGCAGCAATACGGCCCGATCCCAGCTGTTCGCCTATGACCCCGAATACACTTGGAATTATGAGGCGTCCCTGCGCTCCGCCTGGCTGGACGGCGCCCTGACCGTCAACGCCAACGCCTATTATGTCGATTGGACCGACCAGCAGGTCTATGTGAACTTCGGCATCAACCTGTACGACAGCCACACGGTCAACGCCGGTCGGTCGCATCTGTACGGGTTCGAGATCGAGACGGCGCACCGGCTCTCGTCCACCTTCGACTGGTACGCCTCTGCCGGCTACACCCGCACCCATTTCGACGAGTTCACGACGACGGTGAACGGCCAGACCAGCGATCTGACCGGCTCGGAATTTTCCTTCGCCCCCCGTTGGACCCTGGCCCTGGGCGGCAACTACCGCTGGGGCGACGGCTTCGTCGCCAATCTGAACGCCAACTATCGATCCGAGGTGTTCACCAGCACGGGATTCAGCCAGGGCGACAGCCGCGTCAGCGGCCGCACCCTGGTCAATGGAAAGATCGGCTATGAGACCGGCCCCTGGGGCGCCTATGTCTACGCCAAGAACCTCTTCGACGAACACTATATGAGCTACGACCGCGCCCAGACGAACCAGGCCGTCCTGGGCGATCCGCGGGTCGTGGGCCTGATGCTTCAGGCGCGCTGGTGAGCCCGGAGACGATCACCGTTCTCGCGTCGATCCCGCTGATCGCCGGCGGGGTCGGCGGGGCGCGGTTGCTGCGCCGCGCCTGGGGGGATCGCACCGCGCGACGTCCGTTGTGGATCATCGGCGGCTGGGCGGTCCTGGCCGCACTCGTCTTCGCTTCCGCCTTCTGGCTGGGGCCGGCGCGTGGTCCCTTCATCGCCGTGACGCTGATCTCGGTCTGTGTCCTTCTGGTGGTGTCCTGGGGCATGGAACGGCGCACCGCGCGCGGACGGGCCGAACGCAGCCTGGCGCCCGAACCGTCCAACCGGGGCGCCAAGGCCTGGCGCGGCTGGCTTCGCGCCCTTTTGGCCGGACCGATCGGCATGATCGCCGCCATGGGCACCGCCATCGCCTTCGTCGCCTTCTGTCCCGGCGCGGCCGAGACCCGGCTGGTGCTGGGCGGACTTCTGGCGCCCTTGCTGTGGGGCGCCGCCATGGCCTGGACCCTGGCCGACGACAAGATCCTGCGCGCCACCGCCGTCCTGGTCGGCGTCAGCCTGGCGACCTTCGCCGCCGCCATGCTCAAGGGGTTCTGACGATGAAGGACAACCGCCTCGATCCCGCGCCCAAAAAGGCCGGCAGGCCGATCTGGCCCAAGGTCCCGGCTGGATTCGTCCGGTCCGTCCTGGCAGGCCACTCCGCCCTCGGCTTGGCCTTCGCAGCCTTGATCTATCTGGTCTGCTTCTCAGGATCGGTCGCCGTCTTCGCGCGGGAGTTCCAGCGTTGGGAACAGCCGAATGCGACGCCCATCGCCGCAGTGACGCCGGCCGCCCTGCAGACCGCCATGGAACAGGCCATCGCTCGTTCCTCGACGACGGTGGAGCATGTCCGCATCCTGCCCCCCACCCCGGACCTGCCTCGCTTGACGGTGAGCACGGACGCCGACGGCGTGGAGCATACCTACGCCGCGGATGCGGCCGGGCGACTGGGGGATGAAGGCGAGGCCGTCTGGACTGAGTTCATGGTCCTGCTGCACACCGCCCTGCATCTGCCCCGCGCCTGGGGCGGCTTCGTCGTGGGCCTGACGGGGGTCGCCCTTCTGTCCTCGCTGATCTCTGGCGTCCTAGCCCATCCGCGCGTGTTCAAGGACGCCTTTCATCTACGCTGGGGCGGCGCCAAGCGGCTGCAGGAAGCCGATCTGCACAATCGGGCGGGTGTGTGGGCCCTGCCCTTTCACGTCATCGTCTCGCTGACGGGCGCCTTGTTGGGCCTCAGCACCCTCATCGTCGGAATTCTGGCCTTGGCCATGTTCCAGGGCGACACCTCCAAGGCCTACGCGCTTTTCGTTCCGGTCATCCCCGACGACCCGCGCCCGGCGGTCGCCCCGCCCAACCTGGCCGCCGCAATCGAGACGGCCCAGCGGCTGGCGCCCGATGCGCGGCCGACCTTCATCAGCATCGAACACCCTGCGGAACAGGGGCAGACGGTCGTGGTCAACGTCGCCAAACCCAATCGGGTGATGGCGGGCTCCAACCTCTATTTCGACGGACAGGGTCGCCTGCTCAACATCAGCCGCACGGCTGAGCCGAACCTGGGGCAGAAGATTCTGGCCTCCCTGGGGCCGCTGCATTTCGGCTGGTTCGGCGGCATCGTCGTCAAGATCGCCTATGGACTGCTGGGTCTGGCCTTGACGGCGGTGACGGCCAGCGGCGTCGCCATCTGGCTGGCGCGGCGACGCGACAAGGGCCGCCCCGCGCCGCGGTGGGAACGGATCTGGATCGGCGCGGTCTGGAGCCAACCCCTCGCCTTCGCCGCCTCGGCCCTTATTGTCCTGGGCTTGTCCTCCACCGCCGCCTCGACGCCCCTACTGGTCTGGGGTCTGGTCACGGGGACGACCCTGGGACTGTCAGTCTGGGTCGAACCGGCGCGCTTGTCGCGCATCCTGCGGCTCGTCTCCGCCGTCGCCCTGGGGCTGGTCGTGCTGACACACCTGGTTCGCCACGGCGCCCATTACGAAGACTCCGCCGCCTGGGCCATGAACGGCGCCCTGGCCGCCATCGCCGCCCTCCTGGCCTGGACGGTTCTAAGGCCTGCAATCCGCCGGACGAGTCAGGCGGCGACCGCGGAACAGACCCGGGCCACATAGTCGGCGTGGGACGGCATGACCGCCACGCATTTGCCGATCACCGTCTCCACATCGTTCAGGAACCGCTCGATCTCCGCTTCGGGCGTGACGTCGACCAGCGGATCATAGCCGGCGGGGATCACACCCTGGCCCAGGAAGACCTGGATCCAGCTTTCCTCGGTGAACAGCTCGTCGTCCTCCCGGAAGACCCGGCCGTTGGCGCGGAACAGGTCCATCTTGCGCTGGAGGGTGTCGGGAACGGCCATGTCGCGGCAATCCCGCCAGAAGGGCGTGTCGTCCCGATAGGTCGCCTTGTAATGCAGGATGACGAAGTCGCGGATCCGCTCATATTCAAAGTCCATCTGACGATTGAACTCGGCGATGGTGGTCGGGTCGAAACCGCCGTCCGGCATCAGTCGCACCAGACGGGTCAGGACCGACTGGATCAGGTGCAGGCTGGTGGATTCCAAAGGCTCCAGAAAGCCGGAGGCCAGACCGGCCGCGACGCAGTTCTTGTTCCAGACCTGGCGTCGCTTGCCCGCGACGAAACGGATGCGATTGGGTTCGGCCAGCTGTTCCCCATCCAGATTGGACAGCAGAATCCGTTCGGCCTCCGCCTCGTCCATATAGCGGCTGGAATAGACGTGGCCGTTGCCGGTGCGGTGCTGCAACGGAATGCGCCACTGCCATCCGGCCGGCCGGGCGGTGGCGCGCGTGTAGGGGGTGAAGGGTTCGGTGCGGGCGCAGGGCACGGCCAAGGCCCTGTCGCAGGGCAGCCAATGGGTCCAGTCCTCATAGCCGGTCTTCATCGCCTCTTCGATGATCAGGCCGCGAAAGCCCGAGCAGTCGATGAAGAGATCGGCCGCCTCCACCGCCCCGTCCTCCATCGTCACTGACTGGACGAAGCCGTCGTCGGGCCGCAACTGAACCGAGGCGATCTTGCCCTCGCGCCGTCGCACCCCCGCCGCCTCCGACAGGCCGCGCAGATATTTAGCGTAAAGACCGGCGTCAAAATGGAAGGCGTGGGCGATATGGCCCAGCGGCGAACCATTTCTCTGGGGATCGGCCCGCATGAAACGGTTCTGCAAGGCCGCCGCCGTATTGATCGAATAGGCGGCGAAGTCCGACGCGCGACCCGCAGCGCGCATCTTCAGCCAGTATTGGTGGCAGCGCAGCCATTCCAGATCGCGCCCGATGACGCCGAAGCCGTGGATGTAGCTGGAGCCGATCCGGTCCCAGTCGATGAACTGGATGCCCAGTTTGAAACTGGCCTGGGTCCGCCGCATGAAGTCGGCCTCGTCCAAACCGATCAGCGCGTTGAAGGTCTTGATGGCTGGAATGGTCGCTTCGCCCACGCCGACCGTGCCGATCGCTTCCGATTCGATCAGGGTGATGTCGTAAAGCCCCCGAAACAGGCGGGAGAACAAGGCCGCCGCCATCCAGCCGGCCGAACCGCCCCCGACGATCAGGATCTTCTTCAACTGGCGCACGCTCACATTTCCTCGTTTTTCGGGAAACTTGGCAGCAAGCGACGCGACTCGGCAAGAGCGGCGATCTCGGCAATTGGGGCGATGCGTCAGAAGACGTCATCCGTCGTCGTCGGCCCTCCCCGTCAATGAGCGCCTGACCGTCTTGGTCGGCGAAGGCCGTCGCCGCGATTATTCGCCGGACTGTTTTCGGAACGTCATCGTTGAGCCGTAAAAGCGCGGCCCAACGGGTGGGCCCACGGGGATGGGATGTCAGTTCAGGATTTGGGTGCGGGACGACTGCTGGCCAAGAACGCCGTGCGTCTGCGCGCCTTCGTCCGCAGCCGCGTCCACAATGATGAGGACGCCGACGACATCAGTCAGGAGGCCTACGCCCGCGTCCTGGCGCGATCTCAGGCTGCGCCGCTGAAGGATCCGGTGGCCTACGCCTTCCGGGTGGCCCTGAACCTGCTGAGCGATCGCAGGCGCGTCGCCTCTCCGTCGGCCGGCGAGGCGATCGACGAGGCGGCGGCGTCGGACGCCCCCTCTCCATTCGAGGTTCTCGACATGAAGCAGAGAGCGGACCTTTTCACCCGTGCGCTTCAGCGCATGCCGCGGCTGAGGCGCGAAGTCTTTGTGCTGAGACAGTCCGCCGATCTCAGCTACGCCGAGATCGCCGCCCGGCTGAACATTTCAGTCGAGGCGGCCCAGAAACACTTCAGCCGCGCGGCCGTTGAGGTCCGCCGCGCGGTGGACATGGAGCGCGCCCGATGAGGCCGTCTGCGCCCACCCCAGAAGAACAGGCCGCCCTGTGGGCCGACCGGCGCCGCTGCGGCGAGATGGATGCGGCGGCTGACCAGGCGCTGCGCGCCTGGCTTGCGGAGGCCCCGGACCGCGCGCGCCTCTTGGACGCCCAGGAGCGCCTGCTGACCGATCCCGCCCTTGCCGCGGTCACTGCGCGGTTGGCGGCCGAAGCCGGACGTTCTCGGCGCGCCGGCCTCCATCCTGCGCCTCGGCTGTTCCACCGCTGGTCTTCACGGCTTTGGGTCGGCGGCTTAGCGGCGGCGGCCTGCGCGGCGCTGGCCGTGCTGATGTGGCCCTCTGCGCCCGTCGTCGTCGAACAAAGGCTGGAGGGCGTGGCGGGACAAAGTCTTCAGGCGGCGCTGGAGGACGGCTCTCTGATCCAGCTCAACGGCGACAGCCGCGTCCGCACGGCCTTCGGACCGGAACGGCGCGACGTCTGGCTCAGCGGCGAAGGCTTCTTCTCAGTGGCCAAGGACGCCAGACGTCCGTTTTCCGTCCTTACGGCGACCCACCGCATCACGGCCTTGGGCACCCGCTTCAACGTCGATGAACGCAGCGGCGGCGCGGTGGAGGTCACGGTTCTGGAAGGTCGGGTCGAGGTGGTTCCACTGAACCATCCCGAGCGCCGTCAGGTTCTGACCGCTGGCCGCCGATTGCTGAGCGACGGCGCCGCCGGGCCGATCCAGCGGCTGGACGCCGATGTGACGACGCCGGACTGGACCGAGGGATGGATCGACGCGGACAATATGAGCCTGGCCGACCTGCTGATCGAGCTGAAGCGCCGATCGCCGGGGCTGAAGGCCGAGTTGGCCGATCCCGCCTTGAGCCGCCGCCGGATCAGCGGGCGGTTCGCCGCCTCTGAGCCTCAGGACGTCCTGACCACCGTCGCGGACATGCAGGGCCTGACCCTTCGCAGGGAAGCCTCCGGCCGTCTGCTGATCGAGCGGTAAGCCAGGCATGGGGGCGGGCCGTGCAAGGCTGTGGAGCGCCGTAGCGGCGACGAGCCTGTGGCTTGCGGCGGGACTTCTGCCGGCACAGGCTGAAGCTCGGGACCTTCAGTCCACACCTGACCGAACAGCCCATAGATTTCAGATATCCAGCGGCCCCATGGCCGAGGCTCTTCGGGCGCTGTCGCGCCAATCGGGTCTGGCGGTGCTGGCGGACGCCGATCTGGTGGGGGGCCGCCGCACGCCGGGGGTACAGGCCCGAACCACCGCCTGGACCGCCCTGAACCGGCTGCTGGCCGCCCACCCCGATCTGCGGGGCCGGATCGTGGGCCGGACCCTGATCGTCGAGCGCGCCCAGCCGCAACCTCAGCCCCAGCCCCAGCCTGCGGCCGAGCTCGAAGAGGTGGTGGTCCTGGGACGCAAGGGCGCGATCGACGACGCCCTGGCGATCAAACGCGCCTATGACGGCGTCAGCGACGTGGTCAGCGCCGATGATCAAGGCCTGCTGCCCACCAACAATCTGGCGGAAAGTCTTTCGCGCCTGCCTGGCGTCAACGCCGTCCGCAACCATCAGACCGGCGAAGGCGACCGACTGACGGTTCGCGGCATGTCCACCGAATGGAACGCCTATCGAATCAACGGCGTGCGTTTTGGCGGCGCCGGGTCGCGGGCGGACAAATTCTATCGCGGCGTCCGTCTCAGCTATCTGCCGCCCGAGGGGATCCAGAACCTGATCGTGCGCAAGACCTTGACGCCCGATCTGGACGGCGACGCCCTGGGCGGGCTGATCGACATCCAGACCCCCACAGCCTTCGACACCGACCGCGACCAGGTGCGGCTGTCGGTCGAGCACGGCTGGCTGACCCGGTTCGACCGACCGAAATCGGGCAAGGCTGCCCTGGCGGTTTCGCATCGGTTCGGCGATCGGCTGGGTCTGTTCGTCGCCGCCAACTGGAGCGACGCCCGCTCGCAGTTCGAGATGGTCGGCGGCGACAGCGACGACCTGCCGACCGTCTGGTTCGACACCGTCTATTCGACCGGCTGGGATTTCGACCAGTTCGTCATGAGGGGCATGGAGTTGGCGGTCGGCGAGACCCAGGTGCGTCGCCTGGGTCTGAACGGAAGCCTGGACTGGCGCGGCGCGCACCAGGACCTTCACCTGCGGCTTCAGTACAACCGCTATGAGGGCGAGGAGTATCGAAACCGTTTGAACTTCCGCAACGACGGCCTGGCGGGGACCGAGCGGCTGGTCCAGGTGGACAGCCGGAGAACCGGTCTGGCTCAGCCGGACGCCATGGTGGTTGGCTCTGATCCCAGCCTGGGGCGCATCTACGGCTATTCGACCGCAGACGTGAAGGATGTGGACGGAGACGGACGGATCACCGACGCCGACCGCAAGGTCCGCTCCGTCTACAGCCTGGCGGGCGCTTCGGGCGTGTGGGATCCGATGGGGTTCCGATTGAGACGGTTCTGGGAATCGACCCGTGAATCGGGCCTCCTGTCTTCCCTGAACCTGGGCGGACGGCGATGGGGCGGTCCCTGGCGGATCGCCTATGACCTGTCGCTGTCGCGGTCCAGGGATGATTTGGACGGCGGCGCGCTTCTGGAATTCCGGACGGACGCGGTCGAATGGCTGGGCAATCGCGGGATAAAGGTGATCGAGACCGGCGACCCGCGCTTTCGGCTGTGGGGGCTCAACCCCGCAGGCATGGCTGCGGTTCAGGACCCCGCCGCCTTTGATTTTAGACATCTGGGCGAGGAGTGGGAGCGCACGTCCGAAACCCTGGGCCAGGCGCAGTTCGATCTGACCTATACGCCGAGCAGCGGCTGGCTGGAGTCGATACAAGTCGGGGGGCGATACATGCGCTCCAGCCGCCGCAACTCAGGCGCCGCCCGGCCCGACCTGATCGGACCGGAAACCCTGGCCGACCTGGACGGCTTGTTCGGTACGCCGGTCACCGACCTGTTCGACGGCCGCTATGTCGGCGACCACCGCCTGGGCGTCGTCCTGGACAATCGGCGGATGGCGGCCGAGATCGACCGGGCCTATCGCGGGGACAGCGCCTATTTCACCATTGATCCCAAGTTCAAGGCTCAGACCAGCACAGAACGCTTTCGGCTGAAGGAACAGGACGCCGCCGCCTATGTCATGGCCGCCGCCCGATGGGACGAGACCCAGATCACGGGCGGCGTCCGGATCGAACACACCCGATCCGACGTCGGCTATCCCATCCTGGACGCGCTTCGCGGCGACGGCCGAGACCATCGCCGCAACAGTTTCACCAATGTGCTGCCGTCTCTGCACCTGCGCCGCTCCTTTCACGGCGACAGGGTATTGCGGGCGGCGGTCTGGACCAGTTTCGCCCGGCCCGACATCGCCCGAATGACGACGGCGCGGCAGTATGTCTATGACCAGGACCCCGACCGGGACGGCAAGACCAATCCCAAGACCGACTGGACCCTTCAGGAAATCCGCCAGGGCAATCCGGATCTGAAACCCATGGAGGCGGTCGGCTATGATCTGTCGCTGGAACGCTATGGTCGATCAACGGCCTGGTCAGCCGCCCTGTTTCACAAGGATATCCGCAACTTCCTCTATCGGGCCTCCACCAGCTCGATTCGCGACGGCGGGCTGATAGAGCGGGGGGAAGAGAACGGCGCGCCCGTGCGAGCCTACGCCAACGGGCGCAAGGCGCGGATCAGCGGAATGGAACTGGCGATCCGTCACAATCTGGACTGGGCGCCCGCGCCGCTGGACGGCCTGGGCGTCTCAGCCAACCTGACCTGGCAGGTCAGCCGCGCCGACGCCAACATCAGCTGGCGCCGCGGCGATCGCCTCCCCTTCACCGAGACGCCCGAGACCCTGGCGAGCGTCGAACTGTTCTGGCAAGGCGGCGGATGGGAGGCGGCGGCCGGCTGGAACCGCCAGTCGGGCTTCCTGGAAGGCATGGATAGTTTCGCCAACGACCCTTACGAACAGCCCTACAGCTTTGTGGACGTCAGTCTTCGGCGGCGGTGGGGCGCAGACGGCTTCGCTTCGATCCAGGTACGCAATCTGCTGAACAGTCATACCTATTGGTACACCTTCGGTTCGGGATCGGAGGATCTGCGCGAATACATCCGTACTGGGCCCACGGTGACCTTGGCGATCAGCCGCAGCTTCTGACCTGGTCTTTCGACGCCAGCCGCCCCGAAAATCGCCGCCTGAAGTCGCCGCCCAGGCGCGAGACGGTCAGGTCGTAGCCGCCGTCCGCCCGAACCGGAAGGCGAAGGCGCAAGGGCGCGCCGGCGCTGACCCTGTGGCGGCGCGTGGGATAAAGGCCCGCCTCGTCGCTGACACAGAACCAGGCGTCCTCGCCCAGCACGATCTCGAGTATCAGTCCCCGCCCCCGGCGGGGCGTCCTCACGCGCACCGACGCCGACGCCGCTTTGAACCGGCCGCCGACCGGATCGGGGGTCGGACCTGTGCTGGACCGGCCAAAGCCGCCTGACCGAACGCGGGACGGATCGAGGGCGTCCCGCCTCCAGTCCCCCCATGACGGCAGGACCTCCATCACGGACGCGCCGAAAGCCCGCAGTCGGCCGCGGCGCGCCGCAATGCGCGCGGTCGGTCGGTCTGGATGACGTTGGCATCCATCGCCAGCAGCCCCTCCAGACGAGCGCAGACATCCGGTGCGCCGCTCGCCACGGCGTGATCCACCTCGCCCAGGCTGTTGACCCAGATCCGCGCAGGCAGCCTGCGCACGCCGCGCCGAAGGTCCGGGGTCAGGGAGTCGGGATCGCCATGCACGATCGCCACATCCGCAAGTCCCGCGAGCGCGGCCCCTAGACCGTCTGGACGGTCGACGCGCGGCATGACGTGCGCGCGGGGCAGGAGCCGTCGCACCGCCCGCAGCACCTCTCCGTCCGAGTCGAAGAAGACGACCTGGTCGGTCATCCCCAGTCCTTCCACCACCGCCGCCACGGCCGCGACGCGATCCGTCTTCATGTCCAGATCGACCAGCACCCGACCGCACGTCCTGCGGAGAGCCTCAACCAGGGTCGGCGGCGGTTCGGCGCTGTTCGCCAATCGCAGATCCCGCAGTTGGCCATGGGTGAGGCTTTCCGCCTCGCCGACGCCGCCGGTGGTCCGCGTCACCGTCCGATCATGCATGAGAAAGGGCACGCCGTCGGCCGAGACCTTGACGTCCAGTTCGACGATGTCGGCGCCCTCGCGCACCGCTTCATCGACGGCGGCCAAAGAGTTCTCCGGCGCATCCAGATGCCCCGCCCGGTGAGCCGCGATCAGCAAGACGCCGCGCGGCTGGGCCAGGTCGGTCTGAAGACGCGACATGGCCGCAGTCTCTCCACAGACCGGATCGGCCAGGGCCGGCGCCGCCGCCAGCCCCGCGATCGCGATCAGCCCGACCAGACCGACGCGCCGGCGCATCACCGGTCCTCCCGTCGCAGGATCAGCTCCGGGGTCGCAGGCTTAAGGTCGGTCAGGCGCGCCGCGCCCTGGCCGGTCTTGTCGAGCTGGAAGGCGTCGTACAGCAGACCGTCCATAGTGAAGGCCCGCACCGTCAGCCGATCCGGCGTCGCCTCGATCTGCTGGAACACCTGGATCCCGCTGCCCTTGCGGACAGGCCAGTCGATGTCGCCCAGCGGATACTGTTTCGGCCCGACGTTGGAGACCATATAGACCGGGCCCTGATCGTGCGGCCGCCCGCGTCCATAGGTGTGGTCGTGACCGGCCAGGACCAGATCGACGTGATGGCGATCCAGCACGGGTTGAAGCACCGCCCGCAACTCGGCGCCGTCTCGGCCCCTAGCCGTCGAATAGAGCGGATAGTGCATCAGGATGACGGTCCAGCGCGCCGGATTGTCCGTCAACTGACCCTCGAGCCAGGCCAGTTGATCACGTGCCGACTGAGGGTCTTCATCCATCATGTCGGCGTCCAGCGAGATGACGCGCACCCCCTGATAATCGACGCGATAGACGGTTTCGCTGAGCCATTCGGAGGGGCCGTTGTCCGGCAGGTTGAACTGAAGCCGCCACTGGGGCGCCAGCTGCTGCGCCTCCGCGCCTTCGGGCTTCATATATTCATGATTGCCAGGCGTCATCAGCGACGGGGTCTCCGCCAGCCGATGCGGGTCCATGTCGAACCACTGGCCCCATTCCCCGTCATTGTCAGCCCGATTGATCAGGTCGCCGGCGAACAGCATGAAGGCCGCGTCCGGCGTCTGACGCAGGGCGCGACGCACGGCCAGGCCGCCCATCGAGCGGATGTCGTTCTGGACGTCGCCCACATAGAGGAAGGTGAAGGGGCGGGCCTCGGCGGCGGCGGTTCTTACCTGACGCCACGCCGACCAAGCGCCCTCGCGGCCGACGCGATAGACATATTGGGTGTTCGGCGTCAGGCCGGTCAGCTGAACGCTGTAGTAGTCGGCGGAAACCTGCTCCTGATCGCGGGTCGTGAAGGCGGCGGCGGTGCGTTTCGCCGCGATCCGCACCGCAGTCTGAGGATAGGCCGGTCCGGGCGTCAGGGGTGCATATTCGATAAACCCCTCCCCGCCCCCGGCCTCGGCGCGCCAGTTGAAGGCCAGGCTGGTGGCCGGCGTTTCGGTCAGATTGACAATGACCCGCTCGGGCAGGCTCTCAGCCTGGGCGGCCGGGACGGCGGCGAAGGCAAGGACGCTGCAAGACAGGGCCGCGGCGAGGCGCAGGGACAGGCGCATGGGAATACCTCGGTTGGAGAAGAAAAGGCCGCTCGCAGTGTCTTCCGCGAGCGGCCGGGCATCGTCAGAGACGCCAGTTCAGGTTCAGGCTCAGATAGCGTCCGTTCTCGATATAGTCGCGAACGCCGCCCTTCCCGGACCCGAAGGTGTAGTAGTAGGTGTAACTGTCCAGCAGGTTCTGCACCTTGAAGGTCGCCGTCAGGTTCGGCGTGATCTGACGCCGCATCATCAGGTCCACAAAGTGGTAGTCCTGCTCATAGGGGTCATTGCCGAAGTCCTCGATGTCTTCCAGCGACTTGTCCTGGTAGTTATAGGCGACATAGGCTTCCCAGCCGTTGCGTTCCCAGAACAGCTCCAGGTTCACGATGTGGTCTGGGGTCTCCATGAACGGCAGGGTGTAACCCTGCGGATGCCAGGACAGGCCGGTCTCGGCCGACGAACGCTGAATGGTGGCGTTCAGGGCCACGCCCAAGCCGTCGAACGGCGCCGGCAGCCAATGCAGCTGCTGGCGCGCATTGATCTCGACGCCGTGGATTTCGGCCTTGCGGCCGTTCATCGGCATGGAGACGGAGATGCCCGACGGATCGTCGAACTCGCCCAGGGTGCCGTCGCGGATGACCGATGAGGACGACCGGTACAGGAACTTGTCCAGATCCTTGTAGAACAGGGCCACCGAATAGGCGCCGGTCCGGCCGTTGTAATACTCCGCCGACAGATCATAGTTGATCGAGGTCATCGGCTTCAGTTCGGGATTGCCCTGCACGATGCCGGTCAGGACCCACTCCGTGGTCGGATTGGTCTTGCCGTCGCCGTCGGGATCTTGGTCGTAGCTGTATTCCTTGACCGAGGTCATCCGGTTGATGTCCGGGCGCGACACGCTGGTCCAGATCGCCGCCCGCAGCTTGGCGCTGGGCGTCAGATCATAGTTCAGATGCACCGACGGCAGCCAGTTGGTGAAGCCGGTGTTGTCCAGGGCGTAGTCTTCGCCCCGCACCGGATCTTCCGTCCAGGCGCGGATTTCGTTGTCGGTGTCCTCCATTCGAACCCCGGCGATGATCTCGGCGGCGCCGAAGCGAGCCGTGCCCATCACATAGGCCGACACCACCTGTTCGTCGTAGAACCAGGTGGAGGCGTAATCGAGCGACTCCGTCTCTTTCAGGGCCAGCAGGGTGGAGTTCCCTGCCTTGGCGCGATCGATCTCGGCCATCATCTTGTCCGTGTCGATCACGGCGCCGAGTTGGTAGAGGCCGGTGTAGCGGCCGTCGAACATGTCCGTGACCGGTTCGCCGAACAGGGCCGAATAGTCAGCCATGGTTCCCTTGGGCGCCAGATCGATCAGCGTGCCCTGACGGCGTTCACGCTCGGACTTGTAGTATTTGGCGCCGACCCGCACCTCTTGCAGCCAGGACCCGGCGGGTTCGTAGCGCAGGTTGAACTGGGCCTGATTCAAGGTCTCCTTGGCGCCGCCGTATTCGCCGCTCAGGCCGGAGGCGGTGTATTCCTTCAGATCCTGAACGGCGGCCATGCCGGCGGGGTTCAGCACCCATTTCAGATACTGCGGATCATCCTGGCTGACGATCTCGACGCCCTCGTTGCCTTTCCACAGATAGGCGTTGCGGCCGAAATACATGTCGTAGCTGTCGATGATGTTGTCTTCCGACTCCGAATGGGAGGCGTCATAGTCCAGGGTGAAGGCGCCGAACCGGCTTTCGCCACCCAGGTTGATCAGTTGCAGCACGCCCTCCGTCGTGCCGCCTTCCCAATAGCGGCGCAGACGGAAGCCCTTGGGGTCCCAGGCGCCCGAGGCGCCGTTCAGGCTGTAGAAGCCGGCGGCGCCCTTGTCGGCGTCGGTGATCTTTCCGTCCTTGTCGCGGTCCACGATCTGGGCGGGGGTGTAGTTGTAGATCGCCCCCAGCTTGGGGTCGTAGCCGACGACGGCGTCAGCGGGCTGAGCCAGGTCGCCTCGCGTCTTGTCCATCTGCTCCAGACGGGCCGAGACCTTGGTGCCGCCTTCGTTGCGGAAGTTCAGACGGTTCCTGAACTGCGTTTCCTCATATTCATTGTACTGACCACGCAGGTGGAAGCTGTGGTTGTCGCCGCGGTAGTCCAGCGAGCCGTTGAAACCCCAGCGGGTCACATCCGTATCGCCGGTCGACATCTCCAGACCCCGCGACACGAAGGTCTTGGGATCGAAATCCAGGCTCTCGGTCGTGCTGTACCAGGTGCGGGGCATGTTGTCCCCGGAGTTGCCGATCTGCTCGAACTGCGAACCGCGCTCGGAGTAGTTGCCGGTCACATAGAGGCCAAGCCGATCCGAAAACTGCTTGCCCAAGGCGACGTCCGCCGCCCATGAGGTTCGGTCATCGCGCTGTTGCAGCAGGGTTCCCTCGATCGAACCGGCCGCATAGGTCGGGGCGTAATCGAAGGCCGTCGGCGTCTTGATGTCGATCGTCCCGCCGATGGCGTCGCCGTCCATATAGGGGAGCAGACTCTTATAGACGGTGATGGCGTCCACGCCCGAGGTCGGCAGGAAGCTGAGCCGGACCCCGCGGAAGAAGTTGTCGTTCGGCGACCCCGTGCCGCCCATGCGGACGCCGTTGACGGCATAGGCGTTGTACTCGGTCGCCATGCCCCGGATCACGACCCGGTCGCCTTCGCCGGTGAAGTGGTTGCGAACGGCCGAGACGCCGGGAATGCGCGATGCGGCTTCGGTCAGGTTCGACGACGGTAGCTTGCCCATGTCGTCGGCGCTGACGCTGTCCGAGATCATGTCGTTCTTGCGTTTCTCGTCGATCGACCGACGCAGACCTTGCAGATAGCCGGTGACGACGACGTCATCCAGGACGGCGGGATTGGGCTGTGCGACCTCTTCCGCCTCGGTCGTGGCGGACCGTGACTGCG
Source organism: Brevundimonas aurantiaca (assembly GCF_014199955.1). Lineage (GTDB taxonomy): Bacteria > Pseudomonadota > Alphaproteobacteria > Caulobacterales > Caulobacteraceae > Brevundimonas > Brevundimonas aurantiaca. The sequence goes on from NZ_JACHOQ010000002.1 coordinate 618,999, forward strand.
ACTGCGACTGCGATTGGGCGGCCGCCCATTGCGGGAAGGCCGCGACCAGGGCCAGGCTTCCCGCCGCCGCCAGATAGCGCGATTTGATGTTCATTGGTGTGATCCCCCGAGGTCTGCCGAAGGCGCAGACGACAGAGAGACGGAGCGATCAGACCAAGCTGACATGCGTCATCAACATTTCATCTCTGCGTCGCCGATCCTTACCGAACGGGCAATCCTGGATGGCGCCGCCCACGCCTTATCGACTTGGCGACCGCCTGAGCGGAGCCGGACCACCGCTGCGTCGCATCACGCTCGTCCTCGGGAATCTCTTCCAAGGGAGCGTAGAACATCAGGCCAGAGGCCGCGTGCAGGACGCGGGCGGCCGACATCTGCGAGCGGGTCATCGCCGCCTCCCCCGGGAGGACAGCGCCTCCAGCACGTCCAGCCGCATCTATTAAAATCGTTGCGACGTTCAGGGGCCTAACCTAGGCTCCGGTTCGAGCTCGAATGAATGGGCCGAACGGGGGGGATACACTATGTCGCTCGCAAGCGTCGATCTGGCGATCCTGGCGATCTACGCGGTCTTCATCTTCGGCCTGGCCCAGTGGGTTTCTCGCAGCAAGGGCGGCGAGCAGAAGACCTCCACCGACTATTTCATGGCCTCCAAGAGCCTGCCGTGGTGGGCTATCGGCGCCTCGCTGATTGCGGCCAACATCTCGGCCGAACAGATCATCGGCATGAGCGGGTCCGGCTATGTGATCGGCCTGGGCATCGCCTCCTATGAATGGATGGCGGCGCTCACCCTGCTGATCGTCGGGAAATTCTTCCTGCCGATCTTCCTGCGCAACGAGATCGTCACCATGCCGCAGTTCCTGCAGCAGCGGTACGGGCCGACGATCCGAAACGTGATGGCTGTCTTCTGGCTGCTGCTCTACGTCTTCGTGAACGTGACCTCGATCCTGTGGCTGGGCGCCATCGCCGTTCACACGGTCACGGGCTTCAACCAGGACTACGCCATCGTCGCCATCGGCGTCTTCGCCCTGGCCTATCAGCTGTGGGGCGGTCTGAAGGCCGTGGCCCTGACCGACATCGTCCAGGTGGCCCTGCTGGTCTGCGGCGGCCTGATCATCGGCTTCATCGCCCTGTCGACCATCGGCGGTGCGGGCGGCGCGCTGGCCGGCTTCAACACCCTGCTGACCGAGTTCCCCGACAAGTTCGACATGATCCTGTCGCCGGATAATCCTCACTATCAGGAGTTGCCGGGGATCGCCGTCCTGCTGGGCGGGCTGTGGATCATGAACATCAGCTACTGGGGCTTCAACCAGTACATCATCCAGCGCGCCCTGGCCGCCAAGTCCCTGCCTGAAGCCCAGAAGGGCATCGCCTTCGCCGCCTATCTGAAGCTGCTCATGCCGGTGATCGTGGTCCTGCCCGGCATGGCCGCCCTGGTGCTGGCCCCGAACCTGCCGGCGCCGGACCAGGCCTATCCGTCGATGATGAACCTGCTGCCGGTCGGTCTTAAGGGTCTGGTCTTCGCCGCCCTGATCGCCGCCATCATCGCCTCGCTGGCGTCCAAGGTGAATTCGATCTCGACCATCTTCACCCTGGACCTCTACGCCAAGATCAAGAAGGACGTGCCCGAGCATCAACTGGTCACGGTCGGCCGCATCGCCGCCGTCGCCGCCGTGATCATCGGCATCCTGACCGCCCGTCCCCTGCTGGGCGGCTTCGACCAGGCCTTCCAGTTCATCCAGGAGTTCACGGGCTTCTTCACGCCGGGCATCGTCGTCATCTTCATGCTGGGCCTGTTCTGGAAGCGCGCGTCCGAAGCCGGCGCCCTGACCGCCGCCATCGGCTCGGTGGTTCTGTCGGCCGTCTTCTGGTGGCTGCAGGAGACGGGTCAGTTCATCTTCCCCTTCATGAACCGCGTCGGCGTCGTCTTCATCGTCTCGCTGATCGCGGCGGTGGTCGTATCGCTGCTGGCGCCGGCCAAGCCCGACGCCATGAAGATCAAGCTGGACAAGATCAGCTACAAGACCTCGCTCGGCTTCAACCTGGCCGGGGTCGGCGTCATCGCCTTCCTGATCCTGGTCTATTCGATCTGGTGGTGAGGTGAGCGACGGGCGTCTGATCCGTAAACGGCCGAGGAACCCGCCTGGGTGATATCCGCGCGCTCCGCGGCGCTCAGCGGAATACCGCTCAGGTTTGCGAAACCGTCTTTGATCCCGGCCGCGCCGGCGATGCCTCGTCCATTGACCAGGACTAAGGTATTGCCTGCCCAAACCGCCCAGATTGGCTGCGGCGACGCCCAGCGCCCCAGTTGCGAGACCGTCACAAGCGGCTGCTAAGGTGAAAGCCTCTAGGACGCGTCAGAAAAGCTTCCGGGAGACAGGGGGCGTTTCGGTGCTGGGCAGGCGTGACCGGTGGTCCACAACCGCCGTCTATGGTGCAGCTCACTACGGAAAGAGTCTGTTCTGGTACGGCGGAGAGGTTCTGTTCGCCTTCTTTCTGACCGAGGTTGCAGGTCTGACGCCCGCCCATATGGCCGGCGTCTTGGCGATCGGTTTTCTTATCAGTGCGATCTTCGATCTTCAGGCTGGGCGCATCCTGTTTCGCCGGTCGGCGGGCATGAGGCGCGCAGCCGGGCTGCAATCCCTCGGCACGATCTTTAGCGGCGTCGCCTTGGTGGGGGTGGTCGCAACCGCCCTGCTTCCCTATCCGATGCGCGTGGGCTGGGCCCTGACGACGGGCGTCTTGTTTCGCCTCGCCTTCGCCGTCTATGACGTCTCTCAGAACTCCCTGATGGCCAATGCGACCGCAGAGGTTGAGGCGCGATCGCGTGTTGCGGTCACGCGCATCTTCGCCAGCGGCCTGGGCAATCTGAGCGTGGCCGCCGTGGTCGGGCCCCTGATCGCCGCTGAGCGGCGCGGCGGCGGCGGCGTCATGCTCATCGTCCTGGCGCTGATCGCGGCCCTGGTCGCCATCACGACGGCGGTTCTGTTGAACCGGCGCCTGAGGGGCTCGGATCCAGCCGACCTTGACGTGCAGTCTCCGTTGAAAGGACCGAGCCTCGGCTTGGCGGCCCTATGGCCCCTGTTCGCCATGATGGTCCTGATGATGTTGGGCCCTTCTCTGTTTCAGAAGTTGGAGCCTTACTTCGCGGCCCGCGCCTTCGCTTCCTCGACGACGGGCGGCGCCCTCATCATCGCCGCCGCCGCAGGCGTCTGCTGCGGCCAACCGCTCTGGCTCATGGTCTTTCCACCGTCGCGCCGCATCGCCCTTTTCACGGTTTCGGCTCTGCTCCAGGCCGCCGGGGCCGTGATCTTCCTCCTGGCGCCGTTCGACGCGCCGATCGCCTTCGTCATCGGCGCCTGGTTGTTCGGCCTGGGCAACGGCGGTCTGGGCATGGCGAAATGGGCCAGCTTCAGCGACTGGGCGTCCCGCCTTCCGATCCACCGTCAGGGCCCGGCCTTCGCCATCTTCAGCGCCCTGGCGAAAATCACCCTGGCGCTGGGCGTGCTGATCGTCGCCGCCGCAATTCATCCGGACGCCACCCCGAAGGATTTGCGCGGTTTCATGGCCGCCGGCCCCGTCCTGACGTCGATAGGAATGATCATTCTGGCGCGACGGGCTGCGCCTCGCGAAACGGGCGACACGCTGGCTTCCGAAACCATGGGCGCATCACCACCTCGCACATCCTGAACAGCGTCGACATCCCATCTGATGTCGCGATCTGGCCGATCATATGGGAAAGCGAGGGCGCGGATCCGACAGCCGGCCTGACACAGATCAAAGGCTCAGTCGGGCGCCGTCGGCTTGACGGCCGGTCGGCGCCCAAGTCCCTCCACATAGGCGATCATGGCGGCCGGCTCGTGGTCGGGCGTAGCGACCAAGGAGGTTCCATCGACCTCGCGCAGGACCGGAATAGGGCGACGTTATTCTGGTGGGCCACTCTTATGGCGGCGTCGTGAACACCACCGATGGCGTCGATCACCCAAGCGAGCTAGCGTCTGCGGGTCCCAACCAAAGGAGTGCGATTGCCGACCGTGGATCTAGAAAACCCGACGGCCCTGCCAGGAGACAAGCTCCGCGACATGGTCCCGGTTGTGCGATGCGTTTCCTAGAGCGCCTGCGTTGCCATGTTGGAGGAAACCCGGGTCGCCGTGCGTCCAAATCAATGGACGGGAACGGAGATAGAAGATGTTAAACCGAATTTTGGCGGCGATTGTAATCGCGAGCGCGCTGCTTGGGGGACCAGCAGCCGCTCACACGGACCATATCACCTCCCCGAATGCGGCGTTTGGACATGACGTCGGCGACGATTATCAGTTGATCAACTATCGGCAGTTCGAAGCCTATCTCCACACGCTCGCCGCCCAGTCCGACCGCATGAAGCTGATGGAGGTCGGCAAGACGACCGAGGGGCGGACGCAGTATGTGGCCGCCGTCTCGTCTCCGGCGAACATCGCCCGCCTGGATCATTATCGCGACATCGCCCGCCGTCTGGCCAAGGCCGAAGGCGTGGACGAAGCCGAGGCGCGCGCCCTGGCGGCCGAGGGCAAGGCCGTGGTCTGGATCGACGGCGGCCTGCATGCGACCGAGACCGTGCCGCCCCAGGCCCTGATCGCCGCCGTCCATGAATGGGTGACGGCTCAGGATCCCGAGGCCCTGCGGGTGCTGGACGACGTCATCATCCTGTTCGCGCCACTGAATCCGGACGGCTGGGATCTGGTGGCGGACTGGTACATGCGGGAGGAGGACCCGGAGAAGCGGGAGTTTGCCAGCCTGCCGCGCCTCTATCAGGCCTACGTCGGCCACGACAACAATCGCGACTATTATCTGTCGGCGATGACGGAGACGACCAACGTCAACCGGATGCTGTTCCGGGAGTGGTTCCCTCAGATCGTCTACAACCACCATCAGCCGGCGCCGGCCGGGACGGTCGTGTTCATGCCGCCGTTCCGGGATCCCTTCAACTACAACTACGACCCCTTGGCGATGACCACCCTGTCGGAAGTCGCCGCCGCCATGCACAACCGGCTGGTCGCCGAGGGAAAGCCCGGCGCGACCATGCGCAGCGGCGCCCCCTATTCGACCTGGAACAACGGGATGGAGCGGTCGATCACCTATTTTCATAACGCCATCGGCCTGTTGACGGAGATCACCGGGCACCCGACGCCGAGCCGCATCGCCCTGGTTCCGGACAACCAGTTGCCGCGGAACGATCTGCCGGCCCCGATCGCGCCGCAGACTTGGCGGTTCCGGCAGTCGATCGACTATTCGCTGTCGATCAATCGGGCGGTGCTGGACTATGCCTCGCGCAATCGCGACCGGCTGTTGTTCAACATCTGGCGTATGGGGGCGAACGCCATCGCGCGGGGCGAGACCGACACCTGGCGCGTCACGCCGTCGCGGATCGACGCCCTGAAGGCGGCTGCGGGCCAGACCGGCCGCACCGCCGATCCCGCCCTTTACGACAAGGTGCTGCGCGATCCGGCGCTGCGCGATCCGCGCGCCTATGTCATCCCGGCGGACCAGGCCGATCTGCCGACGGCGATCGCCTTCCTCAACAGCCTGATCAAGACCGGCGTGGACGTGGATCGCGCGACCCGCGCCTTCTCCATCGCCGGAACCTCCTATCCGGCGGGGTCGTTCGTCGTGCGGACGAACCAGGCCTATCGGCCGCATGTGCTGGACATGTTCGAACCGCAGGATCATCCGCACGACCTGCGATATCCCGGCGGTCCCCCCGTCCTGCCCTATGACGCGACCGGCTATACGCTGGCGCTGCAGATGGGGGTGAGGTTCGACCGGATTCTCGATCCGTTCGAGGCGCCGCTGGAGCGCGTGCCGGACCTGATCGCCGTGCCCGCCGGTAAGATTCGCGGACGGGGCGACGCGGGCTTCGTCGTCGATCATGCAGCGATCAACAGCTTCATCCTGAGCAACCGTCTGCTGAAGGCGGGGCAGCCGGTGTTCTGGCAGAAGACCGAGGTTCGTCTCGGCGCGCGCACCCTGGCGCCCGGGGCCCTGTGGATTCCGGAAAGCGAGACGTCGCGCGTCCTGGTCGAACAGGCGGTCGCCGAGCTGGGCCTGAACGCCGAGGCGGTGTCGCGCGCGCCGGCGGGCGACGCCATGGCGCTGAAGCCGGTGCGGATCGGTCTGGTGGATCGCTACGGCGGCTCCATGTCCGCAGGCTGGACCCGTTGGCTGCTGGAGCAGTTCGAGTTCCCCTTCGAGGTCGTTTACCCCCAGCGTCTCGACGCAGGTGACCTGAACAGGGATTTCGACGTCCTGGTGTTCGCGCCTGATCTGCTGCCCGGCGACTTCCCCAACGGGAGCGGGCGCGGACAGCCGGATCCCGAGACGATTCCCGAAGCCTATCAGTCCTGGCTGGGCGCCGTGACGCGAGAGAAGACCCTGCCGCAACTGACCCGCTTCGCCGAGGCCGGGGGCACGATCGTGACCGCAGGATCGGCCCATAAACTGGCCCTGGCCCTGGGGGCGCCGATCGAGGACGTGCTCTCGAACGCGGACAGGCCCCTGCCCTCCACCGACTTCTTCATCCCCGGCGCCTTGCTGGCGATGGACGTCGATCCGGCCGAGCCCCTGGCCTACGGCCTGCCGGCGCGACTGGATGTCTTCTTCGACGAAAACGCGGCCTTCACCGTGCGCGACGGCGCCCGGATCGCCGCCCGTTACCCAGCGACCCCTGTGGTGTCGAGCGGCTGGGCCATAGGGCCCGAGAAACTGGCCGGCGCCGCCGCCGTAGTCGATGCGCCTATGGGGCAGGGTCGGCTGATCATCCTGGGGCCGGACGTGATCAATCGCGCCCAGGCCCGGGCCTCGGTGCGGCTGTTGTTCAACGCCCTGTTCTACGGCCCGGCGACAGCGGCGGGCTCCTGAATCGGAAAAGGGGCGTCGGCCTGACGCCGACGCCCCTCTCGCCTGGCCCCAGAGTCAGCGGGGCGCCAGCTGAACTTCGAAGAAGCGGTCGACGCGGCCGCGAAGATCCTCAGTCGCGGCGGCGTTGGCGGCGACCGCCTGGCGGCTGCGGCTGGGATCGTCGAATCCGTGGGCCGCATCCGGATAGCGGGTCAGGTTCACTGAAGCGCCCGCCGCTTGAGCGCGATCAACCAGGGTCCGGCAGCTTTCGGGCGACACCTCCTGGTCGGCCGTTCCCATGAAGACCTCGACCGGCGCATAGGTCTTGTACTCCCGCCGGAACCGTCCCTGGAGGCCGCAGCCCGGATAGAGGGCGAGACCCGCCCGGAAGCCGATCCGCCGCATGTCGCCGGGCTTGTCGTCAGCCAAGGCCGAAAGGACAGTGCTGGCGCCGTTGGAGAAGCCCATCAGGCCGATCCGGTCATCCGCCACCCCCTCCAGGCTGCGCAGGAACCGCAGCGCGCCATAGGCGTCCAGGGGGCGGATCGTCACTTCGTTGATCTCTGGCGGTCGCGAACTGTAGGTCCCGGCCGCGAAACCGGTCGGATAGCCTCGCGGCCCGAAACTGTCGACGACAAGGGCGTAGTACCCCCGGTCGGTCCAGTACGCGGCCCAGAATTTGAGTCGCAGCGTCAGGTTCCGCGCCTCATAGACCCCGTCGGCCAGGGACGAATAGACCCCGCCCCTGCCGTGCAGCAGGACGACCGCCGGCGCGCCGGATTCGGGCGTTGGTCCCTCGGGCCGGAACAGATAGCCGACCAGTTCGGTTCGCGGCTCGTCCATGCTGCGAAACACGACCCGCTCGCCGAGCCGCTGTTCAGCCGTGGCCGAGCCCTGCCGGACGGCGGCGTTCGATATCGCCGTGTGGTGAACTGCATCAGAGTTCAGCGGGGCTTGCGGCTGCTCCTGCGCCTGGACGGCCGGCGCCGCGGCCAGAAGGGCGGCGAGGAGCGCCGAGAGATGGCGTTGAGGACGGGTCATTCGAGCGGTCTCTCCTTGTAGGCTGTGAAATCCAGTTCGCCCTCCATCCGCGCGACGGCGACGGCGACGGCCAGGTCGCTGGTGCAGTTCGGCACGGTGCGGATCATGTCCAGGGGCCGATCGAAGGGCAGGATGAAGCCGACGATCAAGGCCGTCTGCTCCGGCCCCAGACCGATGACTGAAAGCACTGCCGCCAGCAGAAACAGGGAGGCCGAAGGCACGGGCGCGGCGCCCAGGGCCACCATGGCGGTGACCGCCATTATGGCGAGATAGTCGGCTGGCCCCAGGGCCACGCCGAAAACCTGGGCGGAAAAGGCGGCCAAGAGGCCGACGTAGAGGGCGGCGCCGTCCATGCTCAGGGTCACTCCGAGCGGCAAGACCGTCGAGGCGATCGCCGGGCTGACGCCGAGATTTCTCTGGGCCACCCGCAGCGCCACAGGCAGGGTCGCGGCGCTGGACGAGGTCGAAAAGGCCACCGCCACCGCGTCTACGATGTCGCGATAGAAGGGCAGAACCGGCGTTCGCGCCAGAAGACGCAGTACGGCGCCGTGAACGATGAAGGTCTGAAACGCCGCGCCGACAACAACACAGAAAGACAGCCGCAGGACGCTGACGAAGGCCGACGGCCCGCTGGTTCCCATCACCCAGGCGATGAGGGCGAAGACGCCGAACGGCGCCAGCTCCATTACGAACTGGACGACGCGCAGAAGCACGGCCGATCCGGACTCCAGAACTTTCTGCAAGGGGCGTCCGTCCTCGCCCGTCACCAACAGGGCGGCGCCGATCAACAAGGCGAAGAAGATGACGGCGAGAATGTCGCCCTCGGCCATGGCCGCGATAGGGTTCAAAGGCACAATGTCGGCGAGGACGGCGGCGAGATCCTGTGCGTCGGCCAGAGGCGCGGGCGCGACGCCCGCTAGATCGACGTCGGCGCCCGGCTGGATCAGCGCGCCCAGGCCCAGACCGACGGCGGCGCCCACCAGCATCAAGCCGAAGTAGAGAACCATGGTCTTGAGACCGACCGCTCCCAGACGCGCCGGGTCGGACATGGCCGACACGCCGGCGGCGACGGTCACGAACACCAGCGGGGTCACCAACATGCGGATCAGCCGAACGAAGAGGTCGCCGATCCATTTCAGATCCTGGGCGCGTTCTCCGAGCACCAGGCCCGCGAGCACGCCCAGCCCCAGACCCAGCAGGATCCGTCGCCACAGCGGCGTGGCGAACCATAGGCGCGTGACGATCCGCACCGGTCGGGCCAAGCCCGCCGAAGGCGCAAGGGAGGACATGTCGATTTCCAGAGAGGCCCGGACGAGGCCTCAGCCTCGCCCGGGCGTCGCCATTAGAAGGACTTGCGGATGCTGGCGTACCACCAGCGGCCGCGGTTGGAATGGACGCTGCCGTTGTAGCCGAACCGGTCGTCGGCCAGCGGCGGGTCCTCGTCGAACAGATTGCGCGCGCCGATCCGGACCCGGGCGCCGTCCAGCGGGCCGCCCTTGTCGAATTCGTATTGGACATAGAGGTTGTGGGTCAGCCACTCGTCCACCACCCAATAGTCGTCGGTATCCACATAGGTGGCGCTGGTGTCGACGAAGTCGGAGACGTAGCTGGTGTACCAGCCTGAGGTCCACTGCCCCAGGTCCCACGTCAGGGACGCGGTGAACTTCCATTCCGGCCGGCCGTTCTGTCCGATCAGGTCTTCCACGCCGCCGACCGTCACGCCCGCGATCGTGCCGTCGGCCAGGGCGTCCAGCAGGATCTGATGCTGTTCGCTGGCCTCCTGATACAGTTTCAGCTTCTGGCTGGCGTTGAGGCTGAGCCGCCAGTCGCCGACCGGGGTGTCGCGCAGCGTGTAGAAGAGGCGGAAATCGAGGCCTTCAGACTCGCGCGGCTGCAGGTTCATGTACTCGTCGGTGATGTACAAGAGGTCGCCGACGGGCGCGAGGCCCGCTGCGGCCGCATCGGCGATCTGCTGGGCGTTGGGCGTATCGCGAACCACATTGGGGTTCGAACTACCCATCTGACGCAGGTAGTAGTCCCTGATCAGTTGGTTCGTACCGCCGAAAATTCCGACCAGATCCTCCTGCCGGATCTTCCAGTAATCGACGGTCAGCGTCAGGTCGCCGAACCGGTCGGACCAGAGTTCGGGTTCGAACACCAGGCCCAGGCTGAGGTTCTCGGAGGTCTCCGCCTTGAGGTCCGTGTTCCCCGACCGTTTTTCGATCCGATCTTCGCTGGTGCAGTAGTCGTTGCTGGTCGTCAGCGTCGGGATTGCGCCGATAGCGAGTTGCACCGCACAGGCGGCGTAATCACGCCGGCTGTTGGAGCGTTCGAAATCCGGCTGGTGGAGTTGCAGCAGGTTGGGCGCCCGGAAGCCTTCCGACCAGGCGCTGCGGAACATCAGCCAAGGCGTCGGGCGATAGGCCAGCGCGATCTTCGGGGCCCCGACCGTTCCGAACAGGGTGTAGTTCTCCACACGACCCGCAATCTGGAGGTCGATCGACTGCACCAGCGGGATGTTCATCTCGGGCGAGACGACCGGTACGGCCAGTTCGAGGAAGGCCGAGTAGACGTTGCGGGCGCCCGAGCTGTCCGGGGTGTAGGACACGCCCATCACGTCGCTCTGGGATACGACGCCTGCCAGGTCCGTAAAGGTGATGGTTCCGTCCAGACGCGGGTCGCGATCTTCAGCGAAGGTTTCGCGACGCGCCTCGACCCCCGCCGCCAGGCCCACATGTCCAGCCGGGACCGGATAGAAGTCGCCCTTGGAGACCTTGAAGTCCCACTGCATGAGCTCGGTCTCGGCATAGCGGTAGACCTTGACCATGAAACTGTCGATCGTCTCCTGGCTGTTCAAACCCGTCGCACCGTTCTGGGGACTGGTCAGGTCGCCGCCCACAAAGGGATTATAGGCGTCAGGCGTCGTCCTATTGATCGCGTGCTGGAGCAAGGTCATGCTGACCCCGTCCATTTCGTCGGTCGTTTCGGCCTTGCTGTAGAGCAAGGCGCTTTCCCAATCGAAGCCGACGCGTTCGCCGCGCAGACCGCCCAGATATCGAGTGGTGACGTTTTCGACCTCGACCTCCCGATAGCCGAGATCGGCGAAACGGTAGTCCTGAATCTGGATCGCTGAACCGGTCGTCGGCACCCCGGACAATCCGCTCAGCCGGGCGGTCACGCCCGTGGCGCCGAAAGGATTCCAATAGGCGGTCGGCGACATGAGGACGCGCTGCGTGTCCAGCGGCGTGTCCTGCTGGCGCTGCGACCAAGTCTCGCCCCAGTAGTAGCTCAGCTCTCCGAAGAACTCGACGCCGTTATCGAACTCGTGGTTGATGAAGGTGAACAGATTGGCGCGGTCCACCGCCGAACTGATGGTCCGCATAGAGTCCAGATCATATCGGAGATTGTTGTCCTCGCTCGTCGTCGACAGGGTTGAGTTGTCGAAACAGGTCCCCGTCGTATAGGCGCCGGTGATGCAGCCGGCGTTGGTGCTGGGCTGAACGTGGAAGGTGCCGGCGGTAGATGTCAGGGTCGTTCCGTTGACGCGCGTGGTGGTTCCCGCGTTCTTGTAGGTCTTCGGATCCAGCTTGATGCCCTCAGCCCAGGCCGTGATCGTGCTGTAGGTCCCATAGTCGAGGCCAGAGGCGCGGCCGTTGAAGGCGGCCACCCGCCCCGCGACCGTCGCATAGTCGCGTTCCCAGATGTAGAGCGGATCCCGGGTCAGGTAGCCGCCCATGATCGAGACGTTGGTCTTGCCGTTGTTGAAGTCCTTGCCAGCGTGAAAATCGAAGGAATATTCCTCCATTCCCCCTTCGTCGTGCCCCATGGCGGCCTGGACCGTGAAGCCTTCGAAGTTGTCGCGCAGGACGTTGTTGACGACGCCGGCCACCGCGTCGGTGCCGTAAAGCGCCGCAGCGCCGTCCGCGAGAACCTCGACCCGACGCAGGCCGAATGTCGGGATGGCGTTGGTGTTGACCGTCTGAACTGGCACATAGCCTTCGATCTGCGTACCGGGGTGAGGCACCAATCGCCGGCCGTTCAGCAGTACAAGCGTATTGCCCGTGCCGATCGAACGCAGATCGATCGACGCCACATCGCCCCGCGCATTGTTGATCCCGCCGTTGTCGCTGTCCGCCTCATTGAAACCGACGTCGCCCATCTGTGCGATGGAGCGGTAAAGATCGTCGCCGTCTGCGGCGCCGATCGCATCCAGATCAGACTGGTCGACGACGGTGACCGGCAGGGCTTCGTTTATGCGTGTCCCCCTGATCCGGCTACCGACGACCACGACCTCTTCGACCTCGGCTGCGCGTCCGTCGCCGGGCGTTCGCTTTTTCAGGATAATGGTCGATCCCTCGTGCGAGGCGACGTAGAGGTCGGTGCCTTCAAGCAGGCGGCTGAGCGCGTCTTCGACGTCCATCTGCCCCGAGACGGCGGGTCCGACGCGGCCCGTGAGGTGGCCGGTGGGCGCTGAAATCGTCACGCCCGCCTGACGCGCCAAGTCAGGAATGGCTTGAGCGAGCGGCTGGGCCGCCACATTGAACTGCCTCACCTGAGCAGTTGCCCCATGGGCGGCCACGACAAGCACCCCGCCGGCGACGCCCGCCGCCAGCCAACTCTTCCACGACACCATGAGATCCCCCGATCCGTCTGTCTATGTTCCCCCGGCGCACCGGACATAGACAAGACGGTTCATGGAACAGAAATCCTCCAGCGTCCGGAAAATATTTAACCGTGAAGAAGCTGAATCCGGGTCGAGCTGATTTCCGCGCGGAGGTTCAGACTGCGCGCCGCCGCCCGGGCGAAGGCCGCAGGATCGTTCGCTTCGAACAGGCCGGTGATCTTCATTTCGGCCACGTCCCGATCCGCCAGCAGGATCGGAACGTCGCTGAAACGCGCGAACTCGGCGGCCGCCTGTTCGAGGCTGTCGTTGTGGAACTCGATCTTTCCGTCACGCCAGGCGAGAAGCCGCCCGGTTTGGGGCGCATCGACGAAACGAGGGCTGGTCGCTTCGCCGCCGGCCAGGCTGATCAGCTGGTTGGCGGTCAGGATGTGCGCCCTGTCCCGCCCGACCCGCATATGGACCGATCCCGCCAAGGCGACGATCTCGAGCGGCGCCTGATTCAGCCGCTTCAGCAGGAATGCGCCGTCATAGGTGGTCAGCACCGCGCCCGCAGCCCGCATGACGAACGGCCGCACGGGATCGACGGCCACCTCGAACAGGGCTTCGCCGTACATGAGGACGACTTCCCGCACAGATCGCGTATAGCGGACGCTGACCTGCGACAGGGTATTGAGCGTGACGACGCTGCCGTCATCCAGCGTTACCGAGCGAATCTCGCCGCGCTGCGTGTCGAGACGTTGAGACCGCCGCCAGTAGGCGGCGGCCAGACCCGTTCCGCTCAACATCGCCACAGCGACGCCCGCCGCCAGCAGAGAGCGTCGCGCGACCATCGGTTGTTCGGCGACGGGTCCGCCTGCCAAGGCCGCCGCTTGTCTGGTATGAACCGCTATGGCGCGGGCGCGGGCGAACGCGCCCAGGCGACGTGGGTCCTCTCCCGCCCAGGCGTCGAATTCTCGCTGATGCGCCGGTGAAAACGGCCCACGATCAAGCCGCGCGGCCCACAGGGCGGCGCGGCGATCGATCTCTTCAGCCGTTTCCGTCTCTGCCATCCGCCCTTCGTCCGATCCGCACGTTTCGCAACCTAGACGCATCTGGAGCATCATATCCTCCATCGGCGTATGCGGCCATCAAGAGGACAAAGGCCTTGGCTATGTGCTTTTCGACGGTGCTTTCCGGGAATCCCGTCTCCCGCGCAATCTCTTTTTGAGAGCGTCCTTGGACCCGACTGAGAATGAAGATGCGGCGTGTCTTATCGGGAAGGCGGTCAATCATTTTCGCGAGAAGCCGAAGTTCGTTTCGGCCCGCGACTTCGTCTTCTGGCGTCACCGCATCTGCCGCCACCTGAAGTCTGTCAATATCTGCGACGGCGTCGAGCGGCACCACGCTCTTCCGTCTTAAGCGGTCGACTGCAGCAGACCGGGCCGTGCGAAAAAGATAAGCGCGCACGTTAAGGATGGATCCGACATCCGCGACACCGATCAGTTTCGCGTAGGTTTCCTGCACGATATCATCAACGTCGGCTGGCGATGCCGCCCGGCGCAACCATGCGCGCAGCGCAGGCTCATGCGGCATCACGCTTCGCGCAAGCCAACGCGCTGTGTCTTCTGAAACCCCCATGGCCACAGAGACTGGCACGCGCCTTCACAAGGCAGCAAGCCCGCGATCTCTGAAATCACCCGCACCGGGAGGATGCCCTCCTTTTTTCGGGCGCTGTCGCGCAGTTGTTACAAAGCCGGCGTCGACGGTCGATAAAAACGACCGTCGACGCTCCGTTCGCCTAGGTTCTGGACTCATAAGCCCTGAGCCAGAGGCGGGTCGAGGTCAGCAGGACGGCGGCGAGGATGTCTCTTGCCAGCTTGTCGAAGCGGGTTGCGACGCGGCGGAAGTGCTTGAGGCGGATGTCCCGATCGCAGCGATTTCGACCTGGGCACGGGTGGGCAAATGCGGATCAAGCGCCAATAGATGGCGCAACTCAAGAGCATAGGCTGAGCATACGTCCTGCAAATCTAGCGCCGTAGTCCTACAGGATCGCATTGGCCGAGCCGGAGCGCCAATGTCGCCCTGTCGGCAACCCCCACCTTCGCCAGAGGTCGCACCCGCATGCCCGCCGCCTCTCACTCCCACTCGATCGTCCCCGGCGGCTTGGACGTCACGTCGTAGACCACGCGGTTCACGCCCCGGACCTCGTTGATGATGCGGGTCGCCGTCTTGGCCAAGACGTCCCAGGGGAACTGGTAGAAGTCGGCGGTCATGCCGTCGGTGGAGGAGACGGCTCGGAGGGCCAGCACCTTTTCATAGGTTCGCGCGTCGCCCATGACGCCGACGGTCTTGACCGGCAGCAGGACGGCGAAGGCCTGCCAGATCTGGTCGTACAGACCCGCCTTGCGGATCTCCTCCAGATAGATGGCGTCGGCCTGTTGCAGGGTCTCGACCGCCTCGGGCGTGATCTCGCCGGGGATGCGGATGGCCAGGCCCGGTCCCGGGAAAGGGTGGCGGCCGACGAAGGCGTCGCTCAGGCCCAGTTCGCGGCCGAGCGCCCGGACCTCGTCCTTGAACAGTTCGCGCAAGGGCTCGACCAGTTTCAGCTTCATATAGTCGGGCAGGCCGCCGACATTGTGGTGGCTCTTGATGACGTGGGCCTTGCCGCTGGACGAGGAGACGCTCTCGATCACGTCGGGATAGAGGGTGCCCTGGGCCAGGAATTCGGCGCCTTCAATCTTGGCGGACTCGCGGTCGAACACTTCGATGAACAGGCGGCCGATGGTCTTGCGCTTGGTTTCCGGGTCGGAAATCCCGGCCAGCTCGCCCAGGAATTCTTTCGACGCGTCAACGTGGATCAGCGGGATGTTGTAGTGTTCGCGGAACAGGGTGGTGACCTGTTTCGCCTCGTCCTTGCGCAGCAGGCCGGTGTCGACGAAGACGCAGGTCAGCTGGTCGCCGATGGCCTCGTGGATCAGCACGGCGGCGACGGAACTGTCGACGCCGCCGGACAGGCCGCAGATCACCTTGGCGTCGCCGACCTGTTCGCGGATCTGGGCGATCTTCTCGTCGCGATAGGCGGCCATGGTCCAGTCGCCCTTCAGCCCGGCGATGCCGTGGGTGAAGTTCTTCAGCATCTGGTGGCCGCGCGGGGTGTGCATCACCTCGGGGTGGAACTGGACGCCGTAGAAGCGGCGAGTCTCATCGGCGATCACCGCATAGGGGGAGCCCTCCGAGGAGGCCACCACGTCGAAGCCCTCGGGGATGGCGACGATCTTGTCGCCGTGGCTCATCCAGACTTCCTCGTCCTCGCCCACCGGGGCCAGTCCCGCCAACAGGGGCGAGTCCTTCTGAACCGTGATGGCGGCGCGGCCGAACTCGCGCGTATGGCCGCCCTCGACCTTGCCGCCCAGCTGTTCGCACAGGGTCATCTCGCCGTAGCAGATGCCCAGGACCGGCACCCCGGCCTCGAACACGGCCTGGGGCGCGCGGGGGCTGCCCTCTTCGTGGACGCTCTCGGGTCCGCCCGAAAGGATGACGGCGGCAGGCTTCATCGCCGCCAGGGCCTGTTCCGCCTTCTGGAACGGGTGGATCTCGCAATAGACGCTGGCCTCGCGCAGGCGGCGGGCGATCAGCTGGGTCACCTGGCTGCCGAAGTCGACGATGAGGACCTTCTGGTGGTCGTGCGGCGTGGTCATGGCGTGATCGAATCCGGGGCGGGAGGTTGCGCGGGGTCTTGGCCGTGTAAGGCCGGAATTTCAAGCGCGGCGAGGCCGTCGGCCTCCAGCACGGCGATCAGACGGTCCAGGGCGGCGGCAAGGTTCTCGTCCACATGGCAAAGGGTGGAGGTCCAGTCCTCCAACGCCTTCAGCTCGCTCCGGCCGTCCGACACGCCGCGCAGGGCGATCAGGGGCAGGCCGAAGGTCTGGGCCGCCCGGACCAGGGCCCAGGTCTCCATATCCACCATCTCGGCGTCGATGGCGTCATAGGCGGCGCCGGAGACGACGTTGGCGCCGGTCGACAGCCTGGCGGTCGGCAGGCCCGGTATTGGGCAAGGCAGAGGCAGGACCGCAGGCTCGTCCAGCAGCGGGGTCACCCCCTTGGGAAAGCCCAGAGGGCTGGCGTCCATGTCGCGATAGGCGACCGAAGAAGCCTGATATACGCAGGCGTGCTCCAGCACCCGCGAGCCGCACGACCCCAGCGACACGATCAGGTCGGGCGGATTGCCCGCCGTCTCCAGCCGGGCCAAGGCGGCGGTCAGGGTCACGGCAGCCTCCACCGGGCCGACGCCGGTCATCAGGGGCTGGATGCGGGCGCGCAGACAGTCGCCGTATTCGGCGGGCGCAGCCATGACATAGAGGACCGAAACCTCGCCGTGCCGAACCGGCCCCATCCCCATCAAGCGGCCCGCTGATAGACGGCGGCGAAGAAGCCGTCGGTGTCGGCCGAGGCCGGCGACAGCCGCAGCCGCGCGCCGGACGCCAGTTCAGCGAACCTGGTCCGGGCGGCGTCGGTCAGTTGCGGCGCGCCCAGCAGGTCGGCGACCGGGACCGGTTTGAACTCGGGATGGGCGGCCTCGAAAGCGTCTGCGCTGGCCTCGTTCTCGCGCGCCAGCATCGAACAGGTGACATAGACCAGACGCCCGCCCGGTTTCACCAGCTTGGTCGCCTGGCTCAGGATACGGACCTGAACGGCGTGCAGTTTCTCGACCTCGTCCGCCGTCAGACGCCAGGCGTCCTCGGGCCGACGCCGCCAGGTGCCCGAGCCCGAACAGGGGGCGTCGACGAAGACCAGATCGGCCTGGCCGTTCAGCGCCTCCAGCCCCCCGCCGTTCTGACCGATCAGCACCAGTTCAGCCTCGACGCCCGCGCGTTGCAGGCGGGGGCGGATATTCTCCAGCCGCTTGTTGACCACGTCGGACGCCGTCAATCTCCCCTGCCCCTTCATGGCCTGGGCCAGACCCAGGGTCTTGCCGCCGCCGCCTGCGCAATAGTCCACAACCGTCGCGCCGGGTTGCGCCCCGGCCAGCCAGCAGACGACCTGACTGCCCTCGTCCTGGATCTCGAACTTGCCGGACTTGAACCCCTCCAGCGCCTGGATGTTGGGCGGCGGTTCCGACGGCACGCGCAGGCCGACGGCCGACCAGGGCGTGCGCGAAACGTCCAGCCCGGCGGCCTTCAGCTCGGCCTCGACCTCCTCGACCGTGGCGGCCGAGTCATTGATCCGCAGGTCGATCGGGGCGCGCGGCGCCATCAGGGCGCGTGCCTCTTCGGCCCAACGCTCGCCGAAGGTCGCCTTGAAATCCTCGACCACGAACTCGGGCAGGCCGGCGGCGACCCAGCCGGGAAGCTCCCCCTCCCCCGCCGTGATCCGGCCGCGTTCCTGTTTCGACAGGGGCCGCGGCCCGTAGCCGTCGCCCGCATGCAGGGCCTCGATCTCTTCCAGCGACAGGCCGTCGATGGCGTGCAGCGACCCGATCACCAGGGCCCGGCCGTCCTCACGCCCGCCCATGATCCAGGACAGGCGGCCGCGCGCCCGCAGCACCTTGTAGACGCGGTCGGCGATGGCGCGCCGGTCCTTGGACCCGGCGTATCGGTTGGCGGCCCCCCAGGCTTTCAGGACGGTTTCCGCCGGCTGGCGGCCCTGGGCGATGGCGTCCAGGACGGAGGCGGCGGCGGCGAGACGGGCGGCTGGGGTCAATCTAGGCTTTCAGAAGAAACAGCGACGCCAGCACCATGACCAGTCCCACGATCGAGACCAGCCAGACCAGCGACCGGATATAGGGAACGCCAAGGGCGTAGAGCGGCAAATAGACGACGCGACCCCAGAAATAGAGGGTCGTCCCCCACAGCGTCAGGGGTCCGGAGGCCTCGACCACATGGGCGATCAGCACCGCGCCGATGAACAGTGGCAGGGTCTCGAACAGGTTCGACTGCGCCCGCTCCAGGCGCCCCACCACCGGGCGGGACGGCCCGGCCGGCGTATCGCGTGCGCCGGCGTTCCAGGCCAGACCGAACTGCGCCGTCCGCCCCAGGGCCGGCGCCAGAATGTGGACCAGGGCCAGGATGAGCGTCAGGGCCAGATAGGTCAGTTCGGTCGTCATGGCCTTATCCTTGTCTGTAGTTCGGCGCCTCGCGCGTGATCATCACGTCGTGGACGTGGCTTTCCCGCAGGCCGGCGCCGGTGATGCGCACGAAGCGGGCGCGGTCCTGGAAGTCCGGGATCGTGCCGGCGCCGACATAGCCCATGGAGGCGCGAAGCCCGCCGACGAGCTGGTGCAAAACCGGACCAATAGGCCCCTTGTAAGGCGTCTGGCCCTCGATGCCCTCGGGCACCAGCTTCTCGGACGAGACCTCCTTCTGGAAATAGCGGTCGGCCGAGCCGCGCGCCATGGCGCCGACCGAACCCATGCCGCGGTACGACTTGTAGGACCGGCCCTGGTACAGGAAGACCTCGCCGGGGCTCTCGTCAGTGCCGGCGAACATCGAGCCCATCATGGCCACGTTCGCGCCGGCTGCGATGGCCTTGGCCAGGTCGCCCGAGTACTTGATGCCGCCGTCGGCGATCACCGAGGCGCCCGATCCCTTGGCCGCCCGCGCGGCGTCCATCACGGCCGTCAGCTGGGGCACGCCCACGCCCGCGACGATGCGGGTGGTGCAGATGGAGCCGGGACCGATCCCGACCTTCACCGCATCGGCGCCCGCGTCGATCAGGGCCCGCGTCGCGTCATAGGTCGCGACGTTTCCGGCGATGATCTGCAGCCGATTGTTCTCGCGCTTGATCCGTTCGACCACCGCCGCGACCGAGGCGGAGTGCCCGTGGGCGGTGTCGATCACGACGACGTCGCATCCGGCTTCAGCAAGGGCCATGGCCCGCTCGAAGCCGGCGTCGCCGACCGTCGAGGCGGCGCCGACCAGCAGGCGTCCCTGCTCGTCCTTGGCGGCGTTGGGGAAGGCCTGGGCCTTCTCGATGTCCTTCATCGTGATCAGACCGACGGCCCGATAATCCTCGTCCACCACGATGACCCGCTCGATCTTGCGGGTGCGCAGCAGTTCGCGCGCCTCGTCCCGGCCGGCGCCCTCGCGCACCGTGATCAGGTCGCCGGTGGTCATCAGAGAGGCGGCCGTGACGTTCGGATCGCTTTCGAAGCGCATGTCCCGGTGAGTCAGCATGCCGACCAGCTTGCCCGACTTGGGATCGACCACCGGAAAGCCGGTGATCTTCTTGCGCTCAACGATCTCGCGCACCTCGCCGAGGGTGGTCGCGGGGCTCACCGTCACCGGATTGACCACCATGCCGCTCTCATAGCGTTTCACGGCGCGGACCTGATCGGCCTGCTCCTCGATCGTCATGTTGCGATGCAGGATGCCCAGGCCGCCGGACTGGGCCATGGCTATGGCCAGGCGGCTTTCCGTCACCGTATCCATGGCGGACGACAGCAGCGGGATGTTCAGTTTGATGCCGCGCGTCAGCTGGGTCGAGACATCGACCATCGCCGGCATGAACTCGGACGGACCGGGTTCCAGCAAAACATCGTCGAAGGTCAGTCCTTCGCGTATCTCCATAGGGGAGTCTCCGTTTTGCGGGCCGCGTATAACGGGATGCGGGGGGCTACGGCAAGGGTCTTGCGGCTTATGGACGTGATAGATTTTATTGGTTTGCAACCCAGCGCCCCAATGACCATTCTCGCATCATGGTCGGCGTCATCCTCAGCACCGCGCGAAAACTGGCCCTGAAGATCGCCAGCTACGGGGTCATGCACCTCGTGGTGGCCATTCTGGTGGCCTTCGCCATCACCCGCGACTGGCGCATCGCCCTGGCCGTGGGCATGGTCGAGCCCTTTTTCCAGACCATCGCCTATTCGATCCACGACCGCGTCTGGCACCGGATCGAACGCCGCCGCATGGCCTCCAACATCGAAGAGGCGGCCGAGGCCTTCACCGCTCGGCTCGACATCATGTCGCCCGAGGAACAGGCCCGCGTCCACGACAACCACGGCCATGGCCACAGCCACGCCCTGCCCCGCTCGCTGAAACAGGTGGCGGTCAAGACCGTGACCTATGGCGTCATGCACTTCACCGTCGCCGTCCTGGTGGCCTTCGCCCTGACCCAGGACATCCGCGCCGCCCTGGCCATCGGCGTCATCGAGCCCCTGGTTCAGACGGTCTTCTTCACCCTGCACGACCGGGTCTGGTCGCGGATGGAAGAACGCCGCGCGGCCCGTAAACCCGCGACGGCCTGAAGGCCGCCTAGCGCTTATTCAACGCCACCAGAAACACCTCGGCGCTGTCCTTCCGACTGGACTCCGGCTTGACGTACTTCACCGTCTCGAACTCCTCGCGCAGTCGCGCCAGAACGCCCCCGGCGTCGCCGCCCTGGAAGTTCTTGGAGACGAAGGCGCCGCCGGGCCGAAGGGTGCGGATGGCGAAGTCGGCGGCGATTTCGATCAGGGCGATGATCTTCAGGTGGTCGGTCTGGCGGTGGCCGACCGTGTTGTGCGCCATATCCGACAGAACCAGGTCCGGCTGTCCGCCGATGGCTTCGATCAGCTGCTGATCCACGCCGGGGTGGGTGAAGTCGGCCTGGAGCAGGGTCGCGCCGGGGATCGGCTCGATCATCAACAGGTCCACCCCGGCCACGGCGCCGGCGCCCCGGTTCAGCGCCACCTGGACCCAGCCGCCCGGCGCCGCGCCCAGGTCGATGACCTTGGACCCCCGTTTGATCAGCCGGAACTTGTCGTCGATCTCGATCAGTTTGAAGGCGGCGCGCGAACGCCAGCCTTCCGCCCGCGCCCGTTCCGACCATTTGTCCGACAGCTGGCGCTTGATCCACTGCTGGCTCGACATCGACTTGGTGTCGGCCGTCTTCATCTTCGTGCCCATGCCGCGTCCGGCCGCGGTTCCGCCGCTGGGCGGCCGCACCATTCGACGACGGTCTTGAGGCTTTTCGTCTTCACTCATCGTTCCCACATAGCCCCGACCGGCGTTGCGGGCTATGTCCCGCCGCAAATCAACCCCGAGAGGACGACCGAAATGGCCGACACCCTGACCTTCACCCTGGACACCGGAGACGGCGAAGCCCGCGACGTGGTCATCAAGCTGCGCCCCGACCTGGCCCCGAACCACGTCGCCCGGATCACCGAACTGGCCCAGGAAGGCTTCTACGACGGCGTCGTCTTCCACCGCGTCATCCCCGGCTTCATGGCCCAGGGCGGCGATCCGACCGGCACCGGCACCTCGGGCTCCAACAAGCCGAACCTGAAGCAGGAATTCTCGGCCGAGCCGCACGTGCGCGGCGTCTGTTCCATGGCCCGCACCGCCGATCCGAACAGCGCCAACTCGCAGTTCTTCATCTGCTTCGACGACGCCACCTTCCTGGACCGTCAGTACACCGTCTGGGGCCTGGTCGAGTCCGGCATGGAGCACGTCGACGCCCTGCCCAAGGGCGAGCCGCCGCGCAGCCCCGGCAAGATCGTCAAGGCGACGGTCAACTAAGCCGGCTCCGCACCGAAAGATCGCGCCGGCCTTGGCTGTCGGCGCGATCTCAGGCGTCCGGCGCCGCCTTGTCCCGGCCGCCGTCGAACCGCAGCGTCTGCGCCTCGCGCCACAGCTGCCGCAACCCCTCGACCGGCTGGTCCGCCCCCAGCAGGGCCAGTTGTTCGACCCAGACCGTCGCGAGTCGATCAATCGTTGACTGAGTCCAGCCCGGCGGCTGCTGGCGCGCCCAGTTCTGCACCGATCCCGCGTTGAAGATCATCAGGAAGACGCAGGCGACCAGCACGGTCTGGCTGGTCCACCGCCGCGCGCGCGCCGCCTCCCCTTCCTCGTCCAACGGCGGGGCGGGGGGAAAGGCGAAACGACCGAGGGCGACCAGGGCGTTCTCCCGCGTCGGCAAGTCATGGGCGTCGGCGGCGTCGATCCAGTCGCTGGGCGGATCGGCGGCCGTCGGCTCCTCCAGCGGCGGAAACGGCGACACCGGCGGCTGGGCGCGGGTGGGAAAGGGGTCGATCGGGTCCGTCGGCTCGCTCATCGTCGGATCAAGGCCTCAGAACTGGAAATAGATGAAGGGCGCCACGCCCTCGGGCCGCATCGCCTCGACCAGAAGGATCGCCAGTCCGATGAGGATGCCCAGGGTCGGCGACGGCGCCGTCTTCAGCCGTTCGGCCAGCCCCTCCACCGCGCGCGGCGGCAGTCCGTGCATCGCCAGTCCGCCGACGATCAACGCCAGCACAAAGGGCGTCAACAGGCTGAAGCCCTCGAACCGACCCAGGCCGACCAACATCTGCATCGCCAGATCGAAGGTTTCGGCGCGGAACAGAATCCAGCCCAGACAGACGACGTGGAAGGTGATCAGAACCCCCAGCCAGGTCGGGACGACCTTGCGGTCCTTGACCAACGCGCGCCCTAAACGCTCCACCACCTGCGCCCCGCCGTGCAGGGCGCCCCAGGCCACGAAGGTCCAGGCCGCCCCGTGCCACAACCCGCCCAGCAGCATGGTGATCATCACATTCATGCACGACGACCAAAGCCCTTTGCGCCCCCCGCCCAGCGGCACATACAGATAGTCGCGCAGCCAGCTGGACAGGCTGATGTGCCACCGCCGCCAGAAGGCCTGCATCGAGGCCGCCCGGTACGGCTGGTCGAAGTTGCGCGGGAAGGAATAGCCCAGCAAGGCCGCGACGCCGATGGCCATGTCCGAATAGGCCGAGAAGTCGCAGTAGATCTGAACTGCATAGGCATAGACCGCCGCCGCTATGTCGATTGCCCCATAGGCCGCAGGATCGAAGGAGACCGGATCCACCAGCCGCGTCGCCAGCTCGGACGCGATCACGGCCTTCTTGAACAGGCCCCAGACGATCAGCAGCAGCCCATGGGTCGCCATCTCGCGCGTCAGCCTGGGCACCCGGGCGAACTGGGGCAACAGGTCCGAGGCCCGCACGATGGGTCCAGCCACCAGATGCGGGAAGAAGCTCATCAGCAGCATGACGTCCAGCAGGCTCTCGGCCGGCGCCGTCTTGCCGCGATAGACGTCGACCACATAGCTGATGCCCTGGAAGGTGAAGAAGCTGATCCCCACCGGCAGCACCACCTGCAACAGGGGCAGGTCCCGCTCCCAACCGAATTGGGCAAGCAGATCAACAGCCTGTTCGACGAAGAAGCCGTAATACTTGAAGAAGCCCAGGATGAGCAGATTGGCCGCCACGCCCAGACCCACCCACAGTTTGCGCCGTCCCGCCCGGTCGCTGCGCACGATCAGGGCCGCCACGCCCCAGTTCAGCACGGCCGAGACGATCAGCAGCCCCACGAACCGCCAGTCCCACTGGGCGTAGAAGAACCAGCTGGCGAGCAGCAGGAACAGTTTGCGCCGCCCGTTCTCTCGATCCAGGCTCCAGCTGACCAGATAGACGAACAGGAAGAAGACCGCGAAGGCCAGGGTCGGAAACAGCATCAGTCCGCCTCCCCCTTCGCCGCCTTCCAGCGGTCATAGGCGGCCAGCAGATCGTCGCTCAGCACCCCGCCGATCCACTCCGCCCCCGGGGAAGTGAAATGCACCCGGTCGGGCCGCATATAGGGCTCAGGCGCAGTCGCCAGCCGCTCCGCCGAACAGTCGCCTCCCATGCGTCCGTACCAGTCCCAGAATGCGACGCCCGTCTCGCTCGCGACGCGACGCTGCACGTCCCGGACCACCGCCAGAGATGCGGGCGCGGCCCGCCCGCCGCACCGCCCGCCGGTTCCGGCCTTCAGTCCCTCCGGCGCGCCGAGGATCAGTACAGGCAGCCCCGAAGGCAGGACCGCCAAGGCTCCGCGCAGCCAGGACTCATAGTCGTCGGCGTCGAAGTTCGGCGCGAACCCGTCATTGACGCCGAAGGCGATGATGACCAGGTCCGGTCGCCAGGCGTCCAGCTCCAATCGCGTCCAGTCGCCGTTCCTCAGCACCAAATCCTGAATGGTCCCTCCGACGACGCCGAGATTGGACAGCTCCACGCCCGGCCCCTGTCGCGTCAGCCGCACGTCATGGAGCTTCACCCTGCCCGTCGGGCGAATCTCGAGCCGCGTCTGGAGCGTGTCGAAGATCGCGGTTTGACAAACGGGTTGCCAGATTTCGTCGCGGGAACCGGGAAACACCATCGTCCGCAAGCCCGCGCTACCCGTCAGAGCCAGTTCGGCGTCCTTCGGCCAACCCTCTCCGCAGATTTGGACCTTGTCGAAGGCCGCGCTGTTTTCGGCCGCGATGGTCATCACCGCGCCGTCCGCGACGTCCGCCTCGCTGCCTGTGAATCCGACGCCGACCGGCAGACGCCCGCCAGACAACACATCCGTACGCAGCGGCCAATCGGTCGTCGTCACCTCAACCTGCATCGGGGCATAGCCGGCGTAGGGGACGCCCGGCGGCAGAACGCCTCGTCCTCCAACGCCGAACCGGGCCTGCCAGCGCGCGCGCACGGCGCCGGTGATCCGGTCGCCGGCCGTATGGCTGTCGCCGATCTGCAGGATATGGACGGGGCGGTCGCGCGCGCCGGCCTCCGTCGCCTCCAGAGCTTGGAGCAGCCCCTCCAGGGCCGCCTCGCCGCACAGGCCGTCCGGACAGATCGAAGACACGCCCGGCGTCGGCGCTGCGACCGGCCTATAGGCGACCGCGCCCGTTCCGGCCTGCACGTCCGCCTGCCCCGCCAGGATCAGTATCGCCGCCCCCACGGCCCCCAGGCTCATGATCAGCCGGTCGGCGGGGTGTCGAGCCGGGGATAGGCCGTCTTCGCCTCGATCAGGCCGGCGTCGCGCTTCAACCGCTCGGCCACCGGGGCGGCGATCCGAAGATAGCCGGCCATGCTCATGTGGATGCCGTCATTGGCGCGCATCAGCTGGGGCCGCCCGCTGGGGCCGGGCAGATAGGCGGCGTAGTCGCCCGCCGCATCCGCCGTCAGGGCGGACGTCTCGATCAGGGGCACGTTCAGGGCCGTCATCCGCTCGCGCACCACCGCATTGATCACGGCCATCTTGGCGTCGAACCCGGTGCGCTTCATCTTGGGCAGGCCGACCCAATAGACGGCGACGTCATTGGCGCGCAGCAGGCCGACCAGGTCGTCGATCCGCTTGGCGTAGGCGGCCTTCCAGCCCGGCGTGCCGAAGTCGTGGATCACCCCGTCCAGGCTGATGCCCTGGGCGTCGTTCGTGCCGAACAGCACCACCGCCGCATCGACCGGGGTCTCGCGCAGCTGGCGCTCGGTCTTGGCCTGAATGTCCACATAGTCGTAGCGCGACAGACCGGTGGAGACCTCGCTGAACTTGGTCACCGTCACGCCGGGTTGGTGGTTGAGATCGCGATAGAGGGCGGCCCACAAGCCGTCGGCCATGGAGTCGCCGAACACCCCCACGCTCAGACGCCCCTCAGCGAGTCGCGCCTTCAAGGGCGTGACCAGGGGCTGAACGGCCGGCGTCGGCGCGACGGGCGGTGCGGCGGTTTCGGGCGAAGGCGCGCGGTTCTCAGGCGGACTGGCCGAGGCGACGGCCGATCCGCCCAGCATCAGGGTGGGATGACGCAGCCAGCCGCGCCCGTCCGGCGTCAGGGCCAGGCCGATCACCACCCCGACGACCAGCGCCCAGGTCAGTCCGTTTATGCCGACACGCAAAGCGGGGCGCCCCTCCGACGTAAAGCGGTTACCTATAGCTTAACATGCGCCGGGCGCCATGGCTGACTCTTGTCAGGCGAACGGAAGTTTCAGCCGAACCGCCCCTCGGCCCAGCGCGCGGCGAAATAGCCCCCCGTCGCCGAGATCGTCGTCAGGACCGTGCCCCACATCAGATCGACGACGGTCAGCTTGGTCTGCCACGCGGCCAGGGTGGCCTGGTTGGTCAGGTCATAGGTGGCGTAGGCGACGAAGCCCAGGACCGCCCCGTGGATCGCCGCCTTGGTCCAGCTTCCCTCTTTCAAGGCGGGGGCGATGGCGAGGAAGACCGTCCCGGCGATCGAGATCAGATAGAAGAGCACGGCCGCCTTCATGTCCGGCTTCTCGGCCAGGATCGGGCCCAACACCGGCTTGTAGAAGCGGTTGGTCATGGTGGTCAGCCAGACAGCGTCGATCACCGCGAAGGTGATCCCGGCGCCCAGATAGGCGAAGACATATTTGATCACGACAAACTCCTCAGACGGGTTTTCAGGCCGGTTTCAGGCGATAGTGGCTGACCGCCCAGGTGCGGCCGCCGTCGTTGCCGAACAGACCGGCGGTCGCCAGGTAGAAGCGCCGCCACCGCCGGGTCCAAAGCTTGGCGTCCGCCCCATAGGTCTCGCGCATCAGCACGGCGACCCGCGCGGCGTTGCGGTCCATATTGGCCAGCCAGTGATTGGCGGTCCGGGCGTAATGGCCGCCGTTCCAGGTCCATTCCTCCTCCACCGCAAACAGGTCGGGGAACTGCCGGATCAGGCCGCGACTGGGCATGATGCCGCCGGTGAAGAAATGCTGGGCGATGAAGTCGCCGCTGTCGGTGTGATCGAACCGATAGGGGGCGTCGCGGTGCGTGAAGACATGGATGAACATCCGCCCTTCGGGCTTCAACCAGGACTTCGCCTTGGTCAGCAGGGCGCGCCAGTTGGCCATATGCTCGAACATCTCGACCGAGACGATCCGGTCGAACCTCTGGTCGGTGTCGAAACGGTTCATGTCCTCGGTCACGACCGTCAGATTGGTCAGACCCCGCGCCCGCGCCTGGGCTTCGATATGACCCCGCTGGCCGTGGCTGTTCGACACCGCCGTGATCCGCGCCCGAGGATAGGTCTCGGCCATCCACAGCGACAGCGAACCCCAGCCGCAGCCCATCTCAAGGATGGTTTGCCCGTCCGACAGATCGGCGTGAGCGCAGGTCTCCAGCAGGGCCGCGATCTCGGCCTGGTCCAGCGTCTCCGCTCCCGTCGGATACAGGCAGCACGAATATTTCAGCCGTTCGCCCAGGCACAGGCGGAAGAACTCTGGCGGCAGTTCGTAGTGCTGGGCGTTGGCGGCGTCGGCGTGTTCGGCGATGGCGCGCCGGGCCATTTCCGCGGCGAAGGCGGCTTCGTCGTGCGGGCCGTCCTTGTCCAGCCGCCTGCGCGCTTCCGTCACCAGGCTGTCGATGGCCGGGCGGGTGATGACGTCCGGGAACGGCGCGTCCTGAAACTGACGGATCGCGACATTGGTCAGGTTCATCGGAGGCTCTGATCGGCGGTTGCGGCGGTTTCGAAAATCATACGCCCGGTGGCCTCTTGCGGATGCTGCGCCGCCCTTGCCGCCTGGATTGCCCTTCCCCACCTCTCCGAAGGTCGCGCGTCTCGAGGGCAAATCGGACAGTCCGGACACTTCGGACACTGTTTTTTGCCGACAGCCGAACGGTCGAACCATCCCCGGCTTGCCCTGTCGTCCGCGCCGGGTTAGGCGTGGCCCAACACGCCGATATTCATCAGGCGATGAAAAGAGGGAGAGCGATGGGTAAGATCTACGCTGACGTCACATCCGCGCTGGAGGGTCTGACCTTCGACGGCATGACGGTCATGTCCGGCGGCTTCGGCCTGTGCGGCATCCCCGAGAACCTGATCGCCGCCCTGCGCGACAGCGGCGTCAAGGGGCTGACGGTCATCTCCAACAACGCCGGGGTCGACGGCTTCGGCCTGGGCCAGCTGCTGGGCACTCGCCAGATCGCCAAGATGATCTCGTCCTACGTCGGCGAGAACAAGGAGTTCGAGCGCCAGTATCTGGCCGGCGAGCTGGAGCTGGAGTTCAACCCCCAGGGCACCCTGGCCGAACGCATCCGCGCCGGCGGCGCCGGCATCCCCGCCTTCTTCACCGCCACCGGCGTGGGCACCCTGGTCGCCGAGGGCAAGGAAGTCCGCAACTTCAACGGCCGCGACTATGTCATGGAGACCGGCCTGGTCGCCGACCTGTCCATCGTCAAGGCCTGGAAGGCCGACGAGCGCGGCAACCTCGTCTTCCGCAAGACCGCCCGCAACTTCAACCCGATGATGGCCACCGCCGGCAAGGTCACGGTCGTCGAGGTCGAGGAGATCGTTCCCGTCGGTTCTCTGGACCCCGACCACATCCACACCCCGGGCGTCTATGTCGACCGCTTGGTCCAGACCGTATCCGAGAAGCGCATCGAACAGCGCACCGTCCGCAGCCGGGAGACCGCATAATGCCCCGCACCCGCGAACAACTCGCCGAACGCGCCGCCCAGGAGCTTCAGGACGGCTTCTACGTGAACCTGGGCATCGGCATCCCCACCCTGGTCGCCAATTACATCCCCGCTGGCATGACCGTGACCCTCCAGTCCGAGAACGGCATGCTGGGCATGGGCCCCTTCCCCTATGAGGGCGACGAGGACCCCGATCTGATCAACGCCGGGAAACAGACGATCACCGAGATCCCGGAGTCGTCCTACTTCAGCAGCGCCGACAGCTTCGCCATGATCCGCGGCGGCCATATCAACCTGTCCATCCTGGGCGCCATGGAGGTGGCCCAGAATGGGGACATCGCCAACTGGATGATCCCCGGCAAGCTGGTGAAGGGCATGGGCGGCGCCATGGACCTGGTCGCAGGCGTCAAGCGCGTGGTCGTGGTCATGGAGCACGCCAACAAGCACGGCCAGTCCAAGGTGCTGAAATCCTGCACCCTTCCCCTCACCGGAACGGGCGTGGTCAGCCGCATCATCACCGACCTGGCGACCTTCGACGTCAAGCCGGACGGCGCGGGGCTGGAGCTGATCGAGCTGGCCGAGGGCGTCAACCTGGACGAGGTCGCCGCCAAGACCGAGGCGGTCTATACGGTCTCCGAGGCGCTAAAGGCGGGCTGACCCGGCCCGCGCGACAGACCGGAGGCCAGCGCCGTGGATGAACTGGAACCCCAGGTCCCCCACCTGTCCCTGGCGGCCCTCTTCCTGAAATTCCTCGGTTTCGGCCTCCTGGCCTTCGGCGGGCCTGTGGCCCAGATCGCCATGATCCGTCGCGACCTGGTGGAGCGCGAGCGCTGGATGTCCGGCGCCCGTTTCAACCGTTTGCTGGCCGTCATGCAGGCCCTGCCGGGGCCCGAGGCGCACGAACTGTGCGTCCACATGGGGATGATGGCGCGGGGCCGTCTCGGCGGCCTGCTGGCGGGCCTGGGCTTCATGGCGCCCGGCTTCCTCCTGATGCTGGCGGCGGCCTGGGCCTATCAGCGGCTGGTCGCCGACAGCGCCGCCTGGGCCGGCCCGCTCCTGGGCATGCAGATCGTGGTCCTGGCCCTGATCGTCTGGGCCGTGCGGCGGATCGGACGTCACACGCTTCAGGATCGGCTGCTGTGGCTGGTCGCGGCCTTCGCCTGCGCCGCCAGCCTGATCGGCGCCCCCTTCTGGATCCCCCTGGTCGCCGGGGGTCTGGTCTACGCCTTCGGCGGTCGGCCCTGGATCGCCGCAGGCCTCGCCGTCGCCGCCGTCGTTCTGGCCGTTTTCCTGCGCGGCGACGGGGCGTTCTCTACGCCCCTGATCCAACCGACGGGCGCGCCGGCGGGAGGCCTGGACCTCTTCCTGGCGGGACTGAAGGGCGGCCTGTTGACCTTCGGCGGCGCCTATACGGCCATTCCCTATCTGCGCGCCGACACGGTGGGGCGGGGCTGGATCTCGGACGGCGCCTTCCTGGACGGGGTCGCCGTCGCCGGCGTCCTGCCCGCCCCCCTGGTGATCTTCGGAACCTTCGTCGGCTATCTGGCGGGCGGCTGGACCGGCGCCCTGGCGGTGACGGCGGGGATGTTTCTGCCCGCATTCGCCTTTTCGATGATCCTGTTCGAACGACTGGAGGCGGTGGTCGACCACCCGCCCCTGCACCGCGCCCTCGCCGGGGTGGCGGCGGCGGTGACCGGCGTCATCGCCGCAACGGCGGTCCAGCTGCTGTGGTCCACCGCCCAGCGCGCCCCGTCCCTGTGGGGCGCAGGCCTGCTGTTCCTGGTCGCCCTGATCGCGGCCCTGTTCGCCAAGGGCCGCTGGGCGCCGCCGGTCCTGGTCGTTTCGGGCGCTGTGGGCGGCCGGCTGCTCTTCGGTTGAGGCGAAGAACCGCCCTCAGCGCGCCGAGCGGATGGTCCAGTCGGCGATCTGGGTGTTGATGTCGCGCGTCGCCGTATCGAAGGCGGCGACGATGGCCGAGACCCGGTTCTCGCTCGCCGGCTGGGTCACGGTGAAGACCCGTTCGACCGAACGTCCCTCTTCCGGCCGGATGGCGCCCTCGTCCCGGCGCTCGGGCGTCGAGCGAAGCTGGGCCCTGGCCGTGATGACCACGTCCGGGGTCGCCCCCGGCGCGGCGTAGCGCACCTCAAAGGTCGTCACCGTGACCTGCAACACGAGCGGCGGCGTGCCCGGCTCGCGTCGGCCCAGCACCCGGATCTGGTCGGCCCGATTGGCGAAGGCCGCCTTCAGACTGTCGTCGAACAGGGTCGCAGCCGGCGACACCCAGCGCGCCCCGCCGACATAGGCGGTCTCGGTGCCCGTCACGCCGAGGATGCGGTCGTCGCTGCTGGCCTCCGGGAACTCAATGCGCCGGATCGACACCGACAGGGGCGCCGGCGTGTCGCCCTCCGCGGACGGCGCATCCATGGGCAGACCGAACCGATACAGTTGCACCGGGTCCGGCGTGGACAGCAGCGAACAGCCGCTCAGAGAGACCACGACGCCGGCGACGGCGCCCAGTTGGACCAGGGAACGGATCACGGCTGCACCTCCAGCTCTTTCGATTGCGGTTTGCCGATGAAGTCGCGCGGGCTGGCGCGGACGTCGTCGATCAGGGCCTGCAGCGAGCGCGTCGCCTCCTGCAGCTCCTCGATGGTTCCGCTCAGTTGCGGCAGGCTGGAGGTGGCGAAGTCGCCCAGCGGCCGCTCCAGTCCGGTTATCGAGCGATTGGCCGAGGCGATGGCGACCCGCGCCTCCGCCGTGGCCTGGTTGATGTTGGCGATGGCTTCGCGGCCGTCGGTATTGACGACGGCGCGCATGTCGGCGCCCAGCCCCTGGTATTCCAGTATGGTGGCGTTGGCGTTCTTCACCGCCTCCTCCAGCTCGGCGAAGATGGCCTTGCGCGCCTCCAGCTCGGTCGTCAGGGCCTCGACGTTTTTCACACTGGTCGAGAAGCTGCGGATATTGTCGTCGGACATGACCCGGTTGATCCGGTTCAGCGCGTCCACCGTCTGGGCCAGGACCGTGCCGGACCCGCTCAGCAGTTCCGCGATCGGCGACGGCTGGCTTTGCAGAACCGGCACCACATTGTCCGGATACTGATCCTTCAGCAGGGCGCTGTTGGGCGAACCCGCAGTGATCTGGATATAGTTCAGACCCGTGATCCCCTGCGGCTCCAGCTGGGCGCGCGAGGTCACGCGCACCGGCGTCGAGGCGTCCACCCGAACCCGGGCGATGACCTGGTCGCCGCGCTTGGTGTCGATATTCAGGTCCGTCACCTCGCCCACGCGGATGCCGTTGAAATGCACCTCGCCCCCTTCCGACAGGCCGTTGACCGGCCCGTAGAAGACGATGTCGTACAGGTCATAGTCGCTGTTGAACTGCAGCCGGGCCAGCCAGATGGTGAACACCGCCAGGGCCGCCAGAAGGGCGACGGTGGCGATGCCGACGGCCGCGTAGTGTGCGTCTCTTTCCATACCTGGCTCTCCTCAAGCCGCCTTTGTGGCCGCGCGACCGCGCGGCCCCAGGAAGTATTCCTTGATCCACGGATGGTCGGAGCCTTCCAGCTCTTTCACCGTGGCCTTTTCGACGACCCGCTTGTCCGCCAACACCGCCACCTTGTCGCAGATGGCGTACAGGCTATCGAGGTCGTGTGTGATCATGAAGACGGACAGCCCCAGGTCGTCCGACAGCTGACGGATCAGTTCGTCGAAGGCTGCGGCCCCGATCGGGTCCAGGCCCGCCGTCGGCTCGTCCAGAAAGACCAGTTCGGGGTCAAGAGCCAGGGCTCGCGCCAGACCGGCCCGCTTCTTCATCCCGCCCGACAGTTCGGCGGGCTTCAGGTGATGGTGCTCGGGCTTCAGCCCCACCATGGCGATCTTCAGCTCGGCCAGCTCATAGATGACGGCCTTGGGCAGTTTGGTGTGTTCGACCAGGGGGGAGGCGACGTTCTCCAGCACGCTCAGCGACGAAAACAGCGCCCCCTGCTGGAACAGAATGCCGGTCCTGCGCTCGATGTCGGCCGCCTCATCGCTGGTCAGGGTGGCGCGGTCATAGCCCAGCACCTTGACCGACCCGCCCTCGGGCTCCTTCAGGCCGATGATGGTGTTCAGCAGCACTGTCTTGCCCGCCCCGGACCCGCCGACCACGCCCAGCACCTCGCCGCGTTCCAGATCGAGGTCCAGATTCTCATGGATGGTGCGTTCGCCGAATTGGCTCAGCAGACCGCGCACCTCGATCAGGGTCTCGGTCTTGGCTTGGGGAGCGTCGGTCATATGTCCAGCTCCAGGAAGATCAGGGCGAAGACCGCGTCCAGCAGGATGATGGCGAAGATCGCCTGCACCACGGCCGCCGTCACTCGTCGCCCCAGGCTTTCGACGTCGCCCGCCACCGACATGCCCTGGCGGCAGCCGATGGCCGCGATCACCAGGGCGAAGACCGGCGCCTTCACCAGACCGACCATCATGTGCTGGGCCATGCTGCCGTCCTCGACCAGACGCTGGAAGAAGAAGGCCGGCCCAAGGTTCAGCGAACTCCAGCAGACGATCAGCCCGCCGATCAGGCCGCCGATCATGCCCGTAAAGGTCAGCAGCGGCAGCATCAGCACCAGGGCCGCCAAGCGCGGCACCACCAGGGCCTGGAACGGATTGACGCCCATCACCTGCATGGCGTCGACCTCCTGGTTCATCCGCATCGAGCCGATCTCGGCCGCAAAGGCGGACGCCGACCGCCCGGCCAGCAGGACCGAGGCGATCACCACGGCGAACTCGCGGAACATGGCCACGCCGATCAGCTGCACCGCGAACACCTGCGCCCCGAAGTCGGTCAGCAGATCGACGCCGATGAAAGCCACCACCGCGCCGATGAAGAAGTTCGTCACCATCACGATCGGAATGGCGTCCAGCCCGGCCCGCTCGCCCTGGCTGACCCAGGCGGGCCAGCGGATGCCGCCCGGATGTTTGGCGGCCTCGACCACCGCCGCCATCAACCGACCGAGGAAGGCCAAGGACAACATGGCCTCCTGACCGAAGTCGTCAACGCCCCGCCCGATCTTGGCGAAGCTGCGGGTGAAGGCGTTGGGTCTCTGCGGCGGCGGCTGGCTCTTGCGCTCCAGCGCCTCGATCATCGTGTAGATGCGCCCGGCCTCGGGTCGGTCCGCCCAGGCC
Source organism: Brevundimonas aurantiaca (assembly GCF_014199955.1). Lineage (GTDB taxonomy): Bacteria > Pseudomonadota > Alphaproteobacteria > Caulobacterales > Caulobacteraceae > Brevundimonas > Brevundimonas aurantiaca. Next base: position 652,829 of record NZ_JACHOQ010000002.1, read on the forward strand.
GATTTCGGCACGCCGTGCTGCGAAGCCTTCACCAGGGCCAGGGCGCCGGCCGTATCGAACCGACCCAGGTCGCGGGTGTCCAGGCTCTCGATCTTCCGCCCGTTCAGATCCTTGTCCAGTCGCTGCGGCAGCCGCCCCAGGGCCGTCGTCGTCCAGTCGCCGACGAGACGAAGCTTCGCCGCGCCGCCGCCCGCATCCGTGATTTCGTAATCGGTCTGGCTCATCGCGCCCCGGCAGTCAGAAAGGCCTTCGAACGCTCCCAAGCCGCGCAAGGAACAGCCGAAATACCGCCTCGGCTAATGGTGAAGCCTTGGACCTTAGTCAACGTGCGATGACATTGGCGCCGTGCTTTCCCCGTGCACTGTGTCGAACCTGCGCGCCTCATCACCCCTCCAGCCGCCACGCTGGCGGCGTGTTAAAACGCCGCCGACCCGGTTTGGTTCTAGGACCGGCTTATAAGCCCACGCGCGGCGATCAGATCATCGACAAATCCGCGACGCGCCTCCGCCCGCGAATCCGCATTCGGCAGGCGAAGCAGATAAGAGGGGTGAACGGTGACCATCCCGACCGAGCCGTCGTCCAGAGGCAGGGCCCGCCCCCGCTCCTTCGTCACGGCCGGCTTGCGACCCAGAACCGCCAGTCCCGCCGTCGCCCCCAGGGCCAGGACCAGCCTGGGGCGGATCAGGCGACGCTCGGCGTCCAGCCACCAGCGGCAGGCCTGGACCTCGCCCGCGTTCGGGGTCTTGTGCAGCCTTCGCTTCCCGCGCGGCTCATGCTTGAAGTGTTTGACCGCATTGGTGACATAGACATCGGCGCGTTCGATCCCCGCCTCTTCCAGGGCGGCGTCCAGCACCCCGCCGGCGGGGCCGACGAAGGGCTGGCCGGCCAGATCCTCCTGATCCCCCGGCTGTTCGCCCACGATCATCAGACGCGCGCCGCTGGGCCCCTCGCCGCAGACCCCCTGGGTGGCGTCGCGATACAGGGGACAGCGGCGACAGGCCTGCACCCCGCGCTCGACCTCGCTCAGATCGTCGGGAACCGCATCCGCTGTGGGCCGCGCGGCGTGCAGATCCGGCGCGATCACTCGGGCGAAACGGGCGTTGGGTTCAGGAGCGGGCTTGGCGACCATGACATCGGTCCGAACCGACGACGCGGCCACCAGTTCCGGGATCAGCCCCGCCTCGGGCAGGTTCTTCCAGTATCCCTTGGCCATTTCTCCCTTCATCGCCTTCACCTTCAGCCGGGCGGGATTGAAGGTCGAGGCGTAATAGGTCTTCCAAAACGCCTCGATCTCGTCCTCGGCCGGCGCCATGTCGCGGGTGGCCGGCGGCCCGAAGGCCAGTTGCTCCCCGTCCCAAAACGCCGAGCCGTCCGGCGTCAGGATCGACCAGCGCATGGTCGGGAACCGGCGCTGGAAGAAGGGGGCGGTCTTCTCCAGCACCCGATGCGGCGGCTCGAACCAGGCGACCCAGGCCTCGCCCCGCGCATCCTCGACCTGCCGGAACCGGACGAAGGCCTTCATCTTGTGCGAGGCCCGGCTGACGGTCTTGGCCCGCTCCATCGCCTCGGCTACGTCCGGGTCGGAGATCACCTTCATCAGGTCCGGTTCGTCCCTCAGCCGCCACAGCAGCCGGTACAACAGATCGAACCGGTCGGCGGAGCGGTGCAGGATCACCTCGCGCGCCAGGTCCACGAAGGCGGCGGGCGCCGAGAAGCCCTTCTCCTTCCGCTCGCCCCCCCCTTGAGGATGACGAGGCGTGGCAGGCGGGTGAGCGACCATAGGCGGCTCGTCGAACAACCCGCCCTGCCCGGACGCCTCAGCCCCCTCGACCACGAACCGCGCCGCCGCAGGCTCCACTCCGGCCAACCGCATCTCGCGCGCCGCCGTCCTCCAGGCGTCGAAATCCGTTTCCGACGCCAGCATCGCCGTCCGCATCAGAATAGGCTCAACTGTTGCGGCGCCCCCGTCGCCACCCGCGCCCTAAGGTCCGCCGCGTCGGTCAGGCCGCCGGGCGTCCAGTCCAGGGCGGTGATCCAGGGTCGGACCTTGTCCACTGATCGGGTCAGTCGCCCGACGTCCTCCAGCCTCAGCGTCCGATACCGGCGCACCGACACGATCCGGTCCACCGCCTTCACCCCCAGGCCCGGCACCCGCAGCAGCATCTCGCGCGGCGCCCGGTTCACATCGACGGGGAACTGCTCACGCCGGTTTAACGCCCAGGCCAGCTTGGGATCGACCGCCAGGTCCAGCATCCCGCCGGCGGTCCCCTCCCCGATCTCGGGGGCGGAAAAGCCGTAGAAGCGCATCAGCCAGTCCGCCTGGTACAGCCGGTGCTCGCGCATCAGCGGCGGCTTCGACAGCGGCAGGACCGAGCTGGCGTCGGGGATCGGACTGAAGGCCGAATAATAGACCCGCCTCAACCCATAGCCGCCGTACAGCGAGGCGCTACGGTCCAGGATCTCAGTGTCCGGCGCCCCGTCCGCGCCGACGATCAGCTGAGTGCTCTGACCGCCGGGTGCGAACTTCGGCGGCTTGATCTTGTCGCGCTTGCCCGGCTTGGCCGCCTCGACGCCCAGCCGCACCTGCCCCATCGCCTTCTTGATGACCGCGACGTCCTTCTGGGGCGCCAGCCGCGCCAGGGCCTCGTCGCGCGGCAGTTCGATATTGGCCGACAGTCGGTCGGCGTACAGCCCCGCCATCTCCACCAGTTTCGGGTCGGCCTCAGGGATCAGCTTCAGGTGGATATAGCCGCGGAAGTCGTGGACCTCTCTCAAGGTCTTAGCCGCCAGGACCAGCTGTTCCATCGTATAGTCGCTGTTGCGAATGACCCCCGACGACAGGAACAGCCCTTCGATATAGTTCCGGCGATAGAAGTTCAGCGTCAGGTCCACCACCTCGTCCACGCTGAACCGCGCCCGCTCCACATTCGACGAGGCCCGGTTGATGCAATAGGCGCAGTCGTAGATGCAGAAATTGGTCAGCAGTATCTTCAGCAGGCTGACGCAGCGCCCGTCCGGCGTATAGGCGTGGCAGATGCCCATGCCCTCGGTCGAACCGATCCCCCTGCCGCCGACCGAATCCCGCTTCGACGTCCCCGACGACGAGCAGGAGGCGTCGTACTTGGCCGCATCTGCAAGGATCGACAGCTTCTTTCGGAGATCGAGACGCGCCATATGTTCATGATACGTTCCAATCGGCGACGCCGTCCAGCGTGGCTTTAAATCTATTTTGGGGAAGGCTTAACGGAGCAGGTCAAGCAGGGAGGTGCTGCGCAGCGTGTTGATCACCTGGGCCGACGCCTGTATCGCGACCTGCGCCATCTGCAGATCAGTGACCGCCTGGGCCGGATCATAGCCCGTCTTGTCGTTCATCAGCTTTTCCAAGGCGATCTTCTGCGACTCATGGGCGTCCAGCGCGGACTTGACCTGGTTCTGAACCAGTCCGTTCTTCGCGGTCTGGTTGGTGACTTCCGTATTGGCGGCGTCCAGAGCCTTCAGCGTCGCCTTCAAAAAGGCCTCTACCTCAGCGGTCGGCTTGCCGGTGATCGAACCGGGCGCGGCGGGGGTATAGGTCACGCCGTCTATGACGACAGCATTGCCGTTCTGGTAGGATTGGATGGTGCGAAACACGTCCGTCAGACCGCCGCCCAGCTCGCTGGCCACAAAGCCCGTCTCGACCAAGGTGTTCTCGTCGATGCGCGACTTCTGTTTCAGGGTGTCATTGGCGAAGGTCGAGGCCGTGGAGGGAGCGGCGGCCAGATCAGCCATGGTGGAGGCGGTCGCTGGAGCGTCGTCGCTGTTGCCGCCGCCGAACAGATAGCTGCCCTGATGCTGAGCGTTCAGCCCGCCTTGGATGGTCTGATAGTGCAGTTGCAGCTCGGTCATCAGATTGGTCACGCCGCCGGCCGCCAGGGAGTTGGCGATGGCTTCGCGCGCGCCGGCGCCGCCTTCGTAGATCCGCCCCATGGCCAGGTCCTGCGCGTCCAGCCGCGCCGCCGCGCTCTGGCCTGCGCCGATGAAGCCCTCCAGCCGTTCCTGGGTCGCGGTCAGGGTCGTCAACTGCTCGGCGCTGCGGCCGTAGCCCGCCATGTCGGTGGCGATCTTTTCGCTGGCGATCCGCTCCTGGGCCTGCTGGGCCCGGCTCTGGGCGCTCATCAGGTTCAACAGGGCCGACTGATAGCCCGCATGAGTGGCGACACGTGTCATCTCAGGATCCCGATCAAGGTGTCGTACATGTCCTTGCTCGCCTGGATCAGGCGGGCGGAGGCGTTATAGGCCTGCTGGAAGGTGGTCATATTGACCAGTTCCTCGTCCATGTTCACGGCCTCGGCGGAGGATCTGCGGCTTTCGGCCTCCTTCGCCAGGGCCTCGGCCGTCTCGCTGCGGGTCTTGGCCGCAGACGCCTTGGCGCCGATGTCGCCGGCGAAATCGGCGGCATAGGCCGAAACCGTCTTGGTCGCGGCGCCCATACCGCCGGCGGCGGCGAAGTTGACGTTCTTCTTGCCGGCGTCGGCCAGCGCCAGGCCGCCGCGCCCGTCGTTCTTGCTCAGCGCAGCCGTGCCCGCCGCCGCTGACAGATTGAACTGGGACAGGGCCAGTTTGCCCGGATCCTGCTGAATGTCGCTGCGCACTGAATATGCGCCGGCGCGGGTCGCCCCGGTCCCGCCCAGGCCGAACAGCTGCGACATCGACAGGCCCGACGGCGCCTGGGTGGTGGCGTCCTTGACGATGCTCATCGTCGTGCCGCCGTCATAGGCCCTGAAGCTGAGCGCGCCGGCGGCGTCCAGGCTGAAGGCGCCGTAGCGTCCCATACCGGTGACCGGATCGTTCAGGGCGGTCAGCAGCTCACCCATCGTGCCGGTCCCGGCGGGCACAGCCACGGTGACGTCGCGCAGACGCGATCCCGTCTCGCTGCCGATGCGGAAGGTCAGGCTCTCGCCGGGGTCGAAGCCGTGTTGCGAGGCCAGGGTCAGACCCGTCTCATAGAAGGTGGGCGTGGTCGTGCTGACCAGATCGTTCAGTCCGAACCAGTGGGAGAAGCCCCGCCCGCCCTTTGCGCTCGGCGTCGCGGCGTCGTCGGCGACGGCCACTCCGTTCCCGCCCTGCCCTTCCAGCCTCAGACGGCCGTCCGAGAAGGTGGCGGTGGCCGTTCCGCCCAGCTGAGCGTTCAAGGTCGCCAGGAAGGTGGTCGGATCAGCCGCGACGCCGTTGATGGTCATGGTGGCGCCGGAGAAGACGATCGTCGCCGACCCCTGCACCACCCCGGCGCTGTTCACGGCGGAGATGGTGGTGCTGCCGGTGAAGCCCGTCAGCGCGTTTTCGAGCGACTGGCCGGTGTTGCGCCCGTTCAAACTGGCCGGCGCCGGCACGCTGCTGTGGGCGTTGTGCGCGCGGTTCATCTCATCGGCCAGCTTCGCCGTCAGCTCGCCCAGCCGCGCCGCGGCCTTGGGCGCATCGGTGTCGCGCAGATCGATCAGTCCGCGAATCTCACCCGACGACACCCCGTCCAGCAGCGGCCAGCGCGTGCCGTTGGGCTCGGTGATCATGATGTCGGCGAAGGCGGTCGTGGCGTCGACCGTGCCGGCCGCCTGATAGGACAGGGTGGCGTGCCCGTCGCCGACCAGGGTCATGCCGGTGCCCGTCCGCACCGTGACGCCGCCGTTCGGCCGCTGCTCGATCTTGACGTCCATATATTTGGACAGCTCGTTAATCAGCGTCTGTTGCGCGTTCTGAGCGCCGGTGACGTCCTGATTGATGATCGACCCGGCCGAGATCGTCTTGTTCAGCGTATCGATCTGTTCCAGTAGCGGATTCACCGTCTCGATCGCGCTTTGCAGCCGCCCGTCCGCCTCCTGCCGCGCCGACTGGATCTGGGCGGCGATGCCGGCGGCCTCATTGAACAGAGCTTGGGTCTTATAGACGGTGTCCTGACGCGCCGCCGACGACGTCGGACTTTCCGCCAGGGTGGCGTAGCTTGCGAACAGCTTGTCGATGTCGGCGAAGAAGCCGCCGTTGCCGCTGGGGTCGCCGAACTGGGTCTGGATCTGATCGTAAAGCTCGTAGCGAACGGTCTCGCGCGCCGCATCCGACTTGGCGGCCATGCCTGCGGCCTGAAGGAAGCGATCCGTCGCCAGCCGAACGCGCGCGGCGTCGACGCCAGCGCCGCGCCCCTGGGTTACCGCCGAAGTCTGATCGACGACTTTCCGCACATAGCCGGCGGTGTTGACGTTGGCGATGTTGTCCGACGTGACCCGCAACTGAGCCTGAGCCGTCTGCAGGCCCGACGTCGCAATATTCATGATGGACGTCAGCGACATGGACGCATCCCCTTCGCCTCGGGCGACCCGGCGCCCGGCAGCCCCTGCCCCGTCGCGCGCAAATCTTGCCTGGCGACGCATTGTCGACGCCCAGGGAGAGCGTTGTTTTTAAACGACATAGCTGACAGCACAGACTTCATGGTGAAGATGCGGCGCAAGGGTCAGGCCAGACTGCGGCTGTGTCGGCGGCGCCGACCGGGCGCGCCGTAAGCTTGCAGCGCCCTCACGGCGATCGGCGCCGGGCAAAAAGGGGCGAAAGCACGGCAAGAAAGGCCCAGGCTGATGAGCGACACGAGTAGGGCGAGCGCGATTTTTCTTTACAAAACAAGGAATGAAGAACTGGCCTGAGGCTTGCGACGGGCTGACGGAATCACCAGGCGCAGCAGGCGCCGCCCCATCTGAAAGCCGCCTGCGCCCTCATGCCGTCTGCATCCGCCCTGTTCGCCGCCCCGCTTCCGGTTTCGACCGGAGCGCCAGAGGCTGCGTCCGGCGCTGTGACCGACGAAACCGCTGGGCTGTTCTCTTCGAAATTGGGGGACGTGCTTCAGGCCGTGGGCAAGACCGAGGCGACGCCCGTCGAACCGGCCCACCGTGCGGCGACGCTTCTGTCCTTGGTGGTCGTCATGGCGGAAGAACAGGACGCGGCGCAGACCGCTGACCCTGTCGTCGAGACGGCGACCGCTCAGCCCGGCCCCGTGGTCGCCGAGGCATCAGGCGGTACGCCCGCGCCCGTCTTGCCTGAAGCCTCCGTCGAGCCCGCGTCCGACACGGAAGCGGCGCTCGCGGCTCCGCCGATTGCGCCGGTTGCGCCGGCGCCGATTGCCCCGCCGCCTGTGGTCCTTCAGCCCGGCGACACGGCCGAGATCAGCGTCGATCAAGCGACCGTCTCAGCCGAACCGGCGGCGTCCTTGGTCTCTTTCCCGTCGATCTCAAACAAAGAAGAGGCGGCTGCAACTGGCGACGTAAGCGGCGAGACCGCCGGCACGGCAGCCGGGCCAGAGGACGCGTCCACGCCAATGACGACCGCCCCGCAGTCGGCGACCCAGGCCGCGCCCGCTGCGCCGGTCCAATCGACGATCGCTCACATCGCATTGAAGGCCGAGCCTGAAACAGCGCCGACCGCCGCGATGGAAACCGTCTCCGTCACGAAGACGCCTTCGTCCGATAAGCCCGAGACGTCGTCAGACGTCGCCGCGGCCCTGAAGGCGGCCGCCTCTATCGAACATGGCGCGACGATGAAGCCGACGCCGGACCTCGCCTCCAGCTCTTCCTCGCCCCCGCCCCTCGAGGCCAAGGTCGCAGAACAGCCTACGGTTACGGGGGCCAAGGTCGCTCAAGAGGCCAAGCCTCAATCGCCCGCGACGCCCCCCGTCCAGAGCCTCGCTCCAGACCTTGGGGCGAAACCCGACATCGACCCGACCCGACTGGACGTCAAGGTCACGGTTCGCCCGGCGATCACGCCTGCGCCTGCAGTAGCGCCGGCGTCGCCCGCGGCTCCGATCGTCGCGTCCGTCCTGACGGCGGCCGATGCCCTGGAGGCGATCGCAGCGATCGAAACGGCGGCCGTCCCCGCCGAAGAGCAGACGGCGCAGACGTCCGTGAACGCCGCGACGCCTGCGACCGCCGAGGCGGCGTCCCGAGACAGCCTCGCCAAGGCCGGCTCCACGTCACCGCAGCCGACGCCGCAACCGGCGCCTCAGCGTCGTCCGGCGGCAGAGTCGTCTCCCACGCCGGCCTCGGCCGAGGCGCTCCCGGCCGGCTCGTTGTCTAACGCCGACACGGCTGCGGCCTCAGCCCAGGCGGCGCCGGCGGCGCCATCCTCGCCTTCGTCCTCGGCTCAGACCGCGGCTCCCGCCGCTGCGGCGTCGGCCGAGGCCGCCGTTCCGTCAGTTCCTCCCGCCCCCTCCGATGCGGCGACGCCGATCGAAGGGCACAAGACGGCCCACGCTGCGGAGACCCTCGCAGGATCGGGTCCGGCGCCGTCCGCCTCCGCCCTCTCGCACGCCACCATCGAAACCACGGCCCATCTGGCCGCCCAGATGGCGCGCAAGCTGGAAGGCCGCTCGACGCGGTTCGACATGGTTCTGACGCCCGAGGATCTGGGACGGGTCGACGTCAGCCTTGAGATCGGCTCCGACGGCCAACTGGCGGCTCGACTGGCGTTCGACAATCCCGCCGCCGCCGCCGAACTGCGCGGCCGGGCCGATGAACTGCGTCGCCAGCTTCAGGACGCCGGTTTCCAACTGTCGAACGACTCCCTCGACTTTACTCAGCGCGATTCCTCGTCCGGCGGCGGCTTTGAGCGTCAGCACCAGCAACGCCAGGCCCTATTCACCGGCGCCGCCCGGCTGACCGCCGAGACCGATCTCCCCGTCTCGCCGCCTCCGGGCGCCTGGACCAACCATTCCCAGACGCGCGACCGCGTCGATGTGAGGGTCTGACACATGGCCACCGCGATCTCTTCCGTCGACGCCCAAGGCCGCCTGAACAGCGGCAAGGCGATGATGGCCTCGAACTTCGAGACCTTTCTGACCCTGCTGACCACCCAGATGAAGAACCAGGACCCGCTGTCGCCGCTGGATTCCAATGAGTTCACGGCCCAGCTGACCCAGATGGCGGGCGTCGAGCAGCAACTGCTGACCAACGACCTGCTGAAAAGCCTGGTCGCCGCCCAGACGGGGGGCGGCCTGGACAACGCCGCCAACTATATTGGCAAACAGGTGACCGCCGCCTGGACCGCCACCACCCTGGACGAAGGCAAGGCGACTTGGAGCTACGAACTGGCCTCCAACGCCGAGAGCGCGAAGCTGCAGGTCGTCGACAGCGCCGGCAAGGTCGTCTGGGAAGGCGACGCCCCGAACAAGACGACGGGCCTGCACGACTTCGTCTGGGACGGCAAGACGACCCAGGGCGATCAGCTGGACGACGGCGGTGTCTACACCCTGAAGGTCAGCGCCACCAACGAGGCGGGCGCCGCCGTCGAAAGCCAGGCCCTGATCCGCGGTCGCGTCACCGGCGTCGAGATGTACGACGGCGCCCCCTATCTGGTGATCGGCGATTCCATCCTTCCGCTTTCGACCGTGATTTCGCTGAACGAGATCACGGATCGCGCAGACAATGACGATACGGAGAAGCCGGACGTCCCGACCGAGGAGGCGGCCGCATGATGCGCTCCGCCGCCTTCCCGATGACTTCCATTCAAGGAGCGTATTCATGAGCTTGAACAGCGCAATGCTGGCCGGCGTGTCCGGCCTGGCCGCCAACTCCGCCGCCCTGGCGGCGATTTCCCAGAACATCGCCAACGTCAACACCGTCGGCTACAAGCGATCGCAGGGCGAGTTCCAGACCCTGGTCAACAGCCAGACCCGGACCGGCGGCTCCTATTCCGCCGGCGGCGTGATGTCGGCGACCCGCTCCTTCGTGAGCCAGGAAGGCCAGCTTCAGCGCACGACCGAGAACACCGACCTGGCCGTCAGCGGTCAGGGCTTCTTCGTCACCACCACCCAGGCCGAGAACGTCGGCGCCACCGACACCCGCCTGTTCACCCGCGCCGGCGCCTTCCGGGTCGACAATCTGGGCTATCTGAAGAACAGCGCCGGCCTCTATCTTCAGGGTTGGCCGGTGGATTCGAACGGCGACATCTCGACCGATCCGTCCGACCTGTCGCGCCTGCGCTCGATCAACATCGGCCAGGTCGGCGGCACCGCCGAACCGACGACCCGGGTTCAGATCAACGCCAATCTGCGTTCGACCCAGACGGTTTCCTCCGCCGCCGCCGCCAATCGCTATAACGGCGTCGATGACGCCGCCACCCCGCCGGTCGAACATGATGTGGACGTCTCCTACGTCCGCACCGGCGCCAACACCTATCAGGTGACGATCAAGACGGGCATCACCAAGATCACCGGCACCGCGACCTACGCCGCCGGCGCCCTGACGGGCTTCACCCCCACTGCGGGAAGCAACGGTTCAGCCACCGCAACCGCGACGGCCCTCACCATCACCCCGACCAGCGGCACGCCGCCTGTCGCGGGCACGCCCTTCGCGATCAACTTCGCCGATATCGGCATGTCGACGGACGGCGTGGCCAAGACCAAGTACGACCCCTCGGCCAACTCCATGGCCATGTACAACGCCGAGGACGACAATCCGGTGGGCGTCAAGCCGGACTTCAAGATGAACATCCCGGTGTCGGACTCGAAAGGCGGCCAGCGCAACCTGGAAATCCGCTTCCTGAAGAGCGCCGAACCGAACCAATGGTATGCGGAAGTGGTGGCCGTGCCGGCCAGCGACGTCGTCACCGGCGCGCCCTACTCCCACGGTCAGATCAAGACCGGCCTTATCGCCTTCACCCCCTCAGGCCGCCTGGATATCGAGACCATGCAGGCTTGGCCCGCAGGCAAGGGGCTGTTCGACGATCCGGAACAGGCGAGCCTGAACTTCCTGGAATCCGATCCGAACAATACGATCGACCCCGCTGATCCGAGCGACAACGGCAAGGTCAAATGGGCCGACGGCCTGGGCATCGCGGCCCAGACCGTGACCCTGGACCTGAACACCTCCGCGGGCGGCCTAAGCCAGCTGAACACCGCCTCGGTGGTCCAATCGACGGTCACCAACGGCACGGCCTTCGGCAATCTGAGCGAGATCACCATCGACGAGGGCGGCTTCGTCACCGCCATCTTCGACAACGGCGTGATGCGTCGGATCGCCCAGGTCGCCATCGCCACCTTCCCCAGCCCCGACAGCCTTAAGGAGGTGTCCGGCAACGCCTATGCGGTCAGCCTTGAGAGCGGCACCTACAATCTGAAGGCCGCAGGCACCGGCGGCGCGGGCAAGGTCGCCGCCCAGCAGTTGGAGTCTTCCACGGTCGATCTGTCGGCGGAATTCACCGGCCTGATCACGACCCAGCGCGCCTATTCCGCCTCGTCCAAGATCATCACCACGGCGGACGAAATGCTCGCTGAACTGATCAACATCAAACGCTGATCGGCCAGTAAGTAACCGTTAGTTCTAATGAATCGTCGCTCAAGCAAGGTTTACAGAGTCCCTCTGGCGAGGTCGGATTTTATCCGTTTCTTCACCACGACGCTTAAACCGACCTTAGAGGGGCAGGCCTACAGTCATCTCACTACGGTGATGGTGAAAGAGGCATAAGCCCATGTTGCAAGAGCGACGCCTGAATAGCAAAGGCGAACAATACGTGGTCGGACCGACTGGCACGCCCCTGACCCTGAACGATCTGCCCCCGGCCAACACGGACCGGTGGGTGATCCGCCGCAAGGCCGAGGTCGTCGCCGCCGTTCGCGGCGGCCTGCTCAGCCTGGACGACGCCCTGGCGAAGTACCGCCTGACGGCGGAAGAATTCCTCGCCTGGCAGAAGGCCATCGACAAATGGGGCATGCAGGGCCTGCGCACGACGCGGATCCAGAGCTACCGCTCCTAAGGCTTCTCCCCGAAGACGAAGAGGGCCGTGTCCGGCGACGGATGCGGCCCTTTTCGTTTCCCAGCCTCGAAATCGCGCCGGTTCCGCACTAAATGGCGGCCATGACCCTGGTCGAAGATCTCTGCCCCGTTCCCGACATCCGCCGCACTGACATGGATGCGGCGGTCGAGAGCGCTCGGGCGGCGGTCGGCCTGCCGGTCGGAGCGCGCGTCGTCGCCGCCATGTCCGGCGGGGTCGATTCCACCGTCGTCGCCGCCCTGCTGCACAAGGCGGGCTATGACGTCGTCGGCGTGACCCTTCAACTCTACGACCACGGCGCGGCCCTGAAGAAGAAGGGCGCCTGCTGCGCGGGCCAGGACATTCACGACGCCCGTTTAGCCGCCGAGACCATAGGCATCCCCCACTATGTCCTGGACTATGAAAGCCGGTTCAAGAACGCGGTGATCGACCAGTTCGCCGACTCCTATCTGAAGGGCCAGACCCCGGTCCCCTGCATCCGTTGCAATCAGACGGTCAAGTTCCGCGACCTGCTGGACGTCGCCCGCGACCTGGGCGCCGAGGCCATGGCCACGGGCCACTACGTCCGCCGCGCCGCCGTCGGCAATCGCTCGCAGATGCGCAAGGCGGTCGACCATTCGCGCGACCAGTCCTACTTTCTGTTCGCCACCACCCAGGACCAGCTCGACTATCTGCGCTTTCCGCTGGCCGATCTGGAAAAGCCCCAGGTGCGCGGCGTCGCCGCCGAACTGGGGCTGAAGATCGCCGCCAAGCCGGACAGCCAGGACATCTGTTTCGTGCCCTCCGGCGACTACCGCACCCTGATCGACCGCCTGCGCCCGCAAGGGCGCGAGGCCGGCGAGATCGTGCACATGGACGGTCGGGTGCTGGGACGCCATGCCGGCATCACCGACTACACCATCGGCCAGCGCCGGGGCCTGAACGTCGCGGTGGGCGAGCCCCTGTTCGTCGTCAGGCTGGAGCCCGAAACCCGCCGCGTCGTCGTCGGCCCGCGCGAAGCCCTGCTGACCGCGTCTCTGACGCTGGAAGAAACCAACTGGCTGGGCGACGAGGCCACGATCCAGGAGGCCGCTGCGTCCGGCCTCCCCGTCCTCGCCCGTGTCCGCTCGACCCGCCAGTCCTCCCCCGCCCGTCTGGCCCTGATCGACGGCGACGTCTGCGTGGTTTTCGACGAAGGCGAGGAAGGCGTCGCCCCCGGCCAGGCCTGCGCCCTGTACGATTCGACCGACCCCGACCGCGTCCTGGGCGGCGGCTTCATCCGCGACACGACCGCCGTAGCGACAGCCTAGACAATTGTGGAGATCGGGTGGATTTTGAGTTGATTTTCGTCGAATACTGATTGAGACCCTATTCAACAATAATGCACGAGTGCGTTATATTTCTTTAAACTGATCATTGCAGTAATGCCCTAATCCCCGGCCTGACCAAGCAGGGGAAATAAATGCAACGTCAAAACAAACTCCGCCTCCAGCTTTTGCTGGGGACCGCGCTTCTCGCCGCGCCCGTTTCCGCCTTCGCCGGCAGCGATCCCGTCGCCGTCGATCCGACGCCGACCGGCCTGGCCGACATCGTCGTCACCGCCACCAAGCGTGAAACCAATCTGCAAGACACGCCGATCTCCATCTCGGTCATGGGTTCGGAATCGCTGGAAAACCGCCACGTTCAGAGCCTGATGGATCTGGCCGACGGCGCTGTGCCCAGCCTTCGCGTCGCCACCTTTGAAGCGCGCCAATCGGCCCTAACCATCGGCATTCGCGGCATTGTGCCGAACGACGCCAACCAACCCGCCCGCGAACAGGGCGTCGGCGTCTATGTCGACGGCGTCTATCTGGCGCGTCAGCACGGCCTCGCTTCCGCCCTGCTCGACATCGAACGGGTGGAAGTCCTGAAGGGGCCGCAAGGCACCCTGTTCGGCCGCAACACCGAAGGCGGCGCCCTGTCGCTGGTGACCAAGAAGCCCACGGGCGAGTTCGGCATGCGCGCCGTCGCCGGCGTCGGCAACCTGGACTCCTACAACTCCGAACTGCACGTCGATTTTCCGGCCCTGGGCGACTTCGCCTTCAAGGTGGACGGCGTGATCGCGGTTCAGGGACCGGCCACCAAGAACATCCTGCCGGGCGAGACGGGCTTTGGCCAATACGACCGCCGCGGTCTGCGCTTCCAGACCCGCTGGACCCCGGCCGAAAACTTCACCGCCGATCTGGCGGCCGACATCGGCAAGGACAAGAACACCCCGTTCTACAGCCAGCTGCTGAACTTCAACCCGAACGGCCTGACGGTCGTGCCGTGGACCTCGGCCACCGTGCCGAGCGGCTCAATCCGCGCCCTGTCGCCCCTGGTGCAGGTCGAGGGTTCGGAGCGCATGACGCAGGCCGACATCGGCGTGCCTCAGCAGTGGAGCGTCGATGACACGCGCGGGACGGATCTGCATCTGTCCTATCGCCCCAGCGACGCGCTGGAGCTGCGTTCGATCACCGCCTATCGCGACCTGGACGTCGAGCAGTACGACAATATCGCCGGCGCCCACCGTCCGCCGGTGACCGGCCCGAACGGCAAGTTCTCGCGCTACTCCCTGGCCGGCTTCTGGCAGCACCAGTTCAGCCAGGAAGTCCAGGCGGTCGGTTCGCTGGGCGACAGCATCGACTATGTCGGCGGCGTCTTCTACTTCAAGGAAACCGTGTCGGACGATGCGGCCACGCCTTCGACGAACCAATGGAACGCCGACGGCACGGGCTACACCATCCTGGACCCCACCCCGACCATCCGCGGCTCCCGCTCGCTCGACCGCAAGTCGACGGCTCACGCCGAATCCAAGGCGGTCTATGGTCAGGCGACCTGGACCCCGGCCCAGCTGGACGCCCTGCACCTGACGGTCGGCGGCCGCTACACCTGGGATGACAAGGACGGCAAGCTGGAGATGGTGAACAACGCCCCGACCAATCTCAACTTCAACACCTCGGTCGATCGGTTCGATCCGCTGGTCACCCTGGCCTATGACCTGACCGACAGCGTCAACGTCTACGGCAAATATTCGACCGGCTATCGGGCCGGCGGCGCCTCGTCGCGCTCGCTGACCTATCGCTCCTTCGATCCGGAAGAGGTGAAGGCCTATGAGCTGGGCCTGAAGAGCGACCTGTTCGACCGTCGGGTGCGGCTGAACGCGGCCGTCTATGCGATGGACCGCACCGACAGCCAGATCGACTTCAGCCTTGTCACCGTGATCGGCGCCTCGACCCGCAACACGCTGGAAACGATCAACGCCCCCGGCACCACCAAGATCCGGGGCCTGGAGTTGGAAGGCCAGTTCCGCGCCAACGACTATCTGACGCTGTCGGCCTCCTACGCCTATACGGACGCCAAGATCCCGGACACGGTGAACCCGTTCAACAATCAGGTGCAGAAGGTGTTCATCGCCTATACGCCTGAGAACGCCGCCAGCGTGGCCGCAGACTGGAACTCGCCCTTCATGGGCGCGACGCTGAAGGCTCACATCGACGCCAACTACGCCGACGCCAGCCACAGCTTCGACCAGTTCGAAATCAAGAACGACTCCTCGTTCCTGGTGAACGCCCGCATCGCGGTGGCCGACATCGCCACCCGTGAAGGCGGCCCCGATCTGGAAGTGGCCCTGTGGTCGCGCAACCTGCTGGACGAGACCTATGTCTACCGCCGCGACCCCTCGAACCGGGGCACCCTGGGCGACTACGGCAACTTCAACAACCCGCGCTCTTTCGGCATCGAGCTGCGCGCCTCCTACTGACCGTCCTCCTCCCGGTCAGTTCGCCCCCTCCCGCCCAGCGCGGGAGGGGGTTTTCTTTGTCGGATTATCCAGATTTTGTGGAGACCGGATGAAGTTTGTCCGAAGCCGCATGGTTCTGCTGGACGGACCGGGCGCGCGGCGCGATGGCGGAGGACGGAGGTTTCATGAGCAGTCTTGTCTTGATCGCCGATGACGAAGGCGAAATCGTCGAAATTCTGGACGCCTATATGCGTCGCGAGGGCTTTCGAACCGCGACCGCCTCGGACGGGCAGCAGGCGCTTGATCTCCATGCCTCTCTGAAGCCCGACATGGTGCTGCTGGACGTGCGGATGCCCAATCGCGACGGCTGGGACGTCCTGGGCGAACTGCGCCGGCGCGGAGAGACGCCGGTCATCATGGTCACGGCCCTGGACCAGGATCTGGACAAGCTCCAGGCGCTCCGCATCGGCGCTGACGACTATATCGTCAAGCCGTTCAAACCCGTGGAGGTCGTCGCGCGCGTCCACGCCATTCTCCGCCGCACCGTCGGCGCGCCCGACGCCAAGGTGCTGCGGGTCGGACCGGTCGAGGTCCAGTTGGAGAACTATCTCGCCGCCGTGATCACGGCCGACGGACGTCGACGCCTGGACCTCACCCTGACCGAATTCAAAATGCTGGCCCATATGGCGCGGATTCCGTTGCGGGTCTTCACCCGCGCCGAAATCCTGGACGCCTGCTTCCCGAACCAGGACGTTCAGGAACGCACGATCGACAGCCATTTCAGCCATCTTCGACGCAAGCTGGAGGCCGCCGGCGCCGTCGGTCTGGTCGCCAATGTCCGGGGCGTCGGCTACCGGCTGGAGCCTGACGCTTGCCCCTGACCGACGGCATAGGGCGCAATGTGGCGGCTCGGATCGGCCTGGTCACCCTGACCGGCTTCATCCTCAGCGCGTTCTGCGCCTTCTTCGTCTATGCCTGGGTGTTTGAAAACCATCCCGGCGTGGTCGCCGCGCCGCATCACTGGAAGCCCCAGGCCGTCGACTATGCGGTCATCGTTGCAGCGGTCCTGACGGCGATCGGCCTGGCCGTCATGGCCGGCGCCCTGCTGGCTCGGCAGATCGTCCTTCCACTCGCGTCCCTGGCTATTACGGCCCAACGGATTTCAGAGGGCGACCTGACCGCTCGCGCCACCGTCGGCAAACGCGCCCTTCGCGAAACCGCCCAACTGGTCGAAGACTTCAACCGAATGGCGCAACGGCTTCAGGCGCACGCCGAGGAACGCATCGCCTGGAACGCCAAGATCGCCCACGAATTGCGCACCCCGGTCACCATTCTGAAGGGACGTCTGGAGGGCGTCGCCGACGGGGTGTTCCAGATCGACGATCACACCCTGACCAGTTTGAGGCGTCAGATCGAGGGCCTGGCGCGCATCGTCGAGGATCTGCGGGTGGTCAGCCTGGCCGAAAGCAACCACCTGGATCTCCAGCTTGAGGCGGTCGATCTGTCCCAAGAGATCGGCGCCCTGCGCGAAATCGTACAGCCCAGCCTGAGCGCCGCCGGTTTCGAAGCCCAGTGGCGCCTGGAGCCCGCCCTGGCCGTCTGCGATCCGACACGCCTCAGACAGGCCGCCCTGGCCCTGCTCGAAAACGCGCGGCGACACGCCGTTCCGGGTCCGCTGGTGATCCGCACGGCCACCTTCGGCGCCTTCGCCCGGATTTCGATCGAGGACAGCGGCCCCGGCATAGACGCCGATCGCGCCGCCCACATCTTTCACCCCTTCAAGCGCGACCCATCGGCCACGGGCTCGGGCCTGGGATTGGCGGTCGTCCGGGCGATCGCGGAGGCTCACGGCGGGCTCGCCCTTCACCGTAACACCGTCGCAGGCGGCTCCCTCTTCACCCTGGAGATTCCACGTCAGCCCGCGCGCCGACCCGCGGTCTAGCCGGCGGCGAAGACCCGGATGCGGTTGCCGTCGGGATCGCTCGCGACGAAGGCCCGCCCCTGACGGGTGTCCATCGGCGGCAAGACGATCCGCGCGCCGCGATCCCACCAGTCCATATGCAGTTCATCCACCACGGACGGCGCCTTCATGCGCAGTTCCAGGGCGTCTCCCGGTCGAGACGCCGGCTGTGCCGAACGCCACAGGCTCAGCGTCCGCCGGGTCGACAGAATGAAGACGGCGCGATCCGGCCCCGCTTCCAGCGGCGTTCGCCGCAGCAGCCGGGCGTAGAAGCGCGCCGCGGCCTCCGGGTCGGCGACGCTCAGTGGAATGTCTTCGATCTCGGTCATGCGCCCTCCGGTTTTTGCGAGAACAAACCTAGACCGCCCTGCTGCCAGTTCCTGTCAGCATGATCCTGCTTCCGCCCGTTTTTCCTGCGCCTCATGCCAGGTCTTCAGCAGGGCCTGACGCCGGGCGGGATAGCGGGCCTCCGTCACCTCCGCCTCGACGATCCGGTCGGTGCGGAAACTGCGGAAATCCTGTCGCAACTCGCACCAGGCCAGCAGCAGCCGCACCCGGTCGAAGAAGACCAGGGCGAAGGGCCAGACCACCCGTTCTGACGCCTTGCCCGCCTCGTCGCGGTAACACAGCCTCAGCCGCCGCTCGGTGCGGATCGCCTTTCTCAACAGGGCGGGATCGACCAGATCGGTCGGAAACGGCGCCCCCGGCACGACCAGCAGGGCCGAGGTCTCCATCTCGTCGCGCAGATCCGGGGGCAGGACCGCCGCGATCCGCGCCAGCGCCCCCAGGGCGGCGTCCCGCATCCGCGCATCGGCCCGGTCCGCCACCCAGCGCGAACCCAGCACCAGGGCCTCCACCTCCTCCGGCGTGAACATCAGCGGCGGCAGCAGATAGCCCGGCTTCAGCACATAGCCGACCCCCGGCTCCCCCTCGATCGTCGCCCCCTGCGCCTGCAGGCTGGCGATGTCGCGATACAGGGTGCGCAGACTGACCCCCATCTCCTCGGCCAGCGCGCGACCGCTGACCGGCTGGCGTCGTCGCCGCAGGGCGTTCAGAAGATCAAGCAGGCGTTCGGACCGGGACACGACGCGAGCCTAGCAGAGATGCTGACAGAAAGCGGCAGCATCAGGTTTTTTGGGATCAGGGGTTGCCGCGCACCGCCTTGGCCGTGTATCCGGCCGCCTCCGAAGAAGAGACACCCATGTTCGCCCAATACGTCGCCATGAACGCGCCCAAGAGCTTGGACCGCCTGTCGGTCCAAGGCGAGGGCGCGTGCGTGAGGGGCGCATAGGGAGCAGCGGGTCTATCGACTTCGGCTTTCCAGAAACCCCTCCCGCTTCCGGCCGGAGGGGTTTCTTGCGTCTGCGGGGCTCCTTTTCTCGCCGGTCCGGGAGGATCACAGACAGAGAAGGAGACGTCGGCCATGCGTGGTTATGACGTAATCGAAACCCCGGACCATGTGCCGATCAAGGCCTGGACCCGAGGGGTGCCCATCGAGGATGCGGCGCTGAAACAGCTGAAGAACGTGGCCTCGCTGCCGTTCATCCACAAGCACGTCGCGGTCATGCCGGACGTGCACTGGGGCATGGGCGCGACGGTGGGGTCGGTGATCCCGACCGTGGGAGCCATCATCCCGGCCGCCGTGGGCGTGGACATCGGCTGCGGCATGATGGCGGTGCGGACCTCGATCCGCGCCGAACACCTGCCCGACGACCTGTCGGCCATCCGCTCCGCCATCGAGGCCGCCGTTCCGCACGGCCGCACCGACAACGGCGGGCGCAACGACAAGGGCGCCTGGGCGGCCGAACCGCCGGCCTCGGCGGTCACCCGTTGGGCCGATCTGAAGGCGGGCTATGACGCCGTGGTGGAAAAACACCCCAAGGCGGCGCACCCGCGCGGCTTCGGCCACCTGGGCACTCTGGGCACGGGCAACCACTTCATCGAGCTGTGCCTCGACGAGGCGGGCGACGTGTGGGTGATGCTTCACTCCGGCTCGCGCGGGGTGGGCAACCGGTTCGGGACCTATTTCATCGAACGGGCCAAGCACGAGATGCGCCGCTGGCACATCAACCTGCCCGACCAGGACCTGGCCTATTTCCCGGAAGGGACGGACGGCTTCGTCGACTATGTGCGGGCGGTGTCGTGGGCGCAGAAATACGCGCGCGCCAACCGCGAGGTGATGATGGACAGCGTGCTCGGGGTGCTGAAGGCCTTCTGGCCGGATCTGGAGACGACGCAGGAGGCGGTGAACTGCCACCACAACTACGTCTCCAAGGAGAAGCATTTCGGCAAGGACGTCTTCCTGACCCGCAAGGGGGCCGTGTCGGCCAAGGACGGCGAACTGGGCATCATCCCCGGCTCGATGGGGGCGAAGTCCTTCATCGTCCGCGGCAAGGGCAATGCGGATTCGTTCTGCACCTGCTCGCACGGCGCCGGTCGGGCCATGAGCCGGACCGAAGCCAAGCGCCGCTTCACGATCGAGGACCACGTCCGCGCCACCGAGGGCGTGGAATGCCGCAAGGACGCCGAGGTGATCGACGAAACCCCGATGGCCTATAAGGACATCGACGCGGTCATCGCGGCCCAGACCGACCTGATCGAGGTCGTGCACACCGTGCGTCAGGTGGTGTGCGTCAAGGGATGACGGGAGCCGGTTTCACCGCAGGGTGGGGCCGGCTTTCGTCGTCAGGGCTCCGGGCGCCAGGTTACCCAGCGAGGCTCGCTAATGATGGGGGCGAAGGTGGGAGCCGGCGGATGCGGCAGACCATCATCCGCCCCTCGGAAAGTCACTGTCATCCAGTCCAACTGGGCCGTGTTTGTGTCTCCCGCAAAAATCTCAAGGATCGACAGACCCTCAGCCGGCCCAGGCCAAAATTGGCACCCCACAACGGCATTCAACTGATCAATGTGAAACCAGGACACATTGTCCGTTGCGGGTTTCGTCCAAGGCCAAGGTTGCGAACTTCTTATCGCAGTGACTCCGCCGGTGCCTGAATTGTAGCGGGAAACGACTTCCGCCTGCTCGAAATGTCGGCGTGCGGCGGCCTCCTGAGGACCGGCTCGATCAAGGAATTGTTCGATAGCGGCCAGCTCTAGTGTTGAAAATCCTGGACCTTGCTGGCTTTGAAGACGCGTTCTGGACCTCCAGCGAAAGTAGTTTCGAACAAACCTCTGCTGCCAAAACAGGAATCCCAAAGTCCAGCAGAACGCATAGAGGCCGAAAAACCAGGGAATGGCGGCGTTGCCGAAGGCGATCAGGACGCCGAAGCAACCACCGGCAAAGGTAAAGGCCGACAGGGCCAGCACGGTGTTCTGAACACGAGCCTTCCTGTTAGGACGCCGACTGAACTTGTCCAACCAAAGCCCCCTGTCCCGCTCTCAAACCCGTCCTCGACGGCCGCCCTAAGCCGCCTCATCATCCTTCGGCATCACATCCCCCACCGTCGGCCGGTTCTCCGCCCGCGTCAGCCGGATGTCCCTCGGCTTGACGATCTCGCCGCAGCAGCCGCAGGCGATGCGCGGGGTCAGGGTGGCGCCGCAGGTCGAGTGGACCATGTCGATGCCGCAGTCGGTCTCGCCATAGACGTGTTTGGCGCCCCAGCCGTGCAGGGTCACCAGAACCCCGTACAGATCCTTGCCCTTGGGCGTCAGCACATATTCGTTGCGCGGGGGCCGTTCGGAATAGGGGCGCGGCTCCAGCACCCCGTGCTGGACCAGGCTTTTTAGACGCGCGGCCAGGACGTTGCGCGCCACGCCCAGATTGTCCTGCCATTGCTCGAACCGGCTGACCCCGTTGAAGGCGTCGCGGATGACCAGCAGGGTCCACGGATCGCCGATCACCTCCAGGGTGGCGGCGATGGAGCAGCTTTGGCGGCTGTAGTCTGCGGTGCGTCCCATGCGACAAAAGTGACCCCGCGTCAGGCGGTTGGCAAGAGGGTTGCCAATCCGAACCGGCTCAGTCAGTCTTGTTTGGCAATGGACCTGCGCCCCCTCCAGAACGCAGCGCCTTCCGTCCCTTCTTCGCCTGACGCAGGATGGCGCCCATGGCCGATACGACCCACCCCATCTCCCTCGACGCCGCCCTGGCCTTCCACACCCTGGACGACGGCGGCCTTTCGGCGCCCGTTCCCGGTCATTTCTCCAACGGACCGTCCGGCCTGCCGCCGGAGAAGGGCTTTCCCTTCGGCGGCCTGCTGGCGGCCCTGTGCGCCCAGGCGATGCGCCAGGGCCTGTCCCTGACCGCGCCCTTGCGCACCTTATCGGTTCAGTATCTGTCGGCGGCCCGCTTCGGCGAGCAGGTCGCCTTTCGTCCGCGCCTGCTGCGCGGCGGCCGCAATGTGATCTATGCGGCGGTCGAGGCCGAGCAGGACGGCCGCATGACCCATCACGCCACCGGAACCTACGGGCTGGACGGCGACGCCCCGCCGCTCGCCCCGCTTCATCGGCCGCCGCCCTCGCTGGACGGCCTGAACCCCGCCGCCACCATCCGGGGGCCGATGTCGCCCCATTTCGCCCAGCACGTCGAATACCGGTTCGACGGCGGGCCTAACATTCTGGGCGGCAATGCCGGCAAGCCGGTGATCGAACGCACCTGGATGCGGATGGCTGACCGCCGCCCGCTGGACGAGGTCGGCCTCTGCTATCTGCTGGACGCCCTCTATCCCCCGGCCTGGACCGCCTCCTCGACGCCCGCGCCCATGACCACCGTCGATCTGCGCATCGACATCCTGACCGACCCGACGCCTGAAACAGCGCCCGAGGGCTGGGCCTTCTTCGAGTTCCGGATGCTGGACCTGGGCCTGGGCTGGACGGTGGACGAGGCGACCGCCTGGGGCGCCGACGGAAGCCCGCTGGCGATCTCGCGCCAGCGCCGCAAACTGCTGCCGCAACGCGGCGCCTGACCTGAACGTCGCTCAGCCTCCGTTCATCATTATCAGGGACTATTCGAAATCTCTGGAGTAGGCTCCGGGCGTCGCTGTCGTCGCCTCTATCCTCTCGTCCAAATCTCTGGTGTCTCACCGATGCGTCGCAGCCGTCTCATCGCCGCTTGTCAGGCCGCCGTCGTAATGGGCGGAGCCTTGATGCTCCAGGGCTGCGTCGCCGGCGCCGTGGTCGGCGGGACCGCCGCCGTCGTGGGCGGCGCGGCCAAGGCCGGCGGCGCGGTCGTGGGCGCCGGCTTCGACGCCGTCACCACCTCCGACGAGGAAACCCGCGCCCGCCGCGAACGCGAACAGCGCGAGTACGAACGCGAACAACGCCGCTGCGAACAGCGGCAGAGGCAGGGCAAAAGCTGCTGACTACAGCGACAGCACGCACCGCTCGTTGATCGTCGGCCGCGCCACCTGCACCCGGCAAAGCCCCGGCCAGTCCGGCTTCAGGGTCTTGGCGAACCACAGGCACAGGTTTTCCAGGCTGGGCAGCTCCAGCCCCTCGTGCTCGTTCAGCATGCCGTGGTCCAGCTGCTCCGCCGCCGACTTCAGCGCCCGGTCCAGCGCCCCCAGGTCCGCGACCCAGTTGTGCTCGGCGTCCAGGGTCTCCGACCGGATCGTCGCCTCGACCGTAAAGGAGTGGCCGTGGACGCGACGATAGATGCTGCCCTCGGGTTCGTTGGGGAAGTGGTGGGCGGCGTCGAAGGTCGCCTGTTTGGTGATTTCGAAGACGGGCATTAGCGGACGCCGATGTATTTGTGGGTCTGGACGCTCAGGCGCCACTGGGGATGGGTCAGGCAATATTCGATGGCGGCGGCGGTGTTCTCCGCCTGGTCGGGGCCGTCCAGGGGCTGGAGCCAGAACCGTTCGAACGCGAGGTGTTCGAACCGCTCGGGCGGGGCCTTGGGCTGCGGATAGACCAGCTTCAGCTCCTGCCCCTTGATCTGGATCACGTCTGCGTCCGCCTTTGGGCTGACGCAGATCCAGTCGATCCCGTCGGGCGCCGCCAGAGTGCCGTTGGACTCGATGGCGATCTCGAAACCGCGCGCGTGCAGGGCCGCGACCAGGGGCGCATCCAGCTGCAGCAGGGGCTCTCCCCCGGTGCAGACCACCAGTTTCGGATCGCCCTCGCGCCCCCGCCACATCGCCGCGACATGATCGGCCAGCCCGTCCGCGGTGGCGAACTTGCCCCCGCCGTCCCCGTCTACGCCGACGAAGTCCGTATCGCAGAAGCTGCAGACGGCGCTCGCCCGATCCTGTTCGCGCCCGCTCCACAGATTGCAGCCGGCGAAGCGCAGAAAGACCGCCGGCCGGCCCGCCTGTCCGCCCTCGCCCTGGACCGTCAGAAAGACTTCCTTGGCCGAATAGGTCACGTCTGAGCGCCTCGGCCGGCGACCCATTCCGCATGCCCCGCCGCCCGCAACTCGCACGCGGGGCATTGGCCGCAGCCATAGCCCCAGGCGTGGCGATGCGTCCGATCGCCCTGATAGCAGGTGTGGCTGTCCTCAATGATCAGCTCGACCAGGGTTTCGCCCCCAATCCGATCGGCCAGTTCCCAGGTCTGGGCCTTGGTCAGCCACATCAGCGGGGTCTCGATCACCACCGGCTTGTCCAGTCCCAGCGACAGGGCCCGCGCCATGGCCTCCATGGTCTCGTGGCGACAGTCGGGATAGCCGGAATAGTCGGTCTCGCACATGCCGCCGACCAGCACCTCCAGCCCGCGCCGATCCGCCAGGGCCGCCGCCGCCACCAGGAAGATCAGGTTGCGCCCAGGGACAAAGGTCGTCGGCAAACCGCGCGCATCCATCTCAATCTTGCGGTCGGCGGTCAGGGCGCTCTCGGCGATCCGACCATAGCCGGTCAGGTCCACCACATGATCGTCGCCCAGCCGGTCGGCCCATTGCGGCAGGGCCGTCTTCATCCCCGCACGCACCGCCTGGCGCGCCTCCATCTCCACGAGGTGCCGCTGGCCGTAGTCGAAGCCGACCGTCTCCACCCGCCCGAACCGCTCCAGCGCCCAGGCCAGACAGGTGGCGCTGTCCTGCCCGCCGGAGAAGAGAACCAGGGCCGATGTCGTAGACTTTTCCAGGATGACGCTCATGACGAATCTGCGGTCGGCCGGTCGGCCGCGCGCATGCACAAAGGGATGAGGACCTCAGATGGGGTCGGGCGGGCCTTCTACACCAGACCCGCCCCCGGCGCAAAATCCTGAAACAGCCGGCGCCCGCCCCTGAGATGACACCGAGGGTACAGGCCGAAACTTTCTGATCCGGCTTAACTAATCGGCAAGCGCTACTGGTGCATATGGGAGGCGAGTAAGGAGTTCCAGGCAGTATGCCGACGATTGAGACCCTTTCAGAACAACCCGAGCCGGTAGGTCCGTCCACGCTCGGCTGCGAGGTTTTCGCCCGGTTCGAGCGCGAACCGGACACTTTGGTCATACCTGTCGTAGAGAACGACCGCCCCCTGGGCCTGGTGGAACGCACCACCTTCATACAGAAGATCGCCGGCCGCTTCGGCCACGCCCTCTACGATCTGCGCCCGATCACCTTCGCCATGGACCCCGAGCCGGCGGTGGTGGAAGGCGACGCTGAAATCGACGCCTTCAGTGAAATCCTGCTGAGGGGCGGTCCCGCCGCCCTGCTGCGCGGCTTCATCGTCACCAAGAACGGCCGCTATCACGGCGTGGGCACGGCTGCGACCCTGCTCCGCAGCGCGACCGACCGCCAGCGGCGCCACGAGGCGGAGCTGGCCAACCAAGCTGCAGCCCTCAACGACACGCGCGCCCAGGCCCTCATCGCCGCTCGCGCCAAGAGCCAGTTCCTGGCCATCATGAGCCATGAGCTTCGCACCCCGATGAACGGCGTCTTGGCCGTCGCCGAACTGCTGCGCCGCCAGCCCTTGAGCACGACGGCCCAGGCCCATGTGCAGACCATCGTCGAATCGTCCGAAAACCTGCTGCGCATCCTTCAGGACGCCGTCGACCTGGCCAAGGCCGAGGCGGGAGAGCTGGAGTTGACCCCCGTCGCCACCCCGCTGCGGGCCGTGATGGACGACGTCCAATCCCTATGGGAGCCGCGCGCCTCCCAGGACGGCGTGACCCTGCTGGTCGGCTACGAAGGCGACACGGAGCTGGCCGCCGTCATCGACGGAGTCCGCCTGAAGCAGGTGTTCAACAATCTGATCGGCAATGCGCTGAAATTCGCGCGCAATGGGGTGGTCGAGGCCGGGCTGAAGGCCTGGGTCGACGGCGACCAGGTGCGGATGGAGGCCCGGGTTCGCGACGACGGCCCCGGCGTCGACGCCGACCGTGTGGATTCCATCTTCGAACCCTTCGTCCACGGCTCGGGCCCGGACGGCGCCGGACTGGGCCTGTCCATCTGCCGCCAGGTCATCGAGCGTATGGGCGGTCGGATCTGGGCCGAGAACAACAAGGGTCGGGGCGCAACCTTCGCCTTCGACATCACCGCGCGCCGCGCCGCAGCGGTCGTCGAGCCCGCCTCCAATGTCTCGAGCCTGCCAGAACTCGATCTGAAGTCCGCGCCCCACGTGCTGATCGTCGATGACAACGCCACCAACCGCGTCGTGGCCCAGGCCTTGTGCGAAATGTTCGGCTGCAGTTCCGAACTGGCGGAGGACGGGCTGGAGGCGGTCCGGGCGGTTCAGGAAGGTCGCTATGATCTGATCCTGATGGACATCAAAATGCCGCGCATGGACGGGGTCCAGGCGACCCAGGCCATCCGCGCCCTGGGCGGCGAGGTGGGACGCACCCCCATCGTCGCCCTGACGGCCAACGCCGATCCCGAAGACGCCAAACACTATCTGTCCGTCGGCATGGCCGCCGTGGTGGAAAAGCCGATCAAGCCCGAGCGCCTGCGCATGGCGATGAACGCGGCCCTCGTCGAGAACAAGGGCGAGGACGAGACGCAGACGTCGGCGCCGGCCCCTCGCCGGGCGCGGCGCTGATCGCTCAGTCCGGCCGGACCTCCAGCGTCTCTTCATCCTCCTCGTCATAGCCGACCAGGCGCAGCGCGCGCGCCTTCTGGCCGTTCAGTTCGGCCCAGCGCAGAAGCCCCTCCTCCCGGCCATGGGTGATCCAGACCTCGTTGGGTTTCAGCTCCTCGAAGGTCGTGACCAGTTCCTCCCAGTCGGCATGGTCGGAGATGACCAAGGGCAGCTCCACCCCCTTCTGCCGGGCGCGCGCCCTTACTCCCATCCAGCCCGAGGCGAAGGCCACGACCGGATCGGCGAACCGCCGGGACCAGCGATCCTGCACGGCCGACGGCGGCGCGACCACCACCTCGCCTCCCAGCGCCCCCTTTGGGAGATCGCGCGTCGGCAGGATCGGCCCCAGATCGACGCCCTCGCGCTCATAGAGCGCGTTCAGCCGCTCCATGGCGCCGTGCACATAGATGGGTCGGTCCCAGCCCGCCTCACGCAGCGTGCGTATGATCCTCTGGGCCTTTCCCAAGGCGTAGGCGCCGACCAGATGGGCTCGGTCAGGAAACTGCGCCAGCGACCGAACCAGCCGACCGATCTCATCCTGCGCCGGCGGATGGCGGAATACAGGCAGGCCGAAAGTCGCCTCAGAGATGAAGACGTGACAAGGCACGGGTTCGAACGCCGGACAGGTCGGATCGCGCCGCCGCTTGTAATCGCCCGACACGACCATGGTCAGACCCTTCCAGCGCACCTCGACCTGGGCGGATCCCAGGACATGGCCTGCCGGAAACAGCCGCAGCTCGACCCCGTTGATCGCGGCCCTCTCTGCGTATTCGACCGCCTGCTCCCGCGCCGTAAAGGCGTCGCCGTAGCGCTCGGCCATGATGGCCAGGGTCTGGCGCGTGGCCAGCACGGCGCCGTGCCCCGCCCGCGCATGATCGGAATGGCCATGGGTGATCACGGCCCGATCCACGGGGCGCACCGGATCGACGTAGAAGTCGCCGGGCGGGCAATAGAGGCCGGCCGGCGTCGGATGCAGCAGATCTTCGGGTCGGATCATGGGGGCGTAACGCTCTCGACGCCGTCGGGTCGCCCCGTCATACAGAAGACTGTCACCGACTCCACGGACGCCCTTTCGCATGCACGACAGTTTCGTCGACGCCATCCTGCCACAACTCGCGGCGGGCGCCGCCCACACGGGCGCTCTGGGCTTCATCTTCGACGGGCTTCATGACGGCGCGCCGCGCATTCGGGTTCCCTGGCGGCCCGACCTGGTCGGCGATCCTGACACGGGGGTGCTGGCCGGGGGGCTGGTGACGACCCTCTTGGACCATATCGGCGGCCTGGCCGTCTGGACCGCCATGGACGCCTTCCACCCGATCGCCACCCTGGACCTGCGGGTGGACTATATGCGCGCGGCCCGGCCGGGCGTGGACCTTTTGGCCCAAGCCAGCTGCTATCGTTTAACCCCCACGATCGCCTTCGTGCGCGGCTGGGCGTTCGAGGACGATCCCGCCGATCCGGTTGCGGCGGCTCAGTCGGCCTATGTGCTGAACCGCTCGCGCAGCAGCACCAAGCCGGCGCCCGCAGGAGACGTCGGCGCATGAACGAGCTTCTGGATCGGCTTCCCTACGCCCGCTTTCTGAACCTCCAGACCCAGATGAACGGCGACGAGGTCACGGTGGTCATGCCCTTTGCAGATCAGTTGATCGGCAATCCGATGCTGCCGGCCCTGCACGGCGGCTCAACCGCCGCCCTGTTGGAAATGACGGCCATGGCACAGATCGCCCTGGCGTTTCCGAGTTCGCGCCTGCCGCGGCCGATCAACGTCACCGTCGCCTATCTCAGGACCGGCCGTCCGGTCGACGTCTTCGCCAGGGCCGAGATCAGCCGCGCCGGCCGGCGGATCGCTCACGTCCAGGCTGAGGCGTGGCAGGAAAGCCGGAGCCGCCCCATCGCCTCCCTGACCGCGCACTTCCTTCTGGAGGAATCCTAGCCTTTTCAAAGACTTTTGCTTGAGGCGAGGAAGGCCGCACGACGCACGCGCACCAGAACGCCTCCCCGCTCAACATTGATCGATTAGGTTAACAATATTCTACCAGAAGCGGTTAAGCCGTGTTAGGATTCATCCATTGTAAACCTTGTTTGAGGGGCTTCCCAATGGACCGTACTGAAGTCATCGCCGGCGTGGCTGCTGATCTGCACGCCACGGAACACGCTATCGACGCCGCCATCGCTCAAGCGACGACGCTGGTTCAATCCTTCATCAGCGCGCGCGCCGACCTCTCGCTGTCGCCGGTCGCCGCCACGGCCTCGCAAGCCAAGGCCATGGAAACCATCGCCGCCCTCGCCGCCGCGCGGGAGTCCATCGTGGCGTGCCACGGCGAGTTGCAGAAGGACCATCGCCGCCTCGGCTTCGGAACCTACGCCGCCGGCCCGATCGGCAAGCCCGACGACTGGCTTGACCCGAAGGACACGCGCAATCATCTCCGCTCGGTTGCATGAAATTAAGTTAAGGTTAGGCCTCATTATCACTTAACCTAACATCGCCTACAGTCGCCCCCTTCGCGTAAAACGCTTGGGGGCGACAATTATGGTAAACATGATGTACGCCGTCATAGGCGCCGTCTTCATGGTCACGATGGCGCTTTTTGCGCTGCTTAAGGGCGGAAATACTGAAAAGGCGGGCGCCAGCGCATACCTGATGGCGTGGTTTGCTTCGCTTGTCGTCCAACAGGAATCGCCCCGCGCCGATCAGGCTCCCCAGGGCGTCTTCTTCATCGACCTGATCCTGCTGGCCGTGTTTGCCGTTCTCGCTTTGAGATCAAACCGCGCTTGGCCCGTATGGGCCGGAGCCATCCAACTTCTCACAGTCCTGTGCCACCTCATCCTGCTGATGAACGGCCGGACGCCGGTCAGCGCGCTGTTCACCATCATGAACCTGAACGGCTACCTCATGACGTGACCCCCGTTTCTCATCCAGCCATAACGAGAGTCCTTTGGTGATCTGAACTGGGGTTGGTGGGGTTGGCAAGAGGCCGGTCAGCGTAGCCTCCAACCAGCGCAGCGGACCGGCCGATCTGTCCGGTGAGCGCCTCTGCGTAAGCCTGCGGCGTCAGCCATCCCAGCTGTGAGTG
>NZ_JACHOQ010000003.1 GCF_014199955.1 Brevundimonas aurantiaca
ATCTGCTCTTCCGTGAACCTCGATCGCTTCATTCTGTCCGTCCTTCGTTGGGCGGACTCTAGCTATTCCTGGAGGAGTTTCAGGGGGTCACGTCACCGCCTCTCTTATCCTCAGACATAAATCTATGTCATTAAATCCAACTGCGAGGAGAGGATCAAAACCGCCCACCGTCTTAAATATGTCGGCGCGCACCATCATACAGGCACCGGTAACAGCCGAAAAATCACGCACGGAAACCAAGCCGCTTATATACCCTGGGTTCCTTCCCTCACCAAGGTTCGAGGGCGCATTCTTGTACACGTGCTCTGCAGGCCCACCCACATTCAGCACAACGCCGCCGTGCTGAACGGATCCATCAGAATAGAGGAGAAGCGCTCCTACAGCCCCAACATCCTCACGAAGGCAAAGCCCCTGCATGTGCTCAATCCAACCAGCTTCGATCGCTTCGACGTCATTATTGGCAAACAAGTAGAGATCATAACCACTCCCCGCCTCTTCGACTGCCCTGTTATTCATTGCAGAAAAATTGAACGGTCCGGAATACCTTATTACTTTTACACGATTCGGAAGTTGAGACATGTAATCCAAAGTCGACTGATCGTTCGAATCATGATCGACGATCAATACGTCAGATTCTGTCGTTAGCAACAAAGAATCTACGCAGGGCTTCAGCAGGTCAACGCGATTCTTTGTCGGAATTATGATCAGAGATTTGGCGCAAGAAGGAAAATCATGGCGGAATGTATTGAACGTTAGTCCATTCGACACTTCAGCCCTACTATTTGTTCGGGCATGATGTCGCTCTAAAGAACGTCGCGTTGCGTCCATTACGGCGTCGATTTTCTCATGACCAGCACTGCCATCGTGCGTCCTCCACCGATAAAGCGGAACAGGAATGTGCGACACGGATTTCGAATTTTCCAAGATGCGCAGGACAAAATCAACGTCCATAGAGATGTTCATTTTTAGATCATACCCGCCCACCTTCTTAGCTAATGATCTTTTTACAGAAACAAAGTGAACAAAATATGGATGCGATATGTAATAATCGTAGGAAAAACTGGGGCGAGCTACAACTTGAGATATAACATCTATGTCCTCACCACATATGACTTCGTCAGTATATATAATATCGTGACCTGACAGTGATTCTTTCAGAACCCTATACACAGCCTCCGGCTCTAGGGCATCATCATGGTCGAGAAAGGCGACATATTTTCCTCGCGCATGTCGAATGCCATCATTCACAGCCGCAGACACACCGCCATTCTTCTCTCTTCTTATCACCTTAATCCTGGAATCGACAGCAGAAAACTCAGTCAACACTTGTTGCACCAGAGGTTCTGTGGAGGCATCATCTACACACAGCAGCTCCCACCTGCTACAGAACTGTGAAATTACGCTGTTTATTGCCCGTCTGAGCCAATCAACGGGCGTATTGTAGACGGGCATTACAATGGACAATAAACTTCCAGCTGTTTCACGATCCATTGAATCGCAAAGCTCTTCTAGCTCATGGCTGGCCAAGCCGTCCCACCGCTTGAGCCATATGGCTACATGATCGTCTGCAGAAGGCTGGTACGGCGAGTTTACCAAGGTCCGTTTGCTGCGCGCCAACCTAGCCACCACCGCGCCGGCCTCCGCTCGGTAGTCAGAGCTGAGCGCGATCCTAAACCCAGCATGAGTGTTGCTAAAGCCGGCGGCCACCACGTCTGGCCGCGGCAACGATGTCCTGCCCTCCCCGACAACCAAGCCGTTTTGGAGAAATTCCAACTCGGCCGGACCTTCGGGCCCATCGGGGTCCACACACCAGCCGAAAATCGAATTCGCGACGAGACCGTCGATGCACCCGACGATATCCGGCGCATCTCGGACTGACGCGCCGTGCTCACCCATTCTAAGAAGCTCCCGCCCAGCTTCCGAATTGCCGTCAAGCTCGAAGCTCCGACGGAAGAAAGCCGCAGCTCGTTCATTGTGGCCGGAAAATTTTGCGAGATAAGCGCGCCTCAGCCAAGCATTGGACGAGCGCGGCTTGAGCTTGCAGCCTCTTTCATAGGCTGCCTCCGCCTCGTCGTAGCGGCCGGTGTCCTTCAGCGCATTTCCCAAGCGCACCCAACTGTGACCATCATGAGGGCGCACAGCGAGATGCCTGCGAAGCGCATCTATAGCTTCCAGAGGACGCCCCGCCCTCAAAGCAGCCACCCCCTCGTCACGATGAACGGTATTGTTGGACTTCCTGAGCCTCTCCAGTGCCTTGGCCCACCCGCCAGCGATTTTGTAACTCAACACCTGTCTACGGGTCCCTGTCATTGCTCATCCCTTTTAGATGCCTTGCGGCATGAGACAACTGCTGCAGATACGGTTGAACGGAAATCCCGCGCTCGTTAATATGCCTTCTCGGGAGCCACTCAATGTTCAACGCGTTTCGATCGCTTTCTGCAGCACAGCAGAAAATATGGAAAGATCAGGGTTATCTGCATCTCAAGAAGGCCATAAGCCCGACGGAGATGGCGGCCGTAAGAAAGGCTGTTGATTGGCAGTGGGCGAACCCCATGGGCAACCCACACCAAGTAGATGTCATCACTGGACCGCACGCGGGTCGCTGCTTTTCGATGAATGAGGCCCCGCCGTCAGTGAGATCCGAAGCCTACAAGCTGAACAATCTATTCCTTTACAGCGAACAAATCCGCAATGTTGCGCTGTCAAGGAGACTTAAGCCTGTCCTAGCTGAGCTGCTCAATGGCGAACCCATGATATGCAACTCTCTCAATTTCGAACGGGGCAGCCAACAGGATGCACACATAGACAGCTGGTACATGCCCCCTCCGAAAGACGAAGGCATGGTGGCGGCAAGCATCACCTTAGATCCAGTTGACGACCAAAATGGCCCGATCTTCTTCTACCCGGGAAGCCATCAAATTCCACCATACCGTTTTTCGGATGGACGACTGAACGCGATCGAAGCAGAGATGGCAGCCTGCCACGATTACATTCGAGGAGAAATCGAAAAGCGAAATCTCGAAGTTACGCTTTACAAGGGGCAGCCGGGAGATGTTCTAATCTGGCACGGTCAACTAATCCACGGCGGATCGCCGATCAAAGACTTCGCCCGAACCCGTAATAGCTTGGTCGTTCATTACTGGCGAGCTGAGGACGTTTCACAGAGCGCCTTGTTTCGTGGTAAAGGAGGCAGCGCTTACCTCGGTCACACTTTGCGTGGCGAGCTAACGCCGCTGTCGATCAAATAGAAAACTAGCCCTGAGCCGCGAAATTTAACGAGCTGCCCATGCAATAAATTTGCCGGATGGGCACTCATCAATAAGGATGCAATCCCGATTGCCGCCGAGCCCTTGACGATATTTCAGGCTGAATCGCGACCTATAGTTTAATTCTAAGTATGCTTTTTGATCACCCGCGCGTCACTCCACCGTGACGGACTTGGCCAGATTGCGGGGCTGATCGACGTCCGTGCCTTTCTGAACGGCCGTGTAGTAGGCCAGAAGCTGCATCGGCACGGCGTAAACCAAGGGCGCGATCAGGGGGTGGCAGTCCGGGGCGTGGATACGGCGAATGCCGGCGCCGTGCGGGTCGGGGGCGTTTTCCGGGGCGATCATGATTACGGGGCCGCCGCGCGCGGCGACTTCCTGCAGGTTTGAGGCGGTCTTTTCGAACACATCGTCCAGGGGGGCCAGGGCGATGGTCGGGGTTTCCTCGTCGATCAGGGCGATCGGGCCGTGCTTCAGCTCGCCGGCGGCGTAACCCTCAGCGTGGATATAGCTGATCTCCTTCAGCTTCAGAGCGCCCTCCATGGCCAGGGGGAACATGGCGCCCCGGCCCAGGAACAGGATGTCGTCGGCCTTGGCCAGATCCTGGACCACGGAGCGGATGCTGGCGTCCATGCGCAGGGCTTCGGCGATCAGGCGAGGGCTTTCGAACAGGGCCTTGACCAGTTCCGCCTCCTGGGCCGCGTCGATCCGACCACGCGCCACGCCGGCCGCGACGGCCAGGGCCAGCAGGGCCGCGACCTGGGCGGTGAAGGCCTTGGTCGAGGCGACGCCGATCTCCGGCCCGGCATGGGTGGGCCACAGCACCTCGGCCTCACGCGCCATGGAGGAGGAGTGGACGTTGACCACCGCGGCCGTCTTCAGTCCCTGGGCCTTGCACCAGGTCAGGCTGGCCAGGGTGTCGGCGGTCTCCCCCGACTGGCTGACGGCGACGGCCAAGGTCTTGGGCGACACCGCCGGCGAGCGGTAGCGGAACTCGGAGGCGATCTCGACGTCGCAGGGCAGGCCCGCCAGCCTTTCAAAGGCATAGCGACCGATCTGGCCGGCGTAGAAGGCGGTGCCGCAGGCCACGATCTGAATCCGCTCGACGGCGGCGAAGTCGATGGCGTTCGTCTTGGCCTTTCCGGTCACCAGATCGAGGTATTCCGACAGGGTGTGCTGGACGCTGTCGGGCTGTTCATGGATTTCCTTCTCCATGAAGTGGCGGTATTCGCCCTTCTCGACCATGGCCGAGGAGGCCGAGACCTGGACGACGGCGCGTTCGACCGGCTTGCCGGCGACGTCGAACATCTGGGCGCCGGTTCGGGTGACGGCGACATAGTCGCCCTCTTCCAGGTAGGAGATCTTCTGGGTGAAGGGCCCCACGGCCAGGGCGTCAGAGCCCAGATACATTTCATCCTCGCCCCAGCCGACGACCAGGGGGCTGCCGCGGCGGGCGCCCAGGATCAGATCGTCCTCGCCGTCGATCAGCACCGCGAGGGCGTAGGCGCCGGTCAGACGGTCCAGAGTGATCTTGAACGCCTCCAGGGGGCTACGACCAGTGTTGAGCTCGGCGTCCAGCAGGTGGGCGATGACCTCGGTGTCGGTCTGGCTTTCGAAGACATGGCCCTCTGCGGCCAGTTCCGCCTTCAGCTCGGCGAAGTTCTCGATGATGCCGTTGTGGACCAGGGTGACGCGGCCGGCCTTGTGCGGGTGGGCGTTGGCGGTGGTGGGCGCGCCGTGGGTGGCCCAGCGGGTGTGGCCGATGCCGACCGTGGCCTTCAGCGGCGCTTCGGCCAGGACGGCTTCCAGATTGCGGATCTTGCCCTGGGCGCGCCGGCGCTCGACCGCGCCGTCCACAACGGCGGCGACTCCGGCGGAGTCATAGCCTCGGTATTCCAGCCGTTTCAGGCTGTCGATCAGCCGGGGAACGACGGGTCCATTGCCGGTGACGCCGATGATGCCGCACATGCGCTGGGAACTCCGAAGAGGAAGGAAACAGAAGGGCGCCGCTTTGCACTGGCGGCGATCCGGGGCTAAGCCACGCATCGAGCCCCACCGGCCGTCTAGGCAATCTTAAGGCGGACTGCATCAAAAATGGGGTTTCGGAACGTTACCCGAAACGAAGGACGACGCCTTGGGCGACAGGAAATATTTCGGCACCGACGGCATTCGCGGGCGCGCCAACACCTATCCGATGACGGCCGAGGTCGCGCTGCGCGTGGGGCTGGCCGCCGGGAAACTGTTCCGCACCGGCGACGACCGTCGCCATCTGGTGGTGATCGGCAAGGACACGCGCCTGTCGGGTTATACGATCGAGCCGGCCCTGGTCGCCGGTTTCGCCTCAGTGGGCATGGACGTGCGCACCTTCGGCCCGGTGCCGACGCCGGGGGTGGCCATGCTGACCCGGTCGATGCGCGCCGACCTGGGGGTGATGATCTCAGCCTCGCACAATGACTATGCCGATAACGGGATCAAGCTGTTCGGGCCGGACGGCTACAAGCTGTCGGACGAGATCGAGCTGAAGATCGAAGCCCTGATGGACGACGGTCTGGACCAGGGGCTGGCGCCGTCGAACAAGCTGGGTCGGGTCAAGCGGATCGACGACGCCCAGGCCCGTTACATCGAGATCGCCAAACAGGCCTTCCCCAAGCGGCTGAGCCTGCAGGGGCTGCGGATCGCCGTCGATTGCGCCAACGGCGCCGGCTACAAGGTCGCGCCCACCACCCTGTTCGAACTGGGGGCCGAGGTCTTCCCCGTGGGGGTGGCCCCGAACGGGACCAATATCAACGCCGAATGCGGCTCCACCCACCCGCAAACCCTGGTCGAGGCGGTCAAACGCTACCGCGCCGACATCGGCATCGCCCTGGACGGGGACGCCGACCGGGTCATCATCTGCGACGAGAAGGGCCAGGTGGTGGACGGCGACCAGATCATGGCCCTGGTCGGCCTGGACTGGGCCCGGCGCGGCCGGCTGGCGGGCGGCGGGGTGGTCGCCACCGTCATGTCGAACCTGGGGCTGGAGCGCAAACTGAAGTCGCAAGGCCTGACGCTGGAGCGGACCAAGGTCGGCGACCGCTATGTGATGGAGCGGATGCGCGAGGGTGGTTTCAACATCGGCGGCGAACAGTCGGGGCACATCATCCTGCACGACCACGCCACCACCGGCGACGGCCTGATGGCGGCGCTGCAGGTGCTGGCGGTCCTGGTCGAGTCCGGCAAGCCGATGAGCGAACTGGCCCGCCAGTTCGACCCGGTGCCGCAGAAGCTGGAGAATGTCCGCTTCACCGCCGCGAAACCGCTTGAGAACGAAAAGGTCAAGGCGGCCATCGCCGAGGCCGAGGCGGCGCTGAACGGCTCGGGGCGGCTGCTGGTGCGGCCCTCGGGCACGGAGAAGCTGATCCGGGTCATGGCGGAAGGCGACGATGCGGCCCTGGTCAAACGGGTGGTGTCGGAGGTTTCGGCGGCGGTGAAGGCGGCGGGGTGACTTTCAAGACCCTCTCCCGCTTGCGGGGGAGGAGGCCCGGCGTTCGCGAAGCGAACCAGGGTCGGAGGGGGAAGTCTTCTTTCTTTAAGAGGCGGAACTTCCCCCATCGTCAGCCGTCTCGCTGCTCTCTACGAGCTGACACTTCCCCCGCAAGCGGGGGAAGGTGGTCTGCGCCTGTCCGCGATTTCACTTGCGGGTCGAGACGACCGGCGCTCCATTGGGGTCAGACATACTCGCTGGGGCCTTCCATGATCGACCGTCGCCGCCTTCTTCTGTCCGCCGCTGCGGGCGCGGGTCTCGCCGCCGCCCACGGCCAGGCGTTTGCGCTGAACGCCCCGGCCGGCGACGCCGCCCAGTCCAAGGCCGCCCTGGCCGCCTTCATGGACCAGGCGTTCGAAAAGACCCTGGACCTCAGTCCCGAAACCGTGACCGCCTTCGGCCTGGACGCCGGCGCGCGCGCGGCCGCCAAGTCGCAGTTGACCGTTCCGACTGCCGAGAACGAGGAGAAGTTCCGCGCCTTCACCAGAGCCCAGCGGACCGCGCTCGGCGCTCTGGATCGGTCGTCCATGGACGCCCAGGACGGCATCTCTTACGACACCATCGCCGACAATCTGGACGGGGTGATCGCCACCTTCGCCATCCCCTACGGCCAGGGCGGATGGCCCAACCCCTACCGCGTCAGCCAGCAGGGCGGGGCCTATCAGTCGACGCCGGACTTCCTGGCCAACCAGCATACGATCCAGACGGCCGAGGACGCCGACGCCTATGTGGCCCGCGTCGCCGCCTTCGCCGACGTCCTGACCGCCGAGACCGAACGTCTGCGCGAGGACTACGCCCTGGGCGTGATCCCGCCGGACTTCATCCTGGCCAAGGCCATCGCCCAGCAGGACGGGATTCTGGCCACCGCCGCCGCCGCCTCGCCCATGGTCGCCTCGGTCGTGGACCGCACGCGGGCCAAGGGCCTGTCGGGGGACTGGGGCGCCCAGGTCGAGGCCCTGCTGACCCAAAAGGTCTATCCCGCCCTGTCGGCCCAGAACGCCCTGCTGAAGGCCGCCCTGCCGCGCGCCGGGCACGAGGCCTCGGTCCGCCGCCTGCCGCAGGGCCAGCAGTATTACGCCAACAGCCTGCGCTTCATCACCACCACCCGGCTGACGGCGGACGAGATTCATCGCACCGGCCGCGCCCAGATGGCCGAGCTGACCGCCCGCGCGGACACCCTGCTGAAGGCCCAGGGGCTGACCCAGGGCGCCGTGGCGGAACGGATCCGCGCGCTCGGCCAGGACCCGAAATACGTCTATCCGAACACCGACGCCGGAAAGGCCGAGCTGATCGAGAAGCTGAACGCCCAGATGGCCGACATGCAGGCCCGTCTGCCCGGCGCCTTCGGCCGCCTGCCCAAGGCTTCGGTCCAGATCAAGCGCGTCCCGCCTGCGGTCGAGGCTGGCGCGCCCATGGGCTACTACAACTCGCCGAGTCTGGATGGGTCGCGGCCGGGCATCTACTGGATCAATCTGAAGGACACGGCGGAATGGCCGTCCTGGACCCTGCCGACCCTTACCTATCACGAGGCCGCGCCGGGCCACCATCTGCAGATCAGTCTGCAGCAGGAGAGCGAGGCGGCGCCCAAATATATGAACCTGCTGGGCTTCTCCAGCTATGTGGAAGGCTGGGGTCTGTACGCCGAACAGCTGGCCGACGAACTGGGCGCCTATGAGAACGATCCGGTGGGCCAGATCGGCTATATCCAGTCGCTGATGTTCCGCTCCGCCCGTCTGGTGGTGGACACCGGCATCCATTCCAAGGGCTGGAGCCGCGAACAGGGCATCCAGTACATGATGGAGTCCTACGGCGATCAGGAAGGGGCCGCCGTGTCCGAGGTCGAGCGCTATTGCGGCTGGCCGGGCCAGGCCTGCGCCTACAAGGTCGGCCATAACGAATGGGTGCGGTTGCGCGAAAAGGCCAGGACCAGCCTCGGCGCCAAGTTCGACCTGAAGGGCTTCCACGACACGGCCTTGGCCGCCGGGGGCGTGCCCCTGTCGGTGCTGGAGCGGATCGTGGACGGCTGGATCGCCACCCAAGCCTAGTGTTGGGCCCTAACCGTCGGAGACGGTCTGTCCGTCGAGCCGACGCAGGCGGTTGTGGATGTCGGTGGCGGCGACGGCCGCCTCCGCCGTGGCCACGGCGATCTGGTTGAGGCCGCGCACCACGTCGCCGGCGGCGTAGAGGCCGGGCACGCTGGCGGCCTGATGCAGATCGACTTCCAGCCGGCCGTCGGCGGCCAGCCGGGCGCCGAGCCCCCTCGCCAGATCGGCGTTGGGCGACGCGCCCAAGGCGGAGTAGACGAGGTCGAAGGCGCGGCTCTGGCCGCCATAGCTCAGGGCCGTCACCCGGTCGTTTTCGATGTCGATCGAGTCCAACGGCGCCAGGATCAGTTCGACGCCGAGCCGTTCCAGCTCGTCAGGACGGCTGAGCGCGTGAGGCGGCCCGATGTGGATCAGTGTCACCCGATCGGAATAGGTGCGCATGAAGGCGGCTTCACGGGCGCCCTTGTCGCTTTGGCCGATGATCGCGACGGCCTTGCCGACGGCCTCATAGCCGTCGCAGATCGGACAGATGCGGACCAGCGCCCTGCGCACCGCCGCTTCGACGCCCGGCAAGTCAGGATGATGATCGACGACTCCCGTCGCCAGAAGAACGGCGCGGGCGCGAACAGATCGGCCATCCCTCTCTGCGATGAAACGCTCGCCGTCGTGGGTCAGGCGATCGATAAGACCCGGCGTGATGACGGCGCCGTATTCTTCAGCCTGTTCGCGCATCCGCTTCAGAATACCCGCGCCAGTGACGCCCGCCGGAAAGCCCGGCATATTGTGGCTGAGCGGAATCCAGCTGGCGCGAGGCGCGCCGCCGTCCGCCACCAGGGTGCGCCGACGAAACCGGCCCAGATAGGTCGCCGCCGTCAGGCCGGCCGGACCGGCGCCGATGATCAGAACCTCCGGGTCGTTCACCGCGTGCGCCAGGCGACGGGCCACAGATCGGATGGCACGCCGGCGCATTCGCCCATGACGCTTTCCTGCGTCAGTGTGAAGCCCTGCCCGGTCCAGGCCCAGGTCTGGGCCGCGCCGCAGTCGCCGATGCCGCGCCCCTTGGCGAAGGCCGACAGGGTGCGGGTCTTCGGATCATAGGCGCCGTTGACGGTCGCATTGTCGGGCATGACCGGATCGGAGCCTGGGCCTTCCGTTCCGGCGAGGATCGCAGGACGAGGATCGCGGCCGCCCGGCCCCGTCAGATACCAGTTGTGAGTTACGTTATAGGCGCCTGCGCCGCAGGGCACGCCCCACAGCTCGGTCCGCGCGTCAAGTCGGGCGGACATGACCATGTCGCTGACGGCGGGCATGGCGGACGCTTTCAGGCAGTTTCCGACCTCGGTGCGGGCGCGCAGCGCGGCGGGCACGCGCTGGTTCTGATCACCGAACCCCGACTGGTCCACGGCCGGAGCGGGGGTGACGGTCGGCAGCGGCGGCGCGACCGGAACGAGGGCGGCCGGACGGGAGCCGCGTCGGATCAGGGCGGTGGGCGTGTCCAGACGGCCCTGTTTCTCGTCGATCCACAACAGGGCGGCTGCGGCGCCGTGCAGCGAGACTTCCTGGGTGGAAGCCCCGCGAATGGTCATGACCTTTCCCTGGGCAAGGGCGTCAAGGGCGCCGCGGACCCCAGTGCGGATTTCGCCGATGGGCGCGTCGGCGTTGCTCGCCTCGCTGAGCGCGGCCGGATAAGCGCGGCCGTCGATGGTCAAGCCGAGGGGGTTGGCGCCCTTGGCGTCGCCGTCGGGCCAGTAGCCAAACAGGATTTGCGGCTGGGCGTCCGGTCCGGGCGCCAGGGCGATACGGACCCAGCCGGCGGCGAACTCGGGCGCGAAGCCGAAGGCCCAGCAGGTTCCGTCATTGCCGCAGGTGGCGCGCCAGTCGCGGAAGGTCTTGGTCTCGGGGCGAATTTGCAGCACCGGCGCGGCGACGGCGGGCGCCGCCGTACTGGCGGCCTTAGGCGCAGCAGGGGTCTCGGCCGCATCCTTATCGCCGCATCCGGCAATGGCGAGCGCAGCCAGAACAACCGCGGACAGGGGGACGCCGCGCGACAGTGCGTTCAGCTTCATGCCTTCTTCAACTCCGACGGCCTGTGCGCCGCGCGTGCGCCGGTCTTGGCGCTTTCGACGATATACTCCGGATTGTCCTCGGAGGCCGCAACCTTGTGGCCCTTGATCCTGGTTTCGGAGGTCACCTTCTTGACCACCTTGCCGGTCGTCACGCCCTGGCTGTGGTCCCATTTCACCTTGTCGCCGGCCTTGAATGTCTTGTCCGACATGGTTTCGCTTCCTGCTGCATCGTTTCCTGCTCAGCGATCAGCCTGCGCATCAGTTCCGCATCGACCACCGGCGGCGCCTCGCAGAAGGTGATGATCCACTGATCCACCAGTCGGCGCTCTTCCTCCGTCATCCTGACGTCCGTGTCTGTTGCTGAGCCAAAGAGAAGCCCGGGCGCGCCAAAGGGTTCAGGCGGGATCTGCGTTATTCCGCGCGCCGACGATGGGCGGCGGGGTTTGCGCGGGCGCTTGGCCTCGCTATACCGCCGCCACGACATTCCCTTCCCCACAGTCACAGGCGGACCGCACGCATGGCCAAGATCAAGGTCGAAAACCCCATCGTCGACATCGACGGCGACGAAATGACCCGCATCATCTGGCAGATGATCAAGGACAAGCTGGTCTTCCCGTTCCTGGATCTCGAGCTGGACTATTACGACCTGGGCATGGAGAACCGCGACGCCACCGACGATCAGGTGACGATCGACGCGGCCCACGCCATCCAGAAGCACGGCGTCGGCGTGAAGTGCGCCACCATCACCCCGGACGAGGCCCGGGTGAAGGAGTTCGGCCTGAAGAAGATGTGGAAGTCGCCGAACGGCACCATCCGCAACATCCTGGGCGGCGTGGTCTTCCGCGAGCCGATCATCTGCTCGAACGTGCCGCGCCTAGTGCCGGGCTGGACCCAGCCGATCGTCGTCGGCCGTCACGCCTTCGGCGACCAGTACAAGGCCACCGACTTCCTGATGCCGGGCGCCGGCACCCTGTCGATCAAGTTCGTCGGCGACGACGGCCAGGTGATCGAGCATGAGGTGTTCAAGTCGCCGGGCGCCGGCGTCGCCATGGGCATGTACAACTTGGACGACTCGATCCGCGACTTCGCCCACGCCTCCTTCGCCTACGGCCTGGCGCGCAACTATCCGGTCTATCTGTCGACCAAGAACACGATCCTGAAAGCCTATGACGGCCGCTTCAAGGACATTTTCCAGGAGGTGTTCGACGCCGAATACGCCGAGGAGTTCAAGAAGCGCGGCCTGACCTATGAGCACCGCCTGATCGACGACATGGTCGCGGCCGCGATCAAATGGTCGGGCGGCTTCGTCTGGGCGTGCAAGAACTACGACGGGGACGTTCAGTCGGACGTCGTGGCCCAGGGCTTCGGCTCTCTGGGTCTGATGACCTCGGTCCTGATGACGCCGGACGGCAAGGTGCTGGAGACGGAAGCCGCCCACGGCACCGTGACCCGCCACTATCGCCAGCACCAGAAGGGCGAGGCCACCTCGACCAACTCGATCGCCTCGATCTTCGCCTGGACCCGCGGCTTCAAACACCGCGCCAAGCTGGACGGCAACGAGGCCCTGGGCGTCTTCGCCGACACCCTGGAGAAGGTGGTCGTCGAGACCGTGGAGTCGGGCGACATGACCAAGGACCTGGCCCTGCTGGTCGGCGATCAACAGGGCTGGCTGACCACCGAGGGCTTCCTCGACAAGGTCGCCGAAAACCTGAAGGCCGCCCTGCCGGACGTCGGCTGAGCCCGTCCTCAAGCCGTCAGCGCGGCAGGACAGCGAGCATCCTCAAGCCGCGCAAAGCGCGGCAGGACAACAGCCGTCCTCAAGCAGAGCGAAGCGCGGTAGGACACCAAGAGAGAGAGAGAGACAGCCCCGCCGGATCCGTCCGGCGGGGCTTTTCGTTGCGTCCTCCGGTGGGCCGTGCATGATCGGGCCCAGGGTGGGGGAAGCGACGTGAAACGGTTGTTCGGCAATCTGGTGGTTCTGGCGCTCGTGACGGCGGTCGCGGCCTTTTTTGCGGCGCCGGCGGTGGGCTTTTTCGCCATCCGGTCGGCGGCGGAGGCGGGCGACGTCCAGGGCCTGACCCGGCTGATCGACTTCCAGGCCGTTCGCCAGTCGTTGCGGCCGCAGCTGAGCGGCGGGGTTCAGGCGCCGGCGCCCTCCTTCCTGGAAGACCCGATCGGGGCGGTAAGGCGCCAGATGGAACGGAACCCGGTGCTGAACGCGCCAGACGTGGACGCCTATCTGACCCCGGCGGCCATCTCGGCCCTGACGCGGGGCGAGGGGCGCTACGCCAGCCAGTGGTCCGGAGCGGTTGCGCACCCGGCGGAGGCGAACACACCCAAGCCCTGGCCTCGGCCGGTGTTCTGGAGCGTGAACCGGGCGCGGATGGCGGTTCAGGACCAGGGCGGATCGCGCACCGTCTTCACCTTCGAACGGCGGGGGCCGTTCGAATGGGTGCTGGTCCAGATCGGTCTGCCCGACGGGGCGGCGCCCGCCGCGCCCAGGCCGGCCGAGCCCTCGTCGAAACCCTAGACGCAACATCCCGCCCGTCTCGACGTTTCGACTGAAGGAGCACCCATGAAGAAGATCGCCATTGGTCTGGTCGCGGCCGTTCTGGGACTGGCCCTGGTCGCCTGTTTCATCTCGCCCTTCGTGGCGGCCCAAAGGCTGATCCGGGCTGCGCGGATGGGGGATGTGGCCGGCCTGGAGCAGACGGTGGACTTCCCGGCCTTCAGGGCCAGTCTGAAGGCCGAGCTGAACGCCCGGGCGGCGATGGAGATTCGCGACCGGACCGGCGAGAACCGGGCCCTGGCCGCCCTGGGCATGATGCTGGCCCCGTCCCTGGTCGAGGGCGCCGTGGACGGCCTGGTCACGCCGGAGGGCGTAGCCGCCATGGTCCGGTCGGGCGACAAGCCCCGGCCCGAGAAACCGGTCCCGTCGGCCGACACGCCGGCGACGCCGAAGGAGCGGATTCACCAATCCTGGGCCTATCGCGGCGTCAACCGGTTCGCCGTCACCCTGACCCGCGACGACCGACCCGACGACCCCCTGGTGCTGATCATGGAGCGGCGGGGGCCGTTGAGCTGGAAACTGGCGGGGGTGGATCTGACGCCGGACCCGATGGGCTAGGCGCGGCGATCGCTCGCGCGGAGCAAGACGGCTGACGATGGGGGAAGTCTCATTTCCTGAGAACTTCCCTCTCCGTCGCTGGATCGCTTCGCGATCGACGCAACACCTCTCCCGCAGGCGGGAGAGGGTCGGGGTGTGCTCAACCCTTCAGCGCCTCGCGGACGGCGGCCAGGCCCTCTTCGGCCTTGGAGCCGTCGGGAGCGCCGCCTTGGGCGAAGTCGGGCTTGCCGCCGGCGCCTTGTCCGCCCATGGCGATCACGGCGGCGCGGGCCAGGTCGGCGGCGTTGACGCGGTCGGTCAAATCAGAGGTGACGGCGACGGTGACGGCGGCCTTGCCCTCAGTGACGCCGATCAAGGCGACGACGCCGGTTCCGACCTGTTTGCGGAAGTCCTCGGCCACGCCGCGCAGACCCTTGCCGTCCACTCCGTCCAGGACGCGGGCCATCAGCTTGATCCCGCCGATCTCTTCCGGCGCGGAGGACGCACCCGAGCCGCCGCCCAGGGCCAGCTGCTTCTTCAGCTCGGCGACCTGTTTCTCCAGCGCCTTGACCGAGCCTTGCAGGGCCTCGACCCGAGGGAGCACGTCGGGGGTCTGGATCTTGAAGTCGCGGGCCAGCTTGCGGGTCACGCCGGCCTGGGCTTCCAGATAGAGGCGGGCCGCCTCGCCGGTCAGGGCCTCGATACGGCGGACGCCGGCGGCGACGCCGGTCTCCTGAACGATCTTGAACAGGCCGATGTCGCCGGTGCGGGCGACGTGGGTGCCGCCGCACAGTTCGACTGAGTAGGGAGCATTGTCGCTGGTCAGCGACCGGCCCAGCGTCAGCACCCGGACTTCGTCGCCGTATTTTTCGCCGAACAGGGCGATGGCGCCGGCGGCGATGGCGTCGGCGGGGGCCATCAGCTTCGTCTCCGCCGGGACGTTCTGGCGGATGACGGCGTTGACCTCGGCCTCGATGGCGGCCAGCTCGTCCTCGGTCACGGGGGCGCCGTGGCTGAAGTCGAAGCGGGCGCGCTCGGAATCGACCAGCTGGCCCTTCTGGGCCACGGCCGCGCCCAGCACATTCTTCAGGGCCGTGTGCAGCAGGTGGGCGGCCGAGTGGTTGGCGCGGGTGGTCATACGCTTGTCGGCGTCCACCTGTTGGGCGACGCGAGCGCCCATCTCCAGCCGGCCGGCCGTGATCTGGACCGAC
Source organism: Brevundimonas aurantiaca (assembly GCF_014199955.1). Classification (GTDB taxonomy): domain Bacteria; phylum Pseudomonadota; class Alphaproteobacteria; order Caulobacterales; family Caulobacteraceae; genus Brevundimonas; species Brevundimonas aurantiaca. Next base: position 15,218 of record NZ_JACHOQ010000003.1, read on the forward strand.
AGGACGTGCAGGTCGCCGGCGTGCTTCTTGACGTCCAGCACCTCGGCCTCCCCGCCCGGCCATTCCAGCGTGCCCTGGTCGCCGGTCTGACCCCCGCTTTCGGCGTAGAAGGGGGTCGTGTCGAACAAGACCTCGACGATCTCGCCCGCCTCGGCCGCCTCGACCGGCGCGCCGCCGTTCATGAGGGCCAGGACTTCGCCCGAGCCGTCGATGGAGTCATAGCCGGTGAAGACGGTCGGCCCCATGCGGTCGCGCACGGCCAGCCATTCGCCGGCGTTGGCCGACTGGCCCGAGCCCTTCCAGTTCTCGCGCGAGCGCTGGCGCTGTTCGGCCATGGCGGCCTCGAACCCGTCGACATTGACCGAAAAGCCGCGACGACGCGCCTCGTCCTGGGTCAGGTCCAGCGGGAAGCCGTAGGTGTCGGACAGGGTGAAGGCGGTCTGGCCGTCCAGCATGTCGCCCGGCTTGAAGCCCTGAACCGCCGTGTCGAACAGGGCCATGCCCCGGCCGAGGGTGGTGCGGAACCGCACCTCTTCCTGTTTCAGCGTGTCCTCGATGAAGGCCTGGGCGCGGGCCAGTTCAGGATAGGCGTCGCCCATCTGATCGACCAAGGTGGGGACCAGACGGTGCATCAGCGGGTCGGCCGCGCCCAGCAGATGGGCGTGGCGCATGGCGCGGCGCATGATCCGGCGCAGCACATAGCCCCGGCCTTCGTTCGACGGGGTCACGCCGTCGGCGATCAGGAAGGAGGAGGAGCGCAGGTGGTCGGCGATGACCCGGTGGCTGGCGGCCTGGTCGCCGGCGGCCTTGGTCGAGGTGGCCTCTTCCGAGGCGGCGATCAGGGTCTTGAACAGGTCGGTCTCGAACACCGAATGCACGCCCTGGAGCACGGTGGTCATCCGCTCCAGACCCATGCCGGTGTCGACGCTGGGCTTGGGAAGGTTGCGAACGATCTGGTCGTTCTCCTTCTCGAACTGCATGAAGACGTTGTTCCAGATCTCCACGAAGCGGTCGCCGTCCTCGTCCGGCGAGCCGGGAGGGCCGCCGGCGATCTTATCGCCGTGGTCCCAGAAGATCTCGGTGCAGGGGCCGCAGGGGCCTGAGTCGCCCATGGCCCAGAAATTGTCCGAGCCGGCGATGCGGATGATCTTGTCGTCGGAGAAGCCGGTGACCTTCTTCCAGATGGCGGCGGCCTCGTCGTCATCGATATAGACGGTGACCAGCAGGCGCTTGGGATCCAGATCGAAGTCCTGGGTCACCAGTTTCCACGCCCGGTCAATGGCGTGTTCCTTGAAATAGTCGCCGAAGGAGAAGTTACCCAGCATCTCGAAGAAGGTCAGGTGGCGGGCGGTGTAGCCGACATTGTCCAGGTCATTGTGCTTGCCCCCGGCGCGGACGCATTTCTGCGAACTGGTGGCGCGCGGATAGGGCGGCTTGGACGCGCCGGTGAAATAGTCCTTGAACGGCACCATGCCGGCGTTGACGAACAGCAGGGACGGATCGTTCTGCGGCACCAGCGGCGCCGAGTGAACCTTCTCGTGACCGTCGGCCGCGAAGAAGTTCAGATAGGTGGCGCGGATCTCGTTCAGGCTGGGCATTTGGGCGTGTCTTCGGCTCGGCGGTCGCTAAGGAACCGGCGTCATATAGGGTTTTGTCGGGGAACGCATCATCCGCGCGCTGTGTGGCGGCTCCGAAAGGGATGCTTCGGCGGCAATATACAGATTGAACTAGAGGTTGATCTGTACGCATATTTAGCGTGCGCAATTTCGCGCCTCTGGAGAGGACTGAAATGAAACGCGTTCAAAACCTCGCAATCGCCATCGCTGCCGTCGGGGCGACCACGGTGGCGTTCGGCCCCGCCGAAGCCTTGGTTCGGGAATCCTGGGATCCCAGCCTCGTAGCCTATTCCTATGTCTACTATGCTGACGCAGCAAAGACGGAAGTGCTTGGCTACGCTTGGGATACGTGCGGCGAAGGCGGCGGCAACGTGTATGTGCTTAAGCCCTATATTCCGACGCCCTATTACGATGAGACACCTGCCTTTGTGTGCTCTGGCATGGGCCCGTATCTGCCGCCCGACTGGCCTTACTGATCGGCAAGGGGCGGTTCGGTGAACCGCCCCTGTTTCATGCGCCTCACCCCCGCGGCGGCGGGCCGAACTTTCCGGACTGGTAGTCCTGAATGGCCTGGATGATTTCTTCGCGGGTGGTCATGACGAAGGGGCCGTGGCTGAAGACCGGCTCCTTGATCGGTTCGGCGTGGCCCAGCAGGACGACAGCGTCTGTCTCCGCCGTGACCTCGACCCTATCGCCGTCGCCCAGGCCGGCCAGGTTCCATTCGGGCACGGGGGTTCCGGCGACGGAGACCTGGCCCTTGATCGCATAGAAGAAGACAGTGCGGCCGGGGGCGACCGGGACTTCGAACCGGGCGCCGGCGGGCAGGCGGACGACGGCCAGATGGATGTCGATCAGGGACTGGATCGGCGCCTTGACGCCCAGCCATTCGCCGGAGACCGGCTCGACCGTGACCCCGCCCTCGGTGGTGAAGGTCGGAATGTCGGCGGCCTGAAGCCCCACATAGTCGGGCTTGGTCATCTTCAGCCGGGACGGCAGGTTCACCCACAGCTGCAGGATCTCCATCGGTCCGCCGTCGCGTTTGAAGTCGGCTGGCGAAAGTTCAGCGTGGATCAGGCCCGAGCCGGCGGTCATCCACTGGATCCCGCCCGCCTTGATGATGCTTTCGCCGCCGCCGGAGTCGTTGTGGGCCAGTTCGCCGTCCAGGATGAAGGTGACGGTCTCGAACCCCCGATGCGGGTGCGGGCCGAACGGCAGGCCGGCGTTGTTCGGCGGATAGGTCTGGGGCCCGTGATGGTTCAGGAACAGGAAGGGATCGACCTGATCCAGGTCCGGACCAGGCACCGGCCGACGCGTGGTCAGGTCGCCGATGTCATCCCGGTGGGCCGGATGCAGCCGAAGGACGGGGCGGGGCGTGGTCTCGGTCATGGGGTCCATATAGGGGCAGGCGCGGCTTTGGCGAGCTTGGCGGCGCGCAGCGATCCAAAACCCAGGGCGCCGCGTAAAACCTGCATCTCAGGCGGAGCGTGGATCGATCATGCCTTGAATATCGCGATTTCGACACGCATCGGCCTGAGCGACGCTAGAATCCGCTAAGTGATCAACGGTCCGTTGACACCGTCCCTCTAGGGTCACAAAAGCCTTCGCAACCGCACACGGCGATTGAATTCATTCGCTTTTGAGAAGCATTCGCATGACTCAGCCCAAGCCGAACCCGGGGGTTGCATCGGGCGACCGAACCGGTCGTTTCGTCATCCAGCCCAACCGCCATCTGACCCCGCTCTCGCCCCATATGGGAATCTGGCGCTGGCACGTGACCATGGCCGCCTCGATCCTGTTCCGCGCGACCCTGATCGCCGGCACCGTCGGCCTGGTCTTCGTCGTCGCCTGGCTGGGCGCCCTGGCCTTCGGGCCGGAGACTTATGAGACGGCTTTGGCCCTGGCGGGCTCGCCGCTGGGCCTGTTCGTCGGCTTCGGCCTGACGGTGGTCCTGTTCTCCTTCATCCTGAACGGCGCCCGCCACACGATCAACGACACGGGCAACGGCCTGACCATCAAGTCGGCGACTGCGCTGTCGAACATCGCGGTCTGGGCGCCCGTTCCCCTGGCGATCCTGTTCTGGGTCGTCCTGTTCGCTGCCGGGAGGGTCTCGCTGTGAGCGGCGCCGCCAAGTTCAAGAACAAGGTCAAGATTTCCGAGCGCCACGGCGGCGGCGAATGGCTGACCGAGCGGGTGCTGCTGACGGCGCTGCTGCCGCTGGGCGTCTGGGTCGCCTCGACCGGCTTCACCCTGGCGGGCGCCTCTTATGACGCCGTCATGACCTGGTTCGCCAGGCCGCTGAACGCCGGCCTGATGGCGGTCACGGCTGTGCTGCTGTTCGGCTACCTCAGCCTGGCCTGGAAGGTCATCCTTGAGGACTATGTGCCCCAGGTCGGCGCCCGCAAGGCCCTGACGGGCCTGCTGAACCTGGTCCTTCTCGTGCTGGCGGCCGCCAGCGTCTTCTTCATCGTGCGGCTGGCGCTGGGTTCTGCGCCCCTGCCCGCCGGTTTCGGAGCCTGATCCCCAGATGGCCGCTTACGAACTGATCGATCACGAATATGACGTCGTCGTCGTCGGCGCCGGGGGCTCCGGCCTTCGCGCCGCGCTTGGCGCCGCCCAGCAGGGGCTGAAGGTCGCCTGCGTCACCAAGGTCTTCCCGACACGCTCCCACACCGTCGCCGCCCAGGGCGGCATCTCCGCCTCGCTCGGCAATATGGGCGAGGACAGCTGGCAGTGGCACATGTACGACACCGTCAAGGGGTCGGACTGGCTGGGCGACCAGGACTCGATCGAATATCTGGTCAGGAACGCGCCCAAGGCCGTCTATGAGCTGGAACACTGGGGCGTGCCCTTCTCGCGGACCGAGGAAGGCAAGATCTATCAGCGCGCCTTCGGCGGCATGACCCGCAACTTCGGCGAGGGCCCGGTGCAGCGCACCTGCGCTGCCGCCGACCGCACCGGCCACGCCATCCTGCACACCCTTTACGGCCAGTCGGTGCGCCGCGAGGTGAAGTTCTTCATCGAATATTTCGCGCTGGACCTGATCATGCAGGACGGCGCCTGCACCGGCGTTACGGCGCTTCAGCTGGACAATGGGCAGCTTCACCAGTTCCGGGCCAAGATGGTGGTTCTGGCGACCGGCGGCTACGGCCGGGCCTATTTCTCGGCCACCTCCGCCCACACCTGCACCGGCGACGGCAACGCCATGGTGCTGCGCGCCGGCCTGCCGCTGCAGGACATGGAGTTCGTCCAGTTCCACCCGACCGGCATCTACGGCGCCGGCTGCCTGATCACCGAGGGCGCCCGCGGCGAGGGCGGTTATCTGACCAATTCGGAAGGCGAGCGCTTCATGGAGCGCTATGCGCCGACCGTGAAGGACCTGGCCCCCCGCGACATGGTCAGCCGCTCCATGACCATCGAGATTCGCGAAGGCCGCGGCGTGGGCCCGAACAAGGACCACATCTTCCTGCACCTGGACCACCTGGATCCGAAGATCCTGCATCAGCGCCTGCCGGGCATTTCCGAAAGCGCCAAGATCTTCGCCGGCGTGGACGTGACCAAGGCGCCGATCCCGGTCCTGCCGACGGTCCATTACAATATGGGCGGCATCCCCACGAACTATCACGGCGAGGTGCTGACCCTTCGTGATGGAAACCCCGACAGCGTCGTGCCCGGCCTGATGGCCGTGGGCGAGGCGGCCTGCGTCTCGGTGCACGGCGCCAACCGCCTGGGCTCCAACTCCCTGACCGACCTGGTGGTGTTCGGCCGCGCCGTCGGCCTGCGCTGCGGCGAGGTGGTTGACAAGGCCTCGGCCGTGCCGTCCGCCTCCAAGGCCCAGACCGACGCCCACCTGGCCCGGCTGGACCGCTTCCGCAACGCTGACGGCTCCACCCCGACGGCTGAGCTGCGCCTGGCGATGCAGAAGGCGATGCAGGCCGATGCGGCGGTGTTCCGCACCGGCGACACCCTGCAACAGGGCACGGACAAGCTGCGGGCCATCGACGCGGCCGGCGCGGACATCAAGACCTCGGACCGCGGCCTGATCTGGAACACGGACCTGATGGAGACGCTGGAGTACGACAATCTGATCGCCCAGGCCGTCGTCACCATCGAGAGCGCCCTGAACCGCACGGAATCGCGCGGCGCCCACGCCCGCGAGGACTATCCGGACCGGGACGATGCGAACTGGATGAAACACACCCTGGCGTGGAAGCGCCCGGGCGAACAGGTCCAGATCGACTACCGCCCCGTGCACAATTACACGATGTCCGACGACATCGCGTACATCGAGCCCAAGGCTCGGGTTTACTGAGGTCGAACGCAGATGGTTCAACTCTCCCTCCCCCGCGGCTCCAAGCCCACGAAGGGCAAGGTCCACAAGGCCCCGGCCGGCGCCAAGAACGTCAAGACCTACAAGGTCTACCGCTACGACCCCGAGGTCGACGCCGACCCGCGCTGGGACGTCTATGAGGTCTCGTCCGACGATCACGGGCCGATGCTGCTGGACGCCCTGATCCACATCAAGAACACAATCGACCCGACCCTGTCGTTCCGGCGCTCGTGCCGCGAAGGCATCTGCGGCTCCTGCTCGATGAACATCGACGGGCGCAACGCCCTGGCCTGCACCAAGGGCTGGGACGAGTGCGCCTCGCACAACATCACCATCTCCCCCCTGCCGCACCAGCCGGTGGTCAAGGATCTGGTGACGGACCTGAGCCTGTTCTACGCCCAGTACGACTCCATCCAGCCCTATCTCCAGTCGGACGAGCCCGACCCGGAGAAGGAACGGCTCCAGACCCCGGCCGAGCGCGAGAAGCTGGACGGCCTGTACGAGTGCATCCTGTGCGCCTGCTGCTCCACCTCCTGCCCCAGCTACTGGTGGAACCAGGAGGAATATCTGGGCCCGGCGGCCCTGCTGCAATCCTATCGCTGGATCGCCGACAGCCGCGACGACGCCACCCAGAAACGTCTGGACGACCTGGAAGACCCGTTCAAACTGTACCGCTGCCACACCATCATGAACTGCGCCCAGGTCTGCCCCAAGGGGCTGAACCCGGCCAAGGCCATCGCCGAAACCAAGAAGCTGATGGTCGCCCCCGGCCGCAAGAAACAGGCGGCCTGATCCAGACGGCTTGGCCGCCGACGCCGCCGCCTCCATGACCGCCGGGAGCCTGCTGTTCGCCTATGGCACGCTGCAGGACCCGGCGGTCCAGACGGCCGTCTTCGGCCGCGACCTGGGGCCCGGCGCCCCGGACCGACTGAGCGGTTTCCGCCTGTCGCACATCCCCGTCGACGACCTCCAGGTCACGGCCGAGACCGGCCTGACCCATTATCCGATCCTGATCCCGACGCCGGACGCCGCCCCGCCCGTCCCCGGCCGCCTCTACCCCCTGACCCCCGCCGACCTGACCGCCGCCGACGCCTATGAGGGCGAGGCCTATCGCCGGGTGCGCGTGACGACGGAGGCGGGCGTGGGGGCGTGGGTGTATGTGGCGGCGGAGGGGTGAGGGGCGGATCGGTGTTTGCTCAACACTAAGTCGGCGTAGCGAGTTCGCTGCACCTGACCGATCTCCCGCTGACCTCAGAAAGTCCTCTTGGAGAGGCCGGTGGCCCGCCACAGGAGTCGATCACGGAGCGCGTCGTACTTGCCATTGGCCCGTAAGACGCGACCTGCGGTTGGTGATCAAGAACGCGATCCCCTTGAAGCGTTGCACTGGACAGGCCATTTCAAGGTAACCGGGTTTTTCCGGTCACCTCAACAGGTCAGGAAGCGGCCGTCCCTGGGACGACGCGATGACGCGCTCACCCCGGTCCGCTGAATGGTTTTTGAGTACCCTGAAGTTCTTGATGGCGACCTGATGAAGGTTGTCCGCGTCGATGATGATGGAAGCGTCTTCGTTCGCTATCAGGATGATAGCTGCGCGACGGTCACCGGCTTGACCACGTTGCCGAAGCGGGGAGACATTCTTCTTATGGGCAACGGCTTTTGGCGGGTCGCCCCGCCCGAGGCGTGGAAGGAGAACAGCGAGGTCGGGATCGTCCGCCGCGTACTCGATGACGGTGGCCTAGTCGTGGAGACCGCCGGTTTCCTCAGGACGGTCAGAGCCACCGAGGGAATAAACTGCATCAAGGGCCACGCCATTGAGTTCAACACCGTGGAGGGCGTCCTCCGCATCCTATCAGAAACCCCGATCACCAGGCTGCGCGAAGAGCTTGAGGCCATAGACGAGCCGACGCCCGCGAAGGTTGTGCCTCGCGCCGGTACACCCAAACTGGGGTTTGCCGATTTTGGGGGCTTTGGGGATGTGGTCGCCGAGGCCCGCGAATTGGTCGAGTCGCAGTTTCGCTATCGCAAATACGCTGACCAAATCGGTGTCCGGCCGCTCCGGGGCGTGCTGTTCACCGGTCCGTCCGGGGTCGGAAAAACGCATCTAGCCCGCATCATTGCCCGGGAGACCGACGCTGAGTTTCACCTAGTCGATGGCCCGTCCCTGGTAAGCAAATGGGTTGGTTCGTCCGAACGGGCGCTGAGGGAAGTCTTTGCCCGAGCGGAGGCGGCGGCGTCCGGAAGGGCCATCATCTTCTTCGACGAGATCGATAGCATCGCCGAACGGCGCACCGACCACTCCAGCGAGACCTCAAGCCGCATGGTCGGCCAGCTTCTCACTCTAATGGACGGCTTCCGGCGGGACTCGGCCGTGATCGTGCTCGCAGCGACGAACCGGCCGGAGGCCTTGGATCCCGCCATCTTACGAGCCGGGCGATTCGACCGTCACGTGGCGTTTCGGGTGCCAACGGAATATGACCGTCGTGAGATACTGAAGGTGGGGGCCCGTCCCCTGCAGACCGATACAGACCTTCCGTTCGAGGATATCGCCGCCCTCACCGTCGGCTGGTCTGCGGCCGACCTCGGCCTGATCTGGACCGAGGCGGGCATGGTGGCCGCGAGAGACGAACGAAGCCGGATCTCCGCAGAAGATATGGTGGTGGGATACGAACGCGCCGCCCGAAGGGTCGTGATCGCCGTGCCGGAGACTGTCTGATGATCCCGTTCATCGCCTGGCCGAAACTCCGGCGACCCCGCGAAACCGATCTCGCCGCGACTGAGCGCGAGCGCCCGCCGCTCCGCGAGTTCGTCTATCTCGACGAGGGCAGCCTACGCAGTCTGCTTTCATCCCAGACCGGCGAGATCAAGGAGACGGTGTCCGAGCAGACCCAGGCCGCGCTTCTGGACGAATTCCAGATGAAGGCCGGCGGCGAACTTCCCCTGACGGTTAAGGCGGAAGCGGCCTACAGGCTGCAGGCCACCAACAGCAGCTCGCTCCAGACCTCGCGCAAGGCGACCGTTCAGTCGTGGTTTCGGGAGCTCCACGACCGGAGCGAGCTACGCCTGATCAGCGCTCTCCAAAGCGTTGAGCCGGTCGCGCGCCTCGAAGACTTCGTCGGGCTGGGGGAGCCTTCCATCGCGGTCGTCTCGGGGCAGCTCGAGCGCGGCGTTTTAGCCGAGTTCCGCGTGCGTCTCGCGGCCCATCCCGCCTTCCACCTGACAACCATGATGACCGAGTTCACCGGGATGGCCGAGGACTACGGCGGGTTCGTGCCCGATGCCTCCGTGATGTCCTTCCGGGAAATCCAGCCGATGGTGAAGGTGCTGCAGAGAATGATGGCAGGGCTGATCCCGATCACGGCCGAGGCCATCGATCATGTGGTCGTCGATATCGACGGGACCGATTACGTTGTTCACCGCAACGCGATCGCGGGTCTCGGGGTGGAGACCCGCCCTTTGGTGATCGCCGGCGTGACGGAACTGCAGGCCTACTGGAAAGACATCCGTCACCTCCTGTTCTCCAGCGCGGAGTTCACCCTCCTTTGCCGAGTCTCGCGCTCGGGCCTCCAAACCGACTGGACGCCGGTCAAGCTGGTGGACCTGTTCGACAAAGTGGCACCTGACTTCGCGCGTCAGATGAGCGTCGCTTGGACGATCCCGTTTGGGACTGGCAGCAAGGTTGAAGCTGTGCCCGTAGAAACGTCGCCCAAGGCCTCGCCCCTTGAGAGTGCCCTGTTCCACTATGCGACCGCGCTGCTCGAGCGTCGAAAGTCGGGCCGATCTGCAGATGAGCTGAACAAGATCGCACTGCAAGTATCCGTCGAAATATCGAGGCTCGCCACGCGCACCGGGTCCGTCTCCGATCAGAAGAGCGCCTTCGCAGCAATTCGCAACGTTTTGGTGGATATCGCTGGCGTCCGGGTCACGGGGCAACAAGACCTCAAACTCCGAGACGCGGCGCGCACAGCGGCCGGCCTCACCCTGTTTCCATCCCTTGAAACGTCCAGCGCGCAGGCTACTCCGAGCGCCCTTCCCACTCTGGAGGAAACCCGCGCCTATCTCGATGTCGAAGTCGTCGCCATTTACTGGTGAGCTCGGGTACCCGATCCGGGCTCAGACCACGCGGAAAATGCGTAGAGGATTGCGACGATCAAGCGGTTCGGTCCTGGCGGTCCTGACACAGATCGTCCAGATCGAGGTCTAGCGAAACTCGACCTTTCAGGGCCAACAGGCGACGGCTCCAGTCCGACTGGGGCAGGATTTCATGCGCCGCAAGATGATCCTCCATCAAACCCCGTCCGGTCGTGTCCGGGGGCGCCGCCGAAGGGCGCGTGGGTGGGGCGGCGGTGATCTTGCGCCTATCGGTCATAGCGGGAGGATGCCATGGAGCGTCTGCGCCGTCGATGAGCGCCCTTGCACCATCGCCCCGGCTTGATATGAGCGGGCCATGGCCAGCATCACCTATATCGAGCATGACGGAACCGAGCACGTGGTCGACGTGAAGCCGGGGCTTTCCGTCATGGAGGGCGCGATCCGGAACAATGTGCCGGGGATCGATGCGGATTGCGGCGGGGCCTGCGCCTGCGCCACCTGCCATGTCTATGTCGATGAAGCCTGGCGCGAGGCGACGGGCAAACCCTCGGCCATGGAGGAGTCGATGCTGGACTTCGCCGAGGAGGTCGAGCCCAACAGCCGGCTGTCGTGCCAGATCCGGGTGTCGGAGGCGCTGGACGGCCTGGTCGTGCGCCTGCCCCAAAACCAGCACTAAGAACCCGCCCCAAGACCCCGTACTGAGGTCAGGCCGCCCGGCGCCTTTGTCGTCGGCGCGCGTTGCAGGACGGCAGTGTTTCCAAGGCCGAGTTTCCCCATGCGTCTGTTCGGATCCAAGCCCGCCCTGCCCGCCGATCGACGCGGCGAGGCTCGTCGCACCGTCAATGCGCGCGGCGTGGTCAGCGCGGCGGGGCTGGAGACGGTCTGCGTCATCGTCGATCTGTCGGACACGGGAATGCGGCTAAGGCTGGACCGCAGCGCGGCCCTGCCGGCCCAGGTGGTGGTGATCGATGTGGCCGAGGGCCTGGCCTATGAGGCGACCCTGGTCTGGCAAAAGGGGCAGGAGGCGGGTCTGAAACAGACGGGCGCCAAATCCCTGCGCGGCCTGGCGCCCGCCCGGCTGGCCGGGGCGCGCGACGCCTGGGTGAGGGCCGGGGGCCGCTAGGCCTACATCCCCGCCGGCATGGCCCCGGCGTTGATGGCGATCCGGCCGATCAGCCCCTTGACGATCAGGTCCAGGGCCGAGCCCTCGCGATAGTCGGCGGCGGCGACGAAATTGACCCGATCCTCCGAGATCAGGGAATAGACCTTCTTCTGGTCCTTCTCGTTCGAGCGCGGGTCATAGACGGCGATCGAAAAGCCGCCCTTGGTGTGCATCATCTTCATGGTCGGCACGTCCGTGTCGCCGTCGCCGATGAAGATCATCCGGTCGAAGGGGACCGGCCGCTGGTCGTCGGGGATGAAGTGGTTGATCCGCTCGTGCTCCCAGTGGTTCTTCACCCCCTTGTTGATGCGGAACAGATACTGGGTCTTGGTGGTGTAGTTGACGCCGACCGCCGGCCAGGCCGCCTCGCCCTTTTCGTCATAGACATAGTGGGAGGCGAAGACGTGGGTCAGGGCGGGCCGGATCGGCGTGCCGTCGATCATCTCCTCCAGCCCGGCCGAGACGATATAGTGTTCGATCTCCAGCCCGTATTTGGCCCCGAAGGCGTTCATCCGGTCGAACCAGCTGAGGTCCTTCAGACCTTCGAACAGGGCCACCGCCTCGCCGTGGCGACGCAGGGTCTCGCGCGTCACAGGGGCGCCGTTCTGGCGCGCATGGTGCAACATCAGCTGCATGTACATCAGTATGCCGTCGCCGTCGGCGTCCTTGGTCAGGGCCTCGGCCTCGCCCCAGAAGGCGCCGACGTCCATGCCCACCGAAGGGATGAAGCTGACCTCCTGCATGTTGCCGCGCGCCAGGGTGCCGTCGAAATCATAGATCAGGGCGGTCTTGAGCGGGGGCGCGGCAGAGGGGGCGTCGGCCATGGGCGAGGTCCGGAAGAGCGGCAGGGAACCCCGCCCTCTATATCAGCCGGCCTCCTGCGTCGATCTCCGCCTCTGGCCGAAGGTCGGGGCCGCCGCCTTCTGCTCGGCCCAATAGTCGGCCCCGGTGGTCGGTTTGAACATGGTGCGGGGCGTCCCGTCCTTGGCCACCACAGCGAAGGTGTTGGTCGAGGCCTGATAGATCAGGGTGTCGCCGTTCGGCCGTTTCACCGTCTCGGCGTCGCCGGGCGGCCGGGTGGTGAAGGCGGTCACCTTGTCCAGATAGGCTTCGGCCGAGGCCGCGCCGAAATCGGCGCCGTTGCGCGCATAGAGGCGGGCGATCTTGGCGTCCACCGTTTCCCGCCGGCTGGCGGTCAAAACCGGCTTGGCCGTTTCCGCCGCAGTCGCCTCGACCGGCGCGGAGGACGGGTCGCCGGCCCCGACGGGCGCCGACGCCGTCCGATCGCGCGTCTGCACCGCCGAACTGTTGTCGCAAGCCGCCAGACCCATGAGGCCGCACAGCATCAAGCCAAACGAGACCGGAACGGCCCCTCTTATCCTCAGCGCGATCATCTTCCCCTCCGACACTCGCTTAAGGCGACGTAAGCACAACTCTATTGTTCGCGCAATGTTCTTTTTGATCGTCTCGACGCCGTCGCCTGAGACCGCTAGAGCGGGGCCATGGACATGCGCGCGCTTACCGACCGAAAGGTGCTGTTGATCGTCGGCGGCGGCATAGCGGCCTATAAGGCGCTGGAGCTGGTGCGTCTGATCGCCAAGGGGGGCGGCGAAACCCGGGTGATCCTGACCGAAGCGGGGGCCGAGTTCGTCACACCCCTGTCCCTGGCGGCGCTCAGCGGCCATCCGGTGCGGTCCGGCCTGTTCCACCCGGACGACGAGACCAGCATGGGCCATATCGAGCTGTCGCGCTGGGCCGATCTGGTGGTCGTGGCGCCGGCGACGGCCGGGCTGATCGCCAAGGCGGCCAATGGGATCGCCGACGACCTGGCCTCCACCACATTGATCGCCACGGACAAGCGGGTGCTGCTGGCGCCGGCCATGAATGTGCGGATGTGGGACCACCCGGCGGTCCAGGCCAATATGGAGCGGCTGAAATCCTTCCCCGGCTTCCACGGCGCGGCCGTGGTCGGACCGGATGAGGGCGAGATGGCGTGCGGCGAGTACGGACCCGGCCGAATGGCTGAGCCGGCGGCCATACTGGAGGCGATCCAGGGCCTGCTGGGCGGCCCCCGGTCACTGGCGGGCCGGAAGGCAGTGGTCACGGCCGGCCCCACCTTCGAACCGATCGACCCCGTGCGCGGCCTGACCAATCGCTCCAGCGGCAAACAGGGCTACGCCGTCGCCGCCGCCCTGGCCCAGCGGGGGGCGGAGGTGACGCTGGTGTCCGGCCCCACCGCCCTGTCCGCTCCGCCCGGCGTCACTCGGATGGAGGTGGAAAGCGCCCTGGAGATGAAGGCGGCGACGCAAGCCGCCCTGCCGGCCGACATCGCCGTCCTGTCCGCCGCCGTGGCCGACTGGCGTGTGGACACCGTCGCCGGGGGCAAGATCAAGAAGGGGCCGGGCGGGCCGCCGACGCTGGCCCTGATCGAGAACCCGGACATTCTGGCCGGGGTCGCCGCGCCGGGACCGAACCGGCCCGCCCTGGTCATCGGCTTCGCCGCCGAGACCACCGATCTCGAGGCCAACGCCCGCGCCAAATTGTCGAGGAAGGGCTGCGACTGGATCGTCGGCAACGACGTCTCGGACGAGGTGTTCGGATCCGACGGCAACGCCGTTCTGCTGGTCACCGCCCAGGGCGCCGAGGTCTGGCCCCGCCAATCCAAGACCGCCGTCGCCCAGGCCCTAGCCGACCGTATCGCCGACCATTTCAAGAGCGCCCAATGACCGAAGCCGTCTCCGTTCAGATCCTGCGCCTGCCCCACGCCGAGGGCCTGCCCCTGCCCGCCTATGAGACGGCCGGGTCGGCGGGCATGGACCTGCGCGCCGCCGTGCCCGAGGACCAGCCCCTGACCCTGGCGCCGGGCCGGCGCGCCCTGGTGCCAACGGGGCTGAAGATCGCCCTGCCTTTGGGCTATGAGGCCCAGGTCCGCGCCCGCTCGGGCCTGGCCCTGAAGCACGGGATCATCTGCCCCAATGCGCCGGGCACGATCGACAGCGACTATCGCGGCGAGTGCGGCGTCATCCTGGCCAATATCGGCGATGAAGACTTCGTCATTCGCCGGGGCGAACGCATCGCCCAGCTGGTGATCGCCAAACACGAACGGGCGGACTGGATCGAAGTCGAGACCCTGGACGACACCGCGCGGGGCGCGGGGGGGTTCGGTTCGACGGGGCGGTAGGGCTCACCTGAAGGCGGGACCACGGCCTCAGGCCGGCCTTGTCGGAGACGGCGCCGCCCCGGCGCGCTGATCCGATTGCGCGCCGCTCAGGCCGTCGCGGCCACGGCGGCCTCGCCTCGCACGGCCGCCTCCAGCGCCGAGGCGAGGCGCGCCGGGTCGATCGGCTTGGTGACGAAGTCGTCCACCCCCACCGTCGCCCAGGCCGCGCGATGGGTCTCCAGGGCGTTGGCCGTCAGGGCGATGACCGGCGTGCCGGCATTGGGCCCGTCCGAGCGAATGGCCCGCGTCGCCGTCAATCCGTCCATAACCGGCATCTGCATGTCCATCAGAATGGCGTCGAACCGGCGCAGGGCCGCCGCCTCCACAGCCTCCTGACCGTTTTCGGCGAAGGTCAGGACACACCCCATGGGCTCGAGCAGCAGGGCCACGATCCGACGATTCACGGGGTGATCGTCCACCGCCAGAATGTCCAGCCCGTGTGCGAAGGTCGAGGGTGCGCTGACCGCCAGGGTCGCCGAGGGGGCGGCGGCGATCCCCATCGGCAGATCGACCGTGAAGATCGAGCCTTCTCCCAATCGACTTTCGACCGACACGGACCCGCCCATCAGCTGGGCCAGTTTGCAGGTGATGGCCAGGCCGAGGCCTGAGCCCCCGTGCCGGCGCGTCACCCCCGCGTCGACCTGTTCGAACACGTCGAAGACATAGGGCAGGCGGTCGTCGGGAATACCGCATCCGGTATCGGTCACCGCGACGGTCAACCGGCCCAGGGCGGCGTTCCAGCGGGCGCGGACCTCGATCCGTCCCGTCGCCGTGAACTTGACGGCGTTCGAGACGAGATTGAACAGAATCTGTTGCAGCCGCAGCGGATCGGTCCGCACGTGGCGCGGCAGGTCGTCAGGCAGGGAGACCTCAAAGGCGACGCCGGCGGCCTGCGCCTTGGGCGCCCACATCCGCTCGAGAGCCTTCAGCTTGTCCACCAGATCGACGGGCGCCTCTTCCAGCTCCATCTTTCCGGCCTCGATCTTCGAAAAGTCGAGAACGTCGTTCAACAGGCCGATCAGAACCTCGCTGGCGTCCTTGAGCATCACCACGTGCTCTTTCTGCGCCGGATCGAGCTGGGACCGTTCCAACAGATTGGCCGAAGTGACCACCGCATTCATGGGGGTGCGGATTTCGTGGCTGACCACGGCGAGGAAGTCGGATTTGGCGGCGCTGGCCACCTCGGCCCTGCGGCGCTCCTCCTGAGCGCGGTCGTTGGCGATCTGAATGGCGCGGTTGGTCTGTGAACTCTGCCGCACCGCGACCAGCAGATGGGTCATGTACAGGACGCAACCCACGGCCACGAGAAGATCGGTAGGCTGGCCCAGGACATAGCCGTGGATGACGGGCAGGGCCAGAAAATAAACGACGGGCGGCGTGGCGGCGCTGATGAGGATTTCACGCTCATGATAGAGGTGTATGGTCACATGAAGCAGCGCCCCTGCGATTAGGATGCTGCCGAACACCATCTGGGACCCACCCCCGTCCGCCCACAGATAGGCGGCGATGGCGGAATAGAAGACGCTGTTGACGAACAGGCTGATGCAGGCGGCGATCCTGAGCCCCCGCGAGGGCGTTCCCCCTCCCAGCCTGCGGATGGCGCCGAAGACGATCCAGTCGGCCGACTGTCCGGCGAAGACCAGCGCCAGCCAGATCGCCGGCCATTTCGACGGCGCTAGCGCCCAGACGGTGCAGGCGATGAAGACGGCGAAGCCGACCCTGACCTTAATTTCGCGTTGCCTGGCCTCGGCGATCCGTGCGTAACGCGCGTGCATTCTTGTGTTTCTCCCGGCCTGCAGCATGCACGGGATTCCCTAACCGCGGCTTTCGCCGGGCCGAGGGACACTACCTAGGGTCGGAGGGTCGCCCCTGCGCGTCTCACACCTTCGACAGGATCAGGGTTCCGTTGGTGCCGCCGAAGCCGAAGCTGTTGGACATGACGTGGGTCAGCTCGCCCTCGTGGCGCTGACGCAGGATCGGCATGCCCTCGAAGGCCGGATCAAGGGTCTCGATATGGGCGCTCTCGGCGGCGAAACCGTTCTGCATCATCAGCAGGCAGTAGATGGCCTCTTGAGCGCCCGCCGCGCCGAGCGAGTGGCCCGTCAGGGACTTGGTCGAGGAGATCATCGGCATCTGATCGCCGAAGACGGCGCGCACGGCCTCCATTTCCTTCGAATCCCCGACCGGGGTCGAGGTGCCGTGCGGGTTCAGATAGTCGATCTTCGGGTTGCCGGCCTGTTCCAGCGCGATCCTCATGCAGCGCTGGGCGCCCTCGCCCGAGGGGGCGACCATGTCATAGCCGTCGGAATTGGCGCCATAGCCGGTGACCTCGGCATAGATGGTCGCGCCGCGCGCCTTGGCCCGCTCGTATTCCTCCAGCACCACTATGCCGGCGCCGCCGGCGATGACGAAGCCGTCGCGGTTGACGTCATAGGCGCGCGAGGCGACCGAGGGGGTGTCGTTGAAGTTCGACGACATGGCGCCCATGGCGTCGAACATGTTCGACATGGACCAGTCGATGTCCTCGCAGCCGCCGGCGAAGACCACGTCCTGCTTGCCCCACTGGATCTGTTCGACCCCGGCGCCGATGCAGTGGGCGGAGGTCGCGCAGGCTGAGCTGATCGAATAGTTGACGCCGCGCATCTGGAACCAGGTCGACAGCACGGCCGAGGGGCCGGACGCCATGGCCTTCGGCACCGCGAACGGCCCGATGCGCTTGGGCGAGGTCTTTTCGATGGTGGTGGCGGCGGCCTGAAGAATGACCTGGGTCGAGGGGCCGCCCTCGCCGACGATCAGGCCGATGCGGTCGTCCTTGATCTCGTCGGCCGTCATGCCCGAAGATTTCAGCGCCTCTTCGAAGGCGATGTGGGCCCAGGCCGTGCCGTTGGCCAGGAAGCGGGCGGCGCGGCGGTCCACCAGTTCCTCCCACGGGCCGATCTTGGGCGGGGCCCAGACCTGGCTGCGGAAGCCGTATTTGGCGTGATCAGGCGCATGGACGACGCCCGAACGGGCTTCGCGCAGGGACTGGGTCACCTCTTCGGCGCCGTGGCCGATGGAAGAGACGATGCCCAGGCCGGTGACGACGACACGACGCATGGTGTTTCCTTACTCTAGCTTCTCGACCCTGGGGGTCTTCCGCGCTGTCCGCGGTTATATAGGTGTTCAGGCACCCGCCTGCTCGTCCTTGGCGGCGCCGAAGAGTCCCACCCGCATGTCATTGCAGGTGTAGATGACCTCGCCGTCGGCCTCCAGCACGCCGTCGGCTATGCCCATGACCAGTTTGCGATTGATCACCCGTTTCAGGTCGATCTTGTACACGACCTTCTTGATGTCCGGCGTCACCTGGCCGGTGAACTTGACTTCGCCGACGCCGAGCGCTCGGCCGCGGCCGGGCCCGCCGATCCAGCCCAGATAGAAGCCGACCAGCTGCCACATGGCGTCCAGACCCAGGCAGCCGGGCATGACCGGATCGCCGATGAAGTGACACTGGAAAAACCAGAGGTCGGGATGGATATCCAGCTCGGCCTCCACATAGCCCTTGCCGTGGGCGCCGCCGTCGGCCGTGATCTGGGTGATCCGGTCGAACATCAGCATAGGCGGCGCAGGCAGTTGGGCGTTGCCGGGACCGAACAGTTCGCCGCGCCCGGAGGCGAGAAGGGCCTCGTGATCGAAGGACGAGGGATATTGGGACTGGGTCAAGGCGATTCCGTCAGGTCTGCTGTTGCCTGCGGGTTACACGACCGCGCCGCTTCGCTCAACAGCGGCGGTCATCGACCCTTCAGCCTCGACCGGTTCCCGCAGGCCGGTTGGCGTTGCATAGCGCGCGTTGCTGGACGCCGAAGACGGCCCTTTCCTGAATCCAGCCGCGCAGGCGGCGCGCCCGCACCCGGCACCAGCCGTCCTCACATTCGTCCAGCGACACCAGGGACCGGGGCGACAGTCGCGCACGGACCGCCGAGGCCTGGGACTTGCCGGCGTGGATCATCACCTCTTCGGCCGAGGTGTTGAAGACATAGCGGCGGCCGGAAGAGACGGTGCGGTGAATCCAGGCTACGGCCCCGTCCGGATCGCAGATCTTTCGCCATTCGGTCGTCTCGGCGATCACCTGGACCGGCAGGCCGGCGGCGCGATACTCCCACAGGATCGGATAGTCCAGCCCCGGCCCCTGGCGGGCGCGGACGTGGGAGGACTTCAGCGAGATCCAGCGCGGCACCTCCAGCCCCGTCGGGGTGGGGCGCCCATCGGGCATGGTCGCGCCGGCGCCGGCCATCACCCCTAGGCCCAGAACGGCCAGGGCGACGGCGGTGCGGCGTCGCAGGCTTTGGAAGATGGCGGCGGCTTTGCTAGACACAGTTGGAACGACCCGTCGCGCGGGCTTCGATCCTGAACCATCGCCCGCTAACCAAGGCCCGCAATGTCCGTTCGCAAGCTTAAGGTCGTATTAACCAGACGCCTGCCGGACGCGGTCGAAACGCGGATGCGCGAACTGTTCGACGCCGAGCTGAACCTTAAGGACCAGCCGATGGACCGGGCGGCGCTGGAGGCGGCGGTTCAGCGGGCGGAGGTCCTGACGCCCACCATCACCGACCTCATTGACGCAGACCTGATCAACGGCGCCGGCGAACAGCTGAAGATGATCGCCAACTTCGGCGCCGGGGTCGATCATATCGACGTCGAGGCGGCCGTGGCGCGCGGCATCATCGTCACCAATACGCCCGGCGTCCTGACCGAGGATACGGCCGACCTGGCCATGAGCCTGATCCTGGCCGTCAGCCGCCGCATCGTCGAAGGGGCCCAGGTGGTGGCCGAAGGCCGTTTCGAGGGCTGGACCCCGACCTGGATGTGCGGGCGCAAGCTGTGGGGCAAGCGGCTGGGGATCGTCGGCATGGGCCGGATCGGCCAGGCCCTGGCCCGTCGCGCCAAGGCCTTCGGCCTGCAGGTGCATTACCACAATCGCAAGCCCGTCTCGGACCTGATCGCCGAGGAGCTGGGCGCCACCTATTGGGACGACCTGGACCAGATGCTGGCGCGGATGGACATCGTCTCCTTGAACTGTCCAGCCACACGGGAGACCCATCATCTTCTGTCGGCCGAACGCCTGGCGCGGCTGCAGCCCCATGCCATCCTGATCAACACCGCGCGCGGCGAACTGATCGAAGAGGCGGCTCTGGCCCAGGCGGTGGCGGCGCGGGCGATCGCCGGCGTGGGCCTGGATGTATTCGAACATGAGCCGGCCATCCATCCGGGCCTGATGGGCCATCCCAACGTCGTCCTCCTGCCCCACCTCGGTTCGGCGACGCTGGAGGCGCGCCAGGACATGGGCGACCGGGTCATCGCCAATGTCATGACCTTCCAGAACGGCCATCGCCCGCCCGACCGGGTCATTCCGGCGATGCTT
This sequence comes from Brevundimonas aurantiaca, assembly GCF_014199955.1. Taxonomy (GTDB): domain Bacteria; phylum Pseudomonadota; class Alphaproteobacteria; order Caulobacterales; family Caulobacteraceae; genus Brevundimonas; species Brevundimonas aurantiaca. The sequence goes on from NZ_JACHOQ010000003.1 coordinate 35,030, forward strand.
TAGGACCTGCGATTTCACAGGACTGTCGGGGGGGCCTCACACCCCTGTCGAAAACGCCGATCACTGGAGGAACCGCCGCGATCAGGGATCGTTTCGGCGGCCTGTAAGGGAAGCGTGCGTTGGACTCCTACTATTGTATCGTCAACCTGCCGGGTGTTCCGGTGCGTGACATCTGCGTTCTGAAGGCCGAGGACGATCGCGCCGCCGACCGGGCCCTGGCCGATGTGGCGGCGACTTGGCCGGGATTCGAAACTCTTTGCCTCTATTGCGGCGAGCGGCTGGTGACGGTGCTCAGCAATCCTGCCCTGGGCTTCGCCGCTCCCCTGCCCGAGTTGGCCCTGGACGACGTGCGGTTCGAAACCGCCGCCTGAGTCGGACAAATCAGCCGCCGCAAACCGGGCATGCGGGATCAGGCGCGATCCGCACCGTTCGCGCCGTTCCCGCCAGGCCGTCATAGATCAGCAGCCGCCCCTGAAGGCTCTGACCCGCGCCTACGATCCATTTGATCGTCTCCAGGGCGGCCATCGAACCGATCACCCCCGCCAGGGCGCCGACGACCCCCACACGCGCGCAGGTCTCCGCATCCGGCGGAACCTCGGGCGTCAGGCACTGATAGCAGGGCCGACCCGCAAACACCCCCACCTGACCGCTCCACCGACCCAGGGCGCCCGAGACCAGGGGCTTGCCCGCCGCAACACAGGCGGCGTTGACCGTATGGCGCGTGGCGAAGTCGTCGGTCCCGTCCAGAACCAGATCGAAGTCGGCGATCAGGCGCGCTGCGTTTTCGGGCGTCAGACGTTCGGCGAAGGTCTGGATCGCGACATGCGGATTGAGGCCGGCCAATCGGTCCCGCGCCGCCTCCACCTTGGCCCGACCCACGTCGGCGGTGGCGAAAAGGATCTGACGCTGAAGATTGGACAGGGCCACGACGTCGTCGTCGATCAGGCCCAACGTCCCGACGCCCGCCGCCGCCAGATAGAGGGCGGCCGGCGCTCCGACCCCGCCCGCGCCGACGACCAGGACGCGGGCGCGCTTCAGCGCCTGCTGCCCCGGCCCTCCGACCTCGGCCAGCACCAGATGGCGGGCGTAGCGTTCCACTTCATCGTCAGAAAAGGCCATGCCCGTCTCTAGACCGTCGGCGAGGGCGGTGGAATGGCGCGTGCGGCCCCGTCAGCGCGTCCCGTCGAGGGCCAGACGGGCGTCGGCGATCACCTGATCCACTTCGAAGGCCACTTCCGACAGGGGCCGCGTCCCGGCCAAACGGGTCAAGATCGGTTCAAGACTGGGCAGGGGGTCGATCTGGGCCATGGCCCATTGCGGAAAGAGACGCCGGTCCACCGGCGTATCGACCAGGACCCGAATATTCTGATGACGGCGGTCGGCCGCCAGCCGGCCCATCAACCGCTCCAGATCAACCCGCCCGCCTTCCAGCAGCTGGAAGAATCGGTCCTGATGCCGCAGCAGGAAACCGGTCACGTGGTCGCGCCGATTGTTCCGATCCGAGGCCCCGATGATGTCGATCAAGGGCAGAAGCCCCGCGCCCGCGTCGCCCACGGCGTCGCTGACATAGAAGATGCGAAACAAACTCATAGGGTACTCATACGCTTAACAACTCGACCGACGAAAAAGGCTCTAGGAGCGAGAGGGTTAACGAAGCCCCCTTGGTTCGACCCATCGCACACTGCGGCCGGCGCCGCTCTCGCTTAGGTTAAGGCTGACGGACGCCGGAACCTCTGCGGTAGCCAGGTAAGGCCAAGGAAATGTGACACACCCCTCAACAGGCGAGCGAGGCTTGATCGCGACGGGCCGCCGCTCCATCTGCGGACCATGACCCAATCCAATTTTCCCGACTGGCACGGCACCACGATACTGGCGGTTCGCAAAAACGGCCGCACGGTGATCGCCGGCGACGGTCAGGTCTCGATGGGACCGACCATCGTCAAGGGCGCGGCGCGAAAGGTGCGGACCCTGGCCGGCGGCAAGGTTCTGGCGGGGTTCGCCGGGGCGACGGCCGACGCCTTCACCCTGATCGAACGCCTGGAGGCCAAGCTGGAGCAGTACCCGGACCAGCTCGCCCGGGCCTGCGTCGATCTGGCCAAGGACTGGCGCACAGACCGCTATCTGCGGCGGCTGGAGGCCATGCTGCTGGTGGCGGACAAGACGTCGATCTTCACCGTCACCGGCGTGGGCGACGTGCTGGAGCCGGAGCATGGGGTCGCGGCCGTCGGTTCGGGCGGCAACTACGCCCTGTCGGCGGCCCGCGCCCTGATCGAGGAAACCGATCTGGACGCCGAGGCGATCGCCCGCAAGGCCATGAAGATCGCCGCCGAAATCTGCGTCTACACCAACGGCAATCTGACGGTGGAGACCCTGGGGGACTGACGCCGCGGGGTCACAGCACGCCGGCGACCAGGCCGAGGGCCTTCGCCTCCTGAGCCTCGATGTACCAGTTCTCCGGCGCGCGCCGAAGCACCTCGTCCATGGTGACGGCGCTGCCGCGCACCAGGTTCTCGAACCCTTCGTTCTGGATGGCGATGGAGTGCTCAAGTTCGTTCAGCATCGCCTTGACCGAGGCGATGCAGGTGGTCAGCGGCCCGGCGATGTGGAGCGTCTTGTCCATCTTTCGCTCATGGATCATCACCCGAGCGCCGCGCGTCAGATAGCGGTTTTCCACCGCAAAAAAGCTCATGAAGGTCGCGCCGGCCGAATAGATGGCGGCCTTGCCCAGAAAGACCAGCCGGCGCGCGGGGTTGATGTCGCTCTGAAACCGCACGTCCTCGCCCATCATCCGCGCCACCTCCGGATCGCCGCCCAGGGTGGACAGTTCGATCACCACCAGACCGCTGTCGGGCGCCTGGGTCAGTCGGTCGCGGAACCGGTCGTACATGGCGTAGTCTACGGCGCCGGCCAGAAGGATGCGCGGGGTGTCGAAGGCCGAGGCGTCGAGCGGACCCGAGGGGGCGGCGCCGATCATCGCGCGTCCTGGATGTCGGCGTCGTCCACCGGATAGCCTTCGGACGAGGCCCAGGACTTGGCCTCGTCCAGCGAGAAGAAGGCCCGGTTTCGCAGACGGCGCGCGCCCTGGTCGTCGATCAGTTCGCACTCATACCACCGGATGGTCCGCCGGTCGGAGGTTCTGCAGGTCCGCGTGAAGACAAGGGCGTGGGGGATCATGGCGCTGAAACGGCGACGGCCCACGCCTGTTCCGTCTGTGTAGGCGTTTTTCCTTTAAGGTCAGTATATTGCACAGGCTGAGGCAAAGACGGCGCCGCCACTCGGCGCCGGAGCATTTGCGCCGCGCCGCCCCTTGGCTTAAGCGCCCGGCATGACCGACGCCCCTCCTCGCCCCCTCGCCCGCAATCCACGCGGCTTCGCCGACAAGCGCGGCCGCGACCTGACCGCCGAACGCCGCATCGTGGCGCGCGTGTCGGAAGTCTATGAGCGCTGGGGCTTCGAGCCGCTGGAGACGCCGGCCTTCGAATACGCCGACGCCCTGGGCAAGTTCCTGCCTGACGCCGACCGGCCCAATGAGGGGGTGTTCGCCCTTCAGGACGATGCGGGTTCGGACGAGCCGGGCGAATGGATGGCCCTGCGTTACGACCACACCGCCCCCCTGGCCCGGTTCGCCGCCCAGACCTGGGAGACCCTGCCCAAGCCGTTCCGCCGCTACGCCTATGGGCCGGTGTGGCGAAACGAAAAGCCGGGTCCGGGCCGGTTCCGCGAGTTCTGGCAGTGCGACGCCGACACCGTCGGCTCGGACCGGCCCGAGGCCGACGCCGAGATCATCGCCATGGCCTGCGAAGGCCTGGGCGCCGCCGGCCTGGACGCGGGCCAGGCCCAGATCCGCGTCTCGAACCGAAAACTGTTCGACGGCCTGTTCGATGCGGGGGGGGTGACCGAGGCCGGCCAGAGGCTGACGGCCCTGCGCGCCATCGACAAGTTCGACCGGCTGGGCTGGGAAGGCGTGGTCCAGCTGCTGGGCGAAGGGCGACTGGACGAGTCCGGCGACTACACCAAGGGCGCGCGGCTGCCCGCAAAGGTCACGGGCGCAATCGAGGCCTTTCTGGCGTCCGCCAACACGCCCGGCCTGTCCCGGGCGGCGACCTTGGAGGCCGTAGCCCGGTCCGGCGACCTGGGGGCGGCGGGCGATGCGGCGCTGAGCGAACTGGCGGCGATCGACCGGGCGCTGAACGCCATGTCGGTGGGCCAGAACGCCGTGAAGTTCGACCCCACCATCGTGCGGGGCCTTGAGTATTACACCGGCGCCGTCTTCGAGGCGGAGCTGTTGCTGGAGACGACCGACGACAAGGGGCGGCCGGTGCGATTCGGCTCCATCGGCGGCGGCGGCCGCTATGACGACCTGGTCGCGCGCTTCACCGGCCAGAGCACCCCGGCGACCGGCTTCTCCTTCGGGGTCTCGCGCCTCGCCTCCGCCCTGCGCGCGGCCGGACGCGGCGCGGAGGACGCCGTGCGCGGGCCGGTCGTGGTCATCGTCTTCTCCGAAGAGGACATGGCCCACTATCTGACGGCCGTCGCCGAACTGCGCGGCGCGGGGATCGCGGCCGAACTCTATCTGGGACGGGCCGGGATGAAGGCCCAGATGAAATACGCCGACCGCCGCGGATCGCCTGCGGTCGTCATCCTGGGCGGGGACGAGATCGCCGCCGGCGAGGTCACGATCAAGGACCTGGACGCCGGGCGCGCCGCCGCCGCCGCCATCGCCGACAATGACGCCTGGAAGGCGCAACGGCCGGGGCAGATGCGTGTCGCCCGAACGGCACTGGTCGGCGCCCTTCGAGCCATTATCGAATAAGCTTCGATAAATAACTCTGAGCAGGGTGAGTTATCGACGATAAGTCGAAGAAAGTTCGATTCCGTCCCAGAAGCCCGTTGACGACCTCGGCGGGGTTGCGTCAAATGAACTCACTCGAGGGCAAGCGTTGCTCAAGCGCGCAGCACTCGAAGGCGTTTCGGGGAGGAAACGTCCGCTCTTTAAAGAGCGCGAAAGCCCGCTGCGATGTATCCCCCGCAGCGGGCTTTTTCGCGTCTGGAGTCCAGGCCGACATCGAAAATTTGCAGAAACTGTCGCGGCCATCGACCAATTTTCAGTCTGATGTGTCCAAGGGCTCATGAAAAAAGGCCGGGGCGAACCCCAGCCTTTTCCCGTTTTGCGATCCGGCGACCTACCAGATGCGGACGCGCTCTTCCGGCGTCAGATAGTATTTCGTCCCCGGCTGGACGTCGAAGGCGTCGTACCAGGCGTCGACGTTGCGCAGCGGGCCGATGACCCGGAACTGGGCGGCCGAGTGGGGATCGGTGGCGACCTGCTGCTTCAGGGCCTCGTCGCGATATTTCGACTGCCAGACCTGGGCCCAGCCGTAGAAGAAGCGCTGGTCGCCGGTCGTGCCGTCCAGCACCGGGGCCGGCTGGCCGTTCAGCGACAGGTGATAGGCTTCAAGACCCACGGCCACGCCCGAGGCGTCGCCGATGTTCTCGCCCATCGTCAGGCCCGGATTGATCTTATAGCCGGCGATCGGCTCATAGGTGGCGTACTGGGCGCCCAGACGGGCGGTCAGGGCTTCGAAATTGGCCTTGTCCTCGGCCGTCCACCAGTTGCGCAGCACGCCGTCGCCGTCGGACTTGGAGCCCTGGTCGTCGAAGCCGTGGCCGATCTCGTGGCCGATCACCCCGCCGATGCCGCCGTAGTTGACCGCCGGATCGCCGTTCGGATCGAAGAAGGGCGGCTGCAGGATGGCGGCCGGGAAGACGATCTCGTTATTGGCCGAGTTATAGTAGGCGTTGACCGTCTGGGGGGTCATGCCCCACTCGGACTTGTCGACCGGCTCGTCCAGGCGGGCCAGATCGTAGTTCCATTCGAACAGGCCGCGACGCTCGGCGTTGCCGACCAGGTCGTCGGCGCGGATCTCGAGACCCGAATAGTCGCGCCACTTGTCGGGATAGCCGATCTTGACGGTGAATTTGCGCAGCTTCTCCTGCGCGGCCGCCTTGGTCTCGTCGCCCATCCAGGTCAGGTTGTCGATCCGGTGCGACAGGGCCGTGCGCAGATTGGCGACCAGCTCTTCCATCTTGGCCTTGGATTCGGCCGGGAAGTACTGGGCGACATAGAGCCGGCCCGTCGCCTCGCCCAGCGAACCCTCGGCGAAGGAGATGGCCCGCTTCTCGCGGGTGCGCTGCTCGGGCTGGCCCGACAGGTCGCGGGCGCGGAAGCCCCACTGGGCGTCCGAGAACCGCTTGGACAGCAGGGGCGCCATGTCGTCGGCGGTGTGGAAGGCTTCCCAGGCCTGGAGCAGTTCGACCGGCGTCTCGGCGTAGATGGCCGCGATCTTGGGCATGGCCGTGTCCTGACGCACGATCAGGCGCGGAACGCCGCCCAGCTTGGCCGCGTCGAAATAGGACTGCCAGGCGAAGCCCGGCGCGTCTTCAGCCAAGCGAGCGATGGTGTATTCGTTGTAGGTGCGGTCGCGGTTGCGGTTCTCGACCGGGCTCCAGTGGGCCTCGGCGATCTTGGTCTCCAGGGCGACGATCTGGGCGGCGGTCTCGGTCGGATTGGCCCAGCCGATCATGCCCAGCATGTCGGCGACATAGGCCTGGTACTTCTCTTTCTTGTCGGCGTAGCGGGCGTCCAGATAATAGTCGCGGTTCGGCAGGCCGATGCCCGACTGACCGGTGGAGACGACGTAGCGCGTCGGCTGTTTGGCGTCGATGGTGATGCCGCTGCCGAAGAAGGAGCCGCCGAAACGGCCGACCGTCTGGCCCATGTAGACGGCCATCTTCTCATGACTGTCGGCGGCGCGGATGGCGGCCAGATAGGGTTGCAGCGGCTGGGCGTCGAGTTGCTCGATCCGGGCTTCGTCGATGTAGGAGCGATAGGCGTCGGCCACCTTGGCCTCGTCGGAGCCGGGCGTCAGATCGGTGCGCGCGGCCAGACCCAGCACCAGTTCCTTCATCCGGTTGTCGGACAGTTCGCGCAGCAGGGCGAAGGAGCCGTAGCTGGTGCGGTCCGAGGGGATGACTAGTTTGTCGACGGCCGCGCCGTTGGCGTAGCGGAAGAAGTCGTCGCCCGGCTTCACCGAGGTGTCGCGGCCGGCCATGTCGAAGCCCCAGGTCCCGTACTTGGGCGCCTGGGTTCCCTGCCAGCCCGCCGCGGTCTCTTCGCCCGAGAAGAGCGAGACGACGGAGCAGGTTTCGTCCAGGCAGGCGTGGTCGTGATCGACGTCCTGGGCCAGGGCGGCGGCCGGCAGCAGAAGGGCGCCGACCGCGGCCCCGATAAGCAGTCTTTTCATCACTCTATCCTCGGTTCCACCCCCCACGGGCGGGTCGGAGCGGACCCTAGACCCGACGCGGGGCCTGTCGCCTTAAAAAAAGTTCATGAAAGCGCCGCGACCTCTCGCCACAGGCGCCGGTTCCGGGTCACATGCCGGCAGAGCTCGGAGGGCGAATGCAGACGCACGGCGGCGACTATAAGGATCTGGTGGTGTTTCTGGCGGCCGCCGGGGTCATGGTGCCCCTGGTCAATCGTCTGAAGATCAGCCCCGTCCTGGGTTTCCTGGCCGCAGGGGTGGTGCTGGGCCCCGACGGCCTGGCGCGCTTCGCCGACCGGCTGCCCTGGCTGTCCTATTTCACCATCAGCGACCCCGGCCAGCTGGCCCAGCTGTCGGAGCTGGGAGTCGCCTTCCTGCTGTTCATGATCGGGCTGGAGCTGTCGTGGGAACGGCTGCGGGCCCTGCGACGGCTGGTGTTCGGCCTGGGGCTGATGCAGGTGGCGGCCTGCACCCTGGTGCTGGCGGGCCTGTTCATGCTGCTCGGCCAAAGCCTGGTCAGCGCGGCCGTCCTGGGCATGGGCCTGGCCCTGTCATCGACGGCGGTGGTGATGCCGGTTCTGGCCGAGGGCGGACGGTTGAAGACCAGTGTCGGCCGATCCACCTTCGCCGTCCTGCTGGCTCAGGACCTGGCCGTGGCCCCCATTCTGATCACCGTCAGCGTGATGGCGGCCCTGGCCCAGGGCGGGGGAACGCTGGACCCCGCCGTCCTGGGCCGCGCCCTGTTCACCCTGGTCCCGGCGGCGATGGGCCTGGGCCTTCTGGTGCTGCTGGGCCGGGTGGTGCTGCGGCCCATGTTCCGGTCGGTGGCGCGGGCGCGCAAGGCGGCCCAGGGCGGGGAGCTGTTCGTCGCCGCCAGCCTGCTGGTGGTGGTGGGCGCCGGCCTGGCGGCCCAGTCGGTCGGCCTGTCGATGAGCATCGGCGCCCTGGTCGCCGGGGTGCTGCTGGCCGAGACCGAGTTCCGGCGCGAGGTCGAGGTGTCGATCGAACCCTTCAAGGGCCTGTTGCTGGGGGTCTTCTTCGTCGGGGTTGGGCTGGGGCTGGACCTGGGCGCGGTGGCGGCCGATCCGGTCCTGCTGTTCGGCCTGGCCCTGGCCGTCACAGTGGTCAAGACCGGCGTCATCTTCGCCCTGGCCCGGCTGTGGGGCATGGGCGCCCGGCCCGCCCTGGAGACGGCCCTGGTGCTGGCGCCGGCGGGCGAGTTCGCCTTCGTCGTCTTCGCCACCGGCATGGTGGAGGGGATCGCCCCGCCCGCCCTGACCAGCACAGTGGCCCTGTCGGCGACCCTGAGCATCTTCTCCATCCCGCTTCTGGCCCTGCTGGGCCAGAGGCTGTCGCGCACCAAGGCCCCCGACCGCCCGACCACGCCCGAGGGCGCCGCGCCGCCGGAACAGGCGGACGGGGCGGTGATCGTCGTCGGCTTCGGCCGCGTCGGCCGCCTGATCGGCGAATTGCTGAAGGCGCACGACCAGCCCTTCATCGCCCTGGACACGGACGCCGCGGCCGTGGCGGCGGGGCGTCGGGACGGGTTCGACGTCTTCTACGGCGACGCCGGTCGGCCCGAGATGCTGTCCCATTGCGGGGTTCAGACCACCCGCGCCCTGATCGTCACCATGGACGCGCCGGGCAAGGTCGATGAGGTGGTGACGGCGGCCCGCGCCCTGCGCGAGGATCTGATCCTGATCGCCCGAGCGCGCGACGATCAGCATGCGGCGCGCCTTTACGCCCTGGGGGTTACGGACGCCGTGCCGGAGACGACCGAGGCCAGTTTGCAGCTGGCTGAGAACACCCTGGTCGATCTGGGCGTGCCCATGGGCCGCGTCCTGGTCTCCATCCATGAGAAGCGCGAACAATTCCGCAAAGCCTTCCAGGCCGCCATGCCCGCAGGAGGACGCAGTAGAACCACCCGCGCGTTGAGAATGTCCCAAATCAATACAGCCAAGCTTGAAAGTTAACCTTGAATATTTTCTCGCCTCACAGGAGAAAAATCGGCCGACCCATTTTCGTCATGGTTCCGTGATGCAAGCCGTTCCTCAGTATCGCGCCGATGACGAGGTCCGGGCGGCAACGCCTCTCTCGTCAGCTCAAGGCGCTTCACCCAAAGTCAACTCGGACCGCCTAGGCGCATCCGAAATCGCGTAGAGTTCAACCTGATTTCATGACCGAATCCGCCCTATCGACCGAAGCTGCGCCCCGCCTGAACCGTCGTCAGGCGGCCAAGGTGCGGACCCGCCAGAAGGTTTTGGACGCCGCCCGCTCCCTGTTCGCTGAGCGGGGCTATGAACCCGCCACCATCCGCGACATCGCCAAGGGCGCGGGCATGTCGACCGGCGCGGTCTTCGCCAACTTCCAGGACAAGGCCGAGCTGTTCGAGGCGGTCCTGACCGAGGACATGTCGCGCCTGGCCGAGGTGGTCGAGGCCGGGGCGCCCGAGGGCGAGCCGGTCCGCCAGCGTCTACTGGGCGCGCTGAGCGCCGGCTATCATTCGTCGCTGGAGCATCTGCCCCTGTTCCAGGCCATCGTCGCCCGATCCTGGTTCCAGCCCCTGGCGGCCGAGATGCGCGCCCGGGCCGCGACCAAGAAGCTGCTGCTGACCATCGGCGATATTCTTCAGGAGGCGGTCGCCAAGGGCGAGCTGCGCCAGGACGCCGATCTGCGCCTGTTGGTCGAGCTGATCTGGGACGCCTATCTGTCCAACTATCGCCGCGCCGCCTATGACGAATGGGACGCAGCCGCCCTGTCGGACCATATGGGCAAGCAGATCGACGTCATCCTGGCCGGGGCCCTGTCGGCCAAATAGGCCGCCTTTACCTTGTCAGAGCGCCCTTCAGGCCCGCCCGCGCCCGTCGCCGGCGGGCCTTCGTCCGTCTGGGGCCGGGCCTCGCATCGGACCGTGAAAAAACAGTCCGATGAGTCCCATCGGTCCGACGCCGTGATCGGGGTTTCGGACATCGAAAAAGACTGTCCGATGTGTCCGATGTGTCCGACGCCCTTTGTTTTAAAAGTGGATTTTTGGCGCATCGTGTCGGACAGTCCGATCGGCGTCCGGCGGGCGGGAGGCGGAGAGACGTTCAGAGCCGCACAATGTCAAAGACCGGGCCGCAAGCCTAACACGGTTTCGAGAGGCGCCGGGTCGAAGCCGCACGTGAGCGCCTGCCCCTTGAAAAGTCAGGACCTTGTCTTTGAACTTGCGAGGATCGGCCTCAGTCGCGGCGTTTCAGGGTGACGTAGAAGGCGCCGTCGCCGCCGTGGCGCCGATGGGCCGAGGTGAAGCCCGAGACCACGCCGCGCAGGGCCGGCGACTGCATCCATTCGGCGAAGGAGGCGCGGATGACCCCGCCGCCCAGCCGCCCCTGGCCGGTGATGACCAGGACCGCCCGCAGGCCCCGCGCCTGGCAGCCGGTCAGGAAGGCCCGAAGCTGGTCCTCGGCCTCGAACCGGCCGAAGCCGTGCAGGTCGATCCGGGCCTCGATCGGATCGCGCTCGCGCGACAGCCGCTGTTTGCGGCGGGGCTCCAGATCCTCAGGCGCGGGCCGGAGGCGAGAGGGCGTGGGGCGAACGGGGGGGCGCGGCTCGGACGTCGGTTCGGTGCGGGCGAACCGCGCCGGAGCGGTCTTGGCCGGCGGCTTTTCCGCGCGCGACAGAGGGCGGTCCGGGATCGGGGCGATCAGATGGGCCGGCGCCTCGGCGCCGGGCGTGACCCGCGCGGCCTTGCGCGTTCGGGGCGGCGAGACCGTGCCGGTGATGCGGTTCCAGATGCGACGGTCCTCGGGCGTCAGGCCGTTCTCGTCCCGGCCGGAACCCTTGCGCCTCATGCCGCTTCGTCGTCCTCGATAGGGTCGGCGGGACCGGGTTCATGGGCGAGGAGATCGCCCGGCTGGCAGTTCAGTTCACGGCACAGGGCGTCCAGGCTCGAAAACCGCACCGCCCGCGCCTTGCCCGTCTTCAGGACCGACAGATTGGCCACCGTGACCCCCACCCGGTCGGCCAGCTCGGTCAGCGACATGCGGCGTTCGACAAGGACGCGATCAAGCTGGACGCGGATGGCCATGAGGAAATCCTAGCGGAAACGGTTCAGATCGTCAGTTCGGATTCGCGGCGCAGCCGCGCGCCCTCGCGAAAGACCTCCGCAAGGACGAAGACGATCAGGACGGAAAACACCGGGGTCAGCAGTTCGCCCAGCCCTTGCGGGTCCATGACGCCGGGCGCCAGGCGGGCGGCGACGAAGCCCTGGGCCAGCCAGACCCCGCCGGTGACCAGGGCCAGGATCAGGCCGATCTGGCGCAGGCGACGCACATTGGCCGGATGAAAGGGGTCGCCCATGATCAGAGTACGGAAGATGAGGCGCAGGCTGCGCAGAATCAGCATGAAGCCGCCGAAATAGGCGGTGGCCGCCCCCAGGCCGAACAGCAGAAGCAGCCGGGTCAGGGGCAGTTGGCGGCCGCCGGTCTCGCCGCTGACGGTGATGTTCACATTGTCCAGCGGGATGAAGACGGCCGCGATCAGCAGCAGAAGAAGAAGGCCGGTGACCAGCCAGAGCAGGACATAGGCCACGTCCAGGGCCACCTTCAGCACGCTGGAGACCGAACCCGGTCCCAGGGCGCGAAACGGGGCGGTGATCGGGGCCCACCGCTGCGGCGTGCGCCCCTCGCCTCGCTTCAGCAGATGGGGCAGGGGCAGGCGCATGGTCGGTCGGTGCTCAGGCCGGAAGGAAGGACGCGGCGGCTGCGCGGGGTCCGGCGAACCCGCACGCAGCCCTATACATCGCGATCTTCGTCAAGGTCGTCAAAGCTCTCGTGATCGATAAGGACTGGACTTGAGGTCGATCAGAAGGCTTGGACCAGGATGGCGACCAGGGCGGTCGGCAGGGCGGCGATCAGAACCGTGTTGACGAAGGCGGCGCCGACCTTGTCCAGCAGCAGCGAGAGGTTCATCGTATGCATAATGTGTCTCCGTTTTTCCTGTTGGGCGATCATCGCCCATTTTAAGTTTTTTCCGCATGATCCTTCCGGTTATGCCCGGCGTCTTGAACGTTGCGGCCCCGTTCCTGACGATCAATAGATAGGCCGTGTCCTGCGGAAAATCACGTTACATATCGTTTAACGATATTAAACTTTGGCAATAGACTGTTTCAGGACCGTGATCGGCAATGAGTCTCAAGCTTTTCAAGGGGATGCGTATCGTCCTCGCCACCCACAATCCAGGCAAGGTTCCCGAGATCGCCGCTCTGCTGGGCGAAGATTACGAGATCCTCACGGCGGGGCAGCTGAATCTGCCTGAACCCGAGGAGACCGAGACCACCTTCGCCGGCAACGCCCTGCTGAAGGCGCGCCATGCGGCCGATCGGTCGGGCGAGGTCGCCTTGGCCGACGATTCGGGCCTGTCGGTCGCGGCCCTGGACGGGGCGCCGGGCATCTATTCCGCCCGCTGGGCCGGTCCGGGCAAGGATTTCGCCGTGGCCATGAAGAAGGTGGAGGCGCGGCTGGAGGAGATCGAGGCTGCGGACATGAGCGCCTGGTTCACCTCGGCCCTGGCCGTCGCCTGGCCGGACGGGCCCAGCGTGGTGGTCGAGGGGGTGGTGCGGGGTCGGCTGACCTTTCCGCCGCGCGGCGACCGGGGCTTCGGCTATGATCCGATCTTCATTCCGGACGAGGCGCCTGATGACGCAAGCGGCCTGACCTTCGGGGAGATGGAGCCTGCGGCCAAGGAGGCGATCAGCCACCGCACCCGCGCCTTCGCCAAGCTGAGAGCCGCCCTGATTGACTGAGCCCGCCCAGACCTGGGTCGATCCGGGAACGGACGTCGGACTCTATGTCCACTGGCCCTATTGTGCGCGCATCTGCCCCTATTGCGACTTCAACGTGGTGCGCGACCGGGGGCGGGTCGAGGAACAGGGGCGGCTGGTCGAGGCGATCCTGGCCGATCTGCGGGCCCAGCGCGCCCTGACCGGGCCGCGCCGGCTGGCCTCGGTCTTCTTCGGCGGGGGCACCCCGTCGCTGATGGCGCCGGAGGCGGTGGCGCGGATCATCGACCAGGCCCGCGACCTGTTCCCGCCGTCAGGACCGATCGAGATTTCGCTGGAGGCCAATCCGACCGATGCGGAGGCGGCCCGGTTCGACGCCCTGGCCCAGGCCGGGATCAATCGGCTGTCCATGGGGGTGCAGGCCCTGGACGACGCCGCCCTGCGGTTTCTGGGGCGCGACCATTCGGCGGCCGAGGCGCGCCGCGCGGTCGCCCTGGCCGGACGCGCCTTTCAGCGGCTGTCCATCGACCTGATCTACGCCCGGCCGGGCCAGACGCCCGCCGACTGGGCGACGGAGCTGGGCGCGGCCCTGGACATGGGGTTCGAGCATGTCTCGCCCTATCAGCTGACGCTCGAGCCGACGACGGCCTTCGGCCGGGCCCTGGCGCGCGGAACCCTGGTCCCGCCGGACGAGGACCAGGCTGCGGCCCTGTACGAGACCACCCAGTCGGTGCTGGAGGCCGCCGGTTTCGACGCCTATGAGGTGTCCAACCATGCGCGGGGCGTGGCGGCCCGGTCGGCCCATAATCTGCATGTCTGGCGCGGCGGGGACTATCTGGGCCTGGGGCCGGGGGCGCATGGGCGACTGACCCTGGACGGCGTTCGCACCGCAACCGTCGCCCATCGCCGCATCGGCGACTATGCGGCAGGGGTGCAGGCGGGCGCCCCCTGGGCCGAGGTCGAACGGCTGGACGCCGCCGGGGCGGCGGAGGAGCGGCTGCTGCTGGGGTTGAGGACGGTGGAGGGGGCGCCGGTCGGCGTATTGGGGGACCTGGGCCTGTCGCCCGAGGCGGAACCGACCGCGGACCTGATCGCCGACGGCTTTCTGACGGTCACGGGCGGGCGGCTGGTCGCCACCCCGCGCGGGCGGCCGGTGCTGGACGGAGTGCTGAAGGCCCTGCTGACCTGACGCCGCGCCTCAGCCCAGGGTCGCGCCGGTGGTGCGCATGATCTCAGCCCGCAGCTCAGGCAGGCCCAGCCCCTTTTCGGAGGAGGTCAGGGCCACCACGGGGAAGGCGGCGGGGCGTTTGGAAATGGCCTTCAGCGTGGCCTCCTGCATCCGCTCGCCCTCGCCCTTCTTCAGCTTGTCGGCCTTGGTCAGGACGATCTGATAGGAGACGGCGGCGAGATCCAGGGCGTCCAGCGCCTCCGTATCCACCGACTTCAGGCCGTGGCGGCTGTCGATCAGCAGATAGACCCGCTTCAGCGTCACCCGGCCGCGCAGATAGTCGCGCCCCAGGTCCTGGAACTTCTTGACCGTGGTCTTGGACGCCTTGGCCCAGCCGTAGCCGGGCAGGTCGACCAGGCGCAGCCGGCCGTCCAGATCAAAGAAGTTGACCTCGCGCGTGCGGCCCGGCTCGTTGGAGGCTCTGGCGAGCTTGTGCATGCCGACCAGGCCGTTGATCAGGCTGGACTTGCCGACGTTGGAGCGGCCCGCAAAGGCGATCTCCGGCAGGTCGGGATCGGGCAGTTGCTCGATCTTGGCGGCCCCCATGACGAAGGTCGCCGGCCGCGCGAACAGAATCCGTGCGGCCTCGATCTCTTCGGGGCTGAACTCGGTTTCCTCGATCACGCGGGCTTTTTCTTGAAACGGGCGATGAAGTCGTCGATCGGATTCTCGGCCTTGTAGCGGTGCATGATGACGTACTGCTGCAGGATGGTCAGGATGTTGGACCAGGCCCAATAGACCAGCAGGCCCGCCGCAAAGGGCGCCATGATGAAGGTGAAGACCAGGGGCATGAACTGGAAGATCTGGCGCTGGACCGGATCGGCCGCCGGCGGGTTCATCGCCGTCTGCAGCCACATGGTGAGACCATAGGCGACCGCCAGCAGGCCGATGCCCAGAGGCCCGACCAACAGGCCGCCCAGCAGGGGCAGGGTCGCCGGATCCCAGGGGATCAGGCCGAACAGGTTCCACACCACAGAGGGGTCACGGGCCGACAGGTCGTGGATGAAGCCCAGGAAGGGCTGGTGGCGCATTTCGATGGTGACCGTCAGCACCTTGTACAGGGCGTAGAAGACCGGGATCTGGAGCAGAAGCGGAAGACAGCCGGCGACCGGATTGATCTTCTCCTTCTGGTACAGGGCCATGGTCTCCTGTTGCTGCTTCTGCGGATCGTCTTTGAACTTCTTCTTGATCTCCTCCATCTTGGGCTGGAGGTTCCGCATCTTGGACATCGAGGCGTAGGCGTTGTTGGCCAGGGGGAACATCACCAGTTTGACGATGACGGTCAGGGCCAGGATGGCGACGCCGAAGCTGCCGACCAGGCCGTAGACATTCTCCAAAATCCAGAAGATCGGGCGCGTCAGGAACCAGAACATGCCCCAGTCGATCGCATAGACGAAGCGCGGCAGGTTCAGGTTGGTCTCATAGGTCTTCAGCACCTCGGCCCGCTTGACCCCGGCGAACAGGCGCTGGGTCTCGGTGGCGGTTCCGCCGGGCTGGATGGTGCGGGTCGCGCCCAGGACGTTGGCTTCCAGCTGCGGCTGGCCGCCCGGAACCTCGCGGACCCGGAATTCGGTTTCGACCGCCTCGTCCTGCTGCGGCAGCAGGGCCGCCAGCCAGTATTTGTCGGTGATGCCCAGCCAGCCGCCGATCGAGGCGTTCTCGATCCGCGGCTCCTTCAGCCAGTCCTTGTACTTCTTCTGCTCGGTCCGGTACTCGCCCGGCTTGCCGAAGGCGCCGATGGCGCCTTCGTGGACGATGTGGGACGAACCGGCCAGGGGCGGGACGCCCTGGCGCTGGACGCTGCCGTAGGGGGCGATGGTGATGGCCTGGGTTCCCAGGTTCTGGACCGTGTCCTTGATCGAGAAGACATAGCGGTCATCGACCGAGACCACGCGGGTGAAGCGCAGACCCTGGCCGTTGTCCCAGGTCAGGGTGATCGGCGAGGTGGGGGTCAGGGTCGAACCGGCGGTCAGGCGCCAGACGGTGTTGGGCCCAGGCACGCCGCCGGCCACATTGGGGCCGGTCCAGCCGAACTGGGCGAAATAGGCGTTCTGCATCCCCTGGGGGCGGAACAGTTCGACCGGCTCAGGCTTGTCCTGGACCTCCTTGTAGTCGGTCAGGAACAGGTCGTCGATCCGCCCGCCCTGGAGCGACAGCGAGCCCTTCAGGGTGCCGGACTGGATCGGCACGCGAGCGGCGGTGCTCAGCGCCTGGCGACGATCGGTGACGAAGACCGGCCCCTGGGGGCTCAGCGCCGTGCGAGCGGCGTTCCTGGCCGTCTGAGACTGTTCGGCCTGGGCCTGCTGCTGGACGGCGCGGCGCTCGGCCTGGGGCCGCAGCACGGCGAACCAATAGACCCCCAGGATCAGGGCCGAGCACACGATGAAGAGGATCGTGTTGCGCGAGTTCTCGTTTTTCATGGATTCGGGCGGTCCTGGCCGGAGGGGGCGGGGGCGGGCGAAGGCCGGTCGGCCCCCCGATCGTTTCTCGGTGTCGCCAGCCTTGTAAGCGTCGATTTCACATCGTCAAGCAGACGGTCCCACGCCCGCTCGGTCGTGCCCATGCGGGCGATGAAGACATAGTCGCTTCCGGGCACGCCATGTTGGGGCAGCATGGCCCGCGCGGCCTCGCGCAGACGGCGTTTGGCGCGGTTCCTGACCACCGCCCCGCCGATCTTGCGCGTGGCGGTGAAGCCCAGGCCGATGTGCGGCGAACCGTCGCCGCGCTCCAGCCTCTGGATCACCACCCCGCCGCGCGCTTCGGAAACGCCTTTGGCGGCCGCCAGAAACTGGGGCCGCCGCAACAGACGTTTGATCTGTAAAGGGTCGCTCATGCGTCCTTGGCTTTCGGACGCGAGAGCCGCTTACGCCGTCAGGCGCTTGCGGCCCTTGGCGCGACGGCGCGCAACGATCTTCTGGCCGTTCTTGGTGGCCATCCGGCTGCGGAAGCCGTGACGGCGCTTGCGCACGAGTCGCGACGGCTGATAGGTCCGCTTCACGGTCGGCTCCTGACGTTAAAAGGTTGGGCGACGGGGCGAAAGGCGTCCGCCGCAGGAAGGGCGGGCGTATAAGTCGCATGGTCGCGCGAGTCAACGCTCGACCGGCAATTCGGGATTGAAGCGCGTATGGCGAAACGAACGGCGAAGGACTGGGCCCTGCGGTTGACCCCGCTGGCGGTCATCGCCGGCCTGGTGGCCGCCTTCTTCGCCCTGGGCTGGAACCGCTATCTGTCGATGGACCTGATCCGCGAGCATGGGCTGAACCTGCAGGCCTACGCCCAGGCCCATTGGTGGACCGCCCTGGTCGCCTTCATCGCCGTCTACGCCGTCGCCACCGCCTCCACCATTCCGGGGCCGGTCTTCCTGACCCTGCTGGGCGGGATGATGTTCGGCCCCTATGTCGGCGCCCTGGCCCAGGCCAGCGGGGCGACCCTGGGCTCGGTCGTGATCTATATGGTCTATCGCACCTCGATCGGAACCTGGCTGCGCGCCAAGTTTGAAGCGGACGCCGGCTTCATGGACCGGCTGGCCAAGGGGATCGACCGCAACGCCTTCACCACCCTGTTCACCCTGCGGGTCATCCCCAGCGTCCCCTTCGTCCTGGTCAACGCCACCGCGGGCATGATGGCGGTGCCGCTGCGCCCCTATGTGATCGCCACCTTCATCGGCCTGCTGCCGTCCACCTTCATCTACACCTGGATCGGATCGCAGCTGGGCGATCTGTTGCGGGCCGGGGTGCGGCCGGACCTGCCCATGCTGCTGCATCAGTTCTTCTGGCCGCTGATGGGGGTGGCCTTCCTGTCCCTGCTGCTGCCGATCGGCATCAAACTGGTCCAGATGATCCGCGCCCGACGCGCCCGAAGCCAGGGAGGGGCGGCCCCGGCATGATCCCCCTGTTCGATCGGCTCGCGACGGCGCTGAAGCTGTCGCCCCAGACGGCGGAGACCTGGCGCGAACGGCTGCGGCCCCGGGCGCCCGACGGCCTGTCGGCCCGGCTGCTGCTGCTGACCTTCGCCTTCACCCTGGCGGTCGAGGCCCTGATCATGGGGCCGAACCTGGCCGCCTTCCACGAGCGCTGGCTGCGCGACCGGCTCCAGGCCGCCGAACTGGCCTCGGTCGGGGTGGAGGCCCTGCCCTACAGCGCGGTCGAGGACGACACGGCCGCCGAGCTGATGCGGATCGGCGGGGTCCAGGCCGTGGCCCTGACCGAACAGGGGGTGCGGCGGCTGCTGCTCCAGGCCCCCAACCTGCCGCGCGCGCCGGAGCTGATCGACCTGCGTCAACAGAACAGCTGGGCGCGGCTGACCGACCCCTGGCGCACCCTATTCGGCCATCCGGACCGGTCGCTGCGGGTCCAGGCCAAGCCCCGCTATCGCTCGGGCGACTTCATCGAGATCGTCACCCCGGCCCAGCCGTTGAAACTGGAGCTGAAGGCCTTCCTTCTGAACAGTCTGCTGGTCAGCCTGCTGGTGTCCCTGACGGCGGGCGCCCTGCTGTACGGCGGTCTGGCGCTTCTGGTGCTGCGGCCGCTCCAGCGCGTCACCCGCTCGATGGAGCGGTTCGCCGCCGATCCGGAGAGCGCGGCCGAGCCGCCGTCGGACCGCCACGATGAAATCGGCCGGGTCGAGCGCGAACTGGCCCGGATGCAGGAGGAGGTCCGTCAGTCCCTGCGCTCGCGCGCCCGGCTGGTGGCGCTGGGCGAGGCGGTGGCCAAGATCAATCACGACCTGCGCAACATGCTGACCTCGGCCCAGATGGCGTCCGAACGCCTGGCGACCTCGGCCGACCCCCAGGTGGCCAAGGCCCTGCCCCGGCTGGAGCGGGCGCTGAGCCGGGCCGCAAGCCTGTCGCGCAATGTGCTGGAATACGGCCGCAGCGAGGAGCCCGCGCCCCAGAAGACCCGCGTGGTCCTGACCAAGGCCCTGACCCTGGCGGCGGAGGACGCCGGCCTGGAGCCCGACGGGGTGCGGCTGATCAAACAGGTGCCCGCCCGGTTCGCGGTCGAGGCCGATCCGGATCAGCTGTACCGCATCCTGGTCAATCTGATGCGCAACGCCCGTCAGGCCATAGAGGCCGATCCGGGCCGCTCCCCCGAGCGGCGCGGCAAGGGCGCCGTCACGGTCAGCGCCTTCGGTCAGGACGGGGTCTGCGTGATCCGCATCGCCGACGACGGGCCGGGCATTCCGCCGCGCCTGGCCGAACGGCTGTTCGAACCCTTCGTCAGCTCCAAGAGTTCGGACGGATCGGGCCTGGGCCTGACCATATCGCGCGAACTGGCGGCCCTGCATGGCGGCGATCTGAGACTGGTTCCCGGCGACGGCGGCGGGGCGGTGTTCGAACTGCGCCTGCCGGCCTGATAGCTATTCCAGCCCGTCGTCGGTGACGACGAAGGGTCGGTCAGCGGCCTTGGCCTGGGCCGCCAGCTCTTCCTGCACCAGGTGCCAGCGACGCAGGCGTTCATAGCTGATGGCGTGTTCGGGCGAGGCGTCCAGCCAATGGCGGAAGTCCTCGATCTGCAGACGGGCGTTGGGGGCGGCCGGGTCCGGCAGGGCCGGGACGTTGGGCAGTTGACGCGCCACATCGGCGGGAATGGGGAAGTCTCCGGACGAGGTGCTCAGGATCATGAAGGCGGCTCGGCGTCGATTGTGCGTCAGTGGAGAGGGGAACCATGACGCGAAGCGCGGCCGGGCGCCACCTTTTCGTCATGACAGCGTTGTTGCCGCAACCGCCCTTTACGGCCAAGGTTGGCCGACAGGGTCTGAACCAGGAGATGTCCATGACCATTCGCACGTCCCTGATGTCCGCCTTGCTGGCGGCGACAGCCGTCGCGGCGCCCCTTTCGGCGGCCGCCCAGCAGGCGTCGGACCCCTATGGCGATCAGCGTGTCCTGCCCGATCCCAACGACCCCAAGGCGCGCGAGGCCCTGGAGCGGGCGCGGGGCGAGGCCTATCACCGGGCCGATGACTCCAAACAGACCGAGGAGGAACTGCGCACCACCCGCGCCCTGAACGCCGAGATCGCCGCCCAGAACGCCCTGGCCGACAAGGCCGACGAGGCCGCTCGGCTGGAATATGACGCCGCCGTGGCCCGGCGCCAGATCGAGATCCGGCGGATCGAAGAGGAGGCGCGAGCGGCCGCCGAGGCGACTCGCGCGGCCCAGGAGCAGTACGACCGCGACTACGCCGCCTGGCGCGAACAGGTGCGCCTGTGCCAGTCGGGCTTCCGCGAAGCCTGCACGGCCCGCCCCGCCTGGGTCAGGCCGCAGCAGTAGTCGGAATCAGCCGGCGACCAGGCTCATGTCGCGCCGGGCCATCATCCGGTCGAACTCGGTCCAGACGCCGTCGGCGCCGTGCCAGCTGCCTTGCGTCGCCGCCTTCGAATATTCGGTGGCGCGGGCCTCGAAGAAGTTGGCGTGCTCGACGCCCGACAGCAGGGCCTGCAGCCAGGGCAGCGGGTTTTCCTTGACCCCATAGACCTCAGGCAGCTTCAGCTGACGCAGGCGCCAGTCGGCGATGAAGCGAATGTACTGCTTGATGTCGTCGGGGGTCATGCCCTCGACCGCGCCCATTTCGAAGGCCAGGTCGATGAACTTGTCCTCCATCTTCACCACCGTCTTGCAGCAGTCGACGATGTCGTCGGCCACGGCCTGGGTGACGGCGCCCGTCTCCTTGTTGAAGGCGTGATACAGCTTGATGATGCCCTCGCAGTGCAGGCTCTCGTCGCGAACCGACCAGGAAACGATCTGGCCCATCCCCTTCATCTTGTTCATGCGCGGGAAGTTCATCAGCATCGCAAACGACGCGAACAGCTGAACCCCTTCGGAGAAGCCGCCGAACATGGCCAGGGTCCGGCAGATGTCGGCGTCCGAATCCACGCCGAACTGGCCCATATAGTCGTGCTTGTCCCGCATGGCCTCATATTCCATGAAGGCGCCGAACTCGCTCTCGGGCATGCCGATGGTCTCGAGCAGCAGGGCGTAGGCCGCGATATGGATGGTCTCCATATTGCCGAAGGCGGCCAGCATCATCTTCACCTCGGTCGGTTTGAACACCCGGCCGTAGCGTTCCATGTAGTTGTCCTGAACCTCGATGTCCGCCTGGGTGAAGAAGCGGAAGATCTGGGTCAGCAGATTGCGTTCATTGTCGTTCAGGGTCGAGGCCCAGTCCTTGACGTCCTCGCCCAGCGGCACCTCTTCGGGCATCCAGTGGACCTGCTGCTGCTTCTTCCACATGTCGAAGGCCCACGGATAGCGGAAAGGCTTGTAGGCCACGGAGGGCGTCAGAAGACCGGCGCGGTCGGGGCGGATGATCGGGGTGATGGCGTTCATCGAACTGGACCTGAAGGAGCGATTCCGGAGAGGCCTGCACCATGCGACTCGGCGCGCCCGGCGCCAAGTCGGAAATCATCTATGTTGCGATCACATTTTGTCCTACCGCTACATCTTGTGTGCGGCGGTTAAGAAGCTGGGGACGGCCCTGGGGATGGGCGCCCCGCCTCAGGCGGCCTGGGCGTCGTCCCGACGGTCAGACGCCGCAGCCAGGGCGGCGTCGATCGCCGCATAGAGGGCCGCCTGGGTGATGGGCTTGGCCAGATGACCGTCCATGCCGGCGGCCAGGCAGCGGGCGGCGTCTTCGGGCATGGCCTCGGCGGTGACGGCCAGGACGGCGACGTCGGCGGCCGGTCCAGCCAGACTGCGGATGGCGCGGGTGGCGGCGATCCCGTCCATGACCGGCATGCGGACGTCCATCAGGACTAGGTCGAAGGCGCCGGCCGCGACGGCCTCCACCGCCTCGGCGCCGTCACACGCCTCGGCCGTGTCGCAGTCGGCCGCCTCCAGCATGACTCGCATCAGATTGCGGTTCAGGGGATGGTCGTCAACGACGAGGATCCGCATGCGCCGCGCCTCCAACGGCTGGGGGGCGTCGCTCTGAACGATTTCGACCGGCTCGGCTGGGATTTCGACGGTGAAGGTCGTTCCCATGCCGGGCGCGCTCTCCACCGAAATGGTTCCGCCCAGTCGGTCCACATGGCTCTTGGCCAGGGCCAGACCCACTCCCGCGCCCTGATGCGCCCGGCTGGTGGTGGCGTCCGCCTGCTGGAACAGGGAGAAGACGCCGCAGAGCACCTCATCCGTCATGCCGCAGCCGGTGTCGTGAATTTGCACGCGGAGATGATCGCCCCGTCGGTCCGCCACGACCCGCACGCCGCCCAGGCCGGTGAATTTCACGGCGTTGGCGCTGAGATGGTGCAGAATCTGGCGCAGACGCCGGCCGTCGGTCCAGACCGCGCCCTGGGCCTCGGGGGCGATGCTGACGGTGAAGTCCAGGCCGCGAACATTCGCCCACTCCCGCGACGGCGCGACCGCCTCTTCGATCAAGGCGGGGATGTCGGTCGGTTTCAGCGCCACCTCGGCCCCGCCGTGGGACACCTCCAGCAGATCCTCAATCAGGCGCAGCATGGCCTCGCCGCACTGTTTGATCGCCTCGACCTGACGGCGCCCCTCGTCGTCCAGCCCAGGACGTCGGGCCAGAAGGTCGGCATAGCCGGTGACGCCGGTCAGAGGCGTGCGCATCTCGTGGCTCATCATGGCCAGGAAGCGGGACTTGGCCTGATCGGCCGTCTCGGCCCGTTTGACGGCGGCTAGGGCGGCCTCGGTGCGCACGCCCAATCGCGTCATCAGCCGCCGCCGCTCGGTCGATAAAGTGGTGATCGGCAGGGCGGTGACGACCAGAGTCAGAAGAAACAGATGCAGGACGCTCATCTGCCGCATGACGGTCGGGACCGTGTCCAGAACCGGGTCAGGCTGAAGGCGCGTCAGGGTGACGGGGCCGTGACCCGTCACGGTGGCGCCCACGGCGATGACCGTAACCCACAGAACCGCCCCTGCGGTCCAGGGCGGAGACAGTCGGAAGGCCAGCAGGATCAGAGGCGGCAGGATCATGAACAGGATCGGCGCCTGGTTCTGGCCGAAGGCCCAGACCACGGCGGCGGTCACAAGAACCATCAGGAGCACGAATTCAGCGGGTCGGGCCTGGGCGTCGGAGCGGAAGCGGTGACTGCGCGCCACCAGCAACAGGGTCGGCGTGACGATCATCATCGCCAGCAATTCCATGTCGAAGAGGTGCCGCATCCGAAAGCCTAGGCTTTCCAACGGCGGTCCGCTGACGACGACGGCGACAAGGCCGGCCAGGAGGGTGGTGAAGGCGACGGAGGGCGCCGCAGCGATCAGGGCGAACCGCAGCAGCCGTTTCGGACGACGCATGTCCAGGGCGGCGCCGCAGAAGCGACGGATCAGCAGGGTGGCGACGATCACCTGGGTCATGTTGAAGGCGACGTTGGTGACCGCGATCACGGCGGCGTCGCCGCGTATGACATTGCTGACCAGATTGATCAGGGCGCACCCGACCAGAACCCCCAGGGCCTTGTAACGCGACAACTGCAGGACGGCGGCCAGCAACACCGCATTAGCCGGCCACATCACCTTGGCGTCCAGCGCGGCCACGCTCCACAGACCCAGAAGCTGGGAGGCGACGAACAGCAGCAGATAGACGGAGGGCGGGGGACCCGCCTCCTGTCCGGCGTCATGGCGGAAGAACCGCCAGCGCCCGCGCCGCATGGATGTCGTCAGACCGACCATGCTTCACCCGTGAATGAATATCCTAAGAATACGGTTTTGCGACGCCTAGGTAGAATTGCGGAGAAGGGGCGCAGGAACCGCCGATGCGGGCCGTCGTTCCACTGCCCTCGCCAATCCAGGGCCCGCCATGTCCGACGTCATCGCCGAACCGACCTTCGAGCCGCCGCCGGACGCCCTGGCCTTCTATGAGGAAAGCCTGGGGTTGCTGAAGGAGAGCGGCATACCCTTCCTGCTCTCGGGCACCTACGCCGTCACCGCCTATACGGGGGTGCGCCGCCCGACCAAGGATCTGGACGTCTTCTGCAAGCCCGGCGACTATCCCCGCATTCTCGCCTATTTCCAGAAGCGCGGCTATCGCACCGACGTCGAGGACGAACGCTGGATCGCCAAGGTCTGGAAGGACGACCGGCATTTCTTCGACGTCATCTTCGCCATGTCGAACGGCGCCATCGCCGTGTCGGACAGCTGGTTCGGCGGAGATGTGATCCGGGTCTATGGCCATGAGGTGCGGATCACCCCGCCCACGGCGCTGATCCTGTCCAAGGTCTTCATTCAGGATCGCTATCGTTATGACGGGGCGGATGTGAACCACGTCATTCTGAAACAGTCCGACGCCGTGGACTGGAAGAGCCTGCTGGACCAGATGGACCTCTATTGGGAGGTGCTGGCCGCCCATCTGCTGAACTTCCGCTTCGCCTATCCGACCGAGCGCGATCGGGTGCCGCGCTGGCTGATGGAGGAGCTGACCGAACGGCTGGCGGCCCAGATTGACCTGCCACCCCCGCGGGTGAAGGTGTGCCGCGGCCGTCTTCTGAGCCCGCGCGACTATGTGATCGACGTCGCCGAATGGGGCTTCGGCGACGTGGTCGGCAAGGGGCTGGAAGAACGCCACGATCCCGTGACCTGAGCCCCCGCCGGAGAGCGACCCATGACCGACGCCCCCCAACCCCCTTCCTCCGCGCCTTCCCTCGCCTCTGGGCAGACGCCCCAGCCGGGGCTGGAGCCGGGACCGGCCAAGAAGATGCGGGTCGCCGCCGTGGGCGATCTGCACGTCGGCGAGGACGCGCGCCGCCCCTATCGCGACCTGTTCGAACGGGTGTCGGACGAGGCCGACGTGCTGTGCCTGTGCGGCGACCTGGTCAACTACGGCAAGACGGCCGAGGTGGAGCGGCTGCTGGAGGATCTGCGGCTGTGTCGTATTCCGATGGTGGGCGTTCTGGGCAATCACGAACACGAATGCGGCCAGCCCGATCAGATCGCCAGGATGCTGGCGGACGCCGGGGTCCGCATGCTGACCGGCCAGGCCTATGAGATCGACGGAGTGGGCTTCGCCGGGGGGAAGGGGTTCGTCGGCGGCTTCGGCCGCTATATGTTGAGCGCCTTCGGCGAGGCGGCGGTCAAGACCTTCGTCCAGGAGGCGGTCGAGGATGCCAATCTGATCGAAAACTCCATCCGCATGCTGCGCACCGAGCGGTCGGTCGTCCTGCTGCACTATGCGCCCGTGGTCGAGACGGTGATGGGCGAGCCGCCCGAAATCCACGCCTTCCTGGGCTCGTCGCGCCTGGCCGAAACCATCGACCGATACGACAACATCAGCCTGGTGGCGCACGGCCACGCCCATCGCGGCGGGCCGGAGGGGCGCACCAATCGGGGCGTGCCCGTCTATAACGTCGCCCTGCCGGTGTTGCGTACCCTGGGCGACAAACCCTATCGGGTCTTTGAAATCTGATCGGACTGTAGGAGGGTGTGACCGGGGCTGGGATGCAGCCTCGTCCTGGGCTGCGAGGGCAGTCCGTCCTGGAGTTTCCCATGCGCCTTGCCTCTTCCATCGCGGCCGTGGCCGTCCTGGCCCTGACCACCCCGGCCTTCGCGGCCGGCCAGGCCGCCGCCCCATCTTCAGCGCCCCAGGCCGCTCCGGCGCCTGCGCCTGCCGAGGAGGACGACAGCCCCGACGAGGCCGCTTTCGAAGCCAAGGCGGAGGCTTTCGGCGAACGCATGGAAGCCATGGTGGCCGAGATGCAGGCCGCGGCCGCCCAGGCCGACAAGGCCAAGGCCAAGGCCGATCTCGACGCAATCCAAGCCAAATATCAGACTGAGGTCGACGCCTTCGCCGAGGCGGTCAACACCTTCGCCACTAGCCAAGCCGCGCCCGCCGAACAGGTCGCGATGGCGATGCAGCAGATCAAAGGCATTCCGCTGCAGGCCCGCACCGAGATCGAACAAGCCGCCGCAGCGCCGGCCGCAGCGCCCCCGGCCCAACCGCAGTAGGCCCAGCCTTACCGCGATTTCACTTGAGACGGGGCGGCTGACGGCGGAGTTTGCGCGGGTCATTCAAAGGGAGATTTCCCATGATCCGCCTGCTCAGCCTGACCGCCGCCCTGGCCCTGTCGCCCCTGTCCTGCGCATTCGCCGGCGCCTTGGCCTCCCCTCAGGAAGACCGGGCCGAGGCCGCCGAGTCGAAGGCTGAAGCCCGTCTGGAGACGGCGGCCGCCGCCTTCGAGGCGCGGATGGAGGCCTTCGGCAAGCGCGCCGAAGCGATTTCCGAAGACGAGAGCCTGGACGAGGCCGTGCGCGGCCAAAGGATCGCCGCCCTCTGGTCCGAATATGCGCCGGACGTGGCCGCCTTCACCGCCGAAGCCACCCGCCACGCCTCCGAGGCGGCGGCCGAGGCTCTAAAGGATATCGACGTCGACGCCCTGGTTCAGGAGGCCCTGAACGATCCCGAGGTGAAACAGGCGATGGAGCAGGGTCTGGCGGCCGGAACCGGCATCGCCCGCAACAGCGCCTGGACCAATCCCGATCCCGAACAGATGGAAACCTATGGGCTGATCGCCCAATATGCGCTGGATCAGGCCGAAGACGCCGTCCTGACCGAGGCGGATGAAGCGCCGGAAGAGCCTGAAGAGGTCGAAGCGCCCGAGGCCCCCGAGCCGCCCGCCCCGCCGCAAGCGCCCCAGGCGCGATAAGGCGCGATAAGGCGCAAGGGGCGCCCCACCGGCCTTGACCGCTACGGCCGATGCAGCGACACGAGCCCGCATGACCGCCCTGCCCGTCGATCCGCACCTCTATCTGACCTTTCTGGGGGTGATGGTGGTGATGGCGATCACGCCCGGCCCCGCCAATCTGTTCGCCGTCGCCGCCGGGGTGGAGCGGGGGCGCGTCCCGGCCCTGATCGGCGTGGTCGGGATGAATACGGCGACCCTGGTCTGGTTCGGCGCGGCGGCCCTGGGCCTGGGCGCCCTGGTCAAGGCCTTCCCCCAGGTCTTTCACCTGATCGCCGTCCTGGGGGCCCTCTATGTGGCCTGGCTGGGGCTGAAGGCCCTGCGCGGCGCCTTCGCCACGGCCGCCGAGCCCGAGGCCGTCGAAATCCACAAGAGCCGCAACGCCTTTCTGGACGGTTTCATGGTCCAGATCGCCAATCCCAAGGCCATTCTGTTCTTCACCGCCGTCCTGCCGCCGTTTCTGGACATCTCCCGCCCTGTGGCGCCGCAGCTGGCCCTGTTCGCCCTGGCCGTGATCGGCATGGACCTGACGTCGATGAGCGCCTACGCCCTGTCCGGCGCCGCCCTGTCGCGGCGGATGCAGACGCCCCGGTTCCGCCGCGGCTTCGGCCTCTTCGTCGGCCTCTTGCTGCTGACCGCCGCGGTCCTGATCGTTTCGCGCCTGCAAGCCTAGCTCCTGCAGGTCTGGACGCGGTCGAGCTTCGGTCTAGAGTGCCGAGGGAACAGGCTCGTTCATGCCCCGTTCAGCCGCCAGCGCGCCCGAATGGGCGATCAAGGAGTTGATTTCATGAAAGCCCCCTCAAGAACGACGTCCGCGCTCAAGGTGCTGGCGACGACGGCCGTCGCCGGCCTCGTCCTGGCCGCCTGCGCCACCGCCACCCCCTATCAGCCCGCCGGCTACAACGGTCAGCGCGGCGGCTATTCCGAACAGCGCGTCGAGAGCAACCGCTATCGCGTGACCTTTGCAGGCAATTCGGTGACCTCGCGCGAACAGGTGGAAATGTCCCTGCTGCTGCGCTCGGCCGAGCTGACGGTCGAAAGCGGCTATGACTGGTTCGCCACCGTCAACCGCGCGACCGAACGCGACACCCGCTTCGTCTCGACGCCCGACCCCTTCTACGGCCCCTATTCCCGCTTCTACGGCCCCTACTGGGGTCCGTCCTGGCGCTATTACCGGAGCGGTTTCTGGAGCCCCTGGGATCGCTGGGGCCCCTGGGGTCCGCAGGACATCGACACCCGCCAGATCGACCGCTACGAGGCCAGCGCCGAAATCATCATGGGTCGCGGTCCCAAGCCCGCCGGCGATCCCAACGCCTTCGACGCCCGCGAGGTGATCCAGAACCTGGGCTCGCGCGTCACCCGGCCCGGCGCCTGACGTCGAACCGCCCCGTCCGCCGCGCGGATGGGGCGGGCCTTTCGGTCAGCCGACGCGGGGCGATTTGAGCCGGCGCTTGTTGGAATGGGTGGCCGGCGCCGCGCCCAGATCCTCGGGCACCTCGCCCTTGAAATAATAGCGCTGCCACGCCTCCTTGGCCGCGTCCGGGTCGCCGCTGGCCAGACGCTGGTTGAAGTCCGTCCGGGCGCGGTTCCAGGCCTCGAACTGACCCTTCATGACGGGATTGGACTGCAGGGTCCGGATCACCGGCTGGAACTGCTCGACCTTCTTGTGCTCGATCAGATTGATGAAGCAGAAGGGTTCGCCCCGCTCGAAGGTCACGCGGCCCGGCCGGGTGAAGATCCAGTTCATCGTGAAGGGGAAGGGCAGCCAGTCGGTTTCGATCAGCCCGACCAGGGGTTGGATGCCGTCCTTCACATGGTTGGGCGAACCCGAACACATCATGCCCCAGCCCGGCGGAGTGCGGAACAGATACTGGGGATGCATGGTCAGAACCCCCCGCGAGAAGTGGGAGGTGACGAAATGGTCCAGGTCGTGCTGGGGCCGATCGGGCGTGATGACGATGTCTTCCTGACGCGGCCCGCCGTTCCATTCGGCGGAGAAGCCGAAGGGGCACAGGATCTCCCAGCCCGTGGTGTTGGCCATGTTCAGCGGCAGGCACCGATAGGGGTGGCGGCTGATGAAGGCGTCCATCCAGTTGCGCGACTGGCGACCGGGCACGAGGTCCGGCGGCCGCGCCGTCATCGGATAGCATTCCAGTTCCAGTTGGCGGGCGGGCGCTGTATCGACCATGACCTGTTCCTAACGCCCGATGTGCGACCACTCAACCATGAGAACGACCGGCATGAGCGAACCGGCTTTCGACCGCGACCGCCTTCTGACCTGGTTCGCCGAAAAGGGCGTAGACCACCGGACCCACGACCATCCAGCCGTCTTCCGCGTCGAGGAGGGGCTCGAACTGAAGGCCGCCCTGCCCGGCGCCCACACCAAGAACCTGTTCCTGAAGGATCATAGGGGCCGGCTGTGGCTGATCTCGGCCCGTCAGGACACGATGATCGACCTGAAACGCGCCGCCGCCGCCATGGGATCAGGCCGGCTCTCGTTCGGAAACGAAACCCTGATGTTCGAAACCCTCGGGGTCCGCCCCGGCTCGGTCACGGCGCTGGCGCTGATCAACGACGCCGAGCGGCGCGTGACCTTCGTCCTGGACCAGAGGCTGTGGGAGGCCGAGATCGTCAACTTCCACCCCCTGACCAACACCGCCACCACGGCGCTGGATCAGGCGGCCTTTCGCCGCATCCTCGCCCTGTTGGAGCGGGAGCCTCTGGTGGTGGACTTCGCCGCCCTGCCCTAGGTTCAATCGACATTCAGCCTACTGCGGTCAGGCCGCTCTTCCCGCGTCAGAGGGCCTTGATGCGGCGACAGGGTTCATCACAGCGATCACGGCGGATTCACAGCGGTCACGACGCCGTCGGAACGCGCCGTGTCCGCCGTGACCTCGTCGTGCACGTTGTGATGAACCCATCCTCAATCGGCGTTCCGCCGCCAGACGTTTTCCTTTCCGCTGACGCGGGAAGGAAGACCGACACTCAATGGAATAGAATCTTCAACGCCCCGAGGCGCCTCTCCTGGGTTGGCGGCTGCGCGCCGCCCGGCAGGACGGCGGCAGGCCCAATGTCGATTAGCCCTTAGGCCCTCAGTTCGCCGGACGGGCGGCGGCCAGGGCGGCCTTCTGGCGGGCGATTTCGGCGTCGCGGGCGCGGTCCTGGGCGGCGAGTTCGTGTTCGATGCGGACCAGTTCGCGATTCTTTTCGGCCGAGGCCTGGGCGCGCGAGACGCCGTTGGGGCGGCCGGTGATCTGGGCGATGGAGATGGGCTGGGCGCAGATGCGGCTGTCCATATCGTACCATTTGCCCGCCGCCTCGCAGCGTTCGCCCGGCGTGACCCAATAGGCCTGGACCGCGAAAACCCCCGCCACGGCGACGCCGAACAGGCCCAGAAAGATCATCGACAGGCGGGGAAAGGTCAGAAAACGCTTCATCTCAGCATCCGTTAGGCGGGTTTTGCACGGGAGCTTGACCCCGCGTTACGTTGACAGGCCTTCGCGACCGCTCCATGTCCTGCCCCTACATTCAGGCGAATTCACGGATAGACCCATGAAGGTTCTCGTCCCCGTCAAACGGGTGATCGACTATAACGTCAAGGCCCGCGTCAAGGCTGACCAGTCCGGCGTCGATCTGGCCAACGTCAAGATGAGCATGAATCCCTTCGACGAGATCGCCGTCGAAGAGGCGGTTCGTCTGAAGGAAGGCAAGGAACACCACGCCGCCGGCACGGCCACCGAGATCGTTGTGGTCTCCATCGGCGTGACCCAGGCCCAGGAAACCATCCGCACCGCCCTGGCCATGGGCGCGGATCGGGGCGTGCTGATCCAGTCGGATACGGATCTGGAGCCGCTGGCGGTCGCCAAGCTGCTGAAGGCCGTGGTCGAGGAGGAGAAGCCCGACCTGGTGCTGATGGGCAAACAGTCGATCGACGGCGACAACAACGCGGTCGGCCAGATGCTGGCCGCCCTGCTGGACTGGCCCCAGGCGACCTTCGCCGGCAAGCTGGTGATCGAAGGCGGCAAGGCCACGGTGACGCGCGAGGTCGACGGCGGTCTGCAGACCATCGCCGCCGAACTGCCGGCGGTGGTGACGGTGGACCTGCGGCTGAACACGCCGCGCTACGCCTCCCTGCCCAACATCATGAAGGCCAAGAAGAAGGAGATCGCCATGAAGGCGGTCGCCGACTATGGCGTCGATGTCGCCGACCGTCTGAAGGTCCTGAAGGTCACCGAGCCGCCCAAGCGCGCCGCCGGGGTCAAGGTCGAGAGCGCCGCCCAGCTGGTCGAATCCCTCAAGTCCGCAGGAGTGCTGTAAGATGGCCGTCCTCGTCATCGCCGATCACGACGGCTCGGCCGTCCGCGACACCACCCACAAGACCGTGACCGCCGCCCTGGCCCTGTCGTCCGAGGTGGACGTTCTGGTCGTGGGCGAGGGGGCCAAGGCCGTCGCCGACGGCGCCGCCAAGATCGCCGGGGTCCGCAAGGTGCTGCTGGCCGAGAGCGCCGGCCTGGGCAAGGTCCTGGCCGAGGCCGTTGAGGCCACCGTCCTGCCGCTGGCCGGCGGCTACGACGCCATTCTGACGCCCGCGACCACGGACGGGAAGAATTTCGCCCCCCGGATCGCCGCCAAGCTGGACGTGGCCCCGATTTCGGACATCGTCGAAGTGGTGTCGGCCGACACCTTCGTGCGGCCGATCTACGCCGGCAATGCGCTTGAGACGATCCAGTCGGGCGACGCCAAAAAGGTGATCACCGTGCGCCCCACCGCCTTCGCGGCGGCGGGCGAAGGCGGCTCGGCCCCGGTCGAGAGCGTGGCGGGCGCCGATGCGCCCAAGACGACCTTCGTCGCCGAGGAAATGGTCAAGTCGGACCGTCCGGAATTGGGCGCCGCCAAGATCATCGTCTCGGGCGGCCGCGCCCTGGGCTCGGCCGAAGAGTTCCACGCCGTGATGGAGCCCCTGGCCGACAAGCTGGGCGCCGCCATCGGCGCAAGCCGCGCGGCGGTCGATGCGGGTTACGCCCCCAACGACTATCAGGTCGGCCAGACCGGCAAGGTGGTCGCCCCGATGCTGTACATCGCCATCGGCATCTCGGGCGCCATCCAGCACCTGGCCGGGATGAAGGACTCCAAGACCATCGTCGCCATCAACAAGGACCCGGACGCCCCGATCTTCCAGGTCGCGGACTTCGGCCTGGTCGCCGACTACAAGACCGCCGTGCCGGAACTGATGTCCGCCCTGGGCTGAGGCTCGAATGAAGCTGCCAGGCGGCAGGCAGGCGGTCGTTCCGGAGGGAAAGATCGAAGCCTACTGCCTGTCGGCGGACCACCCGGAGGGCCGTCACAAGGCCCGGGTCTTCGCGTCCGCCCTGGGGCTGACTCGGGCGGACGCTCCCTATCTGAAACGCCGGCTTCTGGAAGCGGCCAAGGAGGCCGAGGCCGAGGTCGTCAGGACGACCCCGTTCGGGACTCTGTACCGTGTCCGCTTCGTGTTAGAGTTCGGCGGTCGCTCGGCCCTGATCCGCAGCGGCTGGATCGTAGGATCGGACGGGGTTCCCCGCCTGACGACCGCGATGGTGGAGTGACGACCATGATTGAGGAACTCGACGTCGTGGCTCTTAGAGCCGATCTTCCGGACCTGGGCCTGAAGAAGGGCGAGCGCGGCACGGTGGTGATGATGTTCGGCCCGACCCGCTTTCTGGCGGAGTTCGCCGACGACAGAGGCGTGGAACGGGCGACCTCGACCCTGAGCGCCGAAGATGTCGAAGTGGTCTGGCGCGCCGCCGATCATCGCGCCCCGGATCGACGCGCCGCCGGTTGATCCCCTGTCCCGACTGCCCATCAAACTGCAGCCCGGCGCTTCCGGCGACCGGATCGACGGCTGGGACACAGATCCCGAAGGCCGGCCCGTGCTGAAGGTGCGGGTGCGCGCCCGGCCGGTGGACGGCGAGGCCAACGCCGCCCTGGTCAAATTCCTGGCCAAGGCGCTCAGCGTATCGCGGTCCTCGGTCGTACTGGAGCGGGGCGGGCAGTCGCGGCTGAAGATGATTGTGATCGAGGGGCTGGACGAGGCCGGGCTGAAGGCGCGGATCGCCGCAGCCACGGGCGAGGCGGGCTGAGCCGTCCGGAGCCGTGGCGGGAGACGGCGACTGTCACAGGTTCGCGGTAGACAGGTTGGGGCGGTTCGGGGGACGCGGACGACCTTGTCTGATTTGCTGGACCGACGCCCATGACCCCCGCCTCCCTCCGCCTGATTTCCGCCCTTGCGCTTGCGATCGGTCTTTGTGCTTCCGGGGGCGCCTCTGGAAGCGCCTGGGCCCAGACGGCGGCCCGTCCGCCGGTCGAACAGAGCCAAAGCGGGGGCCGGGCGAAGAATGTGATCCTGTTCCTGGCCGACGCCGGGGGCGTGGCCTCGGTCCATGCCGCCAGCGTGATGGCCTATGGCGAGCCGCTGAGGCTGCACGTCCAGCAGTGGCCGAACCTGGGGCTGAGCGAGACCTCGCCGGTCGACGCCTTCGTCTCGGACTCGGCCAACGGCATGAGCGCCATCGTCACCGGGGTGAAGACCCACAACGGGGTGATCAGTCAGGGGCCGGACGGCGAACGCGGCCGGCGCGACGGGACGCCGACCAAGACGGTGCTGGAATACGCCGAGGAGCACGGCCTGCTGACCGGAGTGGTGACCGACCGTCCGATCACCGACGCGACCCCGGCGGCGACCTACGCCCATTCCAATGATCGCGGCAAATGGGGCGAGATCTTCCCCCAGGCCTTTTCGCCGCGCTTCGGCGACGGGGTGGACGTGCTGATCGGCTCGGGCCGGGCGGAGATCGCCGAACAGATGGCGGCGAACGGGGTCAGCTTCGACAGCCTGGCCCGGGCGCACGACCGGCCGATCTATGCGACCCTGGAGGCGGCGCCGGCGGGGAACCGGCGGCCCGTGGTCGTGGCCGAAGAGGTCGACGTGCGGGCGGCGACCCTGAGGGCGCTGGACCTGCTGCAGGCCGGGGACAAGGGCTATCTGCTGGTGGTGGAATGGGACGCCCATACCGACGATCCGCGCGAAGGCCTGGAGCACATCGCCGCTCTGGACCGGCTGATCGCCGAGGTGCAGTCGCGCGTCGATCTGGACGACACCCTGATGATCTTCACCGCCGACCATTCCTTCGGCCTGCAGGTCGACGGCGGGCGGCGCGGAGAGCCCCTGCTGGAAGGCTATGAGGCCTGGAAGGCGCGGGACGGCGACGACCGCGTGGTGCGGCTGGAGAATGTGATGGTCAACCGCACCCATACGGCCGAGGAAGTCCCGGCCCTGGCCATCGGCGCCGGCGCAGAGCGGGTGCGGGGCTATTTCCCCAACACCCACCTGTTCGACGTCATGATGAAGGCCTTCGGCTGGACGCCCTCGTCCGGCGAGTAAGGCTTCGGTCCAGCGGGTTCAGAGACCGGCCTCGGACGGAACGGAGCGGCGTCTCGCGGGTTGCCCTGGCATGCAGCCCGCCGACACCCCTGCGCCCGAGGCGCCCCGCCCCGAAGACATCGACGCCGTTGGCGACGAGGCCGACCGCCTGGAAGAGCGGGCTGAAGACGACGGCGTCCTGCCCAAGCCGGCTGAAGACGACGCGGGCGTCGGTCCGCAGACCGGGGTCGTCCCCTAGGTCGATCGCCGACAGTCTGCCGTCTTCGGCCAACCAGCCGCGTTCGGCCGAGGTCTTGGGTTCGGAAACGGCGCAGGCCGCTGTTCGACAGGCGCCATATTGATACCTTTATAGTTGATGAAACTATGTATTGCAGGGTGGCGAGAGGGGCTGGAAATCGCTAGCGTAGGGGCCATGAATTCGACAGAAATCGCCCCCTCCTCCAGCGCCGAAGCCCTGCGCCCCCTTCGCATCAATGATCCGGCGCCGGACTTTATCGCGCGCACGACCCAGGGGGAAAAGCGGCTCAGCGATTACCGGGGGCGCTGGCTGGTGCTGTTTTCGCATCCGGCCGATTTCACCCCGGTCTGCACCAGCGAATTCATCGCCCTGGCCAGGCAGGCGGATGCGTTTGAGGCCCTGGGCTGCGACCTGATGGCCCTGTCGGTGGACAGTCTGTATTCCCACCTGGCCTGGCTGAAGGACATCTATCGCCGCTTCGGCGTCAAGGTGGCCTTTCCGATCATCGAAGATCCTTCCATGGCCATCGGTCACGCCTTCGGCATGGTGGATGCGGGCTCCAGCGACAGCGCCACAGTGCGGGCGAGCTTCGTCATCGATCCGGACGGAATCGTGCGGGCGGTCAGCTGGTATCCGATGAACATCGGCCGTTCGGTCGATGAACTGCTGCGGCTGGTGACGGCGCTGCAGACCGCCGACCGCGAACAGGCGTCGACCCCGGCGGGATGGTCCCCGGGCGAGCCCCTGCTGGAGCCGGCCGCCACCACCCTGGACGCGGCCCTTGCCGACGGCGAGGGCGAGACGCCCTGGTATTATCGCGAGCGCAGCGCATGAGCGACGACTCGATCGCCGCCATGGAGCGGCTGAAGGACAAGGCCCCCCAGGCCGCCGAACTGTTGCGTCAGCTGGCCAACGCCAATCGGCTGTTGATCCTCTGCCACATCGCCGCAGAGGAACGATCGGTCGGACAGCTCGAGACGGATCTGGGCATCAGACAGCCGGCTCTGTCGCAGCAGTTGGCCGAGCTGCGCCAGTACGGCCTGGTGAAGACCCGGCGGCAGTCGCGGTCGATCTACTATTCCATCGCCGATGATCGAGCCCAGGCGGTGATGGACATGTTGCACGACATCTTCTGCGGCGACGGACAGCCGGTTTCCACGCGCGCCAAGAACCCCCGCGTGGAAACGCCGGCGCGTCCCCGCGGGGATGCGGCCCAGTTCGCCCGCGTAGCGCCTGTTCTCCGCCGCTAGAGAATGATCCATGCTTCAATCTGAGCGGCCCCTCTGCGTCCCCGCCGCTCGCAGCACGGCGTCATCGGGTCGCCGGTTTTCCGTCATCCCGCAACACGACATAGATGGCGGGAATGACCAGGACGGTCAGCAGGGTCGAGGAGGCCAGGCCGAACAGCAGCGAGATCGCCAGACCCTGGAAGATCGGGTCCGTCAGGATCACAGCCGCCCCGATCATGGCCGCCAGGGCGGTCAGCAGGATCGGCTTGAACCGGATGGCGCCCGCCTCGATCAGCACGTCGCGCAAGGGTTTGTCGGGCGAAGCCGTGTGCCGGATGAAGTCCACCAGCAGGATCGAATTGCGCACGATGATGCCGGCCAGGGCGATGAAGCCGATCATCGAGGTGGCCGTGAACGGCGCGCCGAACAGCATGTGGCCGATGACGATGCCGATCAAGGTCAGGGGGATGGGGGTCAGGATGACCAGGGGCAGTCTGAAACTGCGGAACTGGGCCACGACCAGCACATAGATGCCCAGCAGGGCGACCATGAAGGCGGCGCCCATGTCGCGGAAGGTGACCCAGGTGATCTCCCACTCGCCGTCCCACAGCAGCGAGGGGACGGACTCGTCCTCCGGCTGGCCGTTGAGACGGATCGCCGGCTTTTGCAGGCCCAGGGCGTCCCAGTCGTGGGCCTGAATGGCGCGATTCACCGCCTGCATGCCGTAGACGGGCGCCTCGTACTGGCCCGCCAGTTCGGCGGTCACCATGTCGACCGGTCGTCCGTCGCGGCGGAAGACGGCGTAGCTGCCGGTCTCGCGCCGGCTGTCCACGACCTCGCCCAGTTCGATCAGGCGCGGACCGGCGGGACCGGCCGTCACGGCGACCGGCGTCGTGGCCAGGGTGCGGCTCCAGCTGCGCGCCGACTGGGGCAGGGCGACGGTGATCGGCAGGGGGGCGCGACCGTCCCCGCGCGGGGCGTAACCGACCGTGGAGCCGCCCAGGATCGCGCCTATGGAATCCTGCAACTCGCGTTCGGACAGGCCGTAATAGTCCATACGGTCCCGGATGGGGATCAGCCGCAGCCGCGGCCGTTCCTGGCCGAAGCTGTTGTCGACGTCGACGACATAGGGAACGGAACGGAAGAGCTTCTCGACCTCCAGGGCGGTCTTGCGACGGGTCTCGGCATCGGGTCCGTAGATCTCCGC
The DNA here is from genome assembly GCF_014199955.1 of Brevundimonas aurantiaca. Classification (GTDB taxonomy): domain Bacteria; phylum Pseudomonadota; class Alphaproteobacteria; order Caulobacterales; family Caulobacteraceae; genus Brevundimonas; species Brevundimonas aurantiaca. The sequence continues at coordinate 72,072 of NZ_JACHOQ010000003.1, forward strand.
CAGCAGCGTCGCCAGGACGGGCGGTCCGGGCGGCGTCTCCACCACCTTGATCGAGGCCCCGGCGGGCAGGGACAGGGCCTTCAGCCGGGCGCGCAGATCCAGGGCGACGGCATGGCTGGACCGGCTGCGCGCGTCCTTGGGCAGGAGGAAGATCATCAGATCGCCCATCTCGGGCCGGTCGCGCAGGAAATAGTGCCGCACCAGGCCGTTGAAGTTGAACGGCGCCGAGGCGCCGGCATAGACCTCCATGGCCTCGGCCTCCGGCAGGGCGCGGATCTGGGCCGCAGCCTCGTCCAGGGTGCGGGCGGTGGCTTCCAGGCTGGTCCCTTCGGGCATGTCGACCACCACCTGGATCTCCGACTTGTTGTCGAAGGGCAGCAGCTTCACCGTCACCGCCTTGAAATAGAACATCGAACAGGCCAGCAGGGTGGCCACGCCGACCCCGATCAGGAAGTTGCGGGCCGAGGCGCGCGTGCCGATCACGCGATGGGCCACGCGGGCGTACAGCCGCCCCAGCTTGCCGCCGCCCTCTTCATGGGCGTGATCGGGCCCGCCGTGGGCCAGGGTCTTTCGCGCGAACCGGATCATCAGCCAGGGCGCGATCACCACGGCGACGAAGAAGGAGAAGATCATCGCCGCCGAGGCGTTGACCGGGATCGGCGCCATATAGGGGCCCATCAGCCCCGAAACGAACAGCATGGGCAGCAGGGCCGCCACCACGGTCAGGGTCGCCACGACGGTGGGGTTGCCGACCTCCGCCACCGCCTCGACAGCCGCCTCCGTTCGGCTGCGGCCGTCGCGCATCCCCCAGTGACGGGCGATGTTCTCGATCATGACGATGGCGTCGTCGACCAGTATGCCGATGGAGAAGATGAGGGCGAACAGGCTGACGCGGTTGATCGTATAGCCCATGACATAGGAGGCGAAGAGGGTCAGCAGGATGGTGGTGGGAATGACCACGGCGGTGACGGCGGCCTCGCGCCAGCCGATGGCGAAGCCGATCAGCACCACGATCGAAACGGTCGCCAGGGCCAGATGGAACAGCAGTTCGTTGGCCTTTTCGTTCGCCGTCTCGCCGTAGTCGCGGCTGACCGCGACCTCGACCCCCTCGGGGATCAGCTTGCCTTTCAGGTTTTCGACGCGCTGACGCACGGCCTCTGACACCACCACCGCATTGGCGCCTGCGCGTTTGGCGATGGCGAGGCTGACGGCGGGCGCGCCGGCCCACTGACCGTCATGTCGGGCCCAGCGCCAGACGCGAGCCTGGTCTTCGCGCGGCCCCTGGGCCACGTCGGCGACGTCGCGCAGATAGACCGGCGCGCCGGTGACGGATCGGACGGTCAGCAGCCCGACCTCCTGGGCCGAGGTCAGGGTGCGGCCGGAGGTGACGGCGACGGCCTGACCGTCTTCGCGAATATTGCCGACGGGGAAGCTGCGGTTGGCCTGGGACGCCGCCTCCGTCACCTGGCCCAGGGGCACGCCGTACAGGTTGAGCTTGGCCGGATCGGGGGCGATGCGAATCTCGTCGGGCCGGCCGCCGGTGATGAAGGTCAGGCCCACGTCGTCGACCTTGGCGATTTCGGTGCGCAGCTTGTGCGCCAGGTCATAGAGGGCCTGATCGGTCCACTGGCCCGCCGCGCCAGGCTTGGGCGTGAGGGTCAGGACGATGGCCGGCACGTCGTCGATGCCGCGCACCGTCACCTTGGGATCGGGGACGCCCACGGGAATCCGGTCCTGGTTGGCGCGGAGCTTTTCTTCGATCCGTATGGCGGCGTCCTCGGGGTTTGATCCCACCAGGAAGCGCGCCGTCACCAGCACTCCGTTGTCTTCGGCCTGGGTGTAGACGTGCTCGACCCCGTTCACGCTCTTGACGATGGTCTCGAGCGGAACGCCGATCAGTTCGACGGCGTCGGCGGCCGCCAGGCCCGGCGCCACCACCTGGATGTCGACCATGGGCACGCTGATCTGCGGCTCTTCCTCGCGCGGGATCGAGAACAGGGCCAGGAGGCCGACGGCTATGGCCGCCAGCAGGAACAGCGGCGTCAGAGGCGAGGCGATGGTGAAGCGCGTCAGGCGCCCGGAAAGGCCCAGTTTCATCCCTGCGTCCTCGTCGCGACCAGCCGGTCCCCGGCTCTGACGCCGCTCAGGATTTCCAGCGTGTCGGGATCGTCCGTCGGCGCGGTCTGGACTGGAACGGCGCTGCGCCTGCGGTCAGGAGAGACGACCTCGACATAGTCGAGGCCGTAGCGGGTCGCGACGAAGCGGCGGGGCACGGTCAGGGCCTGCCTTTGACCGATCTCGATCGAGGCGGCGACGCGACGACCGACCAGTTCGGTGGTCAGGCCCGGAACGGCGGCGTCGACCTGAACCCGCCCGCCGACGATGGCGGGATAGACCTGGGTCACCTGTCCCTGGCGCGCTTCGGCCGGAAGATCATCGGCCGCCAGCAGGACGCGGGCGCCGGGCTTGACCTGACCGGCGAGGGATTCGGGCAGTTCAAGACGCAGGACGGGCGGACCGGCGGTGATGGTCGCGATGGACATGCCGGGGCTGACCGCCGACCCCGCCGTAACCTCGACCTTCAGCACGCGCCCGGCGGCCGGCGCCAGGATCGCCCCCTGCCCCGCCATACTGGCGCTGGCGCCCCGTTGCGCGCGAGCGGCGGCGGCCTGGGCGTCGGCGGCGCGGGCGGCGGCGACGGCCTGGTCCAGACGCGCCCTGGCGTAGATATTGTGGTCGTACAGATCCTGAATCCGCGTCAGGTCGGCGCGGGCGCGGGTCGCCTCGGCCTCGGCGGCGGCGACCTGGGCGTCATAGGCCCGAGTCTCGAAGCCGATCCGGTCGTCGACGACTCGGCCGATCTGCTGGCCCCTACTGACCCTATCCCCTTCGCGCACCGACAGGGCGACGAGAAGGCCGGGGATGCGCGCCCGGGCTTGCGACTGGTCGCGGGTGGTGATCTCGCCCGCCACCGTCTTGGTGTCGGCAAGGGCGTTCGACGTCAGAACAAGCTCCTCGCCGGCAGGCGCGGTCCGGGCGGCCGGCGTCCTGCTCTCTTCCGAGCCGCCGCAGGCGGACAGGGTCAGGGCGACCGCAGCCATGAGGGTCCACTTCTTCATCGGCGTCGTCCTTCCGTCGTCACCGCGCCGATCAACCGCGCTCGACCGGGAGGCTCGCCGACTTCCAGGCGCCCAGGCCGCCGGCCAGATGGGTGTCGATCGCGGCCTGAGCCTCGGCGCAGCGGTCCAGCGCCATGCCGGATCGCTTTCCGCCGGCGCACTGGAGGATGACGGTCTTTCCGACCGCCGCGGGCAGGCGGGCCGGATCGAACGAGGAGAGGGGCAGGTTGACGGCGCCGGCGATGTGTTCGGCTGCGAACTCTCCCGGCTCGCGCACATCGATCACCAGCGCCTCGCCTTGATCGAGCATGGCCTTCAGCTCGGCCGGGCCGATCTCGCGATGCTTTGCGCTTTTTCCAAATCCGAACATTCCAATCTCCCGAGGTCCGCAGGCCGCAGTCTCATACTTTTATGATTGTATATATCATGTAATCATTATATCCAGTCAAGCGCATAAGGGCGATGGAAACGCCTGCTGGAGGAAGACATGGCCAAACCCAGGATTGTGATCATCGGGGCGGGGTTGGGCGGAACGATCGCCGCCTACGAGATCAAGGCGGCGGTCAAGGGTCGCGCCGACGTCCTGATGATCGCCGAGTCTGAGACATATTCGTTTGTGCCTTCAAACCCTTGGGTCGCCGTCCGGTGGCGGGAGCCCGAGGAGATCCAGGTCCATTTGCCGCCGATCTTCGCCCGCAAGAAGATCGGCTTCACCGCCGTCGGCGCGAAACGGCTTCATGCCTCGGAGAAGCGGGTCGAGCTCAATGACGGCGAGAGCGTTGATTACGATTATCTTGTAATTGCGACAGGGCCGGATCTGGCCTTCGATGAGATCGAGGGGCTCGGTCCAGGCGGTTATACGGCCTCGGTCTGTCAGACGGCTCACGCCTCCCACGCCGCGACTCTGTTCGACGCCTATCTGGAGAACCCCGGCCCGATCGTGGTCGGGGCGGTCCAAGGCGCCTCCTGCTACGGCCCCGCCTACGAATTCGCCCTGATCCTGGACACCGAGCTGCGCAGGCGAAAGATCCGGGACCGGGCGCCGATAACCTTCGTCACCGCCGAACCCTATATCGGCCATCTGGGCCTGGACGGGGTGGGGGACACCAAGTCGCTTCTGGAAAGCAAGCTGCGCGATCGACACATCAAATGGATCACCAGCGCCCGCGTCGCCAAGGTCGAGCCCGGCCTGATGCATGTGGAGGAGGTGGCCGAGGACGGGGCCGTCGCCAAGACCCACCAGCTCCCCTTCGGCTATTCGATGATGCTGCCGGCGTTCCGCGGCGTGCCGGCTGTCCGCGACATCCCCGGACTGACCAATCCGCGGGGCTTCATCCTGGTCGATGAGCACCAGCGCAACCCAGCCTTTCCGGAAATCTTCGCCTTGGGCGTCTGCGTCGCCATCGCCCCCACCGGTCCGACGCCTGTGCCGGTGGGGGTGCCCAAGACCGGCTTCATGATCGAGAGCATGGTGACGGCGGTGGCCGCCAATCTGGCCGCCCTCGTCGCCGGCGAGACGCCGGCTGCGGAGGCGACCTGGAACGCCGTCTGTCTGGCGGATTTCGGCGACGGCGGCGTCGCCTTCGTCGCCCAGCCGCAGATTCCGCCCCGCAACGTCAACTGGGCCGCCAGCGGCAAATGGATCCATCTGGCCAAGGTGGGCTTCGAAAAATACTTCCTGCGCAAGGTGCGCAAGGGCGAGAGCGAACCCTCCTACGAGCGGCTGGCGATGCACATCATGGGCATCCGCAAGCTTCGCATGTGACCCTTCCTCTAGATCTGGAGCCTACCGATGAACCTCGATCGCGCCGTCATGATCTTCGCCGGATGCGTCGTGCTGGCGGGCGTGGGCCTGTCCTACGCCGTCCATCCGTGGTGGATCGCCCTGACCGTCTTCGCGGGGTTGAACATGATCCAGGCCGGGTTCACGGGCTTCTGTCCGGCGGCCATGGTCTTCAAGGCCATCGGCCTGCGCCCCGGGAACGCCTTCCGATGAGCCTGAGACGCGCCGCCCCCTGGGCCTTTGCCCTGATCCTCGCTTCGCCGGGTCTGGCCCAGGCGACGACGCTGGAGGAGGCGATCGCCGCCGCCCTCGCCCACGCGCCCGAGATCGCCGCCGCCGAGGCCGAGGCCGAGGCCGCGGAAGGCCGGTTGCAGCAGGCCCGCTCGGCGCGCGCCCCCTCCCTCAGCCTCAACGGCACGGTCGGCCAGGGCTGGCTTGATCCGAAGGCCTTCTTCGGCCTGGACGCGGCGGACGTCACGCCTCGGGCGGCCCAGCTGACGCTGGAACAGCCCCTGTTCACCGGCGGGCGTGCGGCGGCGGGAATCGCTCGGGCCCGCGCCGACATGGCCGCAGCCGAGGCCGGCGGCGAGGCCGTTCAAGGCCAGGTCGTCACGGCGGTGGTTCAGGCCTATGGCGACATGCTCGCGGCCGATGAAGTGCTGAGGCTGTATCGCGCGCTGGCGGCCCAGATGACGGAAATCGAGCGACAGGCGCGCGAGCGCTTCCGGGCGGGAGAAACCCCGAGCACGGACGTCGCCCAGGCCGCGTCGCGCGCCGCCGAGGCCCGCGCCGATCTGGCCCGGGCGGAGGGAATGCAGGTGTCCGCCCGCGCCCGTTATCGCAATCTGACCGGCCTGGAGCCGGTGGATCTGCAGCCGATTCCGCCCAATCCGCCCCTGCCCGCCTCCCTTGAGGACGCGATGGCGACGGCGCTCGGCGCCAGTCCCGCCCTGCGGCGGGCGCAGGCCGATGTCGAGGCGGCCGAGGCCGGCGCCCGCGCCGCGCGCGGCGAACGCCGGCCCACCGTCAGCGCCTTCGTCGAGGCGGGATCGGTTCGGGATCAGTTTTTCCCCGACTATCGCGCCGACAGCGCGACCGTGGGGATCCGTGGACGCTGGACCCTGTTCAGCGGCGGCCTGACGTCGGGCAGGATCGCCGAGACTGCCGCCGATGTCCGCGCCGCCCTTGCCCGCCTGCGCGCCGCCCGCATGGGCCTGGAGGAACAGGTGCTCTCCGCCTGGCAGGACATCCACACTGCCGAACTGGTGGCCCAGGCCTCCGACGAACAAGGCGCGGCTGCGGACCAGGCCCTGACCAGCGTCCGGCACGAGGTCCGCGTCGGTCTGAAGCCGCAGATCGACCTGCTGAACGCCGAACGCGAAGCCACGGCCGCCGCCGCCGCCGCCGCTCAGGCCAGAACCGCCCGGATCGTCGCCGCCTATCGGCTGAGAGCCCTGATCGGATCGGCTTGAGGTCAGAGCCGGTGATCCGCTTCCCAGACCGAGCTTGCGCAGACCTTCGGCACGCGACGAGGGCGTCAAGCCGCCGCTGGCGGAGTTCTCGGCTTTAAACCAAAGTGGCGCACCCGACACGATTCGAACGTGTGACCTTTGCCTTCGGAGGGCAACGCTCTATCCAGCTGAGCTACGGGTGCGTGGTCGGCGAGAAGGCCGGAAGAGGCCGCTTACAGCAAGCGGCGGGCGGCCTCAATCCCCGAATACGCAGATGAGGGGCGGATACCGTTCCAAACTGGCGCCGGTGCGAAATGCCGGAGCGCGCCCACGGCCTCAAGCAGCGCGAAGCGCGGTAGGCCCCCAAAAGAAAGCCATAGGGCGCCTGGGCCCTATTGCGCGGTCATGCCGCCGTCGATCTTGAATTCGGACCCTGTGACGAACCTGGATTCGTCGGAGGCGAGATAGAGGACGCAGTACGCCACGTCGTCCGGGTCGCCGATCCGCTTCAGGGGAATGCCGCGGGTCAGGCGTTCGTGGGCCTTGGCCTCGTCGCCGCCGGCCATGGCGATGAAGGGATCCAGGATCGGGGTCTTGATGAAGACCGGATGGACCGAGTTGCAGCGCACGTTCCAGTCGGCCTTGGCCGCCTCGAGCGCCAGGGTCTTGGTGTACATCCAGACGGCGGCCTTGGTGGCGTTATAGGCGCCCATGCCGGGGGCGGCGACCAGGCCGGCGATCGACGAGATGTTGATGATCGAGGCCGGTGCGGCGGCGCGCAGGTGCGGCATGGCGTATTTGGCGCCCAGCATGATCGAGCGCAGATTGATCTCGTACTGACGTTGCCAGTTGTCGACCGTGTCCTGTTCGACGAAGGCCAGGGGGCCGCCGACGCCGGCGTTGTTGACCAGGACCGACAGGCCGCCGAGGTCGGCCACGGCGGCGGCGATCACCTGTTCCCACTGGGCTTCGTCGGCCACGTCGTGGGCGTAGGCGAAGGCGGCGCCGGGGATTTCGGCGTTGATGCGGGCGGCCAGGGCGGCGGCGCGGTCGCCGTCGATGTCGGTCAGGGCCAGGCGGGCGCCCTCGCGGGCCATCATGAAGGCCATGGCCTCGCCCAGGCCGCCGGCGGCGCCGGTGATCAGGACGGTCTTGCCGGCGACGCGGCCGGGGCGGGCGTGGGGAGCGCTCACGAGATCGCCCCCGTTTCGGCGGCGGCGCGATCGATGAACCGGGCCAGGGTCACGTCCTTGTCCGTCACCCCGTCGGCGTCATGGGTGGTCAGCAGCACCTCGACCCGGTCGTAGACGTTCGACCATTCGGGGTGATGGTCCATCTTGTCGGCCATCAGTGCGACGCGGGTCATGAAGCCGAAGGCGGCGTTGAAATCGGCGAACCTGAGCGAGCGCCCGATCGCGGGGCGGTCGCCGTCGTCGGCGCGCCAGGCGGGCAGGGTTTCGAGCGCTTTCGCGACCTCGATGCGGACGTCGGTCATGGGGCTTCCTCTTTTTTCCAAGGCGTAAGGCGTTCGGGAGAGCGCCGCAAGCGTACAGGCGACGCCGCAACATGACCCCGAAAGGGTCGCGGAACGCGGGATCAAGCTTGGGCGTTGGGCGTGGACGAAAAGCGTTGCTGCTGACGTCGGATGTAGAGGAAAGAGGATGATGGACAATCTGTGGATCGCCGCCCTCGATCCGGCGGACCGCGAGCGGATCGAACCCTATCTGGAGGAACGCGAGGTCGCGCGTGGCCAGATGCTGTACGACGCCGGCGAGGCGGTCGATCAGGTCTGGTTCCCGATCAAGGGGGTGGTGTCGTTGATGACCGTCCTGCCTGACGACAAGACGGTGGAGACGGCCGCCATCGGCCGCGAGGGCCTGGTCGGGGTGACCTGCGGCCCGTTCAACGCCCGGGCCGCCAGCCGCGCCATATCCCAGGGCGACGGCGTCGCCGCCTGCTGCTCGGCCGAGGTGTTCGGCGCGGCGCTGGACGCCAGCGAAACCCTGCGCCAGGCCCTGTCGCGCTTCACCGAAGGCCTGATGGCCCAGGTGCAGCAGGTCGCCGCCTGCAACGCCCAGCACCGGCTGGACGAGCGGCTGGCGCGCTGGCTGCTGACCCTGCACGACCGGGCCGAGGACGACCGGATCGACCTGACCCAGGCCGACATCGCCGGCATGCTGGGCGTGCGGCGCGCCACCGTATCCGAAGTGGGCACGGTGCTGGAGGACAGGAAGCTGATCCAGCGCGGCCGCGGCTGGGTGCGGGTGCGGGACCGCGACGGTCTGGAGGCGGCGTCCTGCGGCTGCTACGGCCTGATGCGCCAGGTGATGAAGGATCTGGCCCTGCCCCAGCCGGAAGCCGGGCCTGAAGCCGGATCCGAGGCGGCCTGATCGCGTGACGGGCGGCTCGTGACGCGCTAGACCCCCGATTATGACCGACGCCTCCTCCCACGGCCCGCATTCGTCGGGCGACCGTTCCTCCTTCGGTTTCCGCGACGTCGACGCGCGCGAAAAGGTGAAGATGGTGCGCGGGGTCTTCGACTCCGTCGCCTCGAACTACGATGTGATGAACGACCTGATGAGCGTCGGCGTCCATCGGGTGTGGAAGGACATCGCCGCCGCCAAGCTGAACCCGCGCCCCGGCGAGACCATCCTGGACGTGGCCGGCGGCACCGGCGACATGGCGCGGCGCTATTCCAAGATGGCGCGCGCGGCCCAGGAGCGTCGCGGCGGGGCGGACGCCTCGGTCATCGTGCTGGACTATAACGTCGAGATGATCCTGGCGGGCGTGGCCAAGGGCGGCGAGCCGGAGATGAGCTGGTCGGTCGGGGACGCGATGAACCTGCCCCTGCCGGACGCATCGGTCGACGCCTATTCGATCAGTTTCGGCATCCGCAACGTGGCCCATATCGACAAGGCCCTGGCCGAGGCGCGGCGGGTGCTGAAACCCGGCGGGCGGTTCCTGTGCCTGGAGTTCTCGCGCCCCACGGCGGGGCCGGTGCGCAAGCTTTATGACGCCTGGTCCTTCCACGCCATTCCGCGCATCGGCGGCTGGGTGGCCAAGGATCGCGACAGCTATCAGTATCTGGTCGAGAGCATCCGCCGCTTCCCCGACCAGGCGGCCTTCAAGACCCTGATCGAAGAGGCCGGGTTCAAACGGGTGTCGGTGACCAATCTGTCGGGCGGGATCGCCGCCATCCACCACGGGTGGGCGATCTGACCGGCCGGATCTATCGCACGGCTCCGCCGCCGCCCGCCGCCGTCGCGGTGCGCAACCCCGTGGCCGCCTTCCTGCGCCTGGTCGGCTGGCTGTGGGTGCTGGCGCGCCACGACGCCCTGATCCCGCGCGAGGTCACCCCCCTGCTGCCGGTCTGGGCCCGGCCCTTCGCCCGGTCCGTGCAGATGCTGTCGGGTCGCGACGGGCGCGAGGGGCGGCCGGGCCAGAGGCTGGGCAAGGCCTTCGAACATCTGGGGCCGGTGGCGATCAAGCTGGGCCAGGTCCTGGCCACGCGGGCCGACATCTTCGGCATTCAGTTCGCCCGCGACCTGGGCCGGCTGAAGGACGCCCTGCCGCCCTTTTCGCTGGAAGAGGCGCGGCGCGAGATCGAGAAATCCCTGGGTCGCTCGGTCGAGAGCCTGTTCATCGACCTGAGCCCGCCGGTCGCCGCCGCCTCCCTGGCCCAGGCGCACCGGGCGACCTTGGCGGACGGTCGGGCCGTGGCGGTCAAGGTGCTGCGGCCGGGGGTCGAGCGGCGGGTCGCCGACGGTCTGGACGCCATGCGGCTGGGCGCCGCCCTGGTGTACCGGCTGGTTCCCCTGTCGCGCCGGCTGGAGCCCCAGGCATTCGTCGAGACCATCGCCAATTCGCTGGAGCTGGAGCTGGACATGCGGCTGGAGGCGGCGGCGGCCAGCGAAATGGCCGACGTCCTGGCCAAGGACGGCTATATGTCCGCCCCAGCCGTCGTCTGGGACGGGGTCGGCAAGCGGGTGTTGACCCTGGAATGGGCGCCAGGTCTGCCCATGACCGACCCGACCCTGGCCGAGCTGCCGGGGCTGGACACCGACCTCCTGGCTGACAATGTGGTGCGCGCCTTCCTCGTTCAGGCCCTGGATCACGGAGTTTTCCACGCTGACCTGCACGAGGGCAATCTGTTCGCCAGCGCCCCGGCCCATCTGACGGCCATCGACTTCGGCATCGTCGGGCGGCTGGGTCCGGCCGAGCGACGCTATCTGGCCGAGATCCTGTGGGGCTTCATCAGCCGGGATTACGACCGGATCGCACGAGTCCATTTCGAGGCGGGCTATGTGCCGCCGCACCATTCGGTCGAGACCTTCGCCCAGGCCCTGCGCGCCGTGGGCGAGCCGGTGATCGGACGCGCCGCCAGCCAGGTGTCGATGGGCCGGCTGCTGGGCCAGCTGTTCGAGATCACCGCCCTGTTCGACATGCGGCTGAGGCCCGAGCTGATTCTGCTGCAAAAGACCATGGTCTCGGTCGAGGGGGTGGCCCGCCGGCTTCAGCCGGACCACGACCTGTGGAAGGCCGCCCAGCCGGTGGTGGAGCGGTGGATTCGCCGCGAACTGGGGCCCCAGGCCCAGGCGCGCGACGCCCTGAACGAGGTGATCGCGGCGGCGCGGGCCCTTTCGCGCCTGATCCATGATCCGCCCGCCCCGACGGCGATGGTCATCGAAAAGCCGAGAACTCCGGCTTGGGTCGCGACTTCATTGACGGTCGCGGTCGTCGCGGCCCTGACGGCCCTGGGCCTTTCGCTCTGGCCCTATCTGCACTGACCGGAGCCTTCGCATGAAGACCATCCTGATCGTGGCCCTGGCATTGACCGCTGTCGCCGCGCCGCACGCCGCCCTCAGCCAGGTCGCGGCCGGCGCCGTGGCCAACACCTTCGACGGCGCAGCCCCGGCGGCCCAGGTCCCCCCCGTTCAAACGCCCACCCAGGCCCAAGCCGAACCTCAGACCCCAGCCCAGGCGCCCGACATCGCTCGTGCGGAAGACGCGCTGCGCAACGTCATCGCCTCGGCCCAAGGCGCCGGTTTCAACTACGCCGTCTTCACCCCCGACCTGGGCGGGCGCATGCGCCAGTTGGCGCCCCAGCTGATCCCCCTGATCAAGAGCTTCGGGGAGGTCCGCTCCATCGACTTCGTGGCGGCCGAAGGCGACGCCCAGTTGTTCCGCATTACTTTCGACAACAAGGTGACCGAATGGATGATCCTGTTCGATCCCGAAGATCGGATCGCGGGCCTGCGTTTCCGCCCGGTCGAAGAGTGATCCGAGCCTAGTCGAGCGACGGTCGGCCCCGCCCCGACTTGATCGAGGCGCGGCTGGTCTTGGCCTTCAGCCGGCGCTCCTTCGACGCCCTGGTGGGCCGGGTCGGGACGCGGACGACCGGCTTGATCGAGGCCTCGTCCACCAGGGCCTGCAGCCGTTGGATCGCATCGGCGCGGTTGCGCTCCTGGGTGCGGAAACGGACGGCGTTGATCAGGATCACCCCGTCGAGCGTCAGCCGACTGCCGGCCAGCTTCATCAGCCGCGCCTTGACCGGTTCGGTCAGGCTGGAGGAGTTCTTCACGTCGAACCGCATCTGGACGGCGGTCGAGACCTTGTTGACGTTCTGCCCGCCGGGGCCGCCGGCGCGATAGAAGCGGAACTCCAGCTCCTCCTCGGGAATGACGGTGCTCATGGAGCGGCCTTGCGCGCCTTGACCACGGCCTGGTCCAGGGCCTGGAGGAAGCGCGACCGGTCGGCGGCCGAGAAGGGCGGCGGGCCGGAGGTGGCCACCCCCATCGACCGCAGATGCTCGCCCACCATCCGCCCGGCCAGGGCCGAGCCGATGGAGTCCGGGGTGAAGGCCTGGCCGTTCGATTTCAGCGCCTGGGCCCCGGCCTTCAGGCAGCGGTCGGCCAGGGGAATGTCGGCCGTGATCACCACATCGCCCACACCCGCCCGTTCGGCGATCCAGTCGTCGGCCACGTCGGGGCCTGCGTCCACCACCACCTGTTCGATCAGGGCCTCGCGCGGCACCTGCATCCAGCCGTTGGAGACCACATAGGTCTTCAGCCCATAGCGCCGCGCCACGCGATAGACCTCCTCCTTCACCGGGCAGGCGTCGGCGTCGATGTAGAGGGCGGTCGGCATGGGCCTGACCTAGCGCGGACGGGGGTGGGGCGCCACACCCTCCCTCATGCGATCGGCGACGGGGGCTCCAGAGGGAAGACGATCTCCACCTCCAATCCTTCACTCGCCCAGTTGCGGCTCAAGGCGCCGCCCAGTTGCCGGGCCATATTGGTTTGCAGCGAAGAGCCGAAACCCTGGCGCGTCGGCGCACTGACGGGCGGGCCGCCAACCTCGCGCCATCTCAGGGTCGCCTGACCGTCCTTGATCGCCCAGTCCACGCAGATGCGACCGCCGCTGCGGCTGCAGGCTCCATATTTGCTGGCGTTCGTCGCCAGCTCATGCAGCAGCATGCTGAGGGGCTGCACCTGTTCGGGGGACAGATCGACCGGCGGACCCTCGACCTCCACCGCCTCTTTCGGACACAGGGCGTCCAGTTCTTCCCAGACGACGTCCTCCAGCCGCCCGCCCTCCCAGCGCCGGCTGGCCAGGGAGGTCTGGGCGCGGGCCAGGGCGCCGATCCGGCCCGCCAGGACCGACCTGTAGTCGTCCAGATCGTCGGCGCGGGTCAGGCGCACCAGGGACTGGACGATGGCCAGAAGATTGCGCGCCCGGTGGTCCACCTCGTGCATCAAGAGGTTGCGGACCTCGGCGTTGCGCTTCTCCTCGCTGATGTCGCGCGCCTCGATCACGGTCCCGATCACCTGGGCGCCCTCGCCGTGGATGGGGCTGGCGGTGAAGGCGACGGGATAGAAGCCGCCGTCCTTGTGGACGAAGACCTCTTCCCCCTGGACGCCGGCCCGATCGGGGAAGGCGCGGTCGATGGCGCATTCGGACAGGGGGAAGTGGGATCCGTCCGGACGGGTATGGTGGATGACGTCGTGCAGCGGTCGCCCGGTGGTCTCCTCGAAGGCGTAGCCGGTCAGTTTTTCCGCCGCCCGGTTCATGAAGACGCAGTGCTGCCGGTCGTCCATCAGGAAGACCGCCATGGTGGTATTGTCGAGGATGACGTCCAGCCGCTGGGCCGTGTCGCGCAGCTGCTGCTCCACCCGCCGGTACTGGGTTGTGTCCTGGATGGCGGCGTAGAAGACCGGGTCGTCGCCGTCGTCGAACAGCTGGAGCTTGACGGAGACGTCGTATTCGGACCCGTCCTTGCGCCGATGGACGGTGTCGAAGTCGAGCCGATCGACTTCGCCGGCGAGGAGCGGCCGGATCAGAGCCAGGAAGTCGTCGCGACGGATGCGGGGCTTCAGATCCCAGGGCGTCAGGCGGGACAGTTCGTCCGCGTTGTAGCCCAGGTTTTCCCGGGCGCCCTTGTTGACGAGTCGAAAATAGAAGTCCTCTACGCCGAAGACATAGACCTCGCTCGCGGCCTCCTCAACGATCCGCCCCAGGCGCTCGCTGGTCACCGCGATGGATCTGGTCATGCCCGGCGTCTGCCTCCGATGGTTCGACAACCCTAGATAAGCCGGGGTTATCTGGCAATGATTTTGATTATACGAGAAAAATTGGTGCGAAGGATCGGAACAGGATGACCCAGGCTCAGCTCTCGGACCGGTTCGGGCTTCAGCACGCGGCCTCGCGGGCGGAGGGGGCTGCGTCGGCCCAGGAGCGGCGCGGGCGGCTGGAGACGCTGAAGGCCCTGGTGCTGGAGCGGCGCGAGGCCTTTGCGCGGGCCATAGATGCGGATTTCGGGGCGCGGTCGGCGATGGAGACGGGGCTGCTGGAGGTCACGCCCCTGATCCGCAGCCTGGACCATGCGCGCGCCCGTCTGGGGCGGTGGATGCGCGACGAGCGGCGGCCGGTGGACCTGATGTTCCAGCCGTCGCGGGCCTGGATCCGGCATGAGCCCCTGGGCGTGGTCGGGGTGATCGCGCCGTGGAACTATCCCCTGCTGCTGGCGCTGGGGCCGACGGTCGACGCCCTGGCGGCGGGCAACCGGGTGATGATCAAGCCGTCCGAGCTGACGCCCGCCTTCGGCGCCCTGCTGGAGGCCGCCGTGGCCGAGCGGTTCGATCCGGCGGTGCTGACCGTGGTCAACGGCGGGATCGACGTGGCCCAGGCCTTTTCGCGTCTGGCCTTCGACCATCTGGTCTTCACCGGATCGACGCGGGTGGGGCGCGAGGTGATGCGGGCGGCGGCGGAAAACCTGACGCCGGTGACGCTGGAGCTGGGCGGCAAGTCGCCGGCCGTGGTGGCGCCCGACTATCCGCTGGACAAGGCGGCGCGGTCGATCACCTTCGGCAAATTCCTGAACGCGGGCCAGACCTGTATCGCCCCCGACTACGCCCTGGTCCCGGCCGGTCAGGTCCGGGCCTTCGCCGAGGCGGTGCTGGATCAGGCGCGCCGGGCCTATCCGAGGCTTCAGGACAATCCCGACTACAGCGGGGTGATCAGCGACCGTCACCGGGTGCGGCTGCGCGAGGCGGTGGCGGCGGCGAAGGCGGCGGGGGCCGAGGTGCTGGAGCACCCGGATGCGGGCGACGGGAACACCGGCAAGATCGCCCCGACCCTGGTGCTGAACCCGCCGAGCGACAGCCTGCTGATGCAGGAGGAGATCTTCGGCCCGGTCCTGCCGGTGGTCGGCTATGACAGCCTGGATGAAGCCCTGGCCTTTGTCGCCGCCCGGCCCCGGCCCCTGGCCCTCTACGGTTTCACCAACCAGGCGCGGACGCGCGACCGGATCCTGGGCTCGGGCCTGTCCGGCGGCGTGACCCTGAACGGGACCATGCTCCATATCGCCCAGAACGACCTGCCGTTCGGCGGGGTCGGCCCCAGCGGCCTGGGCGCCTATCACGGGCCTGAGGGCTTCAAGCGCTTCAGCCATGCGCGGGCGGTCTATGACGTGGGGCCGGTGAACGCCTTCGAACGGCTGGGACCGCCGTGGGACGGGGCGGCGGGCCGGCTGGCGCGCGCGGCCCTGCGGTTTCTGGCCCGTTAGGCAAGACGCAAAAGGGCGGAACCCTGCGGTCCCGCCCTTCCGTTCAGACCTGAAAGGCCGTCAGTTGCGATAGGCCGGCGGCATCGGCGTCTGTTGACGATAACGGTCGCGCAGCAGCAGGGCGCGGCTGGTCAACGGTTGCTCGACCCCGTCGATGAAGACGGCCGAGGGCTGGCTGAGCGGCTCCAGCGGGTCGCCGGACCAGACCACGACGTCGGCGGCGGCGCCCGGCGCGATCTGGCCGAACTGTCCGGCCATGCCGAAGATCTTGGCCGGATTGACCGTCAGGGCGGCGATGGCGGCGCCGTAAGGCAGGCCGTGCGAGACGGCGTTGCCGGCGTTGTAGCGGGCCTCGCGGGCGCGGTGGGTCGAACCCTCGTTGCCCTTGATGGCGATGACGACGCCGGCCGCGTTCAGGGCCGCCGCATTCTCCATCCGCGCCGCCCGCATCTCGAAATCGGCGGGCAGGTTGGAGATGGGGTTCAGCAAGACGGGCACGCCCGCCGCCGCGATCTCGCCGGCGACCAGCCAGCCTTCCTCGGCGCCGTCCAGGATCAGCTTGATCCCTTCCTCGCGCGCCAGACGCAGCACCTGCTGGATGTCGGACGCCCGGTGGACGGTGACGATCAGGGGCATCGAACCGTTGGCGACCGGGATCAGGGCCTCCAGGTCGGCGCGCGACAGGCTGAGGTCGCGCAGGCCCGCCCGCTCATAGGCCGACTTGTTGCGGGCGTAGAGACGGACCTCGGCCAGGGTCTCCTTGAACAGGACGAACTGGGCGCCGCGCGCGCCGCCGGCGATGTCGGCCCCGGCCTCGCCGAAGGGGGCGACCATGGCCACGCGCGGCTTGACCAGGATGTTCGCATCCTGACCCAGGTCGATGACCGCCGCCTGGCCGGCGAACAGGCCCGGCGTCTGATAGCCGCCGTCGCCGGCGCCGGCCGTCTCGTCCTCATGCACATGGCCGCCGGACGAGCCGGGGTGCTGGGGCACGACCACGGCGCGGGTGATGCCGCCCAGACGCGCCACCGGCAGGGTGAAGGACCAGGGGTCGAGGCCATAGGAGATGTCGAAGGCGGCGCTGAGGGTGTTGGACGCGTTGCGCAGCTCATTGGTGCCGCCGACCGAGCCCACCTCGGTCCCGGCCAGGCCGGAATCGACGGCGACGAAGCCAGGGGCGACCGTCTTGCCGGTCGCGTCGATGACGCGGGCGCCGGCCGGGGCGGCGCCCGTTCCGACCGAGACGATCTTGCCGTCGCGGATCACCACCGTGCCGCGCTCGATGACGGAGGTTCCGGTCAGAACCCGCCCGCCCGTGATCGCAACAGTGTCCTGGGCGACCGCAGGCGCGGCGACAGACAGGGCGGCCACAGCGGCCGCAAGGATGTGAGGCAGACGCATCAGCGGGCTCCTTCGGCGACGTTGGCGGCGGTCAGGCCATAGCCCGGCTGGCCCAGCTCGAAATCGCTGGTCGGCTGATAGGCGGGGTTGGTCCGGTCGAAGGCCAGGGCGCCGTCGATGAAGACCTGGTCTGCGCGGGCGTAGATGGAGAAGGGATCGGCGCTCCAGATCACCACGTCGGCGCGCTTGCCGGCCTCCAGCGAGCCGGTCTGGTCGGCGACGCCGATGGCCTTGGCGGCGTTGGAGGTGATCCAGCTGATGGCGTGTTCTTCCGAAATGTTCAGGCCGGCGCGGCGACCGGCCGACAGGGCGGCGGCGGCTTCCTGGTTCAACCGTTGAGTCAGTTCGGCGTCGTCGGAATGGATCACGGCGCAGGAGCCCTGGGCTGCGTCCACCAGGGCGGCGTTCTCCTCGATGGCGTCGAGCGCCTCCATCTTGAAGCCCCACCAGCCGGTCCACATGGCCGCGCAGACGCCGGCCTGGGCCAGTTGCGGGGCCAGCTTATAGGCCTCGGTGGCGTGGTGGAAGGTGGTGATGCGGTAGCCGAACTCCTTGGCCATATCCATCATCAGCGCCATTTCGTCGGCGCGGTAGCAGTGGTTCTGGATCAGGATCGAGCCGTCCAGCACCCCGGCCAGGGTCTCGTTCTGCAGGTTACGGGTCGGGGGCGAACCCTCGTGATCCGCCTGCCACTTGTCCCACTTGGCCTTGTATTCGCGCGCGGCGATGAAGGCGGCGCGATAGCCGGCCATATTGCCCATGCCGGTCGCCGGGCTCTGGTTGCGGCCGCCATAGACCCGCGACGGGTTCTCGCCGCAAGCCATCTTGAGCGTATAGGGGGCTTGCGGAAACTTCATGCCCTGCATGGTGATGGAGGGCGTATTGCGGATGGTGACGCCCCGGCCGCCGAACAGATTGGCCGAGCCGGGCAGGATGTGGAGCGTGGTCACCCCGCCGGCGCGGGCGGTGTTGAAGCCCGGATCCTGGGGCCAAAGCGAATGTTCGGCCCAGACCTGGGCGGTGTTCGGGCTGGTCGCCTCATTGCCGTCGCTCATGCCCTGGACCCCGGGGGACGGATAGACGCCCAGGTGGCTGTGGACGTCGATGATCCCCGGCGTGACATAGCGGCCGCGCGCCTCGATCAGCCGATAGCCCGCAGGGACGGGGGTCGAGGCGTCGCCGACGGCGGCGATCTTGCCATCGGTGACCACGACCACGCCGTTTTCGATCTTGCGGTCCGTCCCGGTCAGGACCGTAGCCCCGACCACGGCGAAATTCTCGCGCGGCAACGGTTGATAGGTCGAAGGATAGGGGTCCGACCTCGTCGCCGGGTCCAGCCCGGCCGCCAGGCTCCTGTCCTTGGCCGGGGCGGTCCCGCCCTGGTCCGGCTCCGTCGTGGCGCAGGCCGACAGGCCCAAGGCGCACGCCAAGGCCGCGAGGCCGACGCCCCGCAGATGATGTCTGATCATCAGATCCCTCTCCCGACGACACGCCAGCCCCGGCGTGTCTTGCAGCTGTCATAGAAGGGGCTCGCCGCCCGGCCGTCAAAAGATTTCGACGTTCTTTCTCGATCGCGCCATGCTCGCACGGCCGGGGGAGTTGTGTTGGGCCGGTAAGGCGACCATCTGGGGTTCTAAGGCTCTTCGATACACGGACTTCCCCATGACCTTCGCCGACCCGACCCTGGACCCGCGCCCTTCCGGCGACCTGATCAAGGAAGGCACGGACGCCTCCTTCATGAAGGACGTGATCGAGGCGTCGAAGACCCAGCCGGTGATCGTCGACTTCTGGGCCACCTGGTGCGGCCCCTGCCGAACCCTGGGCCCGGCGCTGGAGAAGGCCGTGCGCGCCGCCAAGGGGGCGGTCAAGATGGTCAAGATCGACGTCGACGCCAACCCGGCCTATGCGGGCCAGCTGCGCGTGCAGTCGATCCCGACCGTCTACGCCTTCGTCAACGGCCAGCCGGTGGACGGCTTCCAGGGCGCCATTCCCGAAAGCCAGATCAAGGCCTTCATCGACAAGCTGACCGGCGGCCAGGGCGGCTCCGCCGAGACCGCTCAGCTGCTGGAGCTGGGCGAAGAATCGCTGGGCCTGAACGACTTCGGCGGCGCGGCCCAGGCCTTCGCCCACGTCCTGTCGATCGAGCCGGAGAACGAAAAGGCCATCGCCGGCTTGGCGCGCGTCTACATGGCGGGCGGCGACGTCGAACAGGCGGCCCAGACCATCGCCATGGCGCCGGCCGAGTCCAAGGAACCGGCGGTTCAGAGCGTGCGGGCCCAGCTGGCCCTGGCGGCCAAGGCGCCCGCCGGCGCATCGGCCGAGCTGGAAGCCAAGGTCGCGGCCGATCCGAACGATCATCAGGCGCGCTTCGACCTGGCCGAAGCCCAGAGCGCGGCCGGCGACTTCAAGGGGGCGATCGACAATCTTCTGTCCATCGTCCAGGCCGATCGCGAATGGAACGATCAGGCCGCGCGCAAACAGCTTCTGGTCATCTTCGAGGCGGCCGGCCTGGGGTCGGACGTCTCCAAGGACGGGCGCCGCCGCCTGTCCTCCATCCTCTTCTCCTAGGGCGGACACCTCCATGCCCCAGGGCTATGTGCGCGCTTTGGACCTGCCCCAGGTCATTCCGGTGTTTCCGCTGGGCGGCGCCATCCTGTTGCCGCGCGGACAGCTGCCGCTGAACATCTTCGAGCCGCGCTATCTGAACATGGTGGACGACGCCATGGCGGGCGACCGGATCATCGGCCTGATTCAGCCCAAGGGCGGGACGCCGGCCCTGCCCGGCCTGTCTTCGGTCGGCTGCGCCGGACGGATCACCGGCTTCGCCGAGACGTCGGACGGGCGCTATCTGATCACCCTGACCGGGGTGTCGCGATTCCGCGTCGCGGCCGAACTGCCGACCAAGACGCCGTATCGACAGGTGCGGGCGGCGTTCGACGCCTATGAGGACGATCTGGCGCCCCCGCCTGAGGAGCCGGATTTCGACCGCCACGCCTTTCTGGACGCCTTGCGGGATTATATGGCCCACCGCGCCCTGGACATCGACTGGGACACGGCCGAGACCGCGCCTATGGAGGCCCTGGTCAACAGCCTGGCCATGGCCCTGCCGTTCGAACCCGCCGAAAAACAGGCCTTGCTGGAGTCGATGAGCCTGATGTCGCGCGCCGAGGCCCTGACCGCCCTGTTGCGGATCGACGCCGCCGACGGGGGCGACGACTCCGCCTCGTCGATCCAATAGGCCCGCCCATATGGCGCAAAGCGCGCCGTGACCCTAAACAGCCTTTCCGACCTGGTTTTCGCAGACGACAGGAGCCCTCATGAGCGACGCCTTCCAGACGCCGGTTTCCGTCGATCCTCGCCTGCTCGAGGTGCTGGTCTGTCCGGTAACGCGGGGCCGCCTGACCTATGACCGCGAGGCCGGCGAGCTGATCTCGCCGGGCGCCAAACTGGCCTATCCGATCCGGGAAGGCGTGCCGATCATGCTGGCCGAAGAAGCCAGGCCGCTGGACTGAACCGCAGCAGACGAAGACGAACCCACGGCTCGGGCGCCTCGCGCCGATCGGGCCCAAGCAGCGCAAGGCGCGATAGGCCCCAGACACCATGACCCTCAAAGTCGCCATCCAGATGGACCCGATCGAGGCCGTCAATATTGAGTCCGACACCACCTTTCTGATGGCCGAAACGGCCCAGGCGCGGGGGCACCGGCTGTGGGTCTATGATTTCCGCACCCTGGCCCTTGAGGAGGGTCGGCTCTACTGCCGCGCCCGTCCGGTCGCCGTTCGTCGCAAGGCCGGCGATCATGTCGATTTCGGCGACCCCGTTCGGCTGGACCTGGGACAGGACGTCGACGTGGTTCTGATGCGTCAGGACCCGCCGTTCGACATGGCCTATGTGACCGCCACCTATCTCTTGGAAACGATCCACCCTTCGACCCTGGTGGTCAACGATCCGGCCGAGGTGCGTTCGGCGCCGGAGAAGTTGCTCGTGACACGCTTCCCCGACCTGACCCCGCCGACCCTGATCAGTTCCGACCCCGTCCAGCTGGGCGACTTCCACCGGCGCCACGGCGAGGTGGTGCTGAAGCCCCTGCATGGGGCCGCAGGCTCGGGCGTGGTCCGGCTGAAGGCGGATGATCCCAATCTGGATGCTCTGATCGAAATCCACGCCATGGGATCGCGCGATCCTCTGGTGATCCAGAAATTCATTCCCGCCGTGTCCAGGGGCGACAAGCGCATCCTGCTGGTGGACGGCGAGCCGGTGGGCGCCATCAACCGAATTCCGGCCAAGGACCAGGTCCGGTCCAACCTGCGGGTCGGAGGCACGGCCGCGCCGGTCGAGCTGACGCCGCGCGATCTTGAAATCTGCGCCGCCATCGGTCCGACCCTCAAGGCGCGGGGTCTGATCTTCGTCGGGATCGACGTGATCGGCGACTG
The DNA here is from genome assembly GCF_014199955.1 of Brevundimonas aurantiaca. Classification (GTDB taxonomy): domain Bacteria; phylum Pseudomonadota; class Alphaproteobacteria; order Caulobacterales; family Caulobacteraceae; genus Brevundimonas; species Brevundimonas aurantiaca. The sequence continues at coordinate 93,323 of NZ_JACHOQ010000003.1, forward strand.
GCTGACCGAGATCAACGTCACCTCCCCCACAGGCGCCCAACAGTTGAAGACCTTCACCGGCGTCGACGCCACGGCGCGGATGTGGGAGGTCATAGAAGCGAAACGCGCCGCACAGGTTGCGTAATCGCTACTTGAATTAGAGCCAAGTTCATGGTTCGTTCCTCGCTCCAAAAAGGGGGGCGGAGCCATGGTCGCGCGAGTCGTTACGGTCGCCTTTGACGGGGTCGAGGCGCGGCGCGTGGACGTCGAGGTCCAGCTGGTCGGCCAGGATCAGCAGACGGTGTTCAACATCGTCGGCCTGCCGGACAAGGCGGTGGCTGAAAGCCGCGAGCGGGTGCGCGGCGCCTTCGCCGGGATCGGTCTGGCCCTGCCCTCGCGGCGGATCATCGCCAATCTGGCCCCCGCCGACCTGCCCAAGGAGGGCAGCCATTTCGACCTGCCCATCGCCCTGGCCTTGATGGCGGCCATGGGGGTGATCGGGCCGGACGCCCTGGACGGCTGGGCCGCCATCGGCGAACTGGGGCTGGACGGGCAGATCGCCCGGGTCGGGGGCGCCCTGCCCGCCGCCGTGGCCGCCGACGCCCTGGGCCTGGGTCTGATCTGCCCGGAAGCCACGGGGCCGGAAGCCGCCTGGGCCGGCGGGGCGCGTATTCTGGCGCCGCGGTCCCTGATCGCCCTGATCAATCATTTCAAGGGAAGCCAGGTGCTGCGCGCGCCGGAACCGGGCCCCCTGGCCGGCGGCAAGGCCGTGCCCGACCTGCGCGAGGTCAAGGGGCAGGAAGGCGCCAAGCGGGCGCTGGAGATCGCGGCGGCGGGCGGCCACAATCTGCTGTTCATCGGCCCGCCCGGATCGGGCAAGTCGATGATGGCCCAGCGCCTGCCCGGCCTGTTGCCGCCCTTGACCTCGCAGGAGCTGCTGGAGACCTCCATGGTCTGGTCGGTCGCCGGCCTGATCGAGCGGGGCGCCCTGACGAGGGACCGCCCCTTCCGCAGCCCGCACCATTCGGCCTCAATGGCGGCCCTGACGGGCGGGGGTCTGCGCGCCAAGCCGGGCGAGGCGTCGCTGGCCCACAACGGCGTCCTCTTCCTTGATGAACTGCCCGAATACAGCGCCCAGGCCCTGGACTCGCTGCGGGCGCCCCTGGAGACGGGCGAGATCGTCGTGGCCCGCGCCAACGCCCATATCCGCTATCCGGCCCGGTTCCAGCTGGTGGCGGCGATGAACCCCTGTCGCTGCGGCATGGGCGGCGCCGGGCGCGGCGCCTGCGGCAAGGCGCCCCGCTGCCAGCGGGATTATCAGAACCGAGTGTCCGGTCCGATGTTCGACCGGATCGACCTGACGGTCGAGACGCCGCCCGTCACCGCCGCCGACATGATCCTGCCGCCCCCTTCAGAAGGCACGGCCGAGGCCAGGGCGCGCGTCGCCGCTGCCCGCGCCCTGCAGGAAGACCGGGCGCGGGCCGCCGGCCTGGACCCCGCCCAGGGGCTGAACGCCCGGGCCTCCGGCGAGGCGCTGGACCGGTTCGCCACGCCGGACGAAGCGGGGCGGATGCTGCTGATGCGGGCCGGCGAGGCCGGGGGGCTGACGGCGCGGGGCTGGACCCGCACCCTCAGGCTGGCACGCACCATCGCCGATCTGGACGGCTGCGACGGGGTCTTGCGCCGCCATATCGCCGAGGCCCTGATCTATCGCCGCAACACGGTCGGCGCCGAGGCCGATTTCGACCGCCGCGTCGCCGCCCGCTCGGGCCTGGCCGAGGCCGCCGGTCGGGCGGCCTTCATCCACGATTGATCCAGGCCTCTTGAAGCGTCCTTAACTCCGCTCGGCTTAGACGTCGTCCCTCGCGGAGACGGAACAGACCATGGCGCGGCGGGCGGCGACGAAACGAACCGAAGGCTTGACGGCGACGGCCGATCCGGCCCAGCAGTTCCTGCGCCTGATGAGTCACGAGATGCGCACCCCCCTGAACGGGGTGCTGGGCATGATCCATCTGTTGCAGCGGACCCGATTGGACGGCGCCCAGCGCGCCTATGCCGAGAACGCCCGCCAGTCGGCCGAACATCTTTTGGGGCTGGTCAACGACCTTCTGGACTATGCGCGGCTTGAGGCCGGGGCGCTGGAGTTCGACCTGGCGCCGGTCGATGTGGAACCCCTGGTCCGCAGCGTCGCCGAACTGCTGAGTCCGCGCGCCCATGACAAGGGGCTGGAGATCGTCTGGTCCGTCGGCGCCGACGTGCCTGACATCAGGGCCGACGAAGGCCGGCTGAAGCAGGTTCTGTTCAACCTGGCCGGCAATGCGGTCAAGTTCACCGAGACCGGCGGCGTCTACATCGCGGTCGAACGGCGGAACGGCGCCGGCAGGGCGGCGCACCTGGCCTTCATCGTCGATGACACGGGCCCCGGCGTGCCGCACGAAGCCCACACGCGCATCTTCGAAGAGTTCGGCCACGCCGACGTTTCCGATGCCGTGCGACATGACGGGGCGGGCCTCGGGCTGGCGGTTGTCCGAAAACTGGCGCGGGCCATGGGCGGGTCTGTCCAGGTCGCAGACCGCCCGGGCGGCGGCGCCCGCTTCTGTTTCGAGGCCGCCTTCGATGTCGTCCCCGGCACGCGAGACCAGCCTTTGGTGGGCCTGACCGTCGCCGTCCGCTCGCCCGACATCTTCGTCCAGACCGCCGCCATCGCCCAGATCGAGGCGTCCGGTGGGCGGTTCGCCGCATCGGCGCCGGTCGTTCTGGTCGATCACGTCGGCGCCTTGTCCGGCGACTTGGCGCTTCCGCCGTCGGAGGGCCGGGGCGTGATCCTGCTGAAACCGTCCGAGCGCGATCTGATCGCGCGCTACCGCGCCCAGGGCTTCCACGGCTATCTGATCAAGCCTCTGCGCCGCGCCTCTCTCGCCGAACGGGTGCTGGCCGTCGCGGCCCAGGACGATCCCATGCGCGAGGCCGGCGCCGCCTCTCCGGCGGCTGAGGACGACCGGGTCGTCCCTGCCCGCTTCGCCGGGACGCGCATCCTGCTGGCCGAGGACAATCCGGTCGGCGCCCTGCTGGCCCGCACGCTGTTGCAGCGCGAGGGCTGCATCGTCGAAAGCGCCGCCAGCGGTCAGGAGGCCGTCGCCTCCCTGGCCCGCGCCCGTTATGATCTGGTCTTCATGGACATGCGGATGCCGGGCATGGACGGCCCCGCCGCCGCCCGCGCCATCCGCGCCACAGGCGACGCCACCCCCATACTGGCCCTGACCGCCAACGCCTTCGCCGAAGACCGCCGCCTGTGCCTGGAGGCGGGGATGGACGACCATCTGGTCAAGCCGCTGGACGCCGAGGCCCTGCGCGCCGCCCTGACCCGCTGGACGAAGCGCGACATCCGCGCCAAGGTCGGCTGAGTTAACGGCGTCCGTCTCCGGCCGCCGCCGGAGCCGTGCATGACCGACCAGACCACCCCCGCCGCAGAAGTCGCCGCCTTGCGTCCGCAGCCAAAGGGATTCGGCGTCATCAGGGCCGCATTCCGCGAACGTCGAACCCTGGCCATGCTTCTGCTCGGCTTCTCGGCCGGCCTGCCTTTCGCCATGCTGTTCGGCACTCTGAACGCCTGGCTTTCCGAGGTGGATGTCTCCGTCGCGACCATAGGCATACTGTCTTGGGTGGGTCTTTTCGGCGCCTTCAAGTTTCTGTGGTCGCCAGCGGTCGGTCTGCATCTGCCGTTGCTGTCCCGCCTGGGGCGACGGCGGTCCTGGCTGGTCATATGCCAGTCCGTTCTCGCCCTGGTCTTCATCGTCATCGCCGCATCCCATCCGACGGGGGGCGCCATCGGCCTTCTGGCCTCGGCCGCCGCTATCGGCGCCTTTGCCTCCGCCACTCAGGACATCGTCATCGACACCTGGCGGATCGAGGCGGCGGATGACCATCTGCCGGTCGATCTGTTGTCTTCCGTGTATCAGCTCGGATTTCGCACCGCCGCTCTAGTCGGCGGCGCCGGCGCCCTCGTCTTGGCCGACACGGCGGGCTGGCCCGCCACCTTTTTCGCGGCGGCTGTGCTAATGGGGCTGGGCCTGCTTGGAACCTTCATCGCGCCTGAACCGCTCGTCGCGGCGGAAAAGGCCGTAGAGCGCGAGCGTATCGGCTCGCCTGCTCTGCGCAGGACCGCCCTTTTTGTGACCCTCGCAGCCTGGGCCTGGGCCGGCTTCATGCTGATTCGTTTCATGATTATGGCGCTGACGACTGTGCCGGCGCCGAGCGCGGGGCAATTCATCCAGTCCTGGGGGCCCTGGATTGTGGCCGCGGCGGTTTTGCTGCCAGCCGCCCTTGCCGGCGTCCTGGTCTGGCGCGGTCGCTCAACCGCCCCGGAGAGCCAGCCGGCGAACACCGTCACGGAGCGGTTTTATGACGCGATCCTGGCGCCCCTGGTGGAGCTGATGGGCCGCTTGGGTTGGGGCGCTTTAATCGTCCTGGGGTTGGTGCTCAGCTATCGTATTACGGACGGCGTCTGGGGTCCGTTCGCCTATCCCTTTTATCTTGGAACGGAAGGCGGGGGGCTGGGCCGCACGATGACCGAGGTGGCCTTGGCGTCCAAGACCTTCGGCGTCGTCATGACCATCCTGGGCATCGGCCTGGGAGGTTGGGCGCTTGTGGTCGTCGGCCGCATGCCCTGCCTCCTGATCGGCGCGGTCCTCAGCGCCGCCACCAATCTGCTGATGATGGATCTGGCTATGGGCGCGCCCGTCATCGACCCGTTCATGAGGGCGACAGGCCTCTACGGCCTGTTCAGCGTCTTCGGCGTCGGCGAACCCTTGGCCCGTCTTATGGCGGCGATCGCGGGCGAGAACATCGCGGGCGGCTTCGCCGGCGCGGCCTTCGTCGCCTATCTGTCGGCTCTGTCGAATCGACTGTTCGGCGCCGTCCAGTTTGCGGTTTTCGCCTCTCTAGCCTTGTTGATCGGCACTCTGGGCCGGGCGCCTCTGGGCGAGCTGGTGGACCGCGAAGGCTTCGCCCCGATGTTCCAGTTCGCCGCCCTCATCGGCCTGGTCGCGGTAGTGTTCTGTCTTATTGAATGGGTGCGTCTGACCCTGGAACGCCGAAAGGTTGAACGCCTCCAAGCTAAGAGCTCGAAGGCGCTCTAGCCGCTCAGTGTTTCGCCCGTTCCGCGCCCGAGCTGACGGCCGAACCGGCGGCCGAGACGTCGCGGCCGACGCCGGCGACGGTGTTGCAGGCCGAGACGGCCAGGGCGGCGGCGACGAGAGACAGGGTGATGATCTTGCGCATGGCGAACCTCGTTTATGGTCAAGCTCCGCACGAACGCCCAAGCTTGGCCTTGGTTGCGCTTCTCTGTCGCAAACAATGGATTTTCGCCGTCGTTCGAGGCTAAAGGGCCGCCATGTCCTTCACCGCCCCCCCTTTTCTGGCCACCGTCCTGACCATGTTCCCCGAAGCCTTTCCGGGCCCGCTCGGGGTGTCGCTGATCGGCACGGCTTGGCGCGAGAAGGGGCTGTGGAGCCTGGATACGGTTGACATCCGCGCCTTTTCCACAGATACGCGCGGCTTCCTGGACGACACCCCTGCGGGGGGCGGTCCAGGAGCCGTGCTTAAGGCGGACGTGGTGGCCAGGGCGGTCGATAGCCTGCCTGGGCCGAAACGGCCGCTTTTGTACATGAGCGCCCGGGGTCGGCCCCTGACCCAGGCGCGCGTCAAGGAATGGGCGACAGCGGACGGAATCGTCGTGCTGTGCGGCCGTTTCGAGGGGGTGGATCAACGGGTGCTGGACGCCCGGGGGTTCGAGGAGGTCTCGGTCGGAGACGCGGTCCTCGCCGGCGGCGAGGCGGCGGCCATGGTCGTGATCGAGGCGTGCGTAAGACTGATCCCCGGAGTGCTCGGTTCAGGCGACAGCCTGTCGTCCGAAAGTTTCGAGGACGGGCTTCTGGAGCATCCGCAGTACACGCGACCGCGGACGTTCGAGGGGCTTGAGATTCCCGAGGTGCTGCTGTCGGGCGACCATAAGAAGGTCGCCGAATGGCGTCAGGCGCAGCGGGAGCAGACCACGCGGGAGCGACGGCCGGACCTCTGGCAGGCGCATCTCGCCAACTCACAGGTAAAGAGCGCCAAGCTCGAGGAGAAATGACATGAACATCGTTCAACAGCTGGAAGCTGAAGAAAAAGCCCGCGTTCTGGGCGACCGCAAGATCCCGGACTTCCAGCCCGGCGACACCCTGCGCGTCAATGTGAAGATCAAGGAAGGCGAGCGCGAGCGCGTCCAGGCCTTCGAAGGCGTCTGCATCGCCCGTGACGGCGGCGGCGTGAACGAGACCTTCACCGTCCGCAAGATTTCGTTCGGCGAAGGCGTCGAGCGGAAGTTTCCCATTCTGTCGCCGAACGTCGAGTCGATCGAGGTGAAGCGCCGCGGCGTCGTGCGTCGCGCCAAGCTCTATTATCTGCGCGACCGTCGCGGCAAGTCGGCCCGGATCGCCGAGCGTCAGACGGTTCGTCCCGCCAAGGGCGTGGTGGTCCCGGAGACCGGCGCCGCCGACAAGGGCGACGAAGCCTGATCCCAGGCGCGTTCGCAAAACGATAAGGGCCCCGGCGGCGACGCCGGGGCCTTTTTTGTTCGTCCGGCGCGCCTCCTACTGCGGAAACAGCGGGTTGGACGCATCCCTTTGGCCTTCCAGACTGTGTTTCAGCCCCTCCATCTGATCATGGCCCGTCTTGATGGAGGCGTAGGCGCGACGAATGGTTTCACGGGTGGTGGCCGAGATGGCCGTGTCATCCAGAGCCTTGTCGAACTTTGCGGCGATGAACCCCTCGCCGCTGTTGATCGACCCCACCACGCTGTCGTCATTCCTCAACAGGGCGTGTTTGACGTCCAGAAAGGCGCGGTGGGCCTTGGCCAGGATGGAGCCGTGAGCCTCGGGGTCGCCGCCCAGTCCGGACACGGCGGCCGACAGATCCTCGACCACCTGGCGGCGCTCCTCGCTGCGGCGCTCGAACAGGCTGCGGAAATGGGGATCGGTCGTCTCTTCGGCCGCCTGGGCGTAGCCGTCGGCGCTGTCCAGGGTGGTCTCGATCAGGCCGTTCAAGACCTTGATGTCATGGGCGTTGGGATTGCTCATTGCGTCGGCTCCTCCGCTTAGGCGGTCAAGCGGACAATGGCCGGACGCGGCGAAGGTTGCCGGATGCGGCGCCGCGCCCGATCAACAGGCCGTCAGAGGGCGGTCCGCAGCGACCACAGCTCAGGAAAGCACCGCTTGGTCAGGGTCGTGGCCAGATAGGCCGCCCCTTCCGTTCCGCCCGTCCCACGGCGCCGGCCGATGATGCGCTCGACCGTGACGACGTGCTTATGTCGCCAGGTCAGCAGGGCGTCGTCCAGGTCGACCAGCTTCTCGGCCAGCTGATACAGGGCCCACCAGCGCTCCGTGTCCCGATAGACCTCGAGCCAAGCCGCCTCTACCGCCTCGGACGGTTCATAGGGCTGGGTCACGTCGCGGTTCAGCACGGCCTGCGGCACCGGCAGGCCGGCCTTGGCCAACTGGGCCAGGGCGTCGTCATACAGACTGGGCGACGCGATCGCCGCCTCCAGCGCCGCATGGGCCTGGGGTCGGTCCACATGGAACTTCAGGAAGGCGGGGTCCTTCAGCCCCAGCATGGCCTCGAAGCGACGGAACTGGTCGCTCTGGAAACCGGAGGACGCGCCCAGCACGCCCCGGAACCGCAGATAGTCGGCCGGGGTCATGGTCGCCAGAATGTCCCAGCTCTGGGTCATCACCGCCTGGATGCGGCTGACCCGCGCCAGGCTCTTATAGGCGGGGACCAGGTCGCCGGCCCGCACCAGGGTCTGGGCCAGGGCCACTTCGTGCAGCATCTGCTTCAGCCACAACTCCTTGGTCTGGTGGATGACGACGAAGAGCATTTCGTCGTGCTGATCCGACAGCGGATGCTGGGTCGAAAGCAGATCGTCCAACGCCAGATAGCCGGCGTAGGTCATGTCGCGGGATTGGGTCATGCGCCGCTATCGCCCGCGGCCGGGAAAGGCGCAAGTCCGCCTATTGCTGACCCTGGCCCGACACATTGGCGGCCATCTGGCGGCCGGCGTCGAAGGCGTCGCGCGCGCCCTTATAGATGAAGCCGTAGGTCGGATAGACGGTCGTGCCCAGGCCGTTGATCGGATTGTACCAGACCTTGACCTGAGACCAGTCGTTGGCGGGCGAGACGTCCACGACGGTGACGTTCTCCTCCACCTTGCCGCGGCTGCCGCCCCAGTTGGCGTGGGTCACGCGCACCACCCGGTCGGTCAGAATGTCGGAAACGACGGCGACATGGCCGCGGCTCATCCGGCCTTCCGGGCGGAAGACCAGGACCGAACCGGTCTCGGGCGCCTTGCCCGTGCGGAACTTCTCGGCGGCCTGACGCCACCAGGTCCAGGCGTCGCCGAAGATGTTGATGCCCGAGAACATGCGGGCGAAGGTCACGCACTGCCAGTACGGCTCGTCAGCCTTTGCATTGGAGGGAACTGCGCCCAGTGCAAAAAAACCGAGGGTCGCCGCAACCGCGGCGGCTTTGAGCCGTTTTGTCATGCTGAGGCCGTATCCCGACTGCCGATGGTGTTTTTAGAACACAGGCTCTCAGGATTCGACAACCGTTTTCGACATACCGCCGTCAGGCGACGGACGGTCTTCTGTAGCGCTTGACACGGATTTCGGCCGCTCGGCCAACCCCCTCAAAGCCTGTCGCGCCGGGCGTTCGACCAGGTGATAGGAGACCGCCGCCACGACGGGCAAAAGGGCCAGAATCGCCAGCCACACGAAAATTTGAAGTTGCTTGTCAGCGGCGCCCGTCAGCTTCGCCGCCAGGCCGACGGCCAGCAGATTCCACGGCACGCAGACCATATAGACCGAATAGCTGATCTCACCCAGATAGACGGCCGGGCGCGAGGCCAGCCAGCCGGCGCTTGCATTGGGAAGGACAGCCAGGGCGAGGATCAGAGCGCCGGCGCACAGGACGGTGATCCCATCCCACAGCCCCAGGGCCGCGCTGACCATCATCAAGACGAAGGCGATCGCCGCCGCCCCGCCCGCCAGGAGAGCGGACAGCCGCTGCCCCACCTTGCGATAGACCAGATAGAGGGCGCACCCGAGGGCGAAACAGGGCACGATCCGAAGCGCCCCCCAGCGGATGGTGGCCTCCGTCAGAGGAAAACCCGCCGCCTGCTCGAACACGAAATACAGCACCGTCAGAAAGGCCGCCGCCCCAACCACGGCCGCGACCGGCTTGTCGCGCAGACGCCAGAAGACGAAGGCGAACAGGGGAAAGCACAGATAGGCGAACCATTCCGCCGAGATCGACCAGGACGGATGGTTCCAACCGGCCACCGGCGCCAAGCCCCAGGCGTGGAGCATCAGCAGATTGGCGGGAAGCGACGACCAGGACAGGACGTTGGCGTCCACGCTCATTCCCGCGATCAGAGCCGCCGCCGCCAGCCCTCCGACCCCGATCAGGGTGGCGAGATGCAGCGGATAGACCCTGGCGATCCGCGCCCACAGGAAGCCGCGATAGGAAAACCGCTTCTCGCCCGCCGCCTGAAGATAGACGTGGCTCAGAATGAAGCCGGACAGGACGAAGAACAGTTCGACGCCCAGATAGCCTTTGGCGACCACGGCCGTCTGCGGCGCCCCGGCCAGATTGGGCCAGAAGGTGTAGACGGCGACCCACAGGGCTGCGGCGAACCGCAGGGCCGTCAAGGGTCGAAGATCGGCAGGCGTCTGAACCGGGGTCATGGTCTCACCTTGGCACGTCAGGCTTTGCGAACCATGAAGGCCGCAAGAACGGCGCCTGCCGCCTTTTGGCCCGGCCGGGGCACTAACCGACCCAGGCCCCGTGGAAGCCGGCGGGCAGGGCGAAGTCCGCAGCCCAGCTGACGACCGGCCCGTCCGCGATCCGGGCGGCGTCGAACACATGCAGTTCGGTGCGACCGGCGTCCAGATTGATGGAGGGGCCGATCAGCCAGGCGTCCCGCTCGGCCGTCGCGCCGGGCTTGGGCGCGAACAGCACCTCTTCAACGACCTGATGGCGGCCGAAGGTGAAGCCCTCGGATCGACCCGTCTCCCAGTCCTGCAAGGCCAGGCCGGTGGGCAGAGGCCGGCCGCGCGTTTCTCCGCCCGTATGGATGGTCAGGCGTCGCTTAAGCCCCCGACGACGCGGATCGCTCTGCGGAAACTCCCCGACGGCGTTGGAGCGCGTCATTTCGGCCCGCCCGTCAGGTCGAAGGGTGATCAAGGCCAGGGTCGCCGGATCCCCTGGAACTGTGCCCTGCCCCTCCACCAGCACCCTCGCCCCATCGACGGCGAAGCGCGGATCCTCGCCGGCGGCGACGTCGAAGCGAATGGTCCCGTCCGCCTCCGCCCAGGCGTCGCCCAGGTGGAAGTGGAAGAAGCCGGGCAGTTCATAGATCCTCCGCCGGCTCAGATCGTCCTTGTCCAGCACCATGACGTGGGTTCCCGCCTCAGGCCGCCAGACCAGGCCGTTGATGATCGGCGTCGTCTGGGTCTCGAACAGCCAGGGCTGCATCACCAGGATCAGATGCCGGTCCGTCGCCGTGAAATCGTGCATATAGCTGGCGCGCGGCAGACGCAGGACCTCCGCCTGATTCAGTCCCCCGTCGGGATTTAGCCGCCAGATCACCGCCCGATCGCCTGCCGCGCCGACGTTCCAGATCGAGCCGTCCGGTCCCCGACGCGGGTGGGCCTGGAAGGGCATGCCCTTCAGATCGCTCCGCAGGGTGACGAACGCCTGGGTGGACAGGTCGGCGGCGTCCATGGCCAGGGGCGACCCGCCCTCCCACAGGGCCCAGACCCGATCGCCCGCCGGCATGATCCCCGTATTGGCGGCGTTGGCGTCGTCATTGGAGCCGACTCGCGCGCGGGCGTCGCCGCGTGTGCCGAAGCCGGGGGTAACGACGGCGTCCAGCTCCGTCTCGGTTCGGCGCTTGGGCGTATCGGCGAAACGGGCCTCCAGCGTGGCCTGACCGTCCTGAATCCTAAAGGCCCGCATCAGGCCGTCGCCGTCGAACCAGTGGGTCGCCGATCCGCCCGGCCGACGGAAGCGCCCCGGCCCATTGCGATAAAGCACGCCCTCCAGACCCGACGGCGCGCGGCCGTGGATCAGGCGCAGGGCGTGACGGGGCGCGTCGGCGGCGACATCGCGCGTCGCCAGGGCCCAGTCGGCCTTCAGTTCGGCGACGGCGTTCAAGGCGGCGGCCGCGCGCGTCATTTCGGGCGTGGCCACGGCGGCGGACAGGGCGGCGGCGCCCATCAGAAAGGCGCGGCGGGAGGGGATCATGATCAGGCTCTTGAAGTTGAAAACGGCAGGTCGGCGGCGGGATCTATTTTAGCGTAATCGTCTGTTCGACCGACCCGGCCGCCGGGAAGCGGGCGCGGTCCCAGGAGGCCGGGCCCATATTGCCGACGGCATTGTTGGAAAAGGCGAAGGGTTCGGTCGGCATGCCGAAGGGATTGGTGTTCATCCGCGCGTCTGCGTTCAGATCGTGGAAGGCGCGCACCGCATAATCGCCGTCGGGCAGATCGTCGAAGGTGATGCGGGTCTCGCCTGCTGCGGCGTCCAGCTGGGCCGCCTTGACCGGTCGGCCCGCCTGATAGGCCTCGGCGCTGTCGAAGACGGCGACCATGATCCGGCCTTCTGCGGCCGCGTCCGGAAAGACGACGGTCAGGTCGGCGGCGAAGGCGGGCGCGGCGGCGAGAGCGGCGACGGCGGCGGAAAGGATGAGGGCGGAGAACTTCACGGCGGCGATCCTGTTGGGTGAGAACCGACGGCCGGCTCTCGATGACCGGACCGTGCCGCCCGTCCGCAGCCGCCGCCAGCGGACTTGCGGCGCTGGACAGTCCGTTTTCGCCAGTGACCGTGCGCCGCCGCCGGCGAAGCGTGAACGCCCATGTCGGATCCGCCGCACAAAGAAAAGGCCCGGAACCTGGGTTCCGGGCCTGTCTCTGTGGGGGCTTGCGAACCCGGACCTAGTCCAGGGTGCGCTTGATCTCTTCGACCGTGAAGCACTCGATGTAGTCGCCTTCCTTGATGTCCTGGAAGCCCTGGAACTGCATGCCGCACTCCTGGCCCGAGGGCACCTCGTTGACCTCGTCCTTGAAGCGTTTGAGCGTGTTGAGCACGCCCAGCTCCAGCACCACCACGTCGTCGCGGATGATGCGGACGCGGGCGCCCTTGCGCACGACGCCTTCGGTGACGCGGCAGCCGGCGATCTTGCCGACCTTGGAGATGTCGAAGACCTGAAGCACGTGGGCGTTGCCCAGGAAGGTTTCGCGTTGCAGCGGCGCCAGCATGCCCGAGAGCACGCCTTTCATGTCGTCCAAGAGGTCGTAGATGATCGAATAGTAGCGGATCTCGACCCCCTCGCGGTCGGCCAGATCGCGCGCCTGTTTCGAGGCCCGGACGTTGAAGCCGAGGATCGGCGCCCCGGCCGACTTGGCCAGGTTTACGTCGCTCTCGGTGATGCCGCCTGCGCCGGAATAGACGATGCGGGCGCGGACCTCGTCGTTGCCCATCTTCTCCAGCGAGGCGGCGATGGCTTCGCCCGAACCCTGGACGTCGGCCTTGATGACCACCGGCAGCTCGTTGATCTTCTTGGAGCCCAGCTTGGCCATCATGTCGACCAGCGAGACCGAGCCGCCCGAAACCTGGGCCTTTTCGCGCTTCACCCGCTGACGATATTCGGTCAGCTCGCGGGCGCGGGCCTCGGAATCCACCACGGCGAAGACGTCGCCCGGCGACGGCGCCTCGTCCAGACCCAGGATCTCGACCGGGACGGAGGGGCCGGCGTCGGTCAGCTGTTCGTTGCGCTCGTTCAGCAGGGCGCGAACCTTGCCCCAGGCGCCGCCGGCCACGACGATGTCGCCGCGCTTCAGCGTGCCGCGCTTGACCAGGACGGTGCCGACGGGGCCGCGACCCTTGTCCAGCTTGGCCTCGATGACCACGCCCTCGGCCGATCGGTCGGGGTTGGCGCGCAGGTCCATGACCTCGGCCTGGACCAGGATGGCTTCCAAGAGGCCGTCCAGGTTCATCCGCTCCTTGGCGGAGACCTCGATGATCTGGGTGTCGCCGCCCAGGCTCTCGGCGATCACTTCGTACTGCAGCAGTTCGTTGACGACCTTCTGCGAGGTGGCGCCGGGCTTGTCCATCTTGTTGACGGCGACGATCAGCGGCGCCTCGGCCGCCTTGGCGTGCTGGATCGCCTCGATCGTCTGGGGCATGACGCCGTCGTCGGCGGCCACGACCAGAACCACGATATCGGTCACATTGGCGCCGCGCGCCCGCATGGCCGAAAAGGCGGCGTGGCCCGGGGTGTCAAGGAAGGTGACCTTCTGGCCGTCTTCCAGACGCACCTGATAGGCGCCGATATGCTGGGTGATGCCGCCGGCTTCGCCGCCCGCCACATCGGTGGTGCGCAGCGCGTCCAGCAGCGAGGTCTTGCCGTGGTCGACGTGGCCCATGATGGCCACGACCGGGGCGCGGACTTCGGAGGCATCGGCGTCGTCCGCCTCGCCCAGGAAGCCGGTTTCCACGTCGGACTCGGACACACGCTTGACGGCCATGCCGAATTCCTCGGCCACCAGTTCGGCGGTGTCGGAATCGATCACGTCGTTGATCTTCATCATCATGCCCTGCTTCATCAGGAACTTGATGATGTCGACGCCGCGCACGGCCATCCGGTTGGACAGCTCCTGCACGGTGATGACGTCGGGGATGACCACTTCACGCGGACGGTTCGGCGTATCGGTCGAGCCGCCCTTGCGCTTTTCCTTCTCGCGTTCGCGGGCGCGGCGGACCGAGGCCAGGGAGCGCATGCGCTCGGCGGCGTCGCCGTCGCCGACCACGGACTGGATGGTCATCCGGCCTTCGCGGCGCTTGGGTTCGCCGCGCGTGCGACTGACCGCCTTGCCGGCGTCGGAGAAGCGCTTGTCGCGGTCGTCGTCGCGCGCGACCGGACGGCCGAAGCCGGCGCCGGGCGCGCGGCTGGGACGGGCCACTTCGGGGGTGGCGGGCGGGGCGTTCGGGGCCGCACGGCCGCCGGGGCCGGTGCGCGGGCCGCCGGGACGGGCGGCGCCGGGAGCCGGGCGGGGGTTCAGGGCCGAATAGCGGACCGGCTCGGCCGGCTTGGCGCCCTGGGGACGCTGGCCGCCGGGGCCGGGGCGGCCGCCCTGGGGACGGTCGCCTTGCGGACGCTCGGACGACTGGGGACGATCTGAATAGGACCGGTCGCCGCCGCCCATGGCCTGTTCGCGGGCCGAACGGCCGCCGAAGGCGGGGCGTTCCGGCGCCGCACGCTGCGGATTGCCGGGCTTGGGCGCGCGTTGGCCGAAGTTGACGGTCGGACGCGCCGGGGCGGCGGGACGGGCAGGCGCCGGCGTCGGAGCGACCGGCGCCGGGGCGGGCGCGGACGCAGCCGGCGTCGGAGCTGGGGTCGGCTTGGGCGCAGTCTTGACCGGCTGAGGCGCGGCGGCGGCCAATTTGGCGGCCTCGGCGCGGGCGGCCTCGGCTGCGGCCTTGGCGGCGGCGGCCTCTTCGCGCGCGGCCTGGGCGGCGCGTTCATTGGCGGCGGCGCGCTCACGCTCGGCGGCTTCGCGCGCGGCCTTTTCAGCGGCGGCGGCGCGTTCACGTTCGGCGTTGGCCTGGGTCGCCAGGGCGATGGCGCGGCGACGGGCCTCCTGCTCCTCAGGCGACAGACCCCCGCCGGCGGGCTGGGCCGGGCGCTGGCCCTGCGGACGCGGCGCCTGTCCCGCCTGCTGCGGGCGAGCGACATCGAAGCCTTGCGGGCGTTGCGGCCCGCCGGCGCCGGGGCGTCGCTTGGTCTCGACCACCACCGTCTTGGATCGGCCATGGCTGAAGCTCTGCTTCACGGTGCCGGTCGAAACCGATCCCGCGGCGCGCGGCTTCAGGCTCAGCGGCGCCCGCGGTCCCGTTTGGGACGGCGTTCCGCCGGTGTTCGAACCCTGGCCTTGGTTGGTCTTGTCGTTTTCGTCGCTCATCCGGTCGCTTTACTTGGGGCGGAAAAGCCCGCCGTCGTCTCAATACCCATAAACGGCCGTGAGCCCGTCTCCGCCCCTGGAGACAGGCCCTCGGCCGCCAAAATCCTCAGCTCGCCCCACCGTGATTAAAATCAGTCGGGGGTGCGCCCGCCGGTCCGTCCTCGACACCGGAAATCTCCCAGTGAAGGGGGCGAAGCGGCCGAAATCCAGCCAGTCGTTCGACCTCTAGGGTCCACCGATCGGCGCGTCCGCCCGCAAGCAGGACGGCGTGTATCGCATTTTCCAGCCCAAGGGCCAAACTCAAATCGTCCGCCGTAAAGGCGCCGCAGACCTTGGCGGTCTGATGGCGGGCCAATGCGAGGATTTTGCCACGGCCGTCGGCGGCCCCGTCGGAGGCCTCGATCACCCAGTCGGCCTTGCCGGCCCGCAGGGCCGCAGCGGACTTTTCGAAGCCTGAGATAAGCACGCCTTCGCGCCGGGCAAGACCCAGCTGGTCCAAACAACGCCGGACCAGCAGCCGCTCGACCAGATCCGCCAGATCGGCCGGCGCGGTCAGCTTCGTCTTTGCGGCGCGCGTGAAGCCGTTCTTCTTGACCGCCGCCTCGACCGAGGCGCGACTGGCTTCGACCCACAGGCCGCGACCGGGCAGTTTGCGCCCCAGGTCGGGAACCACCTGACCCTCGGGCCCGGCGACGAAACGGATCAGACGAGATTCGTCCATGACCTGGTGGCTGACCAGGTCCCGGCGTTCCCTATCGATCGTCGCGTCGCGCAAGCTCATGAAGGGCCAGGTCTCCCATCACGTGTTCGACGGTTCGGCGTCGTCGGACGCCTGGCCTTCGCCACCGGCCTCGCCGAACACCTGGTCGGGATCGTACTCGCCCTCGGCGTAGTCGCCCTCGTCCTCATACTCCGGCTCGGGCTGCGGCAGTTCCGAGGCGTCGATCCAGCCGGCGGCCACACGGGCCTGTAGGATCAGCAGTTCGGCCTCTTCCTGGGCCAGGTTGAAGCTTTCCAGAACGCCCGGGACCTTGACCCGTTCGCCGTTCTTCACCTCGTAGCCGCCGCGAATTTCGTCGGTCGCCAGATCGGCCAGGTCCTCGACGGTCTTGACCCCGCCTTCGCCCAAGGCGACCGCCATGGCGAGCGTCACGCCCGGCACGTCCAGAACCGCGTCCTCGACGCCCAGTTCGACGCGCTTGGCGTCCAGCTCGGCGGCCTTCTTGTCCAGATATTCGCGGGCGCGGGTCTGAAGCTCCTCGGCCGTCTCCTCGTCGAAGCCCTCGATTTCCGAGACCTCATAGGGATCGACATAGGCCAGGTCTTCCACCGTGGCGAAGCCTTCGGTGACCAGCAGCTGGGCGATGACCTCGTCCACGTCCAGGGCTTCCTGGAACAGGGCGGTGCGCTCGCCGAACTCGCGCTGGCGACGCTCGGAGTCCTGGCTCTCGGTGATGATGTCGATCTGCCAGCCGGTCAGCTGGCTGGCCAGACGCACGTTCTGGCCGCGACGGCCGATGGCCAGAGACAGCTGTTCGTCGGGCACGACCACTTCCACCCGGCCGGCTTCTTCGTCGAGCACGACCTTGGAGACTTCGGCCGGGGCCAGGGCGTTGACGATGAAGGTGGGCTCGTCCGGGTTCCACTGGATGATGTCGATCTTCTCGCCCTGCAGTTCGGCGACGACCGCCTGAACGCGCGAGCCGCGCATGCCGACGCAGGCGCCCACGGGATCGATGGAGCTGTCGTTCGACAGGACGGCCATCTTGGCGCGCGAGCCGGCGTCGCGGGCGGCGGCGCGGATCTCGATCACGCCGTCATAGACTTCCGGCACTTCCTGGGCGAACAGCTTGGCCATGAAGCCGGGGTGGGCGCGGCTCAGCATGACCTGCGGGCCCTTGGCCTCGGGCCGGACGTCGTAGATGTAGGTGCGAATCCGGTCGCCGATGTTGAACACTTCGCGCGGGATGGACTGGTCGCGGCGCATCACGCCCTCGCCCCGGCCCAGGTCGACGATGGTGTTGCCGTATTCGACGCGCTTGACCGTGCCGTTGACGATCTCGCCGACGCGATCCTTGAACTCTTCATACTGGTTGGCGCGCTCGGCCTCGCGGACCTTGCCGGTCACCACCTGGCGGGCCATCTGGGTCTGAACGCGGCCGAACTCGAACGGCGGCAGCTGTTCGACATATTCCTTGCCGACCTCGGCCTCGGGGTCGCGCTTCAGGGCGTCACGCAGACGCACCATGGCGCTGTCGTTGAACTCCTCCAGCTCGTCTTCCGGCTGCCAGTCGTCCTCGACGATGGTGACGTGACGGGTCAGGGACAGTTCGCCGGTCTTGTGGTCGATCTTGGCGCGGATGTCGTGATGGGCGCCGTAACGCGACTTGGCGCCCTTCTGGATCGCCTCCTCGATCGCCTCGATGACGATCTCGCGGTCGATGTTCTTCTCTCTAGCCACGGCCTCGGCGATCTGCAGCAGTTCGAGGCGGTTGGCGGAAATACCGGTGACGGCCATCAGGCTTTGTCCTCAGAAGGGGTCGTGGTGTCGGTGTCAGCGTCGTCGGCTTCCCCTTCGGGCAGGCCGTCGTCTTCAGGTTCGCCGCGAGCGGCGCGGATGGCGGCGCCCCGTTTCATCAGGGCGTCGGTCAGGACCAGCTTGGCGTCGGCCAGCCAGTCGAAGGGGATCAGGGCGGTGTCCTCCTCGCCCTCCAGGTCGATCAGGACATTGCCGTCCTCGAACCCGGCCAGCACGCCCTTGAAGCGTTTGCGGCCCTCGATCATCCGGTCCGTCTCCAGCCGCGCCTCCTCGCCCTCGAACAGGTCGAAGTCGATGGGACGGGTCAGGGGCCGGTCGATGCCGGGCGAGGACACCTCCAGCAGATATTCGCCGGAGATCGGGTCGGCGGCGTCGAACACCTCCGAAACGGCCCGGCTCAGCTTGGCGCATTGCTCCACCGAGATGTCGTGGTCGGACGGGCGCTCGGCCATGATCTGCAGGCGCTGGCGCTTGGAGCCGCTCATCAGACGAACGCGCACGACGTCAAGGCCGAGCGACTCCGCGATCGGGTCGATCAGCTCCAGCAGTTGGCGGTCCTGGGCGGTCTTTGCGCGCAAGCGGCGAATATCCAAAACAAAAGCGGCGGTCCGTCCGGGCCGCCGCTTTGAACGACGCCGTTGGACGCCGGTCTAACGATGTGGAGCGCCATATAGGCCTTTCACATTCGCTTGTCAGCCCCAATCGGCGCCCACCGACCGCGACAGAGGCGGAAATAGAGGGCGCCGGCCAGAAACCCGCCCGTCAATATGCCGGCCACGCTGGCCGCCAGCATCATGTCGAGGGCGCCGAAAACGCCCTCGGCGCCGGGCGTGAGCCCGGCCCGAAACATCCAAGGCGCCATCAGAAATCCCGCAGTCGGTGCGAAAGAGCGGCAGATCAGCGAAACGACGACATAGACGCTCGCGCTTGCACTTCCGGCCAGGCCCCAGGCCCACCAGGCTCGCGCTTGCAGGCTCCGCTCCGCGAGCCAGCATCCGACGCCGCCGAACAGGAGGGCGGGGATGAGGCCCCACAGGGTCACAAGAATGAACAGGGCGATGAGGCTGACGACGCCCGAGAAGATGGCGTCGATCGACACGTTGCCGCCGTCGACGCCTCCGGTGAGCGCCTGCGGAATGGAGGCCAGCAAAACACAGGCGAAAAAGGCGATCAGGGAAAGACCCGGCGCGTAGAGGACGCAGGCCGCCAGGTGATGGATGTTTGGTCCGGGACTGCTCCGCTTCATTTCGCATTCCCCGGCGCTCGAGACAGCCGACCGAAGAATGCCGCGCTCACCTCAGATTGCAACCTTTCCCTACTCGATCAAAGTAAGTCGCCCCAGATAATCCATCTTGCCCAACGGCACGCCCGCCTTGCGCAGGATGGCGTAGGCGGTCGTGACGTGGAAATGGAAGTTGGGCAGGACGAAACTGGTCAGATAGCCCAGGCCGTCGAAATTCAGTTCGCGGCTGGGCGTCTTCAGGCTGATCGGCCGCGTCTCGGCGCCGGCGAAGGCGGCGGGGTCCACGCCCTCGATGAAGGCCAGGGTCCGGGCGATCCGGTCCTTCAGTTCGGCGAAGTTCGTCTCCGTGTCCGCCATGGAGGGATTGCCCACCCCGGCCAGCCGCGCCACGGCGCCCTTGGCCGTGTCCGAGGCCAGCTGAACCTGGGCGGCCAGGGGGCGCATCTCGTCGTGCAGCCGGGCCTGGATCAGCACGGCCTCGTCGAAGCCCTCCGCCAGGGCCTTGTCCAGAAAGCCGGACAGATTGGTCAGGCCGCGCGCCAGAACGGGCGTGGCGAAGTCGTAGATCGAGAGGCTCATTCCAGGGCTCCAGTCGGAAACGCCATAGCCGGGCGGTCCGGCGTCATGGCGCCAGCCCGCCCCCGCCGCCGGATCTAGAACTCTTCCCAACCGTCTTCGGCGGGAGCGGCCTGTTGGGCGGGGGCGGGGGCGGCGCCGCCGCGGCCCAGGGTCTTGAGGGCCTGGACCATGCGGTGGGCGGGCTTGGCCGGTGCGGGGGCGGGCGCCGGTGCGGCGACCGGCGCCGGGGAGGCGGCCTGAGCCGCTGAGCCGACCTTGAACCGGGCCACCGAGGCCTGGAGCGACTGGGCCTCCTGGGCCAGAGAGTGGCTGGCGGCGGTCGACTGTTCGACCATGGCCGCATTCTGTTGCGTGACCTGGTCCATCTGGTTGACGGCCGTATTGACCTCGGCCAGGCCGATGGCCTGTTCCTGGGCCGAGGCGGCGATTTCCGCCACCAGGCCGTCGATCTCGGCGACACGGTCCACGATCCGCTGCAGGGCCTCGCCGGTCTGGCCGACCAGTTTCACCCCCGAACCGACCTGGGTGCTGGAGGTCGAGATCAGGGTCTTGATCTCCTTGGCGGCTTCCGCCGATCGCTGGGCCAGGGCCCGGACCTCGGAGGCCACGACGGCGAAACCGCGACCGGCCTCGCCCGCCCGGGCCGCCTCGACCCCGGCGTTCAGGGCCAGAAGATTGGTCTGGAAGGCGATCTCGTCGATGACCCCGATGATCTGGCTGATCTGTTCGGAAGAGCCTTCGATGGCCTGCATGGCCTGGACCGCGTCGCGGACGATGACGCCCGAGGTCTCGGCGTCGCCCTTGGCGGCCTGGACCACGTCCGAGGCCTGGCGCGCGCCCGAGGCGGTCTTGTTCACCGTGGCGGTGATCTCATCAAGCGCGGCCGCCGTCTCTTCCAGGCCCGCGGCCTGCTGTTCGGTACGACGCGACAGGTCGTCGGCGGCCTGGGAAATCTCCCCGGCGCCCGAGCGGATGCCGGCGATATTGGCCACCACCACCGAGACCGCCTGTTGCAGCTGGGCGATGGCGGCGTTGAAGTCGGACTTCAGCTGGGCGGCCTTGGGCGCGAATTCGGTGTCGATCCGATAGGTCAGGTCGCCGTCCGCCATGGCCGCCAGACCCCGGCCCAAGGCCTCGATCGTCACCCGGTCGGCTTCGGCCTCCGCTGCCTTCTCGGCCTCGCGGGCGGCCCGCTCCTGCTCGCTCATCGAGCGCTGCGAAAGCGCCTCCGCCGCCAGACGCGCCTTCTCAATGGCGGCGTCGCGGAAGGTCGCGAGCGCCAAGGCCATCTTGCCGATCTCGTCGCCGCGCGCGACGCCCGGAATCTCGGAGGCCGTATCTCCCTCCGCCAGGCCGCGCATCCGCCGCTCGAGCGCCACCACGGGCCCCGACACCGACCGGCCGATGAACCAGCCCGCCGCCCCGACCGCCAGCAACACCAGCAGGGCCATGGAGCCCAGGGCCAGGGCCGACTTGCCCACGGCCGCCGCGATCTGGTCGGTATAGACGCCTGAACCGATCACCCAGCCCCAGGGCGCAAAGCCCTTCACATAGGAGATCTTCGGCGAGGCCCCGTCCTGGTTCGGCTTGGCCCACTGGTAGTGGACGAAGCCCTCGCCGTCCTTCTGCACCACGGCGACGAATTCCTTGAACATCAGCACGCCGTCAGCGTCCTTGTTCTCGCTCAGATCCTTGCCGTTCAGCGCCGGCTTCATCGGATGCATCACCATGGTGGGATGCATGTCGTTGATCCAGAAATAGTCGTCCTGGCCGTACCGCATGGCCCCGACCGCCGCCTTGGCCGCCGTCTGGGCCTGATCCCGGCTCATCCGTCCGGCCGCCTCCTCGCCCTGGTAATAGGCGACCACGCTGTGGGCGATCTCGACGGACTTTTTAGTGCGGTCGGCGATGTCGTCACGCATGACCGCATCCAGCCGGAAAAGGGCCAAGGCCGTCACCACCAGAAGGCCGGCCACCGTCACAAGCGCCAGCAGATTAATCCGCCCGCCGATCGTCAAAGCCTTCATGGTTGTTTCCCTAAGCATCGGACCATGCCTAAAGAACGAGGTTAAACGGGGACCTATGAGGGGGCTAGGTAGATACCCTTATGCGACAATCAGCCCCGCACAAGTTCCCTCAGGCCGCCTTCTGATATTCCAGGAAGATCGGCGCGGTGTCGCCCAGTCGCTTTTCCTCATAGCGGGTGATCACATGGTCCGACGGGGCGACATGCCAGTCGGCCTCGGCCGCTCCGATCCGTTTCAGCCCCGGCGCCCTCTCCAATCGCTCCAGCGTCCATTCCGCATAGTCGCGCCAATCGGTGACGAACCGCAGCGTCCCGCCGGGCTTCAGAATGCGGGCGAAGGCCTGGGCCGTCTCGTCCTGCAACAGGCGGCGCTTGTTGTGCCGGGCCTTGTGCCAGGGATCGGGAAACAGGATCAGCACCCGATCGACCGAGGCGTCGGGAAGGGCCTCGACCAGGTCGCGCGCGTCGTCGGCGTGGATGCGGACGTTCTCCAGCCCGCCTTCCTCGACGTGGCGCAGGGCCGAGGCGACCCCGTTCAGAAAGGGTTCGCAGCCGATCACCAGAACGTCCGGCCGCCGCGCCGCCTGGGCCGCCATATGTTCGCCCCCGCCGAATCCGATCTCCAGCCAGACCTCGGCGGCGTTGGGCATCAGAGTCTGCGGGTTCACCGGTCCCGCCTTCGGGTCCGGCACGGCGATCCGTGGGAGCAGCGTCTCCATCAGGGCGGCCTGACGCGGCTTGATCGGGCGAGCCTTGATGCGGCCGAACGACCGCAGCGGCCGCTCCAGATGCGGATTGTCGTCCTCGGGGGGCAGGTCGGTCTTCATCCGCCTGCCGTTAGCCGTCCGGAACCCCGGCGTCCATAAGCGACGCCTCAGCGGGTCGCGCCCGGCTTCCACTTGACGTCATTGGCGCCGTTGGCGTTGGCGCGGCGCCCGGCGACGAACAGATGGTCCGACAGCCGGTTCAGATAGCGCAGGGCCGCGCCGTTGACCGCCTGCCCCGCCTCGACCAGACGCACGGCGTCCCGCTCGGCGCGACGGCACACGGTGCGCGCCACATGCAGATGGGCCGACAAGGGCGAACCGCCGGGCAGGATGAAACTGTCCAGCGGTTTCAGGCTCTCGTTCATCCAGTCGATCTCCTGTTCCAGCCGCTCGACCTGGCTGTCCAGAATTCGCAGCGCCTCCCAGGCCGGGGGCGGGTCCAGCGGCGTGGCCAGATCGGCCCCCAGGTCGAACAGTTCGTTCTGAATCCGCCCCAGCATGGCGTCGATCCGGTCGTTCTGGCCGCTGCTGAGCCGGGCCACCCCCAGGACGGCGTTCAGTTCATCCACCGCCCCATAGGCCTGGACCCGCAGATCGGTCTTAGACACCGGCGCGCCCGAGGCCAGCCGCGTCAGGCCCTCGTCCCCAGTCTTGGTGTAGATCTTGTTCAGCGTCACCATGGACGACCTCCGGTCAAGACGCCGTCGCCTTCCACAGCATGCCGATCACCAGAAGCAGGACCGCCAGGGCCTGCAACCCGACCCGCCAGCGCATCAGCCGGTTGGAATGGCTGCGGGCGTAGGCGCCCCCGCGAAACAGCGAATACAGCCCCAGGCCGAGCGTCACCGTCACGGCGGCGATGGCGAGGAGGATCAGAATGTCCAACATCTGCATGACGTCCTTTTAGGCGCGTCGCGCTTCCGGCGCCAGCACGGCGCGATTTGGCCGCCCAGCTAAGCCATTGGTGACGATTTGTGGTGCAAGGTGCCGCTCATGACTGATCGCGCCGTCCGAAATCTCGACCATTTGAGGGGCTCGGCCTCCACCGCCCGCGTGCTGAACCTGCTGAAGGTGTGGGAAGAGAACGGCGACAGCCGGGCAGACGGCGCCCTGCGCAATCCCGACTGGGCCGCACGCCCGATCTTCCGCACCCCGGTGCTGAACCGATCCCTGATCATCAAACACCGGCTCCGACGCAACGAGACGGACCTGTTCACCGGCCGTCGCCATGTGGCGACCAAGGTGATCATTCCGATCGACGACGAGGATCTGAAGACCGGCGGCCGCTATGTCTTCGTCAATCAGATCGGCTTCGAACGGATGATGATGGAATCGTTCGGCGTCCCCGCGACCCACGCGGACATCGTCACCCTGCGCCAGATCGACCGCCTGCCGTCGCTCGACCCCTTTTTGCTTCGCGAACAGCTGCGCCGGTGCGGCCTGGAGCCGGCGCCCTGCTATTTCTCGATCAGCGAGAGCGATCTTCAGCGGATGACCACCTTCGTCCGGGGCGAGATCGAACCCCTGGTCAGCCTCAGCCTGGGCGCAGGCAACAGCGAAGCCGCCGATTCAGCGGCGCGGATGACGGCCAAGATCCTGTCCAACACCCCTGGCGACCAGCTGGAGGCCCTGCGCGAGACCCTGCGTCTGGCCCCGGAACAGTATCAGGAAGGGGTCTTCTGCTGGAAAGGCTTCCTCTACTACAAATGGACCCTGTCGACCCTGCTGGGCGAGGTGGCGGCCGTCGCCGAGGCGGTGCGCACCATCAAGCCGGTCGGTAAGGTCGATCGACAGGCCCGCGAATATCTGGACCGCAGCCGCGCCGTCCTGCGGGGCCGCATCATTCGCACCTGCGACGAGGTCAGCCGCACCCTCAGCGTCTATGACGACGCCTACGCCCGGCTGACGCGCGAGGGCAAACCCATCGCCTTCCGCGACTTCCTGCTGGACGCCCCGTCGATGTTCGCCCGCCTGGGCGACCAGCTGGGCGCGGTCCAGCACATCGTCAGCTATTGGCGTTTCCGCTTCGGCGCCGGCGCCCATCCGGCGGGGGTGGCCGAGCTGCTGGACATCTTCATGGACTTTGAAACCGGCCTTCTGGGGCGCGGCGAAAGCCCCGACGACATCATCGTCCTGGCGGCCTGAACGCCGCCGCGCCGGCGTCTCAGTGCGCCTCGTCCCAGTTGGGGGCGGCGCGGGCGTCGACGACCAGGGGCACGGTCAGGGCGACGGCGGGGTCCGAAGCGGTTTCCATGACCCGCTTGATGACGGGAATGGCGCGCTCAGCCTCCGCTTCTGGAGCCTCGAACACCAGTTCGTCATGGACCTGCAGCAGCATGCGGGTCTTCAGTCCCGCCTCGGCCAGGGCCGCGGGCATGCGGATCATGGCGCGGCGGATGATGTCGGCGGCCGCGCCCTGGATGGGGGCGTTGATGGCGGCGCGCTCGCCGAACTGGCGTTCGGCGCCCGATTTCGAGTGAATGGCGGGGATATGGATCCGACGCCCGAAGACGGTGGAGACGAAGCCGGCCTGGCGGACCTCGGCCTTGGTCCTGTCCATATAGGTCCGAATGCCGGGGAAGCGGTCGAAATAGGTCTTGATATAGGCGCCGGCCTCGCCCTGATCGATGCCCAGCTGGGCGGCCAGGCCGAAGGCCGAGATGCCGTAGACGATGCCGAAATTGATGGCCTTGGCGCGGCGGCGAGTCTCGGACGGCATGCCCTCGACGGGGACGCCGAACATTTCGCTGGCGGTGGCGGCGTGGATGTCCAGCCCGGCCTTGAAGGCGCGTTTCAGCTCGGGGATGTCGCCGATATGGGCCAGAAGGCGCAGTTCGATCTGGCTGTAGTCTGCGCTGATCAGAAGATGGCCGGGGGCGGCGATGAAGGCCTGACGGATTTCGCGGCCTGTCTCGGTGCGTATGGGGATGTTCTGGAGGTTGGGATCGCTGGAGGCCAGACGGCCGGTCGAGGCGGCGGCCAGCTGATAGGAGGTGTGGACGCGGTCGGTCCGGGGGTTGGCGGCGGCGATCAGGGCGTCGGTATAGGTGCCTTTCAGCTTGGACAGCTGTCGCCAGTCCAGAAGGACACGCGGCAGGGCGTGGGTCTGGGCCAGGTCCTCCAGAACGCTGGCGTCGGTGCCCCACTGGCCGGAGGCGGTCTTCTTCCCGCCCGGCAGATTCAGCTCGCCGAACAGGATGTCGCCGATCTGGCGGGGAGAGCCGATGTTGAAGGGACGGCCCGCAATCTCATGGGCCTGGGTCTCCAACTCGGCCATGCGCAAGCCGAATTCGCTCGACAAACGCTTGAGGCGGTCGGGATCGATGCGGACGCCGGCGGTCTCCATCTCGGCCAGGACGGCGGGCATGGGCCGTTCAAGGGTCTCATAGACGGTGGACAGGCCCTCGCGCGCCAGCCGGGGCTTTAGAATGCGCCACAGACGCAGGGTGACGTCCGCATCCTCGGCGGCGTAGGTGGTGGCCGACTTCAGAGCGACGTGCTTGAAGGATTTCTGGCTCTTGCCGGTCCCCGCCACGCTCTTGAAGGGTATCGGCTCGTGGCCGAGGTGGAGCCGCGCCAGCTCGTCCATCCCGTGACCGTGCAATCCGCCTTCCAGCACATAGGAGAGCAGCAGGGTGTCGTCATAAGGCGCGACCCGGATTCCGCGCCGCGCCATGACCGCCAGATCATATTTGGCGTTCTGCAGCACCTTCAGGACCGACGGGTCTTCCAGCAGCGACTTCAGCTTCGTCAGGGCCGTCGCCTTGTCCAGTTGCTGAATAGGCTCGCGCGGCTCGCCCGCTTCCCCGAACAGCCCGCCCTCGCCCGCCTGGGGCTCATGCTCATGGGTCAGGGGGATGTAGCAGGCCTGGTTCGGCCCGACCGCCAGGGATACGCCGCACAGGCCCGCATGGGTCGCTGACAGGGCGTCGGTCTCGGTGTCGAAGCCGACCACCCCCGCCTCAGTCGCCCGCGCGATCCAGCGGTCCAAAGCCTCTTCGGTCTGGACGCATTCATAAGCGTCGAGATCGAAGGACTGCGCCTCGACCGGCCCGTCCGCCGTCTGGCCATAGCGGGGCGTGGCCACCGGGACGTTCAGATTGGGCGTGCGTTTGGGCGCGAAGGCGGAGGTTTCGCTGGGCCCCGCCTTGCCGTCTCCGACCCGACGCTGCAGCGACCGGAACTCCATCTTGTCCAGAAAGGCCGACAGGGTCTCAGGATCGGGATCGCGCACGGCGAAATCCTCGATCGGCTCCGGCGCCGGCGCATCGCAGGTCAGGCGGACCAGTTCGCGCGACAGGCGGATCTGGTCGGCGAAATTGATCAGGGTCTCGCGGCGTTTAGGCTGTTTGATCTCCCCAGCCCGCGCCAGCAGGGTGTCCAGGTCGCCGTATTCGTCCAGCAACTGCGCCGCCGTCTTCGGGCCGATGCCGGGCGCGCCCGGCACATTGTCGACGCTGTCGCCGATCAGGGCCTGAAGATCGACCATCTTTCCCGGCCCGACGCCGAACTTTTCGAACACCTCGGGCTCGGCCAGACGCCGATCCTTCATCGGATCCCACATGACTACGCCGCCGCCGATCAGCTGCATCAGATCCTTGTCGGAGCTGACGATCACCGCCTCGCCTCCGGCGTCGCGGGCCTTGCAGGCATAGGTGGCGATCAGATCGTCGGCCTCATAGCCGGGCAGCTCGACGCAATGGACGCCGAAGGCCGCCGTCGCCTCGCGCACCAGAGGAAACTGCGGCACCAGATCCTCGGGCGCCGGCGGGCGGTGAGCCTTGTACTGGTCGTACAGGTCGTTGCGGAAGGTCTTTTCCGAATGGTCGAAGATGGCGACCAGATGGGTGGGGCCGTCGGCGCCCTTCATGTCCTTCAGCAGCTTCCACAACATGTTGCAGTAGCCCTGGACCGCCCCCACGGGCAGGCCGTCCGACTTTCGCGTCAGGGGCGGAAGGGCGTGATAGGCGCGGAAGATATAGGCCGAGGCGTCAATCATCCACAGCCGCAGGGCGGGTCCGTCCTGGGTGAGCGGGCGGTCCTGGGAGGGGGCGGCGTCGGAAGCGGAAGCGTCGGTCATGGACGGAACATAGGCGGCCCGAGCCGCCGCGTCAGCCGTCAGAATTCCGTCCAGCTCGATCCCGGATCGCGCTGACCCGGCTGCGCCTGTTGCTGGCCCCAGGTCACGATCATGAACAGCTTGTGGCTGCGAATCCGGTACTGTCCGATCATCGGCAGAACCGCGCCCAAGGGCGCTCCGGTCTTGGCCTCATAGAGAAAGCCGGAGAATTCGGCCACGCCCGCCCGGTCGCGATTGCTGTAAACCGACAGCTCCGGCAGCGAGACGACGTTGAAGTTCTCGTTGATCGGAATCCGCATTTCGGGAATGCCGAAGACGCGGCGCATCTGCTCCAGCGCCAGGGCGCCGGTGCGGATTTCGAACACGGCGTCGGCGTCCTCCCGGGTGCGGGTCAGCCGATAACCGGCGTCCGACAGGGCCCCGCGGATTGCGCTGATGGCGTAGCGGGAGTTTTCGGTCTGGAAATAGGTCTCATCGACAAACACGGTCGCGCCGGTCGGAAGCGGCAGGGACAGGCCCTCCACCGCCTTGTCTGCGGCCCGGGCCAGCAGCAGGTTTTCGGTCGCCGTGCGGCCGATGTTGGATTCCGTGGTTGAGGCGCAGGCCGAGGCCAGAAGGGCTGTCATCGAAAGGGCGGCGACGAGGCGCGCCGACGTCGCGCGAAATCCGCCCATCACCAGCTCCCCGTATTGGGCATGGACGCCCAGGGCTCGGCCGGCGTCAGGGGCGGACCGTCCTGAAGCAGTTCGATCGAAATACCGTCAGGTGAGCGGACGAAGGCCATATTGCCGTCGCGCGGCGGTCGGTTGATCACCACGCCCCCGTCCATCAGCCGCTGACAGGCGGCATAGATGTCATCGACCTTATAGGCCAGATGTCCGAAATTGCGGCCGCCCTGATAGGTTTCCGGGTCCCAATTATAGGTCAGTTCCAGCTCAGGCGACCGTTCCGCCGCCGACTGCTCCAGATTCTTGGGCGCCGCCAGAAAGACCAGGGTGAAACGTCCCGCTTCATTCTCGGTGCGACGCACCTCCTGAAGCCCCAGCAGATCGCAGTAGAAATGCAGAGAGGCGTCGAGGTCGCGAACGCGGACCATGGTGTGCAGATAGCGCAACTCTGTCTCTTTTCAGTTCAAAGGCGGGGTCGAGCGTCTCTTACAGCGGCTGAGCGGCCAAACCGCAGCCTCAGTGCGCCTCGGCCGCGCGGGCGGCGGGGCTCAGATATTCGCTTTCGTCATGCGGCTGGGCCGACAGGACGAAGCGACGGTCGCAATAGCCGCATTCGACGAAATCATCCTCGCCCATGTCCATATAGACCAGCGGATGGCCCAGGGCGCCGCCGCCGCCGTCGCAGGCGACACGCTTTGTCGAGACCACGATCTCTTCGGGGGGCGGAATGATCGCATCGGGGTGGCGGGGCGGCATTATTCGGCTCGTGTCTTGGCGAGGAGGCGTCGGACGCATACCTATGCGGCCCATTCGGCGGCGTCAAACCGCCGCGCCCCTTCCTGTCCGATCAAAGCCCGACCGAATGACCGACCCCACCACCCTGCCCGACAACGCCATTGAGGTGCGGGGGCTCAAAAAGACCTACGCCGGCTCCAAGAAGGCCGCCCCCAAGACCGCCCTGCACGGCGTGGACCTGGCGGTGAAACGCGGGTCCGTCTTCGGACTCCTGGGCCCGAACGGCGCCGGCAAATCGACCCTGATCAACATCCTGGCGGGGGTGGTCAAGAAGTCCGAAGGGACCGTTACCATCTGGGGCCGCGACATCGACAAGGAGCCGCGTGACGCCGCCGCCGCCTTGGGCGTGGTGCCTCAGGAGATCGTCGCCGACGTCTTCTTCACCCCGCGCGAGTCGCTGGAGGTTCAGGCGGGCTTCTACGGCGTGCCCAAGAACGAACGCCGTTCCGACGAGCTCCTGGCGGCCCTGGGCCTGTCGGACAAGGCCAACGCCTATGTCCGCGCCCTGTCCGGCGGCATGAAGCGTCGCCTGATGGTGGCCAAGGCCCTGGTCCACAATCCGCCTATTCTGATCCTGGACGAGCCGACGGCGGGGGTGGACGTCGAACTGCGCCGTCAGCTCTGGGCCTATGTGCGCCAGATCAACGCCGAGGGCGTGACCATCGTCCTGACCACCCACTATCTGGAGGAGGCCCAGGAGCTGTGCGACACGATCGCCATCGTCAATCGGGGCCGGGTGGTGGCCTGTGAGCCCACGCCCCAGCTGCTGCGCCGGCTGGACAGCCGCAATGTGGTGGTCACGCCCGAGACGCCGCAGCAGACCCCCCCGGTCCTGAACGGCTTCCAGGTCGCGCCGCGGGCGGGCGGAGCCTTCGCCGTGACCTATAAGAAGGGGCAGTCGTCGGTGGAGCAGGTGATCAATGCGGTCCGCGCCGCAGGCGTCACCATCGCCGACATCACCACCGAGGACCCCGACCTGGAGGACGTCTTCCTAGCCCTGACCTATGGGGACGCCAGTCAGGTCGATCCGACCAGGGACTAGAAGGGGGCGAAGACAATCAGACGACGGCGCCGAACGGCCCGCTCATGAAGGGGGCCGGTTAGAGGTCAAGAACCGGCGGATTCGTGCGACGCGAGCGAGAAAAAGGCGGCTCGCAAAGGGAGTGCGGCGGCCCCCGCCGCCGAGGCGTCGCCAAGGATCGGCGAGGCCTCGACCTTCGGGACAGGGCGGCAATGCCCGCGACGTTGCGGGTTGGTGAAGCGCAGCCGTTCGATCAGGCGAAGAGCCAGGGCGTGAGGCAGCCGCCCGCCCAGGACGATCCCGCCGGGATCCAGCACGCCCGATATGGCGGAAAGCACCAGGTTTAGCGGCTGTTCCGCCGCGTCCAGCCACTGGTCGATGATCGGATGATCGGCGGGGAAGTCGGCCAGAAGGTCGCCGAGCGACGCCCACCGGTCGCCGTCGCCAGCCTGCATCATCCGGAGCAGGGCGGTCAGATTGGGTTGGAACCAGTCAACGGGTATGACAGAGGCGAACTCGCCTGCATTGCCGTTGTCGCCGCGCAGGGGTTCGCCTCGCACGACGACGCCGCCGCCGAATCCTGCCGAGAAGTACAGATAGGCGAAATTGTCCAACCGGCGCCCGACGCCGAACATGGCCTCGCCGATGGCCGCCGCCGTGCCGTCGTTCTCGATCCACACCGGGCCGTCGAAGGCCTTGGAGAGAATCCCGTCCAACGGTTGAAGGGCCCAGGCGTCCAGCGCAGGCGGCGGGTTGAGGCGGGCCCCGTCACCGATGAAATATCCCGTCACGGCGGCGCCGACGCCGATCCTTTGAGAGGCGGACACGCCCGCCTGGGTTTCCAGATCTCTGACGAGCTTCTGCATCTCGGCGATGGCGGCCGTCAGGGACACGTCGCGGATCGGGATCTGGCGACGGGCCAGGATCGAGCCGCTCAGATCCATGACGGCTGCGGCGACGGCGTCGGTCATGACGGAGACGCCGACCGCGTGAAGCGCCTTTGAATTGAGGCTCACGGGAAGACCCGGCTTCCCACGACCCGCCACGACGGGCGCGCCTTCGATCAGCAGGTCGCGCTGCAAAAGAGATTCGACCAACCGAGCGATCGACTGTTCCGTAAGCTCAGTGGCGCGCGCCAGTTGCGCGCGCGTCATCGGCCCGTCCCGGCGCAGCAGGGACAGCAGCCGACGTTCGTTGGCCGTCGCCGTGCGTACGCCGTCCTCACGCAGGAAACGCGGCGCGATTGATCCGTAACCGACTCCCACCATAGACGGATGCATAGCGGAAACGGCCAGCTAAGCACCTACCTTATGGTCGGGGCGGCGCAGGAATCCACCGCACCTTGTACAAATGCATGTCGTTGATCGGGACACGGACGACGCGGCCGTCTTGCATGACCGAGAAGCCGAACGCCCACCAACGTTCCTCAGCCTTGACCCAGGCCAGACGACCCTCGGCGTCGACGTCGACGGATTTGACCTGCAGCGCAGGATTCAGCGGCTCCAGAGCCTTGAAGGCGTTGGCTTCGGGATCGAAGCGCCAGGCTCCGTCGTGGGTCGTGACCAGATAATCCGATCCGTCGGCTGCCCTGGACAGATCATGTCCGTCGCGGGCGCCGGGCAGCGTCCACCGCGCCGTCTCCTGAAGTCGCGGCTCGTCACCCTCCCAATCCACCAGGGCGAAGGCCTGGATGGTGTCGTGCGATAGGGCGAAGAGACGTTGACGCTCTGCGTCCCAAACCGCCCCATGACCCGACGGCAATGGCAGGCTGAGAACCGGCTTTTCGCCGTCCGTGAGATCGTAAACGTTCAGTCGATCACCCCTGTCGTGAATCGAGAGCGCCACGGCGATGCGATCGCCGGGCAGGACGGCGGCCGAATGCGCCATGGGCGCTTCAGCGCGAAAAAGCACGTCTCCAGACGCACCGTCCAGCAGTACCACGCCCCCCGTTGAGGCTGTGATCAGCACACGACCATCGGCGACGGGCTTGCACTCATCGATCTTTTCCAAGAGCCCCGCGCGAAACCCCTGCGGCAGGTTTTCGGCCTCCGAGGCGTCCCAGCGCCAGGTCTCGCGCGGTCCTTCGGCGGCGAGTTCATAGCGCCGGACCTGATCATCTCCACAGGCCAGAAGGGCGGGCGAAGCGGAGAGCGCCGATGCGAGGGTGAAGAGGGCGGAGAGGATCATGGAGGCTCCTGAAAGTGACCCGGAACCTATAACGACGGATCATGTCATAAATATCTCACTATGAGTGAGTAAATGGAGCGCATCCCGATCACGGAGGCCCACATGTCGGTTCGCCACTCTTCGCTTCGTCAACTCTGGTTGGCGTCCACCGTTCTCTTCGCAACGCCGACGGTGGCCCAGACGGTCCCGACCGCTCCCGCCGCCCAGTTGGATGAGATCGTCGTCACCGGGGTTCGACTACAGGCGCAGAACGAAATCTCGACGAAACGCACGGCCGCGATCATCTCGGATTCGATCAGTTCGGACGAAATCGGCAGCTTGCCGGACTTTGGTCTGGGCGAGGCGCTCGAACGGGTTCCAGGGGTCTCGACGGTTCAGAACAATGAGCGGGGCGAAGCGCAGTTCTTGTCAATTCGCGGCTTGAACGCCGATTATAATCTGGTTCAGGTCGATGGGGTCGCACTGCCGGCCAATGAACTCGGGCGTCGAAACGTTTCGCTCGACGTCATCCCCTCGTCGCTGGCGCGGCGGGTGGATGTCGCCAAGTCCGTGACCCCGAACATGAACGGAAACGCCCTCGGCGGCGCGGCCGACCTCGTGACCCGCAGCGCCTTTGACGGACGCGGCGATCTGTTCATCGCTGGACGGTTCGATATTGGCTTTTGGGACAACGAACGGCATTTCAGAGACGGCGGACCGTCCGGTCAGGGCGAGGTCGTGGTCTCCAACACCTTCGGGCCCAACAACCGATTTGGCTTCGTCGTGTCGGCGAGCCGCTATATCCGCGATTCTTCGTCACTGAACTCGGCCGTCGACAACTATAGTTTCTTTGATCCGGTCACCCATGCGCGACTGGCTGTGACGGCGCCGGGTCTGGATACGGCGGACGTCGCGCCTCAGCGTCGTCGTTGGCTGGCCTACGACAATGTGCGTAAGCGAGAGGGCGTGTTCGGCAAGTTCGAATACCGTCACGGCGGCCTGGAGGCGCGCCTCACGGCGGCGGACTTCACCCATACCAACGATGAGGACCGCCAGAGCAACATCCTGATCGCGAACGGCAATCCGGTATCGGCCGGCATTTCCGCCACGGGGGGAAGCGTGACTTCCGCCAACGCCCAAGTCGATCTGGTCCAATATGACCAGGCGCGCGGCATCCGATATGTCGATTTCCGGGTGCGCTGGGCGCCCGGCGCGCGTCAGTTCGTCGACTTCGGCTTGAACGACGCCGTGGCCACCTACCGCCAGGACGCGCGTCTGGCGACTTATCGCATCGCCAATACGACGAACCTCGCCTTCACCTATGACATCGAGCGGGGCGCGTTTCCTTATTTCGACGTGGCCAACCCGGCCTTCGCCTTCGATCCCGCCAACTACCGGCAGTTTGAATACGGCACGACGCTGGACGACGCCCGCGAACAGGCCAAAACCGCGCATCTCGACTGGGGGTTCAACGTCGATCGAAGCGACCGCGGCCTGGGTCTGCAGATAGGCGCCTATGCGCGTCGCCTTGAGCGCAGCTACGATAGGGGCGTTGACAACTACCGGCCGCTGAGCTCCAGCGACTATCGCCTGTCCGCAGTAGGCCGGTTGTCCGACTACTCGCCCTTCAATGCGCGGGGGACACGAATTCTGATCGTTGATCCAGGCTTGGCCCGGGCGTTCTTCGAAGCCAACCGAGCGGGTTTCGCGGCGACCCCGACGAATGCGGCCGGCAGCATCTCCGCCGACTATGACATCGACGAGGATATTGACGCGGGCTACGCCATGGCGCGGTTCGGCGCCGATCGCCTCACCGTCTCAGGCGGCCTGCGCTACGAGCACACGAAACTCCGGTCCGGTTCCGCCGCCCTGACCGCCGGCGCCTACCTTTATGGCGTTCAGGAGACAGACTATGACGACTGGCTTCCGTCATTCCAGGCCAACTACGATCTGACCGAAAACCTGAAAGTCCGCGCCGCCTGGAGCCGGACCATTGGGCGGGCCAACTATGACGACCTCGCTGCGCGCGAAGTGCGGACGGTCAACACCGAGGGCGACTACACCATTCAGGGCGGCAATCCCTTTCTCAAACCGCGCCGGTCGAATAACGCGGATCTGAGCCTGGAATATTACGCGGGCCGTGACACCATGGCCTCGGTCGGCGTTTTCGAGAAGGATGTTTCGGACGAGATCATCGTCCTGCGGTCCACGGCAGACGAAATCATCGACGGCTCGCTGGAATCCGTCACTCGCGTACGTCCCGTCAACGCTGGCGACTTCAAGGTCCAGGGGATCGAGTTCAACCTGGTGGTTTCGCGCATGGACTTCCTGCCGACCCCGTTCCAAGGGTTAGGGGTGTCCGCCAATCTGACGTTGTTGGACGGGACGCCGCCCAGTGTCGCCATGAGCGACTTCACGCAACGTCGCCTGCCGGGGCTGTTCGAGAGCGCTGACCGGGTCGTCAACCTCAAGGTCTTCTACATCTCAGGCCCCTTCACGGTGCAGGGCGCCTGGAATCATGTCGGCGACATGCTCTATTCGGTGTCCAGCAGCGACCCGCTGCAGGACCGGATCGTTGAAGCCAATGACAGGTTCGACGCCCAGGCCCGGTATCGCCTGAGCCGGAACCTCACGCTCGTCGCCCAGGCCAAGAACCTGACCAACGAACGCCGCCGCAGAATGTTCGGCCCCGACTTCGGCCTCTTGCGCGAGGAGCTCGACAACGGCCGCGCCTTCTATGCCGGCGCATTGTTCAGGTACTAGTTCAGCTCAGCCAGAAATTCGAAAATGGCCGCCTTGGCCTCCGGCTCGTCCAGCATGGGGGCGTGGCCGATCTGGGGAACCTCGACATAGGCCATGTCCGGCGCCGCCTTACGCATGCGCGCGGCGATGTCGGCGCTGAGCAGGTCCGAGACGCCGCCGCGCACCAGCAGGGTCGGCCGGTTGCGGGCCAGCCGCCGGAACATGGGCCACAGATTGGGAACCAGGGCCTTGGCGCCCGCCGCCCGGATGGGCACGGAGATGTCGGGATCATAGTCCAGGCCGATCTCGCCGTCCGGCCCCTGGCGGAAGATGCGTCGCGCGAAGGCGTCCCAGTCCGCATCCGAATAGTGGGGGAAGGCGACGGCGTTGATCCGCTTCGCATAGGCCGTCGCGTCCGCCCAGCTGTCGATCTCGACCGGCTGTCCGCTGTAGGCGGCGATGCGCGCCAGGCCCTCGGGCGCCACTTCCGGGCCAATGTCGTTCAATATGGCGGCGACCACCGCCTTGGGCCGCAGGGCGGTCAGGGCCATGGTGATCAGCCCGCCCATGGAGGTGCCCATGAAGACCGCTCGGCCCACGGCCGCCTGGTCCATCAGCGCCAGCACGTCGGCCGCATAGACGTCCGGTCGATAGGTCATCGGATCGGGCGCGCGGTCCGACAGTCCGCGTCCGCGCACATCGACCGCCAGGACCCGCCGCCCGCTCTGGGCCAGAAGCGGGGCTATCGCTTCGAAGTCGGCGCTGTTTCGCGTCAGCCCGTGGATGGCGATGACCGGCGGCCGCGCCGGGCCGGGGCCGGGCGCATAGTCGCGGGCGAAAAGATCCAGGCCGTCCGGCGATTTCCAGCGACGTTCGACATAGGCGGCGGCCATAGTCACGGGCGGTCTCCTTGAACCGAGAAGCCGCCACAGTAATTCACCGCGCGACGAATTGCGATGGCGTCAGCCGCCGAGCAACTCCTTCACAAAGACGTCCAGCTCGCCGCCCTCGAACAGAAAACCCGAGACCCCGGCGGCTCGGGCCGCCGCCATGTCGGTCTGCTGGTCGCCGATCATGAAGGACCGCGCCGGATCGATCTGGTGATCCGCGATCGCCCTCAGCAGCATGCCGGGGTTGGGCTTTCGGTCAGGGTGATCCGGATGGCGATAGCGTTCGTCCTGGGCGTCGGCATGGAAGGGACAGGCGTAGACGGCGTGGATCACCGCCCCGTCCTGGGCCAGCCGTCTGGTCAGCAGACCGTTGAACGCATGCATCTGATCTTCGCTGAACAGACCGCGCGCGACGCCCGACTGGTTGGTGACGATCACCGCCAGATAGCCCAGTCGATTCAGCCGGCGCACCGCGGCCGAGGCGCCGGGAATCAGTCTCAGATGTTCAGGCAGATGCGGATAGCCCGAATCCTCGATCAGAACCCCGTCGCGATCCAGAAAAACCGCGGGAACACCAGTCATGCGTCTTGTCTCGAACGTAGCCGTATCGACGCCGCAAGGCGCGGCGCAAAGGGACGGTTAGAAAAGGAACCTGGCTTAGGATGAGGACAAGCCGGCGCCAAGAGCGGTCGAACACCGCCCTAGAGCATGATCGTTTCAGGCGGAGCCGCGAGGCGGTTCCTCCTCAACGGATCAGGCTCTAACGTTGCAAAGGGCAACGCGAAGTGACGCAGCCCCGTTTGGCCCCTGGGACTGATCTTGCTAGGAGGGCGGCCATCCTCGCGGCCGATCCGTCGGTCCGCCGCCCCCGAATCACCGTGGAGAGCGCCCGCATGATCCCCTTCATTGACCTCCAGGCCCAGCGCCTGCGCCTCTCCGGCAAGATCGAGGCCGCCGTCCAGGAGGCCGTCGTCGGCGGCGCCTGGGTCATGGGGCCCCAGGTCCGTCAGTTCGAGGCCGACCTGGCCGCCTTCGGCCAGGCCAAGCATGCGCTCGGCTGCGCCAACGGCACCGACGCCCTGATCCTGCCGCTGATCGCCTGGGGCATCCGCACCGGCGACGCTGTCTTCTGCCCCAGCTTCACCTTCACCGCCACGGCCGAGGTCGTGCCCTGGCTGGGCGCCTCGCCGGTCTTCGTCGACGTCGACGCCCGCACCTACAATATGGACCCGGCCAAGCTCGAGGCCGCCATCGAGGCGGTCGAGGCGGAGGGGCGCCTGACGCCCAAGGTGGTCATCGCCGTCGATCTGTTCGGCCAGCCGGCCGACTATCCCGCCATCCGGGCCATCTGCGACCGCCACGGTCTGAAGCTGATTTCGGACTCGGCCCAAGGCTTCGGCTGCACCCTGAACGGCGCCCATCCCCTGAACTGGGCCGACGTCATCACGACCAGCTTCTTCCCGGCCAAGCCGCTGGGTTGTTACGGCGACGGCGGAGCCGTGCTGACCAACGACGACGACCTGGCCCAGGAGATGGACTCCCTGCGCGTCCACGGGAAGGTCGTGGCCAAGGACCTGGAGGCCGGGGCGGCCGCCTTCGCCCATGACCCTAAATATCTGGCCATGCGCATCGGCATGAACAGCCGGCTGGACACCATCCAGGCCGCCGTCCTGATCGAGAAGCTGAAGGTGTTCGGTCAGGAGATCGAATGGCGCAACCGGATCGCCGCCCGCTACAATGAACGTCTGGCCCCCCATGTCTCGGCCGTGCCCCATGTCATCGACGGCGGCGTGTCCGTCTGGGCCCAGTACACGATCGAGCATGCGGACCGCGACGGCCTGGCCGCCCATCTGAAGGAACAGGGCGTGCCCACCGCCGTCTACTATCCGGTGCCCATGCACCTGCAGCCGGCCTACCAGCGGTTCCCCCAGGGCGCCGGCGGCCTGCCGGTCACCGAGCGGCTGAAGGATGCAGTCCTCAGCCTGCCCATGCACTCGGACCTGGATGAGGCGACCCAGGACCGGATCATCGCCGCCGTCGCCGGCTACAAGGGCTGAACCATGCCGAACACCCCCGTCCTCAAGTTCGGCGTCGCCGGCGTCGGCGTCATGGGCCGCAACCATGCCCGCGTCGCGGCCGAGATGCGCGAGTTCGACCTGACCACGGTCTTCGATCCCGATGCGGTCGTCGCCGAGGGCGTTGCGGCCGCCTATGAGGCGACCCCGGTCACGACGGCCCAGGCCTTCGTCGACGCCGGCCTGGACGCCGCCGTCGTCGCGACGCCCAACCGCTTCCACGCCGAAGTCGGGGTGGCCCTGTTGGAAAAGGGCGTCCACGTCCTGGTCGAAAAGCCCATCGCCGCCACCGTGGCCGACGCCCAGCGGATGATCGACGCCGCCAAGGCCAATGACCGCGTCCTGATGGTCGGCCAGGTCGAGCGGTTCAATCCGGCCGTCGAGACGGTCAAGCGAGCCGTCGCCGACGACGAGATCATCTCCATCCAGATCACCCGCGTCGGCCCCTTCCCGCCCCGCATGGGCGAGGTCGGGGTGGTCATCGACCTGGCGGTTCACGACATCGACATCATCCGCCACCTGACCGGGTCCGAGATCGTCGAGGTCCAGCCTCAGCTGGCCCGCACCCGCGCCGAGCGCGAGGACACGGCCCTGCTGCAGTTCCGGCTGGACAACGGCGTCATCGCCCACATCACCACCAACTGGGTCACCCCCTACAAGACCCGCACCCTGCAAGTGGCCACCAAGACCAAGTTCATCGTCGCCGACCTGATCACCCGCCAGGTGACCGAATATTTCGGCCAGCAGCCCGACGGCTCCTATTCGACGAAAATGCTGAACAGCTGGCCCGCCGAACCGCTGAAGAAGGAGCTTGAGGCCTTCGCCCGCGCCATCCACGCCGGCGAGACCCCGGCGGTTACGGGCGAAGACGGCCTGCGCAATCTCGAGGTCGCGCTGCGCTGCCTGGGTGAACACTGATCGGGACGAGGCCTAAAGTCGCCGCAATGGAGAGGAAGGAAAGAGGCATGCGCACGCCCCTCGCCGCCCTGTCCATCGCCCTGTTGACCGTGTCGACCGCCGCCCCGGCCCAGGCCGACACCCGCTACTTCTCCTACAACGCCACAGATCGGATCACCCAGGCCCTCACCAAGGGGATCACCCTTCAGGTGCGGCGCGGCCTGTTCGGCGCCGTCGCCATAGAGCGGCTGTTCTCGACCACCGCCCGTGGCTCGGCCGACCTGGCGCGCGGCGGCCCCGATGCAGCCCGGCGGATCCTGCCGGAGGACGCCCGAGGCGCGGACCTCTATGAAGTGCAGCAGGTCGGCGACGGGCGCGGTCTGGCCCGCGCCCTGTGTCCGGGGGCCGACCAGGTCTGGCTGGCGGCAAGCCGCATCCGCGCGCCACGCCCCCTGACCTTGAACGCAGTCGGTCGCTGGGCCGACGGGACCCACCGTCATTGCGTGACCCTGACCTATGAATGGCGTGGAGAGTGGCAGACGGCGCCGGCCTCCCCCTTCGCCGACGCCCCCGGCGCCTGATTGGGCGAACCCGCCTTCCAACCGCACCGCTTGATCGCCTAGTCTGGCGATCGACCGAACCTTCGGAGATGACGGCGATGCGATGGGCCCTGCCCCTGGCGGTTTTGATCGGCCTTGTCGCCGCCCTTCTGACTTGGACCCGCCTCGGTCCGGCCGCGCCGCCGGCGACCGAGGCCCCGATCGTGATCTATTTGCTGGACAACGGCTTTCATTCCGATCTGGCCCTGCCCCGCGCCGCGCTTGAACGGCGAGGCGGCGCCCTGGGACGGGCGGTTGAGACCCTGGCGCCGGGTGACTGGATTCTGGTCGGCTGGGGCGACGCCCGATTCTATGTCGATCAGAGCCCGATTCCGGATCGGCTGCCCGACGGCGCGCGCGCCTTCTTCCGGCCCGGCAATCCGTCCGTCGTCATGCTGGATCCCGAATCAGGCGACCCGCGCGCGCGACACGCCCCCGATCGGCGGGCCGCCCTTCATCTGACGCCCGTCGCCTTCGACCGGATGGCGGATCGGATCGAGGCGTCGCTGGACCTGTCGAGCGGCGCGCCCCGCGTCGCCGCCGCCCGCCCCGGCGACCACGCCCGCTTCTTCGCCAGTCGTGAGACCTTTTCCATCCTGCACCTTTGCAACCACTGGACGGCCGGCGTCCTGAACGCCGGCGGCGTGACGATCCGCCCCGCGCGGTCGATCTTTTCCAGCGAGGTGATGCGGTCCGTCCGGGCCGCAGAACTGGACACGGCGGTCCCACACGCCTAGACCGCCCGCCTTTCGCTTATCCGGCCGGGTCCGAACCCCGGCGGGCGATGAAGAAGGAGCGGCCGATGGCCCGTAAGCAACACACCCGAAATTCATCCGGCCTTGCCGGTCCCAGCCAGCGCCAGCTGCGCGCCGGCGAACTGATCCGCCACGCCCTGGTCGACATCCTGCGCGAGGAGGACATCCACGACGAGGCCCTGGCCGGGGTCTCGGTCACCGTGACCGAGGTCCGCCTGTCGCCGGACCTGAAGCACGCCACCTGTTTCGTCGAACCCCTGGGCGCCGGTGTCGAGACCGCTCCGGTCGCCGGCCATGAGAGCGAGATCATCAAGGCGCTGAACCTCCACGCCAAATTCCTGCGCGGCCAGCTGGGCCGCCGGCTGGACATGAAGTTTACTCCCGACCTGAAGTTCCGCCACGACGAGAGCTTCGACGCCGCCAGCCACATTGACCGTCTGTTCGACGACCCCCGCGTCCGCGCCGACCTGGAACGCCGCGACGAGGTTGAAGACTGATGCCGGCGATCCTCCCCCATTGGGGGAGGGGGACCGCGAAGCGGTGGAGGGGGCTCACCCCAGACACCACGCGCGGATCAGCCCCCTCCACCCCGCTGCGCGCGGTCCCCCTCCCCCGACGGGGGAGGATTTAGATGGCCCGCAAGAAGAAGGGCGACGTCGTTGACGGCTGGGTCTGCCTGGACAAGCCGTTCGAGATGGGTTCGACCGAGGCGGTCAGCCGCATCCGCCGCCTGTTCAACGCCCAGAAGGCCGGTCACGCCGGGACGCTGGATCCCCTGGCCAGCGGCGTCCTGCCCATTGCCCTGGGCGAGGCGACCAAGACCGTGCCGATGATGATGGAGGCGAAGAAGGTCTATCGCTTCACGATCAATTGGGGCGTCTCGACCGACAGCGTGGACCGGGAGGGCGAGATCATCGCCCGCTCCGACGTGCGCCCGCCCCTCGACCAGGTGAAGGCCGCCTTGCCGGCCTTCGTCGGCGAGATCGACCAGACCCCGCCGCGTTTCTCGGCCATCAAGGTGGACGGCGCCCGCGCCTATGATCTGGCCCGCGACGGGGTGGATTTCGAACTGCCGTCCCGGCGGGTGGTCATCCATTCGGCCGAGGCGACGGCCGCGCCGGACGCCGATCATGTCGAGATCCGCATCCTGACGGGCAAGGGCGTCTATGTCCGTTCGCTGGCGCGCGACCTGGCCTTGGCCCTGGGCGCG
Source organism: Brevundimonas aurantiaca (assembly GCF_014199955.1). Lineage (GTDB taxonomy): Bacteria > Pseudomonadota > Alphaproteobacteria > Caulobacterales > Caulobacteraceae > Brevundimonas > Brevundimonas aurantiaca. The sequence goes on from NZ_JACHOQ010000003.1 coordinate 134,410, forward strand.
GAGGGTCATGTGTCAGCCCTGCGGCGCGAGCGGGTCGGGCCCTTCAGCACGGAAAACGCCGTCACTCTGGATTCTCTGGAGGAAATGGTGCATAGGGGCGCCGCCTCGGAAGGCTTGCTTCCCGTCGCGACCGCTCTGGACGACATCCCGGATCTGGCCGTGACGGAACAGGACGCCTTCTCGCTTCGGCAGGGACGACCGATCGTTCTGCTCCCCCGTCAGGTGGAAACCCTCAAGACCCGTCTGTCAGACGGCTCGCGAACGGTTTCAGCCTTCCAGGGCCAGACCCTCGTCGCCCTCTGTCAGTTGCGGGCCGGCCGGTTAGAACCCGACCGCGTTTTCAACCTCTAGGCCCGGGCCATTCGGCAAGGGCCGAGACCCCACGGCCTCAACCAGCGCGAAGCGCGATAGGCCAGGAAAGGACTCCTTCGATGTCGATCACTGCTGAACGCAAGAACGAAATCATCGCCGACAACGCCCGCACCGCCGGCGACACCGGCTCGGCCGAGGTTCAGGTCGCGATCCTGTCGGAGCGCATCGCCAACCTCACCGAACACTTCAAGACGCACAAGAAGGACAACCACTCTCGCCGTGGCCTTCTGAAGATGGTGTCGCAACGCCGCCGTCTGCTCGACCACCTGAACAAGGTCGACACCGGGCGCTATCAGGCGCTCATCGCCAAGCTGGGCCTGCGTCGCTAAGGGCGCGGATCCGTGTAAGACTGCATTTCGAGGCGCGGGCGGTCACGTCCGCGCCTCGTTGTGCAACTAGAGACCACCTGAGCGCCGCAGGACTTTAACGGCGCAGACGCGAGGGCCGAGCCGGTCCTCAACCGGGTCTCCGCGATGGCGCGGCGGCCTTTGGATCGAAGGACTGAACGCCGACGCATCCGCCCAATGATGGGACCCCGCACGGAATACGCCGTCCGGGATACGAAAGACGAAATATGTTCGATATCAAACGCAAGACGATCGAGTGGGCCGGACGCCCGCTGACTCTGGAGACGGGCCGCATCGCCCGCCAGGCCGACGGCGCCGTGCTGGCGACCTATGGCGAGACCGTGGTCCTGGCGACCGTCGTCTACGGCCGCTCGCCCAAGCCGGGCCTGGACTTCTTCCCCCTGACCGTCAACTACCAGGAAAAGACCTTCGCCGCCGGCAAGATCCCGGGCGGCTACTTCAAGCGTGAAGGCCGGCCGACCGAGAAGGAGACCCTAGTCTCCCGCCTGATCGACCGCCCGATCCGCCCCCTGTTCGTCAAGGGCTTCAAGAACGAGACCCAGGTCGTCGTCACCGTGCTGCAGCACGATCTGGAGAATGACCCGGACGTTCTGGGCATGGTCGCCGCCTCAGCCGCCCTGACCATTTCCGGCGTGCCCTTCATGGGTCCGATCGGCGCCGCCCGCGTCGGCTTCATCGACGGCGAGCTGGTGTTGAACCCGACCGTGGACCAGATGGAAGGCTCCGAGCTGGACCTGGTGGTCGCCGGCACCCAGGACGCCCTGATGATGGTGGAATCCGAAGCCAAGGAGCTGTCGGAAGAGACCATGCTGAAGGCGCTGATGTTCGCCCACGCCGGCATGCAGCCGGTGATCGACGCCATCATCGACCTGGCCGAACACGCCGCCAAGGAGCCGTTCGACTTCCAGGCCGAAGACCATTCCGACGTCGTCGCCTCGATCAAGTCGTTGGTCGGCGATGAGATCAAGGCCGCCTACGCCCATCCGGGCAAGTACGACCGCCGTTCCGGCGTCGACGCCGCCAAGAAGAAGGCGGCGGAAGCCCTGGTGAAGACCGACGACAAGCCCGAGGGCGTCGACAGCTCCAAATTCTCGGCCGCCTTCAAGGAGTGCGAAGCCGAGGTCCTGCGTCGCGACATCATCGAGAACGCCCACCGCGTCGACGGCCGCGCCCTGGACAAGGTCCGCGCCATCGTATCGGAAGTCGGCGTCTTGCCGCGCACCCACGGTTCGGCCCTGTTCACCCGCGGCGAAACCCAGGCCCTGGTCGTCGCCACCCTGGGCACCGGCGAGGACGAACAGTACATCGACAGCCTGCAGGGCACCTATAAGGAGTCCTTCCTGCTGCACTACAACTTCCCCCCCTATTCGGTGGGTGAAGCCGGCCGCATGGGTTCGCCCGGCCGTCGCGAAATCGGTCACGGCAAGCTGGCCTGGCGCGCCATCCGTCCGATGCTGCCGAAGAAGGAAGACTTCCCCTACACCATCCGCCTGGTCTCCGAGATCACCGAGTCGAACGGCTCGTCCTCGATGGCCACGGTCTGCGGTTCGTCCCTGGCCCTGATGGACGCCGGCGTGCCGCTGGTCCGTCCGGTCTCGGGCATCGCCATGGGCCTGATCCTGGAGCCGTCGGGCGAGTTCGCCATCCTGTCGGACATCCTGGGCGACGAAGACCACCTGGGCGACATGGACTTCAAGGTCGCCGGCACCTCGGAAGGCATCACCTCGCTGCAGATGGACATCAAGGTCCCCGGCATCACCGAGGAGATCATGAAACAGGCCCTGACCCAGGCCTCGGCCGGCCGCCTGCACATCCTCGACGAGATGTCCAAGGCCATGGACGCCCCGCGCGCCTCCCTGGGCGAGCACGCGCCCAAGATCGAGACGATCAAGATCGCGGTCGACAAGATCCGTGAAGTGATCGGTTCGGGCGGCAAGGTGATCCGCGAGATCGTCGAGAAGACCGGCGCCAAGGTCGACATCGGCGACGACGGCACGATCAAGATCGCCGCCAATGACCAGGAGAAGATCGACGCCGCCAAGGCCTGGATCCAGTCCATCGCCTCGGAACCGGAAGTGGGCGCCATCTACTCCGGCAAGGTGGTCAAGGTCGTCGACTTCGGCGCCTTCGTGAACTTCTTCGGCGCGAAGGACGGCCTGGTCCACGTGTCCCAGATCGCTCTGGAACGCGTCGCCAACCCGGCCGACGTCCTGTCGGAAGGCCAGGAGGTCAAGGTCAAGTTCCTGGGCTTCGACGACCGCGGCAAGACCAAGCTGTCGATGAAGGTCGTGGACCAGACCACCGGCGAAGACATCACCGACAAGATCAACGCCGAACGCGCCGAACGCGGGGAGGAGCCGCTGTCGGAAGACACCGGCGGCCGTCCCAAGCGCGAAGGCGGCGATCGCGGCCGTCGCCGTCGCGACTGAGCCTCGGCCTGAGGTTTGAATGACGAAGGCCCCGCCGGCGACGGCGGGGCCTTTTTCATAACAGCCGTCTCAAGAGCGGCATTCGGCGGGCGGATCCTTGTCCCACAGCTTGCAGGACCGGTCGATCTCGCCCCGGATCAGGGCGCAGGGATTGTCGGCGTGGCAGGGCGGATGGGTGGCCGGGCTGACCTTGATGCAGCGCTCGACCAGACGCGCCGCCGCCGCCTCGCCGATATCCGCGCGGCATGCGGTCTGGGCTGCGAGGCCTCGTTCAGCGCCCGTATCGGGCTGATCCGAAGACGCCGGACCCGGAGCCGTCTCTGCTATGGTCTGCGCGCCCGAACCGGGGTCCGCAGCGGGCGCGGTCCTGTCCTCCCCGGACTGGCAGGCGGCGACCGCGAGGGCGGCCGACAGGGCGAAACAGGCGGACAGGAAAGGGCGCATCGACATCTCCGGGCTGAGGGTCATAGCCACGATGACCCGCCTGTTGAACGCACGAAACTCCTTAAGAGCGCACCGCCTCCAGCGCCGCCTTCTGCAGGGCGAACAGTTCGGCGCAGCCGGTCTCGGCCAGGGCGAACAGGCGGTCGAACTCGGCGCGGGTGAAGCCGCGCTTTTCGCCCGTGGCCTGGATCTCGACGATCTGGCCCGAACCGGTCAGGACGAAGTTGGAATCGGCCTCGGCCTCGGAATCCTCTTCATAGTCCAGGTCCAGCACCGGAACCCCGTCGCAGACGCCGCAGGACACCGCCGCCACCTGGTCCAGAATCGGATCAGCCTTCAGCACGCCTTCGTCGCGCAGATAGTTGAGGGCCGAGGCCATGGCGACCCAGGCGCCGGTGATGGCGGCGGTGCGGGTGCCGCCGTCGGCCTGGATCACGTCGCAGTCCAGCACCACCTGACGCTCGCCCAGCGCCTTCAGATCGACGACGGCGCGCAAGCTGCGGCCGATCAGACGCTGAATCTCCTGCGTCCGGCCCGTCTGTTTGCCGGCGGCGGCTTCGCGGCGGCCGCGGGTGTGGGTGGCGCGGGGCAGCATCCCGTATTCGGCCGTGACCCAGCCCTGGCCCTTGCCCCGCATCCAGCCGGGAATGGTCTCCTCGACCGAGGCCGTCACCAGAACCTTGGTGTGGCCGAAGGTGATCAGGCACGAGCCCTCGGCGTAGCGATTGACGCCGGTCTCGATGGTCACGGGACGCAGCTGGGCGTCGGTGCGTTGCGAATGGCGCATGAGATGAGTCCTTGGAAGCTGGGGCGGCGGTGATTATCCTGAAAACGTGAGCCTGTATGCCCCCAAAACCCCGCCGTTCGACGGCGGTCCGGCGACGGGCCAGTCTCTGGCGGGGCTGGCCGGCCTGGACGCGCGCGCGCGCGACATCTTCCGGCGCATTGTGGAGAGCTATCTGGAGACGGGCGAGCCGGTGGGGTCGCGGACCCTGTCGCTGGGCGGGATCGCCCTGTCGCCGGCCTCGATCCGCAATACGATGCAGGACCTGACCCTGGCGGGCCTTCTGGCCTCGCCCCACGCCTCGGCGGGGCGGATTCCCACCCATGCGGGTCTGCGCCTGTTTGTCGACGGCCTCTTGGAAATCGGCGACCTGACCAAGGAGGAGCGGCGCGAGATCGACGCCCGCCTGGCCGGCCGGGGCCGCAATTTCGAGGCCGCCCTGGACGAGGCGTCCAATCTGCTGTCGGGCCTGGCGGGGGGCGCAGGCGTGGTCTCCAGCCCGGTGCGCGACGCCGGGGTCAAACATGTTGAGTTCGTGGCGCTTGGCGGCGATCAGGCCCTGGCGGTCATCGTCGCCGACGATGGCACGGTGGAGAATCGGATCATGAGCCTGGCGGCGGGGGTCACCCCCTCGACCCTGGCGGAGGCCTCCAACTTCCTGAACGCCCGACTGCGCGGCCGGCCCTTCGCCGAGGCCAAGCGGGAAATGACCCAGGAGCTGGAGATCGCCCGGCGCGAGCTGGACCAGGCCGCCGCCCGGCTGGTCGAGGACGGTCTGGCCGCCTGGTCCGGCGGGCCGGACCGCGAGCGGGCCCTGATCGTGCGGGGTCGGGCCAATCTGCTGCAGGACGGCGAAGGCCTGGCCGATCTGGAGCGGGTGCGGGTCCTGTTCGACGACCTGGAGCAGAAGGAACAGCTGATCGGCCTGCTGGACGGTGTGGATGCGGCGCAGGGGGTGCGGATTTTCATCGGCGCTGAAACCCGTCTGTTTTCACTTTCGGGTTCCGCCGTGATCGCGGCGCCCTATATGAGCGGCCGACAGCGGGTTCTGGGCGCCATAGGCGTCATAGGACCGGCGCGACTGAACTACGCCCGTGTCATTCCGTTGGTGGACTATACCGCCCGGGTGCTGGGCCGAATGCTGGACGGGAAAGAAACGTGAGCGACAAACCCCAGAACGACGATTTCAACGAACTGGACGCCGACATGGCCCAGGCCAACGCCGAACACGGGCTGGACGCCGATCCCTCGGACAATCTGGCGCCGCTGGACGCCGTGATCGCCGAGCGGGACGAGTGGAAGGACCGCGCCCTGCGCGTCGCCGCCGAGATGGAGAATCTGAAGCGCCGTTCAGAGGCCCAGCAGAACGACGCCCGCGCCTACGCCATCCAGCGCTTCGCCAAGGATCTGCTGGGCGTGGCCGACAATCTGGAGCGCGCCCTGATGGCTGCGCCCAAGGACGCCGAGGGCGCCACGGCCGGTCTGGTGACGGGTCTGGAAATGACGCAGAAGGCCCTGCTGCAGGCGTTCGAGACCAACGGTCTGAAGCGGGTCGCGCCCGAGGCCGGCGAGGCCTTCAACCCCCATCTGCACCAGGCCATGATTGAACAGCCGTCGGACACGGTGCCGGGCGGAGCCGTGGTCCAGACCATGCAGTCCGGTTTCGAACTGTTCGGCCGCACGATCCGCCCGGCCATGGTGGTGGTGGCCGCCAAGGGATCGGGCGCCCAGCCGTCAAACCCCTATGGCGGCGGCGGCGGCGAACCCCAGACTCACGCCTTCGACGGCAAGGCTTGATCACCGCCCTCCTCTGAGGGGGTTTGTGCTAGTGAATAGTGCTGGTGAGCGGCAGGTGAGCGAGGCGTTCGGCACGATGTTCGAGGCCGCACAATTCTCGCTCACCTTCACCAGCGCCGACACCCCCTCAGAACCGGCGTCGCCAGCCCCCGATCAGGGCGAACTCGGGCGCGGCGTCGGCGGTGTGGCGCGGCTCGCGGCTGGCCACGGCTTGCAGCGACAGGCTGGAGCCGTCCCTCAGACTGCGTTCGCCGCCCAGGATGAAGTCGATCTGACGCCCGCTGGGCGCGGCCGAGAAGCGGCGCCGCGAATAGGTCAGGGGGTCGAAATAATCGACCGGCACGTCCGCCAGCCAGGCCGAAAAGGTTCCCCGCTCCATCCGGAGCGGCTGTGAGACGGTGAAGCTGATCCGATCGCACAGGGCGGTGCAACCCGTCAGCAGGGCCAGCCGCCAGTTGGAGCTGATCGCCGCCCCGTCCGTCGACAGGAAACGGCCTTCGGTCTCGGTGGCGCCCACGCCGACCTCGCCGAGCAGGGCCAGACCCGGTCGCAGGGCCCAGTCCCCGCCGACCGCATAGAAGCGGGTCCGCGACGGCAGGGCGAAGTCCGAACCGCCCGGGATGAAGGCCCCCAAGGGCCCCAGCCGTTCGTCCAGGGCGCCCAGGCTCAGCGACAGGCCGCCGTCGGCGCCGCGCCAGGCCAGGGTGGCGCGGCTGTAGGTCGAGGCCGCTTCCTCGACCCGACGCAGCGGCATGCGACGGTCCCCCCCGCCGCTCTCGGCCGCCAGGGTGAAGGCGCCGAGCCGAACCTGACCGCGCGCCGCATGATCGGCCTGGGCCAGGGCGGCGAAACCGTCGCCGGCCGCGCCCTTGAACGGAGAGACGGCGCCGCCGCGACCTTGCCAGGTGGCGAAGTTCAGGCGGCCGATCTCCAGATCCAGCAGGGCCTCCTGGCGGGGTTCGTCGCCCAGCCAGGGCGCGTCGGTCAGGTCGCGGCGGGCCGTCACCGCCTCGACCGGTTCGTCAAGCTGGGCCGCCGTCAGGCTCAGCCGCCCGCCGCGGGGCAGGCTGAGGCTGGTCGTGGCGGTGCGGCTGGGTTCGAACGGCGCAGCCTGGTACGAACGGCTGGGCGCCGTCGGATAGGCGCCGCCCAGCTGGACCGCGAACATTCGATCATAGCCGTCGAACAGCACGGTCTCGAGCGCCGTCTGGCGTGCAAAGGCGTCGCCGAAGGCCGAGCCGACAAAACTGCCGGGCTCCGTCGCGGCGACCAGGGTCGCGCCGTCCGCCAGGGGCACAGAAGTGGTCCCCGCCGGCTGGAAGGCGCGCGCCAGGTCCAGAAGACCGCGGCCATAGACGACGTCGGTCCCGGCGTCCCCGGCGTCCCGCGCAGTCTCTATCAGCAGGGACAGGGCTTGGCGGCCGGTCAGATTGGGAAAGGCGTCCATCAACAGGGCCAGGGCGCCGGCGACGTGCGGGGCCGAGAAGGACGTGCCGCTGACCCGCCAGCAGCTGGTCGTATCGCAGCCTGTGACGATCGCCTCGCCCGGCGCCGAGATATAGCCCGCCGCCGCCACCCCGGCCCTGTTCGAAAAGCTGGACATGGCGTTGGAGGCGTTGTGCGATCCCACCGCGATCACGGCCCCGGCGAAGCGCGGATCGACGGCGTAGCGCGCCGGCCAGCCGGGATTGGCCTCGCCGTCATTGCCGGAGGAGGCGACGATCACCGCCCCCGAATTGACCGCCCGGAGCAGCGCGGCCTCAAAGGCCGAACCCAGACGGTCGTCGCCGCCCAGGGACATGTTGATGATCTTGACCCCATTGGCCACGGCGTAGTCCAGGGCCCGGACCAGGTCCGAACTGCTGAAACAGACGTCGGTGTTCTTCTCCTCGCAGTCGGAGATGTCGGTGCGGATCGACAAGATCGTGGATTCGTAGGCGACGCCGATCGTGCCCTGGCCGTTGAAGTTGGAGGCGATCACCCCGGAGACCCGTGTCCCGTGGCTGCTGTCGGCGACATAGGGCGCATTACGGCCGGGAACCACGTCGGTCGAGGCGGCGGAAATCCGCCCCACCAAATCCGCCGTGTCTCGGCTGACGCCGGAATCGACCACGGCGACCGTCACACCGCTCCCGGTGGCGCCCGCCCGCCACGCCGCCTCAGCCTTCACATTGGCCACGCCATAGTTGCGCTCATATTCGGCGGACGTGGTGGACGGCGGCGCAGGGGGAGGTGGCGGCGGTGGAGGCGGGGGAGGGGGAGGAGGAGGAGGAGGGGGAATCACCGGCGTGACCGAACCGGAACCGCCTCCTCCGCCGCCACCCCCGCCGCAGGCCGCCAGCGGCAGGGCCAGAAGACCGACGCTCAGCAGAATCGCCCGCTTCAACTGTTTTCCGACCACGTCGTTCCTCCCGAGCCGCGCGGTCGGTCGCCGCGCCTTCACCCAGTAACCGCCTAATTCTTTAACGCTTTATCGAAAACCGCCAGCAGTTTGGCCCAACCGTCCTTGGCGTCCGCCTCGGCGTAGCTGGCGCGGTAGTCGGCGTGGAAGCCGTGCGGGGCGTGGGGATAGACGTCGATCCGGCTCTGGGTCTGACCGGCGCGGGCCAGGGCCTGGCGCATCCGCTCGACGCTGGCCAGGGGAATGCCCTGGTCCTGACCGCCGTAGAGGCCGAGCACCGGCGCCTTCAGGTCGTCGGCCAGATCGACCGGCCAGGGCTGGCCGGACGAGACCTGGGCCGGGGTCGCGTCCGCCGCCGGCGCCAGACGGCCGTACCAGGCCACGCCCGCGCCGATGGCGGCGAAGCGCGCCGCCGCCTGCCACACCACCTTGCCGCCCCAGCAGAAGCCGGTGATCCCGACCTTGCCGTCGCGCGCCCACAGCTGCTGGCTGGCCCATTCCAGGGTGGCCGACAGGTCGCCCATCACCTGTTCATAGTTCGCCGCGCCCACGATCTGCATGATCCGGCCCATGTCGGACAGGGGCGCCGGATCCTCGACCCGGACGAAGAAGGCCGGGGCGATGGCGGCGTAGCCCTGTTTGGCCAGGCGGCGGCAGACGTCCTTGATATAGTCGTGAACCCCGAAGATCTCGGACACGACGATCACGACGGGGAAGGGGCCGTCTCCGGCCGGACGCGCCACATAGGCCGGCAGTTGAAACCCGTCCGGCGCCGGATAGGCGACCTCCGCCGTCTCCAATCCGGCGGCGTCGGTGGTGATCGGCTTGGCCTCCCTGGCCAGGGCGGCGACCGCATAGCCGGAAAAAAACAGCCCCCCAAGCGCCCCCACCGCCCCCACCGCCCCCACCGCCCTGCGGCTGAGCTTCAGATCATCGGCGGTCTGGCCTTCGGGACGGATCAGGGTGGTCATGGGACGGCTCCAGAAACGGGGGAACCGCCAGACCATCACGGCGCGCGGGGGGCGTCCAGTCACGAACGCGAGGACGTCAACGACGGAAAGCAGGCCGCTCAAGCAGCGCGCGACCGCGTCGCGAGCGGTAGTGGACAAAATCCCGCTCAAGCAGCGAGCGACCGCGTCGCGAGCGATAGCGCCCTTCTTCCCCAAGAGGTCAGTGCCGGAAGACCCGCACGCCCGTGAAGGCCATGGCGATCCCCTTCTCGTCGGCGGCGGCGATGACTTCGGCGTCGCGCATCGAGCCGCCGGGCTGGATCACCGCCGTGGCCCCGGCCGCGACGGCTTCCAAGAGGCCGTCGGCGAAGGGGAAGAAGGCTTCCGAGGCGCAGGCCGACCCCTCGGCCAGCGAAGTGGTCAGACCCTTGGCCTCGCCGGCCTCCTTGGCGCGGATGGCGGCGATACGGGCGCTGTCGCGGCGGTTCATCTGGCCCGCGCCGATGCCGGCGGTCTGGCCGTCCTTGGCGTAGACGATGGCGTTGGACTTGATGTGTTTGGCCACGGTGAAGGCGAACAGCATGTCCTGGATCTCGGTCGGCGTCGGCTGGCGCTTGGTCACGATCTTCAGGTCCGACGGCTTGATCAGCGACCGGTCGCGGCTCTGGACCAGGAAGCCGCCCGCGACGGAACGGAAGACCTCGCCCGGCCCGTGCGGATCGGGCAGGCCGTCGGTGATCAGCAGGCGCAGGTTCTTCTTGGCGGCGAAGACGGCCTTGGCCTCGTCGTCGGCGCCGGGGGCGATGACGACCTCGGTGAAGATTCCAGTGATGGCGCGGGCGTCGTCGCCGTTCAGCGGCCGGTTGACGGCGATCACGCCGCCGAAGGCCGAGACGGCGTCGCATTCCAGCGCGCGGGCATAAGCTTCCGACAGATCCTTGCCCACGGCCACGCCGCAGGGGTTGGCGTGTTTGACGATGACGCAGGCCGGGGCCTCGAACTCGGCGACCAGCTCATAGGCGGCGTCGGCGTCGGCGATATTGTTGTAGCCCAGCTCCTTGCCCTGGACCTGGGTCGCATAGGCCACGCCCGGCCGGCGCTCGCCGGTGCGGTAGAAGGCGCCGGTCTGGTGCGGGTTCTCGCCATAGCGCAGGGTCTGGGCCAGAGAACCGGCGATCGACTTGCGGGCCGGGGCGGCGTCCTCGACCTGCTGGGCGAACCAGGCGGAGACGGCGGCGTCATAGGCGGCGGTGCGGGCGAAGGCGCGGGCGGCCAGCCGCTTTCTCAGGGCCAGATCGGTCGAGCCTTCCGCCTTCAGCGCCTCAAGGATCAGGCCGATGCTCTCGCCGTCGACGGCGACGGCGACATAGCCGTGGTTCTTGGAGCCCGAACGGATCATGGCCGGGCCGCCGATGTCGATATTCTCGACCGCCGCCTCGAACGAACCGCCCGCCGCAACGGTTGATTCAAACGGATAGAGGTCGATCCAGACGATATCGATGGCGCCGATGCCGTGGTCGGTCATGGCCTGGGCGTGGTCGGCCGCGTCGCGCACGCCCAGGAGGCCGCCGTGGACCACAGGGTGCAGGGTCTTGACCCGGCCGTCCATCATCTCGGGGAAGCCGGTCAGATCGGCCACATCCTTGACCGGCAGGCCCAGTTTGGCGATCGCCGCCTTGGTGCCCCCGGTCGAGACCAGTTCGACGCCCAGGTCGTTCAGGGTGCGGGCGACCTCTTCCAGCCCGGCCTTGTCGGACAGGGAGATCAGGGCGCGTTGCGGCTTGACCCGATCAGGGGCGGGCGGAAAGTCGGGAGCGGCGGGCATGGCGGCGTCCGTGAAGGCTGGGGGAGGATGGGGCGCCCTCTAGCGCCAAACGGCCGCCTCGTCACCCCACGGACGGTTTCTGACGAGGATCAACTCGGATCGCCGCTCGCGCCCGCCGGGCTCAGCTTCCAGCGGATCCGGCTCTCGCTGTCGGTGCGGGCCGATCCCCGCACGACGATCTGCAGCGATCGGCGGGTCAGCCCGGCGTCGATATGGACGCTGGGCTCTATGGCCACGTCGGGGCCGTCGGTGCGGAACCACCAGCCCCGGCCCGAGGCGCCGCGCAGCAGGATCGAGCGACGGTCCCGCGCCAGCGAGGCCTGAACCCCCGGCTCCAGATGGAAGCGGATGGCGTAGGGGGCCGCGATCTGGCGGATCACCTCCTTGCGGCCGGGCGTCGGGAAAAGCTTCTCCTCCGCCCGCAACTCGTCCAGCCTCTGGTCCAGATACAGGCGCCGCTGGTGGTTCAGGCCGAAGGCTTCGTTCCAGCCGTCATGCTCCATCTCCAGCCAGACCGCCCCCTCGGCTTCCCTCTGGTCGGTGGTCACATGGATCGGCGGCCCGACCAGGCGCGGTCCCAGAAGCTCGCCCTTCCAGCCACCCAAGGGTTCGTTCAGCGACCGCTCGCCCAGGGTCAGGGTCGAATGGCCGGGGGTCAGGCGCAGGGCCTGACGATCGGTGGCGGCGGGGGTCCAGCCGGAGCCGGTGACCAGACGGTCCTTGCCGCAGGCGATCTCCAGCGCCAGCGGCTGGGCGCAGGCCGTGGCGCCCCAGGCGCCGCGCGCGGGCGAGGCAGCGTCGGCGACGATGGACAACAGGGGGCTGGCGATCCGCACCAGTCCGCCGATCCGGCCGACCGGCGGATGGGTGGGATCGGCCGCACGGCTCGCCGTCGCGGCCTCGTCATGGGCGCGGGCGGCGGCCACACGGGCGGCCGATGAGGGACCGCCGCCTTGAAAACCGGCCAGCCGCCCGTCGGGGAGGGTCAGAAGGCGCAAGCCCTGGGTCAGGCGGTCGATCGCCTCCGACACCGGCTGCGGCGTCGGTTCGGACAGCTGGGCCAGGGCGTCGTCGAGGGTCAGGAGGTCCAAGAGCAGCTCCAGCCCCGCCTCGGGACTGCGTGACGCATGCGAACCGTCGTCGTGAACCGTGACGCGCAGCGCCCCCGCCAGACCGCCCAGGGCGCGGCGACGCAGGCCCTGCCCCGGCGCGCCGGCCAGGACGCAGCCCCCGATGGCGGCGGCGGTCAGACGCTCCGCCCGCGTGGCCAGGCCGCCCGGCGGACGCAACAGCTGGCGCGTCTGGCGCGCCAGACTGTCGGCCAGCCTCAACCGTTCCGCCTCGGTCGCCACCGCCCCCATGCGGCGGGCGGCGCAGGCCAGGTTGATCACCCGGCGCGGCAGAATCTCCGGCCCCCAGGCGAAGGGCGACCAGCGGGCGAAGGCGTCAGCCCAGGCCAGGGTCAGGCGCAGGGCCTCGCGCGCGCCGCGCTCGCCCTGGGCCATCAGGGCCGGCAGCCAGTTGAAGGCGTGCAATTCGACGGCGAAGGGCCGCGACGGACTGGGTCGGTTCCATGGATCGGACGGGGGCTCCACCTCCATGGAGGCGCCGGCCAGGATAAAGCGCCCGACCAGCAGGTTCTTGCCCGGGGCGGAATCGTGCGGCCGGAAATCTCTCGGCGTCGCCGCAAAGGCCGTGACCTTGCCCCCGCCCAGCACCGGGCCCAGGGTCAGACCATAGCCAGGAAGGCCGTAAAGCTCGATCCACAGTTGACGGGTGATCAGACGCCCGGCGATGGCGGGCCAAAGACCGGCGCTGGTCGCCGCCTGCCCCGCCCGGACGGGCGTGCGGACCGGCGCGCCCGGAAGGCCCGGAATCTGGCCCGAGGCGACGTCCGGCGTCTCGGGCTCGCGCCGCGGAGCGAAGGGACCCAAGGGGCTCACCCGGCGGTCGAAGCGTTCGGGGCGGACTTCAGGGCGGCGATATTGGCCGCATAATCGCCCTTGAAGACGAAGGAGCCCGCGACCAGGGCGTCGGCCCCCGCGCCGACGCAGGCGCCCGCATTGGCTGAGGTCACGCCACCGTCCACCTGTAGATGGGCCGGCGATCCGGCGCGATCCAGAATGGCGCGCGCCCTTTCGATCTTACGCAGCGAACCGTCGATGAACTTCTGTCCGCCGAAGCCCGGATTGACCGACATGATCAGCACCAGGTCCACCAGATCGACCACCTCCTCCAGGATCGACAGGGGCGTGCCCGGATTGAAGACCAGACCGGCCTTGGCGCCCAGCTGGCGGATCCGGCCCAGGGTGCGGTGAACGTGCGGCCCGCTTTCGGGATGGACCGTCAGCAGATCGGCCCCGGCCTCGCGATAGGCCTCCAGCCACGGATCGACCGGCGCGACCATCAGATGGACGTCGAACGGCAGACGGGTGTGCGGTCGGAGCGCCTTCACGATGTCGGGACCCAGGGTGATGTTGGGCACGAAATGGCCGTCCATCACATCGATGTGGATCCAGTCGGCGCCGGCGGCTTCCAGAGCGCGGACTTCTTCACCCAGGCGCGCGAAATCGCTGGCGAGGATGGATGGGCAGATCAGGGGTGCGGCCATGGCCCCTCGGATAGGACGGCTTGCCCACGGGGGCAAGCCGCCGACCGTCAGGAAATCCGCTCCAGCCGTGCGGCGAAGAAGCCGTCCAGGCCGCCGCGTTCGGCCCATTGGGACGGCAGAATGCGCAGCCAGCCTTCCGGCGTCAGGGCCTCGGCCGGGGCGCCGACGGCGGCGGGGTCGGCCGGAACCGTGCGGAAACCGGGGTTGCGGCGCAGGAAGGCGATCACCTGGGTCTCGCCCTCCTCGCGCTCCAGCGAACAGGTGCAATAGACCAGACGGCCGCCCGCCTTGACCCGTTCGGCGGCGGCGTCGAGCAGCCGGTGCTGGACGTCGGCCAGTTTGGCGACCTCGGCCGGCTTGGTGGCGCGCAGGACTTCCGGATTGCGGCGGAAGGTGCCGGTGGCCGTGCAGGGGGCGTCCAGCAGCACGGCGTCGAATGTGCGGTCGTCCTCCCAGTCCTCGGCCGGGACGGCGACCACCTCGGCGGCGAGGCCGGTGCGCTCCAGGTTCTGGGTCAGACGTTTCAGGCGCGGGGCCGACCGGTCCAGGGCGACCACCGAAGCGCCGGCGGCGGCCAGTTGCAGGGTCTTGCCGCCGGGGGCGGCGCACATGTCGAGGGCGGTCTCGCCGGGCTTGACGTCCAGCAGGCGGCCAGGAACGGCGGCGGCGGCGTCCTGAACCCACCAGTCGCCGGTCTCGAAGCCGGGCCAGGTGGCGACATCGCCGCGCCGGCCGGTGCGGACCGTACCCCCGTCCAGAACCTCGCCCTCAACCGCCTGAGCGACGGCGGCGGGATCGACGCCGGGCTTGAGGCTGAGATCGGTCGGCGGCTCCTCGCGCGCGGCCAGGGCCAGGCCGGTCAGGGCCGCCTCGCCATAGGTCGCACGCCAGCGGGCGGCGATCCAGTCGGGCAGATTGCTCTCGGCCGTGGTCAGGCCGGGGCCGTCGCGCCCCACCCCGCGCAGCACGGCGTTGACCAGGTTCTTGTACGGCCGGGTCTTGGGGTCCCGCTCGGCCAGTTTCACGGCCGTGGAGACGGCGGCGAAGGCCGGGGTCTCCAGCACCAGGGTCTGAGCCAGGGCGATGCGCATCAGGGTGCGGACGGCCTCGGGCGGAGACTTCTGCAGGCGGCGATCCAGTATCTGGTCGATCTCGCCCAGGCGACGGAGCGCCGCCATGGCCACGGCGCGGGCGAAGGCGCGATCGACCGGCGCCAGGGCGCGGGCGGGCGGCTGGGCCAGGGCCTCGTCCAGTCCGTTGCGTCGCTCCAGCGCCGCGTTCAGCAACAGGCCGGCGACGAGGCGGGCCTCCACCCCGATATCGTCCTGGTGCGGGGTTTCAGACGAGGCTTCCGACGCAGAAGCGGGACGCGGCTTGCCCTTGGTCGCCATCCGGCGGCCCCGCGCCTCGGAGTTCTGGCCCGGCCGGGCGCCCGGCCTCAAACCGCCACCTGGGCGCCCAGCTCGACCACGCGGCCGGGCGGGATGTGGAAGAAGTCGGTCGGATTGGCGGCGTTGCGCATCAGGAAGATGAACAGCCGGTCCTGCCACAGGGGCATGCCCTGGCGCGCCGACGGGATAAGCGACCGGCGGCCCAGGAAGAAGCTGGTCGACATGATGTCGAACTTCAGTCCCTGTTTGCGGCACAGACCCAGGGCGCGCGGCACGTTCGGCGTCTCCATGAAGCCATAGGTGATGGTCAGCTTCTTGAAGTCGTCATTGATCGGCTCCATCCGCACCCGATCCGCCTCCTTGACGCGGGGCCGCTCGGAGGTGCGCACGGTCAGGATGACGTTCTTCTCGTGCAGGACCTTGTTGTGCTTGAGATTGTGCATCAGGGCGACCGGGGCGACGTCGGGATCGCTGGTCAGGAAGATGGCCGTGCCGGGCGCGCGGTGCGGCGGCCGGGCCTGAAGCATCTCGATCAGGTCGGTCAGAGGCAGGCTATCCTTGCGGGTCTTGGTCGTCAGTATCTGAGTGCCGCGCACCCAGGTCCACATGATCAGGACCAGCATCGCCCCCAGAACCAGGGGCATCCAGGCGCCGTCGGGAATCTTCAGCAGGTTGGAGGTCAGGAAGACGCTGTCGATGAAGGCGAAGGGGATCAGGGTTCCGGCGACCGCCCACATCGGCCATTTCCAGCCCTTGGTGATCACCGAATAGCTCATCAGGGTGTTGACCAGCATGGTCCCGGTGACGGCCACACCATAGGCGGCGGTCAGATTGTGCGAGCTCTGGAAGACCACCAGCAGCAGCAGGACCCCGATCATCAGGAAGGTGTTGACCGCCGGCACGAAGATCTGGCCCGCCTGGGTTTCGGAGGTGTTGCGAATGTCGATCCGGGGCAGCAGGCCCAGCTGCACCGCCTGCTGGGTGACCGAGAAGGCTCCGGTGATCACGGCCTGGGAGGCGATGACGGTGGCGGCGGTGGCCAGGATCAGCATCGGCCAATAGGCCATCTCCGGCACCATGTTCCAGAAGGGGTTCTCCGACGCGGCCGGATTGTCCAGGATCAGGGCGCCCTGGCCCAGATAGTTCAGGGTCAGGCAGGGCAGGACGAAGGCCAGCCATCCCATGCGGATCGGCGCCTTTCCGAAATGGCCCATGTCCGCATACAGGGCCTCGGCGCCGGTCACGGCCAGGAAGACGCTGCCCAGGATGACGAAGCCCAGGAAGCCGTCATTGATCAGCAGCATGACGCCGTAGTGGGGCGAGAGAGCCCGCAGAATGCTGACGTCGTCGAAGATGTGATAAAGACCCAGCCCCCCGAGGCTGAGGAACCAGACGGCGGTGATCGGGCCGAAATATTTGGCCAGGCTGGCGGTGCCGCCCGACTGAGCCATGAACAGGGCCACCAGAATCCCGGCGGAGATCGGCACGATGAAGGGATCCAGACGTCCGGCCAGGCCCGGCGCGTCCTGAAGGCCCTCGACGGCCGACAGCACCGAAATGGCCGGGGTGATGATGCCGTCGCCATAGAAGAGGGCCGCGCCGCAGACGCCCAGGATGAAGATCCAGGCGCTGCGCCGTCCGACCGCGTGCTGGGCCAGGGCCATCAGGGACAGGGTGCCGCCCTCGCCCTTGTTGTCCGCCCGCATCAGGAAGAAGACGTATTTGAACGTCACCACCACCATCAGGGCCCAGAAGGCCAGGGAGACCACGCCGACCACGGCCAGGTCGCCGCCCACGCCCGAGCGGGCGTGATCGATCGCCTCGCGCAGGGCGTAGAGCGGGCTGGTGCCGATGTCGCCGAACACCACGCCGATCGCGCCGACCGTCAGGGCCCAGAAGCCGCCGTGTTTGGCGATCTGGCCTGCTGGAGCTTGGGACTCGGGTCCCGTGGCGTGGGTGGACTTGTTCGGCGTGTTCGACGCGGCGGGGAGAGCGCCCGCGTCGTGGGGAGTGTCCCCGGCCATGCGTATCCTCCGGGTCGTCGACGACAGGTCGAGCCCTTCAAAGCGGCGAGCCTTTAGGCTCATTCCGCGTCCGCTTCAATCGCGGCGCGCGGGATTCGGTTTCTCCGGACAGGCGGAGATTTGTGATTCGGCGCGCGAGCGCCTATTTTCCCTTCAGGAACACGATCATGTCAGACAGCCAGCGCTTCCCCGTCGCCGCCCACGCCCTGGCCTATATGGCCCACAAGGGGGCGTTTTCGCCTGATCGGGCGGCGCCCAGCGGCGTTCTGGCCTCCTCCATACCCACCAATCCGGTTGTGGTGCGCCGGGTGACGGCCCTGCTGGCAAAGGCCGGTCTGATCGCCACCCGCCCCGGCGCGACCGGCGGCTCCTGGCTGCTGCGCCAGCCGCAGGACATCCGGCTGGACGAGGTGTTGAAGGCCGTCAACGGTTGCGCCCACATCGGCTCGCCGCCGTCCGGCGCCAAGGGCTGCCCGATCAGCGAACATATCCCGCGCCAGGTGGCCAAGGCCCTGACCGCCGCCGACGAGGCCGCGACCGAGGCCCTGTCCAAGATCACCATCGCCGATCTGCTGGCGGAAAATCCTGTGTCGCTGGCGGCCTTTACGCCGCACAAATCCTGCCCCGTCGCGGCTTGACGCCCCGATGAGACGGACGGTCCTGATCACCGGCGCCTCGGCCGGCATCGGCGCCGCCCTGGCCCGGACCTATGCGGCCAAGGGCTGGAACCTGATCCTGACCGCGCGCCGCGAGGGGCCGCTGACGAGGCTGGCGGACGAGTTGACCGCCGCCCACGGGGTGACCGCGACCGTGATCCCCGAGGATCTGTCCGATCCGGCCGCCCCTGAACGGTTGATCGCGGCCGTTGCGGCGCGGGGCCTGACGGTTGACGGCCTCGTCAACAATGCGGGCTTCAGCCGGGTCACCGGCTTCCTCGACACCGACCTCGCGGCCCACCGGGCCATGATCCAGGTCATGCTGACCGCGCCGGTGGAGCTGTCGCGCCTGGTCCTGCCCGGCATGGTCCAGCGGGGCTTCGGCCGGGTGCTGAACGTCGCCTCCCTGGCGGGCCAGATGCCGGCGACGGGCGGCGACACCCTGTATGGTCCGATCAAGAGCTTCCTCATCAAGGCCTCCCAGGGCCTGCATCTGGAGACCCTGGGGACGGGGGTCCACGTCACGGTCCTGAACCCCGGCTACACCCTGACCGAGTTCCACGACGTCAATGGGTCTCGCGATCAGGTGTCGCGCGCCTATCCGGCCTGGATGTGGATGGACGCCGCCCGCGTGGCGCAGATCGGCTACGACGCCTGCGAGGCGAACCGGGCCAGCGTGACGCCCGGCGTCATGAACAATGTCATGGCGGGCCTGGCGCGCGTCCTGCCCGACGGTCTGGCCCTGAAGATGGTGGCGAACCACGCCAGGCGGCTGGAGCGGCTGTAGGACCGCTCCAGGTCGAGGTCAGATATGGATCGCGTGGCCCAGGGCCCGCAGGGACGCCTCGTGGAAGGCTTCGCCCAGGGTCGGGTGGACGTGAATGGTCCCGGCCACGTCTTCCAGCACCGCCCCCATCTCCAGCATCTGGGCGAAGCTGTTGGACAGTTCCGACACATGCTGGCCCACGGCCTGGATCCCCAGCAGCCGGTGGTCGGCCTTGGAGGCGATCACTCGCACGAAGCCGCCGTCCTCGCCGGCCTCGATGGCTAGGGCCCGGCCGATGGCGGCGAAGGGGAAGACGGCGGTGATCACGTCGTCGCGGCCCTCGACATCGCTGGGGCCCAGACCCGCCGAAACAATCTCCGGCTCGGTGAAACAGACGGCGGCGATCGCCGTGGGATCGAACACCCGGTCGTGGCCGGCGATGATCTCGGCGACCACCTCGCCCTGGGCCGAACCCTTGTGCGCCAGCATCGGTTCGCCCGTCAGGTCGCCGACGGCCCAGACATTCTTCATGCTGGTGGCGCAGCGGTTGTCGATCTTCACGAACGGACCGGCCATGGCCACGCCCATGTTCTCCAGACCCCAGCCCTGGGTGCGCGGACGACGGCCGACCGTGACCAGCACCTTGTCGGCCTCCAGCTGCAGCGGCTCGCCGTCCTTGGTCGTGATCGACAGTTTTCCGTCGCCGAAGCCGCCAGCCCGCGCGCCCAGATGAAGCTCGACCCCGTACTTCTCCAGCCATTTGGCGACCGGATCGGTCAGGGCCTTGTCATAGAGGGGCAGGATCCGGTCGGCCATTTCGACGATGGCGACTTCGGCGCCCAGCTTTCGATAGGCGATGCCCAGCTCCAGCCCGATATAGCCGCCGCCGACCACGACCAGCTTCTTCGGGACCTCCGACAGGCTCAGCGCCTCCGTCGAGGAGATGACGTCGCCGCCGAACGGCAGGAAGGGCAGTTCGACCGGCTCGGACCCCGTCGCCAATATGACGTGTTCGGCGGTGATGCGGATATCGCCTTCGTCGGTTTTCACCACGCAGGTCTTGGCGTCGGCGAACTCGGCCCAGCCCTTGATGACCTTGACCTTGGCCTTCTTCAGCAGGGCCGCGACGCCGGCGTTCAGCTTGCGGACGATCCCGTCCTTCCACGCGACCGTCTGTTTCAGGTCGATCGCCGGCTTGGCCGCCGTGATGCCCAGGGTCCCGCCCCCGGCCGCCTTGGCCACGGTCTCGAACTTGCCCGCCGCATGGATGATAGCCTTAGACGGAATACAGCCGATGTTCAGGCAGGTCCCGCCGAGGCCGTCGCCACCGTCCACCAGCACAGTATCGAGGCCCAGCTGCCCGCAACGGATGCCCGCGACATAGCCGCCGGTGCCCGCGCCGATGATGAGAACTTTGGTTTTCAGGGTCTGGGTCACTGAGAGTCTGTCCCAAAGTCAAAGCGCCGTTTATCGCCGGAAGAACGCAGCGATTGAGTCGATATGGAGAACTGTTGGGCCTCGAAGCATCCGGCTGAACGACAAACTTCTACTCGGCCGGTCAGGGCATTCATGCGATAGAACCCATCTGCAACTGGAACGATCTTCGTCACATTCGAACAAGCGGACACTGCCGCAGAGATCGCGAGAGAAACCATCAAAAACACGCCCGCCACTCTTACCGCTTCTGGCGTTCCCAATCTGCTAACCAAACCCTGCATCTAGCTCACCCCATCCACAGTGTCGCGGGCTGCTCCAGCAACCCCTTGATCCGCTGCACGAACACCGCCGCGTCATGCCCGTCGACGATCCGGTGATCGAAGCTGGACGACAGGTTCATCATCTTGCGCACGACCTTCATCAGAGTTGGTAGGGCGCACGAACCCCCGGCTCATCGGCCGGAAAGTCCTTGGTGTTGCGGGTGACCAACAGCCGCCCCGTCGTCTGGGCGGCTGCCCAAATGACGGCGTCGGGGAATTTCAATCGGTAGGTCTGACGCAGAACGACCGCTCGCTCGGCCACAGCGTCGTCGAGGCCTATGACTATGAAGCCGTCCAAAAACTGTCGGGTATGGTTGGAGGACTCATCCGCCGCACCGACCATGACTTCGATCCAGGTCACGATGCTGATGGCCGGATTCTCGTAGCGTCCGATCTCGGCGGTCGCCTGTGGGTAGCCCTTCAGGTGATCGACGAGAATATTGGAATCCAGCAGGGCCGCTACCATTCGCTGCGGAGCCGCTCTTGGTAGGCGAGGCCGTCTTCACCGTCCTTGCCCCATATCCCGAAAGACTCTTCGAGGGTCGCTTTCCGACCGTTCCGCGCGACATAGTCGTCGATGGCGGCGCGGATCACGGCGGCGCGAGGCCGCTGCTCGCGCTTGGCGAGCTCGTCCAAGGCGGCGACCTGGGCCTCATTGGCGTCCACGAGAATACGCATCTCAAGCCTCCATGATATATGATGTGTATATCATGTCTGCGCGCTCACATCCACAAGGTCGCGGGCTGTTCCAGCAGGCCCTTGATCCGCTGCACGAACACCGCCGCATCATGGCCGTCGACGATCCGGTGATCGAAACTGGACGACAGGTTCATCATCTTGCGCACGACCATCTGGCCGTCCTTGACCACGACCCGGTCGGCGATCTTGTTGGGACCGACAATGGCGACCTCGGGGTGGTTGATGATCGGGGTGTGGACCACCCCGCCCAGGGTCCCCAGCGAGGTGATTGTGATGGTCGAGCCCGACAGTTCCTCGCGCTTGGCCGAACCGTCCTTGGCCGCGCCCGAGACGCGGGCGATCTCCAGCGCCGTATCCCAGGCGTCGCGCGCCTCGGCGTGGCGGACCACAGGCACCATCAGGCCGTTCGGCGTCTGGGCGGCTATGCCCAGATGGACCGGGGCGTGCTGGATCAGGACGCCCGCCTCGTCGTCATAATGGGCGTTGATCTGCGGCTGATCGCGCAGGGCCACCACGATGGCGCGGGCGATGAAGGGCAGCAGGTTCAGCTTGGGCTGATCCTTCGCCTTGGTCGCGTTCAGATGGGCCCGCAGCTCCTCCAGCGCCGTCATGTCGATTTCCTCGACATAGGTGATGTGCGGAATGCGGCGCACGCTCTCGGCCATCTTCTCCGCGATCTTGCGGCGCAGGCCGATGATCTTGACCTCGGTGGTCCCTTCGGCGCGGGCGAAGGGCGAGCCGCCGGCCGGAGCGGCGGACGTCGGAACCTGGCCGCCGCGGGCGATGAAGCCGTCCAGATCCTCGTGGGTGATCCGTCCGGCCGGGCCGGAGCCGGGCACGAAGGTCAGATCGACGCCCAGGTCGCGCGCGCGGTTGCGCACGGCGGGCGAGGCCAGGGGGCGTTCGCCGGGGGCCCGGCCGGTCAGGGCGGGGGCCGGTTTGCCCCCCTCCCCCGCTGCGCGGGTGCTCCCCCCAGGGGGGGGAGATTTTGGTGGGGCTGCCGGCGTCGATCCTCCCCCCTTGGGGGAAGCAGCGCCGGAGGCGACGGAGGGGGCCTGAACGGGGCTCTTGGCGACATTGCCGGCCCCGGCCACATCGAAGGCCACCAGCGGCCCGCCGACCGGCACGGCCTTGCCCGCCTCGCCGTACAGGGCGACGACCGTTCCGGCGACCGGCGAGGTGATCTCGACCGTGGCCTTGTCGGTCATGACGTCGGCCAGGATCTGGTCTTCCTCGACCGCATCCCCGACCTTGACGTGCCAGCCGACCAGTTCGGCCTCGGCCGTGCCTTCGCCGACGTCGGGCAGTTTGAAGACATAGTTGCCGGTGGAGGCCTGGGGGGCGTCAAGAGCCCCTCCACCACGCTTCGCGCGGTCCCCCTCCCCACTGGCGTGGGGAGGAGACGATGCCGCTACTGTCTCCTCCCCGCGCGAAGCGGGGGGAGGTGGCTCGGAGCGCAGCGGAGAGACGGAGGGGCTCTCTTCCGCATTCCCCGCCCCCTCGACCTCGAACTCGACCAACGGCCCGCGCACCGGCACCATGGCGCCGGGCTCGCCGTGCAGGGCGATGACCTTGCCGGACACAGGCGCGGTGATCTCTACGGTGGCCTTGTCGGTCATCACGTCGGCGACGATCTGGTCCTCGGCGACCGTATTGCCGACCTTGACGTGCCAGCCGACCAGTTCGGCCTCGGCGGTGCCTTCGCCCACGTCGGGCAGTTTGAAGACGAAACGACCCATCTTAACGTCCTCCGGCCATGACGCTCTTCGCGGCGTCTGAAACCCGTTGCGGTCCGGGGAAATATTCCCATTCGAAAGCATGGGGATAGGGGGTGTCCCAGCCGGTGACGCGGGCGATCGGCGCCTCCAGGTGATAGAAGCAACGCTCCTGCACCAGGGCCGACAGTTCGCCGCCGAAGCCCGAGGTCTTGGGCGCCTCGTGCACGATGACGCATCGGCCGGTCTTTTTCACGCTGGCCTCGATGGCCTCGATGTCCAGCGGCACGAGCGAGCGCAGGTCGATCACCTCGGCGTCCACGCCGGCGTGTTCGGCTCCCGCCAGCGCCACCCAGACCATTGTGCCATAGGCCAGGATGGTGACGTCGTTTCCTTCGCGCATCACGCGCGCCTTGCCGATCGGCTCGACATATTTGCCCGTCGGAACCTGCGCCAATTCTTGCGCCTTCCACGGCGAGACCGGCTTCTCGTGCCAGCCGTCGAACGGGCCGTTGTACAGGCGCTTCGGCTCGAAGAAGACGACCGGGTCGTCATCCTCGACGGCGGCGATCAACAGGCCCTTGGCGTCATAGGGGTTGGACGGAATGACGACCTTCAGCCCGGCGATATGGGTGAACAGGCTTTCCGGCGACTGGCTGTGGGTCTGGCCGCCGAAGATGCCGCCGCCATAGGGGCTGCGGACCACGATGGGGCTGGTGAACTGGCCGCCCGAGCGATAGCGCATCTTGGCCGCTTCGGAGACGATCTGGTCGTAGGCCGGATAGATGTAGTCGGCGAACTGGATCTCCACGACCGGACGCAGACCATAGGCGCCCATGCCGATGGCGGCGGCGACGATGCCGCATTCGCTGATCGGGGCGTCGAAGCTGCGGGTCAGGCCGTGCTTCTGCTGCAGCTTGTCGGTGACGCGGAAGACCCCGCCGAAATAGCCGGCGTCCTCGCCGAACGACAGGACGTTCGGATCCTCGGCCATCTTGACGTCCAGGGCCGAGTTCAGGGCCTGGATCATGTTCATCGGAACGACGCCGGCGCCGGTCGCTTCCGAAGCGGGAGCGGCGTTCTGATCGACCATGTCCGGTTCGACTCCGTCAGTACGATCCGCTTCGATAAAGGTGGTTTGCTCGCTCATGATCAGACCCCCACCTCGCGACGCTGTTCGACCAGGCGCCAGTCCTCGGTCGCATAGACCTCCTCGAACATGGTCTTCACGCTGGGACGCGACTGGCCCAGGGTGCCGATGGCCTCGGACTCCTTGCCGGCGGCGCGAACCTGTTCGACCGCCTCCTTGAGCGCCGCCGTGTGGCGCTCATCATCCCATTCGCCGATCAGCGTCAGATGCTGGCGCAGCCGCTCGATCGGATCGCCCAGCGGCCATTTCTCGTGCTCGTCGCCGGGGCGATAGCGGCTGGGGTCGTCCGAGGTCGAATGCGGGGCGCCGCGATAGGTGAACAGCTCGATCACCGTCGCCCCTAGGTTCGAGCGGGCGCGCTCCTCGGCCCACTGGGTCGCGGCCCACACCGCAAGAAAGTCGTTGCCGTCCACCCGCAGGGCCGGCAGGCCGTAGCCGATGGCCTTGGAGGCGAAGGTGGTCTCCAGCCCGCCGGCGATGCCCTGGAAGGACGAAATAGCCCACTGGTTGTTGACGATGTTCAGGATGACCGGGGCGCGATAGACGCTGGCGAAGGTCAGGGCGTTGTGGAAGTCGCCCTCGGCCGTGGCGCCGTCGCCGATCCAGCTGATGGCGATCTTGTCGTCGCCCTTGTAGGCGCTGGCCATGGCCCAGCCGACCGCCTGGGGGACCTGGGTGCCCAGATTGCCGCTGATGGTGAAGAAGCCGTAGTCCTTGGCCGAATACATGATCGGCAGCTGGCGGCCTTTGATCGGGTCTTCGGCGTTGGAATAGATCTGGTTCATCATCGCCGTCAGCGGATAGCCGCGCGCGATCAGCAGCCCCTGCTGGCGATAGGTGGGGAAGCCCATGTCCTCGCGGCTCAGGATCATGCCTTGGGCGACTGCGATGGCCTCCTCGCCGGTGCACTTCATATAGAAGCTGGTCTTGCCCTGACGGTGGGCGCGGTGCATCCGGTCGTCGAAGGCGCGGGTCAGGATCATGGCCTTCAGGCCGCGACGAAGTGTCTCGGGGTCCAGGCGCGGATTCCACGGCCCGACGGCGTTTCCATCCTCGTCCAGCACCCGGATCAGTCGAAAGGCGTGATCGCGCATCTCATAGGGCGCCGTCGAAACCTCCGGCCGATCCACGGCTCCGGCGGGGTCCATCGTCAGATGGCTGAAATCCGGCGCGTCGCCCGGCCGACCCGAGGGTTCAGGCACGCGCAAAGAAAGGGGGCGACTGTTCTTTTGGCTCATTTTGTCGTTCATGCGGGCGTCCGGTTCCGTTCGGAGGATGCGTCCGTGTTTCCTCTGGACGTGTGATAACACGGCCCCTAAGCAGGCGCTCGCTCAAATTGACCTTGCAAAATCCCTATTTAGGGTATTTTATTTCGCCATAACCACAATCGGAGAAACGCATTGGCGGACGAACTCGATCCCATCGACGCCCGGATCCTGGATATCCTGCAACAAGACGCCGGACTGTCGGTCGCCGAAGTGGCGGATCGGGTCGGGTTGTCGGCCTCGCCCTGCTGGCGGCGCATCAAACGGCTGGAAGATTCCGGCCTGATCACCAAGCGCGTCACCCTGCTGAACGCCAAGCTGCTGGGCCTGGATTTCGAGGTCTACGCCATCGTCAAACTGATGCTGCCCTCGGCCGAGAACCTCGACATCTTCGAGGCGGCGGTCGCCAAATGGCCGGAAGTGGTCCAGTGCGCCACCATCACGGGCCGCGAGGACTATGTGCTGCGAATCATCACCTCCGACATGCACGCCTTCGACAAGTTCCTGCGCGAAAAGCTGCTGGCCCTGGGCATCGTCTCAGACTGCGAGAGCCATATCGTCACCCGCGGCGTGAAGAATGTGACCGCCCTGCCTCTTGGCATAGTGACCCCTCACGTCGGATAAGACCGTTCGGCGGCGTCTTCCGCCGAGGGGATGCCGAACATGATCGAACTGGTGATCGACGCGCGCCGTAAGGACCTGGGCGGGTTCGAGGTCGGCCGCGTCCTGCCCTTCCATTCGCGCCGGATGGTCGGGCCCTTCATCTTCCTGGATCAGATGGGCCCGGCCGAGTTTGCGCCGGGCGCCGCCGCCATTGATGTGCGGCCGCACCCCCACATCGGCCTGTCGACCCTCACCTATCTGTTCGAGGGCGAGATCCTGCACCACGACAATCTCGGCTATAACCAGCCCATCCGCCCCGGCGAGGTGAACTGGATGACGGCCGGCAAGGGCATCGTCCATTCCGAGCGCACCGACCCACTGAAGAAGAGCCGCGGCGGGCCGATGCACGGCATGCAGGCCTGGGTCGCCCTGCCCGACGAGGCCGAGGAAATCGACCCCTCCTTTCATCATCTGGGCGAGGACGCCCAGCCTTCCTATGAGAACGGCGGCCTGTTCGCGCGTCTGGTGGCCGGAGAAGCCTATGGCGCCAAGGCGAGCGCGCCGGTGTCCTCGCCCCTCTTCTATGTGCACTGGGAGCTTCAGCCCGGCGTCCGCACCGCTCCGCCTCCGGGCAAGGGCGGCGGCGGCATGAGCGAGCGGGCCCTGTTCGTGGCCAAGGGGGCGATCGAAGTGGGCGACCGCACCTTCCATGAAGGCCAGATGATCGTGCTGGAGCCGACGGCCGAGCCGACGGTCAAGGCCCTAGTGCAATCGACCGTCATGGTCCTTGGCGGCGAGCCGGTGGGCGAACGGCTGATCTGGTGGAACTTCGTCGCCTCCAGCCAGGCCCGCATCGACCAGGCCAAGGCCGACTGGAAGGCCGGTCGGATGAAACTCCCGAGCGAGGACGATCTGGAGTTCATCCCCCTTCCGGAGGAGCCGGTCCAAGCCCAGGCCGCCCCGGCCCCGGTCGAACCCAAGCCGACAGATCCGGTCTGAGGGCGCACCCGCATTCTCTCTCCCCGTTCCGGGGGGGGGGAGAAACGGATGACTTGTTCTCCCCCATTTGCCCCCGCCCCTGCAACCGGCTAACGCCTCGCGCATGAACTTCGCATTCGACGCCCAGGTCACCGCCGCCCTGTTCGACAACACCGGCGCCGTCTTCGCCCTCGGCGACGGCTCGGTCCGGTTCGCCGACGGCGCGACGGTCCAGGCGCATGACGGCGCCGTCCTGTGCGCCGCGGTTCATCCGTCCGGCGAAGGGGTGGTGACCGGCGGCGACGACGGTCGGCTGGTCTGGAGCCGCCCCGGCGTCGAGCCTGCGGTCTTGGCCGAGGCGAAGAACCAGTGGATCGACGCCGTGGACGCCTCGCCAGCGTCGGGCCTGATCGCCTTTTCCTGGGGGCGCACCCTGTCGGTGATCGATCCGTCCGAACCGGGTTTCCGGCGCGACTTCCAGCATGAACGCACCGTCTCCGGCGTGGCCTTCGAACCCAAGGGACGGCGCATCGCCGCCTCGACCTACGGCGGCGCGGCCCTCTGGTACGCCCGGATCGAGAAGCAGCAGCCGACCAGGCTGAGCTGGGCCGGGTCGCACACCGGCGTGGCCTTCTCGCCCGACGGCGCCTTCGTCGTCACCACCATGCAGGATAATCAGCTTCACGGCTGGCGGCTGAAGGACGCCAAGAATCTGCGGATGGGCGGCTATCCATCCAAGGTCCGCTCCCTGGCCTTCCTGGCGAACGGCCAGCTGCTGGCCACCTCGGGCGCCCAGGGCGCCGTGCTTTGGCCCTTCATCGGCTCCAACGGCCCGATGGGCCGCGAGGCGACCGAGATCGGCTATGACGAGGCCAGCCGGATCAATCTGGTCTCGGCCCGCGTGAACCACGGCCTGCTGGCCGCCGGCCTGAACGACGGCCGGGTCTGGGTCGCCCATCCGGCCGCCCAGGGCCTGAACTTCGTCAAGGCCAACAAGGGCCCGGTCATCGTCGCCCTCTGCCTCAGCCCGGCGGCTGATGCGGTCGCCTGGGCCGACGAGGACGGGGCCGCCGGGGTGGCGATCCTCTGATGGCGAGGTGGCCTCGTCCATCCTGGCTCCGGGCGGTCGTCATCGCCGCCGCCATCCTGACCACCGTGCCGGTCGGCGGCGTCCTCTGGGTCGCCCTCTTCCCGCCCCTGCCCACCATCCTGATGCTGCGCCAAGCCGTGCGCGGCGAGGGGCTGGACTACCAGTGGCGCGGGCTGAAGCAGATTTCGCCCCATCTGGTCGACGCCGCCATCGCCGCCGAGGACGCCCGCTTCTGCAGCCACCACGGCTTCGACATGGAGGCCATCCAGAAGGCCCTGGACCACAACGCCGAGGGCGGGCGCATCCGGGGCGGCTCCACCATCAGCCAGCAGACGGCCAAGAACGTCTTCCTGTGGCCCGGCCGCGACTGGGTCCGCAAAGGCTTTGAGGCCGGATACACCGTCCTGATCGAGACCGTCTGGTCCAAGCGGCGGATCATGGAGGTCTATCTGAACGTCGTCGAATGGGCGCCGGGCGTCTACGGCGCCCAGGCGGCGGCCCAGCACTGGTTCGGCAAGGACGCCGCAGACCTGAGCCGGCGCGAGGCGGCTCGCCTGGCCGCCATCCTGCCGGCGCCGCGCCGCTATCAGGCCGCGGCCCCCGGCCCCTACGTCCGTCGCCGCGCCGGCCGCATCCAGGCCGCCATGGGAACGGTGCGTAATGACGGCCTGGATAACTGCGTCCGGCTCAAGCAGGCCGAAGGTCGGTAGCCCGGCGACGGCTCAAGTAGGCCGAAGGCCGATAGCCCAGAACGATTCCGGCTCAACCGCCCCGCTTGACGCGGCGCCGCCCCTGACCTCTCCTGCGCCCGCTGTTCAGGAGATCCATCATGAAGCGTCAGATGACGACCGCCGCTGCGGTCTGCGCCCTCGCCTTCGCCGCCGGCTGCGCCGCCTCCCCGACCCCGGACAAGGCTCTGCCGCTTCAGGCCGACGCCGGCGCCCAGACCTTCACCCCCGCCCCCGTCACGGCCACGGGCCTGAGGGCCGACTATCCCACGACCGCCGAAGGCGCGACCCAGTTCGTCGCCGACGCCGAGGCCAAGATGCTGACCTTCGGCGAATACGCCGCCCGGGTGCAGTGGGCCCGCGCCACCAACATCACCTTCGACACCATGTGGCTGGAATCCAAGGTCAACGCCGAGGCGACCGAGCTCCAGGTCCAGTTCGCCAACCAGGCGGCCAAGTTCAACGACGTCGCAGTCGATCCGGTGGTCCGCCGCAAGCTGAACCTGCTGCGGCTCGGCATCGTCCTGCCCGCCCCGAACCGCCCCGGCGCCGCCGAGGAGCTGTCGCAGATCGCCACCCGTCTGGATTCGACCTATTCGACCGGCAAGTTCGACTTCAAGGGACGGCAGATTACCCTGGACGAGGCCTCGCTGATCCTGGCCGACAGCCGCGACCCGAACGAAACCAAGGCCCTTTACGAAGGCTGGCGCACCATCTCGCCGGTGATGAAGAACGACTACGCCCGCATGGTCGAGATCGCCAATGAGGGGGCGCGCGAACTGGGCTTTTCCGACACCGGCGCCCTGTGGCGGTCCGGTTACGACATGCCGGCCGACGACTTCGCTGAGGAGACCGATCGGCTCTGGGCCCAGGTCAAACCCTTCTACGAGAATCTGCACTGCTATGTCCGCGCCCGGCTGAACGCCAAATACGGCGACGCCGTCCAACCCGACCACGGCCCGATCCGCGCGGATCTGCTGGGCAATATGTGGTCCCAGCAGTGGGGCAACATCTATGACGTGGTCGCCCCGACCAGCGGCGGCGCCTCCAGTTACGACCTGACCGAACTGCTGAAGGCCGCCGACTACGACCCCGTGAAGATGGTCAGGACGGGGGAGGGCTTCTATGTCTCCCTGGGTCTCGATCCCCTGCCCCAGACCTTCTGGGAACGCAGCCAGATCGTGCGCCCCCGCGACCGCGAGGTCGTCTGCCACGCCTCGGCCTGGGATCTCGACAACACCGAAGACATCCGCATCAAGATGTGCACCAACGTCAACGGCGACGACTTCTACACCGTCCACCACGAACTGGGGCACAACTACTACCAGCGGGCCTACAAGAACCAGCCGATGCTGTTCCGCAACGGGGCGAACGACGGCTTCCATGAGGCGATCGGCGACTTCGTCGGCCTGTCGGCCCTGACCCCCACCTATCTCAACCAGATCGGTCTGTTGAAGACGACGCCGGGCGCGGAAGAGGACATTCCCTTCCTGCTGAAGATGGCGCTCGACAAGATCGCCTTCCTGCCCTTCGGCCTGATGGTGGATCGCTGGCGCTGGGGCGTCTTCTCCGGCGAGACCTCGCCGGACCAGTACAACGCGGCCTGGACCGCAGACATGCTGAAATATCAGGGCCTGGTCCCGCCGGGGCCGCGTCCGGCCAACGCCTTCGACCCCGGCGCCAAATATCACGTACCGGGCAACACCCCCTACACCCGCTACTTCCTGGCCCACATCTATCAGTTCCAGTTCCAGCGCGCCGCTTGCCGCCAGGCCGGCTGGACCGGCCCCCTGCACCGTTGCTCGGTCTATGGGAACAAGGCGGTGGGCGCCCGTTTCAACGCCATGCTGGAAATGGGCCAGTCCAAGCCCTGGCCCGAGGCCCTTCAGGCCTTCACCGGAGAGAGCGCAAACGACGCCTCGGCGGTCGCCGACTATTTCGCCCCTTTGAATCAATGGCTGACGGTCCAAAACCGCGGCCATGACTGCGGCTGGTCGCAGGCCTGAAGACGGTCCTTAGGCCGGGTCTGTTAACCGCGATCCGTCAGCCTTCCTTTAACCGCATGAGGCCATTGTGGCCTCATGCGGGCGGCGCGCGCCTGTAAGGAAGCGACGACATTGGCGCCACAACCGATCCATAAGGTCCTCAGCGGCCTTCGGGCCCTGGCCTTCCTGCTGGGCGGCGACCGGCGCGGCAATGTGGCGATCATCTTCGCTCTCAGCCTGCCCGTCATCGTCATGCTGGCCCTGGGCGGCGTCGACATTCACCGCATAACCACGGCCAAGGCCCAGTTTCAGGACGCCCTGGACGCCGCCGCCCTGGCCGCCGCGCGGTCTCCCTATACGACGCCGGAAGAGCTGAAGAGCATCACCCTGGTCAATCTTCGCGCCAATCTGAAGGGGATTGAGCTCGAGCCGGTTCAGGACGGCGACGTTCAGGTCGCCATGAACGACAAGAGCGTCGTCATCGCCACCGCTCAGGGGCGGGTAAAGACCCTGGTCGCCAACATCGTGCTTCCGCCCTACGGCCAACTGCTGGACGACACCCTGCCCGTCTCGGTGCGATCCGAGGTCAACCGCTCCTCGCGCGATGTGGAGGTGGCCCTGGTCCTGGACATTACCGGCTCGATGAACGACTGCGCCGCCAGTTGCTCAAGCGGCCGCAAGATCGACAATCTGAAGTCGGCGGCCAAGGAGCTGATCGACATCGTCGTCCAAGACAACCAGTCGCCCTTCTATTCCAAGGTGGCCCTGGCTCCCTATTCCATGGGCGTCAATGTAGGCGACACCTATGCTGATAGGGCGCGCGGAGCGCTCGGCTCCAGCACCCAGTCCATCACCGCAGCGACCTGGCTGACGGGCTCGGTCAAGACGATCACCGGCATCACCCGCGCCTATACGGCCGTGGTCACCGCCTCTAACCACGGCTTCAAGAACGGCGACATCGTGACGATCTGGAGCGCGGAAACGATGGCACCCCTTAACGGCGTCGCCCTTACGGTGGGCAACGCCACGACCAACACCTTCAGCCTCCTCGGCAAGGACAGCCGCTACTATTCCGCCTTCTCAGGCCGGGCCTATGTCGCCAAATGCGCCCGGGCGGACTGCAACATCGTCATTACCATGGCCCGCCACGGCCTGTCGCCCGATGGGGACGCCGCTGTCCTGAGCGGCATGGGCGGCCTCAGCCAGTTGAATGACATCGGTTTCCGCGTCGCCGGCGTCAGCGCGACCACGGCGACCTTGGCGCTCGACGCCTCTCAAGCCCAATTGGCGAACGCCCCCATGGGCGGAGCCGCCTATACGTCGGGCGGCCAGCTGGTCTGCGGCGTGGACGGCTGTTCGAACCGAGATTTCGTCAATGCGGCAGGAACCTGGACGCGCTTTCCCGGAACGACCTGCGTGTCGGAAAGAGCCGGGGCGCAGGCCTATACGGATGCGGCCCCGTCCACCTCGTCCTGGGTTGGACGAAGCTACGCCGGAACCGGCAACGCCTGCCCGGCCTCCCGAATCGTCCCCCTGACCAACGTCAAGAAGACCCTGACCGACGCCATCAACGGAATGTCGGCGGTCGGATCGACGGCGGGCCATATCGGTTTGGCTTGGGGCTGGTATCTGGTTTCGCCGACCTTCGGCCTGTGGTCAGGCGCAGGCGCGCCCGCCGCCTATGACTCCACCAAGACCTTGAAGGCCGTCGTGCTGATGACCGACGGGGAGTTCAACACCCCCTATTTCCGGGGCGTGATCGCCGGAGACGCAGGGGTCGGCAGCGGCGGGGCGGACACCCATATCAACCAGCCCGCCACCAACGGCTCTTCCTTCGACCAAGCCTATCGGCTCTGTCAAAACATGAAGGCCGTCGGCGTCATCGTCTATACGGTCGGCTTCGATATCGGCGCGGCACAGAATATGACCGGTCCGATCGATTCCGCCGGCGAGCTGATGGCGCGGTGCGCCACCAACCCCGACCGGGCTTTCCAGGCGTCCAGCTCCACCGACCTTTCCGACGCCTTCCGAGACATCGGACGGGACATCACCCGACTGCGCATCTCCCGCTAGGGACGACTCGCCTCAGAGCAGGCGGATTTCGCGCAGACGTTCGGTCAGATAGTCCTCTGCCAGAATGGTCTTGCCGGCATAGCGATCGGGATTGTCCGGCGTGATCGTGCTCGGCAGCGTCTCAATCGGGAAGTCCGGGTTGAAATGCAGGAAGAAGGGCGTCGAATAGCGGGCGAAGCCTCGACGTTCGGGCGCGGGATTGACCACCCGGTGCGTCGTCGACGGCAAAACGTGGTTCGTCAGACGCTGCAGCATGTCGCCGATATTGATCACTAGGGCGCCGGGCGGCGGCGCGATGTCCAGCCAGCTTCCGTCCTTCTCCTTCAGCTGAAGTCCGGCCTCCTCGGCCCCCAGCAGCAGGGTGATGACGTTGATGTCCTCGTGGGCGCCGGCCCGAACCCCCGGCGCATCGGCGGGAACCGGCGGATAGTGCAACATGCGAAGCACGCTGTTGCCCATCTCGACCTTGTCGTCGAAATAGTCGTCGCTCAGTTTCAGGAAACGCGCGATGGCCCGGAGAATCCGCCGCCCCAGCGCGTCAAGATCCTCGTACATGCCGTAAAGGTGGTCCCGGAAACCGGGCACTTCCACGGGCCAGAGGTTGTCGCGCATGAAGCGGCGGTACGGATGGTCCTGCGGCAGTTCGCGACCAACGTGCCAGAATTCCTTCAGATCCACGGCGGTCGCCCCCTTGGCCGCCTCGACCCCGAACGGGGTCAGGCCCCGCGCCCCGCCGGTTCCCGGCTGGTGGTACTGGCGTTTGGTGGCTTCCGGCAGGGCGAAGAAGGTCTTGGCGGCGTCGATCGCGGCGGCGATACGCGCCTCGTCCAGACCATGGTCGGCCACAACCCCAAAGCCGAACCGGGTGAAGGAGGCGCCCAGCTCATCGCTGAACGCCTGAAAATCCTTGTCATACAAGGTCATGGAAACAGGGGTGATGGTTGAGGCGGCGGTTGGGGCCGAGATCGCGCTCACGGGCGTCGTCCTTGTTCAGACAATGTGCGGCGGTTCCTTACCCCCATTCCGCGCCCCTGTCAGGTTCAAGCCGTCGGTCCCTCAAGAACCGCTCGCCCGTTCACCTAAGGTACAGCTTGGAACCTAGACAGTAGGGGGGGCGTTTCTCGCGCCAGACTGCCAATCGGAAGGACCAATCCATGCGCGCCAAGATTTTCGTCGCCGGTGTCTCCATCGCCGCCCTACTGGGCGCGGCGGCCTGCACCACGACCGACCCCTATCGCTCGACCCCCGTCCGCAACAACACCGGAACCGGCGCCATCGCCGGCGCCCTGGGCGGAGCCCTGCTCGGCTATCTGACCAACACATCCAACGGCGAACAGGGTCGTAAGAACGCCCTGATCGGCGCGGGCGTCGGCGCGCTGGGCGGTGCTGCGGTCGGTCAGTATATGGACCGCCAGCAACGCGCCATGGAGGCTCAGCTCTCCGGCACCGGCGTCGGCGTGGCGCGCCAGGGCGACAATCTGGTGCTCCGCATGCCGTCCGACGTCACCTTCGCCACCAACCAGTATTCGATCGACCCGCGCTTCCTGCCCGTGCTCGATGACGTCGCCCGGGTGCTGCAGGAATATGATCGCTCCACCATCGACGTGATCGGTCATACGGATTCCTCGGGTGGCGATGCGATCAACCAGCCCCTGTCGGAGCGCCGCGCCAGCAGCGTGGCGGCGGAACTCGTGCGTCGCGGCGTCCTGGCCGAGCGCCTTTATGTCGCCGGCGCCAGCTCTCGGAACCCCGTGGCGTCCAATGCGACTCCCGAAGGCAAGGCCCAGAACCGCCGCGTCGAGATTCTGATCCGGCCTTTTACCGGCTGAGGCTTTCAGAACAATCCGCAATCCGGAAGGCGGCGTCTCGCGACGCCGCCTTTTGTCCGCCCGACACCGTTCCGTGACTTGCATCCCCGCGCGCGTCGTGATCCTCCCAGAAGGACGTCGGGGGAGGAACCATGACGCCGGATGACCGGGACCTGGCCAAGAGTCTGACACTCGCAGCAGTCGCTGTGATCTGCGCCGTCCTGAGCGCCACCCTCGTGATCACGGCCGGCGAGGCCCTTCTCGCCCCCTCTCTGCCTACATCCGCCGCGCAAGCTCCGGCTCTGACCAATACAGCCGGCTGAGACGCCGCGCCGCCCCTCCGTCCTCTTCCGCCGCCACATGCTGGAAGACACGGCACGGGGGGCGACCTGTCGCAGACACCCCCTCCGCAAACAGAAACGCCGCCCCCTTTCGGAGACGGCGTTCAGCTCTTCAGCTTCGAGATCGGCGGGATCGACCCGGTGAAACCGGGTCGATCCTTCGCCTGTCTTAGAAGTTGATGTCGATGGTGGCGCGACGGTTGAGCGGTTCGCGCACGCCGTCGGCGGTGGGCTTGGCCAGGGCGGTTTCACCCTTGCCGTCCAGGGCGATGACGCCACCGTTGACGCCTTGGGCGACCAGAGCGTCCGCGACGGTGCGCGAACGACGGTTCGACAGGCCGAGGTTATAGGCGGCCGAGCCCGAGGTGTCGGTGTAGCCGACGATCAGGACGCGGGTCGGACGGCCCGACTTGGCGTAGTTGGCGGCCTGAGCGACCACCGAGCGAGCCTCAGCCGTCAGGTCCGAGCGATCCCAGTCGAAATAGACCACGAACTGACGCTCGGCCGGCTTTTGCGGAACCGGCGGCGGGGGCGGCGGCGGCGGGGGCGGGGGCGGCGGCGGGGGCGGCGGGGGCGGCGGAGGCGGCGGGGCCGCTTCTTCGGCGCCGAAGCTGTAGCGCAGGCCCAGGGTCACGGTGTGCGACTGATCGTAGTCGCCGTCCCATTCGCCGAAGGCGGTGGCGCCGGCGCCCGTGCCGGCCGTGGTCGATTCCCACGAGGCGTCGCCCGTCAGATAGCGGTAGGTCAGGTCGATGTTGGCGCGCTCGCCAATGGCCCAGGCCAGACCGGCGATCGCCTGAGCGGCGAACTTGGTCGAGCTGTCGTCGATGGCGAACGCGGCGCCGCGGTTGGCGCGAAGATTGCCGATGGTGTCGACGTTGACGCGGTTCACGCCGGCGCCCAGGCCGACGAAGGGACGCACGCCCCAGGCTTCATAGCCGAAGTCATAGATGACGTTGGCCATCAGGGTGGCGGACTCGATGTCGCCTTCCGGCGAATAGCAGCCGCCCGTCGCCGGGGTCACGTTGCACAGGCCCTGGGTGCCCGAAACGGCGCGCACCGTGCCGATGTCGCCCGAGCGGTAGCCGCCTTCGAGCTCGACGCGCCAGTTGGGGTTGAAGCGATAGCCGAGGCGAGCAAAGGCCGCCCAGCCGTTGTTCACTTCATAGTTCCAGTTCGCGCCGGTGGTCGACGACTCGGCGTTGATGTCGTCGATGATGTGGTAGCCGGCGTCGATCGCGCCATACCAACCGTTGGGATCTGCCGAGGCCGCGCCAGCCGACAGGGCCAGGGCGGCCGCTGCGCTGGAGGCCAGCACGATAGTCTTCATACGCATAGGGTATAGCCCTCCGCCTGTTAGAACCTAGGGCGGATCTTACCGCCTAGGCGGCTCTTATCAGCGTTGCCGTGGAAGGTCGAGGCTGAAACTTGACGACGCAAGCTCTGAAATGAGGCGCCGTGCCATTGATGCTACAGATGAAATTGGCCTTCACACGCAGATTCGTCCGAGTTCCGTCGTTTTTCCGTCTTCCGCCGAGGGCCGGCCCAACCTTCAGCTCGCTGCGGAAACGATCTGCATCCCGAGCCATTCGCCCACCAGAGCCGGCTTGTCGGCGCCCTCGATCTCGATCGTCAATTCATGTTTAAGAAGCCAGCGCCCCTCGCCCTTGTCGGTTGCATCCAACAGGCGGAACCGGCCCCGCACGCGAGATCCCGCCGGGACGGGCGCCAGAAACCTCAGCCGGTCGAAACCGTAGTTGACGCCCATGGTCAGACCATCCAGCGGCGCCACGGCGTCATAGCTCATGGCGGACGCCAGACTCAGGGTCAGAAAACCGTGAGCGATGGTTCCGCCGAAGGGCGTCGCCCTCGCCGCCTCGGGATCGACGTGGATGAACTGATGGTCCTCGGTGCAGTCCGCAAAGGCGTCGATCCGATCCTGACCAATCTCGAACCATCGGGACACCCCGACTTCCTGACCGATCAAGGCGTGAAGATCCTGGGTCCGGGTCATGGCCGTCTTCTCCTCCGTCTCTCTATTTTCCAAGACCTTGACCCAGCTCCGGAGCAGTGAAAAGGGTCAACCCTCGAACCGCCCCTCAATGATCGCGGCGTAAAGCCCGGGATCGACATTGCCGCCGGACAGGATCAGGCCTGTCGTCCGGCCCGCGCCCTCGACCTTTCCGGCCAGCAGGGCCGCCAGGGACACCGCCCCGCCGGGCTCCACCACCAGTTTCAGATGGCGGAAGGCGAACCGCACCGCCTCGGCGACCTCGGCGTCGGACACGGTCAGGGCGCCGTCCAGGCGGCGGTTGATCGGCCAGGTCAGGACGCCGGGCATGGGCGCCATCAGGGCGTCGCAGATCGAGGGCGGCCCCGCCGGGCGCCCGACCCGTTCCCCGGCCGCCAGCGACCGGGCCGTGTCGTCATAGGCGTCGGGCTCGACCACCAGGACGCGGGTCTCGGGGCTGCGCTCGGCCATGACCAGATTGATCCCGGCCATCAGCCCGCCGCCCGAGGCGCCGCACAACAGCTGATCCATCGGCGCGTCGGCCTGGTCCATCATCTCCAGCGCCGTCGTCCCCTGGCCCTCGATGATGAAGGGATCGTCGAACGGCGGCACCAGGACGCAGCCCCGCTCGGCGGCGATGGCGGCGCCGATTTCCTCGCGGCTCTCGGTCCAGCGATCATACAGCCGCACCTCCCCGCCGAAGCCGATCACCCCCTCGACCTTAACCTTTGGGGAATCGGACGGCATGACGATGATCGCCGGCGTCCCCACCAGGGCGGCGGCGGCGGCCACCCCCTGGGCGTGGTTGCCGGACGAAAAGGCCACCACCCCGCGTCTCTTCTCCTCGGCATTCAGCCGGCTGATGCGGTTATAGGCGCCGCGAAACTTGAAGGCCCCGGCGATTTGCAGGTTCTCCGCCTTCATCAGAACCCGGCCGCCGACCACGGCGTTCAGGGCAGGGCTCTCGATCAGGGGCGTGCGGACGGCGACACCGTCGATCTGGCGGGCGGCGTCGAGAACGCCTTCATAGCTGGGCAGGTGCGTCGTCATATGCTCCCCTTAGCCCGACCGCAGGCGTCGCCCAAGACGGCGCAGGGAGAGAAAGACAATGAGCCTGATCCTCGCCATCGACCAAGGCACGACCTCGACCCGGGCCATCGCCTTCGAGGTCCGGGACCACGACCTGCGCCCGGTCGCCGTCAGCCAGATCGAGCTGGCTCAGCATTTCCCCCGCTCCGGCTGGGTCGAGCATGACGCGGGCGAAATCTGGTCCGCCACCCTCCAGACCTGCCGCGAAGTGGTGCGCCAGGCGGGCGGGGTCGACCGGTTCGCCGCCGTGGGCCTGACCAACCAGCGCGAGACGTCGGTGATCTGGGACGCCGCGACGGGGGAGCCCCTGCACCGCGCCATTGTCTGGCAGGACCGCCGCACCGCCGAGGTGACCGCCCGCCTGACCGCCGAGGGGCGTGAGCCGGGTGTCCAGTCCGCCACCGGCCTGATCCTCGACCCCTATTTTTCCGCGACCAAATTCGCCTGGCTGCTGGACGCCGTGCCCGGCTCGCGCGAGCGCGCCGCGCGGGGCGAGGTGAAACTGGGCACGATCGACGCCTGGCTGATCTGGAAACTGACCGGCGGCCGAGTTCACGCCACCGACGCCGCCAATGCGTCGCGTACAGCCCTGATGGATCTGAAGACGGTCGAGTGGCGCGACGACCTGTGCGTCCTGTTCGACGTGCCGCGCCAGGCCCTCGCCGCCATCGTCCCCTGCGCCGGCCGTATCGGCGAGACCGATCCGGCGCTGTTCGGCCGCCCCCTGCCCATCGCCGGATCGGCGGGCGACCAGCAGGCCGCCCTCGTCGGCCACGGCGCCCTCACGCCGGGCGACGCCAAGATCACCTACGGCACCGGCGCCTTTCTGGTGGCCAATGTCGGCGCCGAGCCGGTGGCCTCGACCCGCCGTCTCCTCGGCACGCTCGGCTACCAGGCCGAGGGCCGCACCGCCTATGCGCTGGAGGGGTCGATCTTCTCGGCCGGCTCGGCGATCCAGTGGCTGAGGGACGGGGTCAAGCTGATCTCTGAATCCCGCCAGTCCGAAGCCCTGGCCCAGAGCCTAGCCGACAACGGCGGGGTCTATCTGGTCCCCGGCTTCACCGGCCTGGGCGCCCCCTGGTGGGAGCCGGAGGCGCGCGGAACCGTGGTCGGGCTGACGCGGGATTCCGGCCCGGCCCATTTCGTCCGCGCGGCGCTGGAGGCCCTGGCCTATCAGACCCGGGATCTGCTCGACGCCCTGGCCCAGGACGGCGCCCCGCCCCTGAAGACCCTGAAGGTGGACGGCGGCGTCACCGCCAACAGTTTCGCCATGCAGTTCGTCGCCGACATCTGCGAGGTCGAGGTCGAACGTCCGGCCTTCCAGGAGATGACGGCCCTGGGCGCTGCGCGTCTGGCGGCCCTGGGCGTGGGTCTGATCTCTGATCTTCAGGCCTGTCCGGCCGAGGCCCCGGCCTGCTGGAAGCCCCGAATGAGGCCTCAGGAACGCGACCGTCTGCTTTCAGGCTGGCGTCGCGCGGTCAAGGCCGCCATCATCGCCGCGCCGGAGCGCGCCTAAGACGCGGGCGGCTCTAGGGAAACGCTGAAAGAACCGACTGGGCTGTACATGACCGACGCCTCCGCCGCCGACGCGCCTCTGCAGGATGCTCAAACCGCCTTTTCCGGCACGCGCGAGGTCGATCCCCGCTACCGGCTGGACGAGGCGAGGCTGGACGCCTGGATGACCGAAAACGTCGCGGGCTACGCCGGCCCTCTGACGGTGCGCCAGTTCAAGGGCGGTCAGTCCAATCCCACCTATGAGCTGACCACCCCGACCGCCGCCTATGTGCTGCGCCGCAAGCCGCCGGGCCTGCTGTTGCCCAGCGCCCACGCCGTCGATCGCGAATTCCAGGTCATCTCCGCCCTGGCCGCCCAGGGCTTTCCCGTGGCCAGGCCCCACGCCCTCTGCCTGGACGAGGGCGTCATCGGCTCGATCTTCTATGTGATGGACAAGGTGGAGGGCCGTATCTTCTGGGATCTGAAACTGCCCGGCCTCAGCCCCGCCGAGCGCCGGGCCATCTATCACGCCCAGACCGACGCCCTGGCCCGGCTTCATGCCTTCGATCCCGCCGCCATCGGCCTGGCCGACTATGGCAAGGCCGGCAACTATTTCGCCCGTCAGGTCGGCCGCTGGACCAAACAGTATCGCGCCTCGGAGACCGAGGCCGTCCCCGCCATGGACCGGCTGATCGCCTTCCTGCCGGACAGTCTCCCGCCGGAGGGTCCCTGCCGCATCGTCCACGGCGACTTCCGCCTGGACAATATGATCCTGGCTGAAGACCGGGCGGACGTCCGCGCCGTTCTGGACTGGGAGCTGTCGACCCTGGGCGATCCCATGGCCGACTTCTCCTATCTGCTGATCGCCTGGGCCATTCCCGCCAGCCTGCGAAACGGCCTCGCCGGCGCCGATCTCGTGGCCCTGGGCATTCCCTCGGTCGAGGAGACGGTGGATCGCTACGCCGCCGCCACTGGCTTGCGCCCAGCCGATCTAGACTGGCTCTACGCCTATAATCTGTTCCGTCTCGCCGCCATCTGCCAGGGCATCGCCGGCCGCGTTCGCGACGGCACGGCGGCCAGCGCCCACGCTCGCAGCATGGCCGCCCAGGTCGGGCCGCTCAGCGAGGCGGCCTGGACGTTTGCCAAGAAGGCGGGGGCCTGATCCGCCTGGGGCTCAGCCGCCTCGATCCGCCCCGCCGGACCCGGAGGTCGGCCTGCGGACGGCGGCGCCCAGAATGCGCCGATCCGCCTTGTCCTGAATCATCACGACCACAGCGTCCTCGTCCCGCGTCTGAGGCAGGGGGTACAACATCGGCCGGCCCCGCCAGTCGCCCAGGCGCGTGACGTCGCGGACCACATTCAGCTGGCGCACCTCGCGGCCGCGGTTTTCGCCGCGACCGACCTCGACCACCTGGACGCCGGGCGTATAGGTGACGGCCAGAACCTCGGCCCCGCCCGCCGGGACGCGGCCCGAGCCGACGCCGACCTGATCGCCGCCTTGGCGGAACTCGATCTCGGGCGGCCAAGCGCGGCGGCCCGCCGCCTCGAGGATGGCGGTCTCAAGCTCAGGTCCGCGCACGCCCGAGACCTGTCGGCGGCCGTCGATGACCACCTGGGGCGTGGAGACGCCGCGCTGACGCAGGGCGGCGCGATAGGCCCGCTGGCGCTGAGAAAACTCAGGCCGGGCGAAGGTGTCGGTCCAGCCCAGATAGTCCCAATAGTCGACCCCGTAGGTCAGGGCGATGACGCGCGGCTCGGCCGCAGCCCGTTCGACCGTGGCATTGGCCTCCAGACAGGCGCCGCACCCCTGGGCGGTGAACAGTTCGACCACCACCGGCGGTCCGGCGGCGACGGCGTGCCGCCCCGGCCGCGAGGCGGCGGGCTGGGCGACCGATCCAGCGCATAGGGCGGCGCCCGCCGTGATTGCCGCTGCAATGATCCCGATCCTGTGTCTCATGGCGACGTTCTTAACCGCCGGGCGCGCAGGCGGGGGTCATAAGTGCGTGACCCTCGCCTGCGGCGGCGTTCAGTCCATCAGCTGCTGGGAGAGATAGACATAGTGGCGGGCCCAGCGCCGCGCGTTGGCCACCGGATCGGCGTCGTTCGAATGGCCGCCGGCCGTGTCCTCATAATAGAGGTGATCATGGCCCTGGTCGCCCAGCCGGGCGGCGAATTTGCGCGCATGGCCCGGATGGACCCGGTCGTCGCGGGTGTTGGTGGTGATGTAGACGCGCGGATAGTCCACGTCCGGCCGAAGCTGCTGATAGGCGGAGTAGCGGGCGATCCATTCCGCCTCCTCCGGGATGCGCGGATCGC
This sequence comes from Brevundimonas aurantiaca, assembly GCF_014199955.1. Lineage (GTDB taxonomy): Bacteria > Pseudomonadota > Alphaproteobacteria > Caulobacterales > Caulobacteraceae > Brevundimonas > Brevundimonas aurantiaca. The sequence continues at coordinate 176,330 of NZ_JACHOQ010000003.1, forward strand.
CGTATTCGCCGATCCAGGAGGCGCCGGCCGGCAGCTCGTGATAGCGCAGCATGTCGATCAGCGGGCTTTCGATCACCGCCGCATTGAACAGCTCCGGGTGCTGGGTGATCGACACCGAGGTCAGGACCCCGCCGTTGGACCGGCCATAGATGCCCAGCCGGCGCGGACTGGTGATCCCGCGCCGCTCCAGGTCGCGCGCCACGGCGGCGAAGTCGTCGAAGGCCTTCTGACGGTTCCCGTCCAGGGCCGCCTGGTGCCAGTCGGGCCCGAACTCGCCGCCGCCGCGGATATTGGCCTGGACGAAGACCCCGCCGCGCTCCAGCCACAGCTTGCCCATCTCGGGCTTGTAGGCCGGGTTCAGACTGACCTGGAACCCGCCGTAGCCGAACAGGATCGTCGGGTTCGACCCATCCAGCTTCATGTCGCGCGGGCGGGTGATGAAATAGGGGATCCTGGTCCCGTCGGTCGAGGTGGCTTCGTACTGCTCCACCACATGGGTCGAGGCGTCGAACTTGGCCGGGGCGGATTTCAGTTCGGTGAGGGTCGTCGCGCCGACCGAGGCCAGGCTCAGGGTCGGGGGGGTCAGGAAGCCCTGGGTCCAGACGAAGACCTGACCCTTGGACTTGGAGGAGTCGCCCAGCCCCACCGCGATGTTTTCTGGCGTCGCCACATCCTGGCGGCGCCAGCCGAATTCGCCCCGGTTCTCGAAGATCGTCAGCCGCCCGGCCACATTGTCGGACAGGGAGGCGACGACCTGACGGTCCAGCACCCGCACGTCGCCCAGCGACTGACGGGCGGCCGGCTCATAGATCAGAAGCGCCTGGTTGCTGACGCTCAGATCGTCGCGGTCGGACCGCAGATGGTTCAAGGGTATGGAAAGCAGCGAACCGGGCTTGTAGGTGAGGCCGTTGAAGGTCCAGGCTTCGTCGTTCGAGACGATCAGCAGGTTCCCCTGCGCTCCGAAGACGCTGACCCGGTCCGGCAGGGCCAGCTTCACCGTCGATCCGTCATGGGCCATCATCCAGGTTTCGGAGCGGAAGGTGTCCAACGGGCGGGTGATGATCACCGCCGTGACCCGGCCGTTCTTGTCGCGATAGACGGCCGGGCTGACGCCGTAGCCGCCGTCCGAGGCGTCGCCGCGATAGTCCTCGACCGCCTGGGCCAGGGTCTGGCCGCGCTTCAAGGTCTTGACGATGAAGGGATAGCCGGACTCCGTCAGACTGCCCGGACCGAAATCGGTGGCGACCAGAAGCGTGTCGCGGTCCAGCCATTCGATCCGGTGCTTGCCTTCGGGCAGGTTGAAACCGCCGCCCACGAAACGTTTTGTGGTCAGGTCGAACTCGCGCACGACCACCGCATCCTTGCCGCCGTCCGACAGATTGATCAGGCAGCGGGTCTCGTCGGGCGCCAGGCAGTCGGCGCCCTTGAACACCCAGTCCCGCCCTTCCGCCTTCGACAGGGCGTCGATGTCCAGCAGGGTCTCCCACTGCGGGGTCGCGGTGCGGTAGCTCTCTAGCGTCGTGCGACGCCAGACGCCCTTGGGATTGGTCGCGTCCTGCCAGAAGTTGCCGATCCCGTCGCCGAGGAAGGATGGGCTGGGGATCCGGTCGGTGGCGGTCAGGATGGCCTGGGCCTCGGCCCGGAAGGTTTCATAGCGCGGGTCGCCGGTCAGGACGGCCAGGGACTTGCGGTTCTCCTCGGCCACGAAAGCCATGGCCTCAGCCCCGTCCACCTGCTCCAGCGCCAGATGGTCGTCGGCCGCCGCGACGCCGGCCGGGGTCAGGTCGCGGGGGAAGTGCGGCGGGGGAGCGTCGTTGGTCGATACGACGACTTCATCTGAACCGATCTCAACGGGCGTGCCCGCACAGGCCCCCATCAGAAGCGCCGGAATGGCGGCGGACAGGATCAGTTGACGCATCTAAAAACTCCGCTCATCCCGGCGAAAGCCGGGACCCAGATCTTTGAGCGTTCGGCGCCGCCCATTCGTACTGAACTCGATCCCAGCCGCCGAACCTCGCGAAAGCACTGGGTCCCGGCTTTCGCCGGGATGAGCGGAAAGAAAAGACCCTATTCCTTCGCCGGCGTGTCCATCAGCCGCCGCGACAGATAGGTGTATTCCAGCGCCAACCGCCGCGCCGTCTCTTGCAGGTTGGCCCCCGCCGCATGGCCGCCGTCGGTGTTCTCATAGAAGAGCACCGGATAGCCCAGCTCTTCCAGACGCGCCGCCGCCTTGCGGGCGTGGCCCGGATGGACCCGGTCGTCCTTGGTCGAGGTGTGGATGAAGACCTCTGGATAGGGCTGGCCCGCGCGCAGGTTCTGATAGGGCGAATAGGCCTGGATCCAGGCGCGCTGTTCGGGAATGTCCGGATCGCCGTATTCCCCGATCCAGCTGGCGCCGGCCAGAAGCTTGTGGAAGCGCAGCATGTCGAACAGGGGCACCTGGATGACGGCGGCGTTGATCAGGTCCGGCCTCTGGGTCAGCATCGCCCCCATGAACAGGCCGCCCTGCGAGCCGCCCATGATCCCCAGCTTGGGCTGACTGGTGATGTTCCGCGCGATCAGGTCCAGAGCCACGGCCTGGAAGTCCTCGTGCGCGCGCTGGCGGTTCTGCTGCAAAGCCGCCTCGTGCCAGCGCGGGCCGAACTCGCCGCCGCCGCGGGTGTTGGCGATGACATAGACCCCGCCCCGCTCCAGCCACAGCTTGCCGACCGTGGCCGAATAGCCGGGCAGCAGCGAGCTTTCGAAGCCGCCGTAACCGTACAGCAGGGTCGGGTTGGACCCGTCCAGCGGCATGTCCGCCTTATGGACCACGAAATAGGGGATCATGGTCCCGTCGGCCGAACGGGCCTCGTGCTGCTCCACCGTCATGCCGGTGGCGTCGAACTTGGCCGGCATCGACTTGACCTGATCGACCGCTCCGGTCGCCGCATCGGCCAGCCACAGACTGGACGGGTTCAGATAGCCGGTGACGCTGACGAAGACCTTGTCGTCCACCTCAGACGCCGAGCCGACGCCGACCGAGACGTTCTGCGGCAGGTCCAGGGTCGAATAGGTCCACTCGCTCTCGCCGGGACGATAGACCCGCACCGAACCGCGCACATTGTCGTACAGGGCCACGACCAGGGTGTTGCGGGTGGCGTTCACCCCCTCGACCGCCTGACGTTCCGTGGGACGCAGCACCAGGACGGCGGGGGTGGCGGGGTCTTCCAGCCAGGCGTCCAGCGGCCAGGCGATCAGGTCGCCGCTCTTGAAGTCCTGCCCGGACGGCGCGGTCCAGTCCTGTTTCAGCGACACCACCAGCTTGCCGGCGACCAGGCCGGTGATGTCCGACTTGGCCGGCAGGGCCAGTTTGACCACGGCCCCATCGTCGGTGACGCGATAGGTCTCGGACGAATAGAAGTCGATCGACCGGTTGATCAGGGTCGCCTTCAGCACCCCGTCCGCGTCGCGCAGCGTATAGCCGGACACCGACACATCCGTCGGCTCGCCCATGAACAGGACGTCGGCCTGGTCCAGGCTCTCGCCGCGCCGCATCCGCTTGACCACCATCGGATAGCCCGAGTTGGTCAGGGTGCCGGGGCCGAAGTCGCGCGCGACCAGAAGGGTGTCCTTGTTGATCCAGCTGGCCCCGCCCTTGGATTCCGGCAGATAGATCCCGCCTTCGACGAAGCTGCGGGTCACGCTGTCGAATTCGCGCAGGGTCACCGCGTCCTTGCCGCCGTTGGACAGGCTGATAAGGCAGTAGCGCTCTTCGGGGGCCAGGCAGGTCGAGCCCTTATAGACCCAGTTCGCGCTCTCGGCCTCGGCCAGGGCGTCGATGTCCAGAACCGTCTCCCACTGGGGCTCGGCGGTCTTGTAGGAGTCCAGGGTCGTGCGCCGCCAGACGCCGCGCACATGCTGGGCGTCCTGCCAGAAGTTGTCGATATGGCCGTCGTGGGTGAAGCCCGGCGAAGGGATGCGGTCGCGCGACTGGACGATTTCCAGCGCCTGCTGGTGCAGGGTTGCATAGCGGGGATCCCCCTGCAGAACGCCGAGCGAATGGGCGTTGTGCGCCTTCACCCATTCCATAGCCCGTTCGCCCTCGACCTCCTCCAGCCAGACATAGGGGTCGGTCGCCTCGCTGGTCGCGAAGGCGGGGGCGGAGGAGGCGGTCTGGGCCATGGATACCGAGGTCAGGCTGGTGGAGGCGAGAAGGGCCGCGAGCACGGCGGCGGATGAGCGGATCATGGACAGTCCCCGAAATGACGACCGGCACCTTAACGACGGCCCGCCCGGCGGCAAGGCGAGGCGGCCGACCCTTACGGTTTTGTCATCTTCGCTCAGCCCTCGTCGGGAATGCAAAGCAGATTGCCGCAGGCCTTGCAGTGGACGGCGTCCGGTTCATGCGTCTGAAGGCCGCAGCGGTCGCAGGGGTGGCGGACCTTGTGCGGCTTGATGATGGCCTGGGCCAGCCGCAGGAACAGGGTGATCCCCACCAGCATGATGGCGATGGACAGAAGCCGGCCTGCGGACCCCGGCAGGGTGACGTCGCCGAAGCCGGTGGTCGTCAGGGTCGCCACGGTGAAATAGAGGGCGTCCACATAGCCGCTGATCCCGTCATGCCCCAGGAAGGTGGCGTAGACGAAACCGGTCACGACGAAGACGAAGGTCACGAGACCGGACAGGGCCCGCACCACCGCCTCCACCCGCGTATCGTCATAGCGGGAGCCGACGGTCCGCCAGAAGAAGTCCGAATTCAGCAGGGTCCACAGCCGCAGCAGCCGCAGGAAGCCCAGGTTGAACAGCCAGATCGGGAACAGCAGGGTCGCCAGGACGAACAGGTCCAGCCAGACGATCGGCTTCTTCAGCCAGTCGCGAATGTCCGAATAGGCATAAGCCCGCGCCGCCAGATCGGCCGCGAGCAGGGCGGCGATCAGATAGTCCAGCACATAGAAGGCCCACCCCATGTTCTTCAGTATGGGCGAGGCCAAAAAGAAGGCGATGATGGTGAAATCGACGGCGATGACGGTCAGTCGGAACCGCACCGCCGGCGGCTGGCTGCCGTGATACAGATAGCGCAGCCGGGCGCGCAGACGCAGGCTGTCGGGCTTGCCTTCAACGACCGTCGGTTCGAGTTCGATCTCAGACGCCTTTCATCCGGCGGCGCGTGTCAGGGGGCGGGCCGCAGCGGGCCAATCAATCGCGAACCGCCGTCCATGTCCAACGGTTCCGAGAGCCGAGCCGTTTCCTCACGGCCGGAGCCGGCCTATATTCCGGCCATGACCCGATCCTTCGTCAAGATGAACGGCGCCGGCAACGACTTCGTCGTTATCGACGCCCTGGGCGCGCCCTTCCGGCCGACGCAGGATCAGATCACGACCCTGGCCGACCGCGCCTCGGGGGAAGGGTTCGACCAGCTGATCGCCATCGAACCGTCCGACGCGGCAGACGCCTTCATGCGGGTCTGGAACGCCGACGGCTCCATGGTCGAGACCTGCGGCAACGCCCTGCGCTGCGTGGGCTGGCTGCTGATGGAGGCCAAGGGCTCCGACCGGGTCGTCATCGACACCGCCGCAGGCCCGACCACGGCGTCCCGCGCCGGCGACCACAGGGTGACGGTCGATATGGGCCGGCCCCGGCTGGACTGGACCGAAGTCCCCCTGGCCGAAGAGATGGACACCCGCGGGATCGAGCTTCAGCTCGGCCCCATCGACGCGCCGATCCTGCACACGCCGGGCGCCGTCTCCATGGGCAATCCGCACGTCGTCTTCTTCACCGACCGGCAGGATGACGCCTTCGTGACCGGCTCCGGCTCCCTGGTCGAACACCACCCCCTGTTTCCCGAAGGGGTCAATGTCGGCTTCGCCCATGTGCTGGACCGCGGCCATATCCGGCTTCGGGTCTGGGAGCGGGGCGCCGGCCTGACCAAGGCCTGCGGCACCGGCGCCTGCGCGGCCCAGGTCGCGGCGGTCCGGCGCGGCCTGACCGACCGCAAGGCCACCGTGGTCGTCGACGGCGGCGAGCTGACGATAGACTGGGATCCGGCGACGGACCATGTGCTGATGACCGGCCCGGTCGAGGTCGAGCGCACCGGCACCCTGCCCTTCTGACAGTATGGGCGGTTGACGCTGACGTGAAGGGAAGCTTGCGCTGAGGCGTGTGCCCCTTCCGGAGCGTCAAGGCTTGGCGCGGCGCGTCCCAACCTCTAGGACACGAACTGTTACAGCTGCGCCGAACCCTGGACGTCCCGATGCCCGATCTGACAGAAAAACAGACCTTCTCCGACCAGGAGGCGCTGGATTTCCACCGCATCCCCACGCCGGGGAAGATCTCGATGGCCCCGACCAAGCCGATGGCGACCCAGCGCGACCTGTCGCTGGCCTATTCGCCGGGCGTGGCCGTGCCGGTCCTGGCCATCGCCGAGGACGCGGACAAGGCTTACGAATACACCTCCAAGGGCAATCTGGTCGCCGTCATCTCGAACGGCACCGCCATCCTGGGCCTGGGCAATCTGGGCCACATGGCCTCCAAGCCGGTGATGGAGGGCAAGTCGGTCCTGTTCAAACGCTTCGCCGATGTGGACAGTTTCGACGTCCAGGTGAAGACCACCGACCCGGACGAGTTCATCACCGTGGTGAAAAACATCGGCGACACCTGGGGCGGCATCAATCTGGAGGACATCAAGTCCCCCGAATGTTTCGTCATCGAGAGCGAACTTCAGGACCTGCTGGACATCCCCGTCTTCCATGACGACCAGCACGGCACCGCCATCATCTCGACCGCCGGCCTGATCAACGCCTGTCATGTCGCCGGCAAGCGGCTGGACGAGGTCAAGGTGGTTCTGGCCGGCGCCGGCGCCGCCGGCCTGTCCTCCATCGCCCTGATGAAGGCGGCCGGGGTCAAGGCCGAGAACACGGTCATCTGCGACAAGGAGGGCGTCGTCTACAGGGGTCGCGAACACGGCATGGACCAGTGGAAGGCCGCCCATGCGACCGACACGCCCCACCGCACCCTGGCCGAGGCCATGGTCGGCGCCGACGTGGTGCTGGGCCTGTCCGCCAAGGGCGCGATCACCAAGGAGATGGTGGCCTCCATGGCTCCCAATCCGATCATCTTCGCCATGGCCAACCCCGATCCCGAGATCACGCCGGAAGACGTCAAGTCGGTCCGGTCGGACGCCATCATCGCCACCGGCCGCTCGGACTATGTGAACCAGGTCAACAACGTCCTGGCCTTCCCCTATCTGTTCCGGGGCGCCCTGGACGTGCGGGCGCGCCGGGTGAACCACGAGATGAAGGTCGCCTGCGCCCAGGCCCTGGCCGCCCTGGCGCGCGAGGACGTGCCGGACGAGGTCGCCGCCGCCTATCGCGGACGCAAGCTGAAGTTCGGCCCGGACTACATTATCCCGACCCCCTTTGATCCCCGGCTGATCTGGTACATCCCGCCCTTCGTCGCCCAGGCGGCGATGGATTCGGGCGTGGCCCGCGTCCAGATCGACGACATGGACGCCTATCGCAACGCCCTGCGCTCGCGCGTCGATCCGTCCGCCGCCCTGATGCAGAAGATCAACTCGGCCGTGCGCGGCGGACCCAACAAGCGCATCGTTTTCGCCGAGGGCGAGGAGCCGGCCGTCATCCGCGCCGCCTGGGGCTTCAAACAGGCCGATCTGGGCACCCCCATCCTGGTCGGACGCGAGGATCTGATCCGCCAGAACGCCGCCGAGGCCGGGCTGAATTTCGACGATCTGGGCATAGAGATCACCAACGCCCGCGTCTCCGGCCACAATGTCGAGGACACCGACTGGCTGTACGAGAAGCTGCAGCGTCGCGGCTATCTGCGCCGCGACGTTCAGCGGATGATCAACCAGGACCGCAACTATTTCGCCGCCACCCTGGTCGCCAAGGGCCGGGCCGACGCCATGGTCGCCGGCGTCACCCGCAACTTCAACATGGCCCTGAAAGAGGTCCAGCGCGTCCTGGACGTGGACGACACCCTGATCGGCCTGTCGATCCTGCTGGCCAAGGGCCGGACCCTGTTCGTCGCCGACACCACCATTCACGAACTGCCGGACGCCGCTGAGCTGGCGGACATCGCGATCAAGGCCGCCGAGACGGTGCGCAAGCTCGGTCGCAATCCGCGCGTGGCCTTCCTCAGCTATTCCACCTTCGGCAATCCGCCCGGCGACCGGGCCGAAAAGGTTCGCGAGGCGATCCGCATCCTGGACAAGAAGGGCGTCGACTTCGAATACGAGGGCGAAATGCCCCCCGAGGTCGCCCTCGATCCGAAGGGCCATCCCGCCTACGCCTTCAACCGCCTGACCAAGCCGGCCAACGTCCTGGTCATGCCGGCCATCCACTCGGCCGCCATCTCGACCAAGCTGGTCCAGGCCTTGGGCGGCGCGACCGTCATCGGACCGCTGCTGGTCGGGCTGGAGAAGCCGGTCCAGATCGTCTCCCTGGGCGCTTCGGTCAGCGAGATCATCACCGCCGCCACCTTCGCCGCCTATGACGCCGGCCCCGCCTTCCAGGGCTCGGGCCTGACCTCGGCGCCGCGTCCGCCCGCCGCCGTGGTCGAAAAGCCGAGCACGGCGGTCCCCCCCACCGTCTGATCATGAGCGAACCCGGCTCCTTCCCGCCCACCGCCCCCCCGCCCCGGCGGGTGGAGCCGGGTCTCTATCTGGTGGCGACGCCGATCGGGAACCTGCGCGACATGACGCTCAGGGCGCTCGACGTCCTGGCCGCCGCCGACCTGGTCCTGGCCGAGGACACCCGCGTCACCGCCAAGCTGCTGACCGCCTATGGACTGAAGGCGAAGCTGGAACGCTGCGACGACCACGCCTCCGGTCGTGCGGCCGAACAGGCCATCGAGCGCCTCCGGAACGGCGAGGTCGTGGCACTGGTCTCCGACGCCGGCACCCCCCTGGTGTCCGACCCCGGCTTCGTCGTCGCCCGCGCCGTGATCGCCGAGGGCCTGCCCGTCCACCCGATCCCCGGCCCGTCCAGCCTGTTGGCCGCCCTGTGCATCGCCGGCCTGCCCGCCGACCGCGTCCTGTTCGCCGGCTTCCTGCCGCCCAAGACCGCCGGGCGGACCGCCGCCCTGGAAGGGCTGAAAGGCCAGCGCCAGACCCTGGTCTTCTTCGAAAGCGGGCCGCGCCTGCGCGACAGCCTGACCGACATGGCGGCGGTTCTCGGCCCTCGCCCGGCCGCCGTGGCGCGTGAATTGACCAAGCTGTACGAAGAATGCGTGCGGGGCTCGCTGAACGAACTGGCGGTCGATCCCCGACTGGATGCGCCCAAGGGCGAGATCGTCGTGGTCATCGGCCCCGGCGAGGCGGAAGAAGCGACCCAGGCGGACGCCGACGCGGCCCTGACCGACGCCCTGACCCGGCTTTCGACCGGAGAAGCCGCCTCGGAAGTCGCCCGCGCCCTGGGCCTGAACCGCAAGACCCTGTACCGCCGCGCCCTGGAGCTTCAGGGCAAGTGAGCCCCCGCCTGCCCCGCCCGACGCTGGATCGACGTCCGAAGGCGGCCTGGCGTCAGGCCAAGGGGGGCGCCGCCTTCAAGGCCGGTCATGCGGCGGAATGGGTCGCCGCCCTCTGGCTGATGCTGAAGGGCTATCAGGTTCTGGGGTTTCGGCTGAAGACCCGCTCCGGCGAGATCGACCTGCTGGCCCGTCGCGGGCGAACCCTTGCCGTGGTGGAGGTCAAGCGCCGCGCCCGGCTCGATCTCGCCGTCCTGGCGCTGAAGCCCGCCCAGCATGATCGGCTGGTTGCAGCGGGCGAGGCGGTCCGGCGTAATCGCCCGGCCCTGCAACCGCTTGAATTGAGAATTGATATGGTGGCGCTGGCTCCCGGTCGATTTCCGCGTCATCTTCGCGGCGTTCAGAGGCGCGGGAACTGAAGGGATCGCATGACCCGGGAAGAGGCCGAGGCCATCCTGACGTCGGCCGGTGACGGCGGCGACGAGGGCTTCCCCCTGCTGGAGGCGGCGATCGCCTGCGCCATCCACGATCATCCCTTCCGCGACCCCCAACCCGTCCGCACCCTGGCCCGCAGCGCCTGTGAAAGGCTGAAGGAGCGGGTCGGGGGCGAAAGCCCGGACGAGGCCCTGTCCGAAACCATGGCCGCCGACCTGCGTCTGAACGGCGACCTGCTCCATTACGACCATCCCGCCAATACCGACCTGATCGAGGTGGCCGAGCGGCGGCGCGGCCTGTCCGCCGCCCTGGCGGTCTTCTATCTCCACGCCGCCCGTGCGGCGGGGCTGAAGGCGGCGGGGGTGGACTTCCCCGGCCATTTCCTGGTCCGCGTCGAGACGGCCGAGGGTCCGGTCGCGCTCGATCCCTTCAGCCAGGGTCGGCTGGTCCTGCCCAGCGAACTGACCCGGCGGGCGCTTCGGGCCGGTCTGACGCCGCACGTCGCCGACCGGCTGGACCTGTTGATGGCCCCGGTCAGCGACCGTCAGGCCTTGATCCGGCTGCAGAACCTGCTGTTCAGCCGCGCCATCCGCAGCCACGACTATGAGGCGGCCGAACGCTCGGCCCTGCGCCGGGCCCTGCTGGACCCGCAAGACCACCGGCCCTGGCTGGACGTCGCCGCCGCCCGCGAGAAACAGGGCGCCCTGACCGGTTCCCTGGAGGCCCTGTCTCGGGCCCGCGGCCTTGACGGCGTCGAAGAAGCGCGTCGATCGACGACCTTCGAGCGCGTCCGAATGCGGCTGAACTAGACCGGTTCGCCGCGCAGCAGCCGCGGCAGGTCGCCGGTCGCCCCGCCCGCCTCCTGCATGAAGGCCCGGCGCAGCGGCCCGATCCGGTTCACCGCCGCCATCCCCAGATCCCGCATCAGCCGGACCGGGCCGATGTCGTTGGAGAACAGCCGCACGAAGGCGTCGAAACCGGCCGCCAGGGCGGCGTTGTCGAACCGGCGCCAGCGGGCGTAACGCTCCAGAACCGTCTCGGCCCCCAGATCCTCGCCCAGGCGCGCGGCCTCGGCCAGGATCTCGGCTAAGGCGGCGGCGTCCTTCAGCCCCATATTCAGCCCCTGGCCCGCCACCGGATGCACTCCGTGGGCGGCGTCGCCGATCAGGGCGAGACGCGGCGCGACCAGTTTTTCGGCGAGGCTGAGCGACAGCGGATAGACGAAGCGCGGCCCCTCGACTGAGACCCCGTCCAGAAAGGCCCCGAACCGCCGCATCAGATGCGACTGGAAGGCCGCGTCCGAGGCGTCACGCAGGGCCTCGGCCCGCCGCGTCGTCTCGGTCCACACCAGGCTGGCCCGCTGGTCGGTCAGGGGCAGGATGGCGAAGGGGCCGCTGGGCAGGAAATATTCGTGGGCGACATTGCCGTGGTCGCGGCCCAGCCGGACCGTGGCCACCACCCCGCTCTGGCCATAGGCCCAGCCGACCGTCTCGATCCCGGCGGCGCGGCGCACGATCGAGCCCCGGCCTTCCGCCCCCACCACCAGGGCTGCGGTCAGGATCGAGCCGTCGGCCAAGGTCACGGTCGCCTTGCCCGCATCCCGCTCGACCGAGACGACCGAGGCCGGCGCCCGCACCTCGATCCCCGCCGCCGTCACCGCCTCGGCCAGGGCCGCCCGGATCCGCCGGTTCTCGACCATATAGCCCAGGGGCTCGCCCCCGGTCCGCCCGCCGATCTCCTCGGCGTCGAAGCGCAGGAAGGCCGGCGAGGGCGACTTGCTGGCCGCGCCCGGCCGACGGCCGTCCGTGACGAGAATGTGATCCATCCGGCAGGCGTGCGGCCGCAGGGTCTCGCCCAGGCCCAGGGCGTCCAACATTCGGAAGGTCGAAAAGGCGATCGCGGTCGAACGCCCGTCGAAGCTGGGCGCCAGCTGGGCGCTGAACGGCTGGGGATCGACCAGCACCACCTTCAGCCCGCCCTGCGCCGCCGCCAGGGCGAAACTCGCCCCGGCCAGGCCCGCGCCGGCGATGATGATGTCGTAGCGTTCGGTCTCTGCCATGGCAGGCTTGTCGCGCCGCACGCTCAAAAGGTCCAGAGGACGGTTTGTCTCCGGCGCCTGGTAAATGAGCCCTTAACCCTGGGGATGCGACAAGGCGGGTCGAACGTCAGCCGCCCGGAAGGTCTCGCCTTTCATGTCCACCGCCCTCGCCGTCGGCCGCCAGGCCTGGATCAGCGCCCGCATCCTTTGGGAGGCGCCCTTTGTCGTGCGTTTCCGGGGTGTGCTTCAGGCCCTGCTGGCGACCCTGCTGCTGATCGCCCTGATCTCCTGGAATCCGGCGGACGCCAGTCTGAACGCCGCCTCCAGCCTGCCGACCACCAACTGGCTGGGGGCGAACGGCGCCCTGTTTGCGGACCTGTTCATGCAGTCCCTGGGCCTGGCCGCCTGGCCCGCCGCCCTGCTGGCGATCGCCTTCGGCCTGGCCCGCGCCATCGGCGACGCCATCCAGCAACGTCTGAAACCCAGCCCGATCAAGGCCCTGTCGGCCACGGCCGGAACCCTGCTGTTGTCCGGGGCCCTCGCGGCCCTGGCCGCCCCCGCCGCCTGGCCCTTAGCCGCCGGCCTGGGCGGTCTGTGGGGCGACGCCTTCACCGGCCTGACCGCCCAGGGCCTGGCCGCCCTGAGGATTCCCGGCGGGCGGATCATCGCCGGATTGCTGTTCCTGGGCGGCGGCCTGTGGCTGACGGGCTTCGCCATCGGCTTGCGCGCCATGGACTTCATCGACGCCCTGCACTGGGGCCGCTCGCTGCGCGCCCCCGCCGCGCCCCCGCCTGCCGTCGCTGCCAAAAAGCCGCGCGCCCCCGCACGCGAAAAGGCGGCGCCCAAGCCCGAGGTTCGCACGCCCGCCCCCGCCCCGGACGCCGCCGTCGCGCCGGATCAGGACGCCGACGGTCCCCAGACGGCCTATGACGACCTGCCGCCCTGGGAGGAGGAGCCCGCCCCCGCCGCCCGCGCCGCGCCGCGAGCGGTCGAACCCCGCGTCGCCGCGGTCAAGGCGCCCAAGCCGCGCAAGGAAGACGTCGACCAGCAGGCCTTCGTCTTCGACCGTCCCGAAGGCGCCTTCGACCTGCCGCCGCTGGGCATCCTCACCAAGCCCGCCCAGCGCGTCGGTTCGGTGGATGAGGACTCCCTGAAGCAGAACGCCAAGATGCTGGAAGGCGTGCTGCAGGAATTCGGCGTGCGCGGCGTGATCGACCAGATCCGCCCCGGCCCCGTGGTCACCCTGTACGAGCTGGTCCCCGCCCCCGGCGTGAAACACGGCCGCGTGGTCGCCCTTGCCGACGACATCGCCCGCTCCATGTCCGCCCGCGCCTGCCGGATTTCGGTGGTTCAGGGCAGGAACGCCATCGGCATCGAACTGCCCAACGCCAAGCGCGAGACCGTCTATCTGCGCGACCTTCTGTCCAGCGCCGAATACGACAAGAAGGGCCACCTGCTGCCTCTGGCGCTGGGCGAGACCATCGGCGGCGAGCCCTATGTCGCCGACCTGGCCCGCATGCCCCACCTCTTGATCGCCGGCACCACCGGCTCGGGCAAGTCGGTCGGGGTCAACGCCATGATCCTGTCGATCCTGTATCGTCACAGCCCGGCCGAGTGCCGCTTCATCATGATCGACCCCAAGATGCTGGAACTGTCGGTCTATGACGGCATCCCGCACCTGCTGGCCCCCGTCGTCACCGATCCGAAGAAGGCGGTCGTCGCCCTGAAATGGACGGTGCGCGAGATGGAGGACCGCTATCGCCGCATGTCCAAACTGGGCGTGCGAAACGTCGCCAGCTACAACGAGCGCGCCCGCGAGGCCCAGGCCAAGGGCGAACATTTCGAGCGCACGGTCCAGACCGGCTTCGACGACCAGGGCCGCCCCGTCTACGAATCCGAGAAGATCCGCCCCGAACCCATGCCCTATCTGGTGGTGGTCATGGACGAGATGGCCGACCTGATGCTGGTCGCCGGCAAGGATGTGGAAGGCGCCGTCCAGCGCCTAGCCCAGATGGCCCGCGCCGCCGGCATCCACCTGATCATGGCGACCCAACGCCCGTCGGTCGACGTCATCACCGGCACCATCAAGGCCAACTTCCCGACCCGGATTTCCTTCCAGGTCACCTCCAAGATCGACAGCCGCACCATACTTGGCGAACAGGGCGGCGAACAGCTGCTGGGCCAGGGCGACATGCTCTATATGGCCGGCGGCGGCCGCATCACCCGCCTGCACGGCCCCTTCGTCGACGACAAGGAGGTCGAGGACGTCTGCAAACACCTGAAGGCCCAGGCCGAGCCCGACTACCTCGACCTGATCACCGACGAACCGGACGGCGACGGGGACGGCGGCTTCGACGAGGGCGGGAACGGCGGCTCCGGTGACGATCTCTACGACCGGGCCGTGGCCGTGGTCACCCGCGATCGCAAGGCCTCGACCTCCTACGTCCAGCGCCGGCTGCAGATCGGCTACAACCGCGCCGCCTCCCTGATCGAACGGATGGAGCAGGAGGGCGTGGTCAGCCCCGCCAACCACGCCGGCAAGCGCGACGTCCTGGCCGGCCCGCCGCCGATGGTGTGATCGGGGGAGGAGATGTCTCAGCCATCAAAGGCGGCGGTCGTGTAGCGAGAATGAAGCGTCCAGCCGAGAGAGGTATAGAGCGCTCGCCCCTCTGCGGTGGCCACCAGAACGCCGGTTCTGGTGGAGACTTCCCCTTCAAGAGTGCGCATCACACGACGACCGAGACCCCGCCGTCTGTGACCGGGGTCAACGGAAATTCGATCATAAACGGCGATCGCGCCATCAATCACCACAATGCGCCCCCTCGCGACCTCGACGTCATCGGCGAGGAGACGGCAATGAAGCACAGCCCCTAGCTGTTCCAACGAGACCTTATAGCCTTCGGCATCTGGAGAAGAGGCCGTCATCGCGCCCGACAGGGTCATCATGAAGCCGGGCGGCTTTACTGACCAACCGCAAGGCAAGCAGGCCATGGTCGTCGCCTCATCCTCGCAGACCTTTAGGAACACATTGGGTTCGGTGATCCGATCAGCCCGCCGAAGGACGGCGGCGTCCGCCTCGGCATGGACGAAGCGGCGCACCTGATCAGGCGCGCCCACTTCGATTCTCCAACCCCCATCGTCCCATACGGGCGGCGACACGCCGCGTGTCAGCGCCCATCCACGGGTCCAAAGGGCCAGAAGTTCAGGATCAGCGCTCATAAGGGCGCACCATGACGCACAGCGCCGGATGTAGGCAACGGATCAAGCTTCGGCGCGTTACCCTCCCCGCCGTCGCATCCAAGCTTCAGCATTTCGATGAACAGGGCTTCATCGGAGCGCCGGAATATGGTCAGGCTCGCGTCATTCCGACGCCAAGCCGATCGGGCAAGACGGCGGCATCGCTGACCATCCCGAACGGGAGACTGACTTCATGACCACCCCCGCCGTCGCCGAGAGCCTCGCCGCCCCGATCGACGCCCCCGTCGATTCCCAACGCCGCGCCCTGCTGCTGGGCGCCGGACTTGTGACGGGCTTCGCCGCCCTGGGGATGTTCGACGCGGCCCAGGCCCAATCCAATCTATCGGCCGAGGATCGGGCGGTGGTTCAAAGGGCCCAGACCTATCTCCAAGGCCTGACCTCGGCCCAGGGCACGTTCGTCGAGACGGGTCCGGGCGGACAGCGCCGCGAGGGCCGCTTCTATCTGCAGCGGCCCGGCAAGATGCGGTTCGAATACACCAATCCGGCCGGCCTGCTGGTCGTATCGGACGGCTACAACGTCAAACGCTACGACCCGCGACTGAACAACTTCCAGCAGGTTCCTCTGGGACGGACGCCTCTTTCGACCTTCCTCGCGCGCAATGTGCGGCTGGACCAGGGCGTCCGGATCGACCGCGTCACCCGGATGCAGTCCGGCGCCTTCGCCATCACCGCCCGAGACGCCAATCGGCCCAACGACGGCCAGGTGGTGCTGGCCTTTGCGGGCAATCCGATCCGTCTGCACGAATGGACCATTTCGGACGCCCAGGGATCGCGGACCCGCACTCAGCTGACCTCGCTTCAGCCTGCCTCCAGCTTGGCGGCCAGCCTGTTCCAACTGCGAGATCCGACCCGGCGCCCCGGTCGGAACTAAGGCCTGCACGCGCGGAATTCGCGAATCACCGGTATCCATCCGTTGCCGGAGAATCACGGCCAAGCGGGAAATGTGACAATTTGACCTTTTCCTTCGGTCGTGACATCTAGAACACAGAGCGGCGGCGGCCGCTCTACCGCCACGGATGCATCCCCCTCCCCGGCGGCGAGAGAGACGAAACTGGATCGGCCCGGCCCGCAGAGGTCGGGCCTTTTTTCTGGGTGGTTCTTCCGGAGCGCGGCCTGTTAAAGCGAAGCATGACCCTTCGCCTCGCCACCTGGAACATCAACTCCGTCCGCCTGCGCATCGATCAGGTCGCCCGGTTCGTCGCCGAACGGGCTCCCGACGTTCTGATGCTGCAAGAGATCAAATGCACGACGGATCAGTTCCCGCGCGCCGCCTTCGAAGAGATGGGCCTGCCTCATATGCGTGTCGCTGGCCAGAAGGGCTGGCACGGGGTGGCGATCGCCAGCCGCCTGCCGCTTGAGGACAGCGAGACCTTCCAGGTCTGCAAACTGGGCCATGCTCGCTGCGTCTCGGCCCGGGTCGCCGGGATCGACGTTCAGAACTTCTACATTCCCGCCGGCGGCGACGTGCCCGACCGGACGCTGAACCCCAAGTTCGATCACAAGCTCGACTTCTACGAACAGCTGACCGAGATCGTCGCCCGACAGGATCGGTCTCGCCCCCTGGTCATGGCCGGCGATTTCAACATCGCACCGGGCGAGGGCGACGTGTGGAACCACCGCTACATGTCCAAGATCGTCAGCCACACGCCGATCGAGGTGGAGGTGCTGAACCGACTTCAGGCCACAGGCGGCTTCGCCGACGTGCTGCGCGACCGTTTCCCCGAACCGCAGAAGCTGGCCAGCTGGTGGAGTTATCGAGCCGCCGACTTCCGCAAGTCGAACCGCGGCCTGCGCCTGGATCATATCTGGACCTCGCCCGGCCTGACCCCGGCCGTCATCAAGGACACGGCCCGGATTCATGATGACGTCCGCGAGTGGGACCGGCCGTCCGACCATGCGCCGGTGACGGTCGATTTGTCCGTCTGACCCCGACAACTGTCCCACAAGCGTCGCACAAGCTTAGCCTTTCAGGCGCATAGCTTTAGGCAGCCTGTCATTGACCCGCACTAAGGAGCCCGCGCCGCCCATGGGGGCGCGGCCTCATTAATCGGATTTCCAATGACCATTTCAGGTTCGTCCACTCGGCGCGCCCTTCTCGGCGTTTCCTGCAGCCTCGCCGCGCTCTGCGCCGGCGGTTCGGCCTGGGCCCAGTCCGAGACCGCTACCGGCCCAGCCACCTTGCAAGAGATCGTCGTGACCGGCGCCCGGCGCGCCCAAACGGTTCTGGTCGAGGAACGCCAGGCGACCGGCGTCGTGGACGCCGTCGCCGTCGGCGACGTCAGCCTGAACCCCCAAACCACCATCGCCGACCTGGCCAAGCGCCTGCCCGGCGTGTCGGTCAGTCAGGACCAGGGCCGCAACCAGTCGGCCACCGGCGAAGCCCAATACGTCGCCATCCGCGGCTTCGACACCAGCTTCAACGCCTATACGCTGGACGGCCTGCGCCTGCCCCAGACGGCCGGCGGCCGCTCGATCTCGCTGAACCTGTTCAGCCCCTTCGCCATCCAGACCATCGGCATCGAAAAGACGCCGGATGCGACGCTCGACGCCGACGCCATCGCCGGTATCGTCAATCTGGTCACGCCGACCGCCTTCGACTTCGGTGACCAGATGCTGCGCCTGCGCGCCGTCGGCCAGATGGCCGAACTGGCCCAGGATCGCGGTCAGGACAGCCTGGGCGGCGCGGTCGGCGTGGACATGGCGCGTCGCTTCGCCGACGGTCGCCTGGGCGTCTATGCTTCCGCCTATTACGAGCAGAAGGACAGCGCCGCCGAAAGCGTCGCTGTTCAGAACGACTACAAGACTTCCAGGGCCAATGTCGGCTCGGCCCGCGAGAATGAGAACGCCCTGTCGGCGGACGGTCTTCAGTGGAACTTCTTCAACTCCACGGTGGAACGCTACGGCGCCACGGCCTCTCTGGACTATCGCACCCAGCCCTTGGACCTGTTCGCCCGGGTCAACTATGCGACCTACACCAACACCAATACGATGAACCAGACGGGGCTTCGCAGCGAGCGGACCTCGGGCCAGACCAATCCCAATCCGGGCGGCGCCAACTACAACGCCGCCGGCGACTACACGCCCTACGGCATCAATCCGGCCAACTATTTCCGCGTCGAGGACGTCGAACAGGAGCTGCTGTCGGTCCAGACGGGGGGCAAGCTGCGCTTCGGCGACTTCACCGCCTCGCTGGAAGCCGCCTATGCCGACGGCCGTCTGGACTCGCCCAATACGATCGAGGCCGCCTGGCGAGGCGTCGCCTATAACGGCGCGACGGGCAATACCGGCGCCTCGACCGAAGGGCTGAAGCTGGACCTGTCGGACCCTCGCTGGCCCATGCCGGTGCTGTCGGCCGGCGCGACCGCCTATGTCGCCAGCCAGGACCGTCCCAGCCAGATCTATGTCCAGCAGGGCTACGGCTATCTGTCGGAGGTGAAGAAGACGGTGAAGGGCGACCTGACCTGGGCCGGTTCCGGCGTGCTCGCCAGCGCCTCGGTCGGCGGCTTGTACGAGACGGCCGATCAGGACGGCCGCAGCCTGGCCCCGGACGACACCCGCTACCGTTTCCGCACGTCCTTGCAGGCTGGAACCGTGGACGGCCCGTCGATCGGCGCGACGCCCGGCCGCCTGATCACCGACTTCATGGACCACGGCACGGTGCGCCCGGTGAAGCTGGTCGATCGCCGCTTCGTCGAAAACGAACGCGATCTGTACGGCTCGACCGTGGTGGTTTCGCAAGAGAAGCTGAACCAGGGCCTGTCGGACAGCCGGGAAGACCGGACGGCCGCCTTCGCCGCCGCCACACTGAAACTGGCCGGCGGCGTCCTGGAGATCACGCCGGGGGTCCGCTACGAGGACAACCACTTCGAAGCCCGCTTCTTCGTGAAGGACGCCGACGGCGCCCGTTTCGCGACCGCAGATCGGGATTACGACCATGTCGATCCCAGCGTCATCGCCGCCTGGCGTCCCAGCGACGCCCTGGTGGTGCGGGCGGCCGCGCGTTCCAGCTACAGCCGGCCTGCGGGCAGCCAGCTGGCGGGTCCGACCACCGTCAGCCGCGACCCCGTCACCAACGCCGTCATCAGCATCAGCCAGCCCAACCCCGATCTGAAACCGGTTGAGGGCTGGAGCTATGACCTGGGTCTGGAATGGTACGCCGTCGGCTCCAACCTGCAACTGGCCGTCTACCACAAGGATCTGGACAATATCGTCGTGCCGACCGCCCTGCGGACGGGCACGAGCAAGACCAGCGACGGCGTCATCCTGATCAAGCCGTTCAACGGCCTGGGCGGCTCCGCCACCGGGATCGAAATGGGCGGTCGTTATGTCCTGCCGGTCGACGGCTGGATGGACGGCCTGTCGCTGGGCGGGAACCTGACCTATCAGCAGACGGAGGCCGAATACCGCCTCTCCTCGACCGACATCCGCAAGAGCGACCTGCCCCAGGCGCCCGAGCTGATGTACAATCTGGAGGCCGGCTATGAGCATGGGCCGGTGCGGGCCAGCCTCTGGTACAACTACACTGGTCGTCGCCTGGACACGGTTCAGGACAGCCAGCCCGACATCTACATCCAGCCGTCCAAGGAGCTGAACCTGGGCGTGGCCTTGACCCTGGCGCCCGGACTGGAAGTGGGGGCTGCGGTCCGCAACCTGACCGACGAACCGACCCGTTGGTCGACCGTCGGGGCGGGCGAACGCTATGTCTCGCCCGACCGCAAGGGCGGCTATCTGGAAACCGGCCGGGTCTTCCAGGTCAGCGTCAACGCCACCTTCTGATCCTTCGGGCCCAGTCGATTGACGCTCAGGAGGGCGGCGGAGCAAATCCGCCGCCCTCTATCGTTTCGGGAAAGCCGAACCCGGCCTTCAGTAGACAGCGACGCGACGGGATGGGGCTGCGGACATCGGCTTGGCCTTGCGCTCCAGCGCCTCGGCCGCCTGAGCCAATCGCTCGACCGCCACGTCCAAAACAGGCTCCGGCAGAGTGTAGGGCAGCCGCAGCCGATGTTCGAAGGCGCCGTCCACGCCGAAGCGCGGACCGGACGCCAATCTCAAGCCGCGCTCGGCCGCCTGGACCGCCAGGGCCGAGCTGATCGGAGCCGGCAGTTGCGCCCAGACGGAAAGGCCGCCCGCCGGCCGGGGACAGGCCCACAGCGGCAGCCGTTCCGCCAGCCGCATCCGCAGATGGTCGCGTCGCGCTCGCAGCAGAGGCCGTCGCGCCGCCAGGCCGGCGCCGCCGTCGCCCAGCAGTTCGACCGCCGCCAGCTGCTCCAGGATCGGCGCGCCCAGGTCGAAACTGGCGCGGCTTTGGGCCAGGCGCTGGATCACCGCCCGGTCCGCGCGAATCCACCCGATGCGCAACCCGCCCCAGACGCTCTTGGACAGGGAGCCCAGGCGCACGACACGCGGCGCATCGACCGCCGAGGCCGTCAGGGCAGGCGGGCCGCTGAGGGTCAGCTCCACCAAGGTCTCATCCAGCACCAGCAGGGTCTCGCACCCTTTCAGCCCCGCCAGAAGCCGCAGCCGATCCGCCGCCCGCATCATCCGCCCGGTCGGATTGTGATGGTCTAGGACCAGATAGGCCAGGGGCGCGCCACTGGTCCGACAGGCGGCGATCAGACCCTCCACGTCCCACCCCTCAGTCCCCGCTCCCGCCCCGGCGTCGTCCGGCAGGGCGACCGGCGTGGGACGCGCGCCGGCCGCGAGAATGGCGTCCAGCGCCTGCGGATAGGTGGGATGGTCGAAGACGACCGGCTGACCCGGCCTGACCATCAGCCGCAGCAGATGAACCAGTCCATTGTGAGCCCCGTGGGTGATCAGGATCTGGGCGGGCGAGGTCGGCAAGCCGCGCCGCCGATAGGCGGCCGCCACCGCCTCGCGCAGGGCCTCAACCCCCGAGGCCTCATAGCCGTGGCCCGGCAAACGGGTCGGCAGCCGCTCCAGAGCCCGGACATAGGCGGCGTGAACGCTGGGATCGGCCGGCAGGACGGCGGCGGTCAGGTCGAGTACCTCGTCCGCGCGGGAAGAGGTTCTGGCTTCAGTAAGGCCGCGCGAGCCGCCCGTCGGCGCCTCACCCGGCAGGCTGGTCCGCGCCGAGGCGCCGCGTCCCCCCGTCAGAAACCCGTCATCCCGCAGTCGCCCATAGGCGGCCGACACGGTCGTACGGCTCAAACCCAGCGCCTGCGCCGCTTCGCGCTCGCCCGGCAGTCGCGCCGCCAGAGGCAGTCGTCCGTCCAGGATCAAAAGTCTGACGGCTCCGGCCAATTGACGGTAGGCCGGGCCGGCGCCCGGCGCGCGCCAAGCGCCCAGGTGGCGGATCAGTGAGGCTGTACCGATAGAGCGCGAGGACATGGGGCCAGAATGACAGAACTGGACCTTTTTTCCAAAGCCAGTTCAAGCGAAACGCCTCTCATGACCCGCCGTTTGATCCAACTCTTCCTGGGCCTGAGCCTTTACGGCCTGTCCATCGCCCTGATCATCAGGGCGGATCTGGGTCTCGACCCTTGGGACGTCCTGAGCCAGGGCGTTTTCGAACGATTCGCCGAACCGGCCGGTCTCGGCTTCGGCATGGTGGTCAATCTGATCGGTATGGCCGTGCTGCTGCTGTGGATTCCGCTGCGCCAGAAGCCAGGAATAGGCACGATCGCCAATGTTCTGGTCATCGGCTCGGTCGCCGGCCTGGCGCTGAGATACATTCCAGCGGACCCGGTCCTACCGGTTCGGAGCCTGTTCCTGGCGACGGGGATCGTGCTGAATGGCGTGGCGAGCGGCGCCTATATCGGGGCGGGCCTGGGCCCAGGACCGCGCGACGGCCTGATGACAGGTCTGGTCGCCCGCACCGGCTGGCCGATCAAGGCCGTGCGGACCGCCATCGAACTGACCGTCGTCGTCGCCGGCTGGGCCCTGGGCGGCTCGGTCGGGGTCGGGACGATCCTCTACGCCCTCGCCATCGGCCCGCTGGTCCAGATCTTCCTTCCGGCGTTCACGGTCGGAAAGGAGGACGGGCGGAAAACGCTTCCTGACAGAGAACCGGCGGGTCCGGCCTAGCGGCGCCTTGTTCGGAACCCCTCAGGGCTGGAGCCGATAACCGCCCGCGTCGGTCAGTAGAAGCCTGGCCTGGCCCGGCTCAGGCTCGATCTTCTGGCGCAGGCGATAGATGTGGGTTTCCAGGGTGTGGGTGGTGACGCCGGCGTTATAGCCCCAGACCTCGGTCAGCAGCTCCTCGCGCGACACGGGCTTGGCGCCGGCGCGGTAGAGATACTTCAGGATGTTCGTCTCTTTTTCCGTCAGCCGCACCTTCTTGCCCTTGGCGTCCATCAGGACCTTGGCGGCGGGCCGGAACTCATAGGGGCCGATGGAGAAGACGGCGTCTTCCGACTGTTCGTGGCTGCGCAGATGGGCGCGGATGCGGGCCAGCAGGACCGCGAACCGGAAGGGCTTGGTGACATAGTCGTTGGCGCCCGCGTCCAGGCCCAGGATGGCGTCGGCGTCGGCCGACTGGGCGGTCAGCATGATGACCGGGGTGGAGACCCCGTCCTTGCGCAGCAGGCGGCAGGCCTCGCGGCCGTCCATATCGGGCAGGTCGACGTCCAGCAGGATCAGGTCTGCACGGATCTCGCGCCCCATACGGACGCCGTCCGCTGCGGTCGAGGCCTGCTGGGTCTTGAACTCTTCGTGCAGATTCAACTGCTCGGCCAAGGCCTCGCGCAGGTCGTCGTCGTCATCGATGATCAGGATGGTCTTGGGCGTGGGCATGGACAGACAATGGCGAGGCTTGGCCCCCGCGCCAAGGCTTGGGGGTGCGAATTCACGTCGAGTTACGGCCTAGAGACTGTTTCGGATGGTTTTCGTTCCCCGAACAACGCCGTTCCCACCCGGACATGGGTGGCGCCGCAGCGGATCGCCGTCTCGTAATCGCCGCTCATCCCCATGGACAGGACCGACAGGCCATTGTCCTCGGCCAGCCGCGCCAGAAGCCGGAAATGGGGTTCAGGCGGCTCATCGGCGGGCGGAATACACATCAACCCCTCGACCGTAAGCCCATAGGTCTTCTGCGCCGTCGCGATCAGAGCCTCGGCGGCGTCGGGCAGGACGCCGGCCTTCTGCGGCTCCGCCCCCGTATTGACCTGGATCAGCAGACGCGGCGATCGGCCCCGTTTCGCCGCGGCCTCGGCCAGGGTGCGCGCCAGCTTCTCCCGGTCCAGGGTCTCGATGACGTCGAACAGGGCCACGGCGTCTTCGGTCTTGTTGGTCTGGAGCGGCCCGATCAGACGCAGCTCCAGCTCCGCTCCGCCGGGGCGGCCGTACAGGCCCTCGGCCCAACGTCCCTGGGCCTCCCGCACTCGGTTTTCGCCGAACACCCTCTGGCCCGCCGCCCTCATGGCCGCGATGGCCTCCGGCGGCTGGGTCTTGGAGACGGCGGTCAGAACGACGGTTTCGGGATCGCGCCCGACGTCCCGGCAGGCCTCTGCGATACGGGCGCGGACGACGGCCAGCCTGTCGGAGATTGCGGCGGGATCGGTGGACGGAGACGCCGAAGCGGGAGAAGAAGAGGTCATGATCCTGCCGGCCGGTTACAGCGACGATGCGCGCATGATCTGGGATGCGGCCACCGCTCTAAACCGCGCCGCCGCCGCTGTCAGCCCGGCGGCGGCGCGTCTGCCCCCGCTGCTGTTCTTCACCGACCCGGCGCGCACCCCCCGCCCCTGGGAAACGGCGGCCCGCCTGCCGCCGGGATCGGCCGTCGTCTATCGCGCCTTCGGCGCCGATCAGGCGCTCGAGATCGGCCTTCGTCTGCGCGCCGTGACGCGTGAGGCCGGGGTTGAACTTCTGGTCGGAAAGGACGCCGATCTCGCCGACGCCGTATCGGCCGACGGCCTGCATCTGCCGGAGAGAGAAGCTGATCGCGCCGCCGATGAGCGAAGACGGCGCCCGGATTGGCGGCTGACGGCGGCCTGGCACGGGGCCGAACCGCCGGCTTCAGGGGTGGAGGCCCTGATCCTGTCGCCGATCTTTCCGGCTGGGGGCGCGTCGGCGACCAAGCCGGCCCTGGGGGCGGCGGCGTTCAAAACCTTGGTCGAACGCGCCGGGGTTCCGGTTTACGCCCTGGGTGGATTGCGTCCGGACCGGGTTGCGCTGCTGACGGGATCGGGCGCCTGCGGCCTGGCGGCGGTGGAGACGATCCAGTCCGCCTTCGGCGGCGTCAGAACTTAAAGATTGTTTCCAGACGGACGCGGGGCTGGGTGCGGGCGCTGGTTTCCGGCGCTCGGGCAGGATCAGCCTCCGGCGAGGCCACAGCCGCAGCGGCGCCGACGCGCAGACGGTCGTTGAGCCGGTAATAGGCGCCGGCTTCGACGTCTCCCCAGTCCGTCTCGCGGCCCACAGGCTGGTTCAGATTGAAATCCAGGGCCCAGCGTCCGCTGTCGTTCAGACGCAGGCCGCGACGCTGCTGCGCGGGGGCGTGGCGCTGAGCCGACTGGGCTTCCGACAGGGACAGGCTCGAACTGCGTGACGCTGCGCTCTGCGCAAGCACAGGCGTGGCGGCAAGCACAGCCGTCGCCGCAACCAGTCCAGCCGAGAAACCGCCGAAACGCATTCCAAACCCTTCGAACGCCGCCGACGGCGACGCCTTCAACCCTGCCCCGGCGCTTTGGGCCGTGAACGCCGCGATTAGACACCGGGGGCGCTTCCGGTCAACGCAACGTTGGCGCCGGGGCGGGGTTCCTCCGCATTGTTGCACCGCGATGTGGCTCAAGCGTCACGAGATTCTGGCCAAAACCGTCCTCTCCTCCGCCGCGAGACCGCTCCCGCGACGTCTCACGGCCGAGTTCGCCTTGTCATCGCCCCTTTTGCCCGTGTTATAGAACAGCGCAACGGCGCAGACCGTCAGAGCGACGCCGCGCGCGCGTGGGGGCGAGGGCCTTCACGTCCCTGAGTTTACGGAGACTTCCTTGATGAGCCTCAACAAGGCCCTGGTTCGCGGCGTCGCTGTCGCCTTGGTCTCAGGCTTGGCCCTGAGCGCCTGTTCCAGCCTCCCCTTTGTCGGAAACGGCAAGAAGAAGGCCAAGACGGACGTCCAGCAGGGCATCGGCGTCAACGGCTATCTTTGGCGCGCCTCGCTGGACACCCTCAGCTTCATGCCCCTGCTGACCGCCGATCCGTGGGGCGGGGTCATCAACTATGACTGGTACATCAACCCCCAGACGCCGAACGAGCGTTTCAAGGCCACCGTCTTCATCCTGGACACTCGCCTGCGCGCCGATGCGCTGAACGTGACCGTGACCAAGGAGATCAAGGGCGCCGACGGTCAGTGGACCGCCGCTCCGGTCGCCGCCCAGACCGAGGCGGACCTGGAAAACGCCATCCTGACCAAGGCGCGCCAGCTGAACCTGTCTAATGCGGGCTAAAGCAGGCTAACGCCTGCTTTAGCTTTCCCTGTAGGTTCTACCGCCCTTCGGGCTGTTTGAGCGCTTTTTTGGTGCTACCGCCCTTCGGGCTACTTGAGCACCCTTTTGCGCCTGGCGCCGCTCAGAGGGCGGTTTGAGCGCAAATCTGCTTGGGCGCTGTCGTCCTTCGGGCTAGTGAGCCGGGAGGGCGGCAGCGCCCTTTTGACTTCAGGACGACCGTGGCCCGTTACGAACCCAAGACCGCCGAACCCCGCCAGCAGGCCCGCTGGGCCGAAGCCGCCGCCTTTGTGACCAAGGATACCGGCCGGCCGAAGTACTATGTGCTGGAGATGTTCCCCTATCCTTCGGGCAACATCCACATGGGCCACGCCCGCAACTATGTGATGGGCGACGTGGTGGCGCGGTCCAAGCGCGCGCAAGGCTATGACGTCCTGCACCCGATGGGCTGGGACGCCTTCGGCATGCCGGCCGAGAATGCGGCCATGGAACGCGGCATCCACCCGAAGGGCTGGACCTATTCCAACATCGCCAACATGCGCGAGCAGCTGAAACTGCTGGGCCTGTCGCTGGACTGGTCGCGCGAATTCGCCACCTGCGACCCGGAATACTACGGCAAGCAGCAGGCCTGGTTCCTGGAGCTTTATCGGCGCGGTCTGGTCTATCGCAAGGACGGGGTGGTCAACTGGGACCCGGTCGACAACACCGTCCTGGCCAATGAGCAGGTGATCGACGGGCGCGGCTGGCGTTCCGGCGCCGTGGTCGAGAAGCGCAAACTGAACCAGTGGTTCCTGCGCATCACCGACTATGCCGACGACCTTATCGACGGGCTGAAGACCCTGGATCGCTGGCCCGAGAAGGTTCGGCTGATGCAGGAGAACTGGATCGGGCGGTCCAAGGGACTGCAGATGACCTGGGCCTTCTCCGGCCAGGCCCCCGCCGGCTACGAGACCGGCGTCGAAATCTACACCACCCGGCCCGACACCCTGTTCGGCGCCAGCTTCCTGGGCCTGGCTCCGGATCACCCGATCTCGAAGCAACTGGCCGAGGCCGATCCGCGCGTCGCCGACTTCGTCGCCGAATGCCGCAAGGGCGGCGCCTCCCAGGCCGAGATCGAACAGGCCGAAAAGATCGGCTGGGACACGAGTCTGAAGGTTCTGCATCCCTTCACCGGCGCCGAAATCCCCGTCTGGATCGCCAACTTCATCCTGTCGGAATACGGCACGGGCGCCATCTTCGCCTGCCCGGCCCATGACCAGCGCGACCTGGACTTCGCCCGCAAATACGACCTGCCGGTGATCCCGGTGGTCCGCCCCGAGGGCGCCGGCGACGACTTCGCCGTGGGCGACGAGGCCTATACGGGCCCCGGCTCCATCTTCCATTCCGACTTCCTGGACGGACTGGACATCGAAACCGCCAAGGCCGAGGCGATCCGCCGCGTCGAGGCGGCCGGGACCGGCCAGGGCGCGACCATCTATCGGCTGCGCGACTGGGGCGTGTCACGCCAGCGCTACTGGGGCTGCCCCATCCCGATCATCCACTGCCCGTCCTGCGGCCCGGTGGAGGTTCCGGCGGATCAGCTGCCGGTCGAACTGCCCGAGGATGTGACCTTCGACGTGCCCGGCAATCCGCTGGACCGCCATCCGACCTGGAAACACGTCAAATGCCCGTCGTGCGGCCAGGATGCGACGCGCGAGACCGACACGCTCGACACCTTCGTCGACTCCAGCTGGTATTTCGCCCGCTTCACCGACCCGAAGGCGGCCGAGCCGATCAACACCGAGGCGGCGAACCGCTGGCTGGCGGTGGATCAGTATATCGGCGGGGTCGAGCACGCGGTCCTGCACCTGCTGTACGCCCGGTTCATCACCCGCGCCCTGTCGGACGCCGGCATGCTGGCGGTGAAGGAGCCGTTTTCGGGCCTGTTCACCCAGGGGATGGTGGTCCACGAGACCTATTTCGAAGGCCAGGACGAGGTCGGAAAGCCGCGCTGGGTCGAACCCACCGACGTCCGCGTCGAGACGGTCGACGGCCAGCGGGTGGCCACCCGCCTGTCGAACGGCGCCCGCCTGTCGATCGGCGACATCGAGAAGATGTCCAAGTCCAAGAAGAACGTCGTCGCGCCTCAGGAAATCCTGGAAAGCCACGGGGTCGACGCCGGCCGTCTGTTCGTCCTGTCCGACAGCCCGCCCGAGCGGGACGTGCAATGGACGCCGGGCGGGGTCGAGGGCGCCAGCCGGTTCGTGCAGCGGACCTGGAGCCTGTTCGACGCCTATGACCCCGGCTTCGTCGGCGAGGACAAGGCCAACGCCGAACTGCTGCGAGAGACCCACAAGGCCATCAAGGCCGTGTCCGAGGGAGTCGAAGGCTTCCGCTTCAACTCGGCCATCGCCAAGCTCTACGCCTTCGTCGCCACGGTGCGTGACAGCGCCCAGGCGGGCGGCGAGGCCAAGCGTCAGGCCCTGTCGGCCCTGGCGCGCCTGATCGCCCCCTTCACCCCCCACCTGGCCGAGGAGTGCTGGACCCGGTTGGGAGAGGACGGGATGGTTCTGGACGCGCCCTGGCCGGTGTGGGACGCTGCGCTCGCGGCCGACGACGAGGTGGTTCTGCCCATCCAGATCAACGGCAAGCGTCGGGCGGAAATCCGCGTCGCGCGCGGCATGGAGCCGGCCGAGGTCGAGGCCCTGGTTCTGGCCGACGAGACGGTTAAGGCGCGTCTGGAGGGTCTGAGCGTGAAGAAGATCGTCGTGGTCAAGGACCGGATCGTCAATCTGGTGGCCGGCTGATGCGCGTCCCAACCAGTCTTGCCCTACTAAGCGTCCTGGCGCTCTCCGCCTGCGGCTTTACGCCCATGTACGCCGAGCCGGGCATGGGCTCGCCCCTGCGCCGGATCGCGGTGACGGCCCAGGACGACCGACTGGGCTATCGCCTGCGTGAACAGCTGGAGGACGCCCTGGCCTGGGACCGGTCTGCGGCGCCGCTTTACCGGCTGACGACCCGTGTCGAACAAAACCGGCGGCCCCTGGGGCGCCGGATCGACGACACCGCCACCCGCTATGAGCTGACGGTCAAGGCGACCTGGACCTTGACGCCCATCGCGGGAGGCGCGCCCACGACCGGGGTGGAGACCGTCACCACCACCTACGCCGCCGACGACCAGCCCTATGCCGCCATCGCCGCCCAGCAGGACGGTGAAGAACGCGCGGCCGCCGAACTGGCGCGTCTGATCCGGCTGGACCTGATGCAGGCCCTGTCGAACCGGTGATTCTGGCCAAACGCCCCGAGATCGACCGCTTTCTGAAGGCGCCCGATCCGGCGATCCGAGCAGCGGTGATCCACGGCAAGGATCGGTCGGGCGTCGCCGAACGGGCCGAGATCCTGTGCAGGGCGATCACCCCGGACCTGAACGACCCTTTCAACGTCACCGTCCTGACCGACAGCGACATCGACAGCGAAGAAAGCAAGCTTGAAGAGGCCTTGACGGCCATGTCCCTGATGGGCGGGCGCCGTCTGGTGCGGATCCGGCTGTCGGCGCTGAAACCCGGAGTGGACAAGGCGGTGGCCGCCGCCGTCAAGATCCATGCCGAGGGCGGCTATAATCCCGACGCCATGCTGGTGGTCGAGGCCGACCAGCTGGGCCGTGACTCCGCCCTGCGCAAGACCGCCGAGAAGGAGGCCGGCGCCGTCGGCATCGTCTGCTATGAAGACGAGACCGGCGACGTCGCCCGCATGACTCGCGAGGCCCTGGCGGCCGACAAGGTGGGTCTGACCGCCGACGCCCTCGATCGTTTCGTGGCTCGCCTGCCGCGTGAGCGGGGTCTGATGCGCCAGGAGATCGAACGCCTGGCCCTGTTCATCGGTCCCGGTTCCGGGCGGACGATCGACAGCGAGCTTCTGGACCAGCATCTGGGGGTCGAGCCGGACGCCTCCCTGTCCGACGCCGCGCTTCAGGCCTTCGGCGGGCGGCCCGGTCCGGCTCAAGCGGGTCTGCGTCGCGCCTTCGCAGAGGGCGAATCCTCGGTCCTGGCGGTCCGGTCCGCCGCCCTGCATCTGGGGCGGCTGCGGCGGATCAATATTCTTCAGGCCAACGGCGCCGGCGCCAAGGAGGCCGCCAAGGCGGCGGGCGTCTTCTGGAAACAGGAGGCGGAAATGCTGCGTCAGGCCCGCGCCTGGCGTCTGGAGGCGCTGGACGAGGTGCTCGACAGCGTCAACACCGCCGACGTCGCCACCAAGACGACCGGCATGCCCGACCAGCTGATCGCCGAACGCCTGCTGCTGGAGATCGCCGGACGGGCTAAGCGTCTGGGGCTTTGAGCGGGGCTGCTGCGGCTCAGCCTCGCTTTGACGCCTTGCGGAAGGCGGGCTTGGCCAGGGCCATGTTGCGGGCGGCCACGCTGCGCTCGTCGCCGGCGGACGGAGCGCCGGCTGGACCGGCGAAACCCTGGCCCGCTCCGCCCTGCCGGCGCGCCTTTTTGGCGGCCAGCGCCTGTTTCAGATTTTCGGCGGCGGTTGGCGGCGGAACATTATCGGTCATTCCACCTGTCTAGCACATCGCGGGGCTCAGCCGCGCATCAATCGACGGCACAGGTCGTCGAGCTGTTCCAGGGAGCCGTAGCGAATGGTCAGCTCGCCCTTGCCTGCGCGGTCGTTCAACTGAACGGACAGGCCCAGGGCGTCGGCCAAATCCTGTTGCAGGGCGGCGACGTCGGCCGTTCCTTCCTCGCTGGGCGCAGGCTTGGCCTTAACCGGTTTGGGGCCCTCGGCGGCGCGGCGAGCCAGGGCCTCGACCTGGCGAACGTTCAGCCCCTCATTATAGGCCTGCTCGGCCAGGGCGCCGGCGTTGGGCGCCGTCACCAGGGCGCGGGCATGGCCGGCCGTCAACTTGCCGTTCCGTACGTACCACAGCACTTCTTCAGGCAGTTGCAGCAGACGCAGGGTGTTGGCCACATGGCTGCGGCTCTTGCCGACGATGCCGGCGACCTGATCCTGGGTGCGGCCGAACCGCTCCATCAGCATCCGATAGGCGTCGGCTTCTTCCAGCGGATTCAGATCGGCGCGCTGGACGTTCTCGATGATGGCGACTTCGTAAACCTCGACGTCATCCATTTCATGGACGACGATCGGCACCTCCGTCAGCCGGGCCGCCTGGGAAGCGCGCCAGCGGCGCTCACCGGCGATAATCTGCCAGACCCCCTCCTCCTTGGGATGGGTGCGGACCAGAATCGGCTGAAGCACCCCCTTGTCACGGATGGAGGCCGTCAATTCATCCAGCTGTTCCTGGGTGAAGATTTTCCGCGGCTGATCGGGATTGGGCTTCAAACTCTCGATCGGCACGCGCTGCACGCCCGAAGGCATGGCGGCGTTGGGCGCCGTCGGCGCCTCGATGTTCTCGCCCATCAGGGCCGACAGGCCGCGGCCCAGACCTCTTTGTCGTTCAGCCAAAATACTGTTCCGTTTCTTCTTCTAATCAGGCGTGTAGCGGCCGTTCAGGCGGCCAGCTTCTGGCGCTGGCGTTCGCGCTTCACCACTTCCTTGGCCAGGCGCAGATAGGCCTGACTGCCGGCGCATTTGAGATCATAGATCAGGGCGGGCTTTCCGAACGACGGCGCCTCGGCGACCCGAACATTTCTCGGGATGACGCTGTCGTAGACCTTGTCGCCAAAATGGGCGCGCACGTCATTGGCGACCTGGCCCGACAGGGCGCTCCGCCGATCGAACATCGTCAGCACCAGCCCCTGGATTTCGAGAGACGGGTTCAGGCTCTGTTTGACCATGTCGATGGTCCGCATCAACTGGCTGAGCCCTTCAAGCGCAAAGAACTCGCATTGGAGCGGCACAAGAACCGCATCCGCTGCCGCCATGGCGTTCAGGGTCAGCAGGTTCAGCGACGGCGGACAGTCGATCAGCACATAGTCATACGCGGTAGGGCCGTCGTCATGCTGCCGAAGAGCGTCCCTCAAGCGATAGGATCGCCGATCCGCCTGGCTCAACTCGATCTCGACCCCAGACATGTCCGCATCGGCAGGGACGATCCAGAGCCCCGGAACAGTGGTCTGGACGGCGGCGTCTTCGATAGAGCGCTGATCCACCACCACATCATAGATGGTGACCCGTCGTGTTTCACGTGGAACGCCCAAACCGGTCGAGGCATTGCCCTGGGGGTCCATGTCGACGATCAGCACCCGCTTTCCGATAGCGGCCAGGGCGGTTCCCAGATTGATCGCCGTCGTGGTCTTGCCCACGCCGCCCTTCTGGTTGGAGACGGCGAGAACACGGGCAGGCAGTTTGTTAGTGCTTGGAACGGGCACGACGAACACTCCGGACGGTCACGATGCGGCCGCGCGGGTCGCTTTGCGACGGGGCCAGTTCAGCCTCGAAATGCCAGGATTTACGGGCCTCGATCAACTCGGATTCGACCCTTTCCCCCTTGAGGAACAGACCTTGTGCACCCCTTTCAAAGTAGGGCTGTGCATAACCCAGCAGCCGCTCCATTGGGGCCACGGCGCGAGCGGTCACCACGTCGCATTTTATGGTCTGATCTTCGGCGCGACCGTTGATCACCGTGGCGGGCAAGGCCAGAGCATCGACCGCCTCCTGCAGAAACCGGCAGCGTTTGCCCAGGCTGTCGATCAACCAGACCCGGGCGTCCGATCGTCCTTTCAGCAAGATCGCCAGGACCACGCCGGGAAAACCCGCGCCGGCGCCGAGGTCCGCCCAACTGCGCGCCGTAGGGGCCATTTGCAGCAGTTGCGCGCTGTCCCAGGCATGGCGGTTCCAAAAATCCGGAAGGCTGTCCGGCCCAACGAGATTCATCACCGCGTTCGCCTCGCCCAACCGCAGGCGAAAGGCCTCCAGATCGGCCATCTGCTCCTCTGAAGCACCGGCCTTGCGCTGGAAGGCGGCCATCTCCCCTTCCAGCATCAGGCGACCGCCACGACCTTGGGCGACTTTTTGACATGGGCCAGCAGGGCCGTCAGGGCGCCCGGCGTCATGCCCTCGATACGCCCCGCCTGGCCGAGAGTGCGGGGCCTGATGCGGCTGAGCTTCTCGCGCACCTCATTGGACAGGCTGCCGACGCCGCCATAGTCGAGATCGGCTGGCAGGATCAGATCCTCCTCGGAGCGCAGGGCCTGGGCGTCGATCGCCTGGCGATCGAGATAGTTGGCGTAGCCGGCGTCGATTTCGATCTGCTCGCGGACTTCAGGCGTCCAGTCCGCGATGGCCGGAATGGTCGGCATGAACTGTTGCAGAGTGACGCCCGGAAAGGCGAGCAGTTCACGCATGGAGCGGCGACGGCCGTCGGCGTTCACGGGAATGCCCAGGGCATTGGCCTCTTTCGGCGTGAAAAGCGTTTCACGTGAAACACGGCTCGCCAGGGCCAAGGCGCCGGCCTTGTCCGAGAAGCGCGCCGCCCTGTCGGAGCCGACGATCCCCAGCTGCATCGCCAGCGGCGTCAGCCGCTGATCCGCATTGTCGGCTCGCAGCGTCAGACGGTATTCAGCCCGGCTGGTGAACATGCGATAGGGTTCGGTTACGCCGCGCGTCACCAGATCATCCACCATGACGCCGATATAGGCTTGGTCCCGACCCAGGATCACTGGGTCTTGACCCGCCGCCGCCCGAGCGGCGTTCAGCCCGGCCATCAAGCCCTGGGCCGCCGCCTCCTCATATCCGGTCGTCCCATTGATCTGGCCGGCCAGATAGAGACCCGGTCTCTTCTTGACCTCAAGGGCGGCCGTCAGTTCGCGCGGATCGACATAGTCGTATTCGATCGCATAGCCGTAACGGAAGACCTCAACAGTCTCCAAACCGGGGATGGTCCGCAGGAAGGCCTGCTGGGTGGCTTCGGATACGGAGGTCGAAATCCCGTTGGGATAGACGGTCGGATCATCCAGACCTTCCGGTTCAAGGAAGATCTGATGGCTGGTCTTGTCGGCGAACCGCACGACCTTGTCCTCAATCGAGGGGCAGTAGCGGGGGCCGCGCCCGGACAGACGCCCTCCATAGACTGCGCTCTCACCCAGGTTCTCGGCGATGAGGCGATGGGTCTGTTCGGTCGTGTGGGTGACACCGCAGGCGATCTGAGGAACGGTGATCCGATCCGTCAGAAAGGAGAAGGCGCTGGGGGTTTCGTCGGCCTCCTGCATCTCCAGCCGGTCCCAGGCGATGGTCCGCCCATCCAGTCGCGCGGGCGTGCCGGTCTTCAACCGGCCCATGGTCAGGCCGGCGGCGTGCAGATCAACGGCCAGACCCGTCGACGGCGCCTCGCCGTGCCGGCCTGCCGGAATACGCTCCTCGCCCCGATGAATGACGCCGTTCAGGAAGGTGCCGGTCGTCAGGACGACAGCAGCGGCCCGAATCCCCTCCCCCACGCCGGTAATGACGCCCGTAACGCGGTCGCCGTCCAGGATCAGCCGCTCCGCAGTGCCGGCCATCAGCGTCAGGTTCGCCGTCTGGGCCAGCTCCGCCTGCATGGCTTCCCGATACAGGCGTCGGTCGATCTGGCTGCGCGGCCCCCGGACGGCGGCGCCCTTGGACCGGTTCAGCAGCCGGAATTGGATGCCCGAGGCGTCCGCCAGACGGCCCATGATCCCGTCCATGGCGTCGATCTCACGCACAAGATGCCCCTTGCCCAGGCCGCCGATAGCGGGGTTGCAGGACATTTCGCCGATGGTCTCCAACTTATGGGTCAGAAGCAGGGTTCGGGCCCCCGCGCGTGCAGAGGCGGCGGCGGCTTCACAGCCGGCGTGGCCGCCGCCGATGACGACGACGTCGAACGAATTGTCGCTTGTGGGGATCATGGGCGCCACATAGGCCAAAAAGCCGGATTTCGCCAGAGGCGAGCGCGCGCAACGGCCACGACAGGGTTCGCTGAACGTAGTCCTACTTAAGGCGTTTCACGTGAAACATCGGTATTACTTGCCGATGCAGAAGGTCGAGAACACCTCGCCCAACACCTCTTCGACCCCGATCTCGCCGGTCACGCGTGAAAGGGCTCGCGCGGCCCGGCGCAGATCGTCGCCCGCCATTTCAGGCGAGACCTCCAGCGCCCTCAGGCCCACCTTTACATCCGAAAGCGCCTCGCTCAGCCGTAGCCGATGCCGTTCGCGCGTGATCGCCGGGAAGTCCGCCCCCGAAAGATCTCGCTCCAATCGCGCGGCGATCCAGTCATGAAGCTCACCCAGGCCTGCGCCGGTATGACTACTTACGGCGATCTGATCCCAGCCTTGGGAGCGGATATCGGCCGATGCGAGGTCGCTCTTATTGGCCACGATCAGATCACCCGACCGAACATAGTCCGCCGCCACGCCTTCCACATCGCCGGGCGCTCGAACCCATAGCCTCAGATCCGCCCCCTCTGCGCGCGCCCGCGCGCGCCGAACCCCTTCCGCCTCTACCGGGTCGTCGCTGTCTCTCAATCCGGCCGTATCGGACAGGGTGACGGCATAGCCGCCGATCACCAGTTCGGCGTCCAGAACATCGCGCGTCGTCCCGGCGATCGGCGTGACGATCGCCGCCTCGCGCTGGATCAGGGCGTTGAACAGCGACGACTTACCGGCGTTGGTCTCACCGATCAGCACGATGCGATAGCCGTCCCGAACGCGCTCTCCCCGCGCCCCATCCTCGACGGCGCGATGCAGATCGCGCGCCAGCTGCTCAAGCACTGGCCCCGCCGTCCGCGCCAGATTGTCCGGCACCTCCTCATCGGGAAAGTCGATCTCGGCCTCGACCAGGGCCAGGGCCTTCAGCAGGTCGCGACGGAAACCGGCGTAGGTTTGGCTGAGCTTCCCGTCCAGCTGACCCAGAGCCTGTCTCGCCTGGGCCACCGTCTCCGCATCAATCAGATCGGCCACCGCCTCCGCCTGGGCCAGATCCATCCGGCCGTTCTGAAAGGCGCGGCGGGTGAACTCACCCGGCTCGGCGGGTCGCAGTCCCAAGGCGATCAGGGCGCGACTGGCCGCTTCGACCACCGCACGGCCGCCGTGCAGATGAAGTTCGGCTGCGTCCTCGCCCGTATAGGAATGGGGTCCGACGAACCGTAGGACCAGGGCCTGATCAATGGCGACGCCATCATGATTCAGCTCCCGGACCGAGGCCAGCCGCGGCTTCAATCCCCCCGCGCCCAGGGCTTTCAGCGTCGGCCCGACGGCCGGCCCCGAAAGACGCAAGACGGCGATGGCGCCCCGGCCGGGCGGAGTGGCGAGGGCGAAGATGGTGTCCTGAGTCATGGTCGCAGGGGCTTCTCCAACTGCGGAGAAACCTGTCGCTCACTTCACCGCCGCTTCCATCAATCTCCGGAACTGATCCTGCGCCTGAAGGCCGAAACTGGTCCAAGTCTTCAGCAGTTCGTCCGGTTGCATGGCGGCGATATTGGCTTCCATCCGCTTGGTCATCTCGGCCACCATGGCTGCGTTCAGCGGGGCGACGTCAGGCAGCCCCAGAAAGGCGCGCGCCTCCGCCGGAGTGCAATCGATCTCGATTTGAACCTTCATGACGCCGTGCCTCCTGTTTCACGTGAAACCATCAGATGACGGATCAGGTGTTCATCGACTGGAAGAAGTCCGCGTTGTTCTTCGACTGACGCAGCTTGTCGAGCAGGAATTCGATCGCGTCCTGCGGACCCATCGGATTCAGAATGCGGCGCAGCACATAGGTCTTGGCCAGCTGGTCCTTCGGCGTGATCAGGTCTTCCTTGCGGGTGCCGGACTTCAACACGTCAATGGCGGGGAAGATGCGCTTGTCG
The DNA here is from genome assembly GCF_014199955.1 of Brevundimonas aurantiaca. Classification (GTDB taxonomy): domain Bacteria; phylum Pseudomonadota; class Alphaproteobacteria; order Caulobacterales; family Caulobacteraceae; genus Brevundimonas; species Brevundimonas aurantiaca. The sequence goes on from NZ_JACHOQ010000003.1 coordinate 212,664, forward strand.
GCCACCTTGCGGTCCAGCACGATTTCCGAGTTGCCGGTGCCCTTGAACTCTTCGAAGATCACCTCGTCCATCCGGCTGCCGGTGTCGATCAGGGCCGTGGCGATGATGGTCAGAGACCCGCCCTGCTCCACATTCCGCGCCGCGCCGAAGAAGCGCTTGGGCCGTTGCAGGGCGTTGGCGTCCACGCCCCCGGTCAGCACCTTGCCCGACGACGGGACGGTGGCGTTGTAAGCCCGGCCCAGGCGGGTGATGGAGTCCAGCAGGATCACCACGTCCTTCTTGTGCTCGACCAGGCGCTTGGCCTTTTCGATCACCATCTCGGCGACGGCGACGTGGCGCGTGGCCGGCTCGTCGAAGGTCGAGGCCACGACCTCGCCCTTGACGGTCCGCTGCATGTCGGTGACCTCTTCCGGCCGTTCGTCGATCAGCAAGACGATCAGGAAGACCTCCGGGTGGTTCCGCTCGATCGACTTGGCGATATTCTGCAGCATCACCGTCTTGCCGACCCGCGGCGGTGCCACGATCAGGCAGCGCTGGCCCTTGCCCAGGGGGGCGACGATGTCGATGACCCGACCCGAACGGTCCTTCAGGGTCGGATCCTGGATTTCCATGTGCAGCCGCTCCTCCGGATAGAGGGGCGTCAGGTTGTCGAACAGAACCTTGGTCTTCACCATCTCAGGGTCTTCGAGATTGATGGTGTCGACCTTCAGCAGGGCGAAATAGCGCTCGCCCTCGCGCGGCGCCCGCACGGCGCCGTGGACCGTATCGCCCGAGCGCAGGCCGAAGCGGCGGATCTGGGACGGCGACACATAGACGTCGTCCGGGCCGGGCAGATAGTTGGCGTCCGGGCTGCGCAGGAAGCCGAACCCGTCGGGAAGGATTTCCAACACGCCGTCGGCGATGATCTCGACCTCTTCCTCAGCCAGGGCCTTCAGGATGGCGAAGAGCAGATCCTGTTTGCGCAGGTTGGAGGCGTTCTCGACCTCCAGCTGTTCGGCGAAGGCGACCAGGTCGGCCGGGGTCTTCTCATTCAACTCGGCCAGGGTGATCCGGCCGTTCGGCACCACGGGCTCGCCGTCCTCATCCTCGTCCGCCGTAGTGTCCACGCCCGAGTCTGCGCCCGCCGCCTCGCCGGCCTCATGCGCGGCGCCGTGATGGGTCGGGGCTTCGGCCTCGATTTCGGTCTCGGGAGTGTCGGTGACGTCGGTCATGATACAGGCTCGCGGACGCGCGCACGGAACCGCACGGCGTCAGGTCTCTGGAAATGTCTGGCCTTTCGGCCGAAGGGGGGCACGACGGTCTCCCGCTGGTCGAACCGGCGGGCGTCGCGAAAAGAGAGGGACCGCTGGACGGACCGAACGGTTCACCACCAGCGGAACCACAGGCGAGAGGTCAGGTCAAGCGGAGCCGCTCACCCGAACGTCCACTCCGTGGTGACCGACAGCACCATGATGATGGCCAGGACGAACGGGACCTCGTTCGTCATCCGCCAGAACTTGCCGGAATATTTCGACGTCCCCGCCGCGATCTTCTTGCGCTGCGCCGCCAGGAAGCCGTGCCAGCCGCTCAACAGCAGGACGCCGATCAGTTTGGCCACCATCCACGGCTCGGCCAGAAGCGCCGCCCCCCGCGCCGAGACGTCGATATGGATCAGCCACAGGCCGAAGCCCCAAGCCAGGATCATGGCCGGGTTCAGGATGATGCGCAGCAGCCGCGTCTGCCACAGCCTCAGCAGGGCCTGCATCTCGCCGCGCAGGGGCTCGGGCTTGGCGTTCTGCTCGACGTCATAAGCATAGAGCCGCGGCAGGAACAGCAGACCCGCCATCCAGGCGATCACCGCCAGTATGTGCAGGCCCCGGGCCAGATCGTACAGGTTCACGCTGCGCTCCTTTCGTTACGACAGGGACAGGCCTTCCAGTCCGTCTGACAGCCCAGACCGAAGGGAGCGACCCCCGTGCGGCCCAGGGCGTCGATCGTCGCCGCCGCCAGGGCCTCGATGAAGACGGGCGCAGTGCCGACCGCCGGCGCGCGCAGATAGGGACTGACCCCCTTATCATGGGCCAGTTCGCCGTATTCGATGTCCAGCTCGACCAGGGTCTCGATGTGTTCGGAGACAAAGGCGATGGGGGTGATGACCACCCCGACCCCGTCGCGGCCGGCCTGTTCGATCGCCTCAGGCGTGGACGGCCCCAGCCATTTCATCGGTCCGACGCGGCTCTGGTAGCAGAGGGCATGGTCGATGGGGCCCCGGTCGCGCTCGATGGCGGCGACCACGGCGGCGACGGTCGTCTCGACCTGTTCCTGATAGGGGTCGCCCTTGCCGCTGACCAACTTCTCCGGGATGCCGTGGGCCGAGAACAGCACCCGCACCGGTCCGTCGCCCGCCTCATCCAGTTTGGATGCGATCGCCTGGGCCTGGGCCTCGACCCAGCCGTCGGCGCGAGGATAACAGCAGACCGTCCGGCTGACGCCCGACCCGGCATAGGTCTCGTTCCAGATCTTCAGCGAGGACTGGGTCGTCGTCGTCGAAAACTGCGGATAGAGGGGCAGCAGCACCACCTCGTCGGGCGCGAAGGCCGCCACCTCGACCGCCGTCTGATCGGTCAGCGGCCGCCAGTAGCGCATGGCGATGAAGACCCGGACCTCGTCCCCGGCCAACCGGGCGTTCAGCACCGCCTCCAGGGCCTCGGCCTGCAGCCGGGTTCCAGGCAGCAGGGGCGACCCGCCTCCCATCAGGGAGTAGTTGGCCTGGGCGCTCGCCTCCCGCCGGCTGGAGATCAGCTTCGCCAGGGGCGTTCGCACGATCCCCGGCAGGCCGATGATGGCCGGATCATTGAACAGATTGAACAGGAAGGGCTTCACCGAAGCCTGATCGTCGGGTCCGCCCAGATTGAACAGCACCACCGCGATGCGGCGGCCCGGCAAGGGTTGGGTCATTGGGCGCCGATCCTTTTCAGAACCTGTTCGACATGGTCGATGGGCACGTCGGGCAATATGCCATGACCCAGGTTGAACACCCACGGCCCCTGGCCCCATGCCTCTATCAGCTGATCCACCCGGCGGTCCAACAGTTCGCCCCCGGCGCGCAGCAGCAGGGGGTCCAGGGCGCCCTGGATCGGCTTGATCTGCTGCACCCGTCTGCCGACTTCCAGCGGACAGGCGGTGTCCAGGGCGACCGCATCGACCTCGACCGCCTGGGCATACCGCTCCGCCAGGGCTGCAGAGCCCCGTGGGAAGCCGATCAGGGGCACGGTGACGCCCAACTCCCGCGTGCGCTTCACAAGCGCCTGGTGGGGATTCAGGACCAGCCTTTCGAACAGATCGTCGGGCAGGCCCTCGGCCCAGCTCTCGAAGATCTTCAGCACCTGGGCGCCAGAGTCGGCCTGCATCTTCAGATACCGGGCCGTCGCCTCGACCAGTACCTCCAGTGTCTCATCCACCCGCCTGGGATCGGCATAGGCGTAGGTCCGCGCCGCCGCCCGCTCGCCCTTGCCGATGGTCCGGGCTTCGCCGTCCAGCATATAGGTGGCCACGGTCCAGGGCGCGCCGGCGAAACCGATCAGGGCCCGCTCCGGCTCGAGCGCCGCGCGCACGATCGACAGGGTTTCGCCCACGGCGGACAGGTGCTCGCCCGCTCCGGCGGCCAACTCCATCATCCGGCCCGGAATGGGCATGGCGCCTAGACGCGGTCCCTCCCCCGTCTCGAACCACACGTCCTGACCCAGGGCCTGGGGGATCAGCAGGATGTCGGCGAATACGATGGCCGCATCGAAGCCGAACCGACGCATCGGCTGGAGCGTCGCCTCGGCGGCCATTTCCGGGTTCAGGCAAAAACTGATGAAATCCGGCGCCTCGGCCCTCAGTCGGCGATACTCGGGCAGATACCGTCCCGCCTGACGCATGAACCAGACCGGCGGTCGATCCAGCGTCTCTCCTCGGAGAGCCCGGATCATCATCGGCGCCTCTTGGGGCGTCTGAACGGCGTTCTGGGTCGGATCGGTCATGCCGGACGATTAAGGTCACAGCCCCCCGCTCTCAATCCCTAATCAAGTTAAGAATTAAAAGATTCGTAGTGGCAGGTAGGGCGGTGGAACGGCGGGGATGAATGCGGCGGCTGTGGCGGAACAAAAGCGGATATCCACGCGCCTCCAGGCGCCTTCGGGGATGCGGAACAGGATTATACGGCCGGTGGACAATCCCTAATGAAACCTTAACGGCAAAGGCTTTGCGGGGCGTTCGGCCTGTGAACGAGGTAAACCGGTGTTAACCCTTCATTAGGATTTTCCACAAAGAGGCGGAAAACGGTTTTCCGCCTTGGGATGAACCGGGGCCGGAGGGTTTTCGTCGTCCACCCTCATCCCCGCTCGCCGCCGTCGCCGTCTGGGTCTAAGGAGAGAAACGCCCGGACGGTCCCCAGCCATCCCCAGGGCGCGACCCGTCCTTCAACAGAGAGACGATCCCCGAATGAGTCCTGCGCGACCCGCCGCCGCCCGCCCCGGCCCTGCCCGCCTGGCCACCTATTTTCACGTGCATCTGGTGTCGGACTCGACCGGCGAGACCCTGAACGCGATGGCCAAGGCGGTGACGGCGCGGTTCGACGGCGTCATTCCGATCGAACATATCTACGCCCTGGTCCGCTCGGAAAAGCAGATGGACCGGGTTCTGCAGGAGGTGGAGGCCGCGCCGGGGGTGGTGCTGCATACTCTAGTCGACCGCCAGCTGCGCGAACAGTTGGAGGAGGGATGTCGCCGGCTGGAAATGCCCCAGATCGGCGCCCTTGACCCCCTCGTCGGGGCCATGTCCCGCTATCTCGGCGCGGCGGCCCTCTCGACCCGCGTCGGGGCCCAGCATGCTCTGGATCACGACTATTTCAATCGGATCGCCGCGCTCGATTTCGCCATGGCCTATGACGACGGTCAGGGCACCCTGGAGCAGTTGGAGGGCGCCGACGTCGTGCTGTGCGGCGTCAGCCGAACGTCCAAGACTCCGACCTGCATCTATCTGGCCCATCGCGGCATCCGCGCGGCCAATGTGCCCCTGGTGCCGGGCCAGGAGGACGGCGAGCGCTTGACCCAGTTGAAGAATCCCCTGGTCATCGGCCTGACCGTCTCGCCCGACCGGCTGGTCCAGATCCGCCGCAACCGGATCGAAAACCTGAACGCCAACCAGTCGTCCAGCTATACGGACCAGGACGCGGTTCGAGAGGAGACGATCAAGGCCAAGCGCGCCTTCGCTCGGCGGGGCTGGCCCACGATCGATGTCACCCGGCGTTCGGTGGAGGAGACGGCGGCCGCCATCACCAATCTGCTGAGCGAGCACCGCACCCATAAGATCGGAACCAGCTGGTGACGGCCGAGACCCTGATTCTGGCGTCCAAGAGCGCCGCCCGCCGGGCCATGCTGGAAAACGCCGGCGTGCCTTTCGACATCCGCGTCGCCGATGTGGACGAGGCGGCGATCAAGGCCGTCTCGACCGATCTGGACCCGGCCGCCCTCGCGGTGCGTCTGGCTGAGGCCAAGGCCCTGGCGGTTTCGCGCGACGATCCGACCGCCTGGGTTCTCGGCTCGGACCAGACCCTGGCCTTCGACGGGGGCCTGGTCTCCAAGGCCCAATCGCTCGAGGCCGCCCGCGCGCGGCTGGAATCGATGCGTGGTCGCACCCACCATCTCCATTCCGGCGCCGCCCTGGCGATCAAGGGCGAGATCGTCTGGTCGGGCGTGGACACGGTCGAGATGCGGATGCGCGACTTCTCCGACGCCTTTCTGGACGCCTATCTGGCCGCAGAGGGCGAGGCCCTGCTGGCCTGTGTCGGCTCCTACCGGCTGGAGGGACTGGGCGCCCAGCTGTTCGAGGCGGTGGACGGCGACTATTTCACCGTCCTGGGCCTGCCGCTCTGGCCGGTCCTGACCGAGCTGCGTCGCGTCGGGGTCCTGTCCGCATGAGCCGTCATCGCATTACCGGCGCCGCCCTGGTCGCCGGGATCGCCGGCAATCCGGTGGCCCATTCCCTCAGCCCCGTCATCCACAACGCCTGGCTGGCGGCCGGGGACATCGACGGCGCCTATGTCCCCTTCGCCCCCGCCGATGCGGCGGGGTTCGAGGCCCTGGTCGCGGCCGGCCGGTCTGGCCTGATCCAGGGCCTGAACGTCACCGCCCCGTTCAAGGAACAGGCCTTCGCCCTGGCCGACCAGGCCACGGCGGCGGCCCGGCTGACCGCCTCCGCCAACATCCTGACCTTCGACGCCGGCCGGGTCTCGGCCGACAGTTCGGACGGCGTCGGCCTGATGCTGGGGCTGAAGGAGCAGGCGCCGGATCTGGCGCTGAAGGGCCGTCCGGTCGTCCTCCTGGGCGCGGGCGGCGCGGCGCGGGCCGGCGCCGGCGCCCTGGTCGAGGCGGGCGCCCAGGTTCGGATCGTAAACCGCTCGCGCGACCGGGCCGAGGCCCTGGCGGCCGATCTCGGCGCCTCGGTCCGCGTCATGGCCGTGTCTGAGGCCCTGGACGGCGCCGCCCTGGTCATCAACGCCCTCAGCGTCCAGCCGGATTTCGATTTCGACGCCGTCGCCCCCGGCACGGTGATGATGGACATGACCTACAAGCCCCTGACCACCCCCTTCCTGGCGGCGGCGCGGGTGCGGGGCCTGCCGACGGTCGACGGCCTGGCCATGCTGATCGGCCAGGCGGCGCCCTCGTTCCGGGCCCTGTTCCGCCGACCGCCCCCGCCGCTGGATCTGCGCGCCCTGCTGACCGCCCATATGGATCAGACGGCATGATCCTGCTCGGCCTGACGGGTTCCATCGGCATGGGCAAGTCGACGACGACCGCAATGTTCGCCGACCTGGGCGCCGTGGTCTGGAACGCCGATGACGCCGTGCACCGCCTCTACGCCCCCGGCGGCGCGGCGGTCGAGCCGGTCGGCGCGGCCTTTCCCGGCGTGGTCGTGGACGGCGCCGTGGACCGCGTCCGCCTGGCCGAGGCCCTGGGGCGGGACGAAACCGCCTTCCGGCGGCTGGAAGCCATCGTCCATCCCCTGGTGGCCCAGGGCCGGGCGGGCGACCTGGCGGCGGCCCGGGCCATGGGGGTCAGGCTGGCGGTCCTGGACATTCCTCTGCTGTTCGAAACCGGCGGCGACGCCCATGTCGACGCCGTGGTCGTGGTCACCGCCGATCCGGAGATCCAGGCCGAACGGGTTCTGGCCCGCCCCGGCATGACCCGCGACCGGTTCGAGGCCATCCTGGCCCGCCAGCTGCCCGACGCGGAAAAACGCGCCCGCGCCGACTTCGTTATCGACACCGGCCACGGCCTGGAGCCTGCCCGAGCCGAGGTCGCCGCTGTGGTTCAGACTGTGCTGGATCCGGCGTGGATATCTCCCCGTCGCCGCGCGGGGGCTCTTTCACCGTCTGACGAACGGGGCCATTAAGGCGCGATGGCGCGCGAGATCGTTCTGGACACCGAAACCACCGGCTTCGACCCCAAGACGGGCGACCGGCTGATCGAGGTCGGCTGTATCGAACTGCTGGACCTGCTGCCGACGGGCCGCACCTTCCACCGGTTCGTCAATCCCGAGCGGCTGATCCCGCCGGACGCGATCCGCGTCCACGGCATTACCGACGAGAAGGTCAAGGACGCTCCCAAATTCCACGAGATCGTCGACGATCTGATCGAATTCATCGGCGACGCCCCGATGATCGCCCATAACGCCGCCTTCGACCGGAACTTCATCGACTTCGAATATGCGCGCTGCGGCCGGCCGATCACCGGCGAGGCGCGCTGGATCGACACCCTGAAACTGGCCCAGGCGCGGTTTCCGGGCATGCCCAACTCGCTGGACGCCCTGTGCAAGCGCTTCAAGGTGTCCCTGGTCGAGCGGACCCTGCACGGCGCCCTGATCGACGCCCGTCTGCTGGCCGAGGTCTATCTGGAGCTGCGCGGCGGCAAGGAGCGGGTGCTGGACCTGTCGTCGACCCCGGCGGCGAGCCGCGGCGCGACCGGCGCTGTTCAAGCGGCTGCTTACGGCCCCCGCCCCCGCCCCCTGGCTCCGCGTTCGACGCCGGAGGAGCAGGCGGACCATCTAGCCTTCCTGGCCGAGACCCTGAAGGACCGGTCGCTCTGGGCGGCCTACGGCGTCGGGGCCGACGAAGAGGCGGCGGCCTGATTCCACGCGCCTCGGCCGAAACGAAAAAGGCGGCCCCTCTGAGGACCGCCCTTCCCTCGTCAATTTGGGTTCGGCTCAGGCCTGGCCGGTCTCGACCGGCTGCTGGGCGATCTGCTGCTGGCGCGCGATATAGATGGCGGCGAAGTCGATCGGGTCCAGCATGAAGGGCGGATAGAAGCCGCCGTCGGCCGTGGCGCGGGCGATGATTTCGCGGGCGAACGGGAAGAGATAACGGGGGCATTCGATCAGCAGCAAGGGCTCAATGTCCTGCTCCTGGACGTTCGCCAGCTGGAACAGACCGCCATAGACCAGTTCGACGTGGAAGACGGCCTGGTTCTCGTGGGTCGCCTTGACCGACAGCTTCAGGTCCAGTTCGAACAGACCGTCGGGGCGGCCTTGGGCCGACATTTCGACGCCCAGGTCGATCGCCGGCTTGCCGTCGATACGCAGGGATTCCGGGGCGCGCGGGTTTTCGAACGAAAAGTCCCGCACATACTGGGCCAGGATGCGGAAGCCGGGGCCTGCGGGTTGACCCTGCTGAGGCTGGGCCGGTGCGGGGGTGTCGGCGGGCGGAGCGGCGTCGGTCATGGGCGTGTTCGATTGCGAAAAAGGGCCGATAGGGCCGGAATAAGGCGCCGCGACTAACACGCCGGGGCGGCCGGCCGCAATGTCGCACCTGCGCCGGGGGGCGCGCCGCGCCTTGCTTCCTCCTATATCAGCCCCTAATCGTCTCCCTCGCGCCTTCTCCTTCGCGCGCCGACATTCAGGAAGTCCCCTTGCCGGTCCAGTTCCAGATCGTGATCTTCGCCGTCATCGCGGCCTTCGTCCTGTTCCAGCTCTACAATGTGCTGGGAAAGAAGGTGGGGCGTCAGCCGCAGGAGGACGCCAAGACCTTGGCCCCGCCCAGCCCGACTGCCCCCGAGGCCTCGAAGACGCCGGCCCAGGACGCCGCCCTTCTGGCGTCGATTGCGGGTTTGAAGGCGCGCGATCCCGCCTTCGATCCGCACCGGTTCCTGGAAGGGGCGCGTCAAGCGTATGAGACCATCGTGCGCGGATACGCCGCCGGCGATCGCGCCGCCTTGAAACCCCTTCTGACGCCGACCGTCATGGCCTCGTTCGAGGCCGGCATCGCGGCGCGGGAGACCCGGGGCGAGACGGAGACGGTCGAATTCCTCTTCCCGCCCCGCGCCGATCTGGAAGGCGCCACGGCCCAGGGCGACAAGGCCGTGGCCAAGGTCCGTTTCCTGGCCGAACTGCGCAGCCGCGTGACCAAGGCCTCGGGCGAGACCGCCGATTCCGTGACCGGCGAGCCCCTGGTCGAGGAACGCCGCACCGCCGAACACTGGACCTTCGAACGCAGCCTGGGCGCCGCCGATCCCAACTGGGTCCTGGCCCGCGTCGAGCCGGCCAGCGCCTGATGTCGGCCTCGCGCCGGCTCGGCCGGCGGACGGCGCGTCTGTGGCCCCTGCTGGCGGTCGCCGCCTGCTCCACGGGCCCGGCGATCACCCCGCCTCTTCCTCAGACGCCGCCGGCGTCCCGGCCCTCGGAGACTGAGGCGGGTCCCCGCCCCTATCTGCCCGCGCCCAGCCCCGCCGAGGGCGTCAGCCCGGCGGTGCTGCCCGGCTGGAACGACGAGGATCATCTGGCGGCCTTTCGCGCCTATGTCGGCGGCTGCGCCGCCGCGCGGGATGCGGCCGGCCGCGCCGTCTGCAGCCGCGCTCAGGCCATGGCGGCCGCTCCCGTCACTCCGTCCGACGCGCGGGCCTTTTTCGAAGCCCGTTTCAGCGCGGTCCCGGCGCAGACCTCAGACGGGCGTCCCGGCCTTTTGACCGCCTATTTCGCTCCGGAATATTCGGCCCGCCGCGCCCCGGACGCGGAGTTTTCGGCGCCCGTCCTGCCCAAGCCGGCCGATCCCCGCGCCGCCGGCGACCGGGCGGCCATCGAGGCCGACGCCCGCCCCGACCAGGCCCTGGCCTGGATGCGGGCCGAGGACCTCTTCTTCCTCCAGATCCAGGGCTCCGGCTATCTGACCTTCGAGGACGGAACCCGCGCCCGCGCGGCCTACGCCGGCGACAACGGCCGGCCCTTCGTCGGCATCGCCCGGCCGATGGCGCGCCAAGGCCTGCTGCCGGAGAACGGCACGTCCGGAGAGGCGATCCGCGCCTGGCTGGCCGACCATCGCGGACCCGAGGCCCAGGCCGTCATGGCCCTGAACCCCCGCTACATCTTCTTCCGGCTGGACCCCGACGACGACGGCCATCCCGCCGGGGCGGCGGGCCTGCCCCTGATCGAGCGCCGGGCGGTGGCGGTCGATCCGTCCCAGTGGCGCTACGGGGACCTGGTTTGGCTGGAGGCGGACGGCGGAAATCTTCGCGGCGCCACGACCTCCTATCGCGGTCTGGCCATGGCCCTGGATACGGGCTCGGCCATTCGCGGCCCGGTGCGGGCCGACCTCTATATGGGTCGTGGAGACGCCGCCGGCGCCGAGGCCGGGACGGTGCGCCATCCCCTGCATATGTGGCGGCTGATCCCCAAGGGCTGAGGACGCCGCGCTTCGGCCTGGGCGGTCCGTCGGGTCGAAAAAAAGGTGTCCGATGTGTCCGATCTGTCCGACGGCCTTTGATTTCCATGAAGAAACTGTCGGACACCGACCGGACTGTCCGGTGTCGGACGCGCTCTGCCCTCTTGGCGATGTCAAAGACCGGGGCGCCATTATAGGCGCGGCTGAAGGGGCGCCGGGCAGATCCTCGATCGGATCTGCAAGCCTCTGAATTGGCGCGGCCTTAAGGCGGACATCGCGCCGATCAGGCTCCAGGTTCAATCGACATTCAGCCTACTGCGGTCAGGCCGCTCTTCCCGCGTCACAGGCCTTGATGCGGCGACCGGGTTCATCACAGCGATCACGGCGGATTCACAGCGGTCACGACGCCATCGGAACCCGCCGTGTTCGCCGTGACCTCGTCGTGCCCCGTTGTGATGAACCCATCCTCAATCGGCGTTCCGCCGCCAGACGTTTTTCCCTTCCGCTGACGCGGGAAGGAAGACCGACACTCAATGGAATAGAGTCTTCAACGCCCGAGGCGCTTCTCCTGGGCTGGCGGCTGCGCGCCGCCCGGCAGGACGGCGGCAGGCCCAATTTCGATTGGCCCTAGGCCAGGTCCTCGATCTCCGCCTCGGTCAGTTCGCCGGGGACGATGGTGACGGGCAGTTTGCGGCCTCCCACATGGGCGCCCTGTTTCAATATGGCGGAGACCAGGGGGCCGGGGCCGCGTGAGCCCGATCCCGCCGCCAGGACCAGGATCTTGATGTCCGGATCGTCGCCCACGACCTTCTTGATCGCCGCCTGGGGCTCGCCCTTCTCGATCAGGAAGACCGGCGGCGCGCCCGACCGCTCCATCGCCTCCTCGCCCAGCCGGTTCAGCAGGGCCTCGGCCTCTTCGCGCTGCTGCCGCTCGATCTCCTCGCGCGCGCCGGACCAGTGGGCGTCGCTGTGCGAGGCCAGGACACGCAGCATGACCACCCGCCCGCCGGTGGACTTGGCCCGCCGGCAGGCGAAGCGCAGGGCGGCTTCGAACTCAGGACTGTCGTCGACGACGACCAGGAACTTTCTCGGCATGACGGCCTCCCCAGCCGGTTTTCCCTGACGGAGGAGGCCGGGATGCGGCCCCCTCGTCAAGTCTCGGCCGCAGCCGGTTCAGCCCTTGCCGGCCGCGGAGGCCAGGTCGCGAATGGTGGCGTTGGCGATCGTCAGCTTGGCGAAGGTCCAGCCTGCGCCCGACTGTTCGATCTCGTCCACCGAGGCGCGAACCCCCTCGACCACCGCCAGTTTCGAGCCGATCCAGGCGTCGACGGCCCCTTCGGCGGCGTCTTCGCTGATCCCCACCGAAGCGTCCGACGCCCGCGCCACGGCGCGCGTCAGCGTCGCCTGTTCGGTCATCAGATCCTCGATCAGGCGGCGAACGGCCAGGCGATCGAAATGATCGACCGACGGGATCGAGCCGGCGGCCGCGCGCAGCCGGTCGAAATCGAAGGCGGCGCCCACCTGGTGGTAGAGCCGGGCCATGGCGGCGACCGGCCAGCCCGTCTCCTGAGCGATGTCGCCGATGTCGGCGGCGGCGACCAAGGGCCGCATCACGCCGATCCGCCGGGTCAGATCCTCCGGCGCCCCGTGGTCGGCGAAGGTCTTGACCCGTTCGTCCAATCGTCCCTGTTCGAAACGGGACAGGACCGGCGCGCCCTCGGCCTGGAGCGCGTCGGCGACGGGGCGATAGCGGTCGATCAGCGCCTGGACCGAAGCGCCGTTCTTGGCGCGGCGCGCCAGCCAGAAGGTCTGGCGGCGCAGGACCACGGCGATCTCACGATAGAGGGCCGTCTGCGCCTCGGCGGAAATCTTGAGATCCAGGTTCGAGACGGCGTCCCAGGCCTCATCCAGCCGGAAGATGCGCCGCGCCGCCTCGAAGGCGATGATCAGGGCGGTGGTGTCGCATTCCGCCGAGCCGCGCAGGCGGTCCGGGAAGGTCGGGCCGCACATATTGACCACTTCGTTCGACAGGACCGTGGCGATGATCTCGCGCCGCAGACGGTGGCTCTTCATCTGCGGTTCGAACCGGGCCAGGGCGTCGGGGAAGTAGCGCACCAGAATCTGCTCGAAGAAGGGATCCTCGGGCGCCTGGGACGCCACGATCTCTTCGGACAGTTCCAGCTTGGCGTAGGCGGTCAGGACCGCCAGCTCGGGCCGCGCCAGAGGAATCCCCGAGGCCATCATCTCCTTGATGCGGGCGTCGGAGGGCAGGCCCTCGACCTTGCGGTCCAGCTTGCCGCGCGCCGACAGGCTCTGCATGAACCGCTGCTGGGCGTCCAGGGCGCCGGCCCCTTCCGCCTGTTGCAGGGTCAGGGCCAGGGTCTGGTCGTAGTTGTGGGCCAGAACCTTGCGCCCGACCTCTTCGGTCATGGAGGCGAGCAGCGGGGTCCGCTCCTCGGCCGGAAGGACGCCGTTGGTCACGGCCGAGCCGACCAGGATCTTGATGTTGACCTCATGGTCCGAGGTGTCCACGCCCGCCGAATTGTCGATGGCGTCGGTGTTGATGCGCCCGCCGTTCTGACCGAAGACGATCCGCCCGGCCTGGGTGAAGCCCAGATTGGCCCCCTCGCCCACCACCTTGACCCTGAGTTCGTCGGCGTTGATCCGCAGGGCGTCGGTGCCCTTGTCCCCCACCTGGGCGTCGGTCTCGGCGGCGGACTTCACATAGGTGCCGATCCCGCCCAGATACAGCAGCTCGGCCGGCGCCTTCAGTATGGCGCGGATCAAGCTGACCGGGTCCAGCGCGTCCTCGGCGATGTCCAGAACCGCCTTGATCTCAGGCGTCAGCTGGATCGACTTGGCCGAGCGGGAGAAGACGCCGCCGCCGGCCGAGATCAGGCCCTTGTCATAGTCCTGCCAGGACGAGCGCGGCAGGTCGAACAGGCGTTTGCGCTCCGCCCAGCTGACTTCGGGGTTCGGATCCGGGTCGATGAAGATGTCGCGATGGTCGAAGGCGGCGACCAGCTTGGTCGCCTTCGACAGCAGGGCCCCGTTGCCGAAGACGTCGCCGGACATGTCGCCGACGCCGACCATTGTGAAAGGCTCGGTCTGGATGTCCTTGCCCAGTTCGCGGAAGTGGCGCTTCACCGCCTCCCAGGCGCCGCGGGCGGTGATGCCCATGGCCTTGTGGTCATAGCCGATCGAACCGCCGCTGGCGAAGGCGTCGCCCAGCCAGAAGCCGTAGGACGCCGAGACGCCGTTGGCGATGTCCGAGAAGGTCGCCGTGCCCTTGTCGGCCGCGACGACCAGATAGGGATCGTCCTGCTCCCAGGCGACCACATGGGCCGGACGGGTCACCGCGCCGTCGGCGGCGATGTTGTCGGTGATGTCCAGAAGGCCCGACAGGAAGGTGCGATAGGCGCGGATGGCCTCGCCCTGAACAGCCTCTCGGTCGGTCGTGCGGGGCAGTTGCTTCGGATAGAAGCCGCCCTTGGAGCCGACCGGCACGATGACGGCGTTCTTGACCTGCTGCGCCTTGACCAGGCCCAGGACCTCGGTGCGGAAGTCGTCGCGACGGTCCGACCAGCGCAGGCCCCCGCGCGCGACCGGGCCGAAGCGCAGGTGCACGCCCTCGACGTGCGGCGCCCAGACGAAGATTTCGCGATAGGGCTTGGGCAGGGGCAGGTCTTCCAGCTCGCTGGAGGCGATCTTGATCGAGATGTGCCGCTTGGGCAGGCCGTCAGCGTCCTGCTGGAAGTAGTTGGTGCGCTTGATCGCGCCGATCAGGGCGGCGATGCGACGCAGGGCGCGGTCGTGGTCCAGGCTCTTCACCGCCTGAAGAAGGGCGGTGATCTGGGCCGCCAAGGCGTCGACGGTCTCCTGGCGCGTCTCCACGGCGGCGCCGTTCGGCTCGAACTTGGCCTTGAACAGGGCCAGCAGGGCGCGCGACACCTCGGGATATTCGCGCAGGGCCTCTTCCTGCACGGCCTGGGACGGGTCCAGACCCGTCTGCTGACGATAACGGGCCAGGGTGCGGATCAGGGCGGCCTCGCGCCACTCCATCCCCAGTTCGATCACCAGTCGGTTGAAGCCGTCGCTCTCGGTCAGGCCGCTCCAGACGGCGGCGAAGGCGCGCTCGAACGGCCCCTTGACGTCCGCAAAGACCAGATCCTCGCCGCGCGGATCCTCCATCAGGAATTCATGGACGTGAATCTCTTCCTCGCCCATCGGCCGGATGGAATAGCCGTATTCCTCCAGCGTCTTCAGGCCCATGTCCGTCATGATCGGCAGGACGTCGGACAAGGGGACGGAGGGGCCGCGACGATAAAGCTTGAAACGGAACTGAAGCGGACTGTCGTCGAGATTGCGGAAGGCCCGGACCGCCACGGGCTCGCCGGCGCCGACCTGGCCGGTGGCGTTCAGCCGATCCATCTCACGCAGATCGACCGCCGCCTCATCGGCGTCATAGCGGTCGCGATAGGCGGCCCCGAAGGCGCGAGCCCAGCGTGCGCTGAGCGGGCCGACCTCGACATCAGCCACCTCGGCCCGCCGCAGGGCGGCTTCGAACCGTTCGATCCAGCTGCGACCGGCCTCGGCCACATCCTGTTCCAGCTGGGCCGCGTCGGGAACCGGATGTTCGCCGGGCGTCACGCCGATGATGAAATGGACCCGAACCAGGGGCGCGTCCGAAAGCTGAGGATACCAGGCGGAGACGCGCCCGCCCCAGGCGCGGGCGACGATCTGGCCGATCCGCTCGCGCACGGAGGCGTCGAACTTCTCGCGCGGAATGAAACACAGGACCGAGACGAAGCGGTCGAACGGATCCTGGCGCGTGAACAGGCGGATGCGCGGCCGGTCGTATAGGTGCAGAATGCCCAGGGCGATGGACAGCAGCTCGTCCTCGCTGATCTGGAACAGCTCATCGCGCGGATAGTTGTCGAGGATGTTCTTCAGCCGCTTTTCATTGTGGCTGCCCGGCGCCTTGTCGGCGCGCGACAGGACGTTGGCCACCTTGCGGCGGATCAGCGGGGTCTCGGTCGCCAGACGGTCATAGGCCTCGGAGGTGAACAGGCCCACGAACCGGGTTTCGCCGGTCGCCTTGCCGTCCGGCCCGTACCGCTTGACCCCGACATAATCCATATAGGCCCGGCGGTGGACCCGCGAACGGGCGTTGGCCTTGGCCACGGTGACGGGGTCGCTGAAGTCCAGCTGGCGGCGCATCTGGCGCGTCAGGACGGCCGGTTCGGAGGCGCGGCGCAGAACGGTGCGTTCCGGATCGGCCAGAATGCCCAGGCCGGCGCCCGACTGGCTCAGGGGGGCCTCGGCCTCATAGTCGCCGTCGGCCCCGCGCGGATAGTCGTAGTCGCGTGCGCCCAGGAAGACGAAATGGTCGCTCTTCAGCCATTTCAGGAAGGCGATGTTTTCTTCCAGTATGGCCGGATCGACCGCGGGCGGAGTGGTTTCCAACCTCTGCACGGCCTGGCGCATCAGGGCGGCCATCGCCTCGTGGTCCTCGACCGCGGCGTGGACGTCGCTCAGGCTCTGGGCCAGGCCCTCGCCCAGGGCGTCGCGGCGTTCCTGGGGCACGGGGTCGATGACCAGGATGATGACCGACAGTCGGCGTCCGTCCAGCGCGACGACGGGGTGGAAGAGGGCGCGCACGGAGACCCCGGCCTCGGCCAGGACGCCCATGACGCTGTCCACCAGGAAGGGGGCGTCGTTCTGGACGATGCGGACCAGGTCGTAGTCCAGGGCCTGGCCGTCGGCGCCCGACAACGGCCCCACGGTGATCAGCGGCGGGGAGCCGGCCGGATAGTCGCCGGCGGCGCGCCAGGAGGCGGCGAGCAGGGCGGCCAGATCCTCTCCGTCCAGCTCCGGCGTTTCGTCGGCGGCGTAGTCCTCGTGCGCCTGAGCCAGGAAGGAGCGCTCCGCCTCGCCGGGGCTGGTTCCCAGAATCCGCGCGAATGAAGCTTCCAGCAGGGCCGGGGTGATCGGCTGAACCTTTGCAGAGCGCGGATCGAGGGCGGTCATGGACTTCCAGTCTCGGGCGACGCGGCCGGGGCCGCTGGGGGCTGGCGCGACGCAGCGCCACACCGCTGACTAGGCCAGGACTGATCGCTCGGGAAGCCCCTGAGGGGCGAAGATTCTCATGAACAGCGTTCAGGTTGGAACGGTTGTGCGGCGCCGCAAACGAGAAGGCCGCCGAGTGGGGGAACTCGGCGGCCTGCGCGGACCGACGCATGGGGAGGGGAGGGGCGTCGGCCTCGCTCGGCCGCGGTCGGAGGGGGGATGGCCGCGGCGTTGACGATCAGATGGGCTGTCCGGGGCGGGTTTCAAGAGGCCGGCGTCACAGGTTTCTCTGCGGCCTGACGCCGCACGGCGGCCTCAGGCTTCGTCAGCGTCGTCCTTGGAGAATGAGCCCCGCCTGTGATGCGCCGTCTTGTGTTCGTCCGCATAGGGCTCGCCGTCGCCCGACAGCAGGACGGCCATCCAGCGCGAACCCTTGAACTCGGCCAGGATCGCCATGGCCATCACGGCCAGCGGGGTCGACAGGAACATGCCGACCACGCCCCACAGCTTGCCCCAGAAGGCCAGGGCCAGCAGGACCACCACCGGGTCGATGTTCTGGTTGTCGCCCTGCATGCGCGGCTGGACCAGATTGCCCACGATGAACAGAATGGTCTGAAGCCCCACCAGCAGGATCAGCGCCGGCCAATAGCTGGGGAACTGCACCAGGGCGAACAGGGGCGGGGCCAGACCCGCCACAGCCCCGCCCAGAACCGGGATGAAGCCGACGATGAAGATGACGAAGGTCCAGAACTCCGCGTTCTGAAGCCCGACGGCCCGCATCAATATCCAGGCGGCGGCGCAGATCAGGGCCCCGGTCACGGTCTGGACCCACAGATAGCCCTCGACCCCGCCGCGGACGCGGTTGAACACGGCGATCGCTTCGTCGCGCTGATGCCGGTGGGGGAACATGGCGATGATCTTGCGCCGGAAGCCGATCTGCGAGGCCAGAAGAAAACCGAGATAGACCAGGACGAAGAAGGCGCCCGAGGCGATGCCCTGCACCTGAAAGGCCACGGAGGTCAGATAGCCGCGCAGATCGACGCCGTTGATCAGGTCCTGGGCCGTGGGCGGATTGTTCAGCCGGATCAGGGCGTAGACGTCGCGGATGATCTGGTCGATGCGCGGCCCGATGTTCTGCGACACGCCCGACGCCTCGCCGAAGAAGCCGGCGGCGCCGTTCACGATGATGGCGATGGAGGCGAAGAAGGCCAGGACCACCAGCAGCAGGGCCGCTGTCCCCGCCCAGCGGTCGTTCAAAGGAGTGCGCGCCGCCACGGACCGCTTGACCCCGTCTATCATGATCAACAGGAAAACGGCCATGGCCAGGGGCGTCAGTATGTCGCGCAGCCAGTAGAGGGCCGCACCGGCCGCGACGGTGGCGATCAAGACCAGGGCGTTTCGCGAGACGGCCGAAGACTGCATGGTGATGGGGCTCTTCATGGCCACCCTTGTCGGTGGGGCGAAGAACGCCGTCAACCGGCCTTGAAGGCGGCGGTTCCGACCCGCCCGCGACTGCGCTAGACCTTCGTCCCGCTTCTGGAGACCTTTCGATGTCCGACACCCCCGCCGGTCTTTTCCTTGGCCAGTCCGACGAAGGCCAGGACCAGGCCCTTCTGTTCCATCGGGCGAACCGCCACGGCGTGGTCGCCGGGGCGACGGGAACCGGCAAGACGGTGACGCTGCAGATCCTGGCCCAGGGCTTTTCGGACGCGGGCGTCCCGGTCTTCTGCGCCGATGTGAAGGGCGACCTGTCGGGGATTTCCCAGGTCGGGACGCCGAACGAAAAGCTGCTGGCCCGCGCCGCCGACATGGGCCTGGCCCTGACCCCGTCCGCGGCGCCCACGGTGTTCTGGGATCTTTATGGTCAAAAGGGCCATCCGATCCGCACGACGGTCTCCGAGATCGGCCCGGTGCTTATGGCGCGGATGCTGGACCTGAACGAGGTCCAGGAGGGCGTGCTGACGGTGGTCTTCCACGTCGCCGATCAGGAGGGGCTGCTCCTGTTGGACATCGACGATCTGCGCAGCCTTCTGGCCTATGTCGGGGAGAACGCCGAGCGGATCGGACGCGAGGTCGGCCATGTCGCCCCAGCCTCGATCGCCGCCGTTCAACGGGCGATTCTTCAGCTGGAACAGCAGGGGGGCGCGGCCTTCTTCGGCGAGCCGGCCTTGAAGCTGGAGGACGTCATCCGCGTCGGCCTGGACGGCCGGGGCCAGGTCAATGTGCTGGATTCCACCCGGCTGATGAACAGTCCGCGTCTGTATGCGGCCTTCCTGCTGTGGCTGCTGTCGGAACTGTTCGAACAGCTGCCGGAGGTCGGGGATCCGGAGAAGCCGCGTCTGGTCTTCTTCTTCGATGAGGCCCACCTGTTGTTCAACGACGCGCCGCGCGCCCTGCTGGAGAAGGTCGAACAGGTGGTGCGGCTGATCCGGTCCAAGGGGGTCGGCGTCTATTTCGTCACCCAGAATCCGGCCGATATTCCCGACAGCGTCCTGGCGCAGCTGGGCAATCGCATCCAGCACGCCCTGCGCGCCTATACGCCGTCCGAACAGAAGGGGCTGAAGGCTGCGGCCCAGAGTTTCCGCCCCAACCCCGCCTTCGACACGGCCGAAGCCATCCAGGCCCTGGGGGTCGGCGAGGCCCTGGTGTCGGTTCTGGACGACAAGGGCGCGCCCACGGTCGTGGCCCGCACAAGGATCCGGCCGCCCGCCTCGCGGCTGGGGCCGGCGACCGAGGCCGAACGCGCCGCCGTAATCGCCGCCAGCCCGGTCCAGGGCCGGTATGAGCCGGTCCTGGACCGCGAATCCGCTGAAGAAGTCCTCGCCGCCCGCCACGCCGCCGCCGAACGGGAGGCCGAGGTCCAGGCGGATCTCAAGGCCCAAGGCCGGGTCAAGCCGGGCGCGCAGACCGCCCAGGACCATGACGGGGACGATGTCCGACCGGCGCCGGCGCGGCGCAAGCGAACATCCAATCGGCAGACCCCGATGGAGGCCCTGACCAAGTCCGTGCTGCGCACGGCCGGATCGACCCTGACCCGCGAACTGCTGCGCGGCGTTCTGGGAAGCCTGCGTCGGCGTTAGCGTTTAAGACTTGCAAGCCGTCGGCGTCGTGCGCATCTCCGGCCCATGTTCATCCAGACCGAGCCCACGCCCAATCCCAATGCGTTGAAGTTCCTGCCCGGCCGGGAGGTCTCGCCGTCGGCCACGCTGGAATACCGGACGATCGACGAGGCGACCGCCTCGCCGCTCGCCGAAGCCCTGTTCGAGCTGGAGGGGGTGGAGGCCGTCCTGTTCGGCGCCGATCATGTTTCCGTCGTCCGCAGCGTTTCCGGGCCGGACTGGTCGGAGATGAAGGCGCCGATCCTGGGCGTCATCATGGACCATTTCGTCTCGGGCGCGCCCCTGACGCGCGGCCAGGCCGCCGATGTCGATCAGCACGCCGAGGCCGACAGCGAGATCGTCGCCGAGATCAAGGCCCTGCTGGACAGCCGCATCCGCCCGGCGGTGGCCCAGGACGGCGGCGACATCCTGTTCGATTCCTTCGACGAGGCCACCGGCGTCCTGTCCTTGCGGATGCGCGGCGCCTGTTCGGGTTGTCCGTCGTCCTCCGCCACCCTGAAGGCGGGGGTCGAACAGATGATGCGCCACTATGTGCCTGAGGTGACGCGGGTCGAGCAGACGATCTAGGGCGATCCCGCTTTAAATTATCGCCAGACGTGCAAGGAGGCGCCATCTTTAACTTCTGATGGCGCGCTTCGTCCCTGATCCTCATGTTCTCCGTCTCGGCGAGGCCCTCGCCGCCCTGCGTCGCCAACGCGGCCTGTCCCAGGCCGAGGCCGGCGCTCGACTGGAGATGACCAGCCAGGGTTGGGGCCTGTACGAGGCCGGTCGTCGGCCGGGCCTGTTTCGGCCTGATGTCCAGCGGCGTTTGACCGGCGCCCTGGATTCCACGCCCGAGGCCCTGGCTCTGCTGGCGGCCGGAGGCCCGGACGCGGCGGCGACCGGTCCGGCGGCCGGTCTCGAAGCGCGGGGTCGCGCCTTCTCCGGCGCGTCCATCCCTCAGACCCATCGCCTTGAAGTGACTGACGACGCCCTGTCGCCCTGGGCCGACCGCGGCGTCGTTCTGGACTATCGTCCGGGTCAGCCGCGATCGGGGCAGGGCTGCGTAATCCTGACGACCGACGGTCAGCGGCTGGCGCGCATTTTTGATCGCTCGGCCGCCGACGGCCTGCACGTGCGGGGCGTCGGCGGTCTGGAAGGGAAGGAAGTCATAGATCACAGCCGGGTGGCGCAGCTCTGCTTGGTCACGGCGCGCCACGAGCAATGAAACGAAAAGGTTGCATACCCGGACAGGTTGCGCCATCTTCGAGCCATGAACAGCCGCCCCGCCGCTCCCCGTCGGAACGCCCGCTCAGTCGAGGCTGTGGACCTGCATGTGGGCGCGCGGATCGCCGCTCGGCGTCAGGCCCTGGGCCTGTCTCAGACGGCGCTGGGGGAGATGGTGGGGGTCAGCTGCCAGCAGGTGCAGAAGTACGAAGGCGGGCAGAACCGGATATCGGCCGCCCGGCTGCACAATCTGGCGATCGCCCTGTCCATGCCGATCAGCGCCTTTTTTCCGGCGCGGGCGGAGGCCGGCGAGCCGACCGACCTCTCGATCATGCGGACCCTGGCCGCCACGCCGGAAGGCCTGGCCATGGCCGCCGGCTTCGCCGCCACTGAGGACCGTTCCGTAAGACAGGCCCTGACGCAGCTGGTCGAGGTTCTGTCGCGCGCGGCCTAGGAGACGCGGCCTGACGCGCGGTCTTACGCGCGGCCTGGGCGGCGGCCGAGGGCGGGTTGAGGCCGCAAAGCGATTTCCCATCGGCCTGTCAGCCTCTAGAAGGCCGGCATGAGACTCTTGGTCATTGATACGGCGCTGGGCGCCTGTACGGCGGCGGTTTTTGAGGACGACCGGCCCCTGTCGGTGCGGTTCGAACCGATGGCCAAGGGCCACCAGGAAAGGCTGGGCGGTCTGGTGCGCGACGTCATGACCGAGGCGGGGGGCGGTTTCGATCGTCTTGATCGGATCGGCGTCACGGTCGGGCCGGGCTCCTTCACCGGTTTGAGAGTGGGCCTGGCCTTCGCCCAGGGTCTGGGCGCCGCCCTGGGGCGGCCGGTCGTGGGGGTGTCCACGCTGGACGCCCTGGCTGATCCCCTGGCGACGGCGGGCGTCCCGGTCGCGGCCCTGATCGACGCCCGGCGGGGTCAGGTCTACGCCAAATTCTTCTCGGACGGCCGGACCCTCGGCCCGGAAGAGGCCCTGCCCCTGGAGGCGGCCGCAGACCGCATCGCCGCTCTGGGGACGAAGGTTCAGGCGGTCGGCAGCGGGGCCGGTCTTCTGAACGAAGCCTATCCTGAGCTGAGCCTGGCCTCGGCCGATCCGGTGGTCGCCCCCGCGCCGACGGCCTTGGCGCGGCTGACCCGGTCGGCCGATCCCGCCGCCCATCCGCCCCGGCCCCTGTATCTGCGCGCGCCCGATGCGGCGCCGCCCACCCGTCTGCCGGGACAGCCCCGCCAGACCGCGCCATGATCCGTCCCGATCCCGCCGCCTTGGCCGCCGTGCATGCGCGAGCCTTTCCGGCGCCCTGGAGCCGGGACGAGTTCGCCGCCCTCCTGGCCCAGCCCGGCGTCTTGGCGGTGGTCGAACCGGACGGCTTCATCCTGATCCGGATCGTGCTGGATGAGGCCGAGATCCTGACCCTGGCGGTGCGGCCCGAGGCGCGGCGGGCCGGCCTAGGCGGGAGACTGGTCGGTCAGGCGGCCGTCGCCGCCGCCCAGGCCGGGGCCGTGCGCCTGTTTCTGGAGGTGGCCGAGGACAATGCGGCCGCCCGCGCCCTTTACGACCGCGCCGGCTTCCGCCCGATCGGGCGACGCAAGGCCTATTATGCGCGGCCCGACGGCGGTCGAACCGACGCCCTGGTGCTGGGACGCGATCTTGCGATGAATCCGGACACGGCGCCGCTTCCCTGAAGCGGCCTGAGCCCCTATTCTAGGCCTATGGACCGGATTGAAAAACTCTGCGCCGACCGCGGCATGCGTATGACCGAACAGCGCCGGGTGATCGCCCGGGTGCTCTCCTCGGCGGAAGACCACCCCGATGTGGAGGAGCTGTACCGCCGCGCCTCCTCGATCGACCCGCATATTTCGATCGCCACCGTCTATCGCACCGTGCGCCTGTTCGAAGAGGCGGGCGTGGTCGAGAAGCACGACTTCGGCGACGGCCGCAGCCGCTATGAAGAGGCCGGCGACGACCATCACGATCACTTGATCGACACCAAGACCGGCGAGGTGATCGAATTCTTCGACGCCGAGATCGAAAAGCTGAAGTCCGAGATCGCCGAACGGCTGGGGTTCGAACTGATCGGCCACAAGCTGGAGCTTTACGGCGTCCCGATCGACGGCGCCGAACCGTCCAAGCGTGAAGGGCTCATCTTCAAACGCCATGCCGCGCGCGTGGCGCCCGAAGACGTGGATGCGGGCTGAAACCCGGTCTTGTCCTCGCCGGTGCGGGCGATCATAAGCCCGACATGACCGAGACCCTGGTTCCCAAAGCCGAGGCCGCGCAGAACACGCCCTCCAAGCGGCTGTTCATCAAGACCTACGGCTGTCAGATGAACGTCTATGACAGCGAGCGCATGGCCGATGTGCTGCGACCGCTGGGCTATGCCGTGACGGAGGAGGTCGAGGCGGCCGACTTCGTCATCCTGAACACCTGCCACATCCGCGAGAAGGCGGCCGAGAAGATCTATTCCGAGCTCGGCAAGATCCGCGAACTGCGCGACCTCAAGCGCCAGACGGGCGGCGACATGACCATCGCCGTCGCCGGCTGCGTCGCCCAGGCCGAGGGCGAGGAGATCATCAAACGCCAGCCGGCGGTCGACATCGTCGTCGGCCCCCAGGCCTATCATCAGCTGCCCGAGCTTCTGACCCGCACGGCGCGGGCCCGGGGCGAACGGATCGGCGCCGACTTCGCGCCTGACGACAAGTTCGACGCCCTGCCTGCCGCCCGTTTCACCGAGGGGCCGACCGCCTTCCTGACGGTGCAGGAAGGCTGCGACAAGTTCTGCACCTTCTGCGTGGTGCCCTATACGCGGGGCGCAGAATGGTCGCGGCCCCTGGCCTCGGTGCTGGAAGAGGCGCGACAGCTGGCCGGTCGCGGCGTGCGCGAGGTCACCCTGCTGGGCCAGAACGTCAACGCCTATGACGGCGAACGGCCGGACGGGCGCAAGTCCAGCCTGGCCGAACTGGCCTACGCCCTGGCGGAGATCCCCGGACTGGACCGGATCCGCTATACGACCAGCCACCCCAACGACATGTCGGACGCGCTGATCGCCGCCCACGGCGACTTGGACGCCCTGATGCCCTATCTGCACCTGCCGGTTCAGGCGGGCTCGGACCGCATCCTGCGGCTGATGAACCGCAAGCACGGCCGCCAGACCTACCTCGATCTGATCGCCCGCATCCGCGAAGCCCGGCCGGACATGGCCCTCTCGGGCGACTTCATCGTCGGCTTCCCCGGAGAGACGGATCGCGAGTTCGAGGAGACGCTCGATCTGGTGCGCCAGGTCCGATACGCCTCGGCCTTCGCCTTCATGTATTCGCCTCGTCCCGGCACCCCAGCCGCCGGCATGGGCCGTCAGATCGAGCCCGAGGTGGCCAAGGAACGGCTGCATCGGCTGATCGAACTGCTGACCGAACAGCAGACGGCCTTCAACCAGGCCCAGGCGGGCCGGACCCTGAATGTCCTGTTCGACCGCAAGGGCCGCCATCCCGATCGCCGCCAGGCCATCGGTCGCTCGCCCTATCTCCAGTCGGTCCATGTCGACGACGCGGATCATCTGATCGGCCAGATCGTTCCGGTCGAAATCATTTCCGGCCAGCAGAACAGTCTGACGGGCCGGCTTGTCGCCCCAGGGGCGGCGGAAAAGGAAAAGGCGGCCTAGTGGCGAGAGAGTCCGAGTTCGTTCCCCTGAATGACGCCGAACTGAGGGCGGTGATCGGACCCAACAGCCGTCACGTCGCCCTGATCGAGGACGCCTTCAAGGTTCTGGTCGAGGCGCCGGGCGGCGGGGTCTCCGTCAACGGGGGCATGCGCGATCGGGCCGACGCCCGCCGCGTGATCGAGGATCTGGCCAAGCGCGCCGCCTTGGGCGCCGAGGTCACAGAGGCCGACGTACGCGCCGCCCTGGGTCAGGCGCGGGGCGGCAAGGGCGCGCCGGGTCTGGCGGCGGCGGGCGTCTCCCTGCCCGGCGGCAAGCGCGGCGCCATCGTGCCCAAGACCAAGGCCCAGGCCGCCTATGTCGACATGCTGGGCCGGTGCGAGCTCAGCTTCGGGGTCGGCCCGGCCGGCACGGGCAAGACCTTCCTGGCGGCCGCCTACGGCGCCTCCCTGCTGCGGCGCGGCCAGGTGGACCGGCTGGTCATCACCCGCCCGGCGGTCGAGGCGGGCGAGAAGCTGGGCTTTCTGCCCGGCGACCTGAACGAAAAGGTCGATCCCTATCTGGCCCCAATCTGGGAGGCGCTGAACGACATTCTCGGCGCCGAGGACGTGCAGCGCCGTCGCGACAAGGGCGAGATCGAGGCCGCCCCCATCGCCTTCATGCGCGGCCGCACCCTCAGCCACGCCTTCGTCATCGTCGACGAGGCCCAGAACACCTCGCGTCTGCAGATGAAGATGGTCCTGACGCGTCTCGGCGAGGGGGCGCGGATGGTGGTGACGGGCGACCCGTCCCAGATCGACCTGCTGAACCCCCGCGATTCCGGCCTGGCCCATGCCCTGCGGATCCTGGACGGGGTCCAGGGCGTCGGCATCCTGAGGTTCGCGGCCGAGGACGTGGTGCGCCACGCCATGGTCGAGCGGATCGTGCGCGCCTATGACGCCGACGCCGCCCGGTCCCGACCGACCCCGGACCTTGAAGACGCCGAATGATCGACATCGAAATCGAGGCCGAGGCCTGGAGCGCCGCCCTGCCTGACGCGGAAGCCGTGGCGGAACGGGCCGCAGCGGCGGCCCTGGGCGCCGTGGCGGGCGACGTCGTCGTCCTGCTGACCGACGACGAGGCTGTGCGGGCGCTGAACGCCCGATTCCGAGACAAGGACAAGCCGACCAATGTCCTGTCCTTTCCCGCGCCCGAGAACGCCGCGCCCCACCTGGGCGACATCGTCCTGGCCTATGGCGTCTGCGCGACCGAGGCGAACGTTCAGGGCAAGAGCCTGTCGGACCATCTGAGCCATCTGGTCGTCCATGGGGTGCTGCACCTGTTGGGCCGCGATCACGAGGACGAGGCCGAGGCCGAGGCGATGGAGGCCGAGGAGCGCGAGATCCTGGCCGAACTGGGCGTCGCTGACCCCTATGCCGCGGATGTCTCTGTAGAGGGGCAGGACTGACACTATGTTTCCCGACGCCGCGCTCGACCGTTTCGCCGCCCGCGTTCGCGCCCTTCCCGAGAAGCGTCGCGCCTGGACCTGGCGTCTGATCCGCATCGGTCTGGCCTTGTCGGCCGGGGCGGGGACGGCCCTGGCCCATCCGCCGTTCGGGGTGCTGGTCGGCCTCCTGGGCTATCCGCTGCTGATGATCCTGTCGGAACGGTCGGACACCCCGCGCGGCGCCTTCTGGATGGGGTGGCTGGCGGGCTTCGCCTATTTCTTCATCGGCTGCTGGTGGGTGGCGGAGGCCTTCTTCGTCAATCCGGAACAGGCCTGGATGGCGCCCTTCGCCGCCAGCCTGCTGCCGGCGGGCCTGGGGCTCTTCTGGGGCGTCGCCTGCGCCCTCTATCGCCGGTTCGCACCCATAGGCGTCGTTCGGGTTCTGTTGTTCGCCGCCCTGTTCTGCGCCGCCGAATGGCTGCGCGGCCATGTGCTGACCGGCTTTCCCTGGAACCCGGCTGGCGCGACCTGGCGGGCGGGCGGGGGCATGTCCCAGTTCGCCTCGGTGGTCGGGGTCTATGGATTGAGTCTGGTCACGGTTGCGGCGACTGCGGCCCTCGCGCCCCCGATCGGCCCCGGCGCGGCGCGCAGCCGTCTGATTTCGGCCGGACTGGGCGTTCTGGCCTTGGCCGCCATCGGCCTCTTCGGCGCCGTGCGCCTGGCCCAGGCCGAGTTGCGGTTCACCGACACCGTGGTTCGCCTGGTCCAGGCCGACGTCAAACAGGAAACCAAGTGGTCGCCCGAGGCCTATCGCTCCATCGTCGATCGCTACGTCGCCCTGACGAGACAGCCGGCCGCCCGAACGCCCGACGTGGTGGTCTGGCCCGAGGGCGCCCTGCCGGCCTCGGCCAATGACGTCTTCGCCTCGGCGGATGCGGCCGCCATCGCCGGCGCCGTGCGGCCGGGGCAAACCTTGATGATGGGGCTGGCGCGGGGCGAACCTGATCCAACGGCCCCAGAGGGCGCCCGCTATTACAACAGCCTGTTCGCCCTGGTGGACGAAGGCGGGCCGGGCCTGCGGATCGCCGCCGTCTATGACAAGCATCGGCTGGTGCCGTTCGGCGAGTATCTGCCGCTGGGTTCGATCATGACGGCCGTCGGGCTTCGCAGCCTGGTTCACATGCCGAGCGATTTCTCCGCCGGGCCCATTCCTGCGCCCATCCGCGTTCCGGGCGTTCCGCCGGTCCAGCCGCTGATCTGTTATGAAAGCCTTTATCCCGGCTTCACGCCCGGCGCGGACGGGCGTCCCGACTGGATCGTCAACGCCTCGAACGACGCCTGGTTCGGCGCGACCTCCGGGCCGCGCCAGCATTTGAACCTGGCCAGCTATCGCGCCATCGAGACCGGCCTGCCCATCGCGCGAGCCACGCCGACGGGTATCTCGGCCATGATCGATCCCTGGGGCCGGATCGTTCAGAATCAAAGGCTTGATCCCGGCGTCGCCGGGGTGATCGATGCGCCCTTGCCGCGCCCGACGGCGGTGACCCCCTACGGCCGATGGGGCGACGCGTTCTTTTTCGCGGGTCTTCTGGCCGCCCTGGCGATTTCCCTTTTCGCCGGCCGCCGTCCCGGCTTGTGGCCGTTGACCTCTCCCACTAGGCTTCGCCTTAGGGGCTGACAGCGGGACGAGGGGAATCGGGATGGCGCGCGAAAAACTCGAGGAGCCCCATCCCGTCGATATCCACGTCGGCCGCCGCGTTCAGGAGAAGCGTCTGGGCCTGGGTTTGACCCAAAGCGCCCTGGCGCGCGCCTTGGGCGTCAGTTTCCAGCAGGTTCAGAAGTACGAGAAGGGCACGAACCGCGTCTCGGCCTCGAAACTGTTCGAAATGGCCGACTTCATGAAGGTGGAGATTCCCTACTTCTTTTCGGGTTTTCGTGCGGCCCAGGCCGGCGTGGGCGAGGAGGAGGCGCCCGCCTTCGACCACGAGCCCCGGATGACCAAACACAGTGTCGAGATCGCCCGTCTGGCGCCGCATCTGCCCCTGCGAAATCAGAAGCTGATCCTGGACATGATCCGCGAGATGCTGGGAGACGCCGCCGAAAAGCCGAGCTGAAGGCGGTCAGCCCACCGCCGTGATCTCCACCGTCCGGCCCGCCACCACCACCTCGTCGCCGATGCGCCGGCCCAGAACGGCGCGGGCCAGCGGCGACACATGGCTGACCGAGCCCTTCGCGGGATCGGCCTCGTCCTCGCCGACGATGCGCCAGGTCTGGGATCGCCCGTCGTCGCGCTCGATGCGGACCGAGCCCCCGAAACGAACGCGCCCGTCGGTCTCGCCCGGCTCCACCAACTGGGCCGACGCCCTGCGGGCCGACCAGTAGCGCAGATCGCGGGTGGCGCGGGCCATGGCGGTCCGATCGCTTTCGATCGACCCCTTGATCTGGGCGGCGGCGTAGGCGGCGCGCGCCGAGGCCAGTTCGGCCTCGATTTGGGCCAGGCCTTCGGCCGTGACCAGATTGGGGTGGGGCGAGATCGGCCGGTCCGCCAGGTCGGCGGCGGTGGCTTCCAGATCTTCTTCTCGGGTGAAGGCGACGCTCATCGGCCGAACATAACCATCCCGTCCCCTATAGCCAGCGTCGCGGCGAGCGGGCAAAGCGGGGCGATGACCCAATCCGACCGTCAAGCCGAGCCCGCGATCCATGTGGTCGGCGCCGGACCGGCCGGCCTGACGGCCGCCGAACGCCTGGCCCAGGCGGGATTGAAGGTGGTGGTGCATGAACAGAGGCCGTCTCCGGCGCGAAAACTGCTGATGGCGGGGCGCGGCGGTCTGAACCTGACCCATTCGGAGCCGATGGAGCGTTTTCTGGGCCGGTACGGCCCGGCGGCTGAAACAGCGAGGGCCTGGATCGCCGACTTCGGGCCGGATGATCTGATCGCCTGGGTCGAGGGCCTGGGCCAGCCGACCTTCGTCGGCTCCAGCGGGCGCGTCTTTCCGCGCGCCATGAAGGCCTCGCCCCTGCTCCGCGCCTGGCTGGCGCGTCTGGAAGGGCTGGGCGTCGAAATCCGCACCCGGTCGCGCTGGATCGGCTGGTCGGGGGCGGATCTAGTGTTCGAAACGCCTGACGGCGAGCGGCGAGAGCGGCCTGACGCCGTCGTCCTGGCCCTGGGCGGCGCCAGCTGGCCGCGCCTGGGGTCGGACGGCGACTGGAAGCCTTGGCTGGAGGCCGAGGGTGTGACCGTCGCCCCCTTCCGCCCCGCCAATGTCGGCTTTGACGTGGATTGGTCCGTCGCCTTTCGCGCGCGGTTCGCCGGGCGGCCCCTGAAGCCTGTCTCGGTCCGCCTGAAGGATCGGACGGTCCCGGGCGAGGTCATGCTCACGCGCTATGGACTGGAAGGCGGGGCGATCTACGCCCTGTCCGCGGCCCTGCGTGAGGCGATCGAGGCCGACGGTCAGGTCGACATCCACCTTGATCTGAAGCCCGGCCTGACGGTCGAACAGCTGACGGAGCGTCTGGCGCGGCCCCGGTTCAAGGCCAGTCTGGCCACCCACCTGCGTAAGACGGTGAAACTGGACCCATCGGCCGTCGCCCTCCTGCGCGAGACCGGTTCCCTGCCGGCCGATCCGCTCAGCCTGGCCCAGCGCATCAAGGCCGCGTCCGTTCGGTTGACAGGGTTCCAAGGGCTGGACCGGGCCATCTCCACGGCGGGCGGGGTGGCGCTGGAGGCGGTGGACGCCCGCTCGATGTTGATCGCCAGGCCGGGCGTCTTCGTCGCGGGCGAGATGCTGGACTGGGAGGCGCCGACCGGCGGCTATCTGCTTCAGGCCAGTTTCGCCTCAGGCGTCGCGGCGGCGCGCGGCCTGCTCGACTGGTTGGGGTCGAAGGGCTGAGAGACGGCTCCGGCTCAGCCGGCCGCCTCGGCGGCTTGGGGCTGATCCAGCTGCAGTTCGGGCGGGGCGGCGGTGGTGGCCGCGCCATAGGGCAGATGCAGGATGAAGGCGGCGCCCTTTCCGGGTTCGCTTTCCACCTCGGCCCAGCCGCCGTGCAGTTCGACCAGGGCCTTGACCAGGGCCAGGCCGACGCCCGGTCCGCCCCGCTCGCGCCGGACGAAGCGATCGAACACATGGGCCTGCAGATGATAGGGGATGCCGCGCCCCGTATCGGAGACGGTCAGCCGTACCTCCGACGCGCCGGCCTCGGCCGTCAGGGTGACGGCCCCGCCTTCGGAAACGGCGCGGGCGGCGTTTTCCAGCAGATGATCCAGGGCCTGGCCGATCCGGTGCTCGTCGGCCCGAATGGGGCTGAGATCGGCGGCGCAGGCGACGGTCAGGACGGCGCCGCGCCCCTCGACCTTGGGCCGGACCTTTTCGGCCGCCTCGTTCAGCAGGTCGCAGACCCGGACGTCGCCCAGCGACAGCTCCATCTCGCCGGCGTCGATCTGGGCCATGTCCAGAACGTCGTCGATCGAGCGGGCCAGCTGGACGGCGGCGACGCGGATGGCGCCCGCATGCTGGCGGCTGCGCTCGGGCAGATCGCCCATCGTCTCCAGAAGTTCGGAATAGCCGACGATCGTCGTCAAAGGCGTGCGGAGTTCATAGGAGACATTGCCCACGAACTCGCGCTTCAAGGCTTGGCTTTCCGCCAGGGCCTGTTCGCGCTGAACCAGGGCCTGTTCCAGGCCCCGACGGGCCGTCACGTCGGAAAAGGCGACCAGGGTGGCGCCGTCCGGCAGGGGGCGGGTCTGCCAGGCGGCGATGCGGCCGTCGATCGTGCGTCCCTCGCCCGAGATGGCGATGCGGCTTTCGGGGTCCGGATCGGCGACCCGGGCCTTCAGTCCCAGCCACAGGGCCGGGTCCGGCAGGACGGCCTTGCACAGTTCGGCCAGGGCGTCGAATTCGATCGAGGCGGCGATCCGATCGCTGGGCAGGCGCCAGAAGGTCTCGAAGGCTTCATTGTGCAGCCGCAGCCGCCCGTCCGAGCCGAAGACGGCGACGGCGTCGTTCAGCTTGTCGAGCGTCGCCCTTTGCACCTGGATCTGGGCGTTGAACCGGCTGCGCAGATTCAGTTCGTCGGTGATGTCCGAGAAGATCAGCAATATGCCGCCCAGCGGATGGGGCTGGCGCACGACTCGGAGCGTCCGCCCGTCGGGCAGGGACCAGCTGTCGTCCGGCGCGGCCTGGGACGCGCCGTAGAATTCCAGCTCGCGGGCCTTCCATCCGGCGTAGTCCACCACCTCCGGCAGGCGGCGGCGCTGGCGCAGCCGGTCCAGCAGCTCGGCATGGGTCGGCCGTTCGTCCAGCCAGGCGGGGTCCAGGTCGAACAGGGTCTGGAAGGCGGTGTTGTGAAAGGCCAGGCGTTTGGAGGGGCCGAAGATGGCGACCGCATCGGCGAGGTGGTTCAGCGTCTCGTCGTGGGCGTCGACGTGGCGGCGCAGGGTGTCGCGGGTCTCTTCGGCCTCCGTCACCTCGATGGCGAAGGCGGTCACGGCGCCGCCGGCCGCCGGTTCGGCGATGATCCGCCAGGCCCGGCGATGGCCGCCGCCGGTCGTCCAGCGGAACCCTTCCTGACGCAGCCCCAGCCGGCCCGCCTCGGCGATCAGGGCGTCGGCCCCGCGGTCGAACGACAGGCCCTTGTCCAGCACCTCATCCACCGACTGGGCGCCGAGCTCGCTCAACCAGGCGCGGTTGGCCCAGGCCAGTCGTCCGGCGCCGTCCACGATCCAGGTCGGAATCGGCGAGGCGTCGCCCAGCAGAGACAGGCCGCTCTCGGTCGCATCGGCTCCGGTCAGCACCACGCGGGACGCCGGCGACAGGCGCAGCCAGGCGACCCCGCCGGCGACCCGGCCTTCGACGCGCCAAGGCTCGATGTCGCCGAGGTCGATCAGGCTCTCGAACGCCTTTCCGGCCTCGACCAGGGCCTCGATCGAAACCGCATGGCTCAACCTCAGCCGCGTCAGTATGGCCTGGCCCGCCTCGCCCTGATCCATGCCCGACCCCACGGCGGCGTCCGAGGCGGTCAGTCGGGCGATCAGTTCGGCGGGGCCGATGGGCGCGCCGCTCGCCTCGCCTTCGGCCGTCAAGGCCAGGCTCACGTCGTCGAAGGCGCGCAACATGCTGTCGTGGCGGCTTAGATCGGCCTGGGCGGCGTCACGGTCCCGCTCGGCGGCGGCGACGGCGGCGCTCAGACGCGCGCGCAGCCGCAAGGCCCAGGCGCTGACGCCCAAGGCCAGTCCGGCTGCGCCTGCAGTGGCGACATAGGCGATGTCGGCCTCGGCCATTCTTGTCCTTGAGTCCCGCGCCCTGATTCGCCTTTACCATACCTCAATGCAGCACGAAAAAGTCAGACCCTCCGATCGCGTCATCGCGCCCCGTTGCGCGCCCCGCCGACCGCGGCGATAGCGGACGGATGACAGAGCCCGCTCCCGACCTTTTCGCCCCCTCCCTGGACGATTTCGCGCGTCTGGCCCGTCAGGCCTTCGACGCCCTGCCGGCCGAGTTCAGGGCGGCGGCGGGGGAGGTGGTGTTCCGCATCGACGACTTCGCCGACGAACAGACCCTGGCCGAGATGGAGATCGAAGACCCCTTCGAACTGACCGGCCTCTACTACGGGGTGGACATCGGGCGGCGCGACAGCCTGGGGCCGGCGCCCGAGCCCTCGCGGATCTTCCTGTATCGCCGCCCCATACTGGACGAATGGTGCGAGCGCGGCGACGTGGGCCTGGCCGAGCTGATCGCCCATGTCCTGATCCACGAGATCGGCCACCATTTCGGCCTGTCCGACGACGACATCCACGCCATCGAGGACGCCGCCGACTGAAGCTTCAGGAGGCGGCGGGATAGGGGGTGGTCACGGCGCCGGAGATCATGCCGGGGATGGCTTCGCCCAGGCCCAGCAGGATGAACTGGATGGCCAGGGCGCACAGGATCAGGCCCAGCACCTTGACGATGATGGCCATGCCGACTTCGCCCAGCACCCGGCTCAGATAGCCGGTGAGGGCGAAACAGATGCAGGAGACGACGCAGGCGGCGGCGATGGCGACGACCGAGCCCGCCATGCCGGCGTAACCCAGTTGAGCGGCCTCGCCCGCATTGATGATCACGGCCGAGATGGCGCCCGGACCGATCATCAGCGGGATGGCGAAGGGCACGACCAGACGCTGGAACCGCCGGCGGGCGTAGCCGCGCACATCCTTGCTGTCGCTCAAGGCGTCCTTGTCGGCGAACATCGCCAGAAAGTCCCCGCGCGCCATGTCCAGCCCCAGGAACAGCAGCAAAATGCCCCCGGCGATGCGGAAGGCCGCCAGGGAAATGCCGAAGAACTGCAGCAGGCCCAGGCCCGTGAACAGGAAGAAGCTGAGGAACAGCATGGCGAACAGGCAGATCAGGGCCGAGACCGAGATCCGCTGACGCAGGGTGGCCCCGGCGGTCGCGGCGGCGAAGATCGGCAGATTGCCGATCGGGTCCAACAGGGCGAACAGGGTCACGAACAGGTTGACACCCAGATCGACCGCGTTCATCGCCTCGCCTCGCTCTTGAAATTCAACACGCCGGCCGCGCCGACGCACCTTCAGCGTCCCGGCATAGCCGCTCAGCGCGAGTCCGTCGATGACCCAGGTCCAAACCGTCGCCCCCAATCGCGGTCCCGACGAACGGATCATCTGCGCCCTGGACGTGCCGACGGTCGCAGAGGCCGCCGCCCTGGTCGGGCGGGTTCAGGATGCGGCGGGCTTCTACAAGATCGGACTGCAGCTATTCGCCGTCGGCGGCATGGAGCTGGCGCGCGACCTGAAGGCCGAGGGCCGCAAGGTGTTTCTGGACTGGAAGCTGCACGACATCGGCGCGACGGTCGAAAAGGCGGCGGCGAATCTGGCGGCCTCGGGTTGCGACCTCCTGACCGTCCACGCCCGGCCCCAGGTCATGGCGGCGGCGGCGCGGGGCGTGGCCGGATCAGGGCTCAAGGTTTTGGGCGTGACCGTTCTGACCAGCCTGACGGCCGAGGATCTGGCGGCGGACGACCACAGTCTGTCGCCGGCCGAACTGGTGGAGCTGCGTGTGCGGCAGGCGCTTGAGGCGGGGATCGACGGGGTGGTCTCCAGCCCGCAGGAGGCGGCCCGGGTGCGCGAGATCGCACAGGCCGCCGGCCGGCCCGACTTTCTGATCGTGACGCCCGGCGTTCGGCCTGCGGGGTCGGCCCTGGACGATCAGGCCCGCGCCGCCACGCCCGAGGCTGCGCTTCAGGCCGGCGCCACCCATCTGGTGATCGGCCGGCCGATCACGGCGGCGGCCGACCCCCGCGCCGCCGCCCTGGCCGTCGCCGAAAGCATCGCCCTGATCTGATCAGCCGCGCTCGCCCGGTTCCTGGGCGTAGTACTGGCGGGGCGGGGCTTGCGGCGGAACATTGCCGGGCGGCGGCAGGTCGCCGTAATAGTCCGTCGTCGTCGGCGGCGGCGGCGGCGGAGGGGGAGGCGGCGGCAGGGGTTCAGGCTCCCCGTAGATCGGCGGGTGTTCGACATAGGGCGTCGGCGCCGGAACGGACCCTTCCTCCCTATAATAGCCGCCCGCCTCATAGGCCCGCTCTTCATAGGCGCGCTCTTCGTAGACGTGCGCCTCATAGGCGTCTCGGCGGCTCAGGTCGCGCCGATCCTCGTAGCGCATCTCGCGGTCGTGACCCGGATACGGCGGGCGGCAGCCGCAGTCGATCGGCGGGTGAGGCCGATAGGGGCGCCAGCCGATATAGTCGCGACCGAAGCCATAGACCGGATAGCCGACAGGGGCGCTGACGGGCGCAGGCCCCACGAAGACCACCGCCGGGGCGGACGCATAGCTCCCGCCGACGGCGCCGCCCTCGGCATAGCCGCCGCCGACATAAACGACCCCGCCCCCGCCTCCGCCTCCGCCGTGACGGCTGAAGCTGTACGACTGGGAATAGGCGCGGGCGTTGATCGCCGAATAGGCCGAAGCCCCGGCGTAGGCCGAGGCGTTGGCCACCGCATTCGCATTCACGTTCACATTGACGTTGCTGTTGTGGCCGCCGCCGTAATGACCCCCGCCGGGGTGTCCGCCCTGATGCCCGCCGCCGCAGCCTCCACAGCCGCCGTGAGCGCCGGAAGGACCGCCCGCCAGAGCGGGTGCGGCGGAAAGCAGGAGGACCGCAGACGCGGCGGCGATGATGGGCTGTGTCATTGCGGGACAGACTCCTTGACTTGAGTCTTGTCTCGGCAATTGTCGCGCCGTCGGCGCCCGTCAGAAATCGACGGCCAGACCCTTTTTCTCCCAATCGCCGTAGCGGGTCGGTTCAGGCCCCGTCGGACCGCCGTATTCGGTTGCGGCCGCCGCGCCCTCCTCGGCCATGCGGCGTTCGGCCGCCTCCAGCAGGGCGCGGCGGGCGACCGTGCTCAGCGGTCTTTCGGGCGTGGCGTGGGGGACGTCCTGGTTGAAGGCGGGGGTTTCCCCATCCTCCGCCGCAGCTTCGGCCGGATCGGGGGTGGGATGTTCGGTCACAGGTCGGCTCCCTTGAGGACGGTGGCTCATGGCCTCAAATAGTCGATCAAAGCCGCGACGCCACAAAAAGCCGCCGACGGCGACGGAACGACGATGAACCATCTGAAGACCTTCATTCTTCTGGCCGCCCTAACGGCGCTCTTCGGGGGGCTGGGCTATCTGATCGGCGGCGCGACCGGCATGGCGATCGCCCTGGTCTTCGCCGGCGGCATGAATCTGTTCAGCTACTGGAACGCCGACAAGATCGTCATGAAGATGTACCGGGCCCAGCCGGTCGATGAGCAGCATCCCAATGCGGTGGTCCGCAACTATGTCGCCGACGTGCGCCAGATGGCGCGCGACGCCGGCCTGCCCCAGCCCCAGGTCGCCATCATCCCCAGCGACCAGCCCAACGCCTTCGCCACCGGCCGCAATCCGGAGCGCGCGGCCGTCTGCGCCACCACCGGTCTTCTGGACATGCTGACCCGCGACGAGGTGCGCGGCGTGATGGCGCACGAGCTGGCCCATGTGAAGAACCGCGACACCCTGATCATGACGGTGACGGCCACCATCGCCGGGGCCATCGCCGCCCTGGCCAACTTCGCCCTGTTCTTCCAGGGCGGCGACGACCGCGAGCGGCCGGGTGGTCTGATCGGAACCCTGGCCCTGATGATCCTGGCGCCCATGGCGGCCGGCCTGGTGCAGATGGCGATTTCGCGCAGCCGCGAATATGAGGCCGATCGCGTCGGGGCGGAGATCGCCAATGACCCTCACGCCCTGGCCTCGGCCCTGCAAAAGATCGAGGCCTACGCCAAGCGGATCCACAATCCGACGGCCGAGCGCAATCCCGCCTCCGGACAGCTGTTCATCATCAATCCCCTGGCCGGGCGCGGGGCGGACAATCTGTTCTCGACCCACCCGGCGACCGGCAATCGCGTTCGGGCTCTGGTGGAGCTGGGCGCGAAGATGGGGATGCGGCCGCGCCAGACGGCGCCCGCGTCCGCCCGGGCGGTTCCGCTCTCGGCCGTCCCCGCGACGCCCCGGCGCCTGACCACCGGCGTGCCCGCCACCCCGGCCGAGCCGCGCGGTCCCTGGGGCTGAGCGTCGCGCGGGGCCTTTTGGATTTGCACTTCCGTCGAGGACTCCGTCAGATAGCAGATTAAAGCGAGAGCATGATTCACGCTTCTATCGGAACCGCGAAGCGGTTCCGTCCGAAACGATCATGCTCTAAGCCAATCAGGGGGTCCTATGTCGCGTCTGCTCGCCTTCGTTTCCGCCGCCGCTCTTCTGGCCACGCCCGTCGCGGCCCAGTCGGTGAACCGGACCACCGTCAACGGCATCATCGACCAGGGGCTGAACCACAGCCAGGTGATGCAGACGGCCGCCTATCTGACGGACCGGATCGGCGGGCGAATGACCAATTCGCCGCAGATGCGGGAGGCGGAACGCTGGACCCAGCAGCAGTTCCGCGACTGGGGCCTGTCGAACGTCCGGGCCGAGGGGTTCGAGTTCGGGCGGGGCTGGTCCATCGTCCGCTCCAGCGCCCGCATGACGGCGCCGCGACCGCTGGACCTGAGGGCCATTCCGGTGGCCTGGACCCCTTCGACCAACGGGGTGATCAGCGGCGGCGTGATCGTGGCGCCGATCTCCAAGGTCGAGGATTTCGACAAATGGCGGGGCAAGCTGTCGGGCAAGATCGTCATGCTGTCCCAGCCCGGAACGGGGTCCGAGCCGACTGAACCGGCGTTCAAACGCTGGACCGGCGCAGAGCTGGCCGAGCGCAACACCTATGTGCAACCCCAGTATTCGCCCGCTGCGATCGAGCGCCAGCTGAAGACCGCCGATTTCGCGGCGCGGCTCGACGCCTTCCTGGTCGAGCAGGGCGCCCTGGCCTGGGTGAGGATTTCCCAGCGGGACGGCGGCCTGCTGCACGGCACGGGCTATACCTATCAGGTCGGCGCGACGCCCAAGCTGGCGGGCATGGAGCTGGCGGCTGAGGACTATCGTCGTCTGGCGCGGCTGGCCCTGACCGATACGCCGCCCACGCTGGAACTGATGAGCGAGGTCCAGTTCCATGACGAGGACGTCAACGCCTACAACATCCTGGCCGACATCCCCGGCAGCGGGGGAACCAGCGAATACGTCATGGCGGGCGCCCATCTGGACAGCTGGGTCGCTTCGGACGGAGCGGTGGACAACGCCGCCGGCAGCGCAGTGGTCATGGAGGCCGCACGCATCCTGAAGACCCTGAACGTGAGGCCCAAACGCACCATCCGTTTCGCCCTGTGGAGCGGCGAGGAACAGGGCATCCTGGGCTCTTTGGCCTATGTCGACAGGCATCTGGCCACTCGCGCGCCCTCGAACGATCCAGCGTTGGCGAACCTGCCGAACAACCGAACCTGGCGCAGCCGCTGGCCGATCCAGCCGCGCGAAGGCTATCGGGATCTGGTCGCCTATTTCAACCTGGACAACGGCTCGGGCAAGATCCGGGGCATCAACGCCGAGGGCAATGTGGCCGCAGTCCCGATCTTCCAGGAATGGCTTGCGCCCTTCGCCAGCATGGGGGCGACCACCGTGTCCCTGCGCCCTTCGGGCGGCACCGACCACGTCTATATGCAGACGGTCGGCGTGCCGGGGTATCAGTTCATTCAGGATCCGCTCGACTATTCCAGTCGCCTGCACCACACCAGTATCGACAGCTATGACCACCTGAAGCCGGAGGACATGCGTCAGGCGGCGATTATCCTGGCCAGCTTCCTGCTGAACGCGGCCAACCGCGACGAGCCCCTGCCGCGCATGCCCCTGCCGACCGAGCCGACGCCGACGGACCCGTACGAATATCCGGCGGACTGATAAGCGGATCCCCTCTCCCATTGGGAGAGGGCTTGAGCGCCCGAGAGCGTAGCGATCGGTCTCGCGCGAAAGGGAGAGGGTTGCGGCGGTGCGACTGTCCCACCGTCCGGCCCTCATCCGTCCGCTTCGCGGCCACCTTCTCCCAACGGGAGAAGCAAGTTTCAGGTCACGCCCGCTCCACGCACATCGCCACGCCCATTCCCCCGCCGATGCACAGGGTGGCGAGGCCCTTCTTCGCGCCGGACCGCTTCATCTCGAACAGAAGCGTGGTCAGGATGCGGGCGCCCGAGGCGCCGATGGGATGGCCGATGGCGATGGCGCCGCCGTTGACGTTGACCTTGGCCGGGTCGAGGCCCAGCTCCTTGACCACGCACAGGCTCTGGGCGGCGAAGGCCTCGTTGGATTCGATCAGGTCCAAATCCGCGACCGTCCAACCCGCCTTTTCCAGCGCCTTCTTCGAGGCGGGGATCGGCCCCGTGCCCATGATCGACGGATCGACCCCGGCGGTGGCGGAGGCGGCGATGCGGGCCAGGGGCTCAAGCCCGCGCGCCTTCGCCTCTTCGGCGCTCATCAGCACCAGGGCGGCGGCGCCGTCGTTCAGGCCCGAGGCGTTGGCGGCGGTGACGCTGCCGTCCTTGGCGAAGGCGGGCCGCAGCTTCTGCATCAGCTCCAGGGTGGCGCCGTGGCGGATGTATTCGTCCTGGTCCACGACCACGTCGCCCTTCTTGCCGGGGATGACCACCGGGGCGATCTCCTCGGCGAACCTGCCGGCCTTCTGCGCCGCCTCGGCCTTGTGCTGGCTGGCCAGGGCGAACTCGTCCTGGGCCTCGCGGGTGATGCCCCATTTGTCGGCGATGTTCTCGGCGGTCTGGCCCATGTGATAGCCGTTGAAGGCGTCCCACAGGCCGTCCTTGATCATGGTGTCGATCAGGGCGACGTCGCCCATCTTGTGGCCCGTGCGCAGCTGCTGGGCGTGGGGCGCCTGGCTCATGCTCTCCTGTCCGCCGGCGACCACGATCCCGGCGTCGCCCAGGGCGATCTGCTGGGCGGCGACGGCGACGGCCCGCAGGCCCGAACCGCAGATTTGGTTCAGGCTCCAGGCCGGCGCGGACTGGCGCACGCCGGCGCCGACCGCCGCCTGACGCGCCGGGCCCTGGCCGGCCGCAGCCTGAAGCACATGGCCCAGGATCACCTCGTCCACCTCATCGCCCGCGACCCCGGCCCGCTCCAGCGCCGCCTTGATGGCGATCTCGCCCAGCTTGGAGGCGGGCAAGGACGACAGGGCGCCGAGGAACGACCCGACGGGGGTGCGGGCGGCGGAGACGATGACGACCTCGGTCATGGGATTTCACTCTCTGCGGAATTATCGAGTGGCTCTTTTGCCGCATATGGGCGGCTTCGTCACCTGTCGGAGCAAACACCGCCCCGGATTCAGTCCTTCGTCATCCTGACGGCGCATTGTGTCGGAACGATAGGGACGATCTTGGATTTGATTGGCCATGCTGGGAACGCTGAAACGCCTTGTCACCCATGTCTGCACGCCGGACGAGCTGGACATGATCGAGCACTATCAGACCCGCGCCGAAAGGCTGGCGGACCTCTGGGTCCATGCGGTGGGTCTGATGCTGGCGGCCGTCGGCGGCGTCGTTCTGGCGGGCTTGGCAGGGGTCTATACGGGGGTCGGAGGCGTTCTGGCCACGGCCATCTACGCCCTGTGCCTGATCGGCATGCTGACCGCCTCGACCCTGTATAACTGGACCAACCCGTGCGCGGCCCGTCCGGTGCTTCGCCGCCTGGATGAGGCGGCCATCTTCCTGATGATCGCCGGCAGCTACACCCCCTTCACCACCCAGAGGTTCGAAGGTCTCTGGTCGATCGGCTTCACCGCCCTGATCTGGACCCTGGCCTTCGTGGGCGCCGGGGTGAAGCTGTTCGCGCCGCGCATATCCGACCGGTTCTGGAGCGCGGTCTATGTCGTTTTCGGCTGGCTGGCCGTCGCAGCTCTGAAGCCAATGGTGGAGACGGTCCACCCCGTCGCCCTGGCCCTGCTGGTTCTGGGCGGGCTGATCTATACGGCCGGGGTGCTGGTCTTCATCAGCCCGAAGGTGCCGTTCCGCCGCGCCATCTGGCACGGTTTCGTCGTCACCGGGGCGACGGTGCATTGGACGGCCGTCCTGGTCGGGGTCGTACTGGCCCCGGCGATGAGCCACTGAGGCCTTGCGGCGCGCTTGGGATCAGCCTCTAGCGCTTCGCGCCGCAACGGACGATAGTGGCGCGTTGCAAAATCGCGAGAACAAGCGTGGCTGACGAAAACATCAAGGGCGGAAAGATTGGCGAAGGCGATCAGGTCGTCATCAAGAAGTATGCGAACCGGCGTCTCTACAATACGCGCAGCAGCACCTATGTGACCTTGGACGACCTTGCCGCCATGGTGCGCGAGGGGACCGAGTTCGTCGTCTATGACGCCAAGACCAACGACGACCTGACGCGCCAGATCCTGACCCAGATCATCTTCGAAGAGGAAAGCCGGGGCGAGGCCCTGCTGCCGGTCCAGTTCCTGCGTCAGCTGATCGGCTTCTACGGCGGCTCGATGCAGGGCGTTCTGCCCTCCTATCTGGAAATGTCCCTGACCAACTTCAGCCGTCAGCAGGAGCAGTTCGCCAGTCAGATGAGCCGGGCCTTCGGCGCCGGCGCCGGCGCGACCCTGATCGAGGAGGCGGCCAAGACCAATATGGCCGTGTTCGAACGGGCGATGCAGATGTTCCCCGGCTTCGGCTATGGCCGAAGCGAGCCGGCCGCCCCGCCGGCGGCGGAAACCAAGGCGGCCGCAGACAGCGACGCCCTGGAGGAGATGCGCCGCCAGATGGACGAAATGCGCGCCCAGATCGACCGTCTCGCCGAGTCCAAGCCGAAATGACCGATCGGATCCAGGCGGTCAGCGGACCTGAGCGCGTGGATCGCCGCGAAGGTGAAAGGCGCGAGCGCGAACGGCGCGCTCAGCAGGCGGCGGCCAAGGCCCTGGTCCCGGCGCCGCTGACCGAGGCTGAGGCCGAGGCTGCAACGGGGTCCTCGGCAAGACCTGCCGTCCATACGGCCGGCGAACCCGGCGCGGCGGCCTTTGTGGCCCAGCAGATGGGCCAGAAGGGGCAAAGGCGCGGCCTGAAGGGCGGTCCTCCGGTTCTGAACGCCGCGCGCGCCGCCTATTTGGGGGCTGAATATTCGGGCGAGGCCGAGCGACGGCCGCCGGTCGGGCGCGCGTCCAAGACCGACGTCTGATCGGGCGTTAGGCGTCGGGCGGCACGGAACTTGCTGAAGGCGTATCGAAACGCCTCCGCCAGGACACGCCATGCCCGCCGCCCTCAGCCTCGCCGCCAAGGTCTTCGACGTCGCCGTCGTGGCGCTGATCTTCACCGCCTTTTCCTAAATCGTCTTTTCGCCGCCCCGCGCACCGGCCGTCAGTTGGCTAGGTCGAAATCCTT
Organism: Brevundimonas aurantiaca; assembly: GCF_014199955.1. Taxonomy (GTDB): domain Bacteria; phylum Pseudomonadota; class Alphaproteobacteria; order Caulobacterales; family Caulobacteraceae; genus Brevundimonas; species Brevundimonas aurantiaca. The sequence goes on from NZ_JACHOQ010000003.1 coordinate 254,620, forward strand.
GCGCGACGCGATGATGGTCACGATGAAGCCGGCCAGCACGTCCAGCAGGATCATCACCACGATCAGAAAGAAGGTCGAGGTGGCGAAGCCGCGGATCAGCAGGAATTCGACCAGGACGATGATGAACAGGACCATCGACAGGGCGTGATTGACGATGGCCACCCTCTGGCTCGACGTCGACTTGACCAGTTCGAAGAACAGCAGGATCAGGCCGACGAACAGGATCAGGTCGCCCGAGCCGACGTTCCACTGCGCCCCTGACGCCATGGGGATGGAGAACAGCGGATCGCGCAGCAGGGCGTCGGCCTGGCTCATGCCGCCGTTTCCGTCGGCGCCGAACAGCACGACGATATTGTAGAGGATCACCGGGATCAGCAGCAGGGGTATGGCGATCAGCATGGCGGCTCCTCTCCCCGGCGCAACGGCTGCGCTTCCTAAGCCTGATTAACCCTATTGCGACCGTTCGTCACCTGCGGGGAAAGCAGCCGGCGCGACTGAGGGCGGACGGCGCCGGGCGCCCCAGGGCCGCACCGATCCAGCGCGCCGTCTCGATCAGGGCGTCCAGGTCATAGCCGGTCTGAAACCCGGCGCGCTCCAGCATATAGACCAGATCCTCGGTGGCGATGTTTCCGGTGGCGCCGGGCGCGAAGGGACAGCCGCCTATGCCCCCGACCGAGGCGTCCAGCACGTCCACCCCCGCCTCCACCCCGGCATAGGCGTTCGCCAGGCCGGTGTTGCGCGTGTCGTGGAAATGCAGGCGAAGGCGCGCCTCCGGCGCCGCCCGGCGGGCGGCCTCGACCTTGCGCGTCACCGCCCAGGGATCTCCGGCGCCGATGGTGTCGGCCAGGGCGATTTCACCGACGCCCAGGGCGCCGATCGCCCCCACAAGGTCGCCGACCTGCTGAACCGAGACTTCTCCGTCAAACGGACAGCCCCAGACGCATGACAGGGTCGCCGACAGAGAGGGGACAACGTCGGACGTCTGGCTGTTGTGACGGCGGGCGACGATCTCGCCCAGCATCGACAGCTGGTCCTTGATCGTCAGGCCCTGGTTCTTCAGGCCGAATCCGTCGGTGGCGGAAAGCGAGACATTGACCTCGTCCACGGCCGTGGTCAGGGCGCGATCATAGCCTCGGCCGTTCAGCACCAGACCGATGCGGCTGCGTCCGGCTTCGTGAGGCAGGGCCGCCATCACCGTTTCCGCCCCGGCCATCTGCGGCACATATTTAGGATGGACGAAGGAGACGGCCTCGATCCGCCGGGCTCCGGCCGCCTCCAGCCGCCGCACCAGCTCGGCGCGGACGGCGGGGTCCAGCACGGCCTTTTCGTTTTGAAGCCCGTCACGGGGCCCGACCTCGACGATCTGGATGAAGCGGCTCATCGCGTCGCCGCCGTCGCGGGGGCGGCTTGCGTCGCAGGCTCCGCCGTGCGGGGCGGAGGCGCATAGACGGTCAGGCTCACCTCGTCTCCGGCGGAATAGTTGTAGCCCCGCACCACGCCGACCGCCCGGCCCGCCACACCCAGCCGCCCGGCGGCGGCGCGGAAGGCGTCGGCGTCGCGTCCCTCGACGATGGCCGGCCGTCCTTCGGCCAGGGCGTCGGCCGCGCCTTGGGCGTCGGTCAGATCCGTGTCCCGACCGGTCAGGAAGACGAAGCTCGGCTCATGGAAGCCGGTGATGGCGACCGGTCCAGGGGTGCGGCCCTGGCGGGGATGCAGGTCCGCCGCCTCAAGGGTTTTCTCCAGTCTCGGTGCGATGGCCAGGGGGCGCAGTTGGCGGATGGTGCCCGACAAGGCGGCGTGGGCCACGATTCCAAAGGCCAGGGACGCGACCAGCGCCGCCACCGGCGCCCGGTTCAACAGCAGGAAGCCGCCGACAGCCGCCGCCGCCAGGGTCGATCCGACCGTCAGAGCCGCCCAGGTCTGGGCCGTCGAGGTGCCGTAGACGGTCAAGCCATAGACGGTGATGCCGCAGATCAGGACGGCGGCGAATACCGCCAGGGCCGCGCCGGTGATCCGCGAGACCTTGCCGATCGGCCGGGCCAGGGCGGCGGCGGCCAACAGGGCCAGGGCGCCGAAGGTCGGCAGGGTGTAGTGCCACAGCTTGGTCGGGGCCAGTTCGAACATCAGCCAGCCGGGAACCAGCCAGCAGACCAGGAAGCGAATGGCCGGCTCGGCCCGACGGGACCAGCCGGTCGCGACGGCGGCAGGCAGCAGCAGGGTGGAGGGGAAGAACAGCAGGGGCGCGAGAAGCACATACATCCCCGGGAAGCCGGAATGGCTTTCATGGGCCCCGGCGATCTTGGGCGCCAGGTCGCCGCCGATGGCTTCGCGCCAGAAGCCCCCGTCGGTGGCGATGGTGATGGCGATCGCCCAGGGGCCGACCATCAGGGCCACCAGCGGCAGGCCCCAGCCCCAGCCCAGCCGGCCCAGCCAGCGGACGTCGCGGTCCCAGATCGACAGGGCCAGGATCGCCAGGGCCACGACCAGAAGGCCGATCGGCCCCTTGATCAGGATCGACAGCCCCAGGCCCAGCCAGAACAGAAGCTTGTGGGGCCGGATCGGTCGTTCCCCGGCTCGGGTCGCCATATAGATTCGCGCCAGGGCGGCCATGGCCAGGGTGGTGGCGCCGCACAGCATGGCGTCCGTCTTGGCGATCCCGGCCTCGGTGGACAGAAGGAAGGTCGCCCCCATGATCGCGCCGCCGAAGAAGCCGACGCGCGCGCCCAGCAGGGCCGAACCCGCCCAGGCGACAGCCCAGGCGGCCAGCATGGCCCCCAGGAGAGAGGGGATCCGATAGGGGGCGATCTCGCGATCCTCGGGGTCCGAGGTCAGGGCGACGGCGGCGGCCTGCAGCCAATAGATGCCGACCGGCTTCTTCCAGCGCGGCTCGTCTTGGAAGCGGATGTCCACATAGTCGCCGCTCTCCAGCATCTGGACGGTGGCCTGGGCGAAGCGGCTTTCGTCCCGATCCAGCGGCGGCAGGAGCAGCAGGCCCGGCAGGCCGGCGACCAGCGTCAACAGGGCCGCCAGCAGGGGGCCTCTCCAGCCGGCGATGCGGCGATCCAGATCGAAGCTCTTCATGAGAGACTCCTTACACGGGGACCGGGCCGGCGTCAGCCGTCTCCCCTAAGCCGTCGATCTCGTCTATGGAGCGGCATGACCGCCCAAATCGCTCCTGACGCGCCCCAGATCTCCGTCGTGGTTCCCGTTCACGACGAGGCCGGCGCCGCCGTGCCCCTGGCGCGTGAAATCGCGGCCGCCTTCGCCGGCCGGTCCTATGAAATGATCTTCGTCGACGACGCCTCCAGGGACGCGACCTTGGCCGAGCTGAAGGCGGCCATGGCCGAACTGCCGACCTTGCGGGTTCTGGCCCACGGAACCAATGCGGGCCAGAGCCGGGCGGTGCGCACCGGGGTGCTGGCGGCGCGGGGATCGGTGGTGGTGACGATGGACGGCGACGGTCAGAACCCGCCGGCCGATGCGCCCCGGCTGGTGGACGCCCTGCTGGCGGCCCCCGCAGACGTCGGTCTGATCGGCGGGCGACGGGCCAAGCGCCAGGACAGCGCCGCCAAACGCCAGGCCTCGGTCTGGGCGAACCGCATCCGTCGTCGGCTGCTGGGCGACGACGCCGACGACACCGGCTGCGGGCTGAAGGCCTTTCGCCGCGACGTCTTCCTGCGGCTTCCCTATTTCGATCACATCCACCGTTATCTGCCGGCCCTGATGATCCGGGAAGGCTATCGCAATCAGTATCTGGACGTCGATCACCGCCACCGCGAAACCGGCCGGTCGAAATACACCAACTGGGGCCGGCTGAAGGTCGCCTTCGCCGATCTCTTGGGCGTCATGTGGCTGAAGAGCCGGTCGCGCCGGCCGGGGGCGATCTCCGAATTTTGAGCGCGATAATCCAGACGCTCACAGAACGGGCGCGACAATAGAAAAGGGCGGGACCTCGCGGTCCCGCCCTTCTGCATTTCAGCGTCGGAAGGCTTGGACTTAGAAGTCCATGCCACCCATGCCGCCCATGCCGCCCATGTCAGGAGCGGCGGCGCCGCCCGACTTCTTGGGGGCGTCGGCGACGGCGGCTTCCGTGGTGATCAGGATGCCGGCCACCGAAGCGGCGTCTTGCAGGGCCGTGCGGACGACCTTGGCGGGGTCGATGACGCCCATCTTGACCAGGTCGCCGTACTCTTCCGTCTGGGCGTTGAAGCCGAAGGAGGCGTCGTTGTTCTCCAGCACCTTGCCGACCACGATCGAGCCTTCGACGCCGGCGTTTTCGGCGATCTGACGGATCGGGGCCTGCAGGGCGCGACGGATGATGGCGATGCCGGCGTTCTGGTCGGCGTTGTCGCCCTTGACGTCGGCCAGGATCTTGGAGGCCTTCAACAGGGCGATGCCGCCGCCGGGAACGATGCCTTCGTCAGCCGCAGCGCGGGTGGCGTTCAGGGCGTCGTCGACGCGGTCCTTCTTTTCCTTCACTTCGACTTCGGTCGAGCCGCCGACGCGGAGAACCGCGACGCCGCCGGCCAGCTTGGCCAGACGTTCCTGCAGCTTTTCCTTGTCGTAGTCGGAGGTGGTGTCTTCGATCTGGCGCTTGATCTGGGCCACGCGGGCTTCGATGTCGGCCTTCTCACCCACGCCTTCGACGATGGTGGTGTCGTCCTTGGTGATCGAGACCTTCTTGGCCTTGCCGAGCATGTCGAGCGTGACGCTCTCCAGCTTGATGCCCAGGTCTTCCGAGATGACTTGGCCGCCCGTCAGGATGGCGATGTCTTCCAGCATGGCCTTGCGGCGGTCGCCGAAGCCCGGCGCCTTGACGGCGGCGACGCGCAGGCCGCCGCGCAGCTTGTTGACCACCAGGGTGGCCAGGGCTTCGCCTTCGATGTCCTCGGCGATGATCAGCAGCGGACGGCCCGACTGCACCACGGCTTCCAGGATCGGCAGCATGGCCTGCAGCGAGGTCAGCTTCTTCTCGAACAGCAGGATCAGCGGCTCTTCGAGAACGGCCTCCATCTTGTCGGCGTTGGTGATGAAGTAGGGGCTCAGATAGCCGCGGTCGAACTGCATGCCTTCGACGACGTCGACGGTGGTGTCGGCGGTCTTGGCTTCTTCGACGGTGATCACGCCTTCATTGCCGACCTTGGCCATGGCCTGGGCGATCAGCTCGCCGATTTCGGAGTCGCCGTTGGCCGAAATGGTGCCGACCTGGGCGATTTCCGAGTTGTTGGAGACGGGCTTGGAGTTGGTCTTGACCTCTTCCAGCACCAGGCCGACGGCCTTGTCGATGCCGCGCTTCAGATCCATCGGGTTCATGCCGGCGGCGACGGCCTTGAGGCCCTCTTGCACGATGGCTTGAGCCAGGACGGTCGCGGTGGTGGTGCCGTCGCCCGCCTTGTCGTTCGTCTTCGAAGCGACTTCGCGGATCATCTGGGCGCCCATGTTCTCGAAGGCGTCTTCCAGCTCGATTTCCTTGGCGACCGAGACGCCGTCCTTGGTCGAGCGCGGGGCGCCGAAGGACTTCTGGATCACGACGTTGCGGCCCTTCGGACCCAGGGTCACCTTGACGGCGTTGGCGAGGACGTTGACGCCGCGCAGCATCTTGTCGCGCGCGTCGGTGTTGAACTGTACGATTTTAGCGGCCATGCGGGCAGCTCCTTTGGTGTGAGTGGCGAGTGGTTAGTGGCGAGTGGCGAGGATCTGAGATTGAGGCGACGACGGCGGTTTCGTCCGGAAACCTGCTCGCCACTCGCCACTGATCACTCGCCACTGAGGGCTGAGCCTTAGCTCAGCACTCCAAGCACGTCCGACTCTTTCATGATGATCAGGTCTTCGCCGTCGATCTTCACTTCCGTGCCCGACCACTTGCCGAACAGGATGCGGTCGCCGGCCTTCAGCTCCAGGGCGTTGACCTTGCCAGAGTCGTCGCGGGCGCCGGGGCCGACGGCGACGACTTCGCCTTCCTGAGGCTTTTCCTTGGCGGTGTCGGGGATGATGATCCCGCCCTTGGTCTTGGATTCTTCTTCAACGCGCTTGACCAGCACGCGGTCGCCGAGCGGACGAAACGCCATCGGTTGTCTCCCTTGATCCCCCGAATGGGGCGATTTGAACAATGGGTCAGCCTCTCCGCGACCGCCGTTTTAGCAGCCGACCACGGAGAGTGCTAACGCGAGCGGGAGTTAGTCAGAGGGCGACGGGGCGTCAAGCGCCGCCGCGTGTGAAACTTCCGCGACGGATGAACGCGCGATGAACCACGGCCTCCGAACCCGTTCAAACGGCGCGCGCTAAAACCACCTCAACGCTCGCGATCCCCGGAAGACGCGAGGCGATTCAGAGGAGACGGACCATGTCCAAGCTGTTGAAAATCACCGCCGCCGTCGTCGCCCCCGCCGCCGCCCTGGCCTTGACCGCCGCCCCGGCTTCGGCCCAGTCGCGTGACCGCGACGACACCGCCCGCAACGCCCTGATCGGCGCCGCCGTCGGCGGACTGGCGGGCGCCGTCTACGGCAATGGCGACGGAACCTATATTGCGGGCGGCGCCTTGGCCGGCGCGGCCCTGGGCGCGGCAGCCTCGTCCAATCGCGGATCGGACTGCGGCTATTACCGCGGCGGCCGCTGCTACCGGAACCAGGGTCACTGGGAGCGCGAACACGGCATCAACAGCCGCGATCCGCGCTGGGAGCAGCGCCGTGATTATCGCGACTGGCGCCGCGACCAGCGCTATGACCGGCGCGACGAGCGCCGCGACTATCGCTACGATCGCCGCTGGTAGACTGCGGACGTGAAATGCAGAAGGGGCGCCTTATCAAGACGCCCCTTTTGTCATGCCGCGTCCCGACGCGGGCCCCAATGCGGGAAGGGATCCTCCAGCCTGGCCCAGCCCTTGGGCCCGCGTTCCATCTCGAACCGGGTCAAGAGGGCGGCGTCGAACATCGAGGTCAGCAGATCGCGGTTCATGTCCTTGCCGATCAGGACGATCTCCTGACGCCGGTCGCCGTAGGGCTGACGCCAGACGGCCTCGATCGCCTTCAGCCATTCGGCGTTGTCGTCGGGCCAGCGCTCGCGCGGCGCCGAGGCCCACCACAGTCCGCCCCATTCATGCTCGGTCACCGCCCCCGCTTGGCTCCAGGAACCGACATAGTCCATCCGGCTGGCCAGCCAGAAGAAGCCCTTGGAGCGCCAGACGCCGGGCCATTCGCGCTTCAGCAGGTCGTAGAAGCGCCGGGGATGAAAGGGTCTGCGCGCCCTGTAGACGAAGGTCGAGACGCCGTATTCCTCAGTCTCGGGCGTCACCTCGCCGCGCAGGGCCTGGGACCAGCCGGCGGCCTGTTCCGCCCCCTCCATGTCGAACAGGCCCGTGCCGACGACCTGATCCAGGGGCACGGCGCCGCGCACCGCCTGAATGATGCGGGCGCGCGGATTGAACTGGGTCATCATCGCCTTCAGCGTCCCGAGCTGCGTTTCCTCCAGCAGGTCGCACTTGTTCAACACGATGACGTCGGCGAACTCGATCTGGTCGATCAGCAGATTGGCGACCGTGCGCTCGTCGTCCTCGCCCAGATGCTCGCCGCGGGTCTTCAGCCGGTCGGTCGAGGGATAGTCGCGGTGGAAGTTGAAGGCGTCCACCACCGTCACCATGGTGTCGATCCGGGCCAGGTCCGACAGGCTGAACCCGTCCTCGTCGCGGAAGTCGAAGGTGGCGGCGACCGGCATGGGTTCGGAGATTCCGGTCGATTCGATCAGCAGACAGTCGAACCGCCCCTCGCGCGCCAGCTTGCCGACCTCGATCAGCAGATCCTCGCGCAGGGTGCAGCAGATACAGCCGTTGGACATCTCAACCAGCCGTTCCTCGGTCCGCGACAGGTCCGCCCCGCCCCCGTCGCGCACCAGGGCGGCGTCGATGTTCACCTCGCTCATGTCGTTGACGATGACCGCGACCCGCAGCCCGTCGCGGTTCGCCAGGACGTGGTTCAGCAGGGTCGTCTTGCCGGCCCCGAGAAAGCCGGACAGGACGGTGACGGCCAGGGTCTTGAACTCGGACATGACGGCGCTCCACGGCTGCTGCGCCGAGCTTGACCACAGCCCGGCGACTGTGAGAGTTACGTTATATTATAACAAGCATAGTCAGCAAGGTTTTCCATGGCGGTCGGCGCAGTCGTCCAGGGGCAGGCGCCCACGGTCTTCACCACCCTGTTCGAGCCGCAGGTGCGGATGGCGATCTGGTCGCGGCCCAGTCCCATGCCGCCGGACGCCTTGCCCCCGCCGGACTTCACCGCCGACTGCGACGGGCGCTGGATCGCCCTATCGGGCGCGGCGCCCGAGTGGTTTCTCCAGGACATCGAACGATTGGCGGAGATCGTGGCGACGATCAGCGGATGCGAGGCCTGGCGGGCGCGTTGTGAGACCGTGACCCGCCGCGCCTGTCCGCGGTTTCATCAGGACGCCGTGCCGGTGCGCCTGATCGTCGCCTATGAGGGGCCGGGGCCGGAATGGGCCTTCGCCGGCGAGATCGGTGAGGATCTGGACGGGCGCCTGATCGGCACGCGTCGTCGGGTCCGCACCCTTCACCCTGGCGACGTCGCCGTCATCAAGGGCACGGCGCCGGGCTGGGAGGCCTGGCCGGACTTGCCGGTGGTCCTGCACCGCTCGCCGCCGGCCGGGAGACGCACCCCCCGGCGCGTCCTGACGATCGACGCCGCGCCGGCGTGAGCGTCAGCCCATCAATCGCGTCATCAGGCCGGCCGTGGAAGGGTCCAGATCGGCCGACGGACCGCCGGCGGCTACGTCCTTCAGGATCGCCTTGGCCAGGACCTTGCCCAGCTCCACGCCCCATTGGTCGAAGCTGTTGATGTCCCAGATCACGCCCTCGACGAAGGTCTTGTGCTCATAGAGGGCCAGAAGGGCGCCCAGGGTCTGGGGCGTCAGACGGTCCATCAGTATGGCGGTCGAGGGGCGGTTTCCGGTGAAGGTCCGGTGGGTCGCCAGACGGGCCGCCTCTTCTTCCGACAGGCCCTGGGCCAGGCCTTCCGCCTTGGCGGCTTCGGTGGTCTTGCCCAGCATCAGGGCCTGACCCTGGGCCAGGGCGTTTGACCAGAGCGGCGATTCCGGCGCGTCTCCGTGGGTCTTGGCCACGATGACGAACTCGGCCGGGACGATCTGGGGGCCCTGGTGGATCTGCTGGAAGAAGGCGTGCTGGCCGTTGGTGCCGGGCTCGCCGAAGACGACGGGGCAGGTCTGGCGCGTCACCGGCGCGCCGTCGCGATGCACCCGCTTGCCGTTCGACTCCATCTCCAGCTGCTGCAAGAAGGAGGGCAGGCGGCGCAGGGCATGGGCGTAGGGGGCCACGGTGCGGGCGGGCCGGTTCAGGCCGTCGACGTTGAACACCTGGGCCAGGGCCAAAAGGATCGGGGCGTTCTGCTCCAGCGGGGTCGAGACGAAATGGTCGTCCATGGCCGCCGCCCCGGCCAGCATGGCCTCGAATACGTCCCAGCCCAGGGCGATGGCGCACGACAGGCTGACCGCCGACCACAGCGAATAGCGTCCGCCGACCCAGTCCCTGAACGCGAAGGTGCGGCCGCAGCCGAAGGCCGCCGCCTTGTCCGGCGCCGCCGTCACCCCGATGAAGTGTTTCGTCATGCCTTCGACCGGCAGGGCGGCCGCCAGCCAGGCCTTGGCCGCCTCGGCGTTGGCCAGGGTTTCCTGGGTGGTGAAGGTCTTGGACACCACCACGACCAGGGTGGTCTCGGGATCGAGCCCCGTCAGGGCCTCGGCCATGTCGCGGGGGTCGATGTTGGCGACGAAACGCAGGTCGATGGACGGCTCCAGCGGCCGCAGGGCGTCCCACACCAAGCGCGGACCCAGGTCCGAGCCGCCGATGCCGACATGGACGATGGCTTTGAACCGTTTGCCCGTCGCCCCCGCCTCGGCGCCCGCGCGCACGGCCTCGGCATAGGTCTTCATGTCGGCGCGCACCGCGTCCACCTCGGCCGAGACCGGCTCGCCCAGGGCCTTGAAGTCGGCGCCGGCCGGGGCCCGCAGGGCCGGATGCAGCACGGCCCGGCCCTCGGTCAGGTTGACGGCCTCGCCGGCGAACAGGGCGGCGCGACGGCCCTCGACGTCGCAGGCGTGGGCCAGGTCCAGACAGGCCTCGAAGGCGTCCCGGGTCCAGCTCTGTTTCGACAGATCCAGATAGAGACCCGCCGCCTCGACCGACATCCGCGCCAGCCGGTCCGGATCGGCGGCGAACTGGTCCACGATACGGGCTTTGCCCGCCGTTGCGGCGGCGGCGTCGAAGGCGGTCCAGGCGTCGTTGCGGGTCATCGGTCGTCCTCGGGAGGAGAAATCTTGGGAAGACAAGGAAGGTAAACACTCGTTTACGGGTCGAGCGTATGCCGGTTCAACGTCCTAGCCGACGCTGAAACAGGAAGTCACCCATGTCCTGCGGCCTTGCTCTCACGATCGCCCTGACCCTGTCCAATCCCGCCGTGGCCCTGGCGGCTGATCAGCCCCCTGCGGCCGCCGGCGCCCCCGTGTCCGTGGCGGCCGAGCCCCTGTTCGCCGACATCGTGGCCCGGTCCGGGAGGCTGAAGGCGATGGTGGACGGCTGGGCGGCGTCAAAGGCTGCGGACGACGCCGGTTTCTTCACCAGCCAGGCCTTCACCGGCTTCAAGGCCCAGGCGGACGAACTGGCGGCCCTGGACCTGCAGGGCCATCTGATTCTGAAGGAACGGGGCACCGACGGCGATCTGAAATGCATCCTGCGCGGCATCTCCGAGGACATGCCGAAAAAGGTCCAGGCGGTTCAGGCCGCCGCCACCCCCGCAGAGCGCGCTACGGCCCTGTCGGAACTGTCCTATCTGCTGAACGACAATGTCGAAGTGATCACCGCCCCGCCTCAGCCGGAGGTCTAGCGAGCGAAACCCCGACCTCTGCGGGTTGCGGGTTGCGGGGGTGACGGTGCGGGTGCAGGCTGGGGGAAACCGTTTCCGGAGTCCCCATGGCTGGTCTTGCGCCCCTGATCGCCGTTGCCGCCTCAATGGCCGCGTCAATGGTCGAATCCGCGACCGTTCCGCTCGGCGCGGTGCGCGGGGCCGAGCCGGTCGCCCTGGCGCAGCGGATACTGCCGCCGGAGACGGCGGCGCGGATCGAGGGCGGCCTCGTCCGGCGACAGTGGCTTCCGGGTCAGAGCTATTTCATTCGCTTCGACGAGCGCCCGAGCGTCCATTCGGACGGCCTGTGCCGCCGCACCTCCCACGTCGCCTCGGCCGGGGCGCCGCGCGTGGGCGAGGAGGCGGCCGACGACACGCCGCTGGCGCTGACGCCTTTTCAGACCGTCGTCTTCTACGCCCCGACCTATCCGAACCTCGCCTCTGATGCGGGGTGTCTGTCAGAGGGCGGCTGGATCGGCGCCCCGGAGCGCGAGCTTGAACCGACCCTGCGAATGCTCGACCGGCTGACGCGGGCGATGGCGCGGGCCGCCGGCCCCGACGAACTGGGGTTCGCCCTGTCCTGTCGATCGGAAAAGCCGGAAGATTGCGCTGATCCGCGACGCGCCCTGGCCGACCTGCCGCTGGATCGGCTGCTGGGCGTTCGGCTGAAGAACACCGTCTATCAGGAAGAGCCGACCGAGGGCCGGGTGCGGGTTCGAAAGATGCAGCCGGTCGTCGACGACCGCTGGCCCGAGGCCGAGGTCCATTTCGACAGCACGCCTCCGGACGGCCAGTCGTGGATCGTGGTGCTGAAGGGCATCGACCGCCTGGAGGCGGTCGAGATCCGGAGGACGCTGGTCATCCGCCACTGAGCCGCCGCATCCGACGCTCGCCGCGTCTTCACCGTCCCGTCAGCGCTTCGACCACCACACCCTCGGTCAACAACTGCGGCAGGATGCGGGGTTCGCCGCCGGCGGCGGGATAGAACAGATACAGGGGCACGCCCGAGCGGCCGTGACGCTCCAGTTCGCGGCTGATGGCGTCGTCGCGGCGGGTCCAGTCGCCGACCAGATAGAGGGTGTTCGACGCCTTCAGGGCCTCGGCGACGCGGGGCGAGGACAGGGCGGCGCGCTCGTTGATCTTGCAGGTGACGCACCAGTCGGCGGTGAAGTTCACCAGGACCGGCCGGCCGGCCGCCTGGGCGGCGCGGACGGCCTCGGCCGACCAGTGGGCGGCTGTGAGGGAACCGGTCCCAGCCGCCGCCGCGGAGGGCGGCCGGGTGGCGGCCAGACCGGCGAAACCGACGGCGAAGAGCAGGGCCAGGGTGGCGGCGACGGCGCTGACCACGGCGGTCCCGCCCTGGGCCCGGCGCGCCTGGTTCATACCGGACAGCCACAGACCGAAGGCCAGCATCAGGCCCGCAGCGAGGACCAGGGCCAAGGCGTCGGGTCCCGTCTGGCGCGAAAAGACCCAGACCAGCCACAGGGCCGCGCCGTACATGGGGAAGGCCAGCAGGGCCTTCAGCCGCTCCATCCACGGCCCCGGCCGGGGGAAGCGTCGCAACAGGCCGGGCGACAGGCTGATCGCCACATAGGGCAGGGCCAGGCCCAGGCCCAGCATCAGGAAGATCGCCAGGGCCGCCGGCCAGGGCGCCAGCAGGGCTGCGCCGAGGGCGGCGGCCATGAAGGGGGCGGTGCAGGGGGCGGCGACGACCACGGCCAGCACCCCGGTGAAGAAGGCCCCCACGCCGCCGGGCAGCCGCGACAGGGGACCGGCGCCGGCCCCCTGCAGCCCTGCCCCGACATGGAAGACGCCCGACAGGTTCAGGCCGACGCCCAGCATCAGCAGGGCCAGGCCCGCGATCACCGCCGGCGACTGAAGCTGGAAGCCCCAGCCTATGGCCTCGCCGCCCGCGCGCAGGATCAGCAGGACGCCCGCCAGGACCAGGAAGCTGGACAGGACCCCGGCCAGGAACAGCAGGCCGTCGCGCCGCGCCTCGCCGGCCTGATGGGCCGAGGCGGCCAGGGCGGCGGCCTTCATCGCCAGTATGGGGAAGACGCAGGGCATCAGGTTCAGGATCAGTCCGCCGACGAAGGCGAACAGGATCGACTGCAGGATCAAGCCCGCGCCGGTCCCTTCGGCGGGGGGGGCGGCCTCGCCGCTGAGGGCCGCGCCGCCGGCCGTTCCGGGCAGGGGGGGACCGGGCCGGGCCGTGATCTCCCAGGCGCCGGCGTCGGTGGCCAGGACGCCGGACACCGGCCGGGTCAGGCCATGGGCCTTCAGACCGGCGCCGGGAGTCAGGGTCAGGCTCAGCCCCCGGGGGCCAGCCTGGCCCGACTGGGCCGCCGCATGGTCGATCACGCTGCTGTCGTAGGGATAGAAATAGGCCTGGGTCACGCCCGGCGCGCGGCCCATGATCTCCGCCAGCGGTCCGCCCGCCGCCGACAGGGTCAGGACGCCGTTCTCGAGCGCGGCGCGCGCCTCGATCCCCGCAGGGCGTGGCGCGGCCTCGAGCACGGCCTGGAGCGCCCGGCCGTGATCCGGGTCCAGCGGCGGCGCCCCCTCCCGGATCGGCAGGTCCAGCCTCAGGCTCATCTGCACCGGCACGCACATCTGGTCGCTGCACACCAGGAACAGGGCGTCGGCGACCAGGGGCAGGGTGGTCCCGGGTCGGGCCGAGGCCGGGATCTCGATCGGCACGGGCAGATAGACCTCGCCCGAATAGCCGTAGTTGACCAAGCTCATCAGCCGCTGGCGGGTCGGCAGGGGCCAGACGATGTCGCCGGCCTCGACCCCCGGCGGAAGGCGCCAGTTCAGGGTGGTGGGGCCCCCGGAATCGCCGGGGTTGCGCCAATAGGTGTGCCACCCCTCGGCGATCTGCTGTCGCACCGCCACCACGGCGGTGGAGCCCGGCGCCGCCCAGCGCGTCAGAGGAATGAGTTCCGCCCGGATGTTCTCCTCGCCCTGAGCGCCCGTCTCGACGGGGGCTTGGCTTCGGACCTGGGCCAGGGCCGGAGAGGCCAGGCCCAGCAGCAGGCCCAGGTTCAAGACCAGCAGCAGGCGCACCCCGACTCTGGAGCCGTCGCGGAGCCGGCCGGCCTTGAACAGGATGGAGAAAAGAAGGCGCATGATCGGCCTTTTAGGCCGGGAGACCGCCCCTGTCAGGGCGCCTTTACGGGATCAGCGAGGATGGGCGTCGATCGCCACCTCGGTGCGGCGGCGCAACGGCTCGGCAGCGCCCTCGGTCGTGACTGCGCCGACGTCCCCGGCGGCGGCCACGTCGAAGACGGGGGCGGGCAGGCCGGCGGTGTTCAAGGCCTGGGCCACGGACCGCGCCCTCTGTTGAGAGAGGCTGAGGTTGGCCGCAGACCCGCCCGTGGCGTCCGCGAGGCCCAGCACCTGGACCCGCCGAACGTCGCAGGTCTTCAGCACATTCGCCGCCGCCGTGATCGCCTGATCGGCCGCAGGCGTAAGCCGAGCCTCGCCTTCACGGAAATAGATGTCGAACCGCACCGGCGCGCACGGCGATTCCCCCGTCACGATTGCGTCTCGCGACGGCGCGGTGGCGCAGGCCGACACGGCCGCAGCCAAACCCAATGCCGAAATCGTCAGATATCTCATACCGTCCCCCTCGGTTGTGCGTCTGCAGACGCAAAAAGGGCGGCCCGTCGCCGACGAGCCGCCCGGTTGAACGGACGCGAACCGTCTCACGTCCGTTCAGAAACCCTGAGGCTCAATAGCGCCGTTGGCCATTGTCCCAGTAGCATTCGTCCTGGCGGTTGTCGTAGCAGTAGTAGTAGCGACCCTGGCTGTCGCGATAACGCTGCTGGTTGTTGCGGTCCGCCTGAGAGCCGCGCACCGCGCCGGCCGCACCGCCCAGGGCGCCGCCGATCAGGGCGCCGGTGGCCGCATTGCCGCCGCCGACATTGTTGCCGATGACCGCGCCCGCCACGGCGCCGAGGCCCGCGCCGATGGCGCCTTGACGCACCGTCTGGTTGGTGCCGCCGTAAGGATCGCTGGCGCAGGCCGAAGCCAGAAGACCGGCGCCGGCTATGGCGATGATGGCCTTGTTCATGGTGAATTCCTTTATCCTGGGTTCGCCCCGAATACGAGAACGCTGGACTCCCGCACCGGTTCCCTTGTCTATCACTGTTCCGCTTAAGCGGCTAAAATCGCCGCACGGCAGTCAAGCTTATGGGGGCAGGACGATGCGATTTTCCACACTCACGCGGGCTTCGACCGGCGCCGAGGGACCGATCTGGTCGCGGCCTCGCAAACGCAAACGCAGAGTCTCGGCGGCGTCCCTGGTCAACACCCTTCTGGTTCTGCTGGCCCTGATCGGCGCCCTGACGCTGGTTCTGTCGATCAGGGCGGGTTCAGTCGAGACCGCCGGCCGGACCATGGACGGATGGATCGCGACCGCCTGGGCCCACGGGCAGGCCTTGATCGACCGAACGCCCAGCCCCAGCCGCTGAAGCGTCAAAGCGACGTCCGCACCACACTGAGGGGAACGGCTCGGCTTGGCAGGCGTTCGGCCCGACATGACCGACATCCTGAGCTCTGAGCCCGACACAGGGGCGGGCGGGCAGCGCCCGGGCGCGGGCCGCGTCCTGACGCCTCATGCGTCGCTGAAGCGGTTGGTCATTCTGGTGAATCCGCTGTCAGGCGGCGTCGGACCGCGCGCCGTCGCAGAGGTCGAGGCGATCCTGACCGACTATGAGGTGGAGAGTCAGGTCATGCTGTTGCAAGGCGGCGGCTTCGACCAGGCCATCGCCGACGCCTTCGCCGCAACGCCCGACGTCATCTTCGTTCTTGCCGGGGACGGCACGGCCCGTTCGGTGGCGGCCAAGGCCAGGCCGGACGGTCCGATGATCGCCCCCCTGCCCGGGGGCACCATGAATATGTTGCCCAAGGCGCTTTACGGCACCGGCGATTGGAAGGCGGCCTTGCGCCACGCCCTGGAGGAGGGCGAGCCCCAGACGGTGTCCGGCGGCGAGGTCGGCGGGGAATATTTCTACTGCGCGGCCATCCTGGGGTCGCCGGCCCTGTGGGCCCCGGCGCGGGAGGCGATGCGGACCGGAAAGCTGAGACTGGCCTGGGCCTATGCTCGACGGGCGCTGAAGCGAGCCTTTTCCGGCCGATTGAGGTTCAGCCTGGACGGCGGCGGCCGTCGCCGCGCCGAAGCCCTGGTGTTGATCAGTCCGATGATCTCCAAGGCGATGGTGGAGCCGACGGGGCTGGAGGCGGCGGCGCTGGATCCGTCGGACGCCACCCAGGCCTTCCGTCTGGCGGCGACGGCCCTGTTCAGCGACTGGCGCCATGATCCCGCGGTCTCGACCCGCCCCGCCAAGCGGATCGACGTCCGCGCCCGGTCCAAGATTCCCGCCGTGATCGACGGCGAACCCCTTCTTCTGAGCCCCGAGGCGACGGTGCGGTTCATTCCCAAGGCGTTTCGCGCCCTGGCGCCCAAACCCCCCGCCGCCGAGGACAGTCTGTAATGGGGCGTATTCTCCAGTTTTCCGACGTTCATTTCGGATGTGAGCACAAGGGGGCGGTCGCCGCCGCCCTGGAATACGCCCACGCCACCCCCAACGACCTGGTCCTGATCACAGGCGACATCACCCAGAAGGGCTATCCCAAGGAGTTCGCGGCGGCGGGTCGCTGGATGCGCGCCATGCCCGAGCCGCGCTTCGTCATCGTCGGCAACCACGACGTCCCCTACTGGGACGCGGTCGCAAGGCTGTTCCATCCCTGGAAAGCGTTCGAGACGGCGACCGGGTTTCCCGCCCACGACGGCCAGTTCTGCAATGAGA
This sequence comes from Brevundimonas aurantiaca, assembly GCF_014199955.1. Lineage (GTDB taxonomy): Bacteria > Pseudomonadota > Alphaproteobacteria > Caulobacterales > Caulobacteraceae > Brevundimonas > Brevundimonas aurantiaca. The sequence continues at coordinate 271,358 of NZ_JACHOQ010000003.1, forward strand.
CCGTCATGGTGCGCGGCGTCGTCACCGCACGCGGCTGGCAGGCCCGGCCCAACTGGTCAAAGGGGGTCATCGATCTGGACCAGACCCGGCGCGCGGCCGAGGCCCTGCGGCAGGCGCCGATCGGGGCGCTGCGCATCCTCGCCTGTCACCATCCGCTGATCGAGATGATCGGGGCGCCGATGACCGGTGAGGTCAAGCGCGGGGACGAGGCGGCGCTGATCTTCGCCGAGGCGGGCGTGGATCTGATCATGACGGGCCATGTCCATGTGCCCTTCGCCCTGGCGATCGACCTGGCGGATCGCTGTTCCTATGCGGTGGGTTGCGGAACCTTGTCGCATCGGGAGCGGGGATCGCCGCCCGGCTTCAATCAGGTGGATTGGGACGCCAAGACCATCACGGTCACCGCCCTGGCCTGGGACGGCGCGGCCTACAGGCCGCATCAGGTGTGGAGGCTTCCGCGTCGTCAGGACACCCGCCGCGCGGCGACGGCGCCCGATCCGAACGCCCCGGGCATGCTGGAAAAGGCGGCGGTCTGACGCCGCCCTTCCATCTCGGCCACGGCCCATAAGGACCTCGGCATGAAGAAAGGGCCGGAACTCGCGTTCCGGCCCTTTCCGTTTTGAAGCTCGACGCCCTTTACAATCGAGGCGCGCCGCGTCCGCGAAGTCCGCCGGCCACAAGGGCGATGACGAACAGGATGATGGCGATCACGGCGATGAATTTGGCGATCTCGAACGAGAAGTTCGCGATGCCGCCGAAGCCGAGAACGGCTGCGATCAAAGCCACGACCAGGAAGATAATTGCCCAGCGAATCATGGGTTTAGCTCTCCTGCGTTGATGTTTCCGACGGCGGCCTCGCAGCCGTTCGTCCGTCGGTGGATCAACGTTCCCGGTCGCGGGGCGTTCCGCCCGCGACAGAGAAAGGAAAGACTATCGCCGACGGCGACGGCCGTAGCCGCGATGCTCCATCTTGCGGTCGGCCACCATGCCGGCCACGATCGCGGCCAGGGCGGGATTGCGCAGCAGCAGGAAGGCGGCCCCCAGTCCGCCGACCACCCCGATGACGGGGCGCTCGCGCACCATATGCAGGATCTTGCCGGCCAGACCCTCCGGCTCCTCCTCCTCGTCCTCATCGTCCCCCCCGGCGCGCTTCAGGAAGACGAGGGCGACGATCAGGGCCGTCAAGGCGAACAGGCCGAATGTGATGGCGGCCGCGCCCAAGGGCGTGGTCATCAATTGGAGGGCGTAGAACACAGCGACGCCCAGGAAGATGACGGCCAAAAAGACGCTGGCGGCGACCACGGCGGTCGCCACGGCGCGCTTGAGGATGCCCTTGAACATCAGCGGCGGCGACCGGCCAGCAGCATGCCCAGCACCAGACCGACGCCCAGGGCGATGGCCGTGGACTGGAGCGGACGCTCCTGCACCCGTTCGACGACATAGCGCTGGGCTTCGTCCAGGCGCTCGGCGGCGTCGTCGTAATATTCGCGGCCCCGAACGCGGGCGGCGTCGTAATAGGTGCGGGCCTGTTCGCGCACTTCCTCGCTCTTGGCGCGCAGGCGGGCCTCGGCCTCCTCGGCCTTTTCGCGCAGGCGCTGGGTTTCTTCGCGAGCGCCGGCCTTCAGATCCTCCTTCAGGGTCTTCAGATCGGCCTTGATGTCTTCTCGAGCCTTGGTGGTGGCCATGATGCGCGCTCCAGTTTCAAGCTTGGCATTAGAATAGGGAACCCCGTCTGCCAACGCCACACCCCTGTCGAGGTTCCGTCGTCGCCAATGTCGGTGAAGGCCTCGTCACCTCCGTCCCGGCGCCCTAGATTGGCGCCATGACCGCCTTTCTGTTCGAGCCCCGACCCCAGCCCAGCCTGCCGATCATCGGCGATGCGCGACGGTTTCCGGTGCGGCGGATTCTGTGCGTGGGCCAGAACTACGCCGCCCATGCGCGCGAAATGGGGTCGGATCCCGAGAAGCAGACGCCCTTCTTCTTTTCGAAGCCGGCCGACGCCGTGGTGACCGACGGCGCCGACCCGGCCTACCCGTCCGCGACGGCCCAGCTGCACTATGAGGCCGAGCTGGTGGCGGCCATCGGCGAAGGCGGGCGGATCGTCGGCTGGGCCGCCGGTTGCGATCTGACCCGACGCGATCTGCAGGCCCAGGCCAAGGCGGCTGGCCGCCCCTGGGACGCCGCCAAGGGGTTTGATCAGTCGGCGCCCTGCGGCGCCATAACCCTGGGCGCCCTGCCGAAGCCGGACGGGTCCATCGTCCTGACCGTCAATGGCGAAACCCGCCAATCCAGCGTCCTCAGCGACATGATCCTGAACCCGGACCAGATCGTCGCGGCGGCGGGCGGGCTCTGGACGCTTCAGCCGGGCGACCTGATCTTCACCGGAACCCCGTCCGGCGTCGGGCCGGTCGTGCGCGGCGACAAGGTGGCGGTCGCCATCGAGGGTCTGGCGCCCCTGAGCTTCGAGATCGTCTGATGATCCTGCACGGCTATTGGCGGTCCGGCGCCAGCTACCGGGTCCGCATCGGCCTGGGGCTGAAAGGATTGGCTTATCAGACTGCGGCCCTTGATCTGCGCAAGGGCGAACAGAAGGCCCCCGCCTTTCTGGCGATCAATCCCCAGGGCATGACCCCCGCCTTGCAGCAGGGGGAGACGGTCCTGACCCAAAGCCCGGCGATCCTGGAATGGCTGGAGGAGACCCATCCCGAGCCGCCCCTGCTGCCGAAGGACGCCCAGGACCGCGCCCAGGTCCGGGCCATGGCGGCCCTGATCGGCTGCGACATCCATCCGCTGAACAATCTTCGCGTCCTGACCGCCCTGCGTCAGGAGTTCGGCGCCGATCAGGCGACGGTCGACGCCTGGGCGGGGCGCTGGATTACGCCGGGCTTCGACGCCCTGGAGGTCCTGGTCGCGCGCCACGGTGCGGGTTGGAGTTTCGGCGATCGTCCCGGACTGGCGGACTGCTATCTGATTCCACAGCTCTATTCGGCGCGGCGGTTCAATCTGGCCCTGACGCCCTGGCCGCGCCTTCTGGCGGTCGAGGCCGCCGCCCAGGCCCATCCGGCCTTTCAGGCGGCCCACCCGGACCGGCAGCCCGACGCCGACGGCTGAGCGCGCCCGACCCATATCGGCGGTCGATGAGTAAGACTCGCGTAAGGTCTTGATCAACCTCCCTTAAGCTTTGGGGGGCATGATCGGGGGGTGACGCAGTCCCCACCCTCTCCCTCGGCGCCGTCGCCGGTCGATCGCCTGGCCTTGGCCGTGGTGACCGAGCCCGAGCGCGCCGCCAAGCCCCTCATGGCCGCCCCGTCGGGCGCCCGCGAGGACGCGATGCGTTTCCTGTTGCAGACGGGAGCGGACGCGGGGGTCAAGGTGATCGCGACCAAGCCGACGGGCGACGGCGAACGGCTGTTGGGCCAGGCCTGGCCCTTCCCCTCCCCCTTCCGCGTCACGGTTCGCACCGTCGGCCTGGGCGAAGGACTGGATCGGGTTGAGGCGCGGGCGCGCCGCTCCTTGGAACGTCTGGGCCTGCCGCGGGGCGAGGCCCTGCTGGTCAACAATCCCGCCGACCTGGCCGGCGCCGAGGGGCGGGCCCTTTGGGACCGGCTGCAGGCCTTGAAGGCCCGCGGCCTGTTTCGCAGCATCGGCTTCTGCGCCACGGTCGAGGACGGACCGGTCCTGCTGGCGCGACGCCTGGAGGCCGATGTGGTTCAGGTCGCCTGCAATCTTCTGGATCAGCGCGCGGCGGCCGAGGGAATTCTGGATGAGATCAAGGCCCTGGGGGCCCAGGTCCACCTGTCTTCGGTCTTCGCCGGCGGCCTGTTGTTCGCCCCCGGCGACGATCTTCCGGCCCATTTGACCGGCTATGATCAGGCCCTGTCGCGCATCCGACGGCGCCTGGCGGAACGGCGCTGCGATCCGATGCAGGCCGCCCTGGCCTACGCCTTTTCTCTGGAGGCGGTGGACCGGGTGGTGGCCAGCGTGGCCTCCGCCGCCGAGCTGCGCGCCATATTGGCGGCCGCCCATGCGCCCGGTCCCGACCTGGACTGGTCGGAACTGGCGCTGGAGGCGCCGGCGGCCTTCGCCGCCGACGCCCGCAACCTGATCAGTAGCGCAGCCTGACCCCGACATAGGCCGACCGGCCGGGCTCTCCATAGCCGAACACCTGCTGATAGTGTTCGTCGCCCAGGTTCTCGATCCGCGCCGTCAGGGCGACCTTGTCCGTCAAGGCGTAGGCCGCGTTCAGATTGGCCGTGACGAAACCCTTGCGGACCACGGTCGAGAAGCCGCCGGAATCGTCCTGCTCGCCTTCCGCCCGCACGGTCAGGGCGCCCGACAGTCGATCCCCCGTCCAGCCCAGGGTCGCCGAACCGGCGTGTTCGGGCACGCGGAGCAGCCGGGCGCCCGTGGTGCGGTCCGCAGCGTCGGTCCAGGCGTAGGCCAAGGTCAGGTCGAAACCGGCGCCGAGGCGCGCGCGGCCTTCCAGCTCGAGCCCGTCCGACCGCGTCTTGGCGACGTTGACGTAGCGGCCGGCGGAATAGGTGATTTGGTCCTCGACGTTCAGCCGATACAGGGTCGCGCGTCCCTCGAACCGACCGCCGGCGGAGGCCCAGCCCAGGGCGATCTCGACGCTGTCGGCCGTCTCCGGCTTCAGCGCGGGCCACGGCTGGGGCGCGAAACAATAGTCGCACACCGCCTGGCTGACGGTCGGGGCCTTGAAGCCTGTGCCATAGGCGCCCGACAGGATGAAGCCGCCGGCCAGATCATAGGCCGCCGAAATCCGCCCCGTGGTCTTTGAGCCGAAATCGTCCGTGTCGTCGTACCGCAATCCGCCGCTCAGGTTCAGCGGGCCGGCGTCATACCGGGCCACGCCGAACACCGAGGTTATCGACAGGTCGCGCGACAGACCTGACGACAGGGCCGCCGAGGCCTCGTTGCGTTCGACGCCGAAGGCGTAGTCCACGCCTTGCGCCTGACCGTCCGCCTGCCAGCGGTAGGCCTGACGGTCGCCGCTGAAGGTCGAGCCGAAGCCGTCGCTGTAGGAGGTGCGCTCCAGATCGGACGCCGAGATGCTGAACTGATGATCAAGACCGAAAGCCTGGGCCGTCACCCGACCGAAGCCCGACCACTGTTCGCTGTCCTGGGCGTCGCCGGTGTCGGCCAGCACATAGTCAGGCGCGGGGAAGCCGTCGATGTCGGCGTGGCTGTCGTTCCAGCGCGCCGCGCCTTCGACCTTGACCGCGTCGGACAGGACATAGCGGCCCTTGGCGCCCAGGGTCGTGCTGCGAAAGCCGTCGGTCTCGGGATTGCCGTCCGCCTTGTCCGCCGCCGAAATCCCGTCGGTCTGGAAGCGCGAGACATAGGCGCTGAAGGCGTAGGTCTCATTGGCGACGCCGGCCGACAGACGACCGCGCGCCGTGTCGAAGCTGCCCGCCTCGGCCTCGGCGCGAACGCCGTCGATGTCGCGCGTGGTGAAGGAAATCACCCCGCCGATGGCGTCCGATCCCCACAGGGACGACTGCGGACCGCTGAGCACCTCGATCCGGTCGATGTCGGCCAGTTCGAAGCTGGAGAAGTCATAGGCGCCGTTCGGTTCGGCCGCATCATTGACCGGCGCGCCGTCCACCAGCACCAGGGTCTTGCCCGGCGTCGCGCCGCGCATGCGGACCTGGGCGATCCCGCCGAAAGCCCCCGTTCGCGTCACCGACAGGCCGGGCACGTCGGACAGGATGTCGGCGGCGAAGACGGCGCCGCGTTGCTCAATGATCCTGGAATCGATGACCCGGGCGCCGGGCGTCTCGGCGACGATGGCGGGAAGGCGGGTGGCGGTGACCACGACCTCGTCCAGCTGGGTCGCCTCATCGGCGAAAGCGGGTGCGGCGATGACGGCGGCCATGGCCGCCGTCGATGAAAGAATGGAGCGCTTCATTGTGAGCGATGTCCCCGTATCGGCCCGGCGAATGCGCGCGCAGGGTCGTGACCAGCGAGCCGATCCGCCCGGCCGCGAGGCCGGGACGACGCAAGATCGGGTCGCTTCCACGGAGAAACCGCGCCTCTGTCTGGTCCCGGACAGGAGCGAGCGACGTCGGCGGCCAGGTCTCCTGGCTTGCGGGTCATAAACCGCCGTCCTCGCCTTCCCAGTCACCCAGTGGCGCCGAGGTCTAGACCCCGGACGGACGACGCTCTCGCCGCCTACAGTTGCGGGCACAGCCACGGTGTCTCACCGTGTTCCCTTAACCGCCTGATCCGGCCTATCGCAGGGGCGACAAGCCTGTGCAAGAGCCGGTCAACGGGCTTGAGCGCCAGGACGCGATCCGTCACCCTGTCGCAACATGAACGCCCCTGTCTCTCACCCGCCTGACATCGCCGCCGCTCTGGAGGGCGCCACGCCCTTCATGGCCCAGTATCTGACGGCCAAGGCCGGTCAGCCGGACGCCATCCTGTTCTTCCGCATGGGCGACTTCTACGAGCTGTTCTTCAAGGACGCCGAGGTGGCGGCGGCGGCTCTGGGCATCACCCTGACCAAGCGGGGCAAGCACCAGGGCGAGGACATCCCCATGGCCGGGGTGCCGGTCCACGCCATGGAGGGCTATCTGGCCCGGCTGATCCGCCTGGGCCACAAGGTGGCCATCTGCGAACAGCTGGAAGACCCGGCCGAGGCCAAGAAGCGCGGCGGCAAGGCCGTGGTCCAGCGCGGCGTGGTGCGGGTGGTGACGCCCGGCACCCTGACCGAGGACAGTCTGCTGGATGCGCGCGGCGCCAACCGGCTGGCCGCCGCAGCGATGCGCAAGGGTCGCGCGGCCGTGGCGGTGGTCGAACTGTCTTCCGGCGCGGTGGACAGCGTCGCCTGTGCGCTGGAGGATCTCGGGGCGACCCTGGCCGCCTTCCGCCCGTCCGAGGTCCTGGTCACTGACCGCATCTATTCCGACCCGACGACGCGGGACGCCCTGGACGGGTCCGGCGGCGTGGTTCAGGCCCTGGCCTCGGCCATCGCCGAGCCCCAGGCGGCGCGGACGCGGGTCGAGCGGCTGTACGGGGTTGCGGCCCTGGACGGGTTCGGCGCCTTCGAGGAGGCCGAGGTCTCGGCGCTCGGCCTGATCGCCGCCTATCTGGAGACGACCCAGGCCGGCAAGGTTCCGGCCCTGGCCCCGCCCCGCCGTCTGGGCGAGAGCGGGTTTCTGGCCATCGACCCGGCGACCCGGGCCAGTCTGGAGATCGACCGGACGCAGAGGGGCGAACGCGAAGGCTCGCTCTTGGCCTGTATCGACCGCACCGTCACCTCGGGCGGGGCCCGGGCCCTGGCGGAACGGATCGCCCGGCCGCTGCGCGACCCCCTGGCGATCAATGAACAGCTCGATGCGGTCGAATGGCTGCTGGAGCGACGCGATCTGCGGCGCGCCCTTCGCGACGGTCTGAAGGCCTCGGCCGATGTGGCGCGGGCGGTTGGACGGCTGGCCCTGGGGCGCGGCGGTCCGCGCGATCTGGCCGCCGTGCGCGTCGGCCTGTCCGTCGCCGAGGGGATCGCGGGCCTGTTCATCGGCCAGGTGGACCCGCTCACCGGCCGGCCGCGCCGCATCGCCCTGGCCCTGGACCGACTGAACCTGTCGCCCGAGGTGTCGCGGCTGAAGGCCGATCTGATCGACGGCCTGGTGGACGAACCGTCCCATCTGGCCCGCGACGGCGGTTTCGTGCGCCCCGACTATCGGCCTGAACTGGACGCCGCCCGCACCCTGCGCGACGACAGCCGCCGGGTGGTGGCCGATCTGGAGGCGCGGGCGGTCGCCGAGTCCGGCGTACCCTTCAAGGTCAAGCACAACGCCGTCCTGGGCTATTTCCTGGAAACCTCGGCCAAGGCGGCGGAGGGTCTGTTGCGGGCCGGGCCGGACAGTCCCTTCATCCACCGTCAGACCCTGGCCAGCCAGGTACGGTTCACCACGGTCGAACTGTCGGAGCTGGACGCCCGGATCAGCCAGGCCGGTCACCGCGCCCTGGCCATCGAGGCCGAGACCTTCGAGGGCTGGCGGCGCGAGGTCGCCCGCCTGGCCCAGCCGCTGCAGGCGGTCGCGGAGGCTCTGGCCGAGCTGGACGCCCATGCGGCCCTGGCGGAATGGGCCCAGGAGGCCGGGGCGACTCGGCCGGTGGTGGACGACAGTCTGGTCTTCTCGGTCGAGGCCGGGCGGCATCCGGTGGTCGAGGCGGCGGTCAAGGCGGCCGGCGATCCCTATACGCCCAACAACGCCCGCCTGGACGGGTCTGGATCGGACTGCGCCCGCCTGGCTATCGTCACCGGGCCGAACATGGCCGGTAAGTCGACCTTCCTGCGCCAGAACGCCCTTCTGGTGATCCTGGCCCAGGCCGGGGCGTTCGTACCGGCGCGCGCCATGCGTCTGGGCGTGGTCGACCGGCTGTTCAGCCGCGTCGGCGCCGGCGACGACCTGGCGCGGGGCCGGTCCACCTTCATGATGGAGATGGTCGAGACTGCCGCCATCCTGACCCAGGCCACGCCGCGCAGCTTCGTGGTCCTGGACGAGATCGGCCGCGGCACGGCCACCTATGACGGCCTGGCCATCGCCTGGGCCACGGCCGAGGCCCTGCACGACGTCAATCGCGCCCGCACCCTGTTCGCCACCCACTATCACGAGCTGGCCCAATTGGAGACGCGGCTGGACCACGTCTGCAACCTGTCCATGACGGCCAAGGAATGGAACGGCGATCTGGTCTTTCTGCACGAGGCGGCGCCGGGGGCGGCGGACCGATCCTACGGCGTTCAGGTGGCCAAGCTGGCCGGGGCGCCGGCCGCGGTGGTGGCGCGGGCCAAGGCGGTGCTGGAGCGGCTGGAAGGGGAGAAGGCCGCTGCGGCCCGCCTGGACGATCTGCCGCTGTTCGCCGTGGCCGAGCCGGAGCCGCCGCGCGCGCCCTCCAGGCTGGAGGCGGCCTTGCAGGCGGTGGACCCCGACGCCCTGACGCCGCGCGAGGCTCTGGAGACGCTCTACAGGTTGAAGAGCCTGGCTGATTGAGAAGATCGGCCCTTGCCAGGGATAGAAATCTAGACCCTGTTCGGTAACAGTCGTGGTCCGCCAGACCGAATCGCTGAGGATCGGCCATGAAGCCCAGCGCGCTTTCCCTTTCCGGCAAGACGGCCTTGATGGTCATTACGGCCCTCGGCGTCCTGACCCTGGTGCTGACGGCCGTCGCTGCGGTCCTGCTGACCCGCGACGCTGAGGCCCAGGCCGCCGAGCGTCAGGAGGCCAATATGCGGGTCGCCTGGGACGTGCTGGCCGATTACGGCGACGGCTTCACGGCGCGCGACGGCAGGCTGTATGTCGGATCGACTCCGATGAACGACTTCGTCGAGCCCGTGGACCGGATCAAGGCCCTGGTCGGGGGAACCGCGACCGTCTTCCTGAACGATCTGCGGGTGACGACCAATGTGGTCAAGGATGACGGCTCCCGCGCCGTGGGCACTCGGCTGAAGCCCGGCCCCGTCTATGACGCGGTGCTGAAGGCGGGCGAACCCTATCGCGGTCAGGCGGACATTCTGGGCAAGCCTTATTTCGTCGCCTACGACCCGATCAAGACCGCTTCGGGTCAGACCATCGGCGTGCTGTACGTCGGCATCCCCAAGGCCGACTTCATGGCCCCGGTAAACCAGGTCATCTCGGCCCTCGTCCTATGCGGCCTGATCGCCGCCCTGATAGGGGTGGCGCTCTGCCTGCTCGCCTCTCGCCGCATGTTCTCGCCCCTGAAGGCGCTTTGCGATCGGATGGAGGCCCTGCGACAGGGCCGGACCGACTTCGACGCGCCCTGGGCGGCCCGTCAGGACGACATCGGCCAAATCGCCCGGGCGGTGGTCGCCTTCCGCGAGGCCGCCGTGCGCCAGAAGGCCACGGAAGCCGAGACCGAGGCCATGCGTGAGGCCGCCCGCGCGACGCGAGAGGCGGGAGAGGCGGAGCGGGATCGTCTGGCCGAGGAAGACGCCCGGGTCGCCGCAGCCCTCGGGGAGGGCCTGTCCGCCCTGGCGCGCGGCGATCTGAGCCACCGGATCACCGCAGACTTCGCTGAGCGCAGCCGCCAGCTGAAGGACGACTACAACGCCGCCGTGGACACCCTGGCGGCGACCATGGCCGACATCATCGACCTGGTTGAGGCGATGCGGGCGGGAACATCGGAGGTGACGACCGCGACCGACGACCTGTCGCGCCGCACCGAAAGACAGGCCGCCGCCCTGGAACAGACCGCCGCCGCTCTGGACCAGATCACGGTCACGGTGCGCAAGACTGCGCAAGGCGCCCGGTCCGCCGCCGACATCACCGCCGAGGCCCGGAGCGGCGCCGCGACGCGAGAGCAGATCATCGCCGAGACCACAACCGCCATGGGCGAGATCGAGGCGACCTCGGGTCGGATCGGGCAGATCATCGGGGTGATCGACGAAATCGCCTTCCAGACCAACCTTCTGGCGCTTAACGCCGGGGTCGAGGCGGCGCGGGCGGGCGAGGCCGGTCGCGGTTTCGCGGTGGTGGCCTCCGAGGTTCGCGCCCTGGCCCAAAGGTCGGCGGAGGCCGCGCGGGAGATCAAAGACCTGATCGCCGCCTCCAGCGCCAGCGTCGGCGAAGGCGCCCGACTGGTGTCCCAGACCGGTGCGGCCCTGACCGCCTTGATCGGCCAGGTGGCCGAAATCAACCAGCTGGCCGGCGAGATCGCCGCCTCGGCCAAGGCGCAGGCCGAGGGGCTGGCCGAGGTCAATACGGCCGTCAACCAGATGGACCAGACCACCCAGCAGAACGCCGCCATGGTCCAACAGACCACCGCCGCCAACCAGGCGCTCAGCCAGGAGGCGGAACGGCTGGCCGAACTGGTGTCGCGCTTCCGTCTGGGCGACGGGGCGCCATACGGCGACGCTCAGGACGAACGGACGGTCTGGGCCGCCTGAGCGGGATCGAACAGGCGCAAATGAAAGGCCCGCCCGGATCCTCCGGGCGGGCCTTGTCACATCGACTGACAGGTCGACGGGGGCCGGATCAGGCCTGCATCATCCAGCCTTCGACGTCCATGGCCGCCTGACGGACGGCTTCCGAACGGGTGGGGTGGGCGTGGCAGGTGCGGGCGATGTCTTCCGAGGCGCCGCCGAAGCTCATGGTGACGGCGGCTTCGTGGATCATTTCGCCGGCCTGGGGGCCCATGATGTGGACGCCCAGAACCTTGTCGGTGGCGGCGTCGGCCAGAACCTTAACGAAGCCGTCGGTCTCGTGGTTGATCTTGGCGCGGCTGTTGGCGGTGAAGGGGAATTTGCCCTTCTTGTAGGCGACGCCTGCGGCCTTCAGCTGATCCTCGGTCTGACCGACCCAGGCGACTTCGGGGAAGGTGTAGACCACGCTGGGCACCAGAGCGTAATCGACGTGGCCGTATTTGCCGGCGATGGTGTCGATCACGGCGACCGCGTCTTCCTCGGCCTTGTGCGCCAGCATCGGGCCATGGGTCACGTCGCCGATCACCCAGACGCCATCCGCCACCTTGAAGTGGTCATGGTCGATGAAGCCGCGCTTGTCCGGCGTGACGCCGATGGTCTCCAGACCCAGGCCGTCCGTATAGGGCCGGCGGCCGATGGCGACCAGGACGACGTCGGCCTTCAGGGTTTCGGCGGCGCCGCCGGCCGAGGGCTCGACCGTCAGCTCGACCCCGTCCTTGCCCGACTTGGCGGCCGTGACCTTGGCGCCCAGTTTGAACGTCATCCCCTGTTTGGTCAGGGTGCGCTGGAAGGCGGTGGCGACCTCGGTGTCCATGCCGGGGGTGATGCGGTCCAGGAACTCGACCACCGTCACCTCGGCGCCCAGGCGACGCCAGACCGAACCCAGCTCCAGGCCGATGATGCCGGCGCCGACCACGATCAGCTTCTTGGGCACGGCCGGCAGGGACAGGGCGCCGGTGGAATCGATCACCTTGCCCGCTTCAAAGGCGACGCCGGGCAGGGGGGTGGGCTCCGAGCCGGTGGCGATGACGATGTTCTTGGCCTCGAGCGTCTGGACCGAACCGTCGGCGGCGGTCACCTCGACCTTGCCCTTTCCGACGATCTTGCCCTTGCCCTTGATCCAGTCGGCCTTGTTCTTCTTGAACAGGAACTCGATCCCCTTGGTCAGGGCGGTGACGCTGTCGTCCTTGGACTTGTGCATCTGGCTCAGGTTCAGCTTGGGCTGGACCTCGATGCCGATCTTGGCGAACTCGCTGTTGGCGGCGTCGAACATTTCCGAGGCGTGGAGCAGGGCCTTGGACGGCATGCAGCCGACGTTCAGGCAGGTGCCCCCCAGGGTGGCGCGCATCTCGACGCAGGCGACCTTCAGGCCCAGCTGGCCGGCGCGGATGGCGGCGTTATAGCCGCCGGGCCCCCCGCCGATGATGACGACGTCGTAGGGAGCGGGGGCTTCGGCCATGATATCCTCTGGTCTTCTGGCGCGCGGGAAAAGCGCGCGGACACTAGCGCCGACCCCGCACGGGTCAACCGCCGCGCATCATATGGGGCGCGGAATCGACCTTTGCAGGGGGTCAGACGACCGGCTCGGCCCTGGTCTGCTCCTGCGGCGACGGCTCGGGCTGGGCGCCGGCGGCGCCTTCAGGCGTCAAATCCAGCGGCAGGGTGATGGCCACCTCAGCCCCCTCGCCCGGGGCGCTCTCCACGGTCAGGGCGCCGGACGCCTGTCGGGCGAAGGCGAAGGCCTGAGACAGACCCAGCCCCGCCGCGTCGCTTCGGGTGGTGAAAAAGGGTTCGGGCGCGCGACGCAGAGTGTCCGAATCCATGCCGGGGCCGGAGTCGCGCACGCTGAGCCGCAGGTCGCCGGCCGAGGCGATCGCCAGACGAACGGCGACCGATCCGGATCCGTTAGAGGCCTCGACCGCATTGCGGGTCAAGGCGATGACCGCCGCCTCGAATGCGACGGGATCGACCCGCGCCGGCGCGGGCTGGTTCGGGGTCTCGATCATCAGATCGACGCCCGGTCCGGCGATCTGGCGCAACCGGCCCTCCAGCCCCGCCAACAGTACGCCCAGGTCCAGGCGCCGCAGCAGGGTGCGGTCCTCGTCCTGAGAAAAGGCGCTCAGCCGGCGGGTCATCTGTTCGCCGCGTCGCCCCGCCGTCAGGGCCGCCTGACCCAGCCGGCGGACCCGGTCAGGATCGTCGGAGTGGCGCAACAGCATGTCCAGGGCGGAGGTCATGACGTTCAGCAGGGCGGCGAAATCCTGCGTCACCCCGCCCGCCAAACGGCCGACATTGGCCATGCGGCGTTCGGCCTCCAAGGCCTCACGCAGATCGCGCTCCGCCTTTTCCGCCTGGGCCAGCGCCTTTTCATGGGCGAGCGCCTGGGCCTCCTGACGGCGGGAGAATTCGGCCTGGGCGGCGGTAAGGGCGGCGGCGACCGCGTCGGAGGCGGCCGCATCGTCGTCCGCCTCGGCGAGGGCGGGCGCAGCCGGGGCCGTATCCTGGGCCTCGGATACGGACGAGCCGGCCAGAAGGATCGCATCCGCAGCGTCCGCCTCGTCGGTCAGAGGCAGGAGGGTCCAGCGGATCGCCGCGCCCTCGGCGTCGATCGTCTCTATCGGAGGGATATCCTCGCTCGGAGCGGTCAGAACGGCTCTAAGGGTCTGGCGAGCCTCGACCCGGCGGTCGGGCGGCAGGAACAGGTCGGCGAAATCGGCCCCCGCCACGCCCTCGCTGCGGCCCAGCATGACCAGGGCGGCGCGGTTGGCCTGGCGGATCGCGCCGTCGGGCCCGACCACCACCAGGGCGCTGGAGGCGGCGTCGAAGACGCGGTCGGACAGGCTCGGTCCCGCCGGGCGCGCCGAGGGCGCGGCCGGGGGCGCCGGCGGAGGCGTCATCGGTTCGATCGCCGGGGTGGTCAGGACGTCCGTCTCGACGATGGCGGCGATCGAGCCCGTGATCTGGCCGTGCTCGTTCTCGATCGGCATGGCCGTCACCGAAACCAGCATCTTCTTGCGGGTCGCCGCATTGACCATCAGGTGCTGAAAGCCGCGCACCGTCTGGCCCCGCAGAGCCCGTGCGCTGGGAAGGAGGTCGGGCGGCACGGTCTTGCCGTCCGGAAAGGTGATGCCCCAGGTGGCGGAGTGGAACCGCAGCCCCAGGAGTTCGGCGTCGCGACGGCCCAGCAACTGATGCGCGGCGCGGTTGGCGAAGACGAACTTGCCCGTCTGGTCCGTCTCCACCATGGCGACGGGCACGGCGTTCAGGGTTTCGAACAGGCGGCGATCCGAGGACTCCGCCACCTTCTGAACGATGTCCAGCTGATCCGTCGCGCTGGCGTGGCGCACCCGGTTGGCGATGGCGAACCAGATGGCGATGACCGCCGCGACATTGCCGAAGCCCGCCAGGAGTCCAAGCACCAGGGTCCAGTTGACCTCGCCTTCGAGGAACATCAGTCGATCCGTCTCAATTTGGGGCTCACATCCCCCGCATCGGCGTCCCCGTGCAAAAGGCGAACCGGTGAAGCGGAGACTTAGCGGGTTAACCACACGACATCGCGACAGGCCTCGTCAAGCCGTTCCAACCCTCTCAGCCCCAACGAAAAAGGGGCCGGACGTCGCCGCCCGGCCCCTTCCATTCGCGGCTCGGCTGAGCCTTACAGTTTGAAGCGAACGCCGAAGAAGACGTTGTAGCCGAACTTCTCGTACTCATAGGTCCTTTCCTTGACCCCGTAGTAGCGGACGCCCGCCGAGTCGGTGAGGTTCTTGGCCTCGCCGAACACTTCGACGCCGTTGCCGAAGTCGTAGCTGGTGGTGAAGTCCAGCTGACCGCGACCTTCGACATACAGATCCTTGCCCGGATTGGTCGCGTCGATCGCCTCCAGGAAGTCCCCGCGGTGGGTGTAGGAGATCCGCGCGCTGAACCCGTACCGCTCATAGAAGAGAGCGGCGTTGTAGGTTTCGTCCGACTGACCCGGCAGGGCGAAGGTGTCACGGCCGGCGAAGGCGCGGCTGGTTTTGATTTCCGCATCCGTCAGGGTGTAGTTGGCGAAGACGCCGAAGCCGGACGCCCAGCTCGGCAGGAAGTCGAACGTCTGCTGCCAGTTGAACTCGACGCCGGCGATGTGGCCGTCGCGCGCATTGCGGGCCTCGGTCACCTGGGCGACCGTGCTGGTCGGGGTGACGTAGGGCACATTGTCCGTCACCAGGGTGAAGCGGTAGTTGGACAGGTCCTTGTAGAAGGCGTTGGCCGAGACCACGCCCAACGGACGCAGATAGTATTCCAGGCCCAGATCGACGTTGTTCGAAAGGGTCGGCTTCAGATCGGGATTGCCCCGTGTCACGGTCGTGCGGCCGCTGTCGGTCGTTTCCAGAACGCGCGGCACGATGTCCGTATAGTCCGGGCGCGAGATGGCGCGGGTCAGGGCGAACCGTCCGATCAGCTGATCGCTGAAGCTGTGGCGCAGCGTCAGATTGGGGAAGAAGTCCGTCTGATCGCGATCGACCGTGACCGGGGTCTGGGCGCCCGACAGGGCGACGCTGGTCGCCGACCCTTCGAAGTCCGTCTTCTCGACGCGCAGACCCACGAGGACATTGGTTGCACCAAGGTCGAACTTGGCCTGAGCGTAGCCCGCCAGGATGTCTTCGTCGGCGGTGTAGTCGGCCGTGATCGACTGAGGAACGCGACGCACTCCAGCGGCCGGATCGGGATTGGTCGAGGTGGTGCGGATGCGATCGAAATAGTCGGAGACCAGACCGGCGTCGAACTTGAAGCCGAGGTTGTAGTCGTAGTTTTGCGACGGACGATCGCTGAGCAGCGTAGCCAAGGCGCCAGGATTTGCGGCGGCGGTGCGGTCGCGGAAACGCTCCTCATCGGCCGTCACTTCGCGGGTGCTGTACTTGGCGCCGAACTTGAGCTCGACTTCGCGCCCGCCGATGACCGTGGGCAGTTCGAGGTCGGTCTTGAAGGCGACGTCGTCCTGTTCGGTCGAGTTGGACCGGAAGGTGTTTTCCCGGAAGCTGTAGTTGCCGGCGTTTAGATAGAAGCCGGTGGGCTCGCTGAACACCGAATAGGTCGGCTGGTAATGGTCGGCCGTATTGTAGGACAGTTGCGTGGCCGAGGAGCGATAAACCAGTTCATCGCGATGGGGATAGGTCTGTTCGCTGTTGGCGAACGACAGGGTCGCGTCCCACACCAGGCCGTTGGCGAAGGTGTGTTCGCCGCCGAGCGAGACGGTGGAGATGTCGTTCTCTTGGGTGCGGTGGCGAAGCTGCTTGTAGATGCGCGCGTTGTTGAAGGTCGCGCTGGTGTCGGTCGAGCCGGGTTGCAGGGCGCCGTCGCTATAGGTCAGATTTAGCGTGTTGCGGAACTCGTCGTCGCGGAACTGGGCGTAGGAGCCCTTCAGCCAAACTCGGGTGGCTTCGCTGGGCCGCCATTCCAGGGCGCCGGTCGCGGCCTTGCGCGTCCGCTCGGTCTCATAATCCTTGAACAGGCTGTTTTCCAGACCCCACACCTGACCGCCGCCCTGGGCTGTCGTTCGGTTGATCAGGACCCACCCGTTCTCGACATTGTCGGGGCGGCGGTTGGTTTCGGAATAGCTCAGCGAGACCAGGGCGCCGAAGTTTTGGTTGGCGCCGAATACGTTGGAGGCCGTCAGGCCGCCGCGATAGTCTTGACCGCCGTAGTCATTGTAGCTGCCGCCGGCGTAGCCGCTGACCGCCAGACGGCGCTGGTCGAAGGGCGAGCGCGTCTTGATGTTTACGGCGCCGGCGATGGAGTCCGCATCCTGGCTGGGACGCAGGGTCTTGGAAACCTCGACGGTCGAAATGATGTCGCTGGGCAGGGTGTCCAGATCGACCGCACGTGTCGTCGGGGACACGGCGGGGATGGCGACGC
This sequence comes from Brevundimonas aurantiaca, assembly GCF_014199955.1. Lineage (GTDB taxonomy): Bacteria > Pseudomonadota > Alphaproteobacteria > Caulobacterales > Caulobacteraceae > Brevundimonas > Brevundimonas aurantiaca. Next base: position 288,219 of record NZ_JACHOQ010000003.1, read on the forward strand.
CATCCACCGAAACGGCGGTGAAGCTGGAGGGCGCGCCGCGGACGTTGATGTAGCGGCCTTCGCCCTGGTCGCGCTGGATGGCGATCCCTTGGACGCGTTGCAGGGATTCGGCGACGTTGGGGTCAGGGTAGCGGCCGATGGCGTCGGCCGACAGGACGTTGACGGTGCCGTCGGCGTTCTTCTGCTGGTTCAGCGAACGGGCCACGCCGTCGGTGATGACGCCGGTGACGATCACGTCACTGACCGTTGCGGCCTCAGCCGCGCCCAGGGCGATGGCGACTTCGGTTCCACCTTGAACCACATTGACGGTCTGGCTGGCCGAGGGCTGGCCGATGTAGCGCACGTCCAGAACCGCCGTACCGGTCGGCAGAACCAGGTCGAACTCGCCCTGGGTGTTGGTCACGGCGCGTTGGCCGGTAGCGCGAACGACCACCTCCGCACCCGGGAGGGCGTCGCCGGCGGCGTTGGTGACCCGTCCGTGAACCACTTCGCCGGCGACAGCGACCGAGGCGGCCAGGGCGGAGCTCTCATAGGCGTGAGCCGGCAGGGCGGCGGTCACAGCGGCGAGCGACGCGAGCGAGGCGCCCGCGAGGAGATGGAATTTCATGACGATGTCCCCAATGCCGGGTTCAATCCCGACGAATACAGCCGCGCTTAGCGCCGAGCGGCGAAAGGATCGCGACGGTTCAGCGACGCTTGCGGATCGGTTCGGCGTCGCTGGTGTGACAAATCGTCAGTAGGCTGGCGAATCATCGTTCTGTCGTCTCGAAAACGTCACTCATTCGCCGTTGACGCCGTGCGGCGTCTTGCGGATCAGGCGCTTCTCATTCCTTAGGGGGGATATCATGAAGGTCAATCTAGGCGCCGTTTGGTCCGGGATCTCGATCGCCGCACTCCTGCTCGCGGCCTGCGCAACCCATGAGGTGGATTTCCAGGGCGAAGGCGAAGGCTTCGTGGGGCCGGGGGCGGAGGTTCAGGCGGTGCTGGAAACCCCCTCGGTCGGCACGGCGGGCCAGGACGCCGCCGACGACCCGGCCGTCTGGGCGTCGTCAACCCCGGTGACGGTCGGGGGCCAGACCACGCTCGGTTTCGTCGCCGGCACGGACAAGAAGTCGGGTCTTTACATCTACGGTCTCGACGGGCGGATCCTGCAATTCCTGCCGGAGGGCCTGCTGAACAACGTCGATCTGGTCGAAGGTCTGACCGTCGAGGGCCGTCCGCAGATCGTCCTGGGCGCCAGCGACCGCACGCCGGGCAAGACGGGGGTGTCTCTGTATCTGTTCGACCCGGCGGGAACCGGCGACAACCGCGTGCGGCCCTGGGGCGCCGTCGCTACGGACGTGGTCGAACCCTATGGTTTCTGCTTCGCGCGTCGGGGCGATGAGGTCCATGCGATCCTGGTCGGGCATGAGGGCGAGCTGCGCCAGTTTATCCTGAGCGTGGACGCCGCCGGCCGTCCGGCGTCGCGCGAGGTGCGCCGGGCCGAGATCGGTTCGATCTCCGAAGGCTGCGCCGCCGACGAGGCGACCGACGCCCTCTATATTAACGAAGAGAACGTCGGCCTGTGGCGCTATGGCCTCGATCCGGCCACGGGCGCCGCGCGCACCCTGGTCCAGCCGATCGCAAAGGACCGCCTTGTCGCCGACGCCGAAGGGCTGACGACCCTGACCGATGGAGACAAACGTTATCTGATCGCCTCCAGCCAGGGTGATTCGACCTTCCCCGTCTGGCGCATCGACGGCGCGGCGCCCGAATACAAGGGGCGGTTCAAGGTCGTGGACGGGGCGGTGGACGGGATCACCGGCACCGACGGCCTGGCCGCCGCCGGCGGCGCGGTCGGCCCCTTCCCCGAAGGGGTGGTGGTGGTCCAGGACGATGTGAACGACGTCGGGACCCAGAATTTCAAATATGTGGACTGGCGCGACATCCGCCGCGCCCTCGGGCTCTAGGACCCGCCGGTTCTACTGATCCTCGTCAAACTTGCGGGCGACGAGGTCCGTCAGGGCCTCAATCGCTTCCTGAGCGTCGGAGCCTTCGGCTGAGACCTCGATCTGGCAGCCGATCCCGGCTCCCAGCATCAGCAGGCCCATGATCGACCGGGCGTCCACGGTGACGCCGTCGCGCGAGACATGGATCTCGCTGTCGAAGCTGGACGCGAGCTTGACGAACTTGGCTGAGGCGCGGGCGTGCAGCCCCCGCGCGTTGCAGATGTCCAGTGTGGCGGTGACGCTCATTTCTCGCCTGCAAGCACCCAGGATGCGACGGAGATGTATTTGCGACCGGCGTCCTGGGCATGGGCCACACAGGCCTCCAGCGTCTCACGCCCGCGCACGCTGGCCAGTTTGATCAGCATGGGCAGGTTCAGCCCGGCGATGACCTCGGCATGGGTCTGTTCCATCACCGAAATCGCCAGATTGGACGGCGTGCCCCCGAACATGTCGGTCAGCAGGATGACGCCGTCGCCGTCGTCCACGGCGGCGGCGGCGTCGACGATGTCGCGCCGACGGCGCTCCATGTCGTCTTCGGGGCCGATGCAGATGGCCGCCACCCCGCGCTGCGGGCCGACCACATGCTCCATCGCCGAAAGAAACTCCGAGGCCAGTCCCCCGTGGGTGACGATAACAAGGCCAATCATGAGAACGTCACTCGCATCCCCCGAACCATCCCCGGACCTCTCCCTGTCCGACAGGGAGGCCGGACGCGCCCACCTCGGGACCGCAAGGGCCGTGTCATAGACTCGTTGCGCGCCGGTTCAAAGCGTTCCGAGCGCGACTGCGACCATCTCGACGGCGGATGGGGGGCGGGGGTCCAGCGCCAGGAGCGGCAGATCCACCCCCGCGAACCGGCGGGTTTGCGGTTCGGGCAGGCGTTCGACCGCCTCGGGCGCGCAGGCGACGGCCATGACGACACGGGCGACCCAACGTGTTCTGGCGGACACGATTCCGACCCCGCGCGCCTCGATCCGGCCGGCGATCGACTGGGGCGCCGTAGCGTAAAGCGAGCCGCCTGAGGCCCAGACACGGGTGTAGTCGTCGCTGACCAGTCGCCAACCGCGTCCGATCAGCCGCAGCGCCAGATCGCTTTTTCCGGCGCCTGAGGGCCCCAGGATCATCACCGCCCGCCACGCCGCCTCGTCCGGTCCGCGCCGGGCCACCGTGGTTGCGTGGATAGGGGCGGCCTCGGTCACGGACGGCGGCCGTTCGCCGGCAGGGCCACCACGAAGCGGGCGCCCAGGATGCGGTCGCCCTCCGTCATATTCTCCGCCCAGGCGCGTCCCCCGTGCGCCTCGACGATCTGGCGGACGATGGACAGGCCCAGACCTGAGTTCGATCCGAAGGCCGCGCCCCTGGGTCGCGAGGTGTAGAAGCGTTCGAATACCGTCTCGAGATTTTCGGGCGGCACCCCCGGCCCCTGATCCTCAATGCGGATCCGGATCGGCAGCTCGCCCTCCGTCTCTTCCAGGGTCACGCGCACCGATCCGTCGGCCGGACTGAAGGAGCGGGCGTTGTCGATCAGATTGCGGAAGACCTGGCCCAGAGGCCCGTCGCGCCCCACCACCCGCAGCGCCTGAGCCGGCGGATCATACAGGACCGGAATGTCGCCGGGCTTGGCCGTCGTCTCATAGACGTTGACGATGTCGCTCAGCAGGGTGTTCAGGGCGATGGGGCGGGGCCGATCGCGCGACAGTTCCGCATCCAGCCGCGAGGCGTTGGATATGTCGGTGATCAGCCGATCCAGGCGCCGCACGTCCTGCTGCAGCAGGGCGGTCAGTTTTTCGCGCTGAGCGTCCGTCTTCACCAGGGGCAGGGTCTCCAGGGCCGAGCGGATCGAGGTCAGGGGGTTCTTGATCTCGTGCGACACGTCAGCGGCGAACCGTTCGATCGCGTCCATCCGCGTGGACAGGGTGTCGGTCATCGATTCCAGCGACCGGGCCAGGTCGCCGATCTCATCCTTGCGGTCTTCCAGATCGGGAAGAGAGATGGATCGGGCCCGTTGCAGCTTGACCCCGTCCGCTGCCGCCGAAAGCCGCATGATCGGTCGCGCCACGAACAGATGCAGCAGCAGGGAGGCCAGGAGATTCACCCCCAGGGCCACCAGGGCGAAGGGCACCAGGGCGCGCCTCTGGGCGCCGAGGATCTCATCGACATTGCCGGCCTCAAGCGTCAGCACCCCCAAGACCTGACGCACATGTCGGATTGGAATGGAGACGGAGACGACGCGATCGCCCGACTCATTGCGCCGGAGCGTGGTCTGGGGCGCGCCGGCCAGTGCCAGCTCCACCTCGGCCGTCACCTCGCGCTCCGCCGCGTCCTTCTGTTCGGCCCGACGCGCGTTGACGCGCGCCAGATCGCCGGGCGCTTTGGAGCCCGCCGGGCGGGCGGGCGGCAAGGCCTGGCCGGGGATGTTTTCGGTGACCTGATAGCTGTCGATGACCTGCAGGCCGTTGATGTCGTACAGGCGCACCCGCTGCCCCTCGGGCACGAAGTTGTCGCGCAGCCAGCGGGCCGCCTCGCCGACGTCCAGCTCCGGGGTGGGCTCGCCTCGCGTGATGCTGAGCTGCCCCAGCACATTGCCGAGCAGTTCGGCCTGGACCTTCAGCGATTCCTGGCGCGCCTGAATCAACCCCTTGCTCCATTCATTGAGCAGGAGGGCGCCGCCGAACAGGATCAGCAGGCTCAGCAGGTTGAGGGCGAGGATGAAGCCGCCGAGCCGCGAGCCGCCGAAGCGGAACAGCGGCCGTCGATGAGGCTCTTCCTCGGTCTCGCGGCCGGGAAGATCAGCTTTCGCGGTATCGGTAGCCGACGCCATACAGGGTCTCGATCGCGTCGAACTCGGGGTCCACGGCGCGGAACTTCTTGCGCATCCGCTTCACGTGGCTGTCGATGGTGCGGTCATCGACATAGACTTGGTCGTCATAGGCCGCGTCCATCAGATTGTCGCGGCTCTTCACGAAGCCGGGGCGCTGGGCCAGGGCCTGAAGCAGCAGAAATTCCGTGACGGTCAGCTTCACCGGCTTGCCGTCCCAGGTCGATTCATGGCGCGCCGGGTCCATGCTGAGCTTGCCGCGCTTTATCGCCTTGCCGGACACCTCGGCCGAGGGCTCGGGCTCGACGCCGTCGGCGCCGGTGCGGCGCAGCAGGGCCTTGACCCGCTCGATCAGCAGCCTCTGGCTGAACGGCTTGTGGATATAGTCGTCGGCGCCGAGGTTGAAGCCTAGGATCTCGTCGATCTCTTCATCCTTGGAGGTCAGCATGATGACCGGGAGCTGCGAGGTCTGGCGCAGCCGGCGCAACACCTCCATCCCGTCCATGCGCGGCATCTTCACGTCAAGAATGGCCAGATCGGGCGGCGTGCTCTCCAAGGCCGCCAGACCCGATGCACCGTCGTGATAGGCGGTGATCTTATGGCCATGGCTTTCCAGCGCCAGCGAGACGGACGTCACGATGTTCTCGTCGTCATCGACCAGGGTGATGTTGGCCAAGGGGTCTTCTCCTGAACTTCCCGTTCCCGAAACCGAGAACGGACGGCAAGCGTAACCGTTCGATCGCGGTTACATTAGGGCCAAGACAGATGGGCCGCCAAGCCGCAGGTTTCAACGACGGCGATAGGCGGATCCTTCAGAAACTGACAATTTACCGGGCAACCCCGCCTTAAAGCCTTGGCGCTTAGGGTGGTCGCATGGCCGGCCCAATCCATTATGAAGTCTATGTCCGAAGGACCGCCCCGGCGGCCTGGACCCTGCTGATCGCGACCGAAGACCGAAAAGCCGCGCTGGAAACCGCCGAAGAGCAGTTTCAGGCCAAACAGGCGGTCGCGGTGCGGGTCACCAAGGAGACGCTGGACCCAGAGACGATGGAGTTCAACAGCCTGACGATTCTGAATCTCGGGCTGCCGGAAGAAAAGTCGAAGAAGAAGCCGGAAGCGGCGGCCCGTCCCGCCTGCGGCTCGCCCAAGGAACTCTATGCGCCCCATGCTCGGGCCCTGATCGGCCGCGTCCTCGAGGACTGGCTGAAGCGGCACGGGGTGACCGCCTTCGAGCTTCTGCACCGGCCGGATCTGGCGGAACGGCTGGACGCCTCGGGCGTCGAACTTCAACATGCCGTTCAGAAGGTGGCCGTGCCCGAAAGCCAGGCCGGCGGCCAGGATCTGCATGGGATGGTGCGCCACTACCAGCGGCTGGCCGACGCCACGATCTCCCAGCTGATGAAGGCGGGCCGAAGCGGCCAGTTTCCGTCACTGGACGATCTTTCGATCGCCGATGTGGCCCATCGCCTGTCGGGATCGGCCGACCGAGCCTTCATCATGGGCGGCGTGGCGGCCCAGGCCCTGGCCGATCGTCAGGGCGCACGGGCGCGGCTGGACCGGCTGATGGATCTGATGGATGGCGCGCCGACGGAAGGGCCGCCGCGCGCCCTGGTGGTGAGCGTCGTCGAGCAGATTGCGACGGAGATGCTGGCGATCCGGTCAAATCTGGCTGACATCCTGGGGCCGTCCTTGGATCTCGGCGCCAGTCTGGCGGCCCTCGTGCGGATGGTGGCGCCCAAGGAGGTGGAGCGGTTGATCGCCGTGGATCCCCGGATGGGGCTTCTGACCCCGACCGTGGATGGCCCCGCAGCCCGGCTCGGCAGCCGGATCGCCGCCGGCGACTTTCCGCGTCTGTCGGCCGCCTTGGCCCGATTCATAACGCGCGAACTGTCCAGTTCCCGCCGCCTGCGCCCCTCTGATCCGGCGGGCGAGATCGATATTCTTCGGACCCTGGCTATGGCCCTGACGTCCGCCTCGGGTCGGCTTTTGACCCTGGAGGAGGTGCAGAACGCCTTCGTCGATCGGTCCAGGAGCCTGGTCACGCCCGATTTCGTCGCCTCCTATGTTCAGTCATGCGCGACCGTATTGGTCGAGGCCGAACATCTGACGCGGCTTTGCGAGAATGTCACCGGCGCCGCCAACAAGCGGGCGGCGGCGCGATGGCTGAGCGGCTGCGTCAAATCGGTGAGGCTTGAGGCCGAGCTCCGGCAATCGACGCCGGGCGGTCCGAACGCCTCGCAGAAACTGCTCACTCTGGCGCGGCTGCAGCGCTCGGTGCGCGCGGTGCAGTTGGGAGAGATCGACGAGCGTGAGATCGCCGCCTCGATCGGGACCTTGGGCGGAACCCTGGAGGCGGACGCCGGCCTGATCAGCCAGATCGCCCGCGCCTCGGCCGCCGTGACGCAGAAGCTGGGCGTCCTGCTGAGAATGGCGGCCGGCGAAACGGCGCCTCTGGGACCGGCCGCCGATCGCGCCCGGACGGAAGCGCTGCGCATGCTGCGCGCTTCCGAGGTCAAGGACGCCCTGAGCGTCGAGCCGGAGGCGTCGGCTGCGCTGAACGCCCTGATGCCGGCCGCCGGGATTCGGCTTTAGGCGTCAGTCGAAAATGTCGAAGATGCTGTCGCGCTTCTTCTTCTTGTAGTGATAGCCGTCGTCGCGGCGGCGATCGTCCCTGTAGCCCTTGACCTCTCCATAGTCGGACGGCGCGTTCCAGGGGCGGGTCTGCGGCGAGGGGGCGGAGGCGGCGGCGCGTCCTTCATCGACGGCCGAGGCCATCAGGGTTTCCAACTCGCCGCGATCCAGCCAGACGCCGCGACAGGTCGGGCACATGTCGAACTGGACGCCGTTCCGATCCAGGCTCTGCATCGGGCTGTTGTCGTTGGGGCACATCAGAAGGGGCATGGCGGGGCTCCGGGTCGGTTGACGATCGGGTGCGACGCGACGGGAAGGCAGGGGGTCCGAGACCCGTCGCGTCGATGCACCCGTGCGGTCCGACATCGCATCGCACGCCCAGGGGAGGGGAACCCGGCCGCGACGACGCCAGAGGGGCCCGTTCCGCAAACCCAAGCTAGGGGGTCGGCGTCTGCGCCGCCATGCGTCGTGGCGCCACAGGGCGCGGCTTGATCATGCTCTCGCTTTAATCTGGAGCCTGATTCACCGTTTCAGCGGAACCGCGAAGCGGTTCCTCCTCAACGGATCAGGCTCTAGCAGACCTGACCGGCGGCCCAGCCTGAAGACCAGGCCCACTGGAAATTATAGCCGCCCAGCCAGCCGGTGACGTCCACCGCCTCGCCGATGAAATAGAGGCCGGGGACGGACTTCACGGCCAGAGTCTGCTGGTCCAGGGCGGCGGTGTCGATCCCGCCCAGGGTGACCTCGGCCGTGCGGTAGCCTTCGGACCCCACCGGTTTCACCGTCCAGGCGTTGACCGCCTGGTCCAGTCGCCGCAGGGCCTTGTCCGACAGATCGGCCAGATTGCCCGCCACGCCTTCGCGCGCGCACAGGTTCTCGGCCAGCCGACGCGGCACGATCTGGGACAGGGCGGTGTGGACCGCCTGGCGTCCGTTCGCCGCCTTGGCGGCCTTCAGCGCCTCGAACACGTCGTGATCCGGGGCCATGGCGGCGACTATGGGCTCGCCCTCGCGCCAGTAGGAGCTGATCTGAAGTATGGCCGGACCGCTCAGGCCGCGGTGGGTGAACAGCATGGCTTCGTCGAACCGGGCCCTGCGCATCTTCTCGGCCGGGGCCGAGGCCACGCGAGCCTCCACCGCAACCCCGGCGAGCGGCGCCAGGGTCTCCAGCAGGCCCGCCTCGAACGTCAGCGGCACAAGAGCGGGACGGGTCTCGGTCACGCGGATGTCGAACTGCCGCGCGACCTCATAGGCCCAGCCGGTCGCCCCCATCTTGGGAATGGACTTTCCGCCTGTGGCGACCACCAGCGAGGCCGTCGCGATCTCGGACCCGTCAGACAGGCCGATCGACCAGCCCTCGCCCTTTCGGGCGATCCGATCGACGCCGGTCCTCATCCGCAGCTCGACCCCGGCCTCCGCCAGGGCGTCGGTCAGCAGTCGCACGATCTGTTTGGCGCTGCCGTCGCAGAACAGCTGGCCCAGGGTCTTCTCATGCCAGGCGATGCCCGCCTGATCGACCCGCTTTATAAAGTCCTGGGGCGTGAACCGGCGCAGGGCCGAGGTGGCGAACCGGGGGTTTTCACCCAGAAAGTTCGCCGGCCCGCAGCCCAGATTGGTGAAGTTGCACCGTCCGCCGCCGGAGATGCGGATCTTCTCGCCGGGATTGGCCGCGTGATCGACGACCAGAACCCGACGGCCGCGCCGCCCGGCCTCGGCGGCGCACATCATGCCGGCGGCGCCGGCCCCGACCACCAGGACGTCGAACGACGCCCGGCTCACGAGACCGGCTCCGGGAGGCGGTTCTTAGTAGCGGTAGTGTTCGGGCTTGAACGGCCCTTCGACCGGCACGGAGATGTAATCGGCCTGTTCCTTGTTCAGCACGGTCAGCTTGGCGCCCAGCTTGCCCAGGTGCAGGGCGGCGACCTTTTCGTCCAGGTGCTTGGGCAGGGTGTAGACCTTGGTCTCATAGGCCGACTTGTTGGTCCAGAGTTCGATCTGGGCCAGGGTCTGGTTGGTGAAGGAGGCCGACATCACGAACGAGGGGTGGCCCGTGGCGTTGCCCAGGTTCACCAGACGGCCTTCCGACAGCAGGATGATCTTCTTGCCGTCCGGGAATTCCACGTGGTGGACCTGGGGCTTGATCTCGTCCCACTTGAAGTTCTTCAGGCCCGCGACCTGAATTTCAGAATCGAAGTGGCCGATGTTGCAGACGATGGCGTTGTTGCGCATGCGGCGCATGTGATCGACGGTGATCACATCCTTGTTGCCGGTCGCGGTGACGAAGATGTCGGCCTTGTCGGCGACGTCGTCCAGGGTCTGGACCTCATAGCCTTCCATGGCGGCCTGAAGGGCGCAGATCGGGTCGATCTCGGTCACGATCACGCGGGCGCCGCCCTGACGCAGCGAGGCGGCCGAGCCCTTGCCCACGTCGCCGTAGCCGCAGACCACGGCGACCTTGCCCGACAGCATGACGTCGGTGCCGCGACGGATGGCGTCGACCAGGGATTCACGGCAGCCGTACAGATTGTCGAACTTCGACTTGGTGACGCTGTCGTTGACGTTGATGGCCGGGAAGGGCAGCTCGCCGCGTTCCGACATTTGGTAGAGGCGGTGCACGCCGGTGGTGGTCTCTTCCGACACGCCGCCGATGGCGTCGCGGATGGCCGAATAGAAGCCGGGCTTCTCCTTCAGATACCGCTTCATGACCTTGTAGAGGGCTTCTTCTTCCTCATTGGTCGGGTTGTCGAGGACCGAGGGGTCCTTCTCGGCCTTCGGACCGAGCACGCACAGCAGGGTGGCGTCGCCGCCGTCGTCCAGGATCAGGTTCGGATAGCCGCCGTCCGCCCATTCGAAAATCTTGTGGGCGTAGTCCCAGTATTCCTCCAGGGTCTCGCCCTTGACGGCGAAGACCGGGGTGCCGGCCGCGGCGATGGCGGCGGCGGCGTGATCCTGGGTCGAGAAGATGTTGCACGAGGCCCAGCGCACCTCGGCGCCCAGGGCTTCCAGCGTCTGGATCAGAACGGCCGTCTGAATGGTCATGTGCAGGCTGCCGGCGATCCGGGCGCCCTTCAGCGGCTGGTCCTTGCCGAACTCGGCGCGCAGCGCCATCAGGCCCGGCATCTCCGTCTCGGCGATGGCGATTTCCTTCTGGCCCCAGTCGGCCAGAGCAATGTCGCGGATGATGTAGTCGGTCATGGCAGGGGCTCCTGGCCGTAAGGGGGTATTGCGCGCCTCATAGCCCGGCAGGCCTGAAGGAGCAATAAACATATAAGGATGTCCTTATATGCGAGGGCGTAGCCGTTTATTAAGCGCCGCGCGTTAGGGTCACGCCATGGAACGCCGCGCCCTCCTCGGTCTCGCCCTTGTCGCAACGGCCGCCGCCTCGGCCTCGCCGGAGCCCGCCGCAGCCTCTTCGAGCAAGGAGGGCGGCGGCGCCTCCGCCGAAACCTATTTCCGACTGCCGGTCGTCACCGCCTCCATCGCCGGGCTGGCCGGGCGCCGAGGGGTTCTGTCGATCGAAACCGGTCTGGACGTGCCCGACGCCGCCCTGCGCCTTCGCGCCCAGCAGTCTGCGCCGCGTCTGCGCGCCGCCTATAACACCGCCGCTCAGCAGTTCGCCGCCGGCCTGCGGCCCGGCGCGGCGCCCGACATCGACCGCCTGGCCGGCGCCTTGCAGGCGGCGACCAACGCCACCCTGGGCCGCCCCGGCGCCCGGTTGCTGCTGGGCACGGTTATGGCGATCTGACCGCTCGTCTCGGACGGGCGGGCGCGTATCAGAGGAAGGAATAGGGATCGACGTCCACGGCCAGCCGGACCGAGGCGGGAACCTTCACCCGCTGCAGCCAGGCACGCAGAAAGGCTTGCAGATCGACGTCGCGATCCGCGCGCACCAAGAGCCGCTTGCGCCGCCGCCCGCGCACCAGGGCCAGGGGCGCGTCGGCGGGGCCATAGACCTCCAGCCGTTCGGCGTTGGGAATGGCCTGGGCCAGGTCGGCGGCGGTCTTCTCCACAGCCTGAGCATTCTCGCTGGACAGGACGATCGCCGCCAGCCGGCCGAAGGGGGGCAGGGACGCCGCCTCCCGCTCGGCCATCTCCGCCTCGACGAAGGCGTTCCGGTCGCCGGCCGCCAGGGCCTGAAGCACCGGATGTTCGGGGGTCCAGGTCTGTAACAGGGCCCGTCCCGGCCGATCCGCCCGGCCCGCCCGTCCCGTCGCCTGGGCCAAGAGCTGATAGGTGCGCTCGGCCGCCCGCAGATCGCCGCCCCTCAGGCCCAGGTCCGCATCCACCACCCCGACCAGGGTCAGGCGGGGGAAGTTGTGGCCCTTGGCGGCCGCCTGTGTGGCGACCAGTATGTCGATCTCCCCGTGCGTCATCCGCTGGATCAGGGCCCGGGCCGCTTTGGCGTCGGGCGCGGTGTCCGAGCTGAACACCGCCGTCCGCGCCTCGGGAAACAGCTGGCGCACCTCCTCCTCGACCCGTTCGACGCCGGGACCGACCGAGACCAGACTGTCTTCGGCCCCGCACGACGGGCAGAGTTTCGGCCGGGCCATGGAGAAGCCGGTCAGGTGACAGACCAGTCGGCCGGTGTAGCGATGTTCGACCAGCCAGCTGTCGGTGTCCGGCGCCGTCAGCCTGTGCCCGCAGGCGCGGCACAGGACCACGGGGGCATAGCCGCGCCGGTTCAGGAACAGCAGCGTCTGTTCGCCGCGCGCCAGGGTTTCGCCGATCGCCTCCCTCAGGCTCTGCGACAGCCAGGTCTGCGGATCCGGAGGCGCCGCGCGCAGGTCGATCAGGTCGATGTCCGGCAGGACGGCGGTCCCATGCCGCGCGCCCAGCTTCAACCAGTCGTAGCGGCCGTTCTGCGCATTCCACAGCGTCTCCAGCGACGGGGTCGCCGAGGCCAGGACCACGGCCGCCCCCTCGATCCGCGCCCGCGCCACGGCCAGGTCCCGGCCGTGATAGACCAGCCCCTCTTCCTGCTTGAACGAGCCGTCGTGCTCCTCGTCGACGATGATCAGCCGCAGATTGACGAAGGGCAGGAACAGGGCGGACCGGGCGCCGACCACGATGTTGCAACGGCCCGCGATGGTCGCCTCCCACACCTGGCGGCGGCGGGGCGGGGCGACGCCGGAATGCCACTCTGCCGGGGCCGCGCCGAAGCGGGCTGCAATCCGTTCGATCAGGGCCTGGGTCAGGGCGATTTCAGGCAAGAGGATCAGGATCTGCGCCGCCGGATCGGCGCGCAGCACCCGCGCGATCGCCTCCAGATAGGCTTCGGTCTTGCCGGACCCCGTGACCCCGTCCAGCAGAAAGGGTCGAAACCCGCCCTGGGTCGCTCCGGCCGCCAGGGCTGAAGCCGCCGCCGCCTGGTCGCCGTTCAGGGTCGCCGGCGCATGGTCGGGATCGGGCCGGGCGAAGGCGGCTTCGGCGGCGATCTCGACGATCTCCAGAACCCCTTCGTCGATCAATCCCTTCACCACGCCCGCCGACACCCCGGCGTCCCGCGCCAGATCGGCGGCCGTCATCGATCGGACGCCCAGGGCCTCCAGCACGCTCGTTCGCGCGGGGGTGGCGCGGGCCGGCTGGCGGTCGCCGACCCGCCGCACCCTCCGTTCCGGCCGGGGACGCGGCGCGCGCAGACCCTTCAGCGCGGTGGCCGCCATCTCGCCGGGCGGGGACAGGGTCCAGCGCCCGGCCCATTCGACAAAGTCCATCACCCCTGCCGGCAGGGCGGGGTCGTCCAGCTTCGAGTCCACCGCCTTCAGCCGCCGGTTCGAGCCGGTGGTCTCGAACACCTCGGCCACCACGCCCCGGATCAGGCGCGGCCCCAAGGGGACGGCGACCTGATCGCCGCGCGCCAGGCTCAGCGCCTCGGGAACCTCGTAGTCGAAGGCTTCCGGCACCGGCAGGGGAATGAGGACCGAGGCGACTTTCACCGAACTGCGCCCTCGGCTATGAAGCCGTCCATGAAACTCTTTCTCGATACCGCCGACGTCGCTGTCATCAAGGACATGGTTCCCACCGGCATGGTGGACGGCGTCACCACCAATCCGTCGCTGATCGCCAAGTCGGGTCGGAACATCGCCGAGGTCATCGCCGAAATCTGCGCCCTGGTCGAGGGCCCGATTTCCGCCGAGGCCGTCTCGCTCGATTTCGAGACCATGGTCAAGGAAGGCGACAAGCTGGCGGCCATCGCTCCGAACGTCGTCGTGAAACTGCCCCTGACCTGGGACGGTCTGCGCGCCTGCCGCGTCTTCACCGACAAGGGGATCAAGACGAACGTCACCCTGTGCTTCTCCGCCGCCCAGGCCCTGCTGGCGGCCAAGGCCGGCGCCACCTTCGTCTCGCCCTTCGTCGGGCGGCTGGAGGACAATGGCGCCGACGGGATCGCCCTGTTGGAAGAAATCCGGGTGATGTACGACGTCCATGGTTTCGAGACCCAGATCCTGGCCGCCTCGCTGCGCAACGTCGCCCATGTGGCCGCCGCCGCCGTGGCCGGATCGGACGCCGCCACCTTCGGCGCCGACACTTTCAAAGCCCTGGTAAAGCACCCGTTAACCGACAAGGGTCTTGATGCCTTTGTGGCGGACTGGGCCAAGACCGGTCAGTCCATCCTGTAACTCACGCGTCACGGAGAAGGTCTGTTGAGCGGCTCATTGGACCTTTTCGAAACCGCTGAAGCGCAGCCGGTTCCCCATCTGGGCGACGGCCTGACCTGGCCCGAGGTGCGCGGCTGGCTCCAGACCCATTCCCAGACCCTGCTGGACGATCGTTCCTTGCTGGAAGAGATCGGCCTGCGTCCGCACGGACGCAATGTGGTCGAGTTCGGCGCCGCCGCCCTGACGCGCCTCGAGGCGGTGGTCGAGCGCGAGGCCGGCGCCCGGCGCGAGGTCGAGATGATCGCCCGCGCCAATTTCGCCGCCCAGACCCAGACGCATGTGGCCGCCCTGGATCTGATGGAGGCGCGCAATCATTCCGACCTGGCGCGACGGCTGGATGCGGCGGCCCAGGGCCGGTTCGGCCTGGCCGGCGCGGCCATCGCCCTGGAGAAGCCGGGCGGCGTGCCGTTCGGCTGGCGCGCGCTCGAGCCAGGCGCCGTGGACAATCTGCTGGGCGAACACGGCCTGACCTGGCTCGGCCCCATGTTCGAGGGCTTGGACCTGTTCGGCGCGGCCGGGGATCAGGTCCAGTCCGTCGCCCTGGTCCGCATGGCCCCGCATCTGACGCCGGGCGAGCCGCCTCGATCCTGCCTGTGCGCCTTCGGCTCGCCCGAGCCCGAGGGTTTCACCCCCAACATGGGCTGCGAACTGGCGGCCTTTCTGGCGCGGGTGGTCGAGCGGATGGCCGAGCGATGGCCGGTGTTGAACTGACCGCCGCCGAGGCCCTGCTCGCCTGGCTGGAGCATCTGGCGCACGAGCGACGGCTGTCGCCCCGCACCCTTGAGGCCTATGGCCACATCGGCCGGCTCTATGTCGCCTTTCTCGAACGCCATCGCGGCGAGACCCTGACGCTGAAGGCCATGGGAACCATCACCGCCGCCGAGGTGCGTGCGCATTTAGCCGACCGCCGCAGCGGCGATCACCCCCTGGCGGCCCGATCCCTCAGCCAGACCCTGTCGGCCGTCCGGGGCTTTCACGCCTTCCTGGACCGGCGGCTGGACACGCCCGCCCCCCAGCTGGCTCTGGTGCGGGGTCCGCGGATCAAGCCGGCCCTGCCCCGCCCGGTCAGCGAGGACCAGGCGCGCGGCCTGCTGGCCGAACCCGACGCCGATCCCGACGCGGAGCCTTGGGAGGCCGCCCGCGACCGCGTCGTGCTCAGCCTTCTCTACGGCTGCGGGCTGCGGATTTCCGAAGCCCTATCCCTGACTCGCGCAGAGGCTCCTTTGGGCGACTCCCTGCGGATCGTCGGTAAGGGATCGAAGACCCGGATCGTCCCGGTCCTGCCCGCCGTGCGAGCGGCGGCGGACGCCTATCTGGCCCTGCTGCCCTTCATCCTTCAGCCCGCCGACCCCCTGTTCCGGGCTCGGCGGGGCGGCCCGCTCAGCCCGCGCCACGTTCAAGCCTCGGTCCAGCGACTGCGCGGCCGGCTGGGCCTGCCCGAACGCACCACCCCCCACGCCTTGCGCCACAGTTTCGCGACCCATCTGTTGGGGGCCGGCGCCGATCTGCGCTCCATCCAGGAACTGCTGGGCCACGCCAGCCTGTCCACCACTCAGAAATACACCGGCGTCGATGCGGAGCGCCTGTTGAGCGCCTATTCCGCCGCCCATCCGCGCGCGAGCGGCGCCTGACGGATCAGGGCGCCGTGGTCGTGACGGGCGTGCGCATCGCCAGGATTTCCCGTGTTCGCCGGGTGATGCCGTAGAGGACGCCGGGCTCGCTTTCATCCCAGTCGATCGCCTGTCCCTCGGCCTCTATGCCGAGGGTCTCCAGATGATCCAGAACTCCCCCGCCGTCGGGCAGGGCGACGACATAGAGTTCGGGCCGGTCGTGGCCGGTCAGATAGAGACGTCCGTCCGGTCCCCAGCCGCCGCCGGAAATGCTCATCGGCGCAATCCGCTCCAGAATGGAGGCCGGCAGCCCCCAGGCCTCCAGCCGTCGCCACTGGTCGTCGAACCGCACCAGGGTGGTGTGGCGGTGGTCGCGCGGCGCCTCGCCCCCGCGACCGTCATAGTTCGCGAACATGGCCCACCAGGCGCCGTCATGTCGATCAACCCAGGTGATCGAACCCGTCCCCAGACCCAGGGCGACGCTGCGCTTGTGATGCAGGTCGACGGCGTCGAAGACCTCCACCGTGCTGATCTGAGGAACGGCGGGAAAGTTGGAGCTGGCGCAGACCAGTTCGCCGTCGATCACGGCGCAGGAGTTGATGTGCGGAAATCGGGCGCGGTCGCCGGTCCATTCGGCCTGTTTGGCGCCCGTCTTCTTGTCATAGCGCACAATCGACCAGTTGGAGACGGCGTAGACGTCATCGGGTCCCACCGCCGCGCCCTGACGCGCCTCGGCCTCATAGCGACGCAGGGTCTGAGCCTCGCCCGCGAGAACGATCGGCGCGACCGCGTCGCCTCCGCCCGTCGGCGCGGCCTGGGCGGCGGAGACAAGCAGAGACAAGAGCATTGAAGCGAGCATGACGGAGGTTCCTTCAAAAGGACAGGGGCCGCCTCCTGGGGGAGGCGGCCCCTTGCGTGGCGGGGATCAGAAGCTGGCGGAGAGGCCGACCCAGTAGGTCCGGCCGTAGTTCGCCGATTCCTGAAGATAGGTTCGACCCGGGCCGGTCACTTCGCGACGGCCCGAGTTGGACAGGTTCTGGCCTTCCACAAAGACGGTGAGGCCGTTGCCGAAGCGCCAGCTGACCGAGGCGTCATAGACGTGGCGCCCCTTCCAATACTGGTCGGCGTTCGGGATGGTGTCGTTGATCGTTTCCAGGAAGCCGCCGATATAGTTGTGCGAGACGCGGGCCTCGATCGGGCCGCGCTGATACCAGATCGATTCATTGGTGGTGGTCGCAGGCTGCTGGAACAGGCCCGTGTGACGCTTGCCCGCCGTGGTCAGGAAGGTGAACTCCGTGTCCAGGAAGGTGGCGTTGGCGCTGACGCCCAGGCCGTCGAACGGCGCCGGCAGCATGGTCAGGGCCTGCTGGAAGGCGACTTCGACGCCGCGAATCTTGGCCGTTTCGGCGTTCGTCGGCGTCGAGACGATCACCGCCTCCACGCCCCGGCCCACGTCCAGGTTCTGGACCGAGCTGAGGGTGAAGATCTCGTTGGCGATGTCCTTGGTGAACAGGGCCACCGACATCAGCCCGTCGGTCGGATAGTATTCGAACGACAGGTCCAGACCCTCGCTCTCACGCGCCTTCAGGCCGGGGTTGCCGCGTGACAGGGTCGGCTGCGAGCCGTCGAAGCTGATGCTCTCGCTGGCGGCGAGCGAACCGAAGTCCGGCCGGCCGATGGTGTTGGTCCAGGCGGCGCGGACGACCACGTTTTGACGCAGGTTCCAGCGCAGGTGCAGGCTGGGCAGCCAGTTGTCGTAGTCGCCGCTGTTCGACACCGGCGTCAGGACGCCGCCGGACAGGCGGGCGGCGTCTGAACTGACTTCGGTCTTCTCATAGCGCAGTCCGCCCAGCAGGGTCAGGTCGCCGATCTTGTAGCTGGCCTGGGCGTAGCCGGCGAAGACGTCCTCGGTGACGTCATAGTCGCCGGTCGGGGCGGCGGTCTTGGCGTCGAAGCTGGCCGCGTTGGCCGCATAGAAGGCCTCCGCCGTGGCGACGTCGATGCGCGGCGTCAGACGATACTGGCCTTCGATCAGCTTGTCCGGCCCCGGACGATCGACCTGATCCAGGGTGTAGATGAAGCCCGGCTTGGTCGTGTAGTCGGTGCGGCTGGACCGATAGCTGCGATCGCTGGAGCGCCACACGGCGCCGACCTTCGCCTTCAGGTTCCGCGTCTCGCCGCCGTCGTCGAAGGCCAGGTTGAACCGCGCCTGGGTGGTGTCTTCATCGGTCCGCAGCAAGGACACGCGCCGTTGCTGGAGATTGAACAGGGTAGGGTCGCGGAAGGCCGTCGGATTGGTCGGCGTGAACACCGGGAAAAAGTTCGAGGTGTCGTAGCGGAAGCCGAAGTTGGCGTTCGACGCCGTGCGGAACTCCATCGAGGTGTTGGGGGTCTCTGAGCCCGCCTGTGAATAGACCAGATCGCCGTCCAGCCGCCATTGCGGGGCGGCGTCCCACCGGAAGGCGGTGCGGCCCAGGCCGATCTCGCGACGGGTGATGGGCTGGTTCAGGCCGATGATGTTGCGGCCTGTGGCGAAGGTTCCCGAGGTGCGGGTCTGGTTGGTCACATTGCCGACCGGCTCGGTGCGGAACTCGGTCCGCTCCTCATCGTCCTCCATCCGGGCGTACAGGGCCGAGACCTCCCAGCGGAAATCGACGCTCGGCCGCCATTCCAGCTTTCCGTTCGCGCCCGAACGCTGTTTGGTGTTGTTGTACCAGAACAGGCGCAGCTGGGTCGGCACCTGGATTCCGTTGCCGGTCGGAGCGCCCGAGTTCACCGGCTTGCCGGCCGCGTCGTATTCGCGGATCGAGGGCGCGGCCGATTCCGCCTGTGGAATGTCGTAGTCGAGCTGCTCGTGCGAGGCGCCGATCACCACGCCCCATTCGTCGGCCGCGCCGAAGCGGCGACCGGCGGCGAAGGCCAGGCGATACGACGGATCGTCGTTGCGGACGTCGCCGTGCTGTTCATAGACGCCGTAGGAGGCCATGCCGTTGAAGAAGGGTTTGGCTGCGTCGAACGCGCTGCGGGTGGCGACATTGATCACGCCGCCGATGGCGTTGCCGTCGTTCTCGGGCGTGACCGTCTTGATCACCTCGACCCGGCCGGCCATCACGGAGGGCACGATGTCCATCGGCACGGTGCGGGCGCTTTCATCTACCGAACCCACGAAGGCGCCGTCGATGGTCGTGCGGTTGTAGGTGGAGGCCAGGCCCCGAAGGATCGGCCAGCGCGGCTCGCCCTGATCCTCCATCACCGAGACGCCGGGAATGCGGCGCAGGGCGGCGGCGGTATTGTGGTCCGGCAGCTTGCCGATGTCGTCGGCGGAGACGGCGTCCATCACCTCGAACTCAGCGCGTTTCACGGCGATGGCGGCGCGCTGCGCCTCGCGCTGGCCGGTCACGACGATCTCATCGACCTCGGCGGTCGGGTTGTCCTGAACCTGGGCCTGGGCGCTGGCCGCAAGTCCGGCGCTGATCAGGGCGGTGGTGGCGAGCAGAAACCGTTGCCGGCTCTGTGACGAAAAACACATGTTCTATCCCCCAACGTCGAATTTCGACGGGGCTCGCATAGGGGGCGGAGGCGACGTGCAGGCGTCTGTTCTGTGTCGCGCCCGACAACAGTGGGTGGAGATTCGATGGCGATTTCGCCGCTACGCGCCCTTTGCGACCCGAGGCTGTGCGGAGATTGCGACAGTCGGTCGATTGTCAAAACCTGAGCCGCCTCGGCGCAAACGGGACGTTAACCGAAGCGGCGCACCCTCTTGTCAATGTGGCCGCCGGAAACGTCTGGTCGGCCGTGGAGGGCCGGCCCATGTCGACCAAGATGACTTCGAGCGTGCGTCGCCACAGCGACCATTTCGAACCGCAGGACACCGATCCGCACGAGCAGCGCCGCCTGCGCGGCCAGTTGGAGCAGATCGACTACGCCGCCTATGTCGCCAATAAGGAGCTGATCGGCCACACCCTGACCGGTCTGGACGCCGCCTCTCTTCAGAAACTGGCGGTCCTGACCGCCGGCGCCCGCGCCAAATGGGGGGCCGAGGCCCTGCGCCTGGCCCATTCGGGCTCGCCCGTCACCCCCGACCAGGTCGCCCGCCTGACCGCCGCCCGCACCGCCTTCGACGAACTCGCCGAAGTCTACGAAGCCCTGCGCCGCATGGTCGAGCGCGGCTATGTGGTGTTGAAATAGGCTCTAAGGACGCCTGGTGGAGCCGAGGGGAGTCGAACCCCTGACCTCGTCATTGCGAACGACGCGCTCTACCAACTGAGCTACGGCCCCGTTCCAGTCAGGAGCAGGCCTCCAGGCGAGCGCGGGACATAGAAGGCGGGCGGGCGTGGTGTCAACGGGCTTGTGCGCGCAATCCGCGCAGGCGACCGCAGAAGATTGTCGGATGGGCGGGGGACGGCTAGAAGCCGAGGTTCGCGCCTTGCAGGAGAATACATATGGGCACCGCCCTGGTCTGGCTTGTGAACACCGTCATCGGCCTGATGGTCTGGTTCATCATCATCCAGGCGATCTTGAGCTGGCTGTTCGCCTTCGACGTGATCAACCATCGCAACCGGTTCGTCAGCCAGATCGCCGACTTCCTGGACCGGATCACCGCCCCCATTCTGGAACCCTTCCGTCGGATCATTCCGCCGCTGGGCGGGATCGACATTTCGCCCATCGTCGTCCTGCTGCTGCTTCAGTTCGTCCGCATCCTGTTCAACGCCTCGGCGGCCCCCGTCCTGGTCGGCATGCTGGGCTGAGGCGCCACGGCGGTCGGAGATTCCGACGCGAGACGGCGATTCCGCCCTTGCGCCCGGCCGCCAGCTTCCTAAAGGTGCCGGCCCCGACCATTATTGACCACGGTTCATGAGCACGATCACCACAGTCGCCGTCCTGGGCGCCGGACAGATGGGCGCAGGCATCGCCCATGCGGTGGCCCTGGGCGGCTATTCGGTCCGACTCTACGACGTGGCGCCCGCGCGGTTGCCGCTGGCTCAGGGCGAGATCGCCGCCAGCCTGTCGCGCCACGTCGGCCGCAATCTGGTGACCCAGGCCGAGGCCGACGCCGCCCTGGCCCGGATCGCCGTCACGACGGTCATGGCCGACGCCGTGTCCGACGCGGACCTGGTCATCGAGGCGGCGCTGGAGGACGAGGCGGTCAAGAAGGCCCTTTACGCCGAGGTCGCCCCCCATCTGGGCCCCCAGACCCTTTTGGCCTCCAACACCTCCTCCATTTCGATCACCCGACTGGCCTCGGCCTCGGATCGACCCGACCGGTTCATCGGCCTTCACTTCATGAAGCCGGCGCCGGTCATGCGACTGGTCGAGATCGTGCGCGGCATCGCCACCTCGGCCGAGACCCATGCGGCGGCCGTCGATTTCGCCGAGAGCCTGGGCAAGACCACGACCGACGCCGAGGATTTCCCGGCCTTCATCGTCAACCGGATCCTGGTGCCGATGATGAATGAGGCGATCTTCGCCCTGTATGAAGGGGTCGGCAACGTCGCCTCCATCGACAAGGCGCTGCGCCTGGGCGCCAACCATCCGATGGGGCCGCTGGAGCTGGCGGACTTCATGGGACTGGACGTGGTCCTGGCCATCATGAACGTCCTGTACGACGGGCTCGCCGACAGCAAATACCGCCCCTGTCCGCTGCTGGTGAAATATGTCGAGGCCGGCTGGCTGGGCCGCAAGAGCGGGCGCGGCTTCTATGACTATTCCGGCGAGACGCCGGCGCCGACGCGATGAGCCGGTTCGAGACCTATGCCGACCTGCCGGGCCAGGCGACCATCCAGTCGCGGCCGGCGCCGCTCTATCCGATCCTGGCCTCTCTGGCCGGCGCCGCCTGGCCCCCGCTGATTCTGACCCTGCCCTTGTGGCCGCCCAACGCGATCGGGATGGGGCGTGACATCGACTGGCGGATTCTGGTGCTGCTGATCGGTCTGGCGGCCGTTCCTGCGGGCCTTTGGCGGATCAATCAGGAACGCCGTCGCGAGGGTCGGCCCGGGTCGCGCCTGGGCGTGGTCTGGCGTTTCATGCTGTTCGGCGGCCTGACTGCGGCCCTGGTCCAGGTGGTCGTCAGCCTGGTGATGGTGGTCCTGGGCTGGCTGGAGGCGGGCGACCTGATGCAGGGTCTCGGCGCGACCGAGACGACCCTCCTGATCTTCGGCGTGGGCGGCCTGCCCATCGCCATGATCGTCGGGGTCAGCTACGCTCTGTGGGCGGGTCTTTGCGTGGCCTTCATCGCCTTTGAGGCGCGCCCGACGATCGAGGTCGGGCGGCGTCGCTAAGATTATCCGAGCGCCGCTCAAGCGCTGAAACGCTTTGGGGGAGGCTGTGAATGTCGACGGTGAACCAGACGACGGAACCGACCGGATTGGCGCCGGTCGAGGCGCCGGCCCGTATCGCTTCTCTGGACGTGATGCGGGGGCTGGCGGTCCTGGGCATATTGGCGGTGAACGTCGTCTCCTTCGGCCTGCCCTTCATGGTCTATGGCGATGCGGACCTCAGCCCCTTTCCTGTGACGGGCGCCAACGCCGTGGCCCGTTGGGCGATGGACGTCTTCTTCCACCAGAAGTTCATCACCCTCTTCGCCATGTTGTTTGGCGCTTCGATCTTTCTGGTGGGCGGTGAACGAAGCGATGCGGCGCGGGGGCGGCTGCTGCGCCGGCGCCTGTTCTGGCTGGCTGTGATCGCCCTGATCCACGGCCTGGCCTTCTGGTACGGCGACGTCCTTCTGCTCTACGCCTGGTCCGGCCTGTTCGTCATGCTGATGCGGTCCTTCTCCGCCCCTGTTCTGATCGGGGTCGGGCTGGGCGTCACCCTGGCGCTGGGGGCGATGCAGGCGGGGTTGAGCTGGCTGATGGTCGCCGGGCCCGCAGAAGTGGTCGAGGCGATGAAACAGGGCCAGCCGCAGAACAGCCAGGAGGCCGTCGCCGCCGCCATCGCCGCCTATCGCAGCGGCTGGGCCGGGGCCATGGGCCAGAACCTGACCGCCTGGTTCTTCCTCCAGGGCGCCAGCCTGGCCATGTTCGTCTTTTCGACCGTCGCCCTGATGATGACCGGCATGGGTCTGTTCAAGGCGGGTTTCCTCAGCGGCCGGGCGCCGACCTGGCTCTATCTCTTCGTCCTGGCGGTCGGGAGCGCGGTCCTGGCCCTTGTGGCGACGACCCATTGGACCGAAATCATGGCCGCGCCCGACGCCCATCCGACGCAAGGGCTGGCGGAGGCGGTCGCGGCCTTCCCGATCCTGGTGACCCTGGCCTATGTCAGCCTGATCGTGCTCGTGACCACGCGCGGACCGGCCTGGCTGGTCGCCCCGCTTCGGCCGGTGGGGCAGATGGCCCTCACCAACTATCTGAGCCAGACGCTGATCATGACCACCCTCTTTTACATGCCTTGGGGGCCGCGTCTGTTCGGTCAGGTGGACTATGTCGGCATGTGGGGCTTGGTGGCGGCCGTTTGGGCGGTCCAGCTGATCTGGTCTCCGCTGTGGCTGGCGCGGTTCAGAATGGGGCCGCTGGAATGGGTGTGGCGCTGCCTGACCTATGGGCGGCGCGTGCCGATCCGAAAAGCCGCCTGATCGCGCTTTTATCAGCGGCGTGAAAAGATTAACTGAGGAGCATGGCCGCCCCGGACACTCCCGCCGAAACCTTCAAACGCGCGCTCAGCCACGCCGCCCGCGCCCTGGCCGAGCAGCCTGAGCTGGAGGTGGTGTTCGGGTCGGACGGACCCAAGCTGGCTGGCGGGATACTGACTCTGCCGCATCCCCCACGCGACCCCTCCGGTAACGAGAGCGCGTCCCTGCGAGGCCAGGCCGACCGCCTGGCCCTGCGTTTGGCCAATCATGACGCGGGGATCGACGCCCGTATGCGCCCCGCCGACACCCAGGCGGCCGAGGTTTTCGACGCGGTTGAACAGGCGCGGGTCGAGGCCGTGGGCTCCGAATTCCTGGCGGGGGTCAGGGACAATCTGGACGCCGCCCTGGTGACGCGGCTGGAGAAGACCGGGGCGCTTCGCATCCTCGAGCCCGAACGGGCGCCGGTTTCGGAGGCCGTGGCTCTCCTGGTGCGTGAACGGCTGACGGGCCGGCCTTCGCCCGAAGGAACCAAATCCCTGCTGGATCTGGTTCGAGCCGGCATAGAGGCCAAGGCGGGCGATCAGCTGGACGCCCTGACCGCGACCGCCGGCGACCAGGCTCTGTTCGCCGAAAAGATGCGCGAAGTGCTGCGCGCCCTGAACCTGGATCCCGGCGACGGCCAGGGCGAGGACGCCTCGGACGACCCGGGCGATCAGGAGCCGGATCCCCAGGAGCCCGACGCCGACGATCAGCCGGACGAGGACGAGGAAGAGGAGGGCGGCGAGGGCTCCCAGTCCATGGAGGGCGACGCCGACGATCAATCGTCGGAGCAGGAGCGCGAGAGCCGCCCTGAGGGCGCGCCCGCCGATCCGGAGGGCGACGGCGCCGAGGACGGGCCGGAGCTGAACGAGGGCCAGCAGCCCAATCGCCAGCAGACCGCCGACGACGGCCGGGCGGTCGACTTCTACCGCGTCTTCACCACCGCCTATGACGAGGTGGTGAACGCCGCCGACCTGTGCGATCCGATGGAGCTGGAGCGGCTGCGCAATCTGCTGGATCAACAGCTCACCCTGCTGGCCAGCGTCGTCTCGCGCCTGGCCAATAAGCTGCAACGGCGGCTGCTGGCCCAGCAGAACCGCGCCTGGACCTTCGATCTGGAAGAGGGGATGCTGGACACGGCCCGGTTGACCCGGATCGTCACCGACCCGACCGCCCCCCTGTCCTTCAAGGCCGAGAGCGAGAGCCCGTTCCGCGACACGGTCGTGACCCTGCTGCTCGACAATTCGGGTTCGATGCGCGGGCGGCCGATCATGGTGGCGGCGGTCTGCGCCGATATTCTGGCCCGCACGCTGGAGCGTTGCGGCGTCAAGGTCGAGATCCTGGGCTTCACCACCCGCGCCTGGAAGGGCGGACAGAGCCGCGAGGCCTGGATCAGCGCGGGCAAGCCCGCCAATCCCGGCCGGCTGAACGACCTGCGCCACATCATCTACAAGGCCGCCGACGCGCCCTGGCGCCGGGCCAAGAAGAATCTGGGCCTGATGATGCGCGAGGGCCTGCTGAAGGAGAACATCGACGGCGAGGCCCTGCAATGGGCGCACAATCGCCTGCTGGCCCGCACCGAGCAGCGCCGCATCCTGATGGTCATTTCCGACGGCTCGCCTGTCGATGATTCGACCCAGTCGGCCAACGCCGCCCTTTACCTGGACAAGCACCTGCGCCAGGTCATCGCCGAGATCGAGGACCGATCGCCCGTCGAGCTTTTGGCCATCGGCATCGGCCATGACGTGACCCGCTGGTACCGCAAGGCCCTGACCATCGTCGACGTGGAACAGCTGGCCGGCGCCATGACCGAAAAACTGGCCGAACTGTTCGAGGCGGACGCCGCGGCGACGCTCGCTCGCCGGCCGCGTCAGAAGATCGCCGCATGAGACGTCGTCTACCGCGTCTCGCGGCGGCCTGGGCGGCCCTGGCGCTGACGGCCTGCGCCGCGACTCTGGGCCCGCCACAACCGTCCCTTTCAGACGAAGACGGCTGGTCCTTCGCCGCCGCCGAGTTGAAGCCGGTCGGTCTGGGCCTGCCCGGGGCCGTCCTGGCGCCCGGCGTGCGTTTCGCGGGCGGGATCGAGATCGTCGCCGGCCTGGGATCGCCGCTGCATGGGCTTTCCGATCTTAAACTGAGCGGAGGCGGCGGCTTTGTCGCCGTATCCGACGCGGGGGACCTGGTTCGCGGCCGTCTGCGGCTCAACGCCCAGGGGCGGCTCGTCGGCGTCGATGGTCTGGCGTCTCACCGGCTGGCCCTGGAGGACGGGACGCCGATCAGCGACAAGCGCGACGGAGACGCCGAGGGTCTGGCCCTGACGCAATCAGGCGACCTGCTCGTCAGCTTCGAACGTCGCCATCGAATTTGGAATTACGGCCCGCTGTCGGCCGTGCGCGCCCCCCGACCGGTTCCGTCGCCCGCCGTCGCCTTTGCGGACAATGAAGGCATGGAGGGCCTAGCCGCTTCGCACGCTCAGACAGACGGCTGGCGCGCGGTCGGCGAAGGCGGCGGCGTCTGGGACTGCACGATGAACGGCTGTCGCACCGTCGTCTCGCCGCCGGCCGAGGCGCCCCGCGATTCCGACTATCGCTTCACCGGTCTGGATCGCGATCCGTCCGGCGAAGGCTGGTTCGTGGTGGAGCGCCGCTATACGCCGCCGATCGACATGCGGGGCCGGGTGCGGCCCATGGCGGCAGATGGGTCTTTGGGACCTGTCCTGATCGAACTGAAGCTGCCCGGCACGACAGACAATTTCGAAGGCGTCGCGGCCGAGCGGCGCGGCCAGGCGACCCGGCTCTATCTGCTGTCGGACGACAACGCCAATCCGGCCCAGCGCACCCTGCTGCTGGCCTTCGACATTCGCTAGACCGGGCCCTGGATCAGGCCGCGCCCGCCCATTGGGTTTTTTCCGGCTCGGTCTCGACCGCCAGCAGGGCCTTGACGAAGGCGTCGCGCCAGATGCCCACGTCGGTGTCGCGCACCACCTGCATCAGGGCCTCCCACCGCCGCACCCGCTCGGCCAGGGGCATTGTCAGGGCCTTCTGGATGGCGTCCGAGAGCTCCTCGCGGCTGTAGGGATTGACCAGAAGCGCCTCACGCATCTGTTCCGCCGCCCCCGCGAACCGGGACAGGATCAGGACGCCGGGATCGTCGGGGTTCTGGGCGGCGACATATTCCTTGGCGACCAGGTTCATCCCGTCGCGCAGCGGCGTCACCAGCCCAACCCTGGCGGCGCGATAGATCCCCGCCAGCTGGTCGCGGCGGTAGGTGCGGTTCAGATAGCGGATCGGCTGCCAATCCATGTCGGCGAAGGCCCCGTTGACCCGCCCGGCCAGGGCGTCCAGCCGCGCCCGCATGTCCTGATAGGAATCCACATCGTCCCGCGAGATCGGCGTGACCTGGAGCAGGAAGACCTCGCCGCGCATCGACGGATTGTCCTGCAGGAACTGCTCATAGCCCAGCAGCCGCTCCTCCAGCCCCTTGGAATAGTCGAGCCGGTCCACGCCGACGATCATGGCGCGAAAGGCCGCCGAGGCCGCCATCCGATCATAGGTCCGGGTCCCGAGGGTCGAGTTCTTCGCCGCCAGGAAGCCGTCCACATCGATGCCGATGGGGAAGACGCCGGTCTGAACCCGGCGGCCGAAACACTCCAGCCCGCCATGACCGAACAGCTCGCCCTGGGCCTCGCTGACCACATAGTCGGTGAAGAGGTCGCACCATTCGCGCGTATGGAAGCCGATCAGATCGAAGTCGAACATGGACTCCACCAGCCGCCGGTGATGCGGCAGGGTCACCAGCAGCTGGCGCGTCGGCCAGGGGGTGTGCAGGAAGAAGCCGATCCGGTTGCGGACGCCCAGACGACGCAAGTCCCGCGCCATGGGGATCATATGGTAGTCGTGGATCCAGATGACGTCGTCCGGCTTGATCACCGGCGCCAGAACCTCGGCGAAGCGGCGGTTCACCCGCTCATAACCCTCGCCGTAGGAGCGTTCGTACTGGGCCAGGTCGATCCGGTGGTGGAACAGCGGCCACAGGGTCTTGTTGGCGTAGCCGTTGTAATATTCCTCGACGTCCTGGGGCTCCAGATCGACCAGTCCGACGGTCACGCCGGCGCGGTCCTCCACCTTCATCTCGCCGGTGAAGCTGTCGATCGTCTCTCCAGACCAGCCGAACCAGAGGCCGTCGTATTTTCGCAGGGCCGCAGACAGGGCCATGGCCAGGCCGCCGGCGGAGCCCGCAGCGGGATCGGTCGGGGCCGAAACCCGGTTGGATACGACGATGAGACGGCTCATGACTTCACTTCGGCAGCGATCCCAGCCCCGGGACCAGAAAGATCAACGCACGTCGGTCCAGGATCGGCTCAACATCACGGCGCAATTGATGATCCCGACCAGGGAGTAGGTCTGGGGGTAGTTGCCCCACAGCTCCCCGTCCTCGACGGAAATGTCTTCGCTCAACAGGCCGGCCTGGGTGCGACGGGCCAGCATCTCTTCGAATATGGCGCGCGCCTCCTCCACCCGGCCGTTCTGATGCAGGGCCTCGATGAACCAGAAGGTGCAGAAGTTGAACGCGGTCTCCGGCTCGCCGAAGTCGTCCGGCTCGACATAGCGGAACAGGAAGGGTCCTTTTTTCAGATCCCGCTCGATTGCATCGAAGGTGGCCACCTGGCGCGGATCATGCGCGTCCAGAAAGCCCAGATCCGTCAGTTGCAGCAGGGAGGCGTCCAGTTCGCGTCCGCCGAAACTGGCGGCGAAACGCCCCTCGTCCGTCAGGAAGGTCTCCGCCTCGATCCGCTCTCGGATGGCCGCCGCCCGCTGACGCCAGACGTCGGCGCGAGCCTGCAGGCCCAGATGATCCGCCGCCTTGGCCAGACGGTCGCAGGCCGCCCAGCACATGACGGAGGAATAGGTGTGAACCCGCGCGATGGTGCGGAACTCCCAAAGCCCTGCGTCGGTCTGGTCGTGCATGGCGAAGGCCCGCTCGCCGACCTTCTCCAGAGCGTGGAAATCCTCGATCGTTCCGGGACGCAGCAGGCGTTGGTCATAGAAGGCCTGGACCAGGGGCAGGACGATCTGGCCATAGACGTCGTGCTGCAGGTGCTCATGGGCCTGATTGCCGATCCGCACCGGCTTCATGCCGCGATAGCCCTCGACCGTATCGACGATGCTCTCGCCGATGCCCGGCTCCAGCCCCACCCCATAGACCGGCTGGACATGGCCGCCGGCCGAGGCGTCAACCAGATTGCGCAGATAGCCCAAGTAGTTCTCGAGAATGTCGACCGCCCCCAGCCGGTTCAGCGCCCGCACCGTATAATAGGCGTCGCGGATCCAGCAGTAGCGATAGTCCCAGTTGCGCCCGCTCTCTTTGAATTCGGGCACGGAGGTGGTCATGGCCGCGACGATGGCGCCCGTCTCCTCATAGGCGCAGAGCTTCAGGGTGATGGCCGCGCGGATGACGGCCTCCTGATAGTCCAGCGGCAGATAGAGTTTGCGGACCCAGTCCTGCCAATAGGCCACCGTGCGGTCCAGCGCGGCCTGAACCCCCGGTCCCACATCCTGATCATAGCCCTCGTCCGGGCCGAAGAAGAAGGCGTGCGGCCGTTCCAGCCGAAAGATCCGCTCCTCCAGAACGTGAGAGACGGGACAGTCGGTCGTCAGACGGAAGGTGACGTCCGGGCATCGGAACCGGATGTGATTGGAGCCCGAGGTGTGGGGCGCCCGCCGCGCGCCCCAGTCGGACGAGGGGCGCAGCCGGACGCGGATACGCGGCGTGCCGTGCAGCGGTCGAATGATCCGCCCGAAGGCGAGGGGGCGATAGGTTCGCGAATGTTTCGGATGGCGCGGGGCGAAGTCGATGATCTCCACCGCGGCCCCGTCTTCGGCCGTCAGAACGGTCTTGAGCACCGGCGTATTGCGGACATAGGCCTGGCTGACGTGTTTCAGCCCCTCCAGCTCGACGGACCAATAGCCGTGCTCGGGCGCTTCTCCGTTCATCAGGGCCGAAAAGACGGGGTCGCCGTCGACGCGCGGGGCGCAGGCCCAGACGAACCGGCCCTGACGGTCGATCAGGGCGCTGATCGCGCAATTGCCGATGGGGAAGAGATCGAGATTGGGCGTCATCGATTCAGGCCCCCGCCACCGCTTCCAGCCAGGTCAGGACGTCGTCCACATCGTCCAGGCGATAGCGGGCCGCGGTTTCGCGCTCAGGCCCGACGAGCACGCCATAGCCGCCCAGGGCGGCGGCGGCTTCGAAACCATGTTCGTCGGTCAGGTCGTCGCCGAGCATGACGGGGGTCGCCCCCTTGAACGGCCCCTCCTGCATGAAGGCGGCGACGGCTGTGCCCTTGTCGGCGCCCGGCGTCTTCAACTCCAGCACCATATGGCCAGGCTGCAGCGCCAGGCCTGTCTCGGCCTGCAGCTGCCGGGCCAGTCGCTGCGCCGCCGCGCCCTGGTCGGGCGCCAGTCGATAATGCAGGCCCGCAGAGACTCCCTTGTCCTCGACGATCACCCCCTGCCGGTCAGCGGCGAAGGCGTGAAAGGCGTCCAAAGCCTTGGCGACAGCGGCGTCGGCCGTCGTCCTCTGGACCGGGCCGCCTTTCAGGCGACGCTCCAGTCCATGAACGCCCGAGGCGGACTCTAGGGCCCGGTCGGTGATCCGGTCGATCTCTCTTATGGTGCGGCCGCTGACCACGGCCACCCGGCCGTCGAGGCGATGCTGCACCGCCTTCAGCACGGCCGTGCGGCGCGCCACGGGACCGACCTCGTCCGGCGTCGGCGCCATGGGCGCAAGGACGCCGTCCAGGTCGAGGAACAGGGCGATTCCCTGGGCGGCGACCGGCGGTCGGGGCAACAACAGATCGGCGGCTCCGGCGTGAGACGGCATAGGTATCTGACTCTTTACGGCTTCCCCAGGCCCCCATAACGCGCCAAAGCGGCAAAGGTTGACCCGAAAGCGACAAAGTCGTCTGAAAGAGGCGGTGCGCGCCGCCGAGGGGACTGTCTGCGGCCGTGCGTTGAAACAAGGAGAGCCCGGCCGCGGGCCTGACCAAACATGACCGAGATCGCCCATTCCTCGCCCGAAGACATCGCCGCCATGACGGGGCGCGCCCGCGAGGTCATGCGGTTGAACATCGAGGCGCTGGAAGCGCTGGAGCGGATGATCGACGTCTCGATCGCGCGGGCGGTGGATGTGATCATGAGCCGCCCCGGCTATGTGGTCGTCACCGGCATCGGCAAGTCCGGCCACATCGGCGGCAAGATCGCCGCCACCCTGGCGTCCACCGGCACCAACGCCTTCTTCGTCCATCCGGCGGAGATGAGCCACGGCGACCTGGGCATGCTGCGACCGGATGTGACGGTCCTGGCCATCTCCAACTCGGGCGAGAGCCGCGAACTGCGCGATCCGCTGATCTTCTGCCAGCGCAACGGCATTCCGGTCATCGCCATCACCCAGCGTCCGACCAGTTTCCTGGGACGCAACGCCGCGGTCTGCCTGACCATGCCCAAGGTGGCTGAGGCCTGTCCGAACGGCCTGGCGCCGACCACCTCGACCCTGATGACCCTGGCCCTGGGCGACGCCCTGGCCATGGTGCTGATGGACCGGCGCGGGTTCAGCGCCCTGGATTTCGGTCTGCACCACCCCGGCGGCGCCTTGGGCATGAGCCTGCAAAGCGTGCGGGAATGGATGGGCGACAACGCCGCGGCCCCGGCCAGCGTGCCGCTGAACGCCAGCTTCAGCGAAGTGGTCTCAGCCATTACGGAAGGCCGAAAGGGGGCGGTCGCCGTCTTGAAGGCGGACGGCGCCTTGGCGGGGATCGTCACCGACGGCGACCTGCGTCGCGCCTTCCAGCGCGACATCACCGGCCTGACCGCCGCCGACATCATGGGGGCCAATCCGATCACGGTCGATCCGGACGCGCGGATGAGCGACGTCGTCGACCTGCTGACCGCGAACAAGATTTCCAATCTGTTTGTGGTGGAGGAGGGGCGGCCGACCGCCATCGTCCATATCGCGGAACTGATGCAGGCCGGCTACGTCGCCTGAGCCGCTGATGATGCGTATCCTCTATGACGCCAGCCGGCTGATGAGCCGGGCCGAACGTTCCGCCCCCACCGGCGTCGATCGTGTCTGTCTGGCCTATGCCGAATGGCTGCTGTCACGGCCCGACGTCGTCACCCTGCCGGTTCGCGGGCGCAAGAACCGCCTGGTCGCCGTCCAGCCCGAGTGGTTCCGGGACTTCGTGGTCGATCTGCGCGCGCGTTGGAGCGGGGCGGGCGTCGCCCCCGCCGACGTGGCGCATGAAGCCTTGTTGCTCGAGGCTCTGGCCGCCCCCGCCCGACCCGCAGAGTCTGTCATCAGTCCCCCGCCCCCGCCGGAGCGTGAGAAGCCGGCGGACAAGGGACGGGTGTTGAAACAGTTCTTCAAATCCCGTCACGTCGCGCCCCTGCCGGCCGCCGACCTCTATCTGAACGTGGGCCATACGACCCTGCATCAGGCCGACGCTCTGAGGGATCTGGAAGCGGCGGGTGTGGAACGGGTCGTTCTGATCCATGATCTGATCCCCATCACCCATCCGGAGTTCTGTCGGCCGGGCGACGGCGCCAAACACCACGCCCGAGTGACCCACGCCCTGCGTCACGCCAGTCGGGTGATCGTCAACTCGGCCTATACCCGCGACGAGTTGCGGGCCTTTGCGGCGCGAGAAGGTTTGCCGCAGCCGCCGGTCCATGTGGCGCACCTGGGCCTGGAACCGGCCTTCGTCGCCGGCGATGCGGTGGCGACCAGCCGTCCTTATTTCGTCCATGTGGGCACCATAGAGGCGCGAAAGAACCTGGCCCTGTTGCTGACCTTGTGGCGGCGGCTGGAGGAACGGCTGGGCGAACGCACCCCCTCCCTGGTCTTGGTCGGGCGCTACGGCTGGGAGAATGAGGCGGTGCTGGATCATCTGCAGCGCTCGCCCAATCTGCGGGGGATCGTTCACCAGGCGGCCAACCTGTCCGACGAGGTGCTGGCGCGCCTGATGCGGGGCGCGCGGGCGGTGCTGGCGCCCTCGTCGGTCGAGGGGTTCGACCTGCCTGCGGTCGAGGCGGTGGCCATGGGCCGCCCCCTGATCGCCTCCGACATTCCGCCGCACAGGGAACTGACGCCCCAAGCCGAGTTGATCGATCCCCTGGACGGGCTGGGCTGGCTGGCGGCGATCGAGCGGGCGACCATGACGTCTCCGCCCGCCGCCTCGGAAGGTCGCGCTGCGCCGTCGTGGGAAGCCCATTTCGACATCGTCGCTCGGGCGGTCGGCCTGGCGGCGGCCTCGCCTCTGGCGGGCGGTGCGAAAGGCGGGTAATCAACGCGCGAACAAGGGCCGATCCGTTTCCATGACTCGCACCATCCTGCCGCTTGCCATCGTCGCCATCCTGAGCGGGTGCTCCACCCTGCCGCGCGACGGGCCCTCGGGCGCTTCCATCGACGCTGGGGCCTCTACAGCCCAGGCCCTGGGCAGCTACGCCCTGGTGCCGCTGACCTATGAGGTCACGGAGCGGATGAAGGCCGTGCCGCCTCAGTTTTTCGGCACCCTGGCCGCCGCCTCCAGCGACCAGCCGGTCGATGTGATCGGCGAGGGCGATACGCTGGCGATCTCGATCTATGATCCTTCAGGCGCCCTGTTCGGCGGCAGCCTGGGTGGGACATCGGCTTCGGCGCGCACGGTTCCCAACCTGTCCGGCGGTTCCCAGGCCCTTCCGGGGGTGACGGTCGATCGCAGCGGTTCTGTTTCCGTGCCCTTCGCCGGTCCGGTCCGCGTCGTGGGCCTGACCTCGACCCAGGCGGCGGCCGCGATCCGCCGCGCCCTGGTCGGCAAGGTCGCCAATCCCCAGGTTCTGGTGGGGATCGCCGGCAACGCCTCCAACACCGTCAACGTCCTGGGCGACGTTCGTCAGCCGGGGCGCGCGCCGCTGGGCGTCAACAGCGACCGGATTCTGGACGTCATCGCCGCCGCCGGCGGATCCGCCCGCCCGACCGACGATCTGACGATCAGCATCCAGCGCGGCGGGCAGACCTACACCGCCCCCCTGTCGGCCGTGACGACCGAGTTCAGCGAGAACGTGCGCCTGCAAAGGGGCGATGTGATCAACGTCCAGTACAAGCCGCGTCGGTTCTCCACCTTCGGCGCTCTGAACGCCGTCACGCAGGTCGACATGCCCGCCGGACCCATGACCCTGACGGGCGCCATGTCCAAGGTCGGAGGGCTGAACACCGCCACCGCCAACGCCCGGCGCGTTATGGTTTTCCGCTTCGAGCGACCGGAGGTGGCCCAGGCTCTGGGGATCAACCAGCCGGCCACGCCCAAGGGGGTGCCGGTGGTCTATCAGCTGGACTTCAACAACGCCGCCAATGTCTTCGCCGCCACCAATCTGGAGATCATGCCCGAGGACGTGATCTATGTGCCCCTGGCCGGCGCCGCAGAGGCGCGCAAATTCTTCGAGTTCGTTCAGAGCGTGACCCGCGTCGTCTATGACGTGTCGGTGACCAGCGCGATCAACGTCGACTGACGCCCGTGCAGGCGTGGCTCGCCCTTCTGTCCCGGCTGACGGGGCGCGCCGCCGCAGTCGCGACTGATATTGTCGATCCGGCCGGCGCCGCAGACCCCTTCGTCCGTCCTGCGGAAATCCCCTCGGAGGCTCCCTCGCCTCTGGATCAGGCGCTGGACGAGATCGAGGCGGGCGCCCTGGAGGTCTATGCCCGCGCCGGCCTCCCGACCCGCCCCGGCCATTATCGTCGGGCGCCGAACCAGACGGTTTGGGACTTTCTCTCTGCGGATCTGACGCCCGAGGCGCGGTTCGCCCTGGCCTTGGAGCATCCGCCGGAGACGGGTTGGCGCTTCGCCCGGCTTCAGGACCTGGGCGCGCGATCCGATCGTCCCGACCTGCGCGCGGCGTCCCGGTTGCTGAACGAGATCGCCGATCTGCGCCTCGCACGGAGGGGTGTTCTGACTGAAGATCATCTGCTGGTCGCCATGGAGCTCGGCGGGGCCTGGCGGGCGCTGCGAGACGCCAGACGGGCCGCCACTCAAGCCGAGGTTCCGGCCGCCCCTGCGGCCAAGGCGCGCCAGCCTGCAGGAAAGACTTCAGGCAAGTCTTCGGCCAAGACTCCGCGCGCCCGCCGCGCCAAGCCGTCCAACACGGCTTAACATGGCTTGGGACGAAGAGTCTGGCCCACGCGGCGCTGAATGCTCGTTCGCCGCCCAGACGGGGATGGGTGGGAAATTGCCCGGTTGGTTTTGTTTGACGCAAAGTTGATCTAAGAACGGGCCCTCCCCGAACGTCAGAGTTTCCCCATGTCCGACGCCCCTGAGTCCCCGCCCGACACCCCGCCCGTAGGCCGCATCATCGCCATGCCGGCCGACACCAACCCCGAAGGCGACATCTTCGGCGGCTGGTTGCTGGCCCAGATGGACGTGGCCGGCGCGACTCCTGCCTTTGAACTGGCCCAGGGACGCTGCGCCACCGTGGCCCTGGACGGCATGGTGTTTCACCAGCCCGTCTCCGTCGGCGACGAGGTCAGCATCTACGCCAAGGTCGTCGGCACGGGCCGCACCTCGATCCGCATCCATGTCGAGGCCTGGAAGCGGTCGCGCGGTCAGCCGCTGGCCACGTCCGTGCGCGTGACCCAAGGCGTCTTCACCTATGTGGCCATCGACCAGTACCGCAAGCCGCGCCCCCTGCCGGGCAAGGAATAGGCGGAAATCTTGACCTCGCGCCGGGGCGCGCCTACGTCCCGACCATGGCCATCCGACGTATCCTCACCATCGACAACGCCGCCGACCTGGCGATCCTGAAACAGGTCTCCAAGCCCGTCGCGGGCGTCGACGACGCCGTGCGCGCCCTGATGGACGACATGCTGGAGACCATGTACGCGGCGCCGGGCATCGGCCTGGCCGCCGTTCAGGTCGGCGCCCTGGACCGGGTCATCGTCATGGACCTGGGCGATCGCGACGGAACCGTCTGCGAAACGGAAGAGGAAGACACGCCGGAGGCCGCCGAGGCGCGCCGCAACCCGCGCTTCTTCGCCAATCCGGAAATCCTGTGGGCCTCGGACGAGCTCTACACCTACGAAGAGGGCTGCCTGTCCATTCCCGAGTATTTCGACAAGGTGGAACGGCCGGCCCGCGTTCGCATTCGCTATCTGAACCGTGAGGGTCAGTCGGTGGAGGAAGAGGCTTCGGGCCTCTACGCCGTCTGCATCCAGCACGAGATGGACCATCTTAACGGCGTGCTCTTCATCGACCACCTGTCGCGGCTGAAGCGGGAACGCGCCGTGACCAAGGTCAAGAAGGCCGCCCGAGACAGGATCGCCGCCTGATGACGAAGCGCAGCCCCCGCCCCATCCGCCGCGGCCAGTCCCTGGTGATCGACACCCAAGGGCGCCGTCGCCTGACCCGCAGCCAGAAGATCGGCGTCGCCGGGGTTGCGACCCTGGCGGGCGTGGCCCTGCTGGGCGTGGTGGCGGGCCTGCTGCTGGACCGGCTGCTCGATTTCGACGACGCTCTGGACGCGGGCGGCGAATGGGACGAGGGCGGCGGCGTCTTCACCCGCTGGCAGTAAACCTCTAAAGGCGTGCCCATGCGCCTTGCCTTCATGGGAACTCCCGATTTCGCCGTGCCGTCCCTGGCCGAGCTTCTCGCCTCGGGCCACGAGATCGTCGCCGTCTATTCGCAGCCGCCGCGCCCGAAGGGCCGGGGCCAGAAGCTGACGCCGTCGCCGGTTCACGCCTTCGCCGAAACCATGGGCCTGCCGGTCTTCACGCCCGAGAGCATGAAGTCGCCCGAGGCCGTCGCCGACTTCCAGAGCCTGGACCTCGACGCCGCCTGCGTCGTCGCCTACGGCCAGATCCTGAACGCCCAGGTGCTGGCCGCGCCCCGACTGGGCTGCCTGAACCTGCACGGCTCGCTGCTGCCCCGCTGGCGCGGGGCCGCGCCGATCCAGAGGGCCATCATGGCCGGCGATGCCGAGACCGGGGTCCAGATCATGCAGATGAGCCTGGGCCTGGACGAAGGGCCGATCCTGCTCAGCGAAATCATGGACATCCGGCCCGACGACACGGCCGCCAGCCTGTCCGAGCGCATGGCCCATGTCGGCGCCGCCCTGTGGCCCCGAGCCCTGGCCGCCATCGATCGGGGAGGGGTGACGCCGACCGAACAGGTCGGCGAACCCACCTACGCCCGGAAGATCACCCCCGCCGAGGCCCGGATCGACTGGGCCCGTCCGGCGGCC
This sequence comes from Brevundimonas aurantiaca, assembly GCF_014199955.1. Classification (GTDB taxonomy): domain Bacteria; phylum Pseudomonadota; class Alphaproteobacteria; order Caulobacterales; family Caulobacteraceae; genus Brevundimonas; species Brevundimonas aurantiaca. The sequence continues at coordinate 324,795 of NZ_JACHOQ010000003.1, forward strand.
GAGGTCGACGCCCATATCCGCGGCCTGTCGCCCTTCCCCGGCGCCTGGTTCGAGGCCCCCTCGGAAGCCGGCCCGGTTCGGATCAAGGCCCTGCTGTCGGCCCTGGCGGACGGATCGGGCGCGCCCGGAACCGTGCTGGACGACGCCCTGACCGTGGCCTGCGGGACAGGCGCCGTGCGCCTGATCCGGGTTCAACGCGAGGGCAAGGCGGCGCAATCGACCGATGAGATGCTGCGCGGCTTTGCCCTGCCGGCCGGGACCGTGCTCGGCTGATGCCGCGCTACAAGCTGACCCTGGAATACGACGGCACGGCCTATAACGGCTTCCAGGCCCAGGAGGACCAGCCGACGGTCCAGGGCGCGGTCGAGGCCGCCATACTGGCCTTCTCCGGCGAGCGGGTGCGGATCGCCGCCGCCGGCCGCACCGACACCGGCGTTCACGCCACGGCCCAGGTGATCCACGCCGATCTGGAGCGGGACTGGCCGGTCGATACGGTGCTGAACGCCGTCAACGCCCATCTGATCAAACAGGATGTCTGCGTCCTGTCGGCCGAATACGCGCCCGATCCCGACTGGCACGCGCGGTTCTCCGCGACCGGCCGGGGCTATCTGTACCGGATCCTGAACCGCCGGCCTCAACCCGTTTTGGAGCGCGACCGCGTCTGGCACGTCAAGAAGAGCCTGGACGCCGAGGCCATGCACCATGCGGCCCAGGTCCTGGTCGGCCTGCACGACTTCACCACCTTCCGCGACGTGGGCTGCCAGTCCAAGTCGCCGGTCAAGACCCTGGACGTGGCCCGCGTCAGCCGGTTCGGCGAGGAGGTGCATCTGGTCTTCCAGGCCCGCAGCTTCCTGCACCGCCAAGTCCGGTCCATGGCCGGAACCCTGGTGGAGGTGGGGCTGGGCCGCTGGACCGCCCGTGACGTCAAGGCGGCGCTGGAGGCGAGGGACCGTGCCCGGTGCGGCCCCGTCGCCCCCTCGGCGGGGCTCTATCTCAGCGGCGTGCGCTACGACTGAACCCCGCCTAGACCGGTCAGCCGCGCTGCTGGACCAGGACCTCGGCGATCTGCACCGCGTTCAAGGCCGCGCCCTTCCTCAGATTGTCGTTCGAGACGAACAGAGCCAGGCCGTGCTCGACCGTCGGGTCGGGACGCACCCGACCGACGAAGACTGGGTCCTGGCCTGCGGCCTCCAGCGGGTTCGGCACGGCCGTGACCACCACGCCCGGCGCCTGGGCCAGCAAGTCCAGCGCCGTCTCGACCGACATCGCGCGCTCGAACTCGGCGTTGATCGACAGGGAGTGGCCGGTGAAGACCGGCACCCGGACGCAGGTGCCCGAGACCGGCAGGCCGGGGATCTCCAGGATCTTGCGGCTCTCGTCGCGCAGCTTCAGCTCCTCGTCGGTATAGCCGTCCTCGCCCAGCTTGTAGTTCAGAGCCACCACGTTCGCGGCGATCGGCACGACCCACTTTTCCGGCGCGCCGAAGTCCACGGACCCGCCGTCGCGGGCCAGGGCCGCGCCCTGTCCCACGGCCGCCCGCGACTGGTCCTCCAGCACGCGGATGCCCTCGATCCCGCCGCCCGAGACGGCCTGATAGGTCGAGACCGTCAGACGCTTCAGCCCCGCCGCGTCGTGCAGAGGCTTCAGCACCGGCATGGCGGCCATGGTGGTGCAGTTGGGGTTGGCGATGATCCCCTTGGGCAGGTTCGCCAGGGCGTGGGGGTTCACCTCGGCGACCACCAGCGGCACTTGCGGGTCGCTGCGCCAGGCGGAGGAGTTGTCGATCACCACCGCCCCAGCGGCCGCCACCTTGGGCGCCAGAGCCTTGGAGGTATCCCCGCCGGCCGAGAAGAAGACGATGTCCAAGCCGGCGTAGTCCGCCGTCGCCGCATCCTCGACCACAACGTCGGTCTCGCCGAAGCGGATGGTCTTGCCCGCCGACCGGGCCGAGGCGAACAGGCGAAGCGAGGCCAGGGGGAAGTTCCGCTCGGCCAGCAGGCCGCGCATCATCTCGCCGACGAGGCCGGTTGCGCCGACGATGCCGACGTGGGGAGGGTTGGACAGGGAAAAGGACATTCAGGCGTCTCCTGGGAGGATGGAGGCGCGGGGTTCAGCCGGATCGACCGCCCCGCGCATCGGCGGGGCTTGGGATCGGGGTTCGGCGCTTCAGACCTCGCGCACACCCGAAACCGCCCCGCCGAAGCCGGTGGTTTTCAGGGTAATCGCTTTGGTCATGGAGGCGGTCACGGCCAAGCTCTCTAGGGCCGAAACTGCGATGTGTAAACCTCAGACGGGCGGGGCGGTCGTCTGCAACAGGGCCTGGCGGCGGCGGACCCGTTCACGCCAAGCCGTATAGAGGCCGCTGGCGGCGATCAGGGCGGCGCCGGCCAAGGTGTCGGCGGTCGGGGTGGTCTTCATCAGCCAAGCGCCGAAGGCGACCGCGCCGAGGATCTGCAGATAGTCGAACGGGGCTACGACGGCGACGGGCGCCTTTTGCAGGGAGGCGGTCATCAACAGCTGGGCGACGCCGCCCGCCACGCCCGACCCGGCCAGGAGGGCGAAGGTCGTCAGGGCGTGCATCCGGCCGACGAAGGGCAGAAGCAGGGCGCCGACGATGGACGAGCAGACGAAGAACCAGAAGACGATCGCCGCCACATGTTCGGTGTCGCGCAGCTGCCGCAGGGTGATCGTGACCGCCGCCGTCAGGAGGGCGGCGGCCAGGCCGAAGCCGACGCCGGCCAAGGGCAAGGGGGTTGAGCCCGCTCCGGAAACCAGAGACAGGGGGCGGGTGACGATCAGCACGCCGATGAAGCCGACCGCCACCGCCGCCCAGCGCCGGGGGCCGACCGCCTCCTTCAGAACTAGGAAGGACAGGATGGTGGCGAAGATCGGGGCGGTGAAGCTGATGGTCGTGGCCTCCGCCAGCGGCAGAAGCGTCAGGGTCTGGAAGACGCACAGAATGGAGGCGACGCCCAGGGCGCTGCGGCCCAGATGCGCCATGGGGCGGCGCGTGGCCAGGCCCGCCAGTCCGCCCGGCTGGGTCAGCACCCAGATCAACACCACCGGCAGGCCGAAGAAGGCGCGGTAGAACAGCATCTCCGGCGCGGTGACCCCGTCCAGGGAGGCCAGTTTCAGAACCGCCGCCATGATGGAAAAGGCGCCCGCTGCGGCGATCCGAAGGGCGATGCCCCTCGCAATGTCTTCGCTTCCGGTCGTCTTGCTCATGCCGCTCCTGTCGCACGAACCCATAGGCCTTCGCGTCGCCGCCGCCCACCCCGGCGGAGCGATTTCCATCCGGCCGCGTTAAGCCTGCGGATCGGCAAGCTTCGCTGCAACATCGACAGGGTTGGAGGCGCTCTATGGAAAATCTGCTGGATCAGATCGGTCAGTTCCTCAACGGCCTGTTCAACCTGGCCAGCGCCGGTTTCGACGGCGTCAATCAGGTCATGGGTCTGATCATCGCCGTGATCGCCGCTTTGATGATGGTCGATTGGCGATCCTTGGGATCGACGGCCTTGGGGGCGACCCTGGTTCATCTGATCGTCGTGGCCGTCCTTCCCGTCCTGAACGGCGGCGACTTCGCCCTGCCGGCCATCCTGACGGCGGGCTTTTGGTTGACGGGTCTGGCCCTGTTCCTGGGCTACGCCATCGTCATCGCCGTCTTCTTCTTCATCAAGACCTTGCTGACGGGCACGGCCTTCGGGCGGCGCAGGGTGCTGCACTGAGTTCAGCGGGCTCGGGGGGCCAGGCGCGGCTTCAAGCCTGACGGAAGCCCAGCACGTCCTGCATGTCGTAAAGGCCGGGTCGGCGGGTGCGAACCCAGGCGGCGGCGGCGACCGCGCCCTTGGCGAACAGCGACCGGTCGATCGCGGAATGGCTGAGGGTCAGGACCTCGTCCTCAGAGGCGAACAGCACCGTATGTTCGCCGATGATTCCGCCGCCCCGGATCGAGGAGAAACCGATCTTGCCGGTCTCGCGCTCCCCCTGGACGCCGTCATAGGGTTTGGAGCGGATCTCGGCCAGATCCGTAAAGCGGCCCTCGGCGGCGGCCTCGCCCAGCATCAGGGCGGTGCCGGAGGGAGAATCCACCTTGCGGCGGTGGTGGGCCTCGGTGATCTCGATGTCCCAGTCCTGGGCGTCCAGACGCTGGGCCGCATGCTGGACCAGACCGATCAGGATGTTCACGCCCAGGGAGAAGTTGCCGCTCTTGACGATGGCGATCTTCTCGGCGGCCTTCATCAGCTCGGCCTCCTGTTCCGGAGTGAAGCCGGTCGAGCCGATCACCAGACTAGGACCGCCGCGCGCGGCCGCAGACTGGGCCAGGGCGACCGAGGCGTCGGGCGTGGAGAAGTCGATGATCACGTCGCACAGGGAGATGTCGGCGGTCTCGCCCCAGTCGAATCGGGCGGCGACGACCACGTCCTCGCGGGCGTCCAGCACCTGGGACACCGCTCGACCCATCCGGCCGCGATAGCCGGAAATGCCGGCGTGGAAGATGGCGCTCAAGCCGCGTTCTCTTTCGACCCGTCCGCATCCTGGCTGCCCAGAATGTCGGCCCAGAAACGCTTCGCCTTGCCGGCGAAGCTGGAGTTCCGGGGGTTCTGCGCCTCGCCGAAGGACAGGGCAAGCTCTTGTAGCAATTCCTTCTGGCGCGGCGTCAGGTCGGTCGGGGTCTCGACGAACAGTTCGACGACCAGATCGCCGCGCGCGCGGCCGTTCAGATGGGGCATGCCCTTGCCCTTGATCCGCACGGTCTTGCCGGTCTGGGCGCCGGCGGGCACCTGGACGGCGGCCTTGCACTTGCCGTCGCAGGCGTCGGAGACCAGGCAGGGGGCGTCGATCTCGCCGCCCAGGGCCGCCACCGTCATCGGCACGGGCACGGTGACCAGCAAGTCGAGGTTGTCGCGCTCGAACAGGTCGTGCGGCGTCACCGACAGGAAGACGTAGAGGTCGCCGCGCGGGCCGCCGCGCTGGCCGGCGTCGCCCTCGCCGGTCAGGCGGATGCGCGAACCGTCGTCGACGCCGGCGGGGATCTTCAGGTTCAGGGTGCGGGTCTTCCGCACCTGGCCGTGCCCGTGGCAGGTCGTGCAGGGGTCGGCGATCATCTGGCCCGCGCCGTGGCAACGGGGGCAGGTCCGCTCGACCTGGAAGAAGCCGTTGGCCTGGCGCACGCGGCCGGCGCCGTTGCAGGTGGTGCAGGTGACGGGCTTGGTGCCCGGCTTAGCCCCCGAGCCCTCGCAGGTCTCGCAGGTCAGGGTGGCGGGGACGTCGATCTGGACCTCGGCCCCGCGATAGGCCTGCTCCAGCGAAATCTCCAGGTCGTAGCGCAGGTCCGAACCGCGCCGCGGTCCGCCCTGCTGGCCGCGGCCCTGGCGGCCGCCGAAGGCGTCCCCGAAGGCGTCGCCGAAGACCTGGGAGAAGATGTCGTTCAGGTCGGAGAAGCCCTGGCCCTGACCGAAGGGATTGCCGCCCCCGCCGCCGTTGACCCCGGCGTGGCCGAACCGGTCATAGGCCGCCCGCTTCTGGTCGTCGGACAGAACCGTATAGGCCTCGGAAATCTCCTTGAACTTGGCCATGGACTCTTCCGAGCCGCCGTTCCGGTCCGGGTGATGGATCATCGCCAGCTTGCGATAGGCCGATTTCAGGCCGGCGGCGTCGATCGTCCGCTCGACGCCCAGAATTTCGTAATAGTCACGCGCCATCGGGCGTCAGTCCTCATTACTTCCCCTGCCGCCCGGCCCGAACCTCTGCGGGCTCTGGAAAAGGCGGTGTCCCGGCTGACATGGGGGCCGGAACGCTTGATGCAAGTTTCATGAAAAGACCCCGCCTATCGCAAGACAAGCGGGGCCGTATCATTTCAGCGACCTGTTGCGGATCAGGCGCTCTTCTTCTCGTCGGTGTCCGAGACGTCCTCGAACTCCGCATCCACCACGCCGTCGTCAGCCGGCTGGCCATCGGCGGACGCGCCCTGCTGGGCGGCGTACATGGCTTCGCCCAGCTTCATCGAGGCCTGGACCAGGGTGTTGGTCTTGGCGCGGATGTCCTCGGCGTCCGTACCCTCGCGGGCGGTCTTCAGATCGGCCAGAGCCGTCTCGATCGCGGTCTTGACGTCGGCCTCGACCTTGTCGCCGTGGTCGGCCAGGGCCTTTTCGGTCGAGTGGATCAGGCTGTCGGCGGCGTTCTGGGCCTCGACCAGGTCCTTGCGGGCCTTGTCGGCGGCGGCGTTGGCCTCGGCTTCCTTGACCATCTTCTCGATGTCGGCGTCCGACAGGCCGCCGTTGGCCTGGATGCGGATCGACTGTTCCTTGTTGGTCGCCTTGTCCTTGGCCGAGACGTTGACGATGCCGTTGGCGTCGATGTCGAAGGCGACCTCGATCTGCGGCATGCCGCGCGGCGCCGGGGGGATGCCCATCAGGTCGAACTGACCCAAGAGCTTGTTGTCCGCCGCCATCGGCCGCTCGCCCTGGAAGACCCGGATCGTCACGGCCGACTGGTTGTCGTCGGCGGTCGAGAAGGTCTGGCTCTTCTTGGTCGGGATGGTGGTGTTGCGCTCGATCAGGGGCGTGAAGACGCCGCCCAGGGTCTCGATGCCCAGGGTCAGGGGCGTCACGTCCAGCAGCAGCACGTCCTTGACGTCGCCTTGCAGCACCCCGGCCTGAACCGCGGCGCCCAGGGCCACGACTTCGTCGGGGTTCACCCCCTTGTGCGGCTCCTTGCCGAAGAAGGCCTTCACGGCCTCCTGGACCTTGGGCATGCGGGTCATGCCGCCGACCAGGACGACCTCGTCGATGTCCGACGCCTTCAGGCCGGCGTCGGCCAGGGCCTTCTTGCACGGCTCGATGGTGCGGGCGACCAGGTCGTCGACCAGGGCCTCCAGCTTGGCGCGCGACAGCTTGATGTTCAGGTGCAGCGGGCCCGAGGCGTTCATGGTGATGAACGGCAGATTGACCTCGTACTGGGTGGTCGAGGACAGTTCCTTCTTGGCCTTCTCGGCCTCTTCCTTCAGGCGCTGCAGGGCCAGCTTGTCCTGGCGCAGGTCGACGCCCTGCTCCTTCTTGAACTCGTCGGCCAGATAGTCGACCAGGCGCAGGTCAAAGTCCTCGCCGCCCAGGAAGGTGTCGCCGTTGGTCGACTTCACCTCAAAGACGCCGTCGCCGATCTCCAGGATGGAGACGTCGAAGGTGCCGCCGCCCAGGTCATAGACCGCGATCTTCTGACCGTCGTTCTTCTCCAGGCCATAGGCCAGGGCGGCCGCAGTCGGCTCGTTGATGATGCGCAGGACTTCCAGCCCGGCGATCTTGCCGGCGTCCTTGGTGGCCTGGCGCTGGCTGTCGTTGAAATAGGCCGGGACGGTGATGACGGCCTGGGTCACCTTCTCGCCCAGATAGGCCTCGGCGGCCTCCTTCATCTTGGTCAGGGTGAAGGCCGAAATCTGCTGGGGCGAATAGTCCTTGCCGTGCGCACGCACCCAGGCGTCGCCGTTCGGACCCTTGACGATCTCATAGGGCACCATGCCCTTGTCCTTCGCCACGACGGGATCGTCGAAGTTGCGGCCGATCAGGCGCTTGATGGCGAAGAAGGTGTTGGCCGGGTTGGTGACGGCCTGACGCTTGGCCGGCTGACCCACCAGGGTCTCGCCGCCGTCCTGAAGGGCGACCACCGAGGGGGTGGTGCGGGCGCCTTCGGCGTTCTCGATGACCTTGGGGTTCTTGCCGTCCATGACGGCCACGCAGGAGTTGGTGGTGCCGAGGTCGATGCCGATAATCTTGGCCATGGGCGTACTGTTCTCTCCGTATCGGCGGGCGATGCGGCGGCCTTGGATGAAGCGCCGCGCGTGACCGCCCCCTGTGGGTTGGCGTGATGGTGCCGGATAGCCCCAGGTTTCGCGGGGTTTCTCCGAAGCTGGCCCCGATATGGGAAAGTCCCCTAGGCCTGCAAGGGCGTTCTGCGATTCAGCGATGCGCCGGCCCCGGTTTTCCCGCAGGATGAGGCCATGTCCCCGGTTTCAGCATGATTTCAGAGGTCCAAACCGCCGTTCAAGGCTTCCGCCTGTGGCCCGGCGCCCTGGACGGTCCGGCCCAGGCCGATCTGGTCGATGCCGTGTTCGCGCGTCTGGAGGCTGCGCCCCTTTATCGGCCGATCACCCCTGGCGGGCGGCCGTTTTCGGTGCAGATGAGCAATTTCGGGCCGCTGGGCTGGGTCTCGGACCGCAGCGGCTATCGCTATCAGCCGACACACCCGCAGACCGGGCGGGTCTGGCCGGATATTCCGCCGGTGCTGCTCGACTTGTGGCGGGCGACCGTCGGCGGGCCTCAGCAGCCGGACGCCTGTCTGGTCAATCTGTACCGCGAGGGGGCGAAGATGGGCCTGCACCAGGACAGGGACGAGGCGGACCTGACGGCTCCGGTTCTTTCGGTGTCGCTGGGCGAGGCGGCCCTGTTCCGTATCGGGGCGGTCGAGGGCGGTCGCACTGCGACGCTGCGGCTGGACAGCGGCGACGTCTGCGCCCTGACCGGGCCGGCGCGACTGGCCCGGCACGGGGTCGACCGCGTCCTGGCGGGCTCGTCGCGCCTGATCCCGGGCGGGGGACGGCTGAATCTGACCCTGCGCGTGGCGGGGATCAATCCTCGATGACCTCGTGGGCGCCGGCGCCGCCGAGGCGCCAATAGCCTGCCGCCTTCACGGACTTGGCCGAAAAGCCGAGCGCCAGCACGCGTGCGCGCAGGGCCTTGGCCACGGCGGATTCGGCGGCGATCCAGACATAGGCGTCCTTGCGATCCACCTCGGTCAGGGCCCGATCCGCCGCCGTCAGCAAGGCGTCGGGCCGGCCCCGAGGGGCGCCGTCGCGGATCGCCCAGGTGACGGCGACCTCGGCGGCGCTGTCGAAGGTCCATGTCGATTCCATATCCGAGACCTCGACCACCACATGGGCGCGCGCGCCGGCCGGCAGTTCCTCCAGACGGCGGGCGATGGCCGGAAGGGCGGTCTCGTCGCCGATCAGCACATGATCGGCATAGGCGGTGGGGACGATGAAGGAGCCGCGCGGCCCCCCCACGCCCAGGACCGAGCCGGTCTTCGCCGCCATGGCCCATTCGGTCGCCGGACCGCCGTGGCCGGTGACGAAGTCCAGGGTCAGGCGACGGGCGGCGGCGTCATAGGCGCGGGGGGTGTAGTCGCGCATCACCGGGCGCGGCTCGGCGAAGACTGGACCGTCCGGCCCGAGCGTCGGCAGGACCGGCGCCTGACCCTCGGCGACCGGGAAGATCTTCACATGGTCGTCGAAGCCCAGGGAGACGAAGCCGTCCAGATCCGCGCCTTCCAGCACGATGCGGCGATAGGTCGGCGTCAGATCCTCGATCGAGGCGACGGCCAGGGTGCGGAACTTCAGTTCGTGCCGCACGCGACGCGGGATGCGCAAGAGCCCGGTCATGCCTGTTCCACCTTGTCGGCGGCCTCGTTCAGTATGGCGGCGATGGCCTGAATCTGGGCCTCGGTCAGGGCGGTCTCGCCCGTCAGACGGCCGTGAATCGTGTGGCGCAGGCGGCCGATGGCGTCCTGGATGGCGGTCGGCCTGAGGGCGCGGGCGGCGAACTTGTCCATCGTCGCCTCGGCGGCGCGCAGGATCGCCTCGTTCTCGGCCAGCAGGGCGCGCCCGGCCTCGGTGATCGAATAGAGTTTCTTGCCGCCCTGGGCCTCGGAGTCCAGCGCGCCCATTTCCTCCAGCAGGGTCAGGCTGGGATAGATGACGCCGGGGCTGGGCGAATAGGCGCCGCCCAGTTTCGTCTCGACCGCCTTGATCAACTCATAGCCGTGGCTGGGCTTTTCCGCGATCAGCGACAGCAGAACCCAGCGCAGGGTTCCATGATCGAACAGGCGGCCGCCGCCGTGGCGTCCGGGCCCATGGCCGCGCCCTCGCCCTTCGCCGCCCCAGCCCGGACCGAAGCCCGCGCCGCGTCCGCCGCGCATGCCTCGCCCCAACCCCATTCCGAAGCCGTGGCCGAAGCCGTGACGGCCGTGTTTTTCGCCGCATCCGTTGCGGCCGTAGAACATCCCCGTGGTCCTCATCATCGCTTCCTTTTCGATATATCTATTCATGAGTTTTCAGATATATCGAAATATCGAAATCCGCAAGGGGGGCTGGTTTTCGGCGCGCCGCTGCGGCGTATGTCCAGGATGGACGATCTGAAACGCCGCTGGGCCCGCCTCGAACCCCACCTGACCGTCGTCGGGCCCGACGACGACCGGCCCCGCCCGGCGGTCCTGCTGTTCCACGGCTGCGGCGGTCTGCGCGAACACCTGCCCCGCTATGCGGAGGCGGCCAAGGCGGCCGGCTGGCGCGCCTTCACCATCGATTCCTACGGGCCGCGCGGCTGGGGCCGGGCCTTCACCCTGACGGCGGTCTGCACCGGCCTGGCCTTCCGGGGCTATGAGCGGGCGGGCGACGTCCTGGCGGCGATCCAGGGGATTTCGGCCCGACCGGACGTGGACGCGACCCGGCTGGCCCTGGCCGGATGGAGCCACGGCGGCTGGTCGATCATGGAGATGATGAGCGCCGATCCTGCGCCCAACACCCTGGGCGTGGCCGACCCCGGGGCGGCCGACCTGTCGGGTGTTCGCGCCGTCTGGCTGGCCTACCCCTATATCGGGCCCTTCGCCTTCAACCGGATGAAGCCGTGGCGGCATTGCCCCCGGGTGCTGGCCGTCACCTGCAAACGCGACCATCTGACCACGGTGCGCAACGCCGAACTGGTCAACGCCATGATCCGCGACTGCGGCGCCGAGGTCGAAAGTTGGGTCGCCCCCGGCACCCACGCCTTCGACGAACCGACCAACAACGGCCCGATGCGCCACGACCCGGACCTGACCGAGGAATCCCTGCGCCGCTTCCGCGCCTTCCTGACCGACGTCGCGCCGCACGTCTGAAAAATACTCCCAGCTCCCGTCTTGACGTCGGGCCCATCACGTAACAATTGAAGTTACATGAAAAGGGACTCCCGCCTCTCCAACATTCTCCACGCCCTGCTGCACATGGCCGAGTACGAGGCGAGGACCGGCGCGTCCATGACGTCGGATCAGCTGGCTGTCTGCCTGTCGACCCATCCAGTCGTGGTGCGCCGGACCATGGCGGGTCTGCGCGAACAGGGGCTGGTGGTCTCGGAAAAGGGGCGTGGCGGCGGCTGGCGGCTGGCCCGGCCCCTGGATCAGGTCACCCTTGGCCAGGTCAATACGGCCCTGGGCGAGCCCGGTCTGTTTCCCGAAACCCCGCCGGTCGAGGCCGACGGCTGTCTGGTCGAGGCGGCGGTCAACGACGCCCTGGCCGAGACCTACGCCGAGGCCCGCGCCCTGCTGGTCGCACGGCTGAACGAGATCACCCTGGCCGATCTGGCGGCGGACTTCGCGCGCCGAATGGCCGACCACCCAAAAAGGATCTGCTGAATGCCCATCTCAACCTCCATCGTCCCGAGTGAGCCCATGCCGCACGACGCCCTGATCCTGGGCGGCTCCTACGCCGGCCTGTCCGCCGCCCAGCAACTGGTCCGCGCCCGTCGTCGGGTGCTGGTCATTGACGACGGAAAGCCGCGCAACAGGTTCGCCGCGCGCGCCCACGGGTTTTTGAGCCAGGACGGCAGGCCGGGGGCCGAGATCGCCGCCGCCGCCCGCGCCCAAGTGGCCGCCTATCCGACCGTCGCCTTCCGCATGGCTGAGGCGGTCGAGGTCGAGCGGATCGACGGCGGCTTTTCGGTCGTCTTCGCTGACGGGACGCGGACCTGCGGCCGTCGTCTGCTGCTGTCGCACGGGGTCGAGGACGTGCTGCCGGACATTCCGGGCGTCAAGGAACGCTGGGGCCGGACGGCGCTCCATTGTCCCTGGTGCCACGGCTATGAGATCGGCCTCGGCCCGATCGGGGTGCTGGGGCGCGGCGACCATGCGGTCCAGTACGCAGCCACTGTAGCGGAGTGGGGCCAGGTCACCCTGTTCATGGGGCTGGAGGTCGGACTGTCGCCCGAGGACGCCCATCTGCTGTACCGGCGCGGCGTGACCATCGAAACCACGCCCATAGAGCGGCTGGAGGGGGACGCCCCCACCCTGACGGGCGCGCGCCTGGCCGACGGGCGGTTTGTGGCGTTGAAGGCCCTCTTCGTCGGAGCCCAGATCCAGGTCGGCAATCCTTTCGCCGAGCGCCTGGGGTGCGAAATGACCGACACGCCCATGGGCCGGGTGATCAAGGTGGACGGGATGCAGCAGACGACCCAGCCGGGCGTCTTCGCCGCCGGCGACCTGGCGCGGGCCGCGTCCAACATCACCCTGGCGACCTCGGACGGCATGATCGCCGGCCACGCCCTGTTCCGCTCGCTGGTGGAGGAGGAGACGCAGCGCGTGGCCTGATTGGCGCGGCGACAACATGTCGCCTTCCGCGCGAGTCTGATCAGGCTAGGTTGTGCGCATGCAAGTTTCCGCCAAGACATCCATCGCGCTCAAAGGGCTGCTCGTTCTGGGCGGCCTTGTTGCGCTCGTCGGGGCGGTCGGCATTCTCGGCGCGCCGGTCTTCATGGCAATGGCGCTGAACGGCTAGGTCAGCCGATCGTCGCGATCGTCGTGATCGTCGCGCGTACGGAATGGGCCATTTCGCAATGGTCGTGGGCCTGGTGGTGCAAGGCGTCCAACTCGTCCTGCGTCGGCACGCGACCCGTGAAACTGGTGCATGGGTTCAAGGTCACTTCGGCGATATAGCCGCGCCCTTGGTCGTTCTTGCCCATCTTGCCGAAAGCCTCGTCGACATAGGTGTCGACCACCAAGCCGGCGTTGGCGGCGAAGGCCAGGAACCACAGCATGTGGCAGCTGGACAGGGAGGCGATCATCGCCTCTTCGGGATCGACGGCGGAAGGATCGGACATCGGCAGGGGCACGCTGGCCGGCGCCGACGACCCCGGCACGACCGTCCCGCCGTCGAAGGTCCAGGAATGGGCGCGGCTGTAACGCTTGTCGAGGAAGGGCTGGTCCCCCCGGCTCCAGGCGACCTTCGCCTCGTACTTGCCCATCACGTCCTCCAGAAGCCGACGATCTTCTTGACCTCTTCCACCACCGGATCGGCGATCTCGGCGGCGCGCTCGGCCCCGGCCTTCAGCACCCGGTCGATCTCTACGGGATCGTCCATCAGCCGGCGCATCTCGGCCGTGACCGGCGCCAGGGCCGAGACGGCGAGATCCGCAAGAGCCGGCTTGAAGGCGCCGAAACCCTGGCCGCCGAACTGTTCGATCACCTGTTCGCGCGTCAGCCCGGCCAGGGCGGCGTAGATGGCCACCAGATTCTTGGCCTCCGGTCGGTCGTTCAGCCCGTCCAGGGTTTCCGGCAAGGGCTCGGGATCGGTCTTGGCCTTGCGGATCTTGGACGCGATCGTGTCGGCGTCGTCGGTCAGATTGATCCGGCTGTTGTCGGACGGGTCCGACTTGGACATCTTGGCCGCCCCGTCGCGCAGGGACATGACGCGCGTCGCCGGCCCCTGGATCACCGGTTCGGGCAGGGGGAAGAAGCCGGGCGCGCCGAAGTCGTTGTTGAACTTGGCGGCGATGTCGCGGGTCAGCTCCAGATGCTGCTTCTGGTCCTCGCCGACCGGCACTTCCGTGGCCTTGTACAGCAGGATGTCGGCGGCCTGGAGCACGGGGTAGGTATAGAGGCCGACCGAGGCCCGCTCCTTGTGCTTGCCCGACTTCTCCTTGAACTGGGTCATCCGGTCCAGCCAGCCGAGGCGGGCGACGCAGTTGAAGATCCAGGCCAGTTCGGCATGGGCGCGCACGGCCGATTGCGGGAAGATGATCGACCGGGCCGGGTCCAGACCCGAGGCCAGATAGGCGGCGGCGATCTCGCGCGTCTGGGCCGCCAGCTTCTCGGGCTCCTGCCAGACGGTGATCGCATGCAGGTCGGCGACGAAGACGAAGACCGGCGCGCCCTGGTCCTGCAGTTCGACGAACCGCTTCAGGGCGCCCAGATAGTTGCCCAGGTGCAGGGCGCCGGAGGCCTGGATGCCGGACAGGATACGGCGCGGGCCGGTGTAGAGGGCCGGAGGGGTTTGATCGGTCATGGGGTCGGGTCTCGGAAAGTCGGAATCAGGCGTGACGAAGGGGGCGGCGGTTCAGCCGCGCCATCGCCAGGTGGAGATCAGGCCCGAAAGGATCATGGCTCGCGCTTATCGCCTCGAAGAGGTTCAGTCCAGACCGGAGGCGGCCGAACCGCCGGGCTCGCGGCGCAGGGTCGCCTTCAGCTCCGCCACGGTGACGGCGCGGAAGGCCAGAAGACAGACGCCATAGACGCCCGCGCCCAGGCCGCAGACCACCAGCACGGCGATCTCCTTGGCCAGAAACAAACGGCTGAGCAGTCCGTAGTTGATCCCCGCCAGCAGCAGCAGGCCGGCCATGACCGCGCTCGCGCCCAGGACGCGGGAGAGTCTGGAAACGAAGGCCGGCGACGGCCGCCAGCTGTTCTCGCGAACCAGAACCCCGGCCAACAGGCCGACATTGATCCAGGCCGAGACGCTGGTGGCGATCGCCAGGCCCAGCACCCCGTCCCAGCCCTGGGCGCTGAACCAGAAGAACAGGCCCGAGCCCAGGATGACGGTGATGACCACGCTGACCACCGCGAAGATCATCGGCCGGCGCGTGTCCTGGCGCGCGAAGAAGGGCGGGGTCAGAACCTTGGCCAGGACGAAGGCCGGCACGCCCCAGGCGAATTGGCGCAGCACATCGGCGGTTCGGGCGGCGTCGGCGCTGGTGAAGGCGCCGCGCGTCACCGTGGCGTCGATGATGAAGAAGGGGATGACGAACAGGGCCACGGCGGCCGGCAGGGTGAAGGCCATGGCCAGGTTGATCCCGTCATCCAGCGTCTTCTGCCCGCCCACGTGATCCCCGGAGACGAAGGCCTTGGTCAGGCGCGGCACCAAAGCGAGGCCGATGGCGACCCCGACCAGACCTAGGGGAAGCTGGTACAGCCGGTCGGCGTTATAGAGCACCGACCGCGCGCCTTCGTCCGATCCGGTCAGGAACTGCGACACCAGGGAGTTGATCTGCAGGGCGCCTCCCGCCAGGGCGCCGGGCACGGCCAGAGCCAGGGTGTGGCGGACATTGGGCGTGATCCGGGGCAGGCCGATCCTGAGTCGCACGCCCAGCCGCCGCACGCCCCACCACAAGAGGCCCGCCTGAATGACGCCTGACACCGTCACCGCAGCCGTCACCATCAGCAGCACGGTCTCCTGCGGGATCGGCAGGAACATCGGCGGCAGCAGGGCGGCCAGGGTGCACAGGTTCAGAAACACCGGTACGGCGGCCGACAGCGCAAACCGTCCGCCGGTGTTCAACACCCCTGACAGCAGCGAGGCCGCGGTCATACAGGCCAGATAGGGCATGGCCAGCTGGGTCGCGATCACAGCGGCGCGCAGCACCTCGGGTCGACCCTGATAGGCCGACAGCAGCCAGGGCATGATCCAGGGCATCACCACCTGAAGCAGGATGCAGAAGCCGGCGACCACCGCCAGCATGAAGCTGAGCGCCTCGGATGCGGTGACGGCGGCGGCCTCTTCGCCCTCGCGCGCCCGGACCCCGCCGTAGACGGGGACAAAGGCCTGGGCGAAGGCGCCCTCGGCGAACAGGCGGCGGAACATGTTGGGCAGCATCAAGGCCGTGGTGAAGGCGTCCATCATCGGCCCCTGGCCGAAGCGCGCCGCCAGCGCCATGTCGCGGACAAATCCCAGAATTCGACTGCCCAGGGTCAGGCTGGACTGAACCAGGGTGTTGCGGGCGAGGCTCATGCGGACCGGGGGAGGAAGGCTGGAGAAAGGCGAGGCTTAGCGCGCTTCCGTCGGCGGCGATACGGATTTGGCGCGGGTCCGCCGCCCCAGTTCGGAGACGTCGCGCGCGCTGGCGCGGGCCGAGGCGACCTTGCGGCCCTCCGGCGCCGGGGCGCGGCTGTCCAGTACCGCTTCCAGGGCCGCGCGCAGTTCGGCGACCCGCTGTTCCGAGGTGATCTTCCGACCCTTGCGATCGACCACATAGAAGCTGTCCACCGCCCGCTCGCCATAGGAGGCGACATGGGCCGAGCGGATGTTCAGCCCTTCGTCGCTGAAGACCCGCGACAGGGCCGCAAGCAGGCCGGGCCGGTCGGCGCCCGAGACCTCGACCACGGTGGCGGTCTCGCTGGCGTGGTGATCGACCATGACCACGGGCCGGACCTCGAAGGCGGCCTTTCTGGCGTTGCCGGCGGGGGCGGGCGCCTTGCCGATGCGGCCCTCGCCGCGCGCGGCCTTCTCCAGCGCCTCGATCAGGGCGTTCAGCCGGCGCGGCTCGGCCTGGCCGTAGGGCAGGCCCGCCCCGTCCTGAACCCGAAAGACGTCCAGCACCACTCCCTCGTCCGTGGTCGCCACCCGGGCGTCCGTGACGTCGGCGCCCAGGGCGGCCATGGTCTGGGCCAGGTCGGCGAACAGGCCGGGCCGGTCCAGGGCGGCGATGGAGATTTCCGTGGCCTGGACCGGCAGGCCCTCCACCGGCGTCAGGGGGGCGGCCCGGGCGGCGGCGCCGGTCTGGCGCGCCCGCTCCACCAGGGCCGGATGGGCCGCCAGCGGGTCCGCTCGCGCCACGTCTTCGCCCCGGAACAGGGCGGCGACCTGGTCATAGAGGGTCCGCATCAGCTGGCCCTTCCAGCCGTTCCAGACCCCCGGCCCAACGGCGCGGATGTCGGCCACGGTCAGGACCAGCAGCATCCGCAGCCGCTCCGGATCGCCCACCAGTTCGGCGAAGGCGCGGATGGTGCCCGGATCGGACAGGTCGCGCTTCTGGGCGTAGTCGGACAGGGCCAGGTGGCTGCGCACCAGCCAGACCACCAGTTCGATGCGGCGCGGATCGACGCCCAGTCGCTCGCAGGCCCGGCGCGCGGCGATGGCCCCGTCCTCCAGCTGGCCGCGCTCGCCCCCCTTGCCGACGTCGTGCAGCAGCATGCCCAGCATCAGGGCTTCCATGTCCGAGATCAGGTGCACGATCTCGCTGGCCATCGGGTGGTCGGCCTTCAACTTGCCCCGGGCGATGTCGTTGATGACGCCGATGGCCTGGAGGGTGTGCTCGTCCACCGTATAGGCGTGGTACATGTTGAACTGGGTCTGGCCGACGATCCGCCCCCATTCCGGCAGGAACCGCCCCAGCAGCCCCGTCTCGTTCATGATGGTCAGGGTGCGATAGGGCCTCTGACCATGCGCCAGGACGTCGAGGAAGGCCCGCGACGCCACCGGATCGCGTCGCAGACGGGGCGTCACCAGCGACAGGGAGCGGGTCACGGCGGAGAAGGCGTCGGGGTGCAGGTCCAGATCGTGCCGGTCGGCGCAGACGAACAGGGTCAACAGCTTGACCGGATCGCGTTCGAACACCGAGGCGTCCTCGACCGACAGCCGCCCTTGGTCGATCCAGAAGCCCTCGATGTCCAGTTTTCGGCGACTGGGTCGAAAGGCGATCAGGCGCGACAGACCCTGGGCCGTCTTCTGGTGCCGCGCCTCCAGCTTGGCCGACATGGCCCGCGTCAGGGCGCCGACGTCACGGGCGTAGAGGAAATAGCGCCGCATGAACCGCTCGACCGCCGGCTCGTCGCCCCGGCCCTGCCAGCCCATGCGCCGGGCGACCTCGGGCTGCATGTCGAAGGTCAGCTTCTCCTCCGCCCGCCCGGCGACCAGATGCAGATGGATCCGCACCCGCCACAGGAAGTCGAAGGCGTCGTCGGACGTCCGGCGTTCGCGCGGGGTGAACAGTTCGTCCATCACCGCCGCGCCCAGTCGGCTGTCCGGCGCCAGGGATCGGGCGATCCAGTACAGGGTGTTGAGGTCGCGCAAGCCTCCCTTGCCGTCCTTGACGTTCGGCTCGACCTTGTAACGGGTCACGCCGGCCTTCTGGTGCCGGGCGGCGCGTTCCTCCAGCTTGGCGGCGATGAAGGGACGGGGGTCGGCCTTGGCCACCATGTCGCGGAACCGGCCGATCATCAGCTCGGACAGGCGCGCGTCCCCCGCCAGATGGCGCGCCTCCAAGAGGGTGGTCCGCACCGTCATGTCCGTGCGCGACAGGCTGAGGCATTCCTCCACCGACCGCACGGATGGCCCGACCTTGATGCCCAGATCCCACAGAACATAAAGGACGAATTCGATCACCGTGCCCCCGCGCGGCGTCGCCTTGGCGGGCCGCAGGAACAACAGGTCCAGGTCGGAATAGGGGGCCAGCACGCCCCGGCCGTAACCGCCCACGGCCACCAGGGACAGGCGTTCGCTCTCGACCGGGGAAACCGGGAACAGGACCTCGGTCGCCACGCGCCACAGGGCCGACAGCATGTCGTCGGCGGCCCTGGCGTAGAGGCGGGCGACTTCCCGCCCCTTCATTCCGCCGTCCAGCTTGCGCTCGGCGCGAGCGCGGGCGACGTCATAGGCTTCGCGCAGAACGACAGAGACCGCCGCGCGCGGGTCTTTCGCGCGGGCGGCCTCGTCAAGGCGGTCATCCAGACTGGGCGGAACGAGGGTCATGTCCGGCCCATATAGGCGCCGAACCCCTATGCGTCAGTGAAGGATTATTCGGGGCGAACGCGCTTCTTGCGGAACGACGGGTTCAGCACCTGTTTGCGCAGACGAATGGACTTCGGCGTCACCTCGACCAGCTCGTCGTCGTCGATATAGGCGATGGCCTGTTCCAGCGACATCTGGCGCGCAGGGGTCAGGCGCACGGCCTCGTCCTTGCCGGCGGCGCGGACGTTGGTCAGCTGCTTGCCCTTGATCGGGTTGACGTCCAGGTCGTCCCAGCGCGCGTTCTCGCCGATGATCATGCCCTGGTAGGTCTTTTCGCCGGCGCCGACGAACATGACGCCGCGGTCTTCCAGGTTCCACAGGGCGAAGGCGGCGGTTTCGCCGTCGGAGTTCGAGATCAGCACGCCCTTCAGACGGCCGGCGATGGCGCCCTTGTGCGGCTCATAGTGGCTGAACACCCGGTTCAGCACGCCCGAACCGCGCGTATCGGTCAGGAATTCGCCCTGATAGCCGATCAGCGAGCGCGACGGGCACTTCAGCTGGATACGGGTCTTGCCCGCGCCCGACGGGCCCATGTCGGTCATTTCGGCCTTACGGGCCGACAGCTTCTCGATGACGATGCCCGAGAACTCGTCGTCGACGTCGATCATGACGTCCTCGATCGGCTCCATCTTCTCGCCGTTCGGACCTTCCTGGAAGACCACGCGCGGACGCGAGATCGACAGTTCGAAACCCTCGCGGCGCATGTTCTCGATCAGAACGCCCAGCTGCAGTTCGCCGCGGCCGGCCACCTCATAGGCGTCGCCGCCTTCGGTGGTGGTGACGCGGATGGCGACATTGGCCTCGGCCTCCTTCAGCAGGCGGTCGCGGATGACGCGCGACTGGACCTTGTCGCCCTCGCGACCGGCCAGGGGGCTGTCGTTGACCGAGACGGTCATGGAGATGGTCGGCGGGTCGATCGGCTGGGCGGGAAGGGCTTCGGTCACCTCCATGGCGCACAGGGTGTCGGCCACGGTCGCCTTGGACATGCCCGCGATGGCGACGATGTCGCCGGCCTCGGAGCCTTCGTCCAGCGGCTGACGCTTCAGGCCGCGGAAGGCCAGGACCTTGGTGATGCGGCCGCGCTCGATCTCCTTGCCGTCGCGGTCCAGAGCCTTGATGGCCATGCCGGGCACGGCCTTGCCGCTCTCGATCCGGCCCGTCAGCAGACGGCCCAGGAAGGGGTCGGATTCGATCAGGACGTTCAGAATTTGGAACGGCTTGTCGACGTTCTGCTGCTGCTTGGGCGGCGGGACGTGGCGGACGATCAGGTCGAACAGGGGCGCCAGATTGTCGTTCGGCTGGTTCAGGTCCAGCGTGGCCCAGCCGTTGCGGCCCGAGGCGTAGATGTGGGGGAAGTCCAGCTGTTCGTCGGTCGCGCCGATGGCGGCGAACAGGTCGAAGGTCTCGTTGTGAACCCGGTCCGGATCGGCGTGGGCGCGGTCGACCTTGTTGATGCAGAGGATGGGGCGCAGGCCCATCTTCAGCGCCTTGGTCAGCACGAACTTGGTCTGGGGCATGACGCCTTCCTCGGCGTCGACCAGCAGGACGCAGCCGTCCACCATGCCCAGGATCCGCTCCACCTCGCCGCCGAAGTCGGCGTGGCCGGGGGTGTCGATGATGTTTATCCGGGTTTCACCGGCCTCGCCGTTCCAGAGCACCGAGGTGCACTTGGCCAGGATGGTGATGCCGCGTTCCTTTTCCTGGTCGTTGGAGTCCATGGCGCGCTCGGTCGTCGCCTCATTGGCTCGGAAGACGCCGGACTGGGCCAGAAGTTGGTCCACCAGGGTCGTCTTGCCGTGGTCGACGTGGGCGATGATGGCGACGTTGCGCAGGTTCATTTGATAATCGCGAAAAGGCGCGGCCGAGATGCGGGCGGCCGCTGGTCATGAAAAGGCATGCAGGGAGCGCGCGCCTCTTACAGCCATGTGGACGGAAAGACCAGAGCGGGCGTTTCGCCGCCTGCCGCCGCCTTACCGATATTTCATTCCCGACGCCGCATCCGCGCGGTCGAGCCCACTCCTCTACCCCTCGACGGCGTGACCGTTTGGACAAGGGAGACGATGATGACGGGCTTAATGGGATTGATGCTGGCGGCGGCCGTTCTGGCGCCCGGCGGCGCGCCGGACATGCGCGTGGACGCCAAGGGGCTGAGCATGGGCCGGACGGGGGACGCAGCGGTTCTGGCCGATCGAATTCAGACGGCCAGCCGAGACTGGTGCGCCCAGCATCGGGCGGTTCTGACGCCCGGCGACCTGGGGCTGCCGCAGGTGTGCGAGCGGGAAATGCGGCGCCGCGCCTATTATCAGCTGCCTGCTTCCGAACGCCGCCTTTTCGTCAAGGCCGGCGGGCGTCGTCTGCTGAACCAGTTTTAGAGACGACGGACCATATAGCGGGCGTCTGGGCCGTAGCTGGCCAGTTTGGCGGCAATGCCCGGCGCCGTCTGCTCGACGAAGCCGTGGCGGGACCAGAAGGCGACGGCGTCGTTGACGGCGACCAGGGCGACGGCGGGCCATCCGTCCTCCGTCGCCTGTTCCGCCAGACGCTCGATCACGGCGCGGGTCAGCCCGCCGCCCCGCGTCTCGGGGTGCAGGGCCAAGTCGTGTAGATAGAGGACGGCCGGGTCCGTCGGCAGGCCTTCGATCACCGTGTTCAAGGGCGGCGCCCCGTCGGCCCGCCAGGGATAGGCGATCAGATACCCCTGCGCGGGGGCGTCCCCGTCCGTCAGTACGAAACAGCCGCGCGGATAAAGGGCCAGCCGGTTCTCGAAACAGGCCCGCGCCTCGAAATGATCGGGGAAGGACAGACGGGCGATCTCGACCACGGCGTCGATGTCGCTCGGCCGCATCGGACGCCAGACTAGCTGGGGCAGCGCGCGTTCAGCTCCGCCTTCTGGAAACGCCATCGAATAATCCTCTCCTGGCCGTCCAGCACGCCTTCGATCCGGGCGTTCAGGATGTCGCCGTCGCGTTCATAGACGACCCGTTTTGGAAAGTCGTCGTCGGCCGCCTGTTCGAACACCACCCGGCTCGGTCCGGAGGCGACCACCGGAAAGACGGCGGCAGGCTGGCCCTCCGGCTGGGCGAAATAGGCCAGGGGCGCGGCCGGGGTCGGATCGACCGGAGCGATGCGCGACAGCTCCCACCCCGCCCGTCCGCCGCGAACGGTCAGCGAGGTTCCCAGCATCAGCTTCAGGCGCGGATCGGTCCAGGTTTCGGACACTTCGCGGCCCGGTTCGCAGGACAGCCAGTAGCCGGCCATCCAGCCCAGATCGGGACGCAGGTCCGGCCCGGTCTGAAGGGCGGCGGCGAGAAGCAGCGGGGTCAGCATGGTCGGTTTTCCTCTCCGGTCGACGTCGACAGGCTAGGCGGCGTGCGGGCTGGACGGCTTGTAGGTTTGCGACGCTATGGCTCGGGCCAGGGCGTGCTGCTCCCGCGCCCATTCCGTGGCGGTGCAGCCCAGGAAGCGCCGGAAGTCGCGCGCCATCTGCGGCTGGTCGAAATAGCCGGCCTCAAGCCCCGCTTCGAGCCAGCTCTGAGCCTCGCCGTCCGGCTGCGCGGCGTGGTCGAACACCCGGCGAAAGCGGAAAATCGAACGCAGCAGGCGGGGCGAGACACCGACCCGGTCGGCGAAGCGCCGCTGAAGCGCCCGTTGCGCCCCCGACGACCGAGGCGGCGCGGGCCGCTCGGCGGCCGCCTCATCGATCTCTGGGCGAACGATCGGGTCGATCGTCCAGTCCCCGTGCTGCTTCTGGCGGGTCAGCCAGGCGACGAAGGCCTCCGCCTGGCCCGTCGGATCGCCCGGCGGCGGATCGAACCCGATGAGGCGTTCGACCATGTCCAGCCGTCTGTCGGTCGCCTCGACCAGCGGTCGACCCAGAAAGTCACGCGCCCCGTCCGGTTCGAACCGGACGGACACCAGTTCGATGGGACCGGTCGGCTTCATGGCCAGGGGACAGGTCATCTGTCCGGCGAACAGGGCCGGGGGCTGCAGGTGGAAAGCACCGTCCTCGCCCTGTTCGGCGTAGGGGGCGCCGAGGTCGAACACCAGTTCGGGGCAGCCGTCAGGCGCGATGCGCTGGACGGTTGGACTGGGATCGGGGGCGGCGTAGGTCCAGATCACGCGGACGAAGGGCCGCAGGGCCGCTGGCGGCGCGAACTCCTGATACCGCTCCTCCCCCGAGGTCACCTCAGTTGACCTTGGAGGGGTCCGGCGGCGGGGCGGGCAGGGGGGCGACCGGGACGCCGTCCTCCTTCAGCTTCTTCACCTCGGCGGGCGTGGCCTCGCCGTAGATCTCGCGCTTTTCGGACCGGCCTTCATGGATGTCGCGGGCCTCGCGGGCGAAGGCGTCGCCGACATAGTCGAAGTTCGCCTCGACATGGGCGCGCACCTCGCGCGCGGCCTCCATCATCATGGTCTGCATCCGGGCCGCGATCTCGGGGGCCGCGTCTGACTTGCGCGTGCCGCTGACCGCCGGGGCCATGATCGCCTTCTGCACCGAACGCGAGCCGCAGAAGGGGCATTCGACCAGACCGCGCGCGGCCTGGTCGTCATAGTCGGCGGACGAGCCGAACCAGGCTTCGAAACCGTGGGCCTGATCGCAGTTGAGAGCGTATCGGATCATGGGTGGTCAGGGGCTGAATCAGCGGGCGGGCAGAAAGTCACGATCGTGGGTCAGAGCGGGCACGGCCGTTCGGGCCTTGGCCGCCGCCTCCATGTCCAGCTTGGCCGTGAGAACGCAAGGGTCGTCGTGATCCGCCTTGGCCAGAATCTCGCCCCAGGGGCCCACGACCGTCGAGCGGCCCCAGGTGCGGCGACCGTCCTCATGCAGGCCGCCCTGGGCCGGGGCCAGGACGAAGGCGCCGGTTTCGATGGCCCGGGCCCGCAGCAGCACCTCCCAATGGGCTTCTCCGGTCGGAACCGTAAAGGCGGCGGGCACGGCGATCATCGACGCCCCGGCCTTGGCCAGCTGGCGGTGCAGGTGGGGGAAGCGGATGTCGTAGCAGATGGTCAGACCCAGCCGGCCCCAGGGCGTGTCGGCGACCGCCGCCCCGTCGCCGGGCCGCACTGTGGCGCTTTCGCAATATTTTTCGCCATTGGGCAGTTCGACGTCGAAGACGTGCAGCTTGTCGTACCGGGCCGTGATCGCGCCCGCCGGATCGACCAGCAGCGACCGGTTGGCCGCTCGCCCATCGCCCGTTTGGCCGGACCGAACGAGGGCCGAGCCGATCAGAAGCCAGATCCCCAGTTCCGCCGCCAGACGGCGCAGACCCAGGACGGCGACGTCGGCCTCTTCATCCTTGATCGCGGCGTCGCGTCGGTCGCGGCGCTGTTCCAGG
This sequence comes from Brevundimonas aurantiaca, assembly GCF_014199955.1. Classification (GTDB taxonomy): domain Bacteria; phylum Pseudomonadota; class Alphaproteobacteria; order Caulobacterales; family Caulobacteraceae; genus Brevundimonas; species Brevundimonas aurantiaca. The sequence continues at coordinate 348,708 of NZ_JACHOQ010000003.1, forward strand.
ACATTGGTCCCTTCCGGCGTCAGGACGAATTTCGCCCCGCCCGCCGCCGCCTCGCGGATCAGGGGCTCGACATGGGCCAGGGCCGCCTCGGCCGTCGCCGGCGTGCGGGTCTGGATCAGGGCGATGTCGAGCCCGCCGCTCATCGCATCAGGCCGTCAGAAGCGGGTCGAGCTTGCCGTCGCGGTCCAGGGCGTGGATGTCGTCCGAGCCGCCGACGTGCTGACCGTCGATGAAGATCTGGGGGAAGGTCATGCGCCCGCCCGACTTCTCGACCATCTCGGCCTTCTTGTCGGGGTCGTTGGAGGCGACGATCTCATGATAATCGACTCCCTTCTTCTTCAGAAGCGCCATGGCGCTGTAGCAATAGGGGCAGCCGGGCTTGGTGTAGATGACGACGTCGGCCAAATCAGAACTCCAGATTAAGCATGTCCCTCAAGCAGCGAGCCGCGCGGGGAGCGATAGGGACTACATAGTCAGTTCACGGGCGTTTCGCACCCGCGCGATCACGGCCAGATCCACGGCCCGCGCCCCGGCGTCGAGTAGGGCGCGCGTGCAGGCCTCGCCGGTCGCGCCCGTGGTCAACACATCGTCGATCAGAAGGATGCGGCGCCCCTTCAGGCGGCGTCGCCCGGCCTCGGTCACGGCGAAGGCCTTTTTCACATTCAGCCGTCGGCCGCGGCGGCTCTTGCCGCCCTGGCTCGCCGTATGGCTGGCCCGGATCAGGGCGTCGGGCAGATAGTCCAGCCCCGCCCTTCGGGCCAGGGGGCGGGCGATCTCGGCGGCCTGGTTGAACCGGCGCGACAGCAGTCGCAACGGGTGCAGGGGCACGGGGACCACGGCGTCGGCCTCAGCGACCAGTTCAGCGCCCGCTCGGCTGATCCAGCGCGCGAACAGGGCGGCGAACTGCTGCTGGTCCCCGTGTTTGAAGCGCAGGATCAGGCTTCGGGACGCCTCGTCATAGACGCAGGCGGCGCGGGCGCGGGCGAAGACATAGGGTTGGGCGATGCAGGCTGCGCAGCGGGTTTCGGCGAAAGGGCCGCCGTCGAATTCGAAGGCCGCGCCGCAGCCGTCGCACACCGGCGCCTCCAAGAACCGTATGCGGCTCCAGGCGTCGGGCGTCAGGCCGGCAGCGGCCGTGGCCTCGGGGCTGTCATGCGCCAGGGGCGGCAGGACCAGATCGGCCAGTCCCCGCGCGAAGTCCAGGCCGGCCCGCCGCAAATGACGCGCCGCCCCTTCCCAGGCGCGCCCCAAACCCCCATCCTGAAGGTCCATGAGCCTTTCCCCCTCCTCCGGCCCCGACGCCGTGCCGCCGACGACCGCCCCCCCGCGCATCTTTGACGCCGGGCGTCGAGAGGCGCGACTGGCGCGGTCCGAAAGGCGGCTGACGCAGGCCGATTTTCTTCACGTCCGCGCGGCCGAAAACGCGGTCGGCAGTCTCGAGGCCATATTGCGCGACTTTCCCGTCGCGGTCGATCTGTCCGCCCATCCGGGCCCCTTCGCCCGGGCCCTCGCGTCCAGCGAAGCGGCGGATCGGGTGGGGCGGATCGTCGCTCCGACCTCGCGGGCCGAGCGGGCCGCGCCCGGTCGCGACGCCCTGCCGCTGGAAGACGGGACGACGGATCTGATCGTCTCCCTGCTCAATCTCCACTGGGCCAACGACCTGCCCGGCGCATTGGCCCAGATCCGGCGCGCCTTGAAACCGGACGGGCTGTTTCTGGGCGCCTTGTTCGGGGCGGGCGCCCTGAAGGAGCTTCGGGCCGTCCTGACCGAGGCCGAGCTGGCCGAACGCGGCGGGGCCCAGGCGCGTGTTTCGCCCTTCGCCGACGGTTATGACGGGGCCGCCCTTCTCCAACGCGCCGGCTTCGCCCTGCCGGTCTCGGACGTGGACCGTTTCGTGGTGCGCTATCCGGACATGTTCGCCCTGGTCCGCGATCTCCGCGCCATGGGCGAGACCAATGTGCTGCACGGGCCGATCCGCCCCCTGAATCGCGCAATCATCAGCCGTGCGGCGCATCTTTACGCCGAACGCTACGGCGACGCGGACGGGCGGATCTCCGCCACCTTCGAAATCATTCACCTGGCCGGTTGGAAGCCGCACGAGAGCCAGCAGAAGCCGCTGCCGCGCGGCTCGGCCAAGGTCCGGCTGGCCGACGCCTTGGGGGTCAAGGAGTTGACGGGGGAGGAGGGCGATCCGGCTTGATCGCGCTGCGGGAACGCGTCAGCGTCCCAGGGCGTCCGCGATCTTCTGCATGACGTCTTTGTAGAGGGCGCCGTTGGCCCCCCCCAGGGCGTTCAAACCGCCCAGGATGGCGACGAAGATCAAGCCGCAGATCAGACCGTATTCAATGGCGGTCGCGCCGCGCTCGTCGCTCAGGAACCGGGCGATGAATCCGTTCATGTCCCGCTCCATGGACGGCGGTGGTCACAACAGGTCGCGCAGCCAGGCGACCAGGGGTTCGTCCGCCGGAGGCATGGGATAGTCCGAAAGCTTCTCCGGTCTGACCCAGGCCAGGCCGGCGTGCTCACGCGCCGTGACCACGCCGTCCCACCGTCGGCACAGATACAGTGGCATCAACAGGTGAAAGGAATCGTAAGCGTGGCTGGCGAAGACGAAGGGCGCCAGGCAACTCTCGCTGACCTCTATGCCCAGTTCCTCGCGCAGTTCGCGGATCAGGGCCGCCTCGGGCCGCTCGCCGGGCTCGACCTTGCCTCCGGGAAACTCCCACAGGCCGGCCAGCTTCTTGCCTTCGGGTCGTTTGGCGATCAGCACGCGCCCATCGACGTCGATCAGGGCGACGGCGACGACGAGGACGATGGGGAGCGGCGTCTCGGTCACGACCGATAGTCGCCGTTGATCTCGATATAGCCCTTGGTCAGGTCGCAAGTCCAAACCGTGGCCGAGGCCCGGCCGGCGCCGACGTCGACGGTGATGTCGATTTCGGGATTCTTCATATAGGCGGTCATCTTGGCCTCGTCGTAGGTCGGGGACGGGGCGCCATCGACGGCGGCCTGGTGCGGGCCGAACCTGATCGCCAGACGGTCGCGGTCCACCGGCTCCTCGGTCTTGCCCACGGCCATGACCACCCGGCCCCAGTTGGCGTCCTGGCCGGCGATGGCGGTCTTGACCAGGGGGCTGTCGGCGATCGACTTGGCCAGTTTGCGGGCCGAGGCGGGGCTGGCGGCGCCGTCCACCGTCACCTTGACGAACTTGGTCGCCCCCTCGCCGTCGCGCACCAGCTGGTGCGCCAGATCCAGCATCACCTTGTCCAGGGCGGCCGAGAAACTCTTCAGCCGCCGGTCGCCGACGCGGCCGATCCGCGGTGCGCCCGAAGTTCCCGTGGCGAACAGAAGGGCCGTGTCATTGGTCGAGGTGTCGCCGTCCACCGTCACCGAGTTGAAGGTGGTGCGGACGTGCAGGCCCAGCAGGGCCTTCAGCACGTTCGGATGGATGTCGGCGTCGGTGACGATGAAGGCCAGCATGGTCGCCATGTCTGGCGCGATCATGCCCGACCCCTTGGCGATCCCGGCGATCCGGACCTTATACCCCTCGATCTCGGCCTCGGCGTAGGAGCCCTTGGGGAAGGTGTCGGTGGTCATGATCCCCCGCCCCGCCTTGGCCCACTGTTCGGACGGATGGATGTCGGCGTCCAGACCGGCCTCGATGTCCGGCAGTTTGGCGATGATCTTCTTTTCGTCCAGCACCACGCCGATCACGCCCGTCGAGGCCATCATGACGTCCCGCTGGCGGCATCCGAACCGTTTGGCCACCTCAGAGGCCGCCCGCCGCGCGGCGTCGGCGCCGGCCTTGCCGGTGAAGGCGTTGGCGCAGCCGGCGTTGACCACCAGGGCGCGCACGTCCTTGCCGCCCTCGGCGCCGCCCAGATGCTTCTTGCACCAGTCGACCGGCGCCGAGCCGATCTTGTGGCGGGTGAAGACCCCGGCGCAGCTGGTGCCGCGCGCGAACCGGAAAACGACCAGGTCGTCGCGCTCATGCTTGTAGAAGCCGGCGCGGGCCGTGGCGATCTCGACCCCGCCGATGGGGGGAATGGTCGGGAAGGGCACAGCCAGGGGCGAGACGGCCAGGCCGGGCTTTCCGGCGGGCGTAGCGGCGGGCGCGGCGGCGGCTTCGGCCGGACGCGTGGCGCGCTTCAGGGCTGCAGCGAAGGGGTCCAGCGCCTTTTCGAACGCCTGTTCGATCTTTTGGCCGGTCGTGGGGGTCTTGGTCATGTCAGGCGGCCGGTGAGAGGGGAGTGTCAGACGCGGAAGGCGGGGCGGGAGCCGGGGCGGGGCGGGTCAGGCCCGCCGACGGCGCCGACGCCGGCTCCTCGTCACCCGCGCCGGAACCGCCGGGCAGCAGAATATCGACCTTGGCCTTGTCGCGCAGCTGTTCCAACAGGCGTCTCACCCCTTCATAGGTCAGGTAGCGGACGATTTGCGGCCGAGCCTGTTCCAGAGTCGGCGGGTTTTCCTTGCGCCGGTCCTCGACCCGCAGCACGGCCCAGCCGCCCTCGGTCTGGAAGGGACCGACGGTCGAACCGGCCGGCTTGTCACGCAGGGCGCCGGCATAGGCCTGGGGCATGACGTCCAGGGTGGAATAGCCCAGGTCGCCGCCAGAAAAGCGGGTGGCCTCGTCGATCGACCGCTCCATGGCCACGGCCTCGAAGCTGGCGCCCTGGCCCAGAATGCCGATGACGGCGTCCGCCTCGGGCTTGGTGCGCGACAGGATCAGGCGGACCCGGATCTCTTCGGACGTCTTCGCCAAGCGCAGCTGCTCATTGTAAAGCGTCTGGATCGCCTGGTCGGAGATGGCGCCGTTGACGACGCTCTCGACCAGCATGTCGCCTAGAATCCGTTCGCGGGTCGCCTCCAGCCGCCGCTGCGCCAGAGGCGAGGCGTCCAGGCGACGGCGCTCCGCTTCGCGCGCCAGCAGTTTCTGATCGACCACCTCGTCCAGAACCCGGCGGAAAAGCTCGGAGGTCACATCCAGGGGCTCGCCTTCCCCGACCAGACCCTGCGCCACCGCCTCGCGCTTGACGTCCGAGGCCCAGATGATCTGGTCCTGAACCTTGGCCACCTGCCGGTCGCCCGGCTGCGGCGCCCGATCGTCGTCGCCGCCGCGCGAACAGGCGGCCAGCATCATCGCCAAGGCCGTCGCGGCGACCAAGGCGATGCCGCCGACCGATCCAAGGCCCTCTCGGGAAGGGGCGTGTCGGAAATGGAGGCGCCGGAATGGGATCAAGGGGACGCTCCGTCGAAGGCGGCCGAAAGCCCCCGCGTTGACAGGGGTTAGGGCGGTGCTTAAGTCCCGCCTGCGCCCAAGTCGAGGGGTTTTGATCGTCTGCGCGGCCCTTCGCGCGCGCCTGTGTCGGCGCGGCGGGGTCGTCATCGGTCCGAACGCCGCTTGGGGCGCGATCCTCGCCGCCCCTCACGGGATTTCAGAGCCGCTCCTTAATGACGCTCGACCTTTACCGGATCTGACATGCTCGGCTTCGCCAAGAAACTCTTCGGCTCTTCCAACGACCGCAAGGTCAAGGCTTTCCAGGACCACGCCCAGCGCATCAATGCGCTCGAGCCCAAGTTCGCCGCCCTGTCGGACGACGAGCTGCGGATGATGACTGACGCTTTCCGCGACCGTCTGAGCAATGGCGAAAGCCTGGACAAGATCCTGCCCGAAGCCTTCGCCGTCGTGCGCGAGGCGTCCAAGCGGGTGCTGGGCCAGCGTCAATATGACGTCCAGCTGGCGGGCGGCATGATCCTGCATGAGGGCGGCATCGCCGAAATGCGGACCGGCGAAGGCAAGACCCTGGTCGCCGTGGCGCCGGTCTATCTGAACGCCCTGGAAGGCAAGGGCGTCCACGTCATCACCGTCAACGACTATCTGGCCCGCCGCGACGCCGAGACCATGGGCCGGGTCTATCGCTTCCTGGGTCTTGAGGTCGGGGTCATCGTCAACGGCCTGTCCCAGGGCCAGCGCCAGGCCGCCTACGCGGCCGACGTGACCTACGGCACCAACAACGAGTTCGGCTTCGACTATCTGCGCGACAACCTGGTCTATGACCGACGCGAGATGGTGCAGCGCCCCCACAACTTCGCCATCGTCGACGAGGTCGACTCCATTCTGATCGACGAGGCGCGCACGCCCTTGATCATCTCGGGCCCCACCGAGGACCGGTCGGACCTGTACAAGGTGCTGGACGCCCTGATCAAAGATCTGATCAAGGACAAGGACACCTATGAACTGGACGAGAAGCAGAAACAGGTTCTGCTGACCGAGCTGGGCTCCGAGCGTCTGGAAGAGGCCCTGGAGAAGGGCGGCCATTTCGCCCCCGACACCACCGGTCTTTATGACGCCGCCAACATCAGCCTGGTCCACCACTCCAACCAGGCCCTGCGCGCCAACACCCTGTATCAGCGCGACAAGGACTATATCATCAAGGGCGGCGAGATCATTCTGATCGACGAGTTCACCGGTCGGATGATGACCGGCCGGCGCCTGTCCGAAGGCCTGCACCAGGCCATCGAGGCCAAGGAGGACGTCAAGATCCAGCCCGAGAACCAGACCCTGGCCTCGGTGACGATCCAGAACTACTTCCGCCTGTATCAGAAGCTGTCCGGCATGACCGGCACGGCCGCGACCGAGGCCCAGGAGTTCGGCGACATCTACAAGATGGAGGTGCTGGAGGTGCCGACCAACCGGCCGATCCAGCGCAAGGACTATGACGACGAAGTCTATCGGACCCATGCGGAAAAGAGCCAGGCCATCGCCCGGCAGATCGCCGAATGCCACCTGGCCGGCCAGCCCATCCTGGTCGGCACGGTCTCGATCGAGCGCTCCGAACAGCTGTCCGAGCTGCTGCGCACCTATGAGTACAAGGTCGAGGTCTCGCGCAAGCTAAAGCCCCAGTACGAGGGCAAGGCCAAGGAGGCCGAGAAGATCGGCGACGCCGCCTATGACATCACCTATGAGACCAAGCTGCGCGGCATTCCGCACTCGGTCCTGAACGCGCGCCAGCATGAGCAGGAGGCCTATATCGTCGCCGACGCCGGTCTGCCGGGCGCGGTGACCATCGCCACCAACATGGCCGGCCGCGGCACCGACATCCAGCTCGGGGGCAACCTCGAGATGAAGATGCAGAAATGGCTGCTGGAACAGCGGAACATGGCCGTCGAGGTCACGCCCGAGATGCACGCGGCCAAGGAGGCCGAGTTCAAGGCCGAGATCGCCGTCAACCGCGAGAAGGCCCTGGCCGCCGGCGGTCTGTTCGTCCTGGGCACCGAACGCCATGAGAGCCGCCGGATCGACAACCAGCTGCGCGGCCGCACCGGCCGCCAGGGCGACCCCGGCGTGTCGAAATTCTATCTGTCCTGCGAGGACGACCTGCTGCGCATCTTCGCCGGCGATCGTCTGGACTCGATCATGAAGACCTTCGGGGTCGCGGAAGGCGAGGCCATCACCCACCCCTGGCTGAACCGCGCCATCGAGACCGCCCAGAAGCGGGTCGAGACCCGCAACTATGACATCCGCAAGAACCTGCTGAAGTACGACGACGTCGTGAACGACCAGCGCAAGGCCGTGTTCGAACAGCGCCAGGAGTTCATGGATTCCGAGGATCTGTCGGAACTGGTCGGCGACTTCCGCCGCGACGTGGTGTCCGACCTGGTCGAACGCTACATGCCGCCCAAGGCCTATGCCGAACAGTGGGACATCGACGGCCTGGATGAAAAGGTCCGCTCGACCTTGGGGCTGGAGCTGCCGCTCCACGACTGGGCGGCCGAGGAAGGCGTCTCCAACGAGGAGATCGAGGAGCGGCTGCTGGCCGCCGCCGACGCCCGCGCGGCCGAACGTCTGGAGCTGATCGGCGCCGAACAGACGCGCGGCCTGGAAAAGCAATTCATGCTGCAAATGATCGACATGCAGTGGCGCGAACACCTGGTCCATCTGGACCATCTGCGCGGCGTGATCGGCCTGCGCGGCTACGGCCAGCGCGATCCGTTGCAGGAGTATAAGACCGAGGCCTTCAACCTGTTCGAAGGTCTGCTCTACGACCTGCGCCACAACGTCACCCGCTGGCTGATGACGGTGGAGTTCCGCTTCCAGGCGCCGCCTGAACTGCCTGAGTTCCAGGAAATCCACCTGAACCCCGGCACCGGCGAAAATGAGATGGCCGATCCGGCCGCTCAGAACCCCGAAGGCCAGCTGATCGGCGACGACCGGTCGAAACTGCCGGTCGAGGCGCTTCCGCCGGGCTGGGAGATGACCGGCCGCAATGCGCCCTGCCCCTGCGGCTCGGGCCGCAAGTTCAAACACTGCCACGGCGCCCTGATCTGAGCCTTTCGGCGCGGTAAGGACGAAAAAGAAGGCCCGGAGCAAATGCTCCGGGCCTTTGTCGTTTGCGACTGACGAGGCTCTTACTGGGCGGCGCCGCTCGCCGAGCGAACCTCGACCGGCAGGCCCAGGGCGTCGAGCTGGGGCTTGACCACCGAGGCGTCGCCGACGACCACCCAGACGAAGCGGGACGGGTCGAGCGCGGCCTGGGCCGCGGCGTCCAGTTCGGCCGTCGTCAGGGCGTTGGTGCGAGCGGCCACCGTTTCCGGATAGTCGTCCGGACGGCCCAGCATGTCGTTGACCCGCATGGCGTTCAGAACCGCCAAGGAGGTTTCATAGCTGCCGGCCAGACGGCGGGTATTGCCGTTGACGGTCCGCTCCAGCTCAGCCGGCGTCACGCCCTTGCCGTCCTTCAGGAAGTCGTTGAACTGGGCGTTCAGGGCGGTGATGGCCGGCCCGGTCTGGTCGGCCTGGACCGGGGCGGTGATCAGATAGGGCACGCGGCCGACGAAGCCGGCGGTCGAGGCGTTGACGCCGTAAGACCACCCCTTGGTCTCGCGCAGGTCCGAGTTGATGCGCGACAGGAAGTCGTTGCCCAGCACATTGTTGGCGGCGTTGAAGACCAGCAGGTCGTCCGAGCCCTTGGCCGACAAGACCGTCCCGCCCATGATGTAGGACTGAGGCGACTGCGGCCGGTCGATCAGCACGATCTTCGACGGGGTCGCGGGGATCGGCGCGGAATAATCCTTCACGCCCTTGGGGGTGGCCGAGGGGACCCAATGGCCGAACTGGGCGTCGAGCAGAGGCTTGATCTCCGCCAGAGGCTTGTCCGAGACCACGAAGATCTTGGCGTTGTCGGGACGGATCCACTCGGCGTAGTCCGCGCGGATGTCGGCCTCGGTGATCGCCTTGACGCTGGCCTCGTCGCCGTTGCCGCTGAACGGGCGGCCATAGGGGTTGGCCGAGCCGTAGATCAGTTCGGGCAGGGCGCGGTTGGCCAGGGCGGCCGGCTGGGTGCGCTCAGCGGCGATGCGGGCCAGGCGGGTGGCGCGCAGACGCTCCAGCTCCGAGGCGGCGAAGGCGGGGGTCTTGACCACCTCGGCCAGCAGGGCGACCGAGGGCTCGAGGTTCGGGGTCACGGCCGACAACTGGACCACCGATCGGTCCATCGAGGCGCCGGTCGAGATGGCGGCGCCGAGGGTTTCCTGCGCCTCGGCCAGCTGGGTGGCGTTCATGCTGCGGGTGCCCTCGTCCATCAGGTCCAGCATCAGGGTCTGCAGCCCCAGCTTGGACGCCTCGTCGGCGGCGATGCCCGCGTCGAACTCGATGGCGATCTTGGTCGCAGGCACGGCGTCGCGCTGGGCGTAGACGACCTCCACCCCGTTCGACAGGCGCGTGCGCTCCACCGTGGGGAAGTCGACGTTGGCGACGGCGGCGATCTCGGGCTTGGGCATGCGGGCCACGCGCTCGATCGGGGGCGCCGGGGTGCGGTTGGCGCCCGAGGGAGCCTCCGCCGCCTCCTGATAGGCCTCACGCTCGCCCGGCAGGGTGGTCAGGGTATAGGCCGGACGGGTCAGCCATTTCTGCATGGCCGTCTGGACCTGGGCGGGGGTGGCCGCCGCATAGGCCTGGAGCTCCTTCTTGTAGTGCTCCGGATCGCCGGCGTAGAGCTGGCCCTCAGCCAGGGCCACGGCCTTGCCGCCGAAGCCGCCGACCTGTTCCAGACCTTGAACCGTGCGCGAGACGTACTGGGTCTTGACCCGTTCCACCTCGGCCGCCGTCGGGCCGTTGGCGATCAGATCGTTCAGGATCTGGCGGGCGCGGGCCTCGACGGCCGCCGGGTCCTGGCCCGGCTTCACGTCGACGGTGATTTCGAACATGCCGACGCGGTGGAAGGCGCCGTTGTTCGCGCTGACCGAGACGGCGGTCTGCTCCCCGCGCACCAGTTCATTGTCCAGCCGCGAGCTGGCCAGGCCGCCCAGGACCGAGGCGCCGATGCTGAGCGGCACGGTGTCCGCGTCCAACAGGCCGGGCACGGCCCAGCTGATCTGAATTCGGGCGTTGGAGACGCGGTCGTGGGTGGTTTCGCTGACCGGCGCCGGCAGGGTCGGTACGGAGGCCTGGGCCGGGGTGTTGACCGGGCCGCGCGGAATCGGGCCGAAATACTTCTCGGTCAGCTCCCGCGCCTTGGCCGGGGTGATGTCGCCGGCCAGGACCAGGACGGCGTTGTTCGGACCATAGTTGGAGCGGAACCAGTCCCGCACCGTCTCCATCGAGGCCGCGTCCAGGTCGGCCATCGAGCCGATGGTCGAGTGGCGATAAGGGTGGCCCTCCGGGAACAGGGCCTCAAGCTGCTTGTATTCGTTCAGGCCGTAGGGCTGGTTGTCGCCTTGGCGCTTCTCGTTCTGGACCACGCCGCGCTGGAGATCGAGCGTCTCCTGGCTGATGGCGCCGAGCATATAGCCCATCCGGTCGCTTTCCATGAACAGGGCCTGTTCCAGCGCCGGGGTCGGAACCGTCTCGAAATAGTTGGTGCGGTCGAACCAGGTGGTGCCGTTCATGTCCGTCGCGCCCATGTTGCGCATCGGGGTGAAATAGCTGCCCGGCGCATTCTCCGAGCCGCCGAACATCAGGTGTTCGAACAGGTGGGCGAAGCCCGTCTTGCCCTCAGGCTCGTCCTTGGAGCCGACGTTGTACCAGACCGATACGGCCACAACCGGGGCCTTGTGGTCTTCATGGACCAGAACGGTCAGGCCGTTGTCCAGGGTGAAGCGGGTGTAGGGAATGTCCACCTCGGCGACCAGTTCGGACACCGGTGCGGCCCGCAGGGCGGGCGCGGCGGCCTGGGCCGAGGCTACGGGGGCCGACGCGGCGGCGTTTGAGGCCCAGACCGGGGTGGAGACCGCCAGAAGGGCGGCGGCGGCGACGAGGGAAGAGGCGCGACGCATGGGTTCGACATCCTTGGTGACAGATGAACGACGACCATAACGACGGTCGATCCACTGGCAACGCGACCGACTGAACATGAACAAAGCTTCATCTTTCCGTGGGGCCGCCCCGGAAAAGGTTGCATCGCCGGACCCCCGGTCTTATGCGCGCGTCAATTCTCCCCATCGCGCCGTCGAATTTACCGAAAGAGCCGCCATGTCCGCCCCCGCCGACAAGCCCGTGAAGAAAGTCGTCCTCGCCTATTCGGGCGGTCTGGACACCTCGATCATCCTGAAATGGCTGCAGACCGAATATAACGCCGAGGTCGTGACCTTCACCGCCGACCTGGGTCAGGGCGAGGAGCTTGGCCCCGCACGCGAGAAGGCGCTGAAGCTGGGCATCAAGCCCGAGAACATCTTCATCGACGACCTGCGCGAGGAATTCGTGCGCGACTTCGTCTTTCCGATGTTCCGCGCCAATGCGCAATACGAGGGCGACTATCTGCTGGGCACCTCCATCGCTCGCCCGCTGATCTCCAAGCGCCAGATCGAGATCGCCCGTCAGGTCGGCGCCGACGCCGTCTGTCACGGCGCCACCGGCAAGGGCAACGACCAGGTCCGCTTCGAACTGGGCTATTACGCCCTGGAGCCCGACATCCGGGTGATCGCCCCCTGGCGCGAATGGGCGTTCCGCAGCCGCGAGGCCCTGCTGGACTTCGCCGAGAAGAACCAGATCCCGATCGCCAAGGACAAGCGCGGCGAGGCGCCCTTCTCGGTCGACGCCAACCTTCTGCACTCGTCCTCCGAGGGCAAGGTGCTGGAAGACCCGGCGGTCGAGGCCCCCGAGTTCGTCCACCAGCGGACCATTTCGCCCGAGGACGCGCCGGACAAGGCGACCGTCATCGAGATCGGTTTTGAGAAGGGCGACGCCGTCTCGATCAACGGCGAGGCCATGAGCCCGGCCACCCTCCTGACCGCCCTGAACCAGTATGGTCACGACAACGGCATCGGCCGCCTTGACCTGGTCGAGAACCGTTTCGTCGGCATGAAGTCGCGCGGCGTCTACGAGACCCCCGGCGGGACCATCCTGATCGCGGCCCACCGCGGCATCGAAAGCATCACCCTGGACGGCGGCTCCATGCACCTGAAGGACCAGCTGATGCCGAAATACGCCGAGCTGATCTACAACGGCTTCTGGTTCTCGCCCGAGCGCGAGATGCTGCAGGCCGCCATCGACAAGAGCCAGGAGAAGGTCTCCGGCACGGTCAAGGTCAAGCTCTACAAGGGCAATGTCTCGGTCATCGGCCGCGAGAGCCCCAACAGCCTGTACGACCAGGATCTGGTGACCTTCGAGGAAGGCGTCCAGGCCTATGATCACAAGGACGCCGCCGGCTTCATCAAGCTGAACGCGCTTCGCCTGCGCGTTCTAGCCAAGCGCGAGGCGCGCGAGGGCTAAGGCGCGACGTCTGACCGGGCGATTCTGAAGATCGCCCGGCTCCGGTCGTCGGTCACCCAGATCGACCCGTCGGACGCGACTGCTAGAGCCACGGGCGATCCGCGCGGTTGACGGCCCGAGACCGCGTCCCAGCCCGGCGTCAGCACCTTGCCCCTGATACTGGGCGCGCCGGCCGGATAGGACAGGGCGCCGCGCGGATAGATGGCGTAGCGGCCGCCGATGTCGGTCAGGGGACGGCCCTGCGCGTCCGTCTCGGCCGCCACGATCCGCCCGCCCGCGCGGCGGTAGCCGTGCCAGCTCATCAGCAGCCGGCCGCGCAGTTCGGGGAACATCGCTCCTTCGTAATAGATCAGGTCCAGCGGCGCCGCGTGGGGCGGCAGCAGGGCGACCGGGCGGTCACGCTCGCTGCACCGCGCCTGGGCCGCGCTCCAGCCCGGCAGGGGCGTGGCCAGATCGACGCAATAGGGCCAGCCGTAATGGCCGCCCTGACGCAGGACATTGATCTCGTCATACGGATGGTCGGGCGTGGTCAGATCGACCGAGTTCTCCCCCTGGAGGATCGTGCCCGACGGGTGCCGGACCAGGGCGATGGAGTTCCTCAGGCCCGAGGCGAAGACGGTGCTGGCCTCAGCCCAGCGGCCGTTTCCAAGATAGGCGTGACGTCGCACCTGGCCCGTCGCGGCGCTGTCAACACAGGCGCCCGACGCATTGACGCGCGCCCGGCCTCTGGCGTCGATACAGCGGTCGCTGGGTGCGCCGACATTGACCAGCAGGGCGCCGTCGCCGTCGAAGACGAAGCTGGACAGGGGATGGCGGTTCTCATGCAGCCGATTGTCCGGCAGGTCGCCGATCACCGTCCGCACCGTCGCTGCCGGATCGGCCGCATCGGGATCCAGGGTCAGGATGCGGTTCATCTCGGACACATAGATCCGCCCGTCCGGCCCGCGCGCCGCCGTGTGGGGCATGGACAGGCCCCGGACCAGTCGTCGCCAGCGCGGGGCGCCGCCTTGATCGAACGACAGCCGCCAGACGGCGCCGCGGCCCGGCTCCCACCCGCCCAGGTCGGTGACCAGCCAGTCGCCGCCGTCCAAGGGCAGAAGGCCGCGTGGCATGCGGGGCCCCTCGCCGCCAGCGCCCTGCCAGACCAAGCCAAGACAATAGCCCGGCGCCGTCCGCACCGTGGTCGCAGGCCGACCCCCGCAGCCGCCGTCCACCGCATAGACGCGGTCGGCGGCGCGGGCGTCGTCGGGCCGTCCCAGGCTGAGGATCAGCGACAGGGCGACGACCGGAAGCCAGACGGGACAAGGACGGGCCATGCCTCATCTGATACGGCCAAGCCGGCCGCTAGGCCAGCAGGATCCACAGGCCGGTCGCGGCGAAACCGGCGGCGGCGGCGAACCGGATCCATTTCAGCGGCAGCTTCTTCGCCGCCGTCTCGCCCAGCAGGACGGCGGGCCCGTTGACCAGCATCATGCCCAGGGTCGAGCCGGCGACCACCACCGGCAGATTCTCGAATCGGGCGGCCAGCATGGCGGTGGCCACCTGGGTCTTGTCGCCCATCTCGATCAGGAAGAAGGCCGAGGCGGTGGTCCAGAAGATGGCCCAGAAGCCGCGCTGGACCTCGCCCTTCTGCTCGTCCAGCGTGTCGGGGATCAGGGCCCAGGCCGCGAAACCCAGAAAGGCGAGGCCGACGATCCAGCGCATCCACTCGCCCGTGATGAAATGGGCCAGGACGGTGCCGGCCAGGGCGGCGAAGGCGTGGTTCAGCAGGGTGGCCGCCAGAATGCCCAGGATGATGGGCGTGGGCCGTCGCCAGGTCGCCGCCATCACGATGGACAGCAACATGGTCTTGTCCCCGATCTCCGCGATGGAGACCAGGCCGGTCGAAATGAGGAAGGCTTCCAAAGGGAACCTGTATGCGCGGGAGCCTCGGCGGACGGACCTGTGGCGTTCGCAGCCGGGCCCCGCATGGACGTCCCTGCGAAAGCCGCCGGTCTTGCCGTGATCCGGATCTGAAAGACCCTGGACCGTTCCCGCGCCATCCTCTCCGGGAGAGGAAGTATGTTGACGCGGGCCCCGCTGATGGTTGCGGGCGGCTACTCCCCGATGACGCGGCGGGGTTTAGGCCAGGACGCCGGAAATGAAAAGCCGATAACGACTCGCAAGAAGGGGTTCAGATCAGACCCTGCCGCCTGGCCTCGGCCGTGAGGCCGTCGCGGAACTCGGGCGCGGCGAGGGCGATTAGGGCGCGGGCCCGCTCGCTGGTCGATCGGCCCTTCAGGTTGGTCCACCCGTGCTCGGTGACGACGATATGCACGTCGTTGCGGGGCGTGGTGACGGGCCCGTCCAGCCGGGCGACGATGCGCGAGCAGCTCCCCCTGGCCGCCGTCGCATGACAGGCGATGATCGACTTGCCGCCGTCGGAGCCATAGGCGCCGCGCACGAAGTCCAGCTGTCCGCCCGAGGCGGTGAACTGGCGGCCGTTCAGATACTCCGAACAGCAGGCGCCGCTCAGGTCGATCTGGAGCGTGGCGTTGACCGAGACCATCTTGGCGTTGCGGGCGATGACCGCCGGATCGTTGACATAGGAGACGGGCCGGGCCTCCAGCCCCCGGTTCTCGTGCAGGAAGTCATAGGTGTTCTGGTCGCCCATCGAGAAGGCGAAGACCCCGACGCCGGGGTGCAGGGTCTTGCGGGTATGGTTCGCCACCCCGACCTGCATCAGCTCGACCAGGCCCGGTGTCAGCATTTCGGTGTGGACGCCCAGGTCGCGGTGGTTCTTCAGGGCGTCGCAGACGGCGTTGGGCAGGGCGCCGATCCCCATCTGCAATGTCGCGCCGTCCTCGACCAGGTCGGCGATGATCCGGCCGATGGCCAGGTCGGCCGGTTGGGGCTCGGCCCTGGGCACGGCCAAAAGCGGGGCGGCGTGTTCGACGATTCCGGACACCCGGGAAACATGGACGGTGCAGTCGCCGTACACGCGCGGCATATGCGGATTGACCTCGACCACGATGGTGCGGGCCGTCTCCGACACCGGCTTGGCGTAGTCTGTGTTGGTGCCGAAGGAGAAGAAGCCGTCAGCATCCATCGGCGAGACGGTGCAGACTAAGGTATCGACGCCGACCTCGTCGCACAGCAGTCGGGGCGATTGCTGGAAACCGGTCGGGATGAACTGGACCGGGCTGGGTCGCCCCTCCTCAAAGGCGCGCTGCTCCAGCCGGCGTTCGACGGCGCTGTGGAACAGGCTCCAGGGCCGGATGCGGTCCATCAGCTCGTAGCGCAGCACGGTGTCGCCGGCGATGGCGGTGGAGAGGAGATAATAGAGGTTCAGGTCTTCGACCTCGCCGCGCTCTGCCCGTTCGGCCAGGGCCTTCAGCAGGGCCGGGGGCTGGGACACGCCCAGGCCCATGGCGATCCTGGCGCCGGATCGGATCAGGGCGGCGGCTTCGTCCGGCGTCTTCAGCCGCTCGGCATAGAGGGCGGCGTGATCCATGGCGTCTCTCCCGTCCGCGCGCCCCTGTTCGTTGAGGCGTCGTCGGCGCCGACTATGGGGCCTCCTGCGGTTGAGTGGGTTCTAGACTTTGGTCGGATCGCCGGGCGTCTCGTCCGCCGTCGGAGACGGTTCGTCCTGCAAGGGCGCCCGGCGACGCTTCTGCCAACGCGCGACCCCATAGGCGACCAGCCACAGAAGCATGGCCCAGGCCGAGCCCACGGCCCAGCCTGCGAAGACGTCCGTCGCCCAGTGGGCGCCCAGATAGATGCGGGTCAGGCCGACCAGCAGGGCCATGACCATGCCCACGCCCAGGACGAAAATCTTGAACCGCCTGCGTGGAAAGGCGCGGGTCAGCATGACGGCCACGCTCAGATAGAAGACCGTCGCGAGCAGGGCGTGACCGGAGGGGAAGCTGGCGTTGATCGTCTCGACCGCCTGAAGCGCCTGGGGCGGACGCTCGCGTTCGAACACCGCCTTCAGCCCCTCGCTCAGCATGACGCCGCCCGTCAGCCCCAGGACCAGCAGCAGGGACGACAGCCATTTCCTCTGGCTCAGCAGAAAGAGGACGACGATCAGGGCGAACAGGCCCAGCACCGATATGCCGCCCAGCGATGTGAGGTCCGCCGCCGCCTCCTTCAGCCACCACGGCCCCCAGGGGCGGCCGGGATCGTCGGCATAGGGCCGCATCAGGCCCAGCACCTGGCGATCAAAGCTCTGACCGTCGGCCTCGGTCATGTCGTCAGCGATTTCGACGAACGCCGTCACGCCCAAGGCGGCGACGAACAGGGCCGTCAGAGCGGCCGTCTCGGCGCGCGCGACCGTTAGCAGGCGTATCAAAAAGGGACGGAAGTCGGAAACGGCCATGGGGCGTCGAAACGGCCAAGCTGGGCCGAAGTTCCGATCACGCCTTCGTGATGTCGCGGCCGCGAAGGCCCGTGAGGGGTTTGCTGGCTTGCGCGCTGAACTTTCCCCAGGCGAGGCCGACTTGTCCGACCGATTCGCCGACAAAGCGAGCGTCAAGACGTTGACGGCTTATTAGGCATGTGCGCCCTATATGTGGGCTCGGGGAGCGTTGCAGCCACTAGATGATGTGGTCACGGCGCAGGTGGCTCTAGGCAGTTTATTGTTCAGGACGCAGATGACTATGGCTGGCGGCGAGGCTTTGAAGACAGCGGAATTCCAAGGTGTTGCGACGAACGCGGCGCCTGAGAAGCCGCATCTGACCGTCGTGAAATCGGTCCAGGTAGATCGTTCGCGCGACGCCCTTCTGACCGATTTCGGCAAGAAGACGCTGGAAGACCGCTACCTGCTGCCGGGTGAGAGCTATCAGGACATGTTCGCCCGCGTCTCGACCGCCTTCTCGGACGACGCCGATCACGCCCAGCGCCTGTACGACTATATGAGCCGCCTGTGGTTCATGCCGGCCACACCGGTCCTGTCGAACGGCGGCGCCGATCGCGGCCTGCCGATCTCCTGCTTCCTGAACGCGGTCGGCGACAGCCTGGACGGCATCCAGAACGTCTGGAACGAGAACGTCGCCCTGGCCTCGAACGGCGGCGGCATCGGCACCTACTGGGGCGGCGTCCGCTCCATCGGCGAGAAGGTCAAGGGCGCGGGCAAGACCTCGGGCATCATCCCCTTCATCCGCGTGATGGACTCGCTGACGTTGGCGATCAGCCAGGGGTCGCTGCGTCGCGGCTCGGCCGCCGTCTATCTGGACATCCACCACCCGGAGATCGAGGAGTTCCTCGAGATCCGCAAACCCTCGGGCGACTTCAACCGTCGCTCGTTGAACCTGCACCACGGCGTCAACGTCACTGACGAGTTCATGGAGGCGGTGAAGACCGGCTCCACCTTCGGCCTGCGCTCGCCCAAGACCGGCGAGGTGCTGAAGACCGTCGACGCCCGCTCGCTGTGGACCAAGCTGCTCGACATCCGGATGCAGACGGGCGAGCCCTATATGATCTTCTCCGACACGGTGAACCGCCAGATGGCGCCGCACCAGCGGGATCTGGGCCTGAAGGTCAAACAGTCGAACCTGTGCGCCGAGATCATGCTGCACACCGGCCGCGACCACCTGGGCGTGGACCGGACCGCCGTCTGCTGCCTGTCGTCGGTCAACGCCGAGACCTTCCTGGAATGGCGCGAGGAGCCCCGCTTCGTCGAGGACCTGATGCGCTTCCTGGACAATGTTCTGGAAGACTTCATCCGCCGCGCCCCGCCCGCCATGGCCGCCGCCGTCTATTCGGCCAAGCGCGAGCGTTCGGTGGGCCTGGGCCTGATGGGCTTCCACTCCTTCCTGCAGTCACAGGGCGTGGCCTTCGAGAGCGCCATGGCCAAGTCGTGGAACATGCGCCTGTTCAAGCACCTGCGTCGCGAGGCCGACAAGGCCAGCCGCATCCTGGCCGAGGAGAAGGGCCCCTGCCTGGACGCCGAGGAGCGCGGCGTGATGGAGCGGTTCAGCCACAAGCTGGCCATCGCCCCGACCGCCTCGATCTCGATCATCTGCGGCGGGACGTCGGCCGGCATCGAGCCGATCCCGGCCAACATCTACACCCACAAGACCCTGTCCGGCTCCTTCGCCGTCAAGAACCCCTATCTGGAGCGTCTGCTGGACGAGAAGGGGATCAACACCGAGGCGGTCT
The DNA here is from genome assembly GCF_014199955.1 of Brevundimonas aurantiaca. Lineage (GTDB taxonomy): Bacteria > Pseudomonadota > Alphaproteobacteria > Caulobacterales > Caulobacteraceae > Brevundimonas > Brevundimonas aurantiaca. The sequence continues at coordinate 367,555 of NZ_JACHOQ010000003.1, forward strand.
GGAGCTCCATCCTCCAGCACGAGGGCTCGGTCCAGCATCTGGACGCCCTCAGCGAGGACGAGAAGGGGATCTTCAAGACCGCCTTCGAACTGGACCAGCGCTGGGTGGTGGAACTGGCCGCCGACCGCGCCCCGGAAATCTGCCAGGCCCAGTCGCTGAACCTCTTCATCCCCGGCGACGTCAACAAGTGGGACCTGCACATGCTGCACTGGTCCGCCTGGGAACGCGGCGTGAAGTCCCTGTACTATCTGCGCTCCAAGTCGGTTCAGCGCGCCGCCTTCGCCGGCGCCGAGGACAAGGCCGAGGCCGAGATCGACCCGAACCAGCCAGACCTCTTCTCCATGCCCAAGACCGACTACGACGAGTGTCTGGCCTGCCAATAGGCCTCCTGCGCCGCAGCAACTGGCGTGAAAGGGCTCCGTGGTCACGGAGCCCTTTTTTCGTGTTCGGAACCCGCCACAAGGCGCGGCGTTGAAAAACGACCAAAGAATGTCGTGAAAATGTCTGTTGGACTCCCGCCCTGCATGGTGCAAGCTGGAGAACAGCGGACGGTGGGGAGACCGAATGCGTGTAGCGGCCTGGTTGTTTGGAGTGGCAAGCGTGCTGGCGTCCGCCGGCGCGGTCGATGCTCGCGCCCAGGCCTGGGTCCCCGACGCCTTTGACGCCGCACCCGAAACCGGATCGAACGTCACGGCTCGGTTGAACGAACAGCAGAGTTTTCGGGTCTCTCCCGACGCGCCCTTCGGCCCTGAGATCGAGATGAAGACGCCCCTGGCGATCTCGGGCGAGGCTCAAGGGATCGCCGCCAGCACCCGCCGCGACATCTGGATCGACCGCCAAGGCTTCACCGATCGGCTCAGCCTAGAGACCGCGGGCCGCCTGACACGCGCCGACGGCTCCCCTCTGCCGGTCACCCTCCAGGACCGGGCCGTTCTGGAGCCCGAAGCCTATGATCTGCGCTATGTGCGCGGCTTCCGCAGCGCGGTCGGCCGCACGGCCTCTGGCCTGGAGGTCAGTCTGACGCCCCATGCCGGTGTCGGCCTGGGCAGCGAGGGCGGATCGGCCGAAGCCGGCGCCACTTTGAAGATCGGCGAGGGGCTGGACCGCCTGGCGCCCGACGGCGACGCCCGGTTCGGCCAGCGTCCGCGCTGGTACCTCTATGCCGCCGGCTCGGGCCGCGCCGTCGGCTATAATTTCGCCCGCACCCGCGACGGCGACTACGCCCGGTCCGGCTATACCCAGGACCGCGGGGCCTTCCTGGGCGACGCTTCCGTAGGCGTGGCCTATCGCCGTGGCGCCATCCAGACCTCGGTCGGGCTGGTCTATCGCGAAATCGACGCCGGCAAGGGGCTGCGCGGCATGAACGGGCTGGACACCGACGTGGATGAGGGGCTGATCGCCTTCCAGCTCTCGATCAAGCCCCGCCGCTGACCGCGTCCGGCTCCGGGCCTCAAGGCGCTTCCGACACCGCGACCCCCTCCCGCCGAGGATCGGCCCCGCCGTCCCAGCGGCCGTCGCGCCACATCGCCCCATGCAGGCCCGATGTCTCCGTGGCGTTGGGCCTCAACCCCATGCCGGCTGCACCCAGGGCTTGGGCGATGTCCGGCGCGATCTGCGCCGTATCGGCGCCGACCGAACCGCCCCGCACCACCAGGTTCGGCAGGGCGATCGCCTCCTGCACCGGCAGGTTCCAGTCGATCATCCCGACTAGGGCCTTGGCCACATAGGCCAGGATGCTGGACCCGCCGGGCGACCCGATCGCCCCGACCAGACGCCCCTGTCGATCCAGGATCAGAACGGGGGTCATGGACGAGCGCGGCCGCTTGCCCGCCGCTACGGCGTTGGCCGCCGGATGGCCGTCTTCGGACGGGGTGAAGGAAAAGTCGGTCAGCTGATTGTTCAGGAAGAAGCCCTCGACCACCCGCCCGTCGCCGAAGATGCTTTCGACCGTAGTGGTCATGCTGACCGCATTCCCGTCCGCATCGACGATGACCATGTGCGAGGTTCCGCCTGGCTCGGCCGTGGCGTCCGCGCTGCGCGGTGCAGAGCCGGGCGGCGCGCCCGCCGGAACCGGCCCGTCGATTTCCGGGACCAGGGCCGCGCGCTGGGCCACATAGGCCGGGTCCAGCAGCCCGGCGACCGGCACCCCGACGAAATCGGCGTCGCCCACATAGCGGTCGCGGTCCGCATACATCAGTCGTTGCAGACGCCCGAAGGCCACCCAGGATTCGGGGCTGTCGGCGCCCTTCTGGATGTCGGGCGTGTGTTCCGCCATGGCCAGAAACTGCAACAGGGCCACCCCGCTGGACGGCGGGGGCGGAACGCAGATCACATAGATTCGATAGGGCCGACACAGGGCGTCCCGGCGCAGCGGACGGTAGGCGGCGATGTCCGCCTCGGTCAGGCCGCCCGGCCGCGGACCCTCGGCGACGGTGCGGGCGATCTCCCGGCCGATGCGCCCTCCGTAGAAGACGCCGGGCCCCTCGGTCGCCAGAGCCTGAACCGTCCGGGCGTAGGCCGGATTGCGCATCACGTCCCCGGTCCGGTAGCGGCGGCCGTCTGGGCCGGTGAACAGGGCGGTCGCCCAACGGGTCTTGGCCTGGGGCGATGACCCATTGATCATGCCCGCCAGGCGCGGACTGACCACAAAACCGTCGCGCGCCAGCCGTTCGGCGTCATCGAACAGATCGCGCCAGGCCAGCCGTCCCTGATCCTGATGGGCCATGGCCAGCATGGCCACCGCCCCCGGCGCTCCGGCCGATCGGCCCGACAGTATGGCGTCGATGAAGGGCAGGGGCTCGCCGTCCTCATAGAACAGTTCGGGCGTGGCCGAGGCGGGGGCCGTCTCGCGCCCGTCATAGGCGGTGATCCGGCCGGTCTTGGCCTCATAGCTCATCAGAAAGGCCCCGCCCCCCAGGCCCGACGATTGGGGTTCCACCAGCCCCAGCACCGCCTGGACGGCGACCGCCGCATCCACGGCCGAGCCGCCCCGGCGCAGCACCTTCATCCCGGCCTCGACCGCCAGCGGATTGGCGGCGGCGACGAACGGCCCCCGGGCGATCGATGGGGCCCCGGCCGGGTCCGACCGCGCCTCCAGCGAAGGCGCCGCGGCCGGGGTCTGGCATCCGGCCAGAAGCGTCGGGACGGAAACCGCCGCGACCAACAGGGACACGAGACGACGACGCAAAAACAACATTCAGGCGGTCCGACAGGGGGAGAGGTCCGGGCGACGAGGCCCGCAGGGGACCACGCCGATCAACCCCGCTACAGAAACTGCATTCCCCCGCTTGCGTCCACCCCGTTCAGCGGCTAAAGACCCGCCCTCGCCGCAAGGCAGACGCACCCGTAGCTCAGCTGGATAGAGCACCAGACTACGAATCTGGGGGTCAGGAGTTCGAATCTCTTCGGGTGCGCCATTTTCCTTTTGTTTGGCGCTCTGCGGTTGATCGCCTTCTTGGAGCCTGACGGCGCCAGACGCGCAACGGTCGAGACGGAATTCATCTAACAGCCAAGCCGCGTGGTAGACGACGCAGGCCGTATGCCCCGCCTCGGCATGGCGATGCAGTAGGATTCTGAGAGGCTCGGGGCAGCGCCAAGCGCCCAGCGACGTCTAGATTTCAGCTGAGACTCAGCCTTGGGCGGCGCGCAGACCGTTGGCGGAGGCTTGCTGGAGGGCGGGGCGTTTTTGGCCGCCGGAGGCGATGATGCGGTCGATCCGAGCTTTTTCGGCGCGGAAGGCGGCCAGGTCGGCGCCGGACAGTTCGGTGCCCTCCTGGGTTTTGACGCCGGCCGGATTGATCCGTTGTCCGTTGCGCCAAATTTCATAGTGAAGGTGCGGACCGGTGGAGGCGCCGGTCGAGCCGACATAGGCGACGATCTGGCCCTGGCTGACCCGCTGGCCGGCGCGGATGCCGGCGCCGTAGCGGGACAGGTGGCCGTAGCCGCTTTCCAGACCGTTGTTATGGCGAATGCGCAGCCAGTTGCCGTAGCCGCCCCAGCGGCGCGCCTCGACCACCACGCCGTCGGCGGGGGCGACGACCGGCGTCCCGGTGCCGGCGGCGAAGTCGATGCCCTGGTGCATCTTGCGATAGCCGGAAATCGGATGGGTCCGGAAGCCGAAGCCCGACGACACGCGCCGGAAGTTCTGCAGCGGGGTGCGCATCATGGCCGACCGCAGGTTCTTGCCCGAGGCGTCGAAGAACTGCGCCTCTTTGGCGCCGGCCGGCTTGAAGCGATAGAAGGTCACGCCGCGCAGTTCTGCATAGACCAGATCGCCCACGGCGACGGTGCGGCCGGCCTCGGTCACATCCCGGTCGAAGACCATGGTGAACTCGTCAGAGGCGCGGATGTCGCGCTGCATGTCGAACTTGGTGGCGAACAGACGGCTGGCGGCGCGGACGATGGAGGCGGTGGCGCCGAGTTCGCGGGCGCTGGCGGACAGGGAGCGTTCGACGTCCCCCTTCAGCACCACGGTCTCGTGGGTGACTTTTTCCTCGAGTGAGCGCAGGCGCAGGGCGCCGTCGAAGCTGCGCGACACCGTCAGCTGGCTGGCCGGGCCGGTTCGCATGGTCAGGCCGATCAGGCGGGCGTCGCCTCGGCCGTCGCGCGGCTTGGCGATGGCGGTCTCGAAACGAAGGCCGGCGCGCAGGTCGGACAGGTCGAAGGCGTTGGCGACGGTGGCGGCGACGGCGCTGGCCTCTTCCGGGGCGACGCCGGTGCGGCGCACGGCCTCTTCAAAGGTTTCGCCGCGACGGATCTGGACGGGAACGGCCTCCGGGGCGGTCATGCCGGCCGGAGCATTGGCGGCGGCGAAGGCCTGAACCTCCATGGCGGCCATCTGGGCCGAGGAGGGGACGGGAACTTCTTCAGCCCTGGCGGGTTGATAGACTCTGCCGGCCAGAAGCGCCACCGAGACCGCGGCGGCGGCGGTCAGAGCGTGCGGGGCGAGGCGCATCGGCTGTCGGCGAGGGTCGAACTGAGCCATCGGTCTCGTCGTGCTGCAACGCCAGAGGCGTCAAACCATAGTCACCAAACTGCGCCGCATTCCTGAAAATGCGAAGGCTAGGCCTATACCTCGCCTGTTCCACTTTGGGAAGGCGGTTGCTTACAAGGCGTTAAGAGACGGCTCAAGCCCGTAAGGGTGCGTAGTCGTCCTGCCCCCGTTCCATAGGTCGCCCTCTTATCGCCCCGCTTGGCTGCAACGGAAGATGAGAACGGACGTTGCGGACGCGCGTCTTCAAGGCGACGCTTGGGGCGTAAATCTTCATCGGGGGCAGCGATGGCGGTCTGGAAAATGGTTCTTTCGCTTTCCGGTCTGGACGTTTGACCGATACGACGACGCCATCCGACCGGTCGCGTCCGCCGTCCCGGCGGAACGATCCGCTGCGTCGGCTCGGCCGCGTCGCCGGCGTTGGGGTGCTGGTCGTCGCCCTCCTGCTGGCGGCGCTTTATCTGAATCGTCGAGCGGCGGCGCGCGAGGTCCTGGTGGGTTGGCTGGACCGGCGCGGGGTCCAGGCGGAGGTCGAGGTCGAGCGGATCGAGCTGGACGGCTTCGTCGGGCGTATCCGCATCGGCGATCCCAAAAATCCGGACGTGACGGTCGAGCGGGTCGAGGTGGACTACGCCGTGGCCTGGCCCTGGTCGAAGACGGGGCTGGGAGTGACGCCCAGCCGCGTTCGACTGGTCAGGCCGGTGATGCGCGCCAGTTGGAAGGACGGGAAGCTGGCGTTCGGATCGCTGGACCCGGTGATCAAATCCTTCACGGGCGGCCCGCCGCGTCCGGATGCGCGCGCGCCCCTGGTCATCGTCGAAGACGGCCGGGCGCTGTTGGAGACGGACTACGGCGCCGTGCGGATTCTGGGCGATGCGCGGGTGGACGACGGCAAGCTGATGCGGCTGAAGGCGGCGGTTCCGGCGACCGTGCTTCAAAGCGGCGAGGTTCAGGCCCAGGGGTTCGCCGCTGCGATCGATCTGACGACGACCGGCGACCGGGTGAAATTGAAATTGCGTGGTGAGGCCGAGCGTTTCGTCGGCGCCGGCCTGAGCGGGCGTCGGGCCCTGCTGAGCCTGGACGGAGACCTGCCTTATCCGGATTTGAAGACGCGACGCGGCGATGGCCGCGCGCGCCTCCATGCGCGTTTGACGGGCGAGGTTCTCGGCCTGGGGGCGACCCAGGCGCGTGATGCAGAGATCCAGGCCCGGTTCGACGGTCGAACCGCCGGATGGATCGAAGACTTCCAGCTGGACGGCGAGACCGGCCTGGCCTTGGCGGCGGCGGCCGTGGACGGCCCGGGGCTGAAGGCGACGCAGGCGCGGGTCCGGGCGGAGGGCGGACGCCTTGAGGTCAAGCGCGCAGACGCCCTGGGCTGGGGGCTGGAGACGCCGCTGGTCCTGACCGCCGAGGCCGGCGCGGCGGGCGGGGTCGAGGCGCGCGGTCTTTCGATCCGTTCCGGAGCCTTGACGTTGGGCGGGCGCGACGCGGCTTTCGAGGCGACCGGGCCGGTCAAGGCCGGCTTCGACCGTATCGGCTGGGGCGACCTGACGTTAAGGCGTGGGACCGCCGATCTGAGCCTGGACGTCGTCAAGGACGAGGCGGTCCGCATCGTCGCCCAGGGCGCAATCCGGTCGGCGGACGGCGCCTGGCCCCTGTTCGGGCCGGTCGGGCCCGACGACATCGCCGAACTGGCCGAGATGAAGCGGGCGTTGGGCGGTTTCGCCCTGAACGCCCCGGCGGTTCGCCTGGTCACAGGGTCGGCCGGGACGGAGGCCAGCGTCCTGCGACCGGTCACGGCCAAGCCCGCCAACGGCGGCGTGTTGACCCTGTCGCAGCCGGCGGGCCAGACCGCCTACGCCGCCGAGCCGGGACGGCTGGGCGGCGGCGCGCTGAGGTTGACGGCGACGCGGGGACGGGGACTGCCGGAAATGGCGGTGGACGTACCGCAGTGGCGGCTGACCGACGCCGGCTTCGAGGCTCAACTGGACGGCCGTGCGCGACTGGATTTCGACGTGGCGCGCGGGATCGACGCCCGAACGCGGGGGCTTCTGGCCCTTGCGGACGGACGGATCACCTACACCACCCCCGAATGTGTGGATCTGACGGTCGAACGGCTGGAGCTGGACGAGAACGACGTCCATGAAGTCGCCGGCGCCCTCTGTCCCACGGACGCGCCCTTGCTCAGCGCCAAGGAGGGGGTCTGGCGCGTCGTCGGCGGCTTTGATCGCCTTTCGGCCCAGGCGCCCTTCCTGGGCATGCGGTTCGAAGGGGCCGCCGGTCGGGTGACGGTGGACGGCGCATCCTCCGGCGTGGGGCTGACGGCGACGGTGACCCAGGCGCGGGCGGTGGACGCCCTGACCCCGAAGCGGTTCGAACCGCTCGCCGCCGTCGGACAGGTGCGGCTGGCGGACGAGGTGTGGCGCGGCGGTTTCGACCTGGAAGGGACCGGCAAGGCGGCAGGGGCCGCCTTGGGGCGGTTGACCTTGACCCACGACGGCCGCAGCGGCGCCGGCGGCCTCCAGATTTCGGTTCCCCAGGTGACCTTCGTCGAGGGCGGCCTGCAACCAGCCATGCTGACGCCCCTGGTTGCAGACCTGGTGCAGTCGCCCGTGACCGGTTCGGTCGCCTTCGAGGGCCGGTTCGACTGGACCAAGACCGCCGAACCCACGTCGAGCGGGCGTCTGAGCGTGCCGGGGCTGGACTTCGTCAGCCCGGCCGGGGCGGTCAAGGGCGTCAAGGGCGACATCGTCTTCACCAGCCTGACGCCGCTGATCACCGCGCCGGATCAGAAGCTGACGGTGGACAGTCTGGCCGTGGGGACGGAGGCGACGGATCTGGACCTGACCTTCGCCGTCGACGCAGCCGGGATCAAGATCTCCGCAGGCTCGGTTCAAGCCGGCGGCGGCGTCGTCTCGGTGGAGCCGTTCGTCGTGCCGCTGGACGCCGCCCAGCCCTATGACGGGGTGGTGGTGCTGGACCGGGTCCAACTGGGCGATGTGGTGGCCGACACCGGTTTCGACGACAAGGTGGTGCTGGACGCGGTGGTTTCGGGCCGTCTGCCCTTCACCATGGACCCCAAGACAGGACTGACGATCCGCAACGGGAGCCTGGCGGCGGTTCAGCCCGGGCGGCTGTCGATCAAGCGCGAGGTTCTGACCGATGTGGACGCCGGCGGAGGCGGGGCGGAGGTGCCGCCGAACATGGTCGAGGATCTGGCCTATCAGGCGATGGAGAACCTGGCCTTCGACGTGCTTAGCGCCGATGTGAACAGTCTGGACGGCGGGCGGCTGTCGGTCCTGTTCCGTATTCGCGGCCGGCACGCGCCGCCCCAGCGTCAGGAACTGCGTCTGACCCTGGCGGAGTTGATCAGTCGTGAATTTCTCAAGCGGGAACTGCCCCTGCCGTCCGGCACCCAGATCGACCTGACGCTGGACACGACCCTGAACGCCAATCAGCTGTTCTCGGATCTGCTGGCGGTGAATCGCGCCCGCCAAGGGCAGCAGGAGGAGACGGCGCCGTGAGCCCGGCCATTCAGAGACCGTTCACGCGCAGCCGTGCTATTGCATCATCAAACCTGATCGAGCCGGAGTCTAAGCCATGATCACCAAGCGCCAGTTGGCCGGACTGGGCCTCGGAGCCGCCGCCCTCGCGGCCTGCGCCCCGACGGTCCGTCTGGAGGTTGCGCCCATCCAGATCTACGCCAAATTGGACGCAGACGTGCGTGTCCGGCTGGATCAAGAGTTGCAGCAGCTGCTGCAACAGAACCCCAACCTCTTCTGATCGCCTCGCTTTTTCCTGAAAGGACAGGCTGACATGAGCTTTCGCAGATTTATCGCCGTCGGCGCCGTCGCCGCCGCCGTCTCCATGGCCGGCGCCGCCCTGGCTCAGACCAGCGCCCAAAAGGCCATGATCGATCAGGCCAAGGCCGCCGGGGTCGTGGGCGAACAGGCGGACGGCTATCTGGGCTTCCGCACCTCAAGCGCCGACGCCGATCTGCGCGCGGCCGTCGAAGCGACCAACGCCGGCCGCCGCGCCGCCTACGCCCGCAGCGCCGCCGAGGCGGGCGCCACCCCCGACGTGGCCGGGGCCCGGATGTTCCAGAGCCAGCTTCTGCCCCGGATTCCGGCCGGCCAATGGTATCGAAACGCCCAGGGCCAGTGGGTCCAGCGCTGAGGTCTTGGGCGGCCTGACGCCTCAGGCCGCCGCTCGGCGCGCTGAAAGCGCCGGTTTGAGCAGGCCTTCCGCCAGGGCGCGCACCACCGGCACGGCGACGGCGTCGCCCATCAGCTTCAGGGCCGCGCTCTGGCTGGGCGGCAACAGATAGTCGTCCGACACGCCCATCAGGCGCGCCGCTTCGCGGCCGGTCAGCCGCCGCACCCGGGCGCGTCCCCCGTCGCAGACGACGACATATTGGCGCGACGAACCGCCGGCCGGCGTTCTGAGGCAGCCCGCCAGGCCGTCGAACCGGATTTCGAGCCGTTGGACCTTGCGGCCGTTTTCTCGGCGAACCCGGCGATAGGCGGCGCCGACCGTGCGCCGGCCCGAGGCGATCGCCGCCTCCAGACGGGCGCGGTGCAGCGGAGCGGCCAGGGCCAGGATCGCCTCGCCGTCGTCCAGCCAGACGGCGGTCTCGTCCGGTTCCAGAAGGGCGTCGAGGTCAAGATTGCGGCGCGACGGAACCGGCAGGCTCCACCAGGTCCAGGCGTCACGCGCCGCCTGCGGCAGACGGGCCTGGGCCGCGATCAGCCGGGATGAGTGGAAAGGGCCGTTCGGCGCGCGCGTCTGCGGCGCCGCAGCAGCAATCTCTTCGGCCATGGCGACGACGAAAAGGCGCGGGCGCGACTGGGGCAGCCAGTAGGCGGCGTCCATTTCCAAGGCCCCGATCCGCCAGCCGCCGGCCGCCATGGCCGTGCAGACGGCGGCGAAGTCCTCTCCCTGCGCTGCGCCCGAGGTCAACAGACCGATCACATTCTCCAGAACGATGATCCCGGGCGCTCGTCCCTCGCGCGACAAGCCCTCGATCAGACGCCAGAAACCCCAGAAGGCGCCGGACCGCCCCGCTGTCAGCCCGCCGCGCCCACCCGCCAGGCTGACGTCCTGGCAGGGGGACGAAGCCCAGGCCAGGTCCGGCGCGCCGGGCAGGTCCGCCGTCGTCAGGTCCCAGACGTCGCCCAGATGAAACGGGATCTGCGGATGATTGGCCGTGAAGGCGGCCGCCTTGGCCCGGTCCATGTCATTGGCGAAGACGATGTCTATTCCCGAGACGCCGCCGGGATTGGCCACGTCCAAGCCGAGGCCGGCCAAACCGCCGCCGGCGAAGAACTCGTATGCGGTCAGGCGAATCGACATTCCCGCACCATAACTCAGCCGCCGCCCTTGACCGAAGGGGATGTCGCCCACACTTGCGGGGCGAATCAAAAGAGGCTGTGCATGCGTCCGATCGCCCCCGCCCTGACGGCGGCCGCCCTGACCCTGAGCCTGACCTTGGTCGGCGGCTGTTATGACCGCAAGGATCAGACGCCGGAGGCCGCGCCGCCGCCTGAGCCCGCCCCCGTGCTGGCGGGCGTCGATCTGGGCAAGCCGGTGCGCGCTCTCGGAACCGAACCCTTCTGGAGCGTCGAAATCACGCCGGACGGCCTGACCTACACCCGTGTGGATCAGCCGGCGCAGCATGCGCCGAACCGGGGCGCCACGGTGCAGGGCACGGTCGCCACCTACGCCACCTCTACCGATCTGAACGAAGCGCTAAACGTCGTCCTGATCGCCACCGAATGTTCGGACGGCATGAGCGATCGCACCTATCCCCTGACGGCCAAGGTCGAGATCGGCGACGACACCCTGACCGGCTGCGCCGCCTCGGTGGCGGCGTTGGCAACCAGAGACGAGGCCGGCTGAGTCACAGCTAGGCGCCTATCTTCAGTCGGCCGCTGCCCCGATGATCGCCTGTCTGAGCCAAGACGCCACCGTCTGAACCCTTTCGTCCTCCCAAGCTTCAGGGGTCGCGGCCAAATGGTATGGTTGCCCCTGGAGAATCGGACCGAAGGGATTGACCAGAAGCCCCGCTTCCAACTCGGGTCGCGCCAGCTCAAGGGCCGCGATTGCGGCGCCCCGGCCCGCTGTCGCGGCGGCCAACGCATGGGTGTCGTCAGAGAAGCGAGCGCCCTTTTCCACGGCCAATCCGCTTAGCCCAGCCTCCGTCGCCCATCGCTTCCAATCGGGGTCGTCCCCGGCGCGTCTCCAGTCGATATGAAGCAAGGGGACGCTAAACAGGTCGTCGACGCGGGTCAGGCGGAGACGAGGGCTGCTGACCACGCCGAAACGTTCCGAGACGAGCGGTTCTGACACCAAGCCGGAAAAGGGGCCGGCTCCATAGCGCACCGCCAGATCGGCTCCGCCTCCGTTGAGATCGACCACGGCGTCGCTCGCGTGGAGCCGCAAATCCAAATCGCCGGCCTGGAAATCTGCGAGGGCCGGGATCAGCCGCCGCGCGGTGAAGAGGACGGGCGCGGTCAAGGTCACCGCCTTTCGCCGGTCGTGCTGCCGGATGTCCGCAAGCGTTCGTTCGAAGGCGTCGAAGCCGCCCTGGAGGGTTGGAAGAAGCGTTTCGCCGGCCTTCGTCAAGACCACCCGGCGGACTAGGCGAAGGAAGAGCGGCTGTCCCAGCCACTCTTCCAAAAGGCGGACCTGATGGCTGACAGCGGTCGGCGTCACGCAAAGCTCTTCGGCCGCGCGCCGGAAGCTCAGACGTCGGGCGGCCGCCTCGAACGCGCGCAAAGCCCCCAGGGGCGGCAGTCTTCGCTGTGTCACTACGGATGAATCCATTTCACCCATCCATCGAAAATTTTGCGTTCGTCAACCGTACCTACAGAAAAATAAGCTCGCATGTCTTCCATATCACGTGAGTTCAGCTTGTCATGAGCCCCTCCATCCTAGACCCAATTCGCCTGCTTCACATCGACTCCAGCGCACGGCAGGGAGAGTCCGGGCGCGACAAGCATGGATCGCATACCCGCCGCCTCAGTCGACGTTTCATCCATCGTTGGAGGGAGATGAGGCCGCAGGACATCGTCGATTATCTTGACGTGGGACGGACGCCGCCGACGCCGGTGAGCCAGGCCTGGATCGCCGCCGCCTTCTGTCCGCCTGAACTGCGCACGGAAGCTCAGAAGGTCGTATTGGCGGAGAGCGACGCCTTGACTGACGCCTTGATGAAGGCGGATCTCGTCGTCATCGGCGCGCCCATGTACAATTTCGGATTGCCCGCACCGCTAAAGGCTTGGATCGACAATGTGGTGCGTGTCGGGGTGACCTTCGGTTTCGATCGCGCGCGATCAGACGTTCCCTATTGGCCTATGCTGCCGACAGGCAAGCGTCTGATCATTCTGACGGCGCGTGGTGACTATGGTTATGGACCGGACGGCCGTTTGGCGCACATGAATCTCGTGGAGGCGGGGCTGAAGATTCCCCTTGCCTACATCGGTCTTTACGAAAGCGAAGTCGTCGCCGTTGAATACGACGAGTTTTCCGACGATCGTCTCGCCGCCTCGATCTCGGAAGCCGAGATGTCCGTGGATGCTTTGGTCGATCAGTTGGCCATGGCAGAGTACCCCGCCACTTGAGGCGGCCCGACGCTTCACCACCAGTCGGCTTCGCGCAGGGTGCGGGCGTAGCGGCGGCTGACCGGGACGTTCAGCCCGCCCTCCAAGGTCAGGGTGGCGCGGCCGTCGCCGCGCTCGACGCCGCGCACGGCCGAACGGGCCACCCACCAGCTGCGGTGGGTGCGGGCGCCTTCCAGTCCCTCCAACTCTTCGACCGCGTCGGACAGGCGCATCAGGATCAGGTCCGAGCCGCGATCGGTGTGAAGGCGCAGATAGTGGTCCTCGGCCTGAACGGCGTAGAGGGTCGCGCCCTTCAGCCTGGGGGGCAGGCGATCCAGAAAGCGCGCCGGACGCGTCGGCTGGCTGGGCGGCGCGGCGTGGGTCTGGACCGGCTGGGCGCGTCCCAGGAAGACGTTGACCGTCGTCACCGCCAGGGTGACGATCAGGACCGGGCCGAACAGCTGGGGCAGGGCGGACAGGGGATAAAGGCGCTGGGCGAAGAAGAGACCCGTCGCGGCCCAGATGATCAGGCTCAACGGGCCGGTGATCACCGCCGTCATCAGGCCGATCGTCAACCAGGGCCGGTCGTCCACGTCGATGAAGCGGGTGACCAAGCCGCTGCACAGATGGCCCCAAAGGCCGCCCAGGATCATCATCAGAACCCAATAGGCCAGCCGTTCCAGATAGGGCGCGCCGGCGCTGCCGAAGGCGCCGGTCGAGGCCAGAAAGACTCCGACCAGGACCGCCACGACCAGGCCCCTCAGAAAGGTTCGACGGCGGTCGTCGGCGGGTGACGTCATGAGGGCCTTCTACGTTCGCAGTCCGATCTGAAACCATGATTTCCTCCAGGGCGGAAGGGGGTGGGCGTTCGCGAAACCGAGGTGGGCGTTCACGCAGGGGCGGATGCGGAAGGACCGGACCCAGGGCAGGTGGGCCGCCTTCATCCGGAGTTTTCCCGCCATGTCCCCCCGTCTCGCCCGTCATCTGCCGTCCGCCGCCGGTCTCTTCCTGCTGGGCGTTCCGATCCTCATCTATCTGACCCGAGACAATGGTCACATCGCACGGCTGGGTTTCCGTCCGCACGCGCCGAAGCTGGACCTCTTGGCCGCCGCGCCGACGGCGATCCAAGTTCATGTGGCGGCCGCCCTGACGGCCCTGGCGATCGGGATCGTGCTGCTGATCGGGGTGAAGGGCACGCGGCTGCACCGGACGCTGGGCTGGGCCTGGGTGGCGGCGATGGGAACGACGGCGATCAGCTCCTTCTTCATTCACGCCATCAATCCCGGCGGACCTGCGGGCCTGTCCTTGATCCATCTGCTCAGCGGTTGGACGGTGGTCGGCCTGCCCATGGCGGTCTACGCCGCCCGTCGCCATAGGGTGCAGGCCCATCGGCGGGCCATGACGTCGATGTTCGTCGGAGGACTGATCGTGGCGGGCCTTCTGACCTTCCTGCCCGGCCGGCTGATGTGGGCGGTCTTCTTCAGCTAGAAGGCGACAGTCCCGCCACGGCGCGAAAGCCGGCCGCCGCGAACCGGACCATATAGTCGCCGGCCGTCTGAAGATCCCCGGATCGGGCGCGACCGCCCGACAGTCGGTCCAGACGTCCGGTCTCGCCCAGGGTCAGGGTCAGGGCGCCCGACAGATTGTGATAGCCCCAGTAGAGATCGACCTCGCTGGCCTCGGGCAGGACCTGGGCGATCAGTTCGATCAGCCGCCGGATGGCCGGGTCGAAATACCGGGCCATGGTTTCGCCGCCGAAGGTCGGGTTGGCGTTGGTCTGGGCCACCAGGGCGGAATAGTGTTTCCAGCCCGGCCCGCCCTTGAGCGACCATTCGAACGGCGGTCGCAGAAAGGCTTCCAGCAGCCCCTCCAGCGTCATGGGCCGCCCGGTCTCCTCAGCCTGGGCGGCGTAACGGTTGATGGCGGCGACCCGTTCATTGTTCCAGACCTCGGCGCGACGCAGAAAGACCGCGTCGAACAGGTCTCGCTTGGCCCCGAAATAATAGTGGACCAGGGCGGTGTCGACGCCGGCCTCACGCGCCACCTCGCGGATGGTGACGCCGTAGAAGCCGTGTTTGGAAAACAGATCCTCGGCCGCATCCAGGATCAGCTCGCGGGTTTCACCCGCCGCCTTGGCCTGGGCCTTGGGCGGACGGCCGCGCCGCGCAGGCGTCGCATCCGGCGCGGCCGTCTTGCGCCGGGCGGCGGCGACGGGACGGGGCGCGGCGGGGATCTGGCTCATGGCGGCGACGCTAGGCCAGGGCCGGCGCCGGTGCAACGGCGCCACGCTGCACGTTCCGTGTGGGCGGATGACGACGTTGCGGCAGCTCCGGGGTTTGACAGACGGTCGAAACCGGGTCAGGTTCAAGAAAATCATTGAACGCTGAATAAAAGCGTCAACCAGGCTGGAAACGACAAAGGGGTTAAGGATCATGAATCGTCATGTGAAGTGCGCGCTGCTGGCCGGCGCGGCGTGGGGCGTGCTGGCGGGGGCTTCCACGGCCCAGGACGCCGAGGCGGCGGCCCAGGCGGCCAACGCCGGACAAGCCAATATGGTGGACGACATCGTCGTCACCGCCCGTCGGCGCGACGAACAGCTGAAGGACGTGCCGGTGGCCGTCTCGGCGCTGAGCGCCGAGCGGCTGGAACAGACGGGCGCGACCAATATCACCGCCCTGCAGCAGCAGACGCCGAACGCCACTGTTCAGGTCGCGCGCGGCTCCAACTCGACCCTGATCAGCTTCATCCGCGGCGTGGGCCAACAGGACCCGCTGTGGGGCTTCGAGCCCGGCGTCGGCCTCTATATCGACGACGTCTATGTCGCCCGTCCGCAGGGCGCCGTGCTGGACATCTTCGACATCCAGCGCATCGAGGTGCTGCGCGGGCCGCAGGGCACCCTCTACGGCCGCAACACCATCGGCGGGGCGATCAAATATGTGACCAAGCGCCTGGGCGTCGATCCCAGCCTGACGGCGCGGGCCGAGGTGGGCTCGTACAATGAGCACAACTTCCTGCTGTCCGGCTCGGTCCCCGTCGGCGACACCTTCGCGATCGGGGGCGCGGTCGCCACCTATCAGCACGACGGCTACGGCCAGAACCTGAACACCGGCCAGGATCAGTATGACAAGGACGTCACCGCCTATCGCGCCAGCGCCGAGTGGACGCCGAACGACAGCCTGTTCTTCCGCCTGGCCTGGGACCGGGTCGAGGACGATTCCAGCCCGCGTCACGGCCACCGCGAGGTGAACTCGACCACCGGCGGCTATACGCCCCCGGCCAACGAATACGATACCTATGCCGGGATCACCGGCGAGCAGAAGGTGGTCACCGAGGGCGTGTCCCTGACCGGCGAGTACCGGGTCAACGACATGCTGACCCTGAAGTCGATCACCGCCTATCGCTCGGGCGACACCCAGACCATCATCGACTTCGACCAGACGCCCCTGCCGACCCTGGACGTGCCGGCCATCTATTCGGACGACCAGTTCACCCAGGAGTTCCAGGCCCTGTTCACCGGCGACCGCTGGTCGGGCGTGGCCGGCGTCTTCTATCTGGACGGCACCTCGTCCGGCGCCTTCGACACCATCGCCGGCAATCTGGGTCTGGCCATTGCGGCGGCGGGATCGGTGGACACCAAGTCCTTCTCGGTGTTCGGCGACTTCAGCTATGACCTCACCGACCGGCTGCACGTCTCGCTGGGCGGACGCTACACCAAGGACGACAAGGACGCCTCGGTCCTGCGCCTCTTCTATCTGGGCGCGACCCGCACCCCCTATACCGGCGGGACTGACCGGGCGATCTTCGCCACCCGCACCAACTATTCGGCGTCGGACACCTTCGAGAAGTTCACGCCGCGCGCCAGCATCTCGTATGACTTCAGTGAAGACATCACCGGCTACGCCTCGGTCAGCCAGGGCTTCAAGTCGGGCGGCTGGGACATGCGGGGCGACGCCGCCCTCGTGCCGCAGACGGTCGACGGCTACCAGCCCGAGACGGTCACCACCTATGAGCTGGGCCTGAAGGGTTCGGCCTTCGACCGGCGGATGAACTTCGCCTCGGCGATCTTCTATTCCGACTACAAGGACCAGCAGATCACGACCCAGCAGGTGGCCACGCCCCCGGCCGTCGGCATCGCCTCGGTGGTCGACAACGCCGGGGCCTCGACCATCTACGGTTTCGAGCTGGAAGGCTCGGCCTTCCTGACCGACGACATCACCGCCAACTTCTCGCTGGGCTATCTGAAGAACGAGTTCGACGAGTTCATCACCCGGATCACCGGCACGCCGGTGGATATTTCGGACACGCGCGAGCCGCAGAACTCGCCGGAATGGTCGGCCTATTACGGCATGACCTGGCGGGGCGACATTATGGGCGGGGAGATCCGGGTGACTCCGTCGCTGTCGTACCGGTCCGACTACCACCTGTTCGACACGCCGGACCCCATCCTGGACCAGGACGGCTATGTCCTGGCCGACGCCAGCGTGGTGTGGACGGCGCCCAGCCGGCGGTGGGAGGTCGGTCTGTTCGGCCGCAACCTGACCGATGTCCGCTACAAGGTCGGGGGCTACAGCTTCCCCGGCGCGACCTACAACAACTCGATCAGCGCCTTCTACGGCCCGCCGACCACCTATTCGGCTCGCCTGACCTACCGGTTCTGATCGCCGAAGACGCCTGACGGAGGGCGGCGGTCCAAAGGCCGCCGCCCTTTGCTTTGCAGGGGGCGGACTTGCGGCTAGGTTCGCCCCAACAAGAAGAACATGTCGAGGGAAACGCCGATGACGACCGACACCGTGACGGAGGCGCCCGCGCCGCATCGACCGGGCTACCGCTTCTATGTGCTGGCGGTGCTGATCCTGATCTACATGCTGAACTTCCTGGATCGGCAGATCATCGGCATTCTGGCGGCGCCGCTGAAGGAAGAGTTCGGCATGTCCGACAGCCAGTTCGGTCTGTTGGGCGGCATCGCCTTCGCCTCGGTCTATTCGACCCTGGCCATTCCCCTGGCCTGGCTGGCCGACCGGTTCAGCCGGGTCTGGATCATGACCGGGGCGCTCGCCGTCTGGTCGGGCTTCACCGCCCTGTGCGGCATGGCCGGCTCGTTCGGCCAGCTGTTCCTGTGCCGGATGGGGGTGGGCGTGGGTGAAGCGGGCGGGGTGGCGCCGGCCTATTCGCTGATCGCCGACTATTTCCCGCCGCATCAGAGAGCGCGGGCCCTGGCCGCCTTCGCCTTCGGGATTCCGCTGGGCATGGCCGCGGGCACCCTGGTTGGGGGACTGCTGGCGGCGACCTACGGCTGGCGCACGGCCTTCATCGTCGTCGGCCTGTCGGGTCTGCTGGTCGCGCCCCTGCTGCGGCTGACGGTCAAGGATCCCAAGCGCGGCGGAACCGATGCAGTGAAGACCGAAGCCCAGGTCGCGGCTCTGGCCGCCGCGCCGGTCGGGACGGATCGGGCGGGCAAGATCGCGGCCCAGATCATGCTGGGCCTGGGCGCCGGTCTTCTGGTCCTCGGGGGGCTGGACTGGCTGCTGGGTCTGTCGCTCGGCAATCCGCTGGTGCTCGCCTTCGGCGGCCTGCTGGCTGGGGTGATCGGCGCCTCCTTGATGGTCGCGCGGCGCACCGCATCGGTCGTGATCAAGAAGCCCAGCTTCTGGCTGCTGGCCCTGGGCGCGGCCTCGTCCTCCGTATGCGGCTATGGCGTCGCCGGCTGGTTGCCCCTGTTCTTCATGCGCAGTTTCGACCTGAGCCTGCGCCAGACCAGCTGGTACTATTCGGGCATCGCCCTGATCGGCGGCCTCCTGGGCATTTGGCTGGGCGGAATGATCGCCGACAAGCTGTCGAAGAAGGGCAAGGGCGCCTATCCCCTGACCCCGGCCGTGGCCTTTCTGATCTCGGCGCCCTGTTTCATCCTGGCGATGAACTCGCCCTGGCTGATCGGCCTCGTCCTGCCGGGCGGGGGCAGCCATGCGCAGCAGCTGATCCTGGCCTTCCTGATCTTCCTTCTGCCCACGGGGTTGAACCTGGCCTGGCTGGGGCCGATCACGGCGGCGGTCCAGCATCTGGTCCCGGCGGCCATGCGCTCCACCGCCTCGGCCCTGTTTCTGCTGATCAACAATCTGCTGGGGATCGCGGTCGGCTTCTACTACTTCGGCTGGATGAGCGACCTCCTGGCGCCCCGGTTCGGGGAGGAGAGCCTGAGGTGGGCCATCTACACCGGCATGAGCTTCTATGTGCTGGCGGCCATTCTGCTGTTTGGGGCCTCGCGGACGCTGAAGCGGGACTGGGTGGACTGAAGGGTCATAATCAGACGGTTGCACCTGCGAAGGCGCGGGGCCTATAAGCCCCGCAAACTCTTCCCAGCAAAGATTGCGGCGGTCTCCATGAACATCCACGAATATCAGGCCAAGCAGGTTCTCAAGGGCTTCGGCGCCCCCGTCGCCGCAGGCGTGCCCATCACCTCGGCCGATCAGGCCGAGGCCGCCGCCAAGCAACTGCCTGGCCCGCTCTATGTGGTGAAGTCGCAAATCCACGCCGGGGGCCGCGGCAAGGGCAAGTTCAAGGAACTGCCGGCCGACGCCAAGGGCGGCGTGCGTCTGGCCTTCTCGATCGAGGAAGTCGTCGCCCACGCAAAGGAGATGCTGGGCAACACCCTGGTCACCGCCCAGACGGGCGAGGCCGGCAAACAGGTCAACCGCCTCTATATCGAAGACGGCGCCGACATTGATCGTGAACTGTATTGCTCGCTGCTGGTTGATCGCGCCTACGGCCGCATCGCCTTCGTCGTCTCGACCGAAGGCGGCATGGACATCGAAACCGTCGCCCACGACACGCCCGAGAAGATCCAGAACATCGTCATCGACCCCGCCACGGGCGTGACCGACGCCGACGTCGCCGCCATCAACGCCGCCTACGGCCTGACGGGCGCCGCAGCCGAAGACGGCAAGTCGCTGTTCCCCGCCCTGTACAAGGCCTTCGTCGAGAAGGACATGGACATGCTGGAGGTGAACCCGCTGATCGTCATGAAGGACGGCCATCTGCGCGTCCTGGACGCCAAGGTCAGCTTCGACGGCAACGCCCTGTTCCGCCACGAGGACATCCGCGCCCTGCGCGATGAGACGGAAGAAGACGCCAAGGAAATCGAAGCCTCCAAGTGGGACCTCGCCTATGTCTCGCTGGACGGCAACATCGGCTGCATGGTCAACGGCGCCGGCCTGGCCATGGCGACGATGGACATCATCAAGCTGTACGGCAAGGAGCCGGCCAACTTCTGCGACGTCGGCGGCGGCGCCGGCAAGGAGAAGGTCGCGGCGGCCTTCAAGATCATCACCGCCGACCCGAACGTCCAGGGTATCCTGGTCAACATCTTCGGCGGCATCATGAAGTGCGACGTCATCGCCGAGGGCGTGGTCGCGGCCGTGAAGGAAGTGGGCCTGAAGGTGCCGCTGGTCGTGCGTCTGGAAGGCACCAACGCCGAACTGGGCAAGAAAATCCTGAACGATTCGGGCCTTACCATCCAGGCCGCCGATGATCTGGACGACGCCGCCCAGAAGATCGTCGCGGCGGTCGGCTAAACTTCAAGAGACCCTCTTTGATGCTCTGACGGCGGCGCTGCTTGCAGCGTCGCCGTTTCTCGTTGCGGAGGGCTGCGACGCCCCGCCATAGTCGTCGCCTATGGACGGAGGGAGCCTTGCCGGATTTCGAAGTGGTCGCGATGGCTTTGGCGCCCGCGCGTCATCTCGCGGCCTTCACCGACCATTATCGGGCTAAGCGCCCGGCGCGGATCAGAATCTATTTCGACGGCGAGGATGCACCTGACCCGGTCCAGGTCGGGCTCGATCCCAAGGATCTTGTAGTCTGCGACGCGGCCTTCTGGGCGACGCGCGGTGGTCGGCCCCAGGCGGTCGAGGATCGCCAGAGGGTCGTCTATGCCGAGGCCTATTCCACCCTGGCCTCCGATTGGCTGCTGGTCGTGGACATCGACGAGATGATCCTGGGCGATGTAGACGTCTCCGCTGTGCTCGGCGCCGTGGCGGCCGAACGCGAGGCGGTCATCTTCCCCTCGCTCGAGGCGGTGTGGCGGGCCGGCGACGACCTGACGCGCGAGTATGGAGCCACGCTGGCGCGCAAACCCTATCACGGCCCTTTGTCGGACCAGTTCGCAGACCTGATCTATCCGGGACGCGGGCGCTTCTTCGTTCGTGGTCTTCTGGCGCATCACATGGGCAAGCACGCGGTGCGGCGTGGCCTGCCTGACGTCATGGTCTGCATCCATGAGTCCAAGCGCGGGGACCGGCCGTTGAAGGCGGCGCGGGCGCGCGATCCCGGGACGGGGCGCACGGCCTGGCTGCTGCATCACGACGCCATCGGCTTGGACGCCTGGCGGGCCAAGTGGGACCGGCGCGTCGCGGCGGGCGACACCGCCGAAATGGGGCGCCGTCGCCGCCGCCAGCAGGCGGCCTATGTTCAGGCGCGAGAAGCGGGTGAGGAAGCCGCCCTGTTCGCGGACCTCTACGCCCTGAAACCCTGGCAGCAGGCGATCTTGCGACGGCTCGGGTTGTTACTGAATATCTGACCGGGCTTGCCTGGTCTGTCCACGCGGCCTATGTGCTCCACATAACCCGTGTAAGCCGCCCCGCTCGCGAACATGACCCGCAACATCACCCTCGCCATAGATGACGCCCTGCTCGACAAGGTGCGTGTTCTGGCCGCTATGAAGCGGACCAGCGTCAATGAGATGGTGCGCGGTTTCCTGGCTCGACTGGTCGAGGAAGAAACGGAACACGACGAGGCGACCGAAGCCTTGCTGAAGCTGGCCCGCGAAAGCGAAGGCCGGATGGGCGACTGGCGCCCCGCCAGAGAAGATGCATATAGCGGCGAGCCTCGTTTTGATCGCTGGCGCTGACGTCTTCCTGGACACCAACATCCTGATCTACGCCGCGCTCGGTTCTGTCGATGAACCGGCGAAGTACGATCGTGCGCTTGAACTTCTGACCCGACGCTTCGGCACCTCGGGTCAGGTTCTGGCCGAATTCTATGTCACCGCCCAACGCAAGGGTGCGCGCCCTCTGACTCCGGAGGAGGCGCAGGAGTGGGTGTTTCGGTTGTCCAAGAAGCCCTTCCAGCCCATCGACTACAGGGTGGTCCGCAGCGGTATCGAGAACGCCCAGCGTTACATGATTTCCTACTGGGACGGCGCCATCATCGCCGCCGCCGAACGGCTGGGCGCCAAGGTGCTCTATTCCGAAGACCTCAATCACGGTCAGACCTATGGGTCGGTCCGTGTCGAAAACCCCTTCCTTCCCGCCTAACCCAACAAGCGAGACTCCATGTCCATCCTCGTCAACAAAGACACCAAGATCATCGTCCAGGGCCTGACCGGCAAGACCGGCGGCTTCCACACCGAACAGGCCCTGGCCTATCACGGCACCCAGATGGTCGCCGGCGTCCACCCGACCAAGGGCGGCACGAACTGGACCGGTTCACACGGCGAAACCCTGCCGATCTACGCCTCGGTCGCCGAAGCCAAGGACGCCACGGGCGCCGACGCCTCGGTCATCTATGTCCCGCCGTCAGGCGCCGCCGCCGCCATCATCGAAGCCATCGACGCCGAAATCCCCTTCATCACCTGCATCACCGAGGGCATTCCGGTGATGGACATGGTCAAGGTCAAGCGCCGGCTGGAAGGCTCCAACTCCCGCCTCTTGGGCCCGAACTGCCCGGGCGTCCTGACGCCGGACGAGTGCAAGATCGGCATCATGCCGGGCAATATCTTCAAGAAGGGCTCGGTCGGCATCGTGTCGCGTTCGGGCACCCTGACCTATGAGGCCGTGTTCCAGACCACCAATGAGGGCCTGGGTCAGACCACGGCCGTGGGCATCGGCGGCGACCCGGTCAAGGGCACCGAATTCATCGACGTGCTGGAGATGTTCCTGGCCGATCCCGAAACCACCTCGATCATCATGATCGGTGAAATCGGCGGCGGCGCGGAAGAAGACGCCGCCCAGTTCCTGATCGACGAGGCCAAGAAGGGCCGCAAGAAGCCGATGGCCGGCTTCATCGCGGGTCGCACGGCGCCCAAGGGCCGCACCATGGGCCACGCCGGCGCCGTCGTCTCGGGCGGCAAGGGCGATGCGGAATCCAAGATCGCGGCGATGGAGGCCGCCGGCATCCGCATGTCGCAATCGCCGGCCCGTCTGGGCAAGACCCTGGTGGAAGTGCTGAAGGGCTGAGACCCGTAAGCGGCGTAGGCATCGCCTCACGCATCAAAAATGCCGGTCTCGGCAGGATGGGACGCCCTCGGCTTCGGCCGGGGGCGTTTTTCTTTCGCATGCGACCAATTTCTCACCGAATTGCCCCGTTTCGGTCATGACCCATAAGGAAAGCGGGCCTATATGACGGGCGCGCGCCTCACGGAGATGTGTCCGCGGGGGCCAGGGAATAGACGAGAACAATGGCGGACGATGCGGGTCGGCTGAACCAGGTCTTTGCCGAGACCTCCTTCCTCTACGGGTCCAACGCGGCCTATATCGAGGAGCTGCACGAGAAATGGGCCAATGATCCCGGCTCGGTCTCGGCGGAATGGAAGGCCTTCTTCGACCAGTTGCGCGACAACGCCGCCGCCGTGAAGGCCTCGGCCGAGGCTGGCGGTTGGGGCCGCGAGGCCGTCGCCGAGCCGACCGAGGCGACCGCCGTGTTCGACGGCCGCTGGCCGGCGCCCCAGCCTGATCCCAAGAAGCCCGGCGCCCCGACGCGCGCAACCTCCAAAGCCGCGCCGACGGAAGCCTCGCCCGAGGCGATCCGCGCCGCCGCCCACGATTCCATCCGCGCCCTGATGCTGATCCGCAGCTATCGCGTGCGCGGCCACCTCCAGGCCAATCTGGATCCCCTGGGCATCGAACAGCCGGTCGAAAACCCCGAGCTGACGCCGGAATTCTACGGCTTCAGCGGCGCCGACCTGGACCGGCCGATCTTCCTGGACGGCGTCCTGGGCCTGCAAACCGGCACCATCCGCCAGGTGCTGGACATTCTGAAGCGCACCTACTGCGGCAATATCGGCATCCAGTACATGCATATCGCCGAGCCGGAGGAGAAGGCCTGGCTTCAGCAGCGGTTCGAGGGGCCGGACAAGTTCGAGCAGAACGCCTTCACCAAGGAAGGCAAGCTGGCCATCCTGAACAAGCTGATCGAGGCGGAGGGCTTCGAGCGCTTCCTGCACAAACGCTTCCCCGGCACCAAGCGGTTCGGCCTGGACGGCGGCGAGGCCATGGTCCCGGCCCTGGAGCAGGTGATCAAGCGCGGCGGCAATCTGGGCGTCGACGAGGTGGTGCTGGGCATGGCCCACCGCGGCCGCCTGAACGTGCTGGCCGCCGTCATGGGCAAGCCCTACAAGGTCATCTTCCACGAGTTCCAGGGCGGCTCGGCCGTGCCCAGCGACATCGAGGGCTCGGGCGACGTCAAATATCACATGGGCGCCTCTTCGAACCGCGAGTTCGACGGCAACCACGTCCACCTGTCGCTGACCGCCAACCCGTCGCACCTCGAAATCGTCAACCCGGTCGTCCTGGGCAAGGCGCGCGCCAAACAGGCCTTCGACATCCGTGAGGCCAACGCCGGCAAGCCCGAGGCCGAATGGGCCTTGGACCGCTCCAAGGTCGTGCCCCTGCTGATCCACGGCGACGCCGCCTTCGCCGGCCAGGGCGTGGTGGCCGAATGTTTCGCCCTGATGGGGCTGAAGGGTTACCGCACCGGCGGCACCCTGCATTTCGTCATCAACAACCAGATCGGCTTCACCACCAGCCCGCGGAACTCGCGTTCGTCGCCCTATCCGTCGGACGTCGCCCTGATGGTCCAGGCGCCGATCTTCCACGTGAACGGCGACGATCCGGAAGCGGTCGTCTTCGCCGCCAAGGTGGCGACGGAATATCGTCAGAAGTTCCACAAGGACGCGGTGGTGGACATGTTCTGCTACCGCCGCTTCGGCCACAACGAAGGCGACGACCCGACCTTCACCCAGCCGCTGATGTATTCGAAGATCCGCGCCCAGCCCTCGACGCGCGAACTCTATTCGCAGCGTCTGATCGCCGAGGGCGTGATCTCCCAGGCCGAGGTCGACGCCGAGATCGAGCGGTTCGAGAAATTTCTCGACGAACAGTTCGAGGCGGGCAAGACCTTCAAGGCGGACAAGGCCGACTGGCTGGACGGCCAGTGGAAGGGCATGGGCGCCGCCAAGGAGGAGCTGCGCGGCGATACGGCGGTGCCCCTGGCCAAGCTCCAGGACCTGGGCGCGCGCCTGACCACCATTCCGAACAGCGTCGACATGCACAAGACGCTGAAGCGGGTCATCGAGGCTCGCCGCGAGGCGGTCGCCACCGGCGAGGGCCTGGACTGGGCCACGGCCGAGAGCCTGGCCTTCGCCTCACTGGTGGACGAGGGCTTCCCCGTGCGCCTGTCCGGCCAGGATTCGGTGCGCGGCACCTTCTCCCAGCGCCACTCGGGCATCATCGACCAGACGACCGAAGAGCGGTACA
The DNA here is from genome assembly GCF_014199955.1 of Brevundimonas aurantiaca. Taxonomy (GTDB): domain Bacteria; phylum Pseudomonadota; class Alphaproteobacteria; order Caulobacterales; family Caulobacteraceae; genus Brevundimonas; species Brevundimonas aurantiaca. The sequence goes on from NZ_JACHOQ010000003.1 coordinate 392,670, forward strand.
TGCCGCTGAACAATCTGCGCGAAGGCCAGGCCAATTTCGAGGTCATCGACTCGGCCCTGTCGGAAGAGGCGGTGCTGGGTTTCGAGTACGGCTATTCGCTGGCCGACCCGAACACCCTGGTGCTGTGGGAAGGCCAGTTCGGCGACTTCGTGAACGGCGCCCAGGTGGTGATCGACCAGTTCATCACCTCCGGGGAACGCAAGTGGCTGCGGATGAGCGGCCTGACCATGCTGCTGCCGCACGGCTATGAAGGCCAGGGGCCGGAACACTCCTCCGCCCGCCTGGAGCGCTTCCTCCAGGCCTGCGCCGAGGACAATATCCAGGTCGCCAACTGCACGACCCCGGCCAACTATTTCCACATCCTGCGTCGCCAGATGCACCGGCCGTTCCGCAAGCCGCTGATCCTGATGACGCCCAAGTCGCTGCTGCGGCACAAGAAGGCGGTCTCGCCGCTGCGCGACCTGGCCGAGGGTTCGTCCTTCCACCGCGTGCTGCACGACGACGCCCAGACCCGTCCGGACGTCGCCGGGATCAAGATCAAGGCGGACAAGGACATCCGCCGCGTGATCCTGTGCTCGGGCAAGGTCTATTACGACCTGCTGGACGTGCGCGAGAAGAAGATGAAGGAAGGCCAGGCGGTGGACGACGTCTACATTCTGCGTCTGGAACAGTTCTATCCGTGGCCGATCCAGTCGCTGCGCAAGGAACTGGCCCGCTTCCCGAAGGCCGAGCTGGTCTGGTGCCAGGAAGAGCCGAAGAACATGGGCGGCTGGACCTTCGTCGATCCGTGGCTGGAGCTGACGCTGGACAAGCTGGACGTCGCGGCCAAGCGCGCCCGCTATGTCGGACGGCCCGGCTCGGCCTCCACGGCCGCCGGCCTGATGAGCCGGCACCTGAAGGAGCTCGAGGCCTTCACCAACGAAGCCTTCGCCTGATAAGCGTTTAAGACAGACCTAGAGACAGCTGGACCCGACATGGCCGACATCCTGACCCCCGCCCTCGGTGAATCCGTCACCGAAGCCACCATCGCGAAATGGACCAAGAAGGTCGGCGACGCGGTCAAGAAGGACGAACTGCTCGTCGAACTGGAGACCGACAAGGTCTCTCTGGAAGTCGTGGCTCCGGCCGACGGCGTCTTGGGCGCGATCAACGCCGCCGAGGGCGACACCGTGGTTCCCGGCACGGTCCTGGGTTCAGTGACCGAAGGGGGCGCGGCCGCCGCCCCGGCCGCTGCTCCCGCCAAGTCCGCCAAGGGCGAGGCCAAGGCGGCTGCAGCCGCCGCCGCTTCCAGCATCGACATCACCGTGCCGGTGATGGGCGAAAGCGTCGCCGAGGGCTCGATGGGCAAGTGGCTCAAGAAGAGCGGCGAGGCGGTCAAGAAGGATGAACTGCTGGTCGAGATCGAGACCGACAAGGTGGCCGTCGAGGTGTCGGCGCCCGCCGACGGGGTCCTGACCATCGCCGCCGACGAAGGCGCGACCGTCACGCCGGGCCAGAAGATCGGTTCGGTGTCGGGCTCCGGCGCGGCCGCTGTTGCGCCCGCCGCCGCCGCCGCCGCCCCGGCCCCGGTCGCCGCTCCGGCCAATACCGGTTCGGCCCAGGTGAAGAACGAGACCCTTTCGCCGGCCGTCCAGCGCGTGGTCGCTGAAAACAACCTGGACCCCAAGGCGATTTCCGCCACCGGACCCAAGGGCAATATCACCAAGGGCGACGCCATCGCCGCGATCGGGGCCGCTGCGGCCGCTCCGGCGCCGGCCGCCGCACCTTCCGCCCCCCGCGCCCTGGCCCCGCGCGAGGAGCGGGTGAAGATGACGCGCCTGCGTCAGACCATCGCCCGTCGCCTGAAGGAATCCCAGAATACGGCCGCCCAGCTGACCACCTTCAACGAGGTGGACATGACCAACGTCATGGCCCTGCGCGCCCAGTACAAGGAAGTCTTCGAGAAGCGCCACGGGGTGAAGCTGGGCTTCATGTCCTTCTTCACCAAGGCGGTGGTCGCCGCGCTTCAGGAAATCCCCGCAGTCAACGCCGAGATCGACGGCACGGACATCATCTACAAGAACCACTATGACATCGGCGTCGCCGTCGGCACCGACAAGGGCCTGGTGGTGCCGGTGCTGCGCGACGCCGACACCCTGAGCCTGGCCGGCATCGAAAAGGGCATCGGCGCCCTGGGCAAGGCGGCCCGCGACGGCGATCTGACCATGGATCAGCTGCAAGGCGGCACCTTCACCATCACCAACGGCGGCACCTATGGGTCGCTGATGTCGACCCCGATCCTGAACGCGCCGCAGTCCGGCATCCTGGGCATGCACAACATCGTCCAGCGTCCGATGGCCATCAACGGCGAGGTCAAGATCCGGCCGATGATGTATCTGGCCCTCAGCTATGACCACCGCATCGTCGACGGCAAGGAGGCCGTGACCTTCCTGGTCCGGATCAAGGAACTGCTGGAAGACCCGCAGCGGGCCCTGCTGGACCTGTAAGAAACTGAAAAGGCGGCGATTTCGCCGCCTTTTTTGTTAGGCCTGATGTCGGGCCGAGCCCGTAGTGTCGAATATCGACGTTTGTGTCTTGGCGACGTCAGAGGTGGAGTCATTGCGTGACTACGGGTTCTTCCGCACTGACAAACCGCCCAAAAGGCGCGCCCTATTCTCGCCATGGAATGGGCGGCGCGCGCGATAGGGGTGTTCTACGTCTTGGGCGGTCTGATGCTTCTGTATCAGGCCTGGCTCAACTGGCGTCTGCAAAGGGCCTTGTCGGACCTGGTCGCCATTCCCGTCGCCGAGCAGTTCGGCGATGGCGTGATCGTTCTGGCCGGTGTGCTGGTCATGCTTTCTGGCGCGGCCTTGGCGGCTCTCAGCGGCTGGGCTGTCGTCGCCTTCATGGCGGGATGGACGGTCCAGGCGCTGTATCTGCTCTGGACCGATCATGTCTCTCGTATCGGGGAGCCTGAGGCCGTCAGCGGACGCCGCCAGTCAGTCTACGCCTTTACCGGCTACACCGCCGCCACCGGGATCGTCCTTTGGCTCCCGACGGTCGGCGTGCTGGGCTGAATAGGGGCGGCCTGGACGTGGCTGCGACGACAATTTGGCAAGGGCGGCAAGGTCCCGGCAGGGTCGCACCCGATCATCGTTAAAGAAACCGAGCCCGATCCCGCGCCCAGGGGAGGCGTGGACGACGCGGACCCAGGCGAAAACCAGGCCTAGCCGAACTCGGCCTCCAGGTCCGCAAGGCGGGCGGCCTGGTCCTCGGCGATCAGGGCGTCCAGCAGGGGGTCGATGTCGCCCTCCAGCACCTGGGGCAGGCTGTGCAGGGTCAGGCCGATCCGGTGGTCGGTCACCCGCCCTTGCGGGAAGTTGTAGGTGCGGATCCGTTCGGACCGGTCGCCCGATCCCACCTGGGACTTGCGCGAGTCGGCGCGGGCCAGATCCTTGGCCTGGCGCTGCATGTCGTACAGGCGGACGCGCAGGTTCTTCATCGCCTTGTCCCGGTTCACGTGCTGGGACTTTTCGGACGAGGTGACGACGATGCCGGTCGGCAGGTGGGTGATCCGCACGGCCGAGTCGGTCTTGTTGACGTGCTGGCCCCCCGCGCCGGAGCTGCGGAAAGTGTCGATGCGGATGTCCTGGTCGCGGATCTCGATCTCGACGTCCTCGACCTCGGGCAGGACGGCGACGGTGGCGGCCGAGGTGTGGATGCGGCCGCCGGCCTCGGTGGTCGGCACGCGCTGGACCCGGTGGACGCCGCTCTCGAACTTCAGCCGGCCGAACACGCCCTCGCCGGTGACGGTGGCGACGATTTCCTTGTAGCCGCCGGCGTCGCCTTCGGAGACGCTGTCGACCTCGACCCGCCAGCCCCGGGTGGAGGCATAGCGCGAATACATGCGGAACAGGTCGCCGGCGAACAGGGCCGCCTCGTCTCCGCCGGTGCCGGCGCGGACCTCCAGCACGGCCGAGGCGTTTTCATCGGCGTCGCGCGGGGCCAGCAGCAGGGCCACGTCGCGCTCCAACTGCGGCAGGCGGTCGGTCAGGTCGCGCAGCTCCTCCTGGGCCATGGCGGCCATTTCGGGGTCGGACGCCATCACCTCCAGATCGGCCATTTCGGCGCGGAGCCGGGCCAGGCCCTGGACCGCGTCGGCGACGGGCTTCAGCTCGGCGTGTTCCTTGGACAGGCGGACGATCTCGGCCCCGTCGGTCGCCGCGCCCATCCGGGCCTCCACCTCGTGGAAACGGTCGAGCACCTGATCGAGACGGGCCTGGGGCAGACGCAAGGCGGAACCATCCTGGGACAATGAGAGGGGCCGTCCTTAGCCCGCCTGGGGGGGCGATGTCGATCATCGCAACGCCGCCCGGCGCCGGGTTCGTGAACTATGATAACGATGGCGTCAGCCGAGGTGGCGAACGTCATGGTCCGGGTTTAGCTGGCCGTGGAGTCGCCGACGCTGTGAGAAGGACGCCATGTTCGACCGCCTGCCCCATCGCGCTTCTGAAACCCCCTACCCCATCCGGTCGGCGGAACCGCCGGTCGATCATGACGTGGAGGAACTCTGCCGCCTCTACGACCGGCGCCTGGCGGAGCGAGGGGGCGATCTGTCGCCGAGCCGCAGGCGTGAACTGGACGCCCTGGCGGTTCGATACGGCCTGGCCGTCGACCGTACCGCCGCCATGGTCTGGCGCGATCTGCGCGCCGTCATCAGTCGGACGGTGGGGCGGGCGTCGGACCAACCGGTCGCCGAACCAGCCCCAGCGCCGGCCCAGACCCCCGCTCCCGTCGAAACAGGCCCCCTGACGGTGCTGGTCGTTGAAGACGATCCAGACGCCGCAGCCGCCTTGACCGAGCTTTTGACCGAGGCCGGGCACAGGGTGGTCGGGCCGTTCCACAGCGCGGCGCCGGCTGAGGCGGCCGCGGCGCTGCACGCCATCGACGCCGCCCTGTTGGACGTCAATCTGTCGGACGGGGCGACGGGAAGGGGACTGGCGGAGCGATTGAAACGACGCTGGGACATACGGGTGGTGCTGACGTCGGGCGACGTCGAGGCCGTCCGCCGCGCCGATCCGGCCGAGACTGTCGTGTTCAAACCCTATACGGGGGCGCAGATTCTGGCGGCCTTGGCCTGTGGGCGACGCGAGGGCTGACGGCGGGCGCTTGCGTCCGGCCGGTGGGCGGGCGATCAGACGGCATGCTGTCGAACCGATCCCGCTACGCCCTCCGCGCCATGGTGCATCTCGCCGGCCTGCCGGGCGGGGGGCCCGCCACCATCGGTGAGATCGCCGAGGCCGCCGCGGCGCCGCGAAAGTTCCTGGAAGCCATATTGCTGGACCTGCGTCGGCGGCATCTGCTCGTGTCCAAACGCGGGAGGACCGGCGGCTACGCCCTGGCCGCGCCGGCCGACCGCATCAGTTTCGCCGATGTGATCCGAGCGCTGGAAGGCCCTCTGGCGCTCGCGCCCTGCGCATCCCGCACCGCCTTCGGGCCTTGTGAAACCTGCCCCGATGTGGACACCTGCCCTCTGCGTTCGGTCTTGCAGGACGGTCGGGACGCCGTCGCCGCCGTGTTCGAGGCGCGAACCCTTCTGCAAGCCGCAGCGAAATTTTCTCCTATTGACCAACTAGGAAATAAGCCGCCAACCTCGTGATCCTCCGGAGGGGCCATGCAAGACTTCCTGCTGTTTCTGTGCGTCGGGTTCTTGGCCCAGATCGTCGACGGCGCCCTGGGCATGGCCTATGGGGTGATCTCGTCCACTGTCCTGCTGTCGTTCGGCGTGCCGCCCGCGACGGCGTCGGCCAGCGTCCACGCCGCGGAAGTCTTCACCACGGCTGCGTCTGCGGGGTCGCACACGGTGAACAAGAATGTGAACTGGAAGCTGTTCGCCCCCCTGGCCCTGGGTGGGGTGGTTGGCGGCGGCCTGGGCGCCTTCGTCCTCACCAGCATCGACGGCGACCTGATCAAGCCCTGGATCACTGCCTATCTGGCGATCATGGGCGGTGTGATCATCTGGCGCGCCACCCGCCAGACGCGCGCGCGACTGTTTCCGTTGAAACTGGCCGGTCCCCTGGGGGTGGTCGGGGGCTTCTTCGACGCCGTCGGCGGCGGCGGCTGGGGGCCGACGGTCACGACGACCCTGGTGGGATCGGGCCAGGACCCGCGCGCCTCGATCGGCACCACCAATACGGCCGAGTTCTTCGTCACCTCCGCCATCTCCGCCACCTTCCTGGCGGCGCTGCTGACCGGCCACTGGGACCAGGCCGAGGGCGTGGCCACCCACGCCATGGCGGTGCTGGGCCTGATCCTGGGCGGGCTGATCGCCGCGCCCTTCGCCGGCGTCATCGCCCGGATCGCGCCGCGTCGGGTGCTGACCTACGGCGTCGGTGCCGTGGTTCTGCTGTCGGCGGGCTATCAGGCGCTGCGGCTGTTCAAGCTGATCTGAGCGAGTGGATAGAGCGATCTTTGCGAGTGCTAGCGGTATGTGTTAACGCTCCCTGGGGATGCCGGGAGGAATAATGCTTCGTTTTTCTAATGGTCTATTGGCCGCACTGTGGGTGGCGTCGTTGGCGGCGTGCGCCAAACCGTCCTATGATTATGTCCCGCTCGTGCAGGATATCAGCCGACCGGCGCTTGGCTCAGTCAATACAGTGGGTGTGGGCGAGCAGATGCTGGTTCAGGGGCGTTTCGAGGAGCGCGACGCGCTGATCTTGGACCGTGACACGCAGGTTGGAACGCTCGGAACCTACACCTTCACTGCCGGGCATTTCGTTCGGGTCGGAGGAAATGGGAATGTGGGATTTTACAATGAGAGCGCCGTACCCGGCAGCGGCCGCGTTCAACAAGGCATTTTGGCTGACCCATTTCAGGTGATCGAGTTTAACAGCGTTACGAACCAGATCTGCGGCGTGACCATCTTCAACCTCAAGGCCTGTAGGAAGGTCGATGGCGCTCGTGTCGAACGGGTGGTGGTCCAGAGCAACAATGCTTTTCAGCAGACGCTCATTTATAGTGGTCGGGTCGGTAGTAAGATCAACATAGGGTACCGAGAGTTCTCCGGAAATGTCGCGCGCCCTGCTTTTAACAACGACGTCGAATACGATCTGAGTGAATCGAAGACTATTGGCTATATGGGTGCCCAGATTGAAATTCTGGATGCTACTAATCAGAATATCCAGTATCGAGTCATTCGGAACTTTAACGCCGCTGCACGATAGCGGTGCTGCGCGCTATTCGGCCGCCTGAAGCTCCGCCGCCCGCGCCGCCTCCAGCTCGGCGGCCTTCTGTTCCACCAGCTCGACGATATGGTCGATCATGCCCTCATTGGCCTGTTTGTGGGCGATCTTGCCGTTCAGATAGACCATGCCCGCGCCCTTGCCGCCGCCGGTGAAGCCGATGTCGGTATAGAGGGCCTCGCCCGGGCCGTTCACGACGCAGCCGATGACCGACAGGCTCATCGGCGTCGAGATATGGGCCAGCTTTTCTTCCAGCAGGCCGACCGTCTCGATGACGTTGAATCCCTGACGCGCGCAGGACGGGCAGGCGATGATGTTGACGCCCCGGTGACGCAGGCCCAGCGACTTCAGAATGTCGAAACCGACCTTGATCTCCTCGACCGGATCGGCGGCCAGGGAGACGCGGATGGTGTCGCCGATCCCCGCCCACAGCATGGAGCCCAGGCCGATGGACGACTTGATCGTCCCTGTGCGCAGCGGCCCCGCCTCGGTCACGCCCAGGTGCAGGGGGCAGTCGATGGCGTCCGCCAGCTGCTGATAGGCGGCGACGGTCAGGAAGGGGTCGGAGGCCTTCACCGAGATCTTGAACTCGTGGAAGTCGTTGTCCTGCAGGATGCGGGCGTGGTTCAGGGCGCTCTCGACCATGGCGTCGGGGCAGGGCTCGCCGTACTTCTCGAGCAGCTCCTTCTCCAGAGAACCGGCGTTGACGCCGATCCGCATGGAGCAGCCGTTGTCGCGGGCGGCCTGGATGACGTCGCGGACCCGATCCGGGCTGCCGATATTGCCCGGATTGATGCGCAGGCAGGCGGCGCCCGCCTCGGCCGCCTCGATGCCGCGCTTGTAGTGGAAATGGATGTCGGCGACCAAGGGAACCTTGGCCTCGCGGACGATGGTGCGAAACGCTTGGGTCGATTCAACGTCGGGGCAGGAGACGCGAACGATGTCGGCGCCGGCCTCTTCCAGCTGACGGATCTGATCGATCGTCGCCGCCGCGTCGGACGTCGGCGTATTGGTCATCGACTGGACGCTGATCGGGGCGTCGCCGCCGACCAGGACGGAGCCCACGCGGATCTGACGGCTCTTGCGCCGTTCGATATGGCGCCAGGGACGGACGTGGCCGAGTTCTGAAGTGTGGTCGCTCATTTCCGGCCCATATAGGCGCTCTGCGGCTCCGCGACCACCGGCGTAACGGTCAGTTCGTCGTTACGCCGGCGCCGGGATTGGCGACCGTCTCGCCCGTCGGTGCGGCGTCCTGGGTTCGCAGGAGCTGAGCCGAACGCTCGGCCTGAAGCTGGGCCTGACGGCGCGCCTGCTCCTCCGCCACCTGCCGGGCCGCCTGTTCGGCGCGGCTGTTCAGCTGGGTCAAAGGGGTCAGAAGGGCGGGCAGGACGCCGCTATGCTCGCCGTTCAGATAGACGTCAAAGGCGGCTGGATCAGACACGTCGATCGTGGCGCTGACGCCCATGGGGGCACGCCAGGCCTCTCCCGGCGCCATCTGCCGGGCGAACAGGGCCTGACCCCCGCCCAGCCTGACCACCAGGGCGCCCGCCTTCTTGGCCTGAATGACCACCTGAGAGGCGGTGGCCGGGGCGCCGTAGACGGCGCCGCGCGGATTGAACGCCTTCTGAACCGGGGCGGCGTCCGCCGCCTGGGCCGCCGCGATCACCGCCGGATCGTTCGGATCGACCCCGGTCAGCTGGGCCTCAAGGCCGGGCGTGACATAGAGGGCGGGCGTCGTCTGGTCCGGCGGCGCAGCCCTGGGGGCGCCCAGCGCGATCGGGGCGGCCTGGCCGGGCACCTCTCCCAGCCGCCAGCTTTCCGGCACGGCGGCGATGTCGGACGGGCGGACCTCCTGGTGGATGTTGAGGCGCTGAAACACGTTCCAGCCGATCAGGGCGACGGCCACTATGGCGACGAGACCGATGATCCGCGGCGAATAGCGTTTGACGTCCTCAAAGGCGATGCCGATCGGCGCCTTCAACGGGGCGGAGGTGTCCGGGCTTTCGCGCTTGAACCGCTCCACGGCCAGCTGTTCGTCCAGCCCCAGGGCCGCCGCATAGCCCCGCACATAGCCGATGGCGAAGACGCGCGAGGGCAGGGACGACCAGTCGTTCTGCTCCAGAGCGATCAGGAAGCGGGTATGGACCTTGGTTTCGGCGGAGAGATCGGCCAGGGACTTTCCCGACTGTTCGCGGGCGCGGCGCAGGCCGTCGCCCAGAGTCGCGGCCTCGGTGATGGAGGGCGCGAGGTCCTTCCAGTCCGGATGAGCCTTGAACTCTTCGGGGGCGTTCCCCGCATCCAGCGCCATGACGCCTGACCCCACACTCGGAACGACAGAGAGCCGCCCCGTACTCGCAACGGACCCGTCCGGTAGCATGTCTTCGCGACGGGACGCGCCTCTCCCCTTCGGCGGACCCCATGCGTCCTGTGGATAAACCATATCGTCAGCCCCATCAACGGCGTTTCCCGATTCGGGATGCGCGCGCCAATCCTCAGGCGGCGACGTTCAATTTCCGGGCCAGGGATTCGATCTCGTTGCGGATCGAACCGGTGGAGAGGTTCAGCAGATTGTTCAGGCCGCGCCGCGCAGCCGTCAGATCGGCCGACAGGATCATCCGTTTGACCGGCCCGACCCCGCCCGCAGGCGCCGACAGGCGGGTGAAGCCCAGGGTGATCAGGGCGAAGGCCTCCAGCGGCCGGCCCGCCAGCTCGCCGCAGATCGAGACCGGGGTGCCGGTGTCGGCGCAGGCCTTCTGGATGGTCTGGAGCGCGCGCAGGGTCGGCGGCGACAGAGGGTCGTAGCGGTCCGACACCAGGGGATTGGTCCGGTCGGCGGCGTACATGTACTGGAACAGGTCGTTGGTCCCGATCGAGACGAAGTCGGTCAGGGGCAGAAGCGCGTCCAAATGCCACAGCAGGGACGGGCATTCGACCATGGCGCCGACGCGCAACAGGGCGGGCAGGGCGCGGCCGCGCCGCCGGGCCCAGGCGCATTCGACGTCGACCAGTTCGCGCGCGGCCCGGAACTCGTCCACCGTCGCGATCATCGGGAACATGACGCGCAGTTCGCGGCCCGCCGCCGCCGTCAGCAGGGCCCGAAGTTGCATTCGCAGCAGGGACGGCCGGTCCAGGCCCAGGCGGATGGCGCGTCGGCCCAGGGCGGGGTTTTCCTCCCGCTCCGCCTCCAGATAGGGCAGGACCTTGTCGCCGCCGATGTCCAGGGTGCGGAAGGTGACGGGCCGGTCGCCGGCGGCGTCCAGCACCAGCTTGTAAAGGGCGGTCTGGGCGTCCAGCCGGGGCAGTTCGTCCGAGACCATGAACTGGAATTCAGTGCGGAACAGGCCGATGCCTTCCGCCCCCGTCTCGTTCAGATTCTCCAGATCCACCGCCAGGCCGGCGTTGGTCAAAAGGCTGATCCGCTGGCCGTCCAGGGTCACGGCGGGGGTGTCGCGCAGCTGGGCGAACTGGGCCCGGCGCTGGTCACGTACAGCCATTCGCGACTGGACGGCCTCGATCATGTCGGGGCGAGGGCGCAGATAGGCCTCGCCGGTCTCGCCGTCGGCGATGACCATATCGCCTTCCGACAGCCGGTCGCGCAGTCCCATCAGACGACCGACGCAGGGAATCTGCAGCGCGCGGGCCACGATGGCGGCGTGGCTGGCCGTCGATCCCTCTTCGAGCAGCAGGCCCTTCAGCTTGTCGCGCGGATATTCCAGCAGATCAGCCGGACCCAGGTTGCGCGCCACCACTATGGCGTCGTCGGGCAGTTCGCGCTCGCCGGGCTTGTCGCCCGCCAGCACCCGCAGCAGCCGGTTGGCCAGGTCTTCGAAGTCGTGCAGCCGCTCGCGGATATAGGGGTCGCGCGCCTGGGCGAAGCGGGCGCGGTGTTCGTTCCTGACTCGGTCCACCGCCGCCTCTGCGGTCAGGCCGTTCCTCACCGCCTCTTCCAGCGACCGGTTCCAGCCCCGATCGTCGGCGAACATCCGATAGGTCTCCAGCACCTCGAACGAGGGACCGGCCAAGCCCTGACCCTTGTCCAGCATGGCGTCCAGACCGGTCTTCAGCGAGGCCAGGGCCAGCTTCAGGCGGGCCTCCTCCAGACCGGGGTCCTCCGCCAGCAGTTTTTCCGGCGGCAGGGGCGCCTCGTGCAGCACCACATGGCCGAACGCCAGGCCGTCGCCGAACTTCTGGCCTTTCAGCCGTTCCGGCCGATGCGGCGCCAGTTCGACGTCGCGCAGCTCCTCCTGGTCCAGCAGTTCGCCCGAGGAGACGGTTTCGGCCAGGACCATGGCTATGGTCTGGATGTCCTCGACCTCGTCCTCGTCATAGCGCCGCTCGGTGCGGTTCTGCACCACCAGCACGCCAATGGCGCGGCCGCCGCGCAGCAGCGGGGCGCCGAGGAAGGCGTGATAGGGGTCTTCGCCCGTTTCCGGACGATAGGAGAAGGCCGGATGCGACGGGGCGTCCGACAGACTGATCGGCTGGGCGGTCCGCGCCACTTCGCCGACCAGACCCTCGCCTGGGCGCAGACGGGTGTTGTGGACGGCGCCGGGGTTCAGACCTTCGGTCGCGAAAAGCTCCAGCTCGCCCGAGGCCCGGCGCAGATAGATGGAGCAGACCTCGGCGACCATCGACCGGGCGATGATCTGCACCACCATGTTCAGGCGGTCCTGAGCCGGGGTCGCGCCCGCGCCCGCCCCGCCCAGAGCCTCGCGGATCTGGCGCAGGAGGTTGCGTGGTCCCCTGGTCATCGCGCCGCCTGCCGGCATCATGGCTCCCGCGCCTCGGCGCCGCAGCGCCCGTTCAAATCACCTATACAGCGTCCAGGCCGTAAGCCGAATGGAGGGCGCGCACGGCCAGTTCGGCATAGGCGGCGTCGATCAGCACGCTGATCTTGATCTCCGACGTCGAAATGGCCTGAAACTTGACCCCCTTGTCGGCCAGGGCCTTGAACATGGTCTGGGCCACGCCGGCGTGGCTGCGCATGCCGACCCCGACGACGGAGACCTTGGCCACGTCCTCATCGACACGGATCTCCTCGAAGGCCAGGTCGGCCTGGGCCGCCTTCATGATGTCGGCGGCGCGCACGGCGTCGCGGCGGCCGGTCGTGAAGGTCAGGTTCACCGTATTGGCGGTGCGGGCCTGGCTCTGGACGATCATGTCCACATTGACGTTGGCCTCGGCCAGACGGGTGAAGACGTCTGCGGGGGCGTCCACCCGGTCGGACAGGCCCAAAAGGGTGATGCGGGCCTCGTCACGGCTCATGGTCACGCCGGACACGATGCGTTTTTCCACGATCTCCTCCTCGTCGCAGATCAGGGTTCCGCCCTTGTCGGGCATTTGGCCGGACTCGTCCGGTTCGATGAAGCTGGACAGAACCCGCACAGGCACCTGTTTGGCCATGGCGAGTTCGACCGATCGGGTTTGCAGCACCTTGGCCCCCAGGGAGGCCATTTCCAGCATCTCCTCGAAGGAGACCTTGTTCAGACGCCGCGCGCGGCTCTCGATGCGGGGATCGGTCGTATAGACCCCGTCCACGTCGGTGTAGATGTCGCAGGGGCAGGACAGGGCGGCCGCCACGGCGACGGCCGAGGTGTCCGATCCGCCCCGGCCCAGGGTGGTGATCTTGCCGTCGGGGGTCACGCCCTGGAAGCCGGGCACGACGGCGATTTCGCCCGCATCGACGGCGGCGCCCAGCTTCTCGCCGGGGATGTCGACGATCCGGGCGCGGCCGTGGGCGTCGTCGGTGACGATCGGCACCTGCCAGCCCATCCAGGACCGGGCGTTCAGACCCATGTTGCGCAGCGTCATGGCCAGGAGGCCGGACGTCACCTGTTCGCCCGAGGCCACCACCACATCATATTCGTCGTCGCTGAGCGGCAGGCCGGCGGCGGCCGGGCCGGCGCCGTCGGTCCAGGCGACCAGCTCGTTCGTCTTGCCGGCCATGGCCGAGACGACGACAGCCACCTTCTTGCCCGAGGCGGCCTCTGCGGCGACGATCCGCGCCGCGCGACGAATGCGTTCGAGGTCCCCCATGGAGGTGCCGCCGAACTTCATCACCAGTCGTGTGGTTTCGGGCCGCGTCATCGTGGCGTTCCGCCCCCTGCTTGCGTGAAAGGGCGCGAAGGTCCATCCCTCGCGTCATGACCGCTTCTAGCGACGCCGCACCGTCTCGCCTACCCCGCGAAGGGCATGGTTTTTCGCAAAATTCGCCCGAAGGCGCATTCGGCGCATCGATTGACCCGGCCGACGTCGCCCGCTTCTCGGCCCAGGCGGCCGAATGGTGGGATGCGCACGGGCCGTTCGCACCTCTGCATCGGTTCAATCCCGCGCGGTTGAAGCTGATCCGCGAGCAACTGTGCGCCCGGCTGGGCCGGGATTCGCGAGCGCGCCGCCCGTTCGAGGGTCTGGCCCTGCTGGACGTCGGCTGCGGCGGCGGGCTGATCGCCGAGCCGATGCGGCGGATGGGCTTCACCGTCACCGCCATCGACGCCTCGACCGAGAACATCGGCACGGCGCGCGCCCATGCCGAGATGGTCGGGCTGGACATCGCCTATCGCCCGGCGACCGTCGAACAGATGGAGGCGGAAGGGGCGGGGCCGTTCGATGTGGTCCTGACCATGGAGGTGATCGAACATGTCGCCGATCCGGAAGGCTTCGTGCGCGCCTGTTCGCGCCTGGTCCGGCCGGGCGGGGTGATGATGGTCGCCACCCTGAACCGCACCCTGAAGTCCCTGGCGCTCGGCAAGGTGGCGGCGGAATATGTGCTGCGCTGGGTGCCGGCGGGGACGCACGACTGGCGCCAGTTCCTGAAGCCCGAGGAGATTCGGGAAATGCTGGCGGCGGAGCCGGTGACGGTCGAGGGCCCCTACGGCCTGAACTATGACCCGCTGACGGATCGCTGGAGCCAGAGCGACGACGCGGGGATCAACTATATGATGGTGGCCACGCGGGCCTGAAACGCGAAAGGCCGCCCCGAAGGGCGGCCTTTCCTTTTTGGGCCGAAGCCTCACACCTTCGAAGCGCGGCTGCGGGTCCAGGCGTAGAGGCCGATCACGGCGACGGCGAAGCCGACGATCCCCGCCGGCATGGCCGGCCAGGTCGAACCCTCGGGCAGCATGGCGAACGGCGCGTCGTCGCGGGTGGCGACGATGACCCCGGCGGTGAAGACGCCGAACAGGCTTTCGCCCACGATCAGGCCCGAGGCCAGCAGCACGCCCATGCGGCGCGCCACATCGGCGTAACGGGTGCTGGAGACCGCCTTGTCGTAGATCCAGCCGCAGACGGCGCCGATGACCAGCATGGTGGTGACGGCGGCCGGCAGATAGAAGCCGATGCCGACGGCCAGGGGCGGCAGCTTGATCTTCTTGCCGGTCGCCTTCTCCAGCACGGCGTCCAGGATGATGATGACCACGCCGATCACCGCGCCCAGGCCGATCAGGTCCCAGCGCAGGTCGCCGCCGATGACGCCGCGCGCCAGGGCCGAGATCAGGGTGGCCTGAGGCGCCGCCAGGGTCTTGGCCCCCTCGACGATGGCGGGCGGGCCGCCCTCGAAGCCGAAGGCCTGGTTCAGAAGGTTCAGGATCAACGGAATGACCAGGGCGCCGGCGCCGACGCCGACGATCAGGGCGACCTGCTGGCGCCAGGGCGTGGCCTCGACCAGCTGGCCGGTCTTCAGATCCTGGAGATTGTCATTGGCGATGACGGCGACGGCGAAGACCACGGCGGTCACGATCAGGGCGAAGGCGATGATGGACGGATCGGCGGGCACGCCCGCGATCGCCATCACGCCCAGCATCAGCAGGGAGGCGATCACGACGGCCAGTATGCCGACGCCCGAGACCGGGCTGTTCGAGGAGCCGATCAGGCCGGCCATGTATCCGCAGATGGCGGCCACGGCGAAACCGATCAGGACGACATAGACCAGGCCGCCGATCACCAGCAGGGGCGTCGATCCGGCCAGGGCCGGGGCGGTCTGGGCGAACCAGGCCAGAAGGCCGGCGATGCCGATCAGACAGACGAGCGAGATACCGCCCACCAGCTTGATCGGCAGATCCTGTTCGGTCAGTTCCAGCGCCTCGCCGTGATTGCGGCGGGCGTTGGCGGCCAAGGCCGAGGTCAGGCCGCCGACCAGGGGACCGGCCAGCTTGATCAAGGTCCAGATGGCGGCCACGCCGATGACGCCGGCGCCCATGAAGCGGACTTCGCGGCTCCAGACCCGTCCGGCCAGCTCCTCGGCGCCCGTCCCGGCGGGCAGGGTGGAGGCGATGGAGGGGATGCCGTGCGCCGTCAGCCAGGCCACGGTGTCGGGGCTGGTCAGGATCGGCACGGCGATGGCCCAGGCCAGGATCAGGCCGAACAGCTGGGCCAGGCCGACCGTCAGGCCGATCAGGTGGCCGGCGCCCAGAAGGGCGAACTGCATGCCGAAGCCCATGCCGGTGGCCCCGCCGCCCAGGGCGGCCGGAAGCTTGAAGAACTTGGCGGCCTCGCCGGCGAAGACGCGGCCCGCGACCAGCAGGGCGTAGCCGGCCGAGACGACGGCGCCGGCGACCACGATCCACAGGCCGGACTTGTTCTCGCGCACCGCGCTCTCGGTCTGTTCGGCTCCGCGCGAGCCGACCTTCAGCACCTCGGCGGCGGCGACGCCTTCCGGATAGGGCAGGCCGCCGCCCGTCACCAGGGCGCGGCGCAGCGGGATGGAGAAGGTCACCCCCAGGACGCCGCCCAGGATGCAGATGGCCACCGACTGCCAGAAGGGAAACTCCAGCCACCAGCCGATCATCACCAGGCCCGGCAGGACGAAGATGATCGAGCTCATGGCCCCGCCGACCGAGGCCACGGTCTGGACCGTCATATTCTCCCAGATGGTCGAGGTCTTGAAGGCCCGCAGCACGGCCATGGAGATGACCGCCGCCGGAATGGCCGAGGCGAAGGTCAGGCCGACCAGAAGGCCCAGATAGGTGTTGGCGGCGGTGAAGATCACCGCCAGCAGGCAGCCCAGCACAAGGGCGCGAAGGGTCAGTTCAAGCCGGCCCTTTCGGGTTTGGGGCGCAGCGACGGCGTCAGTCATGAAGATCGGTTCCCACGTTCGACCGGGACGTAAGCCCATAACGGCCCCTGCGGCAACTGGTCACGCTCAGCGGACTCCTCAGGCGGGTAGGGGCCGGCTCCAGCGAAGGCGCCGGCGCGCCCGCCGAACCAGGCCCGGGGCGGCCGCCGTCACCCGATAGACCCCCGCCATGACCAGGGCCGTCAGGGCCCAGGACAGCAGGATGTCGGACAGGAAATGCCCGCCGAAGGCCAGCCGGTTCATCGACAGGGCCAAGGCGTAGACGAGCCCCAGCGGCAGGACCGCCGGTCGCCACCGCGCCGGAGTGACCACCAGCAGGACGCCCACCATCCAGGCGGCGCTGGAGCCCTCGCCGGAGACGAAGGAGCAGTTGGACTGGCAGGCGTCGCTGATCACCCAGGCCGGGGTAAAGGCCGCGTCGCCGCCGAACTGGTCGATCTGGACCGGGCGAGCGCGCCCCCAAAGGCTCTTGAACAGCAGATTGACGACCAGCCCCGGTCCGAGGGCCAGGGCCGCGACGGCGAACATCGCCCGCCGCGCTGCGGCGCCGACGGAACGCCCGCGCAGGGCCCGCCAGATCAGGCGGCCGATCACCCCCAGCAGCAGGAGGGCCAGGACCAGGGTGGAACTCTTGCGCAAGGCCTTGAGCACGGGATCGCCCGCCAGGAAGAAGCCGGCCTCAGGTCGGTAGAAGAAGCGGCTCACGGCGATGTCCACGCCTGGAAAGACCAGAAAATAGGCGCTGATCGCCAGGACGGCCGCCGCAGCCAGAACAGCTGCGTCGTCGCGCGTGAGGCGAAGGCGAGCGCTCAAGTCCGTCCAGGACGAGAGGCGCAGACGCGGCGCGGGCGTGATGACGGACTGAGACACATTCCCCCCGGATTGGTCTGGAGACGCCAATGCCAGAGTGCGGTGTCGTTCCCGCGTCATTACGAACAATGTTTTCCAAACATCGGGGCGAGCACGGACGATCGACTTGGCCTAGGTTCCAAGACCGGCTAGGAGCGCCCCATGCCTGAACTTCCCGAGGTCGAAACCGTCCGGCGCGGCCTGACGCCGGTGCTGGCGGGCGCGCGTCTGTCGCGGGTGCGGATCAACCGGCCCGACCTGCGCTTTCCGTTCCCGGAAGGCTTCGTTGAGCGGCTGGAGGGGGCGACGGTCGAACGCGTGGACCGGCGAGCCAAATATCTGCTTCTGCCCCTGTCCACCGGCGAGACCTGGATCACCCATCTCGGCATGACCGGCCGTTTCACCCTGGACGGCGCCCAGCTGGGCGAGTTCGAGGAGGCGGCGCCCATCGCGGGCAAGCACGAGCATTTCAGCGGCTGCGCCGTGCGCGACGGCGCCGCGACCCGGATCGGCTATGCCGACGCGCGCCGGTTCGGCTTCATGGGCCTGATCCCCACCGCCCAGGTCGAGGCCCATCCCTGGTTCGCCGGCCTGGGTCCCGAGCCGCTGGGCAATGGCTTTTCCGGCGCCCATCTGGCCGAGGCCTTCGCGGGCAAGACGCAGAACATCAAGGTCTCCCTGCTGGACCAGAGGATCGTCGCCGGCCTGGGCAACATCTATGTCTGCGAGGCCCTGTACCGGGCCCGGATCTCGCCCCTGGTGGCGGCCGGATCGCTGTCGAAGGCGCGGCTGGAGACCCTGGCCTCGGTGGTCCGCGACGTGCTGAACGACGCCATCGCCGCCGGGGGATCGACCCTGAAAGACTTCGCCAACGCCGAGGGCGGCCAAGGCTATTTCCAGCATCGGTTCGACGTTTACGGCCGCGAGGGCGAACCCTGTCGGGGCGAGGGCTGCGCGGGGACGGTCGCCCGGATCGTCCAGGGCGGACGCTCCACCTTCTACTGCCCCTCATGCCAGAAGCGCTGAGGCGACGGGCCGTCATGACGAACGGCCGTCGATCCTCTATGACCGGCGTCAACAGAGGAGACCACCCATGGCCGACGCCTATTCCACCCTGCTGATCGAACGCTGCGCCGACGGCTATGCGGTCGTGACCCTGAACCGGCCCGAGGCGCTGAACGCCCTGAACTCGACCCTGTTCGGCGAACTGGCGGCCTTCCTGGATGCGGTCGAGACGGACGACAGCGTGCGCTGCCTGATCCTGACCGGCTCGGCCAAGGCCTTCGCCGCGGGCGCCGACATCAAGGAGATGGCGGACCAGTCCTACGCCGACATGTTCAAGGGGAATTTCTTCGCCCTGGGCCATGACCGGATCACCCGCTTCAGAAAGCCGATCATCGCCGCCGTGTCGGGCTACGCCCTGGGCGGCGGATGCGAACTGGCGATGTTGTGCGACTTCATCATCGCCTCGGAGACCGCCAAGTTCGGCCAGCCCGAGATCAATCTGGGCGTGGCGCCCGGCATCGGCGGCTCCCAGCGGCTGACCCGTCTGGTCGGCAAGTCCAAGGCCATGGACATGATCCTGACCGCCCGGATGATGGATGCGGCCGAGGCCGAACGCGCCGGTCTGGTCAGTCGTGTCGTGGCGCCCGAGGCCCTTCTGGACGAGGCCCGCGCGGCCGCCGCCAAGATCGCCTCGCAAAGCCCGCTGGCGGTGATGATGAACAAGGAGATGGTCAATGTCGCCCTGGAGACGACCTTGACCGAGGGCGTCCGTTTCGAACGCCGCCTGTTCCACTCCCTGTTCGCCTTCGACGATCAGAAGGAGGGCATGGCCGCCTTCGTCGAAAAGCGCAAACCCGACTTCAAGGGGCGGTGACCGACCGCCGCAGCCGTCAACCGATCGCCGTGATCCGGCGTTAGGAGCGGACCATGCGCCGCCTTCTTGTCTCGCTCCTCGCCATCCTGTTCGTCGTCCTGCCCGGAGCCGCCTCGGCTCAGGGGTCGGCTGCGTTCCTGCCCGCCTTCCGCTCCGATCGGATCATCGTGGAGACGCGAGGCGCGGGGCCGGACGTGATCTTCATCCCCGGCCTGGGATCGACCGGGGCGGCCTGGCGGTCGACGGCGGACAGGCTGGAGGGCCGCTATCGGGTTCATCTGGTGACGATCCGCGGCTTTGGTCAGACGGACATCGGCGCCAACACCCGCGGCGCCCTGGCCGCCCCGGCTGCGCTGGAGATCGAACGCTACATCCGCGAGCAGAGGCTGTCCCGGCCCGCTCTGATCGGCCATTCCCTGGGCGGTCAGATCGCGCTGCGGGTGGCGGCGGACATGCGCGGCCGAGTCGGGCGGGTGATGGTGGTCGATTCCGCCCCCTTCTTTCCGGCCCTGGTCGATTCCCGCGTCACGACGCGCGAGGTCGAGCCCTTGGCGCGGCTGGGCTATCAGGCCCTGATGCTGTTCGGCGACCAGGCGCTGAAGGGCCAGGTCTCGGCCCTGGGCGGGGACTTGGGTCTGGCGGGCGACATGGTGTTCGACGGCCTGGGTCTTCAGGGCGGCGACCGGCGCGTTCTGGCCCAGGGGCTGTACGAGGCCCTGACCGTGGATCTGCGTCCTCGCCTGCGCGACGTCACCGCCCCGGTGACGGTGGTCTACGGCTGGACGCGGGATACGAACAATCCGCGCAACCGGCTGGAGGGGCTTTACCGCTACGGCTTCTCCGCCCTGCCGCGTCCGGCCCAGTTCGTCCGCATCGAAGGCGCCGACCACCAGGTGATGATCGACCAACCGGCCCGGTTCCAGGCGGCGGTGGAGCAGTTTCTGGGATAGGCAAAGATCTTCCCCCGCTTGCGGGGGAAGTGTCAGCTCGTCGAGCGCAGCGAGACGGCTGACGATGGGGGAAGTTCCGCTTCTGGAAGAAAGAAGACTTCCCCCTCCGACCCTGGTTCGCTGCGCGAACGCCGGGCCACCTCCCCCGCAAGCGGGAGAGGGTCTTATTGGCCTTTGGCCTCGCGATAAATGTGATCGGTCACGGCGGGAAGATCGTTCAGCACGTCGCGGGCCGGAATCCGCAGGGTGCGTATGCCCTGCTCGAGCAGGAAGGCGTCGCGGCGCGCGTCCTGCGCCGCACGGCCGTCGTGACTGTCGCCGTCGATCTCGACCGCCAGTCGAACGCCGGCGCAGTAGAAGTCGAGCACATAGGGCGGTATCGGGTGCTGGCGTCGGAATTTCAGCCCGCCCAATTTCTCGCCCCGCAGCGCCTGCCAGAGCTGGACCTCGGGCAGGCTCATGTCCCGCCGCAGATCGCGCGCCTTGTCGATGATGTCGGAAGGACGACCGTCTACGGACTCCAGACCCTTCGCCAACGTCTCCAGCACCCCCTTGCCGTAGCGGTCCAGTTTCGACTGGCCCACGCCGGGCAGGGCGGCCAGGGCCGTCAGGTCGCCGGGTTCGGCCTGGGCGATCTCCAGCAGGGTCTTGTCCTGGAAGATGACATAGGGCGGGACGTGCTGTTCCGAAGCACGCTCGCGGCGCCAGGCGCGCAAGGCCTCGAACCGGGCGCGGACGTCGGCGTCCATGGTCTCGAGCGCGGCGTTGCGGCCCTCGCCCGAGCGGTCGCGGCGGCCGGAGCTGGAGGCGCGGACGGGAAGCCGGCGCACCTCGATCTTGCGTTCGGCCTTGTAGACGGCGCGCACCGCCTCGGGGTCGCCCAGGCCGACCAGGGGCTTGCCGTCGTTCGGGTCCTCGACCAGCAGGCCCTCGAACAGCAGGTGGTCGATGATGTCGCGCCAGCCGTTGGGCGAGACGTCGGCGCCTATGCCCCAGGTGGACAGCTGCTGCTCCCACGGCTGTACATCCTTGGTGCGGCTGGTCAGGTGGTCGATCACCCGGCCCCGGCCGAAGCGGCCGCCCAGACGCTGGACCGCCGCCAGGGCCTTTTGGGCGGGGACGGTGGCGTCATAGGTCTGGGGCGGGTCGCCGCAGATGTCGCAGACGCCGCAAGGGGCCGCGTCGGTCTCGCCGAAATAGCGGCGCACGGCCTGGGCGCGGCAGACAGCCCCGTCCAGCATGGCGAACAGCTGGCGAGCCTTGCGCACCTGAACCTGTTTGACCTCCTCGGCCATCGGGCGGCCGTCCAGCCGGCGCAGGGTCCAGGCGATGTCGGAGGGGCCGTACAGGGTGATGCCCTCGGCCGGTTCGCCGTCGCGCCCGCCCCGCCCGATCTCCTGCCAATAGGCCTCCAGCGAACCCGGCGGATCGGCGTGGATGACGAAGCGGACGTCGGCCTTGTCCACCCCCATGCCGAAGGCGATGGTGGCCACCATGACGGCCCCGTCCTCGGCTAAGAACCGCTCCAGACGGCGGTCGCGCTCCTTCGTATCCATGCCGGCGTGATAGGCGATGGCGTCGGTCCCGGCGTCGCGCAGCGCCTGGGCCACCCGTTCGCAGCCGTCGCGGCTGCCGCAATAGACCACGCCCGACTTGCCCCGCCGTTCGCGCACCAGTTCGATGACCCGGGCGTCGGTCCTGGCGCGCGAGGCGCTCTCCTTGCGTTCGGCCGACAGCTGCAGGTTCGGGCGGGCGAAACTGTCGACGAAGACCCGGGCGCCCTCCAGCCGCAGCGAGCGCAGGATGTCGTCGCGGGTGCGGGCGTCGGCGGTCGCGGTGACGGCGATGCGCGGGACGTGGGGGAACCGCTCGGCCAGCAGGCCCAGGTTGCGATAGTCGGGGCGGAAGTCGTGGCCCCACTGGCTGACGCAGTGGGCCTCGTCGATGGCGATCAGGCTGAGCGGCAGCTCGGCCAGCCGGTCCATCATGGCGCCCGCCGCCAGGCCTTCGGGCGAGACGTACAGCAGGTCCAAAGCGCCGGAGCGGGCGGCGGCCCAGATGGCCGACCGTTCGTCCAGCGAGACGCCGGAATCCAGCCGGGCGGCCGCCACCCCCTGCTGTTTCAGGGCCTCGACCTGGTCGGTCATCAGGGCGATCAGGGGCGAGACCACCAGGCCCAGGCCGGGGCGAAGGATGGCCGGGATCTGATAGCAGACGCTCTTGCCGCCGCCGGTCGGCAGGACGGCCAGGACGTCGCGCCCGGCTAGGACCTCGGCCACCACCTCGCTTTGCAGGCCGCGGAAGTCGCCATGGCCCCAGACCCGCGACAGCAGAGAGCGGGCGTCGGCCAGACCGGGCGTCGTGGCGGGGCGGGGCTGGGTCTGCGTAGCCGGCATCCGAAGGTTGTGCACTCTTTGTTCCGGCCTGCGAAGCCCCTTTGACCGCTTTCACGGCCGAGCGGCTGACGCGGCTGGGGACGGATCAGTGCGCAGGCGAGGGGGCGAACTGGCCGCCGACGCGATAGCGGTACAGATAGGAGGGCGCGATCGACTCCATGCTGGCCGGATGGACGACGCCCAACGCGGCCAGACCCTCGGCGTCCGGCGAGACCACATTGTCCTTCTGCAGCATGACGACCTGATCGCGGGTCAGGGGCGGGGTCAGACCGATCAGGCTGACGGTCTGGAGCAGCGAGCCCAGCAGCCGGGCGACCGGGAAGGGAATGGGCGCCAGCAGACGGTCGCGACCCGTCTCCCGCTTCACCAGCTCCAGCACTTCGCGGAAGGCATAGATATCCGGTCCGCCCAGTTCATAGGTTCGGCCGGCCGCGTCGCCGCGCGTCACGGCCCGGGCCACGGCCTCGGCCACATCGCCGACATAGACCGGCTGGAACCGGGTCTTGCCGCCGCCGATCAGCGGCAGGGCGGGCGCCAGGGTCGCCATGGCGGCGAACCGGTTCAGGAAGCCGTCGTCGGCGCCGAAGACCAGGGACGGACGCAGGATGACGGCGTCGGGATAGACGGCGCGGATCTCGTTTTCCGCCTCGCCCTTGGTGCGGGCGTAGGCGGAGGGGCTGTCGGCGTCGGCGCCGATGGCCGAGATCTGGACGACCCGTTCGACGCCGGCGGCCTTGGACGCCTGGGCGATGTTCCTGGCGGCCTCGACGTGGGCGCTCTTGAAGCCGCGCTTGCCGCCGCCGTCGTGCAGGACGCCGACCAGATTGACCACGGCGTTCGAGCCGCGCACGGCCGCCGCCACGTCCTCGGCGCTGGTGACGTCGCAGCGCATGAACTGGATCTGGCCCGGATCGCCGGCCGTCTGGACCTCGATGGCCAGAACCGGGTTGCGCACCGCCACGCGGATGCGCCAGCCGCGACGGGCCAAGGCGCGCACCGCCTGGGCTCCGATGAAGCCCGAACCTCCGAAGAGGGTCACGACGCCGGGGGCGAGGTCAGCCATGGGAGAAGCTCCAGTGAATTCCGTGTCGGCGGGATAGCCGATGGGGCGCCGCATCGCAACGCGGGCGACCCGGTCCGGGCGGATGAAACGAAAAACGGCGTCCGATTTGTCCGATCTGTCCGATCCGCGCCGTCGTCCGGTCCTGAAAAAGAGTGTCCGATGTGTCCGATGTGTCCGGTTCGCGCGGTCGTGCGCTCCCAAAAAAGGTGTCCGAAGTGTCCGATCTGTCCGATCCGATCTCTTCGCCCGTCCGCCGCCTCCGGTCGTCCCCGTCGATCCCGACTGTCGCACGGCGGGCGGCCCAGGGGCGTAGAAGGCGGGTTTGGAGTCCTAACCGGTTGGAAAGGCTGAGGGCGGCTTGGCGATCGAGCGGCGCTCGCCCATCTAGAGCATGATCGTTTCGGACGGAACCGCTTCGCGGTTCCGACAGAAGCGTGAATCATGCTCTCGCTTTAATCTGGAGCCTGATTCACCGTTTCAGCGGAACCGCGAAGCGGTTCCTCCTCAACGGATCAGGCTCTAAGGACAATGCAGATTTTCACCATCGGATATGAGGGGGCGACCCAGGCGGAGGTGATCGGGCGGCTGAAAGGCGCCGGGGTCGATCTGCTGATCGACGTGCGGGCGGTCGCCGCCTCGCGCCGCGCCGGCTTTTCCAAGACGGTCCTGGGCGAAAGCCTGAAGGCCGAGGGGATCGACTATCTGCATCTGCGGGGCCTGGGCACGCCCAAGGCCGGTCGCGACGCGGCCCGCAAGGGCCATGTCGCCGAGATGCGCGCGATTTTCGCCGACCATCTGGCCGAGCCCCAGGCCCAGGTGGAGTATGCGCGGCTGAAGGATCTGGCGGGGGAGAAGCGCGTGGCCCTGCTGTGTTTCGAAGCCGATCACGCGGGGTGCCACCGCGCGGTGTTGGCCGAGCGGCTGGCGGAGGAGGACGGGGCGACGGTGGTCAATCTGTAGGGGTGGTGGCGAGGCCCACCTTCCCCCGCTTGCGGGGGAAGCGTCAGGTCGTGGCGCGAAGCGACACGCCTGACGATGGGGGGCGTTTTTCCTCTGAAACAAGACTCCCCTCTCCGACCCTGGTTCGCTTCGCGAACGCCGGGGATGGTCTCTCCCGCAAGCGGGAGAGGGTCTTTTGCTTTACGGCCGACCCACCAGGTCGTCGACCGAACCGCTGGTGACCGGATGGTACAGGGGCCGGGCCTCGGCGTAGATGCGGCGGGCGATGGGCCGGCCCCAGTCGCCCTCGTTCCACAGGGTCTGGAACAGGGGCAGGACGAACTTGCGTCGGCCCTGGCTGGTCAGGAACCGCTCAGCCGTGGCGACCGACGGCTGATAGCGGTGGGCCAGGGCGATCTGGAGCCAGGCGAAGGTCAGTTCGCTGTTGCCCTCGTTCGCCAGGTTCAGGGTCCGCTCCAGATCGGCCAGCTGGGCCTCAGTCAGCCAGTCGGCGCCGGCGCGCAGGCCTTCGGGCCGCCAACCCAGGAAGCGCTGGCGCTGCTGGGTGTTCCATTCGCCCCACGGGACGGCCGAGGCCGGACCCTTGTCCTTAAAGAAGGCGACGGCCGCCGCATCGACCGGGACGAAGGCGTTCGAGACGGGGGCGACGGCGTTGGACGGCAGGCCGGGCTGATAGACCCAGGCGTCCAGCTGAAGCTGGGATTCCAGGGCCGCGTCGCCCTTCACCAGATGGGCGCGGATGTCGTCCAGGAACATGGCCGTGGTCATGGGGCGATAGGCGTTGCGGTCGAAATAGCCGCGCAGCCAGGCGTCGAACCGATCCCGGCCCACAGTGCGTTCGACGGTCCGCAGGAACAGGGCGCCCTTCTCATAGGCGATGTCGTTCATGCCGTCGTCGGGATCGCGGCCCTGAAGATCCAGGTGCAGGCGGGTGTCCGGCGCGGGCAGGGACTTCAGCGTGTCCTGCAGGCTGTCCCAGCCCAGCACCTGTTCCTGCATGGCGCGGTCATGGCCATAGACCGACTCCATGATCCGGTTCTCGAAATAGACGGTGAAGCCCTCGTTCAGCCAGAAGTCGTTCCAGGTGGCGTTGGTCACCAGATTGCCGGACCAGGAGTGGGCCAGTTCGTGCGCCACCAGCGAGACCAGCGACCGGTCGCCCGCGATGATGGTCGGGGTGGCGAAGGTCAGTTTGGGGTTCTCCATCCCGCCGAAGGGGAAGGAGGGCGGCAGGACCAGGAGGTCGTAGCGGCCCCAGCGATAGCGGCCGTAGAGCTTTTCGGCCGCGTCCACCATCTCGGCGGTCGGCTCCAGCTCATGGGCGGCGGCGCGCAGGCGGCTGGGCTCGGTCCAGACCCCGGTGCGTTCGTCGAAGGGGGCGAAGGCGATGTCGCCGACGCCGATGGCGATCAGATAGGGCGGGATCGGATTGTCCATCCGGAAGCGCCAGGTCTTCATGCCGTTGCCCGCCGGCTCGCCGTTCGGCGTCAGATGGTCGGCGCTCATGACCACGGTCAGGTCGGCGGGCGCGGTGATGCGGGCCGAATAGGTCTGGCGAATGCCGGGGCTGTCCTGGGTCGGCACCCAGGTGCGGGTCAGGATGGCCTGGCCCTGGCTGAACAGATAGGGCTTTTGACCGCCCGCCGTCTGGCTGGGCGACAGCCATTGCAGGGCCGCCGCATCGGGCCGGGTCGAATAGCGGACGGTGATCTTGCGCCGTTCGTTGGGCGCGAAGGCCGGGAAATAGACGGTCAGGGGCTGGCCCTTGACGGCGTCATTGTCGCCGACGACGTAACGCAGCGGCTGACCCGAGGCGTCGCGCACGTCCTGAATGTCCAGATTGCGGATGTCGAGCACGATCTCGTTCGCGCCGGGGACGGCCAGGATGTCCAGGGTCGCCGTGCCCGACAGGGTCTTGGCCTCGAAGTTCGCGGTCAGGTCCAGGGCCACATCGACGACGCGGGCGATCTCGGGACGGGCGTAGGTGTGGCTGTCGACGGCGTCCGGGCCGGGGGCGGGCGCGACGGCCGGCGGCGCCAGGGCCGCGCTTCCGGTCGTGGTCGAACAGGCCGAAAGACCGAGGGCCGAGGCGAGGGCGAGGGCGGAGACGAGGCCGAGGGCTTTGCGCGTCATCGAGGCTTTCCGGGACAGATCATGAGCTTGGCCCGGAGAACGCGCGGAAACGGCGAAAAGATCAAGCCTCGCTCCAGAGCATTCGGCAGCGCAGTGGGACCGGTCAACGCCCCTGCGCCCCCGAGAGACGGGTTCGTCACAACGGGCACGGCGAGGGTCACAACGGACACGACCAGGCCGTGCCGGTTCGGCAAGGGCTTGCCCGCCTGCGGCCGTGAAGCCGCAGATTGATCGACGGTCTGGACATGGAGCCGAAAGGCCGAGGCGCGTTCGGGCCCGTCGTGTTCTTCGTGGCCCTCGCCGTGCGCGTTGTGACGAAGGCCATCCAGGGCCGCGCCTTTTCAAGCCCGATGGCTTCAGCCTTGTGGTGCGGGCGGCTGGTGATGGGCCCGGAACAGCCGGCCTCGCTCGGCGAACAGGACCAGGGCCAGGGCCGTCAGGCCGAAGACGGTGAAGCCCAGGGACATGGGCACGGTGGTGCCGTTGAACTGCTGACCCACCGCAAAGCCCAGCAGGGAGCCGAAGACGGTGGAGATGAAGCCCTGGATCGAGGCGGCCGTGCCGGCGATATGGCCCATGGTCTCCATGGCCATGGCGCCGAAGTTCCCGGCGATCAGGCCGAAACAGAACATGGTCAGGGTCTGGAGGACGGCGAAGGTGATCAGGGTTTCATGGCCGCTGAGGGCCACCGCCGCATGGACCGCCGAAACCGTGGTGAAGCCGATCAGGGCGGTATGGGAGATCTTGCGCGAGCCCAGCCGCACCACCAGTCGGGCGTTGACCAGGGAGGCGACCGCTATGCCGCCCGCGATCAGGGCGAAGACGGCGGGGAAGGCGGCCTCGGCGTCGAAGACGTCGGCGAAGATCTGCTGCGAGGAGTTGATGAAGCCGAACAGGGCGCCGGTGATGGCCGTCATGGCCAGGGTGTAGCCCATGGCGGTGCGGTCGGTCAGGGCGGTGCGATAGGCCGAGGTCAGGCGTTTGACCTGGATCGGCAGACGATCCTCCGGCTTCAGGGTCTCGGGCAGGCGTAAGGATGCCCAGACGATCAGACCGACGCCGATCAGACCCAGGCCGGCGAAGATCCAGCGCCACGGCCCGACCAGCATGATCAGTTGCCCCAGGGACGGCGCCAGGATCGGCACGCCCAGGAAGACCAGGAAGCTGAACGACATGACACGCGCCATGGTGCGCCCCTCATAGCGGTCGCGCACGATGGAGACGGCCAGCACGCGGGTGCAGGCGCTGCCCAGCCCCTGGCCGATCCGCGCCAGGATCAGGGTCTCGAAGGTCGGGGCCAGGGTCGCCAGCAGGCTGAACATCACATAGACGCCGACGCCGAACAGCAGCACCGACTTGCGTCCGAACCGGTCTGCGACCGGACCATAGATCAGCTGCGCCGCGCCAAAGCCCAGAAGATAGGCGGTCACCACCCACTGACGGCTGTTTTCGTTCGCCACGCCCAGGTCGGCGCCTATGGCGGGCAGGGCGGGCAGCATGGAATCGATCGCCAGGGCGTTCAGCGCCATCATCAGGGCGATCAGACAGACGAACTCGACGAATCCGGGTTCTCTTCTGGCGGGGGCTGACGCGGCGGAAACGGACATCCGGGCCAGATGCCCCGCCGCGCCGCGAACCGCAACCAGTCGCCGGCTATAAATTGCTGCAATGCAGCGAAATCGAGGTTGAACGCCGGGCGCCTCGCCAATGTCATGAAGCTTCGCTAGAGGAAGTCATGACAGAACAGATGACAGCACAGGCGGCGCTGGACCGCCTCGAAACCCTCTACACCCAATCCGTGACCAACCTGCGCGACGCCGTGCGGGATTTCGTCAACACCGGCGCCCGGCCCGATCCGGTCAAACGCGCCGAAGGGGTGTTCGCCTATCCCGAACTTCGCATCCGCTGGGACGGGGATCGCCCCCAGGACCTGGAGCCGCGCGCCTATGCCCGGCTGGCCAAACAGGGGGTCTATTCGACCACCGTCACCCGGCCGGACCTGTTCCGCCCCTATCTGACCGAACAGCTGGGTCTGCTGGAAAAGGAATACGGCGCGACCTTCGAGGTCGGGATTTCGAACCAGGAAATCCCCTTCCCCTATGTGACCGACGGACTGGAGGTGGCGCTGGACCGGTCGATGACGGCGGCCCTGGCGCGCTGGTTCCCGACCACGGACCTGGCCCACATCGGCGACGAGATCGCCGATGGTTTGTTCGACATGGGCGGCGACTTCCCCCTGTCGCATTTCGACGGCCTGCGGACCGACTTCTCCCTGGCGCGGCTGAAACACTACACCGGAACCCCGGTGGACGACGTCCAGTCCTATGTCCTCTTCACCAACTACAATCGCTATGTCGACGAGTTCGTGCGCTGGGCCATCGAACAGCTGCAGACGCCGGGCACGCCCTATCAGACCCTGTCCTGCGCCGGCGGGGTGGTGATCACGCGCGACACCCCCAATCCCGAGACGGCGATCAGCGATACGGCCTGGAAGAAGCACCAGATGCCGGCCTACCACCTGACGGCGCCCGGCCATCAGGGGGTGACCCTGGTCAATATCGGCGTCGGCCCGTCCAACGCCAAGACCATCACCGACCACCTCGCCGTCACCCGCCCGCACGTCTGGCTGATGATCGGCCACTGCGGGGGCCTGCGCGCCAGCCAGTCGATCGGCGACTATGTGCTGGCCCACGCCTATCTGCGCGACGACCATGTGCTGGACGCGGTCCTGCCGCCGGACATTCCGATCCCCTCGATCGCGGAGGTCCAGCGCGCCCTGTACGACGCCACCAAGTCGGTCAGCGGCATGCCGGGCGACGAGGTCAAGCTGCGGCTGCGCACCGGCACGGTGGTCACCACCGACGACCGGAACTGGGAGCTGCGCTATTCCAAGTCGGCGCTTCGCTTCAACCAGAGCCGCGCCGTCGCCATCGACATGGAAAGCGCCACCATCGCCGCGCAAGGCTACCGGTTCCGGGTGCCCTACGGCACCCTGCTGTGCGTCTCGGACAAGCCGCTGCACGGCGAGATCAAACTGCCGGGCCAGGCCAACCGCTTCTACGAAGGCTCGATCTCGGAACATCTGCAGATCGGCATCCAGGCGGTCGGCCTGATGCGGGACGAGGGACCGAAACTCCACTCCCGCAAGCTCCGCGCCTTCGACGAGCCGCCGTTCCGTTAAGAGGGGCGCGATAGACCCTCTCCCGCTTGCGGGGGAGGTGGCCCGGCGTTCGCGCTGCGAATCAGGGTCGGAGGGGGAGATTTCACTTGAAAAGAAGACTTCCCCCATCGTCAGCCGTCTCGCTGCGCTCGACGAGCTGACACTTCCCCCGCAAGCGGGGGAAGGTCTGTTCGCTGTCGCAGATTAAGAAAGCGCTTTACAATGCAAAGCGCATTGTGCATCCTGTGATCATCGGATTTCAGGAGGAGTTCGCCATGACGCGCGACACGCAGACGATCCAAGACGACATCGCCTATATGCGGGCTTTGGCTCACGAAGGTCGGCACGCGCCCCTGCTGGCGGGCCCCATACTGGTGGCTGCGGCCATCATCTTCGGAGGCGCCAGCCTGGGGCAGTGGGCGCTCAAGACGGATCTGATCGCGCTGAATCCCTGGGCGGCGCTCTGGCTTTGGATCGGTTCGGCCCTGGTCTTCGCGGCCGCCCTGGTCGTGCTGATCGGGCGGATGAAGGGACGCCCCGGCTATAATTCGTCGGGCAATCGGGCGGTGGGCGCGGCCTGGTCCGGCGTGGGCTTCGGCATCTTCGTCACCTGGTTGGCCCTCACCGCCCTGTCGGTGAAGAGTGGAAGCTGGGCCTGGATGGCGGTCATGCCGACGGTGGTTCTGACGGCCTATGGATCGGCCTGGATGGTCGCGGCGGCCATGACGCGCGTGCGGTGGATGAGCGTCACGGCCCTGATGTCCTACGTCGGCGCCGTCGCCGTCGCCTGGTTTGCGGACAGTCCGGCCATCTATCTGGTCTATGCCCTGGTCCTGGCCGCCGTCGCCCTGGTCCCCGGTCTGATCCTGATGCGGCAGGAACCGTCGGAGATCGTCTGATGGCCGATGACTTCGACATCAGCCGGATCGACGACGTCATCCACGGGCGGATCCGGCTGGGGATCATGGCCTATCTGTCCGGTGCGGACACAGCCGACTTCAACACCTTGAAGACCCGGCTGCAGACGACCGACGGCAATCTGTCGGTCCATCTGAGGAAGCTGGAGGAGGCGGGTTTCGTCGCCGTGACCAAGAGCTTCATCGGCCGCAAGCCCCTGACCCAGGCCAGTCTGACCGAAGAGGGCCGCGCCGCCTTCGTCGCCTATCTGGACGCCATGGCGGGTCTGCTGTCGGCGCGCTAGAGCATGATCGTTTCGGACGGAACCGCTTTGCGGTTCCGACAGAAGCGTGAATCATGCTCTCGCTTTAATCTGGAGCCTGATTCACCGTTTCAGCGGAACCGCGAAGCGGTTCCTCTTCAACGGATCAGGCTCTAGAAGCGGGGCATGAGCCACCGTCTCCATGCCTTCGAGGCCATCGACAACTTCCGCGACTATGGCGACTACGCCACGGCGGCCGGGCGACGCATCCGCCCCGGCCGCCTGCTGCGTTCGGGCCATCACGCCCGGGCCAGCGACGCCGATCTGGAGCGGCTGAAGGGGTTCGGCCTGGGGGCGGTGGTCGATCTGCGCCGACCGGGCGAAAGGCGCGACCAGCCCTCGCGACGGCATGACGGTTTCGACGCCCTGGTGATCGAGGGCGGGATCGACGACGGGGCCGAGGCGCCCCACATCACCTTCCTGAAAACGGCGGACCTGACGCCGGATTCGGGTCGGCGTTTCATGACCCAGACCTATCGCAGCCTGCCGTTCGACGCCGCCCACATCGACGTTTTCGGCCGCTATTTCCAAGCCCTGGGACAGATGGGGGGCGATCAGGACCGACCCGTGCTGATCCACTGCGCGGCGGGCAAGGACCGGACCGGCTTTCTCGCCGCCTTGACCCACCATCTGCTGGGCGTCCGCCACGACGACCTGATTGAGGACTATCTGCTGACCAATACGGCCGTCGATCTGGTCGGTCGCGCCCCCGCCATTGCGCGGCGTCTGCACGAGATGACCGGCCGTGTCGCCTCCGACGACGCGGTGGTGGCCTTCCTCGGGGTGGAGGCCGCCTATCTGGACGCCGCCTTCGCCGAGGTCGAGGCGCGATACGGATCCCTGGACGCCTATCTGGAGCAGGCCCTGGGCGTCGACGCCGCCCTGCGCGCCCGAATCGAGGCGCGGCTGTCGGCGTGAACGGCGCCCTGACCCATGTGGTCGTCCGCGATCATCCGTGGACGGACCCCTTGGCTGTCGCGGCCGGGATCGGTGGGACGGACGGCGCCCTGGCCCTGCTGTCGGACGGCGGTCCCGGCGGCCGCTGGTCCCATGTGGCGACGGCGCCGGATCGGGTTCATGTGGGCGGGGTCGAAGCCGATCTGTTCGACCCCCTGCGCGATCCGGCCTGGAGCGCAGGGACGGTGGGACTGGCCGCCTATGACGCGGGCGCGCGACCGGCGACCGGCGAGCGGCCCCTGGTGTGGCCCGACCTGATCCTGGCCCGCTATCCGGCCATGCTGAGCTTCGACCATCATCAGCGGCGTGTTCGCGCCGTCGGCCGGGGGGCGACGGCGGCGCAGGCCGAGGCTGCGGCGGAGCAGGCGTCGCAATGGCGGGCGGCGGCGGTCACGCCGGCCACTCCCGACGCTCCGGCCGAGACCTTTACGGCCGAGGCGCCAGACCAGGCCTATCGCGACTGCGTGGCCGAGGTGGTCGCCCGGATCGCGGCCGGTGAACTGTTTCAGGCCAATATCGCCCGCGCCTGGGGCGGCGCGCTGAAGCCAAAGGCCGATCCGTTCGACGTCTTCCTGCGGCTGCAACAGGGGCGCGCCTCGCCCTACGGCGCCTTCTGGCGGATCGGCGACCGGGCCCTGGTGTCCAATTCGCCTGAGCTCTTCCTGGCCTTGGACGGCGAGACCCGGCGCATCGAGGCGCGGCCGATCAAGGGCACGCGCGCCCGGTCGGCCGACCCGCTCGAGGACGCGGCCCTGGCCGCCGCGCTTCAGGCCAGCGCCAAGGACCGGGCCGAAAACCTGATGATCGTCGATCTGATGCGTAACGACTTGGCCCGCGCCTCGCGCGTCGGCTCGGTCGCGGTCGAACGGCTGTTCGCGATCGAGAGCCATCCGACCGTCCACCATCTGGTCTCGGCCGTGGTCGGCCGGGCCGAGCCGGGGGTGACGCCGGCCGACCTGCTGGAGGCGACCTTCCCGCCGGGCTCGATCACCGGGGCGCCCAAACACCAGGCCATGAAGGTCATCGCCGAATATGAGCCGCCGCGCGGCGCCTGGTGCGGGTCGCTGTTCATTCTGGAAGACGGCGGGGGGCTGACCGCCTCGGTCCTGATCCGCACCGCCGCGTTCGAGCGCCGGGACGAGTGTTGGACCTTCCGCACCCTGGCCGGCGCCGGAATCGTCGCCGACAGCGACCCTCAGTCCGAACTTGCCGAGACCGAAACAAAGATCGCCGCCCTGAGACAGGCTCTGACGGGTCAGCAGTCCGTACAGGCGATCTGCGTCACCTCGCGCGGATTCAGATAGGCGCGGCGGGTGAAGCTGGCGGACGGCAGGAAGCGCTGGAACGGCGAGGCGTAGGTGTAGCGGGCCTCGGCGATGATGATCGACGACCCGACCGGCAGGAGATCAGCGGGAATGTCGGCGTCCGCGACGGTGAGTCGGCCGCTGAGGGCCCCACTCCCGCCCGAGGTCGCCCAGCTGCGGCTCCAGTTCACCGTATATTTGGTCGTCGTGTCCCGGCTGACGCTGCTGACCCTCTGTTCCAGCGAGGCCGGGGCGAAGGGCGCCATGATGGAGGGGCCGACCAAAAAGACGTTGTCGATGTCGGCCTTGGTGATGTCGCGGGACTGGGCGGTCAAATCCGCGACCGAAGCGGCCACATGGCTGGTGCGACGCACAGCCATATAGCCCTGACACAGATCGACCATGCCTGCATAGAACAGGATCATGACCGGGGCGATCAGGGCGAATTCGACCGCAGAGACCCCGGTCTCGTCGCGCGCCAGCCTGCGCATCAGGGGCCGGCGCATCAGAAGGGCTCGTTGCGGAAGGCGGTGGTGGCGGAGATCATGATCTGTCCGGGCCCCGCGGCGCTCACGGACTGGGTCAGGGCGGGCACGATCATCGGCTGTTTGTACCAGACACGCGCGACGACCAGATTCTGGGCCGCGCCGGGGTCGTAGCCGGTCTTGGACAGGTCCAGGACGCCGTTCTCGTCCTTGGGCGGATCGATATTGTCGGAGAATTTGGCGACGACCCGGACATCGACGGTGGCGCGGGCGGCGCAGTCGCTCTTGAACACGCTCATCTGATCGCAGAAGGCCTGTTTGAACCCGGCCTGATCCAGACCCTTGGCCTGGGCCTCGCCGGTTCGGATTTCGCGGCTGACGGTCAACAGGGCGTTTTCGGCGACGGCGTCGGTGATGAAGACCAGACCCAGCTGGAAGATCGAGAACAGCAGAAGAAAGAAGGGGGTGGCGACCAGGGCGAACTCCACCGCCGCCGCGCCTTCACGGTGACCGGCGGAGCCGCGACGGGGAGAACGATCCAGCGCCGCCATGGATCAGGGCGCCGAGGCCGGGCCGGTCGCGGCGGCGCCGGCGCGCAGGCTGGGGGCGCAGGAGGCGCCGCAGGTCATTTCCGTGGCCTGGGCCCCGCGCCAGACCCGAACCGATCCGGTCGATCCGCCGGTAACCACGATCTCGCGCTGGAACAGGGTGCGGCCCACGCCGTCGACCGCCACCACCTCGGTCACCCCATAGCCCTTTCCGACGATGAACAGGGTGTTGGCGTCCACCACGGTGACGTCGGCGATCTGAGGATTGGCGACGATGACCGAGGCGGCTGCGCCCCGCAGCTGGACGCGGGCGGAGCGGTCGATCTCGACATTGAGCGCGCCGTTCGGGCTCTGCGCCTGGGCGGGCAGGCCGGCCAGGGCGAGGACGGCGGTGATGACGGCGATGGAAAGGCGGGGCATCGGCGGCTCTGAAACAAGGGCGCGCATCAGCGCGGACGCGCGCATGATGGCCCAGGCTTCCTCAACAAAGGCTGAAGTTCGTCGATCCGGGATTTTCTGTGGTGAATCCGCAGGTAACTAAAAACCGTGACCTGCCCTTAACGCCTCTTGGTCATTCTAACCGTGCGTTTTGGGGGTCAAGCGGGCTACCGGCTCCCCCCGCCAAGTTGCTCGCTAGACATTTACACAAGGGAACTCACCATGACCAAGTTCATCTCGCGTTTCGCTAAGGACGAATCCGGCGCCACCGCCATCGAATACGGCCTGATCGCCGCTCTGATCGCCGTCGTGATCATCACCGTGCTCGGCACCATCGGCACCAACCTGAACACCAAGCTTCAAGCCGTCTCCGACGGCCTGGAAGGCAAGAAGTCCTAAGACGCCTCAACGTCTTGAAGCCTGGGAAGGGCCGGAGCGCACGCTCCGGCCCTTCTTCTTTGTGGCGCGGCAACCCGGCCTTAATCCGCCCGTGCCAGCATGGGGTCATGGACCTTCTGAGCCTTCCCTTCCTGGCCGTCTTTCCGATCCTGATGGTGGCTACGGGTCTGCATGACCTGACCACGATGCGGATTCCGAACTGGATCTCCCTGGCCCTGCTGGCCGCCTTCTTTCCGGCGGCCCTGCTCGTCGGCCTGACCCTGCCTGAGATCGCCGTCCATCTGGGCGTCGGCTTCGCCGCCCTGATCCTCGGCATGGCTCTGTTCGCCCTGAACTGGATCGGGGGCGGGGACGCCAAGGCCCTGGCTGCGGCCTGCCTGTGGTTGGGGTTCGGCGATCTGGGGCCGCTGCTCCTGTGGATCGCCCTGGCCGGCGGCGGCTTCTGCCTCCTGCTGATCCTCGCCCGCCAATACTATCCTCTGCTGTCTCCGCTCCCGCCGCGCCTTCCGTGGGTCGCCCGCCTGC
The DNA here is from genome assembly GCF_014199955.1 of Brevundimonas aurantiaca. GTDB lineage: Bacteria > Pseudomonadota > Alphaproteobacteria > Caulobacterales > Caulobacteraceae > Brevundimonas > Brevundimonas aurantiaca. The sequence goes on from NZ_JACHOQ010000003.1 coordinate 428,225, forward strand.
TGGAGCCCAAGGGCGATATTCCCTATGGCGTCGCCATCGCCATCGGCGCCCTGATGACCTTTCCCGAGGGCGACATGGTCGTTCGCGCCTTGGCGGTTTCTTGAGGTTGCGCAAGCGGGCGTCGCTTAGGAAGCGTTAACTCTCGGGCCTCATGATCGTTAACGGTAGGGGGCGAGGATCATGTCCGCCTCGCCGCGCCTGCCGGAGATCGTCTGGATGAAGCCCGCCCGCATCGTCGTCCTTTGCATCGCCGCCGTGTCCGCACTGGGCCTGGCTCTGGTCGTGCGCGCCATGGGAGGGCATGGCGAAGCGGCGGCTCCCGCCGCCGCCGCGCCCGTCGAGGCGCGTCCCATGGCCAAGATTCTGGTGGCGGCCCGCAATCTGGAGCCGGGCAAACGCCTGACCGACGGCGACCTGGCCTGGAAGGACTGGCCGGTCGACCAGTTGAACCCCGCCTTCATCAGCGACGGCTCCACCCCGCTTCCCGCCCCTTCCGCCGACAAGCCGGCCGAGGCGAAGCCCGCCGATGAAAAGACCGCCGCTGAGAAGACCGCCGGCGCGGTTCAGCAGGTCGGCGAGGCCGCAGGTCGGCTGGTCGGGACGGGGGCCAAGTCCGACTATGTCGGTTCGGTCGTGCGCGAACCCATCCTGGCCGGAGAGCCCATCGTGGCGCGCAAGATCGTGCGCGCGGGCGACAGCGGCTATCTGGCGGCCTATCTGGAGCCCGGCATGCGCGCCATGGCCATTGCGGTCACGGTGGAATCGGCCGCCGGCGGCTTCATCCTGCCCGGCGACCGGGTCGACGTCGTCCTGACCACCCAGAAAGAGAGCACAGGCTCGGTGGAGGGCGCCGGATCGGGCGGCAAATATTCGTCCGCCACCGTGATGCAGAACGTCAAGGTGCTGGCCATCGACCAGTCCACCCGCGTCGGCGACGACGCCCAGGCCGTGGTCGGGGCGACCGCCACCCTGGAGGTCCGCCCCCAGGACGCCGTGCTTCTGGCCCAGGCCAAGTCGGAGGGCGAACTGTCCCTGTCGCTGCGCTCCTACGCCGATACGGCGGGGCCGTCCGGCGCGACCGGAGCGCCCCAGGCGGCGGCCCTGACGCGCAACGTGCGGGTCTATCGCGGCGGGACGCCTGAAACCGTGGTGACGCCATGAGATCATCGATGCTGTCCAAGGCCGCCCTAATCGCGGTCGCCGCCGCCGGCCTGGTCATGGCGCCCGCCGCCGGAACGGCCCAGACGCGCGCCGCCGTGTCGATGGGGACGGCGCCGCGGCTGATCAACCTGCCGCGCGGCACCTCGTTCGCCGTGGATCTGCCGGCCGACGCCCGCGACGTGATCGTCTCCAATCCGCAGGTGGCCGAGGCCATGCTGCATTCGCCGCGCCGGATCACCGTGATCGGGATCGCGCCGGGTGAGACCGACGCCGTCTTCCTGGACGCCGCCGGCCGCACCATTCTGAGCCTGCGCGTCCGGGTCGATGCGGGCGTCAGCGCCCTGCAGGACACCCTCAGCCGCGTGGCCCCCGGCGGCGCCATCCACGCCGAGGCCGTCAACGACAGCGTCATACTGACCGGAACGGCGGACAGCCCGGCCCAGGCGGCCCAGGCGGCCCAGGTCGCCCGCGCCTTCGTTTCGGCGCCGGAGAAGGTGATCAACATGATCAGCATCGCCGGCTCGGATCAGGTGACGCTGAAGGTGCGCGTGGTCGAGGTGCAGCGCAGCAGCCTGAAGCAGCTGGGTTTCAACGCCGACATTCTGAAGGGCTCGGGCATCCACTCCTACGGCTTCAGTCGGCCGAACACCTATGGAGTGAACGGGGCGGCGGCCGGGGGCGGCGGCCTCTGTTACAATCAGACGGGCGGTCGGACGACGAACGGGACCAGCACGGTCTCCAGCGGCAGTCAGACGAGCGCCGGCTCGAACGCCAGCGCCTCCCAGACCTGGACGGGCGCCCCCTTCCCGACAACGGTTACGGTCACCGACGTCAACGGCAATCTGGTTCAGGTCCCTGGAACGGCCCTGGCCCAGGCGTCGACCGGCTCCTCGAGCGCGGCCTCGGTCTCGAACGCCATCCAGGATATCGCCTCCACCGCCTTCCGCACCATGACGGGCACGAACGCCACCGGCTGTCTGGAGGCGTTCGAGCGGGTCGGTCTGGCCCGGACCCTGGCCGAGCCCAATCTGACGTCGGTGAACGGCGAATCCGCAAACTTCCTGGCCGGGGGCGAGTTTCCCCTGCCGACCGGGCGGGATCGGGACGGCAACATCACCGTGACCTATAAGCCTTACGGCGTGGGCCTGGCCTTCCGGCCCATCGTCCTGTCGGGCGGCCGCATCTCGCTTCAGGTCAAGGTCGAGGTGTCCGAACTGACCGACCAGGGCGGGTTCACCATCGGCGCCGGCACGGCCTCGTCCATCACCCTGCCGGGCCTGACCGTCCGACGCAGCGAAAACACGGTTGAACTGCCGTCAGGCGGCGCGATGATGATCGCCGGCCTGTTGCAGGAAAGCACGAGGCAGGCGGTCGATTCCCTGCCCGGCATGACCAATCTGCCGGTGCTGGGCTCCCTGTTCCGCTCGCGCGACTATCTGAACGGCGAGACCGAGCTGGTCGTCATCGTCGAGCCCTATATCGTCAGTCCCACCTCGCCGGATCGGATGCAGACCCCTGCCGACGGCCTGCGGATCGCCACGGATTCCCAGACCATCCTGTTCGGACAGCTGAACCAGGTCTATGGCGCGCCCGCTCCCGGACCGGCCGGTTCAGGCGCCGCCTGGCAGGGCGCCGTCGGCTATGTGATCGAGTGAGCTCATGACCCGTCTCTCGTTCTTGCCTCTCGCCCTGTTGGTCGGCGCGGCGCTCGGCCTCTCCGCCTGCGTCGGCGGCCCGGCCAGCCTGGGCGGTGAACCGCCCCTGACGCCGGTCTCCCGCTATGCGCTCCAGGTGGAGACCGGCCTGGACCGGATCGCCCTCGCCGTTCACGACGACGGCCTTTCGGCCAATCAGAACGCCGCCCTAGCCGCCCTGGTCGATCGGTTCGCCGCAGCTGGAGCCGGTTCGGTGGTGATCGAGGCGCCGGCCGGGGACGATCCGGTCGCCGCCCAGACCGCCTACGCCGTGCGCGACGCCCTGACGCGCCTCGGTGTGGGTGGAGACCGGCTGCGCATCGTCGGCTATGACGGACCCAATCCGCGCGCGCCGGTCCTGGTCGGTTTCGAGACGGTCCAGGCGGCCGTGCCCCGCTGCGGAACGGCCTGGGGCAATCTGAGCCGGACCGGGGACAACAGGTCCTCGTCCAACTTCGGCTGCGCGGTCAACGCCAATCTGGCGGCCCAGATCGCCGACCCGCGCGACATTGCAGGGCCGCGCGCCATGACCCCCGCCTCGGCCGGGCGGCGCACGGTGGTGTTCGACAAATACGCCGCCGGCGAGCAGACCGCCGCACCCCAGGAGACGCTGGTGGAGAGCGCGCGCATTTCGACGGCGGTGGACTGAGCCTGATGAACCCCGCCGCGCCTCGCCCCTTCGACGCCCTGGACGACGGTTTCGACGTCGACATGGACTTTTCCGAGCCGTCCGCCTTCCCGACCTCGGACGCCCGATCGGCCGCCTTCCTGAGCGCCGGCGCCCATCCGGGCCAGCCGGCGCCCTCCGGCGGGGGTTCGCCCCAGGCCCCCGCGCCCTCCAGCTTCAATCCTGTCGGCGAGATGGTGGCCAGGGCGCAGTCGACGCTTGCGCCCGCGCCTGCGGCGACGCCCCATTCGGCGCCCGCTCTGGCGCCCATGATGTCGGCCGAGACCAGCCTGGCGCCCGTCGGCGCCATAGGCGAGGTGTCGGTGCCCCGCATCGCCATCCATGTTTTCGCCGAACGTCAGGACACCCTGGCCGCAGCCGAGCGCGCGGCCCAGGACCGGCGCCTGTCGCGCGCCACCACCCAGATCCGCATCGGCGGGGTCATGGGGGCGGTCGAGACCTATCGTCATGAGCCGACCCCGCCCCTGATCATCGTCGAATGCCTGAAGGACCCCCAGACCCTGCTGTGGGAGGTGGATCAGCTGGCCGAGGTCTGCGACGCGGGCACCAAGGTGGTGGTGATCGGGGCGACCAACGACATCCTTCTGTTCCGCGAACTGATGCGGCGCGGCGTCAGCGAATATCTGGTCGCCCCCCTTCAGCCCCTGCAGCTGATCGCGGCGATCGGCGGCCTGTTCAACGATCCGGCCCAGCCCTTCGTCGGCCGCTCCATCGCCTTCGTCGGCGCGCGGGGCGGGGCGGGCGCCTCGGCCGTGGCGCACAACACCGCCTATGCGATCTCTGAGCGGATCGGCGCCAACACCGTCATCGTCGACTACGACCTGCCGTTCGGCACGGCCGGGCTGGACTTCAACCAGGATCCGCTGAACGGGGTGGTCGACGCCCTGGGCCAGCCGGACCGTCTGGATGCGACCCTGCTGGACCGGATGATGGTCCGCTGCACCGACAAGCTGAGCCTGTTCGCGGCCCCGGCGACCCTGGACACCGACTGGGACATCTCGACCGAGGCGTTTGAAGAGGTCACGACCCGCATCCGGGCCACCGCCCCCTTCGTCATCCTGGACCTGCCGCATCTTTGGTCGCCGTGGATGCGCCGCACCCTGATCAGCGCCGACGAGGTGGTGGTGGTGGCGACCCCCGATCTGGCGGCGCTGCGCAACGCCAAGAACATGATCGACCTGGTCCGTCAGGGCCGGCCCAACGACGCTCCGCCGCGTCTGGTGCTGAACCAGGTCGGCGTGCCCGGCCGGCCGGAAATTCCGGCCAAGGATTTCGGCGCCGCCCTGGGCGTGCATCCCAGCCTGATCATCCCGTTCGACGCCAAGACCTTCGGGGCGGCGGCCAACAACGGCCAGATGATCCTGGACGCCGGCGCCAAGACCAAGGCGGCCGAAGCCTTCCAGACCCTGGCCCAGATCGTCTCGCGCCGAGAGCTGCCGGCTGCGGCTGCAGGCAAGCCCGTCAAGGCGGCGCGACCCGCCGAGGAGGACAGGGCGTCCAAATCCCTGTTCGGCTCTCTGTTCAAGAAACGCTGACGGATGTTCGGCAAACGCACAGGTCAACCCGGCGTCGGCGCGGCGCCCCTGCGCGAGGCGCCCTCTGCCGCGCCGCCCGCCGCCACGGGTTTTGACGCGCCCCTGCGTCAGCCGACGCCCGGCGTCCAGACCGAGGCCTTCGCCTTCGGCGGACCTGACGATCTGACTGCGGCGGCCGGTTTCGGCGAGATGGACCCGGTCGGGGCGGCCCCGCCCAAGCCGGACCGGCTGGACGCCCTGGCGGCCCGACCTTCATCCCCGTCCGAGGCGCCCCCGCCCCCGTCGGGGGGCAAGGCTGCAGGGCCCCGGCCGACCGCCGGTTTCGAACAGTTGAAGAAGGCCCAGGCGGTCGCCGAGATCGTCCGGGAACAGAGCGACTATTATCACGCCACGAAGACCACCATCTTCAATGCGTTGATGAACACCATCGATCTGGCCAACCTGGCTCAGCTCGACAACAAGACGGCGTCGGAAGAGATCCGCGACATCGTCGCCGAACTGGTGGCGATCAAGAACGTCTCCATGTCGGTGGCCGAGCAGGAGCACCTGGTCCAGGACATCGTCAATGACGTCCTGGGCTATGGCCCGCTGGAGCCGCTGCTGGCGCGCGACGACATCGCCGACATCATGGTCAACGGCGCCGGCCGGGTCTTCATCGAAGTGGGGGGCAAGGTCCAGCTGACCAATGTCCGCTTCCGCGACAACGCCCAGCTGATGAACATCTGCCAGCGGATCGTCTCTCAGGTCGGTCGCCGCGTCGATGAATCCAGCCCCATCTGCGACGCCCGACTGCCCGACGGCTCGCGCGTCAACGTCATCGCTCCGCCCCTGGCGATCGACGGACCGACCCTGACGATCCGGAAGTTCAAGAAGGACAAGCTGACGATGAAGAATCTGGTGGAGTACGCCTCCATCAGTCCCGAGGGGGCGCGCGTCCTCGGCGTCATCGGCGCTTCACGCTGCAATCTGGTCATCTCGGGCGGCACCGGCTCGGGCAAGACGACGCTGCTGAACACCCTGACCGCCTTCATCGACCCGACCGAGCGGGTCATCACCTGCGAAGACGCCGCCGAACTGCAACTCCAGCAGCCGCACGTCGTGCGGCTGGAGACCCGGCCCCCCAACCTGGAGGGCCAGGGCCAGATCACCATGCGGGACCTGGTCAAGAACTGTCTGCGGATGCGGCCCGAGCGGATCATCGTCGGCGAGGTGCGCGGGCCCGAGGCCTTCGACCTGCTCCAGGCCATGAACACCGGCCACGACGGCTCGATGGGCACGCTGCACGCCAACTCCCCGCGCGAAGCCATCAGCCGGATGGAGTCGATGATCACCATGGGTGGCTACGGCCTGCCGTCCAGGACCATACGCGAGATGATCGTCGGCTCGGTCGACGTCATCATCCAGGCCGCCCGCCTGCGCGACGGCTCGCGCCGCATCACCCACATCACCGAGGTGGTGGGTCTGGAGGGCGACGTGATCGTGACCCAGGATCTGTTCGTCTACGACATCACCGGCGAGGACGAGAACGGCAAGATCATCGGCCGCCACCGCTCCACCGGCATCGCCCGTCCCCGCTTCTGGGACCGCGCCCGCTACTATGGGCTGGAGCGCGAGCTGGCCGACGCCCTGGACGCGGCGGAGTAGGGGCATGCTGCCGATTCTCGCCGCTGTTCTGGCCTTCATCACCATCGGCGGCCTGGGCTGGGTCTTCGTCGGTGGAGACGATTCCTCGAGCCAGGCCCTGAAGCGGGCCAACAAGCTGGGCGAGACCAAGCGAAACGCCGCCACGGCGCGCAGGGCGGCGTCCGCGGCCAGTACGCCCGAGGCCCGCCGCAAACAGATCGCCGAACAGTTGAAAGAGGCCGATCGCCGCGAGCGCAAGGCCCGCGCCACCATGTCAGTGCGGCTGAAACAGGCGGGCCTGAGCATCGGCGTGCGGACCTTCTACATCGTCAGCGCCGTCGCCGGCGGGATCGCGGCCCTGCTGGGCCTGGTGTTCGGGCTGCACGTCATTCTGGCGCTCGGTCTGGGCGTGGGGGTGGCGCTGGGCCTGCCGCGCTGGATCGTCAGCTTCCTGGCCAAGGGCCGGATGAAGAAATTCTCCCTGGAGTTCCCCAACGCCGTCGACGTCATCGTGCGGGGCATCAAGTCCGGCCTGCCGGTCCACGAGTGTTTCAAGATCATCGCCCGCGAAAGCCCGGCGCCCCTGGGGCCCGAGTTCAAGCTGCTGGTCGAGGGCCTGGGGGTCGGCATGACGCTGGAACAGGGGCTGGAGCGGATGTACGAGCGCATGCCGTCGCCGGAGCTGCGCTTCTTCACCATCGTCATCGCCATCCAGCAGAAGACCGGCGGCAATCTGGCCGAGGCCCTGGGCAATCTGTCGGCGGTTCTGCGCGCCCGCCGGATGATGGCCGAAAAGGTCAAGGCCATGTCGTCCGAAGCCCTGGCTTCGGCCGGGATCATCGGCTCCCTGCCGCCGGCCGTCATGGCCATGGTGATGTTCACCAGTCCCGGCTACATGATGTCCCTGTTCACCGACATCCGCGGCAACGCCCTGTTGCTGCTGGCGGGGGTTCTGATGGGACTGGGCGTCTTCGTCATGAAGCGCATGATCTCGTTCAAGATCTGAGGCGGGGACATGGACGGTTTCATTCGCTTCATCACCGACCCGCAAAACCTGCTCAGCATAGGGGTGGGGGTGCTGGTCTTCGCCACCGTCCTGACCCTGCTGTCTTCCATGACCCGGGGCGTTCAGCTGGACAAGCGGATGAAGGCGGTTTCGGAGCGCCGCGACGACCTGAAGCGTCGCTCACGCGCTGCGATCCAGTCGGGCCAGGGCGCGCTGCGCCACAGCGATGACGAGGGCTTCAAGAAGCTGCTCGTCGACCGGCTGAACCTGACCAAGCTGCTGGAAGACCCGAAGGTCGCCGACCAGATGGCCCAAGCCGGCTATCGCGGTCCGCGTCCCTTGACCACCTTCTACTTCTTCCGCTTCGCCTCGCCCTTCCTGTTCCTGGCGGTGGCGGTCTTCTATCTGTTCGTGCTCAAGATCGTCGACTGGCCGACGATGAACAAGATCAGCGCCTGTATGGGCGCCGTGGTCGCCGGCTTCTATGCGCCGAACCTCTATGTGAAGAACCGCATCGCCAAACGCCGGGCCTCGATCATGCTGGCCTTTCCCGACGCCCTGGACCTGCTGCTGATCTGCGTCGAGGCGGGCATGTCGATTGAGGCGGCCGTCAACAAGGTCAGCCAGGAGATCGGCTCCTCCTCGATCGAACTGGCCGAGGAACTGTCCCTGCTGTCGGCCGAGCTCAGCTATCTGCCGGACCGCCGCATGGCCTATGAGAACCTGGGCCGGCGCACCAACCATCCAGGCGTCAAGTCGGTGGCGGTCGCCATGACCCAGGCCGAGACCTACGGCACGCCCCTGTCCTCGGCCCTGCGCGTCATGGCCAAGGAGAACCGCGAACTGCGCCTGTCGGCGGCGGAGAAGAAGGCTGCGGCCCTGCCGGCCCAGCTGACGGTGCCGATGATCCTGTTCTTCCTGCCGGTCCTGTTCATCGTCATCCTGGGCCCGGCGATCCTGAACATCATGGACACCATGGCCAAGGGCTGAAGCGTCAGCCCTCTGCGGCGGCCTTCAATCCGTCGACGATGGCCTGGTGCGCCTCGCGCAGGGCGTTTCTGTGCTTGTCGTGAAACAGTTCGCCGCGCAGGCCCGCGAATTTGTGGCCAGACGAGACGATGCAGCGCCCCTTCTCCAGCTCCTCGATGTCGATGTAGCGCAGGGTGCGGAACAGAAAGCCCCGGTTCTCGGTCCAGACCAGCCGCACATAGGGCCGCCATTCCGCAACCCGGGCCGCCGCCCGCCGCTCGCCCTGGCCGGGAAAGGCCTCGGTGATCGTCAGCTGGCCGCCAAAGGCGATGGCGCCCTCCACATCGGTCTCGTGCGGATTCCAGCGGTTCCAGCCGGGCAGGTCCGAGACCAGCTCCCAGAGCCGGTCAGAGGTCGCCTGCACCCCGGCGCGTCGTTCGATCTTGGCGTCTTCCATGGCGCCGATCTGACACGGCTGGACGGCGGAAGGAAGACGTCTCAGTCGGGAACGACCATCTTCAGCCGCCGCCCGTCGTCCAGCCCCAACCGCGTCTTGACCTCGAACAGGTCGGCGCCGGCCGGAATGATCAGCAGCTTCTTGGGCTGGGCCGTATTGACCGCGACCACGGCGCCCTTGGGACAGATGTCGAAACAGTCGGCGCTGGTGACGGTCAGCGCCCCCTTGCGCCCCTTCTTGCCCTTCTTCAGGTGCAGATATTTCCGCAGGGCCTTCTTCAGGGTCAGGTCCCCGTCCGGCCCGAAACCGCCGTCCAGCTTCTTGGAGCATTTGCGGCAGACCAGGACCACATCCTTCCACTCGGTCTTTGCGCTCTTGAACTCTTCGACGGCCATGATTCGAGTGTCGCCGAGCGATGGTCGTTGCACAAGCGGAATGGGTTCGTCGTCTCCTCCCCGCCTAGCGGGGAGGTGGCGCGGCGCTTCTTCAGCGCCGTGACGGAGGGGCTGCTGACCCGGACTCGGTGCGGCGGACAGGCCCCTCCACCGCTTCGCGATCCCTCCCCGCAGAGCGGGGAGGAGACGGATATGACTACAACCGCTCGAACACCGTCTCGATCACCCGGCGATAGACGGCCGTCAGCGCCTCCAGCTCCGCTGTCGGCACCCGTTCGTCGATCTGGTGCATGGTCTGGCCGACCAGGCCTAGCTCCAGCACCGGGCACAGGGCGCGGATGAAGCGGGCGTCGGAGGTGCCGCCGGTGGTCGAGGCTTCGGGGCGGCGGCCCAGCTCGGCCTCGACGGCGTCCTGCACGGCGCTGACGAAGGCGCCGGGTTCGGTCAGGAAGGCCTCGCCGGAACACAGGTGGTCCAGGGTGATCTGCAGCCCGGTCTCGGCCTGGATGGCCCCGGCCTCGCGGTTCAGCCATTCGATCAGAGCATCGCCCGTATGGCGGGGGTTGAAGCGGATGTTCAGCCGCGCCTTCGCCTCGGCCGGGATGATGTTGGTCGCCGGATTGCCGATGTCGATCGTGGTGATCTCCAGGTTCGACGGCGGGAAACCCTCATACCCCTGATCCAGCACATGGTCGTTCAGCCGGCTCATCAGCCGGGCGATCACCGGGGCCGGATTGGCCGCCCGTTCCGGATAGGCGACGTGGCCCTGTTTGCCCGTCACCGTGATCCAGCTGTTCAGCGAGCCGCGCCGTCCGACCTTGATCATGTCGCCCAGGTGCTGCGACGACGAGGGTTCGCCGACCACGCAGGCGTCGATCACCTCGCCCTCGGCCGCCAGGGTCTCGACCACCCGTTTGGTGCCGTGCAGCGCCGGGCCTTCCTCGTCTCCGGTGATCAGGAAGGAGAGGGAGCCCTTGGGTTCGCCTTCGGCCAGGACCTGCGACACGGCGGCGACCCAGGCGGCGATCCCGCCCTTCATGTCCACCGCGCCCCGGCCGTACAGCAGACCGTCCCTGACCTCGGCGTTGAAGGGCTGGGCCGACCACTGATCGGACGGACCGGTCGGCACCACGTCCGTATGGCCGGCGAAGCACAGGTTGGGCGAGGCGGTTCCGCGCCGGGCGTACAGGTTCTCGATCCGCGCATGGACCCCTTCGCCCCCCGGTCCCTCGAAGGCCAGGCGCCGGCAGTGGAAGCCCAGGGCCGTCAGATGGCGTTCCAGCACGTCCATGGCCCCCTCGTCGGCGGGGGTGACGGATGGAATACGGATCAGGTCGCGGGTCAGTTCGACAGGATCGATCACAGGAGTTGATGCGCGGCTCATGCGCCTATGCTTTAGGGACATCGCGCAACGGGGAGAAGGCCCATGCCCAAGATCGACATCGACAGCGCGCCCAGAGGCGACGGCACGACCTATCCGGACGCGTTCGCCGGCCCCTGTCTGTCGCGCCGCCGCTGGAAGCTGGGTGATGCGGCGGGCCTGACCCAGTTCGGCGTCAACCTGCTGCGCCTGCCCGACGGCGCCTGGTCCAGCCAGCGCCACTGGCACGAGGCCGAAGACGAGTTCGTGATGGTGGTCGAGGGCGAGGTCGTCCTGATCGAGGACGACGGCGAGACCGTGCTGGGCGCCGGCGACTGCGCCGGCTTCAAGGCCGGCGTTCCCAACGGCCACCGGATCGAGAACCGATCCGGCCGTGACGCGGTTCTGCTCGAGGTCGGCACGCGCAGCCCGACCGTCACCCCTTGCGACTACCCCGACATCGACATGGTCCTGCCCGCGGGCGCGGACCGCTATTTCCACCGCGACGGTTCGCCCTATCCGAAGTTCCCCAGACGCACGTGAGCACCGAAACCCTCGACACCGCCCCCGCCGCCCCGCCGGTTCCGCCGCCTCCGCCCGAGGGCCCCGACAGTCCCTGGGGCATCCGCGATTTCCGCCTTCTGTGGTTCGGGCGCGTGGTCGCGGTTCTGGCCATCCAGATCCAGTCCTCGGCCCTGTTGTGGCAGGTCTATGAGATCGCCCGGCGCGATCATCCGATCGAACAGGCCAGTCTCTATCTGGGCCTGGTCGGCCTGTGTCAGTTCCTGCCGCTTCTGGCCTTCACCCTGCCGGCCGGGGCCATGGCCGACCGGCGCGACCGGAAACGCACCGTCTGGATTTCCATCCTGGTCGAGGCGGCCTGCGCCGGCTCCTTCCTGGCCATGGCCCTGCACGGAAACCCGCCCCTGTGGGGGCTGCTGGCGGTCGCGGCCCTGTTCGGCGCGGCGCGGGCGTTTCTGGCGCCGGCCAGCCAGGCCTTCCTGCCGATGGTGGTGGGCCGCAAGGCCCTGCCGCCCGCCATCGCGGCCCAGTCCATCGCCTTCCAGACCGGGGCCATCGCCGGTCCGGCCCTGGGCGGGGTGATCGTGGGCGTCAATGTGCCCCTGGCCTATGCGGTGTCGCTGGGCATGTTCCTCTTGGCCGTCGCCGCCTTCATTCTGATCCGCACCAGCGGCAAGCCGGCGCCCCAGGCCAATCCCCTGTCGCCGATCGACTCGGTCAAGGAGGGGCTGGCCTATGTGTGGAAGACCAAGATCGTGCTCGGCGCCATTTCGCTGGACCTGGTCGTGGTCCTGCTGGCGGGGGTGGCGCTTCTGACGCCGATCTTCGCCCGCGACATCCTTCATGTCGGACCCCAGGGCTTCGGCCTGCTGCGCGCGGCCTTCGGCGTCGGGGCCATGGGCATGGCCATCTATCTGAGCCGTTTCCCGATCCGGCGGAACGGCGGGCGCTGGATGTTCTCGGCCGTGGCGGTGTTCGGCCTGTGCACCCTGACCTTCGGCCTGTCCAAGATCGTCTGGCTGTCCGGCCTGGCCCTGCTGATCGGCGGGGCGGCGGACATGATCAGCGTCAATGTGCGCCAGACCCTGATCCAGCTGGCCACGCCCGACCATATGCGCGGCCGGGTCTCGTCGGTCTCCATGCTGTTCATAGGCGCCTCGAACGAACTGGGCGAGGCCTATTCCGGCGTCATGGTGCGAATGCTGGGCGCGGTCGGGGCGGCGGTGTTCGGCGGGCTCGGGGCCCTGGCGGCCACGGGCGCCTGGTCGGCGATGTTCCCGGGGCTGCGGAAGGCGGATCGGCTGACGTGAGGGGTTAGTGGCGAGTGACGAGTGACGAGTGGCGAGAGAGGCGGGGAGGGCTCGCCACTCGCCACTCACCACTGGCCACTCCCTTAATCACCACCCCCTGAAATGCTTCGACAGCTTCAGGCCCTGGTTTTGATAGTGGCTGCCGCTCTCGCCATACAGGCGCACAGGGCGCTCCGTCAGGGGTTCATAGACCAGGCGGGCGACGATCTGGCCGTGCTCGAGCAGGAAGGGCGTGTCGTGGGTGCGGACCTCCAGCACCCCCTTGGAGCCGGCGCCGTGCGCCTCATCCGTGCCGAAGCCAGGGTCGAAGAAGCCGGCGTAGTGGACGCGGAACTCGCCTACCGACGGGTCGATGGGGGTCATTTCGGCGGCCTGATCGACCGGAATTTCGACGTCGTCGGACGAGGCCAGGATGTAGAACTCGCCCGGATCCAGCAGCAGTTCGCCGCGACGCAGGGTCAGCGGCTCCCAGAAGTCGCGCGGGTCGTGGCCGTCGATATGGTCCAGATCCACCACCCCGGCGTGGCGGCGCCCGCGGAAGCCGACGATGTCGCCGCCCTGCAGATCGACGCCGACCGAGCGGGTCTCCAGCTTGGGCGGATCGCCGGCCTTCAGCCTGAGTTGGTTCAGCCGGGTGCCGGGTCGCACCAGGATGGAGAAGGTCTGGGGCGCGACCTCCATATAGAGGGGGCCGTCATAGCCCTCGGCCACATCGTCGAAACTGGCGCCCTGGTCGGTCAGCAGGCGCACGAAGACGTCCACCCGGCCGGTCGAGGACTTGGGATTGGCCCGGGCGATCAGCCCCTTGGGCAGGTTCAGCCGCTCCTGAAGGCGCACGATGTAGACGCAGCCCTTTTCCAGCACGACGCCGGCGTCGGTGATCTCGATCCGGTGCATGGCCACGTCGGCGATCCGTTCCTCGACCTTGCGCCGGCCGGGCAGGAAGGAGGCGCGCACGCGCCAGGCCTGGTCCGAAAGTCGCAGATCCAGGCTGGCGGGCTGAACCTGGTCATGATCGAAGGGGGTGTCGGACGTGATGGCGCCGGCGGCGATCAGGGTCTCGATGGACTGGGCGGGCAGGATGCCGGGACGGGGCGCTTGGAAGGCGTTCATGGCGTCAGTCTCACACGGTTTTCGCGACCTGTCGCCAAGTCGCGCTTGCGGCCCGCGCGCGGCGGGGCGAGCATATAGCCCATGCACGATGGTCCTGCCTATACCGCCGAAACGAACGGCATACTGATCCGGGTCCGGCCCTCCTATCTGGCGGGCCAGTCGGACCCGGACGAGGGTCGCTGGGTCTGGGCCTATCAGGTCGAGATCGTGAACCTGAGCGGGACGACGGTCCAGCTGATGGCCCGCCGCTGGACCATCACCGACGGCCACGGCCATGTCGAGGAGGTGCGCGGGCCGGGCGTGGTGGGCGAACAGCCGGTCATTGAGCCGGGCGGCAGCTATGCCTACGCCTCGGGTTGTCCCCTGCCGACCGACAGCGGGTCCATGGTCGGGGCCTATTATATGACCGACGCCGAGGGGCGCAGTTTCGAGGTCGAGATCCCGGCCTTCTCGCTGGATACACCCGGTGCAAGACGGGTGTTGAACTGAGCGAAAGCGGATGGGGCTGCGTCAACCCGGATGAACCGCAGCCCCGCCCCCTAAAGTCTCGCCGGCCGCTTGCGCGACCGGCGAGGGGGAGGTCGGCTCCATAAGGAGCATCTGTGACGCGGGCATGACCCGCTTCATTTTAGTGCGCTATGTTCGCGACGCGGTCGCTCAGGACTTGAGCGCAGAGCGCCGCTGCCGCGCGGCGCTCAAGTAGCGCGAAGCGCGGTAGCGCCTCCAAACATGTCGCCCTTAAATGTAGCGGCGCAGGCTGCGAGCCAAGTCGGACGAGCCGTCCTTGCCGCGCTTGACCTGGGGTTGGTAGGCGACCCGGGCGTGTTCGACGCAATAGACGCCTTCCGAGGCGCGGCGGCCGCAGAAGCTGAACTCGCGCGACGACGGATCGCCGATCGGCCATTTGCACATATGGGCGCCCAGGGTCATCACCGTGGCCGTGCCGGGCAGGTCCGGGATCGGGGCGGGCGCCGGAGCGGCCGGTTGAACCGCCTTGGGTTGGACCACTTCCAGGCGGCGCGGCGCGGCCGGCTGGGCGGCCGCCGTCGCGGCCGGGGCCGCAGGGCGCGGGCGGGCGGTGCGGAAGGTCGCGGCGGTGCGCGCCGGCTGGGACGGGGCGGCCCGGCCCGACAGGCCCAGACGGTGAACCTTGCCGATCACGGCGTTGCGGGTGACCCCGCCGCCCAGTTGTTTGGCGATCTGGCTCGCGGACTGGCCTTCCAGCCAGAGCTTCTTCAGCGCGCCTACGCGGTCGTCAGTCCAGCCTGCGGTCATGCCACCCTCCAGCGAGTTTGGATTCAATATCTAGGTTCAGGCTCCCCCTCCGGGGTCTTGACCTACCACTAATCGTAAACCAGCCGTTAAGAGACGCAATATGTGCGAATCGCACTGTCCACAGAAACCAGATGTTGAATCGCTTGAGTGGCGAGTGGCGAGTGGCGAGTGGCGAGTGGCGAGTGGCGAGTGGCGAGTGGCGCCTGCTGCGTCCGCCGTCTCTGAGCCTTCCGGTCGGCGGTGGTTCGCACTCTGAACGCCCGCGCCTTCTCGCCACTCGTCACTAACCACTCGCCACTCCCTTGCGCAGCAAGGGCGCAAAGCGCATCTGGCGGCCCATGACCGAGACCACGCCCGACCTGATCGCCACCCGCCCGTCCGGACTGCCGCAGCCGCGGCGCTATCCGGGGATCAACTGGATCGGGGTGCAAACCCTGTATCTGCGCGAGGTGCGTCGGTTCTGGAAGGTGGGGGCCCAGACGGTGGCTGCGCCGGTGGTGACGACCCTGCTCTATATGCTGGTCTTCGTGGTCGCGCTTCAGGACGCCCGGCCGCCGCTGCACGGCACGCCCTTCGCCCTGTTCGTGGCGCCCGGCCTGATCATGATGGCGGTGCTGAACAACGCCTTCGCCAACGCCTCGTCCAGCCTGATCCAGGCCAAGATCATGGGCACGGCCACCGACTTCCTGACCCCGCCGCTCAGCCCGCTGGAGCTGACCATGGGCTTTACCCTGGGCGCGGCGACGAGGGGCGCGGTGGTCGGTCTGGTCACGGCCCTGTGCGTCCTGCCGTTCGCGCCGCTCGGGGTCGCCAATGTGCTGGCCATCGTCTGGTTCGCGCTCGCGGCCAGCTTCATCATGGGGATGACCGGGGTGCTGGCGGGCCTGTGGAGCGAGAAGTTCGATCACCTGGCGGCGGTCCAGAACTTCATCGTCATGCCGATGACCTTCCTGTCGGGCACCTTCTATCTGGTCGAGAACCTGCCCGAACCCTTCCGCACGATCAGCCGCTACAACCCCTTCTTCTATCTGATCGACGGTTTCCGTTACGGCTTCATCGGCCATGCCGAGAGCAATCTGACGGTCGGCGTGATCGGATCGGCCGTGCTGATGGTTATCATGGGGACGATCTGCTGGCTGGTGTTCCGTTCGGGCTGGCGCCTGAAGAGCTAGCCCGCTAACTCTGGCGGATCACCCTGGGGAGGTCCGCCATGCTGTTCCGTTCGCTCGTCGCCGCTGCGGCGCTTCTTGTCGCCCTTCCGGCCGCCGCCCAGGAGTCCGGCGCCGCGATCCAGACGGCCGCCGCCGCCTTCGTCAAGCCGACGAACGCCGAGCGCATGGCTGTCATCGTCGATCAGCTGACCGCCGCCGGCCTGCCGCACCAGCTCCAGACCTTCGAGGGCGGCAATCCCCGCACCGGCCCGATGGCCGGGTCCAACGTCGTCGTCACCCTGGGCGACGGGCCCAAGGACATCGTCCTGACCGCCCACTATGACGCGGTGAAGCTGCGCGACGGGTCGATGTCGCAAGGGATCGTCGACAACGCCGGTTCGGTCCTGGCCATGATCGAAGCGATGAAGACGCTGAAGGGTCAGACGACCGGCCACCGGCTGATCTTCGTCCTGACCGACCAGGAGGAGCTGGGCCTGATCGGCGCCAAGGCCTGGCTGGAGAGCCACGACAAGAGCCGCATTCACGCCGTGATCAACGCCGACGTCGCCGCATACGGCCGCACCGTCATGTACGGCGAGAACAACGGCGCCCAGTCCGGCTTTGTGCTCACCGCCTTGCGTAGCCAGTGCGCGGAGCAGGCCGTGAACTGCATCGCCTTCCCCGTCTATCCGCCCAGCGACGACCGGGTCTTCTCGGCGGCCGGCGTGCCGGTCGTCTCGCTGGGAACCCAGGACGCGATCGGCGCCCACCAGATGTGGCTGGCCTTCAACGGCGGAGAGGACAATGGCCTGAAGGAGGGCTTCGTCCCGCCGGTCTTCCAGCGCATCCACTCGACCGAGGACAAGCTGTCCTATCTGAACGGCGAGGACGTGGCCCGCTTCGGCCGCTTCATCGCCGACCTGACCCTGCGGCTGGACCGGACGGCGCCCTGACGAAAGCCCATGGCGCCGGTGTTGACTAACACTGTCGCCCGTCCGACAACGCCTGTCCCTATGAAACCGGCTCCGTCGCGCCTCGCGTCGGGGCCGTATCGCTTTTGGAGGTCTTAGTCCCGTGTCCACGAACCATCTGATGGGTGTCTACAATCGCGCGCCGCTGGAAGTGGAACGCGGCCGAGGCGCTCGCCTGTGGTCGACCGACGGGACCGAATATCTCGACTGCGTCGCCGGCATCTCGACCAACGGCCTGGGCCACGCCCACCCCGAACTGGTCCAGGCGGTCAAGGATCAGGCCGAGAAGCTGTGGCACGTGTCCAACATCTTCCGCATCCCGGGCCAGGAGGCCCTGGCCGACGCCCTGTGCGAATCGAGCTTCGCCGACGTGGTCTTCTTCACCAACTCGGGCACGGAAGCCGTCGAATGCGCCCTGAAGACGGCGCGCAAATATCACTCGGCCAAGGGCCATCCCGAGCGGATCGACATCTACGGCTTCGACGGCTCCTTCCACGGCCGCACCTACGGCGCCATCAACGCCGCCGCCAACCCCAGCTATACCGAGGGCTTCGGCCCCGCCATGCAGGGCTTTCACCAGCTGAAGTGGGGCGACCACGAAGCCATCAAGGCGGCCGTCGCCAATCCGACCACGGCGGCCGTCATCGTCGAGCCGGTCCAGGGCGAGGGCGGCTGCCGCGCCATGCCGGAACAGTGCCTGCGCGGACTGCGTGAGCTGTGCGACCAGCACGGCGTCCTGATCATCTTCGACGAGGTCCAGTGCGGCATGGGCCGGACCGGCAAGCTGTGGGCCCACGAATGGGCCGGCATGTCGCCCGACATCATGGCGGTGGCCAAGGCCCTGGGCGGCGGCTTCCCCATCGGCGCCTGCCTGGCCACGGCCGAGGCCGCCTCGGGCATGACGGTCGGGGTGCACGGCTCGACCTTCGGCGGCAATCCGCTCGCCATGGCCGTGGGCGGCAAGGCCCTGTCCCTGATCAACACGCCCGAGATCCTGAACAACGTCAATGAGATCGCCGGCTATCTGAAGCAGCAGCTGGCCGGGCTTCAGTCCCGCTTCCCGGACGTCATCGTCGACGTCCGCGGCAAGGGGCTGCTGATCGGGGTCAAGCTGGTCCCGAACAATCGCGAGTTCATGGCCTTGGCGCGCGACACGCAACAGCTGCTGATCGCCGGGGGCGGCGACAACTGCGTGCGCCTGCTGCCGCCGCTGAACCTGACGCTCGACGAGGCCCGCGAACTGATCACCCGGTTCGAAGCCGCCTGCGAGGCCGCCCGCGAGAGGTGGGCCGCCTGATCGGTTTCATCACAACGGGCACGGCGAATGCACCACGGCCACGACGGGAGGGAGCCTGTTTCCCCGAAAGTGAACGAGGTCGGTCGCGCCGTTATGGACGCGGCCTTCGCCGTGCATCGGGAACTTAGGCCGGGCTTGCTGGAGTCGGTTTACGAGCATTGCCTCGCCAGCGATCTGATGCGTGCGGGTCTTGCCGTTGAACGGCAGATCGCCATCCCCGTCCACTACCGCGAAGACCGATTGGATGTCGGTTTCCGCCTCGATCTACTGGTGGAGAGTCAGGTGATCGTCGAGGTGAAAGCGATCGACGCCCTGGCGTCGATCCATACTGCTCAGATACTCACCTATCTGAGGTTTAGTCAGATCAGATTGGGCTATCTGATCAACTTCAATACGCCCAGACTAAAGGACGGCTTTCGCCGTCTGGTTTTATGATCTCACCGGCCGCCTTCCGTCGTGTTCGTCGTGACGCCGTTGTGCTCTTTGTGATGAAACTTTTTTCGCCTCGACCGGATCACCCATGACCCGCCATTTCCTCGACATCCATCAGCTGGACGCCGCCGACCTGCGCGCCATTCTCGACGACGCCCACGCGCGGAAAGCCGCCCGCAAGGGCTGGCCCCAGGGGCGCGCCGACGCCGACGCGCCAGGCAAGGACCGCGTCCTGGCGATGATCTTCGAGAAGAACTCGACCCGCACCCGGTTCAGCTTCGACGCGGCCATCCGCCAGCTGGGCGGCGCCTCCATCATCGCCACCGCCTCGGACATGCAGCTGGGCCGGGGGGAACCCGTCGAGGACACGGCCCGCGTCCTGTCGCGCATGGTCGATGCGGTGATGATCCGCGCCAATCGGCATGAGGACGTCGAACGCTTCGCCCGGGTTTCGACCGTGCCGGTGATCAACGGCCTGACCGATCGGTCGCATCCGTGCCAGATCCTGGCCGATCTGCAGACGATCGAGGAACATTGCGGCCCAATCGCGGGCAAGACCGTCGCCTGGGTCGGCGACGGCAACAATGTCTGCCACAGCTTCATGCATGCGGCGCCCAAGTTCGGCTTCCACCTGAACGTCGCCTGCCCGGCCGAATACCATCCCGACCTGCGCGATCTCGAAAAGGGCGGGGCCGCCGTGACCCTGACCAGCGATCCGCGCGAGGCGGTCAAGGGCGCCGACGTCGTGGTCACCGACACCTGGGTCTCTATGGGCGATCAGGACTATGAGGCGCGCCTGGCGGCCTTCGAGCCCTATACGGTGGACGAGGCCCTGATGGAGCTGGCTGATCCGAATGCGGTCTTCTTGCACTGCCTGCCCGCTCACCGGGGCGAAGAAGTGACTGACGCCGTCATCGACGGTCCCCGCTCTCTGGTCTGGGACGAGGCGGAGAACCGCATCCACGCCCAGAAGGCGGTTCTGGCCTGGTGTTTCGCAGGCTGATGGAAACGGCGCCGAGACGAAAATCTCGGCGCCGCCTCATGCTCTAGCTCAGATTGACGTCCGACACGCCGCCGACGTCCGGCTGGGTCTTGGTCAGATTGGCCTTCAGGATCTGGTAGCCGAAGCCCACGCCGCCCTTGTCCGACACCCAGACCCGACCGTCCTCGGCGTCGAAGCGGATCAGGGTCAGGTGCGGATCGCCCTTGCCGTCCGGGTACCAGGCGGCCACGACTGGATTCCAGTATTTGTCGATGCGCGCGCGGTCCTGGTCGATCGACAGGGCGCCGTGGATGCAGGCCTGAACCTTCTGGTCCTTGGCCTGGTAGCAGAACATGCCGTCCTGACCGCCCACGGCCACGTCGCGGGCGAAGTCGGTGTCGTCGCGACTGAAGAACCAGATGGTCCCGGTCTCGGGCTCGCCGAAGCCGGTCATCGGCTGATGGTGGTAGCCGGCCTGGTCCAGGCCCAGCATGCCGGTGTTGGAGTCCTTCAGACTGTCCCAGAATTCCTTCTCGGCCTGGGCAGGGGTCAGGGTGTCGGCCATGTCGTGCGTCTCCTTTTGGGGTCGCGGAGACAATGGTCGGGCTCGGATCGGGTTCCTAACGGGGGACGGCTCAGGGAATCCAGGGCGCGCGTTCGGCGCCGAACAGGGTCGCCAGATGAATCAGCAAGAGCAGGGCCAGGGCCGCGGCGCCCAGCATGATGAACCGCCAGGGCGTCATTCGCGGCCCCTTGAACGGATTGGGCGGCTGGGCGCCCCGCCAGCCGGCGAAGACCATGACCGCCAGGGCGGCGACCAGCAGGATCAGTGTGGCGTTCAGGTCCATCGGCTGCACCTGCCCAAGCCCGGTCGGTTGCGCAAGGGAAGTCTTGCCGAAGTCTTAATCTTAAGGCGGCGTTAACCCTGATCGGCCCAGAAACGCGGGGCGCGGCGAGATTTCCACAGGCTGGAGAGAGGCCGCAACATCTTGCGGTTAACCACACGTTTACACCCTCGATATTGGCGTTATAGCCTTGCCGCATGGGTCGGGAGCCGAATCAGTGAGCGCAGCCGCGCCTTGGAGTGTTAAGGGCATCGACCCGAAAGCCCGCGAGGTCGCCAAGGATCTTGCGCGCCGTTCAGGCATGACCCTGGGCGAGTGGCTGAACTCCATGATCATGGACGACGAGGAAGAGGGCTACGCCACGCTTCCGCGCCGCGGTCCTGTCGCCGACACCTATGACCGCCGCCATCGCGCCCGCCGTCTGGACGACGCCTATGAGCCGTCGGACGAGAAATGGCAGAGGGTCAGCGCCTCGATCGACGCCCTGGCCGCCCGGCTGGAGGCGGCCGAGCGCCGTTCGACCGTCGCCATCCAAGGGGTCGATCAGGCCGTCGCCGGCCTGGTGCGCCGCCTGGACGGTCATGACGCCCAGACCAAAGGGCAGGCCCGGCGCATTGACGACATCGCCGAGGAGCTGCGCGAGGGGCACCGCCGTCTGCGCGCCTTCGAACGGGACACCGGTCCTCAGGTTCAGGAAGGCTTCGGCAAGGTCGAACAGTCCATCGGCGCCCTGGCGGGGCGGCTGTACGACATCGAAGAGCGTCAACGCGCCGGCGTGGCGGATCTGCGCCAGCGGATGGAGGCGGTCGAAAAGGCCGCCGGACCCGGCGCTGGCTCGGATCTTCTGGCCCAGGTCGGGGCGCGTCTGGACCAGGCGCAAAGCCGCACCACCGAGGCCCTGAAGGCGCTGGAACGGTCCTTCGCCGATCTGGATCAGAGGCTGCGCGCCGCCGAGGGCCGGGTCGAGCCGGAAGGGGCCCGCGACGCCGCCCGGTTCGAAAAACTGGCCGAGACCCTGTCGCGTCAGATCGACAGCAACCGCGCCGAGATGATGCAGCGGCTCGACGCCGCCGAGACGGGCGCCCGGATCGACCGGATTGAACGGGCGGTTCAGGCCGTCAACGACCAGGTCCAGGCGTCCGAGCGCAAGGGCGCCCAGGGGCTGGAGGCCATGGGCCGCGAGGTCCTGAAGATCGCCCAGAACCTGAATGCGCGGATGCAGGCCGCCGAACGGGCGGGCGCCGATCAGGCCGAGGCCGTGACCCGCGCCGTCAGCCGCAAGGTGGACGAGGACCTGGCGCGCCATTCGGCCCAGGTCGATCAGACCTTCGCCCGCCACGTCGATCGGGTCGAACAGAGGCTGACCGCGACAGAGGACCGTCACGCCCTGGCGCTGGAGAAGCTGGGCGGCGAGATCACCCGCATCTCCGATCAGCTCAGCGACCGGATCGTCCAGTCCGAGCGCCGCTCGCAGCAGGCGCTGGACGACATCGCGCGGCGTCTGTCGGAAAGCGCCGAGAAGATCGAGCAGCGTTACGACCGCGCCTCGGGCGAACTGGCCGAGCGGATGCGGCTGAGCGAGGAGCGCACGGCCCGGCTGTTGGCCGAAGCCCGCGAGAGCATCAGCGCCCGCCAAGCCGGCGCGGCGGACCGCGCCGCCTTCGAAGACCGAAGCGCGCCGGCCGCCGATGTCGTAGCCGAAGGGGGCTGGGACATTCCCGAGGCCGAGCCCAAGCCTCGCGTCGTCGCGGCGCGGACGGCCCGGTCGGCCGTCTCGACCCCGGTCGAACCGGACTGGCGCGCGGCCGTCTTCCCGGACGATTCCTTCGACGACGCAGACGCCTGGTCCAGCGATGCGTCGATGACGCCCAAGACGGCGCCCTTCCCGTCGTCCTTCGCCGCCGCCGTCTCGGCGACGTCCTTCAGCGCCGAACCTGCGACGCCCGAACCCGAGCCGGAGCGCGCCCCGCCCCCGCCCCCGCCCGCGCCGACGCCTGATCCCGCGCCCGCAGCCGAGGCGAGCCCGGTCATTCAGCCGTTCGGCGGCTTCGGCGGGGCCGACGTCGAGGATGCGCTGGACGCCACGGCCCCGGGCTTCGCCGCCCCGGCGCCGGCGGAAACCTCCGCCCTGGACGTCTCTGCGCGCGAGGATGATTTCGGCGGCGAGACGGAGTTCGTCGATCCCCGGCGTCTGCGCGCCTCCATGGGCGCCGCCGCGGCGGCGGGCCGGGCCTCCTCGACCCGCTCGACCATCAACGCCGCCCGCGCCGCCATGACCGTCCCGACCCCGGTCGAGGCGCCGCGCCAGGGTTTCGGCCTGGCGCCGAAACGCGGCGGCAAGTCCAAGCTGCAGGAACGTCTGGACAAACAGGCCGCCCGCGACGGTTCGACCGTCAAAAAGGCCTTTCTGGCCTCGGTGACGGCGGTGGCCCTGACGGGCGGCGCCTATGCTTCGCTCAGCCTGGCCGACGGTTCGGGCCTGCCTGACATCAACCTGCCCGGCCTGTCGGGACGCGACGCGGCGCTGGCGGCGGCCGAGCCGGCGGCCCCGCCTCTCGCCATGGCGGTGACGCCCGCCGACGCCGTCCCGACCGCCGAGGCGGGGGCGGAGGCCTATGACCGCGCCGTGGAACAGATCGAGAGCGGCGATCCGGAAGGCGTCGAAGCCTTGAAGAAGGCGGCCAACCTCGGCTACGCCCCGGCCCAGACCTATCTGGGACAGCTCTATCTGGCCGGGGCGGACGGAGTCGCGGCCGATCCGGTCGAGAGCCGCCGTTGGGGCCGTCGCGCGGCCGAGAACGGCGACCCGCGCGGCATGCACCTTTACGGCATGCAGCTGTATGAAGGCGACGGCGGAGCCGCCAATCAGGCGGAAGGCCTGGTCTGGCTGGTCAAGGCGGCCGAACACGGCCTGCCGGACAGCCAGTATAATGTCGCGCGCATCTATGAGACGGGCGCCGACGGGGTGGCCAAGAATCTGACCGAGGCGCTGAAGTGGTACATGATCGCCGCGCGCGGCGGCGACAGCGAGGCTCAGGCGGCGGTGAACCGTCTGCGCCCGACCGCCAGCGCCACGGCCCAGCGCGCCGCCCGCACCGCCGCCGAGGCCTTTGTGTCGCAGCAGTCCGCCAAGGCGACGGGCTGAGGCCGGGTTTCGGATCAAAGCCCCAGACCAGGGTGGCGGCGCGCCGTCCCCGTCGCTAAAGACCAGCTGTCGCCGTTCGGCGCTTTCCGTTTCGCTCCAGCCGAAGGCGCGTCCTTTGGATATCTATCTGCCGATCGCCGAGGTTTCGGTGAACTGGCCGACCCTGGTGATCCTGGGGGCGGTGGTCGGCTTCGTCTCGGGCCTGTTCGGCATCGGCGGCGGCTTCCTGATGGCCCCGATCCTGGTCTTCCTCGGCATTCCCCCGACCGTGGCGGTCGCCAGCCAGGCCAGCCACGTCGTGGCCTCCTCGACCTCGGGCGTGATCCGCTACGCCGGCCAGGGGGCGGTCGATTTCCGCATGGGGTTGGTGATGGCGGGCGGCGGCGCCGTCGGCGCCTTGGCCGGGGTCGAGCTGTTTCGCTATCTGCGGCTGCTGGGTCAGGCGGACCTGGTGGTGGCCCTGTCCTATCTGGTCTTCCTGGGCGTCATCGGCGGGCTGATGCTGAACGAGAGCCTGACCGAAATCCTGCGCCGCCGCCGGGGTCTGCCTGCGCCCCGCAAGGAGCGCCGCCGGCCCCTGTGGCTGTACGGCCTGCCGCTGAAGATGAAATTCCCCAAGTCGGGCCTCTACATCAGCGCCCTCCCGCCGTTCGGCCTGGGCGTTTTCGCAGGGGTGCTGTCGGCCATTATGGGGGTGGGGGGCGGCTTCATCCTGGTGCCCGCCATGCTCTACGTCCTGCGGATGCGGGCCGGCGCCGTGGTCGGCACCAGCCTGTTCCAGATCATCATAACCACCGCCATCACCACCATTCTTCAGGCCGGGCGCAACCAGACGGTCGACATCGTCCTGTCCACCATCCTGCTTCTGGGCGGGGTCGTCGGGGCCCAGATCGGCGCCCGGTTCGCCGGTCGGTTCCGGGCGGAAGAACTGCGGGCGGCCCTGGGGCTGATCGTTCTTCTGGTGGGGATCCAGATGGGGCTGGAGCTGTTCGTCCGGCCCAGCGACATCTTCCTGATCGCGCCTGGGGTCGCCGACTGATGCAGGCGCTTCCACCCCCTCCGCCCGCGATCGAGGCTCCTCTCACGCTTCCGGCGCCCGACCGGTCCGAGGCTACGACCGGGGAGCTGCGCGTCGCAGCCGCCCTGACCGACGCGCGGGTGCGGGTCGATTCCAGCTTCCGCGGCGCCTCGATCGTGCTGTTCGGCGCCGTCTTCAATCCGACGCCGGAACCCGCCGATGTGGTGGTGGTGGTGCGCGGACCGGACGCGCCCGTGCGTCTGGTCAAGAAGACGCGCAACATGGGCGTCTGGCTGAACAGCCGCCCGGTACTGTTCGAGGGGGCGCCCGGCTTCTACATGACCGCCTCGACCCGGCCCCTGTCCGAAATCGCTGAGTTCGGCCAGCTGCGGCGGCTGGGGGTGGGGGTCGATCACCTGAGGATCGACGCGCCGGAGGAGAGCCGCACCGTCACCCGCTACGGCGTGCGCGACGTGGTGGTCAGCCGTCTGGGCGACGACTATCTGGACTGGCGGCGCGCGGTGATCCGGCTGAAGGAGGCGGCGGCCCTTTACGACACCGATCCCAAGGGGGTCGAGTTCGTGGACCGTGGCCTGTTCCGGGCCGAGGTGAAACTGCCCACCGTCGCCCCGACCGGCAAATATTACGCCGAGGTCTGGCTGTTCCAGGACGGGGAGCCCCAGTCGGTTTCGAACCTGACCCTGACGGTGGAGAAGGTGGGTCTGGAGCGAGACATCTATGAGTTCGCCCATCGTCGGCCTTGGCTTTACGGCCTGGTCTGCGTCCTGCTGGCGGCCCTGACGGGCTACGGCGCCTCGCGCGTCTTCAGTCGCCGGAACTGAAGCCCAGTTCGGCCCGCAGGGTCTCGGCCGTCAGGCCGCCGGCGCGCAGTTCCGCCAGGGTCACGGACCGGTCCCGCTTGGCGTACCGCCGCCCGTCCGGCCCTGTCAGCAGGGGGTGGTGGCGATAGACGGGGGCGGGCCAGCCCATCAGGGTCTGGATCAACCGCTGCACATGGGTGGCCTCGAACAGGTCCTGGCCCCGGATCACATGGTCGATCCCTTGTAGGGCGTCGTCATGGGCGACCGCCAGATGATAGGCGACGCCCGCGTCCTTGCGGGCCAGCACCACATCGCCCCCCGCCTCGGGCCGCACCGGGATCACGCCGGTCTCGCCGCCCGGTCCCGTCCCTTCCTCGACGAAGGTCAGGCTCGTCCAGATCGCCTCCCCCAGGGCCTGGCGCGCCCGGTCCAGCGACAGCCGCCAGGCGAAGGGCCGGCCCTCGTCCATAAACCTCGCCTCCTCCTCCGCCGCATGGGGGCCGGGGCG
Source organism: Brevundimonas aurantiaca (assembly GCF_014199955.1). GTDB lineage: Bacteria > Pseudomonadota > Alphaproteobacteria > Caulobacterales > Caulobacteraceae > Brevundimonas > Brevundimonas aurantiaca. The sequence goes on from NZ_JACHOQ010000003.1 coordinate 454,503, forward strand.
CACCGCCTCCATCGCCCCGTGGGGCGCATCCCCCAGGCCGTCCAGGATATCCTTGCGCGTTCGGAAACAGCGGTACAGAAGCCCCTGACGCCGCAGATGGTCCAGAACGGCGGCGTAATCGTCCAGATGCGCCGACTGGCGCCGCACCGGCGTCTCCCAGTCCAACCCCAGCCAGGCCAGGTCCTCCAGAATCCCGACCTCGAACTCCGGGCGGCAGCGGGTCGGGTCGATGTCCTCGATGCGCAGGACGAACCGCCCCCCGGCCCTCCGAGCCGCCGTCCAGGCGGTCAGGGCGGAGAAGGCGTGGCCCTTGTGCAGGCGGCCGGTGGGGGAGGGGGCGAAACGGGTGGCGAACATCTCCCTGATCCTAGCGGTTTCCGGACCCGAACGGCGCCCCGCCCTTTTCGAGAGCCCACATCGGTCCCAGAGCCTGATCCGTTGAGGAGGAACCGCTTCGCGGTTCCGCTGAAACGGTGAATCAGGCTCCGGATTAGAGCGAGAGCATGATTCACGCTTCTGCCGGAACCGCCTCGCGGTTCCGCCTGAAACGATCATGCTCTAAGCGTGGGCAATGCCCGTCGCCCCGACAGTCCAGGATATCGCCGCCGCTCGAGACGCTCTGGCCCAGGCCGATCCCGCCCTGGCGCGGGCCCATGCCCAGACGCCCGCCTTCGAATGGCGGCTGCGGCCTGGCGGCTATGAGGGTCTGTTCCGCATGATCGTGGAACAGCAGGTCTCGGTCGCCGCCGCCGCCTCCATCTGGGGGCGCACGGTCGAGGGGCTGGGCGGGGCCGTGACGCCGGAGGCGGTGCTGGCCCACGACGTCGAGGCGCTGCGCGCCTTCGGCCTGTCGGGGCAGAAGGCCCGCTACGGACGCGAGATCGCCCTGGCTCAGGTGGAGGGGCGGATCGACCTGGATCATATGCAGACCCTGTCGGACGAGGCGGCGATCGCCGCCCTGACGGCCATCCGGGGCGTCGGCAAATGGACGGCCGAAACCTATCTGATGTTCTGCGAGGGGCGGCTGAACGTCTTTCCCGGCGGGGACGTGGCCTTGCAGGAGGCCATGCGCTGGGCCGACCGGGCCGAGGTCCGGCCGAACGAGAAACAGGCCTATGCCCGGGCCGAGCGCTGGCGGCCGCATCGCGGGGTGGCGGCGCATCTGCTTTGGGGATGGTATGGCGGGGTGCGGCGCGGCGAGATCGCGCTGGAGGATCACACGCCATGACCCCGCTGGACCCCGCCCTGACCGAGCCGCTGCGCAACCCCCAGACCGTGCTGGCGGCCCTGGACTTCGCTGGGGTGGCGGTCTTCGCCGCCACGGGCGCCCTGGCGGCGGCGCGGGAAAAGCACGACGTCGTCACCTTCGCCTTCTTCGCCGCCATCACCGGGGTCGGAGGCGGCACCCTGCGCGACCTGCTCCTGGAGCTTCCGGTCTTCTGGGTGCAGGACTGGCGCTATATGGCCGTCTGCCTGTCGGCGGCGGTGGCGCTGTGGCTGATCGGCCAGAGGGACTGGCGGTTCCGCGCCCTTCTGTGGCTCGACGCCGTTGGCCTGGGCGCCTATGGGGTCATGGGGGCGGCCAAGGCCGAGGCGGCCGGCGCCCACCCCCTGATCTGCATCGTCATGGGCACCTTGACCGCCTGTTTCGGCGGGGTGGTGCGTGACACCCTGGCCGGCCAGCCGTCGATCCTGCTGCGGCGCGAGATCAACGTCACCGCCGCCATCCTGGCCGCGACCCTCTATATCGTCCTGAGGATGCCCGAGACGCCGATCTGGCCCGCCGCCATCGTCGCAGCGGTCGCCGGCTTCATGCTGCGCGCGGGCGCCCTGCGCTGGGGATGGACCCTGCCGGGGTTCCCGGCGCGAAATTGACCCGGTTTCGTCGTCGGTTCGTCATGGCGACGTCTTCGAATCGGCGTTAGGCTATCGACCTCTGACTAGGGAAGGAGATCCGTCTTCAATCCTGTCGCCTCCATATCCTCCGCTGTGAGCGGGAGGGCCTGATGCAGGTTCTCCATCGACCGCCGTCGGGCTTTCCGGCCCTGGTGCTGAATGCGGATTTTCGGCCCCTGTCCTACTATCCGCTGTCGCTGTGGCCGTGGGAGGAGGCGGTCAAGGCGGTCTATCAGGACCGGGTGGACGTGGTGTCCCTGTACGAGAAGGTGGTGCGCTCTCCGTCGATGGAGATGCAACTGCCCAGCGTCATCGCGCTCAAGACCTATGTGGATCAGGATCGCAGCCCGGCCTTCACCCGGTTCAACGTCTTCCTGCGCGACGGCTTCGCCTGTCAGTATTGCGGCGCCTCCACCGAACTGACGTTCGACCATGTGATCCCTCGGTCCCAGGGCGGTCGCACGACCTGGGAGAACATCGTCGCCGCCTGCGGTCCCTGCAATCTGACCAAGGGTGGGCGGACGCCGCGCCAGGCCCTGATGCCGATCCGGCGCGAACCTTATCGCCCCAACGCCTGGCAGCTTCAGGAGGCGGGACGGCGTTTCCCGCCCCATTATCTGCACCAGAGCTGGCTCGATTACCTGTACTGGGACATAGAGCTCGAACCTTAGGGTTCTTTTCAGTTGCTCGAAATGGCTCAAACACCCTTGTGGTGGGCAGGTTCAGGGTTCGTTCTTTTACCGCTGATTTCTCGATTATCCTCCGAAATCCTCCCGGCTGGTGACCATGTGGTGACCAAAACCGGGACCAGAAACGGGACCCCTCGTGGGCCCGAGGAGAGATCGAATGGTTCAGAACCCGAGGTCCGGAAAGATCACCAAACGCCTGGTCGACGCCCTGACGTCTGAAGGGGTGCGCTTCACCCTCTGGGACACGCAGCTCAAGGGTTTCGGGGTGCGCGTCGCCGTCAGCGATACCAAAACCTACGTCGTTCGATACAGGACGATCGGCGGCGCTGACCGCCTCCTTCACATCGCTCGCCATGGCGTCGTGACCGCCGAGGAAGCCCGCGAACGAGCGGCCGCTGTACTGGCCGAAGTCGCGTCAGGTGGTGACCCTCAGGGGACCAAAGTCGAACGACGCGAAGAACTGACCATGTCGGAGCTCTGCGACCTCTACATGAAGGAGGGCGTGACGATGAAGAAAGCGACGACCCTTCGGATCGATCGCATCCGCATCGCCCGCCACATCAAACCCCGCCTGGGCAAGATGAAGGTCACCGATATCGGCCGAGCGGACATCGAGCGGCTGATGGTCGATGTCGGGTCGGGACGCATTCGTGGAGAGGCGACGCCGCACACTCGCGGCGGTATTCATGCGGCCTCGCGCACGGTCGGACTGCTGGGCGGTATCTTCACGTTCGCCGTTGAGCGGGAGTTCGTGAAGACCAACCCCACGCGAGGGGTGAAACGCTACAAGGACAACCGTCGGGACCGCTTCCTTTCCCCGGCCGAACTGGCCCGGCTCGGCGATGTCCTGGCGGAGCTCGAGAAGCATGGGGGCGATCCGCGCCACATCAACATCATCCGCCTGCTGGCGCTGACCGGCGCCCGCAAGAACGAGATCGCCAGGCTCAAGTGGTCGGAGATCGACCGCACCATGGGGATGCTCCGGCTGGAGGATTCCAAGACCGGGGCGAAGGTGATCCGTCTCGGGAGCGCGGCGCTGAAGCTGATCGAGGGCCTGCTCTCGAACGGGAGCATCTACGTGTTCCCGGATCGGAAGGATCCCAAGCGTCCGATCGCCAATCTCGACTGGGCCTGGGTCGGCATCCGCAAACGCGCCGGGATGGAAGACCTGCGGATCCATGACCTTCGGCACAGCTTCGCGAGCGCCGGGCTGGCCGGCGGCGAAGGGCTTCAGCTCATCGGCAAGCTGCTCGGCCACAGTCACGTCAGCACCACAAGTCGATACGCCCACCTGGCGGACGACCCGGTCCGTGCCGCCGCCGACAGGATCAGCGAGAGCGTCGCCGCCTCTCTCGCGGGCTGGTCGGTTGAAGACGGACAGACGGCCCATTGAAAGACGGCCGCCCGGCGGGTCGCCGGGCGGCCGAAGTTGTCGCGATGGACTGGGGAGCTAGGCGCCCTCGTGAGCGGCCTCGCCCCAATGTCCGGCCTGGCGAGGCTGGCTCGACGAAGACCGGAGGCCCGAGAGCTGGCTGCGCGCCCACTCGTGCAGCAGGCTCTTGGGGTAGTAGGGGGTCCGCCCGAGGTGGGTGCAGGGCGGTCCGTCAGACCGGGTGCAGAACACCTTCGCCAGTGTCGACGGTGACCGGCGGATGCCCATACGTAGAAGCTCGGTGGACGCTTCCTTGCGGGTCAGCAGCATTTCCTCAGTTCCGTGAAGATGTAGACCGGCCATGTGGCGCTCCTTTCCGTCTGAACCAGAACTGCAACCAAGCAAGCATCGACGGAAATAAACCGCAACCGGCGGACGTAGAGAACTGATGGACGGAATGAATAGGTGACCTGTTCGATCTGTTTCGGCCTGTTCCGATCTGGTTCTGAGTAAGGAAATCGATCACAGCCTTGTGAGATGGGTCGCTTATGAACTTCGGTTTTTCTTGGATCCCGCGGAGAAGCAAGACATCAAGCGGTGGTGAATGAAGGTGGCCTTGGCGTTGCCCTCGAGTGCGGACATAGTCGAGCGGGCTTTTACGCCCATACTGGTGAACCACAGCCGTTCAGGGGAACTGCATGTCTAGCTTCACGGATCGAGCCATGAGCGCCGAGGTATCGCCCGAGCTTTTTGCGGCGTCGTTGGAAGCCATCGGCGAACTGCCTGCGGATCAACGTGGTTCGTTCGAAGGTCGCGCCTTCCGCCTGTTCAGACTACTCGAGGAGCGTGACGAAGCGGATGAGGCAGCGCTTAATGCCTTTGCCATTCAGCTTCGGCTGGAGGCGCTCGCGCGGTTGCATGATGATCGTGGTCTGCGAGCCTGGACGCTTCCGGGGGACGCCGAAGGCGCTGACTACATACATGCCGACGTAGTGGCTGCCGCGGCAGTTGAGCCGCTTCTGGCGATCGATGATCACACAGTCGGATTCGATCTCGAGTCTTTCCGCGCGCGCGTGCTGGCCGACGCGGCTGTGCGCGGACACGCCTAGCCGGGACATCCTTCGTCATGCCAAGGCGCACAAAGTCACTGAAGCGAGGTGCGGCCGGCGACGCGGCCCCCGCAGGAGATATTGCGACGCGCGCCGGCGTGGTCGCCCAGCGCCTGCTCGCGGAGCGCGGCCTCCACTATCTCGAGGATATGTTACCCGACGATGCCCGAGAGTTGCTCCGAGCGGCTTGGCGTGAGGCCGCCGAACAGATGTTCGAAGGGCGTGACCTCGATGTTGTGCAGGCGGAAATCGACATCATGATCGACAGCCTGGATATGACCGAGCCGCCACCGCCCATGCATCGGTCCGAAATGCACTGACGCCTGCGGCATCACCCCTCATCGCGGTGGAGAGACGATGACCTTCACGTCAATCAGGCCGGTCCGTGGTTTAGACAGATCGGACTGGAAGCCTGCAGGGTTTTTCAGGTGGTTGTCGGGATCGTAAACGAGGCAGATGAGCCGGTCGACTTCGCTGTTACCGCCGTAATCGACAAAGTCGTTGGCGAGTTCTTTCTTGATCTTGGTCGTGTCGGACTTGCGGACGTATTTGAGTTCCACCATCGCCCGCAGCGGTTTGAGAAAGAACTCGCACCTCGACGCGCTGCCGGCGACGGATGGGCTCCATTCCTCTTCACGCACATCCGGGAAGTAGGCGGCGAGGATCGAGCGGAACAGGTATTGGCAGTCCCACTCGTCCTTGATGGCATAAACCGCTCCACCGTGCGGGTGGGTCTTCAAAGCAAGGACACTCTCGTGGAAACGGCGGGCAAGTGTGACGATCAGGTCCAGATCCGCGGTTTCGGAACTGACTGTGGCAGCGGGTGGCGAGGGTTTGCGTGCCAAGGTGTAATCAATGGCTCCGAGAACGTGGAAAACCTGCCGGCGGGCGACGTCGACGATGTGTGGTGCGCCGACGATCTTGTGCTTGAGTTCGTAGGCGGCCTGCTCCTCGTCGAGGTCGTCGACCATTGCCTGCACGAAAGCCCGGTACGCTACGAGCCCCTGCTCAAATCGCTCAGGTGAGGCGAACATCTCATTTGGGATCCGGACGTCCGCCACAAACTCCTCGGAGTAGTGGTAGAGATTGGAAATGATATCGCGCGATGTGCCATGCCATGGATCCTTCCAGGACCCTGGGTAGCCCTTCGCATCTTGCATGGCGCCGCGAAACTCATCGTCGATCGCGATGCGGGCTTTACGAAGATACTCCAGGCTCTCGACTGCCCACTCCATCTTGTCCATCAAATAGCCCCGGGGTTGGTCTCGTCCTTAATGCGGAGCTTTAGGATGCCGTAGGCGGCTGGGAAAGTGGTGCGATCTCATGCCTACCGAAAGTCCCGCGTCCTGACTCGAATGCCCTCGAGCGACAGGTCCGGAATGTAGATGTCCCGGGCCTTGGGTGTCCGGGCGTCCGGCTTACTGCCCCGATAGACCTCGTCGCCCCGCCCATGCGGCAACCGGAACTCGCCCCTCCGGCCCAGCGACGCCAAGAGGTCCGAGCCGTCGTGCAGCCGCTCGGCGACGATGTGCACCACCTCGCCTTCGCGCTGCACCCTGCCGTCGACCACCAGCAGGCTGGCGCCCAGCACCACCCGCCGCTGCTGCTCGTAGAGGCTCGGCCAGATCACTAGATTGGCCACACCGGTCTCGTCCTCGATGGTGATGAACATCACCCCCTTGGCCGATCCCGGCTTCTGACGGACCAGAACGAGGCCGGCGACCCGGGTCAGGCGGCGGTCGCGCATGGCCGTCCCGTCGGCGCAGGTCATCACATGCCGGACCTGGAGTTCGTCGCGCAGGAAGGCCAGCGGGTGGTCCCGCAGCGTCACGCCCACATGGGTGTAGTCCTCCACCACCTCCTGACCGGCGGGCATGGCCGGCAGGGCAGCATCAGGCTCATCCACCTCCGGCACGAGTTCGCCGGCCTCCGCCGAGGCCGCCGCGAACAGCGGCAGGGGATCGTCGCGGAGCGCCTTGATCGACCACAGGGCGTCGCGGCGGGACAGGCGGAGCCCCTCCAGAAAGGCGTCGGCCTCGGCCAGTCGCGTCAGGGCCCCGACGGGCGTCATGGCCCGTCGCCACAGATCGTCGATGCCGGCGAAGGGCCGATCCCCGCGGTTCGTCACCAGCCGGGCCGCGTCCCCGTTGGCCAGGCCCCGCACCATGCGCAGTCCCAGCCGCACCGCGAACCGGTCCTCCCGCTCCGTGGGCTCCAGGGTGCAGTCCCAGCGACTGGCATTGACGCAGACCGGCCGCACCTCGACCCCGTGCTCGCGGGCGTCCCGCACGATCTGGGCCGGCGCGTAGAACCCCATCGGCTGGGCGTTGAGCAGGGCGGCGCAGAAGACATCGGGATGCCAGCACTTGAGCCAGGAGGAGGCGTAGGCGATCAGGGCGAACGACGCCGCATGGCTTTCCGGGAAGCCGTAGGATCCGAAGCCTTCCAGCTGGCTGAAGGTCTTCTCCGCGAACTCGGCCGTATAGCCCCGCTCGACCATCCCTCCGACCAGCTTGTCCTTGAAGTGGCTGACCCCGCCGGTGAATTTGAAGGTCGCCATGGCGCGGCGCAGCTGATCGGCTTCCGACGCGGTGAATCCGGCGCATTCGATCGCCACCCGCATCGCCTGCTCCTGGAACAGGGGCACGCCGAGCGTCTTGCCCAGAACCTCCTCCAGTTCCGGCTTGGGAAAGACGACCGGCTCCTTCCCCTCGCGGCGCCGCAGGTAAGGATGGACCATGTCGCCCTGAATGGGGCCCGGTCGCACGATGGCGACCTCGATCACCAGGTCATAGAAGGTGCGCGGCTTGATGCGCGGCAGCATGGCCATCTGCGCGCGGCTTTCGATCTGGAAGACCCCGAGCGTGTCGGCCTTGCGGATCATGGCGTAGGTCTTGGGATCCTCGGCCGGGATGGAGGCCAGGTCCAGATCCATGCCCTTGTGATCGCGCAACAGGTCGAGACCGCGCCGCATGCAGCTGAGCATGCCCAGCGCCAGGACATCGACCTTCATGAACTTCAAGGCGTCGATGTCGTCCTTGTCCCATTCGATCACCTGACGATCCTTCATCGCCGCCGGCTCGATGGGCACGAGATCGTCCAGCCGGTCGTCGGTCAGGACGAACCCGCCGGGATGCTGGGACAGGTGGCGCGGAAACCCGATCAGCTGTCGTGACAGGTCCAGCGCCAACCTCAGACGCCGGTCCTCCAGATTGAGGTTCAGCTCCTCGGCGTGCCGATCCTCGACCCCCTCCGACGAATAGCTCCAGACCTGGGACGAGAGGGTCTTGATCAGGTCTTCGGTCAGGCCCAGCGCCTTGCCGACATCGCGCAGGGCGCCGCGCGAGCGGTAGCGGATGACGGTGGCGCACAGGGCGGACCGGTCCCGCCCATAGGTGTCATAGATCCACTGGATCACCTCCTCGCGGCGCTCGTGCTCGAAGTCGACGTCGATGTCCGGCGGCTCCTTGCGCTCCTGACTGACGAAGCGTTCGAACAGGAGGTCGTTGCGCCCCGGATCGATGGAGGTGACGCCCAGCACGAAGCAGACCGCCGAGTTGGCGGCCGACCCTCGCCCCTGACACAGGATGTCCCGGCTGCGGGCGAAGCGGACGATGGAGTGAACGGTCAGGAAGTAGGGCGCATAGCCCAGGGTCTCGATCAGTCCGAGCTCGTGTTTCAGCGCCGCCCGCACCTTGTCAGGCAAGCCTTCCGGATACCGGTCCGCCGCCCCCGCCCAGGTCAGGGCCTCCAGCGCCTCCTGCGGGGTCTGTCCCGCCGCCGCCTCGCGCGGATACTGGTAGGCCAGCTCGTCCAGGCTGAAGCGGCAGAGATCGGCGATCTCGACCGTGCGCGCTAGGGCCTCCGGATAGCGCGCGAACAGTCGGTGCATCTCGCCCACCGGCTTCAGGTGCCGGTCGGCCGTCCGGCTCCGGCGAAAGCCCACGTCGTCGATGGTGCAGCCTTCCCGGATACAGGTGACGACATCCTGCAGGATCCTGCGGTCGGGATGGTGGAACAGAACGTCGTTGGTCACCACCGTCCGCACCGCCGCGGCCCTCGCGGCTTCGCAGAGCTGATGCAGTCTCATCTGGTCGCGCGGCCGCCGATGCAGGGTCAGGGCCAGATGGGCGTCGTCGCCGAAGACTTCGACCAGATGCACCAGGTTCCGACGCGCCGCCGTCAGGCCGTCGGGGACCAGCACGGCGATCCATCCTTCGCCCCAAGTCTCCAGGTCGTCCCACCCGAGCCGGCATCCGCCCTTGCCCGCCCGCCGCTTGCCCACCGTCAGCAGGCGACAGAGCCGGGCGTAGCCCGCCCGGTCCCGGGGATAGACGAGAATCTCCGCCCCATCCTCCAGCACGAGACGGCAGCCCACGATCAGCCGAACCCCGGTCGCCCGCGCTGCCTCGTGCGCCCGGACGATGCCCGCCAGACTGTTCCGGTCCGTCACCGCCAGCGCGTCGAGCCCACAGGCGGCCGCCTGGGCAAACAGCTCCTCGCAAGAACTCGCCCCTCTCAGGAACGAGAAGTGGGACGCGCATTGGAGTTCGACGTACGACATGGGCCCAACGGGAGGTTTGTTCCCGTTATGTTCACATTCTTCGACGCCAGGAAAGCGAGATCACTTTCTTATTCAGGGGGCGGTGGCGTGTGACCGAGGGCGATGGCCTTCTTTCGCTGGGCAGGACTAAGCGCTGCCCAGAACCTGTGCACGCGTCCAGTGGGCATCGACTGTAAATCGTCGATGTGCTGCTGACGTTTGAGCTCGACCTTGAAGAAGCTGGGCTGGTGGTCGATCCCATTGGTCTTCAGACGCCAGAAGACCACGTTTGCGTATTTCGGCGTCAATGTCCCGTGCCGCTTGTAGTATTCCAACGCGCCTTCAAGGATCGCGTTGTTCTCCGCAGCAGCCAGCTTCTCCAGCGCGGCGATGCAGGCCTTGAGCTGCATCTCATTGGTCAGTTCGGTCAGTCGCCGCTTGGCCTCCTGTGGCGTCAGTCGGCGTCCTTCCTGGACGATGGCGACGTCGAACTTCAGAATGCAGTGTGACCCGACCCAAAGGGTCTCGTCGGTCCGCTCGTTGCCGATCTCGAAGTGGTAGCGGAGCCCTTCCTGACCGCAGAGGCGACAGGTCTCGACCGGCGCGCCGTGGTCCTCGGTCCGCTCGGTGAACCGCCATTCGCGGAACGCCGCAGGCAGGGTTTTGGCGATGGACAGGGGCAGGATGCTGTCGCGCACCCGGCTGGTGTAATGCTCCACGTCCCTCGCTCCCTTCCGGCCCGATCGATAATCTAGACGTGCAACGCAGACCGACGCTATCCCAACTGTCGAGGCTGCCGGGATTAAAAAGTCTTCGTTCCAGCCAGCTATTGGCGTTCTTGCAGGAATCCGTACAACTAACCGCTGTCCGGCGAAGCGGAACGCCGTTGAAGTTAGGGTCGGGGTTGGCGGCGATAAACAACACGGCGGCGCCGCAGGCGGCCGGCTACATCCTTCAACTCGAAAGGGCGCTTCACCATCTGGCCCATGCCGGTGTGGGGGCCGTGATCGCCGTGGAACATCTGGACGACGTGGTCGTCCTCAAGGATGGTAAGGCCGTCGTTCAGGAACAGGACAAGAGCACGGCGACGCCCAGCGCCCGATTGCTCTCTGACCGCAGCAAGGCGATCTGGCGCACGCTGGAAATCTGGTTGCTCCAGCAGGAGACGCCTGAGGCGATCGCCTGCGAGCGATATCTCTTCTTCGTCAATCGGCCTGTGGAGACGGCCATTTCCACCCTCTTGAAGAAGCGCAAGCTTGGCGAGGCGAGCGCGGCGCAGGTGTTGGTCGCCCTGCGAGCCGAAGGCACGGCGCCGTCCAAGAAAACGACCAAGGTCACACAGGCGCAGGCCTTGATCGACCGGGTGCTACAACGCTCCGACGACGAACTGCTCGACCTGATCGGACGCATCGAGATCGTCGAGGCCGGCGACCCGGCAGAGGATCGCGCCGCCATGGCGAACGGCCTCGGTTTGAGCCCCAGGGCGAATGCGGAGGACATTCTGGACGGCCTGCTCGGATGGCTGACGCGGCTGGTGCGTGAGGAATGGAATGCCGGGCGTCCCGGAATGGTGTCGCGTGCCGCGATTCTACTCCAGAAGGATGCCCTCCAGGCTCGCCAGGCGCGGAGCCGCCTTCTTCCGAGGGCGGCCTCGGATGTACGGGTGTCCGACGCCGATCGTGCCGGCGCCTTGTCGCGGACGTTTGTCGAGCACCTCGGCCGGATCGAAGCCCAGGATGAGGATGTTGTCGACGCCGTCGATCATTTCCTGAAGTTCAATGCCGAAAAGCACCGGCTCGTCATCGAGGGCGAGGTCGCCGACGGGGAATGGCGCGATCGGGGTGACCGCCTGCGCACCCGATGGCAGAATTTGATGCGGCGCCGAACCCGGGAGATGAAGCCCAAGCCGCCGACGGAGATCGGACAAGCCGTGCTCGCCGACGCCACTTATGATCACCAGGAACCGCTGGATGGTCAGCCCTGCGGCGAGCTCTACATGACGTCCGGCCACTACCACCGCCTGGCAGACGAGAATCAGGTCTGGTGGGACCCTAACTATTCCCCGGAGCCCTCCGGTGAAGATTGATCACGAGGAACTGCTGGCCAGAAACCCGGCTCTGATGGCCAGCGCCTTCTGGCATGTCGCCCAGCGCCACGCCGGCAAAGCCCATGGCGCGCCGCCGATCCTGCCCATCTTTGTGGTCAGCGCCGCCCTGCTTCTTCACCGCGCGACGGTGGACAAGGTCCACGGCATGAATTTCGACAGCGGGTTCCTCAAAGCCGTCGTGGAGCGGCCCGACTTGCTCGCCGGCCTGCAACGCCGTGTGGAGGCGCATGCCGACACCGCGCTCAAGGCGCTGCAGGTGGGTGTCGCCTCGGGCCTTCTGATCCGCGAAGGCGGAGAAGGCTTTCCTCGCTTCAGGGCGATGAGCGGCGCCGATCTTCCGCAAGCTATCCGGGATCTCGACCCCCCGGTCTCTCACGTCCTGAGCGCCGCCAAGCGGCTCGGGACCTGGTTCGCCATGGACGGCTTTGAAGCCGCCCAGCGACAGCTGAACATCGAGTTCTGACCCATGAAGCTCTTCATCCGCGAAATCATCATCTGGCCGGAAGACGTTCGCTTCGAACCCCGGACGCTGACCTTCGACCCGGGCGCGGTGTCGGTGGTGACCGGATGGAGCGGCACTGGCAAATCCTCGATCGTCAACATCATCGACTATGTGCTCGGGTCGGGCTCCTGCTCGATCGCTGTCGGTGTGATCCGCAACGCGGTTTCTTGGTTCGGACTAACCATCGAAACCGACGCCGGCCTTATGAGGATCGCCCGCCCTAAGCCGGCGGCGCGTCAGGTGTCCGAGGAGATATGGCTGCAACAGGGGCCTGAGGTGGAGCAGCCCCTGCCCATGCGCCCGGCGGCGAACTCCAACGTCGCGCGTCTTAAAGCGCTGCTCGACATCTATTCCGGCCTGTCCAATCTGGCGCTCGATCCGGAGAAGGACAAAGGCTTCGGCGGGCGGGCGAGTTTCCGCGATCTGGCGGCCTTCAACCTTCTGCCACAACATGTCGTGGCCAATCCCTACACGCTCTTCTTCAAGGCGGACTCTTCGGAGCATCGCGAGACCTTGCGCCACGTGCTGCCTCTCGCTTTGGGGATCGTGACCAACGAAGACTTGGTGAGACTCCATCGCCTTCGGCTGCTGCGTGACGAATTACGCAAGGTCGAGACAGAGCTGCGGACCCGGCGCAACGCCATCGACAACTGGAGCGCAAACGCACGCGGCGCCTTCTTCCGCGCCCAGGAGCTCAGTCTCGTGCCGCCCGGAGAGCCGCCCGGAGACCTGCGCGGGCTGCTCTCGGTGCTCGCCGAGGTGGTCGCCGCCGGCGGTCAATCTGTCGCCGCTCCTGGCCGGGTCACGGCTGCGGTGACCCGGCTGGACGACATTCGTCGTCAGGAGCAGGCGCTCGACCAGAAGATCGGCGCCGAACGGCGTCGCCTACGCAAGCTGCGCAGCCTTTCCCGAGCGGTGGTCGACTATGCCGATGTGCTGGCTGAGCAGTCGGCGAGCGTGAAAGGTGTCGGCTGGTTCAAGGCTCATGTCGCGGGAGAGTCCTGCGTTCTGTGTGGATCGGACACCGAAGCGGCGAAAGACGCCCTGGAGGAACTGAACGACCCGATCGCTGAGCTGCAGAGCCTCTCGACTGGCGCGACGACCGCTCGGCCTATGGTTGATCGTGACCTTATCGCTGTTCAGGGCTCCCTGCTTCAGGCGGAAAACGATCTTCAGGCCCTGCAACGCACCCGACGCGAGTTCGAGGCGCAGGTCGATAAGGAACGCGGCCAGTCGCAGAGCCTGGAGAACATCTTCAGATTTATCGGATCGACCGAACAGGCCTTGCGCATGCTCGGGGATATCCAGGGTGACGAGGGTCTGGAGGCCCAGGTCGCCAAACTTCGCGGCGACATCCGGGATATCGAGCGGCAAGGCAACGACGAAGAACGCCGCCGCCGCGCTTCGGACGTCCATGCCCGTATCTCAAGCTACATCGTCCGCTTCATCGAGCATCTCGGGATCGAAGGCGCCGAAGGCCGGCCCATGCTCGATGAGCGCGAGCTGAATCTCCGGTTCGAACGCGAGGGCGCCAAGGGCGCGGATTTTCTCTGGGAAATCGGCAGCGGCGAGAACTGGATGGCCTACCATCTCGCCGCCCTGCTCGCGCTTCACGGGGTCTTCCTCAATCGTCTCCAGAACAATCCGGTGCCGACCTTCCTCGTCATAGATCAGCCGAGCCAGGTCTATTTCCCGAGCGACACCTTCGAACAGATCGTCACCGGCGAAGCCGATCTTGACGAGCCTGGAGAGTCGATTGGCGCCGCTCGTGGGCGCAAAGGTCGGCTCGGCGATCTGGAGAGTACGCGCAAGATTTTCGCGAGCCTCGCTCGCGCGCACGGGTCGTTCAACTCCCGCCTGCAGATCATCGTGCTGGATCATGCGGACCATCATGCATGGGGCGACATCGAGGGCGTCAAAGAGGTGGCCAACTGGCGCGGCGAGGCCGATTTCCTCATCCCCTCGCACTGGTTGGCCGACGAGGCCGCTCCCGACGCGCCCAACGAGGTGACCCCGGATTGACGCGACAATCGATCACCCGAACAGTCCATGGATAAACCAGGCTTGCGACCCCGTCCGACCATCTTCGCCGTCGCCAGCCCGGAACAACCAGAACCGCCGCCCCACCTCATCCTCAACCTGGAAGTAGTCACGAACGGCCCAGACCTCGGCGTCCCGCCGTCGCCATTCTCCGAATATCCTTTCAGGGCCGTCCGCGCGGACTACCCGACGCCGTACGCCTCGCCATGTGAAGTGGGTCGGGGGATTGTCGGGCAGCAGGGCCATGGTCTCGACGGGCTCGGGCCGCTTCAACAGGCGTGCGGGACGCGGCCAATCCGGCGTCCAGTCCAGAACCGGAGCGACAGAAAGGGGCGGCGCCTTGCCGACGGAGCGCTCGGGCACGTCGCTCTCGACCGGGACCAGTCGATACAGGCGCTGGGCGCCGATGCGGTTGGACAGCATATCGACGAGATCCGACAGGTCTGGCCCCTCGGTCTCGCCCAAGGCGCTCTTGCCCCACCGCCAATCGAGGGGTTCGGCCTGGACTGCGGACAGGGTCATGCGCTCGATGCCGAACCCCGGATCGATCTTTTCGATCCGGTCGGTCAGCAGGCGCGACAGCCGGGCCGCATCCCGGGTCGGTCGGGCCAGGCCCACCCTCTGCGCCTCGACCCGGTTGTCGACACGGACGCACAACCAGTCCAGCCGTCTGGCTCCCAGGCTCAGGATCTCCAACGCCGCGCACAGTTCCGAGGCGAGCGCCGTGACATGGCGCTCGAGGGTCTCCGGCGCGCCGATCGGCTCCCCGAACACCCGCGACACCGTCGGGATCTCCGGCGCCTCGACCGGGACGAGCGGCTCGTCCACACGCCCGTAGGCCTGGTCGATGCGACGGCCGAGGTCATGACCGAACCGGAGCGTGAGAGGCGCGCGAGGCCGATGTGCGACGTCGGCGATCCGGTCGAAGCCCATCCGGTGCAGATGCGCGATCAACGCCTCCGGAAGCCGCAGCGCCGCCAGCGGCAATCCTGCGATGGCGGCGTCGACGGCGTCGGGCGCGATCATACGGTGCGCGCGTCGGAAGCGGACCACGGCATGGGCGGAGCCATAGGTCGGACCGATCGCGGCGTCGGCTTCAATGCCTTCCTCCTTCAGGCGTAGGATCATGTCCGCCAGCATGGCGGCCTCCCCGCCCTGAAGGTGGGCGGCCCCGGTGGCGTCGATGGCGAGGCCATCCGGCGGATCGGGCTGGCAGACGGGGGCGTACCGGCGCATGGCCCAGACGGCGAGACGACCGAGCGCGGCCTCGTCGCCCGCCGGATCCGCCACCCGAACGTCGAGGCCGGGGATGAGGGCCTGAGCCTGGGTCGCCGCCATGCCGACGCGTGCGCCCTGGGCCAGCGCCGCCGTGTTGGCGGCGAGCACGATCCGACGGCGCCCGGACCGACCCGCGAGGATCAGGGGAAGCTCAGGCGGCGGCGCGACGTCCGCCAGTCCGCGTCGCAGACGATCGACGGACCAGTTCGGCAGGTAGAGCGAGACGACCCGTCTCATCACAGGCTTCCAAGGTGAAATCCGCGGCCTCGGCGCCGCGACAACGGATGAGTTCGACGAACCAGCGCGCCCGCCCCACGCCGGGCACGGGCAAGGGCGAGGAGGGGGCCGGGCTGATGCGCCAGCGCGTGGCGGAGGCGGTGTGCTGACCGAAGTCGGCGGCTTCCGAAGCCCGTCGCCATCGGCGCACCGCCAGACCCAGGCCGCCCGAGTCTTCGGCGGCCAGTTGCAGCCGTCGGGACGCGACGAGACTGAGGCGGGCGGTCTCGGCCACGACGGCGGCCAGACCGGGATGACGAAGGCCTTCCTCGAAACAGGCGAGAAGGGAAGGCTCGTCCCCGGCCTCGACATAGATCACCCGGTCCGGCCCCAGACCGGCCTGACGCAGGGCCGGTGCGAAGAGGTCGGGGCGGGTTACGCACCACAACACCTGGCCGGGCCGCCGGGCGGCGATGCCTGCGGCGAACAGGGCGGCTGCGGCGCCGTCCACGGCCTCCTCGCCGCCGCCTGCGATCTCATGAACGGCGCCCAGTGAAAGACCGCCGCTGGGGAGATGGCGATCGAGATCTTTCACGCCGAAGGGCAACACCCCGGTGGTGTTCCGGCCGCCCTGTTCAAGGGCGCGGATCCGATCGCGCAGGATGTCGAGCCCGGCAGGCAGGCGGGCGCGCATGAGAAGCCTCCTGTTCCCAAGGCTGATGAATGTTCCTGTAATGTTCTGGTTCTGTATGATGCGAAGAGTCAACCTTCGCTCATCTCTTATCCCCTTCGCCGGACGACCTGTGGACCGCGCGCCAGGACGGCCAGGGACGGTCGCCGCTGGCTTTTTCAGCGAAGTCGGCGATCAATGGGGCGGTAGACGGAGGTCCGCATGTGCAACGAGTATCAGCTCATCCTGCCGTTCGACGAGGTGATCGAGACCTTCAACCGAACCGGCGACCGTCTCGTCTTTCCCGGCGGCATGCCCAACTTCGGACCCATGGCCTCGATCCGTATCGGCGACCGGGCGCCCATCATCACGCGAGGCCCCGATGGCTCGCAGCTGATCGTGTCGCCCTGGGCCTGGAAGTCGCCACAGGGAAGACCCGTGTTCAACTTCCGATCCGACGGTCGATCCTTCGACGGCGTCACCCGCTGCCTGATCCCCACCGACGGCTTCTTCGAGTTCACCGATGCCGAGCCGGGTCAGAAGCGCAAGACCAAGTGGCGGTTCACCATGGCCGACGCGCCGATCTTCTGGGTCGCCGGCCTGGTTCGAGACGGCGCCTTCGCCATGCTGACCACCGAGCCGGGACCGGACATCGCCCCCTACCACGACCGCCAGATCGTCCTGCTGAGACCCGATGCGGCCCTCGATTGGCTGGACCTGCGCAAACCCGAGGCCGAGCTGCTGCGCCCCCTGCCGGAAGGCAGCCTGTCTGTCGAGAAGGTCTTCCCGGAAGCGGCATGAGTTCGGCAAATCGTCACCGACCCAGATCCTGACCCAGATGCTTGCCGCTGAGGACCTGGGCGAAGCCGCGCGCATCGAGCGAAAGCGTGACCGCTTTTCCCACGGTTGGCGGGGTCTCGCCGACACCCAGCCGCCCATAGTGTTCGGAGCCGTCAGCGGCGCGCACCACCACATAGGCGGAGCCGCCCAGTTCGTCGTGGAAGCCGGTCTTCACGACCTTGCCCTGGACCGGCGCCTTGCCCAGCTGTTCCGCCGACCGCGCGCCGTCAAGACGCCGTTGGTTGAGGGTGCGAATGACGTCCTTCGAGAGCTGCAGCCTCCGAAGTCGGGCTTCCATATCCGGGGCCAGCCGGAAGCGCCGCCCTGTTCGTTCGGCGAGGCCCAGGGTCTCCAGATGGCGCAACCGTCCCCGGGTCAGCGCCGTCCAGGCGTCAGTGCCCCCGATCCCGTCATCGACACAGCCGTTGTTGTCCGCAGCTGCCAGGAGACGGCGGTCGAAGGCGGTGAACCGGTCGGCCTCGGTCTCACGCCAGACCCGCCGTTCGGCGTCCTGACGGCTGAGGTCGCCGAGCCGCTCCTGGGCCACTTCCTGGGCCCGGGCGCGAAAGCCGTAGCCGATGTAGTCGCGCGGAATCACGAGGTCCCGGCCGTCGCTTCTCCGGCCGCGCACAAGCACATGGGCGTGCGGCTGGTCGGTGTCGAAATGGCAGACGGCGATCCAGTTCAGACCCGGTTCTCCAAGGTCGTCGGCGACCCTCGACATGACCTCCCTGGCGAAGCCCTGGAGGTCCGAAATCCGATCGCCGTGCTCGGGTGAAATGATGAAGCGAAAATGGTGCCTGTCCTTCGCCCAGCACTCCGTGGCGCCGGTCGGATCGACCCTCTCACGCACCGGTCCGAAAAAGGCCGCGCGCTCGCCGTCCTCGCCCGCGCCCATGCGGCCGAGATAGGCGATATGGGCGGCGAGCGCCGCGCCCCGGGCGAACCCCTTGCCCATGTGCCGGGACACCAGCGCCTTGACCGTGACGCGCTGCCGGACGTCGAGACGGAAGGGACGACCCGAGCGGTTCTGGGCCGCGCGCAGACACCCGGCGCGGTCCCCGTAGGCGAACAGGCGCGAGGCCGCGAGCCTCTGGAACATGGCGATCCGGACGCTGGTCTTGTCCGACTTCAACCTCTGCGGAAGGCGCACTTTCAAGGTCGAGACGTCATCCTTTGACGCTTGGGCGAGGCGTACCTCAATGGCGGTTCGGACCTGCATGATCGGGGCTCCGGCCTGTCGTCGTCGCGGAATCAGGCGTCAACTCAGCGCAAGTCGACGTCGGTCTCCGCAATCCTCGCAAGTGTCTGCCCGGGCTCAGGAAAACAGAAGGCCAAAACCCCTCTTTTATCTTGCCCTAAGCCCTCAATCTGACGATTTCCAACCAGCCTCTCCAACAGTGAACACAGCCGATCAAACCTCGGCAAGACCCAGGCGACCCCGGCGTTCAGACCGCTTCGGGTCCGCCGGATGACAAGAAAAATCCCGCCCGGCCGAAGCCGAGCGGGTCATTGATCCAGATCGTGATGTCTCAGGCGGCCCGGGCCTTGATGGGCACGTGCCGCAGCCCGTTCTCCATCGCCTTCTGGCCGAGGTTGAGCGCCGGTCCGAACGGCCGCTGATCCTCCCGCACCCCGGCCAGCGAATGGACCAGGGTCAGGCAGACCTCCGGCTCCAGCGCGATCAACTCGTCGTTCGCCCGGAAGGGAGCCGCCTTTCCGTTCCTGTCGAAATCCGCCCGGGCGAGGATCAGCTTCACCCCCTTCTGCTGGGCCCATTTGATCGCCAGCTTCTCGGAGCCTTTCGCCCCGGTCGTCGCCAGAGCCATGTCCGGCCACTCCCCCTTAGCCCAGTTGAGGGCGTCGAAGATCCGCCCGGCGTCCTCGGCCGTGTCCGCCATCGGCGCGCCCCGGAAGGCGACGACCGGACCGCCCGGATCGGCCTCTCCGGACCGACGATTCCGGATCGCCCGGATCGCCTGTTTCGCCTCCAGCTGCGCCGCCGTCAGATGGGTGCCGCGCCGTGATCCCCGCCAGGCGGTCCAGACCTCCCCGGTCGCGATCGTCCAGGTTTCGGAGGCCGCATCCCGGATCAGTTCGCAGGCCTGCGTCGCCGCATCTCCGGATCTCGCTTTCGCCGTTGCGTCCTGAAGTTCGACATCGGCCGCTTCCGATCCGTCGAAATCCCGATCCAGGGCGCGCATCGCGTCACGGGCGCGGTCGGCGTCCCGTTCAATCCGTCCCGCGGCCGAGTGGAAGGCGCCGATAAGCGCTTCGCCGAGGATCGTCTGATAGTCCTCCAGAGCGGTGTCGGAGATCACGTCCACGAGCTCGGTCATGAGCGCGCGCCCCAGCTGGATCAGGGCGTCCTCGGTGGGGTGCGGACGCGCATCCCCCAAGGACGCGGTCAGGTCGTCGAAGGCGGAGTCGGTCTTCGAAGAGGCGGAGAAGGCGGTGTTGAAGTGGGTCATCGAACCATTCCTTTGAAAAGAGACTGTCGAAGCGCCCCATGCGCAACGACCCCGGCTTTGGCCACGGCGGGGTCCTCGGCAGTCACCGGAGCGGAGGGCCGCTTGCCCTCCGTGGAGGGGAACGGCGCAGCCGTTGACTTCCGGGGTGCCGTGACAAAGTCGGAGGGCGTTGTGTGGGGGCAAGTCGTCGTCGCCCTTCGCGACGACGACTCCATTCGGCGCCGTCGCGCCGATACGGACGAGAAGGCGTCGATCTTCTCGTCCCTCGACGCCGGCGGGCCGGCGGCGCATCCCCAGGCGAGCGAGCCGTCCTCAAGGCGCCACGCCCGCGAGGCGCATAAGGCCCTCCACCGACAGCGGTGTGGGCCGATAGGCGATCGCTGCATGGGCGGCGCAGAAGGCGCCGCGTTCAGACGGACGACCGCAGAGGCTGAAGGCGGCGTCGCCCGGTTCGCCATACGGCCAACGGCAATCCATCCGCCTCACCGACAGAATGGTCGCAACGCCATCGGGCGGCGGCTCGGGCGCCACGTGATGCGCCGCCTCGCGACGAGTCCGGGCGCCTGTGCGCCCCTCCGAGAGGCCGAGGCGAGCGACCTTGCCGAGGACGGCGTTGCGGGTGAGGCCGCCGCCGAGTTCCAGGGCGATGGTCTCGGCGCTCCGCCCTTCGGGCCACAGGCGCTTCAGCAGATTGATACGGGCTTGGGTCCATGCGGACATGGCGGTCTCCTTCGGCGAGCCCCGATGGCTCGTCCGACCGCGCCCTTCCTCCGGCCTTTCCGTCGCCAGCACGAAGAAGGGCCCGAGGCGCAGCGCGCCCGGGCCCTTCAAATCTCCCCTTCGGATCAGAACGGGATGTCGTCGTTGAGATCGTAGCCGCCGCCCGCCTCGACGCCGCGATCGGCGACGCCGGAGCGGTCTTCGGACGGTTCGCCGACGACGCGCCGGTTCTTCAACCGGATGTCGCTGACGACGAGGCGAAGGTCGTAGTGCTCCACCCCGTCCTTGCCGGTCCAGGTGTCGTTTTCGACATGGCCCTGGATCACGACGCGGCTGCCCTTTCGGGCATAGGGCTGGATGTAGTTTTCAGCCGTCGCCTCGTTGAAGCAGATACAGTTGAAGCCGGTGGTCCGCTCGCCGGGTTCACCGTTGGCGCGCCGGAAGCGGGTGGTTTCCACCACGCGGAAGCTCGCGCGCTTCTTGCCGGAGCCTTGCGCCGACAGGATGGAAGGGTCTGCGGCCAGGTAGCCTTCGAGGGTCAGGGTTTGCATGGTCAGTCTCCTTGAAATCAGGATGAGCGGTTGAGGATCAGGCGGCGGCGCGGTCGTCCGCCGCGTCTGCGCTCGCATCGGCCTGGCGGTCTTCCGCCCAGTCGAGGACGGTGAGCCGATTGATCACCAGCTCCTTGGCCGTCCGCTCCGACCCGTCGCGGGCGGTGTAGGCGGTGTCGATGAAGGCGCCGATCACGACGGCCTCGCACCCTTGCGCCAGCCCGCGCGCGATGACCTTCTCGTTGAGGCCCTTCGACCAGCTGACGCAGTTGACGCCGACCAGCCGGGCCTTGCCGGCATTGTCGGTCCCGCGCTGTTCGAGCAGGCGGAAGACCGCCTTGCCGAAGTCGTCGCTGATCTGGGGGTCGGCCGCGAGGCGGCCCGTGAACACCATGGTCTGCATATCAGTCTCCTGTTGATGCGAAGCCGCCGGGGAGCCGATCTCCCCAATCCCGCTTCGCCCGAGACCTCCCTTCCTCCTCAGCTCCCGGCCGGGCGCTTTCGCCCCGGGCGTGACCGCCTGGACTGTCGCTATCGATCCGCTTTCGCGCGATGCTGGGGCATGTGCGTTCTCACCCTCGCCTGGGATATCCACCCGGACTGGCCGCTCGTGGCGGCCGGCAACCGCGACGAAGAGTACGCTCGACTTTCGGAACCACTGGTGCTCCGCCGGGTCGTTCACCTGACCGATACGGCCAAGGTTGTTTGGAGTGACGGAACGCGAAGGGCCGTCGTCATGCGTGGAGACCGTCACAGTGCGCATGGTTTCCAAGCGCCTCAATCACTCGGCAGTCGGAAATCCGCCCACCTGAGCAACTCGCCGCCTGAATACGGGTGAGTTCGGCGTGCAGCGCCTGAAGCCCGGCGATGCGAGTCTCAACCGCCGCAAGCTGGCGTTCGGCGATCCGGTTGACCTCCGTGCAGGGCTGGTCGGGTTCGTCGGACAGCGCCAGCAGGGCGCGGATGTCGTCGATCTCGAACCCCAGCTGCCGCGCGTGGCGAATGAAGGCGAGCCGCCGCGTCGCAGCGCCGTCGTAAAGGCGTCGGTCGCTCGCGGTGCGGGGCGGCTCCTCCAGCAGTCCGATCTTCTCGTAGAACCGGATCGTCGGAACCTTCACGCCGGTCTCGGCCGAAAGGCGCCCGATCGTCCGGAGCGGGGGAGGGGATGGGTCTCTGGCCATGCTCGAAATATAGGGCTTGATCCTCTAGTGGCTAGAGGATGCATGAAGGGTGCATGACGACGCCCGCTCCGACAGAATCCTGCGCCCCGGCCCGAGGCTGCTGCGGCCATCAGGTCCGGTTCGACGGGGCCTCGCCCGCCTATCGGCGCGTGCTGATGGCCGTCATCGCCCTTAATCTGGGTGGGTTCTTCGCGGTCGCCGCGGGCGGTCTCATGCAGGGATCGGCGGCTCTCGCCGCCAATGCGATGGACTTCCTGGCCGACAGCGCCACCTACGCCGTCAGCCTCTGGGCCATCGGCAAGTCCGTGCGGGTGCGGTCCGGTGCCGCAGTCTTCAAAAGCGCAAGCCTCCTCGTCATGGCCGTGAGCATTCTCGGCTACGCCGTCTGGAGAGCGGTCACGGGGCAGCCGCCCGAAGGCGTCGTCATCACCGGTCTGGGACTGGTCGGCTTCGCCGCGAATCTAATCGCCGCCCTGCTGCTCGTGCGTTTCCGTGACGGTGACGCCAACGTGCGCTCCGTCTGGCTTTGCACACGGAACGATCTGATCCACAGCCTGGGCGTCGCCGCGGCCGGCGGGCTGGTCTGGCTGACTGGATCCCGGTGGCCGGACTTGCTGGCGGGCCTTCTGCTGGGCGGCGTCTTCCTCCAGTCCGCCATTTCGATCTTGGTGCAGGCTAGGGCGGAGAGCCGCGCAGCCCACGCCGCTGTTCGGACTTTGTAACGCATTGCCTAACTTCGAGAACGAAAGTATGCAGCGCGCGATGACCTGGTCGATGACGACATGGGCGAAGCTGATCGTGGCGATGACTCTTGTCTTCGCCGCCTTCTTCTTTGCGCCCGCCGTCGACGCCGCGACCTGTCTGCCGGAACCGCCTGCGGCTCACGCGGTCGTCGATCATGATCAAAGCGAGGGCGACCACAGCGGCAAGAGCGGCGGTCACGGGATCTGCTCGCACGGCCACTGCCACCACACCTCAACGGCGCGCGGTCCTGCCGTGGACGCCTTTGCTCCGTCGTTCGGCGAGCCTCCTCTGCAAAGCGGCCGACAGGATGACTTCCGGGCGTCCATCACGCCTGACGGCCTGAAGCGTCCTCCCAGAGTCTGACCGAAGACCTGCGCCTTAGCGCGCCTCTTCGTCCTCAGAAACTCTGGAAATGAATCATGTCTCCCACATCTCGCAGGCGGCCGCGTTACGCGGTCGGCTGCGCCCTCGCTGCGATCGCGGCGACCCTGGCCAGTCCCGTATGGGCTGACCCAGCTCCGACCTATGCCCAACTCCTCGCTCAACTCGGGAATGCGCCTGCGACCCTTGAGGCGGGCGCCAACTACGACGCAGCGGAAGCCCGTGTCCGTCAGGCACGGGTGCGTCCCAACCCTGTCCTCGGCTTCGATGTCGAGAACGCCTATGGCTCAGGCCCCTATTCGGGTCTGAACAACGCGGACATGACCCTGGCGATCAGTCAGGATCTCGAGCTGTGGGGACGTCGTTCGACGCGCATCGCCGCCGCTCGCGCCGAGGCCGGCGCAGTGGGCCTTCAACGAGACCTTGCGGTCATCGACGCCGCAGGCCGCCTGGCCCTGATCTATGCCGAAGCGGAGGCCGCGCAGAGGCGAGCCACGCTCGCGGAAGAAACCCTCACGCTGACCGTCGCGGATGCCCGCGCGGCCCTGACCCTCGTGGAGGAAGGTCGCGAACCTCTCCTCCGCGGCATTCAGGGGGAGGCCGAGGCTGCCTCGGCGCGCGCGACGCGGGATGAAGCTGTCGCGGAACGCGACGCGGCCTATGCCCGTCTCACGGCTGTCGCCATGATCCCGGTTCCGGTCACGCAGATCGAAGACAGCCTTCTCGACGAGGCGCCGACGACGATCGGATCCGTGATCGAGGATGCGCCGACGGTCCGCGTCGCCGAAGCCCAACGGTCCGCCGCCGAACGACGCATCGATGTTCAACGGGTTCAGGCCCGCCCCGACATCAACGCCAGTATCGGCATCCGCCGCTTCGAGGCGGAAGATGCGACGGCGCTGACTTTCGGCGTCAGCATGCCGCTGCCGTTGTTCGACCGGAACCGGGGAAACATCGAAGCGGCGCAAGCCGAGTTTCGCGCTGCCGACGCCCGGCTGATGAGTGCGCGGCAGGAAGCCCAGGCGGACCGCGCTGCCGCGGTCGCTCGCCTTTCGGCCTCGGTCAGTCGCGTCAACGCTGCTGACGGCGGCGTCACCGCCGCAGAGGAAGCCTATCGCCTGTCCCGCATCGGCTTTGAGTCCGGCCGCATTTCCCAGGTCGAACTGCGGGTGACCCGCACCGCCCTCGTCAACGCCCGGTCTGCAGCGGTCGACGCGCGTCTCGCGCGCGTCCGAGCCGAGATCGATCTCGCGCGCCTTGATGGCCGCGCCCCCTTCGAAGGAGCCCAGTGATGCGCAAGCGCACATCGAACAAGACCCTGCTGATCGGCGGCGTCGCCGCCCTGGTCATTCTCGGAGGCGGCGGCCTCTGGTTGGCCACCCGGTCCTCCGAACCCGCCGCGCCGGCTGCCGCCGAAGGCGAAGCCGGCCATGCCGAGGAAGAGGGGGGACACGCCGAGGGGGAGGCCGCCGGGGCAGAGACCGAAGGTCGGATTGAACTCACCACAGCAGAGATCCAGGCAGCGGGCATCACGGTCGTCGGCGTCGGCGGCGGAGGAGGAGGGGAGACCCGGCTCGCCGGCCGCGTAGAGCCGATGGTCGATTCTCGCGCTGCCGTGGGCGCTGCCGTCGGAGGTCGCGTCGAGCGCGTTCTCGTCGCGCCGGGTCAGTCGGTCCGCGCCGGTCAGCCGCTTGTGAGCCTTGTCAGCGGCGAGGCGGCGACCTTCCGCGCGGACGCCGACGCGGCCGGGGCATCCGCTGAAGCGGCGCGCCAGGCCTATGAGCGAAATCGCAGTCTGGCGGATCAGGGCATCGTCGCGCGGCAGGAGGTCGAAGCGTCACGCGCCCAGTTCCTGAGCGCCGAGGCGGCGACCCGCGCCGCTCGCGCCCGCTCGGCGGCCGCTGGCTCTCCGAACGCTTCGGGCAGGCTCAGCGTGACCAGTCCGATCTCGGGCGTGGTCAGCAGCGTCCAGGTCGGTCCGGGCGGGTTCGTCGCCCAGGGCGGCGTGGTGGCGGAAGTCAGCAATCCTGCTCGTGTCGAGATGGTCTTCAACGCACCGCCTGCCCTTGCGGCCAATGTGCGTGCCGGTGCGCCAATGCGCGTGACCGGGCCGAACGGCGAGTTCGACGCCGTCGTCACCGGCGTCGCCGCCGACGCCGGTCTCAGCGAAAGCGGCGCGACCGTGATCCGGGCCCGACCCTCTGGCGCGTCTCTGCCGCCAGCCGGTTCGGCCGTCACTGGCGCCATCGTGACCGGCGAGGCGACTGGCGGGATGACCGTGCCCACCGAGGCGGTCCAGACCGTCGATGGAAACACCGTGGTCTTCGTGCAGGTCGAGGGCGGCTTCCAAGCCGTGCAAGTGCTCGCAGGCCGCCAGGCCGCGGGCCGCACCGAGATCCTGCGCGGGCTCACCGGATCTGAACGCGTGGCGTCCGCCAACGCCTTCCTGCTCAAGGCCGAAATGGCCAAGGGCGAAGCCGAGCACGGGCACTAGGGGGCGTCATGTTCAAAGCACTTATCGAAGCCTCGGTCCGCTTCCGATGGTTCGTGGTCCTGGCGACGGCGATCGTCGCCGCCTTCGGCCTCTACAACCTGACGCAGCTACCCATCGACGCCGTGCCGGACATCACCAACCGGCAGGTTCAGATCAACACCATCGCGCCAGCGCTCGCGCCCGAGCAGATGGAACGTCAGGTCACCTATCCGCTCGAAACCGCGATGGCGGGTATTCCTGGCATCCAGACCACGCGGTCGCTGAGCCGAAACGGCTTCAGCCAGGTCACGGTCATCTTCTCCGACAACACGGACATCTACTTCGCCCGCCAGCAGGTGGCCGAACGGATGGCCCAGGCGCGCGAACGGTTGCCCGAAGGCGTGGAGCCGGCGCTTGCGCCCATCACCACGGGACTGGGCGAGGTGCTGATGTGGACGGTCGACTTCAAGCCGTTCAACAGCGCCAACCTCGCCAAACCGGGTGAGCCCGGCTGGCAGGCGGGCGGCGCCTATCTGACGCCCGAAGGCGAACTCCTGACCACGCCCCAGGCCCGCGCAACCTATCTCCGCACGGTTCAGGACTGGATCATCGCCCCGCGCATGCGGACCGCGAAGGGACTGGCCGGCGTTGATGTGAACGGCGGCTATGTGAAGGAGTATGCGGTCCGACCCGACGCCGCGCGTCTGGCGGGTTACGGTCTGAGCCTGAACGATCTCGTCGTC
Organism: Brevundimonas aurantiaca; assembly: GCF_014199955.1. Classification (GTDB taxonomy): domain Bacteria; phylum Pseudomonadota; class Alphaproteobacteria; order Caulobacterales; family Caulobacteraceae; genus Brevundimonas; species Brevundimonas aurantiaca. Next base: position 481,029 of record NZ_JACHOQ010000003.1, read on the forward strand.
GCGCTGGAACGGGCTAACACCCAGGCTGGCGCTGGCTATGTCCAGCGGTCCGGCGAAGCCTTGACCGTGCGGACCGACGCCTTGGCGCAGACCATCCCGGATCTCGCCCAGGCCCCCGTCGTCAACCGCAACGGACTGGTCGTCCGGGTCGCCGACGTCGCCACCGTCGAGATTGGCCAGGCGCCGCGTCTCGGCGGCGCCAGCCGCGACGGCCACGAGGCCGTGGTTGGTACGGCGCTGATGCTGGCCGGCGGCAACAGCCGGACGGTGGCCCAAGCCGCAGCCGAACGTCTCGAGGAGGTTTCCGCGAGCCTGCCGCCGAGCGTTGTCGCCGAACCGGTCCTGAACCGCAGCTCGCTGGTCAACAAGACCATCTCAACCGTCGCCAAGAACCTGATCGAAGGCGCTCTGCTGGTGATCGTGGTGCTGTTCCTGCTGCTCGGCAACATCCGTGCGGCCTCGATCACCGCCCTGATGATCCCGATCAGCTTCCTGTTCGCGGTCATCGGCATGAACCGCTTTGGCATCAGCGGAAACCTGATGAGCCTCGGCGCGCTGGACTTCGGCCTTCTGGTCGACGGCGCGGTCGTGGTGGTCGAGAATACCCTGCTGATGCTCAGCCAGCGGCGGGCCGAAGCCGGTCGAATGCTGACACGCCGGGAGCGGCTCGAGGTTGCTGGAGCCGCGGCGCGTCAGATGGTCAAACCGGCTGCTTTTGGCCAGCTGATCATCCTCCTGGTCTTCACGCCGCTGCTGATGCTTGAGGGCGTGGAGGGCAAGACCTTCATCCCCATGGGCGCAACGGTGATGCTGGCCCTCGTCGGCGCCTTCATCTTCTCCTTCACCTTCGTGCCGGCGATGACGGCCCTGCTGGTCCGGGATCCGAAGAAGGTCGAGGTCGATGAGCACGGCCACGCCCACGAGCACGAGACCTTCATCCTCCGATACGCGCGGCGCTGGATCGAACCGGCGATCCGCGCCGCCGTCGACCGGCCCAAAGTCGTCCTGGCGTCCGCGCTCGGCGCCCTCGTCATTGGCGGCATCGCCTTCAGTTCTTTGGGGCGGGAGTTCATTCCGACCCTGGATGAAGGCGATATCGCCATGCAGGCGTTGCGCGTGCCGTCCGCCTCGCTGGAACAATCGCTGGCGATGCAGATGGCCCTCGAACGCGTCATCAAGGCCCAGCCCGAGGTGAAGACTGTCTTCGCCCGGACCGGGACGGCGGAGGCGGCGGTGGACCCGATGCCGCCGAACATTTCGGACGCGGTCATCGTCCTGAAAGACCGCAAGGAGTGGCCCGATCCGAACCTTCCGAAAGAGGAGCTGATCGAACGGTTCGAAGAGCTCGCCGCCGGACAACTCGGCAACAGCTTCGAGTTCAGCCAGCCCATCGAGCTGCGCTTCAACGAGCTGATCTCGGGGGTTCGGACCGACCTCGCCGTGATGGTCTATGGCGACGACTTCACCCAGCTGCAGGCCACTGCGGACCGGGTCGCCGCCGCCCTGCGCGCAACGCCCGGATCTGCCGACGTTCGCGTCGAACAGGCGTCCGGGCTGCCCACCCTGACCGTCAGCGTGGATCGTTTCGCGGCCGCCAACTACGGCTTGTCGGCCGCCGATGTCTCCGAGGCGGTTTCGGCCGCGGTCGGCGGCGCCGAGGCCGGGCAAATCTTCGAAGGCGATCGTCGCTTCAGCGTCGTCGTCCGTCTCGCGGATGATGCACGGAATGATCCGGCGGCCCTTGCGGCTCTGCCGGTAACGACCGCCACAGGCGTGACCGTGCCGCTCTCCTCCGTCGCCCGGATTCAGGTCGCGGAAGGACAGAACCAGATCAGCCGCAATGACGGCAGCCGGCGGATGGTGGTGCAGGCCAACGTTCGCGGGCGCGACCTGGGCGGCTTCGTCACCGAGGCCCAGGCCAAGGTGGAGGCCGACGTCGATCTTCCGACCGGCTACTCCCTGACCTGGGGTGGCCAGTTCGAGAACCTGAAGCGGGCCGAACAGCGTCTGGGGCTGGTCATTCCGATCGTCTTCATCCTGATCGGGGTCTTGCTTTTCATGGCTCTGGGATCCTTCGCCGAGGCGGGCCTGGTGTTCGCGTGCGTTCCGTTGGCTCTGGTCGGCGGCGCCCTGGCGCTTGTCCTCAGGGGGATGCCGTTCTCGGTTTCCGCAGCGGTCGGCTTCATCGCCGTGTCCGGCGTCGCGACCTTGAACGGTCTCGTGCTGATGCAGGCCATTCGGGAGCGTCTCACGGGCGGAGCGGCGCCGCGTCTTGCCGCCATCGAAGGCGCGACAAGCCGGCTTCGCGCCGTCCTGACGACGGCTCTCGTCGCCATCGTCGGGTTTATCCCGATGGCATTCGCTCACGGCGCCGGCGCCGAAGTGCAGAAGCCGCTGGCCACCGTGGTCATCGGAGGCCTGCTCACGGCCACCGCGCTGACGCTCCTTGTCCTTCCGACCTTCGCGGCCAAGGCCGTGAAACACCGGAAGGCGGAAGGGATCGAGGAATGAGCGGGGCCCACGAAACAGAGCAGGTCCAGCGCCGCACCCTCCTGGTGGTGCTGTTCCTGAACGCTCTGCTGTTCGTGGGCCTGGGAGTCGGCGGCCTCGCCGCCGACTCCAGCGCTCTGCTCGCGAACGCCGTCGACAACGGCTCCGACGCGGCCGTCTATCTGATCAGCTTCCTCGCCGTCGGGCGCGCGCTGATCTGGAAGACGCGGGCGGCTCAGGTCTCCGGCGTGATGCTGCTGATCTTCTCGGTCCTCGTCCTGCTCGACGCCCTGCGCCGGACGCTGACGGGAACCGAGCCGGTCGGACCGACCATGATGGTGCTCGCTGTCGTAGCGGCGGTTATCAATCTGATCTGCCTGCTGTTGATCCGTCGTCAGCAGAGCAGCGACGTCAACATGAAGGCGGCCGAGACATTCAGCCTGAACGATTTCGCCTCGAACGGCGGCATCCTCGTCGCAGGCGGCCTGGTGATGTGGTTGGACCAGTCGTGGCCCGACCTGCTGGTGGGGGTGCTGGTCGCCGCCATAGCCGCCAAGGGCGGCTTCGACATTCTACGCGATGCGCGCCTTGCGCGACGCGACGCGGAGAGCTCGGTGACATGAGCCCGCCGTTGATCGACATCGCCTCCGTCCAGCGCTGGCGCAAACTCTTCATCGCCGCCGGGTTGTTCGCCCTGCTGGCCTGGACCGCTCTCGTGAAGGCCCAGCCACAGCTCGAGCATCCCGTCGAACATCTCGGGCTGATCGCCATCATGGTTTGCGTCTTGGGGCGCGCCTGGTGCTCGCTCTACATCGGCGGCCGAAAGAAGCAGGAGATCGTCACCAGCGGGCCTTATTCGCTGTGTCGAAACCCGCTTTATGTTTTCAGCTTCATCGGCGCATTCGGGATCGGCGCACAGACGGGCAGCCTGACCGTCGGCGCCACCTTCGCCGTCGCCTGCTGGATCGTGTTCCGCATCGTCGCGAGCCGAGAGGAAAGCTTCCTGACGTCGGCCTTCGGCGACACCTACCGCAGCTACGTCGTGCGCACCCCCCGCTTCGTTCCGAACCTGCGCCTCTGGCGTGATGAGGCGGAACTGTCCGTCCGGCCGGCCTTCTTCCTCCGGACTGTCCGCGACGGCCTTGTCTTCCTTCTGGCGTTGCCCGTGTTCGAGGGACTGGAGCACCTCCAGAACCTCGGCTGGCTCGACGCTCTCATCGCCCTACCGTGAGGTCGAGATGAACCGCAAGCGACTGGTCATCCTCCTGAGTGCGGCTTTGGCGATCGCCGCCTTCGTCGCTGGAGCCGTCGCCCAGCGCGCCGGGATGTTCGTGCCTGACCGCTCGATCCCTACCCGTGATGTCTCCTGAGGAGCCCGATCATGCCCAAGACCCTCCGCCTCAACATTCCCGTCCTCCTGCCTCATGCGCCCGATGTGCAGGACGGCTGCGTTGGACGGCTGATCGCGCTGTTGCGGGCCGAACCCGGCGTCTCTGAGGCGCATGTCGCCGAAGGCGAGGGAGGCCCAGAGCTTTGCATCCATTACGACCCCGACCAGCTGTCGCTGGCTCAGGTCCGTCGCCGTGCGCGTCAGGCCGGAGCCGAGGTCAGTGAGCGTTTCGGGCATCTCGTCGGGCGAGTGGAGGGTGTCCGCCACGCCCGGCACGCCCGCACGCTCGCGGCCGCGCTCGGCGAAGAAGCCGGCGTGATCGAGGCGGTGCTGGATCCGGCTGGCGCTCTGCGCCTGGAGTTCGACCGGCAGATCACGAACCGTGAGACGCTTGTCGATCGCCTTGCGAGCCACGGCCTCGCACTGGTCGGAGCGACGGAGGACGCTGCTTCAGCCACTGCAAAGCGCCCTGATGCGCAGCCGACTGCGCCATCCGATGACGAGGCCAGTCATACGCCCGATGACGGTCACGGCCATGGCCACTTCGATGGCGATGGCCATGACCACGGACATTCCGAAGGCGACGGGCACGACCATGGTCATGGCGGCTTCCTCGGACCCAACACGGAGCTCATTTTCGCGGTCGGCAGCGGTGTCGCGCTCACGATTGGTTGGCTGATCGAGAAATTCATTCCGGGCGTGCCGGGATGGCTGCCCTTCGGCCTTTTCCTGATCGCCTATGCCTTGGGCGGCTGGTTCACGGTCGGCGAGGCTGTCGGGAATCTGCGGCGCAAGCGTTTCGAGATCGACACCCTGATGCTGGTGGCCGCAGCCGGCGCCGCGGCGCTCGGAGCCTGGGCGGAAGGGGCGCTGCTACTGTTCCTGTTCAGCCTCGGGCACGCCCTCGAACACTTCGCGATGGGTCGCGCCAAGAAGGCGATCGAGGCTCTGGCCGCCTTGGCCCCGCGCACCGCTCATGTGCGGCGAGGAGAGGCCGTCGTCGAACTTCCGGTCGAAGAGCTGGAAGTCGGCGACCTCGTCGTCGTCCGGCCGAACGAGCGTCTCCCGGCCGACGGCTTCGTCGTGAAGGGAACATCCAGCGTGAACCAGGCTCCCGTGACAGGGGAGAGCATTCCGGTGGACAAGCAGCCTGTCCTGAACCCCGAGGAGGCCCGCGCCAAGCCGGCGAATGTCTCGGCGGCGTCGGTGGTCTTCGCCGGCACCATTAACGGCGGCGGCGCCATCGAGATCGAAACGACGCGTCGATCCAACGACACCACCTTGGCCAAGGTCGTCCGGATGGTGAGTGAGGCCGAGACCCAAAAGTCGCCGACCCAGCGCTTCACCGATCGCTTCGAGCGCGTCTTCGTGCCCCTCGTGCTCGGTCTGGCCTTCGTCCTCCTGTTTGCATGGGTTGTCGTCGACGAGCCGTTCCGCGACAGCTTCTATCGGGCGATGGCCGTGCTGGTGGCCGCCAGTCCGTGCGCTCTCGCGATCGCCACGCCGAGCGCGGTGTTGTCCGGGGTCGCCCGGGCGGCCCGCGCCGGGGTTCTCGTCAAGGGTGGCGCGCCGCTCGAAAACCTGGGAGCGCTCGACGCCATCGCGTTTGACAAGACCGGGACGCTGACCGAGGGGCGGCCGCGGATCACCGATGTCGTTCCGTTCGGCCAGACGACAGAGAGCGAGCTCCTGGAGATTGCTGTCGCGGTCGAACGGCTCAGCGATCACCCCTTGGCGGAAGCGATCGTCCGCGACGGAAGCCAGCGGTTGGTCGCCGCCCCCGTTCGAACCGCAACGGATTTGCGTAGCCTGACTGGCAAGGGCGTCACGGCACGCCTGGACGACCAGGATGTTTGGATCGGCAAACCGGAGATGTTCGGTTCGGACGCCATCGCTCCGCTCGCACCGGACACCGAGATCGCCGTCGCGGGCCTTCGAAACCAGGGACGGACGCTCATGGTGGTTCGCCGCGGGACAAAGGATCTCGGGGTCATCGGCCTTCTCGACACGCCTCGGGCCAAGGCGCGCGAGACCCTTACCGCGCTCCGCGCGCTCGGCATTCGCCGCATGATCATGATCTCGGGCGACCACCAGAAGGCGGCCCAGGCGGTGGCCGGTCAGGTCGGGCTGACCGAGGCGTGGGGCGACCTGATGCCGGAGGACAAGGTCGACGCCATCAAGAAACTCCGGGCGGAGACCAAGGTCGCCATGGTCGGCGATGGCGTCAACGATGCTCCGGCGATGGCCACCGCGACGGTCGGCGTCGCCATGGGTGCGGCGGGATCGGACGTCGCCCTGGAGACCGCCGACGTAGCCTTGATGGCGGATGATTTGTCGAAGTTGCCCTTCACCGTGGGTCTCAGCCGTCAAACCCGCCGCATCATCCGCCAGAACCTGTTCGTCAGCCTCGGGGTCGTGGCGTTCCTCGTCCCGGCGACGATCCTCGGTCTCGGCATCGGCCCTGCCGTCGCCCTCCACGAGGGTTCCACCCTGCTGGTCGTCTTCAACGCGCTTCGCCTTCTGGCGTGGCGCGGTCCGCGCGGCGTCGAATGACCCGCCTTCAGGAAAGCAAAGGATAGTCCAATGAAACGTCTCGGCTGGGTTGGCGTCATCGCCGCCTTTCTCCTGATCTCGGTCTTCGGCTTCGGGATGCTCTCGCGGCAGGGTCGCCCGGCGCCGGAGCCGACGGCAGTCGATGCACGCCCGATCGACCAGCATGCCGGGCACGGCGATGCCGCCTCGGATAATCCCGCCACCCGTTCCTACAAGGAGGCGAACGAGCGGATGCACGCCGCTATGAACATCGACTACAGCGGCGACGCCGATGTCGACTTCATGCGCGGGATGATCGCCCACCACGAGGGGGCGGTCGCCATGGCAAGGATTGCGCTCGACCAAGGTTCGGATCCCGAGGTCAAGGGCCTCGCGGAGGAGATCATTCGGACTCAGGAAGCTGAAATTGTCCGTATGCGGGTGTGGCTGGCCAACCGCGCGGCTCGCCCGGCGGACGCGCAGGGCTGAAGCCATGGGGGGCAAGCGATCCCCGATCCGGAGCAAGGCTCCTCGATGGCGTCCAGGGCGCTACAAGGGGCGCGGCCGGTCCAAGCTATACGGGAGGCCAGAGCCGTTCCGGCCGGTGCAGGACACACTGATCGCGATTGGCGCGAGCCTCGTCGCCGGCGCGATCGTCGTCTGTCTCGCCGTACCGCTGGCGGCGACCTACCGCATCCCGGTGTTCGTGTCCTTCGGCGTTCTCATGTCGCTCCTGGCGATCATGACCTATCGTCTCGGGCGGAAGGGGCAGGCTGGACGGGTCATGACCGCCGCCATGGCGACTGTATGTCTCTTGGGGTTCGGCCTTCTTGTTCTGACGCGAGATCAGTTGCAGTTCGGTCCGCGTCATCACGATCACCCCGGAGTGGCCGAAGCGGCACGGCCTTGAGACTGCAGCGCAGACCGCCAGGCCGCAGCCGGTCTGGGTTTCGCGGGACGGTGTCGCTCTTCCCATTTGGTAATCGTCGGCGCGCTGCCGCTGTTGATTCCAGTCGCCGGACTTGTCGGTATCGCGCCCGGCGACCCGCAGTGAGCCGGCAAGCGTAAGTCGCTGTTTCGCTAGGCTGCGGCACCCTCCAGGATCGACTGGACCGGATGGCGGCGCAGCACCCCCTCCACGACATCGGGCCGGTCCACCGGAACGAAGACCCGTGGGGCATAGGCGATGATCTCGACGAAGCAGCCGAGCGAGACCAGGGCGTCACGGTCGGTGCGGCCCCCGACCACTTCCAGCCGCCAGCGGTCCATGACCCGCGATCGCTTGAGCCACAGGCCGCCCGAAAGGGCGAGCTGGACATTGCGGTCGAGTACGGCCGCAGCGGTGCGCCCGCCATCGGCCCAGGCGTCGCCGACCTCGGTCAGGCCCAGCGCCGTCTTCAGGCTGGCGGCCTGAACCTCGTCCAGCACGCGGCCCAGCCAACGCCGACCGTCCGGCGCGCGTACGCGGCGAACCGAACAGCCCTTGGACGGCAGCCTTCCCCAGATTGGCAACAGAAGGCCGGTCGCCAGGGTCAGGCGGCGCGTCCGCCACGGATCGGTCGCGGCGACTTCGGCGTCCCAGACCGCCCGCCACGCCGCCTCATCGGTCTGGGCCCAGGCCGACTCCTCGAACGTCTTCTCCGGCGTGACCTGATGCTGGTCAGGCCGCAAGAGGCGCACCGCCGGAACAAGCCGGTCGTCATCGGTCGTGGTGGTCAACCCGAACTCGGCCAGGGCGGCGCGGCCGGAACGGTCGTTGACGACCAGGCGGAAGGCCGAGCCTTCAGCGCCTGCCAACGCCGCGTCCGAGCTGACGAGTTCACGCCGCACCTTGAGTTCGAAGGTGACGAGTGCGGTTTCCGCCCCGGTCGAGACGTCGGTCCGGATGGTCTCCTCCTCCACCACGGCCAACTCCTCAGCCTCGATGTCCTCCAGCCCGCGGTCCAGGTCGGCCGAGGCGGCGGCCCTTTCGAGAATGCCTGAAAGGATGCCGTCGAAGTCGGCGAACAGGGCGTTCTGGTCGGCGATGCGCAACGCCAGCAGCCGGTTCAGGAAGGTGTGGATCGGCGGCAGGTCGTCGGAGAGCTTGAGCCCCCCGTCGGCGTCGCGCAGCTTCAGGCCGGTCCTGGTCTCGAAGTCCTCCAGCGTCATGGACGACAGCTCGCCAAAGCCGAGCGCGCCATAGAAGACGAGCAAGGCGCGTCGCGCCCACGGGCTTTCCAGATTGTCCTCGGCCCGGAACAGACCGGCCCCGGCCGTTCGGCGTTCGCCGCGCGTCAGGGCTCCCAGCGAATCCAGCCGTCGAGCGATGGTCGAGGTGAACCGCTTCTCGCCGTGGATGTCGGTGGTGACCGGGCGGAACAGCGGCGGACAGGCCTGATGGGTGCGATGACTGCGCCCCAGACCCTGGATGGCGGCATCCGCCCGCCAGCCCGGTTCGACCAGGTAGTGCGAGCGGCGCTGCTGGTTCGGCGCCGAGAGGTCGGAGTGGTAGCTGCGTCCTGTGCCGCCTGCGTCCGAGAAGACCAGGATACGCTTGCGGCCGGACATGAAGGCGTCGGTCTCCGACCGCGCGGCCGAGGCGCCGCGGCGCTCGACGAGCCGGCGTCCGTCGCGCGCGACGACGCGACGCGACCGTCCCGTGATCTCTGCGACCGCCTCTGTTCCGAAGGTGTCCAGAAGGGCGTCCAGAACGCCGGGCACGGCGGGCAGGAGCGCCATCTTCTCGATCAGGTCTTCGCGCCGGCGCAACGCCTCCTGGCTCACGGCGGGCCGGCCGTCGACCATGACCGGGACCAGCGTCACCGAGCCGTCGTCACCCTCGATCGCCTCCATGAGATTCACCGGGAAAGCCTCGCGCAGATAGTCGAGGACATATTCGCGCGGCGTCAGGTCAATGGAGAGGTTGTTCCATTCCTCCGGCGGGATGGACGCCAGTCTTCGCTCCATCACCGCCTCGTTCGTCGAAACGATCTGGATCACGGCGGAACGCCCTTCGGTCAGGTCCGCCCGGATCGACGCCGCAAGCGTCGGCGCCTTCAATCCCGCGAGGAGGTGGCCGAAGAAGCGCAGCTTGGCGCCTTCAAACGCGGAATGGACGGCTGAGGCGGCCAGGCCGCTCTTGGCCTTGCCTTCCTCATCATTGAAGCCGGTCGCTTTCAGCGCCTCGCCCAGATTGGCGTGGATCAGCTGGAAGGCGTCGGCCCAGGCGTCCCAGATGCTGATGTCGTCCTCGGTCAGGGCGTGGAAGAGCGGCTCGTACTCGACGCCCTCGAACGACAACGACCGCGCCACATAGAGGCCGAGCGCCTTGAGCTCGCGCGCGACGAGCTCCATGGCGGCGACCCCGCCCTTGTCCATGGCGTCGAGGAAGTCGTCGCGGGTGACGAAGGGCGCCTCCGGCCCGCCCCAAAGACCCAGACGGGCCGCGTAAGCCAGATTCTCCGCGGTGGTGGCGCCGGTCGCCGAGACATAGAGCACCCGGGCGTTCGGCAGCCGGTTCTGAAGCGCCAGGCCGGCCATCCCCTGCAGGGAGGCCTTCTTCGTTCCCCGCGCCCCCTTGCCGCCCCCCGCGGCGTTGGCCATGGCGTGGGCCTCGTCGAAGGCGATGACCCCGTCGAAATCCTCGCCCAGCCAGGCGACGATCTGGTCGAGCCGCGACATCTTCTGGCCGCGCGCAGGCTGACGCAGGGTGGCGTAGGTGGTGAAGACAATCCCGCGATCCAGCCGCACGCCATCTCCCAACTTCCAGCTGTTGAGCGGCACGATGTCGTGGGCCCCGCCGCCGATGGCGGCCCAATCGCGCCGGGCGTCGTCCAGCAGGGAGTCGTTCTTCGACAACCACAGGGCCTTGGTCCGCCCCTGGGCCATGTTGTCGGCGATGACGGCGGCGATCTCCCGGCCCTTGCCGCAGCCGGTGCCGTCGCCAAGGAAGAAGCCGCGCCGGAGCTGGACGGAACCCTCATCCTCCTCCCGCGACAACCTGAGCTGACGAGCCGACTCTCCCGGCGTCCACCAGGCGGGCAGCATGCCGGCGTGAGCCTCGCCGGCGTAGATGACCGTCTCCAGCTGGGCGTCGGAGATCCGGCCGTCGAGACGCACCGCCGCCGGAAGGACCGGCCGGTATGACGGGGCGGGCGGGGCGACCGAGGCCATCGGACCGGACTCGACCAGGGCTGACGGGTGGGGCGTCTGCGCCGTCAGGGCGATCCGCGCCAGCCGGTGCGCCTGGTAGAGGCCGACATCGCGGCCCTCGCCCGTCCAGGCGAGGGTCTGATAGGTGATGGGGGACGCTCCCGCGAGGAAGCCGAGACGCCCGGACGGCAGGGCGAGTGACCGGTCCCGGGGCGCCAGCAAGGTCTGCGCCCCGAGTTCGAGGCGAACCCTCGGCCTCGCCTTGACGCGCTCGGGCACAGCCGAGGCCAGGGCGGCACAGGCGGCGAGATCTTCACCGTTCGCGAGCGCAGCGACCGCGGCGCCGCCCTCGAGCCGGTCCAGAACCAGCAACCCGGTCTCCACGCTGGTGCCGTGCCTGGAGAAGGCGCGTGGCGGAAAGCCGATCCGGGCGACGACACGCCCCCTGGCGCTCAACCGACGCATCAGACCCTCGTCGATGAGGGCGGTGATCGGCACGACGGCGGCCAGGCGCCCGCCATCGGCCAGGGCCGAGAAGGCCCCGGTCAGATGCGCCTCCAGATCGGTGAAGGGCGGATTGCAGACCGCGACGTCGAACCCGCCCGCGCCCGGCAACAGGTTCTGGACGCGTCGTCCATCAAGACGTGACCGCGTCGCCGAAACGAAGAGGCCGTCGAGCAGGACGGCGCGACCCTCGGCCAGTTCGTTCAGCGTCAGAACTCCGCCGCAGGCCTCGGCCACGATAGCGATCAGCCCGGTGCCCGCCGAAGGCTCCAGCACTTGGTCACCCGGGCGAACCTGACCGGCCAGCACCACGAGCGCCGCCAGTTCCGGCGGCGTGGAGAACTGGTCCAGCGCGATCTGATCTTCGCTGCGTCGGCTGTGGGTCAGACCCAGGGCGCCGACCGTCGCCAGAAGGACGGCGATGGCGGCCGGCGCGTCCTCGAGCCGCGACACCTGGGGCGCCAGCCGGCGGATCTGCAAAACGGTCGCCGCCTCGATGGCCTCATAGGCGTCCCGCCAGTTCCACAAGCCCTCGGCGTCCGACCCGCCGAAGCCGGTGGTCATGACGCTGGAGACCAGTTTGCGGTGCAGCGGGCGGGACCGGGCCAGGTGGGTGGCGAGCACCCGGGCTGCGGCCATGAGGTTGGCGGCGCGGTCGCACGGGCGTGGTGCGCTGAAGAGCGAGAGGCTGGCGGTCTGAGGCGGTGTCTGCGCGGCGGTCATGGGAAGGGCTCCGTCGCCTGGAGCGGCGGGCTCATCCCTCCGGTCCTCCAGGCTCGCGCCCAGCCGCCCTTCCTCCCGCCTTCCATGACGAAGGCCCGCCGCGACGATGTCGCGACGGGCCTCGTCGTCTTCACGCCTGGATCAGGCGGCGTCGTCGAGCGCCGCCTCGCCTTCAGCGGTGACCTCGAAGGCGCCGACGCCGTCGTCAGCATCGCCTTCGCTCTCTTCCGCCGTATCGCTCTCCGGACCGTCAGCGTCCGACGCCGCGACCTCGTCGACGTCGGGCGGTGTGGTCCAGGACAGGCTGGCCGGCGCCCATCCCTTCTCGGCCGCATTCTCCTCGACCCAGGGGATCAGATCGGCCTTCTTCAGCAGGGCCGCTCTCACATCGGCCCGGTCCATCTCTTCCAGCATCTTCAGCAGCAGGGTTTTGGAATGCGGCTTCAGGAACTCGGCGTCCGGGGTCCAGTGCAGACTGATGTCCGCGCCGCAAAGCTCGGCGAGTTCAGCGGCTTCGGCCCGGGCCGACTTGCGGATCAGTGTGGTCCGCTCCTCCCGAACATCCAGGGAGAGGGCGGTGAGCTCGGCCAGCAAACCCATCTTGTCGCCATGGGCGAGACCATGCACCCAGGCGATCACCGTCTGGCCCGACGCCTCCCACGCGGCGCGTCGATCGTCGAGCCTCTGGCGGACCTCGCCGTCCAACGCCTCGATGACGCGACCGCCGGTCGGCTTGAAGGCGGACGCGGTCAGGGCGAGGGCGGACTCGGACCTCTGGCCGGAGGTCCTGACGGCCAGCTGATTGAACAGGCGGGCGATCAGCGCCGTGAAGGCGACGCCGGGATCGTCGGCGAGGGCGCGGATCAGACCGCGGGTGGCCACGTCGGTGCGCACGGCGTGAAGGGCGTGGTTGACGCCCTCGGTCTCGGGTTCCGGCGTATCGACCTCGGGCGGCCGGTAGACGGGAGCGGCAGCGATGCCCCCCGCGGAGGCGGGCGCCTCATCGTCGGTCTCGTCCTCGACTTCCGGTTCCACGGGCGTGAAGCACCGGACTTCGATCCCGGTGCGTAGTGCAGGACGCAGGACCAGGGTCGTGGCTGCCCGGCCGCTCCATCCCGCCTGATCCATGGCCAGGCGGTCGCGGATCATGACGTCGAGCGCGGCGTCCACCGCCTCGGCGTCGGTCGTCTCCGTCAGGACCGCCTCGACCCCTTCGACGGCGGCGTTGAAGGCGTCTCGCTTGTCGCGGTAGGCCGCCATCTCCGTGGCCGGAAGCATGCCGCCGTAGACGTAACCGGCGGCTTCCAGATCGTCCGGCAGGTCCGGTTCGGGGCCCGCCGTGACGTGGACCGCCAGGCCCTCGGCCTCGTAGATCAGGGCGATCTCCCGTGCACGTCGGGTCCAGGCCTCCGTGAGAATGGCCGGGTCCAGCAGCACCGGCGGCAGCTCGCCGAACAGATCGGTCTCGGAGCGGCCGCCGGCCTCGGCGTATCGCTCCGGGCCGATGAGGGCGCAGCGAGGGTCGCGCGCGGTGACGCGAGCCTCGTCGAGCTTTTCGGTCACGCGCCAATCCTGGAAACCGTGACCGTCGAGGGTCATCCGGGCCAGCTCCGCCTGCTCGTCGGGGTCGGAGAGCCTGGCGAGCAGGCGCGCCTGGCGCAGGTTCAGCCGGCCGAGCCGCAGCGCCTGCAGCGCGACATCCGGCAGGGCGGCAAGGGCCGCGAGACGTTTGATGTCGATTTCCGCGTATCCCAGCGCCTTGGCGATCGTGGGCACGCCGAGCTTGCGTTTCAGCATCCGGCCGATCGCCGCGATGATGTCGGCGACATGGACCGGCACGGCCGTGTTGGTGAGCAGGACGGCCGCGGCCTGGCGGGCGGGATCCGTCTCGACGAAGACATCGACGAGGAAGCTGTCGTCGATACGTCCCTGTTCGACCAGAAGACGAAGCGCCAGCAAGCGCCGCCTGCCGTCGAGCGCCATGTTGGCGGCTTCCTTCTTTCGACCGGGCCGGACGGTCAGGGGCTGCAGCTGACCGGCGGCGAACAGAGTCTCGGCAAGCAGCGGAATGTCATCGTCGGAGGGCTCGCCGAAGCGAAGGTTCTCCGGGGCGATGTCGAGATCACGGAGATGGACCAGCGGGCGGTTACGGGTCGACGCGACCTGGAAGGGGGTGGCGACGACGGCGACGGCGGTGGAACGGGACATGAGGGCTCTCCTGCCGTAGGCGAGGTCCATCCCCGCCTTTACGGCGCCCGTCCGCGCTCTTCCTTTCCCGCTTTCTGATGGTCTCGAGCGGCCTCGTTCCAGTCGCCGAACGGGGCTGGGGGAAAGGCGACGATCGCTTCCACGCCATCGCGCTCGAGCCGCCTGGCCAGCCGCATCGCGGCGATCTCCCCGGCTTCGCCCCGGTCTCCGGCGATTAGAACCGTCGAAACATGGTGGGGTGCATGCCACCGCGAGAGGTTTCCGGCTGACATGAGCGCCCAGCCCGGCAGGTCGAAGCGGACCATGGCGGACAGGGTGGTGACGACGCCTTCGGCCACCAGCATCCGCGCCGCCGCGGGACGCAGCCGTACGGCCGATCCCGGCGGGACTTGGCCCACGGTCTTGCGGGGAACGCTCAGACCCGATGCGACCTGCCCGTTGGTCGCGAGATAGGTGAGCTCGACGGCCGTGAGATCCCCCGAGGGCGACCGGATCCCGGTCATCATCGCGCGTCCGACGCGCCGCCCCGGCCGGTAGACCGAGAGGGGCGCGCGGGGATGTTCGAGCAGGTCGTCGAGGTCTTCCCGCCAAGCGACGCCGCGCACGGCGAGGTGACGTGCGACCACGCCGGTCCGGGCGGGCCTTACCCCATCCTGCCAGAGCGCACCCGCGACCGCCCGCCGTCGGGGGTGGTCGATCACGGGCCTGTCCGGCGTGTCCGCGACACCCATGAGCCGACCGCCGTGATCGACCAGTCCGCGACGCCGCAGGTCGTCGCGCACCTCCCGCCAATCGGCCGCGCCGAAGGTGTGGATGACGACACGGCCGCCATCGAGCAGGAGCGAGACGGAACGGTCCGCCTTCCCATGGCCGGGCGCCGGCACATTGGCGCGCAAGCCGTTCTGGTAGAGGTCTCCGCCGAGGATCGCCACGATCTGGCGCAGGCTCACCGGAAGTGCCCGAGGGTGCGCAGGCTGGCCGTACCGTCCCTCCCGACGACCAGATGATCGTGAACCTGGATGTCGAAGACCTTGGCGGCGTCGACGATCTTCCGCGTCATCTCGATGTCGGCGCGGGACGGCTCGGGATCGCCCGAAGGGTGATTGTGCACGAGGATGATGGACGCGGCCGACCCCTCCAGCGCCCGCCGCACGACCTCGCGCGGATAGACGGGGGCATGGTCGATCGTGCCCTGGGCGACCAGTTCGTCGCTCAGGAGCCGGTTGCGCTTGTCGAGGAACAGGGCCCGGAACTGCTCGCGGGGTTCCTCGGCCAATGCGACCCGAACATAGGCGAGCAAGGCCGTCCAGCTGGTGATGACGGGCCGTCTCGAAGCCTCGGCGCGGACCAGCCGTTCGCTGAGCACACGAAGCAGTTTCAGGTCGGTGAGAGCCGCTGGTCCCAGTCCGCTGGCGCGCGCCAGTTCCGGCACATCGGCGGAAGCAATGGCGGCGATGTCGCCGAACCGGTCGAACAGGGCGTCCACGGCGGGCATTGATGTCTGTCGCATGCTGCGGCCCAGCAGAAGCGCGAGGAGGGCGCGGTCGTCGAGGTTGGCGAGGGAACTCGTGTCGGGCGAACGCCCAGCCGCGGCGATCGCGGGTTCGAGGTCAGGAAGCGGGCGCATGGCGGTCTCCAGCAAGGCTCCCAAGCGGAGCATTCCCGGCCGCCCTTCCTTTCTTCCCGATCGCGCTTTTCGATCCGACCGGATCGGCCCAGGTTGATCCGATGAAATGGTGGCTCATCCTCCCGCTCCTCGCCGCGCCCGCGATCGCCCATGCCGATCCGTGCGAGGGGCGACTGCCAGATCGCGCCGGACAGGTTTTCTCGGGGCAAACCCGCTATGTCGGCGATGGCGACGGGCTCTGCGTCGGCGACAGCACGAACCCCTCCACCTGGATCGAGGTGAGGCTCGCGGACTTCAATGCCCCGGAGCTCAACGCACCGGGCGGACGCGCCGCCCGGGACCAGTTGCGCCGTCTGGTGATGGGCCGACGCCTCGAATGCGTGGCGACGCGAGGACGTAGCGGCCGGGTGATCGTCTATGATCGGGTGATCGCGACCTGCCGGCTCGACGGTCGTCGTGTCGGCGACCTCCTGAGGGCCGCCGGGGTGCGCGAAGGCGGCAACTGACCCGTCACGGCTCGGAGACGAGCCGACAGCGAGAATATATTGCGGTCCGGCCGGATCGGGCAAAACGGCTCACCCGCGTGACACGCCTCTATATCGGCGTCGACGGCGCCCGAGGACCGGATTTGCGGCCAGAAAGTCGCCTCAAACGGCCCTCTCCCTCGAAGTCTCGATGGTCTTCGAACGGATGGTCGTCATGCCGCCAGCACGCCTCGCCGGTCTTGTCGCCGCACTACTAGTCGCGCTTCAGGCGTCCACCCAGACCTTCGCCTGGCTTTATCGCTATCATGTGACGCTGGGGCCGGCGCTCCGGCTGGACGAGACAGGCGTCTACTGGCCCTGGATGATCCTCGTCTGGCGCCAGAGGTTCGGGGCGGCGGAGGGGGACGCCTTCGCCCTGCCGCTCTCGGTCTTCATGCTCGTGATGGCCGCGGGCGCCGGGGGCCTGCTTCTGTTCGACGGCGGCGCCGTGAAGCGAACGCGCGGGTGGGGCGGCCTGGCGGAGGCTCGCCGTGCGGGCCTGAGGCACGACGCGGGGTGCGTCCTCGGGCGGTTGCAGGGCCGTCTTCTGGCGACGACCGACCTGCGCCCGACGCTCGTGACGGGCGGGACCCGCGCGGGGAAGGGACGGGGCCATGTCGTCCCCACCCTGTTGAGCTGGACCGACAGCGTCCTGGTCCATGATCCCAAGGGGGAGCTGTGGCGGGTGACCGCCGGTTGGCGCGCCCAGCACAGTCATGCGCTCTACTTCAACCCGCGAGACCCGGCGTCCGCGCGCTTCAATCCTCTGGCGGAGATCAGACCGGGGCCCCAGGAACTGGCGCAGGTCCAGCGGCTGGTCGCCATCCTCAGCGATCCGGGAGGCGCACGGGACGACGAGGCCATCTGGGACAAGGCGGCGTCCGAGATTCTCGAAGCCGTGATCCTGCACGTCCTCTACACGGCGCCGGACGCGGACAAGACGTTGTTGACGGTGAGAACGATCCTCGCCGATCTGGACGCCGCCGCCGACGTCATGGTCCGGACCCTTCATCGTCTGGGTCCCGAGGGCGTCCCCGAGGTCCATCCGTTCATCTCCACGGCGGTGAAGGGCTACGCGGCGATGCACGACCGCTTTCGCACCTCGGTGCAGGGCACGGCGCGCAGCTATCTCAAATGGCTGGCCGGCGACGATCTGGTTCGGGCGATGTCGGCATCGGATTTCGCGCTCGGCGATCTGATGTGCGCCGAGGCGCCGGTCTCCCTCTATGTGCAGGTCGCTCCGGCCGACGCCGTCGCCTTGCGACCGGTGATCCGGCTTCTCTTCTACGCGGCGGCCCAGGCCCTGACCGCCGCAGAGCACGCCGACGACGCGGGCCGCGAGAAGCGCCGGCGCCTTTTGATGCTCATGGACGAGTTCCCGCTGCTGGGCCGACTGGCCTTCTTCGAGAAGTCCCTGCGCCTGATGAGCGGCTACGGCATCAAGACAATGTTCGTCGCCCAGTCCCTGAACGACATCGTCGAGACCTATGGGGCCAACAACACCATCCTCGACAACTGCCATGTCTACACCGCCTTCAGCGCTCTCGATCCGCTAACACAGGACAAGGTGTCCAAGCTCACCGGCACCGTGCTGGAGCGGAAGACCAGCCGCAGCGGTCCGGCGGGGCTGGGCGCCGGCCGGAGCTCGGTGTCCCGCTCCGAGATCGAACGGCCCCTGCTGGAGCCGGGCGAAGTCCGGGCGCTGCCGGACGAGGTGCAGCTGACCTTTGCGGCAGGGCACAGACCGCTGCGGACACGCAAGGTCCTCTACGACAGGGAGCGGCCCTTCCGGACGCGCGCGGACCTGCCGCCGCCGGATCAGGCGGCTGGCGTCGACACGCCTGGCGCACCGGTTCACCCATGGGCGGGACGACGGGGGCTGGGCGAGGATCCGGAGGCGGCCCTGCCGCTGTTCAAAGAGGTGGAGGCGGCGATCCATGACCGACGCGTCGCCGCCAGGGCGGCCGAGACCTACGAGCGGATTTCGACCGCCTTCGCGGCGGAACAGGCGGTGCTTGACGGGTTGCAGGGAGGCGGGGATGGGCGGGCGTGAGACCGGGGCGACGCGGGTTCAGGTCTATCTCACCGACCCCCGCGTGGTCGCCGCCCTGCAGCGGGAAGCGCGCTCGGCCAATATTCCGATCAGCCAGGCCGCCGGACGCTCGCTTGCGAAGGGCCTGGCCAGAAGCCTCCCCGCCGATCCGGACGACCGTCTGCTTCAGCTCGACCGCGCGCTAAGAGACCACATGCGGTCGACGGCGCGAGACGTGCAAATCATCCAGGAGCTGGTCATCGAGGTCGCCCGCGCCTTCTTCATGCGTTTGCCGGACGCCGTCACGGATCAGGATCCTGTCGCCCGCGCCGCAGTGGACCGCCGGATCGAACAGCTTCTCGATGACACGGCCGCCCGGTTGATCTCGGGCGGCAGGCCGCAGCGCGGGACGGCCGAATGAGCGTCCATCCTATCGTCGGCGAACGGAAGCTGGAGGCGCTTCGCCACGCGCTGGGGCCCGACATCCTGGAGGCGCTCACCGATCCGCTTGTGGTCGAAGTCCTCGTCAACCCGGATGGGCGCCTGGTCCTGGATCGCGTCGGGACCGGGCGCGCCGATACCGGCCACGAGTTGGAGTCAGAAGCCCGGGAACGGGTCATCCGGTTGATCGCGGACTATGTCGGGGATCCGGTCACCCGGGAGAATCCACGTCTGGCAGGGGTACTTCCGGTCACCGGGGAGCGGTTCCAGGGGTTTCTCCCGCCGGTAACCGCCGCGCCTGCCTTTTCGATCCGGAAACGACCCGCCGTGATCTGGACCCTGGATGACTATGTCCGTGACGGCGTGGTGACGGAGGGGCAGGCCGAGGTCCTGCGCGCCGCGGTGCGGGATCGCCGGAATCTGCTGATCTCGGGCGGTACGGGTTCGGGGAAGACGACGCTGGCCAATGCGCTGCTCGCAGAGCCGGCGTTTGCGAACGACCGTGTCTTCCTGATTGAAGATACGCCCGAACTTCAATGTTCCGCGTGGGATCTCGTCGCCACCCTCACACGCCGCCACCCTGTGCCGATCGGGGTCGTCGACCTGGTCCGTGACGCTTTGCGCATGCGACCTGATCGGATCGTCGTTGGAGAAATGCGCGAAGGGTCGGCGGCGCTCGAAACCCTCAAGGCCTGGAACACCGGGCATCCGGGCGGCCTTTCGACGATCCACGCGAATTCCGCCCGCGAGGCTGTGTCCCGGATCGAGGATCTGATCGCCGAGGTCGGGCCAGCGATCCCGCACCGTATGATCACCCAGTCCATCGACATCATCGTCCACATCCGCCGGACCCGGACGGGCCGGGTCGTCGATGACCTGCTGCCCCTTGAAAGCTGACGAGGGTACCGCGCGCTGGAGCTGAGAGGCAGCTCCCCCATAGGCCTGAAATATCCGCGTGATTGCAAATCGTGCGGATGTGTGGTTCGTATTCGACGAAAATATCGACGAATACGATCACAAGGATGCTCATTCGTGACTCAGAAACGCGAAAAATTCCGTGAACTGGCGGAAGGTCGCACCACCAAGGCGCTCGATGCGATCGCCCGGATCGGCAACCTGTCGAACCGGCAGGTCTATGAGTACGAGGACGTGGAGGTGAAGAAGATCATGCGGGCGCTGCGTGACGCCGTCGCGGAGGTCGAGGCCCGCTTCGAGGCTCCCCGGACCCGCAAGTCCGGCTTCAAGCTGTAGGCCGCCATGACCCAGTCCAGCATCACCCCGATCCTTATCGACGATGTCGATTTCCTCGTCTCGACCACCATCGAGCGTTGCCCGCGCACCATGATGGTGCGGGAGTTGGCCAAGAACGCAATGGAGGCCGCGTCCCTCGCGCCCGAAGGCAGTCGTCAGGTCATCTTCCGCACTGTGACGTTCAACGACACGCCCAAGCTTGCGATCTGGAACACCGGACCGGGGATGGACGCCGCCGAGCTCTACCGGATGTGCGATCTAGCCTCGTCCATCCGCAAGCAGAAGGGCCTGGACGCGAACTTCGGGATGGGCGCGAAGGTGGCGTCCCTGCCGTCCAACCGACTGGGGATGGTCTATCGCTCCTGCAAATCCGGCGCGGTCAATGAGGTGATCCTCTGCGAGCGCGACGGGCGGTACGGGCGTCTTCGGCGAACGCTGGAGAACGGCGACCTCGTCGAGGTCATCGATGTGACCGAGCTGGCCGCCGAGGAAGGATACGACCTGACGGAGGACTGGACGGAAGTTCGCCTGCTGGGGAACGAGGCGGATCAGGAGACCGCCCGTGCGCCTTACAACGGCGATCCGGTGGTCGATGCGCAGTGGCTGGCCACCTACTTGTATCACCGGTTCTACCGCCTGCCTGAAGGCGTGCGCGTGACCCTGCTGGCTGGAACGCACAAGCTCGGAGACGGGACCCGGGCTTTCGAGCCCCTGCCGCGACGCGCCGCCGCCGGAGCCTTTGAGCGGACCGAGACGGTCGAGGCGCCGGGCGGCGTGAAGATTCACTATTTCTACGACCCGCCCTATGAGAAGTCGCCGAGCCATAACCGCTCGATCAGCGGCGCCATCCAGTCGGCCCTGAGTCTCGCCGGCGTCGTCTATCGCGACGAGCTTTATGATGTGAAAACCGGGCGCGGCTGGTCCATCAACGCCCCCCTGTTCGGCATCCCCTTCGGATCGAAGCACATCTCTGTCCATATCGAACTGCCGGACGACGCAGACGTGCTGCCGGAGGCCTACCGTCAGTTCCTGCGATACCAGGCTGGTGAGCAGGACACCGTTCAAGCCGCCCATTTCGGCGACCTCGTCGCCCAGCATCGCCCCCAGTGGCTCATCGACGTCATTCGGTCGTTCGCGCCGGAGAGCACCTCCAGCGACGACATCCGTGACGAACTTCAGAAGCTGCTCTACGACCTGCGGGTTCGCCGGGTCTCCCCGAGGCCGACGACCACGGGAATCCGTCTGGTCGATACAGCGAGCGGCGTGGGCGCCCAACCCCAGCGTGACGGCGAGGGCGGAGCCGGCGGGGCCTCCAGGCCGAAGACAAAGCATATCGATCTGAACCTTGCCCCGCAGGGGTCGAAGGCGGCCGATCTCTGGAAAGACCGCGAACGCGCGCCCGAGATCGTCCTGCTGAGGACAGCCGAGGAGATCGAGGAGAAGCAGCTGAAGGGGCGGGCCGGTCGGTATTATGAGAACGGCCAGCTGTTTCTCAACATGCTCTATCCGTCGATCGGCGAGATGAAGGATGCGCTCGAGGCATCCTATGCGACCGTCGCCGACCTCGACACCATGCGTGAAGCCGCCGTTAGACAGGCGGAGAAGAGCATGGTCCTGCGCGTCGGTCGGGCGGTGGTGTTCGCCCTGGCCAAGCAGCTCAACAAGGAATGGGATCCCGACGCCGTGCGTCACGCCCTCGCGCCGGAAAGCCTGAGCCTGGCGGCCGACGATTTCTACGACTCCATCCAGAGCGCCCGTCGAAGCATGGGGCGTCAGTTCCGTCCCAACCGACAGGGGGAGGAGGCGCAGGTCGAGGACGAGGACGACTTCCTGCGCGAGACCGCCTGACTCGGCTCAGAGACTGTCGGCGCGATCGTCGACATCGATGGACGACCGCCTCGACCGCGTGTCCGCCGTCTTCCAGGCGGTCGCGGACGTCTTGGCGGGCCCCTGTTTAAGGGGCCGCCGGCATCCGCCGGTCCCATGCTGATCCGTCGCAGGCCACGCCCGACAATATTCGGCGGTCCGACAAGCTTCTGACGTCATGCGCTTCGCGCTTTCGGGAGGCCTGGCGTCGATCCGATTCTCTCGTCGGCGCCCTGTCGCGCATTCCGGCGAAATCCGGACGCATTGAGGTCTGAAGTCAATGATGACGGGCCCTCCGGGTGAATCGAAG
Organism: Brevundimonas aurantiaca; assembly: GCF_014199955.1. GTDB lineage: Bacteria > Pseudomonadota > Alphaproteobacteria > Caulobacterales > Caulobacteraceae > Brevundimonas > Brevundimonas aurantiaca. The sequence continues at coordinate 503,061 of NZ_JACHOQ010000003.1, forward strand.
AAAGTCGCGGACGACTTGCGCCGTTGCAAGACTTTGATGGACGGTCGCTGGATTTCGAGGGCGATCTAGAAGCAAGACTCCGCCGTAAAAATATATTCACAGGCCGCGTTGACAGGCTGTGGATGGTTTTGCTTGCTGTGGATCGTCAACGCCGACCTTCCGGCCCGACCACAGGAACTCAAACCATGCGACGTTTACTTCAACGTGGCCTTTCGGCCGCGACGGTGACTTGCGGCCTGTTCTTTGCCGGACAGGCCCTGGCGGGCGGATCCGGGATGCCCTGGGAGGGACCGCTCCAGCAGATCGTGGAATCGATCACCGGGCCGGTCGTCCAGGCCGCCGCCGTCGTGGCGGTGGTGTTGTTCGGCGCCGGGGTCGCCATGAGCGAGAACGGATCGTCCATGCGGCGAGGGCTCGGGATACTCTTCGGCCTCTCGATCGCCTTCGCCGCCTCGACCTTCTTCCTGCAGTTCTTCGGCTTCGCCGGCGGGGCGGAGATCGCCTGATGTCCGAGACGTCGTCCGATCACCGCCCGCCAGGCTGGGATCTTCCGGTCGCGGCAGCCCTGACCGAGCCGGTCACCCTGGCGGGGATGCCTCGCGACTACGCCATCCTGATGGGCACCGTGGCGGTTGTGTTGGGGCTGGCGCTGCGGATCTGGTGGCTGGGCCTCCTGTGGTGGGCGGTCGCCCACGCGATCGGACTCTACGCCGCACGGGCTGACAAGCGGTTCTTCGACGTCCTTCGCCGCCATCTGGCCCTGCCGGGCCATCTCGATGCGTGAGACCTGAGCATGCGCTTTCTGGATGAACATCGCCGCCGGCCCGCGCTTCTGGCCGATCATCTGCCCTGGGCGGCCATGGTCGCTCCCGGGGTGGTGCTGAACAAGGACGGCTCCTTCACCTGCGGCCTGCGGTTCCGGGGGCCGGATCTGGAGTCAGCCTCCGACCTGGAGCTGATGTCGGTTCGAGCGCGGCTCAACAACGCCCTGAAGCGTCTGGGCAGCGGATGGTGCCTCCATGTCGAGGCCCGTCGCCGCCCCGCCCAGCCCTATCCCACGAGTGAGTTCGAGATCGCCGCGGCCTGGCTGGTCGACGCCGAGCGCCGCTCCCTCTTCGAGACCAGCGAGCCGGCCTACGAGACCGACTATCGGGCGGCCCTGACCTGGCTTCCGCCGGCGGACCAGACCCGCCGGGTGGAGCGCGTCCTGTTCGACGGCGCAGATCCGGCGAGCCGGGACTGGCGCACCGCCCTGGACGCCTTCGCCCGCGAGACCGCGCAGATCGTCGACCTTCTGGCCGACGCCCTTCCGGAAGTCGCGATGCTCGACGACGTGGAGATCCTGACCTGGCTGCACGACTGCGTGTCTCCGAGGTCGGTCCGGCTCGCGCTGCCCGCGACGCCGATGTTCCTCGACGCCTGGCTGGCGGACGCGCCCCTGCTCGGCGGCGTGTCTCCGACACTGGACGGCCAGACGCTCAAGGTGGTCTCGGTGCGGGGGCTTCCGGCGAGCACGCGGCCGGGACTGCTCGACGCCCTCGGGGCCTTGCCCTTCCCCTATCGCTGGAGCGCGCGCTGGATCGGTCTGGACAAGGCGGACGCCGAGGTGGAGCTCGTCAAGTTGCGCAAGCGCTGGTTCGCCAAGCGCAAGGGGGTCGGGGTTCTCCTGCGCGAGGCCATCACCAAGGAGGAGGTCCCGCTCCTCGATACGGATGCGGCGGCCAAGACCGACGAGTGCGACGGCGCGCTCGAAGCCCTCGGCTCGGACGCCTGCGCCTACGGCTATCTGACCACGACGATCACGGTGATGGCGCGCGATCCCGAACGGGCGGCGGAACAGGCCCGGGCGATCGAGGCGACGCTCAACGCCCAGGGTTTCGTCGCCCGCACCGAGGACCTGAACGCCGTGGAGGCCTGGCTGGGCTCCCTGCCGGGCGAGCCCTATGCGGATGTGCGTCGGCCTCTGGTCTCCACCCTGAACCTCGCCGACCTCCTGCCGGTCTCGGCGGTCTGGGCCGGACCGACATCGGACCCGCGCCTGCAGGGGCCGCCGCTCGCGGTCGCGAGGACCAGTGGATCGACGCCGTTCCGGCTGGCCCTGCATGTGGGCGACGTCGGCCATGCGATGGTCGTTGGGCCGACCGGCTCGGGCAAGAGCGCGCTGCTCGCCTTCCTCGCCCTTCAATGGTTCCGCTATCCCGAGGGGCGGGTCGTGGTTTTCGACAAGGGCCGCAGCGCGCGGGCCGCGGCCCTGGCGGTCGGCGGGCGCTGGCATCCGCTCCAGCCCGGCGGCGCGTTCACCCTCCAGCCCCTGGCGCGCATCGAGGATGACGGCGAACGGGCCTGGGCCTCGGAGTGGCTGGCGGATGCCGTCCGGCTCGCGGGCCTCGAGCCGACGCCGCGCATTCGCGAGGAGATCTGGGCCGCGCTCGGCGCCCTGGCCCAGGCCCCCGTGGCGCAGCGGACGCTGACCGTCTTCACGGCCCTGGTCCAGGACAAGGCCGTGGCCGCGGCTCTCGAGCCCCTGACGCTCAAGGGGCCTCATGGCGCCCTGATCGACGGCGTCGCTCCGGAAGACGAGACGCTCGCCGCCTTCGAATGCTTCGAGCTCGAGAGCCTGATGGCGACCCCGTCGGCGGTCGCGCCTGTACTCGCGGCGCTGTTCCACGAGATCGAGCGCGGCTTCGACGGCCGGCCGACCCTGTTGATCCTCGACGAGGCCTGGCTGTTCCTCGGCGAGACGGCGTTCGCCGCCCGTATCCGCGAGTGGCTGAAGACGCTCCGCAAGAAGGGCGTGGCGGTGGTCTTCGCCACCCAGTCGCTCGACGACGTCGTGCGCTCGTCGATCGCCTCGGCCCTGATCGAAAGCTGCCCGACCCAGATCTTCCTGCCCAACCCCCGCGCGCTCGAGCCGGCCTCGGCGGACCTCTACCGGATGTTCGGTCTCAACCGCCGCCAGCTGGAGCTGATCGCCTGGGCCACCCCCAAGCGCACCTACTACCTGCGTCAGCCCGAAGGGCGGCGGCTTTTCGACCTCAAGCTCAGCGGAGCCGGGCTCGCCCTCTGCGGCGCCTCGTCTCCCGAGGACCAGACTCTCATCGAGAGCGTGCTGGCGGCTCTCGATCCGGCCGATCCGCGGCCTGACCGCTTCGCCCGCGAATTCCTCAAAGCCAAGGGAGTCCATCATGTCGACAACGTCTTCGACAGCTTCGATCCGGCCGTCGCCCATCGTCTCGCGGCCGAATAGCCGACGCTGGCTCTGCGGGCTTGCAGCGCTTTCGCTGACCCTTGCGGCGGCGCCCCAGCCGGCGAGCGCGCAATGGGCGGTGTATGACGCCAAGGCCGATGTCGAGGCGATGCTCTCGGCCGCCAGGCAGATCGAGAGCCTCGCCAATGAGGCTCGCACTCTGGCCAATCAGGCCCGCAGCCTCGCCGCTTCGCCCTACAGCCATCTCGCGGGATCGTCTGAGACCCTGCGCGACATCGGCGAGCTGGCGCGCACGGTCCGGGGGACGGCCTCGACCCTCGATGGCGTTCAGCGGCAGTTCGCGGATCTGTATCCGGACGATCTCTCCCTCTCGGACCTCACGGCCCTCGGCGCCGATCGGTCCACGACCGCGCGCCGGACCGCCGAGGACCTGGCGCGCACGGCGGCCGAGCTGGAGCGACTGGCCCAGAGCCGCGACGGCCGCCTGCGCGGGGCCATGGCCGCGAGCGAGGCGGCGGAGGGCGAGACGGCCGCGATCCAGTCCTCGACCCAGATGCTGTCCGTTCTGGCCGAGGATCTGGCCAGCATGCGGACCGTGCTTCTGGCCCAGTCCCGGCTGATGGCCGAGGGCGCGGCGCGTCAGGCCGCCGACCGCGAAGCCGCGATCGAGGCGCGCCGCCGCTTCTGGGAACGGGGGACCGCCACGCCGGCCGCTCCGTCCTTCAACCCCTTGCCCCACGCCCGGGACTGAGGAGCGCTGTCATGGCCGGCCCCGGAATGGAGACCCCGAACGAGCTGATGGTGGTGTTTTCCAACACCGTCACCGCCGGCTTCGACGCCCTGTCCGGGTCGGTCAACGGTGTCTTCGGTCTGCTGATCGCGCTCGTCGTGGCCCTGACAGGGATCCAGTGGGCGCTCTCGCCCAACAGGGAGGTCCTGGCGTCCGGCTTCGGAAAGGTCCTGCTGATCGGCACCTTCGCCTGGATCATCAACGACTGGCAGGCCCTGTCCGAGACCCTCTACGCCGGGTTTCTGGAGCTGGGTCTGACGGCCGGGGGAGGCTCGCTGTCGCGCGAGGAGTTCCTCAACCCTGGAGCCATCCTTCAGCAGGGCTGGGAGATCGTGAAGGCCCTGGGAGAGACGCCGGCCCCGGTCGAGAACCCGCTCGACGTCATGGGCAATATGGCCGACGCCCTGATTCTCGGTCTGGCGATGATCGGCATCATGCTGGCCTTCGCCATCCTGGCCCTGCAGATCATCGTCTCCCTGCTCGAGTTCAAGATCGTCACCCTGGGCGGCTTCGTCCTCCTGCCGTTCGGCATCTGGAACAAGACCGCCTTCCTGGCCGAACGACCGCTCGGCTATGTCGTCTCCTCGGGGCTCAAGGTGCTGGCCCTGGCCATCGTCGTCTCCGGCGCGCGGACGATCTTCGACCAGCTTCAGCCCTCCGCCAATCCCGACATCTATGAAGCCCTCACGATCCTGGTCGCTGCCCTGCTGCTGGCGATGTTGGCGATCTTCATCCCCAACCTGGCCTCGGCCCTGGTGACCGGCGGCCCCGCCCTCGGGGCGGGCGCGGCCCTGACCAGCGGGCTCGCCGTCGCCGGGGCGGGAGCCCTCGTCGCCGGCGGGGTCGCGGGCGTCGGCGCCATGGCCGGACGGGCCGCGGCGATCGGCGGGTCGTCGCGATCCGCCGCCGGGGCCGCGTCCGCGGCGCGACCATCGGGACCCGGCCCTTCCTCGGGAGGCGCGCCCTCGGGCGGCGGACCGCGGCCATCACCGGGCCCTGGACCCGGATTGGGGCCCGCCGGGCGCACGCGAGATCCGGCGCCCTCCACCGGCGGCGCCGCGCCGACCTCGGGCGCTGCGGCGGCCCCGAGTTCTCCCACCCCGGCGCCGTCGGAGGCGCCGCCCCCTCAGCCGGATTCGTCCGGGCCGCCTCCGGGCCAGGCCGGGCCCCAGGCTGAGACCCGTTCCCGGCCGTCCCTGTCCGAGGACCGGTCGTTGGGCGGGGGCGCGAAGGGGGGACGCGCCGCCGGCCGATCCGCCGCCCTCCAGGCCTTCTTTATCGCCAACTCCGGTCGCGCCCTGATGCCGGCCGGCGAGAACAGCGGCGCCCTCAAGCCCACCGTCAGATCCGAGGATTGAGCATGCATCCCTTCTTCAAGCCCAAGCGCGCCCTGACTGCGTCGCCCGAGGCCACTCCCTACCAGAGGGCAGGCCAGGTCTGGGACGACCGGATGGGGCTCTCCATCGCCCATGCCCGCAACTGGCGCCGTATCGCCCTGGCCAACCTCGCGCTGGCGGCCTTTCTCGGCGCCGGCTGGTGGGTCCAGGCCGATCGGGCGGTGGTGCGGCCCTTCGTCGTGGAGGTGTCCGACTGGGGGCAGACCCAGAGGATCACGGCCCTGGACGGCCGGTACGAACCGACCGAGGCCCAGACCGGTTATGCCCTCGCGCAATGGATCCGGGACGTTCGGTCGAAATCGATCGATCCGATCGTGATCCGGCAGAACTGGCTGCGCGCCTACGACCTCCTCACGCCGAAGGCCTCGGCCTTTCTGAACGACTGGGCCCAGGCCAATGATCCGTTCGCGGAGGCCGGCCGCGAGGCGGTCAATGTCGAGGTGCTGAACGTGGTCCGCCGCAGCGACCGCACCTTCGACCTGCAATGGCGTGAGACCCGGTTCGTGAACGGCCAGCAGGCCGGGGCCGAGCGTTGGCGCGCCCTGATCACCGTCGCCCATCAGCCGCCGCGCAACGAGGCCGAGCTGATGCGCAATCCCCTTGGCCTCAAGATCGAGGATGTCTCATGGACCCCCGACGCTTCCTGAGCGTGACCGCCCTTTCGGCGTTCGCCGCTATCGCGCTCTCCGGCTGCGCCCTGCTGCGAGGGCCGGACGCCGACCCCGTCATTTTGGCCGAGGCGATCACGCCCGAGGTCCCGACCCCCGAAGTCGCGCCCGAGCCCGTCCTTTCGTCTGAGGCGGACCCGGCTCCGCCTCCCGTAGAGCCGGACTCCACCGCACGACCCTACCTCGAGGCGGTCGCCCAGGCGGAGCCGCCGCGTCGACGTCGTGCCGAGACGCCGCCGCCGGAGACGCCGTCCGGACGCGCCGCGATCGCACAAGCCAATCGATCCGCTCGCGCCGCCTCCAGCGCCGACGGCTTCGTGGGCGGAGTCCAGGTGTTCGGCTGGTCCGACGGTCGGGTCTACGAGGTCTGGACCGCCCCCCTGCGGGTCACGACCCTCACCCTGGCGCCGGGCGAGACGGTCACGGCCAAGGCGGCCGGGGATACGGTGCGCTGGCAGATCGGCGAGAGCCAGTCGGGCGCCGGCGCCTCCGCCCGGACCCATGTCCTGATCAAACCCCTGCAGGCGGGTCTGGAGACCAACCTCGTCCTGACCACCAGCCAGCGGGTCTATCTCCTGACCTTGCGCAGCGGCGCCGCCGACGCCTTCAACGCCGCCATCGCCTGGGATTATGGCTTCGCCGCCTCGAGCCGCCCGGTCGCCGACCCGCTGTCGGGCCTGCCGCCGGTCGATGTGCAGGCGGCGACGCCTCAGGGGCCCCTCGACGCCCGCTACAGGATCGAGGCGCGAGGCCGCTCCCCGCGCTGGGCTCCGACCGCCGTCTTCAATGACGGCGCACGGACCTTCATCACCCTGTCGCCGGGAGCCTCGATCGATGAGGCGCCGGCCCTCTTCGTCCGGGCCGGCGAGGAACTCCAGCTGGTCAACTACCGGCAGGCAGACGGCGTCCTGATCGTCGACAGGCTGTTCGACGAAGCCGAGCTCCGGCTCGGAGACCGTCGTCCGCAAATCGTCCGCATCCGTCGCATTCCGGGAGCCGCCCGATGACCGATCCCAATCTCTCTCCAGACACCCCTCGCGACGACGTCGCCCCGCCTCCGTCCACCCCGACAGCGACGCCCAAGGCGCCTCCGCCGCCCCTGATGGGCCGGGCGCCGCGGCCGGGCGCCGTCCGCATCCGCAAGCTCGTCGTCCAGGGCGCGGTGATGGTCGCCGCCCTGCTTGTGTCCGGCTCGCTCGCCTGGGCCTTCGTCGTCCAGCCGCAGATGACGCGTCAGGCCCGGGACGCCGCCGAGGCCGGTGGCGCGGGCGAGGCCCGGGGCAGCGTTCGACCCTCGGAGCGGGTGACCGACCAGCCCGCGAGCTATGACCGGCTCGCCCGGGCGGACGCCTTGCCGGAGCGCCGGGGCGCCACGCCGGAAGATGAACCTCCCGTCGCCTCGCCGCCGCCCGCTCGCGTGCCGGCGCCCTCATACGCCGCGACGCCCAGAGGGCCGCGACCGGTGGAGCAGGCGGCGGCGTCCGGGCTGTTCTTCGGAGGCCCGTCGAGCGGGGCCGCCGCTCCGGCCGGAGGCGGGCGATCGGATGCGCCGCCGTCCCCGGCGATGCGGGACTATGGCGCGATCTACAGTCCCCACGGCCTCCTGGCGCCGGTTTCCCCCTATGAGCTGAAGGCCGGCGCCATCATCCCGGGCGTGCTGCTGACGGCCGTGGACACCTCGCGTCCCGGCCCGGTCGTGGCCACGGTCAGCCAGAATGTGTTCGACTCCATCACCGGTCGCCATCTCGTCGTCCCGCAGGGGACGCGCCTGATCGGACGCCACGAAGGCGAGAGCGCCCACGGCGACCGTCGGGCCTTCCTGGTCTGGGATCGGCTGATCCTTCCCAACGGCAAGAGCCTGATCCTGTCCGAAGAACCGGGCGTGGACGCGCAGGGCGCGGTCGGCGTGCGGGGAGAGGTGGATCGAAGGCTTCTGCCGCTCGGCGTGGCGACCCTGTTCGCGGGCGCCATCACGACCCTGGGCGAACTGGCGCGCGGCGGATCCGAGGACCGCTCGTTCGCCGCCAGTGCGGGGAGCGCAGCCTCGATCGAGGCCTCCCAGGTCGGCGGACGGCTCGTCGATCGCGAGCTCGGCGTCCAGCCGTCCATAAGGGTCCGGGCGGGGGCTCCGGTTCGGGTGATGATCACCCGCGACCTCATTCTGGAGCCGTACCGCCGATGACCCGTCTTCGTTGTCTTCTCGTGGCGGCCGTCGCGCCCGCCGTCGGCCTCTTCGCCGTCGGCGGGGTCGCGGCGCAGCGGCCCGCCGTCGCCCTGATCAATGAGAGCCCGAGCCTGCCTCGGGGCGTCTATGTCCGCGCCGACGCCCGGGACATCGAGCGCGGCGCGGTGGTCGCCATTCGTCAGCCCGAGATCGTGCGGCCCTATCTCTCGCGCCAGGGGATGCCCGGCGAGGTGCGGCTGATCAAACGGGTGGCGGCGACGGGCGGCGAGATGGTGTGTTCGGACGGCCGGTGGCTGATCGCGCCGATGCGCACCGTCCGCATCCACGCCCGGGATAGCGCGGGCGTCGCGCTTCCGGCCTGGCGAGGCTGTCGCAGGCTCGCCGCCGACGAACGACTTCTGCTCGGCGATACGCCGTCCAGCCTGGACAGCCGGTACTTCGGGCCGGTGAGGACCGCCCAGATCGAGGGCGTCTATCGGGAGACCCTGACATGGTGAGCCACCTTCTTCCTCTTGCCGCCGTCATCGCCATGGCGGCGACGCCGGTCGCGGCCCAGACCCGCGTCGACTGGCGTCCGGCCGGCGGCGACCTGTTCGTGGGCGTCGTTCCGGAAGCACCCGCACCGGAGGCCGCTGGCCTCGAGGCCGTTCGTCTGGCGGACCTTGACCAGCCCTTCGCCGACGCCATCGCCGAAGCGGCCGACCGGCATGGTCTGGATCGCAAGCTGCTCCATGCCCTGGTCGTGGTGGAAAGCGCCTATCGCGCCCAGGCCTGCTCTCACGCCGGCGCCTGCGGCCTGACCCAGCTGATGCCGGGCACCGCCGCGGATCTCGACGTGCGCGACCGTTTCGATCCCTATGAGAATCTGCGGGGAGGGGCCGACTATCTGGCCCGGCAGATCCTCCGCTTCGGCGACCTCCGCCTTGCCCTCGCGGCCTATAATTCGGGACCGGATCGGGTCGCCCGGCTGGGCCGGATCCCGAACATCACCGAGACCCAGAATTACGTCGTCTCGGTGATCAACTGCTACCTGGCGCTCACGGCGGGGCGCGGGGTGCGATCGTCGCGGGAATGCGTCCCGGCGGAGGCCGGGCTGTGACCTTCGCGACGGCCCCTCATGACGGCGCGGAGGCGGCCGCGTCGTCGCCCCGGGAGACGCTCCTGACCCGCGCGGAGGCGTCCGTATTCCTGGAGGGCAAAGGCATCCGGATGAAGCCGACGACCCTGGCGCGCGCCTATTCGACCGGGTCGGGCGGCCCGCCGTGCCGGCACATCCGAAACAAGCCCTACTACCCGCTGGACTTGCTGGAGACCTGGGCCGAGGCCCAGATCACGGCGCCCGCCGCCTCATCCAGCGAGCGCCAGCGGCTGCGGCGGGAGGCCCGGCGTCGGGAGGCGACCCCATGACGACCACCCGCCCCAGTCTCGAGACCCTGATGAACGATCCGACGGTCAGCTATCCGCTCAAGGCCGTGCTGCTGGTCTGGTGGAGCCGGGATCCCCTGGACGCGGCCAACGATGCGGCGGCGCTCGCCTCGGTCATGGGGGATCGCGCGACGGCGCTTCTGGAGCAGCGTCATGGCCCATGACGACGGGCTCGAGCGGTTCCTGGGCTGGCGGCAGGTCCGGGACCTGACGGGCCTCGGCCGCACGACCGCCTGGCGCATGCGTCAGGCCGGAGACTTTCCGGAGCCGGTGTCGATCTCGCCCGGACGGGTGGCCTGGCGCGAGCGCGATATCGCCCGCTGGAACGAGAGCCGCGGTTCCACGGCACCGGAACCCCAGCCGGCGACACGACCGATCAGGCCGACGCCGCCCCGTCCTCGCGAAGACCGCGTCATCGCGACGCCGACGGCAAAGCCGAACCCGTCGCCGTCACCGCGAGGAAGCAAGCCGAAGTCGCGCCCCCGGCGTCGGAGCGGCCCTGTCATTGCAGAGGGTCAGCTTGGCTTCGACTTCTAGCGCCTTGGGTCTAGTGCGGGGTTCAGCTTGCCCCGAGCGCCCTGATCCTGGCTTCGGATCGGGAGTGCCGCCGCACGCCGAGCACGTCGCCGATGCGCCAGGCCGTCGCGCCGAAAACCTCGTCGCCGGCCTGCGTGAGGATGCGGACATCGCCCGAGAGCGAGGCGCCCCGTTGGAGCAATCTGACGCGAGCGCCGTGCAGATCGAGCTGGCGCAGCACCCCGGGCGCTGTCTCTCCCTGGCCGTACTCGATGACGCACTGTTCGGCGCACCGGCGGCGCGCGAGAATGCGGCGATCGGGTCTGGCGACGGGGAAGCTCATTCCCGACACCTAGTGCGAGGCGCTGAAGGCTCGTTTAAGCGTCGCCGTTAACGGCCCCATTCACCCTGTTTCTTATCGCCAGCGGGACGTAGCGGGGCGGGACCCCGTGCCCGCCGACCGTATTCCCGCTATGGCGATCCGAATGGCCCAATACAAACTCGTCCTGTTCGACTTCGACGGCGTGCTCGCCGACAGCGCGGCATGGTTCATCGCCCAGCTGCCGAGCCTCGCCGAGGCTCATCGTTTCCGGTCTCCCGATGTGGCGGAGATCGAACGTCTTCGGGGCCTGCCGACCCGAGACGTCGTCAAGGCGTTGGGCGTGTCGCCGCTCCGCCTGCCGGGGATCGCCGCCGATTTGCGCAAGCGAATGGCCGATGAGGCGCACCAGATCGCGCTGTTCGAAGGCGTCCCCGATCTTCTGCGGCGGCTGCATGACGGCGGCGTCCGGTCTGCCGTGGTCAGCTCCAACAGCGAAGAGAACGTCCGCGCGGTGCTCGGGCCATCGGCGGCGTTGATCTCCGCCTTTAGCTGCGGCGCGTCGCTGTTCGGCAAGGGGGCGCGCTTCTCTTCCCTGATCCGTAAACTGGATGTCGAACCGGCCCGCGTCTGCGCCGTCGGCGACGAGGTGCGGGACATCGAAGCGGCGCACCACGTTCATGTGGCCGCCATGGCCGTGTCCTGGGGATACGGAGCGGCCTCGGCTCTCAGCGCCGCCGTGCCGGACTACATGGTCCATACGCCGGCCGAGGCTGCCGCTGTGCTCTTGGCCTGACGACGGTTCACGATCGCCGCGACCTACCTGTCGGCCTGTCTCTACGTTAGAATGGCGCCGCCCGGTGCGGCTCACGCGTATGTACAGGCTTCGGCTAAAGGCGTGAGCGCATGCGAATCTCACATGTTCTCAACGCCCGGCGCACCTCCACAGCGCGCTTTAAAGCGTGCGGCTTGTCGTGAAGGCGGTTTGCGCCTAAATAGTACGCAGGTTTTTGCGTTATCCTAATTCGCACCTGAGCCATTTTTGGTGGAAGTGCACGGGACTGACGAGGGGATAACACCTCTCTCGCCGTCGCCGAGGATCTTGGATCCGTTGAAACCGGGCACTGGGGACATAGGGCCTTGGAGCTTTGGGGCCGACGCAGTTGAGACCTCAACTGAATCGGCGGTAAACGAAGATAACGCGACTATGTATCGGGCGGGTGCACCAGCACCCGCCCTTTACTCATTCTGGGCGTCTTCGATCCGGTGTGCGGTGATCATGTCGCTGCCGAAGACGTTGGCGTGATCCCCAAACACATGCACCGGGCCGCGATCGATGCAGAACATGCGCTCCCGGACCAGAGGGGTGCCGAACTCCCTCTGAACATCGTGCTGAAAGCCGGGGGGCTGAAGCGGGGTCCCGAACCGGAAGCGGCTTTCAAGTTCCCGACGCAGCCTGGCCGCGGTCAGGTCCTCTTCGGCGTCCGCAGGGATATCGTGGACCCCTCCGTCCTGGCCCACATGAGCCTTCGCAAAGACGAGGTCGCGTCGGTCGATTGCGAAGCTCTTATTCTGCCCGCCTGTCTTGGCGTAGAATTTCGGCAGATGCTTGAACGGGAACTTGCGGCGCTCGACGTCCTCGTCGATCGCGGCGATGTCCGCAGGTGCGATCCCGCTCTCCAGCAGGGCGAGGAAGCGGTCATGAAACACCGCATTTCGGGCCAGCTCGAAGTTTCGGGCCGGCAGAAGCAACGGATCGTCGCGACGATGGGCTTCGAGCCTTCGCCGGGTGCCGTTCACCTCCTCACTTTCGGCGGTGACGCGTGCGCGGTTCACGGCTGCATGCACGGCATCAGCGTCAAAACGCCATGGGCGACCGTCCGGCCACTCCCAGCCAGGGTCCGCCATGCGTATCGGGAAGACGGCGCTGCCGAAGACCTCCCATAACGGTTGGGTCCACTCATCGTCGACATAGGCGAGAACGATGCGGGTCGGGTTCACCGGGTTCTCTTCGCCCTGATAGTTCTCCCTGGCATAGGCGAGAACCTGAGCAGCGAGCTCCTCGACGGCTGCGACGTCGTAAACGGGGTCGCGATCCGGGAAGGCGACCGTAGTCGCCCGCCACGGCGTCCTTCCGTCGTTGTTGATCGTGTTCGCGGCGGCGGCGGCGCTGGCTTGCGGCAAGCCCGCGAGCACAAGCAGCGGCGCTCGGCCGGCGACGCCGCGTGTCTTCGCTCGCGAAACAGGCTTCGCCTTGGTCTTGACCTTCCCCGCCACGCCTAGCTCCGCCGAAGAAGCATCTCTGCGATATCGGCCGGAATGACGATGCGGCCGATAATGTCCGAAGGCTGGGCGGCGAGGAACCGGGCCAGGGCGTTGCTGTCTTTCTTGGCGGCCTGGAAGGTCGCAGGGTCGAGCTGCTCCTGCTGGGCCCAGGCGAGGAACTGTCGCCACAAAGCCTGCTTGTCCTGGACGGTGGCTGAAGCGAGGGCGAGACCGGGCTTGCGATATTCTTCCGCGATGATGCGGAAGCCGGGCCGAACCATTTCACCGGCCTTGATGCGTTTGTAGTCGTAGGGCGAGGTCACACGAAGGGTGACGACTTCCCCGGCCTCGGTCCGAACACAGAAGGCGATCTGAACGGACTTCGGAAGACTGTCGAAACTGGAGCCGGCCGCCCGCGCCGTCGCAGACAGTTGCTGCACCTCATTGCCGATATCGGCGGCCCGGTCCGCCGGCGCGATGACCTCCCGCCCGGGGCGGGTGTCGGCGATCCTGAGGCGGTCCTCGCCGGCGGCCCGGACGGCAGCCAGCAGTCCGCCATAGGCGCCCTTCAGGTCGTTCAGGAGGGCCTTGTTGCTATGCCCAAAGCGCGATGCGAGCAGCGGCGGCGCCTCGGGGGCGGCGTAGTGCGCCTCTACCGTTTCGACCAGTTGATTGAGGAGCGCCTCTGTCACTGCGTGACCTTCCGAACATTCAGGTGGGGCAACTGTAGGAACACGGCCGAGCGCCGTCCATGGCGGGAACGCGATCGCCGGGCTGTCACGACGATGGCTTGGGGTGCGAGATGCGGAACGCCGGGCCGTCGGACAGGCGGACCCTGCGTGCCCACTCAAGACGCAGGGAGGCCGACCACGGATTCGCCGCATCCGGCTCCAGCGTCAGTTTCGTCAGACCCTCTTCGCCGAAGGATTGGAACGTCAGCCGATCCAGCCGCTCCACGCCGAACACCCATGTGGCTCCGTTCGCGGCTCTCGACGAGTAGACGGGCGTACCGTTGAGATGGAAGTCGTAGCTGTCGTCTTCATTCGGCTGGCGCACGAAGGCGAAGTCCGATGGGCGATCGCCGCTGCCGTGGGTCCAGTCCCAGAGACATTTAGGGTCCTGCCGATGAGGCCGGATCACCACGGGTGATTGCCCGGTCGCGCGCACGGCCTCGAGCGCTTCGGACAGAGCCTTCCAATAGGTCGCTGCGCTGCGCGGGGATCGTCGCGACGGGGTGGAGGCCTCGAGCACATCGAGAAGCACGATCTCGCCCACGCGACCCACGAGTTCGTGCGCCCACCACTCTCCCTCGCTGCCCATCCGGTCGTCCATCGGGGGCAAGACGTAGCTTCCTCGGCGGACGTGCGTCTGGCGATAGACCCTAGGCTTCAGAGCGTCGGAGGATTGATCGATCACGGCGAAGGCCGATACCGGGAAGGCCCCTTCTGCCTTGGAGAAGCCCTTGGTTTGGGCGGCGTCGGAAATCGCCCTCAGCGCGGCGGTGTCGACTGGAGCGGACAACAGGACCTGCTCACGCGCGACGTGGATGAGCGAAAGGCATTCCTCCAACCACTCCCGCACCCGGTCCAGACGTGTCTCGAGCTCGGGCACATCGATCACGGATGCGGTCAGTGCGGACGCTATCCCCGCTCCGTGGACACGATCGATCCCGGGCAATGCATCGCGGATTCCCTCCAGATGCCGGATGATCGCTCGTCGCGCTTCATCGGAGGCTGGCAGAAGAAGGGTTCTGATCGTGCCCGACACGCCGATCTTGCCCGTTCTTCCGGCGGGCAGTGTATTCAGGCTGGCGGCGATCAGCAGGCCATGGGTCGTGTTCTGACCCCAGAGAGACGCCTCTCCCGACCACCCATAGACCCGACCGGAGATGTAGTTCGGCCCCTCCAGGCGGCTGATTTGCTCGGCGAGCTCCTCGATGGACCGCCCGTAGGCTGCGTCGTCACGACCGGACTCGCCGACGAGGCGGAGGATCGAGCGCAGGATTTCCTCCGTGACCAGCGGGGCGGAACGCGGGTGATAGGAGGCGCCGGCGTCGAACTCCCGATTCTGGAACAGGGCGCAGGCGGCCATGGCCGCGCCGTCATTCACCACGCCGGGAGCGGGAGAAACGGAGCGTCCGATCAGGCTGCAGACGAGCACCAGAAGGGTGTCTCGCCAGGCGTTCTCGATCGCCGCGTCGAAGACATCGATCGGTTCTGCGGGGCGATCGTCGTGACGGTAGAGAGAGGCGGGCACGGCCTCCCATTCCCGGGACGTCAGCTCCAGAGTAGGCAGTGCGCGCCCGACGGCCCAACCCTGGCTTGACGTCGGCCAGATCCGCCGATTGCGCTCGTCCCATTTGAGCATGAGATCGATGGTCCAGCGGATGGCGATGGTCTCGCCGGATTGAGCCGCCACGGCGACCATCATCGCCGTGTCGCGCAGATGTCGCGCCAAACCCGGCGCCAGGGCCCGGATCTGGGGCCATCCTGGCGCCGGCTTGCTGGTCCCGAGCGGAGCGAGAGCTTCGGCGAAGGTCTCCCAGCCCCCGACAACATCTTGCCAGGCGCGGGTATAGGCGTCCGCCTTCGGACCCGAGAACGCGAAGGTCGGCTCGGGCGTCGTCCCTGGCGACAGGGTTCGACTGCGCGTCGCGGTGAGGAGCAGGCCGCGCACCAGATACATGGTCGGGAAGAACAATGCGCGGGTCGCTTCGTGCGGAGCGCTCCCAACACGGTGCTGAAGCCGGGCGGCAAGCGAGGCCGCGCTCTCCAGAAACTTGGGGTCGCTGCTCAGCCGTTCCGCAAGACGGTCCAGCAAGGGGATGTAGGCGCGCACCCATTCCATCGCGAGCGATTGGAAACCGGCGTCCATGGCGCCGTAGTTGAAGGGTGGGTCGCCGGGGTTCTGGGGCGTTTGCGCCAGCTGATAGTAGAGCGCGTGCTGTTCGAGCAGTTCCCTCAGGCGCGCCTTGAAATCATCGAGCCGACCAGCATCGAACAGCGAGACGAGATCGGCGGCGCCCTCCGCCAGAAGGCCCTCGGTCGTCGGGATTGGGTCCGCGTGTGAGACGGGACCGAACCGGAAGGCGGCGAGGAATAGCCGGCGTTCGGACCAGCTCGCTTCACCCACGCCTCGAACCAGGACCGCGCGGCTGGCGTAGTCCTGACCGGGCCATCCCGCTAACGTCGTGCGGATTTCCTTGTCCTCGGCCGAAGCGCGCTTCGTTCTGGCTTTGAGGGCCACGGACAGTACGCCGAAGCGGATGTCACGCAGCCGGCGTGGGCTGGAGAATTCGCGGGCGACGAGGTCGGCGTCGCTGATGAAAGGCGTGATGGTGAACTCGGACTCGGCCGCGTCCTCGGGCAGATATTTGTACCTCGCGGCGTTCACCCAGCGGTTCGCGAGCATCAGGCCGCGCAACTGATCGCGCCAGGCGATGTTGGCGATGTAGCTCCGCGTCAGTCGAACGCGGCGGGTCGGCTGGATGAAATCCAGGCTTCTCAGAACAAAGAAGGCCAGGCCCAGGAGATTGATGGCGAACCAGATCACGTTGAGCACGGTGATCGCGCCGACGACCTTGAGCTCGAGCTGGGCGTAGAGGAGCGACTGCAGGGCCACGAAGGCGATGTAGGTCAGCGCCAGGCCGCCTACGGAAGCCGCCTCGGTCTCGGAGAAATAGATCTGAAGCCGGTGGCCGGTCGAGGACCGCGTCTCAAACAGCATTCCGACCAAGGCGATCACCAGGGGATAGACCAGGCCCAGCAAGGTCGCCTGCGCGCCCAGCAGGGCCAGGTTGATGGTCTGGAGATCGCGGAAATAGTCGGCCAGATCGCCCGGTATTTGCGGTCCGTAATCGGTGGGCGGCACAAGGGCGGTGATCGTGCCGACAACGCCGTAGAGGGCGATCGCCACAAGGAGCGACACCCGCCAGTGTCGACGGACGAACGCGAGCATGCGACGGCCCGATCCATGCCGCAGCCCGGCGGACGCGACGTTCCGCCGGAGATGCTCGCGGTGGAGCCGTGTCGTGATCCGCTGGAGCGACGGCTTTCGAAGTGCGGCCAGTCCTTGGGTGAGGTTGGCGAGGTGGGCGAAGACTCGAAGAATGCGCGGCTCCCTGGCGACGGCCTCTGTGGCGCGAGGGGCAGGTTCTAGGGTGGTTTTCAGCGATGATCCCACCGGCGTGACCGCCGCTCTCGGAGTGAGACTAACGGTTGTGCGGCCTCCAGCCTAGCTTCGTGGGTATCTGTGCCGGTCGGCCAAAATATATCCGGCAGAACGCGAATTTCTCGCTAGAGTCATCGCGATGAAAACGACCCTCGACCATCTCCCCGAACGTCAGCAGCAGGAGCTGGCGCACGTCCGCGCGACCCTGCTGACGGAGTTCGAAGCGGCGCTCCGGAAAGGCGCGGGCGGCACGTCGGATTGGCGCAAGGGCGGCAAGGTCCTCAAGATCATCCTGTTCGGCAGCTACGCCCGCACCGACTGGGTGGACGAACCGGACAACGGCTACCTCTCGGACTTTGATCTGCTGGTCATCGTCAGCCACCCCAAGCTGACCGACATCGCCGACTACTGGTGGGAGGCCGAGAATAAGATCCTCCACGACCCGTCGGTTGGCCGGATCGTCAACATCATCGTGCACGACCTCGCCGAGGTGAACCAGGCTCTCGGACGCGGCGAATACTTCTGGACCGACATCGCCCGCGACGGGGTCATGCTCTACGAGCTGCCGGGCCATCCGTTGGCGACTCCCAAGCCGATGACGCCGGCTGACGCCTTGGAGATGGCGCAGCGGTACTTCGATACGAAGCAGGCGGACATTGAAGTCTGGCTCGACACCGTCGCGCACCTGCTGGCGCAGGAGTCGACGCTTTCGAGGCGTAAGAACGCAGCGTTCCAACTCCACCAGACTGTGGAGGCGGCTTACATCTGTTTCCTGCTCGTCCACACGTTCTATTTCCCGCGGTCCCACAACATCAAGTTCCTGAGGTCGCTGGCCGAGGACATCGACAAGCGCCTTGTCGAGGCGTGGCCGCGTGAGCAGCGGGCCGAACGGCGGCGGTTCGAGACGCTGAAGCGCGCCTATGTCGAGGCCCGCTATTCGGACCAGTACGATGTCAGCCGGGAAGACCTCGAAATGCTGGCGATTTCGGCCCGCCGCCTCGGGGCCGTCGTCGCCGAAGTCTGCCGCGAGCGCCTCAATCAGCTTCGAGGCGCAGCAAGCTGATCACGCTCGGCTGGCATCTCAGTGCCAGCTCCGCTCCTCGACCTCGTCATCTTCGCGCTTCGCCCGCCCGTCGTAGATATCGGCGATGTCATTCAGTAGCCGGGCGGTGACGGGGTAGTCTGACGCCATCGCCGACGAGTGATCTCTGTAGCGGTCAGACAGCGTCCGCTCCTTGCGACCGCCTTCCCTCAGGTCACGGGTGATCACTCCGCGCGATGAATACGCACCCGAGACGAAAGCATCCTCCAGGGTCTCTGATCCTGCGCTCTCGAGAATCTCGCGGATGGCGATGGGAGGCCAAACCTCGCCGGCTGGTTTTGCGCTCATCCCGAGGATGCGGCCGATCCGGAGGTCAGCCGGCAGGCTGCGTCCCAGTTCCGACGCGCGGCGGCGCACTTCCGTGACCCACCGCTCGAGTTCGGCGCCGTCGATCCGCCCCTTGTCGTCTGCGCCGGGGATGCGGTTCCAAGCATCCAGCACATCGTAGCCGTGCCGGGCCATGGCGGCCCGCTGTTCCGGCGTCGCGGGTCCGCCCGGGAGGTCCTCGTCTGCGCCGCCGCCGTCGTCGTCCCGCAGGAAGACCATGGTCAGCACCTGGAGGAAGAAGTCCGGGTTCCTCGCCAGTTCGCGGTGTAAAGCCGGGCTGGGTCGCTCGGAGTACCGCAGCATGTGGAAGTAGTACCACTCGAGCAGGACCAAGGTTTCGTCCGACACCTCGGGATGGTTTTCGAGGTGGGCGAGGATCCGCGTGAGGTAGTGGAGCCGCATCACCGGCTCGTTCGTGTCCTCGCTCGCCTGGTTCATCGTCTTCAGCGCCAAGTGGAGCGTCTCGACGATCAGCTTTGGATCGAGGTCGACTTCAAGGCGGCTTCCGATCAGATGGAGAGAGTCACGAGCGCGATCGACGACGTTGAAGCGCCGGATCGCGTGCTCGGTTTCCTCTTTGGTCTCAGCCACCGCCCACCCCGCGAGAGTACGCCAGTAGCGATCTTCTGACGAGAGGCCGTAGGCCGCGACCGCCGACCAGGTCTCGGGGCGCGCCGGGAGGAAGTGGAGCAGGCGTCCGACCACGCGTTCGTCAAGTTGGGGGGCCGGCGCCGGCAGCAGGCGGGTGACGAAATCGGCGCCGCCTTCCTTCTCGCGTAGAAGGCCGATCGCTTCGGCTGCGGCCTGCCAGAGCGGCCCGTCATCGGAGGCCAGTCCGCGTTCGATGAAGTCTGACCGCCAGGACGCTGCGGCGGGCGAGTGCGCTACCGCCTCTCCCACCCACCGGGGTTGATCGCATCGGTCGAGGAGGGCCAGCGCGCCGTCGATTCCGCGCACCTCGACGATCTCCTCGAAGGCCGCCGCACGGGCGGCGGTCGCTTCGTCCAGCGACTGACGCCACTCGCGCACGGAACCCATCCAGCCGGTGCCGTTGGAAAACAGCCAGGCATGCCTCCAGAGGACATCCTCGGGTTTGAACCGCTCGAGGGTGGTCTGGAAGACCGTCAATTCATCCGCCGGGATCGACCAGTCCGCGTCCTGGAATTCCAGGTGGCGAGCCAGGACCTTCCGAAGGGCCGTGCGCGTGAAGTCGCGATCCTCTTCGCCGATGATCGTCGGCTCCGCCTCCAGCAACTTCTGGCCGATCCCAGCCCGAGCGTCGGGCAGAAGGAGCTCCATGGCCTTGAGCAGAGCCTTCCAACGCTTTGGCCGATTGCCGACATCCTCGATCAGCCGGTCTGAGACCTCTACGACGCAGTCGTGGACGACCGTCTCAGGCGACGCCTCGCGGTCGGTTGGCGCGGCCTTGCGCCAATGCGGAGACGACGTCGGCATCGTGATCGCGTGCGAGCGCGGCAGGAGTGAGATCATGAGATCCCAGGCGATGTCTCCATGTCGTTTGCGCAGGCCGTCGATGACGGCCAGCCGCTGCTTCAGCGTCGCGTGGGTTTGAGGAGACCACGACAGGAAGATCGTGGTGAGAACCTGCTTCGGACGGGCGACGTTGTTGCCGCCCCCATCCAGCGCATCGAGCCGCGCCAGGACGTCGGCGACCCGAGGCAGAAGAGCCGGATCCCAGGCCAGTCTTTCCAAGGCCCACATCAGCTGGGGAAGCCGCGTGACGGTGTGGGTCGACGTCTCGGGCTCGAAGAAGGCGATCAGTGGGCTGGGCGTCGGGCCGAGCGCACGTTCGATGCCGCCAAGGAAGGCCGAAGGCGCGACCTCCGCCAGCTTCGGCAGGACGGGTCCGAGGGACCACCAGATCGCCTCCGTGGCGCCGTCCAGAATTGTGGTGAGGGACCTGGCGACTTTCGCCTCGACGCCGTCCACCAGACCCGCCCGGTCGCCGTACAACGACAGAAGCGCCATCGTTTCCGTCATCGACTGTTTCAGGAATGACGAGAAACGCGGGTGGATGTTCCGAATGGGAGCCAGCCAGCGCTCGTCCGGCGCCATGTCCCATGTCGGATCGATCTCGGCGCAGACTTCGCAATAGACGGACAGGAAGCGGTCGATGTCCGGAGCCGTCAGACTATGCGCGAGGAGGGTCCAGGCGTCGCGAGGCGATTTCAGTCGCCACGCGTCTTCGCGCTTGCGCAGAGGCCCGTCCAGAGCGGTCGCGTATGGCCCGAGCGCTCTGACGGCCTCTTCGTACGGGACGCCGGCCAGCTGTTCGATGACGGCCTTGTCGCCGTCCAGCGTCTCGAGCCATCCGCCGGCGAGAAGCGCACCCAGCATCGGACGAGGCGGCTGCGGGATCGACCAGGATGGACGGCTGCCCGGTGCCGCAGGCATGAGACGGCGAAGGACGGCGAGGCTACGGCCGGCGTCGAGCGAGAGATTCTGCGCCTGGCCGTACTCGAGGCCCATCCGCTCCAACACTTGCTGCAGCTGGTTCCGGGTCGGCTTCGCCAACCGACGCGCTGAGTCAGGCGCCTCCGAGTTCGGGCCCAGGGCGACGTAGATATAATGGCCCTTTCGAGAGAGCCGCTGAGCGACGCCGGCTTCCGTCTCGTTGAGGATGAGGATGAGCGGCGTCAGGCCGTCGGCAAGCTCCGCCGCCGCTGCCGATGTTTCCGGCGCCAGGACGCGGGTTTCCACGGCGCGATAGTACCGATCAGGCAACATCTCGATCGTCGCATGGAAAAAGGCCGCCGCCTCTTCGACGGACTCGGCCTGAACGAACAGCGGCTCTGAGGCGGGGGCCGAAAGCCACCGCAGGACGACCGCAGCATCCTCGTCGCGTCCGATGCATGTAAGCTCTCCGCTCAACGGAACCTGGGTCGCGCCCGACCAGTCCGCCCAGAGGTCCGCGAGTGACTTCAGATCTCTAGGGCGCTTGCCAAGGCGGACTGCGAGCCACTGGCCGACGCCGGGATGGCACTCGATCCAGTCCACCAGGTCGTCGGCGTCATAGGCCAGGACGTTCTTCCAGATGCGCTTGGCGCGCTGCGCCTTGGCCCAGACGTCCTTCTGCTTTGCCCAACGACGGGGCGTTACGAAGACGAACGTCGTATCCGCCGGGTCGAGGTCGCCGTGATCCGTCGTTCGGGCCTCTATGTCTCCATCGGCTTTTGACTTCTTGTTCTGGTCGGTCCCGGTTTCCCACCCCGACTGGCCATCCGGAATCCTGACCGACGCGCCGACAACGCGGACCTCGCCGTCCCAGCCATGTTGAGCGACGCTGTCGCCGGACGGGAATCGAACTCTGGCGGCGACCCCGCGCTCGGCGCGGATCAAACGGCTCAGAAGCTCGGGCATGCCAGCCTGGCCGTCGCGGCTGTCGGCCCAGACGACGAGGTCGGAAGCCTCGATCAAGCGGGTCGGGTTCCCGCCGGAGAAGGGGGGCGGCGCAGCGGGATCTTCAATGAGGCTGAGGCCTTGATCGTCGTTCCGGACGCCGGCGTCTGCGATCGCCTCAGTCATGGCCTCGATGGCGGCAGGCCTGACCTCACGCCGATCGAGCTCGAAGTCAGCGACCTCGCTGGGGTGAATATTCGCCGCCTTGGCCAGGTCAGCTTGCGACCACGCCAACAAGGCGCGGGCCCCGACCATGTCCTTCGCGCTGAACCCTTGCTGCGTCATCCCGCCGAATAGTCCCTCCCCGTGCGCCCTGGGCGTGAATCCTAGGTAGGGAGAGACGACCCTTGCCTTCAAGACGGGACGACCGTGTTATCCGCAGCATGACGACTTTCAACGAAGCAGGCTTTCTGTCGACGGCGATCTCGGACCGCATCCAGGCCAGGCGGAACGGCAACGCCCTCGGGTTCGAACTCGTCGAAGCCCTCAATGCCTGCCTTCAGAAGGCCGCCACCGCGGCCTGCGAAACCGTGCGGGGCATGCCGTTCGACCGCGAGCCGATGGCCCTGCTTCTCCTGCATCGGTCCTGCGCCCAGTTGCAGGGAGCGGTGCTGATGGCCGAACGCGGCATGGATGTTGAGGCGCGGACACTGGCGCGCGGACTGCTGGAGAACACCCTGCTGATGGCCGCGCTTCACGACAATCCGGACAAGGCGCGCGCGGTGATGATCGAGGATGCCGCCGCCGCCAAGAAGGGGCAGGCGAAAACGATCCTCCGCAGCGGTATGTCCGCGGACGCCGCGATGCTTCAGGATGTTGTGGACAGCATCGGATCCGTGTCGAACCTGAACATCTCGAAGCTCGCGGAGCTCGGCCCTCTGGGACACCTGTACCTCCTTTATCGCGTGATGTCGGACGATGCCGTTCACCCCTCCGGCAAGTCCCTGCAGCGGCACATGAGGATGGCTGACGACGGTGAGAGCTGGAACGGCTATCTGGTCGGTCCCGAGGATCCCGAGCGGATCGCCGACACGCTCGATCGCATCCTGATGATCGGGATCGCCCTGGGAGTCGCCTTCACCCAGATCGTCGGCGATGAGGAGAACAACACTCGCCTCGGGGAAATCTCGGCCGACTATGGGCCTTTCAGGGCGTCACAGGATGCGGCTGCCGAAGTGCGCATCGCCCGCAAGCGCGAGGCGATCGGATGAAAGGTCTCACCTCGTCTGACGTGATCGCCATCGCGACCGGTCTCGTCTCCCTCGCCGCCTTTGTCGTTGCGATCATGAGCTGGATCACTGCGCACCGCGCTCAGCGACTGGCGGAGCGGCAGGAAGCCCGTCGCGCGCCCCGGCTGGATCTCCGCCTCATCGACTCCAAGGTCTCCGACATCGACGGGAAGAGATCGTTCGCCATCCACCTCCAGATCGCCAACCCAACCGACACAGCCAACAGTGTCGCCGGGCTGGAACTGTGCATCCGCCACCGCCGCGAGATTCCGTTGACCTTGTTGGCGCCGGCGATCCCCAATGCCGACGAGAGCGTGCCGATGCTCCTGATGCCGTTGCGCATCGACGCCCATCACACCGTCGAAGGTTGGGTGCGGTTCGCGGTCGCCGCCGACCTTTTGAAGGGCTCGACCATCGAGGGCTACGAGCTGGTCGCGACCGATACGCATCAGGAGAAGACGACGCTCGAGACCCACATGCTGACCTGGAGTCTCCGATGATCGGAGCGTTCCGCAAGGCGATGATCGCCCTGAACCATAGCCACGAGAAGCTGATCGCGCCGATCATCGCCGACGGATCGCTCGCCACCGTGGGGGTGGGCGACGGTCGGATGTTTCCCCTGGTCATCCTCGACACCACGGAGCGTCCCGATATCGACGCGGCGATCGCAGCTCACGACCATGGGCCGCCGGGAGACGTCCGGGTCCAGTGGGGTAGGCTTCCGCACCGTGAGGAGACGGTGACCCTCATCCTGACCCTTCTTCGCCCGGTGGAAGCAGTGGTGATGGTGGAATTCGATCTCAACAAGAACCATGGGGTCATCGTGGAGCAGATCCTCCAGAATCGCGGCCTCTATGTGCAACCTGGCCGGCCAGGGGATCGTCTCAAGGACGATCCACAGAAGCCGAAGATCATCGTCGAGGTGGCGGACACGGGCTTCAAGGCGACCTGGGACCGGCTCTTCCTCGCCCACACCGCCCTGAAGCTGCGCCGAAAGGGCATGAAACGAGGGGAGGCCAAGCGAGCGGCGAAGGAGGTCGTCGATCGGATACGCAAGGTCGCATCGATGAGACCGTTCACCGCCTGAAGACCGCGACAGCGAATTCAGACAAGACGCGCGTGTCCCGATGGGGCGCTTAGGCGCGGTGAGGCTCGCGCGGCTGGCTTGTCGTGGATGACATGCGCACCCAATGCGCCACCGCTTGCAAACCCCGCCGCCATGATTCAAGCTTTGAGTGCGTCGCCTTCGGGCGGCGCCGAGGCGTGAGAACCTCGCTTGAGACGATCATTCTACATCTTCGCTCCGCGGCAGCGGTGTGGCTGGCGCGTATGTCCAGGCCCCTCGGACAACGACTTGGGGGCTAAAGGCGTCGGCGCATGCCTCAAGCATGGTCTCAACACCCGGTGCTTCGGCCGGGCTCGCCTCATCATGACGTGACCCCCTGAAACTCCTCCAGGAATAGCTAGAGTCCGCCCAACGAAGGACGGACAGAATGAAGCGATCGAGGTTCACGGAAGAGCAGAT
>NZ_JACHOQ010000004.1 GCF_014199955.1 Brevundimonas aurantiaca
TTTGCTCTTCCGTGAACCGTGATCGCTTCATTCTGTCCGTCCTTTCGAGGGGCGGACTCTAGCTATTCCTGGAGGAGTTTCAGGGGGTCACGTCAGGGCCGTCGATCGGGCGGCCGCCGTCGCGCGAGGGGGGCGTCGCGGTCCCGTTCATCAGGGCCACAGCCGCATCGCCGAACCCATAGCCCGGCCGGCTCTCCGACAGCACCACGCAATCCGAAACCCGGCCGTCGGCACGCCCAATGCATCGCAGTCGAACCCTGACGTCGTCCAAGACGGGCGCTGAGGATTGGGCCGCCGTCTTGATCCCGCCAGACGTCTTGGGCTGGGCCTTCGCCAGATCGGCGGCGGGCGCCGGCGTCGAACTGAGGGCGGCAAGAGCGAACAGCAGGGCGAGGGGCATGGGCGAGTTCCTTCTCACCTATAAGGCCCTGAACGCGGCCGTGTTCCCTTCGTCGATACAAAGGTCGCCGAACAGGTCTTCGCGGCCCGCGCCCCAGCCCTGGATCAAGACTCGCCGCGCCACAGACGCCACCAGGGCCGCCAGGGGCTCAGATGGTGTTCGTGGTGGCGGCCGAAGTGGAAACAGGTGAGCAGGGAAAGCACGGGGCCGTAGCCGCTGCTGCGGGCGTGGTGCGCGTCGGCGAACGGCTGGTCGGTGTGGCGGTGCGGCAGCCAGGTGCCGAAGGTGAAGAGCTGAAGCGCTGAAAGCAGGGCCGGCGCGGCCCAGAAGGTCAGGAGATTGGCCGGCCGCGCCCCCAGGCCGAAGAGGGCGATCAGGACCAGGGCGGTCAGGACCGCCATCTCGCGCCAGCCGAAATAGGTGCGAAAGAAGTTCAGGAACCAGGGAAGGAAGGCGCGGGGCGCCGGGGCGTGAAAATCCGGGTCGTCGGCCGTGCCGGGCGCGGCGTGGTGGGCGTGGTGCGCCGTCTTCAGCCGATCGAAGCGGAAGCCCGCATAGAGCCCCAGGGTCAGCCGGCCGACTGCGGCGTTCAGCCGCGGCCGTCCCGGCGCCAGGGAGCCGTGCATGGCGTCATGGGCGACGATGAAAAGGCCGACCGACAACCAGGTCTGGACCGCCACGATCGCCGGGGCGATCACCAGGGTCAACGGCCCCCATCGGTGAAAATAGACGCCGTAGACATGCAGAACCGCCCATCCCGCCACGATCATTCCCGCCAGGGTCAGACCGATCCAGGTCTGGCGCGGGACGGTGCGTGGCTCGGCGACGGCGGCGGTCATGGACTTCAATCTAGCCTATGCCGGCGTCGGAGGCATCCAGGCGGCTTGCCCGTCACGTCCGCCCGTGCCACCTGTCGCGGATGCAGGCCGCCGCCCCCGACAGTTCCGCGCCGGACCTTTTGCTGCTGGGGGGCGGTCTGGCCAACGGCCTTCTGGCCCTGCGCCTGTCCCAGGTCCGGCCCGAACTGGACGTGCGGATCGTGGAGGCGGCCGACCGGCTGGGCGGGGTTCACACCTGGTCCTTCTTCGAACCCGATCTGACGCCGAGGCAGCGGGCGTGGATCGCGCCGCTGATCGCCCATAGCTGGCCCGGCTATTCCGTGCGGTTTCCCAAGGTCGAACGGCGTCTGGCGACCGGATATTCCAGCGTGACGGCGGCGCGGTTCGCCCAAGCCGTGGACCGCGCCCTGCCGGGACGGATCATGACGGGCGTCTCGGTGGCATCGGCCGGGCCGACCGAGGCGGTTCTGGCCGACGGTCGGCGGTTGACGGCCCGGGCGGTGATCGACGGGCGGGGGCCGACCGGTGCGCCGGACCTGGCCCTGGGGTTTCAGAAATTCGTCGGCCTGGAGGTGCGGCTGACCGCGCCCCACGGGCTGAAGGAACCGATCGTCATGGACGCCTGCGTCGATCAGGCGGGGGGCTATCGTTTCCTCTATGTCCTGCCGTTCGACGACCGGACCCTGCTGATCGAGGACACCCGCTACACCGACGGCGACGACCTGGATCGCGACCTGTTCCGAACGGGCGTCAGGGACTACGCCGCGCAGCGGGGCTGGGTCATAGAGACGGTTCTGCGCGAGGAGGAGGGGGTGCTGCCGGTCGCCCTGGACGGCGACATCGCCGCCCATCTGAAGCGGCTGGGGCCGACGGCGCTGAGCGGCCTGCGCGCCGGTCTGTTTCATCCGACTACCGGCTATTCCCTGCCGGACGCGGTGCGGCTGGCGGATCATCTGGCGGAGCGTATCGAAGCGGCGCCGGACGGCCCGGCCCTGGCCCAGGTCATCCGTCGCCATGCGCGCGACGTATGGGCGCAAAGAGGCTTTTATCGGCTGCTGAACCGCATGCTGTTTCGGGCCGCGCGGCCGGATCAGAGGTACAGGGTGCTGGAGCGGTTTTACCGCCTGCCCCAGCCGCTGATCGAACGCTTCTATGCGGGGGAGACGACCTTGGGCGACAAGGCGCGGATCCTCAGCGGCAAACCCCCGGTGCCGATCGGCGCCGCCCTGACCTGTCTGGTCGAAAGAGGACGTGCGTAATGCGAGCAGCAGTGATCGGATCGGGGTTCGGGGGGCTGTCGCTGGCCATCCGCCTTCAGACGGCGGGGATTCAGACCACGGTCTTCGAGGCGCGCGACCTGCCTGGCGGCCGGGCCTATGTCTATAAGGACAAGGGCTACACCTTCGACGCCGGTCCGACCGTGATCACCGATCCGTCCGCGCTGGAGGAGCTGTTCGAGGGCGCGGGGCGCAAGCTGTCCGACTACGTCGAACTGCTGCCGGTCGCCCCCTTCTATCGGCTGTGCTGGGAAGACGGGGACGTCTTCGACTACGTCAACGATCAGGACGAACTGGACCGTCAGATCGTCGCGCGCAATCCGGCCGACAAGCAGGGCTATCGCCGGTTCCTGGCCTATTCCCAGGACCTGCTGAAGGAAGGCTATCTGAAGCTGGGCGCCGTGCCCTTTCTGGACTTCGCCAGCATGGTCAAGGCGGCGCCGGAGTTGATGCGGCTCCAGGCCTGGCGGTCGGTCTATGACAAGGTCGCCGGCTATATCCAGGACGAGCATCTGCGTCAGGCCTTCAGCTTTCACTCCCTGCTGGTGGGCGGCAATCCGTTCGCCACCTCATCGATCTACGCCCTGATCCACGCGCTGGAGCGGCGCTGGGGCGTTTGGTTCCCGCGCGGCGGCACCGGCGCCCTGATCCAGGCCATGGTGCGGCTGTTTCAGGACCTGGGCGGCGAAATCCGGCTGAACAGTCCGGTCGAGCGGATCACCCTGGCCAACGGGCGCGCCGACGGGGTGGTGGTCGGCGGCCAGGCCCTGGCCTTCGACATGGTCGCCTCCAATGCGGACGTGGTCCACACCTATCAGCGCCTGCTGGGCCAGGAGCCGCGCGGCCGCAGGGAGGGGGCGCGTCTGGCCGCCAAGCGGCATTCCATGTCGCTGTTCGTCATCTATTTCGGTCTGAAGCGGGTCCACCCGGAGGTGCGCCACCACACGGTGCTGTTCGGTCCCCGCTACCGCGAGCTGATCGGCGAAATCTTCAAGGGGCCGGACCTGCCGGAGGACTTTTCCCTCTATCTGCACGCCCCGACCCGCACCGATCCGTCCCTGGCGCCCGAGGGATGCGACGCCTTCTATGTGCTGGCGCCGGTGCCGCACCTGGCCTCGGCCGACATCGACTGGGCGGTCGAGGGGCCGCGCTATCGCGACCGGGTCCTGGCCTATCTGGAGCAGCACTACATTCCCGGCCTGACCGCCGATCTGGACACCTGCCGCATCTTCACGCCCGTGGATTTCCGCGACCAGCTGAACGCCCACCAGGGCTCGGCCTTCTCGCTGGAGCCGATCCTGACCCAGAGCGCCTATTTCCGCGTCCATAATCGCGACGACCAGATCCCCAACCTCTATTTCGTCGGCGCCGGGACCCATCCGGGCGCGGGCGTGCCGGGGGTGGTGGGCTCGGCCAAGGCCACCGCCGGCCTGATGATCGAAGACGCGGGGCGGACCGCATGAGCGACGCCGTCCTGGACCACAGCCGCCAGTCGATGGAGCAGGGCTCCAAGAGCTTTGCCGCCGCCGCCCGGCTGTTTCCGGCGGCCATCCGGGACGACGCCTGGATGTTCTACGCCTGGTGCCGCCATTGCGACGATGAGATCGACGGCCAGGTCCTGGGCCATGGGGCGGTCGGCATCGACCCGGTCCTGGCGGGGCGCAAACTGGTCGAACTGCGTGAACGCACCGCCGCCGCCCTGGCCGGAGAGCCGCAGACGGACCCGGTCTTCACCGCCTTTCAGCGCGTCGCCGCCCGCCACGCCATTCCGGCAGAGGAGGCGATGGACCTGTTGCAGGGGTTCGAGATGGACGTGGAGGGCCGCCGCTACGACACCCTGGAGGACACGCTGGACTACGCCTATCACGTCGCCGGCGTGGTCGGGGTGATGATGGCCCGGATCATGGGGGTTCAGGACGCGCCGACCCTGCGCCGCGCCCAGGACCTGGGCCTGGCCTTTCAGCTGACCAACATCGCCCGAGACGTGGTGGAGGACGCCAGGGGCGGGCGGGTCTATCTGCCCGGCCAGTGGCTGGACGAGGCGGGCGTGCCGCGCGACCAGGTCGATCAGCCCCGGCACCGTCAGGCTGTCGCCCGCACCGCCCAGCGGTTGGTGGCGGCGGCGGAGCCCTATTACGCCTCGGCGCGCTGGGGCTTGCGCGATCTCAATCCGCGCTCGGCCTGGGCCGTCGCCACGGCGCGGGGCGTCTATCGCGCCATCGGCCGCCACGTCTCGCGCTCGGGCGCCACGGCCTGGGACGGCCGGACCTCGGTCGACAAGGCGGGCAAGCTGGCCCTGGTGGGGCGCGGGGCACTGATCACCCTGTGGTGCAAGACCCTGGACGCCTGGCGTGAACCGCCGCCGCGCCCGGCCCTGTGGACCCACATCTGACGGCGCTCAGCGCCCGGCGCGTCTGTGCTCCATCATCACGGCCAGGGCGATCCCGGCCAGACCCACGCCGCCCAGGGCGGCCCAGCCGGCCAGGACCCCGGCGTTGAAGTCGCCGCGCCAGATCAGGGCCTGATAGGTCTCCACGGCCCAGGCATGGGGCGTGATCCAGCCCAGGGCGCGGAAGGCTTCGGGCATCAGGAAGCGCGGCGCCATCGACCCGCCCAGGGCCGCCAGCAGCAGGGCGACGAAGGTGGTCAGGGGCTGGGCCTGTTCGCGCGACCGACAGGCCGCCGTCAGGGCCAGGGCCACCCCCGCCGCGCACAGGGCGACCAGGGCGGCGGTCAGGAGCGCCGCCGCCGCCTGCCAAAACGCAAGATCCGGCAGCCGAGGCCAGGCCGCCAGGAAGACGGCCGCCGACTGCATCAGGCCGACCGTCGTCAGCCAGATCGCCCGTCCCGCCAGTATGGGCGCCGTCCCGCCCCGCGCCAGGGCCAGCCGCGCCTGCAGGCCCGAGCGCCGTTCGTCCAACCCGCCCATGGCGCCGTGCATGGCGGCGAAGAAGACGAACATCACGCTGACCGCCCCGGCGTAATAGGCGGCCTGGACGTCGCCCTGCGGCCCGACCTGGCGGATCGAGACCGCGCGCGACGGGGGCGCGGGCCGGCCGGCCAGGGCCGCCGCCATGGGAACCAGCCGCGCCTGGAGCGCCGCCGCCGCCACGTCTCGACCCGCCGCCGACACCACCGTCACCTGGGGCGCGCCTGCCTCGTCGCGGGTGATCAGAACGCCGGCGTCGGCGCGGCCGTCGATCACGGCCCGCTCCACCGCCTGGACGTCGTCCAGACGGCGAAGGCGCGGCCCCAGATCCCGCGACAGGGCGTCGCCGACGGCGGCCGTGGCCGGGGTGTGCGCCGCATCGAGCAGGGCCACGCTGGCGTCGATGTCGCCACGCGCCCCCGCGCCGAAG
Source organism: Brevundimonas aurantiaca (assembly GCF_014199955.1). GTDB lineage: Bacteria > Pseudomonadota > Alphaproteobacteria > Caulobacterales > Caulobacteraceae > Brevundimonas > Brevundimonas aurantiaca. The sequence goes on from NZ_JACHOQ010000004.1 coordinate 5,876, forward strand.
ACGGCGGCGAACAGCAGATAGACCAGGGGCGGCAAAACCAGGGTCAGGGCCATGCCCGAACGGTCCCGCCAGAAGCCGCGCGCCCAGGCGCCCGCCACCGCCATCATGACGAGGCGTCCGACAGATGGGCGACCAGGTCGTCCAGGCCGGGGCGACGCACGGCGACCTCGCCCCCCTCGGCGTCCGCCTCGGGCGAAACCCTCTGGGCCGCGCCCAGGGCGTCCTCGCACAGCAGCCGCCATTCCAGCCCGTCCTTGGAGGGCGCCAGACCCGACTGGGCGAACCGGCTCGCGGCCAGGCGCGAGGCGGGCCGCGGCAGTTTGACGACCAGCAGCCGCGCCAGGCCGAAGGCCTGACGCAGCAGGGCCTTGGGCGGTCCTTCCGCCAGCAGCCGGCCCTGGGCCAGGACGCCGATCCGATCGGCCGTCTCGGAGACGAAGGCCTCGTCGTGGCTGATCAGCAGACAGCCGGCGCCCGCCTGGACCGTCTCGCGCAGGGCGGACGACAGGACGACGCGGGCGGCGGCGTCCACCCCTTCGGTCGGTTCGTCGGCGATCAGCAGGCGCGGGCGCCCGACCAGGGCGGCGCTGAGGTTGGCGCGCCGACGCCATCCGCCCGACAGTGAATGAACCGGCTCGTCCGCCCTGGGGGCGCATCCGGTCAGGGCCAGGGCCCGCTCCACCGCCGCAGGGCGGTTGGAACGGGGAAGGCCGCACAGGGCCGCGACCGCCGCGACGTTCTCGCGCGGCGTCAGGGCGGGAAAGAGGGCGCAGTCCTGGGGCGCAAGGCCGATGCGTCCGCGACGGGGCGCGCCTTCGCCGGCCGTCGCCCGCCCGCGCCGGACGGGGATCAGGCCGCAGGCCACCCGAGCCGCCGTGGACTTGCCCGCCCCGTTCGGACCCAGCAGGGCGTAAACCTCTCCGGCCGCGACGGTCAGGTTGAAATCGCGCAGCACCGGCCCTTCGCCGTAGCCCGCCTCGACGTCCTTCAGAACCAGCGCCGGCGCGACGCTAGCGTCCAAGTTCGGCCTGCCGGAAGAGATGAAGGACATAGGTCGTCAGGGGGCTGTCGTGCCCGACCGCCTCGGCCGCCCGGGCCAGTGACTGGCGCACCCCGGCGCGGACCCGGCCTTCGCCCCACAGGTCCACGAAGGTGGTCACGCCCTGATCCTGACCCACGTCCTTGCCCAGGGCCTCGCTCGTCGAACAGGCGTCCATCAGGTCGTCGCAAAGCTGGAAGGCGAAGCCGACCGCCTCGCCGAAGGCGGCGAGACGCGCCAGGTCGTCCGCATCGCCGCCGCCCATCCGGCCGCCGCCCCGCGCGGCCGCGACGAACAGGGCGCCGGTCTTCAGATCGTTGATCCGACGCAGGGCGACCACGTCGCGCTGAACGGGATCGTCGCGCAGATCGCGCATCTGGCCCTCGGCCAGGCCGTCGAAGCCGATCGCCTGCGTCAAATCGTCCAGGGCGCCCAGCCGCGCCTCCGCCGGCGCCCGGCTTTGCAGAATCAGCCGGGTCGATTGGTTCAAAAGGGCCACGGCCGCCAGCACGGCCGCATCCTCGCCGTGGCGGCGGTGCAGGGTCGGCTGACCGCGCCGCAAGGCCGCATCATCCATACAGGGCAGGTCGTCCAGAACCAGGGAGGCGGCGTGGGCCATTTCGACCGCGCAACCGAAATCCAGGGCGTCCTCGGCCCGCCCGCCGACGTGCGCGGCGGCCAACATGGCCACGACCGGCCTGACCCGCTTGCCCGGTCCCAGCAGGGCCTCGCGCGCGGCGAGGGCTAAAAGACCGTCCGATGAGGGCGCCGTCTCGGCCAGCCGGTCCTGCACCAGGCCACGCAGATTCTCGGGCGACTGAGGTTCGGGGTCCGACACGGGCTGGGGCCTTAAGCCGACGATCGCCATACGGGTCTCCTGATGTCCTTCGACAGTCGCGTTGCGACCCTGGGCTGACGCATTATGATCACATACGGCATCACGACTGCGTCGGATGCAACCCGCCAGAGCATGATCGTTTCGGAGGGAACCGCTAGGAGCGTTTGCGATGCCCACCCCCGACGACGCCCTGATCCGACGCAAGGACGAACACATCGACCACGTGCGGGCCGGACGGGGTCTCAGCGGCGCGTCCTCGGGACTGGAGGCGGTGCGTTTCGTCCATGACGCCTTGCCGGACCTGGCCCTGGACCAGATCGACCTGTCCGCCCGTTTCCTGGGGCGGCGGCTGAACCTGCCCTTCCTGATCAGTTCGATGACCGGCGGCCCGTCGCGGGCCGAGGCGATCAATGCGCGGCTGGCCGAGGCGGCCCAGGCCCTGGGCGTGGCCCTGGCGGTCGGCTCCCAGCGCGTCGCCCTGGAGACGGCCGGCGGGTCCGGCGGCTCGGGCTTGGGGCCGGATCTGCGCCGCCGGGCGCCCGACGCCCTGATCCTGGCCAATCTGGGGGCGGTGCAGTTCGCCCTGGGCTATGGGGTGGACGAGGCGCGCCGGGCCATGGAGATGATCGGCGCCGACGCCCTGATCCTGCATCTGAATCCGCTTCAGGAAGGCGTCCAGCCCGAGGGCGACCGCGACTGGCGCGGCGTGGCCCAGGGGATCGAGCGGATCGCCGCCGCCTTTCCGGGCCAGGTGGTGGTCAAGGAGACCGGCGCCGGCCTGTCGGCCGCCGTCGCCCGGCGCCTGGCCGACATGGGCGTCGCGGCCCTGGACGTGGCGGGGGCGGGCGGCACCAACTGGGGCCTGATCGAAGGGGCGCGGGCCACCGGCGGGCGGGCCGAGGCCTTGGCCGCCCCCTTCGCCGACTGGGGGGTGCCGACGGCCCGCAGCCTCCGCGACTGCGCCCAGGCCGCCCCGGACCTGGGGCTGATCGGCTCGGGCGGGATCAAGGACGGTCTGGATGCGGCCCGCGCCGTCCGCCTGGGGGCCGATCTGGTCGGCCAGGCCGCCGGGGTGCTGGAGGCGGCCCTGACCTCGACCCAGGCGGTGGTCGATCATTTCGAGCTGATGGCGGCCCAGCTGCGGCTCGCCTGTTTCTGCACGGGCTCCGCCGATCTGGCGGCCCTCGCTCAGGCGCCGCTGCTGGAAGAGCCCCGCTTCTGAGCCAGTTCGGCCTTCAGCGCCCGCGCCGACCGCACCCACAGAAAGCCGAAGGAGACGCAGCCTTCGCGCGTGCGCACGGCGTGATGCAGACGGTGCGCCTGGATGCGCCGCGTCCAGAAGCCGGACCGCCCGGAAAAGCCCGTCGGGAACCGCCGGTGCACCAGCCCGTCGTGGAAGAAGAAATAGACCATCCCATAGGCCGTGATCCCCAGGCCGACCGGCAGGGCCCAGGGCCACAGGTGCAGACCCACGGCCACCATGACGATGGCCGGGGCGGCGAAGACCACGGCGAACAGGTCGTTCTTCTCCAGTGGGTGATCGTGCGGCTCATGATGGCTGCGGTGCCAGGACCACAGGAAGCCGTGCATCACATAGCGGTGCATGATCCAGGCGAACGCCTCCATGCCCAAAAAGGCGGTCAGGAACAGCGCGATCCACGTCAGCCAGGCCATGGCCCCAGCATAGGCGGTTTGATCCGCCTTAGCCACGACTTGACCGCCGCAGGGATTTGACCGTCTGTGCCCCCATGTCGAGGGACCTGCTCATCACCACCCTGGCGCTGAGCCTGATCATCGGCCTGCGCTATCTGCTGGTCGGCGCGGCGGCCCATGGGCTGCTGTGGGCCGGGGCGGGCCGGGGACGGGCGCTGAACCTGCGGCCGCCGGCAATGAAGCGCATCCGCGCCGAGATCGTCGCCTCCCTGATCGCCTGCCCCATCTACGCCCTGCCGGCGGCCCTGGTGCTGGAGCTGTGGAAGCGGGGCGGGACGGCGATCTACAGCGATCCCCACGCCTGGCCCCTGTGGTGGCTGCCGGTCAGTCTGATCGTCTATCTGCTGGCGCACGACGCCTTCTACTATTGGGTGCACCGGGCCCTGCATCACCCGCGCGTCTTCGGCTGGGCCCATGCCGAACACCACCGGTCGCGCGACCCCAGCGCCTTCGCCTCCTTCGCCTTCGACCCGGCCGAGGCTGCGGCCACCGCCTGGTTCCTGCCCGCCCTGGCCCTGATCGTGCCGATCCACTGGGGCGTGGCCCTGACCCTGCTGACGCTGATGTCGCTGACGGCCGCCCTGAACCATGCGGGGCGCGAGGTCTGGCCCGCCGCCTGGCTGGAGCGGGCGCCGCTTCGCTGGCTGATCACCGCCACCCACCACGACGCCCACCACAAGCGGTTCAACGGAAACTACGGCCTCTATTTCCAGTTCTGGGACCGCTGGGCCGGGACTGAGGTTTCGGCCGCCCCCTCGCGACCATCCCCGGTCATCCCTCCAGAGCGGCCCTCAGCGCCTCTTCGGTGATCGGCTTGGTCAGGGCGGCGTGGGCGCCCAGGCCGGTCGCCATCTGCAGTATGGACGACGAGGCCAGACGTCCCCCGCCGCTCATGGCGATGACCCGCAGGGAGTCCCTCAAATGCCGGGTGTCCATGATGAAGTTCAGCCCGTCGCGGTCCGGCATCAGAATGTCCACCAGCACGGCGTCGGGCGACCAGTCCTCGACGATCCGCAACCCTTCGTTGACCGTTGCTGCGGTCAGGACTTGGCAACCCAGCCGTTTCAGCATCTCCTCTAGATGAAGCAGAACCAGCGAATCGTCCTCAATCACGCAGACTTTCACGCCCAACCTCCAGATGCGATCAGGGGGAACTAACGGATGAATCCCATGTTGCGTCAACTCGGAAGACGGCGTTTCCGACTGGCCATCGCCTTGGCGGGCGCGGTCGTGACCCTGCTTCTGGCGGCCACTGGGGTGACGCTGCAACGAGAATTCTCCAGCGCGGACGCTCTGCGCGATGCGGTCGAGCAATCCTATGACACCCGGCTGCAGATTCAGTCCGTCTTCTCATTGGTTCAGGACGCTGAGACCGGCCAGCGCGGCTATATCATCACCGGGGACGAGACCTTCCTTGAGCCTTATGATCGCGCCCTCGACCGGTTGGACGCTCAAATGAACAAGCTTGCGGGTCTTTCGGCTAAGGACCCGCCACAGGCCGAGAACCAGCGTCTTCTGTCGGAACGGGTCCGGCAGAAGCGGCTGGAGATGCAGCGGACCATCGCGCTGCGCGAATCCGGCCAGGCGTCCGCCGCCATCAGCCTCGTGATCAGCGGGCGAGGCAAGCTGACAATGGATGATATCCGCCAGATCGTGGATCGGATGACGCAGCGTGAGGCCGACCTGCTGTCGGCGCTGTCGGCCGACGCGCGCGAACGGACCCGGCATACCGAATTCCTGGTGGCCCTGATGTTCAAGGTTCTGGTCTTGACCGCCTTGGGGACCGCCTTCCTGGTCTGGCGCTATCTGGCGACCCGCAGCGCCCTGCTGGAGCGGCTTGAGGCCGCCGCCGCCCGCCACAGCGCCACCCTGGACAGCGCCTTCGACGCCATCGTGACCCTGAACCCCAGCGGCAGCATCGAGACGCTGAATCCGGCGGCGGAACGGCTGTTCGGCTGGTCGGCGCCGGAGGTCGAGCGCCGCGACGTCGGCCTTCTGGTCGATGATCTGGCCGAAAACGGAGAGGGCGCCTTTCTGGACCGGCTGGACGCCAGCCACGGCGATCTGGAGCAGGGGCTTCTGCTCGAACTGACCGGCAAGCGCCGGGACGGGGCGCGCTTCCCGGTCGACGTCGCTCTTGCGGCCATGGACCTGCCGACGGGCCGCCATGTGGTGGCGGTGATCCGCGACGCCACCGAACGCCGCCGCATCGCCGAGATGAAGGACGCCTTCGTCTCGACCGTCAGCCACGAACTGCGCACCCCCCTGACCTCCATCGCCGGCTCCCTGGGCCTGGTCGCGGCCGGGGCGGGCGGACGCTTGCCGGAAAAGGCGGCCCGCCTGATCGACATCGCCCACGCCAACAGCCGCCGTCTGGTGCGGCTGATCAACGACATCCTGGATGTGGAGAAGCTGGAGGCCGGGCAGCTGAAGATGACCCTGGCCCCGCTGGACCTGCGCGACGTCGCCGCCCGAGCGGTCGAGGGGATCCAGGGCTACGCCGATCAGCTGGGCGTGGGTGTCAGCCTGAACGACGGCCCGCCGGCGCCGGTGCGGGGCGACGGCGATCGGCTGATCCAGGTGGCGACCAATCTTCTGTCAAACGCGGTCAAGTTCTCGCCGTCCGGCGGCGAGGTCCGGGTGACGGTCAATCCCGAGACCCGGATCGCCCGGCTCAGCGTATCCGACCGCGGCCCCGGCATAGCCGACGAGTTCCGCTCGCGCATCTTCGGCAAGTTCGCCCAGGCGGATTCGACCGATGCGCGTGAAAAGGGCGGCACGGGCCTGGGCCTGGCCATCGCCAAGGAGATCGCCGAACGCCACGGCGGGCGGCTGTGGTTCGAATCCGCCGAGGGCGAGGGGGCGACCTTCCATCTGGACCTGCCGCTGGACCAGGCCGATGCGGCGCATGACGAGGAGGCGGTGCGGCTGCTGATCTGTGAAGACGATCCCGACGCCGCGCGCATCCTGGTCGAGATGCTGTCCTATGAAGGGTTCAAGGCCGATGTGGCCGACACGGCGCGCGAGGCGCTGACCCTGGCCCGCCGCGCGCCCTACGCCGCCGCCCTCATCGACCTTCAACTGCCCGACGCCGACGGGGTCAGCCTGATCCGGCAGCTGAAGGCCGATGAGGCGACGCGCGCCATGCCGGTGGTGGTCGTCTCCGGCGACGTGGCCCGGGGCCGGGTGCGCGGCCGCTCGCTGGAGGTGGCCGACTGGGTCGAAAAGCCGGTCGATCAGGACCGGCTGCGCCAGGCCGTCCGCGCCCTGTTCAGCGCCGACGACAAGCCGGTGGTTCTGCACGTCGACGACGACCGCGACATTCTGGAGGTGACGCGCCAGGCCCTGGATACGGTCGAGGTCGTGCCGGTCGAGAGCCTGGCCGCGGCGCGCGAGGCCCTGGCGCGGCGGCGACCGGACCTGGTGATTCTGGACCTGGGCCTGCCCGACGGCAACGGCCTGGACCTCTTGCCGCTGTTGACCGAGGAGGACGGCCGCACCATTCCCGTCATCATCTATTCGGCTCAGGACATGGACCGAGAGGCCGCCCCGGCCGTTCAGGCGGTCCTGATCAAGTCCCGCATGTCCCTGACCCAGCTGGCGCGGACCGTGCGTCGCCTGGCCCCCCGCGCCCGAGGTGTTGCATGACCGCTCTCCACATCCTGCACGTCGAGGATGACAAGGACATTCGCGACGTGACCGCCTTCGCCCTGACGCTGGACCCCCAGGTTACGGTGACCTCGGTGGCCTCGGGCGAGGCGGCCCTGGCCGCGCTGGACGGCGGGCTTCGTCCCGACGTCGTCCTGATGGATGTGATGATGCCCGTTCTGGACGGTCCCGCAGCCCTGGCGCGCATCCGCGAACGGGCGGGACATGAGACGACGCCGGTCATCTTCATGACCGCCCGGGCTCAGTCGAGCGAGATCAGCCGTTATCGCGCCCTGGGCGCCCTGGACGTCATCGTCAAACCCTTCGACCCGATGACCCTGGTGGAGGAGATTCGGACGATCCTGGCCCAGGCCGGGTGAGGGGGCCGTGACGGCGGACATGGCCGATCTGCGGACCCGGTTCCTAGACCGGTGCGTCGGCGATCTGGCGCGGATCGACCGTCTCGTCGCGCGGGGCGCCTGGGACGCCGATGAATTGCGCCGCCTGGTCCACAGCCTCGCCGGCGCCGGCGCCGTCTTCGGCTTCCCAGCGATCAGCGAAGCGGCCGGCGACTGCGACGACGCCTTCGCCCAGGACCGCACGCCCGACCCCGCCCTGATCGAAACCTTGGCCCAGGCCATCCGCGACGCCCTGGCGCGGCGGCAGGGCTGAGCCGCTCAGGGGGCAGTCGATCGTCTGACGCGACAGGCTTCCTATTCTTGCGCGAAGCAAGAAATCCACGGCTGTGTCGCCCTACCTCAAGAGCGCCGTCGCAATTATGTAACTTGGGGTTATGGACGTATCGTGATTTGGTTGAGTTTGACGTTTAGCTCAAGGTGAGGGGTGAAGTATGAGGTGGGCGATTTTCAATGCCGCTTGGGTCGGCTTCATTTCCGCGCTGATATTGGCAGGACCCAGTCCTGCGCGCGCGGACACCATAAGGGATTACCTGGTACAGCAAGTATGCCTGGACGCCGCTGGCGCGGTAACCTCGGAAGACCCGGTAAGCTGTCCTGGACGTACGCGTAAACTCTTGCCTGGCGAGATGCTGCCTTATCATAAATGGGACATGCCTCAACAGTCCAACTTGGCTCAGATCAGCGACTCTTATCCTATTCAAACAGCGTATGGTCAGGAAAGGGTTGTTTCGAGCTTCTACTTCACGCGAGACGATCAAATACCTTATTTCGCGCCGGGTGGGCCCAACGACGGCGTGTCGGCCTATGATCTGGGTGTGACCGAAGGCGCCTATGCGTCGTTCGCCGGCACCTACGACCAAGGCGGAGGCTGGCAGCCCTTCTGGCGAAACGCCCAGTGCAGCCTGCTGGATTCATGGATCGTCGCGCCCATCGGCCTGCAGATTCCCTTCGGACAGGGGCAGGCGACCACAACGCTTACGGCCAGCTTCCCGCAATGCCCGACAGTGGATCGTTTCAGTCAGTCCATGACGCGATGGAACTATTACCCAAACTATCTTTATCAGAGCGGCAAGCGCCTCAACACGATCAAGTCCTGGCATTTCAGCCAGAACAGTTCGAACTCCGACGCAATCGAAGTTTTCATGTTCACGAAGGAGTATGGAAAGACCAAGTGGGAGGCATGGCAGTCGTCCGATAAGGTCTCAGGTCCCAACCCTGTCGCCGTCGAGCGTTGTGGAGTGGGGACTGATAATGGCGTGGCTCATTATGGAAATACGACCTACTATCTGGTCGATTGCCACGATTGGACATTCATCTTTCCTGCCGCGAACGGCGGCTGGAACCCGGCGAACTTCCATATCGATCCGCTTTACACGAGCGAGAATCTGCTGACCAACACCCATATGCGCTGTACTGACAGCAGCGGTCGCACGCGCATTTGCGGTCAGTCCGGCAGCCAATGCAGGGTGATGGCGCCCTGGTCGCGGATCGGCGATCTCAACTGGGGTTTTAACCAGAATCCCCAGGCGCCGCGGGAAAGCGCCAACTGCGCGGTGCTTTTCTCGATTCCGTCCCAGCCCAGCGGCCAGTCCATCTATCAGGACACTGCACCGCTGAACACGCCGTTCCAGACGTTCAGCTATGGAGCCGCAATAAAGGCTCCCTACGCCAGTGGCGGTAACACCTATCCCGTAACGGTCGTCGTGCATCAGATTGATGGTAGCGGGAATGTGGTTTCAACGGCCGCGACGCCGGCGCAGGTGGGGCAACGTTATCGCTTTTTCCAGGGCGTCTTCACGCGCCATCCCGACGCGCAAACCTTCCGCTTTGAGGTCTATGTCGGCGTCATCCATACCGAGTTCCAGATGACGGACGCTTGGATCGCCCCATAGAGCCAATCTGTCACCACTCTTGAGGGCCGCCGCCTGCCAAGGCGGCGGCTTTCCTTCCTATCGATGTTCTGATCTCACCCCGCTCCGTTCAGGGCCTCGAACACGGCCTGATAGCCGTCAGCCTCGGCGAAGCGCAGCGGCTTGACCCGTTCGACCAGGATTTCGCCGCGCGGCGTTTCGCCCCGCTCGATCAGGTCCATCACCTCGGCCGTATAGTCGGCCAGGGGCATGGAGGCGGGGTTCTGGGCATGGCCGGGCATCAGGTCGGTGGCCACGCCGGGCGGCGCCAGCTCCAGCACTTCCACCGCCGTGTCGCGCAGCTGATGGCGCAGGGACTGGGTCCAGGAGTGGAGGGCCGCCTTGGTGGCGTTATAGGTCGGGGTGGCCGTCAGGGGGATGAAGGCCAGGCCGGAGGTGACGGTCATGACCGTGGCCTGGGGCTGGGCCGTCAGATGGGGCAGGAGGGCCGCCGTCAGCCGGATCGGTCCCAGGAGGTTGGTGGCGATGGTCGCCTCCACCGTCGCCAGGTCGAACGGTTCGGCCTTCAAATCCTCGGTCTTCATGATCCCGGCGTTCAATATGACCGCGTTCAGGGCGGGGTGGTCCTTGACCACCTGTTCGCCGAAGGCGGCGACGGCTGTGGGATCGGCGACGTCCAGCGTCGCCCAGGCCATGCCGGGATTGGCGGCGGCGGCGTCTTTCAGCACGTCCGCGCGGCGACCCGTGATGACGATCTGATTGCCGCGCGCATGCAGGGCCTCGGCCAGGGCGCGGCCGATGCCCGTGCCGCCGCCGGTGATCAGTATGGTGTTTCCGCTGATGTTCATGGGGCTCTCCTTCAGGGGATGCGTCAGTGCGGAAACTCAGTTATGACGGTCGCTCTCCACTGGAAAGTAGGCACCGAAACCCGCCATACTTACCCGCAGGAAAGAAATGGACATGACGGCCTATCCGCCCGCAAGAATTTCGCATCCTGAAACCGGCGAGGTCGCCGATCCGCGCGTCGAGGCCCTGGTCAATGAGGTGATCGGGCGTGTGGCGGACAAATGGACCATGCTGATCCTGGAGGTCCTGGCCGAACACGGCGAGACCCGGTTCACTCGCGTGGGCGAACTGGTGGGCGGCATCAGCCAGAAGATGCTGACCCAGACCCTGCGCCAGATGGAGCGCGACGGCCTGGTGGTGCGCACGGTCCATCCGGTCATCCCGCCCAAGGTCGAATACCGCCTGACCGACCTGGGCTTCACCCTGGCCGAGGCCTTCTGCGGCGTCTGGACCTGGGCCGAGGCCAATATCGACCGCATCGAAGCCGCGCGGGCGGCGTTCGACGCGAGGAAGTGAAGAGGGGCCGATCCGCCCGATGACGTCGCCGTCTGGGCCGGATCAGGCGGCGGCGTAATCGCGGAAGTCGGGCTGCACCGCTTTGACCCTGAGTTCGGCCAGCTCCTCCAGCCGCTTTTCATCGGCGGGCTCGACCTTCTGTCCGGCGACCTCCGCATAGGTCACCTTTGCGGACAGGATGCGATATTCCCGCTCGAGCGTTTCGTCGTCTTGCACTTTCGCCTCCTAGAGAGGGGCATGGGATCAGGTCTGACAATGGCCGATCCCAGCCCAATTTTCAATCGGCCGCTGCGGGTTTGCCGCGGGTGCGGCCGGGCGGCGCAGGGGCGTTCAGCCCGGCGAGCAGGGCCGCGATCCGAGCGATGTCGCGGACGACATCCACGTTCTGGAGCCCTGGACCGCTGCGATCAAACACGCCCGGCCGATTGCTTGTGGCCGTCACCACGCCCCAGACCTCGTTGTTGTGCCGGATCAGGATCGGGATGGACGCAACCGACCTGTAAAGTTCCTCACGCCGGGGATCGCGGTCCGGGACGGGATATTCGGAGAGGATGTAGTCTTGGGCCGTGTCGGGCAGGATGACCTCGCCGTCTGGATTGGCCTCGGCCTTGTGCCAGGCGGCGCCGGTGAAACCCTTGCCCTTTCGCCAACTGCGCCCCCCGGTCCGGGCAAGCTCGGGATCGGTCCACTCCGCCGCGATGCGCACCATCTGATCGCCTTCGCGTCGGAAGATGGAGACGGTGAAGACGTCGGCGGCCTTATAGTCGACGGCGCTGCGGATGGAGGTGATGGATCGCCTCAGCAGGGTCGCGGCGGTCGCCTTCTTCGCCGCCTCGTCCGAGGACAGAAGCCCGGCCTCGACGGCCTGCAGCATCTGTTCGATGGCTTGCAGCCGTTTCCGCCGTCGCTCGTCCAGGGCGGTGGCGCCGTCCTCGACCTTCCGACGGTCCGCCGCAATCTCCCGGCCCAGCTTGATCGCCTGCTCGGCCGCGTCCTCCGTCGATTTGAACTGGGCGCCGATCTCGATCTTCTTGAAATCCATGGCGCCTACCAGCGCCGCGCTGACGAAGGCCAGAATGACACCGGCGATCAGGGCGACCAGACCGGGCGTGCCGGTCGGATCCAGTCGCGACAGGGCCACGATCAAGGCGCCCAGGGCGCCGAGGCCGATCAGCCAAGGCCGATACCGCTCAAGATGCAGCACCCGGTCAGAATATTTGGTCAGGACGTCGCGGGCGTCGCCGCGAAGCTGCGTTTCAAACTTGTCGAAATCGTCCATCCGCATCCTCCCCGGCCGCGCCTGCACGCCATGGATCACCCTAGCCGGAAACAGGATGGGAGACGACTTTAAAGGGGGCTGGGAACAGGTCTCGGTTGCGCTTCCGCCCCCTACCCTTGCACCTTCTCCGTCAGGAAATGCCGGCCCTGGCGGTCTTCGATTTCGACGATCCACAGGTCGGGGTCGTATTGGCGCTGGCGGGCGATATAGGCGTCCAGTTCGGCCTCGCTGTCCGAGGTCACGGGCTGGATCCACAGCCGCTCGCCGTCGGGGCCGAAGGCTTCGGCATAGAGGCGGGCCGTGCGGGTCGAGGTGTCATAGGCCTTGACGATCACGGCGCCGGCGCGGGGGTCGCCCTTGTTCACCACGACGGCGTGGGCGCCTTCGATCTCGGCGCGGCGGATCAGGGCGCCGACCCACAGGTCGCTGGACAGAAGCAATTCGCTAACCCTGTAAGGAAACCAGACTCAAAGGCCCGGCCGCTAGGCTCGGCCCATGATCTTACGGCCTTATCCCCGGCGAACCCAAGTCCCTATCGGCGCGGCCCTGATCGGCGCGGCCGTGGTCGGGGCGGTGGTGATCGCGGGCGATCCGGTCGCGGCCCAGGCCGCCTCGGGGGCGGCCGACCGCTTCTATGAGCGCAGCTTCGTCCTGGCCGCCAATGAGCGGTGCGGCCTGTTTCAGCCCCAGCTGACGGCGGCCCTGAGCGCCTCGACCTGGCAGGCGCGGGGCGCGGCCCTGCGGGCCGGCGCCGATCCGCGGCGACTGTCAGAGGCCGCCGCCCGCGCCCGCGCCCGCGCCGCCGCCGCCGCCTGCGATTCCGCCGACATGAAGACGGTCAGCGGTCGGGTGAAGGCCGCCTTCGCCGGCTGGTCGCGCACGGCGCGGATGACCTTTCCCGGCGACCGGGCCGCATGGAGCGCCGACCGCGCCGCCTACAGCCGCCCGACCTGGCGGCTGATGCAGGGAACCGCCGTCGGCGGCTCGCCGGTGCGGTTCGGCCTGGTCGGGGCGATGGACCGGGCGGATCAATTGACGGCGGTGGTCTCCTGGCAGGGGCGGTCGCGACCGACCGGGGTGCGGCTGGTCATGCGCGACACGACGGTGGCGCCCCGGCCCTGGCTGGCGCGCGAACTGCCGCCTGCGGCCCAGCGCCGGGTCTTCTGGGCCTCGGGCGTGACGACGGCCGATCCCGGCCTGCTGGTCCAGGGGCGCACGGCGGGTCAGGCCTGGCGCTTCCCCCTGGCGGCGGCCGACGCCCTGTCCGGCCTCGATCCGCGCGAGGTCTTTACGGTGGAGTTCGTCTTCCGCGACGGCAGCGTGGCGCGCACGGTCTTCGAGGCGGGCGACTTCGCCGCCGGCCGCGCCTTTCTGGCCATGGGCCAGACTTAGAGCCTGACCTGGACGTCCGCCCGGCTCACGCCTCGTCCTGCGGTCCCGCGTCCTCGGCAGGCGTCGACAGGGTCGCGACCGGCAGGCGCACCATGGCCGCCACCCCTTCGCCCAGGGTGCTGTCGATCGTCAGGCGCCCGCCGTGCAGTTCCGCCAGCGACCGGACCAGCGACAGGCCCAGCCCCGTCCCTTGCGCCTTCTGATCGGCGCCGCCGGCCTGTTCGAACGGCCGGCCCAGCCTTTGCAGATCCTCGGGCGCGATCCCCACGCCGGTGTCGGACACCACCAGCTCCAGATAGGGGCCGATCCCGTCCAGCGTCAGGGTCACCGACCCGCCCGCCGGGGTGAACTTCACCGCATTGGACAAGAGGTTCAGCGCCATCTGCTTCAGGGCGCGGGCGTCGGCCTCGACCTCCAGCGGATGGGGCGGCAGGACGGGGGCCAGATGCACGCCTTTTTCGTCGGCCTGGGGCCGGATCAGGGCCACGGCGGCCGAAACGGGATCGCGGGCGTCGAACCGGTCCAGGGCCAGTTCATACCGCTCGGCCTCGATCTTGGACAGGTCCAGAACGTCGTTGATCAGGTCCAGCAGATGGCCGCCCGCCTGATGGATGGACTCGGCATAGTCGGCGTATCGGTCGGGCAGGGGGCCGAACAGGCGCTGGCGCATGATGTCGGCGAAGCCGATCACGGCGTTCAGCGGGGTGCGCAGCTCATGGCTCATATTGGCCAGGAAGCGGGTCTTGCCCGCGCTCTGTGCCTCGGCCTCGACCCGGGCGCTTTCCAGCCCCAGCTCGCGGGCGAACTGGGCCGTGCCGTCGAAGGCCTGGGCGATCAGGCGCGGCGCCCCCGCCACCGCCCCCGTCTCGCCGTCGTACCGGCGCAGGATCAGCACCACCCGTCGGTCCAGGGCGATCCGGGGGCTGAACATCACCTCGGCCGGCTGGCCCTGGGCGGCGCGTTGCAGGGCGCCGGCGACGCCGGGGCGGTCGGGGGCGTGGACGGCGGCGATCAGCCCCTGGTCCATCAGGGCCGGGACCGAGACGGACGGCGGGGGCGCGCCCCAGGCGGCCAGGGCGCGGCCGGTCGGCTCCAGCAGCAGGGTCAGGCCCGGCTGGGCGTTCAGCACGGCCTGGACCAGGGCGCCGTCCTGTTCGGCGCGAGTCAGACGGGCCATGCGGCGGTTGCTCGACAGACGGGCCGCCCCGGCCAGGGCCAGAACCGCCAACAGGCCCGACGCCGCCGCCAGGACCGGCGGCTGGGCGGTCGATCCGATCAGCAGGGTCGAGATCAGGCCCGAGATCAGCGGCAGGGCCAGGCCCGCCGTGCCCAGCCGGATCAGCCGGTCTTCGCCGATCCTGGGATCGTCAAGCACCAGCCCGGCCGCCAGGGGCAGCAGCAGAAGCCCCGGCGTCGCCCCGGTGGCCCCGCCGGTCAGGCCCGCCGCCGCCACGGTCGCCAGAAGCCAGCCGCCCATCAGGCTGAACCTCAGACCCGCCGTGTCGCGCACCATCAGGGCCACGCCCGCCACGCCCGGCGCGGCCGTCAGCAGCAGGGCCGCCAGGACCGTGGGCTCCAGCCGGGCGAAGCTCTGGGCCGCCAGGGCCGTCAGGGCGACCGCCGCCGCCCAGCCCGCATGCCACAGGGCGACCGGCGCCGCCGACGGCTGAGCCGCCGACGCCGCTGCGGTCGGGACCGCCAGCCCGGGTTGTGGAGGGTGATTATGCAAGCGCCGTCGCCATCATGGGTCGTCCCCAGACTAAACGCCGCGCCGAGTCGGCGCGAGGCCCCTCCCGTGTCAGGCGATCTGCAACCGCGCGTTCACCATGAATTTCGGGGGACAAACCGGCCGGTTGTCGTTAACGGCCGGGCGGCCTATCTGGCGGCCATGACCGATCGCACGCCGCCCGCCGACAGCCTGGACCAGACCCTGGCCGACCTCGCCGAGGATTTCGACCTCCTGGGCGACTGGGAGCAGCGGATCGAATACGTCATCGAACTGGGCAAGGGGCTGGCGCCCCTGGACGCGGCCGATCGGGTGGAGGCCAACAAGGTGCCGGGCTGCGCCGCCCAGGTCTGGCTGGCGGTCCATCCGGCCGAGGGGCGGCTGTGGTTCGACGCCGACAGCGACAGCGCCCTGTCCAAGGGCAATATCGCCCTTCTGCTGAAACTCTATTCGGGCCGGACCCCGGCCGAGATCCTGGCCTTCGACGCCAAGGCCGCCCTGGACCGGCTGGGCCTGCCCTCGGCCCTGACCCGCCAGCGCGCCAACGGCCTGAACAGCATGGTCGGCCGCATCCGCGAGGCGGCCCTCGCGACGGCCTGACGCTTGCTAAGGTCATAGTGCGCTACGCTTTTAGAGTAATGTCGCTTAGTTGACACAGGCGCGGCTTAACGGCGTCATGGCCCGGCTTGCAATCAAGTCCGGCCGGCTGGTCGGTCACCCTCTTCCCCATCGGCCGTCGCGCGTCGGGCCAGGATTTCAACTCCGAATGTTCGACATCTGGCGGTCCGGATATCTGAGGCGTCCCCTGACCGAGGTCATGGATCGACCCCCTCGCCCCGACGAGATCGTCTGGCTGCCCGACCGCGGCCCCCACGCCTTTTACGCCGACCCCTTCGGCCTGGAACGCGACGGGGTTCTGACGGTCTTTGTCGAGGCCTTCGACTATCGGGTCCGGCGGGGCGACATCCACTACTGCCAATATGACGCCGACGACCGGCTGGTGGGGCAGGGGGTGGCCTTGGCCGAGCCCTGGCACCTGTCCTATCCGACCCTGATCGAGGACGGGGGCGAGCTCTATATGCTGCCCGAAGCCTATAAGAGCGGCGGCCTGATCCTTTATCGCTGCCGGCGTTTTCCCGACGACTGGGAGGCGGTGGCGCGGCTGGGCGCGTCGCCGGCCATTGATGCGACGGTGGTGCGCCACGACGGCCGATGGTGGATGTTCCACGCCCTGCCGGGACCGGACGACCGGGCCATGCGCGAACTGCATCTGGCCTGGGCCGAGCGGCTGACCGGGCCCTGGACGCCTCACGCCGGTCGCCCGGTGATGAGCGGCTTTCAGACCTCGCGGCCGGGCGGCTCGGCCTTCGTCCATGACGGCGCCCTGCATCTGCCGGTCCAGGACTGCGCCCCCGCCTATGGGGCGGCGGTCAACCTCTTGCGGATCGACGTCCTGACGCCCCAGAACTTCGCCGCCACGGTGGTGCGGCGGTTCGAACCGGGCGATCTGGCGGCGGGCTTTTCCGACGGGCTGCACACCCTGTCGGGCGCGGGCGGCGTCAGTTTCCTCGACCTCAAGTCGGTGCGCCGCGACCGCGCCGAGCCCTGGCTGAAGACGCAGTACAAGCTGCGCCGCGCCCTGGGGCTGAACGGTTCGCGCCGGACCGGCGTGGACGTCCATCCGGCCCTCTTTTCTCCGCCCTCCGCGTCTCAGAGTTGACCATGCGTGTCGCCGTCGTCCTGCCGCGCGGTTGCGGCTTCCGCCCCGACCGGGCCAATTCGATGGAGACGGTGGTGCGGACCCTGGCGGCCCACGCCCGGTCCCAGTCGGCCGTGACCCTGATCTGCGACGCGGACCAGGCGACCGCCTCCGATCCCCGGCTTCTGACGGTGCCTCCCGGCCTGGGCGGGCGGGCGCGAAACCGGCGGATCAAGGCCCTGTTGGAGACCCTCCAGCCGGATGTGGTCGAATATCACCAGCAGCTGAAGTCGGCCTCGGACCTGGCCGCCGAGGGGCCGCCGGCGACCTACGTCCTTTACCGCCACACCCGGATCAAGCCGCCCCGCCATCCGCTGGACGCCTGGCGCTACGGACGTCGGCTGGCGCGGTTCGACCGGCTGGTCTTCGTCAGCGAGGCGGCGGGGCAGGAGTTCGCAGCCGACTATCCGGCCCTGGCCGACCGGGTCAGCGTGGTGTGCAACCCCATTGCGGTCGAGGCCTGGCGCGCCGATCCCGCCGACAAGGAGAAGCTGATCCTGTTCTGCGGCCGGGCCATGGCGGACAAGGGGCTGGACCTGTTCTGCATCGCCCTGGCCCGCGCCCTGGACGCCCATCCCGACTGGCGCGGGGCCCTGGTTCTGGGCGACTGGGAGCGGCACCAGGCCTGGGCCGATCCCTATCTGGGCCTGCTGGACCGGTTCGGCGACCGGGTCGAAATCCTGAAGTCGGCCCCGCTGGAGGCGGTGCGGGCGGTCACGCGGCGGGCGGCGATCGCGGCGACCCCGTCGCGGGTGCGCGAGGCCCTGGGCCTGACCGCTCTGGAGGCCCACGCCGCCGGCTGCGCCCTGGTCTCCTCCGGTCGCGGGGGTCTGCGCGAAGCCAGCGGCGACCACGCCCTCTATGTCGAGGTGGACGGACCCGACCCCCTCGCCGCCGCCCTGGAGCGGCTGATCACGGAGCCGGAGACACGGCTGGCCCTGGCCCGGTCCGGCCAAACCTTCGTGGCCGAGGTCCACGCCCCCGAGGCGCGGGCGGCCCAGCTGGATCGGCTGCGCGAAGCCTGGACCGAACAGGCGCGCCGACGGCGGGCGGAGGCGCCGCCGCGCCCGCGCTTCAGCCTGCCGCGTCTGGGCCTGCCGCCGCTCGGCCGGGCTTGAGGGGAGGGGCCGCTCAGCCCTTTCGGATCAGACTGTCATAGACGTGGGTGACCGCCTCGAAGGTCACGCGGGGCGGCCGATCGCCCAGGGGCGCCGGTTCGAACGCCTGGTCGATCAGGCCCGCCCCCAGCGGATCCTCGACCTTGTCGGTGTTCCATCCCAGCAGCAGCCGCCCGCCGGGCCGCAGCACCGCCGCCAGGGCCGCCAGGGCCTGACGCTGCTGTTCGGGATGATCCACGCCGTAGCCCAGCACCCCGTTGCACACCACCGTATCGAAGGTCAGGTCGGCGAACAGGGCGTCGGCCTGACAGACGTCTCCGGTCCGGTGGCGGCCCGCCCGGCCCCAGCGAGCGGCGCCGGGGTCGATGTCGGTGGTCCAGACCTCGCCCCCGCCCGCCTCCAGGGCGGCGTAGTCGTCCAGCGTATATTCCCGGCACCCGACCCACAGGATGCGCCCGCCCAGGGCCGACAGGGCGGGCACGTAGCTTTCGGCCATCACCCGCCGGTCGGGCAGGGTCCGGATCCGCCGCGCCTTGGCTGAGCGCCTTGCGCCGCCCTGGACGTCGCCTTTGGCGCCCAGCCATGCTCTGATCCGCCGCCCAAGGCCCATCTCGGTCTCCCCATCCCTGTCCGGTGTTATCGGACCGCCGCTCGCGCGCCAACCGTTCGATGCGGCAAGGCGCAGGTCAAAGGGCGATCCGCAGCGAGGCCCGCACGCTGCGCGGCGCGCCGGGGAAGATCCACAGGGCGCTGTAGGAGCTGGCGGCGTAGCGTTCGTCGAGCAGATTATCGACCTCGACCCGCGCCGTGACCTGGGGCGTCAGGCCATAGTCCACCGCCGCCTTGGCCTTCCAATAGGCCGGCAGTTCGGGCGCGCCGAGCGCAAGGCCGCCGGCCCGGTCGCCGACATAGGCGGCGCCCGCCGTCATCGACCAGTCCGTGCCGTGCGGGGTGGGGAAACGGCCGACCACGAACAGGGAGCCCGAATGTTCGGGCACGTTCAGCACCCGGTCGGTGGGGAAGGCGTCGTCGTCGGCCTTGGCGTCGGTCCAGCCGTAGTTGGCCACCACCTGCCACGCCTCGCCCAGCCGGACCGACCCGTCCAGCTCGATTCCCCGCGAGGTCAGCTTGCCTACCGGCGCCAGATAGTTGGGGTCGACGGGATCGGTGGTCAGTATGTTCGCCTTTTCGATATCGAACAGGGTGGCCGCCAGGTCGATCCCCTGCCAGGCGCCGGACAGGCCGATCTCATAGCCCTTGCCCTCTTCCGGGGCGAAGCCGGAGCCGGTCCGCCCCGTGCCCGAGTTCAGCACGAAGGACCGGCCATAGCTGGCGTGGGCGGTCAGGCCGTCGGTCAGGCGATAACGGGCGGCGAACCGGTAATCGACCGGGCTGTCCTTGGTCTCGCCCACGGCGCCGGTGCGGTTGTTGCGGATGGTCTGGCTGTAGTCGTCCCAGCGAAGGCCCGCGACCAAGCTGAGGCGGTCGTTCACCTCCCACAGGTCCTGGGCGTACAGGGTGACGACGTCCCGCGTCTCCAGATTGTCGGTGAAGGGCAGGGGCGTCGGCGGGACGACCGCCCCATAGACGGGGTTGAAGACCGAGATCGGATAGGGATTGGCCGCCGTCGGATTGATGCGCAGCCATTTCTCGCCATAGGTCAGCCGATAGGCCTTCACGCCGAGGCCCAGGGTGTGGACGCCCAGGCCGGTCTGGACCTCCCCGTTCAGCTCCAGCCGCGCCGACAGGTCCTCGACCGAGAAGTCCCGGCCCCGGCGCTGGCGCCACAGCGCATCGCCGACCAGGCGGGACTGGTCGCTGGACAGGCCCTTCAGCGAGCCGCCCCGCCAGGCGACCCCTCCGTTCAGGCTCCAGCCGTCGTTGAGGCGGTATTCGCCGGTGATCTGGTGCCGCGCGTTGCGGAACCGGGTCCGGCCGTCGCCGGGCTCGCCGTAGTAGTTGGATTCCGGCAGGGCCAGGGCGTCGCCGTTGATCGCGGGCATGCCCCGGTCGAACAGGGTCGAAAAGACGGTGAGCTCGCCCACATAGGTTAGGCGCAGATCCTCATTGGGCCGCCAGGTCAGGGAGGGGGCGACCGCCGTCCGGTCCAGGCCGACATGGTCGCGCCAACCGTTGCTGGTCTCGCCGGCCAGGACCAGCCGCCCAGCCAGGGTCTGGGAGATCGGGCCGGTCACGTCCAACTCCCCCCGCCTCAGGCCGAAGGAGCCGACCGTGCCGGTGAAGACGGCGTCGGGTGTGAAACGCGGGGTCTTGGAGACGATGTTGATCCGGCCGGCCGGGTCGATGTCCCCGAACAGGGCGCCGGCCGGCCCCTTCAGCACCTCGATCCGCTCGGCCGTGGCCGGGTCGCGCGGCGGCGCCATGCCCCGGTTCGCCAGGAAGCCGTCCACATAATATTCCGCCCCGCCGTCGGGCGTGCCCAGGAAGCCGCGGATGGCGAAATTGTCCATCACCCCGCCGCGATTGTTCTGCTGGCTGATCCCGCTGACCAGCTCCAGGGCGTCGGACAGGCGGGTGGCGCCCACGGCGCGCAGCAGGTCGCTTTCGATGGAACGGCTGGACGGCGACATCCGCTCCGTGATCGCCCCGACGCCCAGCGTATGGTCGTGCGGCGAACCCCGGCGGCCCAGGACCACGATCTCGCCCAGGGCGTGGGGCTCGGCCTGAGCCGCATCAACGGGGACCAGGACTGGGGTCGGGGCGGTTGCGGCGGCAATAAGACACAGGCCGGCGCAGCTCGAAAGGAGGGGCAAGGACGAACTCCGTTGAAACGTTATACTATAGCGGCTATCCGTTCGCGCCTCATGCTGTCAACCGCCGCCCTTCCCGTTTCCGCCCTCGCCGTTCCGGCCGTCCGCCCGGCCGCGCGCATTCGTTCGATCGACGCCCTGCGCGGTCTGGTCATCCTGCTGATGCTGGTCGATCACACGCGCGAGTTCTTCTATTTCCACGCTCAGGTCCCGGACCCGATGAATGTCGAGGCGACCGATCCGGCCCTGTTCTTCACCCGTCTGTCGGCCCATCTGTGCGCCCCGATCTTCGTCGCTTTGACGGGCCTGGGCGCCTGGCTCTACGGAAACAAGACAGCCGAGGTCAGCGGAGGGTCCGCCGCCGGGGCGGCCTCGGCCTTTCTGCTGAAGCGGGGCCTGTTCCTGGTGGTGCTGGAGCTGACCCTGGTCAACTTCGCCTGGGGCTTCTCCCTGACGCCGCCGATCCTCTATCTCCAGGTGATCTGGGTCATCGGGCTGTCGATGATCGCCCTGGCGGGCCTGGCTCATCTACCGCGCGCCTGGCTGATCGCCGTCGGCCTGGTCCTGGCCCTGGGCCACAATCTCTTGGACCCGATCGCCTTCGCCGAAGGTCCGGCCCATGTGCTGTGGGCCGTGCTGCACGACCGCAGCCTGATGGACCTGCCCTGGGGCGGACAGGTTCGCACCTCCTATCCCCTGCTGCCGTGGATCGGGGTGGCGGCCCTGGGCTATGCGATCGGGCCGTGGTTCGTCGGGCCCCAGGGGGCGCGGCTCCGGCGTCTGGTCGTCACCGGCCTGGGCGCCCTGGCCCTGTTCGCCCTGCTCAGGTCGATCAATCTGTACGGCGACCCGACGCCCTGGAGCGTGCAGGACACGCCGCTGCGGACGGCGATGAGCGTGCTGAACGTCACCAAATATCCGCCCTCGGCCGACTTTCTGCTGCTGACCCTGGGCCTGGGGGCCCTGATCCTGGCGGGACTGGAGCGGGCCTCGGACCGTCTGATCGGTCTGTTGGCGGTCTTCGGGGGGGCGCCGCTGTTCTTCTATCTGATCCACCTCTACGGCCTGCATCTGCTGAATCTGACGGCCCGGGCCCTGTTCGGTCCCAATCAGGGCCAGGGCTTCAGCGTGCCGGGCGTCGCCGCCCTGTTGGCCCTGGCCGCCGTGGTCGCCGTCCCCTGCTGGTTCGCCTGCCGCTGGTTCGCCCGGATCAAGCGCGCCAGCGACCGGCCCTGGATGAAATACCTCTGACCTCAGCCGATCCCGTAGTGATCGGCCAGGGCGGCCAGCGCCTGTTTCAGCACCGTCTTGCCCTGGCGGCGGCGCAGGCCCAGGCCGGTCTCGGCCAGTTTCAGACTGTCGCCGTGGATGCAGATCCGCGTCAGCATCGGCCTCAGGCGCGGGCCGACGGCGGACAGGGCCGCCTCCACCCGTCGTCCGGCCGACAGGGCGCGGTCGCCGGGTTCGACCCGCATCGTTCCGCCCGACCCGGCGCGGGGCAGGGCGTCCCAGCCCATGGTCAGGGCCGGGCCGGCGCCGGCCTGTTCGACCTCCCGCCTCAGCCGTTCGCCGGCGGCGACCTCGGCGGGGCTCAGCCAGGGGCGGCCGGCCGCATCCTTGCGTCGCGCCAGCCAGGCGATCGGGCTTTCGCCCAGATTGGCGGCGTGGCGGACCATCCGCCCGTCCGCTCCGATCAACTCGCGTTCGCCCGCGATGAAGCCGGGGCGGCCGGGCGGCGGGGTTTCGGCCTTGCCGGGGGCCGCCTCGCCCCCGACGCGCGCGGTCCATCCGCCCTGCGGCCGCCGCCTCAGGCCCGGCCGTTCGATCAGGGCGCGGAACTCCGGCTCGCTCAGGGTCAGGCTGATCCGTCCCCGCCGGTCCGGCCCCAGACGCAGCGCATAGACCCCCTGTTCGGCGCCCAGCCAGGCGCCGGGCCGGGCCAGAAGACAGCGCGCCCGCTCCACCGTCCGGCTCATTGCACGGCCTCCCAGCGGGGCGCGCTGTAGACCGTGGTCAGACAGGCCTCCAACTGCGACAGCAGTTCGTCCACAGCCCGGCGGTCGCGCTCGTCCTCCACCCAGCGGCAGGCCGCCCCCACCGTGCTGCGGTTGACCCCGAAGACGTGGCCGACCCGCTCCAGCGTCCAGCCGAAGGCGATGTGGGCCAGATACATGGCCAGCCAGCGCGACCGGGCGTTGAGCGGATCGATCCGCCGACCGGCCGTCATCCGGTCCGGGCTGGCCCCGGTCCGCGCCGCCACCAGATGCAGGGCCAGCCCCGCCTTGCACCGGTCCGCCTCCCGAACCGGCGCCCTGTATGCCTCAACCATGCCTCACTCCCGTTCACGAACCTCGACGCCCCATCCTAGGCGGGCGCGGCGTCACGATAGGAATATCGTCCTACTCCGCGTCAGAATCGGACGTGGCGCCGGATCGGACTTGAGGTTGCGTCAGGGCGGATCCGCGTTCCGACCGGCTCTGCGCGGGGAGCCGCAGGCTGAGTCCGGTCCGCATCATGGTTAATTATTTTCGAATCATTGACTCGGGACTCTCGACGCCGATTCGCAAATCAGCTTAGGAACGACTCATAGCTCGCCGTTAACCCTTCTTAAGGTTTTCGGGTCTTAACCTGCGAACAAGGTTACCCGGTCGTGCGCCAGGGTGATTACCGCAAAGCTTTTGCCTGGAGGGGCACGAATGCGCGTCCTGTTGATTGAAGACGATCACGCCACCGCCCAGAGCATCGAGCTGATGCTGAAGTCGGAAGGCTTCAATGTCTATACGACCGACCTGGGCGAAGAAGGCATCGATCTGGGCAAGATCTATGACTACGACCTCATTCTGCTTGACCTGAACCTGCCGGACATGAGCGGCCTTGAGGTGCTGCGTCAGCTGCGCGTCGGCAAGATCAACACCCCGGTCATGATCCTGTCGGGCACCCATGAGATCGAAACCAAGGTCAAGACCTTCGGCGGCGGCGCCGACGACTATCTGACCAAGCCCTTCCACAAGGACGAGCTGATCGCGCGCACCCACGCCGTGGTCCGTCGCTCCAAGGGCCACGCCCAGGCCATCATCCACACCGGCGAGATCGCCGTGAACCTGGACGCCAAGACGGTGGAGGTGAACGGTCACCGCGTCCACCTGACCGGCAAGGAATATCAGATGCTGGAGCTGCTCTCGCTCCGCAAGGGCACGACCCTGACCAAGGAAATGTTCCTGAACCACCTGTACGGCGGCATGGACGAGCCCGAGCTGAAGATCATCGACGTCTTCATCTGCAAGCTGCGCAAGAAGCTGGCCACCGCCGCCGACGGCAAACACTATATCGAAACCGTCTGGGGCCGCGGCTACGTCCTGCGCGACCCGGCCGAGGCCGGAAACAGCGTCGCCGCCTGAACGGCCGCTCCGTGCTGATCCTGAAAACGCCCGCCGGTCCCTCCGGCGGGCGTTTTCTATTTGCGCCTACTGCCGCTTCGCCGGCATGTCGCGGCCGCCCTGGTGCAGGACCAGGCCGTCGACCCGGCCTTCGGCGTCGCGGGTGAAGGTGATCTGGGCGTCCACCTCGGTCAGGAAGAAGGCGTCGTCCCCTTGCGCCTTCAGCTCGAAGGCGGGCTGGCCGGTGGCCTGGACCTTCAGCCCGCCCTCTGCGGCGGTGATCGTCAGGGCGAAGGTCGGCGACAGGGAATAGACCCCGACATAGGCGGCCAGGGCCTCGGCCGGCAGGGTCACGACGCGGCGTTCCGAGGCCAGGGTCACGGTCCCGCCGCGCGCCAGGGTCATCAGGTCCGGCCCCAGCTTGTCGGGCGCCTGGCCGTTCAGATTGGCCAGGACGATGACGGCGATCCGGTCGTCCGGCGCATAGGCCATATAGGTGTTGAACCCCTCGATCGCCCCATTGTGCCAGACCAGCTTCCGGTCCGGCGTCGCGGCCAAACCCAGGGCGTAGCCGTTCCTGACCGGGGTGGTCAGGGCGGCCAGGGACTGGGGCTTCAGGACCCGGCCCCCGAACAGGGCCTGTTCCCATTTCAAGAGGTCGTGGGTGGTCGAGTACAGGGCGCCCGCGCCCAGGGGGATGCTCATGTCCACATAGTCGGCGTGGACCACGCCGGACGCCTCCTTCGTATAGCCCGAGGCGCGTCGAGGCAGGATGCGGTCGTGCCGGTCATAGCCGCTGTCGGCCATGCCGAGCGGGGTGAACAGCGCCTGTTGAATGAAGTCGGCGTAGGTCTGACCGCTGGCCGCTTCGATCACCGCGCTCAGCAGGATATAGCCCGAGTTGGAATAGGCGAAGCCTTCGCCCGGCGCGAAGTCCAGGGGCCGCCCGCTGAACCGGGCGATCAGCTGGGCCGTCGTGGCCGGCCGGGTCTTCAGCGCCTCATAGTCGGCAAAGGTGGTGAAGTTGGGCAGGCCGGCGGTGTGGCTCAAAAGCCGGCGCGGGGTGACGGCGTCCCAGGCGGCCGGGGCGTCGGGCAGCCAGGTCTTGATCGGGGCGTCCAGATCGACCTTGCCCTGTTCGCTCAACAGCAGGACGGCGACGGCCGTGAACTGTTTGCTCAGCGAGCCCAGGCGGAATTTGACGTCGCCGTCATTGGGGACGCCCCATTCCCGGTTCGCCAGACCATAGCCCCGGTCCAGCAGGATCTCCCCGTCGCGCGCGACCAGGACGGCGCCGGAAAAGGCGTCGGCCTCGCTGGAGGCCCGGACGATCTGGTCCATTCGGGCCACGTCCGGCGCCCGATCCTGGGCTGCGAGGGGGCCCGCCGCCAGGACGGGGGCCAGAGCCAGGGCCAGGACGGAGGCCGCGAGACGGCCGCGACGAAGGCGAAGGAAAAGGGGCACGGGCGTCTCCTGAAAAGGGCTTTAAGCCTTTAGAGGCTGCGAACCGGGCGTTCGGATGCAGCTGGGCGATCTGGTGGTGAGCAGGACCGATGTCGCTTCTAGTTGTGTTCCTGGCGTGGAGGACATGGGCGCCCTTGACCGTGTTAGGCGGCTAAGTCGCCGACAAGCGATCCGGCCGGAATCCGCCAAGCCCGGCTGATCTTTCGGATTTGATCGAGGTTGATCTCCCGCTTGCCGTTCAGCAGCTCGGAGGCGCGCGCCTTGGAGCCGAGGATCTCGGTCAGATCTGACTGCGTATAGTTGTTCGCCTGCATGACGAACTTCAGCACATCGACCGGCTCGGCCCGTGGGATTGGATAGTGCCGGCGCTCATAGTCCTCGATCAGCAGGACCAGGGCGTCGTAATGGGCGGCCGCCTCGGAGCCTTCAGCAGGTTCGTTCTCGAAATAGGGCCGCACCGCCTTCAGCGCCGCTTGGTATTCGGCCTCGTCAGCCAGGGTGCGGATCGTGCTTATGTCCATCGTCATCGTCGCTCTCTCCAATCCTATAGTTTCGCCACATCGATCTTGTCGTATTCAGCGTGAGTCCCGACGAAGAGGATGAAAATCCTCTTGGCCCGAAACCCCACCAGACCGACGATCCGGTATTTGTTGCCGCCCACGTCGAAGACGATCTTGCCGTCCACCACATAGTCGGCGCTGCTGAAGGTGGCCTTCAGCTCTGCGAAGTTGTTCCAGTCGGCATCCGAGGCGGCAGTGTGCCACTCGATCATCGCCGCCTTCGCCGTATCCTGGGGCTTGCCCTTCGGCTGGGCCTCCCAGAACTTCACCAGGGCTGATTTCGCGATCACGTTCATGGGTTCGTATCGCATGTTTCCAATCTGGAAACAAGGAGAAGTTTCCAATATGGGAACTCAAGGGTTGGCCGACACCTGTCGATCAGCCCCGTTCTTCGTCCGGCGCGAAGGTCACCGTCGCCTCCATTCCCCCGTCCGCCGCATTGGCCAGGGTCAGGCGGCCGCCGGCGATCTCGGCCATGCGGCGGGCGATGGTCAGGCCCAGGCCCGAGCCGCCGCTGTCGCGCGACCGCGACGGGTCCAGCCGGTAGAAGGGCTCGAACAGGGCCTCCAGCCGGTCTTCGGGAACGCCCGGCCCGTGGTCGCGGACGATCAGACGCACCGTCTCGCCCTCGACCTCGGCCCGGACCGCCGCATCGCCGCCGTGGCGCACGGCGTTGTCGATCAGATTGGTCAGGCACCGCCTCAGAGCCAGGGGCCGGGTCGGCCGCACCGCCCCGCAGCCCTTAACGAAGACGACCGGCTGTCCCGCCTCGGCCGCATCCTCGCACAGGGCCGACAGCAGGGCGTCCAGATCGACCGGGACGACCGGCTCGATCCGGGTCTCCAGCCGCGCCAGGTCCAGCCCCTCGCGGACCAGATGCTGCATGGCCGCCAGATCCGCAATCAGCTGAGCGCGCAGGGTCTCGTCCGCCACCTTTTCGACCCGCAGCCTCAGCCGGGTCAGGGGCGTCTGAAGATCGTGGGCCACGGCGGCCAGGACGCGGGCCCGCTCGGCGATCAGGGCCTGAAGCCGGGTCTGCATGGCGTTCAGCGCCAGGGCCGCCTGGCGCACCTCGCGCGTCCCCTCCACCGCCAGGGGCGGGCCGTCCAGGTCGCGGCCCAGGGCCTCGGCCCCGGCCGACAGCCGCGCCAGGGGCGCCGCCGCCCGGCGTGACGCCAGCCAGGCCGTCGCCGCCACAGTCGCCAGACCCACGGCCAGCAGCAGGGCGCTGTCCCGCCCCAGATTCCACGGGCGCGGGGCGGGCGGCAGGCTGACCGCCACCGGGGCCACGGCCGTCCCGTCCTGGGGGTCCAGGGTCAGGATGCGACAGCGCAGGGCCGCGTCCGCCGGGGCGCCGCAGGCGGCCTTGGCCGCCTCATAGGCCCGCACCTTGACCCCGGTCACGCCGCGTCGGGCCAGGGCCTGGGCCACCGCCTGGGTCAGGGCGGGGTCGGGCGGCCCGCGCCGCTGTCCGTCGGCCGGGGTCAGGGCCACGGCCACGGCGGCGGCCGGATCGTCGTCGGCCTGGGCCAGGTCGCCGATCCGCTCGGCCGTGGTGAAGTCATGGGCCTGTTTCAGCCAGTGATGGCGGCCCAGCTGAAGC
This sequence comes from Brevundimonas aurantiaca, assembly GCF_014199955.1. Classification (GTDB taxonomy): domain Bacteria; phylum Pseudomonadota; class Alphaproteobacteria; order Caulobacterales; family Caulobacteraceae; genus Brevundimonas; species Brevundimonas aurantiaca. The sequence goes on from NZ_JACHOQ010000004.1 coordinate 33,815, forward strand.
GCCAGAAAGGTCACCGCCGCCGCCGCCAGGGCCCCGACCAGGACCAGGGCGAACAGCCGGACCGTCGATCCGTCGACGGCGCCGCCCAGCCCCCGCTTCGAGCCCCGGCCTAGGCGCGCCACGTCACCGGGCCCGACAACATATAGCCCAGGCTGCGCACCGTGCGGATCAGGACCGGGTTCTTGGCGTCGTCGCCCAGCTTCTGGCGCAGGCGGCTGACCCTCAGATCGACCGCCCGGTCGTCGGCGTCGGCGACGGTGGACAGGGCGCGGATGCGCTCGCGCGACAGGGGCCGCCCGCCATTTCGGACCAGGGCGTGCAGCAGGTCGAAATCCGCCCCGGACAAGGGCGCCACCCGCCCGTCCGGCGCCGTCAGGCTGCGGGCGGCGACGTCCAGGGACCAGCCGGCGAACTGGGCGCAGCGCCCCTGGACCGGCTCGGCCTCCGGGCGGGCGCGGCGCAGGACGGTGCGGATGCGGGCCACCAGCTCGCGCGGCTCGAACGGCTTGGCCATATAGTCGTCGGCCCCCATCTCCAGCCCCACGATCCGGTCGATCGGATCGCCCCGCGCCGTCAGCATGATGACCGGGGTCCGCGACGTCGCCCGGATGGCGCGGCACAGGCTAAGGCCGTCCTCGTCCGGCAGATTGAGGTCCAGCACCACCAGATCGACCGGCCCGGCCTCCAGCGCCGCCTTGGCCGCCCGGCCGTCGGCCGCCTTTAAGGTGCGAAAGCCGTGCTGCTCCAGATGATCGGCCAGAAGGGTGCGGATATCGCGGTCGTCGTCGACGACCAGAAGCACGGGCGGGGCGGCGGTCATGGGGCGGGTTCAGCGTGGCGGGTCGGTCGTCTCTGTCCGCCCGGCTGATGGCGAAAAGGCGGCCGACACAGTCGGACACAAATCTCCGCCCCGCCGACACGGGCCGACACCGAACCGCCCATCGCCCGCCGGAGCCGGCGTCGAGAAACGGGTCGTCCGAAACGAACGGACGTTCTCAACACAGAGAGACTTCAGATGAAATCCTTCCGCACCTCCGCCGTCCTGGGCGCCCTGGCCGTCGTCGCCCTGAGCAGCGGCGCCGCCTTCGCCGGAACCGTCCCCGCCTCGGCCCCCGCTTCGGCCGCCGCCGCTGGCCGCGCCCCGGCCGCGACCGCCTCGACCGCCCATTCGACGACCTCGGCCGCCCGTCCGCAGCGTCCGGCCCGCCACAGCCGTCATCAGCGCGCCGAGACCCCGGCTCAAACGGCCAAGAAGAAGTCCTGAGACCCTGATCCGACTTCGGGCGGTCTCCCGGCCGACCGCCCGAAGCCGGTCTTTTCCCCCGACTTTAAGCGAACCCTTGGGCCAGGGCCGCCGCCATCGGCCCCGGTCGTCCCGCGCCGTCGAAGGGCAGGGGCCGGTCGCGCCCGTCGTCCTTGTCGCCCTGACGATACCAGCTGTCGGTGTCGCGCAGACCCCAGACGGTGAAGGCGAACCTCTGGGCCGCCGGCAGGGCTGTAAAGGCTTCCGCCAACTCCCGCACCCGCGCCGTCTGCAAGGCCGTGCGCTGACCTGCGCCGCGCAGGTCCAGCCGGTTCTCGGTCCGCAAGGTGCAGTCCAGCTCCGACACATGGATCGGCAGGCCGAACTGGGCCGCCTCGCGCATGAAGGTGCTGATCGCCCCCTCGGGGATGTCGATCCAAAGATGCGACTGCAGCCCCAGCCCCTGAAGCGGACACCCCGCCTTCAACAGCCGCTCGACCAGTTTCAGGAACTGGATGCCCTTGGCCGGCACGCTTTCCTGATTGTATTCGTTGAGGAACAGCACCGCGTCCGGATCGGCCGCCCGCGCCTGTTCGAAGGCGCGCAGAATATAGCCGTCGTGGCCGTATCGGGCGCTCCAGTGGCAGTCGCGCAGGCCCGAGCCGTCGTCCAGAATCGGCTCATTGACCACGTCCCAGCTGCGGACCTTGCCGCGATACCGGCCGGCCACGGCGGCGACATAGCCGTCGAAGGCCCGGTCGAAGGCCGCGCCGGACAGGCCCGCAAAGGCCTCGGCCCCTTGCGAATACCAGATCAGGGTGTGGCCGTGCAGGGCCATGCCGTTGCGGGCAGCGAAGGCGGCGATCCGGTCCGACCGGTCGAACCGGGGCCGGTCCAGCCCGTCGGCCAGGACATATTCCATCTTCATCTCCCACTCGGGCGTGAGTTGACAGACCTGGGCGCGGGCCAGGGCGACCCAGTCGGGGTCGTCGATCTGCATCGCCTTGATCGCCGTGCCGAACGGGGCGGGGGCGACGGACTTCAGCGCGGGAAGGTTCGGCGGCGTCGGTTCGGCCGAGGTGCGGTCGCAGGCGGCCAGGGCCAGCGACGAGGCGATCACGGCGCGGCGAGAGAGACCAAACCCTCTCCCGCTTGCGGGAGAGGTGGCCCGGCGTTCGCGAAGCGAACCAGGATCGGAGAGGGACGTGCTGCTCAACAGAAGACTTCCCCCATCGTCAGCCGTCTCGCTCCGCTCGACGAGCTGACACTTCCCCCGCAAGCGGGGGAAGGTCTGAGAGTCCTCAGACCGCACGCTTCCGCAGGCCCAGCTCGTCGAAGGCGGCGGTTTCGCGCTTGGCGATGGCGATCAGCTTGTTCAGCCGGGTGGTTTCGGCGACGTGTTCGAACTTCTTCAGCTCTTCGAAGGCGCCCGTCAGGGCGTCGCGGGCCCCGGCCTCTTCGGCGTCGATGACGCTCAGATCGCTTTCGGCGGCGGCGCGGCGGGCCTTCCAGCCGTTCAGATAGGCGGCCAGCATCATATTGGCGTCGGCGTCCAGGCGTGCGCGCTCGCGCTCCACCTCGACCTCGGCGTCCAGAACCGCCAGCCGCATCTCGGCCGTGGCCCGGCGTGCGCTGACCTCGGCCAGGCGCTTTTGCAGGGTTTCGACCTCATAGTTGGAGATGCGGATCAGGGATTGGGCCCAAGCGGTCATTTCGTCACTCTCTGATCATGCCTTGGTTCAGAATAGTCTCCAGCCGGGTAAAGGAATCGGAAAGACGGGTGACGTCGTCCTTGTCCTGGCTCAGAAACTCTTCCAGCGCGGGGTTCAGGGCGATGGCCCGGTCCACGATCGGGTCGGCGCCGGTGCGGTAGGCGCCGATCTTGATCAGCTCCTCCATATTGCCATAGGCCGACAGACACTGGCGGGCGCGCTTGTTCAGCTCGCGCTCGGGCAGGGTCTGGCAGGCGGGCATGGTCCGGCTGACGGATTTCAGCACGTCGATGGCGGGGAAACGCCCGCGCTCGGCGATCTTACGGTCCATCACGATATGGCCGTCCAGAATGCCGCGCACGGCGTCGGCGATGGGCTCGTCATGGTCGCCCCCGTCCACCAGGACGGTGAACAGGGCGGTGATGGGCGCGGCCGTCGTGCCGTCGGGCCGGATCGGCCCCGGCCCGGCCCGCTCCAAGAGCTTGGGCAGTTCGGTGAAGACGGTGGGGGTATAGCCCTTGGTCGTCGGCGGCTCGCCCGCCGCCAGGCCGATCTCGCGCTGGGCCATGGCGAAACGGGTGACGCTGTCCATCAGGCACAGGACCTCCAGGTCCTGATCACGCAGGAACTCGGCGATGGCCATGGTCATATAGGCCGACTGGCGGCGTTTCAGGGCCGGCTCGTCACTGGTGGCGACCACGACGACGGCGCGTCTCAGCCCCTCTTCGCCCAGGGTCTCTTCAACGAACTCGCGCACTTCGCGGCCCCGTTCGCCGATCAGGCCGACCACGACCGCGTCGCAGCTGGCCTGTTTGGCCAGCATGGACAAAAGCACCGACTTGCCCACGCCGGAACCCGCGAAGATGCCCAGCCGCTGGCCCCGGCAGGTGGTGGTGAAGACGTCCATGGCCCTGACCCCCAGGTCCAGCCGCTCGCCCACCCGGCCGCGCGAATGGGCCGGGGGCGGCGGCGTGCGCAGGGGATAGGGCGCCGGCCCCTGGGGCAGGGGGCCCAGGCCGTCGATGGGATTGCCGAAGGCGTCGATGATGCGGCCCAGCCAGGCGGTGGTCGGGCGCACGCTGGCGGCCTGGTCGACGATGCGGATCTCGGCGCCGGGCGCCACCCCCTCGACCGGGCCGAACGGCATCAACAGGGCCTTGGCGTCGCGGAACCCCACCACCTCGGCCGGCAGGGGCTCCAGCCCGCGCCGCCCGATCTCGGCCCGCGCCCCGACCGCCAGCCGCGACAGGCCGCCTCGCGACTCGATCAGCAGGCCCGACACCCCCGCGACCTTGCCGGTGACGACCAGGGGGTCGATCGCTTCGACGGCGGCGACGAGATTATGCAAGACGAACCCCAGAAACAGGCGTTAACCGTTTGCGCCATCATGGTTAACGGGGGGTGAAGGGGGGGTTAAACCGGATCTCCTGCGACCGGCGTCTCCCGCGTCGTCGCGATGGCCCCGACCGAGGCGATGACGATGGCGGCGATGGCGATCCATTGCTGGCCGGTCAGATGTTCGTGCAGGACGATCAGGCCGGCCAGGGCGCCGATGGCGGGTTCGGCGCTGAGCACCACGCCGAAGGTGCGTTTGGGAATGCCGCGCAGGGCCACCATCTCCAGCGAATAGGGCAGGGCGCTGGAGAAGATCGCCACCGCCAGGCCGGCGACGACGATGGCCGGGTTGAACAGGGCCGCCCCGGCGTGGGCGAGGCCGAAGGGGACGACGACCATCGCCGCCACGCTCATGCCCAGGGCCACCGACTGGCCCGGATGCAAATGGGTCAGCCGCTTGCCGAAGATGATGTACAGCGCCCAGCACAGGCCGGCGAAGGCGGCCAGGGCCACGCCGACCGGGTCCAGCGATCCCGCTCCGCCCTTCAGCGGCAGCAGCAGGCCCAGGCCCAGCACAGCGAAACCGACGCAGACGAAATGGATCGGCCGGCGCGAATGGATCAGGGCCAGGCTGAGCGGCCCGATGAATTCGATGGCGATGGCCACGCCCAGCGGAATGGTGCGCAGCGCCATGTAGAAGCTCAGATTCATGGCCCCCAGGACGGCGCCGTACAGGACGACGGCCTTCAGATCGGCCCGGGTCAGGGCGAACCGCCAGGGCCGGAACACCAGAACCAGCAGCAGGGCCGAGATCCCGACGCGATAGGCGGTGGCCCCCTGCGCCCCGATCACCGGAAACAGGCTCTTGGCGAAGGATGTGCCCCCCGCCAGGATCATCATCCCCGCGAACAGGGCGGCGTAGGGGATCAGCCGCGCGATCAGCGGGGACTGCAGGCTCGGGCTCAGGCTGGGCGCGGTCATGGGACGAGAGATAGCCCAAAGCCGCTTGCGTATCTCGCCGATTTCCGGCCTCCTTGCGCCGAAAAGCGGCGTTAAAGAGCATGATATGACGGATTTCGTCACCCTGGACGAGTTTGACCGGCGGCTGCTGGCGCGGGCGCGGCGCGACAATCAGGAGCCGGCGCGGGTCACGGCCCAGGCGGTGGGCCTGTCGGAATCGGCGGTGCTGCGGCGGATGCGGCGCCTCCGGGCCGAAGGGGTCATCGTCGCCGACGTCGCCCTGGTCGATCCGGCCCGGATCAAGCCGCGCATCGTCCTGCATGTGCTGGTCGAGATGAACACTCAGGATCGCAAGGTCATGACCGCCTTCCAGCAGGCCATGAGGGCCAGTCCCGAGGTCCAGGGCGCCTGGGACGTGACGGGCGAGACCGACTATCTGCTGACCGTGGCCGTCCCGACCATGGCCGATTACGAAGCCTTCGGCATCCGCGAACTGGTCCCGGAAAAGGGGGTCCGCAGCTATCGCAGCATGATCGTGATCCGCGAGGTGGTCGGCTTCGACCCCGCCCGCGCCGTGGTGGATTAATAGAGGGCGGTCGTGATCCGCAGCGCGACCACCACCACCGTGTCGGCGTCGCGCAGACCCCCGGCGTAGCGGATCAGCTGGACGTCCGGCTGGAGGGTGAAACGGCCGATCCGGTCGGCGTAGGTCAGTTCCAGCCCCTCTTCGTAATGGGCGGGGTCGTCGCCGGCGTCGGCGATGTTGGCGCGGCCCTTGTCGGACAGCCAGCCCTGATGGACGCCCAAGGAGACCTGGCTGTCGGGGCGGCCCGCCCAGACCTGGCTGACCAGGACGCCGGCCTGCCAGCCGCCTTCGAAATCGGTGGTGTCCCCGTCCGAGGCGCCGATCCGGCCGAACAGATCGACCTGGGGCCCGTCCGGGTTCGCCGTCCCATAGACCCGCCCCTCGGCCAGGGCGTAGGCGCCGCGCGCCAGGCTCTGGGCCGGTTCGCCGTCGGGCGTCAGGTCGCGGATGTCGTCCTGATGCTGGTCATAGCGCCAGACGCCGACGGCGTAGCGGCCCGCCCCGTTGACGCGGCCCCCGACCTCGACGATGCCCAGGACGCCGTGATCCAGGGTGGTGGCCACCCCGCCCCGGTCGCCGATGGTGCGGGCGTCGGCGTTCACCACCGCGCCTTGAGCGTAAAAGGTCTCGACGTCCCCGATCCGCAGCCGCGCCGCCAGGGAGGTGGAGGGGAAGATGGCCGGGCCGTTCGGACCGGTGGAGGCCAGTTCCGAGCCGATGCCGAACGGCGGCGCCAGCAGCAGGCCCGAGGCCTCGGTGGCGTAGAATTCGCTGTTCAGATCATAAAGCCCGCCCAGCAGGCTTCCCCAGCCCAGGTCCTGTTCGATCCAGGCCTCATACAGTCGTGCGCCCTGGGCGGCGACCTCGATATTGTCGACCCCTTGCAGGGTTCCGGCCAGGGCGTTGGGCTCGCCCCCGCCGTTGTAAAGGCCCGACAGATGCAGCCGCGCGCCGCGCCAGCCCCAGGCCCGTTCCAGATCCCCGTCCAGGCTGACGCTCAGATTGTCCAGATAGCGGCCCGCCCGCGCGGCCCCGCCCGAGACGACGCCCGTGACGTCGGCGGTGTATTCGGCCGCGAAGGCCCAGGTCGGTTCGATCTCCGTCTCGGCCTGGGCCAGGGCGAAGGTCGGCGCCGCGACGGCGGCCAGACCGGCCAGGGCCGCCAGACGGCGGAGAAGGGAGCGGGGCTTAGCATTCTGCATGGCCGGAAGTCCGTGATGTTGAACCTCCAGCCTAGCTTCGGAAGGTGAACACGGACCTTCGCATTACATTGGGGGCAAGCCGTATCGGACCGGCAACGGCGCGTTAACCCAAACTCCCGTAACCCCGTTCGGAATTGTGTGGGAGCGCGCGCGATGAACTGGACGATCGGCAAGAAGGTGACGGCGACCGGGATCGCGGTCCTGGTCCTCTCCGTCGGCACCGCCGGCCTGGGGTTGAAGATGAACGCCGACCTGGGCGACGCCCTGGACCGGGCGACGGTCTCGGCCTCGATCCTGCGCAACCATATGCAGGCCGACATGATGCACGACGCCCTGCGCTCCGACGTCTTCGGGGCGCTGCTGTCGTCGGACCCGGCCAACGGCGTCGATCCCGCCGAGATGAAGGCCGGGTTGAAGGAGCACCGCGAGACGTTCGAGGCCGCCGTCGCCGAAAACACGCAGCTGGCCACCGATCCCGAGCTGAAGGCTGCGCTTCAGGAGGTGGAGGCGCCGCTTCGCACCTATGTCCAGGCTGCGGGCCAGATGGTCGATCTGGCTGAAGCCGATCCCGCCGCCGCCCAGCGGCGCATGGGCGAGTTCCAGGAACAGTTCGGCGTGCTGGAAACCGCCATGGGCGCCGCCGCCGAGAAGATCGAGGCCGAGGCCCAGTCCGACGCCGCCGCCGCCGAGGCGACGGCCGCCGTCAGCCGCATCGTCATGATCGCGGCCGTCATCGCCGCCATGCTGATCAGCGCCGGCCTGATCCTGGCGGGGGTGCGCGGCATGGTGGCGCCGATCCGCCGCCTGACCGACGATCTGCGCGCCCTGGCCCAGGGCCGGACCGAGGTCAAACTGGGCGAGGCCGCCCGCAAGGACGAGATCGGCGACATCGCCCGCGCCGTGGTCGACATCCAGGCCCTGATCGCCGCCCGCGTCCGGGCCGAGGCCGATCAGGCCGAACAACTGCGGCTGAAGGACGAACAGGGCCGCCGCGCCGAGGAGGCGACGCGCGAGGCGACCGCCCGCGAACAGGCCGCCATCGTCGCCGGCCTGGGCCATGGGCTGGAGGCCCTGGCGCGCGCCGACCTGACCTATCGCATCGTCGATCCCTTCCCGGCCGCCTATGAACGGCTGCGCACCGACTTCAACGGGGCGGTGGACGGGCTGCAACAGGCCATCGCCACCATCGCCGCCAATACGGGCGCCATCAATGCGGGCGCCGCCGAAATCGCCAAGGCCGCCGACGACCTGTCGCGCCGCACCGAACAGCAGGCCGCCAGCCTGGAGGAGACCGCCGCCGCCCTGGATCAGGTCACGGCCACGGTGCGCGCCACCGCCTCAGGCGCGGTCCAGGCCGCCGGCGCCGTTCAGGCCGCCCGCGACGACGCCGACAAGAGCGGTTCGGTGGTGCGCGACGCCGTCGCCGCCATGGGCGAGATCGAACGCTCGTCCAGCCAGATCAGCCAGATCATCGGCGTCATCGACGAGATCGCCTTCCAGACCAATCTCCTGGCCCTGAACGCCGGGGTCGAGGCGGCGCGGGCCGGCGAAAGCGGCCGCGGCTTCGCCGTGGTGGCCTCCGAGGTGCGCGCCCTGGCCGAACGCTCGGCCGACGCCGCCAAGGAGATCAAGGGGTTGATCACCCAATCGACCGCCCAGGTCGGATCGGGCGTCAAACTGGTGACCGAGACCGGCGCAGCCCTGGACCGGATCGTGGCCCATGTCGCCCAGATCGAAAGCCTGGTGACCGACATCTCCGCCTCGGCCGCCGAACAGGCCACCGGCCTGGCCGAGGTCAATACGGCCGTCAATCAGATGGACCAGATGACCCAGCAGAACGCCGCCATGGTCGAACAGTCCACCGCCGCCAGCCACGCCCTGTCCCAGGAGGCCGACGGCCTGCACGCCGCCGTCGCCCGCTTCAAGGTCGGCGCCGCCGCCCCCGCCGCCGCCCGCAGTTCCACCCCGACGCCCGTCGCGGTCACGCCCCCGCCGTCCCCCTCGGCCGCCGTCACGGCCTTGAAGAGCGTCGGCCGCGGCGGCGCCGCCCCCGCCCCCTCCGCCGCCCCGGACGAGGACGGCTGGGAGGCGTTCTAAAGCAGTGTGCCCTGGGTGTTCGGGGCGGCCTCGCGCTTTGCCTTCTTGAATACGCTGGGATCGAGCCAGGGCATTTCGGGCCGTTTGCCGTCGAACAACTGTTCGATGGTCAGAATCTGCACCTTCGGATAGGTCCGCCCTCCGGCTTCGTAGAAGCCCGCCGCCGCCGCCCGCGCCACCATCGGCTTCGTAGGCGGCAGCAGGGTGACGAACAGACCCATCTGCGCGCCCTCGTGGTCGATGGTGGTGATCAGATCCTTGACCTGGGGGTCCGAGACCCCGCCGCCCTTGACCGAGACGATGGCCTTGCCCGTAACGGTCTTGGAGCCCGCCCCGTCGTCGGACGGAACCTGGAAATAGACATAGCCGTCCACCCCGCCGTCGGCGCCCTTGCGTCCGCCCTTGTAGGGCACGGCGTTGTCGATCATCGATAGGGCCCACAGCTGGAACTGGTGCTTGTCGGCCTGGGCCAGGGCCTTGGCGGCGTCCAGGTCGCGGGGCGTGCCCAGAACCTGGAATTGCGCCAAGGGAAAGGCGTCCCGCAGCCGCCGCTGAATCAGGCCGACCGCCAGATGGGTGACGTCGATGCCGATCCAGCGCCGGTTCATCTTCTGCGCCGCATGGACCGTGGTGCCGCAGCCGCAGAAGGGGTCGAGCACCACGTCGCCCTCGTTAGACGAGGCCGCGAGGATGCGTTCGAGCAACGCGACCGGTTTTTGGGTGGGATAGCCGAGGCGTTCCTGGGCTTGCGAGTTGATAGGAGAAATGTCGTCCCACAGATTCTGCAGCGGCTTTCCTCGTCTCTCGTCGAGGAAGATTTTCATTCTAATGCGACCTTCTGCAGACTTCGGGAAGTGAAGAAGGCCTTTGGCGTCATACTCGGCCATTAGTTCGCGAGAAATTGACCAGCCGTTAGGGTGGGGTTGAAATCCCTTGTATTCATAGGTCAGATTTGGACGAGGGCTGGGGCTTCTCAAGTCGCGCGTTGTGTATCGGCGTCCGCTTTGATCTATCGATGTATATTTGCTATCGGTATGTTTTTGAGATAATTCTATGAATTGCCGGTTCCAAGTCGGTTTTTCTGTTTTGGAATAAAACAGGATAGTATCCGTTACATCGCCATATCCGGTTGATGCATCTCCATGTGAGCTAGTTCTTTTCCAAATGATTTCGTTTTTATAAAATTTCGGCCCAAACACAGCATCCAGCAGCAACTTCAGATAATGGCTCGCCGTGGGGTCGCAGTGCAGATACAGCGACCCCGTCGGCTTCAGCACCCGGTGCAGTTCCAGCAGACGCACCGCCATCATGGAAAGATAGGCCATCATGTCATTGGTCCCCAGGAAGGACCGCATGGCCGACAGCATGTTGGCGGCGTCCGAATTGCCCGATTGCAGCACCTCGGCATAGGCGCGCTCGGCCGTGACGTTCCAGTGCCAGGTGTCCTCGAACGCCTCGATCTGGCTCTGCGACTGCTCCCCGCCCGGCGCCCGAAACAGGACATTGTAGTTGGCGTTCGAGTTGAACGGCGGGTCCAGATAGATCAGGTCCACGCTCTCATCGGCCACATGTTCGCGCAGTATGGTCAGGTTGTCGCCGTAGAACAGCGTGTTATTGGTCGGCGTCTGGCGCATGAATCCCCCGGCTGCGTCCTTTTCCCCCGCTTCGCCCCAGGGTGGCAAGGTCCGATGGGACACGTTGGGGCGAGGTCGGCTGCATAATGTGGCGGCATGTGGCGGCGCCTCTTCTGACGGTCGGCCGTAGAAATCATCGCCTCTGACCCCTTGCGGATCGGACGCGCCGTCTATCTGTTACGCATCCTGAACGACCCGTCCCCTACCCCGGAGCCCGCCCCATGTCCGACTTCCACTATGATGCGTCCCGTCACGTGAAGAAGGGCCGGGGCAAGGTCTATGACACCATCGTCGACACCATCGGCGACACCCCCCTGGTGCGGCTGCCGCGCCTGTCGGCCGAGCTGGCGCCGGTCGAAGGGGCGACGGTCCTGGCCAAGCTGGAGTTCTTCAACCCGATCGCGTCTGTGAAGGACCGGATCGGCGTGGCCATGGTCGAGGCGCTGGAGGCGGCGGGCAAGATCACGCCCGAGACCGTCCTGATCGAACCGACCAGCGGCAACACCGGCATCGCCCTGGCCTTCGTCGCCGCCGCCAAGGGGCTGAAGCTGATCCTGTGCATGCCCGAGAGCATGTCGATCGAACGGCGCAAGATGCTGGCCCTGCTGGGCGCCCAGCTGGAGCTGACCCCGGCTGAAAAAGGGATGAAGGGCGCCATCGCCCGGGCCGAGGAGCTGCTGGCCTCCACGCCCGGCGCCGTCAGCCCGTCCCAGTTCGAAAACCTGGCCAATCCGGCCATCCACCGCGCCACAACGGCCGAGGAGATCTGGAACGACACCGACGGGGCGGTGGATGTGGTGGTCGCCGGCGTCGGCACCGGCGGCACCATTTCGGGCGTGGGCCAGGCCCTGAAGGCCAAGAAGCCCTCGATCCGCATGATCGCGGTCGAGCCCGAGGCCTCGCCCGTCCTGTCCGGCGGCGCGCCGGGCCCGCACAAGATCCAGGGCATCGGCGCCGGCTTCGTCCCGGCCATCTATGATCCGTCGGTGGTGGACGGGGTGGAGCAGGTGTCGAACGACGAGGCCTTCGACATGGCCCGCAAGGCGGCCCGGCTGGAGGGAATTCCGGTCGGCATCAGCTCGGGCGCGGCCCTGGTCGCCGCCTTCCGTCTGGCGGCCCGGCCCGAGAGCGCGGGCCAGACCATCGTGGTGGTCATCCCCTCCTTCGCCGAACGCTATCTGTCGACCGCCCTGTTCGAAGGCCTGTGAGGATCGGCGATACTTCGGCTTAACCCGCCAGGTTTTAGGGTGGCGCCATGAGCCAGCCGCCAACCTTGATCGAGGAAGAGGAGGCCGGGCCGCCGCCGTTGAGGGCGCGCCGGGCCCTGCTGAAACGGCTGGCCGACGTGGTCTCCCTGCCCGCCAGCCGGATCAACGCCTTCGAACGGTCGGTGGTCGGGGACCTGCTGGTCGACATGCTGCGCCTCGCCTCGCCGGAGGAGCGTCGCCGGGTGGCGGGGCGGCTGGCCGCCCTGGCCGAACTGCCCGACGCCCTGGCCCGGCTGCTGCTGCGCGACGAGATCGAGATCGCCCAGGTGCTGATCGAACAGTGCGCCGCCCTCAGCGACGCCGATCTGGTCGCCTGCGCCCGCGAAGCGGGCGCCGAGCACCGGCGCGTCATGGCCGCGCGGCGCGGCCTGTCGGAAATCGTCTGCGAGACCCTGGTCGGTTTCGGCGAGCCGGAGGTGATCGAGACCTTGCTGCGCAACTCGACCGCCCGCCTGTCCCAGGCCGGGATCGAGACGGTGGTGGCCCTCAGCCGGACCCACCCGGGCCTGTGCGGCGGCCTGCTGAAACGGCCGGAGCTGCGGCCGTCGGGGGCCTATGTGATGTTCTGGTGGTGCGGCGCCGATGATCGGCGCACCATCCTCCAGCGCTTCGGCGTCTCGCGCGACGTCATGCAGGAGGTCGCTGAGGACGTCTTTCCCATGGCGGCGAGCGAGGGCTGGGCCGATCCGGTCGCGCGCAAGGCCCTGCAGTTCATCGAACGGCGCCAGCGCAACCGCGCCGCTATCGAAAAGAGCCCCTTCGACAGTCTGGAACAGGCGGTCGCCACGGCCGCCCGCGACGGCCTGTCGCGCGAGATCGCCAGTGAAATCGCCTATCTGTCCGGGATCAAACCCCTGACGGGGGCCAAGATCCTGGGCGACGCGGGGGGCGAACCCCTGGCCATATTGTGTAAGGCGACCGGTCTGTCCAAGACCGACGTCCACAACTTGTGGAGATCCATGCGTCGCCCCGAGGTTCAGCCTGACGGCTCGGTTCATCCCGACTGGGAGAGGGTTCAGATCACCTATGACCTGCTGGCGGTTGATCGGGCCCAGACGGTATTGCGTTACTGGAACTGGTCGCTGTCATCGGCCCTGACGCCGGCGCTGTTGCAGGCTATTCGGGCCGGGGATGATGAACAGGTGGATGAATATTCAGCCCCGGAACGAGCGGCGATGCTGGCCTTGGCCGAAGACTTCGGCCGCTGATCCCTGTCAGCTTTCCGCGAAGCTTTTCCGCCGAAAATCGGCGTTTCCTTCTGCGATTGCTTTTGCCGACCAATAACTCTATGAGACTGGTGTGAAAACGCGGCTGGCGTTTCAGTCGAGTTGAATAGAATCAGAAAGCGACGCAAGGCATGGAAGAAAAGCCCGAACTGCTCGAGATGACCGCCGACATCGTATCGGCCTATGTCGGCAACAACACCGTCACGGCTGAGGCCCTTCCGGCGTTGATCGCTAATATTCACGCCGCCCTGTCGGGTGTTTCGAGCGGTCCGGTCGAGGCCGAGCCGGAACCCAAGGAACCGGCGGTGCCGATTCGCAAGTCCATCAACCCCGATTTCCTGATCTGCCTGGAAGACGGCCGCAAGTTCAAGTCGCTGAAGCGCCATCTGCGCACCAAATACGACATGAGCCCGGAAGAATACCGCGCCAAGTGGAACCTGCCGAAGGACTATCCCATGGTCGCGCCGAACTACGCCAAGGCGCGTTCCGAACTGGCCAAGCAGATGGGCCTGGGCCAGGGCGGCCGTAAGCCGGCCCGCGCGCCGCGCGCCAAGAAGTAAGCCCGGACTGATCGGTATAGAACGCCCGCCTCCTTCCAGAGGCGGGCGTTTTTGTTTGGATGAGGCGCATCTCTCACTCCCGGCAGGGAAAGGGAGAGCGACCTGTCGGAATCAGGCCGCCTGGGCGACGCGGCGCATGCGCCAGAAGCGCAGGGTGCGCCCGGCGGCCTCCGTGGTCAGTTCGCCGTACATCCGGCCATAGGCGGCGGCCTTGCCCATCGGGTTGGAATCCGCGCCCAGCAGCGACACCGCATAGGTCAGGAAGATGGCCCGGTCGATGTCGGCCGCCTTGCAGACCACGGCCAGGGCGTCCAGGTCGCGGCGATCGACGATGCCGCGCGCGGTGTGGAAGTCGATGTCGGCCAGGCGCGACAGGGCGACCAGGAAAGGGGTCCGGCCCTTGGACCGCAGGAAACGGATCAGCACCTGGGGCGTCAGCTGGCCGGCTGCATGCAGTTCTTCGACATAGGCCTGGCTCTCGGCGTAGTCGGGCGGCAGGGCGCCGTCGCTGGTGGCGACGCGGGTGCGCCCGGCCGCCAGGGCCGCCTCCAGCAGGGCCGGGTCCAGGCTGGCGTTCTGCTCCAGGATCTGGTGGCGCAGCCGGGCCTCCACGACGAAATACATTTCGTTCAGCAGGTCGATCGGCAGGCCCTTGCGCTCGACTGCGGGGGCGTGAAGCGCCGGATTGACCTTGGCCCGCTCGACCGCCGTCTCGGAGGCGGCGCGCGACAGCCGGGCGCCGTCGTTGCGCAACAGGGCGCCCAGGGTGTGGTCGTCGCCGCGCGCCACGATGATTTCGGACACCGCCTCGGGCACCTCGACCCGGCCGGATACGGCCCGCAGATGGTCCTGGCCGTGTTTGGAGACCACGCCGATCAGATCGGCGTCGGTCAGGACGGTGGAGCCGCGCAGCACCGGCTCGGCCACCTCGATCGCATCATGGGCCAGCCGTTTGATCAGGCTGTGGGGCGCATCGGGCGCGACGGCGAACCGCGCGGCCAGTTCGGCCCGAACCGCGACCTCCATGTCTTCGCACAGGGTTTCCAGCACGGCGCCGTAGAGGTCGGTCTCGGCCGCGCTGTGCTCGACGTCGCCGAAGAACTGGTCGGTCAGTTCGCGCAGCAGCAGGCGGCGCTTCTCGCTGGACGCCTCTTCCGCAAGGGCGATCAGCTGGGGCAGGCGCGAGGCCTTGATCGCCTCGGCGTCTTCGGGGGGCAGGGCTTCGCTCATGAGCGTTCGTCCACGGCGTCGGACCCGCCCGCCGACGGCGGGGCGGCTCGCACCGAGCCGTCGCGATTGCGGATCAGGGCCGGCGGGCCGTCGGGCTGAGCCAGGTCCGCCGAGGACGGCGTCTGGCTCATCTCGACCGGCAGGGCGTCCAGATAGACCGGTTGCGCCTGGGGGATGGGGTCAGGACGATGACCCGCCTGGCGATGGACGGAATAGAAGCGGGCCCCCTGGGGAACGGCCGAGGGGACAGAGGCGAGCGGCGACGCCTCGGCCTGAACGGCGGCCGTCTGAACCGGCGGCGTCGCGGCCGGGGCGGCGGCGGCCATGCTTGTCTGCGTCAGGCGGAAGATCGGGGCGTCGCGGCGAGGCGCCATGGGATCGCCCAGGGCGTCGGCCTGGGGCGCCGGTTGGGGCGCGTTCTGGGGGGGCGGCGCGACCCGGACCGCAGCGGCCTGGACGACTGGGGCCTGGACGACTGGGGCTTGAACAGGTTCCGGCTGCGCAGAAGCGACTTGAACGGGAGCGGGCTGGGGCGTCGTCGCCTCATAGGGGCGGGGCTGCGACACCGGCTGGGACGCGACGGCGGGCGAGAGCCAGTCGCTGGCGGGGGTCAGGCCCCGCCGGGCAGCGACGGCCGTGGAGGCTGGGGCGTCCAGCCGGGCCAGGGGAAGCGCGGCAAGAGTCGCGCGCGGAGCGGTCGTCCGAGCGGACGAGGCGCGGGCGTCGGGGCCGCGGGCGACCGGCGGCTTGCCGGGCCAGGACAGATAGCGCAGCCCCTCGGACGTCGTGGCGACCTGGGCCGCAGCCGCGCCCGCGCCCATAAGGGCCGCGAACAGGACGCTGGACAGGAGCAGGACAGGGCGCAAGAGACGGCCTCGGGCGAATGACATCGGGCAAGCCTAGGCGGCCATCGCTTAATCCGCCGCTAACGGCGGACCCGGATTCGCACCGTCACGATTCGCTCGACCAATCCCACGGCCGCGTTCAGCGCCAGGCCCAGCAGGGTCAGGCACAGAACCCCGGCCAGCATCTCGGCGGTCCGCAGCCGGTTTCCGGCCTCCAGCAGGCGCCAGGCCAGCCCCTGGGTGGCGCCCGAGCCCGAGACGAACTCGGCCACCACGGCGCCGATGACAGCGAGGCCCGCCGCGACCCGCAAACCTTCCAGCGCAAAGGGCAGGGCCGAGGGCAGGCGCAGCCGCCACAGCCGCTGCAGGGGCGTGGCGCCATAGAGGTCGAACAGCCGCTCCAGATCCGGATCGGCCGACTTCAGCCCCGTCAGGACGCCCGAGAACAGGGGAAAGAAGGCGACCAGGGCGGCCAGGGCGACCACCGCCCGGTCGGCGTGGTCCAGCCCGGCCCAGATCAGGACCAGGGGGGCGACGGCCACCACCGGCGTGACCTGAAGCGCCACCGCCAGGGGCCGCACCGCCCGCTCGGCCGAGGCGTGCAGCGACACCATAAGCGCCAGGCCGCCCCCGACCAAGCCCGCGACGATCAGGGCCTGGACCGCCATGACGAAGGTGATCCAGGCGGAGGCGGCCAGACGCGGCCCCGCCTCGATCAGGGCGGCGGCCACGGCGCTGGGCGGCGGCAGGAAATAGGGCGGCAGGTCCAGAAGACGGCAGGCCCCCTCCCAGGCCGCCAGCAGGACGACGCCCAGCAGCAGGGGCGGGATCAGCTCGGCCGACCGCCTCACGCCGCAGTCTCCGCCGTCTGAGACGTCATCGCCGCCTCCAGGGCCTCGGCCGTCGTCTCCACGGCCTGACGATAGGCGGGATCGGCGCGCCAGCGGGCGGGGCGCGGCGGGGCGCACGGCGTGGGCAGATCGGCGACGGGCCGGCCGGTCGCCGCCTCCAGCACCACGATCCGCTGCGCCAGATAGACGGCCTCCTCGACGTCATGGGTGACGAATACGACGGCGGGGCGGGGGTCGGCCGCAGCCCACAGGGCGTGCAGATCCTCGATCAGACGGCGGCGGGTGACGCTGTCCAGGGCGGCGAAGGGCTCGTCCAGCAGCAGAAGCTCGGGCCCCGTCACCAGTGCGCGGGCCAGGGCGACGCGCATGGCCATGCCGCCCGACAGTTCCGACGGCCGGGCGTCCAGCCGGTCGCCCAGACCGACGGCGCTCAGGGCGGCGGCCGCCCGCTCGCGCGCCTCGGCGCGGGGTCGTCCCGCCAGCTCCAGCGGCAGGGCGACATTGGCCTGGGCGTCGGCCCAGGGCGTCAGGGTCGGACTCTGGAAGACGAAGCCGGTGCGGCCCGGTCCGACGGCGCGCGTGACGGTTCCGGCGCTGGGCGACTGGAGCCCGGCCAGCAGGCGCAAGGTCGTGGACTTGCCTGCGCCCGAGGCGCCGACCAGGGCGACGATCTCGCCCCGCGCCACGATCAGGTCCAGCGGCCCCAGCGCGCCGCGCCCGGCCAGATCGACCGTCGCTCCGCGCAGGGCGGCGATGGGCTCAGCCACGGCCCGGCAGATAGTTGTCGGTGAAGGCCTCGCGCCAGTTCAGGCCCGGATCGAAGACGCCCGCCTGGCTGGTCACGTCGAAGAAGGCCTGCCAGCGGTCGGCCGTCATGGCGCCCAGGCCGTAGAGCGCCGCGTCGCCCCCGTCGACGATGGCGTTGTCGCGCAGCTTCTGCCGGGCCTGGTCCAGGATGGCCTGGGTCATCTCCGGATTGTCCTTGCGGATCAGGGCGTCGCCCGGCGCCGGATCGCCCCGTAGATAGTCGCGCCAGCCCTCCGCCGAGGCGGCGATGAAGCTGCGCAGGGCCGCCGCATTGTCCCGCGCGAAGGCGTTGGGGGCCAGGACCATGGCGGCGTAGGAGGGATAGCCCTCGTCGGCCAGCAGGAAGACCTTGGGCTCGAAACCCGCCTCCTGTTCGATGGTGTAGGGTTCGCTGGTCAGATAGCCCTGCTGCACCGCCCGCTCGTCGGCCAGGAACGGCGCCAGGTTGAAGGTGTATTTGCGCACCTGATCGTCGGTGAAGCCGTATTTGGCCTTCAGCCAGACCCAGAAGGCGTTGATCGAGGCGTCGGCCAGCAGGAAGGGGCGGCCCTTCAGGTCGGCGATCGTCTCCAGCGCCGGGTCCGGGTGGGCGATCAGGACCTGGGGGTCCTTCTGGAAGAAGGCGGCGACGGCCTTAACGGGCGCGCCGGCCGCGACCAGATTCATCGGGATGAAGCTGTTGGACCCCATGCCCAGTTCGACGGCGCCGGAGGCCAGCAGTTGCGGCACGTTCACGCCCGGTCCGCCCTGGACGATCTGGACGTTCAGCCCGCGCTTCTCATAGGCGCCGGTCGCCAGGGCCTGATAGAAGCCGCCCTGTTCGGCCTGGGCGCGCCAGTCGGTGGCGAAGCGCAGCCGCACCCGGCCCTGTTCGTCCACCGGCGCCTCGGACCGGCCGCAGCCCCTCAGGCCCAGGGCCGCCCCCGCGACCACGGCCGCCCCGCCCGCGAGCAGGGCGCGGCGACGGCTCAGCAGGCGATTCCCACGCTGGATCATGGCCCTGCTTTACGAGGGGAAGGCGGCCTTGGGAAGGCGGGGGAGCGATGAAGCCGTATCCGACGGCGGCGACCGCGCAGCGTCCCAATTGAGCGAGGGGACGAAGCGTGCGGGGGAGCCCGTGTGCTTCGTCCCCTCGCCAAGTCCGGGTTGGACTTGGCCGGGTGGGTTCGGACCTCGGCCTGGGCGTCGTCGGGGCGGGAGCCCGCGAGGACGGTCGGCTGTATCCTGTCGCGCCCCTGGTCTCAGGCGTTCCGCGGATTGCGTCCGCGTCGTCCGTCGATCCCGATCCGGTTCTCCCTGCGTCCGCCGGTCCTGAAGACCGTCGAAGGCCGGAAGCCTGGATCCCGCCTGACGTCCGTTACGATCCTGAAGATCGCCCGTTACGCCGGGTCGGAGAGCCGGGCCGGTCCGCTTGAAGCCGGGGTCTCCCCCGTTTTCCGCGCCGCCGTGTCCCTCGGCCTGTTGACGTTCTCGCGAAAGCCGGTATGAGGCAAGCGCCCGAACTCGCCCCGATGTGCATGACCGGCCCGGCGGCGGTGGACAAGCCTGTGAACATCGGTGGACGGATCAAATTCGCTTTTGCGGATCAGGGCTTTGCGTCTTCCACAGAAACGGAAGCCGGGCGATCAGTGATCGGCGGGACGCGGATAGGTCAGGCGGCACAGGGCGCCGGGCGCGCCGTCGACCAGACTGAACCGACCGCGCAGCTGTTCGGTCAGGCCCAGAACGATCCGCAGGCCCAGGCTGCGGCTCTGGCCGGGGTCGAAGGCGGGCGGCGGGCCGCAGCCGTCGTCACGCACCTCCAGCCGGCGCTCCCCGTCCGCCTCGTACAGGCGGATTTCGATCCGGCCGGGGCGGCCGGGGAAGGCGTGCTCCAGGGCGTTGTTGACGCATTCCAGCAGGATCAGGGCGACCGGCGTGGCCTCTTCCGCCGTCAGGGCGTGGCAGGCGCGCTCGACCTCGATCGTCACATCCGTGCGGCCCGTGGCCTCCAGGGCGTCGGCGACCAGACGGCGGGCCAGGTCGTCGAAGGGGGCGGCGGCGCCGTCGGCGTCCAACAGGCTGCGCTGCACCTTGGCGATCAGGGCGGTGCGGGCCGCAGCCTCCGACAGGACGCGCCGGGCCGTCTCGTCCCGGGTCATGCCGGCCTCCAGCCGCAGCAGGCTGGAGACCACCTGGATGTTGTTGGACACCCGGTGCTGGACCTCCTTCAGCAAGAGGTCGCGGCTCTCGGCCAGGGCGGCGTTGCGCGCCACCTCGCGCTTCAGACCGTCGGTCGCCGCATTCATGCCGACGATGAAGAAGATGTCGACCGCCACCACGAAGACGTAGAAGGCCAGGGCCAGGCCGGTCGCTGCGCTCCAGTCGAACCCCGGCGCCCCGATCCAGAACCACCAGGCGCTGAGGCCCGACAGGACGGCGGTCAGGATCGCCGGCCCCAGTCCGCAGAAATAGGCGATCACCACCACGGCCGGGAAGAAGGTCAGATAGGGGAAGCCCGGCGGGAACCAGTCGGCCAGGGCCATGCGCACCCCGAACGCGGTCAGCCAGGCGCAGACCGCCAGGCCGTAGCCATAGAGGGGGCGGCGAAACAGGACCGGGTTCAAAGCCTCACTTCTCCCCGATTCCCGCGTCCGGATCGCGCGGTGGTGAAGGTTTGGGAGGTAAGGGAAATCCCTCAGTCCCACAATCGGGAATTTTCCTTAGGACTTCAGGTGTCTGTTGAGCCAGTGACGGACGGCCGCCCGCGCCCCGCGCGCGGCCGGGCCGCCGAAATGCAGGAAGCCGTGGGGCGCCTCGGGGACGCGGATCAGATCGGCGTCCGACGCCTCGCCCCAGCGGGTCGCCATCAGCAGACTGTCTTCGAACAGGGGGTCGTATTCCCCAACCAGGAAAAGGGCGGGCGACAGGCCCTCGAGGTCGGCGTAGAGGGGCGAGACGTCGGGCCGGCGCAAGGCCTCCTCGTCGCGGTCGGGCGCCAGCCGCGCCAGATCCGCCTGCATGGTCGGGCCGTCGAACAGCAGGGTCTCGGGTCCCGCCGAGCGGACGTCCTCGGTTCCCGAGAGGTCGAAGACCCCATAGGTGAAGACGCAGCCTTTGACCTTGTCGATCAGGCCCTGGTCGCGCAGGGCGACGGCGGTCAGGGCCGCCAGATGGCCGCCGGCGGATTCCCCGGTCAGAAAGACGGTCGCGGCGCCCAGATCGTCGACATGGGTCACGGTCCAGTGGGCGGCGGCCAGGCAGTCGGCGATGGCGGCGTCGATATAGACGCCGCGCCGTTCGGACAGCAGGCGGTAATCGACCGAGACGACGCAGAAGCCGTGCCGGGCCAGATGGGCGTTCAGCCGGTCGTTCAGCCCGGCGCTGCCCAGAACCCAGCCGCCGCCGTGAATGTCCAGCACCACGGCGCGGGGCGGGCCTTCGGGCCGAAGGATGCGCAAGGGAACGGGCGTCTCGCCGTCGGTCTGGCGGATTTCGACGGTGACGCCGCGCTTGCGCAGGCGGGGAACGGTGACGGCCCCGGCGGCCGCGTCCAACCACAGGGACAGGCGCTGGCCCGCCTCGATCCGCCAGGGGTCGGTCCGCAGACGCGGGGCGCGGGCCAGGACGGCGTTGATCCGCCGCACCGCCGCCTGCTGGGCCGGGGGAAAGTCGACGACATGGGTGGAAAGGGTCATGAGGCTGGAGTGGGTAAGGGCGGCTTTGGTTTCAAGGGCGGAGGTTTCGGAAGGTCTCGTCAGCCGAAAGAAACCCGGCTAACGTCCGCCCCATGAAGAAGCTCACCCCCTTCGGCGTTCTGCTGATCTTCGGCCTGATCGGCCTGCTCACCGACAAGTTCGGCCTGTGGTTCGCCTTCGGCCTGGTCGCCTTCATCGTGGTCGGTGTGATGCAGAACCGGGGAGCGGGAAAGACGCCGCCTGAGGATCAGGACGGCGGACCGGCGCAGGGCTAGACGACCGTTCCGTCCGCCGGACGAGGACTGGGCTTGCGCTGAAAGACGACCTGAAGCGCCACATTCTTGATCTGCGACCGTTCGATCAGCAGCAGGGGAATGGGCGCCGCGCGGGCCATCACCCTGTGACTGAGGCTGGTCTTTGTGGGCTCCAGCCGGAAGGCTTGGCAGTTCTTCAGGGTCAGGGCGACGATCTGCTTGTCGGTGTCGAGAGACAGGCTGGCGACCTCGCCCTCATAGCCGACCCAGCCGTTCTCGGTCTCCATGTCGGTCACCACATAGGCGGCCAGATGCTTGTCGTAGGCGGCTTCGGGACTGAGCTGAACCAGGGTCGAAGCCCAGCCGCCGTACAGAAATCGGAACAGGGGGACCGCAGGCTGGGGCGGCTCAAGCCGAGCCCGAGCGATGCTGGTCCGCTCCGCACGGCCGATCGCCCACCGCATGACCAGATAGGCGCCGATCGAAAGGACCAGGAGGACGAACAGCAGCGACCAGACCTCAAGTCCGAGGAAGGGGTCGGTCTTGGGCGGGGCGGCCCGGAAATAGGCGTAAGGATTGGGGTTCCACGGCGGACGCAAGGCCGGAAGGGAGTAGGCGACGCCGTCCCCCAGGACGAAGACGAAGGCCGCCGCCGCATGGGCCGTCAGGGCGCCGAAGATGACGATGGACAGGGCGGTGAAGGAGTTGGGGGCAGGTGGGGCCGGCGCCACCACCTTGCCGCCGCCCGAGGTGTAGAGGGCGGCGAACACCGCCAGACCTGGAGCCAGGATGAACAGCGCCCAGGCGACCCCGAGCGTGACGGTCAAACGGCGCGCGCCGGGGTCTTGGCCTGCATCTTGGCCTGAGCCTGGGCGGGCGCCTCGGCCTGAGCGGTGGTCGCGACAGAGGGCGGCGCGGGCAGGATGACGACGCCGTCGTCGCGACGCTCGCCCTTGGCGATGGCGGCCGACCAGCTGCCGTACTGTTCGACGATCCTGCGACCGGCGCGCAGGGTCTCTTCAGAAGCGATCTGCATCGTCGACATGGAGTCTCCTTCAGGGCTTCACCCTAGCATGAGATTGGGTTTGGCGCATCCGATTCAAGCGGCGCCCCTCACCCAGCCAGGGCCGCCTTCTTCTCTTCCAGCTCCAGCCATTCCATCTCGGCGGATTCCAGCTCGGCGCGGGCCTTTTCGGCGGCCTTCATGGCGGCGTCGAAGGCCTTGGGGTCGCGGGCGTAGAGGTCGGGGTCCGACAGGGCGGCGTCGTGGCGGGCGATGGTCGCGGGCAGGGTTTCGATCAGCTTTTCCAGCTCTTCCAGACGGCGGGCGTCCTTGTAGGAGAGTTTGGCGGTCTTCTTTTGAGGGGCGGGCGACACGGTCTCCTCGGCCGCCCCCGTCCGGCCGCTTCGCGGCCTGCCCTCCCCCGAGGGGGAGGGAGAATTCTGTAGGAAGCCCGGATTCTGGCGGATGAAGTCGGTCCAGCCGCCGGGGGTTTCGACGATTTCGCCGCGGCCGTTCAGGGCCAGGGTGGAGGTCGCCAGCCGGTCGATGAAGTCGCGGTCGTGGGAGACCAGGATCAGGGTGCCGTCATAGCCCTCCAGCAGCTCTTCGAGCTTGTCGAGCGTGTCCATGTCCAGGTCGTTGGTCGGTTCGTCGAGGACCAGCAGATTGGCGGGCTTGGCCAGGGCGCGAGCCAGGAGCAGGCGATTGCGTTCGCCGCCCGACAGGGTCGAGATCGGCTGACGCAGCTGGGCCTCGGAGAAGAGGAACTCCTTGGCGTAGGCGGCGACGTGTTTGGACACGCCACGCACCAGGATGGAGTCCCCCCCGCCGGGCGTCAGGGCGTCCCACAGGGTCATGTCGGACTTCAGCCCCTCGCGCGACTGATCCAGATAGACGGGCTCCAGATTGGCGCCCAGGCGGACCGTGCCTTCGTCAGGGGGCAGTTCGCCCAGCAGGGTCTTGACCAGGGTGGTCTTGCCCGCCCCGTTGGGGCCGACGATGCCCAGACGATCGCCGCGCATGATGCGGGTGGTCAGGTTTTTGAACAGGGTGCGGCGGGCAGGAAGTGGCGAGTGGCGAGTGGCGAGTGGCGAGAGCGACGGGTCCTGCTCGGCGGTCGGGGCGGCGGAGCCATCGCTCGCCACGCGCGACTCGCCACTCGCCACTGTGTCGAACCCCTTCGACACCCCCTTGATCTCGGCGACCAGCTTGCCCGAGGTCGCGCCGGAATCGACGCCCAGGGACAGTTCGCGCGGGACGTCCTTCATCTTCTCGGCCCGTTCGGCGCGCATGGCCTGGAGGGCGCGGGCGCGGCCCTCGTTGCGGCTGCGGCGGGCGGTGATGGAGCGGTAGAAGGTCTCGGTCTCGCGCTCGATGGTCTTGGTCAGGCGACGCAGGGATTCCGCCTCCTCCTCCAGCGTCTTGGCGGCCCAGTCGTCGAACTCGACGAAGCCCTTGTTCAGGGTGCGGACGCGGCGGCCCTCCAGCCAGTGAACGGTGTCGGTGACCCGGTTCAGGAAGGCGCGGTCGTGGCTGACGACCAGAAGGGCGAACCGGGCCGAGATCAGCTCGGTCTCCAGAAGCTCGATGGCGAGGATGTCGAGGTGGTTGGTCGGCTCGTCCAGCAGGAGCAGATCGGGCTCCTCGGCGAAGGCCTTGGCGAGCGCCGCCCGGCGGGTTTCGCCGCCCGACAGCCCTTGGGTGGACTTGGCCGGGTCCAGGCCGAAGGTGGTCAGCCAGGCCTCGGCGGTCCAGGGCTCGGCCTCGCCGGACGAGGCGTAGTCCAGCAAGGTTTCGCCGGTGATGATCGGCTCCTGCGGCACATAGGCGAAACGGGTGGCGGACTGGACCGAGCGGTCGCCGCTGTCGGGCTCGATCAGCCCCATGACCACCTTCATCAGGGTGGACTTGCCCGCCCCGTTGCGGCCCACCAGGGCGGCGCGGCTGCGGGGTTCGACCGCCAGATCGACGCCGTCGAACAGGGGGCGGGGGCCGTCCTGAAGGCGGACGTCCTTGAGCGCGACGAGAGGGGGTCTGGCGGCCATCTGACTTTCGATCCTCCCTGGGGAGGCTGTACGGGCGGGGAAGGGGCGGGAAGGGCGTTGATCTAAGGGCTGGAGGGCCGAGACGCCACCGGAAAGATCGTCCAGCGGCGCCCAGCTTGACAGTTACCGTCCGGCCGGTATGTAGCGTTTATGGACACCCCCTCCCGCCGCCGCGCGCCCGATCAGACCCGCGCCGAAATCATCGACAAGGCCCTGGAGGTCGCCGCCGAACTGGGGGCGACGGGCTTCACCCTGGATGCGGTGGCGGCGCGCACCCGCGTCAGCAAGGGCGCCCTGCTGCACCACTTTCCCAGCAAGACCGCCCTGTTGGAGGGGATGATCGATCATCTGGGGGCCATGCATGTGGAGAGCGTCCTGGCCGAGGCGGCGCGCGATCCGGAGCCCTACGGCCGCAACGCCCGCGCCTATCTGAGGGTGACGGTCAATGAGCCGGTGACCTTGCAGGACGTCAGCATCGGCCGGGTCGTCCTGGCCGCCTTCGCCCTCGATCCCAGCCTGGTGCTGCGCTGGAAGGCCTGGATGGACCGGATCAAGATCGATGATCCCAATGATCCGGTCGGGGCCGACGACGCCCTGATGCTGCGGCTGATCGCCGACGGCCTGTGGATGTCGGACCTGTTCGGCCTGCATCAGGTCTCGGACGAGCAGCGCAAGGCCCTGCTGTCCCTGCTGACGCCGGGCCATACGATCACGGCCAACGAGCCGTGAGCCCCGTCACCTGGGCCGCCCTCTTGGCCGCCATCGCCTGCGAAGTGGCGGGCACCAGCCTGCTTCAGGCCTCGCAGCAGTTCACCCGGCCCTGGCCGACGGCGGGGACGGCGGTCTGCTACGGCCTGGCCTTCTATCTGCTGTCGGTGGCCCTGAAGCAGATGCCGGTGGGGATCGCCTATGCGATCTGGAGCGGCCTGGGGGTGGTGGCGATCTCGGTGATCGGCGCCGTGGCCTTTCGCCAGAGGCTGGATGCGCCCGCGATGCTCGGCCTGGCCCTGATCGTCGGCGGGGTGGTGGTGATCCAGTTGTTTTCCAAGAGCATGGCTCACTGAGCCGTGGTTATCTGGCGTTAAGTTTTATCGTCCTAGCCTTCGCGCTTGCCTCGGTTCGCCCGCCTCCCCTTGTGGCGCGCCGGGCGGGACGGGGGTCTCCATGAGTGAAGCGGACGCGGGCGTCAGGCCCGAGCGTATTCTCGAACTGTCTGAGCGGCTGAACGCCGTGGCGGGCGAGAAGATCGGCGAGATCGCCTCGGTCAACCGGGCCTCCAAGATGCTGGTGGTCAACGCCCAGGTGGTGGCCGCCCGCAGCGGCGAGGCCGGGCGCAGCTTCATGGTGGTGGCCGAGGAGTTCAAGCGCATCTCGGGCCAGATCGACGACATCGCCGGCGCCCTGGAGCAGCAGGTGCGGGGCGACCTGACCGAGCTGTCGGCCATCGGCGGGGCGATCCTGGGCCAGCTGCGGGGCCAGAGGCTGGCGGACCTGGCGCTGAACGCCATCGAGATCATCGACCGGAACCTGTACGAGCGGACCTGCGACGTGCGCTGGTGGGCGACCGACAGCGCCGTGGTGGATTGCGTCGCCCAGCCGGACGCGGCCAAGGCGGACCACGCCGGCCGCCGGCTGAAGGTCATTCTGGACGCCTACACCGTCTATCTGGACCTTTGGATCTGCGACAGGGCCGGGACG
Organism: Brevundimonas aurantiaca; assembly: GCF_014199955.1. Classification (GTDB taxonomy): domain Bacteria; phylum Pseudomonadota; class Alphaproteobacteria; order Caulobacterales; family Caulobacteraceae; genus Brevundimonas; species Brevundimonas aurantiaca. The sequence continues at coordinate 60,048 of NZ_JACHOQ010000004.1, forward strand.
ATCGTCGCCAACGGTCGGCCGGACCGCTATCCGGTCAGGGGTCAGTCGGCGCGGGAGATGGCCTGGTTCCGCGACGCCCTGGCGACCAAGTCGGGCGACGATTTCGCCGTGGCGGACATCGCCCGGCTGGAGGCGTTGAACGGGGCGCCGACGGCGACCTACGCCACCGCCATCCGACAGGGCGGCCTGGCGAACGGGGCGGCGATCGGGGTTCTGGGCGTCCATTTCGACTGGCAGGCCCAGGCCCAGACGGTGGTGGACGGGGTGCGGCTGACGCCCGACGAAAAGGCCCGGACGCGGGTGCTGCTGCTGGACCAGAAGCACCGCGTCCTGGCGGCCTCGGACGGGGTCGGGGTGCTGAGCGAGACGGTCAAGCTGGACGTCGCGGGCGGCGTCATGGGCAGCTACGCCAAGGGGGACCGGACCGTCGGCTACGCCCGCACGCCGGGCTATGAGACCTATCAGGGTCTGGGGTGGTATGGATGCCTGGTCCAGGACGCGGCCGCCATCTGATGGCCGCATCCGTCGATTAGGCGCCCCGTCCGATGATGCCCGCTTCCCCCCGACCCTATTGGGAAACCAAGACCCTGGCCGAGATGACCCCGGCCGAGTGGGAGGGGCTGTGCGACGGCTGCGGCCTGTGCTGCGTCATCCGGTTCGAGGACGAGGACACGGGCGAGGTGATCCCGACGCGGGTCCACTGCCGGCTGTTCGATCCGAACGCCTGCGCCTGTTCGGACTATGCGAACCGCAAGGCCCATGTGCCGGACTGCATCAAGCTGACGCCGCACAATATCGAGGCGCTGGAGTGGATGCCCCTGTCCTGCGCCTATCGCCGGCTGCACGAGGGGCGGCCGCTGGCGGCCTGGCATCCGCTGGTCTCGGGCGATCCCGAGACGGTGCATACGGCCGGGGTTTCGGTCCGGGGACAGACGATCTCGGAACTGGCCCTGGCCGAGCCGGAAGACGCCCTGGACTTCGAGGCGCCCGAATGGATGGTCGAGCGGGGGTGACGGTGGCGACGCCTCTGGCTTCCAGGTCGGCCAGGATGAAGTCGGCGTCGTAGCCCTTGTCGGCGAGCAGGACGCAAGGGTCGGGACCGGGTTGGTCCATCACCGGCGCATAGCCCTTCACATCCGAGACCTGACCGCCGCTCAGACAAACCGCGACAGGGAGGCACTGAGTGGCCGCCGATCCCGCCTCGGTCCCGTCTCGATCACGAACGGCTCGAAGAAGGCCCATTCCTCGTCCGTCATCAAACCCCGAACCAACGCCGCTCTCCGCAAAGAACAGCCTTGAATCAGCAATCAGAGAATCTGGGAATCCACTTTGTCCGCACCGCCTAGTTTCCGTAGTCGAAGCGATCCTCCAGGCTGCCGGTGCGCCTCCCGAAGGCGTAGGACAGGGAGAGCGTGAAGCGTCTGGCGTCGTAGCGGCGGTCGATGTCCTGATCGAAGGTTTCGCCGCGCACCCTCTCTCGTCTTGGGGCGCTGTCGAAGAGGTCTGACACCGTGGCCGTGAGAAAGAGGCTGTCGGCGAGTTTTCGTCGGTAGCCGAGGTTGACGACACTGAACGCCTCGCGTCGTCTTTGCTGGCTCAGATCTTCACCGAGCTGAACGGCGTTTATCTGAACGAAATCGTGGTCGGTGATCTTCCAGTTGACGTTGGCTTGAGACGAGGGCGTCCAAGCGCTGCGGCGGTAAGAGCCTGCCCCCTCCGCGCCGCTGACCTCATTCCAAGCAAACCGGCCGGTCAACTTGTAGGTGATCGTCGATCCGACCGAGCCGCTCGCCACAAGCTCTAGGCCGGCTGTTCGAAACTCGCCGATGTTGGCGCGCCGGTCGAGGATCGCACCGTCGGCCCGCAAAGTGCTGAGCGTGCCGATCCGGTTCGACGTGGAACGATAGTAGCCGGTGGCTAAATAGTTGCGTCCTGAAGCTTCATGTTCAAGCTCCAGTTCATAGGCGCTGGTCTTTTCGGGCTTCAGATCACGTCGGCCGCTGAAATAGGACAAGGGGCCAGAATATTTAACGGTCTCGTCGAGATCATTCGCTCTTAGACGATCGACTCGTCTCGTAAAGCTGCCGCCGATGATCCAATCCTGAGCGACCGTGTAGCGAACATGGCCCGTCGGATAAATCTCGAAATCACGTGTGCGCTGAGCGTTCCCGCCTTGTCGCGTCACCCAGTCGGCGACTTCCAGCCGAACGCCCGGCAGAACCTCGAGTTCGCCAAATCGAGTTTTGTAGGTTGTGTAGACGGCGGCGACGCTGCGATCGTAGCGAAACGGATCGTCTCTTGCGCCGCCGGCGGCTCCAGGCGTCTGCCCCTCGGCGTAGCCTACGTCGGCCTCCTGCCGCTCCAGATCGGACCCGACGATCAGTTCCCCGCCCGGCCTGGCCTCGATCTTGTATTCCGCCTTAAACGTCACCGTTTGCAGCTCGAGCGAACGAAGGGCGGCCTGTCGCCGGTTCCTGGTGGGCTCGTCCCAATAGTCGATGACGTCGTCCTGGGCTTCGTCCTCGGTCTGACGAGACACGCGCAGGCGAGCCAAAGCATAGCTGTCCGTCCGCGAAAGCGTACGCTTCAGCATCAAGCCGCCGGAGACCAGGTCGGCGTCGCTGCGCCCATGGCTGGTGCTCTCAAAGGCCGGTTCGGCGCCGCTCGTCCGGGCGGACGAGTCGAAGACCGCGCGGCGGTCCTGGCGCTGGTCCAGGCCGAAATAGTCCAGATCGAGCGTGAGCTTGCTCTTGGGGTCAAGCTGCCATCCCACGGTCGATGACGCATTGCTTTCCGTCTTGCGAAGCTGCGTCCGGCTCTCAAGACGGTCTTGATCGATCGCGTCGTCGGGCTGGATGAAGCGCCGGGTCGTAGTGTCGTCGATCACAAGGGGGATTCGTCTGGCGCCGGCGGACCCATTGAACGACAGCGGTCCATGATTGGCCGAGTGGCTGACGCTGAAGTTCCCTGCGCTGCGACTGCCGCCGCCGACCGTGATATTGGTCGTCGGCTGCGACTGTCCGTCCTTACGAGAAATCAGATTGATGATCCCCGCCTGACCCTCGGGGCTGAACGCCGCCGAAGGATTGGTCATGACCTCGACCCGGCTGAACTGCGCGGCACGTAGCTGTTGAACCCCCGCCGCCTGATTGGCTCCGTTGACCTGAGGCGCAGGCTCCCCGTCAATCAGAATCGTGACCCCCGACGCCCCCCGCAATTTGACGGAGCCGTCGGGATCGACGCTGACGGAAGGCACGCCGCTCAGGACGTCGGCGAGCGAACCGGATTGATACTGAAGATCGTTCTTTATGTCGTAGCTGCGACGATCGACCGAGCCCCTGACCCGCGCATTGCCCACCACTGTCACGGTCTCGACCTCGGTCGGGCCTTGGCTCTGCGGTCCCGCCGGCGGGGCGCCAGGGGCCGCCTGAGTGGCAGCCAAGACAGAGGAGGCCGGCGCAGACAGCGCAACGACCGATGCGCCTATCCGCGCCGCCGCTGAAAGATCGATCCACCTTGGATGGCGGCAGGGCGTCTCGAACCCCGTCGCGCGGTTGCGGATTCTTTGAAAATGACGGCGCGTGCGATGGAACGTCAAGCCTGCCCCCCTGACGATAATCTCTCGTCAAACAACCTAGACGCAACACGCCTTGCGAACGAATTAGCGTTTGTTAATTCTAAATTCTATTCTAGACGGTGTGGAAAAGTGTCTGATTCATAGGCGGATTGAAGCGACGAGGACGAAGCCGAGGAAGCTGTCTGCGGTCTTGTCGTATCGAGTGGCCAGTCTGCGGTTGTGTTTCAGCTTCGAGAAGCATCGCTCGACGTGGTTCCTCAGGCCATAGATATGGCCGTCGATGACGGGCTGGACCTTGCGGTTCCGCCTGGCGGGGATGACGGTGGCGACGTCTCTGGCTTCCAGGTCGGCCAGGATGAAGTCGGCGTCGTAGCCCTTGTCGGCGAGCAGGACGCAAGGGTCGGGACCGGGTTGGTCAATCACCGGCGCATAGCCCTTCACATCCGAGACCTGACCGCCGCTCAGACAAACCGCGACGGGGAGGCCCTGAGCGTTGCAGCGGAGATGGATCTTAGTCGAGACAGGTCGTCTCCAGAGCATCAAAGCATCAGGGTTTCCGTACTCTGCGGCTTGCCTCCAGCAGTTGACACGGCACCTATAGCCCCCAGATTGGGCGCGTCCCCGCTCTGTTCAGGCATCGGGCTTTGAGACCACTCCGCTTGACGGCGTGGCGGGCTTCAGGAGGCGATGACAAGCTGCTGAAGCCGTCGAATTCCGGGGCGCATCCTTATGGGTGCGCCCTTTGTCATTTTTGGGCCTACCGCGCTTGGAGCCGTTGTCGGATGCATGGCTTCAAGCCGTAGGGCGACGCTGCTTGAAATCCCGTTCTTCCAAACCATTACGCCTTTCTAAGCGCGAACTTCCGGCCTGGGGACGCTGGTGCGCTAGGGTTTGGGCATGACGGGAGAAAGCGAAGAGAGCGAGGCGGGCGGCGACTGGCTGGCGCCGCTGTTCGAGCAGTTGAAGGGGGCGGTTCAGCGCGCCGCCGCCGTGCTGGCCAAGGACGATCCCGAGGAAAAGGCGGATGCGGAGACGCTGGCGCGGCGCGCCGGCGTGGTGGCGCGCGCCGCCCTGGCGGTCGATGCGATCCGCCGCCGCATGGAGGCTGAGCGCAGGGCCGAAAAAGACAGCGAAGAGGACGAAATGGGTGGGCGAACCGACAGACCCGAGGAGGACGCGCGGCTGCGACGCCGGCTCACCCTCCATTCCGAGCGTTTGGACCGCATTCTGGAGACGAAAGGCGCCCGACCAGATGGACGCGCGCGAACTGAGGCGGATGGTGCGGGCGACGGGGCTGCATCCTCACCAATGCCCGCCCCTGGATGAGCCCTGGCGGACCTGGCTGCTGCTGGGCGGGCGCGGGTCGGGAAAGACCTTCGCCGGGGCGGTGTGGATGGATGTGGCGGCGCGGTTCAGGCCCGGCGCGGTCATCGCCCTGGTCGGTCCGGCCCTGCACGACGTGCGCGAGGTGATGGTCGAGGGGGAGGCGGGCATCAAGGCCCTGGCCGAGCCGGGCGACCGGCCCCGCTGGGAGGCCGGACGGCGAAGGCTGGTGTGGGCCAACGGCTCGACCGCCTACGCCTTTTCCGCCGAGGACCCGGACAGTCTGCGCGGACCCCAGTTCCACGCCGCCTGGGCCGACGAATTCTGCACCTGGCGCAAGCCCGAGGCGGTGCTGTCGAACCTGAGGTTCGGCCTGCGGCTGGGGCCCGATCCCCGGCTGGCGGTGACGACCACGCCCCGGCCCATTCCGGCCCTGCGGCGGCTGATGGCCGAGGCGGGGACGGTGACGGACCGGGCGGCGACGGCGGACAACGCAGAGAACCTGTCGCCGGGCTATATCGATCATCTGACCGACCTTTACGGCGGGACGCGGCTGGCGGCTCAGGAGCTGGAGGGACAGGTGGTGGAGGGCGAGGGCGCCCTGTTCCGCATCGCCGATCTGAAACAGGCGCGCGGAAGCCGGCCGGCCGAGCTGGACCGGGTGGTCGTGGCGGTCGATCCGCCCGCCAGCGCCCACGGCGACGCCTGCGGCATAGTGGTGGTGGGACGGCGCGAACGGCGGGCCTTCGTCCTGGCCGACCGGACGGTGCGGGGCCTGTCGCCCGGCGGCTGGGCCGCCGCCGTCTGTCGCGCCGCGCGGGATTTCGACGCCCAGGAGGTGGCGGCCGAGGCCAATCAGGGCGGGGAGATGGTGCGAAGCGTCCTGGGCCAGGCGGACTGTCCGGCCCCGGTCGCCCTGGTCCACGCCCGCCGCTCCAAGGCCGCCCGGGCCGAGCCGGTGGCCCTGTTGTACGAACAGGGGCGGGTCGTCCACTGTGGCGACTTTCCCGCCCTGGAGGAGGAGATGCTGGCCCTGGGCTGCGAGGGCGGACCCAGCCCCGACCGGGCCGACGCCCTGGTCTGGGGCGTGTCGCGGCTGATGCTGGAGCCGCAGGGCGAGGGGCCGTCGGTGCGGCTGTTGTGAGGAGGAGAAAATCCGCAGAAAATTAGATTTTCTGTACCTCGCCCGATGCGGGCAAGCGATCAAACGGAAAGAGCGTTTGCTCGTGCCATATATGTCGCCTTTTGTCAACCTGGACGCCGCTTGACGAGCGCTGATCCGGACGCAATCTGCTTGATGTCGCGATACGCGAGCGACGGATCAAGACCTTTAGGCTGAAAGGAGGACGATATGACTGCGCTTAGAAAAGACAGCTTTTGGGCCGACCTTACGGCCATCCTTTCTCGTAAGCCTGTGGCGCCGCGGGAATCTCGGCATGCGCGCGAGTTTGCGAAGAAGGTTTATAACAGGACAGGCGGGGTAACGCCCGAAATGAAGCGCCTTTACGCTGACCTGTTGGAAAATGAACGACGCAGCCGCGAGGCTTGAGCCGCCTGTTCCGACCTTTGAATTCAAGCGCCTCTCTGGTCCGATTCAGAGAGGCGCTTTTCTGTGTGGATACCGCGAGATCGATCAGTGGGTGTCGGGCGCCCACAAGGAGCACAAGGCCCTCAAGTCGCGCGTGGTGACGGCCCACCTCAAGGGCAATCCCGCTGTCGCGGGACTTTACTCCATGCGTATTAGGCTGGAATCCGACACTGATATCGCTGGCCACGGCAAGGTGTTTCGCACCGAAAACGGATATTTTTCAGCGGTTCAGCTCTGCTACCTCGCGGTCCAACGGCCGCTGCAAGGCAAGGGGATTCTGGGGCCGTTGCTCTTGACGCATGCCATCCGGGAGTTTGGCGAAGTCGCGCTGAGAACCGGCATCTGCGCCTTGACGCTGGTGGCGGCGGACGAGCGCAAGGCGGCCTTCTATAGGCGAATGGGGTTTGAAACTTATGGAAAGCCCTGTTCCATGCCCAAGATGTTCTACCCAGCTCAGTCCGCCATAGACTTGATCGAGCAGACGGCGTGATCCGGCCGCTACGGCGCTTTTGACGCCGAATTCGTCAATCCTGCCGCGCCGGTGAATCTGCTTCCGGCTGAAGGAAGAGGGTTGCTTCTTCATCCGTCAGCGGGCCGAGGTGGGCCAGGGCGCCGATGCGGAGGCTGGGGCGAGCTTTGGCCGCGCGGATGACGGCGACGGCGTGGCCGTCGCGGGACAGGACGATTTCCTCGCCCTGTTCGGCCTGGGCGGCGAGTTCGGCCAGGGTGGCCTGAGACCGGGCGATGTCGACGTGGATCGTCATAGGCCGAGACTAGCACGGGCGGGGCGGAGGCGAAACGGCGGCGCCGAGCGCCGGCCGCCGCCTCCGCTGCGGTGAGACATTTTCAGGAGAGTGCGATGGGTGGGATGCGGTGGCCGTTCGGCCGGGGCGGGCGTGCGCCCGATCCGGGCGCGCCGGAGGCGAAGACCAGTCGGACGGCGGTGCTGCTGTCGGGCGTCGGGCGGGCGCGGTGGACGGGCAATGACTACGCCGGCCTGGCGCGCGAAGGCTATCAGAAGAACGCCGTGGCCTATCGCTGCATCCGCATGATTGCGGAGGCGGCGGCCTCGGCGCCCTTTGCGGTCTTTGTGGACGGGGTGCGCGACGAGACCCATCCGCTGGCGCGGCTGATCCGCCGGCCCAATCCCGAACAGTCGGGGGCGGAGCTGATGGAGGCGGTTTACGGATCGCTTCAGGTCTCGGGCAACGCCTGGGTGGAAGCGGTGGGGGACGCGGTTCCCGAGGAGCTGTGGGCGCTCAGGTCGGACCGGGTCAAGGTGGTTCCCGGCCGGTCGGGATGGCCCGAGGCGTGGGATTACTCCGTGGACGGACGGTCGATCCGGATCGGGCGGGCGGCTGACGGCTGGGCGCCGGTGATGCAGCTGAAGCTGTGGCATCCGCTGGACGACTGGTACGGCCTGTCGCCGCTGGAGGCGGCGGCGCAGGGGGTGGATGCGCACAATGCGGCCGGGGCCTGGAACAAGGCCCTGCTGGACAATGGGGCGCGGCCGTCCGGCGCCCTGATCTATGGGGCCAAGGGCGGCGAGCGGCTGACCGACGGCCAGTTCGAAGCGCTGAAGGCCCAACTGTCCAGCGCCTACGCCGGGGTGGAGAACGCCGGGCGGCCGATCCTGCTGGAGGGGGGAATGGACTGGAAGCCCCTGAGCCTGACCCCCGCCGAGATGGACTTCACCGCCGGGCGACATGCGGCGGCGCGCGAGATCGCCCTGGCCTTCGGGGTTCCGCCGCAGCTGCTGGGGATACCGGGGGACGCCACCTATTCCAACTATCGCGAGGCCAACACCGCCTTCTGGCGACAGACGGTCATACCCCTGGCGCGCAAGGCCGCCGGCGCGATGACCGGCTGGCTGGGGGGACGTTTCCCCGGCTGCGAGGTGCGGGCCGATCTGGAGGCCGTGCCGGCCTTGCAGCCCGAACGCGACGCCCTGTGGGCGCGGCTGGAGGCGGCAAGCTTCCTGACCGACGCGGAGCGGCGACGGATGGCGGGGGTGGAGGTATGAGGAAGGCGTGGCGAGTGTCGAGTGGCGAGTGGCGAGGGAGACGTGACGCATGAGCGACGACTCTCAGGTCCGGCGCGTGCCGACCGCCCTGGTGATCGCGGTCGTGGTGCAGACCATCGGCGGCTTGGTCTGGGCGGGCGGGGCGGCGGCGCGGATTGCGACGCTGGAGCAGAGGGTGAGCGAGCAGAGGCTGGTGGCCGAACGGTTGGCCCGGCTGGAGGCCCAGGGCGAGGCGACGGCGGCGGCGGTGGAGCGGATCGAACGGCGGCTGGAGGGGGGCGGGTGAGTGGTTAGTGGCGAGTGGCGAGTGGCGAGTGGTGAGGCGAACCAGGCGATTGGACGAAGGCAGGCGCGACTTCGCTCGCCCCTCGCCCCTCGCCACTCGCCACTCCTGATCCAGGGCTACGCCTCCCTGTGGGGCGTGGCGGATCTGAACGGGGACGTGGTCCAGGCGGGGGCGTTCGCCGACAGTCTGGCCAAGACGGGCGCCGAAGGGGTGCGGATGCTGAACCAGCACGACGGCCGGGCGCCGGTCGGGGTCTGGGACGAGGTGCGCGAGGACGAGCGCGGCCTGTTCGTGCGCGGCCGGATCGAAGACTGGTCGCCCGAGGCCCGCTTCGCCGCCGCCCTGAGCCGGGCGGGGGCGATGGACGGCCTGTCGATCGGATACCGCACGGCGCGGGCGCGGCGTCAGGGACGTTTGAGGGTGCTGAGCGGGGTCGAGCTGTGGGAGGTGTCGCTGGTGACGTTTCCCATGCTGCCGGGGGCGCGGTTTAGCGTCGCCTGACGCGCCCTGGGACGGCCTGGGGCCAATCGACATTCAGCCTGCCGCCGTCCTGCCGGGGCGGTGCGCAGCGGAACGCTGATTGAGGATGGGTTCATCACAACGGGCACGACGCGGTCACGGCGAACACGGCGCGTTCCGATGGCGTCGTGACCGCTGTGAATCCGCCGTGATCGCCGTGATGAACCCGGACGCCGCATCAAGGCCCTCTGACGCGGGAAGAGCGGCCTGACCGCAGTAGGCTGAATGTCGATTGAACCTAGCCGCCCGGAGCCTTCGGATCGGCGGTCAGAAGGATATCTATTTCACGCAGCCTGCCGATCAGGCCGCCAGTCGTGGCTGCGATCAACATGGCATAGCCAGACAGGTAAACCCACCAAGCGTTCGCCCCCTCCAGCAAGAGACTAAGACCGCCCACCACTATCCCTAAGGCTTGAGTAAGCACGACCGGGACCATCCATCCCGTGAGTGCGGAAAGGGCCTTTTTCTGCTGCGGCGACGCTTGCGCGCGTTGGGCGCGGACCCAGGTCAGAAGCGCTGGAAACCTGCTTCGCAGTCCGACGGCCACACCGGCGGCCGCCAAGACCGTTGATAGGATCAAAAGTCCGAGCCCTCCCATGCCGGGCGGCGGCGAGGGGGCAAGCCGACCGTAAAAAACGCTAGCCAGAAGCATCAGGGCGAGTGTGCCCCAAGTCGCCGCCCGCCGTAGAGCCCCTCTATCCATGCTGCATTGGTAGCATGAGGCGCAATCAAGGCTAGGGGCTGGATCACACAATTCCGGGCTGCAACCCGGACATTCCCGCGCGCCCCTCATGGACGCGCTCACACCGGAGACATCATGAAAGAGACCAAACAGGCTTCCGGCTCCCCGGAAGCGCAGGCTGTCGTGCGCGAGATGATGGCGGCGTTCGAGGCGTTCAAAGGGGCGAACGACGCCCGGCTGGGCGAGATCGAGAAGAAGGCGGCGGCCGATGTGCTGCTGGAGGAGAAGGTCGCCCGGATCGACCAGGCGGTGGCGGCGGCCCAGGCGCGGCTGGACCGGGTGATGAGCCAGAACCGGCGTCCGGCGATCGGCGGCGAGCCGGTGGAGCCTGTGTCGGCGCCGGAGGCGAAGGCGGCGTGGGACGGCTATCTGAAGACGGGCCACTCGCCTCAACTGGCCGGCGCCCTGGAGGTCAAGGCGGGGCTGTCTGCGGGGCCGACCTCGGGCGGCTATGTCGCGCCCTATGAGACCGAGCGGGCCATCGAGCGGCGGCTGATGGCGGCCTCGCCGATGCGCGAGATCGCGACGGTCAGGACGGTGGCGGCGGGCGTGTTCCGAAAGCCGGTCTCGACGGCGGGCGTGGCCTGCGGCTGGGTGGCGGAGACGGAGGCGCGGCCCGAGACCGATCCGGCGACCCTGGCCCTGCTGGAATTCCCCTCGGCCGACCTGTACGCCAATCCGGCGGCGACCCAGGCCCTGCTGGACGACGCCATGGTCGATCTGGACGAATGGCTGGCGGCCGAGGTCGAGGACGCCTTTGCGGCCCAGGAGACCCAGGCCTTCGTGAACGGCGACGGGGTGAACAAGCCCAAGGGCTTTCTGGCCTATCCGACCGTCGCCGACGCCGGGCAGCAGTGGGGCCAGATCGGTTATGTGGCCTCGGGCGCCGCAGGCGGGTTCGCGGCCGACAGTCCGACCGACCGGCTGATCGACCTGATCTATGCGCCCAAGGCCCAGTATCGGCCGAACGGCCGGTTCGTGATGAACAGGAAGACGGTCTCGGCCGTGCGCAAGTTCAAGGACGCGGACGGCAACTACGTCTGGCAGCCGGCGACGCGGCTGGGCGAGACGGCCAGCCTGCTGGGCTATCCGGTCACCGAGATCGAGACCATGCCGGATGTGGCGGCCAACAGTCTGTCGATCGCCTTCGGGGACTTCCAGCGGGGCTATCTGATCGTGGATCGGGCGGGGGTGCGGGTGTTGCGCGACCCTTATTCGGCCAAACCCTATGTGCTGTTCTACACGACCAAGCGCGTCGGCGGCGGGGTGCAGAACTTCGACGCGATCAAGGTGATGCGGTTCGCGGCGACGTAGTCGCGGAGTGACGAGTGGTCAGTGGCGAGTGGCGAGTGGTCGCTCGCCGCTGACGTATGAAACGGCGTTTGGGCTGAGTAGGGGTGGCGGTCTCGCCGCTCGCCACTCGTCACTCGCCACTTCCGAGCAAGGCGAGGAGAGACATGGCGCAACCGGTGACGGCGGCGGAGGCGAAGCTGTTTTTGAGGGTCGAGCATGAGGCCGAGGACGGCCTGATCCAGACCCTGATTGAGGCGGCCCAGGCGCGGGTGGAGGCGGAGGTGGGGCTGAGCCTGACCTCGACCGCGCCGGCGGGGCTGAGGCTGGCGATCCTGATGCTGGTGCTGCGGGCCTATGAGCGGGGCGAGGCGGCGGCGGACCTGTCGATCGACGAATGGACCGCCCCCTATCGCACGGTGCGGCTGTGAGGGTTCTGGCGAGCCTGTTCCGGCCGGTGGAGGCCGAGACCCCCTATGGCGGGCGCAGCGTGAGTTTCGAACCCGTCGGCTCGGCCTGGCTGACCTGCGGGACGCGGCGGCGGGTCGAACGGGGCGAGGGCGATCAGAGGCGGACGGTCGAGCGGCTGAGCGCCGAGGCGCGGGCCGACGCGCGGCTGGCGGTCGGGCGGGTGCTGCGGTTCGGCGGGGCCGACTGGGACATCGTCGGCCTTGATCCTCTGCGGCCGGGGCGGCTGCGGCTGGAGCTGGAGCGGGTGCGATGAAGGATCATGAGAGCGCCCTGCAAAAGGCGGTGGTCGCGGCCCTGAAGGCGGATGCGGCGGTGTCGGCCCTGATCGGCGGGCGGGTGTTCGACCGGCCGCCGGAGGGCGCGGCCTGCCCCTATCTGGCGCTGGGCCGATGCGAGAGCCGGCCGCTGGCGGCGGACGGGGGCGGGGTGGAGCAGAGACTGACCCTGACCGGGGTGTCGCGCTTCCTCGGCGCGGAAGAGGCCAAGGCGATGGCGGCGGCGGTGCGGGCCTGTCTGCACGAGGCGGTGCTGGAGGCGGACGGGGTGCGGACCGCGACCCTGAGAGCGACCTTCGCCGACGTGTTCGGGGCGAGCGACGGGCGGCGGACCTATGCGGTGGTGCGGCTGAGGGCGGTGACCGAGGAAGTGGCGAGTGGTTAGTGGCGAGTGGCGAGCTGGATCGGGCGGGCGGAAGCAGCGGGGGAGCCGTTGCGACGACCTTCCTCGCCACTCGTCACTCGCCACCCGCCACTCAGGAGCAAAGCGAGGACAAGATGACCGCACAGGCGGGCAAGGACATGCTGCTGAAGATCGAGGGCGCGCCGGGCGTCTTCACGACGGTGGCGGGGTTGAGGGCGCGGACGATTTCGCTGAACGCGCGCACGGTGGACGCCACCGACGGCGACAGCGCCGGACGGTGGCGCGAGCTGCTGGCCGGGGCCGGGGTCAAGTCGGCGGCGGTGTCCGGGCAGGGGATCTTCCGCGACGCGGCCTCGGACGCCCTGGTGCGGGAAGCCTTCTTCGATCAGGCGGCGAAGCGGTGGCGGCTGGTGGTGCCGGACTTCGGCGTGCTGGAGGGACCGTTCCTGGTGGCGGCCCTGGAATACGCCGGAACGCATGAGGGGGAGGCGACCTTCGCCCTCAGCCTGGCCAGCGCGGGGGCGGTCGGGTTTTCGGCGGCGTGAGGGGGGTGAGTGCTAGTGCTAGTGCTAGTGAGCGGGCTTCGCCGGTGAGCGGAGAACGGCGGGGCGGCTGGGTAGACGCTCGCTAGGTTCAATCGACATTCAGCTTGCTGCGGTCAGGCCGCTCTTCCCGCGTCAGAGGGCCTTGATGCGGCGGACGCGGGTTCCTCACAGCGATCACGGCGGATTCACAGCGGTCACGACGCCATCGGAACCCGCCGTGTTCGCCGTGACCTCGTCGTGCCCGTTGTGATGAACCCACCCTCAATCGGCGTTACGCCGCCAGACGTTTTCCCTTCCGCTGACGCGGGAAGGAAGACCGACACTCAATCGAATAGAGTCTTCAACGCCCGAGGCGCCTCTCTTGGGTCGGCGGCTGCGCGCAGGACGGCAGGACGGCGGCAGGCCCAATGTCGATTGGCCCTAGCACTCGTACTCGCACTAGCACTGGCCCCGGCGTTTTTCACTTGAGATTGGAAGCGACGATGAACCAGGCGCGGGGCGAGGCGGCGGTGATGCTGGGCGGGGTGCGGCGCAGGGTCTGTCTGACCCTGGGGGCCCTGGCCGAGATCGAGACCGGGCTGGGCGTCGAGGGTCTGGCGGCGGCGGCCGAGCGGATGAAGACCCTGTCGGCGCGGGATCTGATGGTGGTCCTGGCGGCGGTGCTGCGCGGCGGGGGCGAGGCCCGGCCGGAGGTCGAGGCGGTCGATCCGCGCGAGGCGGCGCGGGCCGTGGCGGCGGCCTTTGAGGCGTCCTCCGGTCAAGCCGGAAGATGACGGGCGCGACGCCCTGGGGCGAGATGATGCGGGCGGCGATGCGGATGGGGATTGCGCCCGAGGCCTTCTGGCGGCTGTCGCTGAAGGAATGGCGGATGCTGACCGAGGCGCCGCGCGGGACGGCGCCGATGGGCCGGGCGGGCCTGGCGAAACTGATGGAGGACTGGCCCGATGGCGGATGAGTTCGGACGGGACGGGATCGACGACCTGCCGCTGAAGGCGGCCGAGGCGGGGGCGGCGCTGGAGGCGCTGAAGGGACCGGCCGAGGAGGCGGCCAACGCCATAGAGGCGGCCTTCGGCCGGGCGGGCGAGAGCCTGAGCCGGTCGCTGGCGCGGGCGGCGGCGGACGGAGAGGTGTCTCTGTCCGAGCTGGCCGAGGCCGTGCTGAAGGCGGTGAATGCGGCGGCCGGGTCCGGCGGATCGGGGAGCAGTCTGAGCGCGGCGATCCAGGCGGCGGCGTCCAGTTTCAGCGGGGCCAATTTCGGCGGGGCTAGGGCCGACGGCGGGCCGGTGCTGGGGGGCGGCGCCTATCTGGTCGGAGAACGGGGGCCGGAGGTGTTTCGCCCGAGCGTCGGCGGCGAAATCGGGTCGGCGACGGGCGGGGCTGTGACCGTCCATGTGGCGGTGGACGGCGGGGCCGAGGCCCTGCTGCGGTCCGAGGCCCAGATCGCCCAGATGCTGGCGCGGGCGGTCAGCCTGGGGGCGCGGGGGAGGTAGGCTTTTTTGAGTGGCGAGCGGCGAGGGGGCGAGTGGCGAGTGACGAGCGGCGATGCGGATGCGGCCTGTCTCGCCACTGACCGCTCGCCACTCGTCACTGTCTTGCTATTCGCCCTTGGGGTTGGGGCCGAAGCGGTTGTCGCCCTTGTCGCCCTCGACCAGGCCGATCCACAGCAGGAAGGCGAGAGGGACCAGGCCCGCCAGGATGAAGGCGCCGACGCCCGGGCCCATCAGGGCGAAGAAGGCGGCGGGATTGTCTTCGTAATAGTCGGGGCCCATGCCGCCGGCGAAGGCGGCGCCCATGACCATGACGAAGCCGATGATCGTGAAGACCGTCGCGGCGACCCAGGGAATGGCGACCAGCCAGCCGGTCTTGCCCATGTCGTGCAGGCGTTTCACCGAAATGGCCAGGTTCGGCCAGATCAGGGCCAGGGAGATCAGGGCGCCGATGATCGGCAGCCAGCCGGCGACGACGCCGACGCCCAGCAGGATCAGCCAGCCGATCCAGAAATGGCTGCGGCGGGTGCGGCCCTCGAAGGACAGGAACAGCTTCTGCCAGTCGAAACCGGCGACGGTGGTGTCGGTCGAACTGGCGTAGCCGCCGGCGACGCCAGTGGTGGTGGGCGAGCCCGCCAGGATCAGGATCTGGGTGGCGGCGGCGCCTTCGGGCACGAAGTCGACGCGGACGCCGGCGGCGGGCACGGCCGGCGATTGCAGCGCGGCGGAGGTGAAGTCGTAACGGGTGCCGTCGTCGCCGCTGATCAGGCCGGTTCCGGCCGTGGTGTCATAGCTGAGAATTTCGCCGCGCAAGTCTTCGCTCCCGTTTCGATACGGCCCACTCGGCCGTCGTTCGTCGAGCATGGATGAGCGGCGCCGTTCGGACAAGTGAAACAGGGGACAGGTTCGGATGAACTTCCATGAGGCGCGCCTGCCTGCGCGGCTGGCGTTCGGTTCGACCGGCGGGGTGGAGCGTCGGACGGAGATCGCGACCCTGGCGTCCGGGTTCGAGCGGCGATCGACGCCCTGGGCCCTGGGGCGCAGGCGGTATCTGATCGGGGCGAACCTGAGGTCGCTGGACGACATGGCAGAACTGGTCGCCTTCTTCGAGGCGCGGCGGGGGCGGCTGTACGGGTTCCGGTTCAAGGATTTCGCCGACTTCAAATCGTGCGCGCCCAGCGGGACGGTTTCGGCCGGGGATCAGATTCTGGGCCTCGGCGACGGGGCGCGGACCGTGTTTCCGCTGATCAAGACCTACGGCGACGTCGAACGGCCGATCCGGAAGCCGGTCGAAGGGTCGGTTCGGGTAGCGGTCGGGGGCGTGGAGACCCAGGGCCTTTCCGTCGATTGGACGACGGGGGCCGTGACCCTGGCGGCCGCGCCGGCGCCGGGGGTGACGGTGACGGCGGGCTTTCAATTCGACACGCCGGTGCGGTTCGACACCGACCGGATCGAGACGACCCTGGAGAGTTTTGAGGCGGGGCGGATGGCGGCGGTCCCGCTGATCGAGGTGCGGGTCTGAAGAGAGTGGCGAGTGGTCAGTGGCGAGGGGCGAGGCGGTTCGGAATGCGGGAGCGCCGAGACCTGATCGTCGGAACGAATGTTCGGCCCGCTTACTCGCCACTCGCCACCGACCACTGAGCGAAGGCGAAGATGAGACACATACCGGACGATCTGGCCGCCCGCATCGAAAGCGGGGCGGCGCGGCTTTGCCATGTCTGGCTGATGCGGCGCGTCAACGGGACGCGGGCGGGCTTCACCGACCATGACCGGGATCTGACGCTGGACGGGGTGGTCTGTCGGGCGGCGAGCGGCTGGACCGTCGGGGCGGCCGAGAGCGGGGTCGGGCTGGCGGCGGGGACGGCCTCGGCCTCGGGCGTGCTGGACGACGCCTCGATCCGCGAGGCCGATGTGGCGCAGGGCCGGCTGGACGGGGCGGCGGTCGAGCTGTGGCGCGTGGACTGGTCCGAGCCGGACTTGAGGGTGCGGCTGTGGTCGGGGACGATCACGCGGCTGAGGCGGCAGGACGGGGCCTTCGTCGCCGATCTGGAAGGTCCGCTGGCGAAGCTGGAGCGGGTGGTCGGGCGGACCTACGGCCGGCTGTGCGACGCGCGGCTGGGGGACGCGCGCTGCGGGGTCGCGGATGCGGCCGGGCGGACCTGCGACAAGCGGTGGGAGACCTGTGTCGGGACGTTCGGGAATGGGGTGAATTTTCGGGGCTTTCCGGACGTGCCGGGGGATGACTTCCTGACGGCCTGGCCGGCGCAGGGCGGCCGCCATGACGGCGGGAGCCGGCGGTGAGGGGCGAGGCGATCGCCGCCGCCGCCCGGGCCTGGCTGGGGACGCCGTATCGGCATCAGGCCAGTGTGAAGGGCGTGGGGGCGGACTGTCTGGGTCTGGTGCGCGGGCTGTGGCGCGAGGTGGTGGGCGAGGAGCCGGAAGGCGTTCCGCCCTATTCGCCGGACTGGGCCGAGGCGGGCGGGCGCGAGCTGTTGCGGGAGGCGCTGGAGCGGTGGCTGGGGCCGGTTTCGGTCGAGGCCATGCGGGCGGGGGATGTGCTGCTGTTTCGCATGTCGCCGGGCGTGGCGGCCAAACACTGCGCCGTGCTGAGCGCGGTCGAGGGGCCGGAGCCGAAGATGATCCACGCCTATTGGGGACGGGCGGTGGTGGAGAGCTGGATGGGGATATGGTGGCGACGACGGCTGGTCGCGGCGTTTCGGTTTCCGGGGTGAGGCTTACAGACCTTCCCCCGCTTGCGGGGGAAGTGTCAGCGCGTCGAGCGGAGCGACACGCCTGACGATGGGGGAAGTCTTCTTGCTCCAAAAAGACTCCCCTCTCCGACCCTGGATCGGCTGCGCCGATCGACGGGCCACCTCTCCCGCAAGCGGGAAAGGGTCTGGGGAGGGCCGCCCCCACCCCGTCGCTTTGCGACGACCCTCCCCCCGAGGGGGAGGGAGGTTCTTTTTGGAGGCGTAGATGGCGCAAGTCGTACTGAGCGCGGTGGGGCAGTCGGTCGGCGGGCCGGTCGGTCGGGTGATCGGGGCGACGATCGGGCGGGTGATCGACGATCGCGTGATCGGCTCCCTGTCGCCGGCGCGACAGCTGGGGCCGAGGCTGGACGGGCTGAAGATCCAGGGGACGGCCGAGGGGGCGCCGATGGCCTGCGTCTTCGGTCGGGCGCGGGTGGCGGGACAGGTGATCTGGGCCGCGCGGTTCCTGGAAGGCAAGGTCAAGGGACGGGCGGGCAAGGGCGGGCCGAAGACGGTCGACTACGCCTATTCGCTGAGTTTCGCCGTGGCCCTGTGCGAAGGCGAGATCGACGGGATCGGCCGGGTCTGGGCCGACGGACGGCTGATGGAGCTGAACGGCGTGGCGATGCGGGTGCATCGCGGCGGGGAGGACCAGAGGCCGGACCCGCTGATCGAGGCGGTGGAGCAGGATGCGCCGGCCTATCGCGGCGTGGCCTATGTGGTGTTCGAAGATTTGCCGCTGGGGCCGTTCGGGGACCGGGTTCCGCAGCTGAGTTTCGAGGTGTTCCGGCGGCCGCGCGGGGCGGGGCCGCGGCTGGAGGACCGGCTGGAGGGGGTGTGTCTGATTCCCGGCGCCGGGGAGTTCGCCCTGGCGACCGAGGCGGTGGTGCGGCGCGAAGGGCTGACGCGGACGACGGCGGAGAACGTCCATAACGGCGAGGGGCGGGCCGACCTGATCGTGTCGCTGGATCAGCTTCAGGCCCAGCTGCCGAATCTGAAACGGGTCAGCCTGGTGGTCGGCTGGTTCGGGGACGATCTGAGGGCCGGTCACTGTCGGGTGCGGCCGGGGGTGGAGCGGCGCGACAAGCCGACCGAGCCGATGATCTGGTCGGTGGCGGGGGTGGCGCGGCATGAGGCCTATGAGGTCAGTCGGGCCCCCTCCGTCGGCTTCGCCGCCACCTCCCCCACGGGGGGAGGATTGGCCCCCTCCGTCGGCTCTGCCGACACCTCCCCCAGCGGGGGAGGATCTGCGCCGGCCTATGGCGGGACGCCGTCGGATGAGAGCGTGCGCCAGGCGATCCGAGCGTTGAAGAGCCGGGGGCTGGAGGTGACGCTGTATCCCTTCGTCTTCATGGACTGTCCCGGCTATCCGTGGCGAGGGCGGGTGGCCGGGACGGACGGGGCGGGGGCGGCCGCCGAGATCGCGGCCCTGTTCGGCGGGCCGGAGGATTGGGGCCTGCGGCGGATGGCGCTGCACTACGCTGGAATCGCGGCCGAGGAAGGGGCGGACGGCCTCTTGATCGGATCGGAGATGCGGGGCGTGACCTGGACGCGCGATGCGGCGGGCGGCTTTCCGGCGGTGGAGCAGTTCCGCACCCTGGCGGCCGAGTGCCGGGCGGTGGTCGGGCCGGGGGTGAAGCTGTCCTACGCCGCCGACTGGAGCGAATATTTCGGACGGCAGGCGGGCGGGGACGTGCGGTTTCACCTCGACCCCCTGTGGGCCGATCCGAACATCGACCATGTGTCGATCGACTGGTACCCGCCCCTGACCGACTGGCGTGACGGGGACGGGGGGCTGGATGCGGCCCGGTTCGACGGGGCGGCGGACCCGGCCTATCTGGCGGCGGGCGTGGCGGGCGGCGAGGGGTTCGAATGGTATTACGCCAGCGCGTCCGACCGGGCGGCCCAGGTGCGGACGCCCATCTCGGACGGGGCGCACGGAGAGGACTGGCTGTTCAGGCCCAAGGATCTGAAGGGCTGGTGGTCGAACCTGCACTACGACCGGCCGGGCGGGGTGCGGGCGGCGACGCCGACGGCCTGGCGGCCGGGGATGAAGCCGGTGCGGCTGACCGAGTTCGGCTGTGCGGCGGTGGACCGGGGCGGCAATGCGCCCAATCTGTTTCAAGACCCCAAGAGCGGCGAGAGCGCCCTGCCGCCCTTTTCCACCGGGGCGCGCGACGACGCGGTGCAGCGGGCGGCGCTGGAGGCGGTGCTGGGCCATTTCGCGGCGCCTGAGAACAATCCGGTCTCCCCCGTCTACGGCGGGCCGATGCTGGCCGGGGCGGACGCCTGGTGCTGGGACGCCCGGCCCTATCCGGCCTTTCCGGCGCGGGCGGAGGTCTGGGCCGACGCCGGGGCGTGGCGGGCGGGTCACTGGCTGAACGGGCGGCTGGCGGGCGACGGCGCCGATCTGGTCGCCGCCGTCCTGGCGCGCGGCGGCCTGGCGGCGGATGAACGGATCATCGAGGGGGTGGAGGGGGCGGCGGCCGGCTATGTGATCGACCGACCGATGCGGACGCGCGACGCCCTGGAGCCGCTGCTGGCCGCCTTCGACGCCGTGGCGGCGGAGCGGGACGGGCGGGTCTCCGTCCTGGGACGGACGGCGAGCGGGACGGTGTTGAGCCGCGACGGCCTGGCCCTGCCCAGGGCAGGCGGGGCCGAGACGGCGACGCGACGGCTGGAGGCCCGACTCGGCGCGGCGCGGGTGCGTTTCGTCGATGAGACGGCGGACTATCAGACGGGGGCGGTGACTGCGCGAGCCGAGGACGGGCGGGCCGAGGACGGGCGGGCCGCGACCGGCGGCGGCGTCGATCTGGACCTGCCCCTGGTCTGCGGCGACGGCTTGGCGCGAGCAATGGCGGAGCGAGCGCTGGAGGCGGAGCAGGCCGAGACGGTCGTCCTGACCCTGGGGCCGCTGGAGGCCCTGGCGGCCGAGCCTGGGGACGTGGTGCGGCTGGAGGGCCGCGACGGCGACTGGCGGGTGGCGCGCGTCGCGGCGGAGGAGACGCCGGCGATCACTCTGGAGCCGGTCGGCGCGCGAAGACTCTATGAGGATCAGGGGGGAGGAAGGGGCGGCGAGGGTCCGGCGACGACCGGGGCGCCCTTTCTGGCCCTGCTGGATCTGCCGCCGTTGATAGGGAGCGAGGACGACGCACGGCCGGTGGCGGCGGCGGCGGTGGAGCCGTGGCGGCCGATGCGGCTGCACGCCGGGCCGTCGGCCGGCGCCTTGACCGCGCGCGCCGATCTGGACGCGCCGACGCCGGTGGGAGTGCTGGTCGAGCCCTTGCGGCCAGGGGCGACCGGGCGCTGGGATACGGTCAACGCCCTGGTGGTGCGGGTCGAGGGGGCGGCGCCGCAGAGCGCGGCGGAGACGGCGGTGCTGGGCGGCGCGAACACCCTGGCGATCCAGACGACGGGGGGCTGGGAGGTGGCGCAATACCGTTCCGCGACCTTGATCGCCCCGGACGTCTGGCGGCTGAGCGGCCTGTTGCGCGGTCAGCAGGGGACGGAGGCAGAGATGCGGGCGGGCGCCGCAGCCGGGGCGGTGGTGGTGTTCCTGGAGCCGCGCGCGGCGCGGGCGGAGATCGGGCGTGCCGAACGGGGCCTGCCCCTGGTCTGTCGCGTCGGGCCGGCGGGGGCGGCGCCGGGCGGGGCGGGGTTCCGCGAGGCGGGATTCACCCTGCGGGGGCTTTACGACCGGCCGTGGTCGCCGGCGGGGCTGACGGTCCGGGCCTCGGCCGAGGGCCGGCGGATCAGTTGGACGCCGCGCGTGCGGCTGTACGGCGACGGCTGGGACGGCGAGCCGACGCCGGTCGATCCGATGCGTTTTCGTCTCCGGGTGACGCACAGGGGCGCGGTGGTGCGGACGATGGAGGTCGAGACGACGACGGCCCTTTACGCCGCAGCGGACGCGGCGGTGGACTTTCCCGGCGGGCCGCCCCCGACGGCGCGGATCGCCGTGGCCCAATGGGGCGAGGGGTTCGGCTGGGGCGCGGAGGCGGAAATCGGCTTAGAGCCTGATGGTTTCGGACGGAACCGCGCGGCGGTTCCGACAGAAGCGTGAATCAGGCTCTCGCTCTAATCTGGAGCCTGATTCACCGTTTCAGCGGATCCGCGAAGCGGTTCCTCCTCAACGGATCAGGCTCTGGCCTGAGCAAATATCCGGGTCCGGCCCTTTGCGGGGGCGGGGGCATGGCTTAACTGACGGCCTCTCAGGTGTTTTCAGTTGGAGCGGCAACGGACGTGGCAGGCGACCCCTATAAGGAACTGGGCGTTTCAAAGGGCGCGAGCGCGGACGAGATCAAGAAGGCGTTCCGCAAACTGGCCAAGGAACTGCACCCCGACAAGAACCCCGGCGACGCCAAGACCGAGGAACGGTTCAAACGGGTGACGGCGGCCTTCGACCTGTTGGGCGATCCGGAAAAGCGGGCCAAGTATGACGCGGGCCAGTTGGACGCCGACGGCAATGAACAGTATCGCGGCTTCGGCGGGGGCGGACGGCCGGGCGGCAATCCCTTCGGCCAGGGCGGCTTCTCCGGCGGCGGCGGACCGGGCGGTCGGGCCGACTTCGAAGGCATCGACCTGGACGATCTGTTCGGCATGTTCGGGGGCGCGGGCCGCCAGCGGGGTCCGCGCGACTTCACCGCGCGCGGCCAGGACGTGCGCGCCAGCCTGAACATCAGCCTGGAGGACGCCATTTCGGGGGCGACCCGGCGAATCCAGTTCTCTGACGGTCGAACCCTGGACGTGACCATTCCCAAGGGCGCGTCGGACGGCCAGACCATCCGCCTGCGCGGCCAGGGGGCGCCGGGGCGGGGCGCCGAGAACGGCGACGCCCTGATCGAGCTGAAGATCGAGCCGCACCCCATCTATAAGCGCGACGGGGCGGACCTGACGATGGACCTGCCGGTCTCGGTGCCCGATGCGGTTCTGGGCGCCAAGGTGCGGGCGCCGACGCCGGAAGGGGAGGTGCAGGTGACGATCGCGCCGGGCTCCAACTCGGGCAAGCTGTTGCGGCTGAAGGGACGGGGCGCCTTCGCCCAGGGGCGGCGCGGCGATCTGTTGGCCCGTATCGTCGTGACCCTGCCCGAGACGCCGGATGCGGCCCTGATCAAGTTCGCCGAAGACTGGCGGGCCAAGCGGCCCTATACGCCGGGGCGTTGAGCGGCGCTTGGGCCGGGCGACGTCGCTCGCACAAGGGGAAGAGACCATGATCGCAAAGCCTGATGTCAAACCGGCGCGGCCGTGGTTCTCGGCCGGACCGACGGCGAAACGGCCGGGCTACAGCCTGGGCGGCCTGCCGCAGGATTTGCTGGGGCGCGGCATCCGTGCGCCCGAGGTGGTGGAGCGGTTCGCCCACGGGCTGAGGCTGACGCGGGCGGTGCTGGAAGTGCCGGACAGCCATGTGCTGCTCTATACGCCGGGATCGGACACCGGGGCGGTCGAGGCGGCCCTGTGGGGCATGCTGGGGCAGCGGCCGGTGCAGGTGGTCGCCTTCGAGAATTTCGGCCTGACCTGGTTGGCGGACGTGCGCGATCATCTGGGGTTGGAGCCCGAGGCCCTGACGGCGCCCTGGGGCGAGCTGCCGGACCTGAGCCGGGCCGACTGGTCCAAGGATGTGGTCTTCCCCTGGAACGGCACGACCTCGGGCGTGCGCGTGCCGGACGCCGACTGGATCGCGGACGATCGCGAGGGGCTGGCGATCTGCGACGCCACCTCGGCCGCCTTCGCCATGCCCTTGCCGTTCGACAAGCTGGATGTGGTGACCTTCAGCTTCCAGAAGGCGCTGGGCGGCGAGGCGGGGATCGGGGTGATGGTTTTGTCGCCGCGGGCGGTGGCGCGGCTGGATTCCTATCGGCCCGAACGACCCGTCCCGAAACTGCTGCGCCTGACCGACGGCAAGGGGTTCGATCGCGCCCTGGCCGACGGGGTGGCGATCAACACCTTCTCTATTTTGACCATCGAGGACTGGATCGACGCCCTGGAATGGGCGCAAGGGATCGGGGGTTTGAGCGAACTGGTCCGGCGCACCGACGCCAACTTCGCCGCCCTGGCTGACTGGGTGGAGCGGACCGACTGGATCGCCTTCCTGCCCGAGAGGCCCGAAATCCGCTCGACCACCTCAGTCTGTCTGAAGTTCCTCGATCCGCGCGTGACCGGCCTGGACGAGGCGGGGCAGAAGGCCTTCGTCAAACGGTTCAAGGCCCTGCTGGAAGGCGAGGCCGCCGTGTTCGATATGGAGCCCCACAGGAACGCGCCGCCCGGCCTGAGGCTGTGGTGCGGCTGCACCGTCGAGACGGCCGATGTAGTGGCGGCGACGCCGTGGCTCGAATGGGCGTTCGAGACGGCGGTGGGGGAGATCTCAGATTGAAGTTGAATATTCAGACTGATCGCGCCATATAGCGGCTATCACTTTTTCCCCGCTGGACACGCCCTGAAAGGGGCCTCCGGCGGGGTTATTGATTTTTGGGCCGGAGTTCTGCAACTCTTGCGGCATGGCCCAGCTTCCCCAGGTTATCAGAGCTGTCGCCTTCTTCGACGGTCAAAACCTCTTTCACAGTGCAAAAGCTGCGTTCGGCTATCCCTTTCCGAACTTCGATCCTGTCGCCCTGACGAAGGCAGTTTGCGCGGCTCAGGGCTGGCAGGTCCAAGGGGTGCGATTCTACACGGGAGTTCCAGACGCGGCGGACAATCCATTCTGGCATCACTTCTGGACCGCGAAGGGCGCACAGATGGGACGGGAAGGGGCTTACATCTGCACCAGACCACTTCGGTACAGAAACAAGCAGGTGAGGCTGCCCGACGGATCATTTCACACGTTTCTGGACGGGGACGAAAAGGGCATAGACGTCAGGATCGCGCTCGACGTCATCCAGATGGCCCATCGCAATGAGTATGACGTGGCCTTGTTGTTCTGCCGTGATCAGGATCTTGCGGAGGTGGCGTCTGAGATAAGGCTTATCGCCAGTCTGCAGGATCGGTGGATCAAGGTCGCTTCCGCCTATCCGTTCAGCCCGGCCACAAAGGGTTGGAGAGGCATAAACAAGACGGATTGGATCAAGATCGACAGGACGATGTACGACGCCTGTATCGATAAGCGAGACTATCGGCCTAAAAAGCCTTTGGCTTGATGGGCATCTGACGATTCTACCGCTATAGGCTGCGCCCGCGCTCGGGACGCCGCTCAAGACGCGGCGCCTGCTGGTTTTGATGCGGTCTCTGACGAGGACGCGAGGCGGAGTACGGACTTTGGCGAACGTGGCGGTGGTCGGCGCCCAGTGGGGCGACGAGGGCAAGGGCAAGATCGTGGACTGGCTGTCCAACCGCGCCGACATGGTGGTGCGGTTCCAGGGCGGGCACAATGCGGGCCATACGCTGGTCGTGGACGGCAAGGTCTATAAGCTGGCGTTGCTGCCCTCGGGCGTGGTGCAGGGCAAGCCGTCGATCATCGGCAACGGCGTCGTCGTCGATCCGTGGCATCTGGTCGGCGAGATCGAGAAGATCGCAGCCCAAGGCGTTGCGATCAGCCCCGACATCCTGACCATAGCCGACAACGCCTGTCTGATCCTGCCCATCCATCCGGCCTTGGACGTGGCGCGCGAGGCGGCGGCCAGCGCGCCCGGGGCCAAGATCGGCACGACCGGACGCGGCATCGGCCCGGCCTATGAGGACAAGGTGGGGCGACGCGCCATTCGGGTGTGCGATCTGGCCAATGCGGACGACCTGAAGGTCAAGATCGACCGGCTGCGCTCGCACCACGATCCGCTGCGCGCCGGTCTGGGCCTGGAGCCGATCGATCCGGAGGCGCTGTTGGCCCAACTGCTGGAGATCGCGCCCAAGATCCTGCCCTATGTGAAGCCGGCCTGGCGGGTGCTGGACCAGGCGCAGAAGGCGGGCAAGCGGGTGCTGTTCGAAGGGGCCCAGGGCGCGTTTCTGGACGTGGATCACGGCACCTATCCCTATGTGACCAGCTCCAACACGGTGGCGGGGCAGGCGGCGGCGGGGTCGGGCATCGGGCCTCGGGGCGTCGGCTATGTGCTGGGCATCGTCAAGGCCTATACGACCCGGGTCGGCGAAGGGCCCTTCGCCTGCGAACTGGACGACGCGGTCGGTCAGCATTTGGCGACGGTCGGCCGCGAGGTCGGGGTCAACACCGGACGGGCGCGGCGTTGCGGCTGGTTCGACGCCGTGCTGGTGCGCCAGTCGGTGGCGATCAACGGCATCGACGGCATCGCCCTGACCAAGCTGGACGTGCTGGACGGATTGAAGACGCTGAAGATCTGCGTCGGCTATCGCGTCAACGGCGAGGTGCTGGACTATCTGCCGTCCAGCCTGAAGGATCAGGCGGCCGCAGAGCCGGTGTTCGAGGAGCTGGAAGGCTGGAGCGAGAGCACCGGAGGCGTGCGCAGCTTCAAGGACATCAACGCCAACGCCATCAAATATGTGCGTCGGATCGAGGAGCTGATCGGGGCGCCGGTGGCCCTGCTGTCGACCAGCCCCGAGCGGGACGACACCATATTGATGCGCGATCCCTTCCAGGGCTGAGCAATTCAGCGAGTCTTAACGGCGGTCAGATAGGGTCGAGGAGTCAAACGGAGCCGACCCCTTGTTCACTGCGGACGCAAAGACCCTGAGCCGCATCGAGCCCACGGTGCGGCGCGTCGCCATCATCGAACCCAACGCCGCCTCTGCGCGTCTGATGTCGGACCTGATCAAGGGGTTGGGCGCGCGGGAAATCTATGTGGAGAGCGACGAGGAGCGGGCGGTGGAGCTGCTGCGCGACGTCGAGCCCGGCGTGATCTTCACCGAATACGCCGGCCCGACCCTGAGCGGGGAGCGGCTGGCGCGGCGGGTGCGGCGCTCCTCCATGGTCTGTCGCATGGCGCCGATCATCATGGTCACGAACGAGGCGACGGCGGCGGCCATCAAGGGGGCGCGCGACGCGGGCGTTCACGAGTTTCTGAGAAAACCCTATACGACCGGCGATCTGTTCAAACGGGTGGAGAACGTCGCCCTGAAGCCCCGCCCCTGGATCGAGGCGGTCGGCTATGTCGGGCCGGATCGTCGGCGCTTCAACTCGGGCGAATACGCCGGAGCGCCCAAGCGCCGCACCGATGCGTCGGCCAAGGGCGGGCTGGACATAAAGGATCAGGCGATGCGGATCCTCGTTGCGGCCATGGCCCAGTTCGACCAGGACCCGGCCCAGGCCACCCGCGCCATCCGCCAGCAGGCGCAGACGCTGAAGGCGGTGGCGATCAAGAGCGGCGACGCCCGGTTGGCGATCGCGGCGGGCGGGCTGGAGGCCTTCATGGACGACGGCGGCGTGACCAAGGCCGGTCTGGCCCAGCCGGTCGGGGCCATACTGGCCCTGACCCAGACGCCGGCGTCGAACGCGCCGGTCGCCCGGGCGTCCTGATACCCGAGGAAATCAGGCGTCGACCAGATTGCGCTCTTCGGCGGCGGCCCGCATGGCCTTTTGCAGTTTTTCGAAGGCGCGGACCTCGATCTGACGCACCCGCTCGCGCGAGACGCCGTAATGGCCGGCGAGTTCCTCAAGCGTGACGGGGTCGTCCTTGAGGCGGCGCTCTGTGAGGATGTGTTTTTCCCGATCCGTCAGCTCCTCCATGGCCTCCTGCAGGAGGCTCATGCGGATGCCCTTTTCCTCGTCGTCGGCGAGCTGGGTCTCCTGGGAGACGGCCGTGTCGTCGGCCAGCCAGTCCTGCCATTCGCTTTCGCCGTCGGCGCGCAGCGGCGCGTTTAGCGAGGCGTCGCCGCCGAGACGGCGGTTCATGTCGGTGACTTCCTGTTCCGACACGCCCAGTTTGGTTGCGATGGCCGACAGATGTTCGGGGCGCAGATCGCCTTCCTCGAAGGCCGAGATCTGGCTCTTGGCCTTGCGCAGGTTGAAGAACAGCTTCTTCTGCGCGGCCGTGGTGCCCATCTTCACCAGGGACCAGCTGCGCAGGATGTATTCCTGAATCGAGGCGCGGATCCACCACATGGCGTAGGTCGCCAGGCGGAAGCCCTTGTCCGGATCGAACTTCTTGACGGCCTGCATCAGGCCGACGTTGCCCTCGGATATCACCTCGCCGATCGGCAGGCCGTAGCCGCGATAACCCATGGCGATCTTGGCGACCAGGCGCAGGTGGGAGGTGACGAGACGGTGGGCGGCTTCCGGATCCTGATGCTCGGACCAACGCTTGGCGAGCATGAACTCCTCGTCCTTGGTCAGCATCGGAAACTTGCGGATTTCCGTCAGATAACGCGACAGGCCCTGTTCAGGCGACATCACCGCGAGCGTGCTATTGGCAGCCATATGGTCCCTCCGACCGTCTAGAACGAGCGGGCGCTTCGCCGTCGGCCACGGCATGTGCGCCGACGCCTCACCCCTCAACCGGTGAAGTAGCGATGGGTTGCCGCCATTGTTAGGGGCGGATCGTCACACGAAAGCGTGACCGTGACCCCGGCGCCACTCACGCCGACCGGCTCAATATAGAACTTAGTCAGTTGCTATTCAAGACGCGCATCGGGGACGAGGCGCCTAGGGGGCGGTCAGATCCCCAGTATGCCGCGATAGGTCGGATGCACCGCCTCAGCGTGTTCGGGGTGTTTCTGAAGATAGGCGGAGAAGAAGGGGCAGACCGGCAGGATCAAGAGGCCCCGCGCCTGGGCGTCGGCCAGGACGTGACGGGCCAGGCGGCTGGCGATCCCCTGGCCTTCCAGCCGCTCGGGCACCAGGGTCTCGGTGATCATCAGATTGGGCGGCGACAGATTGTAGGTGACGACGGCCGTCTCTCCGTCGACCGGCAGTTCATAGCGGTTGAGCGCGGTATTGTCGTGGATATCGGGGTCCATCAGCGGCCTCACAGGGTGGAGAGCAGGATTTCCAGGGCCGCCATGTCGGCAGGCGGGTCGGTTTCGAAACGCAGGGGCGCGCCGGTGATCGGATGGACGAAGCCCAGGACGGCGGCATGCAGGGCCTGGCGCGTCAGTCCGACCTCGGCGATGGCGGCGCGGACCGGGGCGGCGGGGCTGCCGGAGCCATAGACGGGATCGCCCAGGATGGGCGCGCCCTTGGACGACAGATGAACCCGGATCTGGTGGGTGCGGCCGGTTTGCAGGGTGCAGGCGACACGCGCCGCCAGGGGCGCGCCGCCGGCGCGGGCCGGTTCGCCGAAGGTCCGCTGGACCCCATAGTCGGTGATCGCCTCGCGCCCGCCCGTCTTCAGCACGGCCATCTTCTTGCGGTCGGCGGTCGAGCGGCCGATGCGCGTCTCGATCCGGCCCTGGAGCGGGGTCGGCGCGCCGCGGGTCAGGGCGACATAGGTGCGTTCGATGTCGTGGGTGGCGAACAGGGCCGACAGGCCCTGGTGGGCGCGGTCGCTCTTGGCCGCGACCATGACGCCCGAGGTGTCCTTGTCCAGCCGGTGGACGATGCCCGGTCGGGCGACGCCCCCTATGCCGGACAGGCTGTCGCCGCAACGGGCCAGCAGCGCATTGACCAGGGTGCCGTCGGGCGTGCCCGGCGCCGGATGGGCGGCCATTCCGGCGGGTTTGTCGATGACGATCAGGTCCGCATCCTCATAGAGGACCGCAAGCGGCAGGACCTGGGGCTGGGGAGCGGCGGGGGCGACGGGCGGCAGATCGACCCGATAGAGGCCCGGCTGGGCCTTGGCCGAGCCGCCGGTCAGGACGACCCCGTCACGGCGCACCGCCCCCTCGGCCAGCAGGGCCTGGAGACGCGCGCGCGACAGGTCGGGAAAGGCCTCGGCCAGGGCCTTGTCGAGGCGGACGCCGGACAGGTCGATCCGGGCCTCCAGGGTCTCGGCGGCCGGCGCCGGGTCTTCGTCGTCGATCAGTTCGGGGTCGGACACCCTCTATCCGTAAAGCATCGGAAGATCGGCTTCCAGCGAGGGCGCTTGCGTCGGGCCTGATCTGACGTGAATAGTGGCGCTTGGGGGCGTGGGGAACCGTGATGAAGACCTTGATGATCGCGAGCGGCGTCGCCGCCGCCGCCGTTCTGCTGGGCAGTTGCTCGACCATGAGCCAGGAAGAGTGTCTGGCCGGCGCCTGGGGCGACAAGGGTTACGCCGATGGGGCGGCGGGCTATCCGATGAGCCGGCTGGACGACCATGCCCAAGCCTGCGCCAAATATCAGGTCGCGCCCGATCCGGCGACCTACAGCCGCGCCCGCGAGGACGGGCTGCGCGGCTATTGCACCTTCCAGCGCGGCTGGATCGAGGGGCGGGCGGGCAACACCTATTACGGCGTCTGTCGGCCCGAGGAGGAGGCGGCCTTCCTCCCGGCCTATAACGACGGGCGGCGACTGCATGAGGCGGCAGCGGCGGTGGAGGCGGCCGAGAGCGCGCTGAGAAGCGCCGAGGCGCGGATCGACGACCGCGAGGACAAGCTGGACGCCAAACAGCGCGAACTGCGTCAGGACGGCTTGACCGACGAGGAGAAGGAGCGGATCCGCAACCGAATCGAAGAGGTGCGGGGCGAAATCCGCGACGCTCGCCGCAACGCCCGCGACGCCAGGGACGAGCTGGACCGGGCGCGCTGGCAAGAGGACCGGGTGCGGTTCGAACTGAGCGGCCGCTACCCGGTCTGATCAGGGAGGGGCGGTCGTCAGGCCGCCTTGACCGCCGCATTGCGGAAGGACGGGTCAAGCTCGCCCGAGGCGTAGCGTTTGGCCATGTGGGCGGTGGACAAGGGGCGGATGCGCGAGGCCTGGCCCTCGCAGCCGAACTGCTGATAGCGCTCCTTGCAGAGCTTCTTCATCGCCTCCTTGGCGGGCTTCAGATAGGCGCGCGGGTCGAACTCGCCCGGCTTTTCGGCCAGGACCTTGCGGATGGCGCCGGTGATGGCCATCCGATTGTCGGTGTCGATGTTGACCTTGCGCACGCCGTGACGGATGCCGCGCTGGATTTCTTCGACCGGCACGCCCCAGGTCTGGGGCATCTGACCGCCGTACTGGTTGATGATGTCCTGAAGCTCCTGCGGCACGGACGACGAGCCGTGCATGACCAGGTGGGTGTTGGGCAGGCGGCGGTGGATCTCCTCGATCACGTGCATGGCCAGGATTTCGCCGTCCGGCTTCTTGGTAAACTTGTACGCGCCATGGCTGGTGCCCATGGCGATGGCCAGGGCGTCGACCTTGGTGGCGGCGACGAAGTCGACGGCCTGATCCGGGTCGGTCAGGAGCTGGGAGTGGTCCAGCTTGCCCTCGAAGCCGTGGCCGTCCTCGGCCTCGCCCATGCCGGTCTCCAGCGAGCCCAGAACGCCCAGTTCGCCCTCGACCGAGACGCCGCAGGCGTGGGCCATTTCCGTGACGCGGCGGGTGACCTCGACATTGTATTCGTAGGAGGCGGGGGTCTTGGCGTCCTCTTCCAGCGAGCCGTCCATCATCACCGAGGTGAAGCCGTACTGGATGGCGGTGGCGCAGGTGGCCGGGCCGTTGCCGTGGTCCTGGTGCATGCAGACGGGGATGTCGGGATAGAGTTCGGCCAGGGCGTCGATCAGCTTGGCCAGGACGATGTCGTTGGCGTAGTTCCGGGCGCCGCGCGAGGCCTGGATGATCACGGGCGCATTGACCTCATGGGCCGCCTCCATGATCGCGAGGCCCTGCTCCATGTTGTTGATATTATAGGCGGGAAGGCCGTAGCCGTTCTCCGCCGCGTGGTCGAGCAGCTGTCGCAGCGTGATGCGCGCCATGATGAAGTCTCCTGAGCCGAAAGTCTTTTTTGATTGGGCGCGAGACTAGCGGGCGGCGCGCTCAAAGTCACGCCGTGTTACAGTTGTTTCCGCTGCGTCAGGCTCAGGCGCGCAGGGCCTCGACCCCCGGCAGGGGCTTGCCCTCCATCCATTCCAGGAAGGCGCCGCCGGCGGTGGAGACGAAGGTCATGTCGTCCGACACCCCCGCGTGATTCAGGGCCGAGACCGTGTCGCCGCCGCCGCCGACGGCGGTCAGGACGCTGGCCTTGGCCAGGGCCGCCGCATGACGGGCGACCGTCACGGTGGCGGCGTCGAAGGGCGGCACCTCGAACACGCCCAGAGGGCCGTTCCAGATCAGGGTCTTGGAGGCCGTCAGGGCCTCCAGCAGACGCGCGACCGTGGCCGGGCCGGCGTCCAGGATCTTGTCGTCGGCCGACAGGGCGGCGCCGGCGGCGACCGGGCGAGCGGCGGCGCCCGGCTTGACCTCGGTCGCCACCACGAAATCGACCGGCAGCAGCAGTTTGCAGCCCCGCGCCTCGGCCTCGGCCATGATTTCGCGGGCCGTGTCGGCCATGTCGCGCTCGGCCAGGGAGCCGCCGATGTCGATGCCCTGGGCGTACAGGAAGGTGTTGGCCATGCCGCCGCCGATGGCCAGGCGGTCCAGCTTGCCGACCAGGTTTTTCAAGAGGTCCAGCTTGGTCGAGACCTTGGCGCCGCCGACGATGCCGATGACCGGCTTTTGCGGATTGCCGAGGGCCGCATCCAGGGCGTCCAGTTCGCGGCGCATGGATTCGCCGGCGTAGGCGGGCAGGTGGTGGGCGATCCCCTCGGTCGAGGCGTGGGCGCGGTGCGCCGCCGAGAAGGCGTCGTTGACATAGAGATCGCCCAGATCCGCCAGCTTCCGGGCGAAGACCGGATCATTGGCCTCTTCCGCCGCATGGAAGCGGACGTTCTCCAGCAGGACCACGCCGCCGGCGTCCAGTTCGCGGATGGCGTCCACGGCGTCCGGGCCGATGCAGTCGTCGGCGAAGCGGACGGGGGCGCCGAGCAGGGTCTCCAGATCATCCACGACCGGCTTCAGGCTCATGGACGGGACGCGCTGGCCCTTGGGACGGTCGAAGTGAGCCAGAAGCGCGACCTTGGCGCCGGCGTCGCGCAGACGCTGGATCGTCGGCAGGGCGACCCGCAGACGGGTGTCGTCCGTGACCTTGCCGCCCTCCATAGGGACGTTGAAGTCCACGCGGACCAGGGCCGTCTTGCCGGCGAGATCCTTGGCGTCGTCGAGGGTGCGGAAGGTCATGGCTTCGATCTCTCATGATCCTTCTCCCACGGGGAGAAGGTGGCTCGCGGAGCGAGACGGATGAGGTACAGCCGGTGGGCCAATTCGCACACCGTGACCTCACCCTTTCGCGCCAGAACGGCGGCTGCGCCGCCGTGCGCTCAAGCCCTCTCCCGCTGGGAGAGGGAGGCGGGGGTTTAAAGGAACTTCGCCATCACCAGGGCGGTGTCGCTCATGCGGGTCGCGAAGCCCCATTCGTTGTCGTACCAGCTCAGCACGCGGGCCAGCTTGCCGTCGACCACCTGGGTCTGGGGCAGGGCGGCGGTGGAGGAGGCGGCGATGTGGTTCAGGTCGCTGGAGACCAGAGGGTCGGTCGTGGTGAACAGGACGCCCTTCATCGCCCCGTCGGCGGCGGCCTGAAGCGCCTCATTGATCTCGGCGACGGTCACCTCGCGACCGGCGACGACCTTCAGGTCGACGACCGAGACGTTCGGGGTCGGGACGCGGATCGAGGAGCCGTCCAGCTTGCCCTTCAGTTCCGGCAGGACCAGGCCCAGGGCCTTGGCGGCGCCGGTCGAGGTCGGGATCATCGACAGGGCGGCGGCGCGGGCGCGGTACAGGTCCTTGTGCATCGTATCCAGCGTCGGCTGGTCGCCGGTGTAGGAGTGGATGGTGGTCATATAGCCGCGCTCGATGCCGAACAGGTCGTTCAGCACCTTGGCGACGGGGGCCAGGGCGTTGGTGGTGCACGAGCCGTTCGACACCACGATGTCGTCGGCGGTCAGGGTCTCGTGGTTGACCTTGAAGACGATGGTCTTGTCGGCGCCGTCGGCCGGGGCCGAGACCAGGACGCGCTTGGCGCCGGCCTTCAGGTGGGCGCTGGCCTTGTCCTTCGACGTGAAGATGCCGGTGCACTCCAGCGCGATGTCCACCTTAAGCTCGGCGTGCGGCAGATTGGCCGGATCACGTTCGGCCGTGACCTTGATCTTGCCCGTGCCGACGTCGATCCAGTCCTCGCCCGAGGTCACCGTGCCGGGGAAGCGGCCGTGCACCGAATCATAGCGGAACAGGTGGGCGTTGGTCTCGACCGGGCCCAGATCGTTGATCGCCACCACCTCGATGTCCGTGCGGCCGTGCTCGATGATCGAGCGAAGGACGAGACGGCCGATGCGGCCGAAACCATTGATGGCGACGCGAACGGTCATGGGGGGCTCCTCTGAACGATTATGTTGTTGGCGGTCTCAATGGAACTGTCGCGGCCCGGTTTCAACCCCGCGCGGGGCCTGCGGCCCTAACAAGCGGTTAGGAACCGTTACGGCCGGCGGAGAGACTTGCGGGCGCAAGGTAAGAAACACCTCCATGGCGGTCGTCGTCGGCCTTTTGAGCAAAATTTTTGCGACAGGGGTTGTGCGGCCCCGGCCCATATGGTTTCTTGGCGTCAGAACAGGGAGCCGCCCGTGGCTGTGATGACGCGCGACATGACGAAGGGACGCACCGCTGACGCGGTCGTGGCCGCTCGCGCGCCGATCGGCCTGGAAAGCCCTGTAATCCTCATTCTCCTCGTACTCCTCGGCCTGCTTACGCAAGCGGCGTGGATGCACGCGACCTGACCTAAACACACTCAGGATCGCCTCGCACCACCCCGCTCCCGAAAGGAAGCGGGGTTTTTCGTGCTTGGCGGTTCGAAACGAACCGGACCGATGACGCAAGATTCTACCTCAGAGCCCAGAAAGCCCAACGCGCGCAGCGCGGCGGTGACGGCCGGTCCGAACCGGGCCGCCGCCCGCTCCTATCTGCGCGCCGCCGGGATGCAGGACGCCGACTTCGACAAGCCGATGATCGGCATCGTCAACACCTGGTCGACGGTCACCCCGTGCAACATGCACCTGGACCGGCTGGCCAAGGACGTGCGGGCCGGGATCATCGCGGCCGGCGGCTATCCGGTCGATTTCAACACCATCGTCGTGACCGACGGCATTTCGATGGGCACGGCGGGCATGAAGGCCTCGCTGATCAGCCGCGAGGTCGTCGCCGACTCGATTGAACTGGCGATCGAGGGGCACCAGCTGGACGGCGTGGTCTGCATCGTCGGCTGCGACAAGACCATTCCGGCGGCGGCCATGGCCCTGGCGCGGATGGATATCCCCGGCCTGGTCTATTACGGCGGCACCATCATGCCGGGCGTGATCGGCTCGAAGGAGGTCTCGGTCCAGGAGGTGTTCGAGGCCATCGGCGCCCATTCGGCCGGCGCGTTGGACGACGCCGGTCTGAAGGCGGTCGAGCAAGCCGTCTGCCCCGGCGCCGGGGCCTGCGGCGGCCAGTTCACGGCCAACACCATGGCCATGGCCCTGTCGGTCATGGGCATCAGCCCCATGGGCGCCAATGACGTGCCGGCGGTCGATCCCGGCAAGGCGGCCGAGGGCGAGCGTTGCGGCCGGCTGATCGTCGAACGGGTCTTCGCCGGCGACACGGCCCGCAAATACATCACCCGCGCCAGCCTGAAGAACGCCGCCGTCGCCGTCTCGGCCTCGGGCGGATCGACCAACGCCGTCATGCACCTGACGGCCATCGCGGCCGAGGCCGGGATCGAGTTCGGGGTCGAGGACTGCCACCAGGCCTGTGTCGAGGCGCCGGTGATCTGCGATCTGAAGCCTGGCGGCCGTTTCCTGGCCTCTCACCTGTTCGCCGCCGGCGGCACCCGCCTGGTGACCCAGCGGATGGCCGAAGCCGGCAAGATCGTGAACACGCCCACCGTCAGCGGCCGCAGCCTGTTCGCCGAGGCGGCCGAGGCGGAGGAGACGCCGGGCCAGGTCGTCGTGACCACCTTCGACGCCCCCGTGATGGACCGCGGCAGCTTCGCCGTCATCTACGGCGATGTCGCGCCCGAGGGCGCGGTGATCAAGCTGACGGGTCACAAGGTCGACAAGTTCGAAGGTCCGGCCTGTGTCTTCGACAGCGAGGAAGACGCCTTCCACGCGGTCCAGGACGGTTCGGTGGGCGAGGGCGACGTCATCATCATCCGTTACGAAGGCCCCAAGGGCGGCCCCGGCATGCGCGAAATGCTGCAGGTCACCGCCGCCTTGAAGGGCCGCAAGATCGACAATGTCGCCCTGCTGACCGACGGCCGCTTCTCGGGCGCCAGCTACGGCTTCGTCGCCGGCCATATCTCGCCGGAAGCCGCCGTCGGAGGCCCGATCGCCCTCATTCGCGATGGTGACCGCATCACCATCGACGTCCCCAACCGCCGGATCGACGTGGACGTCGATCTGGCGACGCGCCGGGCGGGCTTCACGCCCCACGTGGTCCGCCCGGCGCGAGGCGTCTTCGCCAAATACCGCGCCTCGGTGGCCTCGGCCGCCCAGGGCGCGGTCACCATCCCCAACCCCCCGCCGGCGCAAATCCCGGCCTCTCACAAATCCGCTGCTGCTCAGGACGCCTGAATTCTCATGGCCATCACCATCTACACCAACGAAGACATCAAGCCGGGCGCGATCGCCGGGCAGCGCATCGCCATCATCGGCTATGGCTCGCAGGGTCGCGCTCATGCCCAGAACCTGAAGGACAGCGGCCATGACGTGGTCGCCGGCGTTCGTCACGGCGGCACGGGCTGGAAACACGCCACCGCCGACGGCGTCCCGACCGCCGAGCCGGCCGAAGCGGTCAAGGGCGCCGACATCATCGCCATCCTGACCCCCGACATGGTTCAGGATCAGGTCTATCGCGACATCATCGAGCCGAACGCCAAACAGGGCTCGGCCCTGCTGTTCGCCCACGGCTTCTCGATCATCTACGGCCGCATCACCCCGCGCCCCGACATGGACGTCATCCTGGTCGCGCCCAAGGGACCGGGCGATCTGGTCCGTCGCGAGTTCCAGCGCGGGCGCGGCGTGCCCAGCCTGTTCGCGGTCGAGAAGGACGCGACCGGCAAGGCCCGCGACCGGGCCATGGGCTACGCCAAGGGCAACGGCGGGGCGACCGGCGGCCTGCTGGAAACCACCTTCCGTGAAGAGACCGAAACCGACCTGTTCGGCGAACAGGCCGTCCTGTGCGGCGGCGCCAAGGAACTGGTGATGCAGGGCTTCAACACCCTGGTCGAGGCCGGCTACCAGCCCGAGATCGCCTATTTCGAATGCCTGCACGAGCTGAAGCTGATCGTGGACCTGTTCTACGAAGGCGGCATCTCGAAGATGCACCACTTCATCTCCGAGACGGCCAAGTACGGCGCCGTCGCCAGCGGCCCGCGCGTCGTCAACGAAGAGACCAAGGCCCGGATGAAGACCATCCTGGACGAGATCCAGGACGGTACCTTCGCGCGCAACTGGATCGCCGAGAACGAGGCCGGCAAGCCCCAGTACGAGGCCTGGCTGAAGGCGGACCGCGAGAGCCAGATCGAACAGGTCGGCGCCCGTCTGCGCGAGCGGATGGCCTGGCTGAACACGCCCAAATCTGAAGCGGCCTGAGCCCGAGCGAAAGACCGGATGACCCTGATGACCGCCGCCGCCTTCAAATCCTCAGCCGAGGCCGCCCCCCAATCGGGGGCGCGCCTGCTGGTCTCCACCCTGGAGCGGCTGGGCGTGGAGGTGGTGTTCGGTTATCCGGGCGGCGCCATCATGCCGGTCTATGACGCCCTGGCCGGATCGAAGCTGAAGCATATCCTGGTCCGCCACGAGCAGGGCGCGGCCTTCGCCGCCGACGCCTATGCCCGCAAGAGCGGCAAGGTCGGCGTCTGCATGGCCACCTCCGGCCCGGGCGCCACCAATCTGATCACCGGCATCGCCAATGCGATGATGGATTCGGTGCCGATGGTCTGCATCACCGGCAATGTGGCCCAGGGGCTGATGGGCACCGACGCCTTCCAGGAAATCGACATTCTGGGCGTCACCCTGCCGATCGTGAAACACTCGATCCTGGTTCGCGATGCGGCCGATGTTCCGGCCGCCGTCGAGGAAGCCTTCCATATCGCCGCCTCGGGCCGTCCCGGTCCGGTCCTGGTCGATCTGCCCAAGGACGTGCAGTTCGCCACGACCAGCGACGACTACGGCTTCCACATTCCCAATGAGACTTCGCGGATCGACCACGACGCCGTCGCCGCAGCCGAGGCCGCGATCCGGGCGGCGAAGAA
Organism: Brevundimonas aurantiaca; assembly: GCF_014199955.1. Taxonomy (GTDB): domain Bacteria; phylum Pseudomonadota; class Alphaproteobacteria; order Caulobacterales; family Caulobacteraceae; genus Brevundimonas; species Brevundimonas aurantiaca. The sequence continues at coordinate 97,402 of NZ_JACHOQ010000004.1, forward strand.
GCCGCTGGTCTATATCGGCGGCGGGGTGAAGATCGGCCGCGCGACCGAGGCTTTGCGCGCCTTCGTCGCCGCGACCGGCATCCCCCAGGTCTCGACCCTGAACGCCTTGGGCACCGTCCCGACCGACGCGCCGCGCATGCTGGGCATGCTGGGCATGCACGGCGCGCGCGCGGCCAATCATGCGGTTCAGGACAGCGACCTGCTGATCGTCGTCGGCGCCCGGTTCGACGACCGCGCCACCGGCAAGCTGGCCGAGTTCGCGCCCAACGCCCGCATCGTTCATTTCGACATCGACGCCTCCGAAGTCGGCAAGCTGCGGGCGGCCAATGTGGCCGTGGTCGGCGAGCTGAAGGACGGGATCGAGGCCTTGACGACGCGCATGGCCGGCGGCCCGGCTCTGGACATCCAGCCCTGGGTCGAGGCGTGCGTCGACGCCGCCCGGACCGGCGCCTATCGCTATGATGCGCCGGGCGAGGGGGTCTACGCCCCGGCCCTGCTGAAAGAAGTGTCCGAAGCGGCCGGAGACGCCTTCGTCGCCGCCTGCGACGTGGGCCAGCACCAGATGTGGGCGGCCATGCACTGCCGCTTCTCCAGACCTGAGGCCCACATCACCTCGGGCGGTCTGGGCGCCATGGGCTTTGGCCTGCCCGCCGGCATCGGCGCCAAGCTGGCCGATCCGTCGGCGACCGTCGTCACCATCGCCGGCGACGGCGGCTTCATGATGAACATCCAGGAGCTGGCGACGCTGAAGCGTTACGGCATCCCGCTGAAGATCGTGCTGATCGACAATTCCTCGCTGGGCCTGGTGCGCCAGTGGCAGGAGCTGTTCTTCGCCGAGAACTATTCCGAGATCGACCTGTCCGACAATCCGGACTTCGTGAAGGTGGCCGAGGCCTTTGGCATCGAGGCCTTCCGTATCGATCGCCGCGATCAGGTGTCCGAAGGCATCCAGCGCTTGCTGGCCGCCGAAGGCCCCTGCCTGGCCCATGTGGTCATCGATCCCCGAGACAATGTCTGGCCGCTGGTTCCGCCGGGCAAGAGCAATGCTGAAATGATGGAGGGCTCCTGAGATGAGCAACACGATCCACATCCAGATCGACCGTGCGGACGGTTCGCTTCAGCGTCTCATCGGTCTTGTGGAGCGCCGGGGCTTCCACATCGACGGCATCAACATGGCCGACGAAGGGGCCTTCCGCCGTATCTCCCTGACCATCCGCGGCCGAGACGCCGGTCGGTGCATGGAGAATCTGGGTCGCCAGATCGACCGCCTGTTCGGCGTGCGCCGGATCGGCAACGACATTATTCAATCCGAGGCTGCGTAATGACCGCCGAACAAGTACGAGTATCCGGCGTATCCCGAACTGAGGAGATCGCCGCCGACCCCAACCGGGTCATCGTCTTCGACACGACGATGCGGGACGGGGAGCAGGCGCCGGGCTTCTCCATGACCGCCCAAGCCAAGGTGAAGATGGCCCAGGTCCTGAAGGACCTGGGCGTCGACGTTATCGAGGCCGGCTTCGCCGCCGCCTCTCCGGGCGACGAGGACTGCATCCGCCGCGTGACCGGCGAGGTCGAGGGGCCGGTCTTCTGCTCCCTGTCGCGCGCCAACGAAAAGGACATCGACGCCAGCTTCCGCGCCCTGCAGCCGGCGCCCAAGTCGCATCGTCGCTGCCACACCTTCATCGGCACCAGCCCGATCCATCGCTCGGCCAAGCTGAAGATGTCGACCAACGAGGTTCTGGCCACGGCCGTCCGGGCGGTCGAATACGCCGCCAGCCTGTTCGACGACGTCGAGTTCTCGGCCGAGGACGCCTTCCGCACCGAGCCCGAGTTCCTGGCCGATGTGCTGGAGGCCGCCGCCGACGCGGGCGCCCGGACCCTGAACGTGCCGGACACCGTCGGCTATGCGACTCCGGAAGAGGTGCGCGAGACCTTCCGCGCCCTGGCGGCGCGGATCCACAAGCGCCACCCCCATGTGATCTTCTCGGCCCACTGCCACGATGACCTGGGCATGGCGGTCGCCAACTCCCTGGCTGCGGTCCAGGGCGGGGCGCGTCAGGTCGAGGGCGCGATCAACGGCATCGGCGAACGGGCCGGCAACGCCTCGATCGAAGAGGTCATCATGGCCCTGAAGGTGCGCGAAGACCGCTATGGCGTCGCCATCGGCGCCGACAGCCGCCATCTGGTCCGCGCCTCCAAGATCCTGTGCGAAATCACCGAGACGGTCATCGCCCGCAACAAGTCGGTGGTCGGCATCAACGCCTTCGCCCACGAGGCCGGCATCCACCAGCACGGCATGCTGGCCGACAGCCGCACCTATGAGATCATGCGGCCCCAGGACGTAGGCTTCGAAGGCAGCTGGTTCGTTCTGGGCAAGCACTCGGGCCGCCACGCCATCGCCAAGCGCGCAGAGACCATCGGCCGGCCCATCGAGGGCGACCGTCTGGCGGCCGTCGTCGCCGGCTTCAAACAGCGCGCCGACCAGATCGGCGAGATCAGCGACGCCGAACTGATCGCCATCATTGATCGCGTCGACGGCGTTGAGGAGACGGTGGCCCAGTATGCCTGATCCAAAGACCCTGTTCGACAAGGTCTGGGACGCTCATGTGGTGCGGCCGGAAACGGCCGATACGCCGGGCGTCCTGTATATCGACCTGCATCTGGTGCATGAGGTCACCAGTCCCCAGGCCTTCAGCGAGATCGAGGCCCGCGGCCTGAAGGTGCGCCGGCCCGACCGGACCTACGCCACCCTGGACCATTCGACCCCGACCCTGCCGGCGGGGCTGAACGGGCTGAAACCCTATGTCACCCCGCAGGCCGAGGCCCAGGTCCATACGCTGGAGCGAAACTGCGCCGCCCACGGGGTTCCCCTGGCCGGCTGGGGATCTGAAGACCGGGGCGTGGTCCATGTCATGGGGCCGGAGCTGGGCCTGACCCAGCCGGGCATGACGGTCGTCTGCGGCGACAGCCATACCGCCACCCATGGGGCGTTCGGAGCCCTGGCCTTCGGCATCGGCACCTCCGAGGTCGGCCATGTGCTGGCGACCCAATGCCTGTTGCAGCGCAAGCCCAAGGCGATGCGGGTGACGGTGATCGGCGAACTGCAGTCGGGCGTGTCGGGCAAGGACGTCGCCCTGGCCGTGATCGCCGCCATCGGCTTCGGCGGCGGCACCGGCTACGTCATCGAATATGCGGGCGAGGCGGTGCGGTCGCTGGACATGGAAGGGCGGATGACCCTGTGCAACATGTCCATCGAGGCCGGCGCCCGCGCGGGGATGATCGCCCCGGACCAGACCACGATCGACTGGCTGCGGGGCCGCAAACATGTCCCCGCCGACTATGAGGCGGCGACCGCCGAATGGCTGAAGCTGGCCACGGACCCGGGCGCGACCTTCGACAAGGAAGTCGTGATCGACGGCGCCGCCATCCGGCCGATGGCGACCTGGGGCACGACGCCGGACGCCGGCGCCCCCATCGGCGCGCCCGTGCCCCAGCCCCAGTCGGACAGCGACCGCAAGGCCATCGCCTATATGGGCTTCACCCCCGGCGAGGCGACGACCAGCCAGCCGGTGGACGTGGTCTTCATCGGCTCCTGCACCAACGGCCGCCTGCCCGATCTGCGCGCCGCCGCCGAGGTTCTGCGCGGCCGCAAGGTCAAGCCGGGCCTGCGCATGCTGGTGGTTCCCGGTTCGGAGGCCGTTCGCCGGGCCGCCGAGGCGGAAGGACTGCACGAGGTCTTCATCGCCGCCGGGGCCGAATGGCGCATTCCCGGCTGTTCCATGTGCATCGCCATGAACGGCGACGTCGTCGCGCCCGGTCAGCTGGCCGTCTCGACCTCCAACCGCAATTTCGAAGGCCGCCAGGGCAAGGACGCCCGCACCATACTGGCCAGCCCCGCGACGGCTGCGGCGACGGCGGTGGCCGGTGTGCTGACCGATCCGCGCGTCTTTCTGAACGAGGTCGTGGATGCGTAGCGACACCCCCTTCCGCTCATCCCGGCGAAAGCCGGGACCCAGTGCTTTCGCGAAGCACAATGCGCGGGATCGCCGACAGGGCGCGACGGGTGACGCCTGTCGCCCACAGAACTGGGTCCCGGCTTTCGCCGGGATGAGCGGAGTTTTTGATGTCTGAGCCCTTCACCACCCTGACCTCGAAGACCGTGATCCTGAGCCAGGCCAATATCGACACCGACCAGATCATTCCGGCGCGTTTTCTGACCACGACCACGCGCGAGGGGCTGGGCAAGGCGGCCTTCTATGACTGGCGCTATGAGGCCGACGGCTCGGAAAAGCCCGAGGCGATTCTGAACCGGATCGATCCGGCCGAGCATCGCATCCTGCTGGCGGGCAAGAATTTCGCCTGCGGCTCGTCGCGCGAACACGCCCCCTGGGCCCTGTACGACTATGGGTTCCGGGCGGTGATCTCGACCGAGATTGCTGACATTTTTACATCTAACGCCTTGAAAAACGGCCTGCTGCCCGTCGTCGTCAGCCAGAATGTCTGGGACGATCTGGCGTCGCAGCCGGACCAGCCGGTCACAATCGACCTCGAAGCCCGGCAGATCCGGCGCGGCAATGCCCAGCCCGTGCCGTTCGAGGTCGAATCCTTCGCGCGCCAGTGTCTGTTGAACGGGGTGGACACCCTGGGCTGGCTGCAATCAAACCTGCAAGAGATCGAAGCCTTCGAGCGTTCGAGAGAGACCGTCTGATGACCCAAGCCGCCCCCAAGACCTATGAGATCGTCCTGTTGCCCGGCGACGGCGTCGGGCCGGAGGTGACGCGGGCCGCGCGCGACGTGCTGGCGGTCATCGGCGACTTCTACGGCCACAGCTTCAACTTCACCGAACATCTGATCGGCGGCGCCGCCATCGACGAGACGGGCGAGCCCCTGCCGGAGGCGACGCGGGCCGCCTGCGTCGCCGCCGACGCCGTCCTGCTGGGCGCCGTGGGCGGTCCCAAATGGGACGGCGGCAAGCGCCGGCCCGAGGAAGGCCTGCTGGCCATCCGCAAGGCCATGGGCCTGTTCGCCAATCTGCGGCCGCTGCAGGTCTCGCCGGTCCTGGCGCACCGTTCGCCGCTGAAGCGCGAGATCGTCGAGGGCGTCGATCTGATCGTCTTCCGCGAACTGACCGGCGGCGTCTATTTCGGAGAGAAGACCCGCACCGCCGACCGCGCCACCGACCTGTGCGAATATACGGTTCCCGAGATCGAGCGCGTGACGCGCGCCGCCTTCCAGACCGCGCGCCAGCGCCGCGGCAAGGTGACCTCGGTCGACAAGGCCAATGTCATGGAGACCAGCCGCCTGTGGCGCGAGGTCGTGACCCGTATCCATGCCGAGGAGTTCCCCGAGATCGCGCTGGAGCACGCCCTGGTCGATTCCATGGCCATGCACCTGATCAGGAAGCCGCGCGAATACGACGTCATCCTGACCGAGAACATGTTCGGCGACATCCTGTCGGACGAGATCTCGGTGCTGGGCGGTTCGATCGGCCTGCTGCCGTCGGCCTCGCTGGGCACGGAAGGGCCGGGCCTGTTCGAGCCGATTCACGGATCTGCGCCGGACATCGCCGGTCAGGACCTGGCCAATCCGGTCGGCACGATTCTGTCGGCGGCCCTCTTGCTGCGTCACAGCCTGAAGCTGGAGGACGAGGCGGATTCCATCGAGGCTGCGGTGGCGGCCGTCCTGGCGGCCGGCGCCGTGACCGCCGATCTCGGCGGAGCCCTGGGCACGCGGGGGGCGACCGAGGCCGTCATCGACGCCATCCGCGCCATTCACTGGGCGACGGCGCACCGGGTGCAGATGCACTGGGCCTGAGGGGCGTCGCGCCGCCCCTGAATTTCATGCCGGGAACAGCGTTCCTTGAAACATGAATCTGAACCTTAAGCCTCGAAGGACGAATGGATCATGCGAGGCTTAACTTTTTTGACAGGACCGTTGCAAGAAAGTTGCACCGTTTCAGCCTGACCCCCTTGCGTCGAACGCGATTGCAGTAAAACCTTCGCACTTGCGAGATTGCCAAGGGGGTATTTGCTTATGTCGCACGTTTGGAATCGACTTCCGGGGGTCGCTGCGCTCCTGCTTCTGACCATCGGGCTCTTTTACGCCGGCGGGGCCTTCGCCCAGACGCCGGAGGCGGCGCCCGCCCTGCTGGCGCACCAGTCGGCGCTGGAGCTGGACGGCGCGGGCACGGCCTGGCTGGGCACGTCCACGGCCCTGGTCCTGCTGATGACCCTGCCGGGACTGGCCCTGTTCTACGGCGGCATGGTGCGGCGCAAGAACGTCATCGCCACCATCACCCAGTCGGTCGGCGTCTTCGCCGTCGTCTCCCTGGTCTGGTTCATCGCGGGCTACAGCATCGCCTTCGGCGCCAACGCCGACGCCGCGCTTCAGCCCTACGTCGGCAGCCTGGACATGCTGTTCCTGAACGGCGTGACCCTTGGCACGGCCAACAGCCTGCTGACGGGCATTCCGGAATATCTGTTCATCGCCTTCCAGATGACCTTCGCCATCATCACCCCGGCTCTGGTCACCGGCGCCTTCGCCGAGCGGATGAAATATTCGGGCCTGCTGCTGTTCACGGCCCTGTGGTCGCTGCTGATCTATTCCCCCATCTGTCACTGGGTGTGGGGCGGCGGCTTCCTCGGTTCCGCCGGCGTGCTGGACTTCGCCGGCGGCGCGGTGGTTCACGTCAACTCGGGCGTGGCCGGTCTGGTCTGCGCCATCTTCCTGGGCCGCCGCAAAGGCTATGGGGTCGAGCCGATCAATCCGCACAACCCTGTCCTGACCATGATCGGCGCCTCTCTGCTGCTGGTCGGCTGGATCGGCTTCAACGCCGGTTCGGCGGGCGCCGCCAATGAGCTGATGGGCGTGGCCCTGCTGAACACGGTTCTGGCCGCCGCCGCCGCCGCCCTGACCTGGAAGATCATCGAACTGATTGAGAAGAAGAAGGTCTCCCTGATCGGCATGCTGTCGGGCGTGGTCGCCGGCCTGGTCGCCATCACCCCTGCGGCGGGCTTCGTCGATCCCAAGGGCGCGGTCATCATCGGCCTGATCGCCGGTCCGGTCTGCTACATCTCGTCGGTCTGGATCAAGAAGCTGCTGCGCTACGACGACTCGCTGGACGCCTTCGGCATCCACGGCGCGGGCGGTCTGATCGGCGCCCTTCTGACCGGCGTCTTCGCCACCACGGCGATCAACAGCCTGTCGGAAGGCGCCAATGTCGGCGCCCAGGCCATCGGCCTGGCCTGGACGATCGCCTACAGCGCGGTCGGGACCTTCATCATCCTGGTGATCTGCAAGTTCACCACGGGTCTGCGGGTCAGCGAGGCGGAAGAAGCCGCCGGTCTGGACACCTCGTTGCACGGCGAGGCGCTGGAACACTGAAACCAGAGGGCGCGGCCCGCCGGCCGCGCTCTCCCAATTCTTCGGCGCTCGCCGACCTCTCTCGAATCATAAGGGATAATGACAATGGACTTCAAAGTGTTTCGTTTGGCGGCTGCCGCCGCTGCGACCGTCGGGCTGTTCGGCCTGGCTGCGCCGGCTTCAGCCCAGAGCAACGTCGATGTCTCGGTAAGCGGGAATTTCGGCATCGTCACCGATTACGTTTTCCGGGGCGTCAGCCAAACCAACGAAGATGCCGCTATCCAGGGCGGCCTGGATCTGACGGCAGGCGGTTTTTACGCCGGCGTGTGGGCCTCCACAGTCGATTTCGGGGACACGACGGACGCCGAGGTCGATATGTATGGCGGTTATCGTTGGGAAGCGGCCGGCTTCGCCTGGGATGCGGGTCTGGTAGGCTATACCTATGCTAAGGAGCCCGCCTTTGCGGACTACACGTACGCCGAAGCGAAGCTGGGCGTGTCCCGAGCGTTTGGACGGGCGACCGTAGGCGCGGTGGCCTACTATTCGCCTGACTTCTTCGGCGTGGATGATGAGGCGACCTATGCGGAAGTGAACGCCACCTTCAGTCCGATTGACAAGTGGACGGTTTCGGGAGCGGTCGGCAAGCAATGGCTGGACGTCAGCGACGACTATCTCACTTGGAATGTCGGTGTCGCTTATGCGCTGACGGACGATCTGGCCGTGGACGTCCGCTACTACGACACCGATGTCGATAATGCGGCGAACTATGAGGACCGTGTGGTCGCAGGGATCAAGGTGGCGTTCTGATCGAGCGGTTCGTTTGATAGGGTGAAGAAGGCCCCGGAGCACTGGCTCCGGGGCCTTTTTCGTATCAGCGGGCGTAGCGGCTTTCGACCGGCTCGTACCGATCCCATACCTTGCCGTCGGCCAAGGACCGCAGCAGCTTCAGATATTCGGCATGGGTCCAGGCCAGGGGGGTGGCCGAGTCGGTGTTCTGGCCCAGGGCGTAGTCGCGCGCGGTAGGGTCGCCGACCCCGTCCCAGACCTGTTCGGCCAGCATCAGCCCGTCATTGGCGAACCGCTCCATGCCGCGCACATAGGTCTGGCGGATGGCGGCGATGTCGGCGGCGGACGGAGCGCCGTTCAGGCTGACGCGGGCCAGCTCATAGTGGCCGCGCTCGCCGGTGAAGAAGGGCCAGACCCGACCCCGCTGCCCAGGGCTCATCTGCCCGCCGACGCCGTAGTTGGCGCCCGTGACATGATCCTCGCCATAGCCGTCAACGCCGTAGCGGCGCCAGCCCGGCGTCTGGTCGCCCTCCGGCCCGAAATCGTAGCGGACCCGGTACAGGTCCTCCAGGCTCTGATCGTCATAGACGGGCAGGGTAGCGAGGATGTGCGGATCGTCGGCCTTGCGCACCCCGTAGCGGACCAGTTCCAGGAAGCCGCCGTCCACGACCCGGTCCTCCTGGGGCGCGATCTGGCCGTTGGCGGCGCCGATCGGGGCCTTGTCGTTCGGGTTCTCGTTCCGAGTGATGCGGATGAAATAGCGGCCGTCGCCGAAGTCGCCGCTGGTCGTGAACATCCGCTCTTCGATCTTGGAGGCGTAGCTGTCGGCGGCGAGCTGATAGCGGGTCGCTCCCGCCGCATCGCCCGAGGCGCGCGCCATTTCGGCCGCGACCGTCAGCCCGGCCACCACGGCGGCGGTGGTGGAGGGGGAATAGCCCTGCTGCTCCTCCCAGCGCTCCTGCTGGGTGAAGGGCGGCTTGATCTCGGCGTCGTTCCACAGAAGGCCGATCTTGCCGCCGTCCACCAGGAAGTCGGCCGCCGGCTTCAGCATCGAACGATAGTGGTCGGCCATCTGGGCGTCGGACAGCCAGCCCAGCTTCCACAGACGATAGCCCAGCATGATCGGCATGGCCGTCTGGTCCAGCTGGACCGCGACCCATTCCAGTTCTCCGTCCACATGGGTCTTCTGCAGGAACCAGCCGCCGACGCCGGTATTGCCGGGCGTGTCCGGGCCGACCTGGACCTGGGGCAGATAGTTGAAGGCCGCCAGCGGCGTCTCCTTGTCGCCCAGCGCCGCCAGGGCCATGGCTACCTGATAGAAGTCGCGCGGCCAGACGGCCTTGTAGCCTGTCGAAGATTTCGATGCGTCCACCGTGTCGCCCCAGGGGTTGGACAGGGAGGCGATCAGGGCGCCGGCATGGGTGCGGTCCTCCTGCACCTTCAGCATCAGGGCCGAGGCGTAGGCCAGCTTGCCGCCGTCCGTCGCCTGTTCGGCGATGCGCGGCAGTTCGGTCAGGGAGGCGACATAGTCCTCCCAGCCGATGCGATCACTCTCGCCGTTGAACCGGGCCAGGACCTCGTCCAGGCCGGTCGCAAAGGCGCCGTCCGCCGCCGCCTGGGCCTGGGCCTCGCTGGAGCCGAAGCCGATCACGAAATCGCGGGTCAGGCTCTGCCCCTGACGCAGGCGCGGCAGGGCGCCCGTCATCATCGTATTGCCCGCCGTCTCACCGGTGGAGGCGTAGGTCCAGTCCATCCGGCCGTCCTTCAGGTCGGTCAGACCGTCCGAGGCGCCGACGAAGCCGACGCCGGCCTTGTCGAACGGACGGCTCGGCTTGAGCACCAGATGGGTGTCGCCTTCCCAGGCATGGAAGGCCTGGCGCGTGACCTGACCCCGGTCGTCGACGCCGGTGTTGGCGATGTGCGGCTCCAGCAGCAGATAGGGCGTGGCCTCTCCGCTCAGGGCCGTGATCTTGACCCGCAGCACCAGGGCGTTGCGGTCCGGGTCGGTGAAGATGCGTTTCTCGATTTCGAACCGGCCGGCCTTGTCGCGCGTGGTGACCCTATAGGCCGGCGACAGGGGGCGGCCCTGGGCGTCCGTATGCAGATATTCGGTCTGCTCGGTGGTGTCGGGCCCCTCGACCGCCAGGCCGTCCGGCGTGACCACCGCGAAACGCAGGGCCTTGATCTGGGCCTCGTGGATCAGGCCGTACATGGTCTCGGTCAGGACGCCGTCGGCGATGGAGAACCAGACCTTCGACACCGCGCCGGTCGGGCCGCCGTCACGGTACTGGCCGTCGACATAGGCTTCATAGGAGGCCCCGGCGCCGGTCTTGGCGGCGCTGGACCAGGTAGGCGGATCACCCGGCGCGCCCGGAGCGATCCCGGACTGGGCCGAGGCGGTCGAGGCGAGCGCCAGGCCGGCGGCGCCGGCGAGGCAGAAGGAACGGAAGTGACGCATTGTGGTCCTCACGGGTTGCGCGTGGGGGCGGGGGAAAGAAGGAAGGTCAGGGGAACGTCCAGCCGCTGGTTCCACGAGGCCTCATTGTGCTGGGCGCCGGGGAAGACCAGGCTCTGGAAATCGCCGGGGCCGTAGCCGCGACGGCGGAAGACGGCGTCCACCTGGGTCTGGAAGGCGGCGTAGAACTGATCCAGGGTCTCATCGCCCCGGTCGAAGTAGAAGCGGTTCGCGCCGGGCGCCGGCAGGCCGCGCTCGATCACCCCGGTCCAGGCGGCGACCAGACGTTCGCGCCAGGCCTCCAGGCCTGGGCCGTCCAGACCTGTGACCCGCAGCGGCCAGTGGGTCGATAGACAGGCGGCGGCGGAGAAGACTTCCGGCCGCTTCATCACCGCATACAGGGAGATCAGCCCGCCCATGCTGGAGCCGCTGATCAGGGTGTCCTCGCGGCCGGGCAGGGTGCGGTAGGTCCGGTCCACGAAGGGTTTCAGCTCTTCGGTCAGGAAGCGGATGTAGCCGTCCGACAGGGGCGGGCCGCCATAGACGGCCTGAACATCGCCGCGCATGTCCTCGGGCAGGGCCGCGATCAGATCGGCCGGGACATATTCCCGCAGGCGAAGATCCGTGTTCCAGACGCCGACCACGATGGGCGCCCGCACCTGGCCGCCGGCGATCAGCCGCGTCAGATGCTCGTCCACCCCCCATTCGCCGAAGTTGGCCGTCGAGGGATCGAACAGATTCTGTCCGTCGTGCATGTAGAGGACGGGATAGGCCGCATCCGACGTCTCATAGCCGGGCGGCAGCCAGACGGAGACGTTCCTCGCCTTCACATGGGTCGAGGTCACGGCCTCGTGGAGGATCAGACGGCCGGCCGCCGTCTGCGCCCGTGCGGCGCCGGCGAAGGGCAGGGCGGCGGCCAAGGCCAGGAGCGCGCGGCGGTTCACGCCCTTTGCTCCCGCACCCTCAGGGCGCTGAAGGCCGCCAGCAGGAAGGAGGCGGCGCCCAGCACCAGGGCCCAGATCGCCTGGCCGCTGAAAAAGTGCTTCAGAATCAGGCCCAGCACCGTGGCCGCCAGCAGCTGGGGCACGACGATGAAGATGTTGAACACGCCCATATAGACGCCCATCTTCCGCGCCGGCACAGCCGCCGACAGGATGGCGTAGGGCATGGAGACGATCGAGGCCCAGGCGAAGCCGACCCCGATCATGGGCAGCCACAGCAGGCCCGGCTCGCGGATCAGGAAGACGCCGAACAGACCGGCGGCGCCGAGCATCAGCATCAGGGCGTGGGTCGCCCTGCGGCCGATACGCCTGGCCAGAACCGGCAGGGTGAAGGCCGCCAGGGCCGCCACCCCGTTATAGACCCCGAACAGAACCCCAACCCAGTCGGCCCCGGCGGCGTAGGCGGCCGAGGTGGTGTCGGTCGTGCCGTAGTGGACGCTGGTCACGGCGGCGGTGGTGTAGATCCACAGGGCGAACAGGGCGAACCAGCTGAAGAACTGGACCACCGCCAGATCGCGCATGGTCTGGGGCATGCGATAGACGTCGTTCAGGATCTCGGTCACGGCGTTGGCGATGCGGCGGCGCTGCATCATGCCCACGGCGATCTGCAGCAGGCCGAAGCCGACGAAGAAGCCGGCGAGAACCAGCAGCTCCTTCTCCAGATCGAGAGCGGCGATCAGCACCAGGCCAAGGGCGCCCAGGACGGCGCAGATCAGGCCGGACCCCAGCCAGCCGCGCACGCTGCGGGCCGGCGCCTCGGGCGCGTCGTCGGCGGGGGCGGCGCCCAGGGCCTGAAGCCGCGTCCGCTCGAAGGCGGCGAGCTGTTCGGGGCTGTATTCGCGGGTGCTCAAGACCGTCCACAGCACGGCCGTGAACAGGCCGGCGGCCCCGACATAGAAGGCGATCTTGACCGACAGGGGCACGACGCCCGCCTCGGCGGTCGAGACGACGCCGAAGACGTTCGACAGCAGCCAGGGCAGGACCGAGGCGAAGACGGCGCCCGCGCCGATGAAGAAGCTCTGCATCGCATAGCCGGCGGTGCGCTGCTCCTCCGGCAGGTTGTCGCCGACGAAGGCGCGGAACGGTTCCATGGTGATGTTGATCGAGGCGTCCATGATCCACAGCATGGCGGCGGCGAACCACAGGCCGGGGCTGTTGGGCATGGCGATCAGGGCCAGGGTGGTCAGGATCGCCCCGACCAGGAAATAGGGGCGGCGACGCCCGAACCGCGTCCAGGTCTTGTCGCTGAAATGGCCGACCAGGGGCTGGACCAACAGACCCGTCAGGGGGGCGGCGATCCAGAGGATGGCCAGGCTGTCGACCTCGGCGCCCAGGGTCTGGAAGATCCGGCTGGTGTTGGCGTTCTGAAGGCCGAAGCCGATCTGGATGCCGAAGAAGCCGACGCACATGTTCCAGATCGCCAGGCCGGACAGGCGCGGGCGGCGGGAGAGGAGGGGGGCGGCGGCGCTCATGACCTTCCCCCGCTTGCGGGGGAAGTGTCGCGTCGTGGCGCGCAGCGACACGCGTGACGATGGGGGGAGTTCAGCCTTCTGTCAGAAGACTTCCCTCTCCGACCCTGGATCGCTGCGCGATCGACGGGCCACCTCTCCCGCAAGCGGGAGAGGATCTGAAAGTCGCCCATCACCGACGCCCCCGCCCGACCGGGACGAACCGGATCGCCTGGCCGCCGCCGGGCGCCAGGGCCAGGGTCAGAACGTCCGCCGACGTCACCTCGCGCTGCTCGATGACGATGTCCTCGCGCTTGCCGCGATAGTCGGCGTCCGGCCCGTCGCGATAGATTTCGGCCCGGTAGCGCCGCCCGTCGCCCAGGAAGTCGAGGGGCGCGGTCAGGACGCGCGGATGCTCGTCGGTGATGGCCCCCAGCGCCCAGACGTCGGAGGCCCGATCCTTGCGCGCAATGGCGACGTAATCGCCCATCTCGGCCGCCAGGACGCGGGTCTCGGCCCAGTCGACCGGCACGTCCTTGATGAACTGGAACGGGCCGGGATTGGCCTCGTAATTGACCAGCAGGTCCGCGGCCATCTGGATCGGGCTGTAGATGACGACGTACAGGGCCAGCTGTTTCGCCCAGGTCGTCTGCACCCCGCCGGGGCTGCGCGTCTCCATGCCGAAGATGCCGGGCGTATAGTCCATCGGCCCGGCCAGCAGGCGGGTGAAGACCAGGTTCGGCTCGTGTTCGGGCGGATTGCCGGGGTTGCCCCAGGCCGAATACTCCATGCCCCGCTGGCCCTCGCGGCTGATGATGTTCGGATAGGTGCGGCGCAGGCCCGTGTCCTTGAACGGCTCGTGGGCGTTGATCGCAACCTTGTGGCGCGCGCCCGCCTCGACGACCTTCATGTGGTGCTGGGCCATCGCCTGGCTCTCGTGCCAGGCCATCACCATCCGGCCGTCCGGCCCGGCGACCCGAGCGCCGCCCGCATCGGCAACATAGCCGGTCTTGACCGAATGGACCCCCAGCCGCTCGTAAAGCGCCATGGCCGGTTCGAGCTGCTGCTCATAGTGGAAGGCGTTGCCGCCGGTCTCGTGGTGGCCGATCAGCTGGACGCCCTTGGACCGGGCGTGGGCGCAGACCGCCTCGATGTCGAAGTCGGGATAGGCCTCGGTGAAGCTGAAGTCCGAGCCGTTGGCGAACCACTGGCCGTCCCAGCCCTTGTTCCAGCCCTCGACCAGCACCCCGCCCAGGCCGTGTTTGGCCGCGAAGTCTATGTGTTTGATGGCGTTCTCGGTGGTTGCGCCGTGTTTGGGGCCGGAGTTCCAGCTCTTCAGCTCCAGGTGCATCTCCCACCAGACGCCGACGTACTTCATCGGCTTGAACCAGCTGACGTCGCCCAGCCTGTTGGGTTCGTTCAGGTTCAGGATCAGGCTGGATTCGATCAGACCGGCGGCGCTGTCGCTGACCTGCAGGGTCCGCCAGGGGGTGTTGAACGGCGCCTGTCGCACCACGGCGGCGTTGGTCAGGCCGGGCGTCAGCTGGGCCCGGAACCTGGTTTCCTCAGACCGGCGCAGATTCATCCCGGCGTAGTCGATGCAGGCGGCCTCGTGGATCGAGACGTGCAGGCCCGACCGGCCCTTGACCGTCATCGGCGTCTGGGCGCTGCCGACCGCGCTGATCGGGGTGCGGCTGTAGAGATATTCCTCGCGGTTCCATTCCCAGGCCGGGCACCACAGGGCCTCGCCGTCCTCGGCCAGGTTGAACTCGGTGATCTCCGAACCGATGCGGACCGTCTTCAGGGCGGGCTGGTCCGGGAATTCATAGCGGAAGCCCAGGCCGTCGTCATACAGGCGGAAGACGACATCGACGCGCCGTTGCAGGCCGCCGGTCTCGGCATATGAGACCCGCCATTCGTTATAGTGGTTGCGGATGAAGCGGCGCTCGCCCCAGGGCTGCTCCCAGGTCTCGTCGAAGGTCACGGGCTGACCGGCCGTGATCGCCAGGCCGCGCTCGAGGGCGGGGGCGTCGGTCAGCAGGAAGCCGAGCTTGGAGGAGGCCACGACCATCCGCCCCTGACGCAGCACCGCATACATCGGCCGCCCGTCGTTATCGGTAAAGGCCTCGACCGTCAGGACGCCGCTCGGCGAGCTGGCGCGGGCGTGGGTCGGCGCGGTCTGGGCGCGAACGCCCGTCGCGCCAAAGGCCAGGATAGAGGCGCCGCCGAGGGCCAAGAAGGATCTGCGCTGCATCATGGGAACTCCGTTACGCCGCCTCTTGCCAACCGCCGCGAACGGTGGCTGAAATGTTTGCAGAAAAATTTGCAGGCCCGAAAGCCTGTGCTGAGGACCCGCGACCTTGAGCCGCAAGACCACCCGCCTTGAAGACATCGCCCGCCTGGCCGGCGTCTCCGTCGCCACCACCTCCCGAGCGCTGAACGACAGCCCCGCCGTCAACGACCGCACCAAGCAGCTGATCTGGAAGCTGGCGAAGGAGCACGACTACCCCTTCCGCCGCTACATGCCCGCCGGTCCGATCGGGGCCCAGGGCACGATCGCCCTGGTGACGCCGCGGCCCCAGGGGCGGGAAGGTCGGATCTCCGACCCCTTCTTCCTGGAGCTGCTGGCCGGGGTGGGCGAGGCGGCGCGCGAACGCGGCTGCGACCTGCTGATGAGCCATATCTCGCCCGCCACCTATGACGAGCTGGCGGCGGCGATGAACACCAGTCGTGCGGACGGCGTGATCTTCCTGGGCCAGTCCAGCCTGCACGGCGCCTTCAACCGACTGGCGGCGGGCGACCATCGCTTCGTGGTCTGGGGCGCCGACCTGCCGGAGCAGGACTATTGCTCGATCGGATCGGACAACTTCTCGGGCGGTCGGCGCGCGACCTCGCACCTGGCGCGGCTGGGCCGCACGCGCATCGTCTTCCTGGGCGATCTGGATCCGCCTGAGGCCATGCAGAGGCACCGGGGTTATCTGGAGGCGCTGGAGACGGCGGGCCTGTCGGTCGACGCCGACCTGATCGTCCCCGCCCATTTCGAGGTCGAGTCCGCCGAGGCCGCCGTGGACGCCCTGGTGCGCCGAGGCGTCAGGTTCGACGGGGTGGTGGCCGCCTCCGACCAGATCGCCCTGGGCGCCGTGCGGGCCCTGCAGCATGCCGGCCTGACCGTGCCCGGCGATGTCTCCGTCATCGGTTTCGACAATGTGCCCTTCAGCCGCTATTCGCGCCCGGCCCTGTCCACCATCGCCCAGGATACGATGAAGGCCGGAAGGCTGATGGTGTCCAAGCTTTTGGACCACGGGGGCGCGACGGCCGGTCGGTCGGAACGGGTGCCCACCGACCTGATCGTGCGCGAGACCTGTGGCGGCTGAACGGATCATGCCAGTCTGAAGACCAGGCCGGCGAGCGGAGGCAGGGCGGCGCCGTCGGCCTCGGTCCAGTTGATCGCCTCGATCCGCGTCGCGTTTTCGGGCGGGCTCCAGTCGATCCGCTCGTGACCCAGGTTGAAGACGCACAGCAGCCGCTCTCCGCCGCCGCCGCGCTCCTGGCGTTCGAAAACCAGAAGGTCCGAGGTCTGGATCGGCGCCATGGCGCCGAAGCGCAGGGCCGGGTGCTGATGACGCAGCCGGATCATGCGGCGGGCGACGTGCAAGGTGGAGCCCGGATCGGCTTCCTGGGCATCCACCGCCAGCGGCAGATGGCGGGCGTCGACCGGCAGCCAGGGCTCGACGGTGGAGAAGCCGGCGTTGGCCTGATCCGCATGCCAGGGCATGGGCGTGCGGGCGCCGTCGCGGCCCAGGGTCTCGGGCCAGTTGGCGATGGCCTCGGGATCGACCAGCCGCTCGAACGGCACCTCGGCCTGGGGCAGGCCCAGCTCCTCGCCCTGATAGACGAAGACATTGCCGCGCAGGCAGACCAGCAGCATCAGGGCCATTTCGGCGAAGGCCTTGCGGTCCCGCCCCTGCGCCCAGCGTGACACGGCGCGCGGCGCGTCATGGTTGGAGAAGGTCCAGGACGGCCAGCCCTCGCCCTGCTGATCCGGCCACATGGTCTCGCCCCGCGCGACCAGTTCGCTCTTCAGCGTGTCGGCGTACAGATACAGGAAGCCATAGGCCGAGTGCAGGCGATCGGTCCCGGCGGTGTATTCCTTCATCTCGCGATCGGCATGATCGCCGCCGACCTCGGCGACGGTGAACCGCCCCTCATAGCTGTCGGTCAGGGCGCGGATCCGGTTCAGGAAGCCGATGATTTCCGGCTGGCTCTGGTTGTAGATCTTGTCCTGGAAGTCGAAGGGGCGGGTGCGCTTCTTGCCGTCGTTGATCGGCGGATTGTCGGTCAGCTTCAGGTCGTGGATGGAGAAGTTGATGGCGTCAAGCCGGAAGCCGTCGACGCCCCGGTCCAGCCAGAAGCGCGCCGCCGCGATCAGGGCGTCCTGAACCGCCGGATTGCGCACGTTCAGCTGCGGCTGCGAGGCCAGGAAGTTGTGCATATAGTACTGGCCGCGCCGCGCGTCCCAAGTCCAGGCCGGGCCGCCGAACACCGACTGCCAGTTCGACGGCGGCGATCCGTCCGGCTTGGCGTCGGCCCAGACGTACCAATCGGCGTGCGGTCCGGTGCGCGAGGCGCGGCTGTCCAGGAACCAAGGGTGCTCGTCCGAGGTGTGCGAAAACACCTGGTCGATCACCACCTTCAGACCCAGGTCGTGGGCGCGCGCCACCAGGGCGTCGAAATCGGCCAGTGTCCCGAAGATCGGATCGACGTCGCAATAGTCGGCGACGTCATAGCCGAAGTCCTTCATCGGCGAGGTGAAGAAGGGCGACAGCCAGATGCCGTCCACCCCCAGCGAGGCGACGTGGTCCAGATGCTGGGTAATCCCCTTCAGGTCGCCGACCCCGTCGTTGTTCGCATCGGCGAAACTGCGGGGATAGATCTGGTACAGGACGGCGCCCCGCCACCATTCAGTGTGGGCGGTCGCCGGCTGGGCGGCGGTCGCGAGATCGAGGCTGTGGGCGTTCACTGGGGCGTGCTCTTGCAGATCAGATAGTCGAGAGGGGGGATGCGGACGGCGTAGCTGGCCGGCGCCGAGGCCTGGGATTCGCAGTCGCCGCGCACAGCTTGCCACCGCAGCGAACCGGGCTCCACCTCGACCTGGGCCGTCGCCTCGGCGGTCGAGCTGTTGAACAGGACCAGGGTCTCCCCGCCGGCCTCATCCAGGCGGGACAGGGCGAACAGTCCGGGCGCATCGCCCGCCGCGCGGACGACCTGTCGGCCCCGGCGCAGGGCGGGATCAGCGGCGCGAATCCGGGCCATTTCGGCGATGGCCGTATAGAGGGGCGCTGTCGTGGAATAGGGCGTCTGCCGTCCGCCGATCGGCTGTTCCGCCGCATAGACCTGAGTCCGGCTGGGCCACATGTCCTGGCGCGAGTTTCCATAGCCGCCGGCGCCGGCGAAGCCCTGTTCGTCGCCGTAATAGAGGGTCGGCACGCCGCGGCTGAACATCATCAGGGCGTGGGCCAGCTTTACCCGCGCCAGGATTTCGGCTTCGTCGGCGTCGGGATTGGCCTGTTTCACGAAGAAGCCGACCCGACCCATGTCGTGATTGCCCAGGAAGGTCGGCAAGACGGCGGCGGTCTCGGCGCCCTTGGCGTAGATCGCGTCGGCGGCGAACAGTCGGGCCAGGGCGTCGGTCCCCGTCTTGCCGGATGCGACCTCCACCGCCGTCTTCTGGAAGGGGAAGTCGAGCACGGCCGGATAGGCGTCCACCCGCGTGAACCGCGCCGTCACCGCCGGGTCGGGGTCATAGACCTCGCCGAAGATGTGGAAGTTCGGAATGCCCCTGGCCCGCGCCCGCTCCAGCATGGCGGGGATGAAGGCCTGCCAGAACTCGGGGTTCACGTGGCGGGCGGTGTCGATGCGGAAGCCGTCGATCCCGTATTTGTCGATCCAGCCGCCGAAGACGTCGATCATGCCCTGGACCACGACGGGGTCCTCGGTCAGCAGGTCGTCCAGACCGGCGAAATCCCCGTCCAGCGAGCTTTCGCCCGCAAAGGTGCTGTCGCCACGGTTATGATAGCGGATGGGGTCGTTCAGCCAGGCCGGGACCTTGGCGTTCTCTTCGCCCGCCGGGACATAGGGGGTGTAGGCGTAGTCGGGCCGGGTCAGGCGCGAGAAGTCCCGTCCGTCGAAGCCCGCGTTGATCGCCGCCCCGTCCACCCCGCCGCGGCGGGTGTAGGGATAGTCGGCACGGCTGCGGTATTCGCACGGCCGGTCCGGGCATTCGCGGTAGCGGATGACGTCGGCCGTGTGGTTGGCGACGATGTCCAGATAGACCTTCATGCCCCGCGCATGGGCCGCATCGACCAGGGCCCGCATCGCCGTCTCGTCGCCGAAATGGGGATCGACGGCCGTGAAGTCGGTGATCCAGTAGCCGTGGTGCGCCGCGCCGGTGTAGCCGTTGTGCGTCTGCACCGGCTTGTTCTTGAACACGGGTGCCAGCCAGACGGCGGTGGCGCCCAGGCCCTGAATATAGTCCAGCCGCTGCGTCACCCCGGCGAGATCGCCGCCGTGGTAGAAGTCGGTGTCCGACGGATCGAAGCCGCTTTTCAGCCGCTCGGGGGCGTAGCCGCCGTGGTCGTTCGCGGGATCGCCGTTGGCGAACCGGTCGGGCAGCAGGAAGTAAATGACCTCGTCCTGCGGCGGACGCTGACGCAGCGCCGTCAGGGTGTCGGCTGCGGGCGACGCGGCCGGGGTCTCGGCGCGGGCCTGAAAGGGCAGGGCCGAAAGGCTCGCCATCAGAGCCGTCGCTGCGGCCAAGGCGCGGGCGCGGTTCGTCTTGCGGGGGGCAAGGCTCATCCTGTCGGTCCTCCTGTCTGGAAAGTGCAAAGCCTTCCAGATCGATTTGCAAGATTTTGCAGCCCAAGCCCTGCCTGTCAACGCGGATTAGAATGCTGCGATGCAGCGACAGCTTGGCCGTATCGATCCGTAAATCCGCGTATATGGGGCTTTCGCGGCCTCGGCGTGTGCGACGAAAATGCGTCGTCCACATTAACGGCTTGCAACCTTGTCGAAGATTTGCATATTTTTGCGAAGGCTTCGGCTGCGACATTCAGAATCGCGGCGGCCCCAGGGAGGATGACCATGTCTCAACGTCTTAACCGGCGCGTGCGCCTGCTGTCGGGCGCTGCTGTCGGCGCCGCCGCCTTCGTCGCCGTCGGGGCGGCGCAGGCTCAAACCGCGACCACCGCCGCTCAGGCTGACCAAGCGCCGACCGAAGTCGGCGAAATCGTCGTCACCGGCATCCGCCGCTCGATCGAGGCCTCGATCTCGGCCAAGGCCAACAACACCTCGATCGTCGAAGTCATTTCGGCCGAGGACATCGGCAAGCTGCCGGACGTCTCGATCGCCGAATCCCTGGCGCGTCTGCCCGGCGTGACGATGCAGCGCCTTGACGGCCGCAGCCAGCAGATCTCCATCCGCGGCCTGGGCCCGGACTTCACCACCGCCCTGCTGAACGGCCGCGAACTGGTCACCACCGGCGACAACCGCGGCGTCGAGTTCGACCAGTTCCCGTCGGAACTGCTGGGCAGCGTCGTCGTCTACAAGACCCCGGATGCGGCCCTGCTGGGTCAGGGTCTGGCGGGCTCGGTCGATCTGCGCACCGTGCGGCCCCTGGCCTACGGCCGTCAGGCGATCGCCCTCAACTATCGGCATGAGTGGAACGACATCGGCGCCCTGAACTCGGGCACGACCGACAGCGGCGACCGCTACACCGTCTCCTACATCGACCAGTTCATGGACGGCACCCTGGGCGTCGCCCTGGGCTACGCCCATATGAGCTCGCCCTATCAGTCCGAGCGGTTCAACGCCTGGGGCTATCCGACCTATAGCGACGGCAATCTGCTGACCGGCGGCGTCAAGCCCTACGTCATGTCCTCGGAGCTGGAGCGCGACGGCTATATGGGCGTCTTGGAATGGCGCCCGAACGACCGCATCCACTCGACCATCGACGCCTTCTACTCCGAGTTCAAGAACACCCAGGTCCTGCGCGGCATCGAATTCCCGCTGGCCTGGGGCGGCTCTTCGGGCGACTGCACCGTCAACGTCGCCTCGCCCGTCTGCCGTCCGGCGCCGTCGCTGCGCCCCGGCTACACCGTGGAAGACGGCCTGATCGTCGCCGGCACCTGGGACAACATCAAGGGCGTGGTCCGCAACGACCTGAACAAGCGCGACAGCAACATCACCGCCCTGGGCTGGAACACCGAATTCGTCGCCAATGACGATTGGACCCTGGGTCTGGACCTCAGCTATTCGAAGGTCGAGCGTGACGACATCATCCTGGAGACCAACGCCGGGACGGGCCGCAACATCAACGGCGCCCTGGACACCCTGGGCTTCGAACTGACCGACGACGGGGTGACCCGGTTCAACAGCCGGCTCGACTACGCCGACGCCAGCCTGATCCGCATCACCTCGGCCCAGGGCTGGGGCTCGGACGTCATTCCGGGCGGACAGGTCGGCTATATGAACACGCCCTCGATCGAGGACGAGCTGAAGGCGGCCCGCATCACCGCCAAGCGGACTCTGCACCAGAGCCCGTTCAGCTCCATCGACTTCGGCCTGAACTATACCGAGCGCAACAAGAGCTTCGTCAACGACCAGTACTATATCGGCGTCCCCGGCGGCGGCGATCTGTTCGTGCCGTCGGAATATCTGCTGGCCCCGACCGACCTGGGCTATCTCGGCATCTCGCAGGTGCTGAGCTATGACGCCCTGGGCGTGGTCAACAGCGGCCTGCTGGATCGGGTTCGCAACCCCAACGCCGACGTCGCCGCCGGCAACTGGGAAGTGACTGAAAAGGTCTCTACCGCCTACATCCGCGCCAACATCGACCACGAACTGTTCGGCATGCCCCTGACCGGCAATGTCGGCATGCAGTTCGTCTATACGGATCAGAGCTCCAGCGGCTTCTCGGCGCG
Source organism: Brevundimonas aurantiaca (assembly GCF_014199955.1). Lineage (GTDB taxonomy): Bacteria > Pseudomonadota > Alphaproteobacteria > Caulobacterales > Caulobacteraceae > Brevundimonas > Brevundimonas aurantiaca. Next base: position 119,432 of record NZ_JACHOQ010000004.1, read on the forward strand.
GCAGGTCGGCCCCGGCGTGGCTGAAACGGTCGCCGTCAACGGCGGTGCGGAATATCTGGAGATCTTGCCAAGCTCCAACTTCATCCTGGAGGTCGGCGACGACCTGTTCGCCCGCTTTGCGATCTCGCGCACCCTGGCGCGTCCGCGGATGGACGACATGCGCGCCTCGCGGAACTACAGCTACAACACCAGCCTGGCCCAATCGACGGACATCAACCGTTCGCCGTGGGGCGGCGGCGGCGGCAATCCGGAACTGCGGCCCTATATCGCCGACGTCGCGGACCTGTCGTTCGAGAAATATTTCGCCAACCGCCGAGGCTATGTCTCGCTGGCCGGCTTCTACAAACACCTTGAAACCTACGTCTATAACCGCAACCAGATCTTCGACTTCAGCGGCTATCCGATCGGCGTGATCTCGCCGACCAACCCCGAACCGGCTCTGCGCCAAGGTCTGGTCGGTGCGCCGGACAACGGCGACGGCGGCTGGATCAAGGGTCTGGAGTTCTCGGTGTCGGCTCCGTTCGACCTGTTCCACCCCGCGCTCGAGGGCTTCGGGGGCGTCTTCAGCGCCTCGGCGACCGACAGCGAGGTCCAGCCCGACCCGACCCAGGCACCGACCACCCTGCCGGGCCTGTCGGAGACGGTGGTCAACGGCACCCTCTATTATGAGCGTTACGGCTTCCAGGCGCGGGTCTCGGGTCGCTACCGGTCGGACTTCCTGGGCGAGGTCGCCGGCTTCGGCAACGGCCGCACCCTGCGGTCGGTCGCGGCGGAAACCGTGGTCGACGCCCAGATCGGCTATGAGTTCCAGTCCGGTCCGCTGGAAGGCCTGTCGATCCTGGCCCAGGTCAACAACCTGACCGACGAGCCGTTCAAGACCTTCGAAAACGGCGATGAGCGCCGGACCATCGACTATCAGAGCTACGGCCGGACCTTCGCGGTGGGCATGAACTACCGCTTCTGATTTCTCCCCTGAGCAAACTCGGGCCGCCTCGGAAACGAGGCGGCCTTCTTCTTTGGGGAGGCGACAACGCCTTCAGCTGGAAAGGTCTGATGAGGGCTTGACGCCTCAGCGGAGGCTAGCCGGCTAACCCCAGGGTTTTGAGCCGGATTTCCATGGCGGCCTTGGATACGCCGAACTTGGCGGCCAGCTCGGTGACGTCGGTCGTTTGCGCGTGCTCTTTTTCGATCAGCTTCTTCGGCATCACGATTTGCGCCGCGATCCGGTTGGCTTCGATTTCATGAGCCCGTTTGAAGACAAGATCCTCGGGCTGCTCACCGCCGTAGAGATTATCGATGTGCCGATGCATCCTCTTGCCGTCTCCCAAGAGGTCGCGATGCATCAGATAGTGGGCGAGTTCGTGAGCCGCTGTGAAGCGCCTGCGATTTTCGGACTCGAGCGCGTTCACGGCGATCGTGAAGCTGTCGCCGTTGCGCGTGATCGATCCCGAAGCGTCCTCCAACCACAGCTCTTGATACTCGATGCCGAGTTCTTTGAAGATGGCTTCAAGATCGACGGGGGCGTTTTTCATGTGGCGGGCCACGACGGCCATCTCACTCTTTTCCATCGAAGCCCTCCTTCCCGTTCTCGCCGACAGCAGCGACCATCGCTTCTACGTCCGCTTCAGATATAGGTCTTTCACGCGGAAATGTCTGCTGGAACTCGGCGACCTCGCGACGAAGCATTGGAATACCTTCGTCCTTGATCCATTTTTCAACTTCTTGTTCCGCCACTTGTCGGGCTTCGCGCTCCGCTTGCCGCCCAATAATACGGCCCCAAGCAATGCCTCCGAGCAAGGCTCCGACGGCGAGTGCGGCGGCGCCGATGGAGATCGCATTGGCTTGCGAGGTAAGGGACACCGCCACCGCGTCCCAGTTCGGATTTGCGGCTTCAGGCGGCGGGGCAGGCAGGGGCTGACAAGGGCGAGTGGCGGCTTCCACCATTCGGGCGCATACGTCGGCGGTGATTGTTGGTGTCGGCATGGGGATGGTTTGACACAATCTGGGGCTGTCGTCGCTGACAGCGGCGCCAAAGTTTGGTTACAGGCGCCTTTTTTCCGCTGGACGGCGCGTCCGCTATGGCCGAACCAAGGCAATCAGAACCGCGCGGGCACAGCGCGGCGTCTTCGTATCATCCGTAAGGGGGAATATTCATGTCCGCACCAGAGGCCGCAAGACGTCAGGGCACAGGCCTGGCCTTCGCCTATGTCACCACGCTCTTCTTCGCCTGGGGCTTCGCCACCTCGCTGATCGATCCGCTGATCGCGGCGGTGAAGCGGGTGTTCGATCTGAACAATGCCGAGGCCTTTCTGACGACCTTCGCCTGGTTCATCGCCTATGGACTGATGTCCCTGCCGGCGGCGGCGGTGCTGGGCCGGCTGGGCTACAGCCGTTCGATCATCGGCGCCCTGGTCGTCATGGTGGCGGGCTGTCTGATCGTGCCGGCCGCCACGGCCGCCGACTGGTATCCGGGCGTGCTGATCGCCCTGTTCGTCATCGCCTCGGGCGTCACCCTGCTTCAGGTCGCGGCCAATCCGCTGGTGGCCGAACTGGGCGCGCCCAAGGGCGCTTCCAGCCGTCTGAATCTGTCCCAGGCCTTCAACTCCCTGGGCACTACGGTCGGTCCGTGGCTGGGGTCGCACGTCCTGTTGACGGGCGGCGTCTTCGCCGCCGGCGCCGTGGTCACGGCCGCGACCCGGACCCAGTCGCTGCGCAGCATCGACATGGCCTTCCTGGGCATGGGCGCCTTCTTCGCCGTCGTGGCCTTCTTCATCTTCACGGCGCGCAAGAAGATCAATGCGGCGGCGCCTGCCGCCACCGAGGCGGTCTCGCCGCTGAAGGCCTTGACCTCGCCTTGGGCCATCTTCGGCGCCCTGGCCATCTTCCTCTACGTCGGTTCCGAAGTGGCCATCGGCGGCATGCTGACCAACTTCCTCGAAAGCCCCGAGACCCTGAACGCGCCGATCGAAACCGCCGGCAAGATGGTCGCCCTCTACTGGGGCGGCGCCATGGTCGGCCGCTTCATCGGCTCGGCCGTCCTGACCCAGGTCCGGCCGGGAATCGTCCTGGCGGTCTGCACCGTGACGGCGGCGGTCCTCTGCTTCGTCGTCAGCCGGATCGGCGGACCGACGGCGGCCTATGCGGCCCTGTCGATCGGCCTGTTCAACTCGATCATGTTCCCGACCATCTTCACCCTGACCCTGGAGCGGTCCACCGCCCCCACCTCGGCCACCTCGGGCCTGTTGGTCTTCGGCATCATCGGCGGCGCCCTGCTGCCCCAGGTGGCGGCGCGCATCGCCGACGCCGCCGGCGCGCTTCAGCCGGCCTTCGTCGTGCCGATGCTGGGCTATGTCGGCCTGACGATCTTCGCCGTGGCCTGCATCCGCACCAAGGCCAAGACCGAGGTGACGACCACCGTCTCGCACTGAGGCCGGTCTTCAGACACGACAAAGGGCGCGGAGAGCCATCTCCGCGCCCTTTTCAATTCCGCGCGGACGGTCAGCCGTCGATCAGGCCCTGAAGGATCGGGGCCAGGCGGTCGCGCATCTTTTCGCAGTCGGCCTGGTCGATGTTGAAACTGCCGCCGCCCAGTTCGCGGCTGACCGACATCCCCATGATGAAACCGGCCAAGAGGCGGGCGCGGACCCGGGCGTCCGGACCGCTGATCCATTCCTCAAGCGGGCCGAAGAAGCGGGCCGTGCAGGTGTTCTGAACCATTTCAGCGGCCTTGTTCGAGCCGATGGAGCGCAGCATGATCGCCATGCCCTTCAGCTTTTCAGCCTTCTTGGGCTCGAAGACGATCTCGTGGGCGACGCGCCGGCCGAACTCGGACTTGTCGCCCGACATCAGGGTGCTGCCGTCGCTGCAGCTGTCCAGGGCCGCCAGGAACAGATCGTCCTTGGAGCCGAAATAGCGGCTGATCAGGGCCGCATCGACGCCGACGTCGCGGGCGATGTCGCGCATGCCCACATCGTCATAGCTCTCGGCCGCGAAACGGTCGCGTGCTGCTTCGAGGATGGCCGTGCGGGTGGCGGCGGCGTTCCTCGGGCGGGGGCCGGGACATAACAAGGGGGCGACACTCCAGAATGAATAACCGTAGCCTCCATATGGCTTTGTCAACGCCTGTTGACAAGCGTCACGACGCCACCCATTAAGTCACCATGCGTTGACAAGGCCGGCTCCCCACCGGTCCTCATCCGCACGACAGGGATTTACCTCCGACAGGGAGATTGCGCAGATGCGCGGGCTGAAGATTGCGGCCGTGTCCGTCATGGTGACGGGCGCGCTTTATGGATGTTCCCCCAAGGCCGAGGGCCAGGCGCCCGGCGGCGCCCCGCCGGTGACGGTGGCCACGCCTCTGCAGCAGAAGGTGGTGGACTGGGACGAGTTCACGGGACGCTTCGAAGCGATCGAGAGCGTGGATGTCCGCGCCCGCGTCGGCGGCTATATCCAGGCGGTCCATTTCCGCGACGGCCAGATGGTCCAGAAGGGCCAGCTGCTCTTCACCCTGGACCCGCGCCCCGCCCAGGCCGCCCTGGCCCAGGCCCAGGCCCAGGTCGCCCAGATGCAGTCGCAGCTGACCCTGGCCCGCGCCAATCTGGCGCGCAGCGAGACCCTGCTGGCCTCCCAGGCCGTTTCCCGGGCCGAATATGACGCCAACAAGGCGGCGGTCGATGCGGCCCAGGCCAATCTCGCGGCGGCCAACGCCGCCGTTCGCACCGCCCAGCTGAACCTGGAATACACCCGCGTCACGGCGCCGACCTCGGGCCGGGTCTCGGATCGTCGCGTCGATCCGGGCAATCTGGTCGCCGGCGGCTCCTCGGCGGGCGACGTCCTGACCACCATCGTCTCGGGCGGTCCGATCCACTTCGTCTTCGACGGTTCGGAAGCGGTGCTGTTGAAATATATGCGAGACGGCGGCGCCAGCCAGGGCGCCCCGGTCCGCATCCGCCTGCAGGACGAGAGCGGCTTCACCCGCACCGGCCGGCTGGACTTTTCGGACAACGCCCTGGACACCTCGTCCGGCGTGATCCGCATGCGCGCCATTGTGCCGAACGCCGACGGCTTCCTGCGGCCCGGCCTGTTCGGCCGCGCCCAGGTCGCCGGCGCCGGCTCCTATGACGCCCTGCTGGTGCCCGACACCGCCGTCGGCACCGATCAGGCGCGCCGCGTCGTCTCGGTCGTCAACGCCGACGGGTCGGTCACGACCAAGCCCGTCGAACTGGGTCCGATCGTCCAAGGTTTGCGCGTGATCAAGTCGGGTCTGGCCCCGACCGACCGCGTCATCATCGCCGGCCTGCAACGCGCCGCCCAGCCGGGCTCCAAGGTCACGCCCAAGACCGGCAAGATCCAACCCGTCGCCCAACAGGCGCCGGACGCCCCGGTCACCCAGGCGGCCCCGGCCTCCACCGCCTCGTTCGCCACCAGCCTTTCGACCGGCGACTAAGCCATGAACATATCCCGCTTCTTCATCGACCGGCCGATCTTCGCGGCCGTGATCGCGGTGGTGATCACCATTGTCGGCGTCTTCGCCTATCCGCTGCTGCCCCTGTCGCAGTATCCGGAGATCGCGCCGCCGACGATCACCATCAACGCCGCCTATCCCGGCGCCTCGGCCGAAACCTTGGCCGAGACCGTCGCCGCCCCCATCGAGCAGGAGGTGAACGGCGTCGAGGACATGCTCTACATCACCTCCTCGTCCACCTCGGACGGGGCGGTGGCGATCACCGTCACCTTCCAGCCGGGCACCGATCTGGACGCCGCCCAGGTGCTCGTCCAGAACCGCGTGGCCCTGGCCGAACCGCGTCTGCCCGAGGCGGTCCGCCAAACCGGCGTGGTCGTCAACAAGGCCGAGAGCGGCTTCCTGATGATCCTGGGGCTGACCTCGCCCGACGGCTCGCTGAACAACGACTATGTCGGCAACTACGCCAACTCGACCCTGCGGGACCGCCTGCTGCGGATCGAAGGCGTGGGCGCGGTCCAGGTCTTCGGCGGCGGCAACTATTCGATGCGGGTCTGGATCGACCCGGCCAAGGCGGCCGAGCGCGGCCTGACCGGGCCGGACATCGTCGCCGCCCTGCGGGCCCAGAACGTCCAGGCCGCCGCCGGCTCCATCGGCCAGCCGCCCTTCCCGAACAGCGCCTCGGCCTTCCAACTGCCGGTCCAGGTCCAAGGCCGTCTGACCGATCCCGACCAGTTCTCCAACGTCGTTCTGAAGACCGACAGCGAGGGCCGTGTCACCTATCTGCGCGACGTGGCGCGGATCGAACTGGGGGCCCAGGACTACGGCATTCGCGGCTTCTTTGACGGCCAGCGCGGCGTCGGCCTGGCCATCGTGCAGCAGCCGGGCGCTAATGCGCTCGGCACCGCCGATCGGGTCCTGGCCGAGGTCGAGGCCGTCAAGGCCGAACTGCCGGCCGGGATGCAGGTCTCGGTGCCCTACAACCCCACCGAATTTGTCGCCGCCTCGGTTGAGTCGGTTCAGCACACCCTGATCGAGGCCGTGGTCCTGGTCGTGATCGTGGTCATGGTCTTCCTTCAGACCTGGCGCGCGGCCATCATTCCGATCGTGGCCATCCCGGTCGCCCTGGTCGGCACCTTCGCAGTGCAGCTGGCGCTCGGCTATTCGATCAACTCCCTGTCCCTGTTCGCTCTGGTTCTGGCGGTCGGCATCGTCGTCGATGACGCCATCGTCGTGGTCGAGAATGTGGAGCGGGCGATCAGCGAGGGTCTGTCGCCCAAGGAAGCCGCCTATCGATCGATGCAGGAGGTCTCGGGCGCCCTGATCGCCATCGGCCTGGTGCTGGTGTCGGTGTTCGTGCCGACCATGTTCGTGCCGGGCATTCCGGGCATCTTCTACCGCCAGTTCGCCGTGGTCATCGCCTCGGCCTCGGTCATCTCCCTGTTCGTCTCCCTGACCCTGTCGCCGGCCATGGCCGCCCTGTTGCTGAAGCCGCACGACAAGGACCACGGCCCGGTGCGCAAGCCCGGCGTCCTGGGGACCGCCGTCTATTACGTCGGCTGGGGCGGACGGAAGTTCAACGAGGGCTTCGACTGGCTGTCGGACCGCTATGGTCGTCTGACGGCGCGTCTGGTGCGCACGGTCGGCATCGTGCTGATCCTGTACGCCGGTCTGTTGGGCCTGACCGCCTGGCGTCTGGTCGACACCCCCTCGGGCTTCATTCCCGAACAGGATCAGGGCTTCCTGATCGGCGTGATTCAGCTGCCGGCCGGCGCCTCCCTGGACCGGACGGAGGCGGTGATGACCCGCGCCCGTCAGATCATCGAGGGCACCGACGGGGTCAACGGCACCGTGGCCTTCGCGGGCCTGGACGGCGCCAGCTTCTCGTTCGGATCGAACGCCGCCACCATCTTCGTGCGCCTCGATCCCTTCGAAGAACGCTCCAAGGAAGAGGCCGCCGCCGCCCTGGCCGGGGCCATCACCCAGGCCACGGGTCAGATCGAGGACGCGCAGATCTTCGTCATCGCCCCGCCGGCGGTCCAGGGTCTGGGCAACGGCAACGGCTTCAAGATGATGATCCAGGACACCTCGGGCGCCGGCTACCGCGCGCTGGAGGGGGCGACCTTCGCCATGATGGGCGCCGCCGCCCAGGCCCCGGATCAGGTCAGCCAGGTCTTCTCGACCTACAACACCGGCTCGCCCCGCATCTCGGCCGACGTCGATCGCGACAAGGCCCTGATGATGGGCGTCCAGCCCAGCGCCGTCTTCGATACCCTCGGCGTCTATCTGGGCTCGTCCTACGTCAACGACTTCAACCTTCTGGGCCGCACCTATCGGGTGACCGCCCAGGCCGAGCCCCAGTACCGCGACGACATCGCCGATATCGCCAACCTGAAGACCCGCTCCTCCAGCGGGGCCATGGTGCCGATCGGGTCGGTGGCCAATCTGGTCAATGACTCCGGCCCGTCGCGCGTGGTCCGCTACAACCTGTTCCCGGCGTCCGAGCTGCAGGGCAATCCGGCCATGGGGGTCTCCTCCGGCCAGGCCCTGCAGGTCATGGAGCAGATGGCGACCAGCACCCTGCCGCAAGGCTTCACCTACGAGTGGACCGAGCTGGCCTACCAGCAGAAGGCGGCCGGTTCGGGCGCGACCATGATCTTCCTGATGGCCGTGGTCTTCGTCTTCCTGGTGCTGGCGGCCCAGTATGAAGCCTTCACGCTTCCGCTGGCGGTCATCCTGATCGTGCCCATGTGTCTGCTGGCCGCCATCATCGGTGTGAACCTGCGGGGGCTGGACAACAACATCCTGGTCCAGATCGGCCTGGTGGTTCTGATCGCGCTGGCGGCCAAGAACGCCATCCTGATCGTGGAGTTCGCCAAACAGGCCGAAGAAGAGCAGGGCATGAACCGGTTCGACGCGGCCGTGGCCGCGGCCCGGACCCGTCTGCGCCCGATCCTGATGACCTCCTTCGCCTTCATCCTCGGCGTCGTGCCGCTGATGCTGGCGAGCGGGCCCGGCGCCGAAATGCGCCAGTCGCTCGGCACGGCGGTCTTCTCCGGCATGCTGGGGGTGACCTTCTTCGGCCTGATCTTCACCCCGGTCTTCTATGTCGTCACCCGCTGGCTGTCGTCCAAACTGCCGCAGGGCAAGACGCCGACGCCCACCGGCGCCGAGACCGTCCGTTACGATCAAACTTCCAGCCTGACCGATCCTAATGCGCCGGCTCCGGCCACGGGTCGGGGAGGGGACATCTGATGACCCGCACCAAGACCCTCAGCTTCCTGACCGCCGCAGCCGCCGGCGCCCTGCTCGCCGCCTGCGCGGTCGGGCCCAAGGCGCCCGAGGCGGCTCTGCCGACCTCGGGGACCGGCGGCTTCGTCGGCGCGGCCAATCCGGCCGTGACCGCCGCGGCCCCGGCCCGCGACGACTGGTGGCGGCTGTACGACGATCCGACCCTGGACGGCCTGATCCGTCAGGCCTTCGCCGAGAACAACGAGCTGGAGGCGGCCTTCGCCAATCTGCGCGCGGTTCGAGCGTCCCTGTCCGAAGCCCGCGTCGGCCGCTTCCCCAGCACAACGACCAGCGCTCAGGCCCAGCGCAGCCGCGCCTCGGCCGCCACCGTCACCGGCCTGCCCGCCGGCGAGGACGCCCCCGAGATCGACACCTATGACGTCGGTCTGGCGGCCAGCTACGAGGTCGATCTGTTCGGACGGGTGGAATCCACCATCCGCGCCGCCCGCGCCGACGCCCGCGCGGCCGAGGCGGCTCTTGCCACGGTCCAGGTCTCGGTCGCGGCCGAGACGGCCCGCGCCTATGCCGACGTCTGCTCGGCCAACGCCCAGATCGCGGTGGCCGAACGGACGCTGGAGCTTCAGCGCAACACCGCCAACCTGACCCAGACCCTGCTCGACGGCGGGGCGGGCACCGGTCTGGACGTGGCCAGCGCCCGCGCGGCCCTGGCCCAGACGGCGGCGACCCTGCCCACCCTGCGGGCGTCGCGGAACGAGGCCCTGTTCCGCCTGGCCACCCTGACCGGCCGCACCCCGGCCGAGGCCGATCAGGCCGCCGCCGCCTGCGTCCGGCCGCCGCAGCTCAGCCGGCCGATCCCGGTCGGCGACGGCGCGGCTCTCTTGGCGCGTCGTCCCGACGTGCGTCAGGCCGAGGCCAATCTGGCCGCCGCCGCCGCCCGCGTGAACGTGGCGACCGCCAACCTCTATCCGCAGATCAGCCTGGGCGGCTCCTTCGGCTCGACGGCGCTGGAGTCGAGCGAACTGGGCGACGACCAGAACTATCGCTTCAGCTTCGGTCCGCTGATCAGCTGGTCCTTCCCCAACGTCTTCGCCGCCCGCGCCCAGATCCAGGCCGCCGGCGCCCGCTCGGACGCCGCCCTGGCGACCTTCGACCAGACGGTTCTGACGGCCCTGCAGGAGACCGAGACGGCGCTCAGCAACTACGCCAACGAACTGGACCGCCGCGCTGCCCTGACCGAGGCGCGGGACCAGGCCGCCCGCGCCGCCACCCTGTCGCGTCAGCGTTTCAACGCCGGCGCCGACAGCTTCCTGGTGGTGCTGGACGCCGAACGCACCCAGGCCGCCGCCGACGCCGCCCTGGCCCAGTCCGACGCCCTGGTCACCACCTACCAGATCGCCCTGTTCCGCGCCCTCGCCGGCGGCTGGCAGGCCGAGAGCTGACGAGAGAAAATCCTCCGTCCCTTGGGGGGAGTGAAGGCAGGCCGCCGGCGGTCCTTCGGGCCGCCGGCGTTCGTGCGTCGAGAGTCACAATCGTCCACAAGGACGTCGGCGTGTCGTGTTCCTAATTTGTTCTCCTCGTGCTTAAACCGACTGCGGCGGTCGGCGGCGTGACGGAGGATCAGATGAATGACGGAATTCTGGCCGATATGATGGCCGAGCTGGATGCGGAGCTGGCGCGGGCCGAGGCGTCCTTGCCGCAGCATCCCGAACACACCCGCCAGACCGAGGTGATGCGCGCCTTGGCCCTGGGTCTGGGCAATTTCGAACGGATGCGGGCGCACGACGTGCATCTGCTGGCCGCGCGCCTGTCGTCCGGCCGGTCATGAGAGAAATCAACCCGGAGTGATCAGGCCGGGACGATCAGGGCTGTCGCTTGAAGGTGTCGCCCACTTCGGCCGCATCAGGCCCGTCGGGCCCGGCGCTGCGCCGCTCTTGGTCGCCCACCTTCTTCACGTCTGCCTCTGGCGTCAGGGCGTCCGGCTTGCCCAACGGCTCAGCGCCGTTCTTCTTGCGGCCCTCGGTCTGAATGTCATCCATGATGGTCTCCCTTGCTGATGAGGGAGCGCGGGGCGCGCAGGCGGGTTCCGTCAGCGACCGGTATCCACCCTGGCCACCACCGACATGCCGGGCGACAGGCGCTCCAGGGCCGGTTGACCGGAATCCAGCCGGATGCGGATGGGGATGCGCTGGGCGACCTTGGTGAAGTTGCCGGTGGCGTTGTCGGGGCGGATGACGCTGAACTCGCTGCCGGCGGCGGGGGCGATGCGTTCGACGCGGCCGCGCAGGCTCTGACCGCCCAGAGCGTCGACAGTGATCTCGACCGGCTGGCCGATGCGGATGTCGCGCATCTGGGTCTCCTTCATATTGGCCGTGACCCAGACCACGTCGGGGACCAGACCCATCAGCTGGGTTCCGGCGGTGACATACTGGCCCTGGCGCACGCCGATCTCGCCCAGGCGGCCGGAGCGGGGGGCGATGATGCGGGTGTTGGCCAAGTCGATCTGGGCCAGACGGACGGCGGCCTGGGCGTTCTCGACCGAGGCGGCCAGGCTGTCGCGGTTGACCACGGCCGAGGTGACGCCGGTCTGGGCCACGCCCTCGGCGGCCTGGGCCTGGGCCAGCTGGGCCTGGGCGCTGCGCAGGGCGGCGACGGCGATATCGACATTGGATTGCGACACCCAGCCGCCGGCCTTCAGTGTGCGGGCGCGGTCGGCGTCGGCCTGGGCCTTGGTCAGGGCGGCCTGGGCGGCGGCGATCGAGGCGCGTTGCTGGGCCACGGCGCCGCGCGCGGACGCCTGGCTTTGGGTCGAGTTGGACAGGGCCGCCTCTGCGGAGTGCAGGGCGGCCTCGGCCTGTTCCAGCTTCTGGCGGTAGATACGGTCGTCGACCTGGGCCAGAAGCTGGCCCTGCTGGACCCTCTGGAAGTCCTGGACCGGCACGGCCGTCACATAGCCGCTGACCTGGGGGCTGATGATCGTCACCTGGCCGCGCACATAGGCGTTGTCGGTGCGCTGGACATGGCCGGTGAAGGGCGGCAGCCGCCAGGCGTAGAGGACCAGGCCGACGGCGAAGACGGCGACGATGGCCGCCACCACGGCCCAGAGGACGCGCTTGCGGGGTTCCGGCGCGGCAGGGGCGGCAGAGGCGGGCGGAGCGGAGGGAGCGGGGGCTGTGTCGGTCATCGGATGGGGGGCTTTCGGAGATCAGTCGGCGGCGGCGACAGCTGCGGCGTCGGGCGTGGGCGTGTTTCGGGCCTCCCGTTTCGCCTGACGGCGCGCCTTGAGGCGGGGGCGCAGATGGACCGCCGTCACCCAGGCGCAGCCCAGGCCGGCGACCACAGCGATGATCAGGAAGACGTCGTTATAGGCCAGGACGTTGGCCTGTTGCGTCACCTGGCGCGTCAGCAGAGCCGCGCCCTCGGCGTTCAGCAGGGCGGGGTCTGTGATGGTGGACGAATAGGCGCCCGACAGCTGGCGCAGGCGTAGAACCACCTGGGGGTCCAGGCTGGTGATGTCGGCGGCCAGCTGGTTTGAATGGAACTTCTCGCGCACCACCTGGATCGTGCCGATCAGGGCCGAGCCGGCCAGGCCGCCCAGGTTCTGAAGCACGCTGAACATGACGATGAAGCTGATGATGTTGCGCGCCCCCTGTTGCAGCACCTTGCCTACCCCGATCAGCAGGGCCGGGCCGACGAACAGGGCCGAGGCGAAGGCGATCAGGGCCTGGCTGAGATAGAGCTGGGCCGGGCGGGTCAGGACGGTGGCGTGGCTGTCGATGAAGGCGCCGACGGCGATCAGACCGAGCGCGATGGCGATGGGCAGGTTCAGCCGCGTCATGTCCAGGGTCAGGGCGGCGACCGCCGTCCCGGCCATCATGGCCAACAGGATCACCAGGAACAGGCCGTGCAGCTGATCCGGCCCCAGACCCACCACGGTCAGAAAGCCCACGGCGCCTGAAGTCTGTTCCGACAGAGTCAGGCGGATCAAGAGGATGGCGCCGAACAGGCGCAGGATGTCGGGGCCGCTCAGCCAGCGGACATTGATCAGCGGATTTCTGCGGTTGTACTCGACCGTCAAGGCGGCGGTCAGCAGCAGGATCGCCCCCGCCAAAGCCCAGCCGATCCAGGGCGCTTCTATCCACCAGACGATCCGGCCCAGGCCCAGAACGGCGGCCAGCAGGGCCACGCCGGGGGCGAACAGGGCGAAGGTGAGGAAGTCGAGCGGCTCGAACAGTTTCAGCCGCTCGGACGGGGGCAGGCGCAACACCTGGACGGCCGCCCAGGCCAGCAGCGCCATGCCCAGTTCGAAGGTGTAGAAGGCGCGCCAGTCGTTCAGCTCCAGCAGGCTGGGCATGATCAGGCGGGCGATGGGCACGGCGAAGCTGGACAGGCCGATGCCGATCACCAGGCCCTTCAGCCGATGCTGGGCCGGGAAGGCCTGGATCATATAGAGGAAGCCCAGGCTGGACAGGCCTGCCGCCGCCATGCCGGCCACGGCGCGGACGAACAGGGTGGACTCATAGTTGTCGACCGCCAGGTGGGCGGCGCAGGTGACGACGAAGGCGGTCAGACAGATCTGGGTGAACAGGCGCAGGCCGTACTGCTGTCGGAACTTGAACAGGATCAGGTTCATACAGGCGTTGGTCATGACGAAGACGACCGGCAGCCAAGCCGCCTCGGTCGGGGTTATGCCCAGCGAACCCTGAAGATTGGTCAGATTGGCCAGGACGGCGGCGTTGCCCAGACTGCCGACCATCGCCACCAGGACCCCGGTCAGGGCGTATTGAAGCCTCAGCCAGGCCGTGTGATCGGGCGTGGCCGGGGAGCCCGGCAGGGTGGGGCGCTCGTGGGGTTTCAGCGTGGCCAGATACTGGTCCCACGGCAGATGCCAGTTGTGATCGGCGCGACGGGCCATCAGGAAGCCTCGGGCCGGGGGCGAAGGCCGTCCATGAGGAGGGCGCGGGTGCGCTGGGACACGGCCTGACGCTCGGCTTCGTCGGCGCCCTGGAAGCCGGCGCCCAGCAGGGTGGCGATCAGGCGGATGTCCATCGGTCGCAGATCCTTTCGCACCAGACCGGCCGCCTGGGCCCGCGCCAGGGGCGCGGCGCCCGCCTCCATCAAGCTTTGCCTCAGGGGCGTAAGCGCGTCGGGCGAGCGCACGTTCCGCACCAGGCCCGCCAGGCCGGCGTTGCGGATCATGTCCTCGGCCAACCGGTCCAGGAACCAGAAGAAGGTCTCTGGCGCCTCGCCCTGGTCGGCGGTGCGGCGGCCCAGGTCGGCGACGTCGGCCTCGAGCACCGCCAGGGCCAGTTCGGTGCGGTCGGCGAAATGACGATACAGGGTGCCCCGGCCGACCCCGGCTTTTTCCGCGATCAGGTCCAGCGGGGCGTCCAGGCCGTGGTCGGCGAAGACCGCGCGCGCGGCGTCCAGCAGGGCGGCGCGGTTGTGGATGACGTCCTTGCGGAGGGTTTTGGGGGCGGGGCGCGACATGGTGACGCGCTTAAATGGACACGGGTGTCCGTTTTGCAAGGGGGAGATGTTCGAACATCCCTCTTCCAGCGGGAGAGGGCTTGAGCGCCTGAGAGCGTAGCGATCAGTCTTGCGCCACCCGAAGGGCGCCGCGAAGCAGCCAAAGGGTGAGGGCGCGGTGGTGCGAACCGGCCCGCCGGCGGGCCCTCATCCGGCCCTTCGGGCCACCTTCTCCCCATGGGAGAAGGAAGGAATTAGAGCCCCTTCTCCAGCACCACGAAGTCCAGATCCGGCCGGGGCGGGTCGATGGGAAAGGGGCGGGTTTCGCCGGTGGGATGGTAGCCGCGCCGTTCGTACCAGGCGATCAGTTCGACGCGGCGATGGATGACGGTCATCTCCATGCGGCGGGCGGCGAAGCGGGCGACGGCCTCTGCTTCGGCGGCGGCGAGGAGACGGCGGCCCAGGCCGGAGGCTTGCAGGATGGGCTCGACCGTCAGCATGCCGAGGTAGGTCCGGCCGTCGCCGACGCGGGCCACCTGGACGCAGCCGATCGGGGCGCCGTTGCGGTGGGCCAGCAGAATGACCCGGTCGGGATCGGCGATCAGGGCCGACAGTTCCTCGGCGCTGGTGCGGGTGTCGAACAGCAGGTCCGCCTCGTGGGTCCAGCCGGCCTTGGCCGTCTCGCCCCGATAGGCCCGCTCGATCAGGGGATGAAGCGCGGCGACGTCGTCGAGTGTCGCCGCGCGGAAGGCGATCTCGCTCACCGCTCCCGGTCTTGGGAAACGCCCAGCTCCCGCACCAGATGATCCATGCCGTAGACGTCGCGCAGGGCTACGGTGACGGCCTGGGTGGTGACGATGACGCTGCGGTTGACGGCGCGGTCATAGCCATAGGCGTTGCGCTGGGTCAGGACGGTGGAATCGAAGTTGGCGCCGATGATCTCGCCCTTCGCATTGATGGCGGGCGAGCCGGAAGAGCCGCCGATGGTGTCGGTCGAGACGGCCATGTCCATCACCGCGTTCGGGTCGATCCGGTCCTTGGCCGCCAGCAGTTTGGGCGCGACGGCGAAGGGCTCGGCCCCCGTGGCGCGGTCCCACAGGCCGGCGAAGGTGGTGAAGGCGGCGAACCTCTGGCCCGGAACGTCGGAGCCTTCGACCTGGCCGTAGGTCAGGCGCAGGGTGCCGGTGGCGTCGGGATAGACGGCGTCGCCATAGGCGGCGAAACGGGCGGCGGCCAGCTGTTCCGAGGCGCGGTCGGTCGGGGCCTGGACGCGGGTCTCCCAGGCGTCGCGAACGGCGCGGGCGTCGGCGTCGATGGCCAGGGCGTACTGGATCATCGGATCGGTCGAGGCCTGGACGGCTGCCAGACCGCCGGTCCACAGGGCGCGGCGCACGGCCGGGTCGGCCAGGGTCGTGCCGGCGACCAGACGCGCCGACAGGCCCTCGGGGCTTTCCTTGCCCAGCAGGGTGCGGACCGAGGGGTTGTCGACCGTCAGCCATTCGCGGGTCTTGGACAGCCACCACTCCAGTCGGATCTGCTCAAGTTCCGGATAGATGGGGCGTTCGGCGAACAGGCGGGATTCGACGCCGGACAGGCGGCTGTCGGCGAACTCGGGCAGACGCTGGTCGGACGGCTTGGCCCGCTCCTGGGCGCCGCGCACCAAGGTGCGGGCATAGCTGAACAGTTGCGATCCCCCGGCGACCGAGGTCGTGCCCAGGCCTGTGCCGCCCTCCAGCAGGGCCATGGAGGGATAGAGTTCGCGGGCGACCGGCTGGACCGCGCTGAGCGCCGACCAGGGATCGACGCCGGACGCGGCGGCGCGGGCGCGGAAGTCGGCCTCCTGTTCGGCCTTTCTGGCCATGAAGGCCGGGTCGATCAGGGCGGCCATGCGACCGCGCCCGCGCTTATAGGTGTTTTCCAGACCGACGATCGGGTCCATGGCGATGAAGGCCTGCTCCTCGCCCTCTTCGGAATAGCGGATCAGCCGGCCGCGCAGCTCCGAAGCGATCAACTGGTCCAGCGGCAGCACCACGTCGCGAATGGTGGTCAGCTGATCCTGGGTCAGCAGGCGCTGGGTCGAGCCGGGATTGCCGGAGATGAAGACGGCCTCGCCCTCGGTCGGCTTGTTGGGGTTCCAGGCGAAATGGGTCGGGGTCTCGACCGGCTTTCCGTCCTCGTACAGGCGGATGAAGGCCGCATCGACGGCGAAGCGGGGGAAGGAGAAGTTGTCCAGATCGCCGCCGAAGGTGGCGGCCCGATCCTCAGGCGCCCAGGCCAGGCGGACGTCGGAATATTTGCGGTACTTGTAGAGTTTGAACTGGCCGCCCCGGTACAGGCTGACGACCTGGCAGCGGATCTTGGGGTCGTTTCCGCAGGCTTCGCTTTCGATCCGACCGGCCTCGGCGTCGCGGGCCTGGGTGAAGGCCTGGCCTTCAAGCCCTTCACCCGCCTTGTGCATCCGCTCGGTCACGTCCGAGATATCGGTCAGGATCTCGGCGGTGGCGCCGGGGCATTTCAGCTCTTCCTCGCGCGATTTCGGCAGGAAGCCGGTCTCGGCGTAGTTGACCTGGGGCGTGGACAGGTTGGCGACGCAGGTGGCGACGCAGTGGTTGTTGGTCATCACCAGGCCCTGGCCCGAGACCACGCCCGCCGAACAGCCGCCGAACTTGACCGACGACAGCCGCACCCGGTCCAGGAAGGCCTGGTCGATGTTCGTCCTCAGGGTCTGATTGGCGCGGGCGACGGGGAAGTTGTCGAAGGTCCACATGCCTTCTTCGGCGCTGGCCGATGAGGCGGCTGCGACGGCGACGACGGCGGCGGAGGCGAGCAGGGCGAGGCGCATGGGGGTGGTCCTTGAAGTCTCCTCCCCATCGCTCTGCGATGGGGAGGTGGCGCGGCGCGACTTCGCGCCGTGACGGAGGGGCTCTGAGATACATGACAGGCGCCGGTGCGGTGGTGAAGAGCCCTTCCACCGCGGAGCTTGTCCTCGGGCTCGCCGAAGGCGGGAACCGGGGGCGGTCCCCCTCCCCGCAAAGCGGGGAGGAGACTTTATGACCCGGTCTTACCGCCGCACGCCCAGTTCGCGCAGCAGGCGGGGCTGGTTGTAGACGTTGCGCAGGGCCTCGGTGATGGCGGCGGTCGAGACGGTGACCGTGCGGTTCAGCTCGCCGTCATAGCCGAAGCTGCCGCCCAGCGAGTGGATGTTGCCGTCGAAGGCGGCGCCGATGACTTCACCCTTGGCGTTGATCACGGGCGAGCCCGAGTTGCCGCCGATGATGTCGTTGGTCGAGACGAAGTCATAGACGGTCGACTTGTTCACCTTGCCCTCGGCCGCCAGCCAGTCTTCGGCCGCGTTGAAGGGCTCGGCGCCCGTATTCCGCTCGTACAGACCGCCGATATAGGTGAAGGGCTCCACCGTCACGCCGCGATAGGTCCAGCCCTTAACCTGGCCGTAGGAGAGGCGCAGGGAGAAGGTGGCGTCGGGATAGAGGTTGGTTCCGTAGACCGCGAACCGGGCCTGGGCGATCTTTTCGGCGGCGCGGCTGGTCGGGCCGGACACGGCCGCTTCCCACTGGGTGCGGACGGCCTGGGCGGCGTCGTCATTGGCCAGAACGAACTGGATCATCGGATCGCCCGAGGCGGCCAGCTGTTCCGGCGTCATGGCCAGGGCTTCGGCGCGGAAGGCCGGATCGGCCAGGCGGGTGCCCTCGACGGTGCGCTCAGCGATCTGCTCGGGACTTTCCTTGCCCAGCAGGGCTTTAACGCTGGGATTGTCCACCGTCAGATATTCGCGGGTCTTGGACAGCCAGAACGACATCTGAATCTTCTCGATGTCGTCGGAGATCGGGGCGTCCTGCGCCAGGCGGCGGCCCAGGGCGGCGATGTCCGCCTCGGAATAGCCGGCGCGGCGTTCGGCCGCAGGCTTGGCCCGCTCCTTGGCGGCGCGGACGATGGCCTTGGCGTAGCTGTACAGCTGCGAGCGCGGACCCGATTCCAGCTGGCGATAAGGCAGGTAAAGGTCGCGCTGGGCGGCGGCGGCGCGCTCCAGCTCGGCCCAGGGGTCGCCGATCCGTTGGGCCAGGGCGGGGTCGGCCGCGACGCGCTGGCGCAGCTCCTGCTCCTCAGCGCGCTTCTTGGCCATGAAGGCGGGGTCGGTCAGGGCGCCCTGCTGGCCGTAATAGACCTTGAAGCTGTTCTCCAGGCCGAAGATCGGATCGACCGAGACCCGCTTGGCCTCTTCGCTGGTGGTCGCATATTCCAGCAGGCGACCGCGCAGTTCCGAGGTCTGGATCAGGGTGATCGGCAGCTGCTGATCGCGCAGGACCTCCAGCTGGGCCATGGTCAACAGGCGCGAGGTCGAGCCGGGGTTGCCGGCGACGAAGGTTACGTCGCCTTCCTTGGGCGCATTGGGGTTCCACGTCAGGTGGTTCGGCGTGGAGACCGGCTTGCCGTCCTCGTAGGCGCGCAGGAAGGCCGCATCCAGGGCGTAGCGCGGGAAGTTGAAATTGTCCGGATCGCCGCCGAAGAAGGCCGCCTGAAACTCGGGCGCGAAGACCAGACGCACATCCTCGTACTTGCGGAACTTGTAGAGCTTGTACTGACCGCCGCGGTACAGGCTGATGACCTGGCAGGTCAGCTTCTGATCGTCGCCGCAGACTTCCTTTTGAATCTTGTCGATCTCGGCCGCGCGGGCGCGCACGAAGGCGGCGCCCTCAAGCCCGGCGCCGGCGGCGGTGACGCGGTCGGTGACGTCGGTGATGTCGGTCAGGATCTCGGCCGTCTGGCCGGGGCATTTCTTCTCTTCCTCGCGGGTCGCGGGCATCCAGCCGTTCTTGACGTAGTCGTTCTGGGCGTCCGACAGGTCCTGAACGCAGCTGACGACGCAGTGGTGGTTGGTCAGGATCAAGCCTTCGCCCGAAACCAGCGAAGCTGAACAGCCCTGCAGACGCACGGCGGCGTTGCGCACCCGATCCAGCCAGGCCTGGTCGAGGTTCGTGCCGTATTTCTCATTCACCGTCGCGATGGGGAAGTTGTCGAAGGTCCACATGCCCTCATCGGCCTTGGCGGGAGTCGCAGGCGCGGACAGGACGACGGTCGCGGCGCCCAGGGCGGCCAGCGAGGCGGTGAGACGAAGGGACGGCAGGGACATTTGGAAACTTCCTCCAGAGCGCGGGACCGGGCTGATCCGCCTGTTATCTTGTAACTAGCGCCGTTTCATCGACGCCGCCAAGAGCCAGACGCCGATAGCCCGGCGATCGGTCTCTCGCAATCGCGCCGATGCGAAGCCTTACCCCGATTTAACTTGGCGCTGAGGCACGCGCCGGTCAGATAGACCCCATACCGGGGGTTTATCGACGACCATGTCGCTTGCATTATCAACCTTGCTCTACGAGTGGCGCCGCTACATGGCCGCCATTGTGGCGCTCGCCTTTTCGGGCCTGCTGGTGCTGGCCCAGGTCGGCATGTTCATGGGGATCGGCAAGGCCTTTACGGCCCAGATCGACCGCGCCCGCGCCGACATCATGATCCTGAGCCCCGGGGCCACGGCCCTGTTCAACGGCGGCCCCTCGGGCGTGCCGCGGCGCATCATGCCGGTGGTCTATCAGCACCCCGAAGTCCTGGCCGTCGCCGACCTGGACGGGTCCGGCGGGCGTTGGCAAAACATCGTCAAGGACAAGGAGCCGGGCGCCGAGCCTGCGGCCCCCGGCGCCAAGAAGATGGAGTTCGTCAACGTCACCACCATCGACGCCATGCCCGGCGCGGTGACGGTGCCCGTCGACTATTCCGACGATCTGGTCGAGGCCCTGCGCCAGCCCTATGCGGTGGCGGTGGACCAGACCGCCCTGGGACGGCTGGGCGTCAAACTGGGCGACCAGGCCACCTATAACGGCAAGACCGTGCGGGTCGCGGCCGTGACCCAGGGCTATCCCAATATGATGCAGGCCACGGTCGTCATGTCGCGCGACACCCTGCGGATGCTGGGCGAGGCCAATACCGGCGAACGGGTCGGGCCGCTGATGGTCCAGATCAAGGATCCGGCGCGCGCCCCGATCGTGGTGGCCCAGCTGAACGCCATCTCCAACGGCCAGTTCAAGGCCTGGACGCGCCAGGACCTGGCCAAGGCCAATGAGGGGGCGATGATGAAGGAGAGCTTCATCGCCATCATGCTGGGCTTCTCGCTGTTCCTGGGCATTCTGATCGGGGTGGCCATCACCTGGCAGACCCTGCGCGGCGCCATCATGGCGAACATCAAGGAGTTCGCCTCTCTGCGGGCGCTCGGCGTCTCCATGGGGTCGCTGCGGCGGATCGTGCTGGAACTCAGCTTCTGGGTCGGGATCGCCGGGGTCCTGGCGGCCTTCGTCCTGACCTGGGCCGTCAGCCTGCTGGCCGCCGGCTCGGGCCTGACCATGTCCTTCCCGCCCACCATGGTGATGATGGTCTCGGCCATGCTGGTGGTGATCGCCCTCGTGTCCGGCTTCCTGTCGCTGGGCGTCCTGAAGAAGAGCCAGCCTGCGGACCTGCTGCGATGAGCGTTCATACCAAAGTCCACGGCAAGCACGGCGACTTCGCCATCGAGGCCAAGGGTCTGGTCAAGCGGTTCAAGACGGGCCGCAGCTGGGTCGAGGTGCTGAAGGGCGTCGATTTCGACGCGCGCCACGGCGACCTGACCATGGTCATGGGGCCGTCCGGCTCGGGCAAGTCGACCCTGATCGCCAATCTGTCGGGCCTGCTGAAGCCTGAAGAGGGGCGGGTGGACATTCTGGACGTCGACGACCTGTGGAAATACGGCTCGGGCCGGATCGACAAGTTCCGGCTGGATCACTGCGGCTTCATCTTTCAGGGCTTCAACCTGTTTCCGTCGCTGACGGCGCTGCAACAGGTGATGACGGTGCTGAAATATCAGGGCCTGTCGCCGTCGGAGGCCAAGAAGCGCGCCACCACCGCCCTGGAAGAAGTCGGCCTGGGCCATCGCTTGAACCAGCGGCCCAGCGCCCTGTCAGGCGGCGAGAAGCAGCGGGTCGCCATCGCCCGCGCCCTGGCCAAGAACCCGCAGATCCTGTTCGCCGACGAACCGACCTCGGCGCTGGACGGCGAAAACGGCCAGGTCGTCATTCGGCTGCTCCGCCGGGCCGCCACCGAACACGGCGCCGCCGTGATCTGCGTGACCCACGACCCGCGCCTGGAAGCCTGGGCCGACCGGGTCATCCACATCGAAGACGGCAAGATCCTGGACGATCAACGCCGCACCCCTGATCCCGACGCCCAGCTGGCGTCCCACTAAGCTCTTTTCGAACGGACTGAACCGTCATGCCCGCCTTTCTCAAAAACAAATGGCTCTGGATCGGCCTGATCCTGATCGTGGTCCTGGTCGTCGGCTTCATGGCCTTCAGCAAGGCCGGCGCCGCCAAGAAGGCCGAGGTCGAAAAGGCCGCCGCCCAGAAGATCGACAGCCCCTACGCCGCCATCGCCAACGGCAAGGCCGACGTCGAGGGCGGGGTGATCAAGGTCGCCGCCCGTCGCGGCGGCGTGGTCCGCGAAGTCTTCGTCAATGAGGGCGACAAGGTGGTCGCCGGCCAGATCCTGGCCCGCCAGGAAGACGACGAGACCCGTCTGGCGGCCCAGAGCGCGGCGGCTGCGGTGTCCGAGGCGCGCGCCCAGCTGGGCATGACGCGGGTGGAGCTGGCGACGGCCCGCCGCGAATATGAGCGGCTGTCGAAACTGGCCGCGACCAACTTCGTCGCCGCCCAGCGTCTGGACCAGGCCCGCGACCAGATCGCCCAGGCCGAGGCCCGTATGGCGTCCCAGAACGCCGCCGTCCAGACCGCCCAGTCCCGCCTGGACGAGGCGCGCTATAATCAGGAGCTGACGGTGATCCGCGCCCCGATGAACGGCCGCATCGCCCGCCGCTACGCCCAGCCGGGCGCCGGCGCCTCGACCCTGAACGTCACGGCCATGTTCGATCTGGAGCCCGAGACCGACCGCATCGTTCGCGCCGAGATCGTCGAGGCCGACCTGCCCAACGTGACCGTCGGCCAGGAGGTCGAACTGACCCCCGAAGGCGATCCCACCAAGATTTCGGTGGGCCGCGTCCTGCGCCGCGCCGCCGTCTTCGGCGCCCGCCAGCTGCAGTCCGAAGACCCTTCGGCCCGCACCGACGAACGGGTGGTCGAGGTCGTGGTCTCGGCCGACGACACCCCCTTCCTGATCGGCCAGCGCGTCCTGGTGAAGTTCATGAAGCCCGGTCAAAAAGCCGGCGTCGCCCGTCCAGTCGCCGCCGGCGTCGGCCCCGACCAGGCCATGCGCCCGGCGGGGCAGAAGTAAGGGATCGGATCAGCGGCCGGTGAAATCCGCCGGCCGCTTTTCCAGCACGGCTTTGACGCCTTCCTGATGGTCGTCGGTCATATGGGCCAGGGCCTGCATGGCCGCCGACAGCTCCAGGATCTGTTCGAAGGTCTGGTCGCGGCCCTGGCGCATCAGGGTCTTGGCCATGCGCAGGGCCTGGGGCGGCTGGGCGGCGATTTCACCGGCTATGGTCAGGGCCTCGTCCATCAGCCGGTCGTGCGCCACGACCCGGTTGACCAGGCCCCAGCGCTCGGCCGTCTCGGCGTCGATGCTGCGGCCGGTGAACAGCATTTCGGCGGCGCGGGCGTAGCCGACGTCGCGCGGCAGCCGCCAGGCGCCCCCGTCGCCGGGGATAATGCCCAGCTTCAGAAACGGCACGCCGAAGCTGGCCCGGTCCGAAGCGATGCGGATGTCGGCTGTGGCGGCGATGCCGCAGCCCAAGCCCATGGCCGGGCCGTTGACCGCCGAGATCAGCGGAATCTCCAGATCATAGAGGCTGCGGACGATCCGGTGGACGACGCGGCGATAGCGGACGCGAATCTCCGCGCCTGACCCTTCGAACAGGTCGCGTCGGTCGCGCATGGCGGTCAGATCGCCCCCGGCTGAAAAGGCCCGCCCCGCCCCGGTCAGGACGACGCATTTGACCGTCATGTCCGCATTCGCGCGGGCGCAGGCCTCCGCGAATTCATCGCCGTCGCCCAGGTCGGGCAGGGCGTTCAGCCGCGCCTCACGGTCCAGCGTCCAGATCAGCACCGCGCCCTGGCGGGTTTCGGCAATCAGCCCCATGGGTCGTCTCCCTTGTTCCCCCTCTCATCGTCCGCCGCCGTCGCGTCAGGCAAGGTCGGAATTGCAAAAGCCCCGGTCGGGACCGGGGCTCCTGCACGTCCGGCTCGCGAAGCCGTCAGCGTTTCTTGGGCGTATAGGGTACGAAGTTGGACGGATGGCTGGCCGCCCGTCCCGAGTTAGACGGCATGTGCCGACTGTTGACCAGCATCCCGCCCCACAGGGCGAAGGACATCATGGCGTGTTGGAGGTTGCGCTCCTTATCGTTCATCTTGGCGTCTCCTTTCGCAGAACGATGAAAAGAGACGCGTCGTACCTAGGGATCTCACCATCAGTCGTTTCGCGTCGATGACCAAGATAACCATCTTTCCGCAAAGTGCAAATTTTTAAGTCAGTAACCGGAGTATTTTTTATGAAGATGTCGTATTGAGCGCCGCGACCCCGCCCCGCCGCCCGCCCCAGGCGATCGCCACGCCGTGCGTCATGGTGTGCGCCGTCGACGGCGAAAGCGGCCTGTGTCTGGGCTGTTTTCGAACCCTGAAGGAGATCGCCGGCTGGCGCGCTCTGGGGGAGGATGAGCGGACGCGGATCATGGCGGAACTGCCCGCGCGGCGCGACCGGATCGACCCCGCCAAACTGGGCTGAGGGGACCGGGTAGAGGGGATGGGCGTTTAAGACTTCGTCAGCCACGTCGCTTCACCGCATCCCAACGGGCGACCGCTATTGGGAAGGAATGATCCGCATCGATCTTCAGTCCGTCGTCGTGCTGGGCGCATCCCTGGCGGCCTCGTTCGCGACGGCCCTGGCGATCCGTCACCTGGACGGCGGCGAGCCCGCCCTGGCGGCGGCCCAGCCGGAACGCCTCGTCGTCGCGCCCGCATCGGCTTCTGGGACCGCGACCCAGGTGGTGAAGGGGCCGGACGGTCACTACTGGGCCCAGGCGACCATCGAGGGGCGGGCCGTGCGGGTTCTGATCGACACGGGCGCCAGCGTGGTGGCCCTGACGCGAGCGGACGCCCGGCGCCTGGGCGTCGATCCGGAGCCGGACGCCTTTACGGGGCGGGTGCAGACCGCCTCAGGCCTGGCCCGCGCCGCGCCCGTCGAACTGGCGGCGGTCTCGGTCGCAGGCGCGCGGGTCGAGCGAGTCCAGGCCCTGGTGGTCGAAGAGGGGCTTGCCTATTCCCTGTTGGGCATGAGCTATCTGGGGCGGCTGTCGGCCTTTGAGGCGACGCCTGCGGGACTGACGCTGAGGCCCTAAAGATCCTGCATCTGACGCCGAGCTTCGCGGAAATACTGCCAGCCGGTCCACAGGGTGATGACGGCGGCGAACCAGATCAGGAAGACGGCGAAGGATTCGAAGGCCGGCTGCCAGGACAGGGGCGAGCCGTCCTCGTTCTGAAGGCCGAAGGCGTCCCACAGCAGGGTCAGTTGCAGGGCCGCCAGCGCCACCATCTGGACCGTGGTCTTCCATTTGGCGGCCAGGGTGACGGGCAGTTCGATCCGGCCGGCCATGGTCTCGCGCAGGGCCGAGACCGCGAACTCACGGAACAGGATCAGGCCGCAGGGCAGGGCGATGCCCGGCAGGGAGCCGGACGCCAAGACGCCCAGAATGGCCCCGGTGATCAGAACCTTGTCCGCGATCGGGTCCAGAATGGCGCCCCAGCGGGTGGTGGCGTTCCAGCGCCGCGCCAAAAAGCCGTCCACCCAGTCGGTCGAGGCAGCGATGACGAAGATCCAGAAGGCCCACAGGCCGAACTTCAGCTGGGTTTCCGGCGACAGCCAGGCGTCCAGAGCCCCCGGCGCGGCGCCGGCCAGCATGGCGAACATCACCACCCCGGCGAACAGGCGGATGCCCGTCAGGATGTTGGGGATCGGATTGGCGCGGAGGGCGGGCGCGGTCATGACGGGATCTCCAGCAGGGACGCGAGCAGGGGGTGAAGCGTCTCCGCGAACGGATTGGCGACGGTGACGCCTCGATAGACGAAGCCGTCCTGCATGTCTTCGGAAAGCAGAAGGCCGCAGCCAGCTTCGGCGGCAGCGCATAGGATGATGGCGTCCCAGATCTGGTGCGGGTGGGTGGCGACTAGTTCAAAGGCCGAGAAGACGACGGCTTCGCTGGTCGCGGGCACGATTGCGAGGCGTCGCCAACTGTCCGCGATCTCCGACGCCATCGCGGGTGTCATTCGCGCCTTGCCGGTCAGGACGCGGTGCAACTCTCCCAGGCATTGGGCGGCGACAATGAGCTCATGATCCGCATGAAGCCGGTCGATCAGTCGTCTGCCCGCAGCGCGTCGTGCGGGACCGTTGAGCCCTTCAGCGTAGACGATGACGTTCGTATCGAGGGCGATCCTCAATCGTACAGCTCTTCGCGGGTCCAGGGGCCTATGTTGATCGAGGGCATGGCGCTCCACCGGTCCAACATGGCCTTGAACGCCAGCTGACGGCGCGCGCTTTCTTCCTGCTGCCGGGCCAGTTCTTCCCGTCGAGCAGCTTCCGCGCTTTGACGCGCCACTTCCTGATCCTGCAGAAGGCGCAGACCGTCGCGAACCACTTCGCTCATATTGGCATAGCGGCCTGTCTTCACACGATCTCGAGCGAACTGCTCCAGTTCCGGGGTCAGGTGGACGTTGGTGGCCATGGGGTGAACATAACAAGAATAGGCGAGCCGGGGAAGGCGGTCGTCACCCCAACGGCTCGAACCTCGCCTTGTCAGTCAGGGCGGTCAGGACGCCGTCGGCGATTCCGAAATGAAGCCCGCTGAGCTCCAGTTCGCCCTTGGCTTCACGCTCGGCGATCCAGGGAAAGGTGCGCAGGTTTCGGATCGACAGACGCACCACGGCCTCTTCGGCGGCGCGCTCCAGTTCGTTCGGCGCGACGGTTTCGGCGACGTGCTGAACCACCGGCGTCCCCTGGGCGATCCAGGGGGCCACGAAGTCGGCGACGACGTCGGGCGCGCCGTTGATCATGGCGTTGACCCCGCCGCAGTGGGCGTGGCCCATGACGACTATGCGTTTGACGCCCAGAACCTTGACCCCGAACTCCAGGGCCGCAGAAACCCCGTGCAGCTTGCCGTCCGGTTCATAGGGCGGAACCAGATTGGCGACGTTGCGGACGACGAACAGCTCGCCCGGCTTGGCGTCGAAGATCAGGGCCGGATCGGCGCGGCTGTCGGAACAGGCGACGATCAGGGTGTGCGGCTTCTGGCCCTTTTCAGCCAGGGTTTCGTACTCGGCGTGCGCCTCGGGCCAGTGTTCGGCGCGGAAGCGGCGATAACCTGACAGGAGAGGGTCTTTGGACGGATCGGACATGGGGCGGGTATAGGACCCAATCTCGGGGCGGGGGAGAGGTGAAAACGGGAAAATCGCCGTCGCCTCTCCGGTTCCCCAGCCCCACTCGCCTCGCGTCTAGGCCCACAGCCAGACTGCGGCCGCCGTATAGAGGGCGATGCCGATCACGAGGTTGAAGGGAAAGGTCACGGCCAGGGAGGTGGTGACGAAGACGCCGGGATCGGCCTTGGGCGCCGCGACCCGCATGGCGGCGGGCACGGCGATGTAGGAGGCCGAGCCCGCGAGGACGGCCAGCATGGCCGCGTCGCCGAGTCCGAGACCCGCCAGTCGTCCCAGGGCCAGGGCGACGCCTGCCGAGAGGACGGGGAAGCCGAGGGCGAAACCGATCACCGGCCAGGTCAGCTTGCGCCGATCCGCCATCAGGCTGCGCGCGGCGGTCAGACCCAGGTCCAGCAGGAAGAAGCACAGGGCGCCCTGGAACAGCGGATTGACGAACAGGTCCAGCTTCTTCAGCCCCGCCTCGCCTGAAATGAGGCCGACCAGGAAGCTGCCCAGCAGCATCACCGTCGCCGCCCCGACCAGAACTTCGCGCAGGACGACGCCCCGGCCGGTCGACGGCTCGCGGCCGGCGCCGTGCATCAGGACCAGGGCGGTCAGGATCGCCGGCGTCTCCATCAGGGCCAGCACCGCCGCCATATAGCCGCCGGGCGCCAGGCCCAGGGCGGTCAGATGCTGCTGACCGGCGGCGAAGGTCACCACCGACACCGATCCATAGGTCGCCGCCAGGGCGCACAGGGTCGGACGATCCAGTCGCGACGTCCACCGCAGCAGGATGAAGGCCAGGAGCGGCATCAGGGCGCTGAGCGTCAGGCCCAGAGCCCCGGCGGTGAGAAAGTCGCTCTGAAGCCCGGCCTCCCGCGCTTCCACGCCTCCCCGAAAGCCGATGCACAGCATCAGATAAAGGGAGATCGCCTTGGCGACCTGCTCCGGTATGGACAGGTCTGACCGGGCAAAAGCCGCAGCCGCGCCCACGAAAAAGAACAGGATGGCGGGCGAGGACAGCAGTCCGAGACTGGCGGTGATATCGGGCATGGGGACTCCAAAAACTCAGTGGCGGGCCCTTTGCCCGCACCGCCCCTGACGCGCCAGTTTATTGACTTGATGTGCGGCATAACGAACAGTTATGACATGACCAGTCTCGACATCGACCTGCTGCGGACCTTCGTGACGGTGGTCGAAACCCACAGCTTCACCCGGGCGGCCCAGCAACGCGGCCTGACCCAGCCGGCCGTCAGCTTGCAGATGCGCCGCCTGGAGCAGCAGCTCGGGGCGCCGCTTCTGGACCGGGGCGGCGCCACGGTGGGGTTGACCACCGAGGGGGCGGCCCTGCTGCCCCAGGCGCGGCGGCTGTTGAAGCTGAACGACGAAATCATCGCCACCCTGAGCGACGGCGAGCCCGAGGGCGAGGTGCGGTTCGGGGCGCCGGAAGACATCGCCACGGTTCATCTGCCGGGCATACTGGGCGCCTTCGCGCGCAGCCATCCGCGCATCCGGTTGTCGGTGACATGCGACTATACCGCCAATCTGCTGGATCAGCTGTCGCGCGGACTGCTGGACCTGGCCCTGGTCAAGCGCGAGGCCGGGGGCGCCGACCTGGGGCTGAAGGTGTGGAGCGAGCCGCTGGTCTGGGTGGCCCAGGACGCCTCGGTCGCCGAGGCCTCGCCGCTGCCCCTGATCATCGCGCCTGCGCCGGACATCTATCGCAAGCGCGCGCTACAGGCGCTGGAGGCGGCGGGAATCGGATTTCGGGCGTCCTTCACCTCGCCCAGTCTTGCCGGTCAGATGGCGGCGCTGCGGGCGGGGCTGGGCGTCGGGGTTCTGCCGGCCGCCATGGCGCCGCGCGATCTGGCGGTGGTGAAGATCCTGCCCGCCCTTGACGACAGCGAGATCGCCCTGGTGTCGGCGCGCGGCTCGGGCGGTCCCGCCAAGCTGCTGGCGCAGGAGGTGTTTCGAAGCCTGGAGCGTGCGCCGGATCGCGCCTAGCCCTGAATCACCGCGCCTGGGGATGGAAGAAGGCGTAGATGCGTTCGGCCAGGGCCTGGCTGACGCCGTCCACTTTGACCAGGTCGGCGACCGAGGCGCGGCCGACGCCCTTGGCGGAGCCGAAGGCGTGGAGCAGGGCCTTCTTGCGGCCCGGGCCGACCCCTTCGATCTCGTCCAGCGGATTCCTGCGGATGTCCATCGAGCGGCGCTTGGCGTGGGCGCCGTTGGCGAAACGGTGGGCCTCGTCGCGCAGCCGTTGGAGATAGTAGAGGGCCGGGGACTTCAGCGGCAGCATAAAGGGCGGCTTGCCGGGCATGAAAAACTTCTCCATCCCCGCGTCGCGATCCGGTCCCTTGGCGACCCCCACCACGGTGATGTCGTCCAGGCCCAGGTCGGCCAGGACGGCCAGAACCTCGGCCAGCTGGCCCGCGCCGCCGTCGATCAGCAGCAGGTCCGGGCGCACCACTTCCTCGCCCTCCTCTTCGTCCTTGATCAGACGGGCGAAGCGGCGGCGCATGACCTCGCGCATCATGCCGTAGTCGTCGCCGGGCGTCAGGTCCTCGCCCCGGATGTTGAACTTGCGGTACTGGGACTTCTGGAAGCCTTCCGGGCCGGCCACTATCATGCCGCCCACCGCATTGGTCCCCTGGATGTGGGCGTTGTCGTAGACTTCGATCCGCTCGGGCCGGGCCTCCAGGCCGAAGGCCTCGCACACCTCGTCGAGGATCTTGCCCTGGGCCGAGCTTTCGGCCAGACGGCGGCCCAGGGCCTCCCTGGCGTTGGTCAGGGCGTGGTCGACCAGGGCCAGCTTCTCGCCGCGCTGGGGTTTGGCGATCTCGACCTTGCGGTCCGCCTTCATCGAGAAGGCCTCTTCCAGCAGCTCCAGCTCGTGCGGGCGGACGTTGGACAGGATCAGGCGCGGGATCGGCTTGTCCTCATAGAACTGGCCCAGGAAGGCGGCCAGGATCTCCGGGTCGGTGTCGGTCTTGTCCACGCGGGGGAAATAGGCGCGGCCGCCCCAGTTCTGGCCCGCGCGATAGAAGAAGACCTGGACGCAGGCCTGGCCGCCGTCGGTGTGCAGGGCGAAGACGTCGCCCTCTGCCACGCTGTCGGCGCTGACGGAGTTCTCCATCGAGATGGCCGACAGGGCGCGGATGCGGTCGCGGACCCGGGCGGCCTGTTCGAAGTCCATGGCGTCGGACGCGGCCTGCATCTCCTGCGACAGGCGCCCGATGACGGCGCGGGACTTGCCGCGCAGGAAGGCCTCGGCCTCGTTCACCAGCTCGCCGTAGTCCTCCAGCGAGATCAGGCCGGTGCAGGGGGCCGAACAGCGCTTGATCTGGTGCAGCATGCAGGGCCGGGTGCGGGTCTCATAGACGCTGTCGGAGCATGAGCGCAGCAGGAAGGCCTTCTGCAGGGTGTTCAGGGTCCGGTTCACCGCCCAGGTCGAGGCGAAGGGGCCGAAATACTGGCCCGGCGTGGTGTGGGCGCCGCGATGCTTGCGGATCTGGGGCGCGCGGTGGTCGCTGCGGATCATCAGCTCGGCGAAGGACTTGTCGTCGCGCAGCACGACGTTGAAGCGCGGCTTCAGCTTCTTGATGAAGTTGGATTCCAGCAGCAGGGCTTCGGTCTCGGTGGCGGTGACCACCAGCTCCATCGACCGGGTCAGGGAGACCATCAGGCCGATCCGCTGGGTGTGGAACCGCCCTTGCGCGTACTGGACGATCCGCTTCTTCAGCGACTTGGCCTTGCCGACATACAGACAGGCGCCGTCCTCGCCGTACATGCGATAGACGCCCGGCTTGTCGGGCGCCCGACGCGCCTCGTCGGCGATCAGGGCGGCGGCCTTCAAGGTCGAATCGAGCGTCTCCTCGGTCATCGGAATGGATATAGGGGCTCGGAAGGAGGGGCGGAACAGACCTTCCCCCGCTTGCGGGGGAAGTGTCAGCTCGTCGAGCGTAGCGAGACGGCTGACGATGGGGGGAGTTTCACTTCAGGGAAGAAGACTTCCCTCTCCGTCGCTGGATCGCTGCGCGATCGACGCGCTGCCTCTCCCGCAAGCGGGAGAGGGTCTGGGTTTACGACCGGCGAACCAGAAGGACGCCGGCCAGAACCAGGCCCACCCCGGCGATCCGGCCCAGGTTCAGCGGCTGGCGCGGCACGCCCAGGGCGCCGAAATGATCCAGGATCAGGCTGAGCAGCAGTTGGCCCCCGACCATCAAGGTGATGGTCATGGCCACCCCCAGGCGCGGCACCCCCCAGGCGGCCGCCACCACGAAACAGGCGCCGTAGGCCCCGCCCAGCCAGGCGTACCAGGGCAGGGCGCGGGCGGCCGCCATGTCGGGCCGGGTCTGCATCAGGGCGGCGAGGATGCCCAGCACCGTCGTGCCCACGGCGAAGGAGATGAAGGCCGCATTGACCGGCGAGGCCACGGCGGTCGCCAGCTTGGCGTTGGTCGGCGCCTGAAGGGCGGTGGCGCCCCCGGCCAGAACGACGACGAGGATGGCGAGCAGCGACGGGTTCATGGCCCCTGGCTAGCACGTCGCCGGCCTTTTGTTAGCCCGAGATGAAGCGGGCGGCGCGTTCGCCCTCCGGATCGCCGGCGACGCCGAAGCCGCGATTGATCGTCATATGGCTGTCGTCGGGGGCGGGAACGACCTCGGCGCGGCCGCCGGCGCGGGTCAGGGCCTCGGCCAGGCCCCGGCTCTGGACGGCCGAATCCTGACGCCGGGCGACGTGGAAGATCAAGAAGGGCGGATAGGCGACGCCGGGGCGGACGCGCAGGGTGGGCGATAGGGCGGCGGCCTGGTCGCCGAAGGCCTGGTCATAGGTCTGGCCCAGCCACTGGTCGATGCGGCCGTCCCCGCGCGGCGCCGTGGCGTCATAGCCGGCGCCGTCCAGCAGGATCACCCCCGCCAGATCCGACGGCCTCAGCCCGAACGCGCCCAGATAGTCGGGGTCGATTCCGACCAGGGCGGCCAGATGGGCGCCGGCCGAATGGCCCATCAGATAGAGCGGCCGGCCGGGCAGGCGGCGTTTCAGGTCTGCCACGGCGGCGGCGACGTCCATGGCCGACTCGCGGGCGCTGACGGCGGGCGCCAGTCGATAGCCGGTCGAGGCCAGGGTCAGGCCGTGGCGGCGGGCATAGGCCGGCAGCTCATTGACCCGCGTCCGCTCGCCTCGCGACCAACCGCCGCCGTGGACGAACATCAGGACCGGTCCTGCGCCCCGGTCGGCATAGAGGTCATAGGCCTGAAGCGGATCGGGGCCGAAGGCGACGGTCTGGGACGGCGCCGGGGTCGCCGCGGGCGGCCCCGTTCGACGGCGCCGCCGATCTCCGCGCGATTGGGCCAGAGCGGCATTGGGCAAGAGGGCGCCGAGGGCCAGCCCCATCAGGGCCAGGCGACGGGAGACGGGCATAGAAGGATCCTTTCCGAACAGGCTTGGCCGTTCTGAAACGGATCAGCGGATCATTTCCGTCTCACCAGAGGTCGGAAACCGGGGCGCCGTCGAAGATTTCGGCCAGCCGCGCGCGACAGCCCCGATTGACGTCGGCGGGCAGGGCGGCGGGAGAGAACCAGCCGACCTCGGCGATCTCGCCGCGGCTGGTCGGTTCGCCCGGATCGAAGGCGTCGATGATGAAGACGGCGACGTGATCGCCGGGAAAGAACCGCTCATTGGAATGGATCGACACCAGGCGCGGCGCCGACCGCGCGATCAGCCCGGCCTCCTCACGCAGTTCGCGCACCACGGCGGCCTGCGTCGTCTCGCCCCGATCCACCCCGCCCCCCGGCAGCCACCAGCCCTTCAGATAGGTGTGCCGCACCAGCAGCACCCGCCCCCCGGCGTCCGTCGCCACGGCCCGCACGCCCAGGGTCTTGCCGCGCGTGAGGCGCGACCAGGCGAAGAAGAGGGGACGGGTGAAGGGTTCGACGTGGATGCGCCAGGTCATGGGGATGTCGGTCGTTCGGGGCGGTGGGGGGAGCGATGTTGGCTTACTTTAAAAAGGAAGCAGGGCTGCATTGCGCCAGTTCCGGACACCCGGACCAGGCCTGGAAGCCGACTTTCGTTGAGTGCGTGATCTGTTGGGGGTAAACAGCAGCATGCCTGCCCCGATTGCCCAGCTTGAACTCGGACGAGACGGCGCTGAGCTAGCGCCAAAGGCGCTCGACAGCTCCGCACTCGCTACTTTGGAACAGGTGCTCGCCGGCCAGCCGCGAGACGTTGCTGGCGTCAGGCTATTCGATGTTGACGGGCTGGTGAGTTTCCTCGCCGCCAACGGTCCGATCGGATCCATTGCTGCACGAAATCTGGGTGGGATGGCGCGGCCGGTGCGGGCGATCCTCTTCGACAAGACAGCGTCCGCGAACTGGTCATTGGCTTGGCACCAAGACCGCGTGATTGCAGTGCGTGAACGAAAAGAAGTTGAAGGCTTCGGGCCTTGGACGCGCAAGCATGGCGCCCTGCACGTCGCGCCGCCATTTGAGCTGCTGGCCAGCATGCTCACGCTGCGCGCCCACCTCGACCCTGTACCTCAGTCCAACGCTCCGTTGCTTATCGCGCCGGGGTCGCACCGCTTTGGAAGAATCCCCGAGTCTGATGTTCCAGAGGTGGTTGCAAGGTGCGGCGTCGCCATCTGTCTTGCTGACGTGGGAGACATCTGGACCTATGCCACGCCAATCCTGCATGCGTCCGACAGAGCGTCTGCTGCGACGCACCGCCGAGTTCTACAAGTGGACTATGCCCTCGGCGACCTTCCCGGCGGACTGCAGTGGCTTGGCGTCTGACTGGCGCCAGGAGCGGACGTTTACGCTAAGTTGTTCGCCGCTTAAATCATGCGGCAGCGAGAGATCGCATAATCCATTGCATCTCATTGCGAGCACCCGCCAGTATGCCCGCATACGACTGGATGGTGATGTGGCTTGGCAGGCTATGAGGGTCAATTGTGTTTACCCGAGACTTTCCAATCATGAGCACATCAAATCGCGATAGCGGCAGTCGAGGCATAAGATAGTCTCTGTACTTTTCTGCTTGCGTGATGTGGTCTCGATTTATGGCCAATGATGGCCGCTTCAATTCAATAAGAAGGTATCGACCATCGTGCGCCTCCGTCAGCAACAAATCTGGCCTCTCTGATGCAAATTGCCGATCATCGCAGAGCTTTTGAACGAGAGTGCTAAGAGTTACATTCGAGGCTAATAGCGCATAGGTCCTACCTAGGACCCAAAGATTGGTTTCTAAGGCCTTGTGAACCTGCTGCTCAGTCGTGCTTGGGTCATCGATCAGCTTGTCGAGGTAGTCCAAAAAGGTGCCTCGACGCGCAGCTTGCGCAGCAATCGCGGCCAGCTCAACAAGGCCGAACTGGTTCAGAGACTGAGATAGAGCGTGCACATCAACGTCGCTAGCGGCCCGGATGCTCTCCAGCACAGCCCAATATGCATCGTGTTCCATCGCGTCCAATGCGACTTCTACGATCACCTCGACGCGTTCTGTGCTTTCTTCATAATAGCGAAGCAGCAGCTGCTCCAGCGCCTTGCGAGCGAACTCGCGTCGATGTTCGGGAAGCTCAGCTAGGCGTCGGTTGATCTGCAACTGCAGCCGCGCCTTCTGCATGTTCATCATCGACGCGTGAGCGCCTCTAAGCCCGGCCTTAACCTTCTCGGCTACGAATGCCGTAACAGCTTCCGTGACTTTGCTGTTTTCGAGCAAAGCGCCCCAGTCTGCCGTAACCTGGTCTTCCACGCCGTCGATGTTGATTTCGCCATAGACGCGCTTCAATAGTTTGTTTGGGACCTCTTCGTCCTCGTCTAGCCCAAAGAACTGTGGTCGGCCAACGGATTTCCCGTTCACCTTAACAATTATACCCGGTGCGCGAGGAGCTTTCCCTTCTGCAATCGTGAAGCTAAGTGCTACGGGTCCGCTGCAATCAAGATCGGTCTCAGTGGACGTGCTGACGCCCCTAATGTCGTCGATGGACAGCTGAACTCCATTCACGAAAACTGTGAAGTTGTCCTCGCGGCCGTATTCAAATATCAAGACCTCGCGCAAGCGGTCTGGCGTTGGGAAATTGAGAGAAGTCTTGAGCTGACGCAAGTACACGGTCGTACCTGATGGGGCGTCTGGCGCGTCCTGCTCTTCAAAGCGCAGCGGTACGGCCTCTAGGTCTAGCTCTAGGCTAACCAATTCTTCGCGACTCACCGTCAAGCTTGCGCGCTTGCCTCGCGCGACTGTCTCAATAGTCATCTCGTTGGCAAGGGTGAGGCCTGCGAACTTACCAATTCCCTTGCGTCCTTTGACCTTGCGCCCAAGCGCGCGGGTGCGTTCGCCTGTTCTGGTGCGCTTGTCGCTCGCGATTTTCAGGTACTCGCCACGCAGTTCGCCAGCGGTCATGCCCGTGCCGTCATCCTGCACAACAACAGGTTCAGAACTTAGGGGCGCTGGTAGTGTGATGCGTACGTATCGCGCGTCAGCATCCCAAGCGTTGTCAACCAGCTCCTTGAGAGCGACTTCGCTCGATCTATAGGTCTCGCCAAGCAGGGCAGTCAGTCGTGGATCGACGAGGAAATGGGCGGTTTGGCTCATGTGAGGCGGTCAGAGAGCTGCTGCAAGTTTGACACGAGGAGCCCAGTTTGCGCGAGCCGTCAACGATCACGGTTCTGACTAGCTTGATCACTGGCCGATGGGGCTGTTACGTGCGGGGGACCGCCGCTTAACCGCCCCTATTCACCACAGGTTTCCTGCGCTCGAGCGTCCCCTCGGCTCTGCCAACCTCCCGGAACCGGTCTCGTCTGACTTCCGCAACGAGTCAACTTGCGCTCCAAACTCTCCCCCATCCGCGCTTGAACCGCGCCCCGCCTGCCTCTAAGCCTTGGGGAAACAGGAGGATCACCATGCTGGCTCTCGGCATCATCTTCGGCTTCATCGCCGTCGTGGCCCTTATGAACCTGGTCGAGTTCGGTCGGGTTGACTGAAGTCCCGGCGGCTTCGGGCGCTTCTGCGGCGCGGGGCGTCGCCCTGGTCACGGGCGGGGCGCGGCGGATCGGGCGGGCCATCTGTCTGACCCTGGCCAGGGCCGGGTTCGATGTGGCGATCCATCATCACGCCTCGGGCGAGGCGGCGCGGGACTTGGCCGAGGCGATCGGCGGCCTGGGGCGGCGCGCCTGTCTGTTGCAGGCCGATCTGACGGACGAGGCGCGGGTGCGCGCCCTGGTCCCGGCGGCGGCCGAGGCCCTGGGGCCGGTCACGGCGCTGGTCAACAACGCCTCGGTGTTCGAGGACGACCGGATCGGCGGCCTGACGCGCGACAGCTGGGACAAGCATCTGGAGACCAATCTGCGGGCGCCGATCGTTCTGGCCGAGGCCTTCGCCGCCCAGACGGTGGAGGGGGCGATCGTCAATCTGCTGGACCAGAAGGTGCTGAAGCCCGATCCGCGCTTCTTCTCCTACAGCCTGTCGCGAAATGGGCTGTGGTGGGCGACCCAGACCCTGGCCCAGGCCCTGGCGCCGGGCATTCGGGTCAACGGCGTGGGGCCGGGGCCGACCCTGCCGTCGATCCATCAGACGCCCGAAGAATTCGCCGCCGAGGCGCGCGCCACCCTGTTGCAGACGCCCGGCAGCCCGGAAGCGGTGGCCGAGGCCGTGCTGTGGCTCATTGACGCGCGAATGGTGACGGGCCAGATGATCGCCGTCGATGGGGGCCAGCATCTGGCCTGGCGCACCCCGGACATCCAGGAGTAGGTCGCGTGGTTCAGTCGTCGTCGGTGTCGCCGTTTCCGGCGGACGAACCGCTGCGCTGCGAGCGGCTGAGCGTCTTCGTGCGCGGGCTGGAGGTTCAGGCGGGGATCGGGGTCTATGACCACGAACAGGGGCGGCTTCAGACCCTGGTCATCGACGTGACCCTGGAGCTGGAGCCCCGGCCCATCGAGCGGCTGGGCGACACCATCAACTATGAGACCGTCGCCGAGACCGCGCGCGCCATCGCCGCCGAGGGCCATGTGGGACTGGTCGAGACCTTCGCCGACCGGCTGGCGCGGGCCTGTCTGGACGACCGGCGGGTGATGCGGGCCACGGTGCGGATCGAAAAGCCCGGCGCCCTTTCGGCCGTGATCGCGCCGGGATGCGAGATCGTTCTGGCGCGATAGGTTGCGTCCGCCCGCCTGGGCGGCCATTGTCCTTAACAGTCCAGCCGTCTCGGCGGCGCGAGAGAAGCGTATCCTGTCCATGGCCGAACCCGGCGATCCGCAAGGCTCAGAGTCCGCACAGCCCCAGGCCGCGTCCGACGATCAGGATCACGACGCCCTGGTCGGCTTCGTCTCGGCGGCTTCGCTGGCGGGGCGGCACCGAGAGCCGGAGGCGACGCCGGCTGCGCCGACCAGGGCCGAAACCGTGACGCCGGCCCCTGAGCGCGAAGCCGATCTGTTCGATCCGCCCGAGCCCCAGCCCCAGCCCGTTACGGCGCCCGCCCCCGCCCAGCCGGGGCCCTTCGAACGGTCGGCCCGGCCCGGCCCGGTGGACGCCCTGCGCGACAGTCTGGGCCGCCGAAAGGAACAGCCGGCCGCGCCGATGAGCCTTTACGCCGTCTATGTGCTGATCCTTCTGGCCGTGCCGACCCTGGGGGTTTCGGCGCTTCTGGCCCTGGTGGCCGTGACCGGGCGCGAAGGCCCGCAGGAGCGTCTGGCCGCCGGCCACTTCCTGTATCAGCGGCGCACCCTGTGGATCGCCGCCGTCGCGGTGGTGCTGGGCGGCCTGCTGGTGATCGTCAATATCGGGGTCTTCGTCCTGTTCCTGTCGGCCCTGTGGATCTTGGCGCGCGGCGTCTTCGGCGTGATGCGTCTGAAGGCCGGGCGGCCGATCGACAATCCGCGCAGCTGGCTGTTCTGAAAGGACGACCATGACGACCGAACCCAATTTCACCCCCGGCCAGGAGCCGGAAGGCAAGGTCGGCGCCCTGATCGCCTGGGCCCTGTTCATCCTGTCCATCCCCAGCGCCAATGTGCTGGTCCTGGTCGGGCTGGTGGTGGCCTATGTGACGCGCAGCACGGCCGCGGGCGTGGCCCGGCAACATATCGACGCCCAGATCCGCCTCTTCTGGTCGGTCTTCTGGTGGACCATCGCCGCCTGGGTCGGCATCTTCGTCAGCGCCCTGGCCTCGGTGGTGCTGATCGGCATTCCCTTCCTGCTGCTGTTCCTGCTGATCTGGTTCCTGCTCAGTGTCTGGTTCACGGTGAAGAGCGTGCTGGGCCTGATCAATCTGTTGCAGGACAAGCCGATCTGAGGCGTCGGCGCCGATGGAACGTCCCTTCTCCCAGGCTGTTGAAGCGTAAAAGGAGTTGAGCATGGGACCGTTCACCGACGCCAGGGACGACAACCGCTTTGAACAGATGTTCGACGGCGAGGGCGGCGAGGGAC
The DNA here is from genome assembly GCF_014199955.1 of Brevundimonas aurantiaca. Taxonomy (GTDB): domain Bacteria; phylum Pseudomonadota; class Alphaproteobacteria; order Caulobacterales; family Caulobacteraceae; genus Brevundimonas; species Brevundimonas aurantiaca. The sequence goes on from NZ_JACHOQ010000004.1 coordinate 157,475, forward strand.
GGGTCTGGGCCGACTACGCCGTGCGCGGCGGGGCGCGGATGATCCTGCACGTCGAGGCGGACCAGAGCCTGCGCGGCTCGGGCGCCGCCGGGCGCTTCATGCAGGCGATGGCCGAACATGCACGCGAACACGGGCTGAAACTGTTCCCGCAATGCAGCTACGCCGTGGCCTGGCACAAGCGACACCCGGACTATGACGACGTCCTTGCCTGAGGGCCGGACCCCCTGGGGTCAGCCCAGGCGGCCCACGATCGTGCGTATGGTCTCGGCCCGGGTCGGCAGGTCGGCGGCCAGGCGCGTGGCGATCTCGCGAACGCCGACCGGATAGGCGTCGCCGCCCGAGGCGATGTCCTTGGCCTTTTGCGCGGCTTGGCTGAGCAGTTTCTCGAACTGGTCGATCTCTTCCAGGGCCAGGGCGTGCGCCTCCATCTGAAGGCGTTTGACCCGCTCAGCCGTCGTCTCGGGCGCGCGCATCAGGTCATAGACGGCCGCCTCAGTCCCGACGATGCGGAGTTCGGGCTTGGAATCGGCGCTGGTCTTCTTGGTCATGGAATCGGTCCTCAGCAGAGCTGATGACTGAAGATGATCAAGACCGGGCCCTGCGTCGAGCGGGGCTGTAGCGGTTGTGACGGTTCTGTGGCCGTCCTGCATCGGTCGGGCGGATAGAGCGGGGCTTACAGCTCCGGGGCGCGGGCCGGGACCATGGCGGGGGCTGCGACCGGGGCCAGGACGCCGCCGGCCACCGCGCGCAGGGGCGAACGCGGCGTGTGCAGGACCGACGGATTGACGCTGACGCCGTCCTGGGCCGGGGTGACCAGGAAGCCCTTCTTCGCCAGGGCGTCGCCCGAGCGGACGCGCGAGGTCCAGACCGCGATCGGTGCAGCCAGCAGCAGGGGCAGGACGATCGGGGCGAACCAGGTGGCCAAGTCGGGGCGGACGCACAGGGGCGCGATGAAGCCGACGCCGGCGATCATCTGCCAGCGCATGGCGCGGAAGGCGTCGGACCAGGCCAGGCCGTCGGCCTCGCGCTGCTGGGTGGTCCATCCGGTGTCGTGGCCGGACAGGATCTGAATGAAGGCCTTGGTGTTGGCGACCATCAGAATGGGGGCCAGGATGGCCGACAGGGCGATCTCGGCCGCCATGCCCTTGGCGATGGCGCGGCGTCCGCCGAAGGCGCGCCGCTCGGCCGGGCGGCTGAGCACCAGGGCGGCGCCCATGAACTTGGGCCCGATCAGCAGGACGCCGGACAGGAAGGAGGCCAGCATGAAGGGGGTGAACTGCGGGTTCAGGATGTAGAAGAAGCTGGTCCAGTCGACCGGATAGAACATCTGGATGAACAGGCCGACCATCAGGGACGCCATCCAGAGGGGCGAGGACAGATAGGCCATGCAGCCCATGGCCAGCTGCAGGCGGCTCATCGGCGACAGGCCCTTGGCGCCGATCAGGCCCAGGTGCTGCAGATTGCCCTGGAACCAGCGGTGATCGCGGCGGATGAAGTCGGTGATCGACGGCGGGGTCTCTTCCCACGACCCTTCCAGGGCGGCGCTGACGTGGACGGCCCAGCCGGCGCGGCGCATCAGGGCGGCCTCGACCACGTCGTGGCTCATGATATGGCCGCCGAAGGGCTTCCTGCCCTTCAGATGGGGCAGGCCGCAGCAGGCGGCGAAGGCGCGCGTGCGGATGATGGCGTTGTGGCCCCAGTAGCTGGATTCCGAACCGGTCCAGTAGGCCAGGCCCGCCGCGGCGACGCGGCCGTACAGGCGCACCGAATACTGCGACACGCGGGCGAAGATGGTGCGGGCCTTGATGATGACCGGGGCGGTCTGGATCAGGCCGACGCCGGGATTGCGCTCCATGGCGTCGACCATGCGCAGCAGGGTCTCGCCGGCCATGGTGCTGTCGGCGTCCAGGACGATCATGTTCTCATAGGCGCCGCCGAAACGACGGACCCATTCGGCCAGATTGCCGGCCTTGCGCTCGCTGTTCTCGGTGCGGCGACGATAGAAGGTCTTGCAGCCGGCGGTCTGGCGGAAGGCCTGGAAGACCGAACGCTCATCGGCGGCGGCCTCTTCCTTGGTCGAGTCGCTCAGCACGAAGATGTCGAAGGCCGAGGCGGCGCCCAGGCGGGTCAGCGAGGCGTCGATCATCGCCAGGCGGGCGAAGGAGGCGCGGGCGTCCTCATTGTACAGCGGCATCAGCAGGGCCGTGCGGGTGCGGGGCAGGGCCGGATGGGGGGCGAAGGCCAGGTCGGCCTGATCCTTGCCGCGCAGCATGACGAACAGGCCCATCAGGCCGCTGACGAACCAGCAGGAGATGGCGGTGATCAGCACCATGAAGATGCCGAAGGCCAGGATCTCGGTCCCGTCCCAGCCCTTGCGGGCGTAGAGATAGAAGGGAGCGATGGCGGACAGGCCGGTCAGGACCAGGGTGCCGGCCAGCAGCATCAGCCGGCGCAGGCCGACCGTGCGCGGGGAGGTGGCGGGAACGGCCTCGGCGACGGCCTCGGGCGCGCTCAGGGACTGAACCGGCATGGCCAGCGGCGCCTCGTCGGGCAGCCAGGACCAGGCCGGGCCCTGGGGCGCCGGGTTCTTCGTCTCGATTTCAGCCTGTTCGACAGGCCGGATCGCCAGCTTGTTCATGCCGCTCTGGACGCCCCCGTGTTGACCATCCGCGCTTCCGAAGGCAGGAAGACGGTGCGCGCTGCATCGCAGCACGATCCCTATAGTCGATCACATTCGCGCGATTTTCAATCACGCAATGTTGATAGGGGCGAAAAATTCGGGGTTTTTTTACTCACCCGCCGCCGCGACCTGGGCGACGGACCCGCCAGACGGGGATTTTATCGCTTCCTGCAACAACTTGCGATCCAGCAGCCAGGCGGCGACGCCGACCCAGCCGACCAGCACCAGGGCATAGGCCCGCTCCCACCAGCCGACGTTGGCGTCGTTGACCGTGCCGGGAAAGATCATGTGTTTTGTAACAACGGTCAGACACGCCATGATGACAAAGATGGCGGTCAGGAAGATTTTGAGCCGGGGCAGATCCCGGCGCGACGCAAGACCCCAGAGCAGCAGCACCGGCGCCAGCTGAATGCCCAGGGCCAGGTTGATGATCATGTGGCGCGGGTCCGGCCAGGGGTAGAGGGTCGAGGCCGACATGCCCGCCCCGGCCAGGACGAAGACCGCCGCGATCACGGCGCCCGCGATCCGCTTCTCCGTCAGGGCGTAGACGGCCAGGCCGAAGCCGATCCCCGCCACGCCCGCCATTATGCCGGCGATGAAGACGCCGCCGTTGAAGATGATCGGGGCCTGGGCCGTCGAACCGCCCAGCTCGCTCAGATACTGGGTGGCGTTGTCGAAGCCGGGATAGGCGGCGATGGCGGCCGCCACCACCGTCAGGGCCAGAAGCGGCGCGGCGATCCCGACGGCCAGCAGGCGACGACGGCGGTGATAACGGGCGGCGGGATGTCGCAAGGCCTCCAGATCCAGCGGCCAGGGCCGTCCGCCGGCGGGCTTCAGACCCCATAAGGGGCGGATGGCGGGGATGCGCTTTACGACCTCATAGACGGCGAAACTACCCAGGAAGGTGATCAGGAGCAGGGACAGGGCCTCCAGCCCCGCCGGCAGATGGGCAGGACGAATGATCCAGACCGCCGCCACCAGGATGGTCTGGTGCGCCAGATAGAGGGGGAAGGTCGCCTCGGTCAGATAGGTCAGAACCGGCCCGCCGCGTGACCGCAGATGCCGGCTGCCGAAACCCAGGATGGCGACGATCGTCGCCCACTGGTCCAGGCCGTAGACCATGGCCTTGGGCACGCCCCAGAAGGCCCGGCCGCCGGGGTGCCAGACCTGGGCCATCATGATCGGCAGGGCGACCGCCGCCAGGCCCAGGGCGACCCAGCGATACCGCTCCATGTCGCGCCAGATGCTCTCTCGCCCCACGATGCTGAAGCCGAAGATGAAGGCCGCCAGGGACAGGGCGTGATTGTACCAGTCCCAGTGCAGGACATTGGTCACCCCGAACCAAGGGAACAGCAGGATGCGGATGGCGATCAGATAGAGGATCGGCAGGGTCAGGAGGCGCGGCCCGGCCAGAGACTTCTCCAGCCACCCGCCGATCCGGTCGATCAGGCCCGGCCGTCGCCACAGCAGTATGGTGACGACGCTATAGGCGGCGATATAGACGATGAACCACAGATGGTTGACCGGCACGCCGTCGGCCAGGCCGCTGAAGCTGAACTCGTGCGCCATCCAGGCGGCGTAGCCGGCCAGGCCGCCTGGCCAGCCGGCCTTGTCCATGGCCTCGATCCAGGACTGGATCGGCACCAGGACCACGGCCCCGAACAGAAGCGGCGGAACCAGGCGTTCGAACCGCGCCCGGGCCACCTGGCGCGGCGTGCGTCGGAAGGTCATGAACCGCAGGGCCGCGCCCGACACCAGAAACAGCAGGGTCAGCCGCCACGGATTGGTGATCAGTATGGCTTCGCGCATCCACTCGAAGGTGTGGACGCTGTGCACGTGCCAGCCGTAGACCCCATAGACCAGGCCCACGTGATAGAGGATCAGCAGGCCGAACGCCCCCACCCGGATCCAGTCCAGATCATAACGGCGCGCGGACGAGGGGGCGGAGGGGGGCACGGCCGCGTCTATGATCCGGCGCGGGGCGTCAGGCAATACGGCGGATGGTCTCGGATTTGCTCAGGCCGCGGCCTCGGCCAGACCCAAGGCCTTCAGGGCGGCGGCGATCGAAGCCTCCTGCTCCGCCTGATACAGGACCATCTCGTCCAGCACCGACCGGCCCAGGGCCTGTTCGAAATCGGCCTTGGCCGGGTCGACGGCATAGGCTTCGCGCACCTCGGCGCCCAGGTTGGACTGGAAGATTCCGGCGGCGCTGACGGGCAGGAAGTCCTCGTAGGTGATCGGCTCCGCGACGACGTGACCCAGGGCGATCAGGGCCTCCAGATCGGCCGTCTCGGCGCGGCCGGCCAGGCCCTGCGGCGTCGCGCGATAGCGGAACCAGGCCAGGCCGTTCCGGCGCAGGGCCGTCCAGTCGTCGGGCAGGGCCGAAAAGTCCTTGCTGGCCAGGGCCGCGTCGTACAGGGCGCGTCCCGTCGGGGTCAGGGCGCAGCCGCGCTGCTCGATCTCGCCGAAGCGGGCGGTGTGCACCCCCTGGACGGCCCCGTCCGCGCCGGGGAAGGCGATGGCCTCCTGCAGGGCCTTGAAACTGGTCTGGCGCAGAAGGATCGGGCAGGCGCGGGCGGGCGGCCCCTCGATCGTCTCCTTGGGCGTGATGCCCCGTTCGGGCATGGCGGCCTGGGCCGCGTCTATGTCCAGGGTGCGCGGCGTCAGATGGTTGATGTGCGGCCCCTTGAAGCTGACCACGTCGGCGATCAGCCGGTGGGCGGCGACCAGGCGTTCATAGGTTGCGGCGCTGACCGTCGCCTCGGCGTGCCAGCGGAAGGTCTCCAGCAGTTCGGAGACGAAGCGGTCGGCCTGATCCTCGTCCAGGCCGCCCGCGGTCTCGGCCGTCTCGATCAGCGCCCGCGCGCCCGGGGTGAAGATGTCGCGCCGGGCCAGGGCGGCGGCCGCCTCCTGACGCAGGTCCTGATCCGCGATCAGCTCCAGCCGCAGCAGGGAGCAGAAGACCCGGAAGGGATTGCGCGCCAGGGCCGCCGGATCGACCGGGCGGAAGGCGGTCGAATGGACCGGCACCCCCGCGGGGGCCAGATTGTAATAGCTGACCGGCGCCATGCCCATGACGGCGAAGGCGCGGGCGATGGTGGCCAGTTCGTCCGCCGTGCCGACGCGGATGGCGCCGTGCCGTTCCTCACACAGCCGCGCCAGTTCGCCGGCTGCGGCCAGCCGGTCCGCCCCCGCTGGATCGGCCTTCAAGGCCTCGGCGTTGACCTCGGCCACCAGGGTCAGCAGCTCCCCGTACTGAGGCACCTCCGCTCGGTACATGGCCGACAACGCGGCCGAGAAACGGCTGCGGATCTCATCGGGATGGACGAAGGCGGACATGGCGGCTCTCCCTTGGGCGTTTTCGGCTTCCCTACGCCTGTCCGCCGCCGACGCCTAGCCGGAGGCGGACAGGACATTTCGCCCGACCGTCATCCAAGGACGTCGGTCAGGCCCTCACGCCGATCCCGATCGGACAGACCACGCCGGTGCCGCCGATGCCGCAATAGCCGGCCGGATTCTTGGCCAGATAGCCCTGGTGATAACCCTCGGCGTAATAGTATTCGCCGGCAGGCTGAATCTCGGTGGTGATGGCGCCGCGCCCGGCCGCGGTCAGGGCCGCCTGATAGGCGTCACGCGACGCCTCGGCCTCGCGCTGCTGATCGTCGTTCAGAGTGTAGATGGCGGACCGATAGGTGGTGCCGACGTCATTCCCCTGGCGCATGCCCTGGGTCGGGTCGTGGTTTTCCCAGAAAGCCTTAAGCAGGTCGCCGTAGGTTATGACCGACGGGTCGAACACCACCTTCACCACCTCGGCATGGCCGGTGCGGCCGGTGCAGGTCTCCTCATAGGTCGGATTGGGCGTGATTCCGCCCGAATAGCCGGCCGACGTCACCCAGACGCCCGGCAGGGACCAGAAGACCCGCTCCACGCCCCAGAAACAGCCCATGCCGAAGATCGCCGTTTCGAAACCCTCGGGATAGGGCCCCTTCAGCGGATGGCCGCTGACGAAATGGGTTTCGTCCGTCGCCAGGGGCTCGGCGCGGCCGGGCAGGGCGGTCTCGGCGGTGGGCAGTTCGGCGGTCTTGGTCAGCAGCATGGGGTTCCCCAATAAGGAAAATGTCGTCCGCCCCCATATGGGGACGTCACAGGCGCTTGCCGAGGGGGCCATGGTGTTCTATCAGGCCCGCCTCCCGCCGGATCGACCTCCGGCGGCGCGCACGAGCTGGCGTGAAACGGACAGGTGGCGGAGTGGTCGATCGCGCACGCTTGGAAAGCGTGTGTAGGTGAAAGCCTACCGAGGGTTCGAATCCCTCTCTGTCCGCCACGGCTTTCCCTCCGTACCCCCCCCCCCTGCGAGCGAGTTGCTTCGGCCCGGCGATGGTCTGGACCTGCGCCGCTGAACCGAATAGCGCATGACAATGCGGAGAAGGCTACGGCTGGCCGCGCAGAACGCGTCGGAATTTTATCCCCTAAAAGACGAAACGCCGCGCCCGTCTTTTGTCCGAAATGTGTTGACGACGGTGCTCGCGCCGGTCGATTGAGTGTTTGAATTGCGCCGTGGGGTTGCAAGCTTAAGCGTTCGGCCGTCGGCCGAAGAGGGGGAAAGAGTGGCTTTCAGTTTCAAAATCGGCCTGATGGCTGCGACGGCGGGCGTGTCGGTCCTGGCGGGCGCGGCGGCGGCGCAGACGGCGCCGACCCCGCCGGCCGGCGGCTTCTATATGGCCAATGGGACGCGCACGACCAACTATCAGACGGCCCTGGCCTCGTGGCGGTCGGACGCCCAGTTTTCGGTCGACTATTCCAAGCGTTTCCTGGGGCTGGAACATGCCTACGCCATGGGTTTGACCGGGCGGGGTCAGACGATCGGGGTCAATGACGCCGGCGTCTATATGGACCACCCCCTGTTCGGATCGGCGGGCAAGGTGACGGGGCTGCGAACCCAGGTCGTCGAGGGCTACGGCAATGACGGGCGGATCAATCCGCGTCGTCGATGGGAGGGCCACGGCACCCATGTGGCGGGCACCATCGCCGGCGACCGGGTCGCGGGTCAGCCCATGTTCGGCAACGCCTACGGCGCCAAGCTCTACGCCGCCACCACCAACTTCGCGGCCGGCGACTTCCTGTGGTTCAAGGACGTCTATATCGACGGCGACATCGTCGCGACCTCGAACCAGAACATCGTCGATCTGGCCAATACGGGGCAGGTGCGCATCATCAACAACAGCTGGGGCAGCGGCACTTCCCTGCCGTACAATGCGTCGCTGTCGACCGTTCTGGCGTCGATGAATCGGAACTACGGCGACTACTACAAGCCGGTGCTGGACAAGGACGTGCTGGTGGTCTTCTCGGCCGGCAACGGCTATGGCGTCCACGCCAGCATCGACGCCGTGGCGCCCCTGTCGGATCCGCGCCTGCGCTCCAATTGGCTGTCGGTCGCCAACTATTCCAGCTTTGCCGCCGCCGACCCGTCGACCAGCTTCTGCGGTCAGACGGCGACCTGGTGCGTCGCCGGACCGGGTTCGGCCGTCGTCTCGTCCGTGCCCGCCTATACGATGGACCGGGCCGGCATCCTGGCCCTATATCCCCGGGCGAACTATACGGGACTCTATGCTGCGACCACCGTCTCGGCCCTGCAATCTGCGGCCGTGAACCAGTTTCTGGTCGTGCTGAACAACTATCTCGACGCGCGAGAAGCCGGCGGACCCGGTTATGACGAGGACGCGCAACGGCGCGAAGTGGCTCGGCAAGCGGCGGCCATCACCCTGGTTGCGGGAGCCCGCCTGGGCGATCCCGACAGCTTCACCTCCACCCTGGCGGGCTTGCTGGTCTCGACCAACAACATGGCGATCCTGACCCCGGCCTTCTCCGGCGCCGTGCTCGAATACGCCAACGCCGAACTGCAGCGGGTGCTGAACCAGTACATCCGCTACACCGGCGCCGGCTATGCGGCCTATACCGGCACGTCGATGGCGGCGCCGAACGTGTCGGGCTTCGCCGCCCTCCTGATGGAGAACTTCCCCGAATATTCCACGGCCCTGATTTCGGACATTCTGGTGTCCAGCTCTCGGGATCTGGACACGCCGGGCGTCGATCTGAAGTCCGGCTGGGGCGCGCCCCAGATGAACGTCGCCTTGGGCGGCCCGACCGCTTTGCGGGCGACCCGCGACGTCACCGTGGCGGTCGGCACCGTCGATGTCTGGAGCAACAACATCGGCGACGCCCGCGACCGCTATTCGGCCGAGGTGCGGGCCAACTTCGGCAATGACATCGGCGGTCTGGTCAAGAAGGGCGGGGGGCAGCTGATCCTGACCGGCGCCAATGACTACAGCGGCCCGACCCGCGTCGAGGGCGGTCTTCTGACCGTCAACGGCAGCCTGCTGCGTTCGAACGCCACCGTCGGCGGCGTGGGCATGATCGGCGGCGTCGGTCGTCTGCTGAACCTGACGGCGGAAAGCGGCGGCGTGGTCGCGCCGGGCGACGGGGCCAATCCGTTCGGAACCCTGACCGTCGCCGGCGACGTCAACTTCAAGCCGGGCTCCTTCCTGTGGATCCGCTCCAGCGTCAACGGCGGCGCCTATTCGCGGCTGAACGTCGGCGGGGCGACGCGCCTCGAGGGCGGTCAGGTCGTGCTGAAGGCCGACAGCGGCGAATGGAACCTGCGCTCGCGGATGAACATCATTCAGTCGACGGGCGCAGTCACCGGCGCCTTCACCGGGGCGCAGAGCGATCTGGCCTTCCTGACGCCGGTCCTGACCTATTCGACCAACGGGGTCACGCTGACGGTGCGCCGCAACGACGTGACGGTGGCGTCCCTAGGCGCCAACTCGAACCAGAAGTCGGCGGGCGCAGCCCTGGACGTGATGATCAACGGATCGGCGACCAGCGGAAGCCGCGACCTGTCGCTGGAGAACGCCCTGCTGGACGCCAGCGTGCCCGCGGTTCAGGCCGCCCTGCCCAGCCTGACTGGCGAGGTTCACGCCTCTCTGGCCGGCCTGGCGGTGTCCGACACGCGCGCGATCCGCGAGGCCATGTCGGACCGCGGCCGGGGTCAGGCCGGCGGTCAGACCTATGCGGGCAACGGGGTTTCGGTCTGGGGCAGCGGCGTCTTCGGCGACGGCCGCGGCTCGCGTCATGACGGCCTGGCGGCCTTCCGCAGCGAATCGTCCGGCTATCTGGTCGGGGCCGAAAAGGCGCTGTCGGACGATGTTCACATCGGCTTGGCCTTGGGCGAAAGCCGTTCGGAACTGCGGTCGGCGCGGCTGAACTCGACGGGTCGTGTCAACAGCGAACAGATCGGCGTCTACGGCGGCGGCGCCCTGGGCGACTTCCAGGTCCGTGTCGGCGGATCCTGGGCCAAGGCCGACGTCCGCACCGACCGCACCGCTCAGTTGAACCAGTTCAGCAACGCCTTGGCCGGCGACTATGACGGCGACGTCTGGCAGGTCTATGGCGAACTCGCCTGGAGCCGGGCGGTCGGGGCGACGATGTTCGAACCCTACGGCGCCTTCAGCCATGTCCAATACGACGCCGACGTGGTCGAGGTCGGCGGAGACGCCGCCCTGTCGGGCCAAGTCGAACAGACGGCGGATCTGGTCACGGCCGGCTTCCGCACCCGCACCGTCCTGGCCGGCGGTCAGGGCCGTCCGCGTCTGTCGGCGGTGACCCACCTGGCCTATACCCACGATCTGAACGGCGACGGGCCAGTGTTCGACGCCGCCTTCGCCGATGGACCCGGCTTCGTGATCAACGGCGCCAATCCGGGGGATGACGTCATCTCCGGCGGCCTGGCCTTCACCGTCCAGGCGACCGAACGGACCGCGCTGGAGATGGGCTACACTGGCCTCTACAAGGACGAGTACCGCGACAACCGCATCTTCGGCCGGTTCAGCGTCAAGTTCTGATTCCCGCCTGAACGCTGACTTTCGCGCCCCCGACGGCTCCGTCGGGGGCGCGATCGTTTTCGGGCTCAGTCGAAAGGCTTCAGTGGGGACCGGCGGACAGGGCGTCGTCGTCCAGGAAGAAGGGCCGGTCGCGATTGGCCGGGCGATGTTCGATCCAGGCGCCGGGCTGACGGATCCTTTGTTCGACCGCCTGAACCGCGCCCCGCATGAAGGCTTCGGGCGAGACGGCTTCGGACTGCGGCGCGATCGGCGTCTCTGGATCGCCGTGCAGGACGGCGGCGGCGTAGATGTCGAGCTGAAGTCCCTGGCGCGCGCCGTCGCGATAGGGAAAGAGACAGAGGGTGTAGCGGGTCTCGACCGGCCCGACCTGACGCGGGCTGACTTCGGCGCGCCAGGCGGCGCCGTTGCAGACGACCGTGCGGACCGGCCGCAGCCAGCCCGCCGCGGCGCGCGTCGTCGGACCCTCCAGCCCGAAACCCGTCGGCGCGGCCGGGTCCGCCAGGGTAAAACGACCGGGCGTGCGGGGCGGGGCGCCGGAGGCTTGGCGGCGGGTGACGACCAGGAAGCCCTGACGGCGAAGATGGCGCTCCAAGGCTTGGGCGACGCTGCGGCCGTCGTGGCGGGTCTGGAAGTCGATGACGGCGTAGGCCTGATCGACGGTCCAACGCCCCGTCGTCTGCGCAGCCGCAGTCCCAGCCTGTCCCAGGGCCGCCAGCGCCAGGATGGTCGACAGTATCGAGCGCATCGCCATGATCCATCTTGGCTCCGGCTGGGCGGCCGTTGTCAATGCGGCTCCAACAGGGCCGCCGCCGCCGCCGTCTTGACCGTCAGACCGGGCGCTTCGGTGAAGACGAGGTCGCCGGCGCCGAAATATCCGGCCTGATTGGTCGCGCACCAGTCGGTGGTGACGATGTGCACGGGGCCGTCCGTCGGCGCGGCGCCGGCGGCGTAGAGGAAGTCGCCGTTGCGCGCGCTGAGCGGCATCGGCCGGTCCTGGTTGGCGCGGGCGAGGAAGGCGTCGAACCGATCACGCGGGACGACGGCGGTCATCAGCCGGCCGTCGAAACGCACGACGGCGTCGAAAACGTAGCGGCTGACCGGCCCGGCAGGCAGGCCGGCGCCCAGGGTGGTGTGGCCGATGAAGCCCGCATCGACGCCTGCGGCCTGGGCCAGGCCTGCCGCGACTCTCCGTCCAGTGTCGCCCAGGGACAGGGCGCGGGGGCTGACGCCCAGTAGGGCCCGCTCCTCCGCCGTCATCTGGGCGGCCAGGGTCGCGGCGATCAGTTCGGCCAGGGGCTGATCGGCCGCGGCGTCCAGCGCGACTGGGTGAGAGGCGGCCGTGACCGAGCCGTCGGCGCGGAATTCGCCAACCGTATAGGCGCTTGTCCACGAGCCTGTGTGGGCATAGGCGCTGCGGCCCTGTTGATGCTGGAACAGCAGATGGTTGTGGCCGCCGATCATCAGGCCGCCGTCGGGCAGCAGGGGCAGGATGTCGCGATCGGCCGCGACACCCGCATGGCTCAGGATCAGAACCCGATCGGCGCCCGACAATGCGGCTCCAAGTTGGGCCCTTGCCCAGACCGCAGGAGATGGAATGTCCAACTGGTCGCGAGAGACCTTGGGATAGGTGTTCAGGGCGTCGGTCCCTATGCCCACGACGCGCAAGGACCGGGCGCCGAAGGGCAGGGTGGTCGAAGAGGGGGCGTAGCCTTCGCCCGTGCGCCGGTCGCCTATGGTGCTGACGACCTGGACGCCCAGGGTCCGCAGACGCGCCACGACCTCAGCCAGGTCCGGGGTCAGGTCGTTGTCGTGATTGCCCAGGTTGAACACCGTGGGCGCCAGGCGCGGCAGGGCCTCGACGAAGGCCCAGTCGATCACACCGCCGGACCGCACGGCCACGGCGTTGCCGTGTTCGAACAGGTCGCCGTTGATGGCGATCACATGGGGAACCGGATGGGTCTGAACCTCGGTTTCAAAGGCGGCCAGCAGTTGGGCGGTGCGCTCATAGGCCGAATGCATGTCCGAAACGGCCAGCACCCGGCCGATCGTTTCGGTCTGATCCTTCGCTCTCAGGCCGATCAGGCCCGGCGCCAGCGTCGTCGCCCCGGCCAGTTGAAGAAGACGGCGGCGGGAAGGCCTGACGAGAGACATGCGCAATCCAGGATATGGGGAAGGGGCGCGCAGCGAAGGGACGCACCCTTACATCGTCGCACTTCAACCTTGTTCGAACAAGACTGGGGGGCCGCGCGGCGCCTTGTCTGAAGCCGATTGTCACACCGCTGTGTCCGCGTCTTCAAAGCTTCAACAAAGCGGCCCGTCTGACGCTGGCGATTCCCTTTTCGAAGCTTTACGGCGTCGCGCGATCGTTTCCTCCCTTACGACGCCAAGGATAGTTCAGCCATGCTTCGTCCCGCCCTTCTGGCCGCCACCGTCAGCAGCATCGCCCTGCTGAGCGCCGGCTCGGCCCTGGCCCAGGTTCAAACCCAGGCCCAGACTGAGGCCCAGACGCAAACCGCCGCCGAACCGGCCGGCGTCGATGACATCGTCGTCACCGCCCAGCGTCGCAGCGAGAACATCCGCGACGTTCCCTTCGCCGTCTCCGCCCTGACGCCCCAGACCTTGCAGGACATCTCGGCCGGCGGCGCCGACGTTCTGGCCCTGTCGGGCCGTGTGCCCAGCCTTCAGGTCGAAAGCTCGAACGGCCGCTATGCGCCGCGCTTCTACATCCGCGGCCTCGGCAATGTGGACTTCGACTTCACCGCCTCCCAGCCGGTTTCGGTGGTGCTGGACGACGTGGTTCTGGAAAGCGTCTATCTGAAGGGCTTCCCCCTGTTCGACGTGCAGCAGCTGGAAGTGCTGCGCGGGCCGCAGGGCACCCTGTTCGGCCGCAACACCCCGGCGGGCGTGATCAAGATCGACAGCGTCAAGCCGTCGGACGAATTCACCGGTTTCGGCTCCCTGACCTACGGCAACCTGGGTTCGACCCGGGCCGAAGCCGCCGTCACCTTGCCGGCGTCCGATACGCTCCAGGTGCGCGGCGCCTTCCTGTGGAACCATCGCGACGACTGGGTCGATAACGCCTACAATCCGTCCTTCGCCAATCCGGACAAGGACGACCTGGGCAATTTCGACGACATCGCCGGCCGCGTCCATGTCGCCTGGACCCCGACCGCGCGTCTGTCGACCCTGTTGACCCTTCAGGCTCGCGACTACGAAGGCACGGGCACGATGAACCGCGCCAACGCCCTGACCAAGGGCTCCAACAAGCTGAACGACAACTTCGACCGGGACACCGTCTATTACGACGGCGGCCGCAACAACTTCCAGAAGCAGAAGACCACGTCCCAGTCGCTGCGCGTGGCCTATGACTTCGGCCCCGCCACCCTGACCGGCATCGTCGGCTCCTACCAGGGTTGGTCGCAGGGCGACGGCGACATCGACGGCGGCGTGGCCAGCGCCCCGGCGACGGCCTCCTACAAGACGCCGTTCAACTCCGAGACCGGCACCCTGTCCAGCGACCTGCTGCAGAACACCTACGAGCTGCGCCTGGCCTCGAACGGCGATGCGCGCCTGGGCTGGCAGATCGGCGCCTTCTATTGGGATGAGCGGATCAATCTGGTCTCGGGCACCTTCAACGGCGTGGGCAATCCCCAGCCGACGCGCGTGACCGACATCGTGCAGAAGTCGGACTCCTGGTCCGTGTTCGGTCAGGGCAGCTACAGGCTGACGGAGGCCCTGAAGGTCACGGCGGGTCTGCGCTATACCGACGACAACCGCGACTATTTCGGTCGGATCGTCCTGGGAACCGGCGCTGGTGGGACGGGCGCCGTCTCGGTCGGCGACGAGCAGGTCAGCTGGGACGTCAGCGCCCTGTATGAGGTCAACGACAGCCTCAACCTGTTCGCCCGCGTGGCCAAGGGCTATCGCGGTCCGTCGATCCAGGGCCGCAACCTCCCGGTCCTGACCACGGCCGATTCGGAAACCGTCATGTCCTATGAGACCGGCTTCAAGGCCCGTCTGTTCGACGGCCGCGGCCGTTTGAACGGCACGGCCTACGCCTATGAGGTCAGCGACATGCAGTTCACCGCCATCGGCGGGGCGGACAACTCCAACCGCCTGATCAACGCCGACAAGGGCGAAGGTTACGGCCTGGAGCTGGACGGCGACCTGTATTTGGGCGCGGGCTTCAGCCTGGCGGCCGGCGCCGCCTGGAACCACACGGAGATCAAGGACGGCGACCTGCTGGTCGCCATCTGCGGCTCCAACTGCACCGTCACCGACCCGATCGTCACCGTGGGCACGACCCGTCGCGCCAAGGTCGACGGCAACCCCTTCCCGCAGGCGCCGGAATACACCGCCAATCTGACGCTGAACTACGTCCTGCCCCTGGGCGACGACACCGAGTTCTTCGCCTCGACCGACTGGACGATGCTGAAGGACTTCAACCTGTTCCTCTATGAATCGGTCGAGTTCATGCAGGATACGCACTTCGAGGGCGGTCTGCGGGCCGGCTGGCGCGACCTGGGCCGCGGCCTGGAAGCGGCGGCCTATGTCCGCAACCTGACCGACGAAGAGAACGTCATCGGCGCGATCGACTTCAACAACCTGACCGCCTTCGTCAACGAGCCGCGCACCTACGGCGTGCAGCTGACCAAGCGGTTCTGAGGCTCCAAGTTAAAGCGAGAGCATGATTCACGCTTCTGTCGGAACCGCGAAGCGGTTCCGTCCGAAACGATCATGCTCTAGAGCCGGCGAGGCCTTCGCTTCGCCGGCCCTGTCAGTTCGGCCGGGCAAGGCGCGCGCGCCAGGCGGGATAGTCCCGCTCCAGCAGCGTCTTCGCCCAGTCGCCATAGTAGTTGTAGCCGGCGCGGCGCTCCCGCTCGATGTCCGCCAGGGCCGGGCGCGGAACGCCGTCGCGGCCGGTGAACAGCGGGCGATTGTCCTCGAGCCCGTAGAATCGGGCCCACAGCGGGCCTTCGCCCGGCGCCGGCACGACCCGTCGGTCCGCCTGTCCCTCAGCGTCGGTGAAGGACTCGATGCGGATGTCGTAGAGGGCCGTGGCGCGGAACCAGGCCACGGCGCCTTCGACCGCGGCGATCACGTCAGGGCCGGGCTGGTCGATCCCCATCAGGAAGCGCACCAGGCCCACGCTTTCCTGCCCCGACAGAGACGCCGGCTCGAACCGGCGGGCGCCGACGGGCGCCAGGGTGACGGGATCGTGCTGGGCGGACCAGACGGTCAGTCGGCCGTCCTGTCGCACCTGGGATTTCAATAGGGCGTCCACGCCGCGCCGCACGGCCTGGGCCGCCCGCTCGCGCCGCGCGCCGTCGACGAAGCCGTAAGGCGGTTTGGCCTGGGCGACCTCGTCCAGCAGGCGCAGCACCCGCACCATGGCGTCGTCATTATAGGTGACCGCGTCGTGATAGCCGCCCCGCAGCGGAGCGTACTGGGGCCATCCGCCGTTCGGATATTGGGCGGCCAGCAGATAGTCGAGACCCCTGTCGAAGGCGGCGCGCGGCGTCGAATCGCCGGCCTCGATCACCCGCGCGATAAAGGCGAGGGGCAGGGTGGTGGCGTTGTTGTCGATGGTGTTGGTCAGGGTCGGATCCGCATCCGGCGCGGGCGGCGCGAACAGATCCGTGTTCTTGGGCCAGCCGCCTTGGGGCGACTGATGCGCGATGACCTGAAGGGCCAGGCGACGCGCCTCATCCGAGCCGTACCAGCCCGCCGGACGGCTGACGGCGGACGACCCCCAGACCATAGATGAGGCCGCTGCAACCCGTTGGGACCCGGGCGGCGGGGTCTGGGCGCAGGCGGCGCCCGCGATCGCCGACAGGCTTAGGATCAGGGTGGCTCTCAGCATGGCGCTTTCCTGGATCGAAGGGCAAAAAAAGCGGGACGTCGCCGGGGCGACGTCCCTTCAGGGGGCAGGGAGCGTCGGTCCGCCTCAGAAGATGAAGCGGGCGCCGACGAAATATTGGCGACCTGTGCTGCCGTAGCTGTTGACTAGCGGATCGGCCTGATAGGCCCAGCGCTCGTCCGGCTGGTCCGTCAGATTCAGGGCCTCTGCGGTGATCGTGACGTTGTCGGTCAGTTTGTAGGTGAAGGCGGCGTCCACATTCAGCGTCTCATTGGAGCCGATGAAGTCGTTGATCAGGGGCGAGTCGCACTGGCCCGGATCGCAGCCCCCCGACGCCAGCGGATAGGTGGTTTGGTAGGCGGCCCGATAGGCGGCCGAAACGCGGGCGCTCCAGCGCGGCACCTCATAGAAGACGGTCGCGTTGAAGGATTCCGGCGAGGCGCCCAGGAAGGGGGCCGTTCCGGTCAGGTTCCGCGCGGGATCGAGGATGTATTCCAGCTCGGATTCGATGTTGGTGTAGTTGGCCTGAACCCCGAAACCGTCGAACGGCGCCGGCAGGAAGGTGAAGTTCTGCTGATAGGCGACCTCGAAGCCGGACAGGGTCCCGCCCGGCGCGTCATTGTATTGACGCAGGACGAACGGCAGATCGGCGTCGATATAGGCGCGGCGGCTGTCGGAGGCCAGGTCGGTCAGGTCGTCATAGGCGGCCCGAAGATTGGCGATCTGCTCGCTGCTGAAAACCTCGCTCAGCCTGCCCTCACGCAGCACGACCTGCGGGAAGCTTTCGATTTCCTTGTGGAAATAGGCCACGGACAACAAGGCGTCCTTGGCGAAATACCATTCGACATTGAAGTCGAGGTTGGTGGCTCGGAACGGTTTCAGCTTGGTGTTGCCCAGGCTGATCTGGGCGTTTGAGCCGTCGAACTCGGCCGCCGCCCCAGCGACGCCCACAGGCACCGTGAAGGAGGTGACGCCGGGCTGCAAGGCCATCATCTGCGGGCGCGCCATCACCTTGGCCGCCGCGAAGCGCAGGATCAGGCTGTCGCTGACCTCCCACGCCAGGTTCAGCGAGGGGAGGGTGTCGTTATAGTCGTTGTCGTTGCTGATGGGGCGGCCGCTGGGCGAACGTCCGCGTGAGTCGACGCTGGTCTCGGCTCTCCGCAGACCGGCGTTGCCGCGCAGGGTCCCGGCGAACAGAGGCAGGTTGAAATCCATCTGGCCGTAGTAGGACAGGCTCTCTTCATCGACCCAGAAGGTGTTGACCCCGCCGTTGCGAAGGTCCGACAGACGCCAGTCGCCCCATTCGTTGATGCAGTCGCAGTCGAAGCCGAAGCGGTTTTGGAAGGCTTGAAGATTGGGGGCGAAGAAGGACGTCGGCATGCCGTCAGGCACGTTCAGACCGTCTCCCCAGCTGACCGTCTGGCCCATGTCAGCCACTGTCGTGGCCTGAGCCAGGCCGCTGCGGACCCCCTCCAGCAGGCTGGGGTTCATGGTGTCGCTGACCAGCCGCTCGAACCGCGTATAGTAGAAGTCGAACTTGCGCTTGCCGATGCCGAAACGCAGGGTGACGTAGTCGTTGTAATCCCAACGGAAGTCGGCCTTGGCCGTCTGATAGCCGTTTTCGGTGACGGTGCGGAAGGCGCGCAGGGCGGAATAGCCCTTCACGAAGTCCCAGTTGTTGGGATCGGCGACGTCGAAGCCGAAGTCGATGAAGGGCATGTCGCCGCCCGCGCGGTCGTCATAGACGAAGTAGTCGTTTCCTGCGACGCCCTGGCCGGAGTCCAGCCGGATGAAGTCAGCGAGCAGACCCATGTTTTCATTGGTCGATTCGGAATCGCCGACCAACAGGGACATGCTGAAGCGATCGCTGAAGTCATGCTCGATATTGATCGAGTTCTGGCGGAACTTGGTCGTATAGGAGCCCTGATCGACCGCCGAGCGCATGTCGACGTTGCCGAGCACCAGATAGTTGGCGTTGGCGCCGGTCTCGCTGAGGCCGGCGTCGATCAGGCGCACCGAGGGGCGGCCGATGAAGGCGCCGCGCATGGCCAGATACTGCGGATGCGCCACATAGCCGACCGAGCCGGGCTGGTTATAGTAGTCGTAGACGTCGAGGTTGTTTGGATTGAAGCTGCCGACGCCAGCCGCCAGAGTCTGGTTCGTGGCGCCCGGCGCCGTGGTGAAGATCGGCGTATTGCCATAGAGGGACTGCCCGCAGTCGATGGCGTCGCGAAACTCGGTCGCAGCCTGGGCGGTGCAGTTGGCGTAGACGCTGCGGCGGTTATTGTAGCTGTTGTTGGAGTTGCTGGCGGTCGTCGCGGTCTGATAGCTGAAGGCCGTAGCGGTGCGGTTGCCGTTCGTGTTGTTGCGGTTCAGGCCGACCGGACCGATCTGATAGTTGGTCGAGGTCTGGGTCATCTCCGAATAGAGGTTGTCGAAGCTGATCGTTGTCCGCTCCGTCGGCCGCCATTGGCCGGACAGGGTGACCCCCAGGCGATCCTGATCCACCTCGCGGTGATTCAGGGTGGCCAGGGCCGGGATGCGAACCAGAGAGCCGCGGTTCCCCGTTCCGTTGATCAGGGCATAGGCGGCCGGGTTCGAGCCGATCAGATAGTTGCGCGCCTCGGGATTGGTGACGCGCGGCAGGGCCGAGTTGGGCGTGCCAATCGGCAGGGCGAAGCCTTGAGGGTCCCCTGCGGCGTTGGCGCCGGCGTTATTGAACGTCGCGCCGCGATAGGCGTAGTCCATCGAGCCCACCTGACGGGCGTAGCTGTCGATGACCTGTTTACGCTCATTGTAGGCGACCGAGCCCAAGAGGCCGAACTCGCCGATCTTGCTGGTCCAGCGGTCAGACGCCAACAGGGCCACGCGCGGGCTGTGGTTGCCGCCGTTCTCGTAATAGGCGTCCTGAAGCGTCAGGGCGAGACGGCGTTCGGTGAAGTCGAACGGGCGGCCCGAGATCAGATCGACGGTCGCGCCCAGGGAGCCTTCGTCCGTCTGGGCGTCTGCGGACTTCTGGACCTTCAGGGAGTTGAACAGCTCGGAGGCGAAGGTGTTGAACTGGAAGCCGCGGTCGCGCCGCAGGGCCCCGTCGGCGCTGCTGGCGCCGGAGGTGGACAGGGTTTCCAGCCCGTTCAGCCGAACCCGGGTGAAGTCGCCGCCAAGGCCGCGGACCGAGATCGAATTGCCCTCGCCGTTTTCGCGGTCGATCGAGACGCCGGGAATCCGCTGAAGCGACTCCGCCAGGTTGGCGTCGGGGAAGTCGGCGATGTCTTCGGCGTTGATGACGTCGACGATGGTGTTCGACCGACGCTTTTCGCTCAGGGCGCTGGCGAGAGAGGCGCGGATTCCGGTGACGACGATCTCATCGACGGTCGTGGCCTCCTGATCATCGGCCTGTTGAGCCTGGGCCCAAGTGGGCGCCGCCAGCAGCAGGGCGCCGATCAGAAGCGCCGCCGGGGACGCCGCCGCGCGCAGTTGTCCTGTGGTTTGGTTGTGCATCCGTTCCCTCCGTTGCTGTCGCGCTCCAGCCTCTGGCGGGCCGGATGCCGACATCCTCTGTCCCCCTCTTGATGAGGGGATCGTCTTGAATTCGTCCGCCCCGCCGTGCGAGGCATGACAATGTCACCGGTGTCATATGGTGAAAATGTGGCGAACGCCAGGGCAAAAATCAGCGTTTGATTGGAAGGGGCCGGGAAAGAACGAGGCGATCCCCGCCCATCGACGCTGCCCGGGCGGCTTAGGCGCCGAGCGCGCGGAAGCGGAAATTCCTGAACCGCGCCTCACCTTCTCCGGCGGCGTAGAGGCCCGGACGCAACATCATGAAGCCGCCCCTAACATTTTGATTATAGCCGGAAACTTCCATGCCTCGATCGAACCGTCGCCAGGTCACGCCGTCGCCGGAGGTGTCGAAATAGAGGTTCTGATAGGCGTTGGTCAGGCGGATGAACATGCGCCGTCCGTGGGGATTGGCCGGGCGGCCGCGTTCGATTCCGTATTGGTGGGTGACATAGCGCTGAGCGTCGAACCCCAGACCGGCGTAAAGGGCGCGATCGTAGAACAGAATCAGCCCCGCCACCGCGCCGGGGTCGATCTCGATTTCGCATTCAATTTCATAAGCTTGCTCGCCTTGGACGAAGGTCAGGGGCGAGCAGTCCGCCGGCGCCCTGCCTTTAGCGCGCATATGAAGCACGCCGCTGTCTCGCCGCAGACGGTCCTTTTCGTTCGGCTGCGGATCATAGAAGCTCCATTGAAGGCCGAACTTGTCGGTTGAGAAATCGTCCGACAGGGCCATGCCGTGGGGTACGGCCTGCCCGCCGCGCGGCTTGGCGATCGGCTGCGACAGATCGCCGCCCCTGGCGCGGAACCAGCCGTCGTCGGTCCATTCGATCGGATCCAGCAGGGTCTGGCGGCCCAGGCTCCAATAGGCGTTCTCATAGCCGTGGTAGACCATCCACCAGTCGCCGGCCGAACCTTCGACCAGGGTGGCGTGACCGCGCGACCACCATTTTTCAGCGCCGGAACGGGTGCGGACGATCGGATTGTGCGGGCAGTCCTCCCACGGGCCATGGATGGACCGGGAACGGGCGGCGATGACCATATGCCCCGTCGGCGGCCCCGCCGTGCCGCCGATGGCGGTGATCATGTAAAAATAGTCGCCGCGCTTCAGAAGTTTGGGGCCTTCCTGGGCGAAGCCTTCGACGATCCAGTCCTCGGGATAGCGCCAGGCGTCATAGACACCCTCCTCCACCGGACCATCGACCGCCAGGCCGTCGTCGGTCAGCCGGACCCGGTCGCCGCCGTTCAGGAACAGATAGCGTTTGCCGTCCTCGCCGACGATATGGCCGGGGTCGATATGGGCGGGCAGCTTCAGGTCGAACGGTGCGCTCCAGGGCCCTTCGATCCGATCGGCCCAGATGACGTAGTTCGACCGGTACTCCGGGAAGCGGGCGGGGATGTAGCAGTAGAATCGCCCCTCTTGTTTGATCAGTTCGGGCGCCCAGACCGAGCCGATATTGGTGGTGAGGGCCGCAGTGACGGGTCGCCAGTTCACCAGGTCGCGCGAATGCCAGATATGGATGCCCGGCACGGATTCGAACGACGAAAAGGTCATGTAATAGTCGTCGCCGTCCTTCAGGATCGACGGGTCCGGGTGGTCGCCGGACAGGATCGGGTTCAGGAACGTCCCGTCGCCCAGATCCGCCATCCGCTGGTTTTCGATCCCGCGACGCCATTTCATGTTCGCCCATTCGCGGCCGAGCGGCGCGGCCTCTTCCAGCGTCTGTGCCAGAACGCTCCGGACCGGCAGGGCGGAGGCGGCGACACCGCCCAGAAGGCCGGTCAGTGCGGCGCGGCGGTCGATGAACCTCATGGGCGTTTCCCTCATCCCTGTTTTGCGGCCAGCTTGTCAGGTTTGTTACCGGTGTCAATTTGCGACCGGAGCCCGACACCCTGACACGATGCAGGAACCGGGGAGGCAGGGTTCGGTTACCTCCTGGTCCCCATTGGATGGAGGTTCGACATGAACAAGGAACAAGAGGCCGAGGCGGCCCTGCCGCCGGGCGTGGCGCGCGGGCGGTCACTGAACACCCCGTCCGAGGCGCTGCAGGAACGGGCCGGCGGCGTCGGTCCGGGCGGCCAGATCGGCCCTGATCCCAATACGCTGGCGGTTCAGAAGACGCCGCACGACCAGCGCCCCGAAGGCGACCTGCCCCAGGGGCCGATCAGCGGCGATCCCAGCACGCCCGTCCCGACCACCGCCAAGGACGAGGCTGTAGATGATCTGAACGAGGGCTGAGCACGCCCGCCTAGATCGGCGGCTGGGTTCGCAGGAAGGCGGTGGCGCCGACGCCGAAGTAGAGCAGGCCGAAGATCAGGGCCAAGACGAGGAGCAGGATGGCGACGCCGCGCTTGCTCTTCAGGATCGGGGGTTTGGGGGCGCGTCTGGGCATGGGTTGAAAACCGCCTTCAGCGCCGTCCGTTCCGGCCTCAGCCCTCGATCTTCAGCCGTTTTCATACCCGCGCCACCAGGCGGCGAACTTCTCAAGCCCCTCTTTCAGAGGCACCCTTGGCCGATAGCCGATCAGGGCGTTCAGCTTGGAGATGTCCGCATAGGTGGCGGTGACATCGCCCGGCTGCATGGGCCGCATGATCTTTCTGGCCTCCGCGCCGATCGCCTCTTCCAGGGTCGAGATCATCTCCATCAGGCCCACCGGCTGGCTGTCGCCGATATTGTACACCTCATGACCGCCCGGCGCGGGCGGATGATCCAAGACCCCGACGATCCCGTCCACGATGTCGTCGATATAGGTGAAGTCGCGGGCCATGCGGCCCTCGCCATAGACTTCGATCGGTTCGCCGCGCGCGATCTTCCGCGTGAAGCTGAAATAGGCCATGTCCGGCCGGCCCCAGGGGCCATAGACTGTGAAGAAGCGCAGACCCGACTGGGGAAAGCCGTACAGTTTGGCGTAGCTCTGGCTCAGCAGTTCGCAGGATCGTTTGGTGGCGGCGTACAAGGAGACCGGCGTCACGGTCGGATCGTCCTCGCGAAAGCCCGAGCCTTCCAGCGGCCGATCGCCATAGACCGAGCTGGACGAGGCGTAGACCAGGTGCTGGACCTCGGCGTGACGGGCCGCCTCCAGGATCGACAGATGCCCCGCCAGATTCGAGCGCTCATAGGCGAAGGGGTTCTCCAGCGAGTAGCGAACCCCGGCCTGGGCGGCGAGATGGACGATCCGCTTGATCCCCTGATCCCGCACCAGGGCCAGCACCTGCTCATGTTCGGCGATGTCGGCCCGAACCAGGCGAAAGCCCTCGCGGGCCTGCAGCCGCGCCGCGCGGGCCTCTTTCAGCGCCGGGTCGTAATAGGTGTTGAAGTTGTCGATCCCCACAACCGTCTCGCCGCGCGCCAGCAATCGCTCGGCCGTGTGCATGCCGATGAAGCCGGCGGCGCCGGTGACGAGGATCGGCCCTTCGCTCATCCGCGGCCGATCCCGGAGTATTTGAACCCACGCCGCGCCATGTCGTCGGGACGATAGATGTTTCTCAGATCAATCAGCACCGGCTGTTTCATCAGCAGCTTGATCCGGTCCAGGTCCAGAGCGCGGAACCGGTCCCATTCGGTCACGATCACGGCGACGTCGCAGCCCTCGACGGCGTCATAGGCGTTGGCCTTCATCTTCACGTCCGGCAGCAGCTTGGCCGCCTCGTGCATGCCTTCGGGGTCGAAGGCCTGGACCTGGGCCCCGGCGGCGATCAGGGCCTGGGCGATGTCCAGACTGGGGGCGTCGCGCATGTCGTCGGTGTTGGGTTTGAAAGTCAGACCCAGCAGGGCCACCGTCTTGCCCGCCACGGCGGCGCCCAGGGTGGTTTCGACCCGCCCGGCCATGGCCTTCTTGCGCGCGTCATTGACCTCGACCGTGGTCTCGATCAGCCGAACCGGTGATTCATATTGCTGGGCCGTGCGGACCAGGGCCAGGGTGTCCTTGGGGAAGCAGGAGCCGCCATAGCCGGGGCCGGCGTGCAGGAATTTCGACCCGATCCGCTTGTCCAGACCGATGCCGCGCGCGACCTGCTGCACGTCGGCGCCCACCGCCTCGCACAGGTCCGCCATCTCGTTGATGAAGGTGATCTTCATCGCCAGGAAGGCGTTGGCGGCGTATTTGATCAGTTCGGACGTGCGCCGGCCGACGAAAAGCAGCGGACTCTCGTTCAGGTTCAGCGGACGGTACAGTTCACTCATCACCGCCTTGGCGCGGGCGCCGGTCTCGCCCTCGATGTCGTTGACGCCGATCACCACCCGGTCGGGGCGTTTGAAGTCGCCGATGGCGGCGCCCTCGCGCAGGAACTCCGGATTGGAGACCACGACGAAGTCCGCGTTCGGATTGGCCTTGCGGATCACCGCCTCGACCTCGTCGCCGGTGCCGACCGGGACGGTGGACTTGGTGACGATCACGGTGAAGCCGTCGATCAGGCCGGCGATTTCCTCAGCCGCCGCATAGACGTAGGACAGGTCCGCATGGCCGTCGCCGCGGCGGGTCGGGGTGCCCACGGCGATGAAGACCGCGTCGGCCCGGCGGATCGCCTCGGCCCCGTCCAGGGTGAAGAACAGCCGACCTTCCTTGACGTTGGCGGCCACCAGATCATCCAGCCCCGGCTCGAAGATCGGAATCTCACCGCGTTCCAGACGCTCGATCTTGGAGGGATCCTTGTCGATACAGGTCACGACGTGGCCGAAATCGGCGAAACAGGCCCCAGACACCAGGCCCACATAGCCGGTGCCGATCATCGCGACGCGCATCCTAACATCCTCAAACGAACAGGAGAGACGGCCCTATATCATGTGATCCGGGCGCTGCTGGACTTATTAAGGCCTCGGCGAAAAGACTGTCGCCTAGCGTGAGCCGCCAGACCGGGGCGGGGCGGTCGAGCCGCGAGGCGCAAAGCCGAAGGCCACCCTGCTTTGGGACGGCAGGTCCGTTTCCCCCGCCTTGAACCGGATCAGCAGGTCGGCGGCGACCGCGCTCATCTCGGCGACGGGCTGGATCACCGCCGTCATGTCGGCGAACCGCGCCAGGGGCGTATTGTCGAAACTGACGACCGACAGGTCCGACGGCGTGGAAAGACCGCGTCGCTGGGCGGTGCGGATCGCCGCCAGGGCCATGCGGTCATTGCTGCAGACGACCGCCGTCGGCGGCGACGGCAGATCGAGCAGGGCGTCCACAGCGGCGACACCCGACTCATAGGAGAAGTCGCCGCGTCCGATCAGGGTCTCGTCCAGCCCATGGGGCGAGGCGCTCATGGCGGCGCGATAGCCGGACAGTCGGGCGTCGCTGACTGCGTATTGCGGGCTGCCGGTGACGAAGCCGACGCGCCTATGGCCGAGGGAGAGAAGATGATCCGTCGCGTGGGCGGCGGCCTCGGCGTCGTCCATCGATACGGCGAAACCGTCGCCCTCGGCGATCGACGCGATCCGCGCAAAGGGCAGGCCCAACTGGCTGAGCAGGCCGGTGATGGCCGGGTTTTCGCTGTGCGGCGGGGTCAGGATGACGCCGTCGGGGTGAAGAGCGGCGAGGGCGGCGCGCACGGCGCGATCCACATGGTCGGAATGGGTGTCGACCAGTTCGAAGATCATCCGATAGCCGTGCGACTCGCACTTCAGCATGCCGCCCATCAGCATCTGGTCGACCCAGTCGGTGCCCTCGCCGGATTTCCAGCCCTCGATGGTCCGGTCTCGGTCGTTCAGCGCCATCAGCAGATAGGAGCGCGAGCCCCCCATGCGCCGCGCCGCCAGACTGGGCACATAGCCCAGCTTGGCCACGGCCGCCCGCACCCGCTCCTGCACCACGGGCCGCACGTTCGGTTCGTTGTTGATGACCCGCGACACCGTCTGCAGGGAAACGCCCGCCTCGGCGGCGACGTGCTTGATGGTGACGGCGCGGCGCAAACTCTGGTTCCTTATCCCCGCCTCATACTGTCAGGCTCGGCGGCGATAAGGCAAGCGCGCCGGCATCAAGCGGGTACGGCGGCCGGGGCGACCGGCGCCAGGTCGACCGGCGGGGCGGGACAGTTGTCCTGCAGAAACTGCTGATGCGACGGCAGGTCCTTGACGAAGGCGTTCAGAATATCGGCGGCCCGGTCCATCTCGGCGGTCAGGCCGGCGAAGTCGATCCGGTCGACCAGCGGCGGATAGGAGCGGGGCGTCACCCCCATGCCGTCCATCACCGCGTACCAGCTGACATTGCGGAACAGGGGGTCCAGCGCCTCGACCAGGCTGCCGTTGGCGCGGAAGACGTCCAGCTTGTGCTGCAACCCCTCGGGCAGGGCCATGTCGCGGCATGCCCGCCAGAAGGGCGTGTCGTCCCGCCTCGTCAGGGCGTAGTGCAGGATGATGAAGTCGCGAATCTCCTCGTAGTCCACGGTCATCCGCCGATTGTATTCGGTCGCCAGTTTCGGATCGCAATCCAGGTCCGGCATCAGGCGGAAGAAGAAGTCCATCCCGCGATAGATCAGGTGGATGGCCGTCGATTCCAGCGGCTCGATGAAGCCGCTGGCCAGACCCAGGGACAGGACGTTCCTGTCCCAGATCTTCTCCCGCACCCCGGTCTTGAACGGCACCACCATCGGATTGACCACCGGCCGGCCCTCGACCTGGGCCAGCAGGCGCGCCGTCGCCTCGTCGTCGGACATGTAGCGGCTGCAGAAGACATGGCCGTTGCCGGTCCGGTGCTGCAGCGGGATGCGCCAGCGCCAGCCGCAGTCCTGCGCCTGGGCCAGGGTATAGGGTTTGGGCGCCCCGACATTCTCGGTCTGGACCGCGATGGCCCGGTCGCACATCAGCCATTCGGACCAGTCCGTGTATCCGACGCCCAATGTCTTGCCGATCAGCAGGGCGCGGAAGCCGGTGCAGTCGATGAAGAAGTCCGCCTCGACCGTCTGGCCCGATTTCAGCTTCAGCCCGCTGACGAAGCCGTCGGGCCGCGTCATCACCTCCTCGACGATGCCCTCGGTCCGCTTCACCCCCCGCGCTTCGGCGAAGTCGCGCAGATAGCGGGCCACCCGCTTCGCATCCACATGGACGGCGTAGGAGGCCCCGCCGATAGGGCTGCGCTGGGCTTTGAACGGCAGCATGAACCTTTCGTGGGCCGCCATCCGCGCCGCAGAGGCGAAGTCCATCAGCGGGCGCTGATAGCCGTTCATCCGCGCCTTCAGCCAGACCGGATAGAAGTCGCTGACGTCCACCGGCACGCCGATGGCGCCGAACGGGTGGAAATAGCTTTCGCCCTTCTCGGTCCAGTCGTCGAACTGGATGCCCAGTTTGAAACTGGCCTGGGTCTGTTGGATGAAGTCCTGCTCGTTGATCCCCAGCTTCTTCAGCATTTCCAGGAAGGGGGGCACGGTGGATTCGCCGACCCCGATCGTGCCGATGTCGTCGGACTCGACCAACTCGACCTCGGTTATCCGGCCCTTGAAATGCTCGGCCATCAGGGCGGCGGCGATCCAGCCGGCGGTCCCGCCGCCGACGATGCAGATCTTCTTCAGGGGACGGCGGGGTTGGTCCATCTCGGGTCTCATGCGGCTGAGGCGGCGGGATCGAGACCCGCCAGGAATTGGGCGTGATCGGGGGTCCGAGCGACGAAGTCGGCAATATTGGTCCGCATCTCGGCCAGGCTGCGCGCCAGATAGGCCGGGTCCATGGCGTCGACGGCGGGGTCGTAATGGTCGGGATACAGGCCGAAGCCGTCATAGATGGCCAGCCAGCTGGCCGGGTGGAACATCTCCCACCGATAGCGGACGAACTGGCCCCGCGCGGTCCACAGGGCGAGCTTGCGCTCCAGCGTCTCGGGGATGGCCATCTCCCGGCAGTCGCGCCAGAAGTCGGTGTCGGTCCGCCGGTTCAGCTTGTAGTGCAGGATGATGAAGTCCCGCACTCGCTCCATCTCCCGCGCGGTCTGGTCGTTGAACTCGTCCAGGATCGGCTGGGCGAAGCGGCGGTCTGGGAAC
This sequence comes from Brevundimonas aurantiaca, assembly GCF_014199955.1. GTDB lineage: Bacteria > Pseudomonadota > Alphaproteobacteria > Caulobacterales > Caulobacteraceae > Brevundimonas > Brevundimonas aurantiaca. The sequence continues at coordinate 185,418 of NZ_JACHOQ010000004.1, forward strand.
AGGGCCTTCAGTCGCTCGATGCCCGTCTCGATCAGGGCGATACTGGTGCTCTCCAGCGGCTCCAGGAAGCCGGACGACAGGCCGATGGCGACGCAGTTCTTGGCCCAGGCCTGCGACCGCCGGCCGGGGCGGAAGGGAATGCGACGCGGCTCCGTCAGCGGATCGCCCAGCAGATGGGGCATAAGCTCGGCCAGGGCCTGATCGTCGCTCAGATGGGCGCTGGAAAAGACCAGGCCGTTGCCGGCCCTGTGGCGCAGCGGAATCCCCCATTGCCATCCGGCCGACCGGGCAGTGACGCGGGTGAAGGGGGCGGGGGCGTCGCCTGGGCGGTTGGCGCTCTGCACCGCATAGGCGGCGTCGCAAGGCAGCCAGCGGCCCCAGTCCTCGAACCCGACGCCCAGGGCCTCGCCGATCACCAGCCCCTTGAAGCCCGAGCAATCGACGAACAGATCGCCTTCGACCTCGCGCCCGTCGTCCAGGGTCAGGGCGCGCACGAAACCGTCCTCGGGCCGCAGTTCGACCGAGCGGATGCGGGCGTCGATCCGGGCGCAGCCCCCGGCCTCGGCATAGGCGCGCAGATGTTGGGCGAACAGGCCGGCGTCCAGATGAAGCGCCCAGTCGAACACCGACAGCTGGGACGGCGGATTGGGCGAGGGCTGGATGAACTTGCCCCCGGCGGCCAGGGACGCGCCCAAGGAATAGGCCGCCAGCGGCGCGGGGTCGCCCGCGCGCTTCTGCTTCAGCCAGTAATGATGAAAACCGATCCCCTTCACGTCCTGCCCGTACAGGCCGAAGGGATGGATGAAGTCCGAGCCCGGCCCGGACCAGTCGATGAAGCGGATCCCCAGTTTGCAGGTCGCCTGGGTGGCCCGCATCACGTCGTCGTCGCGCAGACCCAGCTGCCCATAGAACCGACGGATGGTGGGAATGGTCGCCTCGCCCACGCCGATCGTGCCGATGTCGGAGGACTCGACCACGGTGATCTTCAGCGGTGTGCTGCGGAAATGCTGGACCAGGGCCGCAGCCGTCATCCAGCCGGCGGTGCCGCCGCCCACGATGACGACGGAACGGATGCGAGGATCGTCGATCTCATCCATGGCCTGATCCCAATACGCGAAAAAAGAGGCCGGCGACACGAATGCCGCCGGCCAGTCTGCTCAGGAAGAGATCAGAAGCGAGCGCGCACGCCGATGGTATAGCGCGGCTCGAACTCGTTGCGCGCCTGGAACTGTTGCGCGCCGTCCTTGAACTCGAGGTAGTATTCCTCAATCTCGCCCAGGACGTTCGAGCCGTTGGCGTAGACCGTGACCATGTCATTGACGTCATAGGTCACGTTGACGTCCACGTATTGCGACGTGTCCTGGTAGATCGGGATGGCCACGGGTTGGCCGTCACGTGTCGTTCCCATGGTGCTGTTCAGCCGCGGCGTCCGATAGTTCCACGCGACACGTGCCTGCAGCTTTTCACCCTGATACCAAACGGCCGCGTTCAGTGACTGCTCGGAGTTGTCCTGGAACGGCAGTTCGCTGCCGTCTAGAGCTAGGTCATTGGAGGTGCTGTCCGAATAGGTATAGCTGCCGTCGAAGCCGAAATCGGACCAGAACGGCGTGTCGATGAAGTCTGAGAGGCCAATTTTCGCCCCCAGTTCAATACCCTGCAACTCCCCGCCTTCACCCTGGATCGGGCGGTTCACATCCACGCATCGGCGAATAACGCCGTCGCCGTCGGGGTATTCGGCACCACAGGCGACGGTGCCACGGCGGACAAAGCTTTCGATGTCCAGGCGGAAGATCGCCGCGTTAAACATCGTCGCGGGCCCGTGGTAATACTCCAGGGCTAGGTCGTAGTTCGTGGACCGCCAGGGGTTGAGCTCCACGGTTCCGCCCAGGGTCGCGCCCGTGACGCGGCGAACGCCGACGGGAGGACGGGTGGGATCGGGGGCCTCGCCCGGTTGGAGTTCAGGTGTATCAGCCGTCGAAATCGTGACGCCCCCGCCGTAGTTGCCAAGATCCAACGGGATCATGGTCTTGGCGTAGGCGGCACGCAGCTTCAGCTTGTCGGTGAAATCATAAGTCAGGTTCGCCGTCGGCAGCCAGTCGTCGTAGCTGCGGCTGGAGATGCTGTCGCCGACGTCGTTGTTGGTGTCGCCATAGGCGCGGGTTTCGCCTGTGAGGTTCTGACGCGCCCGCAGTTCCGTCCGGACATAGCGGACACCGACATCACCGTGGAGCTGCCCGAACTCGATGGCGCCGTTCAGATAGGCGCTGTCTTCGTAGAGATCGACGTCATAGGAGTTGCCGGGGATGATGACGTCATAGGCGTTGCCGAACACTCGCTCCTGGAAGGCGCGGGGATCGTCGAAGTCGCGCGGGTCGGCCACCCACACGCCCGGAATGCCTGAGGCGACCGAACCGAAGTCGGTCAGGAAATAGGTGTTGTTGTTCTCGCGCAGCAGCGTCGGGCGATTGACCGTATAGCCCTGGAAACAGGTCGGGGCGTTGGCGACCACGCCGTTGGAGCAGGAGCTCGGCGTCGCAGCCACCGGAAGCGCGGCGTTGAAGCCGGGGTTTGAGACGAACTCGCCGGACCGGCATTGCGTCTGGTCCATCACGACGTCGATGGCCTTCCACTGGGCTGAGCAGCCCGCCGGATTGCCGGCGCCTTGTCCGGCGTAGAAGTCCGAGAACAGGTGGAAGCTGGTGATCGACACCTCGCGGGCGCTGTGGCGGACGCCGGCGTCGACACGGGTCAGGAAACCGAAGGCCGGCGTCTCCTGGAACTCGTAGGACCCATCGAACCGAACGACAGTCAGATCGGAACTGTTGCGCTGGTTGCCTTCAGAGGAATAGGCGCCGACCGTATAGGAGTCCAGGTTCGCCATATATTGGCTGAGCGGCACATTGCCGAGGCCGCCCACGATGTTGTTCTCAAAGCCGCTCCAAGCCAGCTTCGAGCCGCCGGTGTCGATGTGCAGTTGAGGGTCGGCCCCATAGCCGAACGGGTTGGGGCTGATGTAGCGACCGCCCTGGCTGCCGACGACGTTGTTGGAATAGCGCGACGACGGGTACATGGCCGCGATGGACGCCGGGTAGAAGGTGCCGCGGGTGCGGTCGGCCGCTTGGCGGAACAGGGTGAAGGCGCGGTCCGATCCGTATTCCCAGTTGGACAGGTCGCCTTGGACCTGACCGTTCATGCTGAGCAGCGAGGCTTCGGCCTTGATCGCCCGCGCATTGAAGGTGAAGGGACCGCCCTTGTCGTAGTCCAGCTCCAGGTTGAAGTTCTTGGACTCATTGTTGGTGACGCGGTTGACGGTGAAGGAGTTCACCCACCAAGCGTCGACGTCGTATTCCTCGACATCCAACCAACCCAGGCCGGTGTCGGTCGATTCGGTCGGGGTCAGCCAGCCCAGGCCGCTCCAGCGGTTGGAGACGTTCAGGCCTGCGGCGCGGTTATACTCATCCTGCTTGGTGTAGAAGGCTTCGGCCGTCAGGCGAATGCCGTCTTCGATGTCGAGTTGGAATGCGGCATTCAGACCGACCCGTTCCCGCTCGACCACGCGGTTGAACATTTCATAGCCGTGGGGCGCGAACCAGGCGTTGCCCGAGCCGCCCCAGTCGTTGCTGCCGAACAGGCTGCCGGCTGAACCGGCGTAGTTATTGCCCAGGTTCGAATTGCTGAGCACGCCCGAGACCATGACGCCCATTCGATCACCGCGCCAGTTCAGCAGGCCGTTGATCAGATAGTCGTCCTGGCGGGTCCGTTCGCCCGTCTGGTATTCGGCGGCGCCGGTGACGGTCGTGCCGTAGCTGAAGTCCATCGGACGACGGGTGCGCAGATCGATGGTGCCGGAAATGCCCGACAGGGCGTTCGACACGTCCTGCGACTTGAACACGACGATCGAGCTCATCAGTTGCGACGGCACGTCGTTCAGGTTCGGCTGGGCGCCGCCCAGGTTGCCGGGGCTCAGATACTGTTCCCCGTTCAGCAGGGTCACGACTTGCGGCAAGCCGCGAATGTTGACGGTCGAGCCTTCGCCGGCGGAGCGTCGGATCTGGATGCCCGCGATGCGTTGCAGGGCGTCGGCGACGGTGACGTCGGGCAGTTTGCCGATGTCTTCGGCCGAGATCGCATCGACAAGGGCGGTTTCATTGCGCTTGACGTTGATCGACTGGGTCTGCGACGCGCGGATGCCGGTCACGACGATTTCGCCGACCTCGGTCGGTTCCTGCGTCGCCGCCGGTTCAGCGGTCTGGGCCCCCGTTTGGGCGTAGGCCGGCGCGACCAGCGCCGAACTCGCCAGCAAGGCCGCAACCATGGGTCTTTTGTGGATTCTCATCTCTTTCTCCCTCCTCGGTGGCGCCGCGTTTTGTTGTGCGGCATTGGTTCAAGGTTTGATGGTCGACCCTGAAAGCGTGGTCGTCGCGCTCAACCCCGGCTCGGCGGCGTCGCGGGCGACGGTGATGCGGTAATCGCCCGGCGTGATGCGCCAGCCGGGCAGGGCGGTGTCGTATTCGGCCAGGATGCGGGGCTCGGCCGTCAGGGTGACGCGGCGCGTCTCGCCCGGCGCCAGGTTCACCCGCGCAAAGGCGGCCAGACGGCGGGGCCGATCGCCCGAAGCGACATAGAGTTGCGCAACCTCGGCGCCGGCTCGCGCGCCGGTATTGGTCACATCGACGCTGACGCTGAGCTTGTCTGCGCTGGACGCCGCCAGGTTGGAATAGGCGAAGCTGGTGTAGCTGAGACCATATCCGAACGGGAACAGGGGCGTCTTGCCCTCGCGTTCGTACCAGCGGTAACCGACGTCTGAGCCTTCCGGATAATCCACCGCGAAGCCCTGGATTTCGCCGGCCTGGGGTGCGCCGGGATTGGCGGCGGCTGCGGCCTCGGCGCTCTTCAGCGCCTCGAGGCCCGGCGGCGTCGGGCGCGACGCCTGATCCGCCGAGGCGGGGAAGGTGATCGGCAGACGGCCCGACGGATTGACCTCGCCGAACAGGATGCGGGCGACGGCCTCGCCGCCGCGCTGGCCGGGATACCAGGCCTGGATCACAGCCGGGGTCTTCTCCAGCCAGGGCATCAGCACCGGCCCGCCGGTCTCCAGCACCACTACGGTCTTGTCGTTGGCGGCGGCGACCGCCTCGATCAGGGCGTCCTGATCGTCGGGCAGGGACAGGGTCTCGACGTCCTGGGCCTCGGTGGTCCACTGGCTCGCAAAGACGACGGCGACGTCCGCCGCTCGCGCCGCAGCAGCCGCAGCCGCCGGATCCTTGCCGTCGACATAGGTCACGGTCGCCTCCGGCGCGATCGCCCGAATGGCGTTCAGCGGTGAGGACGCATGCCAAGTGATCCGCGCGAACGAGGCTGCGGCCCCCGAGGTCAGGGGAATCTCGACCGGCGCCCCGCCGACCGACCGCACCTGGGACGATCCGCCGCCCGACAGGACGCCGACGTCGGCATGGCCGCCGATCAGCACGATCCGCTTCGCCGTCCTGCCCAGGGGCAGGACCCCGCCCTCGTTCTTCAGCAGGACGATCCCGGCCTCGGCCGCGCGCTGGGCGACCTCGGCGTTCCGGGCGTAGTCGATCGGCTGTTCGGTCGTGACCACGGGCGCGTCCAGCACCCCGGTCCGGATCAGGCCGACCAGAATTCGACGCACCATGTCGTCCAGCCGCGCCTGCGGGATACGCCCGGCCTCCAGGGCCTCGCGGAACGGCGCGTCGAAATAGAGGGCGCGGTCCAGCTCCTGGCCCGAGGCCTGGTCCAGGCCCGCCAGCGCGGCCTTCTCGGTCGAATGGACCGCGCCCCAGTCCGACATGACCCAGCCGTCATAGGCCCAGTCGCGCTTCAGAACCTGGTTCAGCAGGACGTCGTTCTCGCAGGCCCAGTCGCCGTTGACCTTGTTGTAGGCGCACATGACCGAGCCGGGATTTCCCCGCTCGATGGCGATCTGGAAGGCCAAGAGGTCGCTTTCGCGCAGGGACGCCTCGTCCAGCCGCGCATCCATGATCATCCGCCCGGTCTCTTGCGCGTTGAAGGCGAAATGCTTGATAGTCGAAACGATCCTGTTCGACTGGACGCCGCGGATATGCTCCCCGGCCATGACCCCGGCCAGCAGAGGATCCTCGCCCAGATATTCGAAATTCCGTCCGGCCCACGGATCGCGCGTCAGGTTCACCCCGCCGGCCAGCAGGATGTTGAACCGCTTGGCCCTCGCCTCCGAGCCGATCATGGCCCCGCCGGCGTAGGCGATCTCGGGATCGAAGGTGGCGGCGGTCGCCAGGCTGGAGGGCAGGGCGGTGGCGACGTCGCCCTTGCGCTGCTCGACCTGGTTGGCGACGCCCAGGCTGGCGTCGCTTTCGCGCAGATTGGGTATGCCCAGGCGGGGAATTCCCGGGATGTGGCCGGCCGAGGGAATCATGTCGGCGACTGGGGCGCCCGGCGTCCGCGCCGCCATGGGCGGGAAATAGCCGTGGATCAGCTGAAGCTTTTCGTCCTGCGTCATTCGCGCCAGCAGGGCGTCGGCGCGCGATTGGGCGGCGGCCGTCTCCGTCTGGGGCGCAGACTGCGCCGGCTGCGCGAGTGCGCCGGCGGGCGTCACGCCCACGGCGAAGGCCAGGGCGAGACGGCTGATCATCAAGGACTTGGAAAACTTCAAGAGACGCCCCGAACCGATTGCGCGACGGCGACCGCCGTCAGGACAAGAGTTGGGATGCGCCGCACAGGATCGATGATGGCGGCGGGCAGCCGACAGCATCGCCTGCTGTCGCAGGCTTTTCGATCCTGTTTGCGGATAGCGTCTTCGACGCCGAGGTTCGACGACCTGGAGAGGCCGTCAACTTTCCGCTCCCTGTGCGGAGACTCTTCGGCCCCTCGCATGAACAGGTAAGCATGAATTGAGAGCGTTCACAACACGAAACGGCCATGATCGAACGTGGTTATGACACCCCCAGTTCACATGTCGTTTCAGGGCCCTTCTGCGGATGGGGCGACGGGCGCGCAAAAAGAGAGGGCCGGCGCACTGGGACGCCGGCCCTCCCTCTACTCAGACCCGCAGGGCGTTCAGAGCACCCCGATCATCGAGGCCACCAGCGGGTGGCGGACGATGTCGCGTTCGGCCAGACGCACCACGGCGATGTTGTCGACCGCCTCCAGCCTGGCGGAAATATCCGCCAAGCCGGACACGCCGGGCAGCAGGTCCGACTGGTGGGGGTCGCCCGTGACCACCATGGTCGAATGCCAGCCGAGGCGCGTCAGCAGCATCTTCAGCTGCACATAGGTGCAGTTCTGGGCTTCATCGACGACGATGAAGGCGTTGTTCAGCGTGCGGCCGCGCATGTAGCCGATGGGGGCGATCTCGATCAGGCCCTCGGCCATCAGGGCCTTGACCCGCTTCATCGACAGCCGGTCCGACAAGGCGTCGTAGAGGGGGCGCAGATAGGGGGCCAGCTTGTCCTCCATGTCGCCCGGCAGGAAGCCGATCGATTCGCCGGCCTCGACGGCGGGGCGGCTCAGGACGATGCGGCCGACCTTGCCGGCCTCAAGCGCCTCGACCGCCTTGGCGACGGCGAGATAGGTCTTGCCGGTCCCTGCCGGTCCCAGGGCCATGACCAGATTGTGCGCGTCGATGGCCGCCATCAGTTCGTGCTGACCGTCCGACTTGGGCTTCAGCGTCTTCAGATAGCCCTGGTCCCGGTCGTCATTGTTGGGATAGGGCGACCAGCCTGACCGTTCGTTGTGGGGGGCGTGCAGGCGCCGCACCTTTGATTCCTCCATGAACTCTCGCGAATCCAGGAGTCCGTTTTCACGGGACTGACGCTTCATTGCCGCACGCTTGGTCATGGACGCCTCCAGGGCATGAAAAAAGGCGGACCCACACGGGTTCCGCCTTGGCTGGTCTTGGGGAGGAAGGGGTCACGGCCTGCGCCGCAGCGACCACCGGGATCAACGGCCGGGCCGTCCAAAACGGGCTGAACCCGTTCCCGAACAACCGAACCAGGATCCCAACGCGCCAAGCGAAAGCCCCGACAACTGACCGGACCGGGCTTGATCCGGCTTCGGATCCGGGGCCGAAATGGCGACCCTCGAATCGCATCAACAGTTAGATGCTATCGTGGTTAGAAATCTGTTAAAGCCCTCAATTTTCGAAGATTAGGCGGCATTCTGATGACCATTTACGCATTGGGCGACAGCAAACCTCAGTTTCCGCCGCAGGGCGAATACTGGGTGGCGCCGAACGCATCCGTGATTGGAAACGTGATTCTGCACGTCAACGCCAGCGTCTGGTTCGGGGCGGTGCTGCGCGGCGACAATGAGCCGATCACCGTGGGCCCCGACACCAATATTCAGGACGGCAGCGTCCTGCACACCGACATGGGCTCGCCCCTGACCCTGGGGCGGGGCGTCACCGTCGGGCATAAGGCCATGCTGCACGGCTGCGAAGTCGGGGACTACAGTCTGATCGGGATTGGGGCGGTGGTGCTGAACGGGGTGAAGATCGGCCGCAACTGCATCATCGGCGCCAACGCCCTGCTGACCGAGGGCAAGGTAATCCCCGACAACAGTCTGGTGGTGGGCCAGCCGGGCAAGGTGGTGCGCGACCGCGATCCCGCCCAGATCGCCGTGCTTCAGATGTCGGCGGAGCACTATGTGCAGAACTGGAAGCGGTTTGCGGCGGAGTTGCGCCCGCTCTGACCGGGTCGAAGGGGCGGCGATCAGGAAGCCAGGACTGTCCGCGCCGCCGCCGCATCGGCCTCGATCTGGGCCTTCAAGGCCTCCAGCCCGTCGAAACTTTCCTCGCCGCGCAGCCAGGCGACCAGTTCCGTCTCGATGATCTGGCCGTACAGGTCGCCGTCGAAGTCGAACAGCCAGACCTCCAGCAGTGGGCTCTCCAGCGCATACATGGGCCGCAGGCCCAGGCTGGCCACCCCGTCCACGACCCGCCCGTCGGCCAGACGACTGCGTGTGGCATAGACGCCGTAGGCCGGCCGCATATAGTCGCCCAGAGCAACGTTGGCGGTCGGCACGCCGATGGTGCGGCCGCGCTTGTCGCCGTGGATCACCTCGCCCTGGATGGCGAAGGGGCGGCCCAATATGGCGGCGGCGCGGTCCATGTCCCCGGCCTTCAGGGCCTCGCGCACGGCGCTGGACGACAGTTTCAGCCCGTCGGCGTCGTCCAGGCGTTCGGCCACCGAGACCGTGAAGCCCAGCCGCTCGCCATAGGCCCGCAGCGCCTCGGGCGAGCCGGACCGCCCCTTGCCGAAGGTGAAGTCGAAGCCGACGGCGGCGTGTCGCACGCCCAGACCCTGGGCCAACACCTGTTCGGCGAAGTCGGCGTCGCTCATGCCCGCCATCTCGCCGTCGAACGGCAGCAGATAAAGGATGTCGACCCCCAGGGGCGCCAGAGCCCGCGCCATTTGGTCGGCGGTCATCAGGCGAAAGGGCACGGCCTCGGGCTGGAACCAGCGGCGCGGATGGGGATCGAAACTGACCACGCCCAGCGGGGCGCCCAGCCGTTCGGCGGCGGCCTTGGCCTCTGCAATGACCGCCTGGTGCCCCCGATGGACGCCGTCGAAGGCGCCGACCGCGACCGCCGCGCCCTTCAGGGCGTCCGGCAGGTCGCGCCAGTCGCGGACAATCTGCATCAGCGCTGGGACGGTTTGCGCCGGCGCGGAACGCGAACCACGGCGATCCCGTCCATGATCATCGTCTCGCCGACGAAGCCTTCGCAGCTCAGCTTGACCCGCGCGCTCTCGGCCTCGACCTCGATCACGGTGATCCGGATACGGACCACATCGTCGATCCGCACCGGCTGATGGAAGGCCAGGGTCTGGGAGATGTAGATCGACCCCGCCCCCGGCAGGATGGTCCCGACCACGGCCGAGCCGAAGGAGGCGCTGAGCAGGCCGTGGGCGATCCGGCCGCGGTAGGCGGTCTTGGAGGCGAAGGCCTCGTCCAGATGCACGGGGTTGAAATCGTCGGACGCCTCGGCGAACAGCCGAATCCGGTCCTCCGTCGCCACGACGATTTTTTCGGCCGCCATGCCGATGTGAAGCTCGTCCAGGATGTAGCCGCCGGACGGATGTTGCTGAACCAATTCGACCATGGATCAGGCTTTAGCGGCGGTGCGACAAAATGGCGAGCCTTACCAGGCCAGTTCGAGCGCGGCGTAGCGCGCATATGTTGTTTCAGCCTTCAGAAGTTCGCCGGCGCGGGCGGGATCGAGGCTTCCGTTCTCGCCCCTGGCCTGGTCGCCGTGGATCCCTTGCGCGATGAACAGGCAGTCCAGGCCTTGCGCATTGGCCCCCATGACGTCGGTCACGACCCCGTCGCCGATGCACAGGACGCGCGACCGGTCCACGGGCCGTCCCAGCAGACGTTCCGCCTCTCTCAAGGCCAGGTCGTAGATGGGGCCGAAAGGCTTTCCGGCCATGACGACCCGGCCGCCCAAGGCCTCATAGAGGTCGGCCAAGGCCCCGCCGCAATAGATGAGCTGATCGCCGCGCTGGACCACCCGATCCGGATTGGCGCAGATCAGCTCCAGATTCCGCGCCGCGCCGACAGCCAGTCGTTCACGATAGTCCTCCGGCGTCTCGACCGTGTCGTCGACCGGCCCGGTGACGGAGATGAAGGCGGCGTCCTCGGCGCTGTCGGTCCGCGCCAGGTTCAGGCCGGCGTACAGGGGAGCGTCGCGTTCGGGCCCGACGATCCAGGCCGGACCGGGGGCGCGCTTGGCCAGTTCGGCGCGGGTCGCGTCGCCCGAGGTGACGAAGGCCTTCCACGCCTCACGCGGCACGCCCAGCCCGTCCAGCTGGGCGACGACGTCAGAAGCCGGACGCGGCGAGTTGGAGATCAGCACCACATGGCCGCCCTGGGCGTTGAACCGGGTCAGGGCCTCGCAAGGACCCGCCCAGCTCTCCCGTCCATTGTGGATCACTCCCCAGACGTCGCACAGCAGGATGTCGTAGTCGCCGGCGACGGCTTCGAGATGGGGCAGGGCGTGGGGGAGGGTCATGGGCGCTGAGTAGCTGCTCCGACGGGCTGACGAAAGTCTCCTCCCCATGAAATGGGGAGGGGAACCGCGAAGCGGTGGAGGGCTCTTGACGCCGCTTAAGCGCCTGGGCTGCGAAAAGCACCCCTCCGTCACGGCGCGGAAGGCGCGCCGCGCCACCTCCCCATGTCATGGGGAGGAGACAGATATGGAGCGATCAGCTGAACCGACGCCGCTGCTCAGCGCTGCGCAGGGTGGAGCGCAGGAATTCGGCCGGAGGGTCGGTTTCGGCCAGCACCTGTTCCTTGATGGCGCGGGGCTCGCCGAACAGATGGCCCTGGCCCATGGCGACGTCCAGTTCGAGGATATCGACGACCTGACGTTCCGCCTCGACCTTTTCAGCGATCACCTCGACGCCGTAGCGGCGGGTCAAGGCGGCGAAATCCGCCGCCTGAATGTCGGGCATGGAGCGCAAGGGCGCGCCGCCGTCCAGGTCCAGCAGCTGCTCGATCAGCAGATCGGCCGCCACCTTGATGAACTTCACGTCCGAACGCTGCAGATCGGCGAAGTCCAGGTCCAGGGTCTGGACCTTGTCCAGCGAAAAGCGGAAGCCCAGGTCCGCCAGCTTGGCCATGTTGCGAGCCTCGACCGCGCCGCGCGCGTCGAAGGTCGCCTGGCCCAGTTCGAAGATCAGGGCCTGGTTCAGGTCGCGGTTCTCGTTCAGGAAGTCCAGGAAGCGCGGGAAGAAGGTCTCATCGCCCAAGGAGGTCAGGGCGACGTTGCAGAAGACCCCGACCTTACGGTCCTGGCGCGACAGCCGGCGCACGATCTGGGCGCAGCGGAACAGCAGCAGATTGTCGATCGCCGGCACCAGGCCTTCGCCCTCCGCCAGGGACAGATACTCCGCCGGCATCATCACCCGGTCGCTGGCGTCGCGCAGGCGGGTGAAGCTCTCATAGAAGAGGGTGCGGCGTTGCGGCAGGGAGACGACGGGCTGAAGATACAGATCGACCCGCCCCTGGCTCAGCGCCTCGTGGATGGTCCGCAGCAGAACGTTGGACTGGGCCTGGCGGCGGCCTTCGAAGGTCTCGACGCCCAGACTGGGCGCGCTGGCCAGACGCTGGTCGATGCTGTCGCTCATCTGCTGGACCAGGGTCTCCAGCATCCGAACCTCGCCGGTCAGGGCGTCGGTGTCCGACAGGGCGCCGCTTTCAATGGCCTGGGCCAGTTCGGTCAGGGCGCCCTGCGTCGATTCCATCGCATCGGCCAGCAGCCGATGCGCCTCGCGCACCTGGTCGATTTCCTTCTTCAGAGCGCGGCGCGCCGCCATGCCGGTGACGATGCCGTGGAAGGCGCCCAACAGGCCAAGCGCCCCGATCGCCCCCGCCACGCCTGCGCCGGCGCCCAAACCCGCACGCCACAGGAAGGCCCCCACGGTCATGCCGAGGAACAGATAGGCGAAGTAGAGAAAGCCCGTGGTCAGGTTGCGCATCGGCTGGCGGTGGCCACTCCCGGATGGAATCGCCTGAGTATCAGGCTATCAATGGCGTTCGGCTAGAGCCGGGCTGCAAATAACCCGGCGAAACTCAAGGGAAACGCAATGGAACTGTTCGATCTCACCGGCAAGGTCGCCATCATCACCGGCTCATCGCGCGGCATCGGCAAGGCCATAGCCGAGCGTCTGGCCGAACACGGCGCCCGGGTCGTCATATCCTCGCGCAAGGCCGGACCCTGCGATGAGGCCGCCGCCGAGATCAACGCAAAGTACGGAGCCGGCCGCGCCATCGCGGTTCCGGCCAACATCGCCTCCAAGGAAGACCTGCAACGGCTGGTCGATGAAACCAACGCCGCCTTCGGCCGAATCGACATCCTGGTCTGCAACGCCGCGACCAATCCCTACGCCGGGCCGATGGCCGGGATCGCCGACGAGCAGTTCGAAAAGATCCTTCAGAACAACGTCATCTCCAACCATTGGCTGATCCAGATGGTCGCCCCCCAGATGGTGGAGCGCAAGGACGGCGCCATCCTGGTGATCTCCTCGATCGGAGGCCTGCGCGGCAACGCCCTGATCGGCGCCTACAACATCTCCAAGGCCGCCGACATGCAGCTGGTGCGTAATCTCGCCGTGGAGTGGGGGCCGTCCAATGTGCGCGTCAACTGCATTGCGCCGGGCCTGGTCCAGACCGACTTCGCCAAATATCTGTGGGAGAATCCGGAGCTGCTGAAGACCGTCACTGAGCCGGCGCCGCTGAAAAGGATCGGCCAGCCCGATGAAATCGCGGGCACGGCGGTCTATCTGTGCAGCCCTGCTTCGGCCTATGTGACCGGACAGACCCTGGTGGTGGACGGCGGATTGACGATTGCCTGGTGAAGACACGCGCGCAGACGGCCCAAGGGGCGGTCGCGCCACAGATTGGAAGCAGGACGTCATCTGGCGCCTAGAGGCCGTCGGCTTTCAGGCCCTGTTCGCCTTCCTGCGCCTTTTGGGCGTCGAGCGGGCCTCGGCCCTGGGGGGCTGGTTGCTGAGGACCCTGGGGCCGCTGACCGGTACGCAGAAGACGGTAATGCGAAATCTGCGCATCGCCTTTCCCGAGATGCCGCCGGATCGTCGCGAGGCCCTGGCGCGCGAACAGTGGGACCGCACGGGCCGCACCTTCGCCGAACTGGCGGTGATGGATCAGCTGACCCCGGCCGGTGGGCGGGTCGAGGTGGTGGGGATGGAGCGGCTGCACGCTCTGCGCGACAGCGGGCGCCCCGCAGTCCTGATCTCGGGCCATCTGGCCAATTTCGAAGTCATGGCGGCGGTCATCATGGCCTCGGGCGTGCCGTGCCAAGTCACCTATCGCGCCGCCAACAATCCCTATGTCGACGCCCAGATCCGCAAGAGCCGAGAGCGTTACGGCATCCGGCTGTTCGCGCCCAAGGGGGACGGGACGCGCGATCTGATGGCCGGGATGAAGCGGGGCGATTCCATCGCCCTGCTGGTCGACCAGAAATACAATCAGGGGCCGGAGGTCGAGTTTTTCGGTCAGCCCGTCAACGCCTCGCCGGGCGCGGCGCGGCTGGCCCTGAAGTTCGGAACCGTGATGCAGCCGCTGTCGGTGGTGCGGCTGCCTGGGGCGCGCTTTCGCGTGACCGCCCATGAGCCGATCACAGTGCGTGAAACCGAAGACAAGGCCGCCGCCGTCCTGGCCGGAATCCAGGCCGCCAACCGCTTCGTCGAAGACCGGGTGCGCGAAGTTCCCGAAGACTGGTTCTGGGTCCACAAACGGTGGCCCGACCGGGTTTACGCCGCGTTGGAAGCGGCCGCCCCGTCGGCGGAACGGCGGAACGGGCCGCAGTAGTCGTCGGCCTCGCGGCGACGGCGGCAGGGTCCGAAATAGGTGGCGGTCTTCACGAACGGACGGGGTCGGAAGATGACGGCGTTGATCCGGTCCAGAATGGCTTTGGCCGTGATCGGCTTGACCAGAAACTCGGTGACCCCGGCGTCGCGGGCGGCGTAGACGCGGTGCTTCTCGGCATGGCCGCTCATCATGATGATGGGCAGATAGATGTTGGCGCTGTCGGGGCGGTTCCGGACCCGCCGGGTGAACTCGACCCCGTCCATCGGGAACATGTTGTAATCGACCAGAGCCAGGTCGATGGGCTGACGGCGCAAAACCTCGAAGGCTTCCGCCCCGTCGCCGGCCTCATACACCCGGTGGATGTCGGCGGAATGCAGGACGGCCGCTGCGATGGTGCGCATGTGCTGATTGTCATCGACCAGCAGCACATTCAGCGATTGAAGATGCGGCATTCGGCCCCCCGCCTAGCACGAAGGCGCAATATAAGGGATTTCCCTTAGGCAGGCAAGCGGCCGCGAATCAGGCCAGGCGCTCGGGCGGCCGGGCGCCGATCAGAAGCGAGGGGTCCAGGTTGCGGTCGCGCCATTTCAAGCGCCAGCACAGGTGCGGGCCGGTCGCGCGGCCGCTCATGCCGACCCGCCCCATCGGATCGCCGCGACGAACGGTCTGACCGGCCGCGACGTCGATCTGCGACTGGTGAAGATAGGCGCTGATCAGCCCCTGACCATGATCGATCAGGGTCAGACCGCCCTCGAAATGCATGTCGGGCCGGGTGAAGATCACGCGGCCGTCGGCCGGCGCCCGAATGACGGTTCCGATCGGCGCGGCCAGATCGACGCCGTAATGGGGCCGCGCGGGCGTGCCGTTCAAAACGCGCTGGGCGCCCCAGGCGCTGGAGACGCGATAGGTCTCCAGCGGCCAGACGAAGCCGTCGCGGAAGTCGTCCGTATCAGCCCGGCTGGCGAAGGCCTCGGTCTTGACCAAGACCTCCTGGCGAATGCGCTCCAGCAGGGCCGGATCGCTGGGCTCGACCGTGGCCGGCGGCAGGCCGTCGATCCGTGTCGAGGGGAAGTCATAGGGGGCCACGGCGATGCGGCGTCGGGTGGATTGCGCGCCGTCGCGGGCTTCGATGTCCACCTCTGCGGCGGCGTCTCGGTCAAAGCCCACGATGAACAGGCCGTCGGCGGAGGCGGTGCTCAAGGCATCTCCGTCCACGAAGATCAGGGCGCGCGGCGCCGTGCGACCCAGGGCGTAGCCGCCTTGTCGCCAGGCGCCGTTCATCGCCAGGGGCAGGGCGGACGGCGTCTCGCCGCGCGCGGCGGCGCCCAGGCCGCGGGGCGTCGCAACCGCAGCGGCCAGGCCCAGCAGCAGCGGCCGGCGGCCGATCATTCAGGCTGCATCCGGGCGATGAACTCGGCTGGGCCGAAATAGGCTTCCTGCCGGCTGGGGCTCCAGTACCGCAGCACCTCCAGGGGAATGGGCTTCTCCGTCACGGCGCAGCGCACGAAACGGCCGGGCTTCAGCACTGCGAACTCCCCGTCGCCGTAGTGAAGCACCGCCTGGGCTGAAAGGGTCTCGTCCATGGCCGCAGTTAACGACGATCCCGAGCGCCCGCCAAGAGGCGTCGGCTCAGGCGGTGGCCGGATTCGATGCGGCCTTTTCCGCCGCGTGGTCGATCGCCGCCTGTTTGGCCTCGGGCGAGCCGGCGACGGGCGGGCGGGGCCGCCCTCCCATCCGATCCGTCAGCAGGAAGACGAAGGGGTTCAGCGAGATCGACAGCAGGGCCGCCGCCAGGATCAGATCGTGGGTCTCTCGGCTCATGGCCCCCAGATAGACGCCCAGGGCCGCCAGGATGAAGGAGAATTCGCCGATCTGGGCCAGGGAGGCCGCGACGGTCAGGCCGGTCGAGCGATCCAGCTTGAAGGCGTGGGTGATGACCAGGGCCGCCAGCGACTTGCCGACGATGACGATGGCCAGGACGCCCAGAACCGCCAGCGGATCGCGCACCAGGATCATCGGGTCAAACAGCATGCCCACCGAGACGAAGAACAGGACGGCGAAGGCGTCCCGCAGGGGCAGGGACCGTTCGGCCGCATTATGCCCAAGGGGAGAGGCGTTCATGACCAGCCCGGCGAGGAAGGCGCCGAGGGCGAACGAATGGAACAGATAATAGGCCAGCCAGGCGATGCCCAGAGCGATCGCCAGGACGCCCAGGGTGAAGAGTTCGCGCGACCGGGTATGGGCGATCCGCACCAGGAGCCAGGGGATCAGACGCCCGCCGACCACCAGCATGCCGGCGACGAACAGGCCTACCTTCAACAGGGTCCAGCCGATGTTCATGCCCAGGGCGCCCAGGTCGGCCTGGGTTCCGGCCGGGACGAGGATCATCGGCAGCATGACCAGGGCGATGACGATCACCATGTCCTCGACGATCAGCCAGCCGACGGCGATCCGCCCGATTTCGCCCTTGACCTGTTTGCGCTCTTCCAGCGCCCGCAGCAGAACGACGGTGGAGGCGACCGAAAGGGAGAAGCCCATCAGCAGGGCCTCGACGTCGCCGAGGCCCAACAAGGTCCGGCCCAGGACCCAGCCCAGGGCGGTGGCGGCGGCGATCTGGACTAGGGCGCCGGGCACGGCGACCTTGCGCACCTGCATCAAATCCTTGGGCGAAAAATGCAGACCGACGCCGAACATCAGCAGGATCACGCCGATCTCGGCCAACTGGGGCGCCAGTTCCAGATCGGCGACGAACCCCGCCGTATAGGGACCGACGACGATCCCCGCGACCAGATAGCCGACCAGAGGCGACAGTTTCAGACGATTGGCCAACATGCCGAACACGAAGGCGAGGACGAAGCCTCCGACCAGGGTGAGAATCAGGCTGTCGGCATGCGTCATCGGGGCTCCTGCGAAGGGGAAGGGCGCGCTGTTCGGAGACGTCGCAGTTGGTGGCCGCAGGCCGCTTTTTCAAGATGACGCAGTGTCGCGTTCAGACCTTCCCGGCGCGCAACGACACGCCTGACGATGAGGGAGGTCTTCTTCCTGAGCGACACTTCCCCCTCCGAGCCTGGTCCGCTGCGCGGACGCCGGCCCACCTCCCCCGCAAGCGGGGGAGGATCTTGAGGTCAGCCCCGCGTCTGGTCCCAGTACCGGACCGCGTCGGCGTCGCGCGCCGACAGGTCGGGATAGTCGGGGTCGGAGCCGACATCCGGCACGCGCCGCCACGAACGGGCGCATTTCGGATACTCGGCCAGGTTCACGGTTACGGCCAGGGCCTCGCCTTCGACCAGTTCCGCGCCAGAGGTGCGGAAAATCTCGGCCGCGTCCAGGCCGTCGAACGGGGCGAAGGTCCCGGCCGGGGCCGTTACGGTGGGCCAGGCGTCCAGCGCCCCGCCGATCCGCTTGTCGCGACGGGCGGCCTCCAGGGATTCGTTGACGACTTCCAGGACGGTGTTGATCTTCGCCCACCGAGCCGCCTCGGCCGCATTCTCCCACTCCGCCGGCGTTTCCGGCATCACCCGCAGGCAGTTGCTCCCACCTTCCGGGAACCGCGTGGTCCAGGCCTCTTCCATGGTGAAGGGCGTCAGCGGCGAGAGCCAGGCGGTCAGGCGGGCGAACACCTCGTCCATCACCGTGCGACAGGCCCGGCGGCGCAGGGCGTCGGGGCGGTCGCAGTACAGGCTGTCCTTCCTGATGTCGAAATACAGGGCCGACAGGTCGTTGGAGCAGAACTCCAGCACGGGGCGCACCACGTCCTGGAACCGGTATTCGGCATAGGCCTGGCGCACATGGGCGTCCAGCTCCCACAGGCGGTGCAGGATGAACTTCTCCAGAGGCGGGAACTGGTCGTATTGGGTGATCCGCTCGGCCTCGTCGAAGTCCGACAGGGCGCCGAGCAGATAGCGGACCGTGTTCCTCAGCTTGCGATAGGCGTCGACCGTGGTCTGGAGGATCTGTTTGCCGATCCGCTGGTCCTCGGAATAGTCGACCAGGCTGACCCAAAGGCGCAGGATGTCGGCGCCGCTCTCCTTGATGATGGTCAGGGGATCGGTCGTATTGCCCTTGGACTTGGACATCTTCTCCCCCTTCTCGTCGAGGGTGAAGCCGTGGGTCAGGACCGCCCTGAACGGGGCGCGGCCACGGGTGCCGCAACCTTCCAGCAGCGACGACTGGAACCAGCCGCGGTGCTGGTCCGACCCTTCCAGATAGAGGTCGGCCGGCCAATGCGCCGGGCGGTCGCCCGCATAGCCGTGCTCGGGCAGGCGCGGGTCCAGGGTGAAGGCGTGGGTCGAACCGGAGTCGAACCAGACGTCCAGAATGTCCTCGACCTTTTCGTATCGGGCCGGGTCGTGAGCGCCCAGGAAGTCGCTGTCGGGGGCGGTGAACCAGATGTCGGCGCCGTGTTCGGCCACGGCCGCGACGATGCGGGCGTCGACCTCCGGATCGTGCAGGGGCTGGCCGGTCTGTTTGTCGACGAACATGGCCAGCGGCGTGCCCCAGGCGCGCTGGCGGCTGACCAGCCAGTCGGGACGACCCTCGACCATCGAGCGGATGCGGTTCTTGCCCGCCGCCGGATGGAAGGCGGTGTCGTCGATGGCGTTCAACGCCGTCTCGCGCAGGGTGTCGCCCGAGGCGAGCGGTTGATCCATGCGGATGAACCACTGGGGCGTATTGCGGAAGATGATCGGCGCCTTGGACCGCCAGGAATGCGGATAGGAATGCTCCAGCCGCCCGCGCGCCAAGAGGTTGCTGGCCTCGATCAGCTTCTCCATCACCGCCCCGTTGGCGGGACCGAACTTGCCGGTCTTCTTGCCCTCGGTCTCCAGCACCTTCAGCCCGGCGAACAGGGGGACGTGGGGGTAATAGGCGCCGTCCGGATCGACCGTATCCGGCACCTCGTGATGACCGTGGGCCTTCCACACCTCGAAGTCGTCGGCGCCGTGGCCCGGCGCCGTGTGGACGAAGCCCGTACCGGCGTCGTCGGTGACGTGGTCGCCGGCCAGCAGGGGCACGGAGAAGCCGTAACCGCTGTCGAGCGCGGCCAGCGGGTGGGCGCATTCCAGGCCCGACGGATTGATGTCGTAGACACGGGTCCAGGCGGCGATCTTGGCCGCCTTGAACACATCCTCGGCCAGCTTGTCGGCGACGATCAGGCGGTCGCCCGGCTTGGCCCAGGGCGCGAACTCCAGACCCTCTTCCATGGCCGTGACCTCATACAGGCCATAGGCGATCTCAGGGCCGTAGCTGATCGCGCGGTTGGCGGGGATGGTCCAGGGGGTGGTGGTCCAGATCACGACCGAGGGCGTGCCGCTGCGGAAGGACAAGAGGTCGTCGGGATGGTCGTCGGATGCGCCCGTGACCGGGAACTTGACCCAGATCGTCGGCGACACATGGTCGTGGTACTCGATCTCGGCGTCAGCCAGGGCGGTGCGCTCGACCGGCGACCACATGACGGGCTTGGAGCCGCGATACAGCTGGCCCGAGTTCTTGAACTTGTGGAACTCGGCGACGATGGCCGCTTCCGACTTGAAGTCCATGGTGGCGTAGCGGTTGGCGAAGTCGCCGACCGCGCCCAGGCGCAGGAACTGGTCGCGCTGCAGGTCGATGTATTTGCCGGCGTAGTCGCGGCAGGCGGCGCGGAACTCGTCCTTGGACACCTCGTCCTTGCGGCGGCCCTTGGCGCGGAACTGTTCCTCGATCTTCCACTCGATCGGCAGGCCGTGGCAGTCCCAGCCGGGCACGTAATCGACGTCATATCCCAGCAGGAAACGGCTGCGGACCACGAAATCCTTCAGCGTCTTGTTCAGCGCATGGCCGATGTGGATGTCGCCGTTGGCGTAGGGCGGGCCGTCGTGCAGGACGAACAGGGGCGCGTTCTGCTTCTGCCGCTCGGCGCGCAGGGCGCCGTACAGGTCGCCCCACTGCTCCAGGATCGCCGGCTCCTTCTGCGGCAGGCCGCCCCGCATGGGGAAGGGCGTTTCGGGCAGGAAGACGGTGTCGCGATAGTCGCGGCCGGAGGGGGTGTCGGTGGTGTCGGTGGCGTCGGCCATGGGTCGTCTCGGCGTCGTGGGGTGAGCGTTCGCTGTCTTCGTTCGCCCTCTCGCGCTCCGCGCTGTTTGAGGGCGGTTTCACCCTCTAGGGGCGGTCGTTCCCGGCGTGCACGGGGCCAAGGGCCCAGAGGCGCTACGCCGGGCGGCTAATCGAAATCAGGCGAATGAGGACGCGGACGGTCATTGTGGAGGCGGTCTAGCAGACGGATGCGGCATTGCGCCATCCCGAACACCGCCGCGTCTCAACGGAAACGAAAGGCTTTTGCCGTCTTGGTTAAGTTTGGATCGTCCGGAAGTCTGTTCGGGCGAGATGAGAATTCGTTCGGGAGTCCCGCCGATGCGGCAGCGGATCAGGAATTGGATGCTGGGTCTGGCGGCCGGCGCGGCCATGCTGGGCGTCGCCGGCGCGGCTGCCGCCCAGAGCTGCGGCCAACCGGCCTGCGAGCCGCCGCCGCCGCCCTGCTGCGAGCCGCCGCCGCCCCCGCCCCCGCCCTCTTGCGGAGACGGCGGTTCCTGCGGCGGGGGCGGGGGCCACTGGTCGTCCAACACCAATGTCAATGTGAACGTCAATGTGAACGCCGGTGCGTCCGCCAACGCCGGCGCCAACGCAAACGCTGGCGCGCGGGCCTATATCAACGCGCGAGCCGGCGGGTTCGCGGGCGGCTATGGCTACGGGGGGGGCGGCGGTGCGGCTTATGTGACCGTCGACCAACCCTATCCGACCACCATTCAGGGCCTGGCCGTCGAGGGTCTGGCCCAGACGGTGCGGACGCCCTTCACCGCCTATCGCCGGATGATGAAGCGCGTGGTGATCCAGGCCGTCTGTATCGACGATCGCCAGGTGCCGCATCCCGCCTCTCAGGTGAAGCCGGACCGCGAGATCGCCGACGGCTATGAGGGCGAAATCTACCGCTGCCTGGCCGGCACCTGGCTTCAGGCGACGATCGCCGACTATGAGGGTGAGATCAAATTCGACCACGGCACGACCCTGACCTGCAACAAGCACGAGGCCCTGTGGTTCGGCGGCGAAGGTCGGCTGGAATGCCGCCCCGAAAAGCCCGAGCGCGACTGCAACGAGCGCTCCCTGCTGCGTCGCTACGGCGCCGGGGTGAAGATCCTGACGATGTATCGCGAGGAAGAATACACCGAATACCGCGAAGAGGTGCAGAGCGCGACGGTCGTCACCGGCGCCATCACCCTGGACGGCGGCGTCGGCGGCCGGGTCTTCTGAACCGGAGCTGACACGCCCCGTTCAGCCTCGGCTCAGGCGCCGCGTGCGAGATATGGGGGCGTCGACGTCTCCGTCGATGATCCTGAAAACTGCCCTGGAAAGGGCTCGGCCCCGGCTCTTTCGAACCGGGGCCGTTTTTCTTACTGGGCCAGCTTGTCCGAGACGACCTCGGCGCGCCAGGCCGTGTCCGGCTTCAGATAATGCTGCGCCAGCCGTTGCAGGTCGGCCGCTGTGACGGCTTCCAGTACCGCGATATTGTTGCGGGTCTGGTCCAGCGAGGCGGGGTCCGACTGGGCCTCGGACAACTGGGTCAGCCAATAGCCGTTGTCGGCCATGCTGCGGCGCAGACGCTCCAGCGCCGGGCGGCGGGCGCGGTTCAGTTCGTCCTCACCGATCGGATTGTCGCGCAGATCGGCGGCGATGGCGTCAACGGCGGTGAACAGTTTCGGCAGGGACTCCGGCGCCGTCTCGGCCGCCACGACCATATAGCCGTAGCCGGGGAAGACGTCGGAGGTGCTGGAGCCGGCGTTGGGCGAATAGGCCAGACCCTGCTTCTCGCGGATGTCTTCGTTGAGCCGCAGCTGCAGCACCGCCGACAGCAGGGACAGCTGACGCGAGGTGGTGCGGTCGCCGATCTGGTCCGTCGTCGGCCAGGCCACGACGCCCAGGGCCTGTTCGGCCTGGCCGGTGTGAGTCAGCCGGACCGGGGTCGCCGTGGGCGCGGGGAAGCGCCGTTCGGCCGAACCGGCCGGCGGCGTCGGCGCCGCGCCGCGGGCGGGCAGGGCGCCGAAGGTCGAGCCCACGGCCGCGATCACCGCATCCACGTCCACATCGCCGACGACGGTGATCTCGACCGGGCCGGAGGCCAGGGCGGCCTTGATCTGCTCGCGCAGCGGCTCGATCTCAACCGACTGGAACTCCTCGACCGTCGGCGTGGCGGCGCGCTTGTCGCCCCCGGCAAGGATCGCGCCGCCCTTCACCGCAAAGGCGCCGCCGGGGGTGGCCGTCAATTGCTCCAGGGTTTGGGGATAGGCCGCCTGGGCGCGCTGCAGCGGGGCGGGGCGCAGGCCCGGATCGGTCAGGAAGGCGGTCAGCACCTGAAGCTCCAGCGCCAGATCTTCAGGCCGGGTCGAGCCGCTGAAGACATAGCCGTCCTCGCCCTGGCTGACCGAGGTGTTGATCACATGACCCGCCAGGACCCGATCCGCCTCGTCCACCGTCAGCTTGCCCAGGCCCCCGGCGTTCAGCACCGTATCGGCCAGGGACAGGGGCGAGAACCGGTCTGTCGGCAGCCCCAGGGAGCCGATGCCGGTCTTGGCCCTGATCAGGATCTGATCGTCACGGAAGTCGGTCTTCTTGATGTTCAGCAGCGTGCCGTTGGGGAAGCGCACCAGCACGGCCCCCAGGTCCGACACCTCTGTGCGCGACGACGGGGCCGCCGCCGCACCGAAGTCGGCATAGGGCCATTCCAGGGCCGCCTGATCGGCCGGAGCCGCCACAGGAACCTGACGCGACGCCTCCAGGGCGGCCGTGACGGCCGCCTCGCCGCCCTCGACCGGGACCGGGCTGGTGAAGAGCACCAGCGGCCCCTGGCCTTCGAATACCGGGCGGACGGCGGCGTCTACCTGTTCAGGCGTCAGGTCGGCGACAATCCGTTCGAACTGGTCCAGGCTCTGCTGGGGCGCGGTGAAGACCGTGTCGCTGTTGACGGCGTTCAGCAGGGCGCCGGCCAGGGCGGGGGTGGAGCGGGTCGCTGCGGTGGCGACGGCGTTCTGCAGCGAGGTGCGGTATTCGGTGATCTCGCGCTGAAGTTCAGGCGCGGTCACCCCGTATTGGGTCAGGCGGCGCGCCTCCTGTTCGACGGTCTCCAGGGCGCGCTTCCACTGGCCCGGGGTGAAGCTGACCGACAGGACGCCGGCGTCCAGGCTGTCGAACAGCGACTGATAGCCGGCGCCGGCGCCCAGGAAGGGCGGATTGTCGGCCCGCGCCATCTCGCCCAGCCGTCGGTTCAGCACGGCTAGGCCCAGGCTGCGGCGAATGTCCTCGGCCCGCTCGTTGAAGCTGTCGGGGTCCAGGTCCGGCGCCTTGATCCAGTTGATTTGGATCGACGACTGCACGCCCGGCTCCACAATGATGCTGGTCTGGGGCTGGCGCGGCTGCACCTGGCCCAGGTCGGGCTCGGGCCCGTCCGCCGCCTTGGGCGTCCAGTCGGCGAAGGCGCCGCGCACCTTGGTCTCCATGGCGTCCAGGTCGAAGTCGCCCACGGCGATGAAGGTCGCCCGCGACGGGCGATAGTAGGCGTCATAGAAGTCCACGAAGCGCTCGCGCGGCGCGGTGCGGATCACCTCCAGGTCGCCGATCGGCAGGCGTTGCGACAGGCGCTGGCCCGGCGCCAAGAGGGCCAGCTGGGTCTTCAGCACCCGCATCTGCGGGCTGTTGCGGCTGCGTTCCTCGCCCTCGATCACGCCGCGCTCGGCGTCGATGGACTCCGGCGCCATCAGGGCGTCGCCCATCATCTGTCGCATGACCCGCAGCGACGTATCGACCGTCTCGTCCTGGGTGTTGGGCAGCTCCAGCATATAGGCGGTCTGGTCGAAGCTGGTGAAGGCGTTGGTGTCGGCCCCGAAGGCCAGGCCCAGCCGCTCCAGAATCCGCAGCATCTCATTCTCGGGGATGTCCTTGGTCCCGTTGAAGGCCATATGCTCCATGAAGTGGGCCAGGCCCTTCTGGTCGTCCCGCTCCATCAGCGAGCCCGCGTCGATCCGCAGCCGGAACGACGCCTGGCCGGGCGGGGTAGCGTTGTGCATCAGGGCGTAGCGCATTCCGTTCGGCAACAGGCCGTACCGCACCGCCGGATCGGCCGGAACGTCGCTGGCGGACTGGGCCCAAGGATCGGACGGCGCGACCTGTCCTTCCACCTGAACGGCGGCGGGGGAAGCCGCCAGAGCCAGGGCGGGAACACTGAAGGCCCCCGCAGACAGAGCCAACCCGGAGGCTGCCAGCAGCAGCAGACGACGCGCAGAACGCATGAACTCACTCCCAACGCCGCAACCCCCGACGGAGCGGCTTTTGTCCGCAGTAGGGGAGCGTGGGGGCGAGGGCAAGGCGACCTTTTGCACCGCCCGACGCCCCCTCCGGGGTCGAAGGCGCTTTGCAAGCGGTGAATTTGAAGAGGGAATCCGTTCGCGGACTAGCGCCAGCCTTCGTCGCGGGCGCGCGCCTCAGTGACGGCGTCGGCGGAGGGACCGGCGATCAGGGCATCGACCGCGCTAAGGACGGCGGCGGGGGTGTCGGACGAGGCCGTGCGGACTTCGCCCATTGGACTCGACAGGGGCGCCAGGGCCTGGACGGTCCAGCCGTCCGACCGGCGACAGGCCAGGCCCGCCAGCCCGTCGTCTCGAGCCTGGAACGTGCGGCACCAGCGGCCCTCTCCGTCCTGGAAGGTCAGACCGACGGCCCGACCGGCGTTGTCCGCCCCCTCTGACGCGAGGCGGCGATCCAAGACCTTGACCAGATCCCTGTCGGCAAGGACGCCGTCCTCGGCGACACGGATGCCGGAGCCGCTGTTCAGGCCCGGCCCGATCAGCACCCCGGCGACGAAGGCCGCCGCAGCCAGCCCGCCCCAGATCGGCGCCTGGCGCGGCGCGAGGGCTTGGGACAACCAGGCTTTCAAACCCGCCAACGGCGCTGCGCGGACGTGGCCGCCATTGGCGATCAGGCGCGACAGATCACGGTCGCGGGGATCGACCTGGACCAGAAAGGCCGCCTGCGTCGCCGCGCGCAACCGTCGCGCCGTCGCCATCCGTTCGGCCAGGGCGGAGTCGGTCCGGGCCGCCGCTTCCAGCCGTGCGACCGCATCGGGCGCCAGTTCGCCGTCGGTCCAACGCATCAGGGTTTCATCGTCGATGTTCATCCCGTCACTCCCTGCTCGGCCAACGTCTGCATCAAGGTCTGACGGCCGCGCACAAGACGGCTGGTCAGGGTGCCGGCGGGCACGCCCAGAACCTGGGCCGCCTCGGCGTAGGACAGGCCCTCGACCAGGACGAGGGCGACCGCATGTTTCTGATCCTCGGGCAGGGCGTGGATGGCGTCGCGCACCAGCCGGGCGTCGGCGCGCAGACCTTCGTCCGCCTGGGCGGCGTCGGGCACACGGGCCGTGGCCTCGTCCTCGGGCGTCAGGACCCGGCCCCAGCGCTGGCGTGCGCGACCGTCGTCTATGGCGATCCGTCTCATGATGGTGAAGGTCCAACTGTCCAGCCGCGTGCCGGTCTTGAAACCGCGCCGCGACGCCAGGGCGCGTTCCACCGTCTGTTGCACCAAATCCTGCGCGTCTGCGTCGTGGGGGCGGAGGATGCGGGCGAATCGGCGCAGGCGCGGCAGAAGCTCCACCAGCCCCGTCTGAAAATCGTCCACGTGTCGTCCTTTTCCATGCGGGATGAAACGAACGAGCCCAGGCGTTTCATCCATGGCATATCGAGAACGGAACGCCGCCCGACGCAAGGACGAAGTGGCGCGGGGCCGGAAGGAGTGGATGATGCGGTGGAAACGGACCTTGGCGTTGATCGGCCTGGCGGCGCTGGGGCTGACGCCGCTGACCACCGCTGCACCGGCCCAGGCCCAGATCGGATCTTTGCCGGTTCCCACAATTCCGGGCGTGGGGCAAAGTCTGCCGGATCGTCTGCCTGACCGTCTGACGGAGCGGCTGCCGGGTCTGGACGAGGTTGATCGCCTGGGACGCCAGGGGATCGATCAAGCCCTGAGGGCGCCGGCGCGTCTGACGCAACTCGTGCGGCGTTCCAACGGGGCGCTGGAGGCCGACCCCCAGGGCTGGCCCGTGGTGCGTGGCGAGATCGTGGCCCTGGACCTGTCGCCCGCCGCCCGCGCTCTGGCGACGAGCGCAGGTTTCACCGTTCTGCGGGAGGAGCGGCTTGAGGCTCTTGAACTGACCAGCCTGGTCCTTTCCCCGCCGCGCGGCCTGTCCCTTGCGCGGGCTGTCGCGCGTTTGAAGAGATTGGACCCACAGGCTGACGTGACCTTCAACCATATCCACGACACGGCCGGCGCCGTGTCATCGGAGGAGGGCGGGCTCGCGAAGCAATCCTCAAGCGCTGGTGGAGACGCCGGCCCTAAGCTGGGTCTGATCGACACCGGCGTCGAGGCGACCCATCCGGCTCTCGTCGGATCGCAGGTCGTGCAGCGGGGTTTCGCCGGGCCGCCGCGCATGGGCGCGCATGGCTTGGCCGTCGCCTCCTTGATGGTCGGGCGCAGCGGCCCGTTCGCTGGCGGCGCGCCGGGCGCCGATCTGCGCGTCGCCGACATCTATGGCGGCCAAGCGGAGGGCGGCTCATCGACCGCCCTGGCCCAGGCCCTGGCCTGGATGATCGAACAGAGGGTCGGGGTGGTGAACGTCAGCCTGGTCGGCCCGCGCAACGCCTTGGTCGAACGCGCGATCCAGCGGGCCCAGGCGCGGGGTCTGACGGTGGTGGCGGCGGTGGGCAATGACGGCCCGGCCGCCCCGCCGCTTTATCCCGCCGCCTATGACGGGGTGATCGGCGTCACGGCCGTGAACGCCCGCGACCAGGTTCTGCCGGAGGCGGCGCGCGGCCCCCAGGTCGCCTTCGCCGCTCCGGGCGCCGACATGGCCGCCGCGGCGCCCGCCGGCCGCTGGACCAGCGTGCGGGGAACCTCCTTCGCCGCCCCCATCGTGGCTGGACTTGTAGCGCGCCAGGGTCAGGCCGCCTTGGCGCGCAGCGCCGCCGACTTGGGGGCGCGCGGCCGCGACGCCGTCTACGGCCAGGGCTTGGTGGGCGTCGGATCTCGCGCGGCGCCGCAGACGATGGGTGCGCGCGGACGGCTGGCTCGATAAAATATCGAAGGGTCGGGATGAAATCTCGACGGCCGGTCGTTGGACACTGCGAGGGCGAGATGCCCGAGACATGCAGGAGATTGACGATGAAGAAGACCCTGATGACCGCGACCGTCGCTTTCGGCCTGGCTCTGGCCGGCGCATCGCAAGCTCAGGTCCTGGGCGGTTCCGGCGGCCTGACCGGTGGTTTGGCCGGCGGCCTGGGCGGCCAGGTCGGAAGCATGACCGGCGGCCAGATCGGTGGCGCCGGCTCTCTGACCGGAGGCGTGTCGGGCGCGATCGACGGTTCGCGCATTCGTGACGGCGTCGCCTCGACCACCAATCAGACCCTGACCCGCGCCGAGCGCCGCGCTCAGCAGGCTCAGGCCCGCGCCGCCGCAACCGCCGAACGCAACCGCGCCAGGGCTGAGAATGCTGCGGTGAACACCCGTGACCGCGTCGCTTCGACCGCCGCCTCCACCCAGGGGCGGGCCCAAGGCGCGCTGAACGGAACCGTCAACGGCGTCGCCAACGCTGCGAGCCCCGCCCAAGGCGAAGGCCAAGCTCAGGGTTCGGCCCTGTTGAACAGCGCCCTGTCCAGCAGCGGCGGCTCCGCCTCGGGCTCGGGGCAAGGCCAGGCCCAGACCCAAACACCCACGCGCCGCGCCTCAGCTGACGCTGACGCCAATGGGTCGGCGTCTGCGAACCGCAACGGCGCCTCGGCCTCGGTCGGCGTTTCGGCTGGCGGCAGCGTTCGTCCGAACTGAGTTGACGACCGATAGATGTTAAGAAGGGCCCCGTCGGTTCAGCCGGCGTGGCCCTTTTGGCGAGAAGCCTGATCTCGGACCTTATGCGCTCAACCGCCCGGTCGGCTGACGTAGAAGGTCGCGCTGTTGCCCACGGCGGTGGCGCCGACGACCGCGGCGCGGCCGGCGCCGATCGTCGCACTGGTCGTGGCGGTGACATTGGCGTCATTGGTCTGGCTGTTCGTCACGTGAACCTCGCCGCCGCACTGGGAACAGGCGTACCCTGTCACGCTGTTGCCGACGGCTTCGGCGCCGACATAGGCGTCATAGCCGCTGACGCCGGCATAGGTCGCGGTCGCTTCGACTCCGCCGGTGTTCAACTGGGTGTTGTCCAGCTCCAAATAGATGTCCTGGTTGCCGGCGACGGTCTCGTTGGCGACGGCGCGGGCGGCGACTGTGGTCTGGCCCTGCAAATTGGTCTGGGCGCGGGCCGCTGCGCGGACACGGCCCTGGTTGGTCTGGTCACTCGTCGCGACCAGAGAGCCGCCGGCGTTCGACAGGACGATCCGGTTGCCCCCGGCGCCGGCCCGGGCGGCCAGGTTCCAGGCGTTGTCGACATAGACGTCGGTGCGGGCCTCGATGGTCGAGGGGGCGTTGGTCTGGCGCACCGTCAAATCCTGATGCGAGGCGCCGTTGGTCGAGGCCTGGACCAGGTTGGCCGCCGCATGGGCGGAAAAGTCGGCGGGGGCGGGGATGTATTGAATATCGGCGACGGTCTCGGCCAGGACGGGGGTCTGGGCTGACTGGTCGAGGGCGCCGGTGATCGAGGCGGACGATCCGCTGAGCGCGATCCGATTGGCCGCCGCCGTGGTGGCGACGGCGGCGCCGTCTTCGATATGGGCGGTCGGCGCCCGCACTGCGGTGCGGGCCGTGACGGACGGACCCGTCATGGTCTGACGCGCGGTCAGGTCGGCGGCCGCCTGATCGACGCCTCCGACCAGAAGATTGCCCGCAACGTCATTGGTCACCTGAAGTTGGCCCACGGCGACGTCCAGGTTCACCGCGCCGGTGACCTCGCCGGTCATCGTCTGGGTGCTGGTGCAGGTGGAGCCGGTCTGGGCGTCGCAGACCGGCGCTTGCTGGGCCCTCGTCTCAGTAGCGAGAGCGGCGAACGTCGCCGTCGCGGCGATCATGCCAGCGAGACGGATCGGCGCGAGTCTGGCCATTGTTCGTCTCCGTAGTGGGATAAGCCGGGTAATAGCCGCCGGTGGGACCGACGGTGGAATCGCCGAGCGGGTCGTTGGCGGCGTTGAGGCAGATTTCGGGGCCGGGGGCGCCGTAAAGATTGGCCATGAACTCGACCGTGGCCCGTTCGACCAGGGCGCGGACGGCCAGCTGCACCGGCTCCATCCCGCCGGACCCGGCCGAGATGTCGAAGACATTGCCGTTCAGGAAGTCGAACACGCCCGCCGAGATCTCGCGGCCGATGATTTGCTTTTGATAGGAGACCACGTCCACGACCTCCAGGGTCGTGGTCTGAACCAGCCGCAGATCCATGGCGATGTTCATCACATAGGTGCGGTGGGTGGCGATGCCGGAACCGGGCCGGTCGCTGTCCACCTCGCCCACGGCGGCGTCGAATCCGCCCGAGCGGATGTTGTAGTTTACCTCGGTGATGCCGCCGACGATGTAGAAGTCCGAGCCCGGCACCTGGCCGGCCAGGATGCGGCGGTACTGGGTGTCTTCCGGGCCCTGGGCGCTGGGCGTGCTGTCGCCGATCAGCTTGTTGTTGGCGTAGCGCAGCTCCAGCTCCGACACCGAGGTGTCGTACCGCTCAACAATCCGCGCGCCGGCCTTGGCGAGGGCCGAGTTGGCCATCAGCGAGGCGCCGCCGGTGATCTGACGCCCGCCGTCGGAGGAGACGGTGCCCGTATAGTCGCTGATCCGCCCCACGGCCATGCGCGGCGAGGGCAGATTATAGCGGCGGGCGTAGTCGGCCAGGCAGTAGAGGGCGGTCGAATAGGGGGTCGGGTTGGCGGTGACCGGCGCATTGCCGATCGGCGTCGCATACTGGCCCGATGGCCCTGCGACCGGACTGACGCAGCCGGCCAGCAGCAGGGCGGCCGCAATCGACGCAGCGCCGGTGCGAATGAAGACAGGTCGGCTCATGGCAGGGTGAGGCTTCCGTTCAGAGCCGTGCCGGCGGTGACGTCGCCGTTGTTGGTCTGTTTCGAATTGACGATGACGGTGTTGTAGCTGCCCTGAACCACCACGTTCAGTTGATTGCCGACGGCGGTCGAGCCGCCGATGGCCGCGCCCCCGCTGCTCGATGCGCCGGCGCCAGCATAGGCCGAGGCTACGCCGCCGGATTGGCTGGAATAGGAGGAGGCGCCGGACTGGATCAGGCCGTTGACGATGATGCGGTTGCCGTTGGCGTCGCGTGTCGAGCCGGTCGCGGCGGCCTGGGTGGCGCTTCGCGCCGCCCCATAGCCTTGTTGAAAGCGCGCTGCGCCGGCCGAGCCCGTGGTCTGGGCGGCCGCCAGCGTCGGGACCGCCAGGACGACCGCAAGCGCCATCGTCAGGGGGGCGATCGGCCTCTGGACCGGCATGGGGACTCCTTGCGCGTCGACGAACCAAGGGATCGAACCGCGATCCACCCGCTAAACTGGGTTAAGGTTATTAAGAAGCGCTTGAGATCGGCGAAATCGTCACCCATTGAAAACCATGTCCGAACCTGACGACCGATTCGACGGCCCCTCGCTTTCAGATCCGCCCAAATCAGAGGCTGTATTCAACGCGCCTCTGTCGGTGGTCGTGGTCGCCCTGTCCATGCCGGTGCTGTTCTTCTTTCAGCGCCAGTTGCCCGACATGGGCGCCAGCATGGCCTTTGCGCCGATCGACCTGCAGAACGGCCGTTGGGGCGGGCTGTTCACCGCCATGCTGCTGCACGGTGGATGGGCCCACGCCCTGATGAATGCGGTCGGCGCCCTGGCCTTCGGCGCGCCGGTCGCGCGGCTTTTTGGCGAACGCTTCGGATCGAGCGTCTTTCTGCTCTTCTATATAGGGTGTGGCGTCATCGCGGCCCTGGGCTACGGGCTGGTGCATTGGGGATCTTCCGATCCGATGGTGGGAGCGTCGGGCGCCGTCTTTGGGCTGATCGGCGGGGCGACCCGACTGATGGGAGCGCCACAGGGCTGGAGGGGCGGCAGAGTCCTCAGCCTGTTGGACCGGCGTGTGATCGCGGCTTCCATCGCCTGGATGGCGGTCAACGCCGTGACCGGCCTGATCGGCTATGCCCCCGGCGCCGACGGCGCGCGAATCGCCTGGGAGGCCCATGCCTTCGGCTTCTTCGCCGGCCTTTTGGCGATCGGACCCCTGGGACGCGCTTTCGGAACGACGTCGCACGCGGGACGCTCAGGCGGCGCCGATTCGGCCATTTGATTCCCCGGCGTCCCTGAGCGATCATCGGTCCGAGCGGCCCTGTCGCCATCCCGGCCCTGCGGTCGTCTCCTAACAGAGAGAAGGAGCCGCGATGTTCGTCGCCGAGATCCTCAAGACCAAGGGAAACGCCGTCTATTCCATTACCGCCGATGTGACGGTGGCCCGGGCGTGTCAGGCGCTGGACGCCAAACGCGTAGGCGCTCTGGTGGTCCAGAACGGAGACGCCGTCGTGGGCGTCTTTTCGGAACGGGATGTGGTCAAGGCCGTGGCGGCCGACGGCCCAAACGCCCTCGCCCGACCCGTTCAGGACTATATGACCGCCAAGGTCATCTTCACCCAGCCGCGCGAAAGTTTGTCGGTCGTCATGAGCCGGATGACGGACCGACGGATTCGCCATCTGCCGGTCTTGGACGGAGAGACCCTGGTCGGCGTCGTCTCGATCGGCGACCTCGTCAAACGCCAGATCGAAGAACACGCCCGCGAGGCCGAAAGCCTCAAGACCTATATAGCGGCGGGCTGAGCGGCGGGGCTGCGGCTCGACCGACCGAGAGTCGGTGAGAATCTTTCCTCCGCCTTCAGAATCTGGTTGCGGGTTAGGAGGGTGGCCCGTATAGGGCTGCCTCGCTCGGAGACGGGCCGGCCTTTGAGGCTTTTGGGACTTTGGTTT
>NZ_JACHOQ010000005.1 GCF_014199955.1 Brevundimonas aurantiaca
CTACGCTGACCGGCCTCTTGCCAACCCCACCAACCCCAGTTCAGATCACCAAAGGACTCTCGTTATGGCTGGATGAGAAACGGGGGTCACGTCAATAGCCGTAGTAGCGCGGCTCGACGCGGTAGTAGCCGTAGCTGGGGGCGTACCAGTAGCCCGACCGAGGCCCGTTGTAGCCGCGGAACTCGGACCGACCCCGCCACCAGTCGCGATTGTTGCGGTCCCAGCGGTCGTTACGCCAGTCGCGACGATCATCCCGGCGTTCGACGCGATAATCGCGGCGGTCATCGCGGCGATCGTGGCGGTATTCCTGGCGATCCCGGTATTCGCCCTGACGCCAGTCACGTCGATCGTCGCGGCGTTCGTTGCGATAGTCGCGGCGGTCGTCCCGGCGGTCCTGGCGATATTCGCGCCGGTCGTCGCGGCTCTGCGCCTGGGCCATCATCGGAACGGCGGTAGCGGAGAGGGCGAGGGCGACGACGGCGGCCTTGGTAAGGCGTTTCATCAGCGTGCTCCAATCTGGGCCTTCCGCCGAGAGGACGAAAGCACCCGTTAATGACGTCAAAGTCCGGCTTTGCGTCTGAACGCCTCCTGAATGACCGTGTCAGGATTAATCGAGCGGACGTTGCGCAGGCGAGGCTGCCGACCCAGATGTCCGCAAGGCTCAATGGAGATCGTCTAATGAACGCGCCGATCCAGCTCTGGTACTGGCCCACCCCCAATGGGTGGAAGGTCTCCATCGCGCTTGAGGAGATGGGCCTGGCCTATGAGGTCAGGCCTGTGAACATCGGCGTCGGCGAACAGTTCGAGCCGGCCTTCCAGGCGATCAGCCCCAACGGTCGGATGCCGGCCATCGTCGATCCGGACGGACCCGGCGGCGCGCCGATCTCGATCTTCGAATCCGGCGCCATCCTCCAGTACCTGGGAAACAAGTCGGGGCTCTTCTATCCGACCGACGCGCGGGCGCGGGTAGAGGTCGATCAATGGCTGTTCTGGCAGGTCGGCGGCCTCGGGCCGATGGCCGGACAGACCCATCATTTCCGCCAGTATGCTCCGGCCATGATCAAGGATCAGCGCCAGATCGCCTACGGCGTCCGGCGCTATACGAACGAGACCCATCGTCTCTATGGCGTCATGGATCGCCGCCTGCGGGATCGAGACTATCTGGCCGGAGACTATTCCATCGCCGACATGGCCGCCTGGCCCTGGATACTGCCCAGTCTCCAAGGTCAGGATGTGGCCGAGTTCCCCCGTCTGGCGGCTTGGCTTGAGCGGGTCGGCGCCCGGCCGGCTGTCAGGGCGGGCAGGGCGGTGCTGGAAGACCGGCGCGGAAACGCCGGCGGGTCTGGAAAGGCCGCCGAGGCGGCGCGGGCTATCCTCTTCGGCCAGCGAGCGCGCCCCGCGTAAACGACAGGTTTCCGAACGATTTCGGATTTATGAATCGAGTCTGGAGTATTCATTCTCGCTTTACTGAAAAGTCCTGCACGGGCTTTCGGCGTTAACTTTAACTTCAAACCAGCGGTATTTGATGCGTCATCAGAGACGGACCCAGAAGGGCGTTCGTTCAGGAGATGTGGTGATGCAAGCGCAAGAAATGGCGCACGACCTGGCGGCCGGCGCGCAGACAGATGAACTGCCCCTGCCGACTGCCGACATGTCGGGCGACGAGCTGTTCAAGCTGGGCATGATGTATTCGGCCGGATCGGGCGGCTGTCCGATGGACCGGGTCTCGGCCCACATGATCTTCAACCTGGCGGCCATGAAGGGTTCGATCGAGGCGCGCGTTTACCGCCGCGAGATGAGCCAGGAGATGGATCGCGAAGAGATCGCCGAGGCCCAGAAGGCGGCGCGCCGTTACATCGACACCGGCGTGGTTCGTCTGGTCGCCTGACCGCAGAGACGGTTACGCCTCAGAAGCTGGCGTAACCCGCGCCGTTCGAGCCGTTGATCGAATAGCTGAAGCCGATCGGCATGGCCGAGCGCACCTGGGTGAAGAAGGCGGCGAGTTCGCCAAGGGTCGAACGCGGCACGAAGATGATGTCGCCGCGCCTCAGGGCGACGACCTCGCCCCGCCGGGGACGCAGATCGATCACCCGCATCATGCGCGCGCCGCCAGGGCCGCGCCGGATCAGGGCCGCCCGTTCCGCCTTGCCTGTGGGCAGCAGGCCGCCTGCCTGAATGACGGCCTGGTGCGCGTCCAGGTCTCCGACCATTTCGATCACCCCCGGCGTGCGGACCTCGCCATCCACCCAGACCCGAATGGGCCCGGCCTGGCGCAGGGTCACCTCCACCGTCGGGCGCAGCAGTTGCGACCCATAGGCCGCAGACACCGCCTGTTCCAGCTCAGAGAGACTCCGATCCGCCGCCATGACCTGACCGATCAGGGGCAGGGCGACGCGGCCGTCCGGTCCGACCTTCAGCGTTCGCGTCAGTTCGGCGGCGGTGGGCAGGGCCACCTCGATCTCATCGCCGGGATAAAGCAGATATTCTGGCTCTTCGTCGGTCCAGTCGGCGAAGGGGATGTTGGGAAAATCCCCGCGGCTGGAAGGCTGGATCCTTTGCGCGCGGTCGCTGGGGCGGGGCATTCGGCCCGCAGCCCCGCCGCCGCATGCCGCCAGGGTGGCGGCGGCCGATCCGAGGGCCAGCAGGAACAGTCGGCGATCTGACGTCATGGAATCGGTTGGTCCGCCGGGAAAGAGGATGGATCACAGCCTCGCCCCTTATGGGTAACCGATGGTTAACGCCGGTCAGCGAAAGGTGGCGTCGATCAAGAGTTTCCTGGATTCGCTCGCCATGCGTTCGACGGCCTATGTCACGACCCGACCGCGCTACGGCGTGCTGGACGTCGTCGGACTGCTGTTCCGCGAACTGCTCTTGATGGTCGTCGTCTTCCTGCTGATCTTCGCCCTGGGAGCCGCCGCCGTCTTCACCCTGAAGAAGACCTATACGGCCCAGGGCGCCGTCTTCGCGGGCGTCGGCCAGGAATATGTCTATCAACCCCGTGTGGGGACGGCCGAACGGGGGCAGGCGCCGCAGGGCGACGAGGTGGCGAATTCCGAAGCGGCCATCCTCAGTTCGGGCCAGGTGCGCCAGCGCGTCATCGACGCCTTGGGGCCCCAGGTCATTTTGGGCAGGGCGCCCAAGGGCGCGCCGGAAAAGTCGAAGGCGGCGGCCAGCAAGGTGCTGGGCTCCAGCCTGCACGTCGCGACGGCGCCGGGCAGCGCGGTCATCCGCGTCAGCTACAAGGCGGATGATCCTCAGCAGGCGGCTCGCATCCTGAACAGCGTGATCGATCAGTATCTGGCCTATCGTCGCGAAGTCTTTCAGGACAAGACCCCGGCCATCGCCAGCCAGCGCCTTGCGTTTGAAGAGGATTTGAACGCTGCGGACCGGGCCTATGAGCAGTTTCTGACGTCGAACGACATCGGCGACTTCGCCGCCGCAAAGGCCACCTTGGCCGCGACCTATCAGACTACCTTCGCCGACCGGATGGCGACGCAGAGCCAGTTGAACCAGACCAGCCAGAGGCTGAGCACCTTGGTGGCGCAGCAGGCCAATACGCCGGCCGAGGTCGCCCTGCAGCAGGATCTGAATATCTCGGCCCAGGATCAGGTGCTGCAACTGCGCACAGAACGTCAGCAGCTGCTGTCGCGCTATCAACCCGACGCCCAGCCGGTGAAGGACATCGAGGCGCGGATCGCCCAGCTGCAAGCCTATGTCGCCAGCGGGACGGCGGTCGGGCCTAAGGAGGTTCGTACCGGACCCAACCCGGTCTGGACCGAGCTGGAGACGACCCGAATCAACACCCAGGCCGACCGTGACGCCCTGGCGGCCCGGTTGGCGGCGCTGGATCGGCAGCTCTCGGACATCCGGTCGCGGCAGGCGCGGCTGACGGCTCTGGAGTCCGAGAATGCGACCCTGGCGGGTAATCGCGAGGTCCTGACCGCCAATATCCGCGAGTTCCAGCAGCGCGAAAGCCAGAGCCGAGCGGACAACGCCCTGGTGGCGGCCGGCGCCGACAACGTCACCGTCATCGAGCGGGCCCAGCCGCCGGCGACGGGCAAGAGCCTGAAGGCGCCGGCCCTGGCCGCCGTCTTCCTGTTCGCCGCCTTCACCGCCCTGTGCATCGGCCTGCTGAGGATTTTCACGCGGCGGGGATTTTCGACGCCCGACTCGGTGCGCCGTACTCTGGACGTGCCGGTCCTGGCGGTCGCCCCCGCCAAGGCGCACTAGGTCGGTGGGGCTTGGGCGGGCGGCCATGATACTGTGGCGCGTGGTGGAGCGCGCGTAGCGATTCGATGGTCGATCTGACGTCCGAAATGGCCGGTCTGTGGGCGGCGCTGGGGCCGGCCCCGGCGCATCGCGCCCGGGTGATCCAGTTCGCCGCCGCCACGACCGGCGAAGGCGTCTCGACGGTCACGCGCGAATACGCCCGGCTGGCCGCCGTGCGGGCGCGAAAGCCGGTCTGGTTGGTGGACGGCGATCTGGCGCAGCAAGGACAGCTTGAAGCCATCGCCGCCGAACCGGACCGGTTCGGGCAGCTGGGCAAGCCGGCCCAGGCTTCGCCCGACGGCTCCAGCTTCTTCGCGGTCACGCCGGCCCCGACGGGGCGGGACGGCAAGCCGGTTCCATCGGCGCGCCTGCTGACCGCGCGACCCTGTCTGGGCGGACGGCTGTGGACGACGCGGTTTCACATGGAGGCCCTGCGCTCGGGGCACCGCATCGAGGCGGTGGGAGAGCCGCGCTACTGGGACGCCCTGAGGCCGCACGCCGACACCATCGTCATCGACAGCCCGGCGGCGGACCGCAACGACATGGCGATCATTCTGGCGCCCTTCGTCGATATGACGGTTCTGGTGGTCGCGGCGGGCGGGGCGAGCGCGAGCGCGCCGGTGATCCTGCGCGACGAGATCGAGGCTGTCGGCGGTCGCATCGCCGGGGTGGTCATGAACCGTTCGACCTATAAGCCGCCCAAATTCCTTTCCCGGCTGGCGGGCTAAGCGGCTTTGCGAAGCATGGCCGCGCCGTAGAGCTTCGGCTCCAACCCTTTTGTCCAGAAGACCTTGCCCAGGCCGCGCGCCGTGCGGTCCAGGGCCTCGGCGCGGGCGGGGCGGCGGAGCAGGGCGAGGATCAGGGAGGCGAGGCCCCAGACGGCGGTCTGGGCAGCGCCGATCAGCATCCAGCGGGCGACGCCGGGCCAGTCGCGGCGGGCGGCGGCCATCTGGCTGGGGCTCTGGCCATAGGCGAAGGCGCGCAGCAGGGCGTAGTTCAGGGTGGCGCGGTCGGGGGGCGCGAACTCGTCGACCCAGGCGTCGGCGGCCCAGCCGAACCGGCCGCCGCGCGCCTGCAGGGCGGTGAACAGGCGGTCGTCCTCGCCGCCGGTCTCGTTCATGGCCGTGTCGAAAGGAGCGTCGCCGGGCAGAGCCGTAGCGCGGACCATCAGACTGTTGCCGCAGCCGTGGATCTGGTCGGTCAGGCCGGGCTCAGCCGGGCCGTCGCGGCCAAAGAACCGCTCCAGATAGGCGGTGGTCCAGCCCGTGCCCTCAGGCACGCGACCCCGGATCGGGCCGAACAGGACGTCGGCGCCCGTTTGGGCCTGGGCCTGCAACAGGGCGGCCAGCCAGCCGGGAGAGGCGGCCTCGTCGTCATCCAGAAAGGCGATCAGGGGGGCGTCGGTGGCGGCCAGACCGACATTGCGGGCGGTGGCGACGCCGGGGACGGGCGCGTGGGCGTAGATCAAGGGAACCGGCGCCTCGGCTCGCAGCCGCTCGACCACGGCCGAGGCCGAACCGTCGGGATCATTGTCGGCGACGACCACGGCGGCGATCCGGTCCAGCGACCCGACCTGGGCGAAGACCGAGCGCAGGGCGCGCTCCAGCGTGGCGGGGCGGCGCAGGGTGGGGATGAGGACGGCGACGTCCCGCATCAGATCGCGTCCGCATAGACGGCCGCCCGGTACAGGCGCAGGGCGAAGGCGCGGGTGCGGGTCGGCAACAGAGGCGACAGGGCCGCGCCCCTGGCCATGCGGCGGATCAGGGGCAGGGACGGCAGGCGTTTCAGGGCGCGGGCGGCCTTGTAGCTGGGGTAGGTCTGGACGATCTCGGGGTGCAGGGCGACGACGCGGCCGAAGTTGGCGGCGCCCTGGTCGAACTTGCGCGCCAGGTCCGGCACAGTGTCCAGGCCCATATGGGTGGCGGGATTGTCGATGTGGACCACCTGGAACCGGCGGGCGACCCGCATGGCCCATTCGACGTCCTCCCACCCCCAGCCGGTGAAGCCGGGGTCGAAGGATTCGACGGCGAAGACATCGCGACGCACCAAAAGATTGGAGGTGTAGACGTATTTCTCGGGCGTTCTGGCGCGCTGGGCGGCGCGAACGCACTCGCTGGCGCTGGACAGGGAGCGGTGGACGGCGAAGCGACGGTCGCGCGGCGCCTGTTTCAGCGAAAAGCCGCCGAAGGCCACGGCCGGGTCGTCGCGCGCGATCAGCTCGATCCAGGTCTGGAGAAAGCGCGGGCTGTCGGGCTTCATGTCGCTGTCGAGGAACAGCCACGAGCCGGCGCGGGCGGCGATGGTCAGGCGATTGCGACCGCGCGCCCGGCCTTCATTGGCGGACAGGGTGACGAGGCGGGCAGGCAGGGCCAGGGCGTCCAGCGTCGCCTTCAGCCGGGCGGTCAGGGCGGCGTCGCCCGTGCCGTCGTCCAGCAGGATCAGCTCGACCCGGCCGGCCAGGGCGGCGGCTTCGGTATCCAGCCGGCGCAGCAGGGGTTCGGGATCGTCGCCCAGGAAGGGGATCAGGACCGACAGGGCGGGCCGGGCGGCGGCCCAGCCGGGGTTGTCGTGGATATCGGCGCGGGAGCCGCTCATGCCGTCGCGCTCCGTCGGGCCTGGATCAGTCGGTTCAGCACGTCGCGCACTCCGGCGGCGTTGAGCGTCAGCGCCAGGGCCGCATAGACCAGTCCGCCCACGCCCGCGTCCAGCATCAGTTGGATGAAGCCGCCCAGAGGCGGAAGGCGCCAGACCACCAGGGCCATGCCGGTCGAGGCCAGGCCGCAACGGATCAGGGCCTCCCACGGAATGGGCAGGGCGATGGCGCGGCGGCTGATCAGCAGACAGGCGACCAGGCCTATGGCGAAGCTGAGGGCCGTGGCGACGGCGGCGCCCAGCACGCCGAGACGAGGGATCAGGATCAGGTTCAGCCCGATGTTGGCGACGGCGGGGACGGCCATGGTGACCAGCAGCAGGCCGGTCTTCTTGCCTAGGGTGAAGCCGAAACCGAAATAATAGGCGATCAGGCCGGACAGAAAGGCCGAGGCCGCGATCCATGGCGTGACGAGGGTCGCGGCGACGCGCAGCTCGGGGCCGATCATCAGCTCGGCCAGGGGGCGGGCCACCAGGGCCAGGCCGACGGCGGCGGGCAGTCCGATCAGGATCAGGGTCGAACCCTGTTCCAGCGCCGTCTGGCGCAGGGCCTCGCGGCCGCCGCGCTCCAGCGCCATGACCATGGCCGGCGCGCCTGCCGCGCCCAGCCAGATGAACATCACATCCAGGGTGCGGTTCGCCAGACTGTAGCTGGCGTGATAGGCGCCGACCGCCGCCGCATCCAGGAAGGCCGCCAACAGGAACCGGTCGGTCGAGGCCAGGAGCAGGGCCAGGGTCAGCGACGCGGCGATGGGATAGCCGTAGGCGGCGTAGGCCTTCAGCCGCGCGCGATCCACGGTTCCGCCGGCCGACTGGCGCAGCTCGCCCGGCAGGATGAAGGGCAGGGCGAACAGGGGGGCGATCATCAGCCCCAGCATGGGAGAGGCGGCGCCCGCGCCGGCCAGGGCGAACCCGGCCCCGACCAGAAAGCCCAGGACGGCGACGGCCATGTCGACGGTTGCGGCCTTGGACACCTCGCCGGCCGCGCGATACCGCTCCTGCGCCAGCTTGGCCAGGTTGCGAATGGGCGCTCCGGCCAAGCCGAAGGCCAGGGCCAGTTTGAAGGCCGGGCTTAGGGGCAGAAGCCAGACGACGAGGGCGGCGACGGGCGTGAAGACGGCGATGACGGCGAAGGAGGTGCGGTACAGGCTGGCGAAATGGGTCGCCAGGCCGCCCGGCGTGCGCTCGGCCGCCCAGAAGCGGGCCATGGCCGCCTCCAGCCAGCTGAAGCTGACGGTATGGGCCAGGCTGGTGACCGAAAAGGCCAGGGCGTAGCGGCCGAAATCCTCGGGGCTGAGCAGGCGGGTGAAGACGACGATGGTCAGGAAGCCGACCACGCCCTGAACGATCTGGGCCGGCAGATAGCCCCAGACGCCGCGCCAGAACATGCGTTTCTCGCTCACCTGACGGCGGTCCGGTCGCCCAGCAGAACGGGCACGGTGATCAGCAGGATCCACAGGTCCAGCCAGAAGGACTGGCGCTGGATATAGTCGATGTCCAGCTCGACCCTGCGGCGCACCTCGGCCTCGGTGTGAACTGGGCCGCGCGAGCCCTTGACGGCGGCCCAGCCGGTGATGCCGGGCTTGATGCGGTGACGATGAGCGTATTCGGCCACGAGAAGGGCGGATTCGGTCTCGCCGGTCTTCATGCCGATGGCGTGGGGCCGGGGACCGACCAGAGACATTTCGCCGGACAGGACGTTGAAGATCTGGGGCAGCTCATCCAGGCTGGTGGCGCGGATGAAGCGGCCGACGCGGGTGACGCGGTCGTCGTCGGCGGCCACCTGGCGGCTTGCGGTGGCGTCGGCGGCGGCATGGCGCATCGAGCGGAACTTCCACACCACTATGGTCTCCTGGTTGAAGCCGTGTCGCCGCTGGCGGAAGAAGATCGGCCCAGGACTGTCCAGACGCACCGCCAGGGCGATCAGCATCATCAGAGGCGCCGAGGCGATCAGGGCCAGGCCGCCGATCGCCAGGTCCTGAAGCCGTTTGACGAAGGCCCGGCGCTCGTCGCTGGGCGTGTTGCCGAGCGGCGCCAGGCGGCCTCCGGCCAGCCGCTTCAGCGCATCGTCGCGGCCGGCTTCGGAATCGACCAGGATGGCCACGGGCGTGGGCAGGGTCTCCAGCCGACGGGCCAAGTCGCGCCCGCGCGGCCCGGCCTCAGGGTCGATGGCCAATACGATATGATCGACATAGGGCAGCATGCGGTGGCTCAGCAGGGCGTCGGCCCGGCCCAGCACGGGCACTCCGGCCAGTCGGCTGGGCGAACGCGCCAGCCGATCGTCGAACACGCCCAGGACGTTCAGGTCCCGCCGCTCCAGCGCGCGTTCGATCAGGGCCTGGGCGTTTCGGGTGGCTCCCACGATGACGATGTTGGGCGACAGGGCGCCCTGGCGGCGCCAGCGCCCGACCAGGATCAGCCACAGACCGTGCAGACCGGTCAGGGCCGCC
Organism: Brevundimonas aurantiaca; assembly: GCF_014199955.1. Lineage (GTDB taxonomy): Bacteria > Pseudomonadota > Alphaproteobacteria > Caulobacterales > Caulobacteraceae > Brevundimonas > Brevundimonas aurantiaca. The sequence continues at coordinate 9,369 of NZ_JACHOQ010000005.1, forward strand.
GCCGCCGTCAGGCCCCAGGGGAGGACCGGACCCAGGCCGTCGCCTTGCAGCGCCCAGCCCACAGTCACGGCGGCCGCGATCGCCAGCGCCAGGGCCGCGAGCACCGCCGCCAGATGGACCAGGGGCGACCGCTCCGGCTCGAATCGATACAGGTCCAGGCCCCGCAGCAGGGCCAGAACCGTCGTCACTCCGACGGCCAGGGGCAGGACGGCGCCGACCGGCAGGATGCGGAGATCAATCGACTCCAGCGCCCACAGGACGAGCGCCGCCAGGCCGACGGCGATCGTCACGTCGAGGGCGCGAAACCAGTGGGCGGCCAGGCGCACGCTGGAGCGACGGCGCGCGTTCAGCCAGACCTCGGGCCGGAACGGACCCCGCTGGGCGCGCGCCTCGCCAGCGTCGCCTGGCGGCGTCGCGGCGGCGGTCGCGGCGAGAGAGGAGGCGCAGTCAGGCATGGATATCCGTGGCGTCGTACAGCCGCCACCCTGCACGCTCGGCCCTCTATGTGACGTTAACATCGTCGTTTCGCGCGAAGCGGATTGCACGACGCATCAGGCTCCGCTATCGAGCCCTTCGCTGGAGACGTGGCCGAGTGGCTGAAGGCAACGGTTTGCTAAATCGTCGTACCCCGTAAGGGGTACCGAGGGTTCGAATCCCTCCGTCTCCGCCATCCCTATAAAGTGTCAGGAAAACAAAACACTAGCGAGGTTGGATGTGGTCCTTTGTGACGTTCTATGTGACGTCGGGAGCAGGCGGTGCATTGCCGTCTTCCACGCTGGCGCAGTAGGCTGTGAACGCCCTTTCGGACTCCTCCGATGGACCATCTGACAAGAACTCTTCGATTCGCTCCGCCCGCACGACGCTGCGCCCGGACGACAGATCGCAGTTAAAGATATCCATGAGAGGTGCAGGCGAGCGCAGCTTGTCCTCGTTTACGGAGAAGCCTTCCCGCTCCAGCACGGCTAGAGTGTCGCGGAACACCGCTTCCAACTCTTCGGGGTTGTCTCCCGAAAGAGCGATATCGTCCATGTAAACGCTCGCTCGGACGCCTTCGGGAAGGGCTTCCAAATGCTCGCCCAGTGCTGACGTAGCGATTGTAAGGGATGCCAGGATTGGCGACTGGACGAAGCCGTATGGAAGCGCATAGTCCGGCTCCCCATAGGGATTTCGCACTGTGGACCATCGGGCGTAGAACCGAGAGGTCTTCAGCCCAATGCGGTCAATCGCGCTCTGCACTCGGCGCCTCGATATGCTGTAGAAAAATCGAGCAATATCGATTCTAGCGAACACAGCGCTGTCGCGGTGATGATGCATCGCCGCGACGTGGCCTCCCGAAGCCATGTGGAAGTATGTCGGGGAGAAATCATACGTCTCTTCGACAGCTTCCTTGATCTCGTTGCCAATCCTGCGCCCGATACTCGTGGGCACATACACCGGCTTACCTTTACGCCGGTACGAGTATCGATAGTTCGGAATGGCGACGGGCATAGCTGACGACCTTGGTCACGATTTCGTAGATCACCAACGACAGTTTAAGAACTGCCGTCAGCAACGAGACGATCTCGCGACCAAGGCCGATGCGTGACTTGTGAGCCATGGGCACCTCCCTCAATCACACGTCCAGCAAACCACAAACCCTCTCTTGAGGGGTCGTCAGCCAAGGAACCCGTTGAGGCTCCAAAACGTGAAATCTGCGTAGCTGAGTTGCGGCTAAGCGGGATTTCCGACAGGCGGGTGTTGCGGGCTATCGCCAGACGTCAGCTCAATCTATGCGCGAAACCGGGTAGTTGCCAAGCTATTTGTCTACAATAGAGTGTTCGGACGTGGGGCGACAGGCAGCCGCAGACTACCGGGAAGCGGAAAGATGCGTGGCGTCCGTTAACGGCGAAAGTTTTTAGTTTCTGTTTCCCCGGCCCGCGCCGCCTTCAGTTCATTGCGGGCTATGCTGAAGTCGGCCTGGAAGGCGGGATTCGCCTTCAGGGCGGCGACCAGGGCGGCGCCGACCAGGCGGCCGGCCTCGACGTCGCTGGCGTAGTGGACGCCGCAGATCATTCGGCTGTCGCCATAGGCCAGGCCGCGGGCCAGGACGGCGTCGGCGCGGTCCGGCGCCATTTCGGCCAGGACCAGGGCCCAGGCCCAGCCCAGGGCGGCGTGGCCGGAGGGGTAGGAGCCGCTGTTCGCCAGCCAGGGCTCGGGCGGGAAACAGGTTTCGGCCGGTTCCGCGACGAAGGGACGAGGGCGGAAGAAGCCGCGTTTGGCGGGGGTCTGGATGGTCTCCAGATCCCCCAGCATCCGGCCCAGGAGCCGGGTCAGGGTCGGCATGCGCGCGGGCTCGAACCGGATGCCCAGGGCTTCATTGAAGACGCGCGGGGCGGTCGGCGTCTCGATCTCATTGTCGGCGCGGGCCTGATCCCAGCGGGGCGTGTCCTTCAAGGCGCGGGTGGCGCGGTACCGGTCGATGTCATCCTGATCGCGCAGCGACCCGGCCTCCGGCGGGGGCGGCAGGAAACGGGAGGCGTCAGGGGCCGCGCCTGCGGTCAGATACCCCTTCGGGTGATCGCGGAAGCCGCTCCAGAAGGTCGGGGCGGGAGAGGGGCTGGAGGCGCATCCGGCCAGCACGATCAACGGGGCGAGCGCCAGGGCCGCCGCGACGGCGCGGCCGCGCAGGGACAGGATTCGAATCATGAAATCAACTCTGGACGGGATCAGGCCGGCTGGGCCCCGGGGCGGCCGTCCTCGACGACCCAGCGATTCAGGGTGGAGACCGACGCCTTGGGATCGCGCACGTCGCTGATCGCCTGATAGCGGGTGATCATCCGCTCCGGGGTGACGTCCATCGCCATATAGCCGCGCACGCGGCTTTCGAAGAAGCGGATGTGCGGATTGGCCGGCATGGCCGCCATCAGCCCCTCATAGGGCGGGCCGCCGGAGGTGATGGAGGTGCCCACAAACTCGGTCGCCACCACCGGCGAGGTCTCGTCGCGGCTGTCCAGCAGGACGTCATTGGTCCAGAAGGAGTGGTAGTCGCCGGACAGAACCACCGGATTGCGCGGCTTCAGCTGATGCAGGGCCTGGGTCATGCGGTCGCGGGCGGCGGGGAAGCCGTCCCAGGTGTCGGTCCAGTAGCGGGTCTCGCCATCGGGGTTTTCGAACCGCAGCCCGGCCATGACAAGGTCCTGGCCCAGGATGGTCCAGCGCGCGTCGCCGCCCGCCAGACCGTCGTACAGCCAGCGTTCCTGTTCGAAACCCAGGAAGGTGCGTGACGGGTCGGCGCGGTCCAGGCAGAGGCTGTCGGGGACGATCTGCCCCTTGGCCCCGCCTTCGTCGACGCAGGCCCCGCGCGACCGATACTGGCGTCCGTCCAGCATGAAGAACTCGGCCAAACGGCCGTAGCGGACGCGCTTGTGAATGGGCATCTGAAGCCGGCGGTCCAGCCGCGTGCGGCGGATCGGCATGGCTTCATAGAAGGCCTGATAGCCGGCGGCGCGGCGGCGCAGGAAGTCGTCGGGCCGCCCGCCCTCGTCCGGCCAGACGCCGGAATAGTTGTTCAGCACCTCATGGTCGTCCCAGGTGACCAGGCAGGGAGCGGCGGCGTGAAGACGTTGAAGGTCTGGATCGGTGCGGTGCAGGGCGTAGCGGTTGCGATAGCCGGCCAGGGTGGTGGCGTCCTCAAAGCCGTAGTGTCGCACCACATTGGCCGCTCGCGCGCCGGTGCGGGTGTATTCATAGATATAGTCGCCGAGGAACAGGGTCAGGTCCGGCGCCTCGTCGGCCATATGGCCATAGGCGCTGAAATAGCCGACCTCCCAGTTCGAACAGGAGGCCACGGCCAGTTTCAGCCGATCCACCTCGGCGTGGGGCGCCGGCGCCGTGCGCGCCAGGCCGACGGGGCTGCGCTGACCGGCGGCGGTGAAACGGTACCAATAGGGGCGGCCGGGAAGCAGGCCCTGGACCTCGACATGGACCGAATGGGCCTCGGCGGGCTGGGCCGTGGTCCGGCCCACAGCGACGATGCGGTTGAAACCTTCGTCGGCGGCGACCTCCCAAAGAAGCTCCATCGGGTCGCCCAGACCGCCCAGGCCGTCCGGCGCTATGGGATCGGCGGCCAGGCGGGTCCACAGAACGAAGCCGTCCGGCCAAGGGTCGCCGCTGGCGACGCCTAGGGAAAAAAGATCGGCGCCCGCCTGGGCCCGGCCGAACCGGAGGACGACCGGCGCGGCCACCAGCCCCCCGATCAGGGCGCGGCGCGACAGTCGATCGTTCAGGCCGTTCATCGCCCGGCCTCGTGGGCGCCGGGGCCGAAGCGGGCGCGGAAATCTTCCAGGCGGATGACGAAGTCGTCGGCGGCGACAAAGCCGTCGTCCGTCATCTGGGGCTGTTCATTGGGCTTGTAGCGACGGGCGTATTCGGCCTGGTCGGACGCATAGACCCCATAATAGGTCGAATAGGTGCGGACTCGCACGGTCGGGACATCGCCGCCCATGTCGAAGATCATCAGCCGCAGCCAGCCGTCGCCGATCCCCGGCGCGCGGCCCGGCGCCAGCCCGGTGTCGAGCGCCGTCTGATTGCGGTCCTGATAGTCGGACAGAAGCTGATAGACGGCGCCGCCCTGTCGATTCAGGTCGGTACGGAAGGCCTGGCCGTTATGATGGCCGCTCAGCACCATGAAGATCTGCGGATTGCGGCTGATCAGCTTGTCCCACACGCCCTGGGCGCTGTTGTCGAAGGGATCGAGGGCGTTCAGATCGACCACCGGATGGGCGCGGCGCTGGCCGGTCTTGTCGATGAAGTCGTGGGTGGTGATCAGGGTCGGCAGGCCGGGGTGGGCGTGGATGACCGTCTCCGCCCATTTCAGGCTGGCGTCGGACGGCGCCATCTGCAGGCCGATGTGCAGGAAGCGATAGCCGCCCGCCTCGAAGACCTGGGCGCTGTCGGCGCCGTCGTCATGAGAGGCCACATACCAGGGCCGGTCCTTGAAATATTTCGAGGTCGCGCCGAAAGCCTGGGTGAAGGCGGTCAGGCCGCCGATGTGGATCATGCCCAGACGACGCAGGTCGCCCGGCGGCGCCGTCAGATCCTGGGGCCACTGCTCGTCCCACCATTGGCCGTCATAGTCGTGGTTGCCTGACACGACAGAGAAGGGCAGGACGCCGTCGATCCGGTCGTAGGCGGCGGTGGCCGCCGGGATTTCGACATTCCGCACGCCGTCCGCCCAGGCCGCGACGCCCGCGCCTGCCGGCGCTGGGCGAGGGCGGAAGCCCCGGGCCGCATGGTCCGGGTCGATGTCGATGATCGGGTGCTGCCAGACATCGCCCACGGCGGTCGCGAAGACGATGTCGCCGCCGCGCGACACAGAGTTGTCAGCGACGAATTGAAGCTGCTGATCCATCAGGTCGCGGGCGTCGAAGGCGAAGCCCTCCGCGCGCTGATGGGTGAAGTCGACGTAGTTCTGAGTGTCGGGAATGACGGCGATGGTGAACCGCTGCGGCGCCGGTTCGGCCATGACGGCTCCAGCGGCCAAGGCAGTCAAGGCGGCGAGGGCGGCGGCGGTCCCGCGCAGACGTGTCCAAGGGAATTGCAAGGCGTGTCTCTCCCAACGAAGAAGGGCGGGCTTCGGCCGACCCACCGAAGCCCGCAAGGCGTCAGTACCGATAGCTCAGGCGCACGCCCCAGGTGCGGGGCGGGTTGGGCGAACCGGTCGAGGCCGAGATGAAGCGATTGCGCGACTCCTCGGAATAGTCGTCCGTCAGATTGTTCACATAGACGCCCAGGGCGTAGTTCCCGTCCATCGGCCGCACCGTCAGGCCGGCGTTGACCAGCCAGAAGGAGTCGATGATCGAGTTGGCCGAGGTGCTGAACTTCTCGTCACGGAAGGCGTAGTTGGTCTGGGCCTCCACGCCCCAGTCGCCCATCCGCCAATCATAGGCGATCGAACCCTTGTAGTCCCATTTGGGGAAGGGCAGGCGTTCGCCCGCCCGGTCGCTGTAGACGATGGTGTTGTACTCGCCCGTCACCTTGTCGCGCGCCGCCTCGGTGGCGGCGCTGTTGACGAAGAAGAACTCGTCGTATTCGCCGTACTTGTAGGCGAGGGCCTGGGTGACGGTCAGATTGGGGAGGGGACGCCAGACGGCCTCGATCTCTGCGCCCTGGATGTGGGACTTGGGCACGTTGATCATACGGCCCACGCGGCCCGTGCGGGTGTAGAGGATGCCCTGCAGCTGCTGATCGCGATAGTCGTAGTAGAAGGCGGCGGCGTTGAACTGAAGCTTGCGCTGGAAGAAGCTGGACTTCAGCCCGGTCTCATAGGCGATCAGCTCCTCGAACTTGAAGGGTTCCAACTGGTCCGGCAGGCCGCTGTTGTAAGTGGTGAAACCGCCCGACTTCACGCCACGCGAAACATTGGCGTAGGTCAGTATGTCGTCGCTGAGGGTGTATTCGACGCCCAGTTTGCCGGTCCACTCGCCCATCTCTTGCGACTTGGAGGTGGTGGCCCGGACGGACGGGGTGGGGGCCAGGACCTCGGTCTTGAAGTTGTTCAGTTCGCGGGTTTCATCCTCATAGCGCAGGCCGCCGACCAGGGTCAGGCGGTCGGTCAGGCGATAGTCCACATTGCCGAATACGCCGGTGGTCTCGACCTTCTGGCCGTAGGTGGTGCTCATCCAGAAGGCCAGGCTCTTGGCTTCGGAGAAGTCCGAATAGAAGCCGCCGTCCACGGATTCATTGGCGTGATAAACGCCGGCCAGCCACTGGACCCGACCACCGGCCGGCGAGGCCAGGCGGACCTCCTGGGACGAGGTGTCGATGTCGTTGAAGAAGAAGGTGCCCGCCTCGTTCGACGCCGTGGCGTCCCAGTCGTTGAACTCGTTGCGGTCGAACGTCTCGTAGCTGGCGATGGCGGTAAGGGTGGCCCAGTTCAGATCCTGGTTCAGTCGCAGGCTGACGCCCTTGCCCTCATTGTCCCGGAAGGGCTTGGCGTTGGGCGAGGCGCCGATCAACTGGGCGAAATAGGGCGAGATGCCCCAGCCGGTGATGCGGTGATCGGTGTCGATCGGATAGACCCGCCCGCCGCCGGCGGTGAAGGGGGTGGTGATCAGACGCAGGCCCCGCCCGTCCGACTCGTCGCGGCTGTAGTGCAGGTTCAGATCGACGTCGGTCTGGGCCGATGGACGCCAGGTCAGGCGCAGGCGCGCGGCCTTGGTGTCCTTGTCGCCCAGGCTCTCGCCGGTGTCGCGATTGTACTGCCAGGCTCCGCCCGATTCAGCCGCGACCGAAAGGCGGGCGGTCAGGGTATCGACGACGGGGCCGGAGACATAGGCTTCCATCTTGGCCGCATCATAGCTGCCGTAGCTAAGGTTCAGACCTGCGGCGACGTGATCGGTCGGGGCGTTGGTGATGACGCTGACCGCGCCGCCCGTCGTGTTGCGGCCGTAGAGCGTGCCCTGTGGGCCGCGCAGCACCTCGATGCGGGCGATGTCGTACAGCAGACCCTGGGTCATCACGCCGTAGGGATAAGCGACTTCGTCCACATAGATGCCGACGGTCGAGGTGTTGTTGGCGGCGTAGTCGGTGAGGCCGACGCCGCGGATGCGGAACTGGGGCTGGCTGCCGCCCAGCTGGCTGTCCACCTCCAGGCTGGGCACGGTGTTCTCCAGATCGTTCACGGTCTGGATGTTGCGGTCGTCCAGCGTTTCGCCGGACACCACGGTCAGGGCCACGGCGACCTTCTGCGACGATTCGGAGCGACGCTGGGCCGTGACGATGACGTCATCGACCGAAGCCGTTTGAGAGGCGGTTTGGGTTTGGGCGGAGGCGGGCAGGGCCGCCGCCGTGAGGACGGCGACCGAGGCGCCGAGAAGAAGACGTTGCATGTTGACCATCCATCGGGCGACGCGCGGGGCCCCCACCCTCGCGTGTCGATGTGTTGCTGAAGGTCGTCGAACAGCCGTTTGATCGCCTCCTGATCGAAGCGGGCCCTGACCCTGGGGAGAAGTCCGGCCGCATCGTCGCGCGGAAAAACAGATGTTCGACAACGATGCGGCATTAGATTGCGCGCGCAATGCTTTTATGAAGCTTGTTAGAACTGTTCTTGTCAGCCGTAGTTAGGGCTGAGTGCGCACGACGATAACGTGTGTTCTGTCACGTGCGGCGCGCAACCAGCCGGGTTGCGGCCGCCTTGAGCGCCGCCTCATCGAGGGGCGCTCCGCTCGCCCGAGCGGTCAGGGCGGCGGCCTTGATCCAGAGGGCGAACCGCGTCGCCGCCAGCCGATTGAGATCGAAGTCGGCAGGCCAGACCCCGGCCTGATTGTAATAGGTGCCACCGCCTTCGGGACCGCGCAGCAACATGGCCAGGTCACGCAGCGCGGGGTCGCGCCGCGCCTCCATGCACACGCCCGCGATCAGCCTGGCGTATCGGACGTAGAAGCCCTCTGACTGGGGTGCGATGGCGACTGTCGGCGCCATCAGCCGCGCCCAACGCTCCAGGTCCGCCGACGCCGGGTCGCCTTCTGGACGCTGACCGGCCAGATACAGCGGCATGTCGCGGAAGACGCTGTGCCAGACCGCGTCCAGGACGAAGCGGCGCATGTCGGGCCAGTGATAGGCGATGGTTGAGGTCGATGTTCCCGCCACGGCGCTGACGGACCGGTTGGTCAGGGCCCCCAGACCCCGCTCCAGTATCTGATCCGCCGCGATATGCAGAAGCTTAAGCTTCATCGAGTCCGGTTCCAGTCCGGCCGCCGGCGCCTGGGGTATGATCAGGGTTTCCCTGTGCCATAGGGTCGCCGCCGCCGGCCTTTCGGTCTCGCCGAAGGCGCGATCGACGAGGCCGCCGAGACCTTCGGACGCGATCACCTCATAGTCTGCGCGTTCGCCCAGGGCTCCGGCGTAGAACTGCTCCATCGTGGTCCAGGCCACGATGATGGAGGCGAAGTCGACCAACCGGGGATCAGCCGCCAGATAGTCGGCCCACGCCGTTTCCCGCATCGCGGCCCAGCGTCGAATGAGATCGCGACGCTCCGCGCAGGCGTCTCCGTCGATCAACAGCGCCTCCCAGATCCGCGCGAAACCGGCGCTTTCGGAAGCGCGCAGGCGCAGATAGTGCCGCAACAAGGCCAGCAGAGCGTCTCGGCTGGGCGGCAGGCCGACGACGGGGCCGAAGAAGGCGGTGTGAAACGCCGTGTCCTGCCGCAGCGCCTCTTCTCCCACCGCCTGGATCAGCCCGGCCTTCGATCCGAAGAGGTTGACGATGACCGTCGTGCTCTTGCCGACGGCGTGGGCGAGGTCCCGCATCGTCAGGCTGTCGAGCCCGTTGGCCGCCGCCTGGGCGATGGCGGCCTCGATGATCTGAAGGGCGTCGGCGGCCCGGCTGGGCGCTTGGACTGGAGGCATAGGTTTCAATGAAGTCTCGATGATGAGCTGTCGAGTGCGCGGCGCGAGGTTCGGGGAAGACGGCCCTGTCTTCAGCGACGAAGCGTCGCGGACCGAGCGCGGCTTAATCTCGGATTGTGTAGCGGAGATGATGGCGCCGGCGACAGCATTTCCGCCAAGGCCCGCGCTCCCCCGATGATCTGATGAAACCAAATCCCGCAATGGAGGATTGGGCTCGGACAGACGAAGGCCGGACGAGGAGATTGAAGGTCGATGATCGCCGCCACAGGGTCGGAGCGCCCCGCCCACAATCCACTCCACGCCATACTGTTGTGTTTTCCGATCGCCCTGTTCACCTCGGCCCTGATCAGCGACATCGCCTATCTGCGGACCGCTGAGATGCAGTGGTCGAATTTTTCGGCCTGGCTGATCGTCGGCGCCTTGGTGTTCGGCGGCGTCGCAGGACTGTGGGCGATCGTCCAGCTGGTCCTGGCCTGGCGCACCCCTCAGCGGCTGGCGACCCTGATCTATGTGGTCGCCCTGGCCTTGGCTTGGCTTTGCGGCCTGATCAACGCCTTCAAGCACAGCCAGGACGCATGGAGCTCGGTCGGGACCCTGGGCCTGACCCTGTCTGTCCTGTCCACCCTCTTCGTCCTTGTCGCAGGGTGGTTCGCCTATAGCGCCGCGCCGGTTCGGGGGATTGCACGATGATCAGACACCTTCTCGGCGCGACCGCCGTGCTCCTGGCCCTGACGGCTTGCAGCCGCAGTGATCCCAACCTCAGACAGACCGGTCCCAATCCCGATCTACCGGCCCAGAACCAGACCCTGGTTCCACCGATGAAGATCGCCGAGCCGGTGGGCTGGAACGGCGACCGGCCCGCCGTGCCCGCTGGCTTCGCCATCACGCCCCTGGCGACCGACCTGAAGATTCCGCGCCAGATTCTTGTTCTGCCGAACGGGGACATTCTGGTGGCGGAAGGGTCGGGCGGCCATGCGCCCAAGCTGCGTCCCAAGGACGTCATCGCCGGCCTCATCAAGGCCAAGGGCAAGAGCAGCGTGAAGGGCGGGGATCGGATCACCCTGCTGCGCGACGCCGACGCAGACGGACAGGCCGAACTCCGCACGACCTTCATCGACAATCTGGACGCGCCCTACGGCCTGGCCTTCGTGGACGGCGCCCTCTACGTGGCCGAGCAGGGCGCCCTGCTGCGCTTTCCCTATCAGCCTGGACAGACGCGGATCACAGCGCCCGGCGCGGTCCTGACCGAGCTTCCCTCGGCCATCAACCACCATTGGACCAAGTCACTGACCTCCAGCGCCGACGGCCAGACCCTTTACGTCGGCATCGGATCCAACAGCAATGTCGGCGAGCGCGGCATGGCGGTGGAGCAGGACCGCGCCGTGGTCTGGGCAATCGACCGGCAGACCGGCGCCCACCGCATCCTCGCCAGCGGCATCCGCAATCCGACGGCCCTGGCGATTGAGCCGACCACCAGCGCTCTCTGGGCCGTGGTCAATGAGCGCGACGAATTGGGCCCGCAACTGGCTCCCGACTATCTGACCTCGGTGCGGCCCGGCGCCTTCTACGGCTGGCCCTACAGCTATTGGGGGCAGAACGTCGATCCGCGCGCCCATCCGCAGCGGCCGGACAAGGTGGCCGAGGCGGTCAAGCCCGACTACGCCCTGGGCTCCCATGTCGCGGCCCTTGGCCTGAGCTTCGCCACCAACGGTGGTTTCGGCGGCGCCTTCAGCCAGGGCGCCTTCATCGGCGAGCACGGCAGTTGGAACCGCCAGGACCTGTCCGGCTATAAGGTGAGCTGGGTGCCGTTCAACGCCGGTCGTCCGGCGGGACAGCCCGTCGATTTCGCTACGGGCTTCATCAAGGACGGCAAGGCGAGGGGACGGCCGGTCGGCGTCACCTTCGACCCTCAACGTCGCATCCTGCTGATCGCCGACGATCTGTCGAACACCGTCTGGCGGGTCGCGCCGCAATAAGGCGGAGACGGTCGGCGGGGTTCAGGCCGCCGCCGACTGATCCGGTCCGAGGTGCGCCTCCACCAGGGCGCGCACGCGGGCGAAGGCGGCTGTGGCGCCGGCCGTTGCCCGATCCTCTTGAGCCTGCGTCATCTCCGCCGCGTCCAGGGCGGCGGTGAAGCTGCGCCACTGGTTGGCGCGACCGTCCGGAGAGGCGGCCAGATGCCGGGCGCCGAACGCCTCTGACAAGCCCAGGCCGGCCGCCGCCTTCAGCAAAAACGCCGCGCCCAAATTCGATCCTTCCGCCACGTAAAGCCAGCCCAGCGCGGTGGGAATGTCGGCGATCTGATCCTCAAATACGGGTCTGTCAGACTCGACGCCGGGTTCGGCCTCCAGGTCGCCAAGGTCTGCGATCACCGCGTCATACCTTCGCCGCGCGGCCAGATCCGGGATCAGGGCCGTCAGAGCCTCGTTCTTATAGAGGGCCGCCACGTCGCGATGGAATATCTGCTGAATTCGCAGAAACTCCGCATATCGCGCGCGACTTTCGAAGGGGCGGGCGGCCATGACGGCTTCGTCCAGGCCCTGATGCACGCCTTGCGTCGCCGCCTTCAGTCTTTTGGCTCGGCTTGTCTCAGTTTCGATCATCAGCAGCTGCCATCCAGGCGTGGGTCTGAGAGTGGTTGCGCGGGCCGATCGCTGTTTTCGATTGAGCCTCAGTCACGGATGAAGTGCGGGACAAAGCGTGAGGTGTCGCGGGTGATCCGGCCCGCGTCCTCGCGCAGGCTCATGCCCGCCGGCTCGTCGCCGACCACCCAGGAGCCGACGATGACATGGGCGTCGTCGAACCGGGGGGTGTCGTGCAGGGCCTGACGGATGAAACCGCCCTGGCCGTAGCCGCCGTCCACGACTGCTTCCGCGCTGACGCCCCGGTCGATCAGTTCGACATTGGCGCCCTCGCGCGAGAACAGGGGCTTGCGGACGTAGGAATTCCCGAGAGCAGCCTGCGCCGGATCGCCCTCGAAATAGGCCTCCAGCAGATTGGGGTGGCCTTTGTGGCGTTCCCAAAGCAGGGGCAGGATGGCCTTGTTGGACAGGATGCTCTTCCAGGCGGGTTCAAGCACCCGGACATCGGCGGTCGGCAGGGGGGCGGCGTAGTCGTCGCGCAGCATCTGCTCCCAGGGATACAGCTTGAACATCGCCTGGATGATCCAGTTCTCGTGATCGACGAACCGGCCGTCGGCGTTCAGGCCGATCTGGTCGATGGCGACGAACTGGGGCTCAAGCCCGGCCTGCTGGGCCAGGTCTTCGAGGAAGCGCACCGTCTGGCGGTCTTCCACAAAGTCGGCGTCGGAACTGAAGTGGACGAAGCCGCCGTTCGGGAAAATGGTGCGGAACCGCGTGATCAGCTTTTCACTGAGGCTGTTGAACTGGTCGGCGTCGGCGGGCAGGACGCCGGCCCGGATCTGATCCTCCAGCCACAGCCACTGGAAGGCGGCCGTCTCGTAGACGCTCGTCGGGGTGTCGGCGTTGTACTCGTAAAGCTTGGCCGGACCCCGGCCGTCGTAGGCGAAGTCGAAGCGGCCGTAGAGGGACGGATCCCCGCGCGTCCAGCTGGCGGCCACATAGTCCCGCATGGGCTCGGGGATATCCAACTGCTCCATCAGCCGCTCGGACTGGACGGCCTCCTCCACCAGCTCCAGGCAGAGGCCGTGCAGTTCGGCGGTCGGCGCCTCGATCCCGTCCTCGACCTCTTCCATGGAGAAGGCGTAGGCCGCCGTCTCGTCCCAGTAGATCTCGCCGTTGATGTGGCGCCAGGTGAAGCCCAGGCGCTCGGCCGTGGCTTCCCAGTCGGGGCGGGGATCGAACCGCAGACGCTCCATGGATCAGGCCGGGTCCTTGTCGGGTGTGGCCTGGCCGATGCGGGGGGTGACCACGGTCACTTCCGGCTGGCTGAGGCGGGCCAGGACATCGTCGGCCGACGAATGACCGGGCAGGATGCCGGCCTCGCGCAGCTTGGCGTCCAGATCGGCGCCGGTGCGGCGATCTTCCAGGGCCTGGCTGGCGTTCAGCTTTTCTTCCTGGATGGCCTGGCGCTGCTTGATCCGTTGCAGGCTGTCCGCCGCCGAGCCGATGCGCGAATGGGCGCCGGCCGAGTTCAGGGCGACCGAGGTCTGGGCTCGCTGGACTGAGTCATTGACCTTGACGATGTCGATCTCGCGACGGAGCGTCTCGATCTTCTGGTCGGTGGCGGCGATGGCCGTGCGCAGACGCGTCTCGGCCGTCTTCATGTCCTCGATCAACGGGCTGCGGCTGGTGATCTCGACCTCCAGCTCGGCGATGCGGGCGGCGACCTCGCGGGCCAGGTCGGTCTTGCCCTGGGCCAGGGCGGTGCGGGCCGAGCTTTCGTACTTGGCGATCTGGTCGCGGAAGCTGGCCATCTCGTTTTCGGCCATGCGGCGACGCGCCACCAGGCCGGCCAGGTCGTCGCGCGCCTTGCCCTGGGCGTTGTCGGCGTCGCGGATTTCCTGATCGAGAATCTTCAGGGCGTTGGCGTCGACGACGCCCTGGGCCGCATCATGGGCCGTGCCGCGGAACAGGGCGGAGAGTTTTCTGAGCATGGACATGGTCGGGTCTTTCGGATCAGGCGGCTTCGGCGCCGAAGGTTTCGCGCAGTTCGGTGGCGTCGATCGCATTCTCGGCCAGGGTGCGCAGTTCGATCAGTATGGTCTGGAGCGTCGTCTTGCACGACAGCTCGCCCATCAACTCATACACGTCCTCGCCGCCGACGTTGGTGATGGCGAAGTTCGACAGGGGCACCACCCGCTGGGCCTTCAGGAGAAACTCGTTGAAGGCATGGCGATCGGTCTGTTCCGACACCGGCCACAGCAGGACCGAACAGACGATCTGGGCGCCCCCGACGCTGAGATAGACCGGCAGGTCGCCGTATTCATGCATGGTGGCCAGCAGTACGGGGTCCGCCCCCTCCAGCACGCGCAGGGTCATTTCGCCCTCGCGCACCAGGGGGGACTGGTCCAGCGCCGCCTTGATGGCGGGCACGGTCCAGGGGGTTTCGATCACGGCGTCCATAGGGTGGTCGTCTCCAGGGGTGATGGGGTCAGAAGTGGGGATCCGGCGGCGCCCGGCAAGCTCCGGGCCGCGGGTGGAGTCCGTGACGATGGCGCGGACGGCGGCCTTGACGTCGTCGCGCGCGGCCTCCGGCACCCAGAGCTCCAGCTTGACGAGGCCCGCTTCCCGGCGCGCCTGTCGCCACGCGCGAATGCGGTCGTTGGCGGCGGAAGAGTGCGGGGTGCGGCTGGGCATGGCGTTACATGAAACGTGTAACATGAACGCTTGACATGATGCAAGATCGGGCAGAGGTTGCGCGTATGAACCGCTTCGTTCCGTCGCTCTTGCGTCCGAGGCTCGCCCTTGGCGTCCATGGGGCCTAGATAGTCGCCATGTTCAAGAAACTCTTCGGATCGTCGAACAAGGCTGAGCCCGCATCGAAGCTGGCGGCGGTGCGCAACATCACCGTGGGTCGGACCGTGTCGCTGGACCCGTTGGCCTGGCGGCGGCTGGGCGAAGAGACCCGTTTCGCACTGGATCGCGACGTGCTCGACATCTCGGCTCAGGGGCTGATCAGTCTGGAAAGCGGCCAGTTCGTCCATCGCTTCTACACCGACGACCACGTCATGCTTCAGGCCATGAGTGACGACGAGGCGGGGCTGGAGAACTATGATTTCAGCCTGTTCGTGCCCTGGACCTCGGCCTATCCGCCGGGAGAGCGGGAACGGCGGGTCTGGCGCGACCGGCTGTCGGCGCCGGTCTTCCACGGGGCGGCCGAGGACCTGCCCGACTATCCGCGGTTCTGGTTCTCCGAGAGCGACGCGATCCAGCCGCCGGTCACCCTGTGGGAGACCGTCTGGGACGACCGGACCGCGACCAAGCCCTACGCCAGGATCTTCCAGACCTGTATGCTGTATGCGCGGGAGCTGGCGGGCGGGCGCGAACTGATGATCGCCCTGGAGCAGCAGCCCGAGGGCGGCGAGACGACGCATGAGATCATGATCGGCATTCCGCTGGAAATGGCCGAGTTCCGCGCCTGAGGGCGTGTTTAAAGAGGGGAAGACCGAATGTTCGACTGGTTCCTGTTTCAGCAAGGTGCGATCGCCTTTCTGATCGCCTTCGCCGTAGCGGGCGGCTTCACCCTGGCGTTCAAGCTGCTCTACCAGTGGGTCACGCCGTACCACGAGCATACGCTGATCCGGCAGGGCAATACGGCCGCCGCCATTGCGTTGGGTGGCGCCCTGATCGGCTATGTCCTGCCGCTGGCCTCGGCCCTGTCCCATACGGTCAGCCTGGCCGAGTTCGCCGCCTGGGCCCTGCTGGCCGGGGTGATCCAGATCGTGGTCTTCGTCACCATCAGCCGCCTGGCCTTCCGCAATCTGGTGGCCCGGATCGAGGCGGGCGAGATCGCGGCGGCTGTCTATCTGGCCTCCATCTCGATCTGTGTCGGCCTGCTAAACGCCGCCTGCATGACCTCGTGACCGCCATGACCGACCACAACAATGGATCGGGCGATCTGCCCCAGACAAGGACGATGCGACGGCTGAAGCGGTCGCGTGTCCTGCACATCGGAAGCCTGATGGCCACGGCCGGCTTTACGCTGGCGGCCTGCGATTCTCCGGACGTTCCAGCCCCGCGGGCCGAGGCCGAGCCGGCGCTGGTCTATGCCTCGCTGGATGAGTGTCGGACCGCCGACGTCATACCCGACGCCCAGTGCGACGCTGCCCTGGCCAAGGCGCAGGAGGATGCGGCGCGGACTGCTCCACGCTACGCCACGCGCGAGGAGTGCGAGGGCCAATGGGGCCCATCGCAGTGCCAGCCGAACAATCAGGGCGGGGGATCCTTCTTCACCCCGCTGCTGGCCGGCTTCGTCATCGGCCAGATGCTGGACGGCGGGCGATACTATGGCGGGGGTCCGCTGTATCGGGATCGCGAGGACCGCTATGTGAACGGATACGGCGGCGGCTATGCCTATCGCGACTACCGGACCGGTCGGATGGTGACGACGCGCGACAACGGAGATGTCGTGAAGCAGGCGCCGACGCGGGTACAGAGCCGGACCACGGTCGTCTCGCGCGGCGGCTTCGGCGGCGGGGGGCGCAGTTTCGGCGGCTGAACTCGTCCCTTCGCCAGAATCGGACGACGGCCCGCAGGTTGCGCCTGCGGGCCGTTTTGCTTGTGTGAGAAGGTCGAACGCGACAGGGCCGTGAAGTTTGAATGAAAAGGCCTGTCACACATTGAGGGGGCCTGAGAGCCCGTCGTTGAAGCGCCTAGAACTCACTGGGGGCTACTCACATGAAGAACCGAATTCTGGGCACGACGGCCTTCGCCGTGGTCGCTGCAACGCCGTTCGTCGCCTTGGCGCAGACCGCCGAACCGGCCGCCGTCGCGAGCCAGGCCACAGCCACTCTGGACGAGATCGTCGTCACCGGCTCCTATCGCCGCAGCCTTGAAGAGGCGGTCGACATCAAGCGCAAGACGGTCGGCTTCTCGGACTCCATCGTCGCCACCGACGTCGCCAACTTCCCCGAACAGAACCTAGCCGAGGCGCTGCAGCGCATCCCAGGTGTCACCATCGAACGCAACCGCGGCCTGGGCCAGCGCGTCAACGTGCGCGGCCTGCCCAGCGATTTCACCTTCGTCAGCATCAACGGCCTGGCCACCGCCTCGGGCAGCGGCGGTCGTGACGTCGAGTTCGACATCTTCGCCTCGGAAATCATCCAGCAGGTGACGGTCCAGAAGTCGCCGCGCGCCGCCGATGAAGAAGGCGGCATCGCCGGTTCGGTCAATATCTCGACCGCCCGTCCGTTCGATTACGCCGGTCGCCGGGTCGTCGGTTCGGTGGAGGGCGCCTACAACTCCATCTCCGAAGAGATCGATCCCAAGATCGCCTTCCTGGCCAGCGACACCTGGGGCGACTTCGGGGCCCTGGTGTCCTTCTCGACGGCCCGCCGCACCAACCGCACCGACTCGGAATCGGGCATCAACTTCCGCCCGATGTCGCGCTTCCTGGCGACCTCGACCGGCGCCCGGGGGACCCAGGCGGCGGCGGTTCTGCTGCGAGACGCCGGCATCGCCATTCCGAACCGGTCCGACACCAATGTCACCAACCGGATCATCTTCCAGGACAAGGTCGGCGACCGCGCCTATCTGAACACCCAGGATCAGTGGGGCGGCACCGTCTCTCTGCAGTATCGCCCGTCGTCGAACTTCAGCCTGGCCTTCGACGCCATGATCGGCAGCTACGACACGACCGAGGACGAGTATGATGCGGCGGCCTATTCGGCCTCCAGCCGCTCGACCCTGGAGACGATCCACGAATATGACGCCACAACCCTGGCCGACTACGGCATGGTGGTGCTGCGCGACGTCTCCTACACCGCGACCCAGCACGAGATGCTCAGCAAGGAGCGCATCAACGAAACCGACTACCAGCAGTTTGGAACCGAACTGAACTGGAGCGGGGACAGCTGGAAACTGCACGCCATCGCCGGCTATTCCGGCGCCGAGAAGACCCTGGACTACGCCAACCTGAAGCACGTGGCCTATGCGCCGTCGCGGACGCGCTGGACGGCCGAAGGCGGCGAGACGATCCAGAGCGCCAACCCGGCCTCGATCGACATGTACAACTCGCCCTCGCGCTATCTGTTCGAGGCGTATGAGACCACCTACGAAGAGATCAACGACGACAAGTACGCCGCCCAGATCGACTTCACCCATTACCTCGACTTCAGCTTCTTCCCGGCGCTGAAGAGCGTCCAGGTCGGCGCGCGCTACACGGACAAGTCCAAGGAGCGTCAGTACGGTTCGCTGAACATCCAGGGCTCCGGCGCAGGCAAGGTCGACTATGTGGGGCGCCCGATGTCGCAGAGCGAACTGACGCCGATCGGCGATCTGGTGCCCGGCGGCGACTACAGCATCCGCGACCTGAACTGGAGCCAGGTCTCGAACGACTACGCCCGTCGCACCTTCCGCTATGACGGCTTCTTCACTCCCTTCAACGTCGGCGACTACTACGAGGTGACGGAAGAGGTTCTGGCCGCCTACGCCATGGCTGACCTGGAGTTCGACCTGGGACCGGTGCCGGTCGCCGTCAACGGCGGCGCCCGCTACATCGACACCTCGATCACCTCTTCGGGCTATCACCAGATTCAAACGCCGACCGGCGGCACCACCTATACGCCGGAGCCGGTGTCCAGCGACGGCAGCTACGACAAGGTCCTGCCCAGCCTGAACATCACTGCCGACCTGACCGACAGCCTGATCTTCCGCGCCGCAGCATCCGAGACCCTGATCCGTCCGGCCCTGACGGACCTGGCCTACAAGCGCACGGCCAGCTGGAACTCGTTCCGCTTCACCGACGGCAACCCCAACCTGAAGCCGACCTACGCCAAACAGTGGGAAGCCGGTCTGGAACAGTATCTGGGCGACGGCGGCCTGCTGGCGGTCTCCTACTTCTGGAAGGAGATCGAGGGCGTGGTGCGTCAGGCCCTGACGGGCACGGTGCCGAACGTCACCAAGTACAACGCCAACGGCTCGATCGACGGCGTCTACACCTTCGACGTCTATCAGCCGATCAACGAGCCCGGCTCCTACGAGGTCAGCGGCGTGGAGCTGGTCGCCGTCGTGCCCTTCGGCCAGTTCTTCTCACCGCTGGAAGGCTTCGGGATCAACGCCAACTACACGGTGCTGGACAGCTCGCTGACCGGCTCGTCGACCCTGGACATCCCGACGCCGCCCATTGGTCTGGCCGACAACACCTACAACGTCACCCTGTTCTACGAGAACGACAAGCTGCAGGCCCGCGCCTCCTACAACTACAAGGACGAGTATGTCGAAGCCATCGGCTATGAGATGTACCCGATCACGCGCGAGGGCTATGGCCAGGTCGATCTGTCGGCCAGCTATCGCGTGACCGACAGCCTCCAGCTCAATGTGGAAGGCATCAACGTCACGGACGAGGCGACCAAGGGATACACGATGGATCCCTCCTTCCCGACCATGTACGAAAAGTCGGGACGCCGTATCAACTTCGGCCTGCGGATGGAGTTCTGATCCATTCCCACAAGCGAACCTCATGTCGAAAGCGGGGGGCGACCGACGTCGTCCTTCGCCTTCCCCGGCCCAACCCGGCGGGACAGAGGCCGGCGCGACGCCCCTTCCGCGAGGAGGGGGCGTCTTCGCTTAGTCGCGTCTGAGTGTCCAGGTGAGCGGGGCGACCATGTCGCTTGATCAGGTCTTCGCCGGCCTGCGGCGCGATCTCATGGCCTATGTCCAGCGCCGCGGCCTGTCGGCCGAGGACGCGGAGGACGTGGCCCAGGAAGCCTTCACGCGTTTCCACCGCGCGGGCCACGATCTGACGGGGCCGGACGCCCGCCCCCTGTTGTTCGTCATCGCCCGAAACCTTCAGGCGGATCGGTGGAAGGCCGCTGGTCGGACGGGGGTTCGGGGCACGGACGACATCCACGCCCTCGACGCTTCGCCGCGCGCCGTGGCGAGCGAGGCGCCTGCCGCCGACCAGCAGCTGATCGGCCGAGAGAATCTGGCTGCGGCCGCCCGCGTCATCCGCGCCCTGCCGCCGCGAACCCGAGACGCCTTTCTATTGCACCGGTTCGAGGACCAGACCTACGTCCAGATCGCCAAACGTCTGGGCGTGTCGGTCAGCATGGTCGAAAAACACATTGCCGAAGCTCTCCGTCAGCTGAAGATTTCACGCGATGGCTGAGGGGTTCGCTGAAACTGTCGTTGTGAGTCTTGAAGGCGTCGGCGCCCCATCCCCCCGCCGCGTCCCGGAGCGTTCTGTTTGCGCATGATCCAGCGCCTGACATCCCTGTTTGATCGTCGGCCGCTGACCGCCGAAGCCTGGCTGGCGCGCATGCGACGGCCGGACGTCTCCGCACGCGACCAGGCGGCCTTCCTCGAATGGCTGGAGGCGGACGAGGCTCATCTGGACCAGTACGAGGCCGCGAAGAGGGGGGTGGCGGAACTGTCGCCGTTGGGCGATGTCTTTGCGGCCGATCTGGCGCGTCTTCGGGGGCGACGGAATGTCGTGTCCCAGAGACGTATGCTGATCGCCGGCGGCCTGGCGACAGGCGCGGTGGCGGCGGTGGCCGCCGTCGCTCTGGTCCTGCCCGGCGCGGGGCAGGAGCCCGCCGTCGCGGCCGGTCGTGTTTACGCCAGCGCGCCGGGCGAGATCACGGATGTGACGCTGGAAGACGGGTCGCGCGTCACCCTGGATTCCGACACGCGGATCCAGGTCGCCTATGGCCGCGACGCCCGCCGCGTGACCCTGATGCAGGGCGCCGCCTATTTCGACGTCGCCCACAATGTCGAACGACCCTTCCAGGTCTCTGTCGAGGATCGCTACGTCATCGTGACGGGGACGCGGTTCGCGGCGGCGCTGAGGAAGGGTCAGGCGGAGGTGTCTCTGCTGGAGGGTCGGGTCGCCGTAGGGCGGACGGACGTCGGCCGCGCGCGTGCGATGGAGCGCGCCGTCGCCCTGGCGCCGGGGCAGCAGGCCGTTTTCAAACGGGGCGTCAACCGCATCAGCCTTCGTCGGGTCGACGTCGAGGCGGCCACCGCCTGGCGCGAGCGCAGACTGGTCTTCCACGATGCGCCCCTGTCGGTCGTGGTCGAAGAGGCGGGGCGCTACGCAGGCGCGCCTCTGGTGATCGCCGACCCCGCCCTCGCCGAGATGCGCGTGACGGCGGTTTTGCCCCTGACGGACGAGGCGAAACTGATCGACCGGCTGGACGCCCTGTTGCCGATCTCGATCGAACTTGGCGAAGACGGCCGGGTCCTGATCCGCGCCGAATAGGTCTATCGCAGAGCTGTCACGCAAGCGCGCTAAGCGTTGCGTCTTCGTTGTTCGCTATCCTGTCTCAAGGCGCCGTTCGCTTGAAACCGCCCGCACGATCGACGCCGTTCGATGCGCTACGGGGAGGCGTCGCCGCCGCCGCTCTGGCGATCGTCGCCCTCGGCGGCTGGGCCCCGGCCGCCCGGGCGCAGGAGCGGGCGCAGGTTTTCGACATCCCCGCCCAGGACGCGCGTCGCGCCCTGGTGCAGCTCTGTGTTTCGGCGGGCTGTGACCTGGCCTTTCTGACGCCCACGGGCGAGGCGCGGCGCACGCGAGCGGTTCGCGGGCAAATGTCCTGGCGCGCCGCGGCAGACCAGATGCTCCAAGGCACCGGCTTGCGGCACCGTTTCATCGGCGACCGGGGCCTGCGGGTCTGGATGGAAGCCCAAAAGCCCGCCGAGATCCCGGCCGTTCCCACCGCAGAGCTGGAGTCGATCACGGTCGTGGGGCGGCTGTCGGAGCAGATCGAGGAATCCTTGCGACGCAAGGCGGCGGCGGACGTCATCCTGGACAGCGCGTCCGCGACCCGGATCGGCGAACTTCCGGCCGCGAATCTGGCCGAGGCCTTGCAGCGGGTCCCCGGCGTGGCCATCGAACGCGAGGTGGGCGAGGGGCAGTTCGTCAGCGTCCGGGGGCTGGGGCCGCTGTTCCAGTCGGTGACCCTGAACGGAGCGCCGGTCGCCTTCAACGAGAACATCCGCAACTCGACCCAGAGCGGTCGGCAGTTCCGGTTCCGCGCCCTGTCGGCCGATCTCCTGGCGGGGGCGCAACTGACCAAGTCGACGACGCCCGATCTGATCGAGGGCGGGATCGGCTCCAACATCGACATCGAGACGATCGGCGGACTGGACGGCGATCCTTTCCTGAGCCTCAGGGCGGGCGCCTCCGTCGAGGCGCGAACGGGCCGGCCGGAAACAGACGTCTCCCTCGCGGGCCGGTTCGTGTCCGAAGGCGGCGCATGGGGTTTGGTCGGCGGCCTGTCCCAGGAGGGGCGGTCGGTCCTCTACGACCGTTTTCAGGTGGGACGCTATACGCCGGTCGTCGTCGAGGGGCAGCCGGCGGTCGCCCCCAGCGATGTGAGGACGACGGTCGAGCACGAGGATCGGCTGAGGCGTAGCCTCTTCCTAGGTGGAGAGTGGCGGGCCTCCCCTTCGCTCAGGCTGCGGTTCGACAGCCTCGTCTCCACCTTCGACAACACCATTCGCGAGGACCGGATCGCCTATGGGGTCGGGGCGCTGCTGGAGACGCCCGGCGCCAAGGCCTCTATCACGGACGGGGTGGTGACGGCCGCTTCCATCCAGGCGGGCACGATCGACAACAACACGGAGTTTTCGGAACAGGCCCACCTGAACATCGTGGTGTCGGCCCTGGCGGACCTGGTGCTGGGCAACTGGAGCCTGACGCCGCGCTTCAGCCTGTCGCGCGCGCGGTCCAGGCTGGATACGCCGCTGGAGCGGATATCTTCTCGGGCCATCGGAACCCCGTCCTACGCATTCGACGTCAGCAGAGCGGCGAGCGACCGCGAGGCGGCCCTGCTTGCGACCGATCTGGACCTGACCGACCCCGCGAGTTTCGCCTTCAAGCGTCTGGGCGTGCGCGCCATCGAATCCGTCGACGAGGACCTGACGGGCCTCCTCGATCTGCGGCGTCCTGTGTCCGTCGATCTGGGCAGGACGGTCCTGACCGAAATCGCCTTCGGCGCACAGATCAGCGACCGGTCCCGCGATTACCAGAGACGCGACCGCGAGGCCGCGCTTCGGCCGGGCGCCGTGGTCACCCCCGATTTTCTCGGGTTCCGCGTGGCCGACGACGTGTTCGATTCCCTGATCGAACGGCATCCGGGGTCCTGGATCGCCGCCGACTTCGACCGCTTTCAGCAGGCCTTTCGAATCCCCAGGGAAAGCGAGGAACTGGCGGTCGGGCCCGACGCGCTGGCTCCCACGGGGGCTGATCTGCAGAACTCCTATCGCGTCGGGGAGCGGGTCGGGGCTCTTTATGCACGAACGGACTTCAAAGGAGAGGCGGGCGGCGCCCCGTTCTCGGGCAATCTGGGTCTTCGTCTTGTGACGACGCGCACGGTGGTGGACGGCGCCTTTCTCAACGCCGGCGAGAGCGGCGGCGCCGTCATTCGTCCGGTCTCCAAGGTCGGGACCGACACCGCCCTGCTGCCCAGTTTCAACATCGCCTTCGATCTTGATCAGGGTCGGCGACTGCGGCTCGCGGCGTCGCGGACGATGACGCGGCCGTCGCTGGCGGATCTGCGTCTGGCGACCGTGCCCGCCAGCTCCCTCGTCTCGAACATCTACGAGCGCGGACAGGCGGAGATCGACGCCCCGTCGCCCGGCTCGATCTTCACCGGGGTCGGCGGGAACCCGGATCTCAGCCCCTACATGGCGACCAATCTCGACGCCTCGTTTGAGTGGAGCTTTCCGCAGGGCGCGCTCAGCCTCGCCGTCTTCCACAAGAGCATCGATGACTTCATTGGGCTGGTGGAGGCGCCGGAGATGCTGGTGTTCGAGACCCGCGCCGGTCCCCTGGTGCGGGCCGAGGTGATGATGTCGCGGCCGGCCAATCTGGGGCGCGCCGTCAGCCGGGGCGTGGAGGTGGGGCTCCATCGGCGGCTTCCCTCCGGCTTCGGACTATGGGCCAGCGGGACCTTCACCGACGGCCACGGGCCCGGGGGACGCAGCCTGGCCGGAGTGTCGCGCCTGGCCTATTCGATCAATCCCTTCTTCGAACGGGGGCCGGTCGCGATCGGCCTGTCCTGGTCGTGGCGGTCCGCCTTCCGGTCCGAGGCGGACATGCAGGGGGGAGGGGTGGCCGACTTCACCGTCGGTCCCGCCGGCTATCTGGACGCTCAGGCCTCGTTCGAGATCGGGTCCGGCGGCACCCTGGTCGTCGCCGCCTCCAACCTGACCGATACGACCGACCTCGCCTACGAACACGACACGCGGCGCTTGCTCCAGCTGGGCCGCGTCGGCCCCAGCCTGACCGCCAGCCTGCGTTGGTCCCTGTGATCCCTTTTCCCTTCTGCTTGTGACTTGCGAGGATTTCAATGCTCAATCTGATGGCGGCCCTGATGGCCGGCTCCGCTCTGGCGGGCACGGCGCCGGCCTGCGACCTGACCGCAGCCGACGTGCGCACAGCCGGCGGCGACCCCTGCGCTCCGGCCTGGATGGATCGCAATCTGGGCATGAACGATCTGACGGCGGTGGGCGCCCACAACAGCTACAAGCTGCCGATCCCGGTCGCCGAACTTCAGGCCATGATCGCCGTCAATCCCGGAGCCGTGGCTCTGGACTATTTGCATCGCCCCCTGACGGAACAGCTGGACGCCGGGGCGCGCCAGATCGAGATCGACGTGCTGAACGATCCGCAGGGCGGGCGCTACGCCCATCCCCTGTCGGCCCTGGGACGGCCGGGACAGGGCGCGCCGGTCAGCGTCGCCTTCGCGGAAGCCATGGCCCGGCCGGGCTTCAAGACCCTGCACATGCCCGACGTCGATTTCCGCAGCACCTGCCTGACCTTCGTGGCCTGTCTGGCGGAGATCCGCGATTGGTCGCGCGCCCATCCGGACCACGCGCCCATTCTGATCATGCTGAACGCCAAGACGGGCGGGCCCTCCATGCCCGGCGGAACGACGCCGTTGGATTTCGACGCCGCCGCCTGGGACGCCCTGGACGCCGAGGTGCGGTCGGTGTTCGACGCCGATCACCTGATCACGCCCGACCGGGTCCAGGGGCGGCACGCCACCCTGCGTGAAGGGGTTTTAGCCGGAGGCTGGCCGAGGCTGGGCGAAGCGCGCGGCAAGGTCTTCTTCGCCCTGGACGAAGGGCCCGAGAAGGTCGCCGCCTATCGCGGCGCGCGGCGCTCGCTGGAAGGCCGGGTCTTCTTCGTCAACACCGATGAGACCTCGCCCGCCGCCGCCTATCTGACCCTGAACGATCCAGTGGCCGAGCAGGGGCGCATCCAGACGGCCGTCCGCGCCGGCTTCATTGTCCGCACCCGCGCCGACGCCGACACTCTGGAAGCGCGAACGGGGGACGTGACTCGGCGCAGCGCCGCCTTCGCCAGCGGGGCGCAGTATGTGTCTACCGACTATATGACGCCGGATCCGCGCTTCCCCGCCTATCAGGTGCGGCTGACCGGGGGCGCGGCGGCTGTCTGCAATCTGCTGCGGACTGAAAAGCGGTGCGACGGGCTCGCCGTGGAGCTGACCGACGAAGGGACGGAGCGGGGCTATCTGACTCCGGCGGAACGACCGGATCTGACCCAGGTGCTGGCTCCGCCGCCCGAACCGGGCTCGCCTCGCGCCGTCGCCGACCAGGGCGTGTTCCGTGAGACGCGCGCCCTGCAGGGCACGCCGCGTTGGGCGCTGGCGACCTCGGACGTGTCGGGCGAAATCTATGATGACTTCGCAGAGGCCCTGGGGGTGCGGCTGACGCCAGAGACCGCGCCGGTTCTGACGGCCTTGCTGGATCGGGCCGGCGAGGACCGGTCCGTGGTCGGAGACGCCAAGACCCACTGGGGCACGAAACGGCCCTATATCGGCACGGACCAGCCGATCTGCGAAGCCAAGACTGAACATCTGGCCGGCAATCCCGACTATCCGTCCGGCCATTCGGCCCACGGCGCCCATGTGGCCATGATCCTGGCGGAACTGGCGCCCCAGCGCGCCGACGCCCTCTACGCCCGCGGACGCGCTTTCGCCGAAAGCCGCTATATCTGCGGTTCTCACAGCTACAGCGCCGTCGAGGCCGGCATATTGTCGGGCATGGTCATTTACGGCGCGGAACAACGCTCGGACGTCTTCCGCCGCGACATGGAGGCCGCGCGCGCCGAGGTCCAGGCCGCGTTGGCGCGGGCCAGCCTGGCGCAATAGGGGCAGCCCCGCCGGTCGAAAGACCGGCGGCTCCCTGGGCGCAGGGCTCCGAAACATGCAGTGTTCGAATGCAGTTCTTCTGTTCGGTGAGGCGGGGCCCGCCTCGCCTCGGGACGGCAGGATGATGGCGGAGAGGGTGGGATTCGAACCCACGGTACCCTTCCAGGCACGCCGCATTTCGAGTGCGGTACATTCGACCACTCTGCCACCTCTCCGCGGCGCATCAGTCGCTTGGTCGAGCGAGCGGCTTCTCTAATGGCAGAGCGGCGGCGCCGCAAGCTGTCTGTGAAAGAAATCCGAACCTATCTTTGCGCCGGCAGCGACAGGCCGGGCGCGGCGCCGGTTTCCGGGTCCAGGCCCTTGAATCGAAACAGCTCGGCGGGGCGGCCGCCCGTGGCCGACGACATCCGGCCGGTGGGCTCGACCAGGCCCGCGCGTTCCACGGCGCGGCGGAAGTTCTGCTTGTGCAGGGTGAGGCCGGAGACGGCCTCGGCGGCCGCCTGAAGCTCGGAAAGGGTGAAGGACTCAGGCGTCAGGTCGAACAGGACGGGCCGATACTTCAGCTTGCTGCGCAGCCGACCAAGGCCCGTGGCGAGAATGCGCCGGTGGTCGGAGCCCATGACGGCGCCGGGGAGGGGCGGGACGTCGTGCGGCGTCTGCCGGGCGTCGCGCCAAGCCTCCGCAACCAGGCGCGCCTCATAAAGAAGTTCATAGCGCTCCAGAACGCGCTCCTCGTTCCAGCGATGATCCGGCGTCAGGGCGAAGAGGGCCCGGGCGCGGCCCAGGCGTCGTTCATCCGCCCCGGCCCAGCTAAGAAGGGCGCCTATCACCGAGCCCTGCAGAGTCGATCGGCCGCAACGCCGATCCTCCCAGGGGAAGATGTCGAAGACGGGGGTCCATTGGGCGTCATGGGCCGGCGGGGCGGCGGCTTCCGAGGTCAGGGCCAGATAGCCGACCGACACCTCGCGCATCTGGTCGGGGCCGGGCGCTGCGCGGGGCGAGGCGCGGCCCGCGTCGCCGAAGGTGTAGAGCTGTTCGACGAAGCCGAGCCGGAACCCCGTCTGATCGGTCACGAAGTCGCGCAGCGCGCGCTCAAAGGTGCGGTCCCGCGCCGGGTCGAAAGGCCCGAACGGCAGGGCGCGGACGCCGTCTTCCGTCTGGGTGGTCAGGACCACGGCACGACGGTCCTTCAGCGTCATGACGACGGCCGACAGACCGATTCTCACGCCCTGATCCGTCGGCCCGGTCACAGCTCTATTCCGTGTGCCAGGCGTCGTCGGCGGGCAGAAGGCCCACGGCCTTGGCCAGCACCTGATACCGCTCCAGATAGCGCGCCTGGGCGAGAGAGGCCGGCAGGGGCTCTATGGTCAGGCTGTATCCGGGCGGCGGCGCGCCGAAGAAGCCGAGCGATTCCTTCTCGCTGAAACCCGCCAACTGCGTCGCCTCGAAATAGGCGCAGGCCTTGTCCGCCTTCTTGATCAGGGTCTTGATCGTTTGGGGCGTCTTGGGCGGCAGGCCGTAGCGGACGTGGATGGCGGCTTCCAGCCGCGCCTCGAAATCCTTGTAGCCGGACCCCAGGGCCGCCTTGAATGGCGAGATCATGTCGCCGATGACATATTCGGAGGCGTCATGCAGGAGGGCGGCGAGGCGCCATTTGGGATCGAGCCCCGGCTTGATGTGGGCGGCGATCTCCTCGACCACGACGCTGTGCTGGGCCACCGAAAAAGCGTGCTCGCCGATGGTCTGGCCGTTCCACCGCGCGACCCGGGCCAGGCCGTGGGCGATGTCCTCGATCTCAATGTCAAAAGGAGAGGGGTCGAGCAGATCCAGGCGTCGGCCCGACAGCATGCGCTGCCAGGCGCGGACTTCGGTCTTTTTCTTGGGGCGCTCGGCCAAATCGTCGATCCTGCTCGCTGGTGGGCTGGTCAGGTGACGCAAAGCGCCGTCAGGATCAAGGCGTCCGGCCGTCGGCGCTTGTTTTCGGCGTGGATTTCAGTCTCCGACGTTCAGGGCGACCAGATCCTTGGCCGCTTCGAACACCCGGTCGTGCCGTGACTTGGAGCGAACCGTCGCGATGACGAGCGGGCCGCCAGCGGGCCCACGCGCCTCGAAGCCGACCTGACGCCATGCGCCCGCCGGCACGTCGTCGTCCGCCAGGATGAAGCTGGCCCGCGTGGCGTCCCCTGGCGCCTGAGTGCGAATCTGGGTGGTTTCGCCGTTAGAGTCGATCTTGACGCTGCTCTTTTCGGTGCGGACGCCTTCGCCGTCCTTGGACTGGATGTTGATGCCCGCGATGCGAACGCTCGCGCTGTCGCCCCGGGTCTCGATCTGAAGCCCCGGAAGCTTGACCGAGGCGTCATCGCCCTTGGCCTGGATGTTCACGCCGGGCGCGGCGACAGTGGCCTCTTCCGTACCGTTTTCCGTCTGGCGGGCGTCGATACGCATCGCCGCCTGGGGCATGTCCGACGAGACGCGGCGTTCATATTCGCGCAGCACGTCCTCGGCGGACCGATCTTCAAGCTTGACCAGATAGAGCACCACCTCCGCGCCGCGAGGGCCGCCGTAGGTGCAGGCGGCCCCGCCCGGGTCAGCAAAGCCCTTGCGCGTCAGCACGCCCAGCGTTTCGGGGCATTTCAGACCTTCGACTACCTTGAGCACGCCGGGCTCTACGTCGTGGGAGGCGCTGGTCGTGGTGGTCTTGGTGATCCGAACCGCGTTTTCGCCGTCACAGGCGACCAGGCCTGCACCGAGCCCGACGATCGCCACGCCGACGATCAGCAAACGATACGGGGGTGTAACGCTCATGGTCTCTATTTTGAGCCGTCGAAGAGAGTGGTCCAGTGAAATCGCGGTAATGCCGCTCAGCCGCCCGGGCGCGCGCCGTCTCTGCGGCCCAGGAAGGCCAGACGTTCGAACAGGTGAATGTCCTGCTCGTTCTTGAGCAGGGCGCCGTGCAGGGGCGGGATCAGCTTGTTGGGCGTCTTTTCGCGCAGGGTTTCCGCGTCAATGTCTTCGACCAGCAGCAGCTTCAGCCAATCCAGCAGTTCGGAGGTGGAGGGCTTCTTCTTCAGGCCGGGCGTGTCGCGGATCTCGTAGAAGGTCTTCAACGCCTCCGAGACCAGGCGCGGTTTGATGCCCGGAAAATGGACGTCGACGATGGCCGCCAGGGTCTCGGCGTCGGGAAAGCGGATATAGTGGAAGAAGCAGCGGCGCAGGAAGGCGTCCGGCAGCTCCTTCTCATTGTTCGAGGTGATGATGACGATGGGCCGGACCTCGGCGCGGATCGTCTCGTCGATCTCCTGAACATAGAACTCCATCCGGTCGAGTTCCTGCAACAGGTCGTTGGGGAATTCGATGTCCGCCTTGTCGATCTCGTCGATCAGCAGGACCGGGCGCGCCGGGGATGTGAAAGCCTCCCACAACTTGCCCTTCTTCAGATAGTTGCGGACGTCATGAACCCGCGCCTCGCCGAGCTGGCTGTCGCGCAGCCGGCTGACGGCGTCGTACTCATAGAGTCCGTTATGGGCCTTGGTGGTCGATTTGACGTGCCAGGTGATCAGGGGCGCATCGAAGGCCTTGGCGACCTCATAGGCCAGCACGGTCTTGCCCGTTCCCGGTTCGCCCTTGATCAGCAGCGGACGTTCCAAGGCCACGGCCGCATTGACGGCGACCTTGAGGTCCGCCGTCGCGATGTAGCGATCAGTGCCTTCAAACCGGCTCATGAAAAACCCGCTCCGTGGATGTCACGAAGCGGGTTAGCCGATCATCAGTCGCGTGAACAGCGATCAGGTGATGTGTTTGGGCGAGATGGGGTCACTGGCGGGGAAGGTCTCCTCAATGCTTTCGTCGACCAGCGCTTCCTCCCGGCCTTCGTCCGGCTTTAGGCGGGGTTCCAACTGGTCCGGCTTGCCTTGTCGGGGTTCCACTCGTTTGGCGTGGGGGACGTCGGTAGAGGCGTCATCCTTTGCGCGTGTGTCGTGCATGTCTGCTCCTTTAAGGCTTTTGCGTCCGGGGTTCGTCCGGCGCGTAGCCGAGTTGTTCGAGGTCGTCGTCGTCGAGGCGGCGCGACTCCCAGTGGGCGGCGCTGGCCTGGGCGCCGCGGTCGTTTTCCATCAGGCCGGAGTAGACCAGTTCGATCTCGTCCTCGGCCGCCAGATCATTGCTGTCGGCGTCGGACTGATTGATTTTCTCGCCGTCCATGCCGAGCAGGGCGTCCGCCTCCCGCTCGATCCCGTCCAAGGCCAGTTGATCGTCGATATCCAGATCGTCCTCGTCGAACGGTTCTTCATCGGCGTCGCCGTCGGCCTGGGTCACGTCCAGAATTTGCTCAGCCTCATCCAGTAGAAGGTCGCCTTCGCCTTCATCGTCCAGATGGGTTTCGTCAAAGACCTCGGCCTGTCCCTGATCGTCCTGATAGTCCATGTCGGGCATGGTCGCCTCCTGTCTGGTGACGAAACGTCGCCCCGAGGCAGGTGTTCCGCGCAGGCTGGGAACAAGGGATGATTAACCCTCAGCCTTTAAGGTTTCGAATCGTTAGGGGCGGTCCATCTTCGATCGGTTCCGACCTGCTGAAGGAGTTCGGTCGTCAATGGCTTTGAAACTGTCGTTGAAACCCGGCGAAAAATTCGTGTTGAACGGCGCGGTGGTTCAAAACGGCGACCGTCGCGGCGTTCTCATCCTGCAAAACCGCGCCAGTGTTTTGCGTGAAAAGGACATCATGCAGGCCGATGAGGTCACGACCCCTGCGCGCCGCATCTATTTCCCGATCATGATGATGTATCTGGACGAGGCGTCGGCGTCGAAATTCTACGACGAGATGGCCCTCCGCATCACCGAATTCATGGGGGCGACCAAGAACCCGGACGTCTTGGCCGAATGTGTCGCCGCCTCGCGCTATGTGCTGCAACGCGAATACTATAAGGCCTTGATGGCCGCCCGTAAGATTGTCGATTACGAAGAGAAGGTGCTCAATGTCGCTTCAGGCGTACGCAGCGGCGGCGACGCGGGCTGAGACGCCGCGCGACCTGGAATACCGCCTGTTCGGTCAGGTCACGCGCGCCCTGGTCCAGGCGTCCAAGTCTGATGAGCGTGATCTGGCCACCCGGATTGACGCCTTGGATTGGAATCGCCGTCTTTGGTCGGCCCTGGCGGCGGACTGCGGCGATTCCGCCAATGCCCTGCCTCAGGCCGTGCGCGCCCAGATCATCTCGCTGAGCCTGTTCGTCAATCGCCACTCTTCACTGGTCATGCGCGGAGAGGAGTCGTTCGAGGATCTGATCGACATCAATCGCATGATGATGCAGGGCCTGGCGCCGGGCGCGCAGCAGGCGGCCTGACGACCGACTTCACGAAATCGCGAAGCCTATTGGCGCAAAGCCTTGAGGCGTCTTACCTTTCGAGTCCCTGTTCAACAGTCGAAAGGAGGTGATCCAGTGTCTCATTGTCATCAATCGCGTGCGGTGGCCGCGACCCTGGTCCTCGTCGGAGGCCTGGCCTGATCCTTTCGGGCTGAGTTGCGGTCCGGCCGTTCGCGGTCAGACAATGAAGGGCCGTCGCGGCGACGCGGCGGCCCTTTTGTCGTTCAGGGCAGAACGCCCGAGAACCATCCGGCCGCGTGATGGGCGATCTCTGACACCGTGTGCCAGATGAGGAACAGGTACAGACCGCAGGCCCCGGTCGCCAGTGCGCCCAGAAGAATGGCCACACCGTCCCTCTGCATCATGCCCAAGGCGAAGAAGACAAGG
Source organism: Brevundimonas aurantiaca (assembly GCF_014199955.1). Lineage (GTDB taxonomy): Bacteria > Pseudomonadota > Alphaproteobacteria > Caulobacterales > Caulobacteraceae > Brevundimonas > Brevundimonas aurantiaca. The sequence continues at coordinate 41,262 of NZ_JACHOQ010000005.1, forward strand.
GCTATGCCCGGCAGGGCGTCTCCGAACGGGATCGGCAGGGCCATGATCAGCGCCAGCAGGACGCAGACGAGGCCCGTGACGGTGTCGGCGACCTCCCCCGTCAGCAAGGGGAGGCGGGGCTGGGTCAGGTTCTCGACATAGCGCACCGTCTTCATGATCCGCGACACCCCGGCGCGATAGGCGGGGCGGCTGATCGAGGTGCGCAGAGCCCAGCGCGGCAACCAGATCGAACTGCGTTGAAAGGCCAGCTCCAGCGACATCAGAATGATGGGAACGGCGAACACCGCCTTGCCGCCCGGCGGCCAAGGCAGCAGGGCCAGCATCGACAGGATCAGTATCATGGCCCCAAAGCCCCGTTCGCCGAAAGCGGCGACCAGTTCTTCCAGCTTCAGCTTGGGGTCGTCGCCTTCGCCCAGTTCCTCAATCACGTCGGAGAAGAGCCGCAGGTCGTCGTTCGGCTTGTCTTGGGCGGGCATCAGCGGCGGGCTCGGCGAAAGGAGTTCGCCCATTTAGGCGCACAGAGGTTTCACCGCCACTTACGGAACGGCAACAATGCCGAAGAATCGCGCCGAACCGGCTATTTCTTGGCCGCGTGTTCGGGTTTGCCCTTGCGTTTGGTGTGGGCGAAGTCTTCCAGCTGTTTTTCCGTCATGGACTCGGCCATGGACTTGGACGCGCCCTTCAGCTCCGACTTGGGCGTGTCGCCGCGCTTGGCCGACAGGGCGGCGCCGGCGGCCTTCTGCTGGGCTGCGGATTTTGCGGGCATGGGCGTCTCCTTCCGTTCGGAAGAAGCCGTCAGCCGCCCAGCAGTTCCCGACCGATCAGGAAGCGACGGATCTCGTTGGTGCCGGCGCCGATGTCATAGAGTTTGGCGTCGCGAACCAAGCGTTCGACCGGCCACTCCTTGGTGTAGCCCGCGCCGCCCAGGGCCTGAACGGCCTCAAGCGTGACCTTCACGGCGTTTTCGGACGCCAGCAGAATGGCGCCCGCAGCGTCATAGCGGGTGGTCAGGCCGGCGTCGCAGGCGCGGGCCACCGAATAAACGTAGGCCCGGGCGCTGTTCAGGGCGACGTACATGTCGGCCACCTTGCCCTGCATCAGCTGGAAGCTGCCGATCGGCTTGCCGAACTGTTTGCGGTCGCGGACATAGGGCAGGACCACGTCCAGGGCGGCCTGCATGATGCCCAGTGGGCCGGCGGCGAGGACTGCGCGCTCATAGTCCAGGCCGCTCATCAGCACGCCGGCGCCGCCGCCGACCGGGCCCATGACGTTCTCCTCGGGCACTTCGCAGTCCTCGAACACCAGTTCGGCGGTGTCGGAGCCGCGCATGCCCATCTTGTCCAGCTTCTTGGAGACGCTGAACCCCTTCATGCCCTTTTCGATGAGAAAGGCGGTCACCCCGCCGTTGCCGTCGCCCGTGCGGGCATAGACCACCAGGGTCTCGGCGTGGGGGGCGTTGGTGATCCAGAATTTGGTCCCGTTCAGGACGTAGCGGTCGCCCCGCTTTTCGGCCCGGGTGCGCATGGACATGACGTCCGAGCCGGAACCGGCCTCGGACATGGCGAGCGATCCGACGTGTTCGCCGCTGATCAGCTTGGGCAGATATTTCTGTTTCTGCTCAGGCGTGCCCCAGCGGCGGATCTGGTTGACGCACAGATTGGAGTGGGCGCCGTAGCTGAGGCCGATCGAGGCCGAGGCGCGCGACACCTCCTCCATCGCCACCACATGTTCCAGATAGCCCAGGCCAAGGCCGCCGAACTCTTCCTCGACCGTGATGCCGTGCAGGCCCAGTTCGCCCATCTCGGGCCAGAGTTCGCGGCGGAAGCTGTTCGTTTCGTCGATCTCGGCGGCCAGGGGCGCCAGGCGATCCGCCGCCCAGCGCGCGGTGGTGTCGCGAATGGCGTCCGCGTTCTCGCCGAGGCCGAATTCCATGGATTGGGGTGCGAAGGGAATGCTCATGCCCTTGGGCGTAGCATCGCGCACGGCCTTTCGCAAAGCGCAGGACGACCTGTCCGTTTCAGCCTGTGACGATTCCGTCCGTCAGGCCGTCGGATCCGTCGGGCGGCCCCAGCGCTGAAACAGATTGTAGCCCGACACCCCGACGCAGGCCAAGGCGATGATCGCCAGAACCCAGCCGATGACGGCGGTCTCGCCCCCCGTCGAGTTCGACGCCTGTCGGAAGGCCGCCATGGCCGCGCCGAAGGCCAGCATGCCTATGCCGCCCATCACCAGGAAGGTCGCGGTTTCGCTCCAGTCGAACCGTTTGTCGGGCGTCGCCTCCTGGTCGATCGACGGATGCAGGCCGTCCTCCGGTTGGACCTCCGCGTCGAACAGGGCGGTCTGATCGAGGTCGGTGAATCCCGTCGCATCGGTCGCGGCGTGGGGAGGCGGAGCGGCCTCCAAACGTCCCGCCGACGCCTGCTCGCTGTCCGGCTCGGCGGGCGGCTCGGTCGGGGCGATCAAGAACATGGGCACCTGAACCGTCTGTTCCTCCACGTCGGGCGCATCGGCGGATGCCAGGGTCGGCGTGGGGCTCGGGGCGTTGGACGGCTCGAAGGCGGGCTGATCGACGGAGGCCGCTTCCGCCTCGGCGGCCGGCGCCCCCACAGCCTCCTCCGGAACGCTCACGCCGTCGTCGTTCGCCGGCTCCGCTTCTGCGGCAAGGGTCTCAAGCGGGACGGGCGTCAGGGGCGCCGGGACGGCTGAGGCGGAGGCCGCCGGGGGCGACGGGGGGGGCGAGGAGAGGAGGGCGAGCGGTCCGGTCACCCGAATCGCGTAGGGAGAATAGAAGACGGCCGCGCTGGGCGCCGGGTGGGCGGCAGGGGACGCTGAAGCCGGCTCCGATGAGGCAGGCTCGGGTTCGTCCGACGCTGTGGGCTGTTCGAGGGCCGGAGCGACGAATTCTCCTGCGTCGGCCTCGACCGGGGGCTCGCTTGTTTCCGCCTCACCATCTGAAGATTCGGCAGGCCTAGGCACGGCCTTGGCCTCTTCGGGTTCCGCCTCGACGGCCGGCTCGTCCAGAAGAAGCGCAACAGAGGATTCGGCAGGGGGCGAGGCGGAGTCTGCGCACGGCTTGCCCGCATCGACCAAAGGTTCGACCGTCGTCACCGGCTCGGCTTCCACCGGTTGAGCTTCGCCGTTCGCCATGGGGGTTTCGGCGTCCTGGCTCGCAGGTGCGTCCGCGGCGTCGTCTGCAGGATGAGACGCCTGATCGGGACCTTCGTCGACCTCTTCGTCCGCTTGCTTGAGATCCGACTCGTTCAGCAGGGCGGATATTGCGCTTTCCCACGTCATGGGCTCCGACGCGTCATGGGCCGGAAAAGGCGCGACATCGACCGCGTCGAAACCGGTCGAACCGGCCGCCTCCGTCGTCTCCAAGATCGTCGCCGTCGCCGGGGGCAGGGGAGCGGACAGCAGATCGGCAAGGGAGACCGGGGCGTCCGGATTGGCGACGAACAGGGCCCGTTCGGTCGCGCGGCGACGCGGGGGCGACAAGGGGCCGCCGTCGTCGATCCAGGCGGCCAGGGCTTCGGCCGCAGCCTGGGTCTCACCCGCGTTCAGTCGCCTCAAGACCTCGGAGGAGCGGAAGCGATCCACCCCGATGGAGAAGACGAAACTGGCGAGGGCGTCGTACTGGTGCTGGTTCAGCGGCGCCTGGACTTCGTCGATCGCCTTGACGACAGGCAGCAGGTCGTACTGCAACAGCAGTTCAGCATCGACTTCCGAAACGGTCAGCCCCTCGCGGGCGGACGCCGTATGGCCATAACCGATCATCCAGCGGCCGTCGTCGCGCTGGATCGCCCGAGGGCGGAAACCCTCGAAGCTCTTGATCAGAATGACACCCTCGCGGGAGATCTTGGTCGGTTTCAACGTGTCTGACACAGGTGTTGCCCCAAAGCGAGACGACGGCTCGGCCCTGAGCCGTCCCGCAGCAAGCCTGGGGCCAAGCGTTTACAACAGAACGATCGTCGCAAGACCCAGGAATATGAGGAAGCCGAAGAAATCGGTCGTGGCGGTCACGAACACCGCCGAGGAGACGGCGGGGTCGAACTTCAGCTTCGACAGGGTCAGGGGCGTCAGAACCCCGATACAGGCCGCGACCAGCAGGTTCAGGATCATGGCGGCGGCGATGACGACGCCGATCTTCCAGTCCTCATCTCGGAACCAGATCCCCGCGGCGACGCCGATCAGGGGCGCCAGGATCAGGCCGTTGGCCAGGCCCACGACCAGTTCGCGGAAAAACGTGCGGGTGGCGTTGGCGGAGTTCAGTTCGCGGGTCGCGAGGGCGCGGACAGTGACGGTCAGAGCCTGGGTGCCTGCATTGCCGCCGATGGCCGAGACGATGGGCATCAGGACCGCCAGGGCCACAATTTGTTGGATCGTGCCCTCGAACAGGCCGATCACGCTGGCGCCCAGGGCGGCGGTCGCCAGGTTGATGGCCAGCCAAGGCACGCGGCCGCGCACGATCTCGGTCACGGACGAGCCGCGATCCTCGTCGGAGACACCGGCCAGACGCAGGATGTCCTCGCGGTTCTCTTCCTGAATGATGTTGACGATGTCATCGACAGTGATCTGGCCGACCAACCGGCCGGCCGCGTCCACGACCGGCGCTGAGATCAGGTGGTATTTTTCGAAGATGTAGGCGACCTCTTCCTGGTCCTGATCGACTGCGATCTCATTGATCGGCTCCATCAGGTCGGACAGGGCGGCGCTGCGCGGGGCGCGCAGCAGGCCGCTGATCGGGACCCCGCCGACGGGGCGGTTCAGCGGGTCGACCACATAGATGTCGAAGAACAGCTCCGGCAGGTCGTCGCCCTGTTTGCGGATGTGGTCGATGGTGTCGCCCACGCTCCAGAACTGGGGCGCAGCCATCACCTCGCGCTGCATCAGGCGGCCGGCGGACTCTTCCTCATAACCCAGGCTGCTTTCGATCGCGGCGCGATCGACGTCAGGCATGGCGGCCAGAACCCGTTCGCGCTGATCGTCCTCCAGATCCTCGACCACGGCGGCGGCGTCGTCTGAATCCAGTTCCTGCAGGGCCTCGGCCAGGGTGCCGTGCGGCACCCGCTCCAGCACTTCTTCCCGAATCCCGTCGTCCAGTTCCGGCAGGGTCTCGGCCAGCAGCTCCGGCGGCAGCCACAGCACCACGACGGCGCGGTGCTCGGCCGTCAGAAAGCCCATCAGGTCGGCGACGTCGGCGGGGTGAAGATCTTCCAGCAGCGACCGCAGCCGCATGCCGTCGCCGTCGTCAGCGGCGTCCACGACTTTTTCGACGAATTGCGGCGTGAGGACGTAGTCCTCGTCCAGGGCGGCGTGGTCTTCGGCTTCAGGCGCTTCGGCTGGAGCAAAGGCGGTGTCCGTGTTGCTCACGTGGTCGCCTCCCTTGGTAGAATGTCCAGCCGTAGTTAGCCGATGAATCGCCCTGTTTAGCCAGATGGTGCGGTCGAGAAGACTCGAACTTCCACGGGTTGCCCCACAGCGACCTCAACGCTGCGCGTCTACCAATTCCGCCACGACCGCTCGCATCGGAGCGGCGGCGAATAGACGAAGCCGCTGGAAAAGGAAAGTCTCTCTTTTGACCCGAGCGCGCTTTGTGCGGCTGACGCCGTTCGGACCTCAGGCCGCGCCGGCCATGAAGTCATAGACGTCGGCGGGCCGGGTGACGGTGATGGCGATCCGGTCGTCGCGAATCTCGATCTCGCCGCGCGCGACGGGGTGGTTGTTCGCCAGGATCCAAACTTCGTCGCCCTCGGATGCATCCAGCGGAATCACCGCGCCCCGACCCATCTTCAGCAGCTGGGACATCGGCAGCACCATACGCCCCAGCACGACTGAGATTTCGACGTTGACGGCGTTGATCTGGGACACGGGCGCTCTCGTTCACTAAGAGGTCGTCCCTTGCGGAAACGCCTCCGCCTGCACATTGAAGCCTTATGCTTGCCGACCCGTTAAGTCCCGACCTTCAGAAGCTGCGTCGCGGCGACGGCCGCCCGGTCGAATGGACCGTCTCTTCGACCTATGTCGATTACGCCGCCGCCGAGTCGTTCATGGAGGCTCGCGTCGCCGCCATCGCGGCGGGGGAGGCGGCGGAGCTGGTGTGGCTCTTGGAGCATCCGCCCCTCTATACGGCCGGAGTGTCGGCCAAGGACGAGGATCTGCTCGATGCGGCGCGCTTTCCCGTTCATCGCACGGGGCGCGGCGGGCAGTTCACCTATCACGGACCGGGTCAGCGCGTGGCCTATGTGATGCTGGACCTGAACCAGCGCGGCAAGGACGTGCGCGGTTTCGTGCGTGGGTTGGAGCAATGGCTGATCGGCGCCTTGGACCGGTTCGGCGTGGAGGCCGGGGTGCGCGAGGGCCGGGTCGGGGTCTGGGTCGAGCGCAAGGGCGCCGGCTGGTCGCGCGAGGACAAGATCGCCGCCATCGGGGTCAAGGTCCGCAAATGGGTCAGCTTCCACGGGATCAGCCTGAACGTGGAGCCCGACCTGGAGCATTTCGGCGGCATCGTGCCGTGCGGTATCCAGGAGCACGGGGTGACCAGCCTGGTGGACCTGGGAATCCTGGCCACGATGGACGAGGCGGATGCGGCGTTGAAGAACAGCTTCCGACAGATATTCGGTCCGGTAACGGAAAGTTCCCCGCCACTCTGAGCCGTATCGGCGCTCGGCGAGGGATGCGACAATCGCGCCAAAGGGCGCCGATGGGGGTTGGCAAGCCCGGCGGCCATAAGGTTTAACGGCGCCACCTCGCTTTAGAATCCGAGCCCAGGAGCCTCCATGAACCGCTTGATCGCCGCCGCCTCGGCCGCCGTCATGTCCCTCAGTCTGGCGGCTGGAGCCGCATCGGCCCAGGATTTCCGCGCACTGGCCCAGCAAGACCTTCAGGCCGCCCGCGACGCCCTGGCCGCCAACCATCCGGCCGCCGTCATTCCCGGCGCGCCGGGCGAAGCCTTCCGAAACTGGATCGACGCCGGTTATCAGGACGCCCTGGGCCGCGTCGGCCGCGTCAACAGCGGGGACAGCCACGCCTATCTGTTGCGCTACTATGCGAACGGATTCCGCGATTCCAACACCGCGATCCGGCCGACCTATGAAGGGCAGGGGCCCTTCTTCGCCATCGGCTGGCCGGGCCTGACGACGGCCTGGCGCAACGGCGAATATGTGGTCTCCTACGTCAAGCCGGGCGTTCGAAACCTGCCGCCTGTCGGCTCGACCCTGGTCAAGTGCGGCGACAAGACTGCGGCTCAACTGGCCGAAGAGCGGCTGGACCGTTGGGAAGGCGATCTGACGACGGAAGCCGGGCGCGTCCGCACCGCCCCCTATCTGCTGTGGAACCGCAACAACCCCTTCACCGGCGGCGTGCCGTCGCTGTGCAGCTTCAAGGTCGGGCGCCGAGACCGCGAGTTCCAGATGCAGCCGCAACCCGCCGACGCGGCGTCGCTGGAAGCCGCCTATCGCGCGACCGTCTATGTGCCGCCGGCGACGCCGCTGGCCGTCGAGACCGTCAACGGTCGTCCCTGGGTCCATGTCCACAGTCTGGCCGACGACGCCGGCTGGGACGCCTTCTTCGCCGCCGTCGAGGCGCAGCTGCCGGCCATTCGCGGATCGCAGGGCCTGGTGATCGATCTGCGCGGCGCCGACGGGTCGTCGCTGAACGCCACCAGCCGCGGCTACGGCTTGGCCAATCGCATCTGGACGCCGGAGTTCACCGTCAGCCGCCAGCCGGAAGCTGGCTCCATCACCTATCGCGCCACCCCGGCCAATCGCCAGTGGTTCGTCGACACCTTGGGCCGCATGCAGGCCGATCCTCGCTTCGTGCAGGAATCCAGCGCAGTGATCGACCAGACCCAGGCCATCGTGGCGGCCTTCGATTCGGCCCTGGCGGCCAATCAGGCGACCTTCACCATGCCGGGTCGTCCGTCCGTGCCGGACACCGGCGCGGCCAATCCGGTCGCCGGACCCGTGGTCGTTCTGGTGGACGCCGGCTGCAGCGGGGGCTGCCTGGACACCCTGGATCTGCTGACCCGCCTGCCGAACGTGCGTCTGGCGGGATCAACCACGGCTGAGGACACCATCTTCATCGAGCCGACCGTGCCGCGTCTGCCGTCGAACTACGCGGAACTGACCTATGGCCATAAGGCCTGGACCACCCGCCAGCGCGGCAATGACGCCCCGTACACGCCGACGCAGGGCCTGGCTTACTCGGGTGATGCGGCCGACGAGACGGCCGTGCGCGCCTGGGTCGCCAGCCTGTTCCAATAGGACGTCTCGGCGATCGGATCTGAAGGGGACGGGTCGGGGTGGAACCTCGGCCCGCCCCTTCCTATTTCGGGGTCATGACCGATATCGACCTTTCCGATTCCCTAGCCCCCCGACGCTCCTCGGCCGGCTATGATCTGACGCCGCCCGATGATCAGGAACGCGCCCGGCTGGAGGCGGACCTGAACCCCGACGAGAAGCGCGTCCTCCTGTCCCACGGCACAGAGGCGCCGTTCTGCGGAACCTTGCTGGGCGAAAAACGCGCGGGCGTCTTCTGTTGCCGGGAATGCGGCCTGCCCCTGTTCCGCAGCCGCACCAAGTTCGAAAGCGGAACCGGCTGGCCCAGCTTCACCGAACCTGTCGATCCGGCCCACGTCCATGAGGTGCGCGACACCAGCTACGGGATGATTCGCATCGAGACCCTGTGCGCCCGCTGCGGCAGCCACCAGGGCCACGTCTTCCCCGACGGCCCGCCGCCGACGGGAAACCGCTATTGCATCAACTCGGTCGCTCTGACCTTCGTGCCCGAAGGCGAACCCTTGCCGGACCCGTTGCGACGGGGCGACGGAAACGCCTGACCATGGCCGCAATCGGCGTGCTAGGATGAGGCGGAAGGAGACGGCCCATGCTGATGGCAGGACTTGTGGCGAGCTTGGCGCTCGCAGCTTCGGGCGCAGGCGCGGACGGCGATCCTGACGGCGTCGTCGCGACCGCCCCGACCAACGCCCCGACCCTGGCCCAGGCCATGGCCGCCGCCCCGGAAGCCGCTGCGCCTGCGCCGACCGCGCAGGACGCTCAGCCCCATGGGATGACGACGGAACAGCAGATCCAGGCCTGGCTCAGCAACAGAACGCCCGGCGTGGATTTTCAGGAGCCCCTCCCTGAAGGCCCCATGGACGACCGCCAGATGCACGGCATGGTCGAGGCGGGCGTCGGCACCGGCGGCTATCGCAGCTATGGCGCAGCCGTCTCGATGCCGATCGGCGAAAACGGGCGTCTGGACCTGGCCTATCGCGAGGGGCGCAACGAGCCCTGGGGCTACGGCTATGAGGCTTACGGCTACGGACTTCGGGGGCCTGGTTTCTATCCGCCTTACGGGCGGGTGCGCGGCTACGGCGGCGATTCGAGCCGCAAATCCCTGTCGATGGGCTTCAGCTGGAGCAAGGACCGGGACGCTGAAGACGGTGCGGCCTGGCCGCGAGGCGCGACGGCTTCAGACTGAAGCGGCGCGGCTTCCATCAAGCAAAAGGCCCGGCTTTCGCCGGGCCTTTTTCGTCTCAGATGGTGCCGCCGGGGGGAATCGAACCCACGACCTCAGCCTTACCAAGGATGCGCTCTACCACTGAGCTACGGCGGCCCCGACTGAGGAAGCGGCCGTATAGCCAAACCGTTCGGGGGAGGGAAGCGGCTTTTTGACGATCTGAAAGAAAGTTTGGACAAGCCCCGTTATCGCGGCATTCTAAGCCCATGACTCGTCCGCCGCACGACACCGACGCCCCGCCCATCGAGACCTCGCCCAGCTTGACGCCAGAGGGCGGCGCGTCGTCCGAGGCGGCGCGGGCCAAGGCCGAACGCGCCATTCGCCTGGCGGCGGCCCTGCGCGCCAACCTGAGACGCCGCAAAGCGCCCGCCCGAACCCCGGCGGCGCCCAAGGACAGCAACTGAAAGTCATCGCCCGGCGGACGCTCCGCCCTTTGGCAAGCGCGCGCCGGCTTGCTAGAGAACCCTCCCCCCGAGGCGTTTCCTTCGGGCGCGCTTCAAGGACGTCATGGACAGTATCGCCATTCAGGGCGGCGCTCAGCTCTTCGGGGAGATCCCCGTCAGCGGCGCCAAGAATTCCGCCATCAAGCTGATGGCCGCCTCGATCCTGACGGATCAACCCCTGCTGCTGACCAATATGCCGCGGCTGGCCGACACCCGCTTCTTGGGTCAGTTGCTGCGCCAGTTCGGCATTGAGGTGACCGAGCGCGACGGCGCCGATGGGCAGGAAAGCCTGTTCCACGCCCAGACCCTGACCTCGACCTTCGCTCCCTATGACCTGGTCCGCCAGATGCGGGCCTCCTTCAATGTGCTGGGGCCGCTCTTGGCCCGCACCGGCGAGGCCAAGGTGTCTCTGCCCGGCGGCTGCACCATCGGCGCCCGGCCCGTGGATCTGCATCTTCAGGCGCTCACGGCCCTGGGCGCTGAGATCGAGCTGGAGGAAGGCTATGTGACCGCCAAGGCGCCGTCCGGCCTGAAGGGCGCCGAGATCGAGTTTCCGTTCGTCTCCGTCGGGGCGACCGAACACGCACTGCTGGCCGCCGTCCTGGCCCAGGGCACGACGGTGCTGCGCCGCGCCGCGCGTGAACCCGAGATCGGCGATCTGGCGCGCTGTCTGACCGCCATGGGCGCCAAGATCGAGGGGATCGACACCGACGTCCTGACCATCACCGGCGTCTCGTCGCTGACCGGGACGACCTGGTCGGTGATTCCCGACCGTATCGAAATGGGCTCCTACGCCGTCGCCGCCGCCATGGCCGGGGGCGAGGTCCGGTTGACCAAGGCCAGGGCTGATCTGATCGGCGCCCTGACCGACAAGATGATCGAGGCCGGGGTCGAGGTGTCGCCGACGGACGACGGCGTTCTGATCAAGCGCGACCCCAAGGTCCGGCTGAAGGCGGTCGATGTCGAGACGGCGATCTATCCGGGCTTCGCCACCGATCTGCAGGCCCAGTTCATGGCGCTGATGACCACGGCTGAGGGCGTCAGCACGGTGCGGGAGACGATCTTTGAGAACCGCTTCATGCATGTGCCGGAACTGGCGCGGCTGGGCGCCGAGATCTCCGTCCATGCGGGCGAGGCCCGTGTGCACGGCGTCGAGACGCTGCACGGCGCCCAGGTCATGGCCACCGATCTGCGCGCCTCGATGTGCCTGATCATCGCCGGCCTGGTCGCCGAAGGCGAAACGACCGTCGGTCGCGTCTATCATCTGGATCGCGGGTTCGAGCGTTTGGAACAAAAGCTCGGCGCCTGCGGCGCAGAGATTCGGCGGATCAAGGGTCACAGCGAAGGGATGGAGTGATGACAGCGGAGATCGACGGCGCCCTGTCCGAAGCCAAGACGGCGGTCGAACCGCTGCGTCTGCTGGCCGAGGACGCCGACGATCTGCAGATCATCTCGGCCGCCCTTCAGGACGCCATACTCCGGCCGATCGACATCGTCTGGGAAAAGGGCGCGCGCACCCTGACCATCGCCTTCAGCCGCTTCTGTTGGGAATGCGGCGGCACCCGCGTCATGTCCGCCATGCAGTTCGGCGATGTCATGGGGGTAAAGAGCCGGCGGTTGCCGCGCAATCCGGACGCCACGCTGGAACTGCTGGCGCTCGACTTCATCCCGACGGAGGCGCCGAGCGGTCGGGTCATACTGATGTTCGCCGGGGGCGGTGATCTGAGAATCGACGTCGAATGCCTGGACGCCGTCGTCACTGACATATCCGAGCGCTGGCCGGCCCGAATGGCGCCGACCCATTTGGACGACGCAGGGCTGGACGAAGGGAAGACGGTATGAGCGCCCCCCACAAGCTGGCGTCCGTCGAGCTGGACGCCGCCACCCTGCCGGCGGCGACGGCCGAGATCGAGCACGAGCGCCGCGTCGCCATCTTCGATCTGGTCGAACGAAACAGTTTCGAACCCGTCGGCGCAGAGGGTGGGTCCTACCGGCTGAAGCTGTCGCTTCAGGACAATCGTCTGGTGTTCGACGTCACGGGCGAGGCCTTCGCCCGCACCTACGCCATCAGCCTGACGCCGCTGAAGGGCGTCATCAAAGACTATCTACTGATCTGCGACAGCTATTATGAAGCCCTGCGCGGCTCCTCGCCCAGCCAGATCGAATCTGTCGATATGGGTCGAAGGGGACTGCATAACGAAGGGGCGGAACAGCTGATGAACCGCCTGGAAGGCAAGATCGCAGTCGATCAGGAGACGGCGCGGCGGCTGTTCACCCTGCTGTGCGCCCTCTACCGTCGCGGCTGACCTCGACTATCTTGCCGTTTTGAGGCATTAGGCCCCTCCATTCCGCCCCTCGCGCCCGCCCGGCGTGGGGCTGAACGCATATCAACCGGGCGTGAGAGGCCGCATGGCTAAGGAAGAACTGCTCGAGTTTCCCGGCACCGTCAGCGAACTGCTGCCGAACGCCACCTTCCGCGTGACGCTCGAGAACGACCACGAGATCATCGCCCACACCGCCGGCAAGATGCGCAAGAATCGTATCCGCGTGCTGGCGGGCGACAAGGTCCTGGTGGAAATGACCCCCTACGACCTGACCAAGGGTCGCATCACCTACCGCTTCAAATAAGGAGCGGCGTCGTTTTCGTGTCGGAAGGGCGTCTGGAGCTTGTGCTGGCCTCGTCCAGCCCACGCCGCATCGAATTGCTGGCGCAGGTGGGAATCAAGCCGGATCACATCGACCCTGCCGATATCGACGAAACCCCGCTGAAGGGGGAGACGCCGCCGCGTCTGGCCGAGCGGCTGGCGACCTCCAAGGCCCAGGTGGTCGCTTCGCGTCGCCCCCAGGCCGTCGTTCTGGCCGCCGACACGGTGGTCGCGGTCGGTCGTCGGTTTCTTGAAAAGGCGGCGGACGAGGCCGAGGCTGCACGTTTCCTCAAACTGCTGTCCGGGCGCAACCATCGCGTCTTCACAGGGGTGGCGGTGGTGCGCGACGGCAGGACGGCCGTGCGGATCAATGAGACCCGCGTCACCTTCAAACCGCTGTCCGATCATGAGATCGCGACCTATGTCGCGACGGGCGACTGGCGCGGCAAGGCCGGCGGCTACGGCATCCAGGGCCCGGCCGGCGCCTTCGTTCAGCGGATCGTCGGCAGCCATCCCTCGGTCATGGGGCTGCCCCTGTACGAAGCCGTCCAACTGTTGCTCGGCGTCGGCTGGCGCGCATGAGCGGCGCGGTCGAGGTCTTCCTCGACGACACGCCTGGCGAAATCCGCGGCGTGGCGTCCCGGAACGGCCGCTACACCCATCTGATCATCCATCGCGACGACGACGTCGCTCAGTGCCGTTTGGGCGCGCGGGCCGTAGGCCGTGTGACCGACGTCATTCCAGGCCTTCGCGGCGCCTTCATGGACCTGGGCGCCGGCCCGCCGGCCTTCCTGCCGCTGAATCGGAAGGATCGCGTCGATCAGGGCGAGCGGTTGGAGGTGGTGGTGATCGCCGAACCCCGCGCCGGCAAGGGGCCGGTCGTGCGTCGTCTGGGGCCGGGGGAGGGCGCGCCGCGTCTGCTGCAAGCCGCGCCCGGCGTGGCGGAACGTCTCCAGGCCCTGGCTCCGAATAGTCACTTGATCGAGGGCGTCGCCGCCATCGACGCCGCTGTGGAAGCGGAGGAAGAGGCCTTAGCCGCCCGATGGGGCAGCGCGGCCCATGGCGTCGATCTCGCCTTGGAAAGGACGCGCGCCCTGGTCGCCGTCGACATCGACTATGCGCCCAGTCCCGGTCGAGACGCGCGGCAGGGGCGGGCGGCCGCCAACCGAGAGGGGCTCCATCAGGCCGCGCGGCTGATCGGTCTCAGACAGTGGGGCGGGCTGGTGGTCATCGACCTGGTCGGGGACGGGCAGGACGCGGAGGCTCAAGCCCGCATCGCCCGCGCCGCCTTTTCCCATGAACCGCAGGCCGTCTTCGGCCCGATCAGCCGGTTCGGCCTGCTGCAGATGTCGCTGCCCTGGCGCATGACGCCGGTCGAGGAACGACTGTTCGACGGCGGCGGACCGTCGGTCGCCACGCGCGCCCTGGCCTTGGTTCGGGCGCTGCGTCGGCGGCTGCTGAGCGAAACGACGACGCCGAGGCTGAGCGTCCGCTGCGCGCCCGAGGAGGCCGCCTTGGCCGCGCCCCTGATCGCCCGGCTGGGGCCGAGGGCCGGCCTGCGGTCCGACGACGCCCTGCCGCCCGGCCGGGGCCATATAGAAGAAGGCTGAACCATGAGCGCCTGTCCCATTTGCCGAAAGGCCGAGGCCGATCCCAAATATCGGCCCTTCTGCTCGCGCCGCTGTTCAGAGGTGGATCTGCAACGCTGGTTCAGTGGGGCTTACGTCATTCCGGTTCCCTTGAGAGAGGGGCTGAAGGAGGATGACGAAAAGGACTGAAACGGCGCTGGACAGTGCGAAAAGTGTCGCCTATAGACCCGCCTCTCGCGACGCCGCGTCGGCGCCTGGATAGCTCAGTTGGTAGAGCAGCGGATTGAAAATCCGCGTGTCGGTGGTTCGAATCCGCCTCCAGGCACCATTTTCCCTTCGGGGCTTCCCAGATCTCATATCTTTTCCCGGCAAGCGCCTTCATGCGTGCGATCGTCGCGTGCAATCGGCGACTCGCGGGGCGGATGACCTACGGAACGCTGCTGAAAGAGTTAAAAACTGCGCCGAGGCGCGTTTTCGAACAAGCTTCCCCTAATCTACAGATTAGCATCACAAAAACGTCGTGCTGCGCCATTCTGGGCGCGACAAAAGGGCGAGATTCTCATGAACCTTCTCCCCAAGGGCGAAATCCGGCTGTTGTCCCTTGACGCTCCGGTAAGGGTTCGTCAAAGGGGTTGGGACGCCCTCCCATTAAGGCGTCAAACGGATTCTAGGAGGCGTGTTCTCCCGCGGTTCGAACATCGGAGGCAGTACGGGCGACCGCATATGTCTCCATCCAAGAATTCAGCGGCCGGCGATCCCGCAGGGACATGGCCTCTGAAGGAAACATTTCAGGTTGGGGGGCGGCCCTTTGACACGGCCGCACCTTTGGTTCCACGAGTCAGACCAAGCAGGAACTGGCGAACTATGCTGAACAGCAAAAAGACGAACATCCTTCTCGCCGCGGCCGGCGCGGCCGTCCTGATGGCGAGCTCGCCGGTTCTGGCCCAGGCCCCGGCCGAGCCGACCCCGGCCGCCGCGCCCGCCGAAGCCCCGACGGCCATGGCTCCGGCCGCCGATGCGGCCAACCCCTCAACCGTCGGCGAATCCGTCGGCGGCGGTCATTCGGGCGGCATCACCCCGATCTCCATGTTCATGGAAGCCACGATCATCGTTAAGGTCGTGATGATCGGCCTGCTGCTGGCCTCGATCCTGTCGTGGACCCTGCTGCTCATCAAGCTGTTCGAGTTCGGCGCCCTGAACCGCAAGACCGACAACTTCCTGGAAAACTTCCGCGGCGCCCGCACCATCGCGGACATGCGCGCCGTCGCCACCCAGGAAGAATATGACGGCAACCCGCTGGCCGACATGGCCGCCGCCGCCACCGACGAAATCGAAATGTCGCGTCAAGCCGGCCTTTCGGTCACCGGCGACCACCTGGACAACGCCATGGGCCGCGCCACCGCCGCGGTCGCCGCCGTTCAGTCGGGCCTGGCCAAGCGCCTGTCGGGCGGTCAACAGTTCCTGGCCTCGGTCGGTTCGACCGGTCCGTTCGTCGGTCTGTTCGGCACCGTTTACGGCATCATGAACTCCTTCATCGGCATCGCGGAATCCAACACGACCAATCTGGCCGTCGTTGCTCCGGGTATCGCCGAGGCCCTGCTGGCCACCGGTATCGGCCTGTTCGCCGCTATCCCGGCCGTGGTCTTCTATAACTACTTCAACACCCGCATCGCCGCCTACGGCACCCGCGCCGACGGTTTCGCCGCTGAGCTGCTGAACGGCATCTCGCGTCAACTCGACAAGGGGGCGTAAGACGGATGGCCGCCAAGATTAAATCAGGCGGCGGCGGCAGCCAGGTCGAGGCCAACAGCGATATCAACGTCACGCCTTTCGTTGATATCATGCTCGTCCTGCTCATCATCTTCATGGTTGCGGCTCCGCTCGCATCCGTGTCGGTGCCGGTAGAGTTGCCGATCGCCGTCGCCAAGGCGGCCCCGAACCCGCCCAAGCCGGTCTATATTTCGATCCAGAACGACGGCGACGTCTTTGTGGGCGACTTCCAGACCAGCATCGGAACTCTGGGAGAAGATCTGACCAAACAGATCGGCTCCCGGAACCCGGCCGATGAGCGGATCTTCATTCGGGCTGACCAAAACACCCGCTACGGCGACTTCATGCAGGTCATGAACGCTTTGCAGGATAACGGCTTCTACAGCGTTGCACTGGTCGGCGAAGACCAGGCGACGAGCTAGATGGCGGAGATAGTATGACAGACGTCACTTATCATCGCAGTCGTTACGACGTACCCAAGGCCAAGGGCTTCATGGGGGTTTCCTACCCCGTGCTGATCGTGTGCCTGCTGATCGTCACCCTTCTGTTCGCCCTGCTGATCTTCTTCCTTCAGCAGTCGAAGTTTAAGCTCAAGGAGTTCAACTACGTCGACGAGTCCGTCGAGGTCGAGTTGGTCGAGCCGGTTCCTCCGCCTCCGCCCCCGCCGCCCCCGCCGCCCCCGCCGACGGATACGCCTCCGCCGCCGAAGCTTCAGGTTCGCGTGCCTGCGCCCGTCCCGAACATCGTTCCGCCTCCGCCGGTCAACATCACGCCGACGAAGAAGGAAGATCGGGTCGAGTACACCGGTCCGCCCGTCGTCGTCCCCGGCCCGCCGCCGCCTCCGGCTCCGCCGGCGCCGCCCAAGCCGTCCGTGATCACGAACGTGCAGTGGGCCCGCCAGCCGCGTCCGACCGCCGACGACTTCCCCGCCCGCGCTCTGGAACGGGAAATCAGCGGCTCGGCCACGGTCGAGTGCACGGCTCGCGCCAACGGCTCCCCGGCCAACTGTCGGGTGGTCTCGGAAGAGCCGGCCGGCATGGGCTTCGGTCGCGCCGCCATTCGGGTGGTTCAGCGTGGACAGCTGTCCCCGCGGACCGTCGACGGCGCCGCCCAGGACGCCACCTTCCGCGTCCGGGTGCCCTTCACCCTCGGGTGAGGCGCAGCCTTCAAAGGACAGACGCCCCGGAGAGCCATCTCCGGGGCGTTTTCTTTTGTGCCGCGTCGTCACGAAATCGCATCAAGCCGCTTGATCCCCTGTCGCAGGACCGGTAGAGAACGCGCCTCGCGATGCGCGGGCCGCCTTAGCTCAGTTGGTTAGAGCGCCGGTTTGTGGAACCGGAGGTCCTCAGTTCAAGCCTGAGAGGCGGTACCATCGCAGAGGCCGGGCGGGCTTGATGCCCCGGCCTGTAGCTCCCATCTCCTGATCGTCGGCCTCCATTTTCCGTTTTTGGGCCGATCCCCCACATCGACAGGAGAGCGCAGATGAAGACGCGCAAACTGGGTCCCAGCGGACCCGAAGTCTCGGCCATCGGCCTGGGCTGTATGGGCATGAGCGCCTTCTATGGCGGCGCCGACGAGGCCCAGTCCACCGCCGTCATCCACCGGGCCCTGGACCTGGGCGTGACCCTGTTCGACACGGCCGAGATGTACGGGCCCCATACGAACGAGGTCCTCCTCGGCAAGGCGCTGAAGGATCGGCGCGACCGGGCCTTCATCGCCACCAAGTTCGGCATAAACTACAACGCCGACCGGTCGAAGCTGATGGTGGACGGCAGCCCCGCCAACGTCCGCCGGGCCATTGAAGGCAGTCTCCAGCGGCTGGGCGTCGATCACGTCGATCTCTACTATCTCCACCGGGTCGATCCCGACACGCCGATCGAGGAGACGGTCGGGGCGATGGCGGAGCTGGTGACCGAGGGCAAGGTCCGCTTCCTGGGGCTGTCAGAGGCGTCGCCTGAGACCCTGCGCAAGGCCCACGCCACCCATCCGATCACCGCGCTCCAGACGGAGTATTCGTTGTGGAGCCGCG
Organism: Brevundimonas aurantiaca; assembly: GCF_014199955.1. Taxonomy (GTDB): domain Bacteria; phylum Pseudomonadota; class Alphaproteobacteria; order Caulobacterales; family Caulobacteraceae; genus Brevundimonas; species Brevundimonas aurantiaca. The sequence continues at coordinate 59,257 of NZ_JACHOQ010000005.1, forward strand.
AGCCCGAAGACGCGCTTTTCGCCGTCACGCGCGAACTGGGGATCGGTTTCGTGCCCTACAGCCCGCTGGGCCGGGGCTTCTTGTCCGGCGAGATCAGGTCGGTGGACGACCTGGCCCCCGACGACTTCCGCCGCACCAACCCGCGCTTCATGGGCGAGAATTTCCAGAAGAACCTGGATCTGGTCGAGGCGGTGAAGGCGATCGCGGCCGACAAGGGCGTCACGGCCGCCCAGCTGGCCCTGGCCTGGGTCCTGGCTCAGGGGGACGATCTGATCCCCATTCCCGGCACCCGCCGGGTCGCGACCCTGGAGCAGAACGTCGCTGCCATGGACCTGGTCCTGACGCCCCAGGATCTGGCGCGAATCGACGCCGTCTTCCCCAAGGGGGCGGCGGTCGGCCATCGCTATGCCGAGGCGGCGCGGGCGGCCCTGAACCGCTGAGGTCCCGGCTCTGAACGCCATGAAAAGGCCCGGCCGGAGCGATCCGGCCGGGCCTTTGCTGTTCTGCGCCGAAGAGGATTACTGGATGCGGGTCCAGGTCTGGGTTTTGCACAGGGGGGCGACGACGCAGCCGCGCAGATTCAGGCTGTTGTCCCCGTTCATGGTGATGGTGCCGCGATAGGTGCGGCCGTCAGCAGGATTATAGACCGAGCCGTTGCGCCATTCCGTGGGGCCGCCGGTAAAGCCCGACAGCATGGGCAGATTGCGCAGGGTCCGGCCCCGCAGGCTGGCGTCACGATTGTGCTCGTCGCGAACATTGGGGTCGGCGCGGATGTGGTTCGACGTCACCAGGGTTCCGCACAGGGCCTGGCCACAGCGGCTGATCCGCACCTGGCCGCCGTTGGTCGGTGTCTGCCACAGGCCAGTCGGATCGCCGGCCAGGGCGGGGGAGGCGAGGGCGGTCGCCAGGGCGGCGGCGGCCAGCATGATCTTGGTCTTCATCGTCGTTTCCTCTGTTCGGGTCGGCGACGCCGCCCGTTGAGCGCAAGGTGATCCCGGTTTTGGATCAAAACAAGGCTCTGCCGATCACCTTATCGCCAACAAAAACCGGACCTTAGGGAAGCTTTTCGCAGCTGGAGCTGCGGGCGTTCCGCGCGCGGACCGGCTGAGCCCCGACCTATCCCCCGATCAGGGCCAGCCACTCGTCCTCGGTCAGCACCCGAACCCCGTGCTTTTCGGCGTCCTTGAGCTTTGAGCCGGCGCCGGGACCGGCGACGAGATAGTCGGTCTTTTTGGAGACGGAACCCGACACCTTGGCGCCCAGGCTTTCGGCGCGGGCCTTGGCCTCGTCGCGGGTGAAGCGTTCCAGGGCGCCGGTGAAGACGACGGTCTTGCCCGCGACCGGGGTGTCGGACTTGGGCCGTTCGGCGTCGAGGATTTCGGTCAGCTCGGCCTCGAGCGCGGCGACGACCTTCAGATTGTGCGGCTCGTGGAAGAAGTGGGCCAGGGCCAGGGCGGCGACGGGGCCGACGCCGGTGACGCCGGCGATCTGGTTCAGGATTTCGGACGGGGCTTCCTCACGCGCCACGCGGGCCAGTTCGACCAGGCCGGACCAGTCCTGAACCATCGTCGCCAGCGAGCGGCGGGCCGGGGCGGCCATGCCGGGGAAGGCCTGACTGATCTTCATGTCCATCGTCGCCTCGGGCCAGGGATCGACGGCGGGGGGCGTCGCCTCGGCCATCAGGGTCAGGACGCGGGGCGATATGGCGTGGGCGGAGGCGAGCGTGGTCCAGGCGTCGGACGGCACACCCGAGGCGGCCTGGACGCAGGCGGCCTTCAGCGCGGACCAGCTTTCGAAGGCCCGAGCCAGGACGATGGAGGTCTGTTCGCCGATGTCGCGTATGCCCAGGCCGAACAGGAACCGGTCCAGCGCAATGACGCGCCGGGCGTCGATGCCGGCGACCAGGTTGCGGATGCTGGTCTCGCCATAGCCATCTTCGCGCTCCAATTCCTTCAGCCGGTCCGCATCGCGCGCCAGGCGGAAGATGTCGGCGGGCTCCTTGATCCAGCCGCGGGCGTGGAAGGCGACCAGCTGTTTCTCGCCCAGGCCTTCGATGTCGAAGGCGCGGCGGCTGACGAAATGCTTCAGCCGCTCGACGATCTGGGCGTCGCAGATCAGGCCGCCGGTGCAGCGGCGCTTGACCTCCTCGCCTTCGCGCACCGCCTCGGAGCCGCAGACCGGGCATTTGTCGGGGAAGACATAGGGGACGGCGTCGGCGGGGCGCAGCTCCGGGACCACGCCCAGAATCTGGGGGATGACGTCGCCGGCGCGTTGCAGGCGGACGGTGTCGCCGACGCGGACATCCAGACGTTCGATCTCGTCTTCATTGTGCAGGGTGGCGTTCCTGACCACGACCCCGCCGACGGTGACGGGGTGGAGCCGGGCCACGGGGGTCAGGGAGCCGGTGCGGCCGACCTGGATGTCGATCCCCTCCAGCACCGTGGTCGCCTGTTGCGCCGGGAACTTGTGGGCGATGGCCCAGCGGGGGCTTCTGGCGACGAAGCCCAGGCGACGTTGCCAGTCGATGCGGTCGACCTTGTAGACCACGCCGTCGATGTCATAGCCCAGGGTCGCGCGGTCGCGTTCCAGTTCGCGATAGACGGCGATCAGGCCCTCGGCGCCCTCGACCCGGCGCGAGCGGGCGTTGACGGGAAAGCCCCAGGCCTTGAGCTTTTGCAGGGCCTCCCACTGGGTCTCGGCGAAATCGCTGGAGTGTTCGCCCCAGGCGTAGGCGAAGAAGTTCAGCGGCCTTTTGCCCGTGATCCGGGCGTCCTTCTGGCGAAGGGAGCCCGCAGCGAAGTTGCGGGGGTTGGCGTAGGTGCGGCGGCCCTCGGCCTCGGCGGCGGCGTTGAAGGCGGCGAAGGCGTCATTGGGGGCGTAAACCTCGCCCCGGATCTCGATCCGGTCGGGCCAGTCGTCGCCGGCCAGGGCCTGTTTCACATCGGCGATGGTGTTCAGATTGGCGGTCACGTCCTCGCCGGTGCGGCCGTCGCCGCGTGTGGCGCCGAGGGTCAGGCGGCCGTCGACATAGAGGAGGTTGGCGGACAGGCCGTCGATCTTGGGCTCGGCGACGAAGGCGATGGGTTCGTCGGCCGGCAGTTTCAGGAAGCGGGCGATGCGGGCGACGAAGTCGCGCACCTCCCCCTCGTCGAAGGCGTTGTCCAGCGACAGCATGGGGACGCCGTGGCGCACCTCGGCGAACTGGCTGGAGGCGGCGGCGCCGACCTTGTTCGACGGAGAGTCGGGGCGGACCAGATCGGGAAAGGCGGCCTCGACCGCCAGATTCCGGGCGCGCAGGGCGTCGTAGTCCGCGTCGGAAATCTCGGGCGTCGCTTCATTATAGAGGGCGTCGTGGCGAGCCATTTCGGCGGCCAGCCAGGCCAACTCCTCAGCCGCCGTCTCGGCGGTCAGGTCTTCGACGGGCGGAAAGGCGGGAATCGCGCTGGACATGTCGAACTCCCTATCATCTGTTTCAAAGCATGCGCAGCGTCAGGTTCATCCCGTCAACGCGGCTGACGGCGCCGCAGCGCCGCGCTAAGTTGCCGTATCGACCCCGTGGAGCCGCCCATGCCGACCGTCCGTTCTTTCGTCAGCGCCCTCATGACGGCGGGCCTCGCGCTTGGGGCGGCCGGCTGTGTCACGCCGACCGCGACGCCGGCCGGCCAGCCGGTCGCCCCGCTCGCCTCCGTCTATGATCAGCTGTTGGCGGACGTGCGGATCCTGTCGTCGGACGAGATGGAGGGGCGCGACACCGGCTCGACTGGCGGAGAGCGGGCCAGGGCCTATCTCGTGTCGCGGCTGGAGGCCCTGGACGTGGCGCCGGCGCCGTTCGGGCGGCTGCAGCCCTTCGAAGCCATGGGCGATTCGCCCAACGGGCCGACGACCTATCGCGGCGTCAATATTCTGGGGCTGATCCCCGGCCGCCGGGTCAGCGACCGCTATATCGTCGTGTCGGCCCACTATGATCACGTCGGCGTCCACGGCGGTCGGATCTACAACGGCGCCGACGACAACGCCTCCGGCGTCGCGACCGCCCTGGAGCTGGCCAAGCGGCTGAAGGCCGAGGCGCCGGAGCACAGCGTTCTGCTCGTCTTCTTCGACGGGGAAGAGCGCGGGCTTCTGGGGGCGAAAGAGTTCGTCAAGGCCCCGCCCATGCCCCTGTCCGCCGTCGCCCTGAACCTGAACTTCGACATGACGGCGCGGGCCGAGACCGATGGGCGGCTATGGGTCACGGGGACCTATCAGAATCCGAGTCTACGCCCGATCCTGGAGCCGATCGCCCCGGTAGGGCCGGTCCGCCTCGCCTTCGGCAAGGACACGCCGCAGGACGAGGGAGAGGACAATTGGGTGGACGCCTCCGATCACGCCCCCTTCCATGAGGCCGGGGTTCCCTTCCTCTATATGGGCGTCGATTATCACCCCGACTATCATCGCCCCAGCGACGACTTCGAGCGGATCAAGCCGGAGGTCTTCGCCGCCTCGACCGAACTGGCCATCGCCGGATTCCGGGCTCTGGACCGGTCGTTGGATCGCTGATGCGGCGCCTGGGCGGGATTCTTCTCTGTATTGCAGCCCTGGCGGCGTGCGAAGGCCGGGAGGGCGGAGTGCGTCGGGGGACGGAGACCGCAGAGCGGGCGCCGGTTGAGGCGGCCTTCCGTCACCATCTGAGCGGCGACGTCTCGGGCCAGTATCGGCCGGTTGGGGGCGGGGCTGCACCGGGGGAGTTGGCCGGGCTGTTCGTCGGCCAGATCGCGGCTTTTGAAGCGTGGGAGCGGGGATCGCGGGCGGGCGCGCCTTTGATCCTGACCCTCGCCGGCTCGGACGGCTCGCCGCCGGTGTCGCTGCAGGCCTATGAGATCACGGACGATAGGCTGCGGATGACGGGAACCGCTGCGCGCGGAGAGGCGGTGCGTCTGGATCTGCGGATCGACCAGGGCGCCCTGGCGACCGCCAGACGCAATCTGGGCGACCAGACGCCGGTTATGAGCGGGGCCGTTCAGGTGGGCGATCGCCGGTTCCCCGTCAGCCTGACGTGGTGGAACGGCGACTGATCAACCGAGGGCCCGCGCCGCCAGCCAGGCCGCGCCGGCGATCGTCAGCCAGATGAAGGCGCCGACGGCGCCAGCCAAGATGATCGACCCGCGTCGCCGCCCTGGGTCGGCGGCGCGCCGGTCTTGCGCGGGACGTGGAGGTCCGGATTTTATTTCGGGATCGCGCGACACGTTGCAACCTAAGATAGATTTCCAGATTGGGTCAAGGCCAGACCGAAGAAGGCGCGCCGCCGCAGGGCCTTGGACGAGAGCCAGTGATCCGAAGGCAGATCGTTTGTCGTAAAATGGATCGCAATCCGCAGCAAAAGCTCCGCTGAAGCTTCACGCAACAGCGCATGCGCCTTCACACATCATCCCTAATGACTCCACTCGGGCAGGAGGGGCGATCACGTCTTTGCGGCCGGGCATGGGCTCGGGCGCCCCCTGTCATAGCTCTTTGACCAGACACGGTGGACTGACGATGACCGGCCTTCAGATGAAAACCCTGCTCGTGACGGCGGCCAGCGCCCTCGCGCTCGCCGCCTGCGGCTCGGCGGAAGTGGCTTCGCCCGGCGAAGGCAACTTCGGCAACGGCGGCAACAACGGCGGCAACAACGGTGGCGGCAACACGCCGGCCCCCGGCACGCCCGCTGCGGATTGCCCGACCGGCCTGGCCAATGTCGGCACCATCGCCAACGGCTCGCTGCGCGTTTGCCAACTGCCGCAGCAGATTCTGGGCAACCTCAGCCTGGCCGTCCGCGCCGGCACCATCTATTCGATCAGCGGCCGCACCGAGGTGGGCACCGACCGCGGCATCGATCCCGCCTCGACCACGGGCACGCAGGGCATCCTGACCATCGAACCGGGTGTGAAGATCTTCGCCTCCAGCGGCGGTGACTATCTGCTGGTCAACCGCGGCTCGCAAATCTACGCCGAGGGCACCTCCACCAAGCCGATCATCTTCACCAGCCGCCAGGACGTCGAGGGCACGGCCACGGCGACCTCGCAAGGTCAGTGGGGCGGGATCGTCCTGGCCGGCCGCGCGCCCCAGGCCAACTGCCAGCTGACGGCGCCGGTCACCTGCACCGGCCAGGTCGAGGGCACCAACGCCTTCTACGGCGGCAATACGGCGACCGACAACTCGGGCCGTCTGCGCTACGTCCAGATCAAATATTCCGGCTTTGAAATCTCGACCGGAAATGAGCTGCAGGCCCTGACCCTGGCCGGCGTCGGCTCCGGCACGGTTCTGGAGTACATCCAGTCTTACAACAGCTCCGACGACGGCATCGAGATCTTCGGCGGCAACGCCAACCTCAAGCACATCGTCATCAACGGCGCCGACGACGACGGTCTGGACACCGACACCGGCTGGCGCGGCGGCGCCCAGTTCGGCATCGTGACCCAGCGGGCCCCGAACTCGACCAGCCGGTCGGCCGGCTTCGAGTTCTCGTCGGCTCCGTCTTCGACGCCTTATGCTTCGCGCTATCTGTCGCAGCCGAAGATCGCCAACTGGACCCTGGTCGGCCGCAACGCCCCAACCGACGCCCACACGGTCATGCACTTCGACACCGGCACCAACCCGACCCTGATCAACATCGTCGCCACCTCGACGACGGGCTCGGTCGCCGGCTGCTTCGACATCGCTGACGCCGACACCCAGACGAGCTTCGACGGGGGCACGACGCCTTCGCTGCGTTCGATCTACATGTCCTGCTCGGTCTCCTACCGTCCGGCCAACGTCGCCCGTTCGACGGCGGTGTTCACCAACGCCCGCAACACCAATGTGACGGCGGCGGGAACTTCGACCCTGACGGCCCCGGCTTCCGGCACGACCATCGCCAACCAGAACCTGGCCTTCATCAACGGCGCCAATGAGAACGCCGTGACGGCGATCGATCCGAAGACGGTCTACAGCTTCTTCGACAGCGTCAACTACATCGGCGCTGTGCGGAACGCCCAGGACACCTGGTGGCAGGGTTGGACCTGCGGCCTGACGGCCGGCTCTCCCTGCTGATGACGACAGCGCCGGCGGCGGCCTTCAGGGTCGCCGCCGGTTCTTCGCGTTTCCTGACCCCTTCAAGGCGCAGACCATGAATAGACTTACTCTGACCCTGAGCGGGGTCCTTCTCGCCACCAGCGCGCTGATTGCGCCCGGCCTGGCGTTCGCCCAGACGGCCCCGACTACGCAGACCCCGGCCGAGCAGGTCGAGGAACAGGCGACCGACGTCGGCGAGATCGTCGTCCTGGGGCGCTATATCCCCGAGCCAAACCGCGAAAGCTCTGAAGTCGCCGCCTTCCTGACCTCGGAAGACCTGGAGCGCACCGGCGACAGCAACGCCGCCGCCGCCCTGACCCGCGTCACCGGCCTGTCGATCGTCGAGGGCCGGTTCATCTACGTCCGCGGCCTGGGCGAGCGCTATTCGTCGGCCCTGCTGAACGGTTCGCCACTGCCCAGCCCCGAGCCTCTGCAACGGGTCGTGCCCCTGGACCTGTTTCCCTCCAGCATCCTGGACGGCGTGACGGTTCAGAAGACCTATTCGCCCAACTTTCCCGGCGAATTCGGCGGCGGCGTGATCGATCTGCACACGATCGACGCCCCGAACGAACCCTTCTTCAACATGAAGCTGTCGCTGGGCGGCAACACGGAATCGACGGGCAAGGAAAGCCTGATCTACTACGGGTCGCGCACCGACTTCACCGGCTTCGACGACGACACCCGCGACGTGCCTGGCGCCATCCGCATCGCCTTCGACCAGGGCAAGCAGATCAACACCGCCAACTTCTCGGCCGCCCAGCTTCAGGCCATGGGGCAGTCGTTGGAGAACGCCCCGCTTCGGCTGTTGCAACGCGAGAAGACCCCGATCGACGGCGGCGTCGAGCTGGCCGGCGGGTTCTCGCAGGACACCGGCCTGGGGACGCTGGGCCTTATCGCGGTCGCCGGCTATGACAACAGCTGGCGCGCCCGTCGCGGCGTTCAGCAAGAGGGCCAGTTCCAGGGCGACGCCCTGGAGGTCTCCTCTTCCTATGACGTCGAATCGAACCAGAACGACATCCGGTTGAACATGCTCGGCGGCCTGTCGCTGAAGACGGTCGATCATGAGCTGAAGTGGACCAACCTGTACGTCCGCAACACCACCAAGGAAGCGCGTTCGGCCGCCGGCCCGGACTTCGACGCGGGCGGAAGCGTCATCCGCAACGACTATACGGAATGGTTCGTGCGCCAGCTGTTCACGAGCCAGCTGGCTGGCGAACACCAGTTCATGGACGGCGCCCTGGAGATCGACTGGCGGGCCGCCTACGCCAAGACGTCGCGGGACGCGCCCTATGAGTCCCGCTTCCAATACGGCGTGGACGCCGCCGGCGACTACATCCACAACGTTCAGGGCAATCTGATCTCGTTCAGCGAACTGGACGACGACATCGTCTCGGGCGGCGTGGATGTGGCTTACACCCTGCCGTTGTCCTCGATCCGCGAGGCGATCATCAGCGCCGGCGTGGCCTCGTTCGACAACAATCGCGAAGCCACCCGTCACGATCTGCAGTTCGAAGCCGTAAACGGCCTGACCGACAGCCAGCGTCACGCGCGGGTCGATTATCTGTTCTCAGACTACAACATCAATCCGAACACTCTGCAGCTGCGCGAAATCGCCGGCAGCAACGGCGCCAGCGCCTATGACGCCGAGCTTCAGGTCAATGCGGCCTATGCGATGATCGATGCGGAGATCATCCCGCTGGTTCGCACGACGGTGGGCGTCCGCTTCGAGGACGGCCAACAGAGCGTCACCCCGCGCGACGTTTTCGGCGGCGCCTCGACCTATAAGGCCACCGAAATCGAGGAACAGTATTGGCTGCCTTCGCTGACGGCGACCTGGAACTTCGCTGAGGATCAGCAACTGCGGTTCGGCGCGTCCAAGACGATCGGTCGCCCGCAGTTCCGCGAACTGGCCCCCCAGGCCTATACCGATCCGGAAAGCGACCGCATCTTCATCGGCAACCCCTACCTGGTGGACACCGAACTGCTGAACCTGGACGCGCGATACGAATGGTACTTCGCCCGCCAGCAGTTCATCACCGCCGGCGTCTTCTACAAGGACATGGACAAGCCGGTTGAATCCGTCATCGTCGATGTCGGCAACCAGCGCCAGCAGTCCTTCCTGAACGCGCCCAAGGCGACCATCATGGGCGCCGAGGTCGAGGTGAAGAAGTATTTCGAGTTCCCCGACCAGCCCATGGCCTTCATCGCCAACAAGCGTTGGTTGGTCCAGGCCAACTACACCTACTCCGACTCTGAGGTGAAGGTGAGCTCGGGCGATACGGTGCTGACCCTGGGCGGCGCCGGTACGCCGGAACAGGCTTCCTTCTTCATTCAGGACGGCAGCCGTCTGCAAGGCCAGTCGGATCACGTCGCCAACCTGCAACTGGGGTGGGAAGACGACACGGCCCGGTCTCAGGCGACGATCATCGTCAACTATGTCAGCGATCGCATCACCGCCCGCGGCGCCGGCATCAGCACCAGCCGCGAACCGGATTTCATTCAAGATCCGGGCGTCTTCCTGGACTTCGTCTATCGCAAGGACTTCACCGTCATGGACCGCGACATGGGCTTCGCCCTGGAACTGCGGAACCTGCTGGGAACCGACTTCGACGAATACCAGGAGCGGGGCGCCAAGATCCGGGTCAACAACTATGACCTGGGTCAGAGCGCCTCGGTGAGCCTGACCGCGCGCTTCTGAGCCGTCAGAACCGCAAACCATCGACGGCCGGGAGGCGAACGCCTCCCGGCCGTTTCGATTTAAATGTCCGTACACAGTTGAACTGTCACGAGAAGTTATCCACGTCTTCACACTTCGGTGAGGCCCGCATACGGACGATTGTTCTACACGCCATTCGCGGCCGTCGGGGGCCGGCACGGGCTTGGCGTCGTGATTGCTGACATCCGCAACCTCAGCCTCTCCGCCGCCCTGGACAGGGGGCGTCGTCTGCCGCTGCGCCGCCTCGTGGAACTCCTTCTGATCGCCCTGCTGCTGGTGCAGGCCGGCCGTCTGATCTGGCTGTTCGCCGCGCCCAGGCCCCAGGCTGAGGCGCCGGCCGCCGCCGCTGTGGCTAGGCCTGTCGACGTCAGCATACTGTCGCGGTTTGACGCCTTCTTCCGCACCGGAGGGCAGGGGGCCCTGGCCGGCGCCTCGGGCGCGGAGGCCAGTCAGATGCGTCTGTTCGGCGTCCGCGCGGGCGGCGTGGGCGGCGGCTCGGCCATCATAGGCCTGGCTGACGGGCGTCAGATTTCCGTCGGCGTCGGAGAGGAGGTCGAGCCCGGACTGGTGTTGCAGTCTGTCGCTCCCGACTTCGTGACCCTGGCGCGGGGCCAGTCCCTGACCCGGTTGGAGTTTACGGATGCGCCTGCCGGGGCCGCGTCGCCCCCGCCGCCGCCCTCGACCCCCCAGATCGTGACCCCGCCCGCCGCTTCCCCCGCCTCGAACGCGGCCGCAGCCGCAGTCGTCAATCCCCAACGCCTGATCGCTCAGGCCGCTTTGCGCCCAAGGCTGCAGGGGCTGGGCGTCAAAGGCCTGACCGTCTCGTCCGCCGGAGACGGGTCGGAGCTTCGCAGCGCGGGTCTTCAGGCGGGCGACGTCATTCTGTCGGTCAACGGCGTGGCCCTGAACAGCCCTCAAGCGGTCGGCGCCCTGAGAAGTCAGCTGGCCGACGCTTCCTCTGCCGAAATCCAGTATGAGCGCGGGGGTCAGACCCGCACCACCACCATAAGGACGCGACCATGACCGTCTCTCTGCGCCACCGGCTGATGCGCTCCGGCGTCGGGGCGCTGGCCCTGGTTCTGGCTTTTCAGGCGCCGGTCGCGGCCTCGCCGGTCCTGGCCCAGGAGGCGCGCCAGACCCTGAACGTCCAGGGTGCCGACATTCGCGCCTTCATCCAGGACGTGGCCCGCACCACCGGCCGCACCTTCATCGTCGACCCGGCCGTGACCGGTACGGTGACGGTGACCAGTGAGCGCCCGCTGGGTCGGGCCCAACTGTTTGAAGTCTTTTTGTCCACCCTGCGGGCCAACGGCCTGGTGGTGACGCCGACCCAGTCGGGCGCCTATCGGATCAGTCCCGCCCAGGGCGCGGCCCAGGGACCGTCCACCGTCGGGGCCGAGCGGTTCTCGACCGAGGTCTTCCAACTGCGCAACATCGACGCGGCCTCGGCTGCGGAGACTATTCGGCCCCTGGTCGGGGCTCAGGGCCAGGTTCTGGCCAATCCGGGCGCCAACAGCGTGGTGGTGGCCGATTTCTCGGACAATCTGGCGCGCATCCGCTCGCTGATCGGCCGGATCGACGTGGATCGGTCCAGCTATGAGGTGGTCGCCCTAGAGAACGCCTCCGCGCGCGAGATCGCCGGGGTGCTGCAACAGGTGATGGCCGCGCCCGGGGGCGGGCAGGGCATGGTGACGGTCACGCCGGTCGAAAGCTCCAACTCCATCGTCCTGCGCGGCGACGGCCAGGCCCTGGCGCGGGTGTGCGGCCTGATCCATGACCTGGACGGCCGGTCGAGGGCGAACCAGGATGTGAACGTCGTTTTCCTGGAACACGCCAATGCCGAGCAGCTTCTGCCGGTGTTGCAACAGGTGGTGGGCCAGCCCGTGACGGCCTCCAACAGCACGAGCCAGGGCTTGCGCACCGCCGCGACCGGATCGACGACCAGCGCCTCCAGCGGCCTGTCGCGCGCCGCCGCCAGCTTGGGGAGCGGAGACGCCGAGGGCGGCGCCATCGGCTCGTCCTCCGTCACCGCCACCGGCCATCGCGCCACCATCGCCCGCTTCCCCGGCGCCAACGCCCTGGTGATTTCCGGGCCGGCCGACATGCAGCGCACCTTGGCCGACGTCATCCGTCGCCTGGACGTGCGCCGCCAGCAGGTGCTGATCGAGGCCATTGTGGTCGAGCTGAGCGACAACGCCGTGCGCGAACTGGGCGTCCAGTGGCTGTACGGCGGGGAGAACGGCGTCGGCCTGACCAACTATACTGACAACGCCACCCCGTTGGTGAAAATGGCCGGCGGCGCCTATGCGGGGCAGCTGGACGAGGACGATCCTCTGCGCGAACAGCTGCAGACCCTGGCCCTGAACAGTCTGGTGGGCGCCAACGGCTTCGTCGGCGGCGGCGGGTTCGAGGTCGAAGACGGCCTGTTCGGCTTCATCATCAATGCGGCCAAGACCGATAAGGGCTCCAACCTGCTCCAGACGCCGTCGATCATGACGCTGGACAACGAAGAAGCCACCTTCCTGGTCGGGCAGGAGGTGCCGATCACCACGGGCCAGACCCTGCTGGACGGAAACTCCAACCCCTTCACCACCACCGACCGCAAGGACATCGGGGTGCGGCTGACGGTGCGGCCCCAGATCAACGCCGGGGGCTCCATCACCCTGACGCTGCGTCAGGAGGTGTCGGCCATCAACGGCGGTCTGACCAGCAGCACGACGGATCTGGTTTTCGACAAGCGCGAGCTGCAGACGACCCTTGTCGTCGACGACGGCGACATTGCGGTGGCCGGGGGGCTGCTGGACCAGAACGACATCATTCAGGCGGACAAGATCCCCGGCCTGGGCGACCTGCCCGGCGTCGGCGCCCTGTTCCGCTCGAACAGCCGTCAGCGCGGGCGGACCAATCTGATGGTCTTCCTGCGCCCCACCATCATCCGCACCCGTGAAGAGGCTCAAGGTCTGGCTGCGGACCGCTGGGGCTATATCCGCGACCAGCAGCAGGCGGTGCAGCCGGATCGCGAGCCCAGCCTGGACGCCCTGGTGCGAGACTATATGCGGACCCAGGCCCCGGCCGCCCCGGCGACGGGCGAGCCGATGGTGATCGCGCCGACGGGCGTGACCGCCCCGGTGGCCCCGGTCGAGGCCGCGCCCCTGCCGTCGGCGGGACATTGACGCCATGATCACCTTGGTCGGCCCAAGCCTGCCCTACGGCTTCGCCAAACGGCACGGCGTCCTGCTGCTGGACGCCGGCGATGTGGCGCGGGTGGGCCTGCGCGAGGGCGCCGACCCCAGGGGGCTGATCGAGGCGCGGCGGGTGCTGGGTCGGCCGCTGGCGGTGGAGCCCCTCAGCCAGGCCGCCTTCGACCGGCAGCTGTCCGAGATCTATGCGGGCGATCATCTGGCGGCGGCGGACGGCGAGGATCTGGACATGCCGGCCGGGCTGGACAGTCTGATCGACGACATCCCGGCGGCGGCCGACCTGCTGGATACGGCCGACGACGCCCCGGTGATCCGGCTGATCAACGGGATCATCGCCGAGGCGGTGCGGACCGGCGCCTCGGACATCCACCTGGAGACCTATGAGAGCGCGCTTCTGGTGCGGATGCGGATCGACGGTGTGCTGCGCGAGGCCCTGAGCCTGAACCCGCGCATCGCGCCGCTTCTGGTGTCGCGGATCAAGGTCATGGCCCGCCTGGACATCGCCGAGAAGCGGGTGCCCCAGGACGGGCGCATCCCCCTGGCTCTGGGCGGCAAGACGTTGGACGTGCGGGTCTCGACCCTGCCGTCGCGCGGCGGCGAGCGGGTGGTTATGCGGATCCTGGACAAGGATCAGGCGGGTCTTACCCTGGACCGCCTGGGCATGGCGCCCGACGCCCTGGCCGCCTTCCGCGCGGCCCTGGCCGAGCCGAACGGAATCATCCTGGTCACCGGGCCGACGGGTTCGGGCAAGACCACCAGCCTGTATGCGGGCCTGGCCCTGTTGAACGACCAGACGCGCAACATACTGACGGTCGAAGACCCGGTCGAATACGCCATCGACGGTGTCGGCCAGACCCAGGTCAACACCAAGGTCGGCATGACCTTCGCTGCGGGCCTGCGGGCCATTCTGCGCCAGGACCCGGACGTGGTCATGGTGGGCGAAATCCGCGACGTCGAAACCGCCGCCATCGCTGTCCAGGCCGCCCTGACCGGCCATCTGGTCCTGTCCACCGTCCACACCAACGACGCGGCGGGGGCGGTGACGCGTCTGCGCGACATGGGGGTGGAGCCCTTCCTCCTGGCCTCGACCCTGCGGCTGATCGTGGCCCAGCGGCTGGTGCGCCGTCTGTGCGAACACTGTCGCATCCCCGAGGTCGCCGACAAGAAGACCGCCAAGCTGATCGGCGCCAAGGCCGGGGTCACGGTTTGGCGCCCGCAGGGGTGCAGCCACTGCGGCGGCTCCGGCTATATCGGTCGGATCGGCCTTTATGAGGTGATGAAGGTCGGCAACCGCCTGCGTCGCCTGATCGCCGCTGAGGCGGACGAGGACGCTCTGGTCGCCGCCGCCTTCGATGGGGCAGGAACCCTGGGGCATCGGGCGCGGGCCCTGGTGCTTGAGGGTGTCACCTCGGTCGAGGAGGCGGTGCGCGTGGCTCGCCAGGAAACGGCGGCCGACCCGGCGGAGGCGGCCTGATGGCGGGCTTCGACTATGTCGCCGTCGATGCGGTCGGCCGAACCGTGTCCGGCGCCCTGACTGCGGCGGACGAGACGGCGGCGAGGGGACAGTTGAGCCGTCGCGGCCTGATGGCGTTGGAACTCACGCCGGCTCGTGTCGGGTCGCGGGGCGAACGGCCCCTACAGGGCGGCGCCGGCGTCCGTCTGGGGGCGAAGACCTTGGCCCTGACGACCCGGCAGCTGGCGACGCTGATTTCCGTCTCTCCGGTCGAGGAGGCGCTTCGGACGTTGGCCCTCCAGGCGGATCGGCCGGCCGTGCGTCGCGTGCTGGAAGGCGTTCATGCCGGGGTGATGGAGGGGCGGCGGTTGTCCGACGCCATGTCGGTGCAGGGCCGCGCCTTTCCGCCGCTCTACCGGGCCATGGTCTCGGCCGGCGAACAGTCCGGCGCGCTGCAACCCATTCTGGAACGGTTGGCCGACGGGCTGGAGCGGGACCAGCAGGTGCGGGGCAAGGTGATCACGGCGATCGTCTATCCCGCCGTCTTGGCGGTGGTAGCGTTGGGCGTCATCGCGGTGCTGATGACCTTTGTCGTGCCCAAGGTGGTCGATCAGTTCGAAAGCATGAACCAGACCCTGCCGCTGTTGACCCGGATGGTGATCGGCCTGTCGACGCTGATGCGGCACTGGGGCTGGCTGCTGATCCTGATCCTGGCGGCCCTGATCGGCGGGGGCGTGGCCGCGCGGCGCCATCCTGCAACCCGTCTGCGCATGGATGAGGCGATGTTGAGATTGCCGGTCGTCGGCCGGCTGACGCGCGACCTGCACGGCGCGCGCATGGCGCGGACCCTGTCAACCATGATTCAGGCCGGCCTGCCCGTGCTGGAGGGGCTGACGATCACCGCCCGAACGGTGTCGAACCGGGCCCTGAGACGCGCGACAGAGACCATGGCCGAGGCCGTTCGCGAGGGCGGGGGCCTGTCGGCCGCTATGCGCCGCGCCGGCGTCTTCCCGCCGCTGCTGGTCTATATGACCGCTTCGGGCGAGAGCAGCGGCCGGCTGGAGCCTATGCTGGAGCGCGCCGCCGACTATCTGGAGCGAGAGTTCGCCACCTTCACCGCCGTGATGCTGAGCCTGCTGGAGCCGGCCATCATCGTCGTCATGGGCGGGGTAGTGGCCCTGATCGTCCTGTCGATCCTGCTGCCCATTCTTCAGATCAACACCCTGGCGATGGGGTGAGGAGCGTTTAGTGATGACTTCAGAAAATCAGAACAAGAGACGGAAACGGCAAGGTTTCACCCTGGTCGAACTGATGGTGGTCATCGTCATCATCGGCCTGTTGGCGACGGTCGTGGCCATCAATGTCCTGCCCAGCCAGGACCGGGCCATGGTGGCCAAGGCCAAGGCGGACATCGCGGTTCTGGAACAGGCGATCGAGACCTATCGCCTCGACAATCTGAACTTCCCCACCGATCAGCAGGGGCTGCAGGCCCTGGTGTCGGCGCCCGCCGGTCTGACCCAGCCGGAGCGGTATCGCGAGGGCGGCTATGTGCGTCGTCTGCCCGAAGATCCTTGGGGCAATCCCTACCGCTACCGCCGCCAAAGCACGCACGGCCAGCCGTTCGACGTCTTCTCCCTGGGGGCGGACGGGAAGGAAGGGGGCGAGGGCAATGATGCGGACCTCGGCAACTGGCAGGGCTGACCGCGCTCAAGCCGCGCGCCGCCGCGCGGTGAGCGATAGCGCCAAAAGAAAAGCCGGTTTCACCCTGGTCGAGCTGATGGTCACGATCGCGGTGATCGGGCTGGCGGCTGGGGCGGTGGTGCTCTCCATGCCCGATCCTCGACCGGCCGTCGGGGTGGAGGCCGAGCAGTTCGCCGCTCGGCTGGCGCGCGCCCGAGAGGAGGCCATCATGACCAACCGTCCGGTGGCGGTCGAGGCGGACGCATCCGGCTATCGGTTCGCGCAGTTCGACGGGACGGCCTGGACGCCGCTGAACGGCGTCTTCACGCCTCGAACCTGGGCGGAGGGCGTCGCGGCGCCCGCCGGCCCTGTTCGCATCGTCTTCGATCCCACGGGAATCGCCGATCCGGCGCAGGTTCGGCTGAGCCGTGACGAACAGGTCCGCACCATCTCGATCGACGGCGCGGGCGAGGTGTCGATCAATGGTTGAGGCCGTCCGATCGTCAGCGGCGGGCCGCGCCGGCTTCACCCTGATCGAGATGCTGGTGGCGTTGGCGGTCTTCGCTCTTGCGGCGATGGCCCTGTTGAATCTGTCGGGAGAGGCGACACGCTCGGCGGTCCGGCTGGAAGCCCGGACCCTGGGCGGGGTCGTCGCTGAAAACGTGGCGGCAGAGGCCATGCTGGCGTCCAGCCTGCCGACCGGTGAAACCTCGGGCCAGGTCGAGCTGGCGGGCCGCGTCTGGCGTTGGCGGCGGGTGGTGACGGGAACTGAGGTTCCTGGCCTGGGCCGGATCGACGTTCGCGTCTTCACCGACGAAGGCCAGGTCGCCGACCGGGTCCTGTTCCGCGCGGCCGCGGCATGAGGCGCGTGGGCCACAGGCTTGGGAGGCGCGGCGGCTTCACCCTGGTGGAGGTGCTGGTCGCCTTGGCGATCTTCGCCCTCCTGGCCGGTGCGGGCGCCCTGGTGCTGAGCCAGACGATCGACACCCGGTTCGCTCTGCGCGCCGAGACCGACCGGATCGGCGATCTTCAGCGCATGCACGCCCTGTTGAAGGCCGACCTGGCCCAGGCTGCGCCGCGCCGCGTTCGCGCCCCGACCGGGCGGCCTCTGCCGCGCGCCCTGATGGGGCAGGAGCAGCCCGGCGATCCGATCCTGACCCTGGTTCGGAACGGCTGGTCCAATCCCGGCCAGGCCCCGCGGGCGTCGTTGCAGAGGGTCGAATATCGGGTGGTGGAGGGGCGTCTGGAGCGGCGGGTCTTCCCCTATCTGGACGGCGCGCGCCCGGGACCGCCTCAAGTCCTCTGTCGCGGGGTCAAGGACGCGGCCGTGACCTTCATTCAGGACGGGTCGGAAGCCCAGGCCTTCATCACCTCCAGCGACCGCCCGCTGCCCGATGCGGTTCGTATCGTCATGACCCTGGACGGGGTGGGACGGCTGGAACAGCTTTTTCTGGTCGCATCGGCATGAGGCGGGGGCGGACGTCGCGCGAAGGGATGGCCCTGTTGACCGTCCTGCTGCTGGTGGCCGTCATGGCCGCCGTGGCGGTCGTTCTGCTGGACGACGTGCGCTTTTCCGTGCGCCGCACCACCAACGCCGACGTCCAGGCCCAGGCACAGTGGTACGCCGCCGGGGCCGAGAGCCTGGCCCGTCGCCAAATCGCCGACCTGATCAAGGCCGATCCGCTCCGCACCCCTCTGGAGCCGCGCTGGAACGGCCGGTTGCTGAACTTCCCGATCGAAGAGGGCGCGATCCGCGCCGTCGTCACGGACGGTCAGGCCTGTTTCAACCTGAACTCGCTGGTCTATGGCCAGAGGGAAGATCTGTTCGCCCGGCCCGAGGGCGCGGCCCAGTTCATCGCCCTGGGGGCCGCCCTGGGCGTGTCACGCGCCCGGATGGCCGCCGCCGCCGCCGCCCTGACCGACTGGATGGACGCCGATGCGGAGGCCGCGCCGGGCGGGGCCGAGGACGCGCGTTACGCCGGGCTCGCCACGCCCTACAGGACTGGCGGGGTCGTGCTGGCCGACGTCAGCGAGATGCGGGCGGTCGCCCACATCGACGCCGGTCTCTATGATCGGCTTCGACCCTATGTCTGCGCCCTGCCGACGGCCCAACCGGCCAAGTTGAACGTCAACACCTTGACGCCCGATCAGGCGCCGCTTCTGACCATGCTGACCGCGGGGGCGGTCGGGGTTCAGGGCGCGCGGGCCGCCATCGCCGCCCGACCGCGCCAGGGCTGGGCCTCTACGGACGCCTTCTGGGGGCAGCCGGCCCTGCAGACCTATTCACCCGATGATCAGACCCGTGAGCAGGTGACGCTGGTCACGCGCTATTTCGATCTGACGGTCGACGTCGACTATGCCGGCGGTCGCGCCGTCCGAACCGCCTTGATCCACGCCGCGCCCGACGGCGCGGTGCGCACCGTCATTCGCCGCTGGACCCCTGAAGAATGAGCCAGACCCGTATCGTCATCATCCCGCCGGCCGCCTCCATGCCCGCGCCCTTCCTGACCTTCGACGATGGCGGGCGGGTGTTGCAGCGCGGGTCGCTGTTGCTCGAAGACCCCCTGACGACGCCCGATGTCCGCACCGTCGCCGTGGCGCCGGGCGCCGATGTTCTGGTGCGCTGGCTGGATCTGCCGGTCGGCGGCGCGGCCCAGGTGCGGGCCGCTGCGCGCTGGGCCTTGAAGGACGAACTGGCCGGCGATCCCGAAAGAACGGTCGTGGCCGTGGCGCCGGCGGCGCGCGGCGAAGAGACCGCCCCACGACTGGTCGCCGCCGTCAGCGCGGGTCTATTGGAAGCCTGGATCGACTATCTGGCCGCCCTTGGGGTTCGGCCGGTCGCGGTCACGCCCGACTGTCTTCTTGCGCCGCCGCCGTCGGGCGATGAACTGGTCGCCGCCGTCTTCGGCGGGGATACGGCCCTGCGGGGCGAAGGCTTTGCGGCCACAGTGCAGTCCGATCTGGTGGACCTGATCGCCGGCGATCGCCGCCTGGTGCGGATCGAGGACGCCGAGACCCTGGAGCGCTGGCTGGCCGCCGCCGCCGTCGCGCCGGCCGTCGATCTGCTGTCGGGCCAGGAACGCAAGCGCGAACCGGGCCGGGGCGACTGGCGTCTGGCGGCGGCCTTGGCGGCGGCCCTGCTGGTCTCGCCCCTGATCCTGACCGCAGCGGGCGGCTTGCGCGATCAGGCCGCAGCGCGGGACGCCGAACGCCAGACCCTGGCCTTGATCGAGGCCCGGCTGCCGGAGGCGGCCGGCGCCCCCGATCCCGTTCAGGAGGCGCGTCGGTTGATCGACGTCGCGCCGCCGCCGGGCGGGCTGGCGGCGGTCTCGGCGGCCTTGTTCGCGGCGGTCGAACAGGTAGAGGGAGCCGAACTGGACAGTCTCAGCGCCGGGCCCGGCAAGGGGGTGCGGGCGACGCTCAGCTATCCCGCCTTTTCGGATCTGGACGCGATCCGCGCGACCCTGACCGCCTCCGGGCTTTCGATGACGGACCAGTCCACGGTCGAGGACGGCGGTCGGGTGGTCAGCGAAGTGATCATTGGAGGGATGCAATGAACGGCCTGATCGCTCAAGCCGCCGCCTGGTGGGACGGCCGCACCTTGCGCGAACGGCGCATGCTGACCGTGATGGGCGTGGCGATCGCCGCCGTCCTGGCCTGGTTGCTGATCGTTCGGCCGCTGGCGAGTTGGCGCGATGAGGCCGCGCGGACGCGCGCGACGGCCGAGGCCGAACTGACGGCCATCGAGCGCGGGACGGGGAGCCTGGCCGTCGGCGAGGCGAAGGCAGGAGAGGTCGACGTCTCCGCCGCCGTCGCCGAGGTCGAGGCGGCGACCGGATTGACGCCCCAGATGGGGATGTCGGCCGAGGGGGGGCTGGGGTTCAGCCTGACCAATGTGTCGACCACCGCCGCCTTCGGCTGGCTGGCGGCCCTGCATGACCGGAAGGTCGAGGCGACGACCCTGAATGTGGTCGAGAACGCCGACGCCACGATCAGCCTGGAAGGGACGCTGACCGCCGCGCGGTGAACCCGCCGCGCCGTGAACCCGCCTCGTCAGCCCCGCGTCAGGGTCTCAAGCCGCAGCAGTCGGTCGCCGGCGGTGATGAACAGGGTGCGGCCGTCTTCTCCGAAGGTGCAGTTGGCCGCCGCGCCCGCCGTGTCGATCAGACCCAGGCTGCGGCCGTCCGGCGTCAGCACATGGACGCCGCCCGGACCGGTGGCGAACAGGCGTCCGTCCCGATCGACCGCCATCCCGTCCGGCAGGCCCGGCGCCGAAGGGCCGGCCAGGGCGGCGAAATCCTTGAACACCCGGCCGCCCCTGATCCCGCCCGCGCCGTCCAGCTCATAGGCCATCAGGACCGGGCGCGCCGGATCGGAGACCGAGACATAGAGGGTGCGCTGATCCGGGGACAGGGCGACGCCGTTGGGGAAGGTCAGATCATCGACCAGACGATGCACGCCGCCGTCGGGATCGAGCCGGTAAACGCCGTTCTCCGCCATCTCCTTCAGCGGCGAACGGTCCATGTCCTTGAGACCATAGGGCGGGTCGGTGAAGAAGATCGCACCGTTCGACGCCTGGACCAGATCATTGGGGGAGTTGAACCGCGCGCCGCGGTAATGGGTCGCCAGCAAGGTCTTGACCTGGGTCGCCAAATCCACGCGGGCGATCGCCCGATTGCCGTGATCCGCCATCAGGATCGTCCCCGCCGGACCGGCGATCAGGCCGTTCGACCCCGGCTCGCGGAAGACAGACGGGTCGGGTCCGTCATAGCCGGACGGCGCCATGAAGACCGACAGGCCGCCCGCTCGTGACCAGCGATGGATGCGGTTCTCCGGCACGTCGCTGAAGAGCAGATACGCCCCCTCGGCGATCCAGACCGGGCCTTCAGACCAGGTGAAGCCCGACGCCAGACGCTCGAGCCGTGCATCCGGAGTGACCACCCCGTCTAAGGCCGGGTCCATACGGCGGACGCCGCCCGCCGTCACGGCGAGGGAGGAGCAGCCCGCAGCGGCGAGACCGCCGACGAGCACCAGACGACGAGAAGCAGGCAAGACGCACTCCTGAAAAGAGCGGACACTGTAGCGATCCTCAGGTCCAAGGCCATCCGTCTTCAAAGAAGGAGGATGGTGCCGGTTGCAGGAATCGAACCCGCGACATCCAGTTTACAAAACTGGCGCTCTACCAACTGAGCTAAACCGGCCGCGTCCGTATGACGGAACTGCGCGCCTTATGCGGACGGATCGCGCCGGACGCAAGACGCCTCGCGCGGCCTCAGTCCAGGGCGGCGGCGATCCTGTCCGCGAGAGGCTGAAGCGTCGCCGCATCGGCCATGGGGGCGTGACCGTGCCCCTTCATCGGTCGGTCCGCCCAGCGCGGGATGATGTGGAAATGCAGATGGAAGACTGTCTGGCCGCCGGCGTCGCCGTTGAACTGCATGATCGACAGGCCGTCTGGCGACAGCGCCTTTTCCACCGCGCGCGCGGTCCGTTGAAGCGCCGCCGTCATATGGGCCAAAACGTCGGGCTCGACCTCTAGCAGGTTCCGCGCCTTGGATTGTTTGGCGATGATCAGGACGTGGCCCTCCGACTGAGGAAAGACGTCCATGAAGGCCAGGACGTGGTCGTCCTCCCAGACCTTCACCGAGGGCAGTTCGCCGCGAAGGATTTTGGCGAAGACATTGTCGGGATCATAGGCGCCGTGAAGGCTCATCTGCAGTCTCCGTGTCGGATCGTTCCGCGAATCTAGCAGGCGCGACGGATCGAGGGGAGCCTTTTGCCCCGATGGCGCGTTATGGTGACGCTTCCAGCCCTGAGGACATCATGATCCGCTTCATCATTCAGGCCGTCGTCACCATGATCGGCCTTTGGCTGTCGGCCCAGGTGGTGCCCGGCGTCGCCTTCACCAACAACGGCTCTTTGATTGCGGCCGCCCTGATTCTGGGTCTGGTCAATGCGGTGGTGCGGCCCTTCATGGTGATCATCACCTTCCCCATCACCGTCGTGACCCTGGGCCTGTTTCTGCTGGTGGTGAACGCCGCCATGATCGGCCTGACCGCCATGTTCCTGGGCGGTTTCACCGTGAACGGCCTGTGGGCGGGGATCGGCGCCGCCATCGTGACGGGCGTGGTCAGCTGGATCGCCGGCGCCTTCATCGGCGACGAGGAAAAGCGCGGCTGAAGCCGCGCGGTCCAGCCTCAGTCACAGGCGGGGGAAGGCGCAACCCTCTGCGTCGAACAGATGGACGTCTGCGGGCGCCGCCGACAGGCTGACGGTTTCGCCGACCGTCAGACGGCGCTCGCCGGGCGTCTGGACCGTCAGGGTCTCGTCGGAGGCGGGATGTTTCAGATGGGCCATGGTGACTGCGCCCAGGGTTTCGACGAACAGGACCTGGGCCGACAGGCTGTCGCGACCGTCGTTCAAGGCGATATGTTCGGGCCGTATCCCCAGGGTGACGGCGGCGCCCGGCTGGGCGGTCGAGGCGTCCACCGCCGCCCGCACCCTTTCGCCTCCAGCCGTCTTGACGACTGCGCCTTCTTTCGAAGCCTCGACGATCTCGGCCTTCAGAAGGTTCATCTTCGGGCTGCCGATGAATCCGGCGACGAACAGATTGGCCGGATGCTGATAAAGCGCCATCGGCGCCCCGACCTGTTCGATCCGTCCCCCGTTCAAGACCACGATGCGGTCCGCCAGGGTCATGGCCTCGACCTGATCATGGGTGACGTAGATCATGGTCGTCTTAAGCTCGCCGTGCAGCCGCGCGAACTCGTAGCGCATCCGCACCCGCAGGGCGGCGTCCAGGTTGGACAGAGGCTCGTCGAACAGAAACACTTGGGGCTCGCGCACGATGGCGCGGCCGATGGCGACGCGCTGCCGCTGGCCGCCGGACATGGCCTTGGGTTTGCGGTCCAGATAGTCGGTGATGCTCAGGGCCTCGGCCGCCGCGCGCACGCGCCGATCAATCTCGCCCTTGTCGGTCTTGGCCAGTTTCAGTCCGAAGGCCATGTTTTCATAGGCCGTCATGTGCGGATAAAGGGCGTAGGACTGAAAGACCATGGCCACGCCGCGATCCGAGGGCGACAGGGCGTTGACGCGGCGGCCGCCGATCCAGACGTCTCCCGTCGTCGCCTCTTCCAGCCCGGCGATGGTCCGAAGCAGGGTGGATTTGCCGCATCCGGACGGGCCGACGAAGACGACGAATTCGCCGTCCGCGATCTCCAGATCGACGCCCTTCAGCACCTCTACGGCGCCGAACGCCTTCTTCACGTCGATCAGACGGACGTCCGCCATGCTTCTTCCCTAGGTCGCTGCGTTTTGGCCCACCGTAACCGGTTACATGGCGGGATCAATGGGCGAGGTTTGGTTCGGCCAACGCAGTGGGGCAAATCTGCAAAATTGCAAAATTGAGTCTTCACAAGTAGCGAAGTGTCGGTAAAAGCCCCGGCTTGGACCACGGGGGAAGACCGATATGACGAAGCGCAGACTCTGGATGGCGACCGCCGCCGGCTGGGCCGTCGCCGTCGCGGGCGCGGCCCAGGCGCAGCAGCCCGCTCAGGTGGAAGAGGTCGTGGTGACGGGGTCGCGTCTGGCCGGGGGAGATCGGGTTGCGCCGGTGGAAACCGTGAACCGCACGGTGCTCGCCGCCGCCGGAGTAGGCGATGCGGGCCAGCTGACCCGGCTCGTGACGGCCAATTCGGGCTCTGAGGCGCAGGTCGATCAGCTGAATCAGCCGCAAAGCTCGGGCACGGCGCAGTTCAATCTGCGAAACCTGGGCCTGGGCTCGACCTTGGTCCTGGTGGACGGCCAGCGTTGGACCTCCAGCGCCGTGGTGGCCACCGACGGCGCGGCCTTCGTGGACATCAACGCCCTCGTCCCCCTGATCGCCCTGGAGCGGATCGAAGTGGTCAAGGACGGCGCCTCGGCCGTCTATGGATCGGACGCGGTCGCCGGGGTCGTCAACTTCATCACCCGCACCGCGGTCGATCATCCGGAATTAAGCGCCCGTTACGCCTTCGCCGACGGATCGGACGAAACCCTGGTCCAGGGGCTCGGGGGCTGGACGCTGCTGGGCGGCGATCTGACGGTCGCGGCGTCCCGCTTCCACCGTTCGGCCCTGAGCACGGATGAAAGGGATTTCGCCCAGGCGCAGACCTATGGCCGGGCCCCCTGGACCGCCGTGACCAGCTACGGCCAGCCCGGCTCCTATTACCGGCCCAGCCGCCGCGCCTATTCGCCCGATCCGAGCTGCGGCGACCCCGCCTTCCAATCCGCCTATCTCAACTCAGCGACCGACGCCTTCTGCCGACTGGACTATTCGGACTTCTTCGACCTGGCGCCGGAAGAGACGCGGACCCAGGTTTTCGCCGATTATCGACGCCCCGTGGGGGACATGCGCCTGTCCTTGCAGGCGGCGGGCTCGGCCAGTTCGACCACGGCGCGCCAGACGCCGTCCCTGCCCATTCTGGCGCGGTCCCTGAGCGTCCCCGCGTCCCATCCCGACAATCCGTTCGGAGAAGACGTCCTGTTTCGCGGTCGGCTTCTCGGCGCCGAGGCCGGGGCGTCGAAGGCTCAGTTCGACTATCGCACCTGGCGGGTCGCCGCAGGGCTGGACGGCGATTTCTCCGGCGGCTGGCGCTGGAGTCTGGCCGCCACGGCCAGCCGCCAGCACGTCGCCTATGACAAGCCGGACGTGATCGGCAGCGCCCTGCAAAACGCCCTGAACGGCCTGGGCGGTCCGGGGTGCGACCCGGCGACTGGGACGCCCGGCGTCGGCGCCTGCCGATATTTCAACCCGTTCGGAAGCGCCTATCTGGGGACCGGCGCGCCCAACAGCGCCGCCCTGATCGACAGTCTGATCGGCTCTGCGGGTCTGCGTGGCGCCGCCAGCCTGACGACCGCCGACGCCTCGACCTCGGGTCAGGCCCTGGGCTGGGACGGCGGCTCTGTCGATCTCGCCATGGGGCTTCAGTTTCGCCGCAGCGCTTTCCGCCACGACTGGAACGATCTCGTCAACCGCGGCGACCTGCTGACGGCCGGCTATTCGCCGGACTTCGACGGCGACCAGCAGGCTTTGGCCGCCTATGCCGAGGCGCGTCTGCATCTGGGAGACCGGATCGAGGCCCAACTGGCCGGCCGCTATGAAGCCTATGACGGGGAAGGCCGGTTCAATCCCAAGGCGGCCGTTCGCTGGGAGGTGGTGGACGCCCTCGCCCTGAGGGCGTCCTGGGGCCAGGGCTATCGGGCGCCCTCGGTCTACGCCCAGTCCGGCGCTCAGGCGGCGCAGCCTTCGGTGCTGGATCGCGGCGCCTTCGTCTTCGTCAACACCCTGACATCCGGCGATCCGGAGCTGAAGCCCGAAAAGTCGGAAAGCCTGACCTTTGGCGCGCAGTGGCGTCCGCTGGACGGGCTGGAGCTGTCCCTCGACGCCTGGCGGTTCGACTATAGAGATCAGGTGGTCAAGGAATCGGCCCAGGCTGTGATCAACCAGGCGGCGGCCGATGATTTGGCGGGACGGACGGGTACGGACGCCCAGTCGCGTCTGACCCGGTCCGCGAGCGGGGCCCTGACCTTCGTTCAGCTCTATTTCATCAACGCCTCGTCGATCGAAACCCAGGGGGTGGATCTGTCGGCCCGCTACGGCCGCGATCTTTGGGGCGGACGGGCGTCGGCGGCGGCGGACTGGACCTATGTCGATCGCTACGACATCCGCCTGAATGCGAGCGCCGACGCCGTGTCCGGCGTGGGGTCCACCAATCTGAACAACATCGGTCGATCCTTGCCGCGCAATCGGGGAGAGTTGGTTCTGGACTGGCGCGACGGAAGGCAGGCTTTGACCGGCCTTGTTCATTATACGGCGGGCTACGCCAACGACCGCAGCGGGATCACCGACGCCTCGATCGCCAGCCAAACGACCATCGACCTGCTTTACACCCGCTCCCTCGGGACCGACATCGACCTGACGTTGGGCGCGGTCAATATCGCCGACAAGGCCCCGCCGCTGGCCCAGTTCGCCTTCGGATACGACCCCGTCGTGGCCGACCCACGTGGTCGGGTGATCAGTCTGGGCTTTACCAAGCGCTTCTGACTGCTTCCGACCCCATCTGGCGCGGCCTTCTTTCCTCGGCTAAGGCGGGGGGCGAAGGAACTCGCCATGACCCCGACGCTTTACGGCATACCCAACTGCGACACTGTCAGAAAGGTGCGCGTCTGGCTGGAACAGCATGGCGTCGATTATGTTTTCCACGACTATAAGAAGGCGGGGATCGATCCCGTGCGCCTGGGCGGCTGGGTCGATGAACACGGCTGGGAGGCGGTGCTGAACCGCGCCGGGACGACCTTCAAGAAGCTGCCGGATTCCGACAAGGCGGGCCTGAACCGAGACAAGGCCGTCGCCCTGATGATCGCCCAGCCTTCGATGATCAAACGGCCGATCCTGGACTTGGGGAATCGGCGGCTGGTCGGATTCAAGCCCGACCTCTACGCCCAGGCCTTCAGTTGAAGGCGACGGTCGCGGCGACCCCGAAATGATCTGACGGATATTCCCCGCCGGTGGGCTGATCCCCGAACAGATGGGCGGCGGCGGGAGTGAAGAAGGCCCGCTCCACGAAGATGTGGTCGATGACCCGGTTCGGATGCCCCTTGGCCGGATTGAGGGTCGTCTCGGCCGCGCCGGCGGGCAGGGCGCTGATGAAGCGCGGGCCGGTCAGAGCCGCCAATCCCGAATCGTCCTGGGCGGCGTTGAAATCGCCCATGACGATCAGCGGCGTCCCGTCCTGAGGCAGCCAGGACAGCAGATGGCCGATCTGGCGGGCGCGCACGGCTCCGGCGTCCTGCTGCCAGGCCAGGTGGGTGACCGCGACGTCGACGGGCCGGCCGCCGACGGACAGGCGCAGACGCAGCGCCGTGCGGTAGTCGTCCAGGGGCTCCAGCCGCACCGAGTCGCGCGCCAGTACGGGCAGACGGGTCAGAAGGGCGCTGCCGTAGCGGCGCCGCGCGCCTTGGGGATCGGTGGAGACGAAGGCGACCTGATAGCCGCCCAGTTCGCGCGCCAGGATTTCCGCCTGATTCTCCAGTCCCTTGTCCGCGTCCTCCAGCACCTCCTGCAAGGCGATGACATCGGCGTTCTGAGCTCGGAGCGCCGCGATCAGAAGCGGCCGCCGCGCGGGCCAATCGCCCATGTCGTGCCAGATGTTGAAGGTCGCCAAGGTCAGGGAGGGGATCGGCTCCCGGTCAGCGGGCCCGCCGGCCAAGCCGTCGTTGGCGCACGCCGCCAGCGGCAGGGCGGCGGAGGCGGCGAGAAGGGCGCGACGTGAGATCAAGACCGTCTTCGCCTCAATCTTCGACATCGGTGACCGGCCGGTCGTGGCCGTCCGCCGTTTCAGTCACCCAGCGACCGTCGGCCGTTTCATATTCGATGGCGGCGTTCTCGTCCGGAACCTTCTGTTCCCGCGAGGCCTGGACGGCCGCGGCCTTGGCCGCCTCATGCGTGGGATAGGTTTCGGAATAGGTGTCGCCGACCCTATAGGCCCAGCCCCCGTCGTGTTCGACGATCCGGTAGACGACATGGGCCATGGGGCGCTCCTTAGAATGACAATGAAGACGACCCTAGCGGCCTCGGCCGGATGCGTCAGCCGCCTTCATGAGACAGCTTACCGATATTTCATCTGGGTTTCCGCATCCGTTTGCGCGGGCTGACGCCTCTTGTGATCAGAAGGCCGCCGCATCAGGCTGTCACAACGGATCAAAGAGAGTCTGTCATGGAACTGACACCCATCTTCATCGTCTTCATCGTCTTCGGCTCCATCGTCGCCGTGATCGTGGGCCCCTCCTATCTGAAAAGCCGCGAGCGCACCGAGATGCAGCTGACCGTCCGCCATGCTGTGGACAAGGGCCAGACGCTGCCGCCCGAACTGATCGACGCCATGACCAAGGACGTGCAGAAAAGCCTGCCGTCGCGGACCAAGGACATTCGCAAGGGCGTTCTGAGCCTGGCGGCCGGAGCAGGCTTGGCCGGTTTCGCGCTGATAATCGGTTCGGCGCACCGCGACTTTGGCTCAAACGGCCAAGAAGTCTTGCTCGGTCTGTCCTGCATCCCCGCCGCGATCGGGATCGCCTTCATCATCCTGGGCTTCTTCAACCCGAACAAGGCCTGACGTCGACCGGAGGGGGACGTCATGAGCAAGTCCTTACGCGATCTGCACGACGTGGAGCTGGCCGCCCAGGCGGCGGCCGGCGGACGGCGGGAATATGGCGAACTGGTCCGGCGGCACGGTTCGGCGGTTCGGGGGCTGCTGCGCCGCATGGGCGCGGCGCCGTCCCTGGCCGACGACGTCGCCCAGGACGCCTTTCTGCAAGGTTTTCAGCGCTGTTCGGAATTTCGGGGGCAGGGGACCTTTGCGGGCTGGATCAAGAAGATCGCCGCCCGCCTCTATCTGAAGCGCGTCGCCCGCGAAGCCCGCTATGTAGCCGAGGCTGAGGCCGATGAGGCGGCGCCGGCTCAGGATCAGGCCGGCTCCATGGATCTGGACGAGGCGCTGAGGACCCTCAGCGAAACGGAAAGGGTCTGCGTGTCCCTGTGCCACGGCGCGGGGATGTCTCACCCGGAGATTGCGGCAGCCATGAATTTGCCACTCGGCACGGTGAAGTCACATGTCAAACGTGGTCTGGATAAACTCCGCGCGCGGTTGCAGCCCGTGGCGGCGGACGGGAGGTCGCTCCATGTCGGCTGACGAATTCGATCCGATGATCGAGCGCCTTTTTTCGCGCACTCCGACTCTGGCGGATGAGGCGCTGTTCGTGGCCACCTTGCAGGCCCGGCTGGAGAAGCGGTCGCGCTGGCGCGGTCTGGCTCTGACGGCGGCCGGCTTGGTCGGCGGCGTCCTGGCCGTGCGGGAGGGCGTGAACTTCAACTTCAGCGGCGACCCCGACACGACCCTGACGCAGGGGGTGCGGACCGCCGCAGCCGCGGCCCAGGGCGCGGCCCAGACCGGCTTGGACAGCCTGGGACTTGGGTCGATCGACCTGATGGGCGGCTCAGGCATGCTGGCCTTCTGGATCGCGGCGGGCGCGGTGGCGGCCCTGCTGGCGGCGGGAGCTGTGAAGCTGTCGCAGGACGTCTGAGGGTGACTTGCGTCTTCGGCGCGCCTATCTGACGCCCCTCAGGTCAGGAGGCGCCCAATGTCCGTTCATGTTCAAGAGACCGTCAAACGGATTTCGGTCCCCGATATCGCGGGACGAAAGGGCGGCGAGCCGATCGTCTGCCTGACCGCCTATGACGCTCCGATGGCGGGGCTGCTCGACCCCCATTGCGACGTTCTTCTGGTCGGCGACAGCGTGGGGATGGCGGTGCACGGCCTGCCCAACACCGTCGGCGTCACCCTTGACATGATGATCCTGCACGGTCAGGCGGTGGTGCGTGGATCGCGCCGGGCCTTGGTCGTGGTCGACATGCCCTTCGGCTCCTATGAGGGGGGCAACGAAGCGGCCTACGCCAACTGCGTGCGGGTGATGAAGGAAACCGGCGCCCAGGCGGTCAAGCTGGAGACCAGCGTCGAACTGGCCGAAATCGTAGCCTTTCTGGTGAGGCGGGGCATTCCGGTCATGGGGCATGTCGGCCTGCGCCCTCAGGCGGTGCTGGCCGAGGGCGGTTTCCGAGCCAAGGGCCGTACAGACGTCGAGCGGGATCGGGTCCTGGAGGAAGCCAGGGCCACGGCCGAGGCCGGCGCCTTCTGCATCGTCATCGAGGGCGTCGCCGAATCGCTGGCGCGCGAGATCACCGAGGCCCTGGACGTTCCCACCATCGGCATCGGCGCCTCGGCCGCCTGCGACGGCCAGGTGCTGGTGGTCAACGACATGCTGGGCCTGTTCGACTGGGCGCCGAAGTTCGTGCGGAAATACGCCGATCTGCGCACCGAGATCGACCGCGCGGCCGCCGCTTTCGCCAATGATGTGAAAACCCGCCGTTTTCCTGCCGAAGTCGAGACCTACTTCTCGAAAAAGCCGGCTTCGCCGTAACGGACGACGTTGCGGGCGAGGGGCCGACCTTCTAGGGTCCGCGCCGGTTTGCTTTTTGCGATTTTGGGGCGACGTTTCCGTGGTTGATGTCTTCGAACAGGTCGAGGAGGAGCTTCGCTCCGACCGGTACAAGCGCCTGGCCCGCACCTGGCTGCCCGTCGTGGGCGCCGTTCTGGTGGTCGCCCTGGTCGCCGCCCTTGGCTGGTGGGGCTGGGACAGCCTGAACTCGAGCAAGGCCGCCAAGGCTGCCGAGGCCTATGATCGCGGCATGGAGGCCCTGCGGGCCGACAAGCCCGTCGATGCGCGCGCCGCCTTCGAAGAAGCGGCCAAGGAAGGCAACGGCGCCTATAAGGTCATGGCCCTGCAACAACAGGCGGGGCTGGCGGTCAGCGCCAACAAGATTCCGGACGCGGTTCGCCTGTTTGACGAGGCGGCCAAGGCATCGGGCGATCCAATCCTTTCGGACCCGCCTGCCCTCAAGGCCGCCTTCCTGGTGATGGATACGGCGCCCCTGGCCGATCTGGAGGCGCGGTTGACGCCCCTGGCCGAGGACGATCGCCCGCTGCACGCCTTCGCCCAGGAAGCCCTGGCCCTGGCGCGCCTGCAACACGGCAAGACCAAGGAGGCGCGTGAAGCCTTCGTTCTGCTGCAACTGGGCCAGGACGTGCCCGACGACGTCCGCCAGCGCGCCAATATCGCCGTGGCCACGATCGACGCCGG
This sequence comes from Brevundimonas aurantiaca, assembly GCF_014199955.1. Lineage (GTDB taxonomy): Bacteria > Pseudomonadota > Alphaproteobacteria > Caulobacterales > Caulobacteraceae > Brevundimonas > Brevundimonas aurantiaca. The sequence continues at coordinate 90,101 of NZ_JACHOQ010000005.1, forward strand.
TACGGCCGGCGCCCTCAAGGCCATCGTCGATGCGGCCAAGTCGGCGCCTCCGCCGGCCGCCCCCGCTCCGTCCACCGCCCCCGCTCAACAGTGACGACCCCCGACAGGACGCCCCCGATGAACCGAGTTCTGAAAGTCGCGCTGATCTGCGGCGTCGCCGCCACCATGGCCTCCTGCGGCGCCGTCAGTCGCAACCTGCCCTTCGGTCTGGGCAAGAAGGGCGATCCCAAAGCGACGGCGTCCGAAGGCCAGCGCATCTCGGTGCTGGAGTTCGAACAGCAACTGGCGCCCTCGGCGGCCTTGTCCGGTCGGACTTATTTCCTGCCGGGTCCGCAGGCCGCGACGGCCTGGACCCAGCCGGGCGGCACGGCGGAAAACCTGGTCGAGCACGTCATCGCCGCGCCGGACTTCAAGATCGCCTGGAAGCGCGACATCGGCCGCGGGTCGGCCCGCGTCGGCAACGTCATGGCGCCCATCGTCGCCGCCGACGGCAAGATCTTCGTTCTGGACGGCGAATCGACCGTGTCGGCCGTTTCCGCAGACACGGGCGCGGTTCTGTGGAAGACCGACGTGAAGAACGGCGAGCGCGACCGCAACGGCGGCTTCGGCGGCGGCGTCGCCGTGGCCGGCGGCAAGGTCTTCGTTTCCTCCGGCTATCGCTCCATGACGGCGCTGGACGCCAATACCGGGACCGTCGCCTGGACTCAGCCGGTGGACGCGCCCATTCACGGGGCGCCGACGGTGGTCGGTTCGCACGTCTTCGTCGTGGACGTGGATAGCCAGCTGTTCGCCTTCGACGTCAACACGGGCGCCCAGGACTGGACCTATCGCGGCATCGCCGAGCCGGCTCGCGTGATGCGCGCCTCCAGCCCGGCCGTGACCGGAAACACCGTCATCGCCCCCTTCGCCTCGGGTCAGCTGGTGGCGCTGAGCGCCCTGAACGGCCAGTCCCTGTGGGAACAGACCCTGTCGCGCACCAGCCGCACCAGCGCCCTGTCCGAGGTTCGCGACGTGGCCGGTCGCCCCGTGATCAGCCGCGGCATGGTCTATGGCGTCAGCCATTCAGGCGTGCTGTCGGCTCTGGACCTGCGCTCGGGTCAACCCAAATGGCAACTGCCGGTCACGGGCGTGAACGCGCCCCTGCCGGTCGGCGACGTGGTCTTCGTCGTGTCCAAGTCCGGCGAGCTGATCACCGCCAATCGCGACACCGGCCAGATCTACTGGACTCGCGAGCTGAATGAAGGCCGCGCCCGCAAGGTCGGCGGCTTCTTGCGCTTCGGCCGTCGCACCATCACGCCGCAGTGGTCCGGCCCGCTATTGGCCTCGAACCGTCTGGTGATGGTCAACTCCTACGGCGAAGCGGTCGCCTTCGATCCGAAGACAGGCGTCGCTCAGACGACGTTGAAGCTGGGCGCGCCCGCCTATATCGCGCCTGCGGCCTATAACGGCGCCCTCTATGTGCTGACCGACACCGGTCAGTTGATCTGTATCCGCTGATTTTCAGCCAGAATTACGTTAGAAGGCCGACATGGCTCTGAAGGTCGCCATCGTCGGCCGCCCCAATGTGGGCAAATCGACACTGTTCAATCGTCTCGTCGGCAAACGCCTCGCGCTGGTCGATGACCGGCCCGGCGTGACCCGCGACCGGCGCTATGCCGACGGCAACATCGGCGACATGGACCTGACGCTGATCGACACGGCCGGCTATGAGGACGTCACCGACGAAAGCCTCGAGGCGCGGATGCGCGAACAGACCGAGGCGGCTATCGACGACGCCGAACTGATCCTGTTCATGATGGACGCCCGCGAAGGCGTGACTTCGCTGGACCGGATCTTCGCCGAACGCCTGCGCAAGGTGCACAAGCCGATTATCCTGCTGGCCAACAAGTCCGAGAGCCGGGAGAGCGGCGGCGGCGTGGGCGAGGCGCACGCCCTGGGTTTCGGCGAGCCCGTCGCTATCTCCGCAGAGCACGGCGAGGGCATGGCCGACCTCTACGCCGCCCTCCGCGCCGGTTCGGAGGACATCTTCGTCGAGGAGATCGACGAGCCGGACAAGCCGATCCGTATCGCCGTGATCGGCCGGCCCAACGCCGGCAAGTCCACCCTGATCAACCGTCTGATCGGCGACGACCGGCTGCTGACGGGGCCGGAAGCCGGGATCACCCGCGACTCCATCTCGGTGGACTGGACGTTCGAGGGCAAGAACATCCGCCTGATCGACACGGCCGGGATGCGGCGCAAGGCCCGTGTTCAGGAGAAGCTGGAGAAGCTGTCGGTCGCCGACACCATCCGCGCCATCACCTTCGCCGAGGTGGTGATCCTGGTCATGGACAAGGACGACGCCTTCGACACCCAGGATCTGCAGCTGGCCGATCTGGTCGAGCGGGAAGGGCGGGCCCTGGTCTATGTCGCGTCGAAATGGGACCTGGAAGACGAACCCCAGTCGCGGCTGGCCAAGCTGAAGACCCTGGCGGAAGACAAACTGCCTCAGTTGAAGGGTTCGCCCTTTGTGGCCCTGTCTTCCCACTCGGGGCGGGGCGTCGATCGACTGATGCCGGCGGTGCTTCAGGCCTATGACACCTGGTCGGTCAAGGTGAAGACCAAGGACCTGAACACTTGGCTGTCCATGGCGACTCAGCGCCACCCGCCTCCCGCCGTGGACGGCAAGCGGATCAAGCCGAAATACATCGCCCAGACCAAGGCCCGTCCGCCCACCTTCGTGCTGATGGCCAATCGCGCCGAGGCCATGCCGGATCACTACAAGCGCTATCTGGTCAATTCGATCCGGGAGAGTTTCGACCTGCCGGGCACGCCGATCCGCCTGAACGTCAAGTCCAGCGGCGCCAATCCCTATGCCGAGGGCGGCGCCAAGTCCGGCCCGGAACGCTACAAGGGCGACGCCAAGACCGCGCCGCGCCGCGTCAAGAAGGCCGAGAAGGAAGAGGCCTTGTCCAAGCTGCCCGGCAAGGCGCTGGAGCAGAAGAAGACCCGCAAGGCCCAGCCCAAGGTGCTGGGCGGCCTGAAGGCCAGCGCGTCCAAGAAGGCCGGATCGTCTGTTGCGATCCAGAAGGGCGCGCGCGGCGGCGCCCGTCAAGTGTCGCGCTCAGGCCGCATCCGCACCGGCCAGAAGGGCGGCGCCAAGAAGTGACCTCATGAGCGAGGTCGCGTCCGTCCTTCCCGACCGGCCGACCTCGCGCTGGCTGATCCTGGACGGGCAGGGGCGGGTGCTGCTGTTCCGTTTCGCCTTCGCCGACGGCCCCCTTGCGGGATCCGAATTCTGGGCCACGCCGGGCGGCGGCTGCGATCCGGGCGAGACCTACGAGGACGCCGCACGCCGCGAACTGTTCGAGGAGACGGGCCTGATCGTCGCTGATCCGGGCCCCCAGGTCGCCCGCGTCCGCGTCAGCTTCCGCCTGCCCGACGGCTGCATGGCCGACGTCGATCAGCGCTTCTTCCTGCTCCGCAGGGACGGCTTCGACCTGTCCTCCAACGGTTGGACCGAGGCGGAGCGGCGCGTCCTGGCCGAGCACCGCTGGTGGAGCCTCGACCAGATCCGCGCCTCGACAGAGACGATCTGGCCCCAGGAATTGGCGGACATTCTGGAGCGGCTGACGCCGATGGCGAGGGGTGTTGATCAAGGCTAGGGTCTTGGTCCGCCTCGAACCTTCGCCATGCCCGCCCTGATCGTCGCCGTCCTGCTGAGCCAGCCTGTGGATCGGATAGGCTGAGTGCGGAGCAAGCACGGGAGTTTCGGTTGTCTGAAGTTCCCTCCGATGGCGTCCTTTTTCGATAGGGATATTCGTTTGCAATCATAATGCTTGCAGCAAGGCCCACTGCGGCGCTTGATCCCTCGAGGATAGGAGAACACCATGACGACATCCCCGATCTTCGATCTTCAAGCGGTGCAAAAGGTGCGTAAGGGCGCCGTGCTCGTCGCCCTGCTGGGTCTGGTGGGCCTGACGATGGTGTCCCAGTCCGCCACGGGCCTGGACAGTCCGCTTCACGAAGGCGTCGAGGCCGTGGGTCTGGCCGCCATCGTCTTCGCCATCGTCGGCCGGGCCTGGTGTTCCCTCTATATCGGAGGGCGCAAGAAGGCCGAGATCGTCTCGCGCGGCCCCTATTCGATCAGCCGCAATCCCCTCTATATCTTCAGCTTCTTCGGCGCCTTCGGCATCGGCGCCCAGAGCGGCAGCCTGACGCTGGCGGTGCTGTTCACCCTCGCGTCCGTGGCCGTTTTCTATCTGACTGTTCGCCGCGAAGAGGCCTGGCTGGGCGCGACCTTCGGCGCCGCCTATGCCGATTACAAGGCGCGGACGCCTCGCTTCCTGCCTGACTTCACCCGCTGGCATGACGAGCCAGAGCTGTCGGTGCGGCCGAGCTTCTTTCTGACCACGATTAGAGACGGGCTGGTCTTCCTGCTCGCCATACCGCTGTTTGAGGCCGTGGACCTGGCCCAGGCCCAGGGATGGCTGGCTGCTGTGGTGCGCCTGCCCTGATTGGCGGGGGCACAGACCCCTGGCTTCACTCGCCGTCAGACCAAGGCTTCCGTCGTCGGCCCGGCCCTCCAGTCGCGGAAGCGGATCGTCGGCGGCGGCGTCAGGTCGCCCCGCGCCAGTTCAACGACCAGGGGGCCGATTTCCGACGGATGGGGCAGGGTCTGCGGGTCTTCTCCGGGGAAGGCCTGGGCGCGCATGGCGGTGCGCATCCGACCGGGATCGACGATGCTGACACGGATCGGGGTGCTCTCCACCTCGTCCGCCCAGGCCTTCATTAAAGCCTCGGCGCCCGCCTTGGTGGCGGCGTACATGCCCCAGAAAGCCCGAGGCGTGGTCGCGACGCTGGTCGTGAAATGGATGGCCCGCCCGGCGTCCGAGGCGCGCAGCAGCGGCTCCAGCGAGCGGATCAGCCGGTAGACGGCCGTGAAGTTGACCTTTTCGACCTTGGCGAACTCGCGCGGATCGGCGTGGGCCACCGGCGTCAGGCCCGACGGCCCCATGGTCGCCGCCGCCTGGACCCAGATGTCCAGTTTCTTGAACCGTTCGAAGATCGCGCCGCCCAGCCGGTCGATCCCGCCCCCGTCGACCAGGTCGAACGGGACGAGGGTCGCGTGTTTGCCCGTCGCGGCGAAGACGGCGTCGTCCAGTTCCTCAAGCCCGCCTTGTGTCCGGGCTGTAGCCACCACGTGCGCGCCAGCCTTGGCCAGGGCGAGGGCGCTCTCATAGCCGATGCCGCGCGAGGCCCCGACGACGAGGGCGATACGGTCTGAGAGCGGGGGCCGGGCGACGTCTGACATGAGGGACTGATAGGCTGTGACGCCGCAAAGGCCAAGCCGGTCTGGACAAGGGAGCGGACTTGTGAAACGATAATGAGTATCAAATGCAGGAAGGGCTTAGTCATGGATCGGGTGGCGATCTTCTTTTCGGTCTTCGCCTCAACCCTGGGCATGATGATCATCATGCCCATCCTGGGGCCTTTGACACGGGAGCTGGGCCTGACCGAAAGCCAGACCGGCTGGATGGTCTCCATAGCGTCGGTGGTGATGGCGGCGACAGGCGCCTGGTGGGGCGCCAAGAGCGATCACTGGGGGCGAAAGACGGTCATACTGACGGGCTTCGCCGGTCTGTTCGTCGCCTATGTCCTCTATACGATGGCGATCGACCAGGGGCTGAAGGGGCTGTTGACGGGGCTTCCTCTGCTGGCGGCCCTTTTCGCCGGACGGGCGCTGGTCGGGGCGTTTCTGGCGGCCGTGCCTGCTTCAGCCCAGGCCTATATGGCCGATGTCACCACCAGCGAGACCCGCAGCGCGGGCATGGCTCTGATCGGGGCCGCCAGTGGTCTGGGCATGATCGTCGGTCCGGCGATCGGCGGCGTCCTGGCCCTGAAGGGGCTGATATGGCCGATGGTTCTGGCGACCCTCCTTCCGGTCGCCGCCTTCATAATGGTGCTGATCGTCGTGCCGCGAACCGCGCCCAGGGAAAGGGCCACGACACGTCGGCTGAGTCCTTTCGCGCCGCAGGTGCGGGGTTGGCTGGCCATTGGTCTGTTGATCATGTTGACCATCGTCACCCTTCAGGTCAGCGGCGGCTTCTATTTTCAGGATCGGTTGGGGTTGGACAATGTCGCGACGGCCCGCTTCGTCGCCCTGTGCCTGACGCTGGTGGGCGTCTTTCTGGTGGTGACCCAGACCCTGCAGATGCGGCTGCTGAAATGGGCGCCGCGCAGGCTGGTTCGCGCAGGGACGCCGTTTCTGATCGTTTCCCTGCTGCTGCTGTTGGCCACGGCTTCCGAACCGACCTATGCGATCGCCTATGCTCTGTTCGGCGTCGGAGCCGGCCTGGCCATGCCCGGCTATATGTCAGGGATTTCCTTGGGGGCGGCTGAAGATCGTCAGGGCGCCGCCGCTGGTCTGGCCGCCTTGATGCAGGGGGTTGCGGCCATCATCGCCCCCTTGGGCAGCACCATTCTGTATGAGAGGTCGCCCGTTCTGCCCTTCCTGGTGATCACGGGCCTGTGCGCGGCGGCGGTGGTTCTGGGACTGTTTATCGGCCTACCGGGCGTCGAAACACCCGGGTCTGTGGCCCCTATAACTCCGGAAGCCTAACCCCTGATAATCATGCGCTGACCAGCAGCGAAAGTTGTCGTGCGGAAAACTCCCGGCCGCCTTCCTCGATCTCCCGGTCCAACAGGCGGGTGGGGTAGTCGCCGGTGAAATAGTGGTCGGTGAACTGGGGCGCGTCATTGTTGCGGCCGGGCTCGCCCATCGCCTGATACAGGCCATCGATGGACAGGAAGCCGAGGGAATCGACCTCCAGCATTTCGCGCATCTCCTCCAGCGTCTTGTTGGCCGCCAGCAGTTGCGCCCGCTCGGGCATGTCGATGCCGTAGAAGTCGGGGAAAAGGATCTGCGGGGAAGCCGAACGCAGATGAACCTCCTTGGCCCCGGCCGCCCGGACGGCGCGGACCAGTTTGACCGAGGTGGTGCCCCGCACGATGGAGTCGTCGATCAGCACGACCCGCTTGCCGGCCAGGGCAGACTTGTTGGGGCTGTGCTTCATCCGCACGCCCTTCTGCCGGGCGCCCTGGCTGGGCTGGATGAAGGTGCGGCCCAGATAGTGGCTGCGGATGATGCCCATCTCGTAGGGGATGCCGCTCTCCTGGGCATAGCCCAGGGCGGCGGGCACGCCGGAATCGGGCACCGGCACGACGATATCGGCGTCCACGCCCCATTCGCGGGCCAGACCCCGGCCCATTTCCTTGCGGACCTCATAGACCGAACGGCCGTTCACGACCGAGTCGGGACGCGAGAAATAGACGTATTCGAACAGGCAGGGGCGAGCGGCGCGCGCGGGGAAGGGTTTGATCGATTCGACGCCGTTCTCGTCGATGACCACGACCTCGCCGTGTTCGACGTCGCGCACGAAGGCGGCGCCCATCATGTCCAGGGCGCAGGTTTCGGAGGCCAGGACCCAGGCCTCGCCCATCTGGCCCAGCACCAGGGGGCGGATGCCCAGAGGGTCGCGGGCGCCGATCATCTTGTGACGGGTCTGGGCCACCAGGGCGTAGCCGCCCTCGATCCGCGCCAGAGCGTCGATGAAGCGGTCGACGATCTTGGCCTTACGGCTGCGGGCGATCAGGTGAAGGATGACTTCGGAGTCCGAGGTCGATTGAAAGATGGCGCCTTCGCTGACCAGCTGGCTGTGCAGGAATTTGAAGTTGGTCAGGTTGCCGTTGTGGGCGATGGCGATGCCGCCCTGGTCCAGGTCGGCGAACATGGGCTGGATGTTGCGCAGGAAGCTGCCGCCGGCGGTGGAGTAGCGGGTGTGGCCGACAGCCGCGCGACCGGGCATGCGCGTCATCAGGTCGGCGCCGCCGAAGGCCTCGCCCACCAGCCCCTGATGGCGTTCGGTGTAAAAGCGTTCGTCCTTTATGCTGGCGATGCCGCAGGCTTCCTGACCGCGATGCTGAAGCGCATGCAGGCCCAGGGCGACGACAGCGGAGCCCTCGTCCTCGTCCGCGCCCCAGACGCCGCAGACGCCGCACTCCAGACGGAGCTGATCATCCTCCGGCTCGCGCCAGTGCTCGCGGTGAACGACGGGATCGGCGATATGGTGGCGCATCGTGGGGCTCCGATGACCGGGGGAAACTTACGGGGCGGCTTCGCGCGGCGAGTTAGTCTCGGATTGCGTCCGAGGCAAGGCTTCGTCGTTCGAAAACCCTTTGCGCACGGATGAATCCACCACAGGCGTGATCGCATCGGCGCCGCGCCCGATGCCGGGCAGGACGATCTGAATGGCGCGGGCGCCGACGGCGCTGACCTTATAGAGCGCCGCCTGGGTCAGCCATTTCGGCGTCCGTTCGCCCGGCATGGCGGCCACGATGACCAGATGGACGGCGCCCAACAGGACCAAGGCCCGGCCTGCGCCGACGAACACTCCGATGAACCGGTCGATTCCTCCCAACTGCGGATGGGCCTGGGCCTGTTTGGACAGGATGGAGCCGAAGATGCGGATGCCGAAATAGACGACCATGAAGGTCACGATCGCCGCCAGGATCGTCCCGGCCCAGTCGGGATTGACCAGGGCCCGCCCCAGCATGGCCGTCCAGGGCAGGGTCACCAGGGCGATCAGCGCCGCCAGCAGGGCGCTGAGCAGGGTGATGATCTCGCGCACCCCGCCGCGCACCCAGCCGGCGGCGGCGGAGAACAGGATCACCACTATGGCGAAGACGTCGTAACCGGTCACTCAGAGGTCCAGAAACTGTTGCGCCCGTCTAATAGCGGTTTTGCGAGATTCGTTCGACCACATCCGTCAACCGCGTCGCCGACGTCACCTTGACCCCGTTTGTCTTCCCCGCGCTCTGGGGCAGGGGCGGGCACAGCAGATGGTCGAAGCCCAGCTTCTGAGCCTCGCGCAGCCGCGCCTCGGCTCGGCCCACGCTGCGGACCTCGCCCGACAGCCCGATCTCGCCGAAGACGACGCAGCCCTGGGGCAGGGGCATGTCCAGGGCCGAGCTGATCAAGGCCGCCGCCGCCGCCAGGTCCGCCGCCGGCTCGTTGATCCGCAGCCCCCCGGCGACGTTCAGATAGACATCTTTGTCGCCGAAGCCCAGGCCGCACCGGGCCTCCAGCACCGCCAGCAACATGGCCAGGCGACCGGAGTCCCAACCGACCACAGCCCGCCGCGGCGTGCCATAGGCCGAGGGCGCCACCAGGGCCTGAATCTCGACCAGAACGGGCCGCGAGCCTTCGATCCCGGCGAAGACGGCGGCGCCGGGCGCCCGGTCCTTGCCCTCGCCCAGGAAGAGGGCGGAGGGATTGGCGACTTCGCGCAGGCCGCTGTCGCCCATTTCGAACACCCCGATTTCGTCGGTGGCGCCGAACCGGTTCTTGCCGGCGCGCAGGATGCGGAACGGATAGCCGCGCTCGCCCTCGAAGGTCATGACGGCGTCGACCAGGTGTTCGACCACGCGCGGCCCGGCCACCTGGCCGTCCTTGGTGACGTGGCCGACCAGGACGACGGCGATCCCTTGCGTCTTGGCCAGTCGGACCATTTCGCCGGCGCAGGCCCGGACCTGGGTGATGGAGCCGGGCCCGCTCTCATGAACGTCGGACCACAGGGTCTGGATCGAATCGACGATGACGATGTCGAATTGTTCGCGCTTCAGCGTGCCCAGGATGTCGCGCAGCGCCGTCGCCGCCGCCAGATTGACCGGCGCCTGGTCCAGCCCCATCCGCTTGGCCCGCGCTCGGATCTGCTCGACGGCCTCTTCGCCCGAGATATAGGCGATACGCCCGCCGCGAAGCGCCGCCTTGGCCGCGACCTCGAGCAGCAGGGTGGACTTGCCCACGCCCGGATCGCCGCTCAGCAGGATGGCCGAACCCGGCACCACCCCGCCGCCGCAGACCCTGTCGAACTCGGCCACGCCCGTCGTGATGCGGGGCGGTTCGGGGGTGTCGGATTGAAGGGTTTCAAACTGCAGGCCGCGTCCGCGCGCCGAAGCGGCCGCCGAAGGCTTGATCGCGCCCGGCGGCGCGGAACGGCTCTCTTCGGTCAGGGTGTTCCACTGGCCGCACGATGAACACTGACCCGACCACTTGCCGTGGACCGAGCCGCAGGACTGACAGACGTAGAGAGCGGAATCGCGAGCCATGGACTTCCTTAGCAGAGACAGCCGACGTCGGGTGACGGGCCGAGCATTGCGCCTTCATCGTCCTCTTCTACGTCAGTCGCGGTCGCATTCGTCTCAATAGGCGCGGGGCACCCGGTCGCTGATTGCAGTCAATAGTTCATAGCTGATGGTCCCGGCCGCGGCCGCCGCCTCATCCAGATGACGGTTCGCGCCGAAAAGCTCGACCCGATCGCCGACCGCGACGTCCAGGCCGGTGACGTCCAGGGTGCAGACGTCCATCGACACCCGGCCCAGCAGAGGGCGGATCTCGCCCGACACCCAGGCGGCGCCGCCTTGTCCATAGGCCCGCATGACACCGTCGGCATAGCCCGCAGCCACCACGGCCGCTCGCACGGGACGGTCGGCGACGAAGCCTCTGGAATAGCCGATGCTTTCCTCCGCCCTGACGTCTCGAACCTGCAAGACCTCGGCGGTCAGGGTGGCGACGGCGGCGATCCTGACATCTGGCCGACCCTGCGGCCCGCCGCCATAGAGACAGACGCCGGGGCGCACGGCGTCGAAGCTGTAGTCCCGCCCCAGAAAGCAACCGCCCGAGTTGGCCAGGGATCGCGTGGCGCCGGGATAGCGGGCCGCTGCGATTTCAAAGGCGTCGCGCTGGCGCCGGTTCATCGGCTGGTTCGGTTCGTCGGCACAGGCCAGGTGGCTCATGATCAGATCGAGGCCCTCGAACGGCTCCGGCGCGTCTTCGGGGCGGAACCCCAGCCGGTTCAGGCCGGTGTCGATCTGGATGCCGCAGGCGCCGCCGCCGACCTGGCTCCAAGCCTGCATCTGTCGGGGCTGGTTCAGCACTGGACGCAGGTTCGCCGCCTTCAGCACGCCGGCCGCCCCGTCGTGGCAGCCGTCCAGCACATAGATGACCGGCGCATCGCCCAGCGCCGCCCGCAAGGCCAGGCCTTCATCGGCGCGGGCGACGAAGAAGGTCCGCGCCCCCTCGGTCATCAGCCGGGTCGCACAGGCCTCGGCGCCCAGCCCATAGGCGTCGGCCTTGACCACCGGATGAACCGGCGCGCCGGTCACGGCTTCCAGCGTGTGGAAGTTGCGGGCCAGGGCGTTCAGATCGACGGACAGCAGGGCGGGGGAGGGCATGGCGGCCTTATGGCGTAAGTCGGCGGTCAGGGAAGAGCCCTATTCGTAGCTGACTTCCTCATAGCCGTGCGCCAGGTTGCCGAAGCGGACCGTGTCGGCGTCGAAGGCCAGTTTGACGATGCCGATCGGGCCGTGACGCTGTTTGCCGATGACGACCTCGGCCTGGCCTTGCAGCCGGTCCATGTCCTGCTGCCATTGCAGGTGTTCCTCAGTGCCTTCGCGCGGCTCGGCCCGCCCCAGATAGTAGCTCTCGCGATAGACGAACATCACGCAGTCGGCGTCCTGTTCGATCGAGCCGGATTCCCGCAGGTCCGACAGTTGGGGCCGCTTGTCGTCGCGCTGTTCGACCTGACGCGACAGCTGCGACAGGGCGATGATCGGGACGTTCAGCTCCTTGGCCAGGGCCTTGAGGCCGCCGGTGATCTCGGACACTTCCTGAACGCGGTTCTTTTGCCCGCCGCCCTCGCCGGTGGTCACCAGCTGCAGATAGTCGACGATGATCAGGTCCAGCCCATGTTCCATCCGCTTCAGCCGCCGCGCCCGGGCGGCCAGCTTGGAGATGGAGATGCCGCCGGTGGCGTCGATGTAGAGGGGCGCCTCGCCGATTTCGACCGCCGCATCGCGCAACTTGCCGAAATCCGAAGCGTCGATCTCGCCCTTGCGCAGCTTGTCGGATGAGACGCCGGACGCATCGGCCAGGATCCGCATGGCCAGCTGTTCGGCGCTCATTTCCAGCGAATAGAAGGCGACCACCCCGCCATTGACCGTCTTGCGGCCCTCCGGCGTCGGCTCCCATTGATAGGCGCGGGCCACGTTGAAGGCCATGTTGGTCGCCAAAGCCGTCTTACCCATCGACGGGCGTCCGGCGAGGATCAGCAGGTCGGACGGGTGCAGCCCGCCCAGTTTCCGGTCCAGATCGTGCAGGCCGGTGGCCAGACCGGCCAGCTTGCCCTCGCGCTGATAGGCTTCTGCCGCCATCTGTACGGCGCCGGACAAGGCGTGGGAGAAGCTGACGAAACCGGACGAGGGCTTGCCCGTCTCGGCCAGCGAATAAAGGGTCTGTTCGGCCTGTTCGATCTGTTCGTCAGCGGGGACGTCCGGATTGGGCGCCTCCTTGATGATCTCGCCGCCGATGCGGATCAGGTCGCGGCGCAGGGCCGTGTCATAGACGACGCGGGCGTAGTCCGGGGCGTTGGCCGCCGGCGGAGCCCGGTCCACCAGATCGGCGAAATAGCGCAGGCCGCCGAACTCCTGAAAGGCGGGGTCCTGTTTGAACCGCTCCATCAGGATGGTCGGCTCGGCCAGCATGCCCTGACGGATGTGATCCTCGATGGCGTCGAACAGCCGCTGGTGGAAGGGCTCGTAGAAGTGGGAGCCGCGCAGACGGTCGCTGAGACGCTCGAACACCCCGTTGTCGAACATCAAGGCGCCGAGCAGAGCCTGTTCGGCCTCCAGGTTATGAGGCATGGAGGCGACGCCGTTGGAGTCCAACGGCGAGGACGAGAAGGGCAGGGGGGCGAAGGCGTTCATTGTCTTAACGCTCTATCCCTCACACGCGCCTGCGTCAGTCGCGGACGCCGCCGCGACGGTGGACAGATCGTCCGCCCTGTGGGTGAACGGGAATTGTTCAGGCGGAACCCAGGCGGCGGCCGACGTCCCGCCGCCCATGGTCCGTGCGCGAAACAAAAAGGGACGCTCCGAAGAGCGTCCCTGATCTCAGGGTGGGGCCGGCTCACCAGTTCAAGGCGATACGGCCGTACACGAACCGGCCGTTGAAGCCGTAGGGCGAGAAGTTGGAGAAGGGGAAGGCGCCCGATGTGTTGTTGGCGCGCTGAGCTTGGCGGGGATATTCGTCCAGCACATTGTCCGCTCCGACCGCCAAGGTCAGACGATCATTGAGGGCGTAGCGCGCCTCCACATCGACGACCACGCCGACGCCAAGCTCCAGATCGGTCGCCTCGGTCGCGCCAGGAGCCAGGACGTCGCCATAGCCGGTCACGCGGAAGGTGCCGCCGAGCCGGGCGCGGGTCCAATCCGTCTGGAAGACTGTCTTCCACGGCGGCGTGCCCTCTTCGAACCGCAGTGTCGCCTGGCGCGCGAACAGCGAGACCGGGGTCGGCAGGATGCCCGAGCGGGTCTGGGGCGTCTTGGTCACGTCGAAATCATTGACGTTCGCCGCCAGGGTGAAGTCGAGCGAGCCGACGTCGGCCAGAACCCGGTAGCGCGCAACCACATCCAGGCCGGTCGTCTCGGTGTCCACGCCATTGATGAAGAAGCGGGCCGCTGTGGCGCCATAAGGCTGAAGCAGATCGAAGATGGCGCGGGCGTTGGTTCCAGGCGCCGCAGTGGCGCTGCCGGTCAACGTCTCTGACAGGATGATCCGATCCTCGATGTCGATGCGATAGGCGTCGGCCGTCAGTTCAAAGGGACCGCGACGGTAGACCAAGCCCAGCGAATAGTTGGTTGATGTCTCGGCCTTCAGAGGCGTGCCGCCAAGCGCGACGCCGACCGGGCTGACCGAGGGGAAGGTGCCGGTCTCATAGGGAACGTTGTTTATGTAGAGGATCGCCGTCTGGGTGAAATACTGCTGTTGCAGGCTCGGCGCGCGGAAGCCGGTCGATAAGGCGCCGCGAAGAGCGAACGACGGGGTGAAGTCGTACCGCGCCGCCAGCTTGCCCGAAACATTGTCGCCGAAGTCCGAGTAGTTTTCGTACCGCACAGCCGCCGAGGCGGTGAAGCGTTCGAACAGCTCGCCTTCCAGATCGACATAGGCGCCGATGTTGTTGCGGTCTTCGTCGACCTCATTGGCGGGGGTGAAGCCGGTGAAACCGCGCGAGCCCCAGCTGAGATCCACGCCGCCGACGTTCAGGAAGGTCCCGCGCTGATAGGAGTTGGGTTCGCCCGCGCCGATCTGATAGGACTCCCGCCGGGCCTCCAGGCCAAAGGCGACGTTCAAGGGAGCGTAAAGGCCGACGTCATAGGCGCGGCTGGCGTCAATACCCAGCACCAGCTGATCATAGGCAAGGGAACCGGCGTAGAACTTGGTTGGGGAGGTCGGCCCCAAAGAGGGGTTCAGCGTGTTTTCAACGCTGAAGTCGATCTCGTTCTTGCCGTAGCCCAGGTTGATGTCGATGTCGAAACCCCCGGCCTGGCCCTTCAGCCCGGCGGCGGTGGTCCAGTCGGTCGTGTCGGTCAGAATGTAGGGCAGGTAGCCGTCAGGATAGACGCGGCCAGAGGCGTAGGCCGGGTTCTGGGCGTTGTCGGTCGGCGTGCGATAGAAGGCGGCGGCCGAGGCGTCGCGGGTCTGATAGCCGACCCAGCCATAGGCTTCCCAGCCCGCAGCCAGGGGCTTGCCGGCGTTCAGATAGACGGCGAGATCCTCAGACTCAGGATCCCCCTGTGCCCCGCGAACCTGGGACGGGTTGAAGCGGGGATCGAGGTCGCTTCGGTTGGTGCGCTCCCGGTCCCGATATTCTACTGAAGCCGTCAGAAAGCCGTCCGAGCCCAGGCCGAACCCCTGCCAGCCGGCCACCGTCAGGGCCTCGCCGTCCTTCAAATCCTGGCCGCCGCCGTAGAAGCCGGTGTAGTCGGTGCGATAGCCGCCGTAGGTGACGCTGGCGCCGCCGCCGCTGGAAGCCTTGCGCAGGCGCAGGTTCAATACGCCGGCGATGGCGTCAGACCCGTATTGCGCCGCAGCGCCGTCGCGCAACACCTCGATACGTTCGATCGCGGTGGAGGGAATGGCGTTCAGATCGACAGCAGCCGACCCGCGACCGACCGAGCCGTTGGTGTTCACCAGGGCGGTGGCGTGACGGCGCACGCCATTCACCAGCACCAGGGTCTGGTCCGGCCCTTGTCCGCGCAAGGTTGCGGGGCGGATCGAGTCAGTGCCGTCGGTGGCCGAGGGGCGGGGGAAGTTCAGGGCAGGGACGGTGGCGGCTAGCTGGGTGGCCAGCTCGGTCGAGCCGCGCTGTTGCAGGGTTTCGGCCGTAACGACGTCGACGGGCGCGACAGAATCGAGGCGCGAGCGATTCTGGACGCGGGTGCCGGTGACGACGATGTCGTCAACCGCGTCGGCCTGAGGTTGTTGCTGAGCAAGGGCCGGCGCGGCGGTCAGCAAGGCGAAGGCCGATGAGGTGATCAGCAGGGTGGAGGCGGTGGGTCGGAAAGCGGAGCGGCGCATGGAGAGATCCTGTTCTGGAGAGGGCGCACGGGCGGCGCGGCGTCGCCGTCTTGAGCGGCGTTCTTTAAAAGGGACGCTATCGGCGACATCGCTGCCTGGGTTGCAGCCAGGCTGCACGCTCGGAAAACAGATGCATCTTAAGTCCCCTCATCGGCCGATGGCGGCGTTCAGCCCTTGTGGCGATATCAGGGCGGTCCCGTGGCGGGTCAACCATCGGCCCTGACCATGTTTGCTGAGCTGAAGGGCTAGAAAATCTATAAAGTTGCCTCTGCGCGAGCCGAAGGTCGGGCGAAGGTGGGACTTCGCAGCATGACGATCTCCCGGGGCTGAAACCGATAAGCGCGCCTTCCGATCGGCGCAAAATACTTGCTCTGGGAATGCGAAAAACGACGAGCGGCAACCGTGTTGGTCGTTCGCGCGCGACGTCAAGGTCGTTTTATGCGCAACTATCCCTCAGGCGCTCGCTTGCCTTCAATGTGTTGTAAACTTGTCATGAAGTCGCGCCGCAGCGGGGCGCGCAGCAGAAAGGGCGCGTCCCTTGCGGAACGCGCCCTTGAAGTTCGACCGGTCCGGTCCGAAGACCAGGAGGCGATCAGGCTTCGTCGCCGAAGCCTTCCTGTTGACCGGCGCCGCCTTCGATCAGCTCCTGGGCCGATTGCTCGGCGGCCTGGCGCTCATCGTCGAACTGGCTGCGGATCACGTCCTCGCCCTTGGCTTGGCGCTCGGCCTCGTCCATGGAGCGGGCGATGTTGATCTTGACCGTAGCGCGGACCTCGGCGTGCAGGCGGACCGGCACTTCGTGGACGCCCAGGGTCTTGATCGCCGTGTTCAGGACCACCTGCGAACGTTCGACCTTGCCGCCTTCGGCCTGGATGGCCTCGGCGACGTCGCGACCGGCGACCGAACCGTACAGCTGGCCGGTTTCACCGGCCTGACGGATCATGATGTAGGTCTGGCCGTCGATCTTGTCGGCGATCTTCTGAGCCTCGGCCTTGTTCTTCTCGTTGCGCTGCTCGATGGCGGCGCGGTCGAGTTCGAAAGCCTTCAGATTGGCGGCGGTGGCCCGGCGGGCCTTGTCGCGCGGCAGAAGGAAGTTGCGGGCGAAGCCGTCCTTGACAGTGACGACGTCGCCGATGGCGCCGAGGTTATCGACGCGTTCCAGCAGAACGACCTTCATCTTACTTCACCACATACGGCAGGAGGGCCAGATAGCGGGCGCGCTTGATGGCCTTGGCCAGTTCGCGCTGCTTCTTCTGGGAGACGGCGGTGATGCGCGAAGGCACGATCTTGCCGCGTTCGGAGACGTAGCGCTGCAGCAGCTTGACGTCCTTGTAGTCGATCTTCGGCGCATTGGCGCCCGAGAACGGGCAGACCTTGCGGCGACGATAGAAGGGGCGGCGGCCGGCGGAGCCGGAGCCGGCCGGGGCGCCCGGGGTGGGGGCAGTCGTGTCGGTCATGATCCGGTTTCCTTATTCGGCGTCTGCGGCGTCGGCGTCGTCACGCGGGGTGCGCTCGCGTTCACGCTCGCGTTCGCGCTCGCGGCGGGCCAGAAGCGGCGACAGTTCCAGGTCCAGTTCCTCGACGCGGACGGTCAGCCAGCGCAGCACGTCTTCGTTGATCGACAGCTGACGCTCGACCTCGGCCATGGCGGCGGGAGGGGCGTCGACGGCCAGCAGCGAATAGTGAGCCTTGCGGTTCTTCTTCACGCGGTAGGTCAGGTTGCGCAGACCCCAGTACTCGATCTTGGCGACGGAGCCGCCGCCTTGCACGATCAGGTCCTTGATGGTGTCGTTCAGCGCTTCGGCCTGTTGCGCCGAGATGTCCTGGCGCGTCATGACCGTGTGCTCGTAAAGAGCCATGCGGTAGTCTCCCTTGTAGGCGTCGGCGCGGAAACGACCGGGTAAGTCGATCTCCACGATGGCTCCTGGCGCGGCGGCGGGACCGGTTGTCCAACCCTTTGGCGTTCCGCGTCAGGACCGAAGCCCTGGAAAGCGGGGGCGTATAGGGGAAAAGGCGGGAACTGGCAAGAACGGCGGGGCGTTGGGGTGAAAAGCGCCTGTGAGCAGGAGGTGAGCCTTCAGCGCGCGCCTCAGCGCACGTCTCACTCACTAGCGCTTTTCGCCAACCGCCCCTAAACCACCCCCATGCCGAAGCTGACGTCAGCGGTCGATCCGCAAAGCCCCAAGTACAAGTCCCTGCACGCGCATAACAGCGCCCTGGTCGCCGAACTTCGCGACCATGTGGCCAAGGCCGCGCGCGGCGGCTCCGACAAGGCGCGCGAGCGTCACGTCGCCCGCGGCAAGTTGCTGCCGCGGGATCGGGTCGAGCGGTTGTTGGATCCCGGTTCGCCTTTCCTCGAGATCGGGCAGCTGGCCGCCCACGGCATGTATGACGGCGAAGCGCCGGGCGCCGGCGTCATCGCCGGGATCGGGCGGGTCTCAGGGCGCGAGGTCATGATCGTCGCCAACGACCCGACGGTGAAGGGCGGCGCCTACTTCCCGATGACGGTCAAGAAGCACCTGCGCGCCCAGGAGATCGCCGAGCAGAACCGTCTGCCGTGCGTCTATCTGGTCGACAGCGGCGGGGCCAACCTGCCGCACCAGGCCGAGGTGTTTCCCGACTGCGACCATTTCGGCCGCATATTCTTCAACCAGGCGCGGATGAGCGCCAAGGGCGTCGCCCAGATCGCCTGCGTCATGGGCCTGTCCACCGCCGGCGGCGCCTATGTGCCGGCCATGTCGGACGAGACCGTGATCGTGCGCAACCAGGGCGCCATCTTCCTGGCCGGCCCGCCGCTGGTGAAGGCCGCCACCGGCGAGGTCATCTCGGCCGAGGAACTGGGCGGGGCCGAAACGCACGGCCGCCGCTCGGGCGTGGTCGATCATGTCGCCGAGAACGACGAACACGCGCTGGAGATCGTGCGGTCGATCGTCGCCAATCTGAACACGACCAAGGCCGTGGAGCTGGATGTGCGCGAACCCCGCGCGCCGGCCTTCGATCCGGCCGAACTGTATGGGCTGATCCCGGAGGACGTCCGCGCGCCCTATGACGTGCGCGAGGTGATCGCCCGTCTGGTCGACGGGTCGGAGTTCGACGAGTTCAAGGCCCTTTACGGCTCCACCCTGGTGTGCGGCTTCGCCCGCATCTGGGGCTATCCGGTCGCCATCCTGGCCAACAACGGCGTCATCTTCTCCGAGAGCGCCCAGAAGGGCGCCCACTTCATCGAACTGGCCTGCAAGCGCAAGATTCCGCTGCTGTTCCTGCAAAACATCTCGGGCTTCATGGTCGGCGGCAAGTATGAGGCGGGCGGCATCGCCAAGGACGGCGCCAAGCTGGTGACGGCCGTCGCCTCGGCCGAGGTTCCGAAGTTCACCGTCCTGATCGGCGGCAGCTTCGGGGCCGGAAACTACGGTATGTGCGGCCGCGCCTATTCGCCGCGCTTCCTCTTCACCTGGCCCAACAGCCGGATCGGCGTCATGGGCGGCGAACAGGCGGCCAGCGTCCTGGCCACCGTCCATCGCGACGCCGAGACCTGGTCGCCCGAGGAGGCCGAAGCCTTCAAGGCGCCGATCCGCCAGAAGTACGAGGACGAAGGCAATCCCTATTACGCCACCGCCCGCCTGTGGGACGACGGCGTGATCGACCCGGCCCAGACGCGCGACGTGCTCGGGCTGGCTATATCGGCGAGCCTGAACGCCCCGATCCCGGAGACGACCTTCGGCCTGTTTAGGATGTAGCATAAGACAGCTGTACTTCTCGCAGGGCGCCTCATATCGTCGGTCTATCAGATTTGGGGATCTTTTATGCCGACGGTTACGCCTGCCCAAGTTGCAGCCAAGCTGGCTCCAATCCTTCGCTTGCATTCTCAGGATCCGCATCGGCCGATAGCTGTCGAGACATTTCTCAGCCGCTGCCAGTTGGTCAGCGGTAGCGGAGAACTTTCATCCGGGGGCGCTGACTTACCCTCAGGCATGTCCGTTCTCGACGCCGGGCCGATGACTCCGGATAAGTTGAAAGCGGGATCCTCCAGCACTGCCTTCGGCGGTGGAGAGATCGACAATATTTCATTGTTTCCTCTTCCGGCTGCGCCGGGCTCAGCACCGGTCGCTGATTGGAGCTGGGTGTCGCTTTGGCAAGGTTATTTCAGCGATATAGGCGAGCTTCTCCCCTCGTCTCCGTCGGTGATCCCCGTATCCGACCCTCATTTCTATAACTATCAGCTCGAAACGTTCTTAGGTCAGCATGGACCTACAAATAGAACGATCACCGCGCCGATGTACGTCCGCATCGCAATGCGGGACGACTACTATCTTATTTCTTACTTCGGCTTCTTTGCATATAATGGGGGGCTGGGTCCGCAGACGTCTTACGCCTCACGGCCGCTGGGTTCGGGCTCCGGATTCGGCGCTCACATAGGGGACTGGATTCGTCTCACCGCCAAGGTGAAGATCAATCAGGACAAGGTGTCGTTGCTCTATGTCGATTATGAAGCCCATGGCGATCCCAACATTGTCACATCTTCGAATTTTTCAGACCTGACGCTTGACCAAGTGCCTCGTCTGAACGGCTATGCGGCTTGGCACAGCCATGAGCTTTACACGACCGCCGGCGTCCATATGAGGACGGAGACCGGCTTTACGGCGAACGATTATACAGACGATGTGGGGCCAGTCTGGGACACGGCGCCGAACCTCACCTTCATTTCCGATGATGGCCCAGCATGGGTTTTCTACAACGGCTTGTGGGGCGCCAACATCACCGTGTCCGGCTTCATTCAAAACTATCTCAAGAACGGGCCGCAGGGGCCGGCATTCCACTGGTATTGGACCTCCGAAACGAAAGACGGCCAGTCGCCGATCGTGCAGTGGAGGGACAATCAAGCTCCGCAACTGCCTCCCACCACCGGCGTGAACTGGAGTCTCTCGCCAGGGACTTACGTCTATCCACGCACGCCGATTACGGCCTCGTGGGCGGCTGTGCCACAAGCCACATCATATGTGCTCAACCTGTATAGGAACGACGCCTGCATTCTGACAACAACAGTGTCCGGCACGCAGTTCACCTATAATATAACCGGCCCCGATATGTACTTCAGTCTGACCTTGGAAGTCATCGCCATGGGCCTCAACACCCAGCCAGGCGTGCCGTGTCGGTCCAGCTCCTTCTATTGCGGCAACTCCACGGGTTAGTTTCCCGTGAAGGCTGAGCGAGTTGGCGATCGAATCGAGGAGGGTTGCGTTTCCGTTTGACGTGGAGCGCGTTAGGCTCTCGTGTATCGAATATCCGAGATCAAGACATGGCCGAGCAACCGAACGACGCCGACATCAACGCTCTGGACGTCACCGACGCGGAGGCGGCGGAGATCAACAGCATCGCCCATCCCCTGGTCGCGGACGCCGCGCCGGACGCCAATCACAATCTGGTTCGGATCGACGCCACCACCGACGGCGTCGTCTTCGTCACCCTCAACCGGCCGGAAAAGAAGAACGCCTTCGACGCCGCCACCATCGCCGCCCTGCATGAGGCGTTCGAGACCCTGCACGGCGCCGACCATGTGCGCGCGGTCTTCATTCGCGGGGCGGGCGGAACCTTCAGCGCCGGGGCCGATCTGAACTGGATGCGTGACGCGGCGGACTGGTCCGAGGCCGACAATCGCGACGACGCCCTGGGGCTGGCACGGATGCTGAAGGCCCTGCACGACGTCCCCGCCCTGACCTGCGCCGTCGTTGAGGGCGCGGCCATGGGCGGCGGGGCCGGAATCGTCGCCGCCTGCGACATGGCCGTGGCGGTCGAGGGCGCGCGTTTCGCCTTTTCCGAGGTCAAGCTGGGCCTGATCCCGGCCACCATCGCCCCCTATGTGATCGAGGCCGTCGGGGCCCGCCGCGCCCGCCAACTGTTTCTGACCGCCAACAGTTTCGACGCCGACTACGCCGCCCATGCGGGACTGATCGACCTGGTCCTGCCCCAGGGTTCGGTCGATGAGTTCATCACCATGTTGACCGACAGCCTGGGCGGCAATGCGCCCGGCGCCATGGGCGAGGCCAAGCGGCTGGTCAACGACATCGCCGGCCACAGGATCGATCACGGCCTGATGGACGATACGGCCAGACGGATCGCCCGGGCGCGGGTCTCGGCCGAGGGGCAGGAGGGGGTTCGCGCCTTTCTGGACAAGCGCAAGCCGAGCTGGACGGTCTGACCGCCATCGCCTTGATGCCGCCAGAAAAGCCGTGCGGTATAGCCCGGCTTGAAGCCTCCATTCCTTGGATGACGATGAAGACCCGACCGATCGTGCTCGTCGCCGCCCTGGCCCTTTCGGCCTGCGGCAATCCCACCTCGACCAAGGCGCAGGAGGGCGAGTTCGCCCAGCCCACGCGCACCGCCCCCAGCGATGCGGCGGGGATGAAGTCCAGCTTCGCCCCTGTGGTGCGCTCGGCCGCTCCGGCTGTGGTCAATATTTCGGCGCGCAGCGTGCAGCGGGTTCAGGTCGATCCCTTCTTCCAGTTTTTCGGCGGCGGCATCCCCCAGGCGCGGGTGGCCGAATCCGTGGGGTCGGGGGTCATCGTCCGGTCGGACGGGATCGTGGTGACCAACAACCACGTCATCGACGGCGCCCAGCAGATCAAGGTGGTGCTGAACGATCGGCGCGAGTTTCCCGCCACCGTCATCCTGGCTGACGAGCGCAGCGACATCGCCGTGCTGCGGCTGGAGAACGTCAGCGACCGCCTGCCGGTCCTGGCCATCGACGATCAGGAAGAACAGCAGGTCGGCGATCTGGTCCTGGCCATCGGCAATCCCTTCGGCGTGGGCCAGACCGTGACCAACGGCATCATCTCGGCCCTGAACCGGACCGAGACGGGCATTTCCGACTCAGGCTCCTTCATCCAGACCGATGCGGCCATCAACCCGGGCAATTCGGGCGGGGCGCTGGTGGACATGGACGGCGACCTGATCGGCATCAACACCGCCATCTTCTCGCGCTCGGGCTCGTCGGCCGGGGTCGGGTTCGCCGTGCCGGCCGCCATGGTCAAGCGGGTGGTCGACAGCGCCCTGGGCGGCGCCAAGACGGTGGTGCGGCCCTGGCTGGGGGTGAAGGGCGACACGGTCACCGGCGACATCGCCGGCAGCCTGGGCCTTTCCCGCCCGCAGGGGCTGGTGGTCACCGACGTCTATCCGAACAGCCCGGCCGCCCGCGCGGGGGTGCGTCAGGGCGACGTGATCACGGCGATCGACGGCCAGGAGATCAACGACCAGGGCGGGCTGAACTACCGCATCGGCTCCCGCGCGCCCAATGATCAGGTGCAGGTGGCCATCCTGCGCGACGGGCGGGTCCAGACGCTGACGGCGCGGGTGCAAACCCTGCCGGGCGAGGCTGATCCCGACAAGGGCCTCGTTATCCAGCAAGGGCCGTTGCAAGGGGCCATGGTGGCGCAACTCACGCCGGCCCTGGCGGATCGGCTTGGCGGCGATCCCTTCGCCACCGGAGTGGTCGTGCTCGGCGTCTCCGGTCGAGGCTATGCGGCCAGCGTCTTCCGCCAGAACGATTTGCTGATCGCGATCAACGGCCGTCAAATTTCCACAGCCGCTGACGCTCAGGCCGCCAGCGCTGGGCGCGGCCCTTGGGAGGTGGTCATCAATCGCGGCGGTCGGCAAATCCGAGGCGTTCTGCGCTAGGCCGCTCCGCCATTGGACAAAAAAAGGTGTCCGATGTGTCCGATCTGTCCGACAGGTTTTGTTTTCTAACGAGAAATGGCCGGACGCTGCTCGGACTGTCCGGCTGCCGCCGCGCTCTGCTCCTTCTGCGATGTCAAAGACCGGGCGTCATTATAGGGCCCTCGGGAGGGGCGCCGGGTAGTTCGACGGGCGAAGCCGCAAGCCGTTGAAACAAGGAGCGGGTTTTCGCGACATTGGACGAGAAACCCAGGGATGGCCGGCAGGCGGAGGGCTGGGGATCGAGCGCTGCGAGGGCTCTCGCTGACCGGACGGGGCGAGAGCCTGATCGTCTCAACCCTTCATCGGCCCGCCGATCGACCAGGTGTGGCCGAAGGGGTCGCGCAGGACGCCGTAGCGGTCGCCCCAGAACTGGTCCGCCATGTCGAGAACCGGTTCTGCACCCCCGACCGTCAGGGCGCGGGTCCACCAGGCGTCCGGATCTTCGACCTGAAGGTGCAGGGTCACGCCGGCGGGGCGGACGTCCTGGCTGCCCGTATATTCCGGGAACTCGTCGTTCAGCATCAGGCTGGCGCCGTTGATCCTCAGATGGGCGTGCATCAACCGTTCCCCGTCGTCCGCCAGCCGCCGATCCAGCACTTCCGCGCCGAAGGCGATGGTGTAGAAATCGACGGCGGCGGCGGCGCCCCGCGACGGAATGGTCAGGTGCGGGGTTAGGCCGCCAGTCGGACCTTGGTTCGGATGGGCGTCGGTCATGAGGGCTCTCTATGGCGCTGACCCATACTAACGGGTGAAAACCGCTTTAGGCACGACTACATAGGTCGCAATGAGCGATCTTTTCGAAGCCTCCGGCATCCTGCCCCCCGATGCGCCCCTGGCGGACCGGCTGCGACCGCGCACGTTGGAGGAGGTGGTGGGCCAGGATCATCTGTTGGGACCGGGCGGTCCCATCCGGCGGATGATCGAGGCGGGGCGGCTGGGCTCCATGATCCTGTGGGGGCCGCCCGGCACCGGCAAGACCACCATCGCCCGGCTGCTGGCCCAGGCTGCGGGCTATGAATACCAGTCGATCAGCGCCGTCTTTTCCGGGGTCGCCGATCTGAAGAAGGCGTTCGAGGCGGCGCGGATGCGGCGGGCGGCGGGGCAGAGCACCCTGTTGTTCGTCGACGAGATCCACCGCTTCAACCGCGCCCAGCAGGACGGATTCCTGCCCTTCGTCGAGGCGGGGATCGTGACCCTGGTGGGGGCCACGACCGAGAACCCCAGTTTCGAACTGAACGGGGCGCTGCTGTCGCGGTCCCAGGTCTATGTGCTGAAGCGGTTGGACGACGCGGCGCTGGATCAGTTGTTGGCGCGGGCCGAAGCCCATATGGAGCGCGCCCTGCCTCTGTCGCCCGAGGCGCGTCAGGCCATGCTGGCCCTGGCCGACGGCGACGGCCGCTATCTGCTGACCATGTCAGAGGTGTTGTTCGACCTGCCCAAGGGCGAGACCCTGGATGTGCAAGGGCTGGCGGGGGTGCTGCAACGCCGCGCGCCCGCTTACGACAAGTCGCGAGAAGAACACTACAACCTCATATCCGCCCTGCATAAATCGGTGCGGGGGTCGGACCCGGACGCGGCCCTCTACTGGCTGGCGCGAATGCTGAATGGGGGCGAAGATCCGCTGTATCTGGCGCGGCGCATCGTGCGGATGGCGGTCGAGGACATCGGCGAGGCGGACCCCCTGTCGATCCTGGTCGCCAACGCCGCCAAGGATGCGTATGATTTCCTGGGCAGCCCGGAGGGCGAACTGGCCCTGGCCCAGGCCGTGGTCCACCTGGCCACAGCGCCCAAGTCGGTGGGGGTGTACGAAGCCTTCAAGGCGGCGAAGAAGGCGGCCTATGAGACCGGCTCCCTGATGCCGCCCGCCCATATCCGCAACGCCCCGACGAAGCTGATGAAACAGCTCGGCTACGGCAAGGGCTACCAGTACGATCCGGACACGCCCGAAGGCTTTTCCGGCGCCGACTTCTTCCCCGACGAGATGGAGCGCCGCATCTTCTACAGACCCAAGGGCGAGGGGCATGAGGAGAAGGTCAAGGCGCGGCTGGAGCGCTGGGCCGAGATGCGGGCGCGAATGGCCAAAGAGGCGGCGGTGGACGGGGCGGGGGACTGACCTCTAGAAGCCCCCGATGACCGCCCGCACACCCGTCGCCCTGTCCGAGGATGAGATCGCCGCCGTCCGGTCGTGGGTGATCCACGAGGACGCCCACGTCATCGCCTTTTCCAAGCCGTCGGGCCTGTCCAGCCAGGGCGGGCGGATCAAGGCCCATACGCTGGACGATCTGCTGTGGGCCTTCGCACGGTCCAACGGCAAACGGCCGGAGCTGGTGCATCGGCTGGATCGGGACACCTCGGGCGTGATCCTGGCGGCCAAGACCAAGCCGGCGGCGGGGTTTCTGGGCAAGGCCCTGCAGATGCGGCGGTTCCGCAAAACCTATCTGGCCCTGCTGTCCGCCGCGCCGGAGCCAAGGTCTGGCAGTATCGACGCCCCGCTGCGGCGCGAGGAAATCGGGCGCGAATCCTATATGCGGGTCGTCGCCTTCGATGCGCCCGGCGCGCAAGGGGCGCAGAGCCGCTATCGGACCCTGGCCGCCAACGACCAGGGCGCTGTGGTCGAGCTGGAGCCGCTGACGGGGCGGATGCACCAGTTGCGGGTCCATATGGCCCATCTGGGCCGTCCGCTGATCGGGGACGTCCGCTATGGCGGGGCGTTGACGACAGAGGTCGGGCCGGCGCCGC
Source organism: Brevundimonas aurantiaca (assembly GCF_014199955.1). Taxonomy (GTDB): domain Bacteria; phylum Pseudomonadota; class Alphaproteobacteria; order Caulobacterales; family Caulobacteraceae; genus Brevundimonas; species Brevundimonas aurantiaca. The sequence goes on from NZ_JACHOQ010000005.1 coordinate 116,007, forward strand.
GCCTGATGCTGCACGCCGCCAAGCTGAGTTTTCCTCATCCCGAAGGCGGGACCACCACGGTCGAGGCGCCGCCGCCCGCGGACTTTGCGGGTTTGCGCGCGGCGCTTGGCCTGTAGTCGGGGCCTCTAGACGGAACGCTCCGGCTCACGCAACGCTATCTCAGCCAAAGGAGACTCCGCCATGAAGCGCCTCGCCGTTCTCAGCCTCGCCGCCTCGACCTTGGCGCTTGCGGCCTGCGCCAGTCTGGCGCCCTACGGCGCCCAGCGGGGGCCGGGCGGTCAGGGCTATTCCGACCAGAGGATCGAATCGAACCGCTATCGGGTGACCTACAACGGCGTGGGCGCCCCCGGCGCCGTAGCCGACTTCGCCCTGTTGCGGGCCGCCGACCTGACGACCGAACAGGGCTATGACTGGTTCGAGGTGACCCAGAGCTGGACCGACGGCCGCCCCGGCGGCGCCGGCGGGGTGCGGCCCAGCGTCTCGATCGGCGGCGGCTCCAGCCGGTACGGCGGCTATTCCGCCTCGGGCGTCGGCGTCGGCCTGGGCGTGAATTTCAGCGGCCCCAGCCCGACCTCGACTTCTCTGGAGATCGTCATGGGCCGGGGGCGAAAGCCCGATCGTCCGAACGCCTATGACGCCCGCTCGGTCCAGGCCTCCATCCCACGCTGATCAGCGCCCCCTGGTCAGGGCGCGGTATTCGACAAGCCGTTCCTTGTCGCGCCGCACTTGGTCGCCGACCGTGTTGTCCACGTCCAGCGAGGCGTAGCGGACCCAGCCGTCAGCGCCCAGCTTGTCCTGAATGGCGTTTGCCGGGGTCTGCCAGCGGAAGTAGGACAGCCAGGACACGCCGAACGCCAGAACAACGGCGACCAGTTGAAGGACGCGGAACCCGACCTCGTTCGCCTGGGGCGCCGGGAAAAGGGCGAAGGCGATGAGCCAGATCAACAGAACCGCCGGGGTGGTGATCCGCCCGAACCAGCGCATCCAGTAGCGTTCGCGCCGCACACGCCACAGCTCCATCTGGATGAACTTCTCCAGATACTCCATCCGCGCCCCGATCCACATGACGAGACGCGTCAGATAGAGGGCGCGCTGGCCCCAGGCCTTGCCGTCCATCTGATAGGTGGTCTCGGCCTGGTCGGACAGGGCGCGGGCGTTGGTGAACAGGTTTTGCAGCTCCCGCGTCCGCTGCACGATCTCGCGCGACAGCTCATAGGAGTCGTTCTCCAGCCGGAACCGGTACTGGATGAACAGGATGGTCGAGACGCCGAAGAAAATCCCGCCCGTCACCAGCATGGCCAGCACCCCCAGACCCAGACCGGCCGGTTGGCCGCCCGCCCATTCGGCGAACAGGGTCGGCCCCATCTCGGCCAGGACGGCGAAGGCGATCAGGGCCAGGGCCTGGGTCAGCCGCTTGATTCCCACATGGACGCAAAGGGCGCGGAAGATGCGCCGCCCATAGGCGTGAACCCGGCCACGGATGTCGCGGTCCGCCGGAAACCGCTCCTCGATCTGGCGCGAGAACAGGACGTGGAAGCGGTCCGGCTTCTTCTCGTTCTCCCAGAAGGGGAAGATCTCCAGCGGCTGGTTGAAGTACAGGTCGATGTTGCCGGAGATGCGCGCGATCGCCGCGTCGTCCAGGGTGAAATAGTCGCTTTCCTGGATCGGGCGCAGAACCCCTTCGTCCGATATGGCGGGGGTGTCGCTGGGGGTCGGCGTCGGCGGGGCCGTGCGCGGGGCCTCCGCCGGGGCTTCGGCCAGATCGTGCGGCTGTTCGGCCGCCGGCGCTTCGGGTTCGACGACGGGCGGCGGCGGGGTCATCGTCGGCGCGATCGCCGGGCTCTGGCTGTCTTCCTGCGACATGAAACATCCCCGACCTGAACTAGGCTGTTTCGGATATCGCCGTTAACCACGTCCGAGGGCAAGTGAAGTTTCGGTCAGACGGGCGGCGAGGGCAGGGAGACTTCGCTTTCGGCGGCGGCGGCGTATATAGGCCCGGGTCATGACACGGTTTCTTCTTGTCGCCGCCGGCGGCGCCCTGGGGTCCATGGCGCGCTTCGGCCTGGGTCTCCTCGCCGCGCGGCTGGCGCCCAATACGGCCTGGCCGATGGGCACCTTCGCGGCCAATATCCTGGGCGGCCTGGCCATGGGCCTGCTGGTCGGCTGGCTGGCCTTCAAGGGCGGAGCGCATCAGGAGACGATCCGCCTGTTCGCCGCCGTCGGCGTGCTGGGCGGTTTCACCACCTTCTCCTCCTATTCGCTGGAGGCGGTGATGATGATTGAACGCCGAGATTACGCCCTGGCCGCCGCCTATGTGGTCGGTTCGGTGGTGCTGGCCGTCGTCGCTCTCTTTATCGGCCTGATGGTCGCCCGCCGCGCTTTCGGAGCCGCCCTTTGACCGACCAACCGCCCGCAGACGCGCCCAAGCGCGAAGTCCTGACCCTCTATGTGGCGGAAGACGAGGACGGCATCCGGCTGGACCGCTGGTTCCGCAGGCGTTGGCCCCACCTGTCCAACATCCAGGTCCAGAAGATGGCCCGCAGCGGCCAGATCCGCGTCGACGGCGCCCGGATCAAGCCCGAGGGCCGTCTGACCGCCGGCGCCGCCGTGCGCGTGCCGCCGATTCCCGACGACACCTCGCGCCAGGCCGGCGACCCCCACACCCTGACCGAACGCGACATCGCCTTCGCCAAGTCTCTGGTCCTCTATGAGGACGACATGGTCATCGCCCTGAACAAGCCGCACGGCCTGGCCGTCCAGGGCGGCACCAAGACCAGCCGTCACGTCGATCGTCTGCTCGGCGCCTGGGGCGAGGGGATGGAGCGGCCGCGGCTGGTCCACCGCCTGGACCGCGACACCTCCGGCGTCCTCCTGCTGGGCAAGGGGTCTGAGGCGGCCAAGCGTCTGGCCGGGGCCTTCGCCCGCCGTCAGGCCAAGAAGACCTATTGGGCCATCGTCATCGGCAATCCCAAACCCTATTCGGGCCAGATCGACATGCCGCTGAAGAAGACGGGCATCAACGACTTCGAGATGATGCGCCCGGCCGACCGCAAAGATCCCAAGGCGGAGCCGGCCGAGACGGCCTTCAGCACCATCTCCCGCGCCTCCGATCGCGCCGCCTGGATGGCCCTGCGCCCCTTCACCGGCCGCACCCACCAGCTGCGCGCCCATATGGCGGGCATAGGCCACCCGATCCTGGGCGATCCCAAATACGGCGACGACAAGTCCCGCGAACTGTCCGGTCCGCTGAAGCTGCAACTCCACGCCCGCAGCATCGAACTGGACCACCCGCGCGGCGGCCTGCTGAAGGTCACCGCGCCGCTCAGTCCCGAAATGAAGGCCGGCTTCGCCCACTTCGGCTTCTCCGAGGACGAGGCGGAAGACGATCCCTTCCTGGGCGTGAAGCGAATTCGATGAGCCATATTCCCCCGCTCGACCCCATTGTCGCCGCCCGCAAGGGCTTTCGCGAAGTTCAGGAGACGGTGCGCCGCTTCTGGAGCGATGTGACCGTCGGGAGCCATTCCGACGGCGGCTGGGCCGTGCTGCTGGACGGGCGCACGCCCAAGACCCCCGCCAAGGCGCCCCTGGTGCTGCCGACCGAGGCCGCCGCCCGACTCGTGGCCGACGAGTGGGCCGCACAGGGCGAGATCGTCGAACCATCGACCATGCCCGCCACCCGTCTGGCCTCGACCGCCATCGACCGGATCGGCCAGGCGCGCGAGGCGGTGGCGGACGAGATCGCCGCCTACGCCGGATCGGACGTGGTCTGCTATCTGGCTGAACACCCGACGCCCCTGGTCGAACGCCAGCAGCACGCGTGGGGACCGTGGCGCGATTGGGCGGCGCGCGAGATGGGGGTGGTCCTGGCGCCCGTCTCCGGCATCGTCCACCAGCCCCAGTCGCCCGAGGCCGTCGCCCGGGTGAAGGCCCACGCCCTGTCGCTGGACGACTTCCGCCTGACCGGCCTGGCGACCGCCGTGCCCCTGTTCGGTTCGGCGGTCCTGGCCCTGGCGCTGGAGCAGGGCGCTCTGGAGGGCGGCGCCGCCTTCGACCTGTCGCGGATCGACGAGCTGTTTCAGGAGGAGCAGTGGGGCGTGGACGCCGAAGCCGCCGAACGCACGGCCGCCCGCCGCGCCGAGGCTGAACTGTTGGAGCGTTGGTTCTCGGCGCTGATCTGACTTTCCAATGCGGAAAGTTTTAAGTTGACGATGTGGAAAGTCACTGTCATTTTCCAGTTTGGAAAGTGAAGAGAGGTCGCCATGTCCGATGAACCTGAGAACTACGAGGCGCAGCTGGCGCAGATTCGAGCGTCGAAGCACTTCGTGCGCGACCGGGTCGCCGCAGGGTCCTGGCGCTACGACATCGTCTATTCCTCCATCGCGGCCGTGATCGTGGCGGGGCAGGCTGCGCCGGCGCCCTTCAACGTGCTGGCCTCCGGTGGCGGCGCCCTGGCGTTTGGCCTCCTGTGGCGGGGCTGGGCGGACAAGACCGGCGTCAGCGTGACCGGTCTCTCGCCGAAACGGGCGCGTTGGGTGGCCATGGCGCTCGGCGCTCTCTTCGCCGTGCTGATGCTGGCCGCCTTCTATGTGGGCCGATGGGGGGAGCCGCTCTGGGCCTTGCCGCTCGGGGTGATCGCCTTCGTCGCCGCGCTCGGCTGCTCGCGCCTGTGGCTGCGCGTCTACCGAGCCGAAACGGAGGCGGGGGAGTGAGCGCGCCCGTCTTCGACGCCCTGATACACGCGCCGGGCCGCCTGCAGATCTGCGCCATGCTGTCCGCCGCCGACGAGGTGGAGTTCGGCGTGGTGCGTGACGGCGTCGGCGTGTCGGACTCGGTCATGTCCAAACACGTCAAACAGCTTGAGGAAGCCGGCTATGTGAAGCTGCGCAAGGCGGCCTTCGCCGGGCGCCAGCGCACCTGGCTGGTGCTGACGCCGACGGGACGCAAGGCCTTCGCCGGCCATGTGGCGGAGTTGACCCGTCTGGCGGGGCTGGCCGGGGTGTCAGTTCCCGGCTGACTGTCGGATCAGGGCGTCGCGCTCGTCCGGGGTCAGGTGACGCCATCCGCCCTCGGGCAGGTCGCCCAGCAGCAGCGGCCCCACGCGGATGCGGTACAGGTCCGTGACCTCCAGCCCGACCAGTTCGCACATCCGGCGGATCTGGCGGTATTTGCCCTCGGTCAGGATGAAGCGCAGCCGCTGGGGTTCGATCTGGGTGACGCGGGCGGGCTTCAGCGGCTTGCCGTTCAGCTCCAGCCCGTGGCGCAGCTTGCCCAGCTTGGCCTCGGTGATCTGGCCGTCGACGACCACCAGATATTCCTTGTCCAGTTCGGACTGGGGCCCGATGACCGCCTTGGCCACCACCCCGTCCGACGACAGCAGCAAGAGGCCGCGCGAATCCTCGTCCAGCCGGCCGATGGGGGGCAGGGAGGCGTCGCGCGCCGGGACCTCGCCCTCGCCGACGCGGTTGGGGGCCTTCAACAGGCGCACGGCCGGTATCTTGCCGGGATCGGGCTGGCCCGAGACATAGCCGACCGGCTTGTGCAGCAGTATGGTCATGCCCGCCGCCAGGGCCGACTGGGCCGTGTCGTTCAGGGTCAGGGTCTGGCCCGGCTCGATCTTGCGGCCGGCGTCGCGCACCACCTCGCCGTCGATGGTCACCAGTCCGTCTGCGATCAGGGTCTCGGCCTCGCGCCGCGAACAGACGCCGGTCTGGCCCAGCCACTTGTTCACGCGAACGGGTTCGTCGCCGTCATAGGTGCGGGAAAAGGCCATCGCAGTCCGTCGTCAGGGAAGCCGCTGTGTAAGGTGCGACTGCCGAGCGAGCAAGTCTGATCCCTTAGAGCCTGATCCGTTGAGGAGGAACCGCTACGCGGTTCCGCTGAAACGGTGAATCAGGCTCCAGATCAAAGCGAGAGCATGATTGACGCTTCTGCCGGAACCGCGAAGCGGTTCCGTCCGAAACGATCATGCTCTAGGCAGGATTACGATTCATCCGTTCCCGGTCGGAAAAGGTTGATCTTGTCCGCTTTTCGACTATATCAGCCGTCATTCCACAAGCGATCCAGAATGCGGGGCGACGAATGTCGGGCCCGACCATTTTTGCTTTTCTGGACGTTTATCTAGACGGGCGGCGCGATTTCGCCGCCAGAGCTATGACAATATTGAAATCGAATAGGAGATCTCTTGTACGCTGAACGCAAATCGTCCGCCGGTCCTCGTCGCTCAGGCTATAATCGCCCCGTTCCCACCCGCCTGCGCATGGGGCTGGTGATGCGCCGGGATATGGACTTCGGCGAAATGGGCGATGTCGAGGGCGTGCTGCGGGCGGAAGGCGTGGGTCTGGCCCCGATTTCGACCGGCGACGCCAGCCTGATCACGGGGGGCGTCACGGTCCTGGCCACCGCGACGGCGGCCGATATCGCCGAGGGGCGCTTGAAGGGACTGATCGTGCCGGGCGGCGCGCGGGACGCTACGGACCTGGCGGCCGTGCAGGCGCTTGTCGATCTGGCTCGGGCCAATCGACTGCCCGTGATCGCCTTTGCAGACGGGGTGGAACTGGCGGCCGAACGTTTCGGACACGCCGCCGAGGCCGCCGGCGCCGTTTTCAAGGAAGATCAGGTGAAGCTCGTGAACGCCCGGCCGGACTTGGCCGCCGTTGTCGCCGGCCTGTGATCAGGCGCGTCTGAACAGCAGCATCAGATTGTTCGCCGGCATCTGGACCCGGCGCGTCGCGACCAACCCCTGCGACCGGGCCAGATCGTCCACGGCTTCGCGATCTCTCAAGCCCCAGTCCGGGTTTCGCGCCTTCAGGCTCTCGTCGAAGGCGGCGTTGGATGGGGACAGAGGGACGTCGGCCTCGCGGTAGGGGCCGTACAGAGCCAAAAGGCCGCCCGGTCGGCGCAGCAACCGTCCAGCCAGAACCATCAGCCCCTCGGTCGCCGACCAGGGGCTGATGTGCGTCATGTTCGCACAATAGACCGCATCCTGCGCCGTATCGGGCCATGTCGTCGGGTCGGCGGCGTCCAGCAAAAAGGCCGGCCGAAGGTTTGGCGGCCCGTCCCGCCGCCAGGCTTCGATACTGTCGCGCGCCTCCGAGCTCGGATCACTGGGCGTCCAGGTCAGGCCGGGAAGGGCGCAGGCGAAGATCAGGGCGTGCTCGCCCGAACCGGCGGCGACCTCCAGCACGCGGCCTTCCTTGGGCATGTGGGCCTTCAGCACGCCGAGAATCGGCTCTGCGTTGCGTCGCGCCGCCGGTGAGGACATCGCGCCGGGCGCAAGGGCGTCGCCGCCTACGGCGGCGAGGGAATCCATCGTCTGCATCTCGATCCCGTGGTCGCGTATCGGCTCTGTCGGCGCGTGTTTTTCGCCTTTGGCGGGCGCCGCCTTGAACCAAATCTTAATCCATCGTTTATGCTGATCGTCGGAATTAAGCGATTGGTAACCCTATGCGACGTGCGCTTCGCACCGGTCTGTTCATCGGCACGCTTCTGGGCATGAGCGCCTGCGCCGGCGCCTATGACGCCGGTCACGCTCCGACCTCCGGCGCCTATGGGGCGATAGAGGTCGGCCGGTCAGGCTGAACCTCAAGGAAAGCGTGGCGTCGCGCGCCAATCTGTCATAGCATAAGCGCGCGGACGCCGAATGTCGCGCCGCGTCGGTCTCCAAAAACCCCTAGATGTTACTCATCGCTATTGCCGTCGTTCTGCTCCTTGTGGTGCTCAACGGCCTGTTCGCCATGACCGAGTTGGCCGTGGTCTCCTCGCGGAAATCCCGCCTTCAAAGCCGAGCGGAAAAGGGAGATCGCGGGGCGCGCAAGGCGCTGAAACTGTCGGAGGAGCCGACGCAGTTCCTGTCGGCGGTCCAGGTGGGCATCACCCTGATCGGCATTCTGGCGGGCGCCTATGGTCAGGCCACCATCGCCGCCGAACTGGACCATATTCTGGAGGTCAGCTTCCCGGCCCTGTCGGCCTATACGGAGATCTTCTCCACGGCTCTCGTCGTGGTCTGCATCACCTATGTCTCGCTGATCGTCGGCGAACTGGTGCCCAAGCGGCTGGCCCTGATCTTTCCTGAAACCATTGCGGCGAAGATGGCCGGGCCGATCTCGACCCTGGCCGTCGCCCTGAAACCCTTTGTTCTGCTGCTGACGGCCTCGACCTCGGGCATTCTGAAGATTCTGGGCGTCAAGGATCGCGACGGTTCGGACGTCACCCAGGAAGAGGTGGCGACGATCCTGGCCGAAGGCACTTCCGCGGGTCTGATCGAGCCCGAAGAACAGGTGATGATCGAGGAAATCCTGCGCCTGGGCGACCGGCCCGTGCGGGTGGCCATGACGCCGCGCCATGAAGTCTTCTGGATCGCCCTGGACGATCCCGAGCCGGTGCTGCGCGAAGAGATCCGCACCTGCCCCTATTCCCGCATCGTGGTGGCGCGCGAGAGCGACGTCGATAATCCCCTGGGGGTGGTGCACAAGAAGGATCTGCTGGACGCCCTGCTGACGGACGGCGAGTTCGACGTCGAACCCCTGGTGGCCGAGCCGGCCTTCATTCCGCAATCGACCTCGGTCCTGAAGGCCCTGGAGATCCTGAAGGGCTCCAAGGTCCATATGGCCTTCATCGTCGATGAGTTCGGCGCCTTCGAAGGCGTCGTCACCGCCACCGACATTCTGGAAATGATCGCGGGCGACTTCAACGAGGGCCACGATGAAGACGACGCCTGGATTCATCAGCGCCCCGACGGCAGCTGGCTGGTGGACGGACAGACCGATCTCGACGATCTCGCCGACACCCTGGGCGAGGACTTCGGCGAGCACGAGGGTTTCCACACCGTCGCGGGCCTGATTCTGCATCAGATTTCGCGCGTCCCGGACGAGGGCGAGATTTTGCAGGTCGGCCGATTCGAGGTCGAGGTGGTCGATATGGACGACCGCCGCATCGACAAGCTGATCTTCAAGGAACTGGTGAAGGCCGAGGCCGAGCGGGAAGCCATCGCCGCCCATCTGGAAGACTGAAGCGGAACTGCGACATCGCCCTTGAAATGACCGGCGGCGTGGGGCATACGCCCCCCTCTGGCGAACGCGCGGGCCGGACGGTTCGCGCGATTGTCTAGGAGTTTAGCTCAGCTGGTAGAGCACCGGTCTCCAAAACCGGGGGTCGTGGGTTCGAGTCCCCCAACTCCTGCCAATCCCCCCTGTCGCTTCCGGATGGGACTACCCATCTGGGGCGACAGGAACAATTGTGTGAAGAGCAACTGATGGCCAAGGCCAAATCACCCGGCAAGCGGCCCCAGGCCGGCTCCAAGCCCCAGGCCGTCGCGGCCGGCGCCACCGTCGTCGTCGATCCGATCGAGCCCAAGAAGCCCCGCACCAGCCCGGCGCAGTTCTTCAGCCAGGTTCGCGCCGAGGGCCGCAAGATCGTGTGGCCGACCCGCAAGGAGACCTGGATCACCTCGGTGATGGTCTTCATCATGGTGGTGATCGCCTCGATCTTCTTCTGGGTCGTGGACACCGGCCTTGGTTTCGCCTTCCGCTACATCATCGCTCTCGGATCCTGAGAAAGACGCGCCCATGACCGATGCAGCGCCCGCAAAGCCCGCCAACCCGCGCCACAAGTGGTATATCGTCAACGCCTACTCGAACTTCGAGAAGAAGGTGGCGGAGCAACTGCGCGAGCAGGCCAAGCAACAGGGGCTGGAAGACGCCTTCTCCGAAATCCTAGTGCCGACCGAGGACGTCGTCGAGATCCGTCGCGGCCGCAAGGTGAACTCGGAACGCAAGTTCTTCCCCGGCTATGTGCTGGTGAAGATGGAAATGACCGACCAGGCCTATCACCTGGTCAAGAACACGCCGAAGGTCACCGGCTTCCTGGGCGCCGCCGGCGGCACCAAACCCCTGCCGGTCTCGGAACGTGAGGTTCAGAACATCATCGGCCAGGTGGAAGAGGGCGTCGAACGTCCCAAGCCCACCATCCGCTTCGACATCGGCGAGAAGGTCAAGGTCATCGACGGCCCGTTCGCCAGCTTCGACGGCTCGGTCGAGAGCGTCGACGAAGAACAGGCCCGCCTTCGCGTCGCCGTCTCCATCTTCGGCCGCGCCACGCCGGTCGAGCTGGAATACGGCCAGGTGGAGAAGGTCGCGGGCTGAAGCCGCGCCCCTGCCGAGATTTGAAGCCGCGTCCGACTGGGCGCGGCTTTTTTCGTTGTGGCGTGTGGATCGTTTCCCGCCGTCATCCTCGGGCTTGATCCGAGGATCGGATCGTCAGTCGCCTCGCATTGCGCCTCGGACGACGCACAGCCCGATCCGCGTCCGGACTTCGGGTGAAGCCCGAGGATGACGAAGCGGGGGATGGGAGCGCCAGTCGCGTTTGCCTTTCCAGTCCCGCTCTGTTACACGCGCGCCTTCGCTCGGCGGGCCTCGGCTCGTGGAGCGTCAAATCCGTGGGAGGCCGCCATGCCGCACCACGGCTCACCGGCTCGTCGTTCGTTCGTCGGGTCATTCATAGGAGAGACCAATGGCCAAGAAGATTCTCGGCTATATCAAGCTGCAAGTGCCGGCCGGTTCGGCCACGCCTTCGCCCCCGATCGGCCCGGCTCTGGGTCAGCGCGGCGTGAACATCATGGGCTTCTGCAAGGAGTTCAATGCGCGCACCGAGAAGGAAGCCAAGGGCACCCCGCTTCCGACCGTCATCACCGTCTATCAGGACAAGTCGTTCACCTTCGTCACCAAGACGCCGCCGGCGACCTGGTACCTGAAACAGGCCACCGGCCTGAAGTCGGGCTCCAAGCTGGTCGGTCGTGAAGTGGCCGGCAAGATCACCGTGGCCCAGCTGCGCGAGATCGCCGAGAAGAAGATGAAGGATCTGAACGCCAACGACCTGGACGCGGCGACCAAGATCATCGAAGGCTCCGCCCGCGCGATGGGCCTCGAAGTGGTGGAGGGCTAAGCACATGGCCAAGCAAACCAAGGCCCAGAAGGCCCGCACCGGCGTCACCCAAGACCTGCTGCCTTTCTCCGACGCCATCAAGCTGGCCAAGGAAAACGCCAAGGCCAAGTTCGACGAGTCCCTGGAAATCGCCGTCAACCTGGGCGTCGATCCGCGTCACGCCGACCAGCAGGTCCGCGGTGTGGTCAACCTGCCGTCCGGCACCGGCCGTGACGTCCGCGTCGCCGTCTTCGCCAAGGACGCCAAGGCCGCTGAAGCCGTCGCGGCCGGCGCCGAGCACGTCGGCGCCGAAGACCTGTACGAGAAGATCGCCGGCGGCTTCATGGAGTTCGACCGCGTGATCGCCTCGCCGGACATGATGGCCCTGGTCGGCCGTCTGGGTAAGGTGCTGGGCCCGCGCGGCCTGATGCCGAACCCCAAGGTCGGCACCGTGACCCCGAACGTCGCCCAGGCCGTCAAGGACGCCAAGGGCGGCGCGGTCGAGTTCCGCGTCGAGAAGGCGGGCATCGTCCACGCCGGCGTCGGCAAAGTCTCCTTCACCCAGGAAGCTCTGGAGGCCAACGTAAAGGCCATCGTGGACGCCCTGGTCCGCGCCAAGCCGTCGGGCGCCAAGGGCACCTATGTGAAGCGCATCAGCCTGTCGTCGACGATGGGCCCGGGCTTCAAGGTCGATCCGGCCTCGCTGGGCGCCTAGAGCCTGATCCGTTGATGAGGAACCGCTTCGCGGTTCCGCTGAAACGGTGAATCAGGCTCCAGATTGAAGCGAGAGCATGATTCACGCTTCTGTCGGAACCGCGAAGCGGTTCCGTCCGAAACGATCATGCTCTAAGCCGTCTGCGTCGAAAGACGATCGGTACGAAGAGCGGCGGGGAGCGATCCCCGCCGCTTTTTTCTTGTCTCGAACCGGACGGCCCGGCAGGGTGGGCGTCTAACCGGGGGTTTAGGATGAGACACGTTTTCGGCGGGCTGATGTTGGCCCTGACACTGTTCTGCGCGCCGGCCGCCCTGGCCGAGACGCGCGATGACGGCGCGGCGCGGCTGGCGCTCGCAAACAAGTTCGTCTCCTTGATGCAAGGAGAGGAACTGGGCGCCGCCCTGGGTCAGATGACGTCGATGATGATGCCCGCCGAGCTCGAAGGCATGTCCGAAGATGAGGCCGCCAAGTTCCGTGCGGTCATGGGGGAGGTGACGGCGCGCATGATGCCGCGCATGTTCGAGGCCATGGCGCCGATCTACGCAGACATCTTCACTCTGGAAGAACTCCAGGCCCTGGTCGACTTCTATCAGAGCGACGTCGGCCGCTCCATGGTGACCAAGAGCTATCAAGCCGCGCCGCGTTTGGCGGAGGCGGTCCAGGCGATCATGCCGGAAATCATGGCCGAGATGGGCAATGTGCTCTGCGACGAGTTCGAATGCACAGCCGAACAGCGCCGTGAATTGAAGGCGGCGATGTCTCAAGCCGTGGGGCGGTGATTTTCAGGCGACGATCACGGGGACTGTTTCACCTGTGACCTGGAAGACGGCGGCGGATCAAGACCCGCCGCCCAGCCCTCAATAGGCCGCGGTGAAACGCGATCGCGAGTGGTTGTGCTGCTCCAACTCATCCACCATGGCGATGGCGTAGTCGGCGAAGCTGATGCGGCTCTGTCCCTTGGCGTCGACGATCAACTGATCGGTTCCCGTGCGGAAGACGCCCAGGCGCGGTCCTTCCTCGATGAAGGCCGCAGGGGAGAAGAAGGTCCAGTCGATTTCGGTCTCGCCCCGCAGATCCTCCAGGAAGGCGACGCCGGGCAGGGCGTAGGGTTTGAATTCTTCCGGAAAATCGGGAGTGTCGATCAGGCGAAGACCCGGCGCGACCTCCAGGCTGCCCGCGCCGCCGGTGACCAGAAGGCGAGGCACGCCCGCAGTCTTCAGCGCCTGAAGCAGGGTCTCGGCCTTGATGTCGTGGTGCAGGGCGCTGATCACGGCGTCGCATCCCTTGATGAGGTTCGCCAAGGCCGCAGCGTCCGAGGCGTCGCCCCCAAGCGCCGTCACGCCGGGCGCTACGGGAATGGCTTCCGGCTTGCGGGCGATCGCCACGACTGAATGGCCGCGAGAGGCCAGCTCCTTGGTGATTTCCGATCCGGCGCGACCGCTGGCGCCCAAGACTGCGATCTTCATGAAAGTCTCCATAGGTTTCCAATGGAGACCAGGTGCGTTATGGAAATCGGCTATGCAAGACGGCACCTTTCTCTCACCTGGTCACCCACTGGAAACCCGACTGCGCGGCGACGTCTTTTGCGCCGCCTGTCCGACGCGCCAGCTCCTGGATCGGATCGCCGACAAATGGAGCACCCTGATCCTGATCGTCCTGGGCGACGGGCCGATGCGTTTCAATGCGCTGAGGCATAGGATCGACGGCGTGTCCCAAAAGATGTTGAGCCAGACCCTGAAGGCCCTGGAGCGCGACGGGCTGGTCTCCCGATCAGTCGCGCCGACCGTGCCGGTCTCCGTAACCTACGCCATGACGCCCCTGGGCCGATCGCTTCTGGCGGCTCTGCAGTCGATGATAGACTGGGCGGAGACCCATATGGACGAGGTGGAGGCGGCCCAGGCCGCCTATGACGGGCGCGACCGTCCCTGAGTTCCGCGGACCTGGTCGAACTCTTTTCGTCATCGCTTCGAACGGCGCCGCTCCGGCGGCGTTGTAGGCAGGCGAAACAAGGGAAGCGAATGTTCGGTTTGGGAAGAGCGGCGCACGGCGCGTCGGCGAATGAGGGCGGACGCGATCCCTGGAGGGGAAGGCTGGCCTTCGGCGCCGTGATGCTGGTGGGCGTCTATTTCGCCGGCCAGCTGATTGTCACGCTACACACCCTATGGTTGTTGATTTTCGGTGCAATTCTGGCCGCGGTCGTTCTGAGGGCCCTAGCCGACCCCATCGTCCGGTGGTTCAAGCTGCCCGATCCGGCTGCGGTTCTGCTGTCCCTGTTGATCGTCATTTCGATCCTGGCGGGGGTTCTGACCCTCTTTGGCGCCCAGATCGCCGAACAGATCGCGGCCCTTGTGGCGGTGCTGCCTCAGGGCTGGGATCGGGTGCAGTCCTGGATCCAGGCCCAGCCCTACGCCGCCCAACTGCTGGACCAGCTGAAGAGTCTGGGCGGACAGACGGGGCAGGCGCTGCAAGTGGCGCAGAAGTTCGCAATGGGCTTCGCCTCCGGGGCCACCACCTTGGTTCTGGTGATGGTGGCCGGGGTTTTCCTGGCCATCGAGCCCGCCAAATCCCGCGAGGGTCTTCTGTCCCTGGCTCCCAAGACTCACCGGCCTCGCTTGCGCGAGGTGCTGAACAGCTGCGGCCGCGCCTTGAAGGGCTGGTTGAAGGCGCAGCTGTTCTCCATGGTGCTGGTCGGGGTCTTGACGGGTACGGGACTGGCGCTGATCGGCGTGCCCTCGGCGGTGGGTCTGGGGCTGCTGACGGGCGTGGCGCAGTTCGTGCCGATCGTCGGCCCCATCGTCTCCACCATCCCGGCGGTCCTGGTGGGCGCGACCCAGGGCTGGGAGACCGCCTTGATGACCCTGGGGCTTTACGTCGCCGTTTCCCAGCTGGAGAGCAACTTCATCACCCCCATGGTGCAGAAGAACGTCGCCAATCTGCCGGTGGTCCTGGGCATCTTCGCCGTCGTGGGCATAGGAACGCTTTTCGGGCCGCTGGGGGTCCTGTTCGCAACGCCCCTGGCCCTCGTTCTGCACACCGTCATCACCATGATTTACCGACAGGACATTCTGGGCGACGAGGAGGCGACGGCGCCTGGCCAAACCTGATTCCTTATCGGGCTTACCAGTGTCTTGACGCCGCTTGCTGGATGACGTTTGGGAAGATGTGGTCGATCGACCGTCTTGGTACGGATGGTCGGGCGAGCCGGGGACGAGGCAAGGGGTCTCGGCCGGTCTTTCGGCCTTCTGCGGTGGAAGGGATCTGACGTATGGCCAGCGGAGCCAAGCGCACGGCGCGCTCGGAAATGCGTCAGGTGGCGGCCCTGCCCTGGCGGGTGGAGGAGGGCGAGCGCCGAATCCTCATGATCACGTCGCGCCAGACCGGACGCTGGGTCATACCCAAGGGCGGCCGTATGGCCGGCAAGACCGACGCCCAGGCGGCGGTGCAGGAGGCTCTGGAGGAGGCGGGCGTCAAGGGGGCGGTCGAAGACGCGCCCATCGGCGTCTTTCGCTACGCCAAGACCCTGAAGGACGGGGGGCAGCGCAAATGCGTGGTCTCCGTCTATCCGCTGCAGGTGCTGATCCAGCTCGGAGCCTGGCCTGAGGACCATCAGCGCCAGCGGCGATGGATGACGCCGCAAGCCGCGGCGGCGGCGGTCAACGAACCGGATCTGGCCGCCTTGATCCTCGAATTCGCCGCAACCCTGCCGACGGACGAACAGCCGGCTTGATTTCGCCGGGCCGCGCCTGTATGAGCGCGCTTTCCCGTCACAGGTTCACGCCTTTGACGGTCCTGTCCGAGAACTTCGGGGCGTGGGGGTCACCCAGGCCGTAACTGTCAGAGAGCCCTCTGGCGCCGTGGGGAGATGGGGACGCGACCTTGCCGATGTCAGCCCGCATTCCGGGACGGACGCCGTCAGACGCATCCTTCGGACAATAAGACCGGCCTGAACGCTTCGCAGCGATGCGCGGCGCCTCGGCCAATCCGCCGTCGGGAATAAGCCCGGCGGCGAATACCAAGACTGGAGACCGCAATGGACCGCGCACAAAAGGCCGAGTCGATCGAGACGCTCAAGGGCGTGTTCGCCGACGCCGGCTCCGTGGTCGTGACCCACAACCTGGGTCTGACCGTTGCGGAAATGGAAGATCTGCGCGGCCGTCTTCGCAAAGAAGGCGGCGCGTTCAAGGTGGTCAAGAACCGCCTGGCGCTGAAGGCGCTCGAAGCCGAAGAAGGCAGCGGCTACCACGGCCTGTTCAAGGGCCCCGTGGGCATCGCCTATGCTGAGAACCCGGGCACGGCCGCCAAGGTCGCCACCGAGTTCGCCAAGGCCAATGATCGCTTCAAGATCATCGGCGGCTTCATGGGCGAAACCGTCGTCGATCAGAAGGGTGTCGAGGCTCTCGCGAAACTCCCGACGCTCGACGAAGTCCGCGCTCAGCTCATCGGCCTGCTCAATGCGCCCGCGACCAAGGTCGCCGGCGTGCTGCAAGCGCCCGCCGGTCAGCTGGCTCGCGTGTTCAACGCCTACGCCACCAAGGAAGCCGCGTAAGCGGCGGACCCTTTCATCTCTGCATCATTCTCTGAAACCAATCCTCCGAAGGAAAACTGACAATGGCCGACCTCGCCAAGATCGTCGAAGACCTGTCCGCGCTTACCGTTCTGGAAGCCGCTGAACTCTCCAAGCTGCTGGAAGAAAAGTGGGGCGTTTCCGCCGCCGCTCCGGTCGCCATGGCCATGCCGGCCGGCGGCGGCGCCGCTGCTCCGGCTGAAGCCGCTGAAGAGCAAACCGAGTTCACCGTCGTCCTGGTCGACGGCGGCGACAAGAAGATCAACGTCATCAAGGAAGTCCGCGGCGTCCGTTCGGACCTGGGTCTGAAGGAAGCCAAGGACCTGGTCGAAGGCGCTCCGCAGAACGTCGTCGAGAACGTCTCCAAGCAACAAGCCGACGAGATCGCCAAGAAGCTGACGGAAGCCGGCGCCAAGGTCCAGATCAAGTAATCTGGGTCTCAGCTCCGCTGAAGATCGGAAAGGCCCGGCGGGAAACCGCCGGGCTTTTTTGTTGGCCTACCGCGCTTCGCGCTGCTTGAGGCCCGTTAGCGCTATGGCTGGGGCCTAGTCCGTATCAGTTCTGCGGGCGTGTCCGCGCGGCGAAGAAGGCCCACATGGCGTCGTTGTCGGCGACCCAGCTGTGGCCCCCGCCGGCGGTGATGCGGCCGACGACGTCGGCGCCGTCTCGGCAGGCGGCATAGCCTTCTTCATAGACCTGGGCCGTGACCCAGACGGTGGGACGCGGGGCCGCGCAGCCGTTCAACTGGGCCCAGCGCTGTTCGGCCGCATGCATGGTGTAGCTCCAATATGGGGCGCCGCCGCCCTGGATCGGATTGGTGGTGTCGGCGTCGCCGGCGAAGGCCATCACCGGCATGGGGCGCGACGGCCGGCAGGTGGCGGGATCAGGGCGCTGAGGATCACGCCGATCGGGCCGTCCGGCGCGCAGCCCGACCACGGGAGCGATGGCGGCGAACCGGTCCGCGGCCGCGCAGCCCAGCCAGGAGGTCATCCGGCCGCCGCCCGACAGGCCGGTCGCATAGACCCTCGACCGATCGACACAGCCCTGATCGGCCAGGGCGTCGATGGTCTCGGTCATGAAGGCCACGTCGTCGGCGTCGTTCGGGCCGGGAATCTTTCCGGCTATGGTGGGCACGCCCGGCACGTTCCAGACGAAGCCGCGCTCCACCGGAATGCCGCCGTCGGGCGCAATGACGATGAAGCCGTGCCGATCCGCCGTCTCGGCCAGCCGCGACGACGCCAGAATTTCGGCGCCCGTGCCGCCGCTGCCGTGCAGCAGAAAGACCAGGGGGGCGGGGCGCTGCGGATCGAAACCGCGCGGCGTGTGAATCTGCACCGTGCGCCCAGTCTGGCCCAGCGTTTGGCCCATCGTCCGGGTTTGAGTCGCGCCCGCCGGCCCCAAGGCGCAATCGGCCCTGGCGGCTGAGCCGAACGCCAGAACGCCCGTCAGCAGGGGCACGACCAGGGCCGCGATCCAAGCTTTCATGCCGTCCGTCTCCGTTGGGGTGGGGGAGGCGGCAGGCTTGCCCCAGCCGGGCAGGCCTCGCAAGCGCGGCCTTGGCGGATCGGTTCGGCTTCCCATCTGTTACGCCTGAAAAGGAGCCCCCGAAATGAAGATCCTGATGGTGCTGACCTCGCACGACCAGCTCGGCGACACCGGCAAGAAGACCGGTTTCTGGCTGGAGGAACTGGCCGCCCCCTATTATGCGCTCAAGGACGCCGGGGCCGAGATCGTCCTGGCCTCGCCCAAGGGCGGTCAGCCGCCGCTGGACCCCAAGAGCGACGATCCCGACGCCCAGACCGAGGACACGCGCCGCTTCAAGGCCGATGCCGAGGCCCAGGCCGCCCTGGCCTCGACCGTCGAACTGTCCTCGGTCAAGGCCGAGGACTTCGACGCCGTCTTCTATCCGGGCGGTCACGGCCCTCTTTGGGATCTCGCCAACGATCCCGCCTCGATCGCCCTGATCGAAGCCTTCGCCAAGGCGGGCAAGCCGACGGGCCTGGTCTGTCACGCGCCCGGCGTTCTGAAGTCGGTCAACGGGCCGGACGGACAGCCGCTGGTCAACGGCCGCAAGGTGACAGGCTTCACCAATACCGAGGAGGAGGCTGTCGGCCTGACGGCCGTGGTGCCCTTCCTGGTCGAGAACGTGCTGAGCGCCAACGGCGGCGACTATTCGCGCGGCCCCGACTGGGGCTCCCATGTCGTCGTGGACGGCAAGCTGGTTACCGGTCAGAACCCCGCCTCCTCGCGCGACGCGGCGGAGGCCCTGCTGCAACTGCTGAAGTCCTGAGACTTAGGGGCCCGTCAGAGCCCGTCCAGGGCAGCGGCCATGCGCGGCTTGAAATCGGCCTGTTGCGGCACGTCGCCATGGTCAGCCTGAGGGAAGAGCAGATGTTCGACCCTGAGACCCTCGGTCCTCAGTTCGCGCGCCAGACGGCGGCTGAGCGCCGGGGGCAGGGTCTTGTCGCGTCCGGCCTCCAGCACCACCACCTTGCCGGAATAGGTTTTGAGCGCCGCCGGCACGTCGATAGCATCCAGGTTCGGGGCGATGTTCACCCGGACGAAGGGGCGGGCCCAGCCAACCATCGTGTCCACCGCCGCACGCGTGCTGGGGGTGGTGGCTTCCAGAACGAGGGCGTCGGCTTTCATATAGGCGGCGGCCTGGGCGCAGACGGGGCCGCCCAGGGAATGGCCCCAGGCGATCAGCTTGCGGCCTTCGGCCTCGGCCTGGGCGCGCGCCGCGTCCGCGACTGCGACGCCGGCGGCGAGAAAATTGGCGTAGTCCGCCTGGCCCGCCGTATCGCCATAGCCCGGATAGTCGAACATCAACACGTCGCCGAACGGCGCCAGCTCATTGGCGACCGTCCCGGCGCCGCTGCTGCGCCGAAACAGGTTGCCGCCGCAGTACAGGATCAGGGGCGCGTCGCGGCGGCCGGTCCTGATCCGCGTGGTCCCAATGTCGCCGCCCGCATACCTCAGTCGAACGACTTCGGCGGGGAAGACCATGGGGGCGTCGGTCGGCAGGTCGATCTTTTCGGCCGCCACGCGCGCGTCTGGATAGAAGAAGGCGTCCTCCGGCACGTCCAGCGACAGGCAGCCGCCCAGCAGCAGGACGCACAAGGCCGAGGCGACAGCGCATTGACGGGCGTGGTTCTGCATCTGAGCGGTTCCCCCTGACGCCATCTCTTCGGCGCGACTCGCCGGTCCGTCAATCCGCCTTAGACGCCTTGGCAAAGGGGCGCGAAAATATGGGGCAGGGGCCTTTATTTCGCCGCGGAAGCGAGTATATGTCCGCGTTCCGCAACACTCCTAAAGAGTCTGCGCGCAAGCGCCGAGGCCCGGTCCGTCGCCCTCCGACCGGAGCGAAGGCGCGGCTCCTCCCCCAGGGAGCCGGTACATTTCAGGCGTCCTGGTCCGGCAGCGGGCCGAGGGTGGGCGTCGAAAACCTGGCTGCGGACGCTGAAAACGCGCGCCGCGGCTGCTGCATTTCACGCGCGGCTTCCCCGGGTCGCGCGCCATGGGAAACACTGAATGACTGACGTCGCCCACGATCTCGCCATCAACGGTCAGATCGCCTCCGCCACCTCGTTCACCGGCAAGAAGCGCATCCGCAAGTCCTTCGGGCGTATTCCCGAAGCCGTCCAGATGCCGAACCTGATCGAGGTTCAACGCGCCTCCTACGAACAGTTCCTGCAACGCGAAGTCCGTCCGGGCCAGCGCAAGGAGCAGGGCATCGAGGCGGTCTTCAAGTCGGTGTTCCCGATCAAGGACTTCAACGAACGCGCCATCCTGGAATACGTCTCCTACGAGTTCGAAGATCCGAAGTACGACGTCGAGGAGTGCATTCAGCGCGACATGACCTATGCCGCGCCGCTGAAGGTCAAGCTGCGCCTGATCGTCTTTGAGACCGACGAGGAAACGGGAGCCCGTTCGGTCAAGGACATCAAGGAGCAGGACGTCTACATGGGCGACATCCCGCTCATGACGGACAAGGGCACCTTCATCGTCAACGGCACCGAGCGCGTGATCGTCTCGCAGATGCACCGTTCGCCGGGCGTCTTCTTCGACCACGACAAGGGCAAGACGCACAGCTCGGGCAAGCTGCTGTTCGCCGCGCGCGTCATCCCCTACCGCGGCTCCTGGCTGGACTTCGAGTTCGACGCCAAGGACGTGGTCTATGTCCGCATCGACCGCCGCCGCAAGCTGCCGGCCACGACCTTCCTGATGGGTCTGGGCATGGACGGCGAAGAAATCCTGAAGACCTTCTACGAGACCGTGCCCTACGAGAAGCGCGGCGAGGGCTGGGTCACGCCGTACAAGGCCGAGCGCTGGCGCGGGGTGAAGCCGGAGTTCGACCTGATCGACGCCGACACCGGCGAAGTGGTCGCCCAGGCCGGCCAGAAAATCAGCGCCCGCGCCGCCAAGAAGCTGGGTGAAACGGTCAAGTCGCTGTCGCTGGCCGCCGACGCCCTGGTGACCAAGTATCTGGCGAACGACGCCGTCAACTTCGAGACCGGCGAAATCTTCGCCGAAGCCGGCGACGAGCTGGACGCCGCCACCATCGCGGTGCTGGAAGAGAACGGTTTCACCACCATCGAGGTGCTGGACATCGACCACGTCACGGTCGGCGCCTACATGCGCAACACCCTGCGCATCGACAAGAACGACAACCGCGAAGACGCCCTGTTCGACGTCTATCGCGTGATGCGTCCGGGCGAGCCGCCTACCCCGGAAGCCGCCGAAGCCATGTTCAACTCGCTGTTCTTCGACAGCGAGCGCTACGACCTGTCGGCCGTGGGCCGGGTCAAGATGAACATGCGTCTGGAGACCCCCGAGGTGTCCGACGAGATCCGCGTCCTGCGCAAGGAGGACGTGCTGAAGGTGTTGCAGATCCTGGTCGGGCTGAAGGACGGCCGCGGCGAGATCGACGATATCGACAACCTGGGCAACCGCCGGGTCCGTTCGGTCGGCGAACTGCTGGAGAACCAGTACCGCGTCGGCCTGCTGCGGATGGAGCGCGCCATCAAGGAGCGCATGTCCTCGGTCGATATCGACACGGTCATGCCGCACGACCTGATCAACGCCAAGCCGGCCGCCGCGGCGGTTCGCGAATTCTTCGGCTCGTCGCAGCTGTCGCAGTTCATGGACCAGACGAACCCGCTGTCGGAAATCACCCACAAGCGTCGTTTGTCGGCGCTTGGCCCGGGCGGTCTGACGCGTGAGCGCGCGGGCTTCGAAGTCCGCGACGTCCACCCGACCCACTATGGCCGCATCTGCCCGATCGAAACGCCGGAAGGCCCGAACATCGGCCTGATCAACTCCCTGGCCACTCACGCCCGCGTCAACAAGTACGGCTTCATCGAGAGCCCGTACCGCCGCGTGAAGGACGGCAAGGCCCAGGGCGAGGTGGTCTACATCTCCGCCATGGAGGAGTCGAAGTACACGATCGCCCAGGCGAACATCGAACTGAAGGACGGGGTGATCGTCGAGGACCTGGTCCCCGGCCGGATCAACGGCGAATCCCAGCTCCTGAACAAGGACGCGGTGGACATGATGGACGTGTCGCCGAAACAGGTCGTTTCGGTCGCCGCCGCCCTGATCCCCTTCCTCGAAAACGACGACGCCAACCGCGCACTGATGGGCGCGAACATGCAACGTCAGGCCGTGCCGCTGGTGCAGTCGGACGCGCCCCTGGTCGGCACCGGCATGGAAGCGGTCGTGGCCGTGGACTCCGGCGCCGTGGTGGTGGCCCGTCGTGACGGCGTCGTCGAACAGATCGACGGCACCCGGATCGTCGTGCGCGCCACCGGCGAGGTGGACGCCGCCCGTTCGGGCGTCGACATCTACCGCCTGTCGAAGTTCCAGCGTTCGAACCAGTCGACCTGCATCAACCAGCGCCCGATCGTGCGCGTGGGCGATGCGGTGAAGGCCGGCGACGTGATTGCCGACGGTCCGTCGACGGACCTGGGCGAACTGGCCCTGGGCCGCAACGCCCTGGTCGCCTTCATGCCCTGGAACGGCTACAACTTCGAAGACTCCATCCTGATCTCCGAGCGCATCGTGCGCGACGACGTCTTCACCTCCATCCACCTCGAGGAGTTCGAGGTGATGGCGCGGGATACGAAGCTCGGGCCGGAGGAAATCACCCGCGACATCCCCAACGTCGGCGAGGAAGCCCTGCGCAACCTCGACGAGGCGGGCATCGTGGCCATCGGCGCCGAGGTCCAGCCCGGCGACATCCTGGTCGGCAAGGTGACGCCGAAGGGTGAGTCGCCCATGACCCCGGAAGAGAAGCTGCTGCGCGCCATCTTCGGCGAGAAGGCTTCGGACGTGCG
The DNA here is from genome assembly GCF_014199955.1 of Brevundimonas aurantiaca. Taxonomy (GTDB): domain Bacteria; phylum Pseudomonadota; class Alphaproteobacteria; order Caulobacterales; family Caulobacteraceae; genus Brevundimonas; species Brevundimonas aurantiaca. The sequence goes on from NZ_JACHOQ010000005.1 coordinate 138,538, forward strand.
CGACACCTCCCTGCGCCTGCCGCCCGGCGTCGCCGGCACGATCGTCGACGTCCGCGTCTTCAACCGTCACGGCGTGGACAAGGATGAACGCGCCCTGGCCATCGAACGCGCCGAGATCGAACGCCTGGGCAAGGACCGCGACGACGAGCTCAAGATCCTGGAGCGCAACGTCTACGGCCGTCTGAAGCCGCTGCTGCTGGGCAAGACCGCCGTGTCGGGTCCGAAGGGCATCGGTCGCGGCGAGCTGACCGAAGAGAAGCTGGCCGAGGTCAGCCGCGGCCTGTGGTGGCAGATCGCCCTGGACGACGAAAAGGCCATGGGCGAGCTGGAGGCGATGAAGCGCCAGTTCGAGGACGCGCGTAAGCAACTGGACCGTCGTTTCGAAGACAAGGTCGAGAAGCTGCAACGCGGCGACGAACTGCCCCCCGGCGTGATGAAGATGGTCAAGGTCTTCGTGGCCGTGAAGCGCAAGCTTCAGCCCGGCGACAAGATGGCCGGCCGTCACGGCAACAAGGGCGTCATCTCCAAGATCCTGCCGATCGAGGACATGCCGCACCTGGAGGACGGCACCCACGTGGACGTGGTTCTGAACCCGCTGGGCGTGCCGTCGCGCATGAACATCGGCCAGATCTTCGAAACCCACCTGGGTTGGGCCGCCGCCGGCCTGGGCAAGCAGATCTCCGGTCTGCTGGAAGCCTGGCAGCAGGGTGGACAGAAGCAGGCTCTGATCGACCGTCTGACCGAAATCTACGGCCCGGAAACCCCGCTGCCGGAAGACGAGGAAGAGCTGATCGAACTGGCGAAGAACCTGTCCAAGGGCGTGCCCTTCGCGACCCCGGTCTTCGACGGTGCGCACATCGGCGACATTGAGCGTCTGCTGGAAGAGGCCGGCCTGCACAAGTCGGCCCAGTCGATCCTGTACGACGGTCAGACCGGCGAGCAGTTCAAGCGTCCGGTCACGGTCGGCTACATCTATATGCTGAAGCTGCACCACCTGGTCGACGACAAGATCCACGCCCGCTCGATCGGCCCGTACTCGCTGGTCACCCAGCAGCCGCTGGGCGGCAAGGCGCAGTTCGGCGGTCAGCGCTTCGGGGAAATGGAGGTCTGGGCTCTGGAAGCCTACGGCGCCGCCTACACCCTGCAGGAGATGCTGACGGTGAAGTCCGACGACGTGGCCGGCCGGACCAAGGTCTACGAGGCCATCGTCCGCGGCGACGACAGCTTCGAGGCCGGCATTCCCGAGAGCTTCAACGTGCTCATCAAGGAAATGCGTTCGCTGGGTCTGAACGTGGAGCTGGAGAACAGCTGAGGCGCGTAGCGCCTCAGAGTGGCGAGTAATGAGTGGCGAGTGGCGAGTGAAGAAATTCAGCGTCGCCCTTGCCCTTCTTCCTCGCCACTCACCACTCGCCACTCGCCACTAAGTTTTTCGCGGTCTCCGACCGCAGCAAGGAACCCAAGATGAACCAGGAAGTCCTGAACATCTTCAACCCGGTCCCGGTCACCCCGACCTTCGACCAGATCAAGATCGCCCTGGCCTCGCCGGAGAAGATCCGCTCGTGGTCGTTCGGCGAGATCAAGAAGCCGGAAACCATCAACTACCGCACGTTCAAGCCCGAGCGTGACGGCCTGTTCTGCGCCCGTATCTTTGGCCCGACCAAGGACTACGAATGCCTGTGCGGCAAGTACAAGCGCATGAAGTACAAGGGCATCATCTGCGAGAAGTGCGGCGTCGAGGTCACCCTGGCCCGCGTTCGCCGCGAGCGGATGGGCCACATCGACCTCGCCGCGCCGGTCGCCCACATCTGGTTCCTGAAGTCGCTGCCCAGCCGCATCTCGCTGATGCTGGACATGGCGCTGAAGGACGTCGAGCGCGTCCTGTATTTCGAGAACTACATCGTCACCGAGCCGGGCCTGACGCCGCTGAAGCAGAACCAGCTGCTGACGGAAGACGAGTTCTATCGCTACCAGGAAGAATACGGCGACGACGGCTTCACCGCCGAGATCGGCGCGGAGGCCGTCCGCAATCTGCTGATGGGCATCGACCTGAACGCCGAGGCCGAGAAGCACCGCGCCGAACTGGCCGACAATCCGTCGGAAATGAAGGCCAAGAAGGCGTCCAAGCGCCTGAAGCTGATCGAAGCCTTCCTGGAATCGGGCAACAAGCCCGAGTGGATGATCCTGACCATCGTGCCGGTCATCCCGCCGGAACTGCGTCCGCTGGTGCCGCTGGACGGCGGTCGTTTCGCGACCTCCGACCTGAACGACCTGTATCGCCGGGTCATCAACCGGAACAACCGTCTGAAGCGCCTGATGGAGCTGCGGGCGCCGGACATCATCATCCGTAACGAAAAGCGGATGCTGCAGGAGTCCGTCGACGCCCTGTTCGACAACGGCCGTCGCGGCCGCGTGATCACGGGCGCCAACAAGCGGCCCCTCAAGTCGCTGGCCGACATGCTGAAGGGCAAGCAGGGTCGCTTCCGTCAGAACCTGCTGGGCAAGCGCGTCGACTATTCGGGCCGTTCGGTCATCACCGTGGGTCCGGAGCTGAAGCTGCACGAGTGCGGCCTGCCCAAGAAGATGGCGCTGGAGCTGTTCAAGCCCTTCATCTACGCGCGCCTCGACGCCAAGGGCCTGTCGGGCACCGTCAAACAGTCCAAGCGCATGGTGGAGCGCGAACAGCCCGCCGTCTGGGACATCCTGGACGAGGTCATCCGCGAGCACCCGGTGCTGCTGAACCGCGCCCCGACCCTGCACCGTCTGGGCATTCAGGCGTTCGAGCCCAAGCTGATCGAGGGCAAGGCCATCCGCCTGCACCCCCTGGTCTGCACCGCCTTCAACGCCGACTTCGACGGCGACCAGATGGCCGTTCACGTGCCGCTGAGCCTCGAGGCCCAGCTGGAAGCGCGCGTCCTGATGATGTCGACCAACAACATCCTGTCGCCCGCCAACGGCAAGCCGATCATCGTGCCGTCGCAGGACATCGTCCTGGGTCTGTACTACCTGTCGCTGGTCAAGGACGGCGAGCCGGGCGAGGGCAAGCTGTTCGCCAACATCGGCGAGATCGACGCCGCTTTGGACGCCAAGGTCGTGACCCTGCACAGCCGCATCAAGGCGCGCTGGACCGAGCTGGACGCCGAGGGCAAGGAGGTGACCAAGGTCATCGACACCACGCCGGGCCGGATGAAGCTGGCCGCCCTGCTGCCGCGCAACCCGAACGTCGGCTATCGCCTGCTCGAGAAGAACCTGACCAAGAAGGAGATCGGGAACCTGATCGACGTGGTCTATCGCCACTGCGGTCAGAAGGCGACGGTCATCTTCGCCGACCAGATGATGGGCCTGGGCTTCCGCGAGGCCGCCAAGGCGGGCATCTCCTTCGGCAAGGACGACATCGTCATCCCGGCGAAGAAGGCCGAGCTGGTCGCCGAAACCCGCACCCAGGTCGAGGAGTACGAGCAACAGTACGCCGACGGCCTGATCACGCGCGGCGAGAAGTACAACAAGGTCGTCGACGCTTGGGCCAAGGCCACGGATCGGATCGCCGACGCCATGATGGGCGAGATCGCGCAGCCGCGCGTGCTGATCGAGGGCGAAAACCCCGACATCAACTCGGTCTATATGATGGCCAACTCCGGCGCCCGGGGTTCGCAGGCCCAGATGAAGCAGCTGGGCGGCATGCGCGGCCTGATGGCCAAGCCCTCCGGCGAGATCATCGAGACGCCGATCACCTCGAACTTCAAGGAAGGCCTGACCGTCCTTGAATACTTCAACTCGACCCACGGCGCCCGTAAGGGTCTGGCCGACACCGCGCTGAAGACCGCCAACTCGGGTTATCTGACCCGCCGTCTGGTGGACGTGGCGCAGGACTCGATCGTCACTGAACAGGATTGCGGCTCGACCCGCGGCATCACCCTGCGTGCGGTGATGGAGGGCGGCGACGTCCTGGTCTCTCTGGGCGCCCGTATCCTGGGCCGTTATGCGGCCGAGGACATCAAGGAGCCGGGTACGGACACGGTCCTGTTCCCCGCCGACACCTATCTGGTGGAAGAGGTGGTCGAGGCCATCGAAGCCGCCGGCGTCCAGTCGGTGAAGGTGCGTTCGGCCCTGACCTGCGAAGCCGAGGCCGGCATCTGCGCCCACTGCTACGGCCGTGACCTGGCGCGCGGCACCAACGTCAACATCGGCGAAGCGGTCGGCGTCATCGCCGCCCAGTCGATCGGCGAGCCGGGCACCCAGCTGACCATGCGGACCTTCCACATCGGCGGTACGGCCCAGGTGGCGGAAACCTCCTTCATGGAGGCGACCAACGCCGGTACGGCCAAGGTCACCGGCCCGACCGTCGTTGCGGCCCACGGCGACCTGGTGGCCATGAGCCGCAACGTCATCGTGACCGTGGTCGTGGACGGCAAGGACCGCGAGACGCACAAGGCTCCGTACGGCGCGCGCATCCGCGTCAAGGATGGCGATCCGGTCAAGAAGGGCCAACGCTTGGCCGAGTGGGACCCCTACACCACCCCGATCCTGACGGAAGTCGGCGGCGTGGTGCGCTTCGAGGACCTGGTCGAGGGCCTGTCGGTCAAGGAAGAGACCGACGAAGCCACCGGCATCGCCCAGCGCGTCGTCAGCGACTGGCGGGCCAGCCCGCGCGGCTCGGACCTGCGTCCGGCCATGGGGATCACCAGCGGCGACGCCTACGCCAAGCTGTCGTCGGGCTCCGACGCCCGCTATCTCCTGCCCGTCGGCGCGGTTCTGTCCGTGGCGAACGGCGACGAGGTCAAGCCGGGCGAGATCATCGCCCGCGTTCCGACCGAAGGCGCCAAGACCCGCGATATCACCGGCGGTCTGCCGCGCGTCGCCGAACTGTTCGAAGCCCGTCGTCCGAAGGACTGCGCCGTCATCGCCGAGATGGACGGTCGCGTGGAGTTCGGTCGCGACTACAAGAACAAGCGCCGCATCAAGATCACGCCGGAGCCCAACGCCGACGGCGTTCAGGGCGAACCCGTCGAGTTCCTGATCCCGAAGGGCAAGCACATCTCCGTCCACGACGGCGATCTGATCCAGAAGGGCGACTACATCATCGACGGCAACCCGGATCCGCACGATCTGCTGCGCATCCAGGGCGTCGAGGCGCTGGCCGAGTATCTGGTGAACGAGGTGCAGGAGGTCTACCGACTGCAGGGCGTGCCGATCAACGACAAGCACATCGAAGTCATCGTGCGTCAGATGCTGCAGAAGGTCGAGGTGATCGACGCCGGTGAAACCACCCTGATCCGCGGCGACACGGTCGAGGTGGCCGAGGCGGCTCTGGAGAACGCCAAGGTCGAGAAGCGCGGCGGTCGTCCGGCCATCACCCAGCCGGTTCTGCTGGGCATCACCAAGGCGTCGCTGCAGACCCGCAGCTTCATCTCGGCGGCCTCTTTCCAGGAGACTACGCGCGTCCTCACCGAGGCTTCGGTCCACGGCAAGAAGGACATGCTGGAAGGCCTGAAGGAGAACGTCATCGTCGGCCGTCTGATCCCGGCCGGTACGGGCGCCTATCTGCGGTCGCTGCAGAAGATCGCCAACGAGCGCGACGCCGAACTGACCCAGGCCCGCGAAGACGCGATCGAGCCGCTGCCGGCCGATCTGCAACTGGAGCTGGAGAGCAGCGAAGGCTGATCTCCGGTTACGGATGTGATGAACTGAAGAGGGCGGCGCCGGCGACGGGGCCGCCCCTTCTTTTATGCGTCAGTCCTTCCAGCGCTCCCTAGGGGCCGAGGCGCCGGGGGTGACAGGGGCGCCGGCGGCGCGGTGGCCGTCGCGGCCTGTCTGTACGTTCTGGCGGGAATCCGGCGCCAGGGACGGGTCCAGGTGGGCGCCCGCACAGCCCGTGCCGAAGTTCGAGCCGACACAGTCCGCCGGACCGACGACTCCGACCCCGCCGGACAGGGGACGGCGCGTCGCCTCCCACTCCGCCAAACGGCGCGCGCCCTCGCGGGCGAAGCGGGCGTCGCGCTCGGGGTTGCCCGAGCCGGTGATGGGCGCCGCGTTCTCGGCCCTTCGGGCGAACTCATTGCGGCAATGCTGACGTTCCATCTCGTTCAGCAGATCGGGCGAGGCGCAGCCGGGCAGGCCCTGGCGCAGGGTGCGGGCCATGGCCCCGCTGCGGTTTGAAGGATCGACCCGCCAGACGTCGGCCGGCGGCGGCGCGCCCGGCGGCGTCGGGGCGGCGAGGCGGGGACGCAGGGGGGCAGGGCGGGGAACGGCCTGGGCCTCAGCAGCGGGAGCGCGAACCGAGGGGGAAGACGAGGCTGTCGGAGCCGCTGCGGGCTCGACGTCCGGCGCGGCTCTGGCGGGGGCGCGAGGGCGTTCGTCGGGCAGCAGGGGGCGAGGCTCGATGTCCAGATAGATCGGCGGCGGCTCGGCGGCGAAGTCTTCCCCGTCGATCCCCAGCGCCGTGACGGACAGGGCGGCGATCAGGGCGATGTTGATGGCGGCGGCCAAAGCGGCCAGACCCGCCTTGCGCCAGTCGGGACGCTGGAACGGTGGACGAGGCTGGGCGGACACGCTCATTGGCGGCGCTTTCTGAGGTTGGGCAGGACGCCGTCGCGTGTGGAGAATAGCTCAACGCTGATGTTGACCCCTTCGCAACCGGCCACGGGATTGGGACTTTCGCAAGGCGGGTCGCCCCGCGACGGCTCAGCGCGCTTCGCCTCCCATGCCGCCAGGCGTCTGGCGCCCTGGCGCGCGAAGACCGCCTCCCGTTCGGCGTCGCCCGAGCCGGTTATGGAACGGACCTCCTGGCCCAGGCGCATCCACCGGTCCTCGCATCGACGACGTCCTTCGACGGACAGACGATGCGGCGCGTCGCAGGACGCGAAACTGTCGCTGGTACGCCCGACGCCGGTCGTGACGCGCCAGCCTTCATCGATGGACGCGCCGGCCGCGACGGAAACCCCAGCCTCCTTCGTCTGGTTGGAGGTCGTGGGCGAAACGGCGGCCGGACGTTCAACAGGAGAGGGCGCACGGCCGAGCCTGCGAGACGTCCGAACGGACCGATCCCTCGGCAAGGAGGCGCGTGGCTCGATATCGAGATACAAAACCGGTTCGGCAGCCCGTGAGCGCGGCGTCCGCTCTCGCCGGTGCTCCATCGACAGCAGGGCTATGACCAGGACGTTGACGCTGAGAGCGGCGGCGGTCGCGCCCGCCCAGCCGATCCTGCCCGTCGCCCCCATGCCCGTCCCCTGACCGTTCAACGCAAAGCTCGACCGCAAGGATGGCTGGATTCAGGCGCTGGTTTGACTTGTTCGCGTCATGGCTGTGTGATGAGGCTCCGAGGGAGGGGCGGCTGATGTCGATACTGTTGGTCCTGGTCTTGTATCTTCAGGCAAGCTCGCAGGTCGCCAGGCCGGCCCCTGTCGACGACCTGGAGACTTGTCCGGCCGTCCCCAATGAGGCCAACGCCGAGCGCGACTGGGAGGATTTTGAGTTCTCGACGGACAAGCCCGGCAGTCCGATGTGGTACGCCGATCTGGGGTGCTACCGGCGAGCGGCCGAGGCCAGTCGGGAGTGTCTGACGCGTGGGCCGCTGTTGGGGGTGCGGGAATCGGCCATCTCCCACCTACACATGGCGCGCTATCTGGCCTTTGCCGGAGACGAAGCGGGCGCCGCACTGGCGCTGGGCGGAGCGCGGCGGTCGGATCAGCGCACGGCCGCCGAAATCGCCTTGGACTGGAACGCCTATGTCGAGGGGTTGTATGGGTTCCTGGTCAAGGATCGGGGACTGCTGGACGCGCGTCTTGAGACGTTGCGAACCTCACCCAACGAAGGCGACCGGTACAATGGCCGGAACCTGTCATGGCTGTCCCGCTGTTTCGAGCGGACCTATATGGAGGCGCAGACAGACGCCGCCTGTGCCGTGGAGCCCGGCCCCGCCCGGTGATAATGAAATCTGGATTCGGGGGAGGGACGGATGAAGAATACGATCGTCGTCGTCATATGCGGTCTTCTCGCCGCCTGTGCGACGTCCGAGGCGGTAGCGTCCCTGCCGGACGGAACCCCTGTCGTCGGCCGCAGCTTCACGCCCGGCTCAGAGGATGGGGCTGTGACGCTTGAATGCGTTCTCGCCGAAGGCGGAGCTTTGACGGACTGCGTGGTGATCTCCGAGGAGCCGTCCGACCAGGGCTATGGCGAGGCGGCGCTCGCCATGTCCAGAAGAGGTCTGCGGGTGCAGGCCGATCCGAGCCGGGTGGGACAGAAGGTCCGGTTCACATCCCGCTTTAGACTGCAGTAGTTGGCCTGTCCTTGACCTTTCCCCCCATCGCGCGTAGAAGCCGCGCACTTTCGAGGCGTGGCCGGTTCCCCGGTCGCTGAGATCGTGACAATCGAACGGACGGGCTGTGCCCGCCGGAACGCCCAAAGCGCGCGTTCCGGCTTTTCTGTTTGGGTCGTCGCGCACTCAGTCTCGATGACACCCGGGCGGGGGAATGGTCCCTCGTTCACAGAAGAAGGCGCGGGGCGCCTCGGTCGAAAGACACACGCCCCCCATAGAAGTCGAGACCTGTCTCAATGCCCACGATCAACCAGCTGATCCGCAAGCCGCGCAAGCCCAAGCCCACCCGCAACAAGGTGCCGGCTCTGGAGGGTTCGCCCCAGCGTCGCGGCGTCTGCACCCGCGTCTACACCACGACCCCGAAGAAGCCGAACTCGGCTCTGCGTAAGGTCGCCAAGGTCCGTCTGGCCAAGAACGGCTACGAGGCCGTGTGCTACATCCCCGGCGAAGGCCACAATCTGCAGGAACACTCGGTGGTTCTGATCCGCGGCGGCCGCGTGAAGGACTTGCCCGGCGTTCGCTACCACATCCTGCGCGGCGTGCTCGACACGCAAGGCGTCAAGGACCGCAAGCAGCGCCGTTCGCACTACGGCGCCAAGCGTCCGAAGTAAGCCGTTCGCTTCCGGGCCGTCGCGCCCGGAGGCCTTTTCGAGATCTACCCGGCGTCGGCCGGGCCCCAAGAGGAATAACCCATGTCGCGTCGTCACCGCGCCCAGAAACGTGAAGTCCTGCCGGATCCCAAGTTCGGCGACCTGGTCGTCACCAAGTTCATGAACTACGTCATGTACGAAGGTAAGAAGGCCGTCGCCGAGAACATCGTCTACGGCGCCTTCGACATCCTGGCCGAGAAGAAGAAGGACCAGACCGCGGTCGAGACCTTCCACTCCGCCCTGGACAACGTCGCCCCGGCGGTCGAAGTCCGTTCGCGTCGCGTCGGCGGCGCCACCTATCAGGTGCCGGTCGAGGTTCGTCCCGACCGTCGTCGCGCCCTGGCCATCCGCTGGCTGGTCAACGCCGCCCGCAAGCGCGGCGAGAACACCATGACCGAGAAGCTGGCCGCCGAGCTGCTGGACGCCTCGAACAACCGCGGCACTGCGGTCAAGAAGCGCGAAGACACCCACAAGATGGCCGAGGCGAACCGCGCCTTCAGCCATTACCGCTGGTAAATGTCTTAAAACCGTCTCCCTTTCGAAGGTATGGGGCGGTTCCTATCTAAGACTATCCGGCGCGGGCGGTTTCAGCTAAATCGCCCGCGCCGTCATATCCGACATTTCGAAGGGCGCATCTGCGTCCGAAGCCCTCAAGGGACGCTCTAATGCCCCGCACGCATAAAATCGAAGACTACCGCAACTTCGGCATCATGGCCCATATCGACGCGGGCAAGACGACGACGACCGAGCGGATCCTGTACTACACGGGCAAGTCGCATAAGATCGGCGAAGTTCACGACGGCGCCGCCACCATGGACTGGATGGACCAGGAGCAGGAACGCGGCATCACCATTACGTCGGCCGCGACGACCGCCTTCTGGAAAGAAAAGCGCCTCAACATCATCGACACCCCCGGCCACGTGGACTTCACCATCGAGGTCGAGCGTTCCTTGCGCGTCCTCGACGGCGCCGTGACCGTTCTGGACGGCAACGCCGGCGTCGAACCGCAGACCGAAACCGTCTGGCGTCAGGCCGACAAGTACAAGGTTCCGCGCATCGTCTTCGTCAACAAGATGGACAAGATCGGCGCCGACTTCGACAAGTCGGTCGAATCGATCCGCGACCGTCTGGGCGCCAAGGCCGTGCCGATCCAGTTCCCGATCGGCGCCGAGTCGGCCCTGAAGGGCCTGGTGGACCTGGTCCGCATGAAGGCGGTTGTCTGGGACAATGACGGGCTGGGCGCGTCATACGAAGATCAAGAGATCCCCGCCGACCTGATGGACAAGGCCGTCGAGGCCCGTCAGTACCTGATCGACAACGCCGTCGAATTGGACGACGAGGCCATGGAAGCCTACCTCGAAGGCAACGAGCCTTCGGAAGAGACCATCAAGAAGTGCATCCGTAAGGCCGTTTTGACCGGCGCCTTCTACCCGATCCTCTGCGGCTCGGCCTTCAAGAACAAGGGCGTGCAGACCCTGCTGGACGCCGTCGTCGACTATCTGCCGTCGCCGGTGGACATCCCCCCGACCAAGGGCATCGACTACAAGACCGAGGCCGAGGTCGAGCGCAAGGCGTCCGACGACGAGCCCCTGTCGGTTCTGGCGTTCAAGATCATGGACGACCCCTTCGTCGGTTCGCTGACCTTCTGCCGCCTGTATTCCGGCAAGATGGAAACCGGCATGGGCCTGTTGAACTCGACCCGCGACAAGAAGGAACGCGTCGGCCGCATGCTGCTGATGCACTCCAACAACCGCGAGGACATCAAGGAAGCCTATGCCGGCGACATCGTCGCCCTGGCCGGCCTGAAGGACACCCGCACCGGCGACACCCTGTGCGACCCGATCAAGTCGCCGGTCATCCTGGAGCGGATGGAATTCCCGGCCCCGGTGATCGAGATCGCCGTCGAGCCCAAGTCCAAGGCCGACCAGGAGAAGCTGGGCGTCGCCCTGGCCAAGCTGGCCTCGGAAGACCCCTCCTTCACCGTCTCGACCGACCACGAGTCGGGCCAGACGATCCTGAAGGGCATGGGCGAGCTGCACCTGGACATCAAGATCGACATCCTGAAGCGCACCTATAAGGTCGAGGCCAACATCGGCGCGCCGCAGGTGGCCTATCGCGAGTCCATCAGCCGCAAGGCCGAGATCGACTACACCCACAAGAAGCAGACCGGCGGTACGGGCCAGTTCGCCCGCGTCAAACTGGTGTTCGAGCCGGGCGAGCCGGGTACGGACTTCGTCTTCGAATCCGCCATCGTCGGCGGCGCGGTGCCCAAGGAATATATCCCGGGCGTCGAAAAGGGCCTGAAGTCCGCCAAGGACAACGGCCTGCTGGCCGGCTTCCCGGTCATCGACGTCAAGGCCACCCTGGTGGACGGCGCCTTCCACGACGTCGACTCCTCGGTCCTGGCGTTCGAAATCGCCGCTCGCGCCGCCTTCAAGGAACTGCGCGAGAAGGGCGGACCCAAGCTGCTGGAGCCGATCATGGCCGTCGAGGTCGTGACCCCGGAAGAGTATCTGGGTTCGGTCATCGGCGACCTGAACGGCCGTCGCGGCATGATCCAGGGTCAGGACATGCGCGGCAACGCCACTGTCGTGAACGCCTTCGTGCCGCTGGCCAACATGTTCGGCTATGTGAACACGCTGCGCGGCATGTCGCAGGGCCGCGCCCAGTTCACCATGCAGTACGACCACTATGAGCCGGTGCCGCAGCACGTCGCCGACGAAGTGATCAAGAAATACGCCTAAGCTTTTCCTTTCGGAAAAGCGCACCTAAAAGCGCCCGGTCCCACACCGGGCGCCCTTAACCCCCAGACTGCAGGAACCCCCGGTTCGGGGACCTAGGAGCTAGAGAATGGCCAAGGAAAAGTTCGAACGCACGAAGCCGCACTGCAACATCGGCACGATCGGTCACGTTGACCACGGCAAGACGACGCTGACGGCGGCGATCACGATGACGCTGGCGAAGGCCGGCGGCGCCAAGGCGATGAACTACGCCGACATCGACGCCGCGCCGGAAGAGAAGGCGCGCGGCATCACGATCAACACGGCGCACGTGGAATATGAGACGGCGAACCGTCACTATGCGCACGTCGACTGCCCCGGCCACGCCGACTATGTGAAGAACATGATCACCGGCGCGGCGCAGATGGACGGCGCGATCCTGGTGGTTTCGGCCGCTGACGGCCCGATGCCGCAGACGCGCGAGCACATCCTGCTGGCCCGTCAGGTGGGCGTGCCGGCCCTGGTGGTCTTCATGAACAAGGTCGACCTGGTCGACGACGAAGAGCTGCTGGAGCTGGTCGAGATGGAAGTGCGCGAGCTCTTGAGCTCGTACCAGTTCCCGGGCGACGAGATCCCGATCACCAAGGGGTCGGCCAAGGCCGCGACCGACGGCGTGAACCCGGAGATCGGCGAGCAGCGCATCCTGGCCCTGATGGAAACCGTCGACAGCTACATCCCGCAGCCGGAACGTCCGGTGGACCTGCCGTTCCTGATGCCGGTGGAAGACGTCTTCTCGATCTCGGGCCGCGGCACCGTGGTGACCGGTCGCGTCGAGAAGGGCATCATCAAGGTCGGTGAAGAAGTCGAGATCGTCGGCATCCGTCCGGTCCAGAAGACGACCTGCACGGGCGTCGAAATGTTCCGCAAGCTGCTGGACCAGGGTCAAGCCGGTGACAACGTCGGCGTTCTGCTGCGCGGCACCAAGCGTGAAGACGTCGAGCGCGGTCAGGTTCTGTGCAAGCCGGGTTCGATCACCCCGCACACCAAGTTCGTGGCCGAGGCCTACATCCTGACCAAGGAAGAGGGCGGCCGTCACACCCCGTTCTTCACCAACTATCGTCCGCAGTTCTACTTCCGCACGACCGACGTGACCGGCATCGTGAAGCTGAAGGAAGGCGTCGAGATGATCATGCCCGGCGACAACGCCGAGCTGAACGTCGAACTGATCACCCCGATCGCCATGGACCAGGGCCTGCGCTTCGCCATCCGTGAAGGCGGCCGCACCGTCGGCGCCGGCGTCGTGGCCAAGATCGTCGAGTAAGCCTCTTGGTGCGCTAACGCGCGCGAGCGGTCGCTCGCTTCTTGAGCGCTTCGACCTCAAGCGGCGAGCCTCCGCGAGGCGAGCGTAGGCTACAAAAAGAACGGCCCCCGGAGAAATCCGGGGGCCGTTTTGCTTTGGGCGACTGTCTTACGCGCGGCGGATCCCACGCCGCCTTGAGGTCCGTGATGCGGGGCTACAGCAATGGGGTGAGGGTGACAGCCTTGAATCCAGGAAGGCGCCTCTGGACAAGGCAGCCTTTCACGGCAAATCAGTTCCAGGTGATAGATAGAGCGCGATCAAGCGGATCAACTCCTCGCGCATCCGCTCGTCGTCGAGGGCGCTGCGACTCGCCGCATTGTGGATCACGCCGTCAACGGCGTCCGAGAGGACACGCCCCGCAACCGCGTCAGCGGGACTACCCTGTCTGCTGCGGAAGTCCGCCACGATTTTCGCGTATAACGACAGGTAGGCGACTTCATAGTCGCTCGCCGGGTTGCGGCGCGCCCTCGCTGTCGGGATCTCTTGAAGTAGGACGGGATGAAGGCCAGGATGAATGGAATGGGCTTCGATCCTCGCTGCGACGATCCGGACCGCCAGTTCATGTGGCGTCAATCCTACGGCACGAACCCTTCGCATCGCTTGCATACCGTTTTCCAGATGGGTCTGACGGATGGCGTCGACCAGTGAAAACTTGTCCTCAAAATACTGGTAAAGCGAGCCGATGCTGACGCCGGCCCTCTCAGCGACGCGGTTCGTCGTGAACCCCGCCCATCCGTCATCGCTGAGAATGCGAGCACCGGCTTCGATGATTGCATCGACCGTGGCGCGCGAGCGCGCCTGACGCGGGGTTTTGCGGGTCGCCGCTTGCGGATTTTCAATGCGAATAGACAGGAACGCCGCTCCTTCTGAAAATGTGTGCGGATTGCTCGAATTCGTCACCAGCAAAGTAAGGCCTGACAATGGGAAATATGCTGCAGATGTTGGTTCGCTATTCTGCCTGGGCCAATCAGGAGCTGTTTGACAAACTGGACGCTCTTGATGCTGTGCAATGGGAGGCGGAATTGCTGATCGCGCGGCGACTCATCGGCCACCTTCACGTTGTGAGCCGGATTTTCGCAGGACATCTGCAAGGAGAGACGCACGGCTTCACCTCTACAAATTTCGAAACGGCGTTGCCGCTCGGCCAGTTGAGGGAGGCCGTTGCAGCGACCGACCAGTGGTACATCGACTATGTGGATGCTCTGTCTGCCGAAGCTCGGATCGAGCCCGTCGCCTTCACCTTCACTGACGGCGACCGCGGCTCGATGACGCGTGAGGAGATGCTGGTTCATGTCTCGCTGCACGCCGGCTATCACAGAGGCGAGATCGGCCGCCTTCTCACTCAAGCATCCGTCACGCCGCCCTGGGACACGCTTGCGGTGTATCTTCACCAGAACGAGCCCGCGCGGCGAGACAAGGGATTCAGTCAAGACGGGTCCGGCGCAGGCTGATCCTGGGCAGCATACCGAGCTGGAGACGAGCTGACGCCTTCGTTCTGAGAAGCGTTATCAATTAAGGGCTTGGGCGATTTGTCCATACGGAAGACATGGACAAGCCAGGCCGTCGGGCGCAAATAAACCGTCAGACACGCCATAAGCGAAAGAACGACTATCGTGTTCGACTATAAAGCCGCCTTTGAAAGCTCGGTGGAGCAGGTGCGCAGCGAAGGCCGGTATCGCGTCTTCGCCGATCTGAAGCGGGTGAGCGGCGCCTTTCCCCAGGCGGTGCGCCGTCGGGAAGACGGGTCCGAACAGGACGTCGTGATCTGGTGCTCGAACGACTATCTGGGCATGGGCCAGCATCCGGACGTGCTGAAGGCCATGCAGGACGAGATCGCGGCGACCGGCGCGGGCGCCGGCGGCACGCGCAACATCTCGGGCACCACCCGCTCGGCTGTGGATCTGGAGAGCGAACTGGCCGACTGGCATCAGAAGGAGGCGGCCCTGCTGTTCACCTCCGGCTATGTCGGCAATGAGGCGACCCTGTCGACCCTGCAGAAGATCCTGCCGGGCCTGATCATCTTCTCCGACGCTCTGAACCACGCCTCGATGATCGAGGGCATCCGTCACGGCGGCGGTGAACGTCACATCTTCCGCCACAACGACCTGGCGCATCTGGAGCAGCTCCTGGCCGCCGCCCCGGTCGAGGCGCCCAAGCTGATCGCCTTCGAGAGCGTCTATTCGATGGACGGCGACATCGCCGACCTGGCCGGCACCATCGCCCTGGCGCGCCAGTACGGCGCCTTGACCTATCTGGACGAGGTCCACGCCGTGGGCCTGTACGGCGCGACCGGCGCCGGCGTCGCAGAGCGGGACGGGGTCCTGGACCAGATCGACATCATCGAATGCACCCTGGGCAAGGCCGTCGGGGTCATGGGCGGCTATATCGCGGCCGACGCCGTGATCGTGGACGCCGTGCGCAGCTGGGCCTCGGGCTTCATCTTCACCACCAGTCTGCCGCCGGCCTTGACGGCGGGGGCCCTGGCCTCGGTGCGCCATCTGAAGGCCCATCCCGAACTGCGCGAACGCCATCAGGAACGCGCCGCGACCCTGAAGGCCCGTTTCGCCGCCGTCGGCATTCCGGTCATGGAGTCCGAGAGCCACATCGTCCCGGTCCATGTCGGCGACCCGGTCCACTGCAAGATGATCTCGGACATGCTGCTGGAAGACTTCGGCGTCTATGTGCAGCCGATCAACTATCCGACCGTGCCCAAGGGCACCGAGCGGCTGCGCTTCACGCCCTCGCCCAACCATACGGACGCGATGATGGATCATCTGGTCCAGGCGATGGACAAGCTCTTCTCCCACTGCAACGTGGCGCGCCGGCCCGTCGCCGCATGACGACCGGCGACGACCTCGGCGAGATCATCGTCGAGTTCGTCCGCAACGGTCCCTATGTCAAATGCTCGGCCATCCACGTCGCGACCGGCCGCGAGGTCAGCGCCATGGGGCCGGCGAACGAACCCAAGGCCGTCGAGCGGGTGGCGATCGCCAAGCTGAGGCGAGCTTTGGAGGCTGGGCGATAGCGCAGCCGCTCTCTTGACCCTATAGCGGCGGCATGCGCCCGACGCCCACCCTTCATACGCCCCGCTTCCTGATGCGGCCGTTGGTCCGCGAGGACGCGGCGGCGCTGTTTCCAACCCTCTCGCGCGACGACCAGTGTCTGTATATGTCGCGACCCGCCTTCCGTAGCGAGGCCGATCTGGCCGATTGGCTGGTCGATCCGACCTGGCCGGGCCGAAGCTGGACGGCGGTGGACCGCGAAACCGGCGCGGTCGCTGGACGCTACGTCGCCTTTCCAGGACGCGACGAGGGCGTTCTGGAGGTCGGCTATGTCACCGTCGTCGACCGCCAGGGGCAGGGCGTGGCGCGGGAGTGCATGACGGCCCTGGTGTCCCATCTCTTCACCGATCCGTCGTGCCGTCGGATCTATGCGGAGATCGATGCGGACAACCGGCCGTCCGCCGGCTTGGCCGAGCGCCTGGGCTTTTCCTTGGAAGGACGGTTGCGGGAGCATGAAACCACGCACAAGGGCCTGTGCGACATGCTGGTCTACGGCCTGCTGCGGCGTGAATGGGCGGCTGGGACACAAGATATTGTGGTTCGCTCCGCTGGGGACTAGATAGGCGGCCTTCTCAGATGCGGGGATTCCGACGTGACCGCCTTCACCCATGACGCCTATTTCACCAAGACCCTGGCCGACGCCGATCCGGACGTCTTCAAGGGCATTCAAGGGGAGTTGGGCCGGCAGAAGGAGCAGATCGAGCTGATCGCGTCCGAGAACATCGTCTCCCAGGCGGTGCTGGACGCCCAAGGCTCGGTTCTGACGAACAAATACGCCGAGGGGTATCCGGGGCGCCGCTACTACGGCGGCTGCGAATATGTGGACGTGACCGAGGATCTGGCGCGCGAACGGGCGAAAAAGCTGTTCGGCGCGGCCTTCGCCAACGTCCAACCCCACTCGGGCGCCCAGGCCAACCAGGCGGTCTTCTTCACCCTGCTGCAGCCGGGTGATGCCTTTTTGGGCATGGACCTGGCCTGCGGCGGGCACCTGACCCACGGGTCGCCGGCGAACCAGTCGGGCAAGTGGTTCCGCCCGGTGACCTACAAGGTCACCGAAGACACCCATCTGATCGACTATGACCATGTGGCCGAAATGGCCGAGCGCGAGAAGCCCAAGCTGATCCTGGCCGGCGCCTCCGCCTACAGCCGCCACATCGACTTCAAGCGGTTCCGCGAGATCGCCGACAGCGTCGGCGCCTATCTGATGGTGGACATGGCCCACTACGCCGGCCTGGTGGCCGGGGGCGCCTATCCCGATCCGATCCCGCACGCCCATGTCGTGACCACGACGACGCACAAGACCCTGCGCGGGCCGCGCGGCGGCATGATCCTGTCCAACGATGTCGAACTGGGCAAGAAGATCAACTCGGCCGTCTTCCCGGGCCTCCAGGGCGGGCCGCTGGAGCATGTGATCGCGGCCAAGGCCGTGGCCTTCGGCGAGGCGCTGCAGCCCGAGTTCAAGCTGTACGCCCAGCAGGTGGTCAAGAACGCCCAGGCCCTGGCCGGCGTCCTGGTCGAGCGCGGCCTGGCCATCGTCTCGGGCGGCACCGACAGCCATCTGATGCTGGTCGATCTGCGGCCCAAGGGCGTGACCGGCAAGGCGACCGAGCACGAGCTCGAAAAGGCGCTGATGACCTGCAACAAGAACGGCGTGCCGTTCGACACGGCCCCCTTCACCGTCACCTCGGGCGTTCGCCTGGGCACGCCCGCCGGCACGACGCGGGGCTTCGGCGAGGACGAGTTCAAGCAGATCGGCCACTGGATCGCCGACGTCGTCTCCTCGATGAACGGCGGGGACGAGGCTGATCCGGCCGTGGTCGCGGGCGTGGCGGCCCAGGTGCGCGAACTGACGAACCGCTTCCCCATCTACGGATGATCTGACCGATGAAGTGCCCCTTCTGCGGTCATCAGGACACCCAGGTTAAGGACAGCCGGCCGTCGGACGACGGCTCGGCCATCCGACGGCGGCGGTCCTGTCCGAACTGCAACGGGCGCTTCACCACCTTCGAGCGGGTCCAGCTGCGCGAACTGGTGATTCTGAAACGCAACGGTCGGCGCACCCCGTTCGACCGGGACAAGCTGGAGCGGTCGCTGGGCGTGGCCCTGCGCAAACGCCCGGTCCAGGCCGAACAGGTCGAACAGATGGTCAATCGGATCGTCCGCCAGCTTGAAAGCCTGGGCGAGACCGAAATCGCTTCCAGCGTCGTCGGCGACTTCATCATGAAGGCGCTGAAGGGCGTGGATGAGGTGGCCTATGTCCGCTACGCCTCGGTCTATAAGGACTTTCGGCACACGGGCGACTTCGCCAAATTCCTGGGCGATGAAGGCTTCGACGAGCCGTCCGGCAAGAGCTGATGCGCGTCACCCTGAAGCTGGCCACCTCGCTGGACGGCCGCATCGCCACGGCCTCGGGCGAAAGCCGCTGGATCACCGGCGAGGCGGCCCGGCTGGAAGGGCACAGGCTGCGGGCCGCCCATGACGCCATTCTGGTGGGGGTCGAGACCGTGCTCCACGACGACCCCGAACTGACGACCCGTCTGCCGGGCCGCAGCGTCGATCAGCCGCTGCGGGTGGTGTTGGACAGCCGGCTCAGAACCCCGGCGACGGCCAAACTGGCGGGGCCGAACAGTCTGATCCTGACCGCCGTCGCGCCCCGCCCGGTCGGAGGCGCGGAGGTGCGGCAGGTCGAGACACAGGACGGACGCCCCGCCGTGCCGGCCGTTCTCAAGGCGCTGAAGGCGGTCGGCGTCGCCTCGGTCCTGATCGAGGGCGGAGGCCAGGTGGCCGCCGCCTTTCTGCGCGCGAGGGCGGTGGATCGTCTGGAATGGTTCCGGGCGCCGATCCTGTTGGGCGGGGAGGGGCGGCCGTGCGTGGCTTCCCTGGCCCTTGCAAAGCTGGCCGAGGCCCCCAACTTCCGACGCCTGGATGTCCGGCCCGCCGGGGACGACCTGTGGGAAAGCTACGCCCGCATCTGACGGCGATCGGACAGATCGGACACTTTGGACACTGTTTTTCGGTGTCCGGATCGGACTGTTTCGGACGATCTGGACACATTAGACTGTATTTTTTCGGGTCCGAAGGGGGACCGGTCGTCTCATGTTCACAGGCATCGTCACCGACATCGGCCGCGTCCGCGACGTCCGCGAGACCGAGCGCGACCGCCGCTATGAGATTGAGACCGCCTGGGACGTGGCCTCCATCGACCTGGGCGCCTCAATCAGCCATGCGGGCTGCTGCCTGACCGTGACGGAGAAGGGCCCAGACTGGTTCGCCGTCGAGGTGTCGAACGAGACCCTGTCCAAGACGACGCTGGGCGGCTGGAAGGCCGGCGACGGCGTCAATCTGGAACGGGCTGCGCGCCTGGGCGACGAGATGGGGGGGCACGTCGTCTCGGGTCACGTCGACGGCCTGGGCCGGGTCGTCTCCATCACGCCCGAAGGGGGCTCGCACCGGATCGAGGTCGAGGCCCCGGCGCCGCTGCACCGCTATATCGCCGCCAAGGGGTCGATCACGGTGGATGGGGTGTCGCTGACGGTCAACGCCGTGCAAGACCGGGTGTTTTCGTTGAATATCATTCCGCATACGTGGGAAGTGACGACCCTGGGCCGCCTGAAGGTCGGCGATCCGGTCAATCTCGAGATCGACATGCTGGCGCGCTACCTGGCGCGGTGGCAGGAGACGGCCTGATGCCGAAGGAACGCCAGATGCTGGCCGCGAACATGAACGACAGCCCGATCAGTCCCATCGAGGACATATTGGAGGACGCCCGCAACGGCCGTCCCTACATCCTGGTGGACGCCGAGGATCGCGAGAACGAGGGGGACATCATCATCCCCGCCCAGTTCGCCACCCCGGATCAGATCAACTTCATGATCAAACAGGCCCGCGGCCTGGTCTGCCTGGCCCTTACGGCCGAGCGGGCGCAGCAGCTGCGGCTGCCGCCGATGGCCGCCGACAATCGCGAGAGCATGAAGACCGCCTTCACCGTCTCGATCGAGGCCAAGGAAGGCGTGACGACGGGTATTTCGGCGGCCGACCGGTCGCGGACCATCCAGGTGGCGACCGACGCCTCGAAGGGCATGGACGACATCGTCTCGCCCGGCCACATCTTTCCCCTGGTGGCGCGCGACGGCGGGGTGCTGGTCCGCGCCGGCCATACCGAGGCTTCCGTCGACATCAGCCGCATGGCCGGCCTGACCCCGGCGGCGGTGATCTGCGAGATCATCAAGGACGACGGCGAGATGGCGCGGATGCCGGATCTGGTCGCCTTCGCCCAGTTGCACGGGCTGAAGATCGGCACCATCGCCGACCTGATCGCCTATCGCCGCCGCACCGAGCGGTTCGTCGAACGGATCATGGATACGCCGTTCGAGAGCGTCCACGGCGGGCCGTTCCGGCTGATGCTGTACAAGAACACGATCGAGGGGGCGGAACACGTCGCCCTTGTCCATGGTCGGATCGACCCGTCCAAACCGACCCTGGTGCGGATGCACCAGGTGGACTTCGCCTGCGACCTCCTGGGCCATGTCGAGACGCGCCAGGACTATGTGCCGAAGGCTCTGCGCCAGATTACCGAGCATGACGGCGCGGGCGTGGTCGTCTTCCTGCGCGATCCGGCGCTGAACGCGTTGGCCGAGCGGCTGGCGGGGGTCGACAAGCCGGCGGCGGTCGATCGGTCGCTGCGGGCCTATGGCGTGGGCGCGCAGATCCTGCTGGACCTGGGCGTCAAGGATATGATCGTGATGAGTTCGACGCGACCTGAACCGACGGCGCTTGAAGGCTATGGCCTGCGCATCGTCGGCTGGCGCGACATGGATGGAGAAGACAAGGCGTGACCGACGCACCCCGTATTCTGATCGTCGAGGCGCGCTTCTACGACCAACTGGCCGACGCCCTGCTGGAAGGGGCCAAGGAGACGCTGAAGGCGCGCGGCGCCCTGTTCGACGTCGTCACCGTGCCGGGCGCCCTGGAGATTCCAGCGGTGATCGCCATGGCCGAGGAGGCCGGGCGGTTCCCGACCGCGCCGCGTTATGACGGCTATGTGGCCCTGGGCTGCGTGATCCGCGGCGAGACCTATCATTTCGAGATCGTCTCGGACCAGTCGGCGGCCGGGCTGATGGCCCTGGGCGTCAAGGGGCTGATCGTCGGCAACGGCATTCTGACGACCGAGGACGAGCATCAGGCCTGGGCCCGGGCGCGGCTTTCCGAAGGGGATAAGGGCGGTGGAGCGGCCAAAGCCTGTCTGGACCTCATTGCATTGAAGAAGCGGTTGCGGCTAGGCCTCGGCGCATGACTGAACCGAACAGCGTCAAGGCCGTCCTCGAACAACTGGCCGAAGCCGAGAAACAGCGGGCCGAGCCCCATCTGAGCTCCAAACAGCGCCGGGCGCGCACCGTGTCGCGCCTCGCCGCCGTCCAGGCCCTGTACCAGATGGAGCTGGCGGGCGAGGGGGTGGAGACGGTGATCACCGAATTCTCCAACTTCCGCTTCGACGCCGACATCGAGGGCGAGGCCCTGGCCGAGGCGGATGAAGCCTATTTCGCCGACATCGTGCGCGGCGTGATCGAAAGCCAGCGCGAGATCGACGCGGCGATCAAGGCCCGGCTGGCGTCCAACTGGCGGTTGGAGCGGATCGACGCCACCCTGCGCGCCCTGCTGCGTTCGGGCGCCTGGGAGCTGATCAAACATCCGGAGACGCCGCGCGAAGTGGTGATCGACGAATATGTCGAACTGGCCAAGGCCTTCTTCGACGACGCCGAGGCCCGGTTCGTCAACGCTGCTCTGGACGGCGTCGCCAGAGACGTCCGTCGCTGATGCCCGCGCTCGACGTCGCGGGCGAGTTCGAGACGATCGAGACGCTGCTGCGGCCCCTGGCCCATCCGGAGTGGGGCAGGGGGCTGGTCGATGATGTGGCGGTCCTGCCGTCCCGGCCCGGCTATGATCTGGTCCTGACCAAGGACGCCATCGTCGAAGGCGTCCATTTCCTGCCCGACGACCCCCTGGATACGGTGGCCAGAAAGCTGCTGCGTGTGAACCTGTCGGACCTGGCGGCCAAGGGGGCTGAAGCCTTCGGCTATCTGCTGGCCTGCGCCTGGTCCGAACGTTGCGGCTGGCCGGAGCGCGAGGCCTTCGCCGCGGGCCTGGCCCAGGATCAGGCCCGGTTCGGGGTCTTTCTGATGGGCGGCGACACGGTGAAGACGCCGGGCCCGGCCGCCTTCTCCCTGACCGCCCTGGGCTGGGTTCCGGCCGGGGGGGCGGTGTCGCGCGCTGGAGCCGAGGCGGGGGATCTGGTCTTCGTGACCGGCACGATCGGCGACGGCCTCCTGGGGCTTCAGGCGGCGCGGGGCCAGTTGACGCTCGATCCCGAGCGGCTGGCCTTTCTGATCGACCATTACCGCCAGCCGACGCCTCAGCAGGATTTCGCCGAGGTGATCGCCGCCCACGCCACTGCGGCGGCCGACGTCTCCGACGGGCTGGTCGCCGATCTGACGCATATCGCCAACGCCAGCGGCGTCGCGATCGACCTGAAGCTGGACAGCCTGCCCCTGTCGGCGGCCGCCAGGGCCTGGTTCGAGGCCCGCGTCGATCCTCAGGCGGCGCTGGAGGATCTGGCGACCGGGGGCGACGACTACCAGATCGTCTTCACCGCCCCCGCCCGGCTGGTGGAGACGCTGCGCCGAGAGGCCGACCGGCGGCGGGTTCGCCTGACCCTGCTGGGCGAGGTGCGGGTCGGCGCCGGGGTCACGGTCTCCTACGGCGGCCGGCCCCTGACGCCGGGGCGCGCCGGCTGGACCCATGGCTAGGACTTTCGCAAGGGAATCCTAACCCACCGCCGTTAGGCTGGTCGCATGGATCGCAGAAGCTTCATCGCCGCCGGAACCGTCGCCCTCGCCGGGACCGCCGCCGGTTCCGCCGCCGCCTCCTCCGAGAAGGCGGCCGAAGGGCCCCCGACCTTCGGCATAGCGGGGGTGGGCCTGCCCGTCATCGCTGACGGTCGGCTGCGGAACTATGTCTTCGTCTCGCTCCGCCTGATGCTCGGCGCGGGCAAGACCGCCGATCAGATGCGGCTGAAGGAGGCCTTCTTCCGCGACGCCCTGGTGAAGGCCGCGCACCGGACCCCCTTCACCGTTCCCGGCGACTGGACGCGCCTGGACGAGCGTCGCATGTCGGCCGCCCTGGTCGCTGCCGCCAACACCATCTCCGGACGGGGTTCGGTGACCGGCGTCGAGATCATCGCCCAGAGCCCCCGCCGTCGCTCCGGCATGCCGACCGCTCACTAGCGGTCAACGATCACGGTTGCGTCAACTTGACGCCCGTGACACGCTCCCTCTGCAAAATCCCAAGGGGCGCAATGACGCGCTCGCCGCGTGCAGGGGGACCGGAAGGCGGACAGAGGCCCTAAGGCCCGCCCGCCGCGCCAGGCCTGCGCGCCTGTTTGCAAGGGCATGGAAACGCCAATGACGACCTATCTTACGCTGGTCTTCGCGGCCGGTGTTCTGGCGGTGCTTTACGGCGCCGTTCAGACCGCCGCCCTGATGAAGGCGAGCACTGGCAACGACAAGATGCGAGAGATCGCCGCCGCTATTCAGGAAGGCGCCTCGGCCTATCTGAAGCGGCAATATCTGACCATCGGCCTGGTGGGGATTGTGATCCTGATCGCCGCCTATCTGCTGATCGGCCCCTATGCGGCCGTGGGCTTTCTGATCGGGGCGGTCCTGTCGGGCGCGGCCGGTTACGCCGGCATGCTGATCTCGGTGCGGGCCAATGTGCGCA
Organism: Brevundimonas aurantiaca; assembly: GCF_014199955.1. GTDB lineage: Bacteria > Pseudomonadota > Alphaproteobacteria > Caulobacterales > Caulobacteraceae > Brevundimonas > Brevundimonas aurantiaca. Next base: position 162,414 of record NZ_JACHOQ010000005.1, read on the forward strand.
CGGCCCAGGCGGCCTCCGAAAGCCTGTCCAAGGGGCTGAACCTGGCCTTCCGGTCGGGCGCGATCACCGGCATGTTCGTGGCGGGCGGCGCCCTGATCGGGGTATCGGGCTACTATATCGTCCTGACCCACCACCTCGGTTTGAACCCGGTCGGCCGCGAGGTCATCGACGGCCTGGTGGCCCTGGGCTTCGGCGCGTCGCTGATCTCGATCTTCGCGCGACTGGGCGGGGGCATCTTCACCAAGGGCGCCGACGTGGGCGGCGACATGGTAGGCAAGGTCGAGGCCGGGATTCCCGAGGACGATCCCCGCAACGCCGCCACCATCGCCGACAACGTAGGCGACAATGTCGGCGACTGCGCCGGCATGGCGGCGGACCTGTTCGAAACCTATGCGGTGACGACCGTGGCGACCATGGTGCTGGCGGCCATCTTCTTCCGCGGCCAGCCCTATGTGGACATGCTGATGGTGCTGCCGCTGGCGATCTGCGCGGTCTGTATCGTGACCTCGATCATCGGCAGCTTCTTCGTGCGGCTGGGCAAGAGCCAGAACATCATGGGCGCCCTGTATCAGGGGCTGATCGTGACCGGCGTCCTGTCCATCGGGGCGGTCTGGTGGGTGATCGACCAGATGGTGACCGGGCCGGTGACGACGACCGGCGGCCTGGTCATCCAGCCCATGGCCCTGTTCTGGTCCGGCATGGTCGGGCTGGCGGTGACGGCGGCCATTGTGGTGGTGACGGAATACTACACCGGTTCGGGCTTCCGGCCGGTGCGGTCGGTGGCCAACGCCTCGGTGTCGGGCCACGGGACCAACGTCATCCAAGGGCTGGCGGTGTCGCTGGAGGCCACGGCGCTGCCGGCCCTGACCATCATCGTCGGCATCGTGGCCAGCTTCCAGCTGGCGGGTCTGTTCGGCATCGCCATCGCCACCACCACCATGCTGGGCGTGGCGGGGATGATCGTGGCCCTGGACGCCTTCGGGCCGGTGACGGACAACGCCGGGGGGATCGCCGAAATGGCCGGCCTGCCCAGCGAGGTGCGGCATTCGACCGATGCGCTGGATGCCGTGGGCAACACGACCAAGGCCGTGACCAAAGGCTACGCCATCGGCTCGGCGGGCCTGGGGGCGCTGGTGCTGTTCGCGGCCTATACGTCGGACCTGCAATACTTCTCAGCCAATCCGTCGGACTATCCCTTCTTCGCCGACATGGGGACGGTCGCTTTCGACCTGACCAACCCCTATGTGGTCGTGGGCCTGCTGTTCGGGGGGCTGTTGCCCTTCCTGTTCGGCGGCATGTCGATGATGGCGGTGGGGCGCGCCGCCGAGTCTGTCGTGGCCGAGGTGCGGCGCCAGTTCCGCGAGAACCCCGGCATCATGACCTATCAGGTCAAGCCCGAGTACGGACGGGCGGTCGACATCCTGACCAAGGCGGCGATTCGCGAGATGATCGCGCCGTCGCTGCTGCCGGTCCTGTCGCCCATCGTCCTGTTCGCCGCCGTCATGGTCATCTCGGACAAGGCCAACGCCTTTGCGGCCTTGGGCGCCATGCTGATGGGGGTGATCGTCACCGGCCTGTTCGTGGCCGTGTCGATGACTTCGGGCGGCGGCGCTTGGGACAACGCCAAGAAGGTGATCGAGGAGGGCTTCACCGACAAGAACGGCGTGGTGCACGGCAAGGGATCGGAGGCCCACAAGGCGGCCGTGACCGGCGACACCGTAGGCGACCCCTATAAGGACACCTCGGGGCCGGCGGTGAATCCGATGATCAAGATCACCAATATCGTGGCCCTGCTGCTGCTGGCGGTGCTGGCCAGCGGGACGGTCGGCTGACGTGAAAACGCCCCGGAGAGCGATCTCCGGGGCGTTTTTCCTTGGGCGATGCGCCGGGGATCAGTCCGGGCGGCGTTGACCGGGAGTGTCGTCCTCGGTGCGCGGCAGCTGGCCGCGGCCGACGTTGCCCAGCAGCTGCTCCAGAACCGTCAGGGCGCGGCCACGCGTCGGGGTTTCACGGCTGTTCATGGCGATCTGTTCGCCGTCCGCCAGGCCCAGGGTGCGCACGGCGGCGACCTTGTCGCCGTTCGGCTCGAAGGTGATTTCGGTCACCGTGCGGCTCGAGACGACCGGCAGGTTGTAGGTGTATTTCTCAGTGGTCTGGCTGATGTAGTACCAGACCTGGTCCGGTTCGAAGGTCGAGGTGGTCGAGGGCGAGCCCAGCCGCGCCAGCACCGTCTCCTTGGTGTCGGTTCCGGCGACCACGTCCTGGGGCTTGGCGTCGATCACCTGAAAGCCGTTGGAGCCGACCATCGGCGCGCAGGCGGCGGACAGGCCGCCCAGGGAAACGGCGACGAAAAGCGGGACGAAACGAGACATGATCGGGCGCCTGCGAGAGAACAAGATCTTTGACCTAGACGGACCTGCGTCCTAGTTCAACGGCGCGGCGGAAAAGGGGCCGTTTAAAGCCATGCTGAAAAACCTGTTCAAACCCCGCGAAGGCGTCCGCATTGGCGACGCCCTGTACGCCCTTTCGGTGGAGCAGGCGCGCCGGCCGGGACTTTATACGCGACTGGGCGTGGCTGACCGGATCGACGCGCGGTTCGAACTTTATACGCTGCACGTGCTGCTGCTGGTGCTGCGGCTGCGCGATGAGAACACGCCGAGCGGTCGAGACGCGGCCCAGGCTCTGTTCGACGTCTATGTCTCGGCGCTGGACCATGCGTTGCGGGAAGAAGGCGTCGGCGACATTTCGGTGGGCAAGAAGATGCGCAAGCTGGGCGAGGCCCTGTACGGCCGGATGAACGCCTATGAGCCGCCGCTGCGCGACGGCGATGCGGCGGCTCTGACCGAAGCTCTGGCGCGCAATGTCTATGGCGAGACGCGGGCGGAACAGGCGGCTGATTTGGCGCGCTACGCCCTGGCCGCGCGAGCCGCCCTGGCGGCGCAGGAATTCAATGATGTGCTGGTGAAGCCGGCCTGGACGGATGTTTGAGACCATGAGCGCAAGCCTCCCCTACAGCGAGACGGTGCGGGTCAATCAGATCGGCGCGGGGCTGAGCCGACGCCTGGAGCCCGACGCGGAGGCGCGTCAGCGAATTGCGCGCGCCCTGGATCTGCAGGGCCTGGACGCCTTCGCCGTAGAGATCGAGGTCAAGCCGACCCCGTCGAGCAGCGAGTGGACGATGAAGGGGCGCGTCACGGCCCATGCGATCCAGACCTGCGGCCTGACCTTGGAACCCCTGCCGGTCGAGGTGGACCGCCGCTTCTCGATTCAGTTGGCCGAGGCCGAACCGCAGCAGACCGACGAGATCGAAGTCACCCTGGAGGAGGAGGACGCCGACCTGATCGAGGACGGCAAGATCGACCTGGGGCAGTATGCGGTCGAGCAGCTGGTCCTGTCTCTGGACCCCTTTCCGCGCAAGCCGGGGGCGCAGTTCGTGCAACCGGAAGAGCCCGCCGAAATCTCGCCCTTTGCAGCTTTGAAGGCCCTGAAGCCGCAGGACGACCAAGGCTGAGGTTGACGCAGGGGCCGTGCGGTTGCATCCCCCGGCGTCGGCGCTATCGTCCGGCGCCTATATCCAGTGTCGTGCGACAAGACGACGCGGTTAGTCGAGGTCCATTTGCAAGCCCCAGTTACGATCTCGCTTGACGCCATGGGCGGCGATCACGGCCCATCCGTCGTCGTTCCGGGCGTCCAAAGCTTTGTCCGCGCCCATGGCGGGGAGGGAGTCCGCTTCCTGCTGCATGGGGACGAGACCCGGATTCGCGCCGAGTTGGCGCATTGCAGCCTGCCGGCCGACACGGTCGACATCCGTCATACCGACAAGGTGGTGGCCATGGACGAGAAGCCCGCCCAGGCCATGCGCCGGGGCAAGGGCTCCAGCCTGTGGAACGCCGTCGAGGCGGTGAAGACCGGCGAGGCCGGCGGCGTGGTCTCGGCGGGCAACACCGGCGCCCTGATGGCCATCTCCAAACTGATTCTGCGCATGTCGGCGCCGGGCCTGGAGCGGCCGGCCATCGTCGCCAGCTGGCCGACCTTCAAGGGCCATACGGCGGTTCTGGACGTCGGCGCCAACATCGGCAGCGACGCCGAGCAACTGGTCGAGTTCGCCATCATGGGCGAGGCTTTCCAGACGGCGGTGCGCGGCACCGTTCGCCCGACCATCGGCCTGCTGAACGTCGGCTCCGAGGACATGAAGGGCAATGAACAGGTCAAGGAGGCGCACGCCATCCTGCGCGACGGCCCGTTCGACCTGAATTATTACGGCTTCGTCGAAGGCGACGACATCGCCAAGGGCACGGTGGACGTGGTCGTCACCGACGGCTTCACCGGCAATATCGCCCTGAAGACGGCCGAAGGCACGGCCCGCTATATCTCGGCCCTGCTGCGCGAGGCCCTGACCTCGAACCTGCAGGCCAAGCTGGGCGCCGCCATCGCCATGCCGGCCCTGAAGAAGATGCGCGAGAAGATCGACCCCAGCGCCATCAACGGCGGCCCCCTGCTGGGGCTGAACGGGATTGTGGTGAAGAGCCACGGCGGCGCCGACGCCAAGGGCTTCGGAAACGCCATCCGTATCGCTGTGGATCTGGCCCGCAGCGACTATATGACCAAGGTCGGCGCCAATCTGGGCAAGCTGGACGCCGTGTTCGACCATTCCAGCCCACCCGCCGCCCCCGCCGGAGAACCCCTTCAGTGAGCGTCACCCGCAGCGCCGTGACCGGCGTCGGCTCCTATCTGCCGGAGCAGATCGTCACCAACGCCGACCTGGCCCAGATCGTCGACACCTCCGACGAATGGATCCAGGAGCGAACGGGGATCAAACAGCGCCACAAGGCGCGCGACGACCAGCCGACCAGCGATCTCGCGGTCGAGGCCGCCAGGAAGGCCCTGGCCGACGCCGGCAAGACGGCGGCGGATGTGGACCTGATCATCGTGGCGACGACCACGCCCGACATGACCTTCCCCGCCGTCGCCTCCATCGTTCAGCACAAGCTGGGCGCCGGCGTCGGCGTGGCCTTTGACGTTCAGGCGGTCTGTTCCGGCTTTGTCTATGCGCTGAGCGTGGCCGACGGCTTCGTGGCGCGCGGCCTGTCGAAATGCGCCCTGGTGATCGGCGCCGAGGAAATGACGCGGCTGATGGACTGGACCGACCGGACGACCTGTGTGCTGTTCGGCGACGGCGCCGGCGCCGTGGTGCTGGAGCCGCGCGAGGGGCAGGGGACGGCCGCCGACCAGGGCATGCTGGGCTTCGCCCTGCGCGCCGACGGGTCGAAAACGGACCTGCTCTATGTCGACGGCGGGCCGGCGTCGACCGGAACCGTCGGCCATCTGCGGATGGCGGGCAATCAGGTGTTCCGCCATGCGGTGGTCAATATCGCCGAAGGCATCACTGCGGCCTGTGAGGCCGCCGGCATCGAAATCGCCGACGTCGATTGGTTCGTGCCGCATCAGGCCAATCAGCGGATCATCAAGGGCGTCGGCGACCGGCTGGGTCTGGACGAGAACAAGGTGATCTCGACCGTGGCTCTTCACGCCAACACCTCCGCCGCCTCAATTCCCCTGGCGCTGGATGCGGCGATTCAGGACGGGCGGATCAAGAAGGGCGACATGGTGCTGTTGGAAGCCATGGGCGGCGGCCTGACCTGGGGCGCCTGCGCCTTGAGGCTTTAACCGCTGCGCCGGGCATTGATTTTCTGAGAAGTTTGCGCCCCTATGCGCCCAGAAGATCGTTTCCAGACGGGACTATGATGGGCAACCACACCGTAACGCGCGCCGACCTTTGCGAAGCCGTGCATGAAGAGGTCGGTCTGTCCCGCCAGGAGTGTTCGTCCCTGGTCGAACGGACGCTGGAGCTGATCGTGGAGGCTCTTGAAAAGGGCGATACCGTCAAGCTGTCGGGTTTCGGCGTCTTCCAGGTGCGTGAGAAGCGGGCCCGCATGGGCCGCAACCCCAAGACCGGCGAACCGGCGGCGATCAACCCCCGTCGCGTCATCAGCTTCCGCGCCTCTCAGATCATGAAGAGCCGGGTTCACGACGCCGTCGTCGAGGCCTGATTCGCTTGGCCAAGAGCGCCGACGCCTTCCGCACCATTTCTGAGGCGGCCGAGGAGGTCGGAGCTCCGCAGCACGTCCTGCGGTTCTGGGAAACCAAGTTCAGCTTCGTCACGCCGGTGAAGCGCGCCGGTGGACGTCGATTCTACCGGCCCCAGGACATCGCCGTGCTCAAGGCGGTTCGGCGGCTGCTGCACGAGGACGGCCTGACCATCCGCGGGGTGCAACGGCTGCACAAGGAGCAGGGGCTCAAGACGCTGGTCGGCGCGGACATGGCCGGCCTGATCGAGGCGCGCGACGCCGAATCCCCGGCTGAGCCCCTGATTTCAAGGACGCCGGCCCTGTCCGGCGTGACTAAGCGGCTGAATGTCGTGCTGATGGATTTGGAACAGGCCAAGGCCCGACTGGACGCTGTTCTGAGAAGCTAGGTGGAAAACCTGTTTTTGCGTTTGCGGCGCGCGAAACCCGCGTCTATAGGGAGCGCCTTCGGAGCGTGGCGCAGCCTGGTAGCGCACTTGACTGGGGGTCAAGGGGTCGCAGGTTCGAATCCTGTCGCTCCGACCATTTAATCTTCTGAATTTTATGGTCTTTTTCAGGGGTCGCCTTCGGGCGGCCCCTTCGAAAATCGGCTTGGGGCACATATGGGGCACAGGCTGATTCGCGGTCACCGCGTTGCGGGACAGTTCATTCTGTCTCCCTGATTTCGACCGACGCATCGTTAGAATCGTGCTTGTGGCGACCTGGAGGTCGATTAGCGGCGGCTAATCCTGACCAGAACGCCGCGCGGCTACTCGAACGACGCGCTTCTTGGAGGGAAAGGAAGGGAGGCGGCGCGCGCTCCATGCGGAGCGGCAAACGGAGTGCGCCGCCATGATATCCCACGCCCAGACACGACCCGAAGCGGACGACTGGCCCGATTCAGCCATCGGCCAATGCGCCCGGCTCGACGACAAAGCCCTCTTGGCCGTCATGCTGGCGCGCAGACAGATGTCGTCGCACTCGCATGGTGTTTCCAGCCAATTGTTTCGGCGCTTCGGGAGCCTGGCCGCCATCGCGGCCGCCGATGATGCTGAACTGGCGCGGGTGGAGGGCGTCGATGCGATCGTAGTGGCGGACCTGAAACTGCTTCGGCTGCTCTGCGAACGCCTTGCCCGCTCCGAGGCCGAAAGCCGTCCCGTGGTGTCATCATGGTCGGCCTTGCTGGCTTACGTTCGGGTCTCTCTTGTCGAAGAGCCCCGCGAACAGTTTCGAGCCCTGTTTCTGGACAAAAGAAATCAGCTTCTACGCGAGGAACTTGTGGGGTTCGGAACCGTGGATCATGCGCCCGTTTACCCGCGCGAAGTAGTGCGCCGCGCTCTCGAGCTCTCTGCATCGGCGATCATTCTGGTGCACAATCATCCCTCCGGCGATCCCCAGCCGTCTCGAGCTGACATCGAGATGACGCGCAAGGTCGTCGAAGCCGCCCGCGTTTTCGACATTCAGGTGCATGACCATCTCATCGTCGGCCGCGACGGCACGGCCAGCTTCCGGTCCCTGGGACTGTTCTGATGAGCCTGCGCGCCATCGTTTCCGCCCTGGGCGGAGATCTTTACCAGAACGGCGCCCGCGCCAACGTGCCGGCGCCGGGCCACAGCGCTGCTGACCGGTCGATCTCGCTGGTCCTGAGCGACGGTCGCGTGGTTGCCCATGGGTTCGGCGCGGCGGACTGGCGGGCGGCCCTGGACGATCTCACACAGCGGGGCCTCATCGACGAACAGCGGCGCCCGCGCGGCGGCGGCTGCGCTGCATCTGTCCCCCATATCGACCTCAGACGGCGCATCGAGGCCGCGGAGTGTCTTTGGGAAGGCGGTCAGGCAGCGACTCCCGCGGGCAGGGCGGCCCTGCATTTGCGGCTCAGGGGCGTGCCCTGGCGTGATGATCTCACGGACCTTCGCGATCATCCTTCGGCTCCCCTCGCCGTGTACGCGATGGGACGACGGACGCGAGGCGCCATGCTCGCGAAGATCAGCGACGTCACGGGCGCGTTGACTGGCGTCGAGATCACCTACCTCGATCCCAACGGCTGCCAGGCGGTCGGAATCGCGGCGCCGCGCAAAACCATTGGCGCGGTCCCCGCCGGATCCGCCGTGCGGCTCATGGCGGCCAGCTCCCGGATGGTGGTGGGGGAGGGGGTGATCACCACCCTTTCAGCCATCCGACGCTTCGGACGACCTGGATGGGCGCTGCTATCCGCCGGCAATCTGTCGAGGTGGTCGCCGCCGCCGGGCGTGCGGGACGTCCTGATCGCGGCGGACAACGGAGTTGCGGGCGAACGGGCCGCGATCCGCCTGCGGGCCCGGCTCCTGAGCCTGGAACTCGACGCCATGATCGCCCGGCCGCCCAGCACCTTCGGGGACTGGAACGAAGCGGACCAGGCCAGCGCAAAAGCATTGGAGGCGGAGGAAGGGCGGGGCGGGGCGCCGGACCGGCGGGGATAGGCCCCGCCCCGGTTGGAGATCCCCCATGCGCCGTTCCCCTTCCACCGCACTCGCCCTCGTCCCCACTCCCGTCCAGGCCGCCGCCGCGCGCGACCGAAGAACCGTCGCCTTGCGGAACACCGATATCGCGCCCGAGAACCTTCGCTACAAAGAGCCGCCGGACGAGGACATTCCTCTGCTCGCCGAGACCCTGATCGCGGCGGGTCAGCTTCAGGCGCTGACCGTTCGCCCGGGGCGTGGCAAGAAGGAACAGCCTCATATGGCTCTGGACGGACGGCGCCGGATCCTGGCCTTCCGACACCTGCTCGATCAGGGCCGGATCGACGAGGACTTCCCGGTCGACATCGTCGTCGAGACCGACCCCAAGCGTCAGGCGGCGGCCGTGCTGCTGACGAATACCGCCGTGCCCGTCCATGTCGCGGACGTCATCGCCGCGATCGGACGGATGCTGAAGGGCAAACTCGGCGTTCCGGTCATCGCCAAGGCGCTCGGCTACGCCGAACTCGACGTCAAGCGTCTGGCAGCTCTCTCGGCCTTGCCGCAGATTGCCTTGGAAGCTTTGAAGATGGGTCGATTGAACCTGCGTCAGGCCAAGCTGCTGGCCCGGCTTCCCGACAAGGCGGAACAGGCCGACCTCGCCCGGATGGCGCTGGACGGCCATGGCTTCCAGGACTGGCGGGTGACCGAGAAGCTCGACGAGGGCCGGGTCACCGCACGCGACCCGCGCTGCGCCCTCGTCGGTCCCGAGCGGTACGCGGCGGCTGGCGGTCGAACGGAGACCGACCTGTTCGGTGAAATGGCCCCCGTCCTGCTCGATCCGGCGATCCTCACGGAGGTTTGGACGACGCGGGCCCGCGAAATCGCCAGGGCGTTCGAGGCCGAGGGCCTGACCGTTCACGTCACGGCCGGCCCTCGGCCGGACCTGCCCGACGACCTAGAGACGCTCGGCTACGTTTACGGCGGCATGCTGCCGGGCGCCGCCATGGCCCTCTACCGGGACGCACGCGACGCCTTCAACGCCGCGGCGGAAACCCTCTGCACGCTTTTGGCGGAGACCCCCGAGACGGAGGCCGTCGACGCCGCGATCGACGCCATGATCCGCGCCCGGCTGGTGATGGACCAGGCGGGTTGGCAAGGCCGCGTGGCGACCGTGCTCGTCCTGAGTCCCTCGAGCCGGACCGGTATCGAGGTCCAGTGCTACACGCCCGTGGAGCCGGAGGTCGAAGGTCAGGTCGAGGACGCCGAGGTGGTCCCGGCCGGGGCGCCGCCCCAGCCCGCCTACCGTCCGCCGGAGGTCGATGCGCCCGAGCCCGAAACGGAGGGTGTCAATCACGCCCTGCACGCGGTGCGCACCGATGTGGCGACACGCGGCCTGATACGCGCCCTCGCCGACGACCCGGGAACGGCCTTCACCGCCCTGATCGCCCGACTGTTCAACCAGGTCGCCGTCCGCTGCCCCGTCGTCCGGTCGGAATCGGCCCTGGCGGTGACCGCAGCCGGGTTCAATCCCACCGGAGGACGCATGATCGAGGCGCTTGACGGCGAGGTGCGCCAGAGACTCGGGGATCGTCGGGCCGCCTGGGAGGCCTCCGGCCAGACCGTCATCGCCTGGGTCGATGGTCTCGCCCACGGCGACAAGATGGCCCTGCTGGCTGAGCTGACGGCCTTGACCCTCGACCTCCGGGAGGACCGGACAAGCCTGATCCGGCGGGCCGCACGGGCCGAGGCCGCCGAACTGGCGGAACTCTGCGGGGCTGACATCGCCCTGCATTGGACGCCAGACGCCGAATTCCTGAAGTCGCATTCCAAGCCGCTGCTTTTAAGCATGCTGGAGCAAATGGGTGACGCCGATATCCGCGCCGCCTGCTTCAGGAAAATGGACCTCGTTCCCTGGGTCGAGGAGAAGGCGGCGGAGAAGGGCTGGGCGCCTGCGAGCCTGTCCTGGACGGCTCCGCCCGAGCCGGAAGTCTCCGAGGCGATGGAAGCCGAAAGTTCCGGTGAGGGTGCGGACTCGCCAACTCCGTCCGGGCAGGACGACGGCGCCGGCGCCTTCGAGGTGACGCCCGCGGGCCGCGCGGCGCTGACAGACGCGGCCTAGCGCGGCGGTCGTTGAGAAAGCCCGCTCCGGCTCCTCGCCGGGGCGGGCTTTCCGCGTGAGGTCTCGCTCGGCGAAAGGCGGAGGAAGGGCGGTCGAGGACGCGCCTGGAGGACCGGAGGGATGAGCCCGCCGCTCCGCGCGATCGGACCTCTCATCATGTCGGCATCTCCACGCTCCTTCACTCCGTCCTCAACCTCCCTGTCCCTGTTCGACGCGCCCTCAGCCGGCGACCGGGCCGCGAACGTCCTCGCCGTCGCCCGCGCCCTGTCCACGCATCTCGCGCGCTCGCGACCCCTGGACCGCAAGCTGGTCTCCAACGTCATGACCACCGGCTTCGGCGGCTCGGACGCGGAGGGCGTCTGGTCCTGGCGCGACGCCTATGAGGCGATCGAGGCGGCGACGGTGTTGCAGCTACGCCGGCTCGCGCCGCAGGTGGGCCGGCTCGAGGACGCCCCCGCCGAGATCGCCGCCCTGCTGGCGAGCGTGAGCGGCCTGGGTCTGACCCACAGCCGCCGCAGTGAGGAGCAGGTCGCGCTGGACCAGTTCTCCACCCCGCCGGAGCTGGCCGCGCTCGCCGTTCTTTCTGCTCAGGTCCGGCCGGGCGACCGGGTGCTGGAGCCGTCGACCGGCACCTGTCTGATCGCCGTCGTCGCGGAGGCCTGCGGCGGCGAACTGACCCTCAATGAGATCGGCGCCGGCCGGGCCGATCTACTCGACGGCCTTTTCCCGAGGGCGACGCGATCCCGTCACGACGGCCGCCACGTTCAGGATGTTCTGCCTAACGCCGGTCGCTTCGATGTCGCGGTCTGCAATCCGCCCTTCTCCGAGCTTGAAGCTCATCTGGTCGCCGCCTTCTCCGCCCTCGCCGACGGCGGACGCATGGCGGCCATCGTGCCGTTGACCGCCCTGGGCGATGACGCCCTGCTGGCGCGGCTGGGGTCGAAAGGCCGGATCCGCGCCCGGATCGCCTTTCCGTCACGCGCCTTCGCCAGACATGGCACGACCGTCGATACCGGCCTCCTCGTCGTCGACAGGACGGAGCCGGACGGACCCCCGCCGCCGCTGACGGGCGGCGAGGACCTCGCCGCTTGCGCCGCGCTGGCGGCCGCCGTGACGGGGCGCGCGGGCGTCAAACCGCGCGCCCGGCTGGAGGTGGCGGCGAGCGCCTTCCTGACCAGCCGCAACCGCTCGCTGGCGTTGCCGTCCGGCCGGCTGGGATTTCTGACCGGGGCGGCGCCGGTCGCCTACCAGTGTCGGCCCTGGGCGGGCGAGGGCCGGGATGTCGGTCTCTATCAGGCCCATCAGCTGGCCCGGATCGGTCTGCCGGAGGCCCGGCCGCATCCTTCGCCACTGGTGGAATCCGGGCCGATGGCGTCCGTCTCCCCGCCGGCTCCGACCTATCGGCCGGTCCTGCCGCCCGCTGTGCGGGACGAGGGACGGATCTCCGACGCCCAGACCGAAACCGTGATCTACGCCGGCGAGGCCCATGCCGGGAACTTGCCGGCCTGGTGGCGGCCGGGCGAGGTCGCGCACCAACTCTCCCTGTCGGACGAGGACGTCGAGGGCGGTTTTCAACTGCGCCGAGGTTTCTTCCTTGGCGACGGGACCGGTTGCGGCAAGGGCCGGGAGATCGCCGCCGTCATCGCCGACAACATGGCCCAGGGACGGGTCAAGGCGTTGTGGCTGTCCAAGAACGACGCCCTGCTGGAGGACGCGCGTCGTGACTGGGGCGCGATCGGCGGCGGCGCCCATGACATCCTGCCCCTGAGCAGCTGGAAGCTCGGCGAAGGCATCCGGCTGGACCGGGGCATCCTGTTCACCACCTACGCGACCTTGCGCCAGCCGGCCCGAGGCGAGAAGGCTTCGCGACTGGATCAGATCGTCGCCTGGCTGGGCGAGGACTTCGACGGCGTCATCGCCTTCGACGAGGCCCACGCCATGGCCAACGCGGCCGGCGGCGGAAAGGGCGCGCGGGGAGCCAGGAAGGCCTCCCTTCAGGGGATGGCGGGTCTGGCCCTGCAGAACCGCTTGCCGAAGGCGCGCGTGCTCTATGTCTCGGCGACCGGCGCCACGACGGCGGAGAATCTCGCCTACGCCTCGCGGCTCGGGCTGTGGGGCGGACCGGAGGCGCCGTTCGTCACCCGCGATGACTTCCTCGATGCCATGGACAAGGGCGGAGTCGCCGCCATGGAGCTTGTGGCGCGCGAGCTCAAGGCGCTCGGCCTCTATGTCGCGCGGTCCCTGTCGTTCGAGGGCGTCGAGTATGAGCCGCTCTTCCACGCCCTGACCGAGGACGACATCCGCATCTGGGACGCCTGGGCCGACGCCTTCCAGCTGATCCACGCCAACCTGGCCGAGGCGCTCAAGGCGACAGGCGTCAACGATGCGGAGGGCAAGGCGAAGAGCGGTCTCGCGGCGTCCGCGGTCCATTCTGCCTTCGAGGGCGCCAAGCTCCGCTTCTTCGGCCATCTGCTGGCCGGGCTGAAGGCGCCGACCCTGGCCGCCTCGATCCGCACCGATCTGGCCGAAGGGCGTTCCGCCGTGGTCCAGATCGTCTCAACCAACGAGGCGGTGATGGAGCGCCGGCTCGCGTCCATCCCGCCGGAGGAGTGGAACAACCTCTCCATCGACCTGACCCCGCGCGAATATGTCCTCGACTATCTGCGCGAGGCCTTCCCGGTGAATCTGATGGAGGCCATCGAGGGCGAGGACGGCGCCGTCACCCTGGTCCCGGTCATGATCGACGGTCGACCGGCCGCCAGCCAGGAGGCGCTGCGGCGGCGCGAAGACCTGATTGAGCGGATGGCCCTGCTGCCCGCTGTCCCCGGCGTCCTGGACGCCCTGCTGGAGACCTTCGGCACGGACGCGGTGGCCGAGATCACCGGCCGATCGCGCCGAGTGGTCCTGCGCGATGGTCGGCGGCTGGTCGAGCGGCGCGGCGCCTCGGCGGCGCGGTCGGAGACCGACGCCTTCATGTCCGGCCGCAAGCGCATCCTGATCTTCTCGGACGCGGGCGGCACCGGACGCAGCTATCACGCCGACCTGTCGTCGCCAAACAAGCAGAGGCGCAGCCATTATCTGGTCGAGCCCGGCTGGCGCGCGGATACGGCCATACAGGGACTCGGGCGCAGCCACAGGACCCATCAGGCCTGCCCGCCGCTGTTCCGGCCCGTGACCACCGACATCCACGGCGAGAAGCGCTTCACCTCGACCATCGCGCGCCGGCTGGACTCCCTGGGCGCGCTGACGCGCGGAGAGCGCCGTACGGCGGGCGCGGGCCTTTTCCGCGCCGAGGACAATCTCGAGAGCCCCTGGGCGCGACGCGCCTTGCTGGTCTTCTACGGCGCGCTCGGCTTCGGCGAACTGTCGTCCATGAGCCTGGAGGATTTCGAGACCAGGACCGGCCTCAGACTGCGCGACGCCGACGGGGCCCTCAAGCCCTCGGACGACCTGCCGCCGATCCACACCTTCCTGAATCGATTGCTGGCCCTGCGCATCGCCGATCAGAACGCCCTGTTCGCGGACTACGACCGCATTCTCGGCGGGATCCTCGAACGCGCCGCCGCGTCCGGCGAGCTGGACCGGGGCCTCGAAGACATCGAGGCGGAGGAGCTGGAGGTGATCGAGGCCGAGACCATCCGGACCGATGTCTCGACCGGCGCGGAAACGGCGCTGGTGACCTTCTCGCTCAAGGTCCGGCGCGAAATCGTCACCTCGCAGGCCGCCTTGGAAGGCGCGCGCGATGCTGCGTTTCGCCTGGTGGTCAACGAGCGATCGGGACGCGCCGCCCTCGCCGAGCTGGGCCTGACGACGACGACCGATGACGACCGGCTCGTGTCGGCCGTGCGCCTGTTGCGTCCGGACCAGCGCCAGGTGATGCCGGAAAAGGCGTTCGAGGAGTCGGCCTGGACGGAGACGGACGAGGGCGGCTGGCGCGCGATCTGGGACGAGGAGGTCGCGCGGACGGATCCCTGGCGGACGCGCCAGCTGACCCTGGCCACGGGCCTGCTGTTGCCGATCTGGGGACGGTTGCCGGCCAAGGGGTGTTCGGTGCGCCGCGTGCGCGCCCCGGACGGACGGCGCTGGCTCGGCCGGGTTCTCGACCCGGTCCAGGCCGCCAGTCTGAAGACCGCGCTCGGCCTGACCGAGGTCGGCGATGCCTGGGCCGACGGCGCGCAAACCGCCGCCATGGTGCTCGACCGCAATGTCCAGCTCGCCCTTTCGGGCGGGTTCTGGCTGAAGCGTTCCAGGGTGATGGACAGGTGGCGGCTGGAGATCGTCGGCGGGCGAGCGGACCGCGACGCCCTGGTGGCCCTCGGGTGTTTCGTCGAGATCATCGCCTATGCGCCGCGGGTCTTCGCGCCGGTCGACCGTCCGGACGTGGTGGAGGCGGTGCTGCGCCGACACCCGGTGCAGTCGGTCCTCGATGGCGTGGCGGCCTGAACGGGCGCGGACGGGCGAAGGCCCGTCCGCCAGGAAGGATCGGAGGAAGGGAGGTCTCGGGTGAGGCGGGATCGGGGAGATCGGCTCCCCGTCAGCCTCGGATTTCAAGGAGACTGACATGCAGACCATGGTGTTCACGGGTCGCCTCGCGGCCGCCCCCCAGATCAGCGAGGACTTCGGCAAGGCGGTTTTTCGCCTGCTCGAGCAGCGCGGAACCGACAACGCCGGCAAGCCCCGGCTGGTCGGCGTCAACTGCGTCAGCTGGTCCAAGGGGCTGAACGAGAAGGTCATCGCCCGGGGGCTCGCCCAGGGCTGCGAAGCCGTTGTCGTCGGCGCCTTCATCGACACCGCCTACGCCGCCAAGGACGGCCAGGAGCGCACCGCCAAGGAGCTGGTGGTGAACCGCCTGACCGTCCTCGACTGGGCCGAGGACCGCCACAGCGACGCGGCCGACGACCGCGCCGCCGCCTGATCCACACAACTCGAAATCCTAGGAGACTGAACCATGCAGACCCTGACCATCGAAGGCTATCTGGCCGCCGACCCCTCGATTCTGTCGGCCCAGGGCTCGGGCAAGAAGCGCGCGAGCTTTCGCGTCCTGGAGACCACCCGCTTTCGCCGCGCCAACGGCGAGCCGGGCGAGCGCACGACCGGCTTCAACTGCATCTGCTTCAACGAGGGCACGGCCGAGAACTACATCGAGCCCTATGCGAAGAAGGGCAGCCGGGTCGTCATCCAGGGCCACGTCGAGAACGACACCTGGACCGGCAAGGACGGGGTCGAACATTACGACCTGCGCCTGATTGTCGGCGACATCCGGCTGAAGAACCGGAGGGAGCGGGCGAACGCGCCGTCCGGCGTGGCCGAGGGCGCCGATGCCGCCGGCGGTTACGACCTGAACGACGACATCCCGTTCTGACCGCATGGAGGACGGACAGAAGCGATCAAGGCCCGGGGCGCTTCGCGCTTCGGGCCTTTTCGCGTCGAGCCGCGCCGGAGGGTGGAGGAAGGGCGGAAAAGGGCGGGCCGATGGGGCTCGTTGAGGAGGATCCGCCCATGACCGTCTGGACCGAAGATCGCATTAAGCGCCTCAGGAGCCTCTGGCGCGAGGGCCGCACCGCCGAGTCTATCTCGCGCGATCTGGGCGCCGGCATCAGCCGCAGCGCCGTGCTCGGCAAGGTGCGTCGCCTGGGGCTCTCCGCGCTGCGGCCGGAGCCGGCCGCGGGCGAGAACCGTCCCCGCCCGGCCGCCTCAGAGAGAACCCGGCCGCCGGCCGGTGCTCGCTCGGAGGTCCGTCATGCGTCGACCGTTTCGCCGACCGTGGGACGCCGCACCGTCCTGACTGTCCGACGAAGAGAATGCCGCTGGCCGCTCGGCGATCCCCTAAAGCCTAGCTTCAGCCTCTGCGGCTGTCCCGTCAGCCGCGGCGCCTTCTGCAGCGATCACGCGGCCATCGCCTATCGCGGCGCGCCTCAGACGTTCGAGCAGCTGGCCCGCCTGGCCGGCGTGTGACGATCCCGGTCGCGGCGACCGGCTTCAAGGCGCTGAACGGCCGCCGCGTCGACGGGTTGGCGCGGCCGACCCGGTCGGCCGCGGGCGAAGGACGGCGCCGCGTCCTCGTCCGTATCGGCGCGACGGCGCCGAGTTGTGTCCTCGCCCAAGAGGGCGAGGACTTGCCCCCACACAACGCCCTCCGATTTTGTCACGCCACCCCAGAAGTCAACGGCTGCGCCGTTCCCCTCCGCGGCCCGCGAAGGGCGGTCCGCTCCGGTGACTGCCGGGGACCCCGCCGTGGCCAAAACCGGGGTCGTTGCGCTTGGGGCGCTCGACATTTCTTCATCTCAAGGAATGAGCCCATGACCCTGCACAGCACCGCCTCCTTCGCCTCGTCGAAGTCCGACTCCGCCTTCGACGACCTGTCCACCTCGCTCGGCGATCCACGCCCGCACCCGACCGAGGACGCCCTGGTCCAGCTCGGGCGCGCGCTCATGACCGAGCTGGTGGACGTGATCTCCGACACCGCGCTGGAGGACTATCAGACCATACTCGGCGAAGCCCTCATCGGCGCCTTCCATTCGGCGGCCGGACGGATCGAGCGCGACGCCGATCGCGCCCGCGACACGATGCGCTCGCTGGAGCGGGACTTCGACGGATCGGAGGCGGCAGATGTCGAACTCCAGGAGGCGACGGCGGCGGCCCGGGCCGGGGATGCGGCGACGCAGGCCGCCGAGCTTATCCGGGACGCGGCCTCGGACACCTGGACGATCGCGACCGGCGAGGTCTGGACGGCGTGGCGCGGCAGCCGGCGGGGCTCCTTTCTGACCGCCGCCCAGCTGGAAGCCAAACAGGCGATCCGGGCGGTCCGCAACCGCCGGGCCGGCGAGCAGGATCCCGGTGGTCCGATCATCGCCTTCAGGGGAGCGCCGACGGCCAATACCCGGGAGGACGCGGGCCGGATCTTCGACGCGCTCAACTGGGCCAAGAAGGAGTGGCCGGACATGGCCCTGGCGACGACCGGGGCGAAGGGGTCCGAGAAGCTGGCGATCAGATGGGCGCAGCAGAAGGGCGTGAAGCTCATCCTCGCCCGCGCGGATTTCGATGCGCACGGCAAGGCCGCTCCCTTCCGGGCGAACGACGAGCTGATCGCCCTCGAACCGGAAGTCTGCCTGACCCTGGTTCATTCGGTGGACCGGGCGCGGGGGGAGCAGCGGCCGTTCGGACCGGCGCTCAACCTCGGCCAGAAGGCGACGGAGAACGGGATGCGGCATGTGCCCATCAAGGCGCGCGCAGCCTGATCGTTCGAGACTGAGATCAACGACCCGCTCGGCTTCGGCCGGGCGGGTTCTTTTCTGGAGATTGTGATGACCCCCGATTTCGAAAACGACCTTGACGGACAGGACGATCCTGAATGGGAGGCTGAGCAACGAGAGCTGGCTGGGATGCTGTCCGCTGCGGACCTCTGGTTCGACGACTGCATCCGCAGATCGGATCCCTGCGACCCTGCCTTCTGGGACGACGAACCGGACGACCCTGACGCCTGACCCACAGACCCGCTCGGCTTCGGCCGGGCGGGTTCTTGTTTGTCACCCGGTTCGCGACTGCCCCCTTTCGAGCCTCGTATGCTTTGCGGCCGTTTCTCAGCCGTCGTTGTTGCTGAGGTTTGCGGAGTTTTGCGCAGGTGTGACGACCATGTCTGAAAATCCGTCCAAAGCGGCTTAGGGCAAGATAAAAGAGGATGTCGGGCGGTTCTCGTTTCCTGTATTTCTTCAGTGTCTTATCGGAAGAGTTTTCGACCCTGGATGACTTGGAATGACTTGTCAGGCGGATTGGTCCTGACGGATCGGAGTGACCTTCATGCTCGTTGGCGAGGCCATTCAGAACCGTCTCTCCTCAGGCGCCGGAGAGAGTTGCCCCGGCCTGGATGTCCGGCTTCCTTCGCGTCTGAAGCTCGAGCGGGATCCGGTCCGCATGGGGATGATGAAACGGCTGGCCAGCTCCCGGATGTTCGCGCTCGGCGACCGGTCCGGCGTTCTCCGCGCGGCGCAAAACCGGTCCGGCCGCCCCTTCCGCCTCGACATCCGTCAGCGGGTGGTCGTCAAGGCCCTGGTCTGCCGCCATACGGGCAAGGGCGCGGCGCGGGCGGTCAAACTGGCCGCTCACTTCGCCTATCTGGGTCGAGCCGGAGCCGGCGTCGAAGGGGCGAGGCCGGGGTTCTTCGACCGTGACGGAGAGGCTGCGGATCCGGGCGCCGCGCTCCGCACCTGGAGCGAGGACCGCCATCATTTCCGGTTCATCATCTCCCCCGAGCATGGCGATAGGATCGACGATCTGGAGGGCTACGTCCGGGACGTCATGCGCCGGGTGTCGGCCGATCTCGGCGAGCCGGACCTGACCTGGCTCGCCACCTGCCACCACGACACCGATCAACCGCACGCCCATGTCCTGATGCGGGGGAACCGGGCGGACGGCCGCGACCTGGTCATTCCCCGCGACTATATGGGCTACGGCTTTCGGGCGCGTGCGCAGGAGGTCGCCCAGGAGCGGCTCGGCGATCTGTCACGGGTCGACGCCGAAAGGCGCATCTGGAAAGAGACGACGGCGAACCGGTTCACGGCGTTTGACCGCAGACTTCTGTCGTCTGCGGATGCGAACGGGCTGGTCGATGACGGCGTCGGCGGCGCCGCTGCCTGGGCCGCCCTGACGCGGGGCCGGCTTCGTCATCTGGAAGGTCTCGGGTTGGCGACGCGGCAGCGCCGGCGCTACCGTCTCGATGGTGATTTGGAAGTCAGGCTTCGGACGCTTCAGGCCCGCCGGGACATTATCCGCACCCTGAACCAGAGGCGGCTTGAAGGCGGCCGGGAGGTCAGGCCTCTGGGTCGGGAGCCGGTGAAGGGCATGGTGGTCAAGTCGGGATTTCACGACGAAGCGGGCGCGGCGCCTTTCGTGATTGTACGTGATCGAGGCGGGGTCGAGCACTATGGGCGGCTCAGGGCGGGAGCCGAGCGGTTGGAGACCGGCAAGACCATCACCTTGGCGCCGACGGGAAATGGTCTGGCTCAGGTGATCCGAGGGCGGGGTGCTGATCTGGGGCTATGAAACTGGCGATCCACCAGGACGCATTTTCTTCTCGCGCGGGGGGGCGGCTATTCGAGCAAGCGAGCGGGTGCCACTTCTAACGCGACGGCTAAGCGCCCCAGAGCGCGCACAGAAGGGTTGCGCGTACCGCGCTCAAGATCGCTGAGATAAGTTCGCTTCATTCCGGCACGAAAGGCGAGTTCTTCTTGGGAGAAGCCTGCTTGCTCCCTCAATGCCCGTACATTTTTTCCAAAGCGAACGACAACGTCCATCCGCCCTTCTGGCCAGCCCAGCGCGCTGAACGCCGCCCACCAATCGTGTCAATTTTGTCCTGCGTGGCAAAAATCCTCAGGTTGGCCCACCCGGGCGTTCGGCTCAATCTTGCAGCAGTTCGGCCGGGTGAACGCCCAGGGCGACGGCCAGACGCCCGAGTGCGCGAACCGTAGGATTTCTTTTGCCCCGCTCTAAATCGCTGACATAGCTGCGTTTCATCTCCGCGCGGAACGCGAGTTCCTCCTGCGAAAGTTTGGCCTCTTTGCGCAGGGTTTTAACGCGCCTTCCAAGATGCCTAACAACGTCCATCCCGTCAGTTGGCGCGTATCGCTACCTTCACGCTGTCCCCTAGCCGTGTCATTTTCGGCTAGCGGTTGATTTGTTCTGCGAGAGTGACGTGACCCCCTGAAACTCCTCCAGGAATAGCTAGAGTCCGCCCCTCGAAAGGACGGACAGAATGAAGCGATCACGGTTCACGGAAGAGCA
>NZ_JACHOQ010000006.1 GCF_014199955.1 Brevundimonas aurantiaca
TGCTCTTCCGTGAACCGTGATCGCTTCATTCTGTCCGTCCTTTCGAGGGGCGGACTCTAGCTATTCCTGGAGGAGTTTCAGGGGGTCACGTCACGCCGTCCACGGCCAGAGTGGCCTGGGTGGTGACGCGCTCGAAATCGATCGTGGAATAGGACAGATCGGAGTTGAAACGTCCGAAGGTGAAGGACGTCTGGCCAGCGGCCGCCATCTGCTGCTTGATCGTGGACGACAAGAAGGCGTTGTCGATGCTGATCGTCAGATCGCCGCGATCGTGATCGCCGAACCAGACATAGTCGTTCCACATCCGCGAGTGACGGACGTCAGCCGTGACCCGCAGCTTGTCATTGATCTCATAGACGGCGCTGGCCAGCCCGGTGTAGCGGCGCTGCGGCGTGACCAACGGGCTGAGATCGTCATTGGACGGACCTTCGCCGCCGATCGAGTTGGTCCCGCTGACTGTGCCGTAATCGAAAGGCCGAAGCGTGCCGTCCGGGTTAAACACCTTACCGCGGTTCACGCCCGACAGGATCAGACCGCCGTAAGCGGCGTTGGCGAAGCCGACGTCCGGCTGCAGGGCGCCGTTGACGGTGGCCCATCGGCCGATATTCGGGCGCGACGCTTTGGGGATGACGCCTTCGTTGTCCAGGTATTCGCCGCCGATGACGAAATGGCCGCGCCCGTTGGCGAAGTCCGCGCCCCAGGCGCCTTCGAACCGTTGCTGCTCAGCGTCGTCGTAGGAGGACACGCCGTATTCGGCGCCCAGCTTGCCGCCGGTGAAATAGCGATCAATGCCGATGTTCACTACGCCGGCGACGGCGCCTGAGCCCCAGGCGGCCGATGCGCCGCCCGTAACCACGTCGACGCTCTTGACCAGCACCGACGGCACGGCGTTCAGATCGTTCTCGCTGGACACGCGACGCCCATCGATCAGGACCAGGGTCCGGTTGATGCCCAGGCCGCGCAGATCGACCGGCGCATTGCCCGCACCGGTGTTGGTGCCGGTCGTCTGGGCCGATGTGGTGGCGCGGAATTGAGGCATATCGTTGAGGGCGGCGGCGATATTCGGCCGCGCGCCGACCGACAGATCCTCGGCGGAAAGATGGATGGTCGGCGTCGGCGCCTCGAAGCCGGCGCGGTCGATCCGCGAGGCGGTGACGACGATGTCATCGACCGAGGCCGCATCCTCTGGGGCGCCCACCTCCTGGGCATGGACAGAGGTGGCGCAGGCCATCAGCGCGATGGCGCTGCAATAATAGGTCAGGTTACGATTAAGACGAGACAAAGCGAGATTCCTCATGGCGATGACGCCCCTCCCCAGGGTTGCCCAATGCGACCGGCGCTCTGCGGCGCCCGTTCGCCCCCGCTGTCATTGGGCCTGAGAGCTTCAGGCCGTTCGCCGACCCTTTCTCCTTCGGCGAGGCCGCATCCCCCGGATTCGACCTTCTCTCCAGCGTTCCTTCAGCAAGACGGTCCGTTTGCCTGAGCGTTTCCGGGGCGGTTGCGCCTTCGGCGTCGGCGGGAACCGATCTCTCCCGCCTTGCTGAAGCGAGTAAGATCGACCAACCGATGACTGTCAAATCGGCTTGTTTCGCACGTATAATGCTTTTATTTTCCGAGTTCTGCAATAACATGCCGATTTTGAAGCGCGTCAGTCGCTTGTGGCCGAGCGATTAACGGTCGCCGCACGATCGGTGAAAGCGAGGTGACAGAAACACCGCCCCCGGAAGAAACAGACTTATCCACAGGAAAGCCTAGGGCGCCCTAGGGTCGTCCGGAGCCCGTTCCGCCGCCTGCATGGCGGCCCGCCAACGCTGCAGAAGCGCCTCGCGACGCGCCTGATCGAGATTGGCGAGTAAGGCCGGTCCCACACGGACCGGCCGAGCGCCGGGGATAGAGGCGCGACGCTCGGTAAGAATGTCGTCGCGAGCTGGGCGGACCCCCAGGCCGGCGATGATCCTTTGCCCTTCACGCGATAAAAGAAAATCCAGAAAAAGCCGGGCGGCGTTGGGGTGGGCCGCGTTGCGGGGTATGAAGGCCACGCGCGAGACGGACAGATGATAGTCCTCTGGCGTAACCAGGCCGATATCGGGCGCCCGGGCGACCCACGACGCCCCGTAAGACTGGTTCATATTGTAGGCGAAGGCCATGCGGCCCTCAGCCAGTTGGCCCATCATCCTTTGGCCGGACGTATCGGCACGCGGATGAGTAGACCCCAGGGCAGTCATCAGGGCCCAAGCGTCGGGATAGATCTGGATGTCGGCCGACAGTTGCAGAAGCGCCACCCCGCTGCGTTCGGCGTCATACAGGGTGACCCGGCGGAAAAACCGGTCCGCGTCGGTAGACAGCCGTTCGAGCAGTTGGGCGTGGCTGCGCGGCACGATCTCCGACGGCAACCGCCTGCGATTATAGGCGAAGACGACGGGCTCGGCCGTCACACCGAACGCCTGGTCTCGCCAGACCGAGCCGTCCGGCATGGCCGCCCGATGCGGCGATCGATAAACTTGGGCGTAGCCGTCATTGATCAGCTTGACCTGCACGTCCATCGCTGTGCTCCAGACCAGATCCGGCCCCTCCAGTCCGGAGGCGGCGCGGGACTGGACTCGGTTCGCGATCAGAGTCGAGTTGATGTCCTCGAGCCGCACCGCGATCTCGGGCCAGCGCCGTTGAAACGCCGCCAGCACAGGCCCCATCAGGCTAGTGTTCGTGAGGATGTGCAGCCCGCCCTCGCGCCTGGCCAGCCATCGGACGCGGGGCGCCGTCGCGACCCCGTCCGGCTCGCCCGCGCAGGCCGAAACCCCCGCCCCCGCGAGTCCGAGAAGCAGATGTCGGCGGTCCGTCTTCACCGGGGCGGGTTTCCCGCTATTGTACCGCTCATGATCCGCTCCTTCGCATCGCCATGAGAATACTGGTCGTCGAGGATGACAAGGCGCTTCAGCATTCGCTCGAGGCCAGCCTTCTGGCGGTCGGTTTCGAACTCCGCTCCACCGACAGCGGGGACCAAGCCCTTCATCTGGAAGCGACGGAGCGGTTCGACGCCGCCGTGTTGGACATCGGCCTTCCCGACATCGACGGTTTCGAGGTCCTGAAGGCCTTCAGACGGCGGGGATCGCAGACGCCCGTCCTCATGCTGACCGCGCGCGACGCCCTGGGCGACCGGGTGGCGGGACTGGATTTCGGCGCTGATGACTATCTCGTCAAACCCTTCGCCCCTTCGGAACTGATCGCCCGATTGAGAGCGATCGTGCGTCGACGCCAGGGTCGGGCGGCGGGCGCCGCGATCGTCGGCTCACTGGTCTGCGACTGGGACGCCGGCCGGGCCCAGGTCAATGACCGGGAGCTGTCGCTCCGTCCGCGCGAATGGGCGGCCCTGCGCGTTCTGGCCTCGCGCGCTGGCCAGGTGGTGGATCGGGAGTTGTTGGCGGCCGAAGTCTTTCCGCAGGATGAGGCTCCCTCGCTCAACGCCCTGGAGATCCATGTCGGTCGGCTGAGGCGCCAGTTGCAGCCTGACGGCCCCGCCGTGACCAATATCCGCGGTCGCGGCTATCGTCTCGATCCATGAGCGAGGCGCCCGGCTCGCGCCGCCCCCACAGTCTGGTGACACGTCTGCTGATCGCCCAGGTCGCGCCCCTGGCCCTGTTCGCCGTCGTGGTGCTGGCGGTCGGGGCTTGGACGGCCCACCGCGTGGTGGCGGAGACGGCCGACCGCCTCCTGGCGGGGGCGCTGCAGACCATCCGGGAAACGGTCTCGGTCGCCGACGGCAAGGTGACTGTCGATGTCGCGCCCTGGACTCTGGGCCTGCTCGACGGTCCCGAGCGGGACGCCGTCTTCTACAGTGTTCGCGAGGGCGGCCGACTGATCACAGGCTATGAGGAGTTGCCGCGCCTGCCCGACGCCTCGTCGGATGCTCCGATCTTCGCCGACCTGTCCGTCCGCGGCGTGCCGGTTCGCATGGCCCAGCAAACCCTGACGATCCCAGGAAGACCCGCCCCCGTCACCGTGTCGGTGGCTCAGAGCCTGGACTCGCGACGCGCCAGCCTGTTGGATCTATATCGCAGCCTGCTGCTGCCACCCACCCTGCTCGTCCTGTTGGCCGCGCTTCTGATCTGGCCGGCCTTGAAGTGGGGCCTCAACTCGCTCAAGCGGCTGATCGACGACCTGACGCGCCGCCCCGGTCCCCGTGCCGACTTCGCGCCCGCCGACATCGACCTGGCGCCCCGCGAATTCCAGCCGGTGCTGACCGCCTTCAACCATCTCCTGGCGCGGCTTGAGGCCTCGACGTCGGGGGTTCAGCGCTTCGCAGCCGACGCCTCGCACCAGTTGCGCACCCCGCTTTCGGTCGTGGCGGCCAATCTCGATCTGCTGGCGGGCGCGCCCAGGACCTGGACCGTGCGGGAGAGGCGTCTGATCGACGACTCCCGCGACGCGGTCGCCGGCATGACCCGGCTCGTCGGCCAGTTGCTTTCCACGGCCCGGGCTGACGGCGCCCGGATCAAGTCGTCTGCCGACCTGGGCCGGGCGGCGCGGCGCGCCTTTCAAATGGCTAAGGCGCGCCGGTCCGCCCCGAACGGCGCTCTACGCCTTCGTCTTCCGGCAGAGGCCGTGGTCGTTCTGGGCGCCGAGGACCTCATCGCTGAACAGATCCTCAATCTTATCGACAACGCCTTCCACCACGGCGCGCCGCCCGTCTTCGTGCATGTGCGAACAACGGGCGCGGTCTGCGTCTGGGATCACGGCCCCGGCGTCGATGAGGCCGCCCTTCCCCGCCTCACGGACCGATTCTTCCGCGCAGCCCCCTCCCAGGCGTCCGGGTCCGGACTCGGCCTCGCCATTGTTCGCACCTTGGCGGAGGCCCAAGGCGGGCAGTTCGGCTTATCCAACCGCAGCGGCGGGCGAAGCGGCCTCGTCGGGCGACTGACTTTCCAACCCAGTGCGGAAGAATGAGTCGTCGAAACGACAAGCCGTTCTGAAGGTGGACGCGCGCCACCGGATCGGGAGCGCCGTTCGCACCGACGGCGGCTGAAGGCGGCTTCGATCGATGTGCGGTTTAAGGCGGCTGCGCCGAAGACCCTCTCGCCAAGCCCCACCAGAGGGCTTTCGGTTTTGTCGGACAGCGCCCGTCGGCCGCCACAGCCCTGCGCGGCTTCGGTCGCTGGACCTTTGCTTTGTCTAGGTCCAGACAAAGCCTGACCAAGAAGACGCGGGAGGCGCCTGAGATGGGTGGCACGAAGGCCTCGGACGAATAGGCCGCAACGACGAACCCGTTGTTGCGGCGATCTGCTGACCTCCACCCGGCTGATCGCCGTCAAATCCAGCATTTGACGCGAAGCGATCCCTCATGTCCGACAACCGGCCCATTTGGGCCCACGCCCTTCCGACCGCCATCCTGCTGATGGCGCCCTTTGACCTGCTCGCCTCGCTGGCGATGGACATCTATCTGCCCGTGACGCCGGCCATGCCGGCCGCTTTGCAGGCCGATCCACCCGTCATCCAGCTCACGCTCAGCGTCTACCTCCTCGGCCTCGGCCTCGGGCAAGTCATCTTCGGCCCGCTCTCAGACCGGTTCGGTCGGCGGCCTGTGCTTCTGTCCGGCGCGCTCACGTTCGCGGTGACTTCGGGCCTGTTGGCGATGGCGGCGTCAGGCTGGGCGTTCGTCGTCCTTCGGCTTGCTCAGGCGATGGGCGCCGCGGCGATGCTGGTGGCGACCTTCGCGACGGTCCGTGACGTGTACGGCGACAAGCCGGAGAGTGTCCGGATCTATGGCCTGTTCAGCGCGATGTTGGCCTTTGTGCCCGCGTTCGGACCCGTGCTCGGGGCGCTCGTTTCAGCGCAGTTGAGCTGGCGGGCGATCTTCTGGTTCTTGGCCGCGTTGACGCTTCCGCCCCTGATGCACGCGCTTTGGCGGTGGACGGAAACGCGCCCTTTGGGCGAAGCCTCTCGCCCACGCCCGGGCCCCATTCTCCGCAGTCGGGCCTTCCAAATCTACACCTTGGCGTTTGGAGCCGCGATGGGGTCCTTCTTCGTCTACGTCTCGACGGCGCCACGCATTCTTGTCGAAAGGGTGGGACTGTCGGAGCTTGAGTTCAGCCTCGCCTTCGCCAGCACGGCTTTCGTCATGATCGTCGCATCCCATGCCGCTCGCCCTTGCTTGGACCGATGGGGGGTGGCGGGCGCCGTTCGGCGGGGCATGGGCCTGCTGCTCGCGAGCGCCCTGTGTTTCGGCGCGAGCGCCGCCTTCGGCGAGCCCTCCATAGGGAGCGTCATCCTCCCGTCTTGGATCATGGCGGTGGGGATCGTCCTGACCGTGTCCGTCTCGGCGAATGGCGCCCTCGAAGCCTTCGGCGATCAGGCGGGCCTGGCCGTCGCGCTCTACTTTGCGGGCCAGAGCCTGATCGTAAGCCTCGTTGGGACCCTGGCCGTGATCCTATTCAACGGCAGCACAGTTTGGCCTCTGGCCGCCTACACGCTGACACTGCCAACCCTCGTGCTACTGGGTCTCAACGCATCACGGAAATCCTGAAACCCAAGAGATCATCACGGATCGAACAGGCGGCTGCAGCTCAACGTCGCCAACTCAGGGCGTCGCCTGCGCTTCCGTCTCGATCTCGTTTCTGAGCCAACGCAGACCGT
The DNA here is from genome assembly GCF_014199955.1 of Brevundimonas aurantiaca. Classification (GTDB taxonomy): domain Bacteria; phylum Pseudomonadota; class Alphaproteobacteria; order Caulobacterales; family Caulobacteraceae; genus Brevundimonas; species Brevundimonas aurantiaca. Next base: position 6,628 of record NZ_JACHOQ010000006.1, read on the forward strand.
GATCATGGTCCCGCCGGTCATGCCAGACCTGGACAAGCGAAATACCGGCCAGGTCGATCGGCGGGGCCCCGAGGGTCAGACCGTCTTCCCGGCGCGCCTCAAGGCTTCGGCGCGCCGCCGTCACGATAAAGTCCGTCCCTCTGACAATCCGAGGGGCGACGGACCAGTGCGGCAGGGTGAAGGTCACCCGACGAGCGTGGCCCAAGGCTTTCAACGCGGCGTCCACCTCGCCCCTGTCGTCCGGCGACGCCGCCACCGCCACATGAGGTCGCGACAGATAGTCCTCCAAGGTCGCCGGCAGACCCGCCGCCTCGTCGGCAAGACAGGCGAATTGATCAATGAAGAGATCCGAACTGCGCAAGCCCTCGTCCCGCACGCCCGGATAGACGCCCACAGAGCGCTGATGGGTGAAGCGAAGAACGGCTTGTCGCGGAACCGCAGATGACTGGCTGCACATCAACCACCCTCATTCATGGCCGACCGCCCGCGAGTCGGGGCTTCATCCTATCGTGCAGGAGCCGGTGCCCCTTCGCGGCCGCGCGTCATGAGGCGCGAGAATGACATGCGGGCCAGGCCGTGTCGCCGTGCCCGCAGAGATTGAGCCAAGAGCTTAGAGCTACAACCAAAAGGATTTGACGGTTCTCGCAAAAGGCGTGATCAATACAACGCACGGGGTCGGCGGGATCACATTCTCTTGGAGGAGACACGATGTTCGCGAAATCACGCAAGGCGCGCCTGCTGGCCGCCGCCCTCGGCGTCACGGCTGTCCTACTGCCCAGTGTCGCCGCCGCCTGGAAGCCGACGTCCCACGTCTATTTCGCCGAAATCGCGGTGAAGGACGCGCTCGACGACGGCTATGTCGAAATCCCCGTCCTGGGAACTGGCGAGGTTCGACGATACAAGGTCGATGACGACACCTTGGTCGCCCTGAGAGCGGGCCGTGCGCAGTATCGCGCGGGCGTGCTGGGCCCCGACGCCTATCCGGACATCCTCACGGGCCAACAGGTCATCCATCCGGACGGCGAGGAAAGCGGCGTCTCGCACGGCTCGGACGCCTGGCTCGAGCACGTCTGGAACAGCTTCGGCGACGATCCGCTGCAACGCGCCTTCCGCCTGGGCTTCCTGACCCACGCGGCGGGCGACACCTATGGCCACACCTTCATCAATCAGTTTTCCGGCGCCCCCTTCACCTTGGACCCGCCGGACAATGCGATCCGCCACATCGTCCTGGAAGGCTATATCGACAAGCGCCTGCCGGGTTCAGCCTTGACCGGCGACTTCTTCACCGCCAGCGTGGCGGGGGTCGACGGACGCATCTATCAGGCGATGGTCGACGCGCGTCCCGGCTCCGCCCTGGACCGGTTGCTGCCCAGCGCCAGCAGCAGCACCAACTATTCGGTGCCGCGCCTGTTCTCGACCCTGCGCGCATCGCTCGACGCCGACATTCGGGCCTATTACGACCACAAGGCCGACCTTCAGCGCCGCATCGACAACTGCCGCTGGAACGACTTCAGCTGTTCGGCGGTCCTGCTGACGGCGGAGCTGGCCGGCTATGTGGCGCTCAATGCGGCGCCGGTCACCTACAAGGAATACTGGCGCGACGACATCGACGAAGGCCTGCGGCTCTGGCCCCAGGTCAGTCATCAGGTGGCGGAGGCTTTGTTCTTCAACGCCGAGCGCAAGACCGACACCGAGAAGGCCGACCGCATCCTCAGCGACTATGCGACCCGACATCTGCTTTCGATGGCGGGAGCGCCGAGCTTCATCGGTCTGACCGCTGCGGCGATCGGCGACATCATCGACGCCGTGACGCCCGACTGGCTGCTGGCGCCGATCCGTGCGCTGAAAGCGGAGCTGCTGGACACCCTTCTGAAGGCGGCCACCGGCATGACGAAGGCCCAGTTGCAGGCCTATCTCACCCGGCCCGACCGGTATTTCGATCAGGTGATGACAAGCGGGAACGGCGAACACATCACCCTGGCGCGCTTCAACCGCGACTATCTGCAGATCAGCGACACCGGCTACGACAATCCGTCTGAATCGTTCGACTATCGCAACCTTCCGGCCGCTTACAACACGGTCGTCGCCAGCAAGCTCGTGCTGTTGCCGCCGGCCGAGATCGACCGCTTGATCCGGGATCTGGGCGGGTCTCGCCGCCTCGAGCGGCCCAATGTCATGCTCGGCTTCGCCCATACGCTCGACGGCTCCGTCCAATGGCGCAGCGGCATGGTGCTCGCCGCCGAGTGCGACGTTTACCGCCGGGTCTTCAAGCCGCTGCCGCGCGACGAGGTCTGCTGATTTCAGAAGACCCGCGACGATCATCCGCTCGACCCCATCGGTCGAGCGGCCCTGCGACCTGGACCTCTACGGTCGTATGGAACTGACAGCCTTTCCGCCGCAGAGGCCCAAGGCGACGGAGAAGGCGGCGGCTACATGTCCGGCGCGCGCGCGCCGTCCGATGCGAACTCCCGCGCCAGCGCCAGCAGCAGCCCTCGACGAGCCGGCGGCGTCTTCTGAAATGCTTTCAAGAGTTCCCGCCGCTCTCGGACATCTCTGTCGTCCTCCTCACTGACGGGGCGGAACGTCTGCGGTGGAAGAAAGGCGACGATCGGGAGTTTGAGCGCGTCCGCGATACGAACCATCGTGGAGACCGATACCCGGCTCGCCGCCCGTTCGTATTTCTGAATCTGCTGAAAGGTGACCCCGATCGCCGCGCCGAGCCGAGACTGCGTCAGGCCGGAGGCCATCCGCTCCTCGCGGATGCGCGCGCCGATGTAGACGTTCAATGGGTCGGTGGTCTCTGAACCGGACGTCATGGGGATTTCCGAAGCGTCTGCGCCCTTTGCCGCTCGGATCACATATAGTCAAGCTTGGTAGGCGCGCAACCGGGGCGCCGCGTCGCGTCCGCAAGCGCCCCCATCAGCGCGGCCGGCTCGGCCGCGGCGCCCCGCCGGGGTCAGAAGTACTCTATGCCTTCAGGCGTGCACCAGCCGACGTGCTCTTGACTGTGGAAGGCGGTCTGCTGGCCGCTGGTGAACTCGCTGTTCCCGGCCCAGATCGGCGTCCCCCAGCCGCCGTAGCAGACGCCGTAGTTTCGACCGACCTCCGTCGTCTTGGAGGCGTCGCTGTAATAGACGACGTCGTAAAGCGCCACGCGATTGCCGCCGATAATCTGGGCGGAGGAGGCCGTCGAGGTCAGGGAGGCGACGCCCAGCGTGACGGCCGCGATGACCGAAAGTCTTAGCGAAGGTTTCATCTCACTCTCCATCGCCTTCGGACGTGAAGGCCTGGAGAATGGGGACACCCATCAGTTGCAGAGTCAAGCCCTAAAGCTTTACGGTTCAGCGATAACGCCTACCCATAACGCGCCTGTGAGTTGCATTCCCAGGCAAGAGCGCGCGCCCTATGCGGCGCACGCGATCGGCGTGCATAGGGAGACAAAGCCAATGAATATCCGTGTGAAACCCGTTCTTGTCGGCGCTGCTTTGATCGCTGCAGCCTCCGTCACCGCCGCCTCCGCCCAAGTCGATCTGACGGCCTACCACTATGTCTACTATGCCGACGCGGCCAAGACCGAATACCTCGGCGAAGTGTCCGATCGCGGGTGCGGAGGATGGGGCGGCAACGTCTATGTGCTGCGCGCCAATGTGCCCTCCCCCTACTATGACGCGACGCCCATCTATGTCTGCGGCGGCCAGGGGCCGGAGCTTCCTCAGGACTGGTGACCCCGACGGACGGCCCCGACCGTTTAAGGTCGGGGCTTGCGGTCGTTTGCCGGCCCGCGGCGACCTCGCATCCGGGCCGGCGTCATGATGGCGGCTACCATCCGTAGGTAAACCGCAGTTCGGCGCCATGGCTGACGCTGGCGTCGCCCAACTGGCCACGATACCCCAAGCCGAGCAGCAGACGATCCGACACCTGCCAATCCGCCCCAAGGTCGAGCTTGAGCGCATTGCGCGACCAGGCGTCCAACGGCACCAGATAGGACGGACTGGCCGCCCAGTCGGCGTAGCGGACCGTCTGGCGTCCCACCTCTTCAAGCTCATGCGACCATTCGAGACGGGCGGAGGCGGTTATGACGCCGGCGCTGCGGGTGTCGGCGACCCATCGCAAGGCCGCGCCGAGGTTGGTGGACAGACTGCTCTGATCGACGCCGTCCCAAACCAGGGCCGCATAGCCCCCGCCGGTTTCGGTAAAGCCGTCCAGAGTGATCTCCCGCGCGTCGATGCGGGCGTAAAGGTCCGTCGTTACCCGGTCGGAGCGCCGCAGCCGCCCGAACGCCGCCGAGGCGAAGAGGGCCTCCCCCGAGCGCTCGGACGCCGCATAGCCGTTTGGCTGGCCGGCCAGTCCCGAAACCCAGCGACGGGCGTCGAAGTCCAGGTCAGAGACGCCCGCGACGCCGTCGACATACAGCCCATGGGTCGGGCGCCAGCTTCCATAGAGGGCCGCGCTGAACGCCGAGCCGTTGGAGACCGTGCCGTTGTCGCCGACCTTGGTCCGGTCCTCGCCGTAACCAAGGCCGCCGCCGACGACCAGCCCGTCCGCGATCTGGTAGTCCAGCCCCACGGTCACGCCTTGGGTCGTGAAGCGATAGTCCCGCTGTCCCGCCGCGTCCTGCCGTCCCCAGTCAATGGAGCCGGCCGTCCAGAACCCGACAGACCCCACACCCTGCGAGCCTTTTGGAGCGGCCGAGAGGGTATTGGAGCGAGGCGTGGAGGCCGCCGCTTCGAGGGCGTCGCCGCCGACCCCGGTCTCGAGACCGAGCGCATCGCGGCTCCGGTCGTTCAGGGCGCCCGGGTCGATGGGATCGCGCGCGCCCAGAGCCTGCCGAAGCGCCTGCCGCGGATCATTGTCCCTGTCGGCCAAGCCGCCCAGGCCGAAGTTGAGGCTCAAGCCGTTGGATGATCCGTTCGTCCCGCTACGGAGGGCCTGTAGGCGTCGCTGGAAGTTGTTCAGCTGAACGTCGGCGAACCGTCGGGCCGACGTGACCTGCGCGGTGGCGACGCCGCGCACCTCCGGATCCAGTCCCGGATCAGGTCGGCCTTCGACGGTGACGGTCAGGACGCCGTTGGTCGAACCCGCAGCATTGGTCAGGCTGAAGGTGATCACGGCCTCTCCGGTGAAGTCCGTCGCCGGCGTGAAGGTGAGGCTCCGCTCCCCGGCGACCGTGGTCAACGTCGCCGATCCGGCTGTGGTCGGAGCGACGGACACCACGGTGGCGCCGATGAAGGGTCCACCTGTCGTATCGTCAATCCGAACGGTCACGGGGACGCCTTGAAGCGTGGCGGCGGTCAAGGCTTGTTCACCGGGGACGGCCAAGGCCGCCAGACTGACCTCGCCCGGCGCCGATGCGCCGAAGGGCAGGTCGATCACATAGGCCAGGGACGCGACGCCGGCCGCCGCAGACACCGTCTCCAGCGACCGCAAGCTCGAATTGGCGGCGGCGGGGGTGAAGACGATGGTCAGGCCCTCGACGACGGCGGAGCCGGAGGTCGGGGGGCGTGTGATGCGCAAGCCGTTGAACGGGCCGCCGACCAAGCCTGTGGTCGGGGTGATCGTCACGGGCGCGCCGGGCCGGGTCGTCAAGGCGAAGTCGGGCGCCTTGCCCGCGACCTGGATCACGAAGGCAGCGGGCGCCGAGTCTCCGCCCGGTCCAGTGGCGACGACCGACACGGTTTCCGTCCCGAGGAAGTTGGCGGCGGGCGTGTAGGTCAGCACCCAGGGATCGGCGGCGGAGCCGTCGCCGGAGATGGCGGCGACGCCGTTCTGCGGCGGAGCGTCGACCCGGTAGCCCGTGACGACGCCGCTGCTGTTCGGCGCCAGCGGCACCTTGACCGGCTGAGGTCCGCTCCCGCTCGGCGGCGGCGGTGCGACAGGCGCAGCGGGCGGCGTCACGACAGGAGCCGCAGGGGCTTCGACGATCAAGCTGACGGTCGCCGGCGCAGAGGCGCCGCCCGGACCCGTGGCGACATAGGTGAAGCTGTCGGCGCCAGAGTAGTCTGCGGTCGGCCTATAGGTGACGACTTCGCCCGACACCGTCGCGGCGCCGTGCGCCGGGGCCGTCGCGATCGCGATCGAGGTCCGCACGCCGCTGATCGAGCCGGACAGATCGATGGCCGTTCCAGCACTGTTGAACGCGACCGTCACGCCGACGCGATCCGAGGCGACCGGCGCCGCTGGGACCGCGACCGTCAAGGAAACCGTCGCCGTGTTCGACACTCCGCCTGCGCCGACCGCCTGATAGGTCAGGCTGTCCGGGCCGAAATAGCCGGATGTCGGCACATAGGTGAGGACGTCGCCGGCGACGGTCACGGCGCCGTGCGCGGGCGCGGTGACGATCACGACCGAGCCATGGGCGCCGCCGGTGATGGCGCTGGACAGGTCAATGGCGGTTCCGGGGCTGTTGAAGGGCACAGCCACCCCAGTCACATTCGCCGCGATCGGAGCAGCCGCTGTGACTGCAAAGCTCTGCTGCACGCGCGCCGCCGCTGTCCAGTTCGCGTCTCCCGCCTGATCGGCGTTGATCACGCAGGTTCCCGGGCCGGTGAAGGTCACGGCGGCGCCGGCCAGGGCGCACCCTGTGCTGGCGGCGTCCAGACTGAAGGACACGTTCAATCCCGAGGTCGCGACAGCCGCGACCGTATAGACCGGTCCAGGAACCGTGGCGGCCGGCGCGGTGGAGGTGAAGCTGATGCTCTGGGTCCCCTTGGCGATGGTCCCCGAGACCGTGGCCCCGATCGCCGTGGCCGGCGTCCCCTGGCTGTCGGTCGCCTGGATCGCATAGGCGAAGGCGCCCGCCGTCGTCGGCGTGCCCGTCACTGCGCCGGTCGCGGTGTTCAAGCTGACGCCCGCCGGCAGGGCGCCGGAGGCCAGGGCGTAGACATAGGGCGCCGTCCCGCCCGAGGCCGGGTTCGACTGGCTGAAGGCGCCGCCCACGCTCGTGCCCGTCGCAGCGCCCGGCGTCACCGACAGGGTCGCCGCCGTGACGGTGAAGCTGCGCTGAACCTGGGTCGCCGCATTCCAGTTGGCGTCGCCCGCCTGGTCGGCGTTCAGGGTGCAGGTCCCAGGGCTAAGAAGGGTGACGCTGGTTCCCGACACGATGCAGACCCCGGTCGTGGCCGAGGTGAAGGCCACCGCCAGGCCCGAGCTGCTGGTCGCCGACACCGTCAGCGGCGAGGCCGACAGGGAGGCGTCCGCCAGGGCCGCGAAGCTGATGGTCTGGGTCCCCTTGGCGATGGTTCCTGAGACCGTGGCCCCGGTCGCCGTGGCCGGCGTCCCCTGGCTGTCGGTCGCCTGGATCGCATAGGCGAAGGCGCCGGCCGTCGTCGGCGTGCCCGTCACTGCGCCGGTCGCGGTGTTCAAGCTGACGCCCGCCGGCAGGGCGCCGGAGGCCAGGGCGTAGACATAGGGCGCTGTTCCGCCCGAGGCCGGGTTCGACTGGCTGAAGGCGCCGCCCACGCTCGTGCCCGTCGCCGCGCCCGGCGTCACCGACAGGGTCGCCGCCGTGACGGTGAAGCTGCGCTGAACCTGGGTCGCCGCATTCCAGTTGGCGTCGCCCGCCTGGTCGGCGTTCAGGGTGCAGGTCCCAGGGCCAAGAAGGGTGACGCTGGTTCCCGACACGATGCAGACCCCGGTCGTGGCCGAGGTGAAGGCCACCGCCAGGCCCGAGCTGCTGGTCGCCGACACCGTCAGCGGCGAGGCCGACAGGGAGGCGTCCGCCAGGGCCGCGAAGCTGATGGTCTGGGTCCCCTTGGCGATGGTTCCCGAGACCGTCGCCCCGGTCGCCGTGGCCGGCGTCCCCTGGCTGTCGGTCGCCTGGATCGCATAGGCGAAGGCGCCCGCCGTCGTCGGCGTGCCCGTCACTGCGCCGGTCGCGGTGTTCAAGTTGACGCCCGCCGGCAGGGCGCCGGAGGCCAGGGCGTAGACATAGGGCGCTGTTCCGCCCGAGGCCGGGTTCGCCTGGCTGAAGGCGCCGCCCACGCTCGTGCCCGTCGCCGCGCCCGGCGTCACCGACAGGGTTGGAATATAGCTATAGGCGTTGACGGCTGTAGCGGTCCCGCCGGCCGTGGTCACGGCGACCCCGACCGATCCCGCGCCCGCCGGCACGGTGGCGGTGATCGAGGTGGCGGTATTGGCGGTGATGGTCGCCGCGTTTCCGCCGAAGGTGACGGCGCTCGCATTGGTCAGATTGGTTCCGGTCAGGGTGACCGTGGTCCCTCCGGTCTCGGGACCTGTGTTCGGCGAGACCCCGCTGATCGTCGGAGCGGCCGCATAGGCGTAGCCGCTGACGGCGGTCGCCACGCCGCCGGCCGTGGTGACGGCGACATCGACGACGCCCGCCCCCGCCGGGGCGGTGACGGTGATGGAGGTGGCGGTGTTGGCCGTGATCGTGCCGGCGACGCCGCCGAAGGCGACGCCCGTAGCGCTTGACAGGTTCGTTCCGGTTACGGTCACACTGGTCCCACCGGCGGTAGGGCCCGCGGCGGGCGATACGGAAGTGATGGTCGGCGCCGCCACATAAACAAAGGCGTTGCTGAGTGTCCCCGTCCCGCCCGGCGTCGTCACCGAAACCGACACGGTCCCCGCCGAACCTGCGGGAGAAACCGCCGTAATCTGCGTGGCGCTGTTCACGACGACACCCGTGGCGGGCGATCCGCCGAAGGAGACGGCGGTTGCGCCGGTAAAGGCCGTCCCCTGGATCACAACGCTCGTTCCGCCCGCCGTCGGGCCCGAGTTGGGCGTGACGGAGGTCGTGGTGGGCGCCGCGACATAGGTATAGGCGTTCGTGGACGTCACACTCTGACCGTCGGCCGTGGTGACGACGATGTCCACCGATCCCGCCGCATGCGCCGGCGTGGTGAAGGTTATGGAGGTCGATGATTCCGCTGAGGGGGTGGCGGAAACGCCGCCGATCACGACCGCATTGCCGCTGCTGCTGAACCCGGTTCCGGAGAGGGTGACGCTCGTACCGCCGGCGGTCGATCCGCTGCCGGGCGAGACGCTTGTTATTGCAGGCGGCGAAGAGACCGATGCGACCGCGCTATAGGTGTTGTTCGTATCGCGCCCTGTGGATGCTGAGCCCTGAGCGATGTCGAACGTGCCGCTGTAGGATTGGTTGGCGATATACTGGCTTTGCGCCGAAGACCCCGTGAACAGCACCCCCGCCCCCGACAGGGTGACCGTCGTCTGACCCGCCACGGGCGTGAAAAACACATAGCTGCTGCCTGACGGCCGCGTCAGGCTCGATCCGTCGTTGAAGGTGAAGGTCCAGCCGGTCGTGAGCAGGGCGCGGTTATTCGTGCCGGCCCCGTTCAGGATGTTTCCTTCGAAGCGGGGGCTCGAGGTCAGGGTCGACGCCGCACAAGCGTAGACGAGCGATTCAGGATCCGAATCCGCAGCAATCTTGAATACGGCGTACGCCGCGCCGTCGCCGGGCACGCGAAGAAGATTCAGTTGACCCGAACCACTGACGTTCGAATCCGAGCGCGAGGCGGACGCGGTGATCGTGCACACGGACTGGGCGCGGGCCGAGCCGCTGCTGAACGTCAAAAGAAGGAGCGCGAGCAGGCCCACGCCGAATGCGGCGAGCAGGCGCGCAGCCTCGCGGGGCTCACGCCCGACAAACGTTTTACCCAAAGCCCACCCCTACCCAAAACTCTCGCCTAAGCTGTGCGTCCCTGGCAGGACCCCAACTTGACGCCCTGCGGCATTACCCCGCTAAGGACACCACCCTACGTATCACCGTGATATGCCTGCGGCGAATCATTAATTTCAAAATCGTATTTTATGCCGCTAAAACAGCATTTTCTGTACATACTGCGACGCTACGACTGGTTGTGTTTCGCGCCAATTTCGGCGGATCGCAGAAAAAATACTTGCGGTTTTTGAGGCTCGCCCCCCATGCTGGCGGTCTGCCGACGAGGCGGCTCCCGAGCCGCAACACTCGTTTTCCGCGAACCGAGGGACGCCGCATGTCGACTGTTTTCTTGGGCCAGATCATGATGACTGGCTTCAACTATGCGCAGCGCGGGTTCGCGCGCTGCGACGGCGCGATTCTCAGCATCGCGCAAAACAACGCCCTCTACGCCCTGCTCGGCGTCACCTACGGCGGCGACGGCGTCACCACCTTCAAACTGCCGGATCTGCGGGGACGCACGCCGGTCGGCGGCTTCCCCTCACAGAACCCCAGCTGGCAGCCCGCGCCCTATGGGATGGGTCAGGTCGGCGGGGTTGAGACGGTGTCTTTGAGGGCGGATCAGAACGGCCCGCACACGCACGCGATGATGGCGACCACAGCCGAAGGCGTCAGTCCCTATCTCGACGGCGCCCAGACGCTGGCGCAAGCCTCCGCACCGGGCATGCTCTACGGCCAGCCGCAAAACCTGATCCCCCTCGCCGGCAATCCGACGTCGATCGCCGGCGGCGGTCAGCCGCACGACAACATGCAGCCTTTTCAGGTCATCAACTTCAACATCGCCCTGCAGGGGGTCTTCCCCTCGCGCAACTGACCGTCCGCCGCCGACGCGCAGCAAGATCGGACTGAGCCGCCCAGGCGGACATCATCGAGGATGTAAAATGAGCGAATGCTACGTTGGAGAAATCCGCCTCCTGCCCTACATGCGCGGCGCGCCCGAGGGCTGGCACGTCTGCGACGGATCGCTGTTGCCCATCGCGGAGTATGACGCCCTGTTCGCCCTTCTGGGCACGACTTACGGCGGCAATGGACAGCAGACGTTCGGGATTCCGGATCTCAGAAGCCGGGTGCCCGTGCACCAGGGGACCGGCCCCGGCCTTTCGAACCGTCCGATCGGGATGACCGCCGGTGAGGAGTCCGTCCAGCTGACGTCGCTCCAGATGGGCCCGCACGTCCACACGCCGATGGCGTCGACGGCTGTGGCGACAAGCAATTCGCCGGCCGGCGCCGTGCTCGCCGCCCTGCCGGCGGATATAGCCGAGACCTTCTACAATCCGCAGCCCGGCGACGGCGCCCCCGTGGCCTTTCCCCAGACCACCCTCGGCGTCGCCGGCGGCTCTCAACCGCACGACAACACCGCCCCCACCCTGGCGCTTCAGTACTGCATCGCCCTCCTCGGCTACTACCCCTCCCCTCCCTCGTGACTTCGCTCGACCCCATCAGAACGCAAGGACTTCTCAATGTCTGAACCCTTCATCGGCGAAGTGCAGATTTTCGGCTTCCCGTTTGCGCCGTACGGCTGGGCCCTCGCCGCCGGACAGCTCGTCCCCATCCGGCAGCAATCGGCGCTGTTCTCATTGTACGGCATCCAGTTCGGCGGTGACGGCGTCAACACCTTCGGTCTGCCTAACCTGGCCAGCCGCCAAGCCTGCGGAGCCGGCCAATCGCCGGGCAACAGCCGTCGCCCTATGGGCCAGGCCTTCGGCGCTCCGACCGTCGCCCTGACGGCGGCTGAAACCCCCATGCACAACCATGCGATCAGCGAGTTCGAGCCGTCTGACCCCTCTGTGCTGACGGCGGCGCCGACGCCTGCGTCAGCCATCGGCATTGTGGGCAATTCAGGCTTCAACGCCTTCGCCGCCGTCGGCGCGTCGGGAACCATGATGAACCCCAACGCCATCGGCCTGTCGGGGTCGGGCGCGCCGCACGAGAACCTTCAGCCCTATCTCGGCCTGACCTATGCCGTCGCCCTTACGGGAAACTATCCCTACTTTGACTGAAACGACGCCCGCGCCGTTTCCTGCGGCCGGCAAGCCGCTGGAGCGCCGCGGGCTGTCGCGGTTGAGACTGAGACTGCGTCCCGCAGCCGAGGCCGATCTGCCCTTTCTCAGGGCGCTTTATGGAACGACCCGCTCATCAGAAGTCGCCGCCGCCGGATGGCCGCCGGTTCTGGCGGAGGCGTTTCTCGTCAGTCAGTTCGATCTCCAGCATCGCCATTTCGTGGGCGAACGGTTGGCGACGGACTTCTGGATCATCGAGCAGGCAGGCGTGGACGTCGGCCGGCTTTATCTGAATCGATCCAGCTCGACCTGGCGCGTGATCGATCTGGCCCTGTTGCCCGAAGCACAAGGCCGAGGCCTAGGCGGGGCCCTGCTGCGGATCGTGCAGGCGGAAGCGCGCGCTCACGGCGCCGACGCGCTTGATCTCCATGTCCTGAAAACCAATCGACGGGCCGCAGCCCTCTACGGCCGCCTCGGCTTCGTTTTGACCGCCGAAGAGTCCGCAAGCCACGACCGGATGATCTGGCCGATCAGTTGAAGACCGCTTGATAAAGCACGCCCGCCGGATCGCGCCCGATCGGCACTAGGAAGATCGACAACCTGCCCAAGGTCGCATTGCTAAGGCTGTACATCTTCTGCGGCAGAACGATCGCCGAAGTCCCGCGGAAGACCAGGGAGAAGGGCTGCGGGTTCAGACCAGTGGCAGGTAAAGGGGCAACCTCCACCAGTGTGAGCGGCATCGTGGCCTCGCCCACAGACAGATCGAACGCCTCATGGGCCACCCCAGCAAAGCTTTGAAGACTAGGCATTAAACATTTCTCCCACGCCACCTTCACCCGCGCTGCGCGAACTGGCAAGCGGAATGGCGACTGTTTGGGGCATATCACCTCCTCGCGCCGAGATTTCGCCTGCTAGCTGGAGCCCGCCGCCGGGACTTTGCGCAGCTGCCCCCTGGCGCGTCGCCCGTCGCACCCCCGCGGCTCGACTATTCGGCGTCTGCCGGGCTCCAAGGCAGGGTCGGAAGTCTGCAACTTCAGCGTCCTTGGCAAGGACCGAATGGACACCCAATTGAGAGCGCCCAGCTCGAGCGCCTCAGCCTCGGATTGACTCTCGCGCTATTTACGCGATTGTAGATAGTCAATCAGCGCGTGTAGAGGAGGTATCGATGCTGAGAACTACGCTCATGGCGGCCGCAGCCGCATCCATGATCAGCCTTGTTTCGGCGGAACAGGCTCAGGCGGGCACCTTCTATCTGCCGCCCCCCGGGGTGACGGGGCCGGCGACCGGGACCGTCACCTTCCAAACCTTCATAGGACCGGTCACCTGCTCGGTGCGATCGAGCTGGCGAATGCAGAACAATGTGCCGAGCCTGGTCACGTCAACCCTGACGGGACCGAACTGCTTCCTGGTGACCCTGAATGGGTTTGGAAGTCTGGTCGCCCCCACGCCGTCCACCCTGCCGTCGGGGATTAACAGCCAGGTGATCCTGAACTGGAGTGTGTCAGGAGGATCCACCTGCATGTCCTCCATGTCGCCCGGAATCTTCGACAATCCGACTTCGACCGTCAGCTTCACGGGGTCTGGGGTGAGTTGCGTCGCCTCGGGAACCTTGACGTTTCCAGGGCTGACGCTTCTTCCTTAGGCGCGTCGAGCAAGTCGTCGCTGGCCGCCAAGCTCGAGAAGGCGGGTCCTGTCGTGTCAGGCAAGCCCCAGCGACGCGCGCGCAAGAAGCGAAAAACTCGGCAGTCTTATGCCCCCTCGACGATGTTCAGCGTCGTGACGGTCCCCTGAAAAATGCGTCTGGAGCGCATGTTGCAGCTTGTAGAACTCTGCCAACCGATAGCGCTCCGCATGGCTGACTCGTCCTTTTAGTCGCCATCATTACTGGGTGTGCGGTCTACTGAGCCAGAGAAGAGCGTAAGCCAAATCGTCGTATGGGGATTGCCTCGCACTCGCGGTAAGGCGGTCGCCGACCAGTCGCGCCGCATTCGACGCCAAGGCCGAACGGCTGGTCTCTCAATACGATAGCTATGAACCTCTACCCGGCGTTCACCTGGACGGGCGCCGATCTCTCGGCGAGAACCTCGCAGATTTGGTCGGGGTGACCCTGGCGCTTGATGCGCTCCGGCTGCATGCGGCGGAGACCGGGATGGACATGAACGCCCGGTTGGACGGCTTCGCCGCAGAGCAGCGCTTCTTTCTGGGATGGGCGCAGTTCTGGCGCACACAGACAACTGAAGACGCCCTGAGGCGTCAGTCTCAGAACAGCTACCACTCGCCGGCGCGTTACCGCGTCAACGGCGTCATCCGCAATCTCGACGCCTGGTACGCGGCATTCGATGTCGGGCCGGACGCGGCTCTGTATCTACCACCAGACGAAAGAGTGGTGGTTTGGTAGCGCCTCGGATTCACGATCAGAACTCGGCGCTTGCGAAAAGCGTATGCGCCCAACGTCGCCTTTGAGTCACGCCGCGTCATCCAGCCTGACCCCGGCTGATTAGAACTCATCCAGAGGCAATCCGAAAGGTGGGTACAGACGTGCGAACAATTCAAGATTGTGGCTTATGACGTTGTTTTAATTTATTTAACCTACAAAGCGGACACTGCTTCCGCCGGCGCCCCGTCAGGCCGGATCCGTTCGCCCCAGATGCGCCTGCCCTCGCCTTCGGGCCAACTCGATCTGTCTTTGCCGCTCGGCATAGCGCAGCCTCTGGGCGTCGTCGCGCGTGTCCCTGCAACGGTCGCAACAGACGCCTTCGATGAAATGGGGCGAGGCCCGCCCCGCCGCATCCATAGGCATGCGGCAGCCCCGGCAGAGCGTGTGCTCGCCCCGGACCAGACCATGTCCGACTGACACCCGCTCGTCAAAAACGAAACAGTCGCCCCGCCACAGGCTGTCGGCGGGATCGACCTCTTCCAGATAGCGCAGGACGCCGCCTTCCAGATGGTGGACGTTCTCCACCCCTTCCGCTTTCAGAAAGGCGGTCGACTTTTCGCAACGAATGCCGCCGGTGCAGTACATCGCGACCCGCTGCGGCTTGCGTTCGTCCAGCAGCGCCCGGCCTTCCGTGCGGAACCAGTCGGGAAAGTCGCGGAAGCTGCCGGTGTTCGGCTGCACCGCCCCCTCGAAAGCGCCGATCTCGCCCTCATAGTCATTGCGGGTGTCGATGACCAAGGTGGTCGGATCAGCGATCAGGGCGTTCCAGTCCTGAGGCGCCACATAGACCCCCGCCTGGCGCGCCGGGTCGAGATCGGGCTGACCCATGGTCACGATCTCGCGTTTGATGCGGACCTTCATCCGAAGGAAGGGCGCCTCCCCCGTCCAGGCGTATTTGACGTCCAGATCGGCGAACCCCGGCAGGGCGCGGATCTCACCCAGCACCGCCTCAATCCCCGCCTCCGGCCCGGCGATCGTGCCGTTCAGCCCCTCGGTCGCAACCAGAAGCGTGCCCTTGACGCCGCACGCGTCGCAGACCGCCTGAAGCCGATCCCGCACCAGGACGAGCTTGCTCTCCCCTATCGGCGCAAACCGATACAGGGCGGCGATTCGAATCTGAGGAGAGGCGAAAGCGGGGTCTGTCATCGAGAAAGCTCTGATCGCCGCCGCCGGAGAATGGCGCGCCCTGTAGGACTCGAACCTACAACCGTCCGCTTAGAAGGCGGGTGCTCTATCCGGTTGAGCTAAGGGCGCCTGGCAAACGCCCGACGTCAGTGCGTCCAGGGCTGTTTGCGGTTGGTTGCGAAGTTGTCGGCATAGGCCTTGATGATCGTCGGCGCCTCGTGCGGCTCGTGCAGCCGGAACGGAATGCCGTGACGTTCGGCATAGGCGACGGCCTCTTCCTTCGAATCGAAGGTCAGGCGCACCTGGCCGTTCATGTCGGAGCTGCCCGTCCAGCCCATCAGCGGGTCGATCGTGCGGGCCGAGGCCGGTTCGAACTCCAGGCGCCAGTCGCGGCTCTTGGCCTTGCCGGACTGCATAGCGGTCTTGGCCGGGCGGTAGATGCGGGCGAGCATGGCGAAATCCCTAGTGATCGTCAGGTCTTGTGGACCTGCCATAACGCGCGCCGGACACGGAATCCAGCGGCCGTTCCTTGGTCGGGGCGAGAGGATTCGAACCTCCGACCCTCTGGTCCCAAACCAGATGCGCTACCAGGCTGCGCTACACCCCGGACCGAACGGAGCGCTCTATTGGCACTTCAGCGCGCAATCCGCAAATCATGGCTTGAAATAAGGGTGCAAAACCTTGTCGCCGGGCTTGGCGCCGATCTCGGAGGCCCGCCCCGCGCGCAGTTCCAGAACCCCGTTGGCGGCGCCGTTCGAGGGGATCGGCGTCTCGGAAAAGGGCGTGGCGTGCGAGGCGATGGAGACGATTCGCCCTTTCGGATCTATATAGAGAATGTCCAGCGAACTGGGGGTGTTGCGCATCCAGAAGCTCTGTTCGCGCGGCGGCTCTCCCGGCCATTGGAACAGCATGCCCTGATCGTCCGCCAACGGGGGACGGAACATCAGCCCGCGCTGCCGTTCGGGCTCATCGTCCGCGATCTCAACCCAGAAGGCGTGTTCGCCCGAGGCGGTGACGACCGCCAGCCGCTGCATCGGCTCACCGTTGACGCCCACCGGCGCCTTGGCGGCGCACCCAGCCAGCGCCAGCGCCATCAAGCCGGCTGAAAACACACGTCGCACCAGATCGACCATCCGCCCTCCGGGGCGGCCTTCAGCCGCCCGTTCTGATTTCCGCCACCACCAGCCCCTTGGGGCCGCTGGCGAACCGCACCTGAACCACGTCGCCGGGAACCAGATCGTCCAGCCCGCAACGGCGCAGTGTCTCTATATGGACGAAGATATCGCCGGGTTCGCGATCACGCACCACGAATCCGTAGCCCTTGGTGCGATTGAACCATTTGACCACGGCGGGCTCCAGCGTCGCACCGGGGTCAAGCGCCGGCGCCGGCTTGTCGGCCTCGGTCCCGAGCCGTCTCGCCACCGCCCCGACGTCGCCGACGCCCAGTTCGTGAACCTGGACGGCCTGCCATCCCTTGGCGCGCCGCACGCAGTCGCACACGATGGGCGCGCCCTCTTCCGCATGGTCGCGCCCCTTGTCTCTCAGACTGCTGATGTGCAGCAGCACGTCCCGCAGATCGGTCAAAGTCGGATCGTCCGGAACGATGAAGCCATAGCCCTTCGTCGGATCGAACCATTTGACGCGACCGACGACACGAACGGTCTCCGCCGTTTCAATCCCGTGGTAGTCAGTCAACCTAATACCCCCGTCCGCTCCTCTACGGACCCTTAGATTCCGTTTAACACTGTTCCGCGAATCTTTGGAAAGCGGAATCTGGCCGCAGAGGGTGGGAATATTGCCTCAGGTCAGCAGAAACGCCTCGGTTGTGTCGCACGAACGACACCGATCCGGCGCACCGCTCAACGATTGAATTGGCGAGGATTTCTGTAGGTGAGGCGGCCGGATGCCAGAGCCTCAGCTTCACCGCGTGGCAGTCCCTAGGGGAATCGAACCCCTCTTTTCAGGTTGAAAACCTGACGTCCTAACCGATAGACGAAGGGACCGCTGCGCGGGAGAGCCGGCGATATAGCCGCGCCCTCAAAAGGGTGCAAGCGCGGATTTCGAGTTTTTCAGCAGCCTGGTCCCGAAGCGGCGACCGTCATAGGCGACGGGGATCGGCCACGTCTTCGATCTCGAGCTGAACGCCGCGCCGACCGTTCCAGTCGTCCGCCTTCAGACGACCCACGACATTCAGCCCCCCCTGGCCCGACAACAGGGCCCGGCCGATCGGCAGATCGGCGCAACGCCAGGCCACCGCCCGAACGGAGGCCCCATCGGGCCCGACCAGACGACAGCGCACATGACCGCCGCTCATCTGCACCGCCTCGCGGGCCTGGACCCCGCCCAGGGCGAAGACGGGTTCGGGATTGGCCGGACCGAACGGCGCCAGACGTTCGAACGAATCGAACAGATCGCGGCGGGCGGCGGCCGGATCGATCAGGGCGTCGATCTCCAGCACATCCATCGCCACGGCGTCCTCCCGCTCGCCGGACAGCCGCTCCGCCAGAAAGGCGGACAGCTCGGACAGTCGGCGGCCCTCGACCGTCAACCCGGCCGCCATGGCGTGGCCGCCTCCGGCCAGCAGCAGCCCTGCTTCCCACGCGGCCTGGACCGCCCGCCCCAGGTTCATGCCGGGCTGGGACCGGCCCGACCCCTTGCCCAGTCCCGTCACCGGGTCCAATCCGACGACGATCACGGGCTTGCGCCAGCGTTCCCTCAGACGCCCCGCCACGATGCCGACCACGCCGGGATGCCAGTCTTCGCCGGCGACCACGATCACGGGCGTATCATCGACGTGCGCCCCGGTCGCCTCCACCTTGCGCACGGCGGCGTCGGTCACAGCGCGCTCGACGTCGCGCCGAGACAGGTTCAGCGCATCCAACTCCAGCGCCAGCTGCTGCGCCTCGGCCGGATCGTCCGTCGACAGCAATCGCGCCCCCAGGTCCGCGCGCCCGATCCGACCACCTGCATTGATGCGCGGCCCCAGAACAAAGCCGGCGTGATGGCTCTTGGCCGCGCCCTGTTCCGCGCCCGCAGCGGCCAGAAGCGCGCGCAGACCGGGATTTCTCCAGTCGCTCATGACCTTAAGACCCAGACTGGTCAGGGCGCGGTTGAACCCCGTCAGGCCGGTGACGTCGCAGATGGCCCCCAGGGCGGCGAGGTCCAACCACTGGCGCAGGTCGGGCTCAGGCCGGTCGGCGAACAGACCTCGCCGCCGCGCCTCGCGGTTCAAGGCGGCCAACAGTACGAAGACCACCCCGGCCGCGGCCAGATTGCCCTGACCTGAGTTGCAGCCGGGTCGATTCGGATTGACCACCGCCAGGGCCTGCGGCGGCTCCGACCGCATCAGATGGTGGTCGATCACCACGACCTTCAGGTCGATGGCGGCGGCGTGGGCCAGGGCTTCGTTCGCCGCCGCGCCGCAGTCCACCGTCACGACCAGATCGGCCCCGGCCGCCTTCAGCGTATCGAAGGCGCGAGCCGACGGGCCATAGCCCTCGGTCAGACGGTCGGGCACATACAGGGGCAGGTCGGCGCCCATGGCCCGGAACCAGCGCACCAGCAGGGCCGCGCTCGACGCGCCGTCCACATCATAGTCGGCGAAGACATGCACCCGAGCCTTGGCCAGCAATGCATCGACGATCGCCTCGGCCGCCCTGTCCATATCCATGAAGCTGGACGGATCGGGGAAAAGCGCCCGCAGGGTCGGGGTCAGAAAATCCGCTCCCTGATCGGCGCCCACGCCGCGCGCCGCCAGCGCCCGCGCTACCGGCTCCTCGAGACCTAGGCCCTGACGATGGGCGCGAATCAGGGCCGGGTCCGCCGGGCGTTGCCGCCAAGCCCGCCCGGACAGGGACTGGGACACGCCCAGGAAACCGCTGTCGATCTTGAAGCCGCCGTCGTCCGCCATCATCGCATCATCCGGGGATTCTCCGCCCCGGCGACCGCCTCATGGGATCGGTCGGCGATCGACCGGCGGCGGCGCCTTGGCGCGATCTCTCAGTTCCTGAGCGAAGGCCTCGATATCCGCCTGGGTGCGGGCCGCGTCGGGCGATACGGGAACGGCCCCAACCTGGGCGCGGACAGCCGCGGCTTCAGCCTCGGCGTCGGTCATCGTCCATTCGATTCGCGCCGCCTCCTGCGCAAGGGTCGAGCCCTCGGCCTGGAGCCGATCGATTGATCGCCCGACCTCAGCGACCTGCGGCAGATCGGTCGGGGCGGCGGGGAAATCACGCCAGCGCGGATAGTCTCGATTGGCGTCGACCAGAGCCTGGACGCGCGGCGCGATCGGCGAGGCGGGATCGGTGTCCAGACCCAGCGACCGCGCACAACCGCCCGAGGCTGCGATGAGACCCGTCAGACAAACGACGGAGGCGGCTCGCCTCATTTTCGGCCCGCCGGCTTCATTTTAGATAAGTGCGCGTTCATTTCGAGGTTCGTCTTATGCCATCATCGTCCTCTGCGGAAGGGCGCGGGTTCGAACCGGCGTGACGCGAACAAGAAGGTGGAGGAAACCAATGGCCCGCGCTCCCGAAGACAGCCCGCCCAAGCCGGGCGCGCCCCGCGCCGAGCCGACCGCCAAGAGCCCGCGAAAGGCGGGACGCCCGACCTCGGCCAAGCCCCGCCCTTCAAAAGCCAAGACGGCCCCCAAGGCCGCGAAGGCCGCGAAGGCCGACGCATCGGAGGCTGCGGCCTCCGCCGCTAAGCGCGGTCCCAAGCCCGCTCCGGCGGATACGAGGCCGCCCGAAACCGAGGACGTCGCCCCGCCCTTCGGCGCCGACCAGGCCCAGTTGATCGAGACTCTGTCGATGAACCTGGCCAAGGCGGCGATGATGGCGCAGGGCGCCTTGGCCGAAGCCGCCCTGTCGCAGGCCGACCGTCCGGCGGCCTTGTCGCCCGACCCCTTCAACATCGCGCCCGCCCTGACGTCGATCATGGGCGGTCTGGCGGCGCGCCCCGAAAAGCTGTTTCAGGCCCAGGCCGATCTGTTCGGCCGCTACATGGACCTGTGGGCCGATACGGCGCGTCAGGCGGCCGGCGAACCGGCGAAGCCCGCCCCCGCCGACAAGCGGTTCAAGGATCCGGAATGGTCCGAGAACCCGATGTTCGACCTGATGCGCCGCTCCTATCTGCTGACGTCCGACTGGATGAACGGCCTGATCGCGGGGGTCGAGGACGTCGATCCGGCGGTGAAGCGGCGCGCCCAGTTCTTCACCCGTCTGCTGACGGACGCCTTTTCGCCGTCGAACTTCCTGGCGTCCAATCCCGTCGCCCTGAAGGCCCTGGCGGAGACGAGCGGCGAATCGCTGGTCAAGGGCATGCAGAACTTCGCCGCCGATCTGGAACGGGGCGCCGGATCGCTGCGGATCAGCCAGGCGGACTACGGCAAGTTCGTCGTCGGTCAGAACGTCGCCACCGCGCCGGGGCAGGTGGTCTGGCGCGACGATCTGTTCGAACTGATCCAGTACGCCCCAGCGACCGAGACCCAGCACCGGATTCCGCTGCTGATCTTCCCGCCCTGGATCAACAAATTCTACATCCTCGACCTTCAGCCAGGCAATTCCCTGATCCGTTGGCTGTCCAGCCAGGGTTTCACCGTCTTCGTCTGCTCCTGGGTCAATCCCGATCGCGACAAGGCGGGCTACGGGTTTGACGACTATCTGGAGAAGGGGGTCTACCGCGCCGTCGAAAAGACGCTGGAGCAGGCCGGGACCGATCGGCTCAACGCCGTCGGCTATTGCATCGGCGGCACATTGTTGGGCGCAGCCCTGGCCCATATGGCCGCCAGGGACGATAAGCGGATCGCTGCGGCCACCTTCTTCGCCGCCCAGCACGATTTCGCCGAGGCGGGCGACCTCCTGCTGTTCACAGACGACCACTGGATCGCCGAGATCGAGCGCCAGATGGACGCCGCCGGCGGCGTCCTGCCCGGCGCGGCCATGGCCGACACCTTCAACGCCCTACGGTCCAATGACCTGATCTGGTCCTTCTTCGTCAGCAACTATCTGTTGGGCAAGGATCCGCCCGCCTTCGACCTGCTGTTCTGGAACGCCGACCAGACCCGGATGCCCAAGGCCCTTCACCTGGCCTATCTGCGCCAGATGTACGGGGCCAACGCCCTGGCCCAGGGGGC
Organism: Brevundimonas aurantiaca; assembly: GCF_014199955.1. GTDB lineage: Bacteria > Pseudomonadota > Alphaproteobacteria > Caulobacterales > Caulobacteraceae > Brevundimonas > Brevundimonas aurantiaca. The sequence goes on from NZ_JACHOQ010000006.1 coordinate 28,017, forward strand.
GTTCAAGATCGGCGGGCTGACAGCGGATCTCTCCAAGGTGACAATCCCCCTCTATTTCCAGGCCAGCCGAGAGGACCACATCGCCCCGATGAACTCGGTCTATCGGTCCGCCAAACTGTTCGGCGGCAAGGACGTCACCTTCACCCTGGCGGGCTCGGGCCGTATCGCCGGGGTCATCAATCCGCCGACGGCGAAGAAGTATCAGCACTGGACCAACGCCGAACTGCCCGACACCCTGGCCGAATGGCAGGCGGGCGCGGTGGAGGCGCCCGGCAGCTGGTGGGAGCACTGGGCGGCCTGGCTGCGGGCGCGATCGGGCGAGCCCGTCGCGGCGCGCGATCCGTCGGCCGGCCCCCTGCCCCCGCTTGAACCCGCCCCCGGCGCCTATGTGAAGGTGAAGTCTTGAACCGTCTGGAACCCAACCTCATGCTGGCCTTCAGCACGGGCGTCGCCCTGGCGCTCTTGATCATGACGGCGACGGCGTTCGGAGCGCCGGGCCAGGCGGCGAAATATCTGATCACCGCCGTCGTCTGTTCGGCCCTGTTCGTCGCCTTCAACGGCGGGATGAACCGGCTTCTGAAACGCCCCACGCCCCAGCCGATGATCCATCCGGCCTCCGCAGCCTCCGCCGTCTGGGCAGGGCTTTTCCCCTTGGTGCTGATCATCGCGGCCGCCGCGCCGGTCTTTTCGCCGGGTCATGACTATGGCCTCCTGATCCTGATCGCCTCGGTCTGGTTCGGCGTGACGGTCGATTCCGCCATCCGGGCCAATCGCATCTAGGCGGGCATGAACTTCAGGGCCGCGCCGTTGTTGCAATAACGCAGTCCGGTTGGGCGGGGACCATCGTTGAAGACGTGGCCTTGGTGTCCCAGACAGCGGGCGCAATGATATTCCGTGCGAGGAATGGCGATCGCAAAATCGCGCTTGCGGCCGATGTTGGCGCCCATGACCTCATAGAAGCTGGGCCAGCCGGTGCCGGACTCGAACTTCCAGCTCGAGCGGAACAGGGTCAGGTCGCACCCCTTGCAGACGAAGGTCCCCCGTCGATGCTCATCGTTCAAGGGACTGGTGAAAGGACGTTCGGTCGCCTCATGCCGCAGAACCCGCCAGGCGGCGTGGCCTAGCCGCCGCCGCCATTCTGCGTCCGAAATCCGGCGATAGGGCGAGGCGGCGTATTGGGCCTCGCCCGCCGCCGTAGGCTCGGGCGAGCAGGCGGCCAGGGCGACGACGCCGGTCAAGAGGCCGCGGCGATGGAGGAGCAAGGACAGGGTCATGCCCTCAGTACGAAGGCGAGTCGGAAAAGGTTTCTCTCCCGTCCTCGAGACTCAGTTCAGCCCGGTGGCCTCATCCAGCCCCAGCATGATGTTCAGATTCTGCACCGCCGCGCCTGACGCCCCCTTGCCCAGATTGTCCAGCAGGGCGACCAGGCGCGCCTGCTCTCCGCCCCGGTCGCCGAAGACGTGAAGACGCAGACGATTGGTGCCGTTCAGGGCCTCGGGTTCGATCCCCGTCAGGGCCTCGGTCTCTTCCAGGTCGGCGACCTCGACGAACCGCTGGCCCTCATAGGCTTCGACCAGGGCGCCGTGCAGCCGCTCGACCGACGGCGTCTCCGGCAGGGCGGACAGATGCAGCGGAACCTCGACCAGCATCCCCTGGCGATAGTTTCCGACGGCGGGAGCGAACAGGACGGGGCGCGACAAGCCCGAATGTTTGGTCATCTCGGGCACATGTTTGTGCTTCAGCGTCAGGCCGTAGGCGCGATAGGCGGTCGAGGCGTCGTCGGCCTCGAACTCTGCGATCATGGCCTTGCCGCCCCCGGAATAGCCGGACACCGCGTTGACCGTAACCGGCCATTCGGCCGGGACCAGCCCGGCCTTCACCAAGGGCCGCATCAGGGCGATGAAGCCGGTGGGATAGCAGCCGGGATTGGACACCCGTGTCGAGGCGGCGATCGCCGCGCGCTGGTCCGCATCCATCTCGGCGAAGCCATAGGTCCAGTCCGGATCGACCCGATAGGCGGTCGAGGCGTCGATCACCTTGACTGACGGATTTTCGATCATGGCCACCGCTTCGCGCGAGGCGTCGTCAGGCAGACACAGGATCACCGCATCGGCCGCATTCAGCGCTTGGCGCCGTGCGTCCACATCGCGCCGCCGGTCGCCCAGCAGCATCAAGTCCAGATCGCCGCGCGCCTCCAGTCGCTCGCGGATCTCCAGTCCGGTGGTGCCGGCTTCGCCGTCGATGAAAATGGTGTGGGTCGTCATAGGCTGCTCCCTGGCCGTCCCGCTCCTGCCGGAGGAGATGGGCAAGAAAAAGGGCGCTCCGGGTTTCCCCGAAGCGCCCCAAATCCAAACCGCGTGAATGCGATCAGCGCTTCGAGAACTGGAAGCTGCGGCGAGCCTTGGCGCGGCCGTACTTCTTGCGTTCGACGACGCGGCTGTCGCGGGTCAGGAAGCCGTGCGGCTTCAGAACCTTGCGCAGTTCCGGTTCGAAATGGGTCAGGGCGTGCGACAGGCCGTGGCGGATGGCGCCGGCCTGGCCCGACAGGCCCGAACCTTCGACGGTGCAGATCACGTCATACTGGGTGGCGCGGTCCGACACGGTCAGCGGCTGGGCGATCATCATGCGCAGCACGGGACGGGCGAAATACTGCTCCTGGTCCTTGCCGTTGATGGTGATCTTGCCGGTGCCGGGCTTCACCCAGACGCGGGCGATGGCGTTCTTGCGCTTGCCGGTCGAATAGGCGCGGCCCTGGGCGTCCAGCTTCTGGACATAGACGGGGGCGTCGTTCTCGGCCGAGGCGGTCAGGCCCTTCAGGGCGTCGAAGCCGGTCGCGGTTTCATTGGTCACGTCGGTCATGCTCAGACGCTCCGGGTGTTCTTGGGCGACGCCGACTTGAAGTCGATCGTTTCCGGTTGCTGGGCTTCGTGGTCGTGCTGGCTGCCGGCGAACAGGCGCAGGTGCGTCATCTGCTTGCGGGCCAGGGGGCTTTCCTTGGGCAGCATCCGCTCGACGGCCTTCTCCAGGACGCGCTCGGGGAAGCGGCCGCCCAGCACCTTCTCAGGCGTGGTCGATTTGACGCCGCCGGGGTGGCCGGTGTGGCGGTAGTAGATCTTGTCAGTGTTCTTCTTGCCCGTGAACACCACCTTATCGACGTTGGTGACGACGACATAGTCGCCGCAATCGACGTGGGGGGTGTAGTCGCCGCGGTGCTTGCCGCGCAGACGGTTGGCGATGAAGGTCGCGAGGCGGCCCACAACGACGCCTTCGGCGTCGATATGGATCCACTTCTTCTCGACCTCGGCCGGCTTCAACGAAGCCGTGGTGCTCTTCAGCATTGAGAGGATTCCTGGAGACGAAAATCGGGTTCGGCCCCGAGGGAACCGAATGAAGGCGCGCTGATACAGGAGGGCGACGACGGCGTCAATCCAATCCAGGACATCCAGATTGCGCCATCCATATGTAATCAAACGTCTTTTTTGATACGGTATTAAAATACCAGCACCGACGACCTTTTTTTGTTATGAAATAACAGCCGCCGTCATCAAACCATGATCATTCGGAGTCATCGGAGGCCGTCCCTTGGAGCCCCCCATGATCCTTCATCGCCGCAGCCTCATCGCGTCCAGCGCCGCTCTCGCCTTTTCCGGCCTGGCCCGCAACGTCCACGCCGCCGAAGAGGAAACCTATCTCAATGAGGTCGTCGGCTATGGTCCGCTCAAGCGCGACCCCAACGGGGTGCTGGACCTGCCCGAAGGCTTTTCCTACCGCATCGTCTCCCAGGGCGGAGAGACGATGGCCGACGGCCTGCTGGTTCCGGGACAATTCGACGGCATGGGGTGTTTCGCCCTGGACGACACCCGCGTCGCCCTGGTCCGCAATCACGAACTGAAGGGCTCTTCGGCCAGCCACCGCAACTGGGGCCCAGGCGGCTATAATCAGGAACGGATCGGTCGGCTGGACGCGAACCGCGCCTATGACACCTATAAGGACGGCCGTCCCCTGCCCGGCGGCACGACCACCGTCATTTACGACCTGGCGACCGGCCGCACCGAGCGCCAGCACCTCAGCCTGGCCGGCACCAGCACCAACTGCTGCGGCGGCCAGACGCCCTGGGGCTCTTGGCTCAGCTGCGAGGAGACCAGCGAACTGCCGGCCGACTCGGACGTGACCAAGGACCACGGCTACGTCTTTGAAGTTCCCGCGCGCGCCGAAGGCCTGGTCGATCCGATTCCGTTGAAGGCCATGGGGCGCTTCGAACATGAAGCCGTCTGCGTGGATCCCCGCACCGGCATCCTCTATCTCACCGAGGATCAGGGAGACGGCCTCTTCTATCGCTTCCTCCCCGATGCCCCGGGCGAACTGGCCAAGGGCGGTCGGCTGCAGGCCATGGTCCTGCGCGGGCACAACGGGGCCGACACCTCGAACCACAAGGACCGGATCTGGTCCGTCGGCGACTGGCGCGAGGTGGAGTGGATCGACATGCACGAGGTCGAGAGCCCCAAGGGCGATCTGCGGCTGCGCGGCCATGCCGAAGGCGCCGCCCTGGTGGCCCGCGCCGAAGGCATCTGGTGGGGCGACAATGAACTGTATCTGACCGCCACCTCGGGCGGGCCGATCCAACGGGGCCAGATTCTGCGCTATGTCCCCTCGCCGGAGGAAGGGCGGCCCGGCGAAAGCCGGCGGCCCGGGCGCGTGCAGTTGTTCGTCGAGAGCACGGACCTGAAAACGCTGAACATGGGCGACAACATCACCATCGCGCCCTGGGGCCATCTGATCGTCTGCGAAGACAACTATTCGACAGAGGTCAAAAACCACCTGAAGGGGGTCACGCCCGAAGGCAAGCTCTACACCCTGGGGCGCAACGTGTTTCAGGGGAACTCTGAATTCGCCGGCGCGGTCTTCGCCCCCGACGGCCGAACCCTGTTCGTCAATATTCAGTATCCGGGCCTGACGGTGGCGATCACCGGACCATGGTCCTCGGTCCGGACATGAAGATCCGGGGCTGAGCCCGCAGCACCAGCCAGAGGTTCGCCGTCGCCGCCGCCAAGACGACGGCGGCCCCGGCCTGGTGCAGAACGCCCAGCCACAGAGGAACCGCATGGATCAGGGTGGCGATCCCCAGGACCGCCTGGCCCCAGACCACCCCGGCCAAAACGAAGGCCGCCAGCCCCATGCCCTCGGCCACGCGCCAGCGCCAGGCCTGAAAGGCGTAGATGCTGACGGCGATCAGCAGACCATAGGCGACCAGACGGTGGTTGAACTGTGTCAGGGCCTGATCGTGCAGGAAGGCGACGGCGCCCAGGCTCCAGTCCGCAGGCGGCAGGACGGAACCGTTCATCAGGGGCCAGTCGGTATAGACGAGCCCGGCGTGCCCGCCCGCCACCAGGGCGCCCAGCAGGCATTGCAGGAAAACCAGACCCAGCAGGAAACCCGCGCCGCGCGCCCAGCCGGCCGGAGGGCGTCCGTGGTCCTGACCGTTCCAGGCCTCCAATCCGGTCCAGATCAGGGCGGCGAACAGGATCAAGGCCAGACCCAGGTGGGTCGCCAGACGTTCGGGCGCGACACTGACCCGCTCGGACAGACCGCTTGCGACCATCCACCAGCCGATCAGCCCTTGCAGACCGCCAAGACCCAGCAGCAGGACGCAGCGCCAGATCAGCCGATCCGGCACGGCCCACTGACGAAAAATCGAGCGGGCGGGCGCGATGCGGCACAGCAGAAACACCACAAGCGGCAGGGCGAACACCAGGCCGATCACTCGCCCCAGCAGCCGATGCACCCATTCCCACCAGAAGATGCCCTGAAACTCGGCCAAGCTCATGCCGGCGTTGACCTGGGCGTACTGGGGAATCTGCTTGTACTTCTCGAACGCCTCGGCCCACTGGGCGTCGTTCAACGGGGGGATGGCCCCCATGATCGGCTTCCATTCGGTGATCGACAGACCCGACCCGGTCAGGCGCGTGACCCCGCCCACGACCACCATCAGAAAGACCAGGGCCGCCGTGGCGAACAGCCACACGGCCACGGCGCGGTTACGATCTGGATTTCCGAAACGGTTCATTCGACGCCCGACACTGACCCGGATATGGTGTCGCCTTCGACCGTGACCAAATCGCGACCGAGGCGGTATGCCCCGCCCAGGCCGCAAGATCGAGTCGGATTGAGATCATGACGTCCTCCCCGATGGGGCTGACAGGGAGAAGATGCGTGTTGCAATACGCGGACATCGGCGCCGCCCTTCTGGGCGGCCTGCTTCTGGCCTGGGTCGCCGACCTGCTGACCGGACGGCGGGGCTTCGGCGGCGCCAGCCTGGTGTCGGGCGTCGGCCTGGCCTGCGGCTGGTTCCTCGCCGTGCGGGTGTTTGCGGTCAGCACCCTGGACAGCTGGGTCTGGGTCCCTTGGGCCCTGACAGGGTCGGTCGTCTGTCTGGCGACCTTCTTCCTGTTCAGGAACAAGCGCTGATGCCGCCGCGGGCGCGTCGGTTCATCGCCGCCGTCGGCGTCCTGGCCTTTCTGGTCCTTTGGGTGTGGGGCCTCATCGCCCTGCGCGCCCTTTTGCCGCCCTCGCCTTGGATCGACTTCCTGTTTTTCGGGATCGGAGGCACGGCTTGGGGACTGCCGATCATCCCCCTGCTCAGATGGGCGGAGCGCGGCTGAGCCTGCTCAGCCGCGCCCTGCTGTTCGCCTTCTCCTCAGGACGAGGAACCTGCGAGCGGCTCGATTTGCGGATCTGCCGCCGCCGGATCGCGCCGGGGACGGCGGCCGGCCAGACCCAGGACGACGGCCGCGCCGACCGCCGACAGAATGGACCCGCCGATCACACCCAGCTTGACCTCGACCTGTTCGGGGGAATCCACCGCCCCCGGAAAGGCCAGGACGCCGATGAACAGGCTCATGGTGAAGCCGACCCCGCACAGCAGCGAGATCCCATAGACCTGGAGCCAGCTGGCGTCGGTCGGACGCGCGCCGATCCGCAGGGCCGAGGCCAGCCAGGCGGCGCCGAAAACGCCGATCTGCTTGCCGAAAAACAGACCCAGGGCGATCGCCACGACCAAGGGGGCGAAGGCCTGTTCCAGCGACAGGCCGGCGAAGGAGACGCCGGCCTTGGCGAAGGCGAACAGCGGCAGGACCAGGAAAGCGTTCCAGGGATGGAGGTCGTGCATCGCCTCCTTCAGCGGGCTCTGGCGGTCTTCCTTACGCGCCTGGATCGGAACGATCATCGCAAAAGCCACAGCCGTCAGCGAGGTCGAAAGACCGGACAGAATCGTCAGATACCAGACCGCCGAAAATCCCAGCACCCAGAAGGGGGTCGGCACGCGAATCCTGTGCGCGATCAGGCCAAAGGCCGCCAGCAGACCCAAGGCCCAGAACAGCGGCGTCCAATTCGCCCCTTCGCTGAACAGCAGGGCGATCAGGGCGATCGCGCCGAGGTCGTCGACGATCGCAAGGGTCAAGAGGAACACGCGGAGCGACGAGGGCAGCCCCTTGCCGACGAAGCCGAAGATCGCCAGGGCGAAGGCGATGTCTGTCGCCAGCGGGATCGGCCAGCCGGCGTGCGGCGCCCCCATCGTCATGGACAGGAACAGATAGACCGCCGCAGGCCCGGCCATCCCGCCCAAGGCCGCCAGGACCGGCGTCGCCAGCTTCCTGGGGTCGCTCAATTCGCCGCGAACGATCTCATATTTTATCTCCAACCCCACGACGAGGAAGAAGATCGCCATCAGGCCTTCCTTGATCCAGTCGGAGATCGTCTCCTCCAGACGGATCGGCCCGAGCTGGAGCACATGATAACTCTTCAGCCAGGCGAAATAGTCGGCGCTCCAGGGCGAATTCGCCACCAGAAGCGCGGCGATCGCCGCAAGGGCCAGGGCTGAACCCGAGGCGGCCTCGGTCTTGAGAAAGTCCAGTGTAGGTTTACGCGCCACGGCGGCCTCCGATCATCGAATGAAGCTGTCGTGACGCCAGGTTATCGACGGGCGTCGGACCGGATTCACCCGAACATCACAGGCGCCGGCCTGGTCGCGGGGAGGCGACCTGATCTCTGCCGTTCATCATAATGAGCCGAGAACCGGGTTCAAGCCGAAGGCGGCCGAAAAAGACCCGCGTGGGCGCAAAAGGAAAAGGGGCCGCCCGAAGGCGGCCCCTAAACCCGTCATCGACCTGTGTCGATGGTCGGAGCGACAGGATTCGAACCTGCGACCCCTTGACCCCCAGCCTACCCTGAGGTTGTTTTCAGGACATTTCACTACTGGTCAGGACTGTTCTAACCGCTTGTTTCTGATAATGTTTTTGACGTCACCGCTTTTCACCCGTATTCTTCGAGTTGCTGCAATCTGTGCCCCATATGTGCCCCAGCAAAGGGCGCTCATCGGAGATCGGGATGCCGACTTTGAAGCTCACGGACCGGACGGTTGCGTCGGCCAAGGCCACCGAAGGCGGCCGTCTGGAGCTCTGGGATACCGCCGTGAAAGGCCTGTATCTGAGGGTGTCTTCGGACACCCGTATCTGGGGCTATAGGTATCGCCGACCGGACGGAAGTCAACCGCGCATCCGGCTCGGTCACTACGTACCGCCCGAGCAGGCGATCAGCGATACCTCGGCTTTGACGGTAGCCGGCGCGAGAGCACGGGCGAGGAAGATTCAAACGGAGGTCGATGACGGCGGCGATCCCGCGACCACGCGACAGGTCGCCAAGGCCGAGGCCAAAGCCCAGGCCATTCGTACGGTCGATGATCTGGCCGAGGCCTACTTCGCCGTCTGCGAGACGGGAGAGTACCGCCCCAGCCGCCGGCGCAAGCGCCCGCAGACGATCAAGGCCGAGCGCTATCTCTACAAGAAGTATCTCGCAGCGCTCGGCTCGATCAGGGTCGAGGCGCTCACCCGCGACGCGGTCCGTAAGCTGCTGCGCGATCTCCTGAACGCTGGTCGCGGCATCACCTCGAACCGAGTCCGGGGCCTCCTGCGGCAGATCTACGCCTGGGGCGTCCTCGAAGGCAGGATCGCCCGCAATCCAGCCGGCGAGCTCGTCGACCTGGCAGAGGAAATTCCCCGCACCCGCATCCTGACGGATGAGGAGACGCGGTCGCTGTGGAGGGCCCTGATCGATCCCACAGGCTTGCGGCGCCCCCTCCCCGGCGGCCGCGACGAACCCGTCATGGTCAGTCGGCCGGTCCGTATCGCCATTCAGCTCGCGATGCTGACGCTCCAGCGGCGGGGCGAGATCGCGGCGATGCGCATCCCTGAAATCGACTTCAATGCCGCGGTCTGGACGATCCCCGCGGAGAAGACCAAGGCCGGTCGGGTGACGGCCGTTCCGCTCTGCGCCACGGCGATCGGTCTGATCCGGGAAGCCATCGCGCTCCGATCCGAGCCCGCTCCCGGGGACGATCCATCGCCCTATGTCTTCGTGGGTCGCAGCAAGACAGTCCCCTATCTGTCGCCGGCCGCGATCAGCCATGCGATGCGAGATATCCGGGAGGGGATCGGGTCGCTCGACCTGACGACGCACGACCTGCGTCGCAGCGGCGCGACCCGGCTCGCGATCGCTGGCGTCAGTCCTTTCATCCTGTCGAAGCTTCTCAACCACGCCGGCGATCTCGGCGGCGGATCGCCGATCACCATGGCCGTCTATGTCCAGCACAACTACATGGCGGAGAAGCGCGCCGCGATCACCCAGCTGGAGACGCTCCTTCTCGCGGTCGTGGGCGCATCCGCCGACCGGGTATCAGATACCCCCGACTACGCCACGACGGCCCGCTCTGCGCTGCGTTTTTACAACCCATCCGCAGGCCCCATCGGTACAGAAATCGCGTCGGTGTTCTGAGGCCTTGGAGAAGGCGCGCGACTGGACGCCGTGTTTGGATCGCGGGACAAGAACGCGATGACGACAATTCACGGGTTGCCTAAAGTTCTCATCAATGCGGCCGGGGAGGCATGGCGCGCCATCAGCAGGCCTCGCGAGCTCCGTCAGACTCCCGTCGCACTCGTGAATCACGACACCGGATGGTCCGCCGCCTTCATGGCCGAAGCCGATCGGCTGAAGTCCGATAGCCAAGTCCAGTGCTTCTTTGATCACGTCGGAAGCACCGCAGTCGCAGATCTGCCGGCGAAGCCGATCATAGACATTCTCGTCACTCTAACGGACTGGCAAGCGGCGGACGCTGTCTCGCGATCCCTAAGGAACCAGGGCTACCGCGTTGAGGAGAAGATTGGAGGAGCTGACCCACGGCGGTTCCTTACCCGCACCGGCACGCCGGACAGCCCGGCTTTCAATCTTCATCTGGTGCCTACCGACTCCGAGTGGGGCGAGCGCATGGTGGCGTTTCGGGATGCGTTGGCGCACGACGAGGGCCTTGTTCAACAGTACGCGGCGCTGAAAACCGCTCTGGCCGAGAAACACGCGGAAGACCTGCCTGCTTACACGTCGGGCAAGGCGATGTTCGTCGAGGGCGTCCTGATCGAGATCGCCGACGCCTTCAGCAACTCCAGCCTCCTAACCCATCAGCGGGTCGAGCTGGATCGCGCCCAGCAGCTTCAGGTCGCTTCACTCTCTACTCAGTTCCTCGTCGCGGTCGTGGCCGCGGGCTCCGTATTCTTCAACGACGGACCCACCCTGCTGACCTTTGCCTTCGTCGGGTTCACTCTTGCGCTCGCCTGGTTCGAGATCGGTCGACGCGGTGGGCGGCACCGGACCGCGGGCAATCAGGCGCGCCGCGCAGTCCTGTTGGCCAGCGGGCTCGGCCAGTCCGTTTCGCCGGCCCAAAGGCTCCGCATATTCGACGGGTTCGCGCTTTCGATCCGCGGCCGCCGCCTCGTGCGGGAGGAAGACTATTTCGCGAGCCGATGCCGCCCGGGCTTTCAACGCGCGGCGGAGCTCGTCGAGGAGTCGGCCTACTGGACGGGCGATCTCCAGAAGACGAGCGCGGGCGTCGTGGCCGCCATTCTCGTTGTTATCGGCTTGGTGCTCTGCGCCGCCGCGTGGCGCGGCGTCGTCGACCTGACCTCTGACGCCCAGATCAACGCGGCTCGGGTCATGATCGCGGCGCTGGTGTTCGTTCTGTCATCCGACGTTCTCGGCGCCCTACTCGGTCATCATCAGGCCGCCCACGCCATCGCTGAAATCTTCCGGCGCATCGAGACGACTGCGGCCCGGGGCTATCCGGAGGCCGACGTTCTCCTCCTGATGTCGGACTACAACGCCGCCGTCGAGAGCGCGCCTGTCGTCCCGCCGCTCGTCTATCGGTGGCGACGTCGGGACCTGTCGCGTCGCTGGCGGGCCTACCTGGCGGCGAAGCGGTCCTGACTTCCCGCCGTCACCCTCGGCTTCAGGCAATCGAAAGCTGTGGAAGGTCGGTGGGCCAGAGGCGTGTTATTGGGGTCGCAAACGCTGTCTATTGCGGTTCAGACCCTGCGCGCCACTACATCTTGACGAAAGTTTCGACACGTGAGACGAATCGGCTCAGAGTGAAAACGGGTTAACGATCCCTTTCCCTGCGACCCGACTCAACATATCGAGTCTGTCCGGGTTGGGTTTCGGCTGTGCCAATTCCGTTGAATTCGATCGATCCGCCGACGCCGTGTTCGGGCGCGGCTCGCGTATCAGACGAAGGAGCGTGCCTGACGATGTCAGCATGAACATGGTGGGGAGAGGACGACCGTCCCGACTTGCAGGTCTTCAAAAGAAGGCCGCCCTCTCTCCGGTTACCGACTCATTCGGGTCGGCGGCGCGATCTTATGCATCGCGTTCGCGAGCACACAACCGTCGCCGCGACTGAGCGCCCTCTCGGATTCATCTCCCCTTGAATCGAAAGGACTCTCGTATGAGTTCCGGCATTGCCTATCGCTGCACCCTCCCCGATCCCGCCTTCGAGTCCGCCTGGGACTCGATCAAGATGGACAAGGCGGTCAAGGACCGGCTCGTCGCCCAGGCGACTCTGGCCCTGACCGTCCGACGCGCCGTCTCCTTCGACGTCGCTCCGCTGCACGGCCTGATCGTGCTCGCCGGCGTCCCCGGCACGGGGAAGACCACGCTCGCCCGCGGGCTGGCGACCAAGGTCGCCGCGATGCTGTCCCCTTCGAAGGTGAACTTCATCCAGGTCGATCCGCACGGGCTCGCCAGCGCGTCGCTCGGCAAGAGCCAGCAGCAGGTCACGACCCTGTTCAACCAGACCATCCCGGAGGCGGGAATGGGCGGCTTCGCCGTAGTCCTGCTGGACGAGGTCGAAACCCTCGCGGCCGACCGCAAGAAGATGAGCCTCGAAGCCAACCCCGTGGATGTTCATCGTGCGACCGACGCGGTCCTCGCCAGCCTCGATCTCCTCACGCGCCAGCACAAGAATATCCTGCTCATCGCCACGACCAACTATCCGCAGGCCGTCGACAGCGCCTTTCTCTCGCGGGCGGATCTGATCGAGTACATCCCGCCTCCGAATAACGAGGCCCGGGCGGAAATCATCCGCGACACCCTCGAAGGGCTGGGCCGCCAATGGCCGTCGATCCGCAACCTTGCGAACGACATGAGCCTTTTCGTCGCCGCATCGAGCGGGATGGACGGCCGCCGCCTGCGCAAGGCCGTGGTCAGCGCCCTGGCGGGCTCCATCGCCACCGCTCGCGACCCCAACCTCGTCACAAGCCAACAGGTGCTGGCGGCCCTCAAGGCCTCGACCCAGGCGAACAAGGAGGTCGGCCGTGAAGCTGCGTAGAGATATCGCGTCCGTGCCGGTCCGCACGGGAGCCGAAACCTGGTCCGAGATCATCGCTCTGATCACGCGGCCGGATTCGATCGACGCCGGCCAGCTCACGGCGGCGGCGAGCGTCATGGCCACTCTGCTTTCCGAGGACCACTACGCCAAACATCCGCTGACCCTGAAGGGGGACGGACATCGCCTGGTGATCTACGGCGCCTACGGCGCGGACGCGGTAGCCCGCGGCGCCGAGGTCGCGCCTCTCGATTGGAACCCCACCGGCAAGGCTTGGACCCTCCATGTGCCCTGTGACCCGGAGGATCTCGACTGGGTGACGCAGACGTTGAAAACACGGGCTCCTCGCCTCGCGGTCCACGTCCTCGGCTCCGGTCCCACGGACACCGAACAGGACGCCTCGACTGCCGCCAACGACACATCGGCGGCTCTCAGCATCAACTGGGGAGCTGCGAGCTGATGGCTGTCTCGACCTTCACCTATACCCGCACGCACACCGCCGCCTTCGTGGCGGATCACATGCGCAACCAGCTGAAACGCATCGTTCAGGCTGCCGGGCTATCGCCGGAACAGTTGGCGGACGATTGGACCATCGTCGGACCGGCCGCCCGGACCTGGCTCGAGAGCGGCCATCTCGAAGTCGTGACCATCGAGTTTTTCAAGCCGGGATCGAGCACGTTGCAGTTGCGTTGGGACTTCCCCGTCACCTACGACGGCAGCGGAGTCGACGATGACATGTGGGTCGACCGGGACCACGTTCAGCGCACGATCGACAAGGTCGGTCGCCCGCCGACCGGATGCACCTATCGGATCATCCTGAGCTGCAAGCGAGGCCGACCGGAAGTTCCGGGAATGTCCAGCACATCGCACCTCTCGACGGCCGGCCTCGTCAGCCGGTCCACCGGCACGGCGATCGCCACCCACGACATCACCGCCGGGCTCAACTACTGGAGGCCGGCATGACCAAGGTCAGCGACGCATTCGCCACATTCAAAAGCCGGCTGGAGCTGACGCAGACCGAGAAGGATGATGCAAGCCGTCGGCAGAAGGATGTCCGCGCCACCGTGCAGGAAGCCTTCCACGTCGACCACGACTTCCTGACCGGCTCCTACGGGCGACACACCAAGACAAAGCCGCTCAAGGACATCGATATCTTTGTCTGTCTGGGGTCAAAGGAGGACCACCGACGCAAGGCGCACCCGAAGGCCGTTCTGGACGACCTCGAGACGTGCCTCGTTGATGCGTACGGGCGAGGTCAGGTGGAGCGCGACCGTCGGTGCGTGACCGTCTGGTTCGAAAAACGCCACCAGACCCAGCATGAGGAAGGCAAGGTCGTCAGCCTGGACGTCGTCCCGGCGTTCCAGTCGGGATCGGATTACGAGATTCCCGACGAGGATCTCGGCAAGTGGATCAAGACGAACCCCGCGACCCACAACGACCTGACGACGGCGAAGAACAAGACGCTGAGCGGAAATTGGGTGCCGCTCGTAAAGATGCTGAAAAGCTGGAACCGGGCCAACGGCAAGCCGATCCAACCGTCCTTCCTTGTCGAAGTCATGGCCCTCGATCTGGTTGACGGTCCGTTCAACAGCTTCCCCGACGAAGCCCGGCGATTCTTCGCCGCCGCTGCGGCCAGCATCGACGACACCTGGAGCGATCCGGCGAGACTGGGGCCGCCGGTATCCGACGAGATGACGGCCGCCAAATGCGCCGTGGCTCGCCAGACGTTGAGAGACGCCGAGATGGCCGCAACGCGCGCCTATCGTGCCGAGGCGCAGGGCAGCGAGACAGAGGCCGTGCGGATTTGGAAAGGCGTCTTCGGCGACTTCTTCCCGGCGGCCTAATCAGTCGGGTGTAGAGCCGGCGGCGCGCAGCCTCGCAGCGACGCCGGCTTTCATATGTCTTTCCAGGTAGGCGCGCCGGGCCTCATAGAGGCCCGGCATGACCAGAGGACTGGACACCCGACGCGCATATAGGGCGTTCTGAATATTGCGGCTGGCGTCGCGGGCGTCGTCTGCTGAAATCGCCTCCGCCTCCACCCTCGCCAGAACAGACTCCAGTTCGCTCTTCGTCTGGTCCTGGCTTTCGGCCGTGTCTTTCTGTCTGAAGTGCTCCCGAACGGACCAGACCAGCACCGGGGCCACTGGCATCCAGGTCACGGCGACGTCGCTCAGCGGCAGCCGGACGACCCAGCAGGCAATGAGAAAGGCGGTTGGGATGCCGATCGCCAGCACCAGGGCAATCGAGCCGTTGAAGCGCCGAAGGGTGACATCGTACCAGAGACTGCTGCGCTGACAGAGCAACCGCCCGGCTTCCAGACTCGTGCTGCCGACTTCGGCCGGGTACCAGTCAAGGATGCCTTTGTCGCTGTGGCGTTTCGACCAGGCTTCTGCTGCAGCCTCTATGATCTCAGGATCGATACGTCTTCCTGCGCTCAAGCCGTTCCAAGGCAATTGCAGCACGGAGCAGTCGAAGCATTCGGCGATTTTTGCGCCGCTCCGCACGAAACGGCGCTGGGCGCGATCCAGAATAGTGATGTCCAGCAAGGTGACTACGAGGCTGAATGCCGCCACGCCCGAACGCGCTTCCTCGACGAACAGACCTGTGGCCGCTCCGACCACCGGCAGAAAGACGGTCAGGATCAGCTGGAGGATAAAGATGAGCTTAGCGCGGTGGAACATCTCCTGGCGCGCCCGCATCAGCTGGAGATTCTCGGGTCTGTTCTGGCGTGCCGGGATATCGTTCATACGGGCTTGTCGCCTGACCATCGGCGCGATGGAAGCGGCGATCCGCATCCGACCGGTCGCCGGGCGTGTCTATCCCGCTGCCGTCTTCAAGTGATGACGCGGTGATGGTCGCCCTGGACTGGTGCTCGATCAGACGTGATCACGGCGCGACCTTGAAATCGACGGCACATTCTGTTTCCGCGACGCGGCAGTGACGCCCTATCGATCGGCCCCTATATTCGCTATATGAATCGCATGGCACCAACGCCTTTCGATCTGAGTTTCGAAGACCTCGTCGAAGCCGGGGCCCGAGCGTCCCGCGCCGCCGCCGATGAGGCGAAGCGCGCCGACGTTCCTCTTGCTGCGTTTGAAGCCGAACCTGCGACCCCGCCGCCGTGGGACGACGCACGGCTCGATCTGCTGAAGACGCTCTGGCTCGACGGATTGAGCGCCACCCAGATCGCGATGCGGCTCGGTGGGATCACCCGAAATGACGTCATCGGCAAGGTGCATCAGCTGGGCCTGTCCGGCGGACGGCCATCAACCCGCCCGGCCTCGGCCCGCGTCCGACTAATGGAAGTGGCGGACGGCACCGCTACGGTGCTCACCCTCGGCGCCCACATGTGCAAGTGGCCGATCGGTGATCCGTCTTCACGCGAGTTCACCTTCTGCGGTCGTCGGGCATCCGAAGGCGTCTACTGCTCCGAGCACGCGCGCGTCGCCTACTCTCCCACTGCAAGGCGAGGCTCACCTCTACCCACCGCAAACCGTGCGAAGGCCGGAGCAGCCGTGAAAGGCGCAGCCGTCACGCCGCTTTTCGGAGCCGCCGACCTCCAGATTGAAGTGCGACGCCGGCTTGGCCTCTGAGCCGCCGTTCGTCCTGATGATCGCGGGGCCAAACGGGTCCGGCAAGACGACCCTGACGAACCAGTTGAGGGCGGACGGGGTCGATCTCGGCCACTATGTGAATCCCGACGAGATCGCCAAGACGCTGGAAGGCGCCTATGGCGCGCGCGTCCGTGAAGCGCAGCAGATCGCCGCCGATGAGCGGCAGGCTTGCCTTGAGGCCGGACGAAGCTTCTCGTTCGAGACCGTGATGTCTCATCCGTCCAAGATCGAGGTTCTGCGGGAGGCCAAGACGCGTGGGTTTCGAACCGCTCTCTATTTCGTTGCGACGGAATCCCCCTCTCTGAACGTGGCGCGCGTCGCCCAGAGAGTCCTGCTGGGTGGTCACGACGTGCCTGAAGATCGCATACGTCAGCGCTATGTCCGGACGCTGGACCTGCTGCCCCAAGCGCTTGAACAGGCCGATCTGGCGGTCCTGTTCGACAACACTCACGGCGCCCCTGCCCTTCTCCGCCCATTCTGTGAAAAGGCGGGGGCCAGGATCACCCTTTCGCCCCCGCTTCCGGACTGGGCGCGCCCGGTGCTCCGGGGCCTGGTGCCCTTCTAGGGTCGGCGGCGGCATGTCGGCTCTCGATGACCTCAGGAGGCAGCTGCGACCCGGCGAGGTCTATCGTCGTCGGGACCTCGCGAAGGGGTCCAGCGCCCTTGATCGCCATGTGCGTCGGCTCGTGGTCGAGGGCCATCTGGAAAAGGTTTCCCACGGCCTCTACATGGCGCCGCGCCAGAGCCGGTTCGGCAGGGCGCCCGCAAGGCCGGAGAAGCTGATCAAGGCCTTCCTCAAGGACGACCGCTTTCTGATGATGTCCCCGAGCGCGTTCAACGGCCTCGGGGTCGGGACGACACAGCTCTACAATGAATCGATCGTCTACAATCTCCGGCGCCAGGGCCGGTTCGAGCTCGGCGGCCTAACCTATGACTTCCGCAGGACGCCATCCGTCCCCAGTCGTCTGAACGCGGAGGTTTTGCTTGTCGCTCTTCTTCTGAGCACGCATCGGCTCGCCGAGGACCGGACCGACCTTGTGCCCCGGGTGCTCGAGCGGGCCCGTGCGTTGAATCCCGATCGATTGGCCCAAGCGGCCAGGGACTTCGGCTCGGCGAGGGCCTCCCGATTCCTGCGCCGGGTGCTCCATACGCGCTGATCGCAGTTGAACTTCGACAGAGGTGAGCCCGGCGGGGCGCAGACGTCGCTCCGGTCTCGGCTACACCCGCACGTTCAGTCTGACCGGCTCTGGGCCTAGACCAGAATAGACGACGCTGAATCACTTCGAGTAGTTCGCCTGCCCAGGCCAGGCACATTGCTATGCCTGAACTTAGTTGATTAAGGCGTCCGTGATGCCCGAGACGGTCACCGGCTTCTCGCAGAGAGGAACGGCTCGATAGCGCGCGGCATCGCACGATCTGACGACAGCGAAGACCCAAGACGCCGATCAGAAATTGGGTGCCGCTCGTCCGGGCTGGAGGCGAGGCACAGCACCTCGGGCAGGCTCACTGCGCCCAAGCGGCGGATGTCCTCCGCCGAAATCACGTAGACCGCAGCTGCCGAGACACCGAGGTCACCTCGACGGCTGTCAGCTCTTCGAGACTGAGGCCCCGAGAGTCCTGTCGCCAGCGACCGGGGGCAACACGGCGCCTCTGTACCGTCAACCCCAATCCGATCACCAGGGTCGTCGACAATCCTCCTCTGAGGCCTCAGGCCCTACGAAGCCTAGTCGCAGCAGCCCTTGCCGTCGATCTGGATCGGCGGACACGGCACATCGGCGTAAGAGCAGAAGACGCAGCAGTCGCCCGGTTTGGGCTTCAACTGCGCGCCGCAGCCGAGGCAGTCGTAGAACCAGATGCAAGCGTCGGTGGGCATGGTCTCGACTGCGACATGACCGCAATGCGGACAAGTCAACGTCGAGCAAAGTTTTACGGCGAAGTTCATCGCTGAGCCGCCAGCAGGGGCATGGCCCAAGGTTCGATAAGGGGCTCCCAAACCAGAGACAGGCCAACCAGAACCGTTGCGGCCATCAACAACACGACGGACAATCGTGACGGCCGCCGACACGCCCCGTCCCTGCGGCAGGCGCGGAGGCGGCGCCAGTGTGCCAGCCAGCCGCCAACAAGGACCGCAACGGCCACGACCGTTATCCAGTGTCGCGCGCCGGCGATGACAGCCACGCCAGCAAAAGACAGGCCGGCCACCGACAAAGCGAGCGGCAGCACGCAACAGGCAGCCCAAGCGAAAACCGAAGCCAGGCCGCCGACAGCGGCTGCCGCGCTGGCAGCCACGGGCGGAATGCGGGGTGATTTGGAGTCGGTCGCCATGGAGTCTCCTGTCAGGGTACTGCTAATGGCTACAACCCGTAGCCGCTACAGGATCAAGGGATATGTCGACTCGGAGGATGACCATTGGCCGACTGGCGAAGAGTGCTGGCGCCAATCTCGAGACGGTCCGCTATTATGAGCGCATCGGCCTGATGCCGGCGCCGCCGAGAACCGATGGCGGTCACCGCAGCTACCTCTTCGAACACTTGCAGCGTTTGCGGTTTATCCGACGGTCCCGGGAGCTTGGTTTCGGGCTCGACGCGATCCGCCGCCTCATCGCCTTGAGCGAGCCGGGGGTTCAGGCCTGTTGTGAGGTCCGCGACATGGCGCGGGAACATGTGGCGAGCATCGACGCTCGCATCGCGGATCTGCAGCGCCTGCGCGGCGTGCTCCAGAAGGCGGCGGCGGACTGCCGCAACCCAGAGACCAGCCGTTGTCCGGTCATTGAGGCGTTGGGAGGCTAGCGCCCTGGTCTTCGCGCGCCCGTCCCGCGCCAAAAATCTTCCATTAGATGGGTGTGCTACCGGGCGGCGATAGCGATGGAAGACAGGTCGGCTGCGGCGTCGATGGGAATTCCGGCCGCCTTGCGCTCGGAGTAGCGGTCCACCAGCTGCGTCGAGTGCGGGCGCACCAGGATGGTGAAGCGCACCAGTTCCTCCATCACATCGACGAGGCGCTCATAGTAGGCGGAGGGCTTCATCCGCCCGGCCTCGTCGAACTCCTGGAAAGCCTTGGCCACGCTCGACTGGTTCGGGATGGTGACCATCCGCATCCAGCGGCCCAGAAGGCGCAGCGTGTTGACGGCGTTGAAGCTCTGGGAGCCGCCGGAGACCTGCATGACGGCCAGGGTTCGGCCCTGGGTCGGGCGCACGCCGCCCATGCTCAGGGGCAGATGGTCGATCTGCAGCTTCAACAGGCCCGAGACCTGGCCGTGCCGTTCCGGGCTGCACCAGACCATGCCCTCGGACCACAGAGCGTGCTCGCGCAGTTCGCGCACCGCGGGGTGATCGTCATCGCCGGGCGACCCCGGAAGGGGCAGGTCGGACGGGTCGAAGATGCGGGTTTCGCATCCCATCCATTGCAGCAGGCGGGCCGCCTCCTCGACGCAGAAGCGCGAATAGGACCGTTCACGCAGCGATCCGTAGAGGAGCAGGATCCGGGGCGAATGGTCATGCGGCCCCAGATCGCGGGCGGGATCGGCCGAGAGATAGGCCTTGTCCAGGGCCGGCAGATGATCCGGATCGGGCAGCGGGCGCAGGCGGGCGAAGGTCATCAGAGGTCCTTGGTCAGATAGGCCGCCGACGCCGGGCAGAGCCCCGCGAACTCGCGGGTCCGCCGGATCGCCTCCGGCGCCGACTGGCGGCTCGCGGCCCGGTAGCCGTTCCGGGCGAAGAAGGGCTCGGCCGTCGTGGTGAGCAGATGCAGGCGTGCGGCGCCCAGGTCGCCGGCGACGACCTCGGTCGCGGCCAGCACCCGGGCTCCCAAGCCGCGCGCCTTCCGATCGGCGAGCACAACGAGCGAGCGGAGCAGCAGGTCGCGCCCCTCCCCTTCCAGCCCGACGTAGCCGACGACGGCGCTGTAGTGATCAGCGCTGAAGTAGCGGCCAACGTCGGGCGCGGGCAGGCCTTCGGCCCGCAGCGCGGCGATCAGGCCGGCGTCAGTCGGCTCGATCAGATTAAGGACCACCATCACCCGGCGTCCGCAGGCGGGACGGTGTCCGGGAACCAGCGCCGGCCCATCCACAGGGCGACCGACACCAGCAGGATCAGGACCGGCACCTCCACCCGCGGGCCGATCACGGCCGCGAAGGCGACCGGCGAGGCCAGGCCGAAGGCGGCGATCGCGACGGCGATGGCCAGTTCGAAATTGTTGGAGGCGGCGGTGAAGCCCAAGGCGGTGGTGCGCGGGTAGTCGGCTGCGATCAGCTTGCCCATCAGGAAGCTGATCACGAACATGACCAGGAAGTAGATGGTCAGCGGAATCGCGATGCGCAGGGCGTCGAGCGGCAGGGCGACCACCTCGCCGCCCTTGAGGCTGAACATGGCCACGATGGTGAACAGCAGCGCGATGAGGGTCAGCGGGCCGATGCGCGGCAGGAACCGGGTCTCGTACCAGTCCGCCCCCTTGCGCGCGATCAGCACGCGGCGGGTCAGGAAACCGCCGAGGAACGGCAGGCCCAGATAGACCAGCACCGCCGCCGCGATCGTCCAGACGCCGACGTCCACGACGCTGCTCTCCAGGCCGAACAGCGGCGGCAGGGCGGCGAGGAAAATCCACGCGTAGACGCTGAAGAAGGCGATCTGGAACAGGGAATTGAAGGCCACCAGGCCGGCGACATAATGGTTGTCGCCCCGCGCGAGCTGGTTCCACACCAGCACCATGGCGATGCAGCGCGCCAGCCCGATCAGGATGACCCCGGTCATGTACTCCGGCTGATCCCTGAGGCAGATCACGGCGAGGGCGAACATCAGGATGGGCCCGATCACCCAGTTCTGGACCAGGGACAGGACCAGCACCCGCTTGTCGGCGAACACCTGGGGCAGGGCCTCGTACCTGACCTTGGCCAGCGGCGGGTACATCATCAGGATCAGGCCGATGGCGATGGGGATGTTGGTCGTCCCCACCGAGAGGCTGTCGACCCAGCCGGGCAGACCCGGAACGAGGGTCCCCAGCGCCACGCCCGCCGCCATGGCGACGAAGATCCACAGCGTCAGCCAGCGGTCCAGGAAGGACAGACGACCGGGGGCCTCACGCGGCGTGTCGACGACGGGCGTGTCGACCATCAGCGGACCCTTTTCCCGTCGGCGTCGATGACGACCTCGCCGTCCTCCTTGGCGAATGGCTTCAGGTTTTCGGCCGGAAGCAGGTCCAGAACCGCCTCCGAGGGACGGCACAATTTCACGCCCAGAGGCGAGACGACGATCGGCCGGTTCAGCAGAATGGGATGGACCTCCACGGCGCCCAGCAGCTGGTCGTCAGACAGCGCTTCGGCCAGCCCCAGCTCCGCGAAGGGCGTGCCCTTCTCGCGCAGCAGGTCCCGCAGCGAGCCGCCGGTCCGCGCGGCCAAGTCGGCGATCCTCTCTCGCGACGGCGGGGTCTTCAGATACTCGATCACGTGCGGCTCGACCCCTGTATGCCGGATCAGTTCAAGGGCGTTGCGCGAGGTCCCGCACGCGGGGTTGTGGTAGATGATGACGTCCATGGATGATCCTCAGTCGCGGCAGGGCGCGAGTTCTCGCAGAAGCGGCTCGCACAGGTCCGCGCGCCCTCCGCAGCAGTCCTTCAACAGGAACAGGACCAGCTCGCGCAGCCTATCCAGATCGGCGCGATAGACGATGGACCGGCTTCGGCGCTCCGAGCTGACCAGACCGGCGCGGGACAGCACGCCCAGATGCGCCGACATGGTGTTGGCCGGGATCGCCAGCTGATCGGCGATCTCGCCCGCCGGCAGCCCCAAGGGCTCGTGTCGAACCAGCAGACGGAACGCCTCCATTCGAGTCGATTGAGCGAAGGCCGAAAGAGCGAGAACTGCTGCCGTTGATTCCATATTTCGATTATTCTGGAACTCTGGAGAAGATCAAGGCTTCAAGTTGCTCGTTGAAGGCCACCGACGACGCCGCCCGTCGATCACGAACGGTTGCGCGTGGCGCATCCCTCCCCGGGTTGTCCCTCGGACAGATAAGGATCGTCGTCGTTTAGGTCAGCATGCGAACGGGCCAGCGCGTCCGGATCCTGGGCGGGACAGACAAGGAATCCGGGCATCGCTCCAGCAGCGCACCCGCCGGCGAGGACCAGGAAGCCGGCGCCTGGTGCGCGACCTTAACTGATCCGGCGAAGTCGTGTTCAAGGCGTGTATATGGACTGCGGGTCACAGGAACCTCGTCTGTTCGCCGGCGCTTTGAAACTGACCGGCAGGCGTCGTGTTTGTGGGTTCCCGAACGCTGGAGCGTCGCTTGCCACACACTCGCCCTCGGCTGCAGGCCCTCGCCCTGGCCTGGCCGCCATTCACGTTGAAACAGGAGGATGTGGCAGCGAACGGCGCCGAGATGTTCGCCACCACTCATGGCGGCTTCGAACGTCTGGCTCCGATCTACAGGAACGCCCTGATCGAGACACGGCACTCCTGCGTCCCGATCGAGTGGTATCTGAAGCCCCACAGCTTCTCCGAACGAAATGATCTGTTCCTTGAGAACGCGGTCGCCGTGCTGGCCGAAGCCGCGGGCAAGGCGCTGGCCGAGGCGGAGTTGACGGCCAAGGATATCGACGCGGTTGTCGTCGTCTGCACGACCGGCATAGCCACGCCTGCGCTGGACGCCCGGCTGATGACGGTGATGCCTTTCCGGCCCGACGTAAGGCGTCTGCCTGTCTTCGGCCTCGGATGCGCCGGGGGCGTGGTCGGACTCGCGCACGCCGCCGACATCGCGATGGCCCATCCGGACGAGCGCGTGCTTCTGCTTGTGGTCGAACTTTGCGCCCTCACCTTCCGGGCCCAGGACCGATCCAAATCGAACCTCGTCGCGACGGCCTTGTTCGGCGATGGTGCGGCCGCCGCGGTGATCAGTTGTCGTGACGACGCCAAAGGGCCCGCTCTCGGCGCCAGTCGCGAACACACCTGGCCTGACAGCTTGGATGTCATGGGCTGGGGCGTGGCGGACGACGGGCTCAAGGTCGTCTTCAGTCGAGACATCCCGACCCTCGTTCAGGAGGACTTCCGGCCAGTGGCGACGCAGTTCCTCGCCGATAATGGAATGACGGCGAAGGATGTCGGCGGTTTCGTCTGCCATCCCGGCGGAGCCAAGGTGATCGACGCGCTGGAGACCTGCTTCGAATTGACCGAAGGGACGCTCGGCCACACGCGAGAGGTCCGCGCCCACGGCAACATGAGCGCCGCGACGGTGCTGTTCGTCCTGAAGGCCATGCTCGACGACGGAGTGGAAGGGCCTCTCCTGCTCACCGCCCTCGGCCCCGGCTTCACCGCCGGCCTGATGCTGGTGCACCCCTGATGTGGCTGTGGCTGGTGATCGGCCTGGTGGCGATCCAGCGCCTTTGGGAGCTTTGGCTGGCGAATCGCAACACCCGGCGGCTGATCGCACTGGGCGCGGTCGAAGTCGGCGCCCGCCATTATCCCCTGTTCATCGCACTGCACGCCAGCTGGCTGGCGGCCATCGCACTCGCCACGCCGCCGGCGACAGTTCCGCATCCCGCCTGGCTTGCGTTCTACGTGGTGCTGCAGTTCGGGCGACTCTGGGTCATCGCGACGCTCGGACGCTTCTGGACCACACGGATCATCACCCTGCTCGGCGCGCCGTTGAACAGACGGGGTCCCTACCGGTTCGTTCGTCACCCCAACTATGTGATCGCGTCCCTCGAAATCCTCGTCCTGCCGCTGGCGGTCGGCCAGGTCTGGATCGCCGTCGCGTGGAGCAGCGCGAACGCTATGCTTCTGGCGTGGCGTACTCGGGTGGAGGATGGGGCGCTTGCCGACCGCAGATAGTCCCTTAGGAACATGGCCGGACACCTTGATCCCGGCCCAGCTGCCCGCTCAGGGATGCACACCGTTCACGTTTCACGGCGTACGCGGTCACCGGGGAACAGCGGCCGTTCCGGCGGGTTGACCAAGTCCGCCATCGGAGAATCCCATGCATATCCAGTCCATGATCAGCGCCCACCCTCACGTCAAAGGCTCGACCAACGACGCACTGATCCGCGCCGTCGAGGCGGCCTACGAGTGCGCCGCGACCTGCCGCATCTGCGCCGACGCCTGTCTCGGCGAAGCCATGGTCGCCGATCTCGTCCAATGCATTCGGCTCAACCTCGACTGCGCCGACGTCTGCGCGGCCGCCGGCGCGGTCGGCGCGCGCCGTACGGGGAGCAACGAGGCGGTCATCAAGGGCCAGCTCGAGGTTTGCGCCGACACCTGCGCGGCCTGCGCCGCGGAGTGCGACAAACACGCGGACATGCATGAACATTGCCGCATCTGCGCCGAGGCCTGCCGCCGCTGCGAAGAGGCGTGCCGGGAGGCGGTTGGCACGATCACTCCGTCGAGCCGTTGATGGAGCACCGCCTTCACCGTGCGTGCGCTGACAACGCCCCGCACGAACGGTGAAGGCGGGTCCGGCTATTCCGGGCGAATGGCGGTGACTTCACCCGCGTTGCCCTGAACGGTCAGGTCGAACTGGACGCGATCCCCGACAGCGGCTTGCTGTGCCACGGCGGGGTCTGCCGTAAAGCTCATCGTCATGGCTGGCCAGCCGACCGCCGGAATAGCCTCGTGATTGATCGTCACGGTGCCGGCCGCCGTATCCACGGCGGTGACCACGCCTGCGCCGCTGCCGGATCTGGAGCCCGCAGCGGGGGACGTCGCCGTGTCCGCCGCGCCGGCCGCGGAAGCCGTGTCGACGGGCGCGGCAGCGGCCGGTTCGGCGGCCGGGTCCGCGGGTTGGCCGCAGGCCGAAAGCATCATGGCCGCGCCGGCGAGTGAAACAAGGGTTCGGGTCATGGGGTCGCTCCTTGGTTTGGGGGGGTTGAACGGGCCTTGCGGCGCCTGAGGAGAAGGTAGCCCGCCGGTATAACGAGCATCGAGAGCAAAGGCGCGGTGATCATGCCTCCGATCACCGGCGCGGCGATCCGGCTCATCACTTCCGAGCCCGCGCCGTGGCCGATCAGAATCGGAAACAGGCCCGCCAGGACAACGGCGACCGTCATGGCCTTGGGCCGGACCCGCAGCAGGGCGCCTTCGCGAACGGCCTCTTGGACCTGTCCGCGATCGGGGTCGGCTCCGCGATCTTTCAAAGCTTGCTTCAGATAGATCAGCATCACCACGCCGAACTCGGCCGAGAGGCCGGCCAGGGCGATGAAGCCGACGCCGGTGGCGACGGACTGGTGAAAGCCGAGCAGATAGAGCAGCCAGATCCCCCCGGTCAGGGCGAACGGCAGGGTGGCCATGATCAGCAGGGCTTCGTCGAAGCGCCCGAACGTCAGGTAGAGCAGGACGAAGATGATCGCCAGCGTGGCCGGGACCACGATCCTGAGCCGCGCGGTCGCCCGTTCGAGATATTCGAACTGGCCCGAGTAGGCGATGCTCACGCCAGGCGTGGGGGTGACGGCACGGGCCACGGCGCGACGCAGATCCGCGACGACCGAGGCCAGGTCGCGTCCCCGCACATCGACATAGACCCAGGTGGTCGGCCGGCCGTTCTCGGACTTCAGCATTGGCGGCCCGTCGGCGATCCGCAGATCGGCGACGGCGCCCAGGGTGATCTGCTGGCCTGAAGGCGTCAGGATCGGCAGGGCTCGCAGTTGTTCCACGCTGTCCCTCAACTCGCGCGGATAGCGCACGCTGATGGGATAGCGCGCCACGCCCTCCACGGTCTGGCCGATGGTTTCGCCGCCGATCGCGCCTGAGACGATCGACTGCACATCGGCGATGTTGAGACCGTAACGCCCCGCCGCGTCGCGGTCGATGTCGATATCGACGTAGCGGCCGCCCGTCAGACGCTCGGCCAGCGCCGAGCTCACGCCCGTTATGGATTGGGCGACCTCGGCGACCTCGGCAGCGACGCGGTCGATCTGACCGAGGTCGGCGCCGGACACCTTGACGCCGACGGGGCTCTTGATCCCCGTCGCCAGCATGTCGATGCGATTGCGGATGGGAGGAACCCAGACATTGGACAACCCCGGAACCTGGACCGCGCGGTCGAGCTCCTCGACCAGCTTCTCCGGCGTCATGCCGGGGCGCCATTCATCGCGCGGTTTGAACTGGATGGTGGTCTCGAACATTTCCAGCGGAGCCGGATCCGTCGCGGTTTCCGCCCGGCCGGCCTTGCCGAACACGGTCGCCACTTCCGGCACCGTGCGGATCATGCGGTCCGTCTGCTGCAGCAGTTCCGCGGCCTTGGCCGCAGAGAGGCCCGGCTGGGCCGAAGGCATATAGAGCAGGTCGCCCTCGTCCATCGCCGGCATGAATTCGCCGCCGAGCTGGCTGAGAGGCCAGGCCGTAGTGGCGAAGACCAGCAAGGCGACCAAGAGAGTTTTCCTTGGGTGACGCAGCACCCAGTCGAGCGGCCCCCGATAGATGTGGGTCAGCCAGCGGTTGATCGGGTTGCTCTGCTCGGCCGGTATCCGTCCCCGGATCAGATAGCCCATCAGAACCGGCACGAGGGTGATCGACAGGATCGCCGCGGCCGCCATGGCGTAGCTCTTGGTGAAGGCCAGCGGCGCGAACAGCCGACCCTCCTGGGCCTGGAGGCTGAACACCGGAATGAACGACAGGGTGATGATCAGCAGACTAAGGAACAGCGCCGGTCCGACCTCCACGGCCGCCTCGGTGATGACCTTCCACCGTTCCTCGCCCGCCAGCTTCTTGTCGGGGTGATCGTGCTCCCATCGCTCGATGTGTTTGTGGGCATTCTCGATCATGACCACTGCCGCGTCGACCATGGCCCCGATGGCGATGGCGATGCCGCCCAGCGACATGATGTTGGCGTTCACGCCCTGAAGATTCATGATCAGGAAGGCCGCCAGCACGCCCAGCGGCAGGGTCAGGATGGCGACCAACGCCGACCGGGCGTGCCAGAGGAACAGGCCGCAGACCAGGGCGACGACAATGAACTCCTCGATCAACTTGCCGCTCAGATTGTCGATCGCCCGGTCGATGAGCTGCGAGCGATCGTAGGTCGTCACCACTTCGACCCCCGGCGGCAATCCGGCTTTGAGCGTCTGGAGTTTCTCGGCGACAGCCGCGATCGTGGCGCGGGCGTTTGCGCCGGATCGCAGGATGACGACGCCGCCGGCGACCTCGCCTTCGCCATTCAGCTCCGCTATGCCGCGCCGCATCTCCGGGCCGATCTGGATGGTCGCGACGTCCCCGAGGCTGATCGGCACGCCTCCAGCCGCCGTGCGGAGCGGCACGGCCCGGAAGTCGTCGAGCTCGGTCAGATAGCCGTTGGCGCGCACCATGTATTCGGCCTCGGCGAGCTGGAGCACCGAGCCGCCCGTCTCGCCGTTGGCGCGCTGGAGAGCTTCGACCACCACCTGATGGGTGACGCCGTAGGACGCGAGCCTGACGGGGTCGAGCACCACCTGGTATTGCCGCACCATGCCGCCCAGACTGGCGACTTCGGCAACACCCGGCACGGTCTTCAACTCATAGCGGAGGAACCAGTCCTGCAGACTGCGCAACTGGGCCAGATCGTTTCGGCCACTGCGGTCGACCAAGGCGTACTCATAAACCCAGCCTACGCCGGTGGCGTCCGGACCAAGTGCCGGTTGGGCGGTCGCGGGAAGTCGCGCCTGCACCTGGCTCAGATATTCGAGGACCCGGGAACGGGCCCAGTAGAGGTCCGTCCCATCCTCGAACAGCACATAGACGAAGCTGTCGCCGAAGAAGGAGTAGCCCCGAACCGTTCGCGCGCCGGGCACCGACAGCATGGTGGTCGCCAGAGGATAGGTGACCTGGTTCTCGACGATCTGGGGGGCCTGCCCCGGATAGCTGGTGCGGATGATGACCTGTACGTCCGACAGGTCCGGCAGGGCGTCGATCGGCGTGCTGCGAACCGCAAACAGGCCGGCGGCCAGCAGAGCGAGCGCGGCCATAAGGACGAGAAAACGTCCCTTGACCGAGGCGCGTATGATCGCGGCGATCATTGCCCCGACCTCTCGCGCGGCGCGGGCGCGGCCATGGATGCGCCCGTCTGGGCGGCGGCGGGCCGGCCGGCCGTCGGCGACGCCGGGGCGCGTGCGGGTCCGGAAGTTTGGCCGATCGGCCGCGCCGTGACGCCTGACAAGCTGGCTTCGGAATCGATCAGGAACTGCCCCGACGCGACGATTCGTTCGCCTTCCCTGAGACCGGCGAGGATCTCGGTCTGTCCGCCGGCTTCCCGTCCGATGCGGACCTCGGCCGGTTGATAGCGGCCCTCCGGCAGGGCGAGCATGACGATGTCACGTTCTCCGGTCCGGATCACCGCCTCGGTCGGCACGAGCAGAGCCGAAGTCGAACCGCCGCCGAAGGTGATCCGGCCGAACATGCCCGGCCTGAGACGCCCTCCCCGATTGGCCATTTCGATCCGCGCGGTGATCGTGCGACTGTCGCCGACGAGCTCCGGCAACAGGGCGGTCAGGCGACCCGTGAACCGCTCGCCCGGGAACGCGGCCAGGGCCACCTCGACGGACTGCCCGGCTCTCAGCTGGTTCGCGAGCGCCTCCGGGATGGCGGCGTTGACCCAGACGGTCGACAGGCCGTTGATCTCGGCCAGGGTCATGCCCTGGGCGACGCTCATGCCGGCGCGCACGCTCAGCGTCTTGATCACGCCGCCAGTGGGCGTCGAGATCGTGATCGTGTTCCGCGCCCGCCCGCTGCGTTCCACAGAAGCGATTACGCCCTCGGACATGCCCAACAGCACCAGTCGCTGCCGCGCCGCCTGGATCAGGGGCGTATTGCCGGTGCGTCGCACGGCGAGATATTCGGTCTGGGCTCCGCCCCAGGACGGAATGAGCAGATCGACCAGAGGGGCGCCCGCGGCGACCACGTCGCCCGGCGCGCGGTTGTAGACGCGCTGGACGAAGCCGTCCGCGCGCGACTGGACCACAGCGATGTCGCGTTCGTTGTAACCTATGATCGCCGTGGCGCTGAGATCGCCCTCCAGGTCGCCACGGCGGGCCGTGGCATATCGGACCCCCAGATTCTGGGCCAGCGCCGGATCGATCCGGACGCCGGGGGTGGCGCTACTTCCCCCCTCATCGGCATACTTGGGGATGGTGTCCATGTTCATCGACGATTTTCCAGGCCCCGGATATCGTTCGTTCGGAACCATGGGATCGTACCAGTAGAGGATCTCGCGCTCCCCTGCCCCCTCGGCGGTCTCGCCGCCGGCCCCATCCAGGCGTGGAGCGACGACGATGCCTGCCCCGACGCCGACCCCGACCAAAAGAAGCGCGCCCATGGCGACGCCCAGGCGTTTGTTGCGAAGGGCGTTCATCGGTCGTCGTTCCCATAGGTGAGAGTGATCTCGACCACCTGACGCTTCACGGCGGCCTCGCGATCGAGCGCGTCGAGCCGGGCGTTGGCCACGGCGGTGAAGGCTTCGAGAACTTCAACGATGCCCGCCCGGCCCGCCGCATAGCTCGCGGTTTCGAGATCGGAACGCTGAAGGACACTGGGCAGAACGACGTCGCGCGACCGGATCCATTGATCGTGAGCGGTCACGTATTCCGCCAGGGCGCTTCGCAGCGACGCGGTCAACACGCGCTCAGCGTCCTCACGCTCGGCGGAGACCCGCAGCGCATCAGCGGCGCGCGCGGCGATGACCGGATCCTGCCTCCGACCGGGAAAGATCGGCAGCCGCACGCTCGCTCCGACGGAGAACAGATCGCCGAACCGCTCATCGCGGCGGGCATAGCTGGCTTGGAACGACCAGTCCGGCCGGCGTCCGGCGCGGGCCAGATCGACCTCGGCTTCGGCGCGGCGCGCGGCGGCTCCATAGGCCCGCACGGTCGGCAGCTGGGCGATGCCGCTCTGTAAGGCGACCAGGTCGAGATCGTCCTGCGGCGGCGGTCCGACCGTCTCGGGATCGGCGTCGCCCGTCCACCGGGCCAGTTCGGCTCGCGCCTTCTCGATGTCGGCGGCGAGACTGCTGCGGCGATCGTCAAGATCCGCCTTGAGCTGAACGGGACCGAGAGCGTTGGCGGGCCGATAGGCGCCGGACACGACTCCGGCCGGGGCGGCGTCCCAGAGGGGTTGCAACGTCGCCAGCAGCTCGTCCAGCGCTGCAAAGCGGAGTTCGGCATAGAACAGGTCGATCCACGCGAGGCCCGCGGCGACCCGGACCTCTCGTCGGGCGACGGACTCCTCAGCGCCGGCGACGCCGATCGCCGCCTCGGCGATGTCTCGCTCGGCGCGACGACGCGCGCGGCTGGGCACTTCCTGCTCGACGCCGATCCTGAGCATGGTGAAGTCTTCATCGAATTGCCCCGCGAACGGCCCGTTCACCGGATATCCGTCGAGACCGACGGAGAGCCGGGGGTCCGGCAGGCGCCCGGCAGCGGGCGCGGCGGCCCGAGCCGCGTCGACGCCCAGAGCGCTGGCTCTCAGGCGCGGCGCCTCGCTGGCGGCGCGGGCCAGAGTCTCGTCGAAGGTCTGGGGGTCGGCACGAGCCGGCGCGGCGCAGAGTCCGAGCACCAGGAGTGCGGCCAGCGGCCAGGGCCGGTCAACGGGGCACGGCCAGCAAGGCCGCCGCAAGCGTCGCGGCAAGGGAACCGCCGGGAGACGGCGCACGACGGAAAACGCCGTGCCGAAGCGAATGATCATGAGAAATCTCGATAACCGCCGCGTCCACCTCGCGGCGAGACGCAGGCGCAGACCTTAGTCGATCGGCGGACGCCGCAAAGCGGGGCGCGGCGTTCCGATCAGCGAAAGCAGTCTACGACAGCGGTTTGGGCGGACTCTTCAGCGGAAGCGGACCCGCGCCTTCCAGCGCGACATCGACCTCGGCGAACGATGTCGCCCCCGATCCGAGCGGATGCTCGAACGCCGGCGCGGGCGGCATCGGCGAGGCGACGGCGGCGCAGCCCCTCTTGGCGATGCAATCCGGCGTCATCTTGCTGCACGGGCCTTCGGCGTCGTCGACGGCTTCGTCCGTCATGTCCATCATCTCGGCGCAGTCGGCCTCCGGCATGGCCGCCGTCGCCTCGAACACCTGAACCGGAGTGGCGTGCGCCGACGACTGGCCGATGAACCCGGCCACCGCGAGGGCGAACAGAAGGACGCGGACGATATTCCACATGGCGGCCGACGATAGGCGCTTCGAGGCCCTTCGAGTCAATACGCGACCCAGCCGGACGGCACGCGGACCGCTTCGGTCGCGACCATGACGAACGCCCTTCATCGCCGTCCGTCGGGAGCACGATCGACCGCAGAACAGCCGCTCTGGTGGCGCTTCAGCGCAGACCCGCTTACGCTGGGGTGGAAGATTCAGGATCTGAGGGGATGGCGTGCCGGACAGACTTCGAGACCTCATCGCGCAATGGCGTAACGATCCCTCGGCGACCTACCAGACCTGGTTCCTGTGGGATGAACGGCTGAAGAATTTCCGGTCGATCCGCCGGGGCATCGGCCAGGTGGTCGAGGAGATCGAGACGGGCCGCTTCGGTGTCGCCTATCGCGGCTCGTCCCTGGAGACCATCGTCCATTCCGTCGCCGAGCAGCGACAGATCTTCAAGGGCGCCGACCACGCCTTTCTGTGGAAGCCCAAGTTGAGGATCCCCGACATCTACGAGAACCCGGCGAACCAGCGCGCCTTCGGCCGCCTGCTGCATCATTGCAGCGGCTGTTCCACAGCCGACGAGCTTCTCTCCGGCATCCGCACGATCGATCAACTCAAGATCAAGGGCCTCGGGCCGGCCGTCGCCAACCTGATCTATTTCCTGCACCCCACGCATGCGCCCCCGTTCAACACCGCCATCGTCAACGGTTACAACGCGATCACCGGCTCGAAGGTGAAGCTCGGCAGCTGGGAACATTATCTGGCCATGCGGGAGGGCCTCCTGGCGCTGAACGCCCGATATCGTGACCTTCTGTCGAACGATCTGGGCGCCCTCGCGGGATTCCTGTTCGATGTCGGCTCCGGGCGGTATCCGGCGCCGCCCCCCGACGGTGACGCGCTTTCGCGCCAGGGGTGGGAGGAACGGCTCGCCCAGGCCCGCGCGGAAGCGGTGAAGTTCGAGAAGGCGTCGGCGCAGCAACGCGAGACGGATCGCACGCACACGGAAATCCAGGCCTGGCTTCGTGATCTGGGACGCGCGCTCGGCTATCGGGTCTGGATCGCCGCCAACGACCGGAGCCGGCTCCATGACGGCGCGCGTCTCGGCGAGGGCTGTCTCGATCAACTTCCGACGGCGCTGGCGAACGGCGCTGGCGCCGAGTCGATCCGTCTGATCGACGTCCTCTGGCTCGATGCCTCGCCGGATCGCGTAGCGGCGGCCTTCGAAGTCGAGCACTCCACCACCATCTATTCCGGCGTGGTGCGCATGCTGGATCTGGCGCTCTCGGGTGAACTCCACACGTCCGCCGGTCTCTTTCTGGTGGCGCCGGACAGCCGGGAAGGCGATGTCCGGGCCCAGCTCCAGCGGCCGGCTTTCAGCCGGATCTCGGACCTGGACGTCCGATATCTGCCCTATGGGGAGTTGGATCGGCACCGGGGATCGATCGCGCGCTTCGGCTCCGACCTGCGAGGCCTGACCGAAATCTCTCACCGCCTGACCTGAACACGCGCCCGCGCCCGGGCGTGACACCGGGTGCGAGCCGCATCATCTCGGACCGCCCGCCCGCCGAGACGCCCGGAAAGCCTTCAGATCACGCGCCAAGCGGATCCACAGCAGGATGATCCCAGTAATCACGATGCTCAGGGTGAGGACGGTCGTGACGATGATCAGCGGATGGTTGAAGTTCTCGCCGGTCTTCCAGTCCATGATGTGGAGCCGCCAGAAGAAGTCATAGAACCGCCAGACGCCCGAGCGGCGCGTCACGACCTCTCCGGTGGCCGGCGACAGATAGAAGGTCGTCCGTTCGCGGTCGGCGAAATCGACCCTCCAGAGCGGTCCTGTCCGGCCGGTCTCCTGAGGGGCCGCGGCCAGCAGCACGGCGTCGGACACTCTCGCATCGCCTTTGTAGCCCGTCCGCGCGAACGCCGAGGCCTCGCCAGCGGACATCGGCCCGAACGGAAGGCCAGTGACGGCAGACACGACGACGGGCTCTCCGTCCGCCGGTTTCAAAGTCCAGGCGGGCCCGCGCGGCGTCGTGCGCAGTTCCGCCTCGACGGGGGCCACGCCCGCGCGACGGGCCACGGCCGCGAGCGTCGGCAGACTTTCAAGCTCCACGGGACCGGACTTGGATTCGGCCGCCCGATGTTCGCTGCGCACCGTCTCGATTGGAATGACGGTCATGACGAGGCCGCCGCCGACCCAGAACAGGACCTGCAGCCCAACCACGAGCGCGACCCATTTGTGAAGCTGGGACGACAGCCTGAGAACCTTCATGGCGCGAAACCGACTAGCCGTGACGCGCGAAGACGCGTGTGCCGCCGCCTTCGAGAATCAGCAAGGTCTCATAGGGTTCGCGCTGGCCGTCCGGCGTCTCCATGCCCGGCGACCCCAGGGGCATCGCCGGAACCGCCAGGCCCACGGCTTTAGGACGCTCGGCCAAAAGCCGTCGCACGTCCTCGGCCGGCACATGGCCCTCCAGAACATAGCCCTCGATGAGGGCGGTGTGACAGGACGCGAGGGCTTCGGGCACGCCTTGGGTGCTGCGGATCGAGCGGAGACTGGGAAGCTCGCTGATCCGCGCCTCGAAGCCCGCGGCGCGCATGTGATCCACCCAGGCCGTGCAACAGGCGCAGGTCGGCGTCTTGTAGACGGCGAGCTCGTTCGACGCGCGACCGACCGGGGCGCAGGCTGCGACCGCGAGGGCGCCCGTTCCCATTGCGATGAGACTGCGGCGTGAGAGTGGAATGGATTGGAATCCCATGAGACCTCAAGAAAACGATGTACAAACGGCACTTGACCGTCGCGCGGTCGCGCTCAGGCCGCCGGACGGAAGGGCCGCGCCGAAGAATGATAGATGTCGAACCTCCACTCGTCACCTCGCTTGCGCAGGACGCTGGTCGCCGCGCCGCGGCGTTCTATGGGGGCTCGCGCGCTATCCTTGAAGGTGATGTGATAGGTGTAGGTCTCGCTCACGAAGGCCGTATCGCCATCGACCTCGATCTTCATTTCGTGGTCCCGGAAGTCGAAGCCGGCGAGATCGTCGAACTCAGGACCCAGATGGTGCTCAAGATAGTAGGCGAACGATCCCTCCACGCCGCCGTTCTCGAAGATTTCGGAGTCGGACCAGAACAGGGCCGGCGTCTGCGACACATCCATCCGCTCGATGGCGGTCTTGTAGGCGGTGACCACGGCGCGGACCTGTTGTTCGTCCGCGGTCTGGGCCTGCGAGGCGGTGGCGAGGAGAGCGGCGACCGCCAGTCCGGCGAAGGTTGAACGAAACATCGTGGGCGAGGCTCCTGTTTGCCGGCCGCGAAAGGTGTGTCGGACGGGCGTGGGTGAAAAAACGAGAAGGTTGAACGACGGCGCGGCCTTCAGAACATCAGATGTCTCATGCCGTGGGTCAGCATGCCGCCCAAGAGGCCGTTGATCACGACGGCGACGGCGGTGAGCGTCAACAGGCCGATGTAGACTCTCTCGCGCCCGGGCCCCGGCCGGCGGACCCAGTGCTCCTTCGCCCACCAGCTGAGGAGGCCCAGCGCGGCGATCGAAGTGCCGAGCCATCTGTGAGAGGCGTGGGTCGCGTCGTCCCGTCCCGGCATCCCCATGGCGAACCAGCCCAATGCCACTGCGCCGACCGCGGAGATGGCCGCCAAGGCGATGATGACGCGCGTGCCCTGGGTCAGGACCGGACGCCGGAGGGTCAGGGCGGCGATCTCGAGGAGGGCGGCGACGAGGAACAGGGCGATCGGAAAATGCACCGCGGCCGGGTGCATGGCGCCGAGCCAGCGGTACAGGCGCTGCGGCATGGGTTTCGGACCCTCGTCCGCCATCATGGCCCCGTGGTCCATGTCGGCCGCCATGCCGGGCATGGCCATCATGTCCGATTGCGGCCCCTCGGCGGTCGATGCGGCGCTCTGGCCGCGAACCGCCGGGGCGTCATGATCCTCGTGCGCGAGCGCGGGCGCGCTCACCGACAAGGCGAGCGCGAGTCCCAATGCCCGGAAAAATCCGCGTGATGTCATAAACCCTCTCCACTCCTGTCCCTTCTGCTATCTACGCAGCGCGAGGTCCGCCCCCTCGCCCGAGGGATGTCACGGTCTTGGCCGTAGTAGGATGTAGGGGCGCAAGGAGAGTGTTCGATGTCGCTTAAACTGGATGACATTCTGGCCGAGTCCGCGATAACGCCCATCGGCCGGTCGCTCGACGGGCTCGAACCGCTGGTCTGGAGCCGGGTCGAGACGCTTCGCGGCGAAAGACTGGCCACGCAGGTCCGTCTCGGCGCGGTCGCCGTGGCCCTCGCCACCGGTCTGACGGCGGGCGGCGTCGGCGCGGCCGCCGCGCCGAGCCCGCCCGGAGAGATGGCCATCTTCACGGTCGATGCGGGCCTGTCGCCTCTGGTGAGACTGGAAACCGGGCGGTGATGCGCGGCTGGCGCGCGATCGTCCTGACGGCCGTGCTGGCGGCCGTCGCCAGCGGCGCGGGCACCTGGATCAGCGCCAGCTGGGTGCTGAGCCGGCGCGAGCCGCCGTCCCTGCACGACATCGTGCACCTCGATCTCAAGCTGTCGCCTGACCAGTTGACGCGCATCGAGGCGGTCGAGGCCCGGTTCGCCGCGCGTCGGCCCGCGCTCGAAGCCGATGTCCGCGCGGCCAACCTCGAGCTGGCGCGCGCGATCGAACAGAGCGACGGCGACGGTCCCCCGGTTCAGGCCGCGGTCGACCATTTCCACGTCGCCATGGGCGCCCTTCAGAAGGAGACGATAGCCCACGTCTTCGAGATGCGGTCGGTGCTGACCCCTGCCCAGGCCGAGGTCTTCGACGACCGCATCGTGGCGGCTCTCGCGCCCGACGAAGGCTAGCGTTCCGGGTGGAGAGTCCAGCGAACCTGTCAGCGCGCGCCGCCGGCGGCGATCGGGCTGCCTTCGGCGCGTTGATGCAGCAGACCAAGACGGCCCTGTTCCGCTTCGTCCGGCGCTATGTCGGCGACGAACAGGATGCGTGGGATCTGCTGCAGGAGACCTATGCGGCGGCCTGGATCAATATCCGCCGCTATGACCCGGCCCGGCCCTTCGAGGCCTGGATCCGGACCATAGCGCTCAACAAATGCCGGGACTGGAGCCGCCGCCGGTTCGTCCGACGCCTGATCCGGGGCGACGTCGATCTGGCATCGCCGGAAGCCTTGGCCGTGGCGAACGGCGACGAGCCGGCGGATGAACGGATGGAGGCTGGCGACCGACTCGCCCGTCTGAACGAGGCGATCAGCCTTTTGCCGCCGCATCTCAAGGCCCCGCTGCTGCTCACCGCGATCGAGGGGCGCAGCCAGGCGGAGGCGGCCGAAATCCTCGGCGTGACCGTCAAGACGGTGGAGACGCGCGTGGCGCGCGCCCGTCGCAAGCTGTTCGACGTCCTGGGCGGTCCGGGCGACGTCCCGCCGGCTCCGAAATGACGCGGATGAGGGCCGGACGACGAGGGCTGCGGCGCTCGCCCGCGTAAACCAGTATGAAGGCGTCGAGGGAAATACCTGACCGTCGCCCTCTTATCAGGAGCTTGCCACATGAGATTGCCGATCCTCGCCGCGGCCGCGGCGGTCACTCTGGGGGCTTGCCAGCCGGCCTCCGAGCCTCAACCGGTGGACGCCGAGCCGGCGCCGGACGCGTCAGCGATGGCTCCGATGGAAGCCGTGCCGGCCGCAACCCCCGAGCCGACGCCGCCGCAGGCCGCCACGCCCGCCCCTGCGGCATCCACCCCGGCCGCGCCTGCCAAGGCATCGGCGTCCCGCCCGGCCCCTCGGCCCGCGCCCGCGCCCGCGCCAGAGCCGACACCGCCGCCTGCCGATCCGATGGCCGGCCATGACATGTCGAAGATGGACGGCATGACCATGCCGCCCAAACAGTAGTTCGCTTGAAGTCCAGGAGTTTTCGATGAACCGTTCAATACTCGCCACTCTCGCCGCCCTCGCGGCCTTCGCTCCTCTGTCGGCCGCCCAGGCCCAGAGCCAGTCGCATGCCGGCATGTCGGCGCAGGACCACGCCGCCATGCAGGCGCCGGCCAATGGCGTGGCGACCACTCCGGCGGACAACGCCATGCTGTCCTCCGCCCCGACCACCTTCTCGGCGACTTTCCCGCACGCCATGGTCCTGACGTCCCTTCGCCTGACCGGCGGACCGTCGAACCAGGCGGTCGATGTGGCCCTGTCAGCGGAGGCTGCACCCGCGGTCACGGTCAGCGCCCCGCTTCCGGCCCTCGCGCCCGGCACCTACGCCGCCGCCTGGACCGCGAAGGGCGCCGACGGCCATCAGATGAACGGCGTCGTCCGTTTCATGGTTCACTGAGGAGGCGGCCTCCCGCCTCCTGAGGGGCCGAAACCGAAGTGGGGAACGCCGCGCGGCGAGCCGCGCGGCGTTTTTCTTGCGCGATCGGATCGTCGATCTGGCGCACCTCGATCGCGGGCGGCTTAAAAGCGACGCGGCGGTATCCCGCACGCCGAACCCTTCATTCACGCTGAGTGTGAAGCGCAGGCAGACAACGCGCCAGGCCCGTCAAGGTCCTGACCACCACGTCGGCGTCGCTGCGACGGGGTTCGGCCTCAAGGGCCCGTTCCGGATCATACAGCACGGTCCGACAGCCCAGAGCCTTGGCCGGACGGATGTCCCATTCGAGGCTGTCGCCGATCACGCAGACCTCGGGGGCCTCGACGGCCAGGGCGGCGAACGCACGCCTGAACGCGTCGGGAAAGGGCTTTCCCACGCCGACTTCGCCCTCGATCTGAACGTGATCGAAATACGGTTCGAGACCGAACCGTTCGATCTTGGCGCGCTGCAACGGTCCGGCGCCGTTGGTGAGAAGCGCGAGGCGATAGCCCGCGTCGCGCAAGTCGAGCAGCAGGGCCTCAGCCCCCGCCTCGAGCCGCATCTCTTCGTCCCGCCGCCGGCTGAAGGCGTCGGCGAGGCTCGAGACCGTTTCGCAAGCCGGTGCGGGATGGCCTTCCCGAAGCAGGGTCTCGAAGGCCGCTGTCGCGATGAGGCGCCGCGCGTGTCGTGGGTCGGCGCGACCCAACTCATGACACCGCGGGTCGCGCCAGAACGCCTGCCCGGCCCGCGTGAGCGCCTGCGCCGCGATATCCGGGGCGAGGCCGCCCAGCTCGGCTTGCATCATCAAGCAGACGCTCCGCCAGGCCAGATCCGGCCGGCGGTAGGCCGAGAGCAGGGTGTCGTCGAGGTCGATGACCACGGCCGAGAGGGGCCGCGGCCTCACCGAGACCTCCCCGCCCTTTCCGGCCGCCGAGACCGCGGACGCCGCGCCTCGGCGACGATCACGGCCGCCTATCGGGGGCCAAGGGTCAGACGAGGCCCGCCGCCGTCGACCTTCGCTAGAACCACGTCCGGATGCCGACGACGAGGCGCGTGTCTTCCGAGCTTTGCCCGTCGGCTTCGAGGAAGTCCGCCGTGTTGCCGAAGCTCTTGGTCCATTCCAGGCCGACATAGGGGGCGAACTCCTTACGGAACTCGTACCGCAACCGAGCCCCGATCTGGAGCGACGTCAGGCCGGATCCGATCCGAAGCTCGGGGATGTCCTCGGCCGACAGCACGACTTCGGCTCGGGGCTGCACGATCCAGCGATTGGTGATCCGCTGATCGTATTCGGCCTCCGCCCTCGCCGTGAGTTCGCCCTTGTTGGAGAGGAAGGCCGCCGCATCGACCTCGAACCAGTAGGGCGCGAGGCCCTGGACGCCCACGACCAGATCGGTTCGGTCGCCTTCCGGACGGTAGGTCTGCCGCAGACCCGTCTGGAAGTCGAAGAACGGCCGGAACGCCCGGCTGTAGAGGGCCTGGATCTCGGCTTCCTCGACCTCGCCGTCGAAGTCGCCCTCGACTTCCGACTTCCACCAGAAGCGGTTGATGTCGCCGCCGGTCCAGCCCTGCGCGTCCAGCGCGTAGCCTTCTTCGCCGTCTCCGAAACTCGCTTCGAGCTGGTCGATGATCACCGCGGTGGTCCGCACGTCGCCATTCTCGACGCGAAGCTGTTCGCGGGCCGCCGCCATCTCCGCGGGATCGAACAGGGTATCGGCGGCGTGAGCGGGGCCGCTGGTCGCCCCGGGCGGAAGGGGCATTTCCGGAGGGCGTCCCGGGTTGTCCGCGCTGGTCGGCACGTCGGGCGGCATCGCCATGGTCGACATGTCATGACCCGGGGGCATCTGCCCCATGGTCGACATGTCATGTCCCGCCGGCATGGCCGGCGCTGGCGCGGTCTGGCCCATCGTCGACATGTCGTGCCCGGCGTGGGGATCCCGCTGACCGGCGGCGGCCGGCTGTTGGCCGCTCTGCATGGTCGACATGTCGTGGCCCGCCGGCATGGCCGGCGCGGGCGCGGTCTGGCTCATCATCGCCATGTCGTGCCCGGCGTGGGGATCCGGCTGACCGGCGGCGGCCGGCTGTTGGCCGCTCTGCATGGTCGACATGTCATGTCCCGCCTGCATGGCCGGCGCGGGCGCGGCCTGCCGCATCGTCGACATGTCGTGCCCGGCGTGCGGGTCCGCCTGGCCGGCGGCGGCCGGCTGCTGGCCGCTCTGCATGGTCGACATGTCATGTCCCGCCGGCATGGCCGGCGCCGGCGCGGTCTGGCCCATCGTCGACATGTCGTGCCCGGCGTGCGGATCCGCCGACGCCGGCGCGCGCTCGGGCACGGCGCCGGTCGGGCAGACCGGCGCCCCGGACGTTCCGACGCGGGACGGATCCGCCGTCGGCGCGCCGCGCCGGACGCAACCGGCGGGCAGCTGGACGGCGGGCTGGGCGGCGTTTACCGCCGCGCCGTGCCCTGCGTGGCTCTGCGCGAACACCGGGGCGGCCGAGGCCGCGAGGAGCAGAGGGACGAGACCCACGGACCGACGGATCATGACGAGGCTCCTGTCATCGGGCGGACGGTGACGACGTTGAACATGCCCGCGTGCATGTGCATCAGCATGTGGCAGTGGAAGGCCCAGTCGCCCGGTGCGTCGGCGGTCAGATCGAAGGTCACCTTGCCGCCGGGGGCGACGTTGACGGTATGCTTGAGCGGCTGATGCCCGGCCGGTCCGCCCGTGACCAACTCAAAGAAGTGGCCATGCAGGTGGATTGGGTGAGCCATCATGGTGTCGTTGACGAGGGTCACCCGCACTCGCTCATTGCGCTCGAAACGGATGGGCTCGACCAACTCACTGAACTTGCGGCCGTCGAAGCCCCACATGAACCGCTCCATATTACCGGTCAGGTGGATTTCCATCGTGCGCGACGGGGGGCGCTGGTCCCTGTTGGGGACTAGCGACACCAAGTCGGTATAGACCAGCACCCGGTGCGGGACGTCTTCCAGCCCCATCGGCCGTTCACCCAGGCGATTGGCCGGATCCATGGCGATGGCGTCTACGCCGACGCCAACCGCCATGTCTGGCGGAGCGTTTTCAGGGTCGCGCATGTTCATTCCGCTCATGGACATGCCGCCCATGTCTCCCATCGGAGCCCCGCCTTGCGTCGAGGCTCCATGATCCATGCCGGTCATCGCGCCATGATCCATTCCGGACATGCCGTCCATCGAACCGTGATCCATTCCGCCCATGCCCATGTCGCGCATGGTCAGATTAGGAACCTCCCGAAGCGGCGGGACCTCGGCCGTCATGCCCAGACGCGGCGCCAGGGTCGCCCGGCCCATGCCTGAGCGGTCGATCGCCTCGGACACGATTGTGTAGGCACGATCTTCCGTCGGCCGGACGATGACGTCGTAGGTCTCCGCCACCGAAATCTGGAACTCATCGGTCTCGACCGGGCGCACGTTCTCGCCGTCGGCCTGGACCACGGTCATCGACAGGCCGGGGATGCGGACGTTGAAGATCGACATGGCCGAGGCGTTGATGATGCGCAGTCGCACCCGTTCGCCGGGTCGGAACAGGCCGGTCCAGTTCTCCTGCGGGCCGTGTCCATTGATCAGATAGGTGTAGGTCGTCCCATTCACGTCGAGGATGTCGCGCGGGTCCATCCGCATCTGGCCCCACATGCGCCGTTCCTCCAGGCTCATGCGGTCCTCGCCGGAGAAGAGGCCCGCCAGGGTCGTGCGCTGCCGGTTGAAGTAGCCGGGGCTCTTCTTCAGCTTGTCGAGGATTTCGTGCGGATGCATGAAACTCCAGTCCGACAGGACCAGCACATGCTCGCGGTCGTAGGCGACCGGATCGGCGCCGGCCGGATCGATGACGATCGGCCCGTAGTGGCCGAGCGCCTCCTGCAGGCCGGAGTGGCTGTGATACCAGAAGGTGCCGGACTGCCTGATCGGAAACTCGTAGACGAAGGTCTCGCGCGGCTTGATGCCTGGGAAGCTGATCCCGGGCACCCCGTCCATCTGGAAGGGTAGAAGAATCCCATGCCAGTGGATCGAGGTGTCTTCGTCCAGGGTGTTCGTCACCGCCAGACGGACGTTCTGGCCTTCGCGCAGCCGCAACACCGGCGCCGGCAGCACGCCGTTGATGGTCGTGGCCGTCGCGGTGCGCCCGTTCACGGTGAAGGGCGTCTGACCGATGGTCAGATCGATATTCGGCCCAGTCAGGGTAGGCAGGTCCGACCGCAGCCCCGGCGAGCCCGTCTGCGCCCAGGCGGGCATCAGGCCCTGCAAGGCGGCGAGACCGCCGCCCGCGACGGCGCCGCGCAGCAGCAGTCGACGATCCAGCTTCATAAGATACTCCTCAAAGTCAGAACCGCGCCTCGGCGAGGCGACGATCTATATGGTTTTACGCAGGCGACCCGGTCGGCCCTCGCGACACGCTGCCGCAGAGCCGACCGGGCCGGAAACTCCCGTCGCCTAGCGCTGGATCAGCGCCTCGCCAGGATGGCTTTCATCTGGGCGATCTCCCTCTCCTGGGAGCTGACGATCTCCTCGCACAGACCCAGCACTTCCGGATCCGTCAGCGAGGCCTGCTGACACATCAGGATGGCGCCGGAATGGTGCGGGATCATCGATTTCAAGAACTCGGTGTCGCCCACCGCCGCCTGGGTCCGCATGCCGTAAAAGCTCACCGCGAACACCAGGGCGGCGGCTCCGCCGATCAGAAGGTTGGTCCGTTTCGACGGATACATCGATCGCATGAAGATCAGCATGAGGATGGCCATCGGCGACACCATCATCAGCGTCATGTAGACGTTGTTGAGGTTGAAATAGAAGTGATTGAGGGACGCGATCATCGTGTACATCACCAGGTACATGATGATGAAATCCACGATGAGCTCGACGCCGAAGGAACGGTAGCTCCCCTTCATCGAGTCCATCGTCTTCATCTTTGAG
Organism: Brevundimonas aurantiaca; assembly: GCF_014199955.1. GTDB lineage: Bacteria > Pseudomonadota > Alphaproteobacteria > Caulobacterales > Caulobacteraceae > Brevundimonas > Brevundimonas aurantiaca. The sequence continues at coordinate 70,709 of NZ_JACHOQ010000006.1, forward strand.
TCCATCGTCTTCATCTTTTCCATGGATCGGTCCTTTCGCGACAACGCTCTTCAATCACATTCCGATCGCCAATCAGGCAGCGCCGGCCGGATGGGAGTCCAGCCAGGCGCGCAACTCGGCGATGTCGGCGGTCTGCATCTCGATCGTTTTCTGCGCCATGCGCCGGATGTCGGCGTCCTGACTTTCGCGCAACACCACCTGGGCCATGTCGAGGGCGCCCTGGTGATGCGCGATCATCTTGCGAGCCCAGGTCTGGTCCGTGTCGGCCCCGGTCGCGGCCATCATGGCGTCCTTCATCTCGGCCTCGGCCGTCGCGTATGGATTTTCCGCGCTTCCGCCTGGAGCCGCCGCGCCGGCGGCGGCGCCCACGTTCGTTTCAAGCCAGCGCCGCAGCTCGGCGATGTCGCCGGGCTGCATCTCGATGGTCTTCTGGGCCATGCGACGGATATCCGCGTCCTGTGTGTCCCTCAGCACGATCTCGGACATGTCCAGCGCGCCCTGGTGGTGAGGGATCATCTTGCGGGCCCATGTCTCGCCCGCATCCGCGCCCATGGCGGACATCATGGCCTCGTGCATCTTGGCCTCGGCGGCGGAGAACGGAGTCTGCGCCATGGCCATCGGCTCCTGCGTCTGAGCCGAGGCTTCGGCCTCCGTGTTCGCCGGCGGTTCCGCCGACGGGCTGCAGGCCGCCAGAACGAGAGCGGAACAGCCGGCGACCAGGAGAGACGTGCGGGTGAAAGTCGGGATGAGCATAGGGCGTCTCCGCTTGAGGGGGTCGCCGGCGGATCGCCGGACGGCCAGACGAACGATGCGTCCGACAACGCTGCGGCGGGTGCGAGTTTGGTCCCTTGCCCCGACTGCCCACGCCGGACATCGTCCAGCGTAATCCAGCCCCGGCGCCACGGTTCCGCCGTGATTAAATATTCCCGAACGCCGTTGGATCAGGCGAGGGATCGGTCGCCGGAATGCGTATTGGCGCCCCCCGCGGCTCTCGTCTGCGACGGCTTTCTGGCCAGGGGACATCCATCAGAGTCGGACGGCCCGGAGCCGCAGCGCGTTGGCGATAACACTGACGGAGGACAGGGCCATCGCCAACGCCGCCAGGGCCGGCGACAACAGAAGGCCGAAGACCGGGTAGAGCAGTCCCGCCGCGATCGGAATGCCGAGGGTGTTGTAACCGAAGGCGAAGACCAGGTTCTGACGGATGTTGCTCATCACCGCCCGGGACAGTTTGCGCGCCCGGACGAGGCCCTGGAGATCGCCTCCCAGCAGGGTGACGCCGGCGCTTTCGATCGCCACGTCCGACCCGGCCCCCATGGCCACCCCCACGTCGGCGGCGGCCAGGGCCGGGGCGTCGTTCACACCGTCGCCGGCCATGGCGACGATCCGACCCTCCGCTCTCAGCCGCTCGACGACCGCCGCCTTGTCCTGAGGCAGGACCTCGGCCTGGACGTCGTCTATGCCGAGCCGGCGCGCCACCGCCTCGGCCGTCGTGCGGTTGTCGCCGGTCATCATCACCAGACGCAGCCCCGACGCCTTCAGATCGCGGATGGCCTCGGCGGTGGTCGCCTTGACCGGATCGGCGATGCCCAGCACGCCGGCCGCAGCCCCGTCCACGGCCACGAAGATGGCGGTCGCGCCGTCTTGGCGAAGCGCTTCGGCCTCGACCTCCAGCGTCCCCACGTCGACGCCGATCTCGGCCAGATAACGGCTGTTGCCGAGCGCCACGCGGCGGCCGTCGACGACCCCGGTGACGCCGCGCCCGACGGGGCTGTCGAAGTCCGACGCCTCGGACAGAACCAGATTTTGGTCGCTCGCCGCCCGAACGACGGCGTCCGCCAGCGGATGCTCGCTGCTCCGCTCAAGACTGGCGGAAAGTCTCAGAAGCTCGGCCTCGTCGAACCCATCGGCTGGCCGGACGGCCGTCACCGAGGGGCGCCCCTCCGTCAGGGTGCCGGTCTTGTCGAGCACCAGGGTGTCGACCTTTTCGAAGCGCTCCAGCGCCTCGGCGTTCTTGATCAGCACTCCGGCGTGGGCTCCGCGCCCCACCCCGACCATGATGGAGATGGGCGTGGCGAGCCCCAGGGCGCAGGGACAGGCGATGATCAGGACCGAAACCGCCGCGACGAGCGCGTAGGAAAGCCGCGGTTCGGGGCCGGCGAGCCCCCACACGACCGCGGCCAGAACCGCGATGCCGATCACCGTAGGGACGAACCAGCCCGAGACTTTGTCGGCTAACCGCTGGATCGGGGCGCGGCTGCGCTGGGCCTGGGCGACCATCTGGACGATCTGGGCCAGCAGGGTGTCGGCGCCGACCTTGTCGGCCCGCATCACGAACGATCCCGTCTTGTTGAGCGATCCGGCGACGACCCTGTCGCCGATGTCCCGGGTCACCGGCATCGACTCCCCCGTCACGAGGGACTCGTCGAGGGTCACCCGCCCATCCAGAATCTCGCCGTCGACCGCCACCTTCTCGCCGGGACGGACGCGCAGCCGGTCTCCGACCGCGACCAGGTCGAGGGTGACGTCCTCGTCCCCGCCGTCGTCGCGAACCCGCCGGGCGGTCTTAGGGGCGAGGTCGAGCAGCGCGCGGATGGCCCCTGACGTCTGCTCGCGCGCCCGAAGCTCCAGGATCTGGCCGACCAGCACCAGGACGGTGATGATGGCCGCCGCCTCGAAATAGACCGGCGCGCTGCCGTCCATCCGCCGGACCGCCGCCGGGAACAGATGCGGCGCCAGCACCGCGACCACGCTGTAGATCCAGGCCGCGCCGACGCCGATGGCGATCAGGGTGAACATGTTGAGGCTGCGGTTGCGGAGGGACGCCCAGCCCCGCTGGAAGAACGGCCAGCCGGCCCACAGCACGACCGGCGTCGCCAGGGCGAACTGGATCCAGTTGGAGGTCTGTCCGGGAACCCGCATCGCCAGCCCGGTCAGATGGCCGCCCATTTCAAGCGCGAAGACCGGCAGCGTCAGAACCGCGCCGATCCACAGGCGGCGGGTGAAGTCGATCAGTTCGTGATTGACCGGCGCCTCGGCGGTGACCGTCTCCGGCTCCAGCGCCATGCCGCAGATCGGACAGGAGCCAGGTCCCTCCTGGCGCACCTCCGGATGCATCGGGCAGGTGTAGATGGCGCCAGGCACGACGGGGGCGGGTTGCGGCTTGTCTCCCAGGTAGCGCTCCGGATCGGCCTCGAACTTGGTCCGGCAGCCCGCCGAGCAGAAGACATAGTCTTGGCCCTCATGGGCGGCCCTATGCGCCGCGATCGCCGGATCGACGCTCATGCCGCAGACCGGATCGACCGCCGTCGCCCCGTTGCCGGCCGGCTTGGCCGAACAGCAACTGTGACCGGCGGGATGCGATTGGGAGGGCGTGGACATGGCTGACTCCTAGAATGCTGGTCCCAGATATACCCTATTGGGGTATAGCACAAGAGACGGTCCGGGAGTAGAATCGAACGACCAGAGCGAGGAATTGGATGCAGACGGAAACCAAGCCCAAGGTGATGAACCGCCTGAACCGGATCGAGGGACAGGTGCGCGGTATCGCCCGGATGGTCGAGGAGGATCGCTACTGCATCGACATCCTGACCCAGCTCCAGGCCGTGCGGGCGGCGCTGTCGCGCGTCGAGAGCGAGGTTCTGAAGGACCACATGGATCACTGCGTCATCGGCGCGATCGCGGGTGACGATCTCGCCGACCGTAAGGCCAAGGCGACCGAACTGATCGAACTTCTCGGCCGCGCATCCCGCTAGTCAGGGACGGATTCCCGGCGTCCGGTCGCCAGCCCGGCGGTCGGCCTGGACATCCTCTCGTCCGGCTGAGGGACATGACGCTTCACGTCTCGGGGGCCGGCCCTCACCCAGAGTCGCAGCGGTCCAGGCTGGCGAACCGGCTGAGGTCGTTCCGGAGCCGCAAGCCAGGCGTGGACGTCCCGTATGACCGGCCGGTCCCGTCGGCGTCGCGCATGAGGGATGTTACCGCGCGGTGCGTATCTCAATATGGCGGCCGGTGCTGATCCGCCGCCCTTGGGGGGCCATCGCGAATGACATCCATACCGCCGACCCGAGACGGCTACCCCGCCGATCTCAGGGCTCTGACCAGTCTGCGCGCCTTCCTCGCCGTGGGGGTGGTGCTGTTTCACTATCAGCTCCAATGGGATCCGGCCCTGGGCTTCAGCCCGATCATCGAGCGCAGCCGGCTGGCGGTGGACGCCTTCTTCATGCTGTCGGGCTTCATTCTGGCTCACGTCTACGGCCCGGCCTTCGCAAGCGGCGGTTTCAGCTACCGGCGTTTCATCGTCGCCCGGCTGGCGCGTCTCTACCCCTTGCACGTCGCCGTTCTGACGGGCGCCCTGGTCATGGTCCTGGGCGCGACCGCCGCGGGCGTTCGCTTCGACGGCGAGGGCTATGGGCTGCTGGCCTTCTTCCAGACGCTGTTTCTCATCCAGGCCTGGTTTCCAACCGATGCGGAGTTGAACTGGAGCGGGCCGAGCTGGTCCCTGTCGGCGGAATGGTTCGCCTATCTGCTGTTCCCCGCCTACGCCTGGCTGGCCCTGCGCCTGCGAATGCGGCCCTGGGTGCTGCTGGGGATCGGGGCCGCGGCGTTCGTCGTCATCGACGCGTTCTACGTCCAGGCGTTCGGCAAGGTTCTTCCGCGAGCCGAGGACTCGCTCGGCATTCTCCGGATCGCCCCGGAATTCCTGGTCGGCATGGCGCTTTACGGGCTGGGCCATCGCTGGCGCTGGAGCCGGCCCGTGGCCGCCGCGGCCGCCTTGTTCACGACCGTCCTGCTGCTGGGCGCGATGCAGCTGTCGCTGGACGACCGCATCATCGTCGCCCTCGCCGCCCCCGTGATCCTGGCCTGGTCCCTGCTCGCGCGGGCGGATTGCGAGGGCCCCCTCGCCTCCCCGGCCCTTGTCTTCGCCGGGGAAGCGTCCTTCGCCCTCTATCTGGTGCACATGCCGGTGATCGTGGCCTGGAAGGGCGTCGTGGCCGAGCTGCGCGGCGTCGACAGCACCTTCCGCATTACGCCGGTCGAGCTGATCGGACTGTTCGTCGCCACATCGCTGATCGCGGCCGCGCTTCATCTGCTCGTCGAAAAGCCCGGCCGGACCTGGATAAGGCGCCGGTTCGACAGTCGTCGCGACGAGCCCGCCCCGGCCGCGCTCAGCCCGCCGGCGCTCCGTGAGCCTGGCGACCGCTGAGCCGACCGGTCTCTTCGCCCTCCGCGACGGCCGTCCGCTCGCTGGCGATGACACCGCCGTCGAGAACCGGCCGATCCCGACCTCCGATCGACCCGTCGCGCGGACCTCCTTCGCGGATAAACCGCACCGTCTCCGTTCGGAGATGCGGCTCGGCCACGAAGCCGGCGTCCGCCAAGGCGAGATGCTGTGGCGTCGCGGGCGCGCCGCGCTCAGGTTTCCACCAGCCCTCCGTCGCCGCAGCCTTCGGGAGAAGGCCGCTGATGATGCGTTCGATATCGCGGAACGTCAGCACCACTTCGGTCCGCCTTTGACGCCGCAGATAGGTTGCGAGGGGCGCGTATTTGGCCATGAACCTCTTTTCCTCTCGCCGCCCCGCAGGTCAAGCGCTGCTCGGCCCCTGCGATAGCGACGACGTAGCCAACGCTAGGCTGGCTAGATGCGAGTGCGATTGACTCGCAAGAAGCCTTGTGGTCAGACTCCCTCCCTGCCGTTTCCCCCCCCGAAGTGCTCCATGTCCCCTCGTCTCCTCGCTACCGTCGCCCTCCTGCCGCTGCTGCTGGCCGCGCTTCCCGCCGCGGCCCAGGAGGCGGCGACCCCGGACGCGACGCTTCTGGACGAGGTGGTGGTCACGGCCTCCCGGATCGAAACCCCGCGCTCCGCGATCGCCGCCACGGTCGAGATCATCGACGCCGAGGCCATCGTCCAGCAGACGGCGCTGGCCGCCTCGGCCGTCGACACTGTGGCGGCCCTGGCGCCCTCCTTCTCGCCGACGCGGCAGAAGCTGTCGGGCTTCGGCGAGACCCTGCGCGGACGCTCGCCGCTCTATCTCGTCGACGGCGTGCCGCAGTCGACGCCGCTGCGCGACGACAGCCGCGACGGCTACACCATCGATCCCTTCTTCATCGACCGGGTCGAGGTCATCTTCGGCTCCAACGCCATCCAGGGCATCGGGGCCACCGGCGGGGTGGTCAACTACGTCACCGCCCGCAAGCCGTCCGAGGCGGAGGGCCTGACCGGGCGGATGATGGCCCAGGTCACCACCGACGACGAGCTACAGGGCGACGGCGTCGGCGCCAAGATCGCCGCCATCGGCGGCCGTGACTTCGGCGCCTTTGACCTGACCTTGGGCGCGGCCTTCGAGACCCGCGGCGCCTACTATGACGCTGACGGCAGCCGCGTCGGCTTCGACGGCGCCCAGGGCGAGGTCCAGGACTCGCAAGCCGTCTCGCTGCTTGCGCGCGGTGGCTGGGACCTGGGCGGCGATCGCCGGCTGGAGGGCTGGGTCAACCGCTTCGATCTGGAAGGCGACGGCGACTATGTGACCGTGGCGGGCGACCGGGCGACGGGCGTCCCGACCACCGCCGTGCGCGGCGCGGCGCCGGGCCGGCAGCCGTCCAACGCCGTGACATCGGCGGCTCTGAGCTACACCGACCGCGACCTGTTCGGCGGCGTCCTGCGGGCTCAGGTCTTCGCCCACGATTACCAGGGCGTATTCGGCGGCGGCAGTTTCCCGGACTTCCAGGACCCCCGCATCGCTCCGGTTGGGACCCTGTTCGACCAGTCGGCCAACAATTCGGAAAAGCTGGGCTTCAAGATCGACTGGCAGGGCCAGGTTCCTGGCCTGACGGGCCTCAAGGCCCTGGTCGGCCTCGACGGCCTGCGTGACCGGACCTATCAGGAACTGGTCCTGACCGGGCGCAACTGGGTGCCGGAGACCGCCTACGAAAGCCTGTCGCCCTTCCTGCAGCTGAACCAGTCGGCCTTGGCCGGCCGCCTCAGCCTGTCGGCGGGCGTGCGGCATGAGTCGGCGAAGCTTAAGGTCGACGACTTCCAGACCCTGTACGCCTACGGCCCTCAGACGGTGGCGGGCGGCGAGCCGGGCTTCGAGGAGACGCTGTTCAACGTCGGCGCCGCCTTCGAGGTGACGCCGGCTCTCCTCGTCTACGGCTCCTTCGCCCAGGGCTTCACCATGCCGGATGTCGGTCGGGTGCTGCGCGGCATCAACCGCCCCAATCAGGACGTCGACACCTTCCTCAACGTCGAGCCGGTGGTGTCGGACAACACCGAGGTCGGGGTCGAATACCGCGGCGCGCGCGTCGAGCTGTCCGCCGCCGTGTTCCGGTCCGAGGCCGAACGCGGCTCGCTGCTGAACCGGCTGCCCTCGGGCATCTTCGAGGTGCAGCGCCAGGCCACGCGGATCGATGGACTGGAGCTGAAGGGACTATGGCGCGCCACGGACGCCCTGACCCTTGGCGGCAGCTACGCCGCGCTCGACGGCCAGAGCGACAGCGACGGCGACGGCGATCTGGACCGCGACCTGAACGGGGCCAACATCTCGCCCGACCGGCTGCTGCTGTGGGGCGAGTACGAGACAGGCCCGATCGCCCTGCGCCTTCAGGCCCAGACCTATCTCGCACGCGACTTCGACGGCGAGCCCGCGGCCAACGGCTTCGAGGGCTATACGGTGCTCGACGCCGTGGCCCGCTACGAGGCGGGCTTCGGCACGGTGTCGCTGGGGGTGCAGAACCTGTTGGACGAGCAGTACATTTCCTATTTCTCGGACACCCAGGGGCCGACCGACAATCTGCGCTATTTCGCCGGTCGCGGGCGCACGGCCACCGTGACCCTGACGCGGAGCTTCTGAGCCGGTGATGGGCGCGATCCGCACGCTCCACGCCTGGGCCGGGACCGCCCTCTCGATCCTGGCCATGGTGTTCGGCCTGACGGGATCGTTGCTGGTGTTCGAGGACGACTGGATCCGCGCCACCGTCCCCGCCGCGCGCGCCGAGATCGATCTCGATGCCGCCCGTCTGGGTGCGGCGCTGGACCGGCTCGAGGCGGCCGAGCCCCGCCTCACCTCGGTGGTCCTGCCGGGCGGGGCGGTCGGCGTTCACCGGCTCTACCTGGCCGACGACGGTTTCGCTTACGTCGACGCCGACGGCAAGGTGGTGGACCGCTGGCGCGGCGCGGCGCGAGCCGAGACCTGGATCTTCGACCTTCACCACGAACTGCTGGCCGGTCACACCGGCAAGCTGGTCGCCGGAGGCGCCGGCCTGGCCCTCGCGCTGATGATCCTGACCGGCCTGGTCGTCTGGATTCCCGCCTGGCGCGCCACCGGCTGGCGGGTCTGGCCCCGCTCGGGGGCCCGGCGCGAGCTGATCGGCAGTCATCGCAATCTCGGCCTGATCTTCGCCATCCCGCTAGTCGTCTTCAGCCTCACCGGAGCGGCCATCGTCTTTCACGGCACGACCCAGGCCCTGCTGGGGGCCGTCCCGGCGCCGCCGGCGCCGGTGGTCGGGACGGGAGACGTCGACTGGGCTCGCGCCCTGGCGGAAGCCCAGGCCCGCTTCCCCGAAGCGACCCCGCGCATGGCCGTCCGCCCCGCCGAGCCGGGCAAGCCCGCCACGATCCGTTTGAAGCAGCCCGGCGAGTGGCACCCCAACGGCCGCACGACCGTGACCATCGATCCGGCCACCAGCCGTGCGGTGGCGACCTCCGACGCCAACGCCCTGCCGAACGGCGTGCGGGCCTACAATGCCTTCTACCCCCTGCACGCCAGTTCGGTCGGCGGCTGGCTCTATGACGCGGTGACGCTGCTCAGCGGCGTCGCCATGGCGGCCCTGGGGGTGATCGGCGCCTGGGCCTTCCTGGGAAAACCCCGACGGCGCTCGCCTCGGTCAAAACCGACCCGCTGAGGCAAGACGCGCGACGGAACGGTAGGGTTCGCCTGATCCTCGGCCGTGCCCTCCCGGGCGTCGCTCCAGGTCTGATGCCCTCAGACGGACCCCGCGCGAGCCCATATGCGACCACCAGCGGCAAGGCCTCGTTCACCGTGTCGGGCAAGCCTTCCTTGGCGCCTGTGGGGGGATGATGGCTCGATGACGGAAGATCCAGCACCTCCTGAGCCCCGACGCCCGCCGCCGATCGCGCGCGGCGGCTGGCTCGACCTTCTGCGTTTCGTCGTCGGGGCGATGATCGTCCTCTATCACTTCCGCGAGGCCGCTCCGATCCCCTTGCCGCTCTTCCATCCGGTCTTCGACCGCGGGTATCTGCTGACCGACTTCTTCATCATCGACTCCGGCTACGTTCTCGCCCGCGTCTACGGCGAGCGGCTCGCGGACGGGCGAATTCCGCTTTCCGTCTTTTACCGTCAGCGTTTCCTGAGGGTGGTTCCGGCCCACATGGCCGTCAGCCTCGCCCTGGCGGGGCTGGTGCTGGCGGCGGCGATCCTGGGCCAGACACCCAGCCACCCGGAATGGTTCGACTGGTCCCGGTTTCCCGCCCAGTTCTTTCTGGTGCAGGCCTATGGGGTGCCGGGCGGAGAGGGATGGAACGCGCCGACCTGGACGCTCTCGGCACTCCTGGGCTGTTACGTCAGCCTGCCCTTCCTCGCTCGCGCGGCGCGCGGCTTGTCCCCATGGCTGATCCTCGCTCTCGGGGTCGGTGGGCTGCTCGCCGCCAACCTGGCCGCCCACGCCGCCTTCGGGTTGCCGATCTACGAGATGCCGTTGCGCCTCGGCTTCCTGCGGGCCTTTCCGCTGTTCGCCCTCGGCGTCGCCGTGGCTCTGTTCGCCCGGCAGGTCTATTGCCCGCCCCGTCTGGCCGCCGGTCTGGGCGGTTCCGCCGTGGTCGCTGTGGCGGGTCTGCAGGCTCTGGGACCCCATAATCTGGCGACCCTCGGCCTCCTGACCGTCATCATCTTCGCCACCGGGGCCTTGCCGGTTCGGAGCCCGTCCAGGCTGGTCGAGCACCTCGCTTTGATGGCGTTCGCGATCTTCCTGACCAACGAAGTGATCCGGATCGTGTGGTTCGGCGTGCTCGACGCCGTCGATTGGCGGAGTTGGAGTCCGTCAGTGCAATGGACCGCCTGGGCGGTCGGCCTGGCCGCGGCTTTCGGCGGCGCCGCCGTCTTCCGCTACGCCTTCGACCGACCGACCCAGGCCTGGTTCAATCGTCCGCAGTCGGGGTCGCGATCGACCTCCCCCGCGGCCAAGTCTCCCGTTCCCGCGCTGTAGGCCGATCCTTCACAAAAGCTCGGCGAGGTTCACATCATGGCGGCGGGGGGCGCCTGGGTGCCCATGATCGCCACGATCAGAAGCAGCAGGGCCGCCAGCACGGTCTCCAGCGCCAGGCTGCGCCGCAGGCGGCGCAAGGCGAGCGGACGGGCGTGATCGTCTTCGAGCGCCGATCCGAGATGCGGGGTCAGGACAAAGCGGTTCGAGGCCGCTAGGGCCAGCATGCCGGCGAACAGGACGAGTTTCAGGATCAGAAGAACGCCGTAGGGCGTCGTCAACAGGCTCCCGAGCCGGCTGAACCCGATCAGATAGGCGCTGTTCACCAGACCCGTGATCGTCAGCAGGACGACGGCGAGCGTTCCCAGGCCGGCGAAGCCCTCCAGGGCGGCATGGGTCACCGGCGCGCCCGCCGCGTGTCCGTGGCGAGCCCGCAGCATCAGGAACAGCGCGACCAGGCTGCCGAGCCAGAGTCCGGCGGCAAGCGCGTGAACGACATCGGCGATCAGATGCGGCCAGCGGCCCGCGCCTTCCGTCGCCGCCCCGTGACCGGTCCAGGCCAGGCTGGCGCCGACCACGGCGCCGACGACGGTCAGCGCGATCCAGCCGCCGCGTCCCGGTTTCAGACTGATCAGCAGAACGGCGGCCAAAAGGGCCATCGCCGCGCGAACCAGGAAGCCGACGCCCAGGCCCGTGCCGAATGCCACGTAGGACAGCGACTCCGGCTTCAGCGCCTCGGTCAGCGATCCCGCCATCACGGCGGTTTGGACCACGAGGTTGGCGAGAGCAGCCAGGACGGTCGCCACGGCGGCGACCAGCAGCGTCGTTCGCGGCCACCTTTCGGCGGCCGCGTCCGACATGGGCATCCTGAACGCGAAGAACAGGGGGACGCCAAACAGCAGGACGGCGCCGATGTACTGCCCCAGCCTCAGCAGGACGACCGTTGTCTCCATCTGATCAGCGGACCGAGAAGTTGGTGGACCCCGTCATCCGGTGCCCGTCCGGAGACGCCACCCGCCAGTTGACCACGTAGGCCCCGGCCGCCAACGGCCTCGCCGGAGCGCCCGAGATCGTCTTGCCGTCCTCGGACACCCGTGTCTGGACACGGATGGTCGCGCCCGCCGCATTGACGAGATCGAAACCGGAGAAGGCCGGCGCCACGCGCTCGCTGAAGGTGAGGCTGATGGTGCGCGGCGCCGCGACCGCAGCGCCGGCGGCCGGCGTGGCGCTCACGAGACGCGCGTGTGCATCCGCCTGACCGGCGACCAGGGAAAGCGCCGCGACGGTCGCGGCGAGCGATGCGATTTTGAAACGGGTCAACTCAAACTCCTAGGAAGGGACGCCCCTACTGTCTCTTACGCGGCGCGGAAAGCGGCCCCTCAAAAGTTCAAGGATCGCCGAGCGACACGAGCGTCCGCACCCTGACCGGAAAGCGTCCTGAGACGACTTCGAGCCTATGCTGGTCGCTGGGACGCCAGTTTGGCCATGCAGCAGTTTGATCACTGAGAGTGCTCAAACCACGGACATTGGAAACCCCGCGGTCATCTGATGTCGGGTCGTTCGCCTAACGCCGTCCTGGTCGTCGCACCACCGGAGTCGGTCACCGCCGCTGGGTAGGCGGGGTCGCTCATCGAACGGATCCTGCGCCGCGTCATGGTCGGCGGGTCACATCGCCATCGCGCCCGCCCGACCATATTCCATGACCAGCATCCAGACCGCCATTGCGATCATCATCAGGTTTTCAGTCAAGGACAGGAAGCCCAGCGGAACATTGCTGTCGCCGCCGACGCAGGCGCATTTCAGCTCACGCTTGTCGAGGTAGACCGCCTTGAACACCGAGATCGCCCCGATGCCGCCGATGAACAGGGCGACCGGCGCGGACAGCCAGGTCAGGACGCCCGCCACCATCAGGGCGCCCGCCCCGAACTCGGCAAAGGGATAGACCTTGCCATAGGGCACCCATCGCTTGGCCAGCAGGTCGTAGTTGAGGAACATCGCCGAGAAGCTCTCGACGTTCTGCAGTTTCAGCATGGCCAGCGCCATCATGGACAACGCGATGAACCACTCGCCCGCGCGCACCGTGAAGGGCGTGCCATCGACCGCCAGACCGAGCATGGCCGCCATGACGGCGGTGGTCAGGAACACCACGAGCACCGGCGTATAGGTCGTCGCCTTCGGATCGCGGACCTTGAGGCCGAAGAAGCGGCGCAGGTCGTCGTGCCCGCCGATCCGCTTGCCGTCAATGAACACCTGCGGCGTTGTCTTAACCCCGTGTTCGGCCTTGAAAGCGTCGGTCTGCTCTCGGGTCGTCAGCCAGTGATCCTCGACCTCGTAGCCCCGGCTCTTCAGCAAGTGACGGGCCTTCAGCCCCCACGGACAGGTGTGCTCCGGCATCACCATGCGATAAATACTGGCGGTCTTGGTCATCTGGGTCTCCTCGATCTTCACAATCCAAGGCGCACACCCTAGGTTCCGTACTATGATACGGAGTCAAGCATGAAGGTTCGGACGATCGCCGGACTGGCGCGAGAGGGCGGCGTGGGGGTCGAGACCGTGCGTTTCTATCAACGACGAGGTTTGATCCCGACGCCGGACCGCTGGTCCAGCGACGGGACCGGCGGGATCCGCCGCTATGGCGAGGACGATGTGCGCCGGCTCAGGTTCATCCGGTCGGCCCAGGTCGCCGGGTTCACGCTCGACCAGATCAAGGAACTGCTCTCCCTGGACGCGGGCGAGGATCGCGTCAGGGCGCGCGAACTGGCCGCCGAACGACTGACGGCCCTGGATCGCACCATCGCCGATCTCGAGCAGGCGCGATCCGCCCTGATGCGCCTGGCCCAGGCCTGTCAGTCCAAGGACACGGGGCCTTGTCCGATCATCGCAACCTTTCAGGGCGAGCAAACCTGAACTTAAAGTCCGATGTCTTTCGACTTCAGAGTCCCCCGGGCCTTCGCCCGGCTCGTTCGGCCACCGACGATGCCGATCGTCGATGACGAAGGCCATGACTCCGCCCCTCCCCCGGATGGCCGCAGGTCGCCGCCGCCCGCGGCGCATTGGGCGGCCTGTTCGAGGAACTACTCGAAGACCACCTCCGTCAGCACGTCGTCGGCTTCCACCTGAGCGACGCGGACCGGCAGGCCTGCGCCGAAGAACTGCCCGCCCTTATCCGCCGCTACGCCCGCTGAGACCCCAGATGACCACATTCGACACCGACCATTTGACGCACGACCACCGCTTTCTGGGGGCGTCGCACGACGCCAACGCCCGCAAGACCCTGTGGGTGGTCGCCCTGACCGCGGTGATGATGGTCGGCGAGATCGTGGCGGGGACGGTGTTCGGGTCCATGGCCCTGCTGGCCGACGGTTTCCACATGGCGACGCACGCCGGCGCGCTGGCTGTCGCGGCCGGCGCCTATGCCTACGCCAAACGCCATGCCGACAACCGCCGATTCAGCTTCGGCACCGGCAAGGTCGGCGATCTGGCCGGCTTCGCCTCTGCCCTGGTGCTCGGCATCGTGGCCCTGGGGATCGCGGGCGAGTCGGTGGGCCGGCTCTTCGATCCTCGCCCGGTCGCCTTCAGCCAGGCCACGCTGGTCGCCGTCCTGGGCCTCGCCGTCAATCTGGTCAGCGCCCTGCTCCTCGCCGGCGGCGGTCATCACCATCATCACCACGGCCATCACCACCTCCATGATGAGCATGACGATCACGACCAAAACCACCGGGACAACAACCTGCGCTCGGCCTATTTCCACGTCCTGGCCGACGCCCTGACCTCGGTGCTGGCGATCATCGCCCTGGTCGCCGGTCGTTACCTCGGGTGGGTCTGGCTCGATCCGCTGATGGGCATCGTCGGCGCGATCGTCATCGCGCGCTGGTCATGGTCCCTGATGCGCGACACCGCCGCCGTCCTTCTCGACACCACCGACCATCACGTCGAGGACGAAGTCCGCGAGCTGGTGGAAGGCCCCGGCGACGCGCGGATCACCGACCTGCACGTCTGGCGCGTCGGTCCGGAAGCGCATGCGGCTATCGTCAGCGTCACGGGCACGGTGGCTGCAGAGACTGTCCGCACACGTCTTCGACCTGTGCATGAGATTGGGCACCTGACTGTCGAGTGTCGGTAGAAGCTCCAGGGCCTCTTGATCCTCTAGCGACTTGAGCATGCATGCTGCTAATGAGAGCCAATCTCACGAACAGGATGCCACCATGTCGGCGACGCTTCGTCTCCTCCTCGTACTCGCGCTTCTGCTGGGCGCCGCGATGCCCCAGCGCGGCGCGGCCCAGGAGGCGACCCCCGGGGCGGAAACCGCTTGGCGGCTGCTGGACTACATCGCCGTCGACTATCCGGGCGCCGTCTCCGACGGCCGGGTGATCAGCGAGGCGGAGTACGCCGAGATGCGCGAGTTCTCGACCTCGGTGCGCAGCCGCATCGCTGCGCTTCCGGCGCACGAGGCCCAGTCCCGGCTACTCGCCGGGTCGTCCGTCCTGATCTCGGCGGTCGAGACTCGCGCGGCGCCGGAGACGGTCGCGCGACAGGCGCGAAGCCTCGCCGAGGATCTCCTCGCCGCGTATCCGACGCCCCTCGCGCCGCAGTCTATCCCTGACCTGCCGCGCGGCGCGGCGCTCTACGCCGAGCAATGCGCCGTCTGCCACGGGGCGACCGGCCGGGGCGACGGACCGGGGGCGGCCGGGCTTGAGCCGCCGCCGATCGCCTTCACCGATCGCGACCGCGCCCGCGAGCGCAGCCTGTTCGGCCTCTATCAGGTGATCGGCCAAGGCCTGGACGGCACCGCCATGCCCAGTTTCGCCCACTTGTCGGCCGAGGATCGCTGGGCCCTGGCCTTCTACGTCGGCGGCTTCGCTTACGCCGACGACGCGCCCCGCGCGGGCGAGCGCGCCTGGCGCAACGACCCCGACGTGCGCGCCGCCGTGCCGAACCTCGAGGCCCTGACCCAAGCTACACCGGCGACGTTGGCGTCCCGCCTCGGAGAGCCGCGGGCCAATGAGGTGGTCGCCTATCTTCGCAGCCATCCGGAAGCGCTTGCGGTCGGGGGCGCGGACGGGCTCGATCTGGCGCGCCGCAAGCTCGGCGAGAGCCTGGCGGCGTATCGCGCCGGCGACGCGCGGAAGGCCGAGGAGCTGGCTCTCTCGGCGTATCTGGACGGTTTCGAGCCGGTGGAGCCCCTGCTGCGGGCCCGCGACGGCGAGCTGATGGCGCGCATAGAGGCCGCGATGGGCGAGCTCCGCGCCAGCCTCAACCGCCGGGCCCCGACCGATGAGGTGGCCGGACAGGTCACGGCCCTGAGCGGATTGTTCGACGAGGCCGGCCGGGCTCTCGCGCCATCCGAGGCCTCGGCCCTGTCGACCTTCCTCGGCGCCTTCACCATCCTGCTGCGCGAGGGGCTCGAAGCCCTGCTGATCGTGATCGCGATGGTCGCCTTCCTGCGGAAGGCCGAGCGCCAGGACGTCCTGCGCTACGTCCACGGCGGCTGGGTCGCCGCTCTCGTCGCGGGGTCCGCCACCTGGGCGGCGGCGACCTGGCTGATCGCCATCAGCGGCGCGAGTCGCGAACTCACCGAAGGCGTCGGCTCGCTGGTTTCCGCCAGCGTGCTCCTATCCGTGGGCGTGTGGATGCACGGCAAGGCCCAGGCCGGCGCGTGGCAGGCCTACATTCGCGACAAGTTGTCGGCCGCCCTGTCGAAGCGTTCGGCCTGGTTCCTGTTCCTGCTCGCCTTCATCGTCGTCTATCGCGAGGTTTTCGAGACCATCCTCTTCTACGCCGCCCTATGGAGTCAGGGGACCCAGGGCGCCCTGCTCGGCGGCGCGGCGCTGGCGGTCGTCTGCCTCGCCCTGATTGGCTGGGGCCTGCTGATGTTCAGCAAGCGGCTGCCGATCTCGCAGTTCTTCGCCTACAGCGCCCTGCTGATTGCGGCCCTGGCCGTGGTTCTCGCGGGCAAGGGCATGGCCGGACTTCAGGAAGCGGGAGTCGTGGACATCCGTCCCCTCGCCGCCCTGCCTCGCGTGGAAATCCTCGGCCTCTTCCCGACCTGGGAGGGCCTCGCGGCCCAGTTACTCGCGCTCACGGCGGTCGTTATCGGCTTCTGGTGGGCGGACCGGAAGAGCCGGGCCGAGGCCGAGGTCTAGGACGAGCGCGGCGAATGATCGAAAACCCCCATTGATCCTCCAGTGACTAGAGGATGCAGCATGAAGCCTGATCCTGGAGGCTTCATGACTCGACCTGCATCCCCGGCTGAATTCACTCCGGCCCTCGGACATCCCAGCCTCACCGGCCTGTATGACGCCGCGATCGCGCTGATGACGCGCGAAACCGTCTGGCGGGCGGCTCTCGTGGCGCAGCTCGCGCCGCGCGACGGCGAAATCATCGTCGACGTCGGCTGTGGCACCGGCACGCTCGCGACCCTGATAAAGGTCGCAGCACCCGGGGCCGAGGTGATCGGCATCGACCCCGATCCGGAGGTGCTGGACCGGGCCCGCGCCAAGGCCCTCGGGCGCGGCGCTGACGTGGCGTTTCTTCAGGGCTTCGCCGGCCAGGTCGCGAACCTCGTCGGCCGGAACCGGGCGGACAAGGTCGTGTCCAGCCTTGTGTTTCACCAGGTGCCGATCGACGGCAAGCGCGCCGGATTGGTGTCTATTCACGCCGCCCTCCGGCCCGGCGGTGAACTGCACATCGCCGACTACGGTTGGCAGCGAACGGCGTCGATGCGGCTTCTCTTTCGCCAGGTCCAGGCCCTCGACGGAGTCGAGAACACCCGGCTGAACGCCGCCGGCGGGCTGCCCGACCTGATCGCGGAGGCCGAATTCGAGGGCGTCGAGGAACGGGCGGTGATCGCGACCGCCACGGGTTCGATCTCCCTGTATCGGGCCGGAAAGCCGCGCAGCTGCTCTGCGCTCACCATCCAGGAGACTGGGCATGCCTGATCGGAACCGCGCAGCCGCCCCCTCCGCCGTTCGGCAGTTTGGCGGACGAGCGGTCCGACTGGCCGCCGTGGTCCTCGCGATCGGTGTGGCCGGGGTCGATCAGCTTGCCAAGGCATGGGCCCGCACCCTGACCGCGCCGGTCGAGATCGCGCCCTTCCTGAACCTCCACCTGAGCTTCAATCGCGGCGTCACCTTCGGCCTCTTGTCGGCGGACGGCGAAGCCGGACGCTGGCTGCTGGTGGCGCTCACCGGCGCCGTCGCCGCGGCGGTTCTGGTCGCCGCCTGGCGCACGCGACGCCTGGCTCCGGCGCTTGCGCTCGGCGCGGTCGCCGGCGGCGCCCTCGGCAACATCGCGGACCGCATCCGCCTGGGCGCGGTGACGGACTTCATCGATCTGCACCTCGCCGGCCGCCACTGGCCTACGTTCAATCTGGCCGACAGCGCGATTGTGATCGGCCTCGCGCTGGTCCTCTTTGACGCATCGCGGCGATCAGCGCAGACGGAGGCTCCACCTTCAACGCCTGGCGAAAGGCGGCCACGGCCGTGAGCATTCCCCGAATTCCCCCGCGGGACGTGACGCTCCCGCTCCTGGCCGATCCATATCGCTTCGTTTCGAAGGAGAGCGCTCGACTCGGCTCGGATGCGTTCCAGACCCGCCTTCTGTGCAGAGGCACGACATGCCTCAAGGGCGAGAAAGGGGCCGCCCTCTTCTACGACGCGGAGCGCTTTCGACGCGAGGGTGCGATGCCATCGCCCATCCGCAAGACGCTGCTGGGCGAAGGCGGCGTCCAGGGCTTGGACGGCGAGGCTCACCGACACCGCAAGGCGATCTTCATGGGCTTGACGCAAGCTGATCGCGTCCGGGCCCTGGGAGCGCGCGTTGAGGCGGAATGGATTGAAGCCGCCGAGCGTTGGCTGCGCGCCGGCGCCACGATACGTCTGTACGACGAACTCGCCACCATGCTGACGCGCGCGGTGTGCGCCTGGTCGGAAACCCCGCTGCCCGAGGCCGACGTCCAGCTGCGGGCCGGTCACCTCAGGGCGTTGTTCGACGCCGCAGGAGCGCGCAATCCGCGCCATTTCTGGTCTCGGCACGCCCGACGCAGGGTGGATCGCTGGCTGAAAGGCGTGATCGAAGACGTTCGTGAAGGTCGGCATCGACCCGCGGAGAATACGGCGACGTTCGCGCTGGCTCACGCGCGGGATCCAGGCGGAACCCCTCTAGCGGCCGAGGTCGCGGCGGTCGAACTGGCCAACATCCTACGCCCGACCGTGGCGACCGCTGTTTACGTCGTGTTCCTCGCCCATGCCTTGCATACGCAGCCGGAGGCGGCGCGGGCCGCGACCCAGAGCTTGGCGGCGCGTGACGCCTTCATCGAAGAGATTCGCCGCTTTTATCCGTTCTTTCCCTCGCTCGTCGCGACAACCCGGCGAGACTTCGTCTGGGAAGGCCTGAGCTTTCCCGAGGGGCGTCAGGTGATCCTCGATCTCTACGGGACGAACCACGACGCCAACGCATGGCCGGACCCGGAAATCTTCCGGCCCGCCCGGTTCGCGAACCGCCCACCAGGCGCGTTCGATTTTGTACCTCAAGGCGGGGGCGATCATCTGACCGGGCACCGCTGCCCAGGTGAAGGCATCGTCCACGAGATACTGATGCGCTCGTTCGACGTCCTCACCACACGCCTTCGCTACGAGGTCCCAAAACAGGACCTGCGTCTGAATCTCCGTAGGTTGCCGGCCCTGCCCCGGAGCGGGTTCTTCCTACGACCGCTGGACTTGGCCCGTTCCGGGTGAGAACGAACTGCAGGCCGGTCGGCGGCCGTAGTGATCGCAAGGTTTCAAGACGCCGATACGCCGACCTTCGCGCCCGGACTCCGCCCTATCGCCGGACATCGCCCTTCCAAGCGTGTTGAGACGCCCGCGCGATCTCGCGCCGCCATGCCAAGGGCAGGCGGCCGGGCGGGTGGGTCTTACGGCGTCTCGCAGGATCGACAGGTTGACCTCGCGGACCGCGATCGGGTGTGTTCGAGGGCCACCCGAGCTTCGGGACGGACCCGGCAAGGCTCTCCTGAACCAGGTCGGCGTTAGGCTCGGCCTTGCGGCGTATCCGCCATCAGGCCGCCTCCTGCCCGCCTCCGGAGTCCTCGTGAGCGTCCCTCAGGATTTCGAGCCCGCCCTTGACCGCAATGCCGGCGACGATCAGCCCGACGACGAGGTCGGGCCACGCCTGATCGAGCCAAAGCACGAGCCCGCCGGCGACAAGGATGCCGCCGTTCGAGGCGAAGTCGTTCAGGCTGAAGGTCTCGGCGGCGCGCATATTGACGTCATCCTTGCGGGTCCGTCGCAGGAGGCCGAGACAGATCAGGTTCACGACCGCGGCCACCAGCGCGAGCGCCATCATCGTCCAGCCGATGGGTTCTGTCCCGAACCACCAGCGCCGCCCGACGTCGATCAGCACCCCGAGGGCGAAGAGCAACAGGAGGACGCCCGAGGTGCGGGCCGCTCCGCGCTTCCAGGTCGCCGCGCGCCCGACGGCCAGGAAGCTGATGAGGTAGACGGCGGCATCTGAGGCGTTGTCCACCGCGTTGGCCAGCAGCGCGCTGGAGTCGGCGATCCAGCCGGCGACGCCGAGCCCCGCGAACAGCAGGGCGTTGAGAATCAGAACCACGAGCAGGGTTCGGCGTTGCTGGCGGTCCTCTGACGTCATCTTCATCAATCGTCCATTCCTTCCGAGGCGCGGTGTCGGACCGCCTTGGCGGCGAAAGTCGGCAACACCAGCAGAGTCAACGCGGTGGCGGTCAGAAGGCCGCCGATGACGACCGTCGCCAGGGGCTTCTGCACTTCGGCGCCCGCTCCGTGCGCCAGGGCCATGGGGATGAAGCCGACGATGGCGACGAGAGCGGTGGTCAGGACCGCGCGCAGACGGCTCGACGCCCCCTCGATCGCGGCCTCGCTGGGCGGAAGCCCGGCCGTCAGACGCTCCCTTATGGCCTGCATCAGCACCAGGCCGTTGAGGGTGGCGACGCCTGACACCGCGATGAAGCCGACCGCGGCCGACACCGAGAAGGGCATGCCGCGCAGCAGCAAAGCCAGCGCCCCGCCGATCAGGGCCAGCGGCACACAGGCGAACACCAGCCCGGCCTCAGCGAAGGAGCCGAGCGCCAGGAACAGCAGCACCCCGATCAGGACGAAGACGATCGGAATGACGATGCTGAACCGTTGCTCGGCGCGCTTCAGGTTCTCGAACTGGCCGCCCCAGTCCAGGTAGACGCCGGCGGGAAGATCGATCTGCGAAACACGGTCCTGCGCGTCCGAGACGAAGCCGCCGAGATCGCGTCCACGCACGTTTGCCTGCACCACCATGCGTCGGCTGCCGTTCTCCCGGCTGATCTGGTTGGGCCCCTCGGCGGTCTGAATGCGCGCCACCGAAGCGAGCGGAATCACGACGCCGCTGGAAGACACGATCGGCAGAGCCGCGAGGGCCGCGGGATTGTTGCGCGCGGCGTCCGGAAGGCGAACGACGACGTCGAAACGCCGGTCTCCCTCGAAGATGCGGCCGGCCTCGGCGCCTCCGACGCCTGCCGAAACCGCCTCGCTGATGTCCGCGGCCGACAGGCCGTAGCTCGCCGCCGCGAAGCGATCCACGCTGATCGTCAGGGTCGGAAGGCCAGAGGCTTGTTCAACACGCACATCGGCCGCGCCTTCCGTTTCCCTGAGGGACCCGGCGACCTGATCCGCCACGCGCTGGAGCGTCGCGAAGTCGTCGCCGTAGACCATGACGGCGAGATCGGTGCGGACCCCCGAAATCAGTTCGTTGAACCGCAGTTCAATCGGCTGACTGAACTCGAAATTGTTTCCGATCTGCTGGCCGGCGACCTCCTCGATCCGTTCGATCAGGGCTTCCTTCTCCAGCCCCGGATCTGGCCAGTCCTTGCGATCCTTCAATACGATCACGCTGTCGGAGATGTTGGGCGGCATCGGATCGACCGCCGCCTCGGCGGTGCCGGTTCGCGAGAACATGGTCTCGACCTCCGGCTGGGCCTTGATGGCGCGCTCCAGCGCCATTTGCATCGCCAAGGACTGCTCCAGCGACGCCGAGGGGACCCGCAACGCCTGCATGGCGATGTCGCCTTCGTCGAGGGTCGGGATGAATTCCCGACCCAGAGCCGTGAAAGAGACGGCGCCCACCGCCAGAGCCGCCGCCGCGGAAATCAGCACCACCTTGGGCCGAGCGACGGCCGCCTGGATCGCGGGTTCGATGCGCCGGCGCGCGAAACGCAGAATCCATGTCTCGTGGTCCGCGACCTGGCCGTCCGGTCCTAAGTGAACCGTCTTGGGATCACGCACGAGCAAGGCGGTCATGGCAGGCACGAAGGTGAAGGAGAAAATGAAGGCGCCGACCAACGCCAGCATGACCGTTGCGCCCATGGGCTGGAACGTCTTGCCCTCGACGCCCTCGAGCATCAGCAGCGGCGCGAACACGAGGAGGATGATCAGTTGTCCGAAGGCCGCCGGTTTGACCATCTGCCGGGCGGACTGGACCGCGACCTCGAGCCGCTCATGCCGGGTCAGCATGCGTCCGAGCGCGGCCCGGCGCTGCGTCAGCAGCAGCAGCGTGTTTTCAATGACGACAACGCCGCCGTCGACCATCAGGCCGAAGTCCAGCGCCCCCAAACTCATCAGATTGCCGCTGATCCCGAAGCGGTTCATGCCGATGACGGCGAACAGGAACGACAGCGGGATCATCAGGGCGGTGATGGTCGCCGCGCGGATATTGCCCAGGAGCAGGAACAGGATCACCACCACCAGCAACGCCCCCTCGGTCAGGTTGCGCGCCACCGTGGCGATGGTGGAGTTGACCAGTTCGCTCCGGTTGAGCACCGGAACCGCGACGATTCCAGGCGGCAGGCTGTCGTCCACCTCGGCCAGTCGTTCGGCGGCCGCTTGCGCCACCGTGCGACTGTTGCCGCCGGCGATCATCAGGGCTGTGCCAAGCACGGCCTCGTGGCCGTCGCGACTTGCTGCGCCCAGCCTCAGCCCCTGTCCTATCTCAACGGTCGCAACATCGGCGACCCGGACCACCAGACCGCCTCGGTTCACGACGGGCGCCTGAGCGAGGTCTTCGACAGTGCTGGCCAGCGCGTCCGTGCGTACGACGAGGGCTTCGCCCGCACGCTGGATATAGCCGGCTCCCGCTTGTGTGTTGGCGCGCTCCAGCGCCTCCGTCAGATCCCGTAATCCCAGGCCGTAGCTTGACAGACGGGCCGGATCCGGCCGCACAGCGTATTCCTTGACGTAGCCTCCGATCGTATCGACGCCGGCCAAGCCTTCCGTGCCACGCATCTGCGGCGCGATGATCCAGTCCTGCACCGTGCGGAGATAGGTCGCCCGCTGCTCCGGCGTGGTCAGTCGTTCGCCCTCGGGCGTCAGGTAGACGCCGCCCGCCTGCCAGCCCGGCTGCCCCGGCCGCGCGAGATTGCGGCTGTTGAGCGGCACATAGTCGACCGTCCACATCAGCACCTCGCCGAGGCCTGTGGTGATCGGCGACAGGCCGGGTTCGACGCCCTCGGGAAGGCCTTCGCGCGCGGCGGCGAGTCGTTCGGCGACCTGCTGTCGCGCGAAGTAGATATCGGTCTTGTCCGTGAAGATGGCCGTGATCTGGCTGAACCCATTGCGAGACAGCGACCGGGTGCTCGTCAGGCCTGGAATGCCCGATAGGGCGGTCTCTAGAGGATAGGTGACCTGTCGCTCGATCTGCTCGGGCGCGAGCGCCGGAGCCACGGTGGTGATCTGAACCTGCCGGTTGGTGATATCGGGAACCGCGTCGATCGGAAGCTTGGTCAGCTCGAACAGACCGAAACCGGCGACGAGCGCGACGGCGATGACGACGAACCAGCGGAACCGGACCGACGCCGCGATGATGGCGTTGAACATGCGCGTCGCTCCCTAGTCTTCGTGCTCGGCCTCGCCCTTGGCGAGTTCGGCCTTGAGGAGGAAGGCGTTGGCGCCCGCGATGCGTTCGGAGCCATCAAGCCCGCGCAGGATTTCCGTGCGATCTCCCGCCTGGCGGCCGACCAGGACCGGCGCGGCCCGGAAGCCCTCGGCCGTGCGGACGAAGACGACGGTGGCGCCCTCGACGGTCTGGACAGACTCCGACGGCACGGTCAGCCCACCGGCGACCCCGCCGGTGACGATCGATCCGCTCACGGCCGAGCCGGCCGGCGGCAGGCCGACGCTGGTCGGCCGGGCCCGAATGACCGTTGCGCCGCTCTGTTCGCTGGCGTCGACCGCGACGCCGGTCACCACTGCCTCGAACTCGCCGTTCGAGCCTTGCACATGCACCTGGGCGCCGGGGCGCACCTGGGCGGCCAAGGCGGGCGGCGCGTTGAACACGATCTCCACGCGGGCGGGATTGGTGACCTCGGCGACTACCCCGCCCTGAGCGGCGAACCCGCCGGGTCCGACCTGGACGCTTGTTACGACACCATTGATGGGGCTGGTCACGCTTAGCCGACCTGACGCATTGGGCGATCCGGCGGCGGAGGCGCGGGCCCGCGCCGCTCGGGCGGAGGCCTCGGCGCTCAGGGCCTGCGCCCGCGAGGTTTCCACATCCTGGCGGGCGACGACGCCCGCCTCCTCCAGGTTCTGGTCACGCTGATAGGCCCGTCGCGCGGCGTCGGCCGAAGCGGCGGCCGCATCGGCGTCGGCGCGGAAGGTGGCCGCATCGCCACTGACCAGGACGGCCAAGGGCTGTCCGACCCGGACGGATTGTCCAGGCGCCACCAGAACCCGCTCGACGCGCCCGCCCACCGAGGCGGCGACAGCCGCCCGCGCGTCGACCATCGGCTCGACGCGGCCGGCTAAGAGGGTCTCGCCACCGCCCCCGCCGGTCACCGCCACGACGGCGATGCTCGCGGCCTGAATCTGCGCCGGGGTCAGGACAACGACGCCCTCCCCTCCGGCTTCCTCCTCATGACCCTCTTCGCCTTCGGAATGCCTGGCCTCTCCGCCTTCGGCGGCCGCTGGCTGGGGTCGGGGACTGAAGACCGAATAGAGGCCGATGCCTCCGACGAGGACGGCGGCGGCGGCGGCCCCGCCCAGGAGCCAGGACTTGGGGATGGACTTGCGGTTCATTGCGACGTTCCAAAGGGGGCGCGGCCTTGGAGGCGCGCCAGATCGATTTCAGCGCGGACCCGCGCGAGGCGGGCGTCCACGGCAGCGTTGCGGGCGGAGATCAGGGCGGCGCGCGACGAGCGCAGCTCCAGTTGCGAAATACGGCCGGCCTCGAAGCCGATCCGGGACAGTCGGTAAGCCTCCTCGGCCGCTGTGACTCCGGCGTCGGCCGCGCCGACCCGACTGACCGACGCGCGAAGACGGGCCTCGGCGGCCTCGCGGTCGGCTTGCGCCTCCTGCCGCGCGCCCAGAAGCCGGGCGTCCGCCGCGCGGAACTCGGCGCGCGCCGCGTCGATGTTGCCGCGGTTTTGGTCGAACAGGGGCAGCGGCAGGCTAAGGCCGAGGGTGAAGGCGGTGGCGTCTTCAGCCTCGTAGCGACGCACGCCGACCGAGGCGCGTACGTCGGGACGGCTCCGCACGCGCTCGGCCTCGATCCGGCGTTCGGCCGCCTCGCGTTCGGCTTCCGCAACCCGGACTTCCGGAGTCGAGCCCGGCGCGGCGACGGCTCCTGCGGGCTGGCGATCAATCAGGCTCGCTTCTATCGAGGTGACCGGCGCCGACAGCATGGCCACTGCGGTCAAGCGGGCGAAGGCCGCGTCGCGCTCCGCCTGGGCTTCGTCGAGCGCCGCTCGTGCGGCGGCCGCTTCGCTTTCTCCCTGGATGCCGCGTAGCAGGGGTTCGCGACCCTGCTCGACCAGCGTCAAGGCGGCGCGCGTGTCCGCGATGGTCACCGTCAACGCCTCATCGGCGAGGGCGAAGCGACGTTCCGCGGCCTCGGCCTCGGCATAGACGAGGGCGAGACGGCCCGCAGCTTCGACGGAGGCGAGGTCGCGCCGCAGCGCGGCGGTCCCCGCCTCAGCCCGCGCGACCTCGACTCGCGCGCCGCGCCGACCCCACAGTTCCAGATCCTGGCTCAGCGACAGGGTGGTCTCGGCATTGCCGTAACCTTCGAACGGTCCGGTTCCGAAGGCGTTTTCCGCCTCCAACCCCAGTTCCGGGTTCGGCCGCACGCGAGCCTGGCGCACCCGGGCCTCGGCCGCGTCAAACAGGGCGTCGGCCTCGAGGGTCGCCGGCGTCTGGCCCAGGCGCGCGAGCAAAGCTTCATAGCTGGGGGCCGGATCAGCCCAGGCGGGGCCGGTCAGTGCGGTCGCGATCGCGACCAGTGCGCAGCCCGCCGCGAATCGCGGCCGACGGCGATGGGGGGATGGCATGTCCTGTTTCCCGAATGGTTGACGTGGAGGGCGCGTGGTCTCGCGCGATCCCGTCAGCCTTGGGGAGGTCGATCCAATCCGGCCGGAGCCGATGAGCCGAGCGGATCCGTCGCCGGAACGCGCATCGTTTCCTGGTGAGGAGCCGGGACTACGGACACGTCAGGAATGTCCACGGCGGTGACGCCGCTATGGTGGCAGTGCCCGTGCGCGCAGATGGCGTGCTGGTCCGTACGACCGGTGTCGTCGGGGTCCGAGGGGACGTCAGCGACGCTCTCGGCGGCATGGGCGCTCAGGGACTCGGGCGTGCAGGTCGCGGCCTCGACGGCCGAAACCATGACGAACAGGGCCAAGACCGACGCCAGCAGCGCCGTCATCCAACCTCGTCCGGCGGATTTCAGTCCCATGCCACCCCATAACACGGTCCTGCGCCGCCGCAATCGCGACATCGTCGCAGGGAGATTTTCCTGCCGCGTCCGACCACGCCGGTCCGGGCTCACCGTGATCGTTAGCCTGCTCACGCGGCGTCTCGCAGTTCCTGTTGCGACTGGCGGATGATCGACCAGGCCGACTGCAGGAAGACCAGGGCGAGGACGCCCCCCGCGATGAGGTCTGGCCAGCGCGAGGCGGTCAGCCAGACCAGGCCGCCGGCCGCCGCGACCACCAGGCTTTCGATCAGATCGTTGCGCGTGCACAGCCAGACCGAGCGCACGTTGGCGTCGCCGTCTCTGTGGCGCACGAGCAGGAGGGCGGCCACGCCGTTGGCGAGGAATCCCAACATACCGAGACTCGTGATCACCGCTCCCTCCGGTGGAGCGCCCGACAGGGCCCGCCATACCGCGAAGCCCAGGATGAACACCGCCAGAAGCGCCAGGCTCGCGCCCTTGAGCAACGCCGCGCCCGAGCGCACCCGGACCGACTTGCCGATGGCCCACAGGCTGATGGCGTAGGTCGCGCTGTCGGCGAGGAAGTCGAGGGCGTTGGCGCCGAGGGCGGCCGAACCCTGGATCACCGCGCCGCCCGCGACCGCCAGGAAGGCCGCCGCATTGATTGCGATCACCGACAGGAGGATGCGGCGATAGGCGGGCGAGGCGCCGTCGAACTTCACCGGCGCGCCGCAGCCGCAGCCCGCGGCCGGGGGACGGTCCGAGATCAGGGGTTCGGTCATGGCGGCTCCAACGATCCTTGGATGACCCTTGTGCATTCTCTAGCCTCTAGAGGATCAAGCGCCTATTTCCAGAATCATGTCAGCCCGCCCCGCCCTCTATCCGCTTCGCACGATCGGCAAACTGTCGGCCGCCACGGGCGTCAAGATTCCGACCATCCGGTTCTATGAACAGATTGGTCTCATGCACGAGCCGCCCCGCACCGCGAGCGACCGCCGCCTGTATGACGACACCGCCCTGCGACGACTGTCGTTCATCCGCCATGCCCGCCAGCTGGGATTTGACCTGGACGCCATCCGATCGCTGCTTGATCTGTCCGATCATCCGAACCGGCCCTGCGCCGAGGCCAACGTCATCGCGGAGCGGCACCTTGCGGACGTCAGCGAGAAGATCGCCCAACTTCAAGCGCTGCGGAAAGAATTGGCGCGCATGACGACCGAGTGCGCTGGCGGCCAGGTGTCGGCGTGCAAGGTGATCGAAGTGCTGCATGACCATAGCCCCTGCGCGGACGGGCATGGCGGAGCATCTCACAGCCGATTCTGAATCTGAGCCGAAAACGAAGATTGGAGCCATGCACTGGCTGGATCGACATCCGTAACCGAACTCGCTTGACCTTTGGCGCGCCGGTTCTCGGCGCACCCTTCTCAGAATCCGAAATCGATCTGCTCGGGCGAGGCTGACGGTTTGCGGCGGCTCCGGCGGGACGGCTCGACCATCGAGGCCGTCTGACTTCCGGTCGCGCGCGACGCCTGCGGCGGCGCTCCGGGTGCGGGAGCCGATCGCGGCATGCCCGGCAGACGCGGCGTGCGGGCGGGTTTGCGGACCTTGAAGGGCGCGCCGCCGGCGCTGCGGGCCGTCTTCCAGGCCGTGAGCTCACTCTCCCACCAGCCGACCCGGCCCGGAGACAGCTGAACGGGTTTCGGGAAGTCCCCCGCGCGCTGGAGGCGCCAGGCCGTCGAACGGCTGAAGCCCACCAGATCATGCACCCGGTCCCAGGACAGCAGGCGGTCGGAACGACCGCCCGCCTCGACCGGCTCCCCATCCACGATGAAGCTCATGACGATCCTCTTGGGAACCGGTCGGCCTCGGCGCCCAGGATGGCGCTCAGCAGCTCTGCGTCATTCGCCGCATCGACCACGTCTCGACCCGACCAGGCCAGCAGGACCGCCTTGAGCGCGAAGCTTGCGGCGGGATCGGCCAGGACACTCGCGATGGTCGGGCGATCGGACGCCATCCGCTCTCCCCTATCCACGACGACGCGCCTGCGCCGCCGCCGGCGCGCCCGTCCGCACGGCGGTGATCTGCCGTTGCGCCCAGTCGCGCAGCAGGTCTCTCGGATAGAAGGGTTTGGATCTGATATGCCGGCACGGCGGGCCGCCGGATCCGGTCGACCACATCCTCGCCAGGCTCGCCGGCTTCAGCCGTATGCCGAGTTCGGCGAGATAGACCGAGGCCTCGTTCCGGGTCAGCAGATCGGCCTGCGGAGCGGGGCCTTCGAACGCGGCTAGGACGTCGGGCTCCGTCATCATCGTCCCTCCGGCCGGCATTGGCGCGCGTTTCGCGGCCCCTGCCCCGCGGTCAGGGCCAGATAACAGTCGATGACCAGCGATACGTACTGGCGGGTTTCGGTGATATCCGGAATCCGGCCCAGGCGAGCGACCCGCGACGGCCCCGCATTGTAGGCCGCCAGGGCGAGCCGGAGGTCTCCAAAGCGGAGGATCTGCCGCGCGAGATAGTCGGCGCCGCCCCGCAGGTTTTCGGCGGGATCGAACCGATTCCTCACGCCCAGCTCGACGGCCGTCGCGGGCATGAGCTGGGTCAGCCCGCCGGCGCCGACCGGCGAGACCGCATCGGGCCGGTAGCCCGACTCCGTCAGAACCAGGGCGTGCAACAGCTTCTCGTCCAGACCATGCGCGGCGGCCGCACGCGCGATAGCCTCCTGAAACGGTTGATCCAGCGGCATGAGCCGAGGCAAACCGATTTCGCCGTCGACAGGGGCGGGATCGGCTTGCGCAGGCGCGCGGCCGAAGAGGTCGCCGCCCGCCGCGCGCCAATCCACCGCCTGCGCCGCGGCCGATCCGCTCCCCGTCAAAAGACAGGCGGCGCCGGCGACGAACGCCGCGATCGTGTGTCTCACCATGTCAGAACCTCCCGATAGACGCCGCTCACCACGGTCCGATCCACCGGCCCGAAGTAGCGGCTGTCGAAACTCCCGGCCGTGTCACCGAGCAGAAACAGTTCACTGGGCGCGAGCCGGCGGCATCCCGACCAGTTGGGAAGCGGCGCGCCCCGCCGGTCCCGGGCGAATACGGCGTAGTCACCGACGGGGGTCCGCACGCGCCCGTCTCGCGCGCAGACCGCGTCGCCGCCGACCGCGCCAACCCGTTTGATCAGGACGACCTCTTCGGGCATGCTCAGACTGGCGAGGTAGGCCCGACCTTGTTCCGGCTGAGGTACGGCCACAATGGCCCCTCGCTCGATCCCACCGCCGAGGCTGCGGGCGTAGAGGCCTCGCGGAAGACTCGGGCTCTCGTTGATCAGGGCCAGGGCGGGACCCTGCCGGGCTGCGAGCGCCAGGCCTCCCAAGGCGATAAGCGCGACGCCCGGCCCGATCCAGCGGCGAAGGGTCGGCGGCGATCTCATGGGCGATACGGCTCCAGGATCAGGTCGCGCGTGACCATCACGCGCACCGGCGCGCCGGCGCGCAGACGGATCGAAGGCCGGACCTCCAGTTCCCGGTCGATCAGGCGTCCGCCGACGCGGGCCCCTTCGATCGACGCCGCGTCGCCGGCGTCGCCCAGCAGGCCGCCGGAGCCGTCGTCGTCGCGGGCGATCTGGCCCAGGGTAGTGATCGCCCCGGCGAACAGGGTTCCGACCAGGAGCGGGAACAGGCGTCGGTCGACCGATCCCCGCACTCCGACGGCGCCCTGGGCGTCGACCCCGGGCTCGCCGGCGAGGACGAGGCTCTTGCCGTTCGGCAGGATCAGCCGTTCCCAGGTCAGGAAGGCGCGGCGATCGCCGTAGGCGCTCTCGCCATCGTGTCGACCGATCAGGCGGGTCCCCTGGGGAATGACCAGGTGCCTCCCGCTGACGGAGTCGTAGATGTTCTGGGTCACGCTCGCGACGACCGGCCCGGCGCGAGCCGTGTCCACGGCCGTGAGCAGGGCCGCGGGTATCATCGCCCCGGCCTTCAGTTCGTAGGGAGACAGAGGCGCGGTCAGGACATGGCCGTTGTAGGTCGCGCCGTAGTCGGCCGCGCGACCCGGGTCCTGGGAGTCGCCCCGGGACTGTGGGGCGGCGTCCGCCGAGGCGACGCCGCCATCCTGCGCGGGGAAGAACAGGCCGGAACGCGCCGCCAGGTCGACGGGGCGCGGGCCGCGCGGCGCGATCGGCTGGGCCGGGCGATAGACGGGCGGCTCCGCCGGCGAGGCAAGTGAGTCCGCCGCCGGCTTCGGATTGGGCGGCTCGCCGCCGACGCGCGGTTCGGGCAGGCGATCATAGGTGGCCGGCTGATCGGTCACCGCCTCGGCCGGGCGGACCGCGCCCCGGACATCATCCACGCGCGCCTCGGCGGCGCGGTCGCGGGCGTTCTCCCGCAATTCCGGCTGCACCACGAAGGCCCAGGCGAGCGATCCCGAGACCAGAAGGGCGCCCCCGATCACTATGGTCTGGACGACGGACCTCCTCAGCCTCACGGCGGATGGCCGCGGCGCGCGGACAGACAGACCTGGCGCGGCCTCCTTGGGCGCCGATGTCCCGTGGCGTCTGGCGGCCTCTCCGGAAGCCGACGGTTCAGAATGCAGGTGTTCGGTCATGGCCGCGTTCCTTCCAGACGGCGGATTCGGACGATCTGCGGCCGTCGGTCGCCGAGCCGCAGCTCGGCGCGGTCAAAGACCCGGTCGACCACGTACAGGCCGCCGACCTGGCGGTAGTTGGTCAGCTGGGGCTCGCCGTCGGCGGCGATGACGAACAGAGCGGGAGCCTCGTCGACCTGGAGATCAGGCTCGAAGGCGATGAAGGTGCGCCGCCCGTCGTTGAATACGGCGTTGGGGGTCCAGCGCGGCCGGCGGCCCTGCGGCTCCACCCGATAGCGGGCGTCCAGCGGCCCCTCGGGCATGACGACGGGATCGGGAACGCGCGTTTCCGCGCGAAGGGCGCCTGCGTCCGACGGCGCGAAGGCCGGCGTCGGCGTGTCCCAGGCCACCGCCGTGTTGAAGGCGTCGGGACCGCCGCTCTTCAGGTCGATCAGATAGACCCGCTGGTTGGTGGTCAGGACCAGGTTGGTCTCCAGACTGCGTTCGAGCGGCTTGAGCATCACATGTGTCCGGCGCTGCGCTCCTTCCCCGGACACGGCTTCGCCGATCTGCCAACGCACGGTGTCGCCCGCCGCCTTGGCGGTCAGGGTCTCGCCCTCGCCGAGCGTCAGGGTCGTGACCCGCAAGGGCGCCGTCCAGACTTCGAAGACCCGGCCCGGCGACCAGACGAAGACCTGCATGCCGCCCTGGAAGGCATCGGACCGCGACGGCGCGGCCGCCGCGTTGTTGGCGGCCGCGATCGCCTCGCGGCCGGTCGCGGCCGGGGAAGGATTCGGGACGCCGGCGTTCTCGTCGACGACCGCCAGATAGGGTCGGGCGGTCGGACTCAGGGGCGGCGGCGGCGCGGGCTCGGCCGCCCTGTCGGTCGGCTCCGGCGCAACGGACGCCGCAGGCGTGGTTGCGTCGATCAGGCTGACGGCGGGCGTCTCGCCCCGGAAGACGGCGCAGCCGGACAGGAGCAGGCCGGCGCCCGCCAGGATCAGGAAGCGTCGGGAGTCCATGAGATATCCTCGATTTTCAGGCCCAGGGGGTTGCGCATCAGTTCCGCCTCCGTCCTCGGCGGCTGAACCCCGGTCGTGATCAGAGCGCGCCACCGCTCCGTTCCGGCCTGCTGGCCGTTGACGAAGCGCGTCTCCCGCCACTGCAGGTCAAAGGTTCGCTCCGACCGTTTGACAACGTTGAGGATTTCGACGTTGACGGCTTCGCGGCCGACCTCGGCGAAGGGGTCGTGCGACTGAGCCCAGGCGTTCAGAAAGGCGGCCGCCCGCGGGCTCAGCAGGTCGTAGGCCCGCAGCCAGTTCTGGCGGATGACGATCGGATCGATCGACTTGGAGCGGACTTCGCGGATGAAGGTCGCCAGGGCGTGGCCGATCTGGGCCTCTGTGGGTTCATAGCGTCCGCCGATGGCGGTGATCCTCTGGGTTTCGCCCCAGTCGGAGACCTCGACCACGAACGGCTTGACCACGGCGCGCTCGGCCTGAACCCACCAGCCGACCCCCAGGAAGGCGGCCAGCCCGAGGTTGGCCAGCGCCATCCGCCGCCAGTTCCGGGCGTGCGCCAGAGACAGGCCCATGCGGTCGTCCCAGAGCTGGCCCGCCCGCTGATAGGGCGTGGAGTCCGGAGCCGCGGCCATTGCCCTCTTGGGTCGGAAGAACGGATGCATGTCAGGTCTCCTCGGTCTTCAGGTTCGGCGACAGGACGCCGCTGGTCTCGCTGGACGGCAGCAGTCCGCGTCCGGCGTTGGCGATGAAGAAGGCCTGCAGCGCCGCCGCGCGCGCCGGCGGCCGACCGGCGCGGGCGCCCTGCCCGGCCATGGCGCGCTGGAACCCGGCGCGGGCCGCCTCGGTCTCCCGCGCGATCGTCGCGGCGGGCCGTCCGCCGCGGGGATCCCAGGCCCCTTTCGCCGACGTCGCGCCCGACAGAGCCGATGGACCGTCCCCCGCGCCGCTCACAACCTCGGGATCCCACGCCCGGGCGGGCTCGGCGACCCCGGCGGGCGGGGCGCCTTGCGGGATCGATCGTGAGGAGGCTCCACCGGCTCGTGGCGAAGGATTGTCGTTGGACGGCGTCGGCGGGTGTGGTCCTCGGCCGGGTCCCGGCGTCGGCGGCGCAGGCGAAGCGGGAGGCCGGCCGCTTCCAGCGCCCGCCGCGGCCCTGGCCGGCCCCCCCAGGCGGGACGCGCCGCCCGCAGCCATCGCCCCGACGCCGGCGACGGCCGCCCCGGCCAGGGCCCCCGCGCCGCCGACGGCGAGACCGCCCGTCACCGCCGCGCCGGCGCCCAGCGCCGGCCCGCCCGTCACCAGGGCGGAGGCCAGGTTAGGGATGAAGATCGCCAGCATGGCCAGCAGCAGCGCGACCACCAGAATGGTCAGGGCTTGGTAGATGTCGGGGTTGGCCGAGGGCTGAAGCTGATCGAAGATCGTCCGCGCCCCGGACACCACGATGGCCAGGGCGAGGACCTTGAGACCGGACGAGACGACGTAGCCGAGCGGCCGTTCGGCCAGGAAGGCGGTCTTGTTCCAGATGCCGAACGGAAGCAGGACGAACCCGCCCAGGGTGACGATCTTGAACTCCAGCAGGGAGACGATGATCTGCAGCGCCAGCACGGCGAAGGCCAGCATGATGCCGATCATCGCCACGCCCAGGATCAGGGCGTCGGTCAGGTTGCCGACCACGTCGAGCGGGTTGTCGACCGGCGCCGGGGTCTCGCCCAGGGCTTTGACGATCTCCCAACCCTGCTGCAGCACGGCGCCGGGGTTCAGGAACTCCGCGCTGGACAAGGAGCCGCCGCCCGCCGTCAGGCCAAGTTCGAGGAAACCGGCGTAAATCGTTTCAGACAGTTGCTGCCAGTCGTTGATCAGCCACGCGAAGGCGCCGATCAGCAGGATCTTGCCGAAACCCGCCGCCAGAACCTCCCGATTGGAGGATAGCGCCCACTGGATGCCGGTCACCGCCACCACCAGGACGATCAGCAGGCCAAAGACGCCGTTGACCGCGCCCTGGAGGGCGTCGAATCCTGCGGAGACGGTGTTGGAGAACACCACCATCAGCTCATTGGGCGTCTCCATGCTGACCGTGCCCACGACAGTCAGTCCCTGGCGCGCGAGAACGGATCGAAGGCCGGCGCCGTAGGCGTCGATCCGGTCGCGCCCCAGCGGCGGCGGCGCGCCTCGTCGCCGGAGGCCCGGTCCGCGGCGTCGCGCGCCGTCGCCTCGGCCATGAGGCGGGACTGCGCCAGCATGATGGTGCGCAAGGCGGCCAGATCCTCGGCCAGGACCGCCAGCAACTGGTTGGTGGACTGCACGGCGGCGGTCTGGCCCTGGGCGGCCTGACTCGCGCCCAGGGCGCCGGCGATGCGGCCGGTCCGCCCCGCCCCGAGCCGCTCGAGTTCGGCGGCGGTGCGGGCAAGATCCTCGGCTGTCCGACGGGCGTTGGCCGTGCGGGCCTCGCTCTGCTCCAGCAGGCGCAGGGCGTCCGTCCCGGTCAGGTCGTCCGGATAGAGGCTCTCGAACTGCCGCTCCAGGCCGCTGACCGAGGACGCCACCCCGCGCACGGTGCGCGCCAGCTCGGCCATGTCGCGCAAAGACTGATGGCTTCCCGTGAGATGGCTGTAGGGCGACGCCGCCAGGCTGCGCGCCTCGTTGGCGAGGCTTTCCAGCTGCCGGGCGGCCTGAAGGGCGTTCTCCAGATGATTGCGAGGATCGAACACGACCTGCTGCGCCGCGGCGGGTGCGGCCGTCGCCAGGGCGACGGCCGCGAGTGCGGGCAGGACCGCCCTACTCCGCCGCGAGCGGTCGGGCGAAGGCGTCGAAAACGGAATCCACATTCTGCACTCCCTTGGCTTTGAGGAATTCACGCGCGAAGGCGGTCTCGCCGGATCGAGCGAGGACGTCGTCGATGAGGGTCTGGTCTTCGGGCGAACCCGCCCCGCACAGCGCCAGGGCCACGCCGGTGAGGCGCAGATCGAACAGCCGCCGCCCGCGCGGCTGGCGCCAGTAGTAGGCGCGCTTGGGCGTCGCGAAGGCGATCAGCTCGAGCTGGCGCCGGTTCAGGCCGAAGCCCCGGTAGAGGTCCGCCGAGGACGGCTCCATGGCGCGTGGATTGGGCAGGAAGACCTGCGTCGGACAGCTTTCGATGAGGCTGGAGGCGATCGAGGACGACGCGACGTCATCGAGGCTCTGGGTGGCGAACACCACGGCGACCCGCTTCTTCCGCAGCGTCTTGAGCCATTCCCGGATCTTGGCCGCGAAGGCCGTCTCGCCCAGGAACAGCCAGGCCTCGTCCAGGACGAGAAGCGTCGGCCGTCCGTCGAAACCCTGCTCCAGCTCATGAAACAGCGCCGAGAGCACAGGCGCCACGCCGGACGGCGTGGCCATGAGGGTCTCGAGTTCGAAGGTGTCGAAACGGCTCGACCGCAGCGCCGCCCCGTGGCCGTCCAGAAGGGCGCCGTGGGGGCCGTTCAGGGTCAGCGGGCCCAGGGCGGCCGCCACCGCCCTGTCCTGCACAAGGGCGCAGAACACCGTCAGCGTCCGCTGCCCGACCGGCGCCTCCGCCAGGGCGGTCAGCGCCATCCAGATTTCTTCCCGGATCCGGGGCGTGGGATCCAGGCCGGCGAGGCGCACCGTTTCGGCGATCCATTCCGACGCCCAGGCGCGCTCGTCGTCACGCTCGATCCGGGCCAGGGGTTGCAGGGACAGTCCCGACCCCGGCTCTAGCGACCGCCACCGTCCGCCCGCCGCGAGCGTCGCCGCCCGGGCGGAGCGGCCCTTGTCGAAGAAGACCACCCGGGCCTCGGGATACCGGAACCACTGGAGCGCCAGGAAGGACAGAAGCGCGCTCTTGCCGGAGCCCGTCGGCCCCACGACCATGGCATGACCCACGTCCCCGACATGGAGAGCCAGCCGGAACGGTGTCGAGCCGGTCGTCCGGGCGGTCGCCAGGGGAGGTCCTTCGAGGCAGGCGTCCCACGGCGGACCCGCCCAGACGGCGGACACCGGCAACAGGTCGGCCAGGTTCAGCGTCGACAGCAGGGGCCGCCGCACATCGGCGTAAGGTTCGCCGGGCATGGAGCCGAGCCAGGCCTCGACCGCATTGAGGTCTTCGATCCGGGCGACCAGACCCTGGGCGTTGAGGGCCGCCTCGATGGCCCGGGCCTTGGCCATGGCCCCCTCCTCCGACCCGTCGAGGACCGAAACCGTCAGGGTCAGATAGCCGAAGGCGCAGGCCTCGGCGCCCAGCGCCGCCAGGGCGCCGTCGCATTCCTCGGTCTTGGAGGCGGCGTCCGTGTCGAGAAGGGGCACCTCCTCCTTGGTGATGGCCTCGCGCAGCAGGACGCCGACGCCCTTGCGCTTGGCGAACCAGCGCTTGCGCAGCTTGACGATCTCCCGCTCGGCGTCGGGCTTGTCGAGCCCCAGCCAGCGCGCCGTCCAGCGATAGTCGAACGGCAGGGCGCCAAGCGCATCCAGGAGCCCGGGCCGGGTCACCGACGGCAGGCCTCGCACCGAGACCACCTTGAGCCAGAGGTCGCCCAGACGCGGCGCGACGCCGCCGGTCAGGCCGGCATCCGCCAGCCAGCCGTCCAGGAACATCGGGGATTCCGGCGGCCGCACCGGAAAGGGTCTCGGGGACACGCAGCCGTGCAGCCAGGTCAGGAGGTCCGCGTCGTCCAGCCGCGCGATCTCGGGCAGGCCGTCGGCGAGCAGGTCCAGGGTCGTGTCCACCTCCCGCCCGAAGGCGGCGAGGGCCTGGCGCCAGTCCTGACCGGCCTTCTGCAGGCCATCGAACAGCCAGCGCTCCAGGCGCCGGGCTTCGTCGGCCGGCGGCAGCCAGGTCAGCGCAAGCCGGAAGTCGGTTTCGAAAGCCGGGTCGGCGCTCTCGAACCGGCTGCGGCGCTCCGCGTCGAGGAGCCAGGCGACATCGATGTCGAAGTCGCTCTCGGGATAGGGCGCGGCCACCCGGCGGCGCGCCTCGACGTGCAGGCACCAGCCCGACCCGAGCCGCCGCAGGGCGTTGTTCAGCCGGGCTCGGACGGCCATCAGTTCGTCTTCGGTGGAGGACTCCAGGTCCGGCCCCCTGAAGCGGAATCCGGTCAGGAACGACCCGTCCTTGTTGAGGACCACGCCCGGGGCGACCAGCGCGGCCCAGGGCAGATGATCCGCCAGGGCGGCCGGACGTCGGCGATGTTCGTCGAGGAACCGCATGGCGCCCTCAGCCGTCCAGGTGTCCCGGCGTCGCCAGATGGCGGCGCAGGACGTCGAAGAAGCGGCGATCGGACCGGGCGGCCCACAGCCCGATCGCATGGGCCGCCGCCCACCACGCCAGGCCGAGCCACCAGATCCTCAGCGCCAGGCCGAGAACGAGGGCGATGGTCCCCATGGCGATCGCGTAGTCGCGCGGCATGCCGGCCATCAGCACGGGCTCGGTCAGGGCCTGGGCCACGGGCAGATCCCAGCCTTCGGGCGCGCCTGTGGGACGAGCTTCGGCCATCATCCGAGCTCCGCCCCGCCGGCGAAGCCGAAGAAGTCGAGGAAGAAGGTCGAGGCCGCGAAGGCGATCGACAGGCCGAACATGATGCCCAGGCCCCGCCGCATCGACGATCCGTTTTCGCTCATCGCGATCCCGGCGCCGAAGATCACCACCGCCACCACGGCGGCGGCCTGGACCACGGGCCCGGTGATCGACTGCACCACCTGCTGCAACGGCCCTTCCCAGGGCATTCCCGAACCGCCGGCCAGGGCCGGTCCGGCCAGCATCAGGCCGCAGGTCGTCATCGCGCCGAACAGGCGGCGCCCAAGTCTCCGTCGCATGGTTTGCTTCCCTTGTGTTCAGCGCGTTTCAGCGCGCCGCGACTCATTGCAAGCAAATCCATGCACAGGCTGTCAACAGTAAAAATACGCTTAGAATCTATGACTTACGGATGACTTACACACGACTTACAACAACTTGCAGACCGACTTGAACAACGTCAGCCAAACCTTACCGCCACACATCAGTTCAACTCACCTCTGGATCACCCAAACCCCTGATCCATAGACGGAAACAGCCGCCGCCGGCTTTCGGCCTATTTTTCGCGTCGGATCAGCCGATGATCTCGATGTCATAATCGTCGCCCGAGACGCCATTGACGGCGAGGACAGCGTCGAGACGGCGCCCCTCCCGGATCCGGCTGATATGGGCGATCAGATCGACCGCCTGACCGATCGTCCGCCTCGGCGGCGTGGCGACGACCTCCATCGCGAGGTCCTCGATGCGGCGCAGCGCATCCTCGGCGGAGTTGGCGTGCAAGGTGGACAGGCCGCCGGGATGACCCGTGTTCCAGCTCTTCAGGGTTTCCAATGCGGCCGCGCCGTCCCGCATCTCGCCCACGACGATCCGGTCGGGTCGCATGCGCAGAGCGTCCCGGACCAGGTCGACCACGCCGATGGCCACCGGAGCGCGGCGCGTGAGCACCGCCACCGTATCCCAGGCGGAGCACTGGAGCTCCGGCGTGTCCTCGATCAGGAAGACCCGATCCTCGGCGAAGGCAGGTTCGGCGAGGACGGCGTTGGCCAGGGTCGTCTTGCCCGAGCCCGTCCCCCCGGAAATCAGGATGTTGCGACGGTCGGCGGCCGCCGCCGCGAGGGCGTCGGCCTGGCGGGCCGTCATCACCCCGTCGCGGACGTAATCCGCGAGCCGCCAGATGACGCCCGGCCGTTTGCGGATCGAGAAGGCCGGCGCGGAGGCCACGGGCGGAAGAAGGCCTTGGAACCGCTCCCCGGTGGACGGGAGGACGCCGGATAGCCGCGGATCATCGCGCGTCACCGTCTCCCCGACATAGTCGGCGATCAGTCGAACGGCGCGTTCCCTCGCCTCCGCCGACAGGGTCGCGCCGGTGTCCGAACGCCCCTCCCCCGCCCGGTCGAGGATCACCCGGCCGTCGGGATTGGCGAGGATCTCCACGACCCGCGGGTCGACAAGCGCCGCCAGCACGGTGTCTCCCAGAGCGTGCCGCAGGGCCTCGAGCTTGCGTTCGGCGATCAGGGGATGGGGGGCCATGTCAGGTCGGCGGGTCGCGGCGATCCGAGGCGCGTTCGGGCCGCCCCGAGACGATCCGTGCGGCCGTATCGTCGAGCATACGCTCGATCCGGCGATCCACCGCGGCCTGGACGGTCGGATCCTGGTCGATGACCGCGTCGGGGAGCCGGACGAACAGCGCCCGAGCCACCTCGACCACCAGCTCCTGAATGATCTGCATGTCCTGACGGGTCGAACGCATATGGCCGCGCAGGGCCTGCTCCAGGGTCAGGAGGCGGTCCTCCGGATCCGCGCGCGGGCTGGACTGCAGGCCGCGGGCGATGGCGTGGCCGGCCGCCTGGCTGACCGAGACCCTCCCGGATCGCGCTTCGCGGCTCAGGCCGGCGATCACCTTGGGGTCGCTGAGATAGACCTGCACGCGGCAGCTCTGCACGGGCGTTCGCCTAGCCATCGGCATCTCCTTTCAGATGATCGAGCGCGGCGTCCTGCGCGGCCATCTCCTGGGCGACCCGGCCATAGATGTCGGCCGCACGGGCGGCGACCTTCTTGTCATCCATGGCGGCGACGATCTCCTTGAACAGCGGCAGGCTGGCCTCGGCGTCCACGCCCAGGCTGCGCCGACCGGCCCAAGGGTGCGGCGCTGGCGTCGGCGCATCGACGCCCGCCGCCTGGTCCGGGACCGTCGCATCGGCCCTGTCCCTGAACGGCTTGCGCCGGTCGTACTGCAGCTTGCGCGTACGCAGCGGCCTGCGGCCGGCGACGAAGATCAGCTGGAGCTCGTCGGGAAGCGCCCGCACCTCGCCGGGTTCAAGCAAGGGTCGATCGATCTCGGAGCGCGACACGCTGCTCCGGCCCGAGGCGAGGCCGGCGGGGGTGCTGCGGCTTTCCCGGGTTTCGCCGATCGTTCCGGTGAGCCGGGAGACCTTGTCCTGCGTCAGGGGATCGAGCGCCGAGAAGGCCGTGTAGACCGCGCAGTTGTCCAGGATGGTGTTGTTGGTGCCGTAGGTCTCGACGATGTCGTTCAACGACTGGGCCACGAACATCACCTTGACCCCGTAGCCGCTCAGCAGCCGCAGGGATTTCTCGAAGAAACTCACTCGGCCCAGCAGCGGGAATTCGTCCATCAGCATCAGAAGACGATGGCGCTTGAGCCGCCCGGCGGCGTCCTGGGTTTCATGCACGGTCAGGGCTTGGGCGGCCGCGTAGAACAGGAGACGCACGAGGGGGCGGAGCGCCGCCGCATCCGCCGGCGCCACCTGGACATAGAGGGAGACGGGCGCCTCGGCGCACATCAAATCGCCGAGCGCGAAATCGGACGCGGACAGGGCGCGTTCGAGGTCGTCTCCCGCGAGCCATTTGAGATAGGAGCGCGCCGTCCCCTGGACCGAGGTGCGGAAGCGGTCGTGCATCGCCGCATACCCCTTCACCGCCGTCCGGATGAACGGATGCGTTTCCGGCTGCCCGTCCGCGCCAGACCGGTGCAGCGCCTTGACCATCACATCCGCCGTGTCGTCGAGATCCGCCAGCAGCTCCCGGACCGTCAGCAGGGTCTTGGCGTCGTCGTCGGCCGTGTAAAGAACGTGGAGGATCACCGCCTCCAGGATTTCGGAGGCGGCCTTGTCCCAGATCGCCTCGTCGTCCCGAACGCCGCCGGGATCCGACAGGATCGAGACCAGTCGCTGCACCTGGGCCAGTTCGCCGGCGCCGGGCCGGATCTCGGCGAGCGGGTTCCAGCGCGCCGAGAGGGCGTCGCGCGGGTCGAAATAGAAGGCATGCGAGAAACGCGAGCGCCAACCCGCCGTCACCCGCCACAGTTCCTTCTTTGGATCGTGGACGAGGACGCTTTCGCTCCACAGCAGAAGCGTCGGGGTCACATGCCCCCGCCCCTTCCCCGATCGCGTGCCGCCCGTGACGAGCGTCGGACGCATATCGAGCGTCGCCAGAAGCCGGCCCTTCATCACACCGAGCGCGCATCCGGCGTCGGCCCGCAGCCCGGCCCTCCGCGCGTCGGTCAAACCGCCCCATCCGCGAATGCGCCGATGCGCGCCTTTCCCGCGAGTCAGCGACCCGATGCCCAGGCCGGCCATCGCGCCCAGCAGGATCAGAAATGCGCTGGAGGAGAAGGCCTCGGGCTGCGCCTCGCCGAACGCTCGGCGCCAGACGAGGATGCGCCACGGCGGATAGGCCTTGGTCTCGCCCGGAAGCGGCACGCCCCAGCCGAGGATCGCGTCGAAGCCATAGGTCCAGGCGAACACCTGGGTGGCGAGCTGGAGGCCGGCGAGCAGGCCCAGCGCCAGCAGGAGGAGCCGGAGGATCATGGCGGATCAGACGTCCCGCTCGCCGGCCGAAGCCGCGCCGCGCCGAGTGAGAGGATCGCGGCCGCGTCGCCGCGACGGTCGTGGTAGTCGCGCAGCGCGGCG
Source organism: Brevundimonas aurantiaca (assembly GCF_014199955.1). Lineage (GTDB taxonomy): Bacteria > Pseudomonadota > Alphaproteobacteria > Caulobacterales > Caulobacteraceae > Brevundimonas > Brevundimonas aurantiaca. The sequence goes on from NZ_JACHOQ010000006.1 coordinate 111,663, forward strand.
CGGAGCTCCCCGTTTCGGTCGGCCGCAGCCAGCGCCAGAATCCGATCGGCTTCCCCGTCGGCGTCGCCGAAAGCATGACGCTCCGCCTCTTCGAACTGCCGGAGTTGGCCTGTCACCCGGTCATAGGCCCTGCGCAGCACGGCGTTGCCGGTCCGCTGGACCAATTCGTCGAACAGGGCGTGAAGCTCCGAGACGGGCTCGCCGTCTCGCTGCGGCGTCCGGCCGTAGGTCGGCAGACCAGCTGTCAGATCGAGGCCCGCGAGCAGGCAGACCAAACGAAATCCATAGCGGTCGCGCACGGCACCGGAGTCCAGACGCACGGCGAGAAAGCCACCCGCCGGCCCGCGTTCGATCAGCCCCTCGCCGCACAGCCAGGACAGGGCTTCCCGCACGGGCGTGGTCGACACGCCCAGTCGCCGGGCCTCCTCGACGATGACGATCGGCCGGCCCGCGGGGTAGCCGCCCGTCTGAGCTCGATCCCGGATGCGGTCCAGGGCCAGGAAGAAGGGATCGCGACTCTTCGCCATGACGGACTCCAGCACTCGAAACTCCCAACTCAGCAGCCGCCCCGAGGCTCGCCAACAGGTTGCAGGGATTTTCGATCCGAACCCGCCGCATATCGGCGGCCCGTCCGCCGCAAAGCGGCGGGATTCCGGCGGCAGCGGCGCGCGCCTGGAAATTCATGTGCGCCTTCATAGCTGATCAAGGATTACCTTGGCTTTTGAGCAGACCCGGGAACAATGCGGAAAGGTTGTGCGATGCCTGACAAACCTGACCCGCCGAGACGCGACAACGACCTGCTGTCCCTGGCGCTGAAGCTCATCCGTCGGCATCGCGGCCTGACCGCCCTCGAGATGGCGCAGAAGATGCAAATGCCGCTGCGGACCTACGAGCGGTTCGAGGCGGGAGGCAGCCGGTTGAACATCGACTATGTCCATCGCTTCGCCGCCGCGACCGACAGCGACCCCTACGCCATCATCATGGCCGTTGCGATCGGCTCGCCGGAACTGGCCCTTCGGTGCGCCGACAACAAGCTGGTGACCACTCTCACCGTCGGCGCCCAGCGCTTCGACCAGATCCTCGGCGACCGCATCCAGGCTCTCGAAGCCCGTGCGATCATCGACGCCGTTTGCACCATGTTCGATCAGCTGTTGATCGACAGCGCCGATCAGCAACGAGCCGCGCAATGGCTGGAGAGGGGCGTCTCGGACCTGTCATCGATCCGTCCGAAGCCAGGCCGATAGAGAAATATACGTCAGATATAGTTTTGAGCTTGAGCAATCGGGGCGCTCACTCCTTGCGCCGCAATCGTGGCGACAACCAAGGAGAGACGACTATGAAGACGCCCAAACTGCGCCTTGTCAGTTTCGGCAGCGCCATGGCGCTGACCCGGGATGGCTTGGGCACCATGTTCGAAGAAGCCGGCGTGAAGATCGGCCGGTATCCCAGCGAGGGCTGAAAGGCCCGCGGACGGCCGTCATTTGCGGCCGTCCGCACTTCCTTCGACGTGCATCCGGCAAGGGCGCTCGAACGAGACTCACGAGCATGGAATGACTGAATCACTATTCTGTTCGCCGGGGGTATACATGGCTGTCGTCGATGACGATGTCATCGTCCTCGATGTGAAGGGCGACGCCTATCATTGCCTGGTCGCCGGAGCGCAGACGCTCCGCATTACTCCCCAGGGGGGTCTATCTATTAGTGACCCTCTATTGGCTGCGGACCTACAGGATGCCGGGCTGATCAGGGGAGCTCCATTCGACATGGAGCGCCCCGCACCGATCCTACCGCAGCGGGAGTTGCTACCGTCCCGAAGCCCTCCACGCAGTGAAATCCTCCGTATCGGCCTTTCCTGGATCGTCGCAGCCATCATCTTTCGCAGAAAGCGCCTGCACACGCTTGTCGACTTTCACCGGGGCGCGACACGAGTCACCGCCAAGCGAAGCGAGAAGGCTCTCGCCGAGATCGTCGGCGCCGCCCGGATGGTCCGACCATGGATTCCTGGCGAAGGCGAATGTCTGCAGCGGTCTTTCCAATTGCGCTGCGTCCTAGCCAGCCAAGGGATCGCAACAGACTGGGTGTTCGGCGTTCGCACGTGGCCCTTCGGCGCCCACTGCTGGCTCCAGATCGGCGACCTCGTCGTTGGAGACAGGCTGGCCCGTGTAAGACGCTATGTGCCGATCATGAGGGCATGAGATTGGGCGACTATCTCTTGGTATGCCGAACGCCGGGGGACGACGCCGCCCGTTCGCTTTCAACCGCCCTGGAACAGCGCGCCGCTCTTGAGGGACATCTTATTGCACCGCTCAATGCGCATGCATGGCTCGCGGTTCGCGGCCCGGTGGCGCCAAAAACGGTCTCGATCGGAGGATGGACGCTGATCGGCGACGTGTTCGACCGCCAGTCCCCGATCCTTCCAACGCCTTCCGCCGAGGATCCGTGGGCGTATGAACGCAAGCTCGTCTCGCGGATATGGGGTCGATACGTTGGTGTGCTGTTCGAGCGAGGGGACCGCCCGTCAGCCTTTCTTCGAGATCCCTCGGGCGCCTTGGAATGCGTGACCTGGACGCAGGATGGTCTGACACTCGCCTGTTCGGCCGCGGAGGACTGGCTCATCCGAGACCTTCGGCCGGCATGGCGCATCAATGTCGATCGGGTCGCACAGGCTTTGCACAGTTTGGTCGCCGGAACTGGTGACCTTCTTATTGATGGCCCCACCGCCCTTGAGCCGGGGACAATTCAGGCCCTTCCGCTCACGCGGCCGGCCGCAACAATCTGGGAGCCGGCCGATTTCGCCGATCGCAGTCTTGATCCGGCGCCTCCCATCGACGAGGCGATGCTCCGAATACGCCGGGCGATTGACGAGGCTGTGTCCGGTCTGGCGAGCCTTCCCGGACCGCTCGGCGCCGAGGTGTCCGGGGGACTGGACTCCAGCCTGGTCGCCGCCAGTCTCAGACATAACCGCCCCGATGCCGTCAGCGTCTGGCTCAACGCCTACGGCTCGACCCCGGAGTCTGACGAACGGGACTATGTAACGATCTTGGGTCGCGCCCTGGGGTTCAAACCCCTGTGCGCAAGGCACGCCACCGGGCCGATCACCTCTGACTGGCTGACCTCGCTCGCCGGCGGATTTCGACCGGGTTTGAACGCGCTCGATCATCCGCAGGACCGATCATGGACCGGTCTGCTGGAAAAGGCGGGGGCGACTGCCCTCATGACCGGCAAGGGCGGCGACAGCGTTCTCTTCCAAGCGGCGACGACGGACGTCTTCACCGACGTCTGGCTCGGCGCTGGTTGGCGAGCGTTAGCGTACGCCGATCTTGCGGAACTCGCGGCAGCGAACGAGATCTCCGTTTGGTCGATGATCCGCGCCGCGCGTCGGCATCGCCGGCACGATCCCCAGCCCCTGCTCCGCAACCACCCCATGCTTGCCCTTCCAGGCGCAGAGCCGGGACCTCATCCCTGGCTCTCTGACCTGCAACGGTTCGGGCCGGCCAAGAGATTCCAAATCGCGGGGGTCGCGGACAGCGTTTCGCACCACGGCCCTTCCGCGCTGACCCGAGCGATCGACGTCAGACACCCTCTGTGCGCCCAACCCGTCGTCGAAGCCTGTCTCGCGCTGCCGACCTCTCTGTTGACCATCGGCGGTCGAGACCGGGGTCTGGCGCGGCGCGCCCATCGCGACCGTTTGCCCGCGGATATCGTCGAGCGAAGAACCAAGGGTGAAATGACCCGGGTCTATGGACGCATGATCGCGGAGAACCTCGATGTTCTGAGGCCGTGGCTGGCGGACGGCCGGCTCGCAGCCTGGGGCGTGATCAACCGCAAGGCGGCCTTGACCGAGCTCACCCCTGAAGCGCTCATCTGGCAGGGCCAGCACGCCGCCATCCTCACGGCGGCGGCGTTCGAGGGCTGGGTTCGGACCTGGGAAGCGCGCCTGTCTCCACTGTACTGACTTCGCTTGAATCATCCAGCGTGTACGCCAGCCAGTCGAAGATCTGCTTGTAGCGGTCCCTGATGTTGGCCGGGCTCCAGGTCAGATGCTTTTCGCCCCAGTACGTCACCAGCCTCGCTTCGCCGCCATTGCGGAGAATCGCGCTGAACATTCGTTCGGCCTGGGTCATCGGCGTGAAGTCGAGGTCGGCGGTCAGAAACAGAATCGGACGGGTGATGCGGTCCGCGCGCAGGAACGGGCTAGTGGCGGCGTAGTCGTCCGGCGCAAGCCATGGCGGGGCGCCGAGAGCGCCCTGCCCCGTCTCGGTCCAGCCCTGGTTGAACCGGAAGAACATGCCGTTCTCCGGCTGGATCCGCCCAATCGCATCGAACTCTCCCCAGACCCCGAGCATGTCGCTGTAGGCGGATGAGGCGATGTACGATCGATAGCGGCTCGAGCGGACGGCGATTTCCAGCGCCGCGTATCCCCCGAAACTATGCCCCCAAAGGACCATTCGGTCGGCGGGCAACTCAGGCATGGCGGCGAGCACGGCATCGATGGCGAGATCGACACTCCGCGCATAGGCGTCGCCCCGTTCGCGAACGGGCAAATCCCCGGGCACGGATGGACTGACAACCGCATAGCCGGCGGCCACGAATACTTCGGGCCGAAAGCTGTAGGTCATGGTCAGGGGATCCAGTCTCGCGAGGTTATCCGCCCAACCGGGATAGGGTCCGACGATCACGCCGCGCACGTCGCCTGGCCTCTTCGGCAGGAATACCCAACTCGTCGTCTCTCGACCATCGAGATCCGGATGTTTAACCGCCTCGGCCTCGGTCATGACGACATCGGCCAGCGCGGCGTTCACCCCATCTATGGCTTGCGTGCGGCCCGACGACTGGTTGACCAGGGTGTCGGCGAGCCCTGTGGGTCGAAGCGATAACGCAGCGCGGTCCGACAGCGCGAGCGTCCTGTCATCTAGTGCGCCCCCCTGCCCCAACCTGGACGATCGCTCGCCATTCATCATCAGAAGTTGACCCTCGGCGTCGATGGCGAGGGACCACTTTCGACGGGGGGCTTCGTTGCTCTTCAACCGCCGGCCCATGGTGAGGTCGAACAGGACCGTCTCGCGGATCCGCTGGTCCGTATCCGAAAGTGGTTGAACGCCCGCATCGGACATAGCCCAGTATCGTCCGTCGGCGAAAACGTAGAGCCGGTCCGTCGTCGCGGCCGCTATTCGAGCCGGGGCCGCGACGAGGGAAGTCGTCAGAGCGATGGGAGCTCGTCCAAGTGACAGGAGATACCAATCCCGTCGCTCGCTACCCGACGCTCGAGCGTGAAGAACTGGAGCCCGACCAAGCCAATCCGCCTGTACGCCAGCAACGACGACGCTCGCCGAACTGCCAACCTCCAAGCCGTCGCACGAGAACGTCTCCACGCCCTCGGCGGCCCCCACGCTCATCAAGCTCCCCCGATCCCAACGACGGCCGTCGCGCCGCCCCCAGAAAAGAACCCGTTTGGAATCCGGAGACCAGCGTAGGAGATGAGGTGCGATGTCCAGATGGGTGAGCTCAGGCGTGATCGCACGAGACTCCAGGTCGACGAACGCCAATCTACGTCGGCGATCATCCTCCATGTGGAGCAGCTCGGGATCCCCGATGGCCATGAGTTCCCTCCGTCGGACCAAGGCGACGGTGCCGCCGTCCGGCGACAATGCGAAGTCCGCGATGAGTCCCTCCGCCAAGACCTCGGCCTCGCCAGTTCCCGCGTTCAGCTGAACAAGAGCCTGCGTAGGCTCGGGCGCCTCAGTCGTCATCACACCGTCCTGGGCCTCGATCACAGTGCGGGAGGGCTCCTGTCCCAGGGCCGTGCGGTTCCACGCCTCGACCCTGCGTCGCATGCTCGTTCGATCATAGCCCAGCACCAGGGGCAGGCTGCCGTCGGGACGAACGGCAGCGATGATTGTTTCATCCGACGCCCACTGGGCCGTGGCGCCGCCCAGCGGCAGGTCCGGAGTCAACCCGGTCCAACGTACGGCTCGATCCGACAGGGTGACGACGCCGTATTCGAACGCATCTCCCCGCAACCTCGTGATCAACATCCGTTTTCCCGAAGGAGACCAGCCGACAAGCTGCAGCCCCAGGCCCTCGCCCGGAAGCAGGCGCACGGGAGCGGAGTTCGGATCGCCCAGATCCACGAGCCAAACCTCCATGATGGACCACGTCGACCGACCGTTGGACTCGACGCGGGGCATCGTGTCGTAGCCCGCTCGCTTCTCGTAGACCGCCCATCGCCCGTCCGGCGAGATCGACGCGCGACCGAAGGCTTCCAGGCCGAGAAGATCGTCCACGGTCAGCGACCTGGAGACGCCTGCGGTCTGTGCGTGTGTGGCGCCGGCCAGGCAAAGCGCTGCCAGCACCGCGCCCGCGAGGCGGTGAAAGACGTTCCACATCGTCGGATCTCACCAGCGCCGGATCAACTGGAGCGAAAGCACTCGGCCCATCAGATTGGCTTGGCCCGGATCAAACCCCAGCCCCGTCGTCGCGTCGTAGAAGGGCGGGTCTTCGTTCAGCAGATTCTGGACCGCCAATTGCACCTGCAGGCCGCTGGCTGCCTGCCAATCCGGCGTCCAACTCACGATGGCGTCGATCGTATTCCAGGACGCGATTCGGCTTCCCCGCCGGTCCCGGGTGTCCGTCACATAGTTCCAATGCGCCCCGATCTGGAACTCGTCCCTCGACCAGGTCGCCCCTGTTCTCGCTCGAAAATCGACCGGGTATCCGACCAGACCCGCAACCTGCTCGCTCGGGGCCGTCGGGGTCGTCCGGCTCTCGTAATCGAGGATCCAGGAAGCCGCGCTATCGACGGACAACGTACCGCCGCCGACGGACCAGTCGTGTCTCGCTTGCACATCCAGCCCGCGAACGCGCACGGCCCCTGTGTTCACCCAGCGCGTATCCACCACGGCGCCATAGGCCGTCACCGGGAAGAGCCCGGAGAAGCCCGGCGAGCTGGCGTAACTCTCGATCAGCGCCCGATCGGCCGCGTTGTTCGCGGGATCGATGAAGGTCACGAAGGGGCGGAGGGTCGCGTCTATCAGGGCGCCGTCGAAGTTCGCGTTCACTGGCTGAGCGATCCGATCGCTGAACCGGGTGTCGAAATAGTTCAGGCTGAGGGTCGGTCCCTTCACAGGCCGATAGTCGAAGCCGATCGTAAAGGTCTCAGCGGTCTCCGGCTTGAGATCGGTATTCCCCCCATACAGCATCAGAATCAGCGCCTCCGAACCATCGGCCCGGTCGAGGAAGGCGGGCGAGACACCGAACTGATCGAACAATTGGGAGAGCGCCGCCGCGCGGAAGGAGGTGCCCCACGAACTGCGGACCGTAAGCCGGTCAACGGGCGACCAAGCCAATCCAACTTTCGGATTGGTGGTCGAACCGAAATCGTCATATTCCTCCGCCCGAGCAGCGACGGAAACCTCAAGGCGTCGGACGCCATCGATCGCATTGTCCGGCCCGATGATCGGAATGCGGGCCTCCGCGAACACCGCCGATATGACGCGCTCCTGTTTGGGGCTCGCCATCAGCCGCGGAACCGCCGCCGTCAGAAACGTTTCACCCTGGGTTTCGAAGCTCTCCTCACGCACCTGAGCGCCCAGTGCGATCGACAGGTCGCCTCCCGGCAGCCGCCTGACCGGGCCTTGAACAAGCACGTTGGCCGAACGCGCACCGCTTTGATTGTGAACGTCGCCGTACCCGCTGCCGACGAAGTCGAGGACGGCTCTCGGGTTTGTGGTTCCGTTGCCGAAAAGATTGAAATAGCCATCCACGGCAGCCCGAAACGGCGTGGTCGGATCATCCGGGATGTTGCCGAGGGCCTCCGCGAAGAAGCGGGTGTTCACGCGGTTCCTCAGTCCGAAATCGGCCAGTTCCCGAGCGTCGGCGAAATAGGTCTCCACTGACCAATCGTCGGTCAGATCGTAGCGGGCGCCCAGGGTGACCCCGAGACTTTCGGAAGTCGCGAAGCTTCGAGCCGGCCCCAGGTCACGGAAGAAGGAGTAGGCGATCGTATGCGAGGGCGCTCCGGACGGCGAGACGAACCACGGATTGGCTTGGGTTACGTTGAAGATGCCGGCCGCGGCGGCGGTCGCCGATTCTGTCCTCCGGCGGCTGTATCGGACGTCGGCGCTCAGCTCGAGGCGGTCTCCGATCGACTGCCGAACGCGTCCGTAGACGCTGTGGCGCTCCAGCGCGGGCAGAAGATCGATTCCGAGAAGCGAAGATTGAAGGTTGGCCTCGCCCTGCGCGAAGTCAGCCGGGCCCTGCGCAACGCCGCTTGCGTTCGGCCGGATCGCGAACTGAACCGCATACGCCGAGGCGCTCGGGTCGAAGGCCAGAATGTTGCCAGGAGCGCTGTAGAAGCTTCGGTGATCACTTCCGCCGAAGGGCCGGAGATCCCCGTCCGCTGTGTAACGACGATCAGATGCGTTGAGCGCTTTTGTGTTCTGATATTCATAGGAGACGTAGGCCGCGCCTGATGTCCAAGTCCGACCCAGCAAATGGGAAACCTGAACGTCCTCCGCCCCGCCTTCGGCGGCTGCGATGCGAGCTCGACTTTCCTGTCCATCGAATGCGCGCCGCATGATCACGTTGACGACGCCTGCGACGGCATCCGACCCATACAATGCAGAAGCCCCGTCCAGGAGGACATCGACGCGTTCTACCGCGGCGGATGGCAAGGCGGATACATCCGCGAACTCCGCCCGGGAGCCCGTCCCCGCAAGACGTCGTCCATTGACGAGGACAAGCGTGGAAGCCGCACCCAAACCGCGGAGATTTACGCCCGTGGAAAAGACGTCGTTCGACGTGCCGGCGTCGGCCAGCGTCGCCTGCGTGACCGGCGTCGATGTCCCCGCATAATTTTGCGGCAGCGCCACAAGGATGTCCGCGACCGTCCCCTGCCCTCGACTGTCCAGTTCGTCGCGATCAAGCTGGATGACCGGCGACGCCAAGCTTCCTGCGGAACGCAACAATGTCCCAGTGACGACGACGTCATCGATCTCTGTGGCTTGTCCTTCGTCGGAGGCCACGCCGGTTCTCTGCACCGCGAACACGCCCTGACGGCTTTGCGTCCAGGTGAGCCCCGAGTTCCGTAGCAGACGATCCAAGGCTATTCCCGGCTCCATCCGCCCCGTCACACCCGGCGACCGCAGCCCGTCGACCAGATCCGAGGTGAAGAAAATCTGCTGGTCGGACTGGGTGGCGAAGGCCGTCAGGGCGCTCCGCATCGATCCGGCTGGAATGTTGAAGTCACGCGCCGTCTGGGCGCAGGCCGTCGTGCTCACGGCGACGACTGAGGCGACAGCGGCGACGCCGCACAACAGACTGAAACGACTCATAGGCTGGATTTCCCTTCGGCGCCCCCGCGGCGTCAAAGGAGAAGACCAATGAGACCCCGGGTGACCCCGGAGCCGTGTCCGGATTATTTTCTGCGCCTCGCCAGACTGATCGATCCGTCCGCCTTCGGAACGACAGCCAATCCCATGACGTCGGAGGACGCCGCAACGAAGGCGTCCCGGTCGCCGGTGCGGAACACGCCGTTGACCGCGATGCCCCGGATCGCCGGATCGTCGATCTCGATCTTGTCGACCAGATAGCGGTTCACCTCGGCCACGGCCTGTTCAAGGGGAATGTCGTCGAAGATCAGTCTGCCGTCGGTCCAGCTGGTCGCGGTCGCCACGTCCACCGGCGCGGTCGTGATGCCCCGCGCCGAGACCCTCGTCTGTTCCCCGGCCGCCATGCGCCGCGGGCGGGACGGCGCGTCTGGGTCCGCCACCTCGACCACGCCCGATATCAGGGTGACCCTGACGGCGGATCCGGTGCGGCGGACGTCGAAGACGGTGCCGACCGCCTTCACTTCGGTCTCGCCGGCTCGAACGAGGAAAGGCCGACCGGCGTCCGAAGCGACGTCGAACAGCGCCTGGCCCTGCTCAAGCTCGATCCGCCGTTCGTCCCCGGAAAAGCGCACCCGGATGCGAGAGTCGGTGTCGAGGTTTACGCTCGATCCATCCGCCAGAGTGACCACGCGGCGCTCGCCGATGGTCGTTGAGTACACTCCCCGGCCGTCCCACCAGAAGGCGCCGCCGATCACCAGCGCGAACGCGGTCGTGATCGCCAAGCCGCCCAGGACAAACGGGCGGCGGTCGCGCTTGGGCGCCCTCCCCTTCCCCCGGCCTCGCGCCTCGGCGAGCGCGCCGGCGACATCGGGATCTCCGGCGAGGCCCTGACTCTCACGCCAGACGCGCTCGACCCGCCTGTAGGCGTCTGCGTTTCCCGGCCTGGACCGCCACTCGAAGAATTCCTCGATCGTCTTCGTCGCCACCGAGGTCGTGCCGAGACGGGCGTGCCAATCGGCCGCCTCCTTCTCCGCCTTCTCAACCCGCATCGTCGGGTTGGTCATATCGCGCCTCATTCTAGCGCCGAAGCTGGGCGGCGCAGTGGGCCAAGGCCCGAGTCATGCGCCACTCCACCGTCTTGGGGGATATCCCCAATCTCTCGCCGATCTGGGCGTTGGTCAGACCGTCGAGCCTCGACAACAGGAAGACATCACGGAGCGGCTCTGGCAAGCAGAGGATAAGCTCCTTCATGAGCAGATCTTCGTTTTGGCTGGGTAGGACGGCGGGCTGCGCCGTCAAACAGGTCGCCTGCTCTCCTTGCTGCGTCCTCCGACTCCGTGTCGCGGACTGGTTTGAGACGAGGTTGTGAGCTATGCGCAACAAGAGCGCGCGAGGATGCCGAACTTCGTGTTCGCCGAGATAGCGGGTTAGTCGAAGCCAGGTTTCCTGAAGGATGTCATCTGCATCCTGACGGCCACACTGCCTAGTCACGCGCATTCTGAGCCAAGCGGAATACCGCTTGTAGAACTCGTTCACGTCTCCACGGTCGTCACGCAGATCATTGACCTGATCGGACACAACGGCACCGCCTTCCCTCTTGACGTGACCCCCGTTTCTCATCCAGCCATAACGAGAGTCCTTTGGTGATCTGAACTGGGGTTGGTGGGGTTGGCAAGAGGCCGGTCAGCGTAGC
>NZ_JACHOQ010000007.1 GCF_014199955.1 Brevundimonas aurantiaca
CTGCGCAGACCGGCCTCTTGCCAACCCAGCCGATCACAGCTCAGATCAACCTAGGACTCTCGTTATGGCTGGATGAGAAACGGGGGTCACGTCAGCGGGGTATAAGGTTCTCTTTGATGGTCATGCCGTGCTATACCATCATGAGTCTGCAACACGTATGACATCCAAGCAGCTGAGTCATCCTAAAGACACCAGCTTAATGAGCGCGAGGTGGTCAGATCTAATGGGTAGGCATGATCCGTACTTTAGTCCGCTGTTTAGTGACGAGGCTCCAGCACTCCACGAAGTCAGGAAGACTATAGACCCGTTTCGCCCTGCGCATGTGAGCTACCTGCGTAGGAAGCCCTCGGTCAGGCGGGGCAGCAGCAAGATTCCGCCCTCTATAGTAGTGAATTGAGTGCTATGCGGGTCACACCGGTTCTCGCTGCAGACGCAGATAGGCGGGATCGAATTCCGCGATCGCGGCCAGACGCGGCCAATCCAGGATTTCGACTTGGCCGCCGGTCCAGTTGACCAGGCCCTGGGCGCGCAACTCGGCGACCAGACGATTGATATGGACCGTCGACAGGCCCAGCATATCGCCTAGTACGGATTGCGTCAGTGGAAGCCTGAAGCTTCGGTCTTCCGCCTGTCCCACGACCTCAAGGCGCAAATAGAGTTCGCACAACAGATGGGCCAGGCCGCCGAGGCCGCTGCGGCGGCCGATGACGGCCAGCCACTGCCGGTGGATCGCCGCGTCGATCAAGGTGTCCAGCCACAGCAGTCGGGCCAGATGCGGGTGATTTTCCGTAAGGGCGATAAGTTCCGCGTGCGGCGCCTGGGCGATGACGCAGTCCGTCAGGGCCTGCACGCCGTGATCCATCTGCTTCATCAGCAGGCTGTGCAGATCGACGAAGTCGCCATCGACATTGATCTCGGTGATCTGCCGGCCGCCGTCGGCGAGGGACACATGGCGCGCTGCGAAGCCGCTGATCAGAAGGGTGCTGTGGGTCGGATGGCCGTGGCGCTGGACGAAGTCCGCCCCGCTGCGGACCTCCCTCGGCGGACCGAGCACCTTGTCCAGGGCGGCGATCTCCTCGGGCGACAGCCGGTCGCGAAGCGCCAGCTTATCGACCAGGGTTCTTATGGTCGGATCGGTTGGGACGGCGTTCATTCGTCGGCGTCCGCCAAGGCCCAACCCTGGGGGGCCTCTTGGGACGCCTTGGCCGTAACGCTGACCACCGTCACGCCCTCTGCATCGGTGACGATGACGCTGAAGACGCCCGTGTCCCAAAATCCGGCGCTGCGATAGCGCAGAATTTCCCCCAGGACCGTGACCGCCTCCTCTCGTGCGGCGTCGACGTTCGGCAGGTCCTCGCCCTGGTCGTCGCGAATGCGGTCCCCATTCTGGGTATGAAAGAAATAGCGCGGCAACCCCACCTCCAGCAGCAGACCTGCAAGAAGCGACGACCGGCCGGATTGGTTCAGCCTTTTCAGATTTCCTGATTAAAGGCGCCGATCTCGGAATAGGCGGCCAGGCGCGGCTTGATCTCCTTGCGGAACAGGTCGCGCATGTCGTCTTCTGAGCGCATGCTCTCGACCACCACGACCAGCTCCGGCTTGTTGGACGAGGCGCGGACCAGGACCCAGGAGCCGTCCTCCAGGTGCACCCGCACCCCGTTGACGGTGATGGCCTCGACGATCTTGCGCCCCAGGATCTCGCCGCCCGCTGCGGCCAGATCGGCGTATTCCTTCACGATCCGCTCCAGCACCCCGTACTTCAGCTCGTCGTCGCAATGGGGCGACATGGTCAGGCTGGTCCAGGCGTCGGGCAGGGCGGCCTTCAGCTCGCTGAGCTTCTTGCCGGGATTGCGGTCCAGCATGGCCAGGACTGCGCCTGCCGCCACCAGGCCGTCGTCATAGCCGTAGCCCAGGTCGCCGGCCATGAAGAAGTGGCCCGACTTCTCGAACCCGGCCAGGGCGCCCAGTTCGGCCGTCTTGCGCTTGATGTAGGAATGGCCGGTCTTCCAATAGACCACCTCGGCGCGGTTGGCCTTGAGGATCTCGTCGGTCTTGTAGAGGCCGGTCGACTTCACATCGACGACGAAGGTGCTGTTCGGGTGGACCTTGGACAGGTCGCGCGCCAGCATCAGGCCGATCTTGTCGGCGAAGATCTCCTCGCCCGTGTCATCGACCACGCCGCAGCGATCCCCGTCGCCGTCGAAGCCCAGGGCCAGGTCGGCGCCGGTCTCCTTCACCCGCTCAGCCATCTGCACCAGCATGGCGTGGTCTTCCGGGTTCGGATTGTATTTGGGGAAGGTGTAGTCGAGGTCTGTGTCCATCTCGATCACCTCGACGCCCATCCGGCGCAGGGCGTCGGGCGCGAAGGCGCCGGCCGTGCCGTTGCCGCAGGCGCACACCACCTTCAGCGGCCGCTTGATCTGAACCTTGGAGGCCACGTCGGCCACATAGGTCTCCCGGAAGTCCTCGACCCGGACCAGCTTCCCGCCCGGCCGCGCCACGCCCTCGCCGTTCAGCACGATCTCCTTCAGCCGGCCCATCTCCTCGGGGCCGAAGGTCAGAGGCTTGTTCGCCCCCATCTTGACCCCGGTCCAGCCGTTCTCGTTGTGGCTGGCGGTGACCATGGCCACGCAGGGCGCGTCCAGTTCGAACTGACCGAAATAGGCCATGGGCGACAGGGCCAGGCCGACGTCTAGCACCTCCATCCCGCCTTCCAGAAGGCCCAGGATCAGAGCCTGTTTGACGCTGAGGCTGTAGCCGCGAAAGTCGTGGCCGACGACGATCTTCGGCGCCACGCCGATCTCATGGACATAGGTCGCCAGCCCCAGCCCCAGGGCCTGAACGCCCAGGAGGTTGATTTCTTTTTCCAAGATCCAGCGCGCGTCATATTCGCGAAACCCCGTCGGCTTGACCAGGGGCTCTGTCTCATAGGCGGCCGTGTTCGGCTTCAGGTCCTGGCGGGGCTTGAGCATGGCGGATCCTTGAAGGCGGTCGGCGGTGGGCGGGAGAGGAACCGGCAGCGGCGACGGCGCTAGGCGGCCGCGCGTTTGCGGATGCGGGCGATGCGACGCAGGCGTCGCCAGAAGCGGCCCCGTTCAGGCTCGGGATAGGGCTGCAGATTCTCCACGAACTGCTCGGCCGACGCCCGCCAGCTGAACTTCTCCGCATAGGCCCGGACCGTCCCCCGATCCAGATCGAGGCATTTCAGGCAGGCGGTCTTCAGATCGTCGTCGATCACCCCGGCGCCGGATCCCGGGATGATGTCGATCGGTCCGTGGGCGGGATAGGCGGCCACCGGCGTGCCCGCCGCCATGGCCTCAAGGATCACCAGGCCGAAGGTGTCGGTCCAGCTGGGGAAGACGAAGACGTCGGCGTCCCGGAAGCACCGAGCCAGTTCGCCGCCGAAGCGCGCGCCCAGGAATTTGGCCTCGGAGTATTTTTCCTGAAGTTCCGCCCGCGCGGGGCCGTCGCCGACGATGATCTTGGTGCCGGGCAGATCCAGCTCCAGGAAGGCCTCGATATTTTTCTCCACCGCGACCCGGCCGACGTTCAGGAAGAAGGGACGGGGCCAGTCCTTGGCGCCCATCTCGTCATAGATGGGCTCGAGATCGGGCCGGAACACTTCGGTGTCCACGCCGCGCGACCAGGGGGAGACGTTCTTGAAGCCGTGTTCGACCAGTTCGTCCCGCAGGGTCGGGGTCGCCACCATCAGCCGGCCGGACGGCTTGTGGAACCACTTCATATAGGCGTAGCCGACCTGGACAGGGATCGGGAAACGCGCCGAGACATATTCCGGGAATTTGGTGTGATAGCTGGTGGTGAAGGGCAGTTTCCATTCCACGCAGATGCGCCGCGTGGCGATGCCGATCGGCCCCTCGGTGGCGATGTGGACGGCCTCCGGCTCGAAGGCCCGCAGCATTTCGCGAATCTCTTCCTCGGCCCCCAGCGCCAGCCGAATCTCCGGATAGGTGGGGCAGGGGATGGTCTTGAACAGGCTGGGCTCGATGACCTCCACCTCATGGCCCATGTCGCGGCATTCCGCGACCGTGCGGGTCAGGGTGCGGACGACGCCATTGACCTGAGGTTCCCAGGCGTCGGTGGCCAGAACGATGCGCATGGAGGCGGGCGGACCCTGAGCCGTTGAGTAAGAGCGGAACTTCTAGACGCTTCGAATGACGATGGCGAGATGGATATGGAGGAACCTCATGCCAGCTCCAGAGCCCAGCTGATGTCGGGCCGAAGCGCGCCGAGGGTGGCCCTCGTCTGAACGAAAGCCGCCATGATATGGTAAAAGGAACTGGCGGGCGCCGGCTCGTCAATAAAGTCCCCGCTTTCCAGCATCTGGTCTCGCCAGAGACCGACAGGGATGAGGTATCGCCACAAGGCTCTTTGCGCTCTCGCGGCCTGCATCAGGCAAAGATCGCGCCGTCCGTCGTCGGTCAGAGACGCCAGAAGCAGCGCCGCCTTCAACCATTCCGTCTGGGGCCACAAACGCGCGCGGGCGCTGCGGATCGAGCCGTCCAAATTCATTGCGTCGATCGCCACGCCCCGCCCTCGATCGACCCCTTTTAACCCGGCTTCGAAAAGATTCCAGGCGACCTCCACCCCCTCGGCGTCGGCACGACGCTTCGCATGATGAGCGAGAAGCCATGCCCATTCGAACTGATGCCCAGGTTCCACGAGCGTCCCATCCGGCCCCTCGGCCGGGGACCAGTCGGGCGAAAAGAACTCTCTGAGCATTCCTGTCTTGGGGTCGATGAAACGGCTGCGTGCCAGGACGACGATCCGATCCGCTAATTCCGCCCAAGATGGGTCGCCCTCAGCCTCCTCCCAAGCCAAGGCGGCCTCGAGCAGATGCATATGCGCATTGGCCTGATATGGATGCGCCCCAGCCTCCACCAAACCGCCGCCCTTGTCCATCGCAGTCATCAACTGATCCCGCAGGTTGGCGGCCTGGAACTGATGTGCAGCTTCAGGATCCAAACGCGAGACGGAGGCAAGGGCGAACAGAAGGAAGGCTTGGTCGTAAAGGGTGGTCGTATCGTCTTCAGGCGCGCCGCCTGTGGTTATGCGTGTCCGCAGACGTCCGCCGCCCGTCATCAAGCGCTGATTCATCCAGTCCAAACCGGCCGCGACCGCTGGGCGCCAAGGGCCGGGCCATCCAAGGTGTCCGGCCTGGGCGTAAACTTGAATCTGGCGCGCTTGGACGACGGCGCGGCGAGACGCATGAAGTCTGCGACCGTCCTGGGTCAGTAATTCTTCAAAGCCGCCCTGGGCGTTCTGTCCCAGGGTGCACCAGGTCGGCAGGGCCGACTGGCGCATCCAGGCCGCAAACCGTACAGCGCCTTCATCCAGTGTTTCCTGCACGGGCTGCGGGAAATCCAGATGACGCGGCGACAGGCTCTGTAGCCGTTTGACGATTTTCCGCACGTCCTGGCTCTTCGCCAAATCTGCGACCAGAACGGCGTCCTGCTCCACCACGATGGCGAGATTGGATACCCCCACAGCGGCGACCATCACGCCGTCGCAGGCTCGCACCAGACAGTTTTCCGCATCTTCCAAGATGTGCAGACCGACGTCGCCCTCACCGGACTTCTGGACGGCGTCCCACGCGCCCAGATCGGACCAGTCGAAAGCGACAGGAAGCACTGAGGCCCGCTCCGTCTTCTCCAGCACAGCATAGTCGATTGATATGCGAGGCGCATCGCTGAAGCGGCGCCCCAACAGGATCACGCCGCCATCGACGACGGCGGCCTCCATGGAGTCCGTCACCGCCTCGACCAGACCTGCGGTGACTTGACCTAGCTCGGCCTTCAGTATGTCGGCGCGCACGACGAAGTTGCCGCTGTTCCACAGATAACCGTCGGCGATGTAGCGTTCGGCCGTGGCCAGGTCCGGCTTTTCGACGAACGCCCGAACCTCGGCTAAGCCTTCGCCGCGCGGCGCTATGTAGCCATAGGCCGACGACGGGCCGGAGGGTATGACGCCGAACGTCACGATTCGGCCTGCCAAGGCGGCGTCGCTGGCCGATGCCACGGCCTTGCGGAACGCCGCGCCATCCGGAATGTGGTGGTCGGACGCGACGAACAGATTCACGGCGTCCGGGTTCTGCCGTTCGGTCCAGATCGCCGCTGCGGCCATGGCGGCCGCCGAATCCCGCGCTGTTGGTTCAAGTAGGACGACGGCGTCCCGCTCCAACTCCTTCAGCTGGTCGCAGATCGCTTGCCGGTGCGACACGCCGCCTATGATGATCAATCGACCGTGCTCCCCTGCAAGGTCGGCGACACGCTCAACCGTATCCTGAAACAGGGACCGATTGCCGGCTAGCGGAATGAACTGCTTAGGCCGAGAGGGGCGGGACGCAGGCCAAAGCCGCGTGCCCGAGCCGCCGCACATGATGACAGGAAAGATGACCGGCATCGGCGCGGCGTTGACCCTCATTGTTTGGGCTTCAGGCTTAGGCGAATTGGGAGCGCGCGTCATCCCATGCCGTAACCAAGGGGCGACGGCGGCGAGACCAGAAGCTGCACCGATCCGCTCAAATCGGCAGTACGGTTGTCGACTTCACCTCTTCCAGCACCGCATAGGTCCGGGTTTCGCGGACCCCCGGCATGCGCACCAGCACGTCTCCTAGAAAGGCGCGATAGGCATCCATGTCGCCGACGCGGGCCTTGATCAGATAGTCGAAGCCGCCGGCGACCATATGGCATTCCAGCACCTCGGGCTGTGTGCGCACCGCAGCGGCGAAGGCTTCGAAGACGTCGCCGGTGGTTCGGTCCAACAGGACCTCGACGAAGATCAAGAGGTCGCGGCCGACCTGGGCGGGATCGACCATGGCGGCGTAGCCGGTGATGACCTGCCGGTCGCGCAACCGCTTGACCCGCTCGAAACAGGCGGCGGGCGAGAGGTGGCATCGGCGCGCCAGTTCGGCGTTGGAGATGCGACCGTCGGCCTGCAGCACGCGCAGGATGCGCCGGTCTACCGGATCCAAATCCGTCATTGGAAATCACGCCTTTTCACGAACGATCTTCGGCTTTGGCGCATATCATACGAAGCACCTTCAACGAACTCCGGCATATACGGCTAAAATCCACAGGATTTGTCGCCGATGACCCCGCCCGCCTTCTCACCCTCGTCCCTGGCCCTCTGGGACGAGCTGGACCATCACAAGTTCCGCGATGAAAAGGCCGTGGTCGCCGACAATCTGGCCCGCGTTTCGCTGGACGCCGCCGAACGCGCCGCGGTCGTCGCCGAAGCCGTGGCCTTGGTCGAACAGGCCCGCCGGAGCCAGAAGAAGCAGGGGGTGGTCGAAAGCTTCCTGCAGCAATTCAGCCTGGGCACCCGCGAAGGCCTGGCCCTGATGTGCCTGGCCGAGGCCCTGCTGCGCGTGCCGGACGAGGAGACGCGCGATCGGCTGATCGCCGAAAAGATCGGCTCGGCCGACTGGGCCGCGCACCTGGGCCAGTCGGACAGTCTCTTCGTCAACGCCTCCACCTGGGGGCTGATGCTGACCGGCAAGCTGGTGGATGTGGACGACCAGGCGCGCAGCGACCTGCCGGGCTTTCTGAAGCGGATCGCCGGTCGTCTGGGCGAGCCGGTGATCCGTCAGGCGGTGGCCACCGCCGTCAAGATCATGGGCGAACAGTTCGTCGTCGGCCGCACCATCCAGAGCGCGCTGAAACGCTCGAATAGGGAAGGCTGGCTGTGCAGCTTCGACATGCTGGGCGAAGGCGCCCGGACCCTGGCCGACGCCGACCGCTATGAACGCATCTACGCCGACGCCATCGAGGCGGTGGGCAGGACGGCCAAGGGCCAAGGGCCGGAGCACGGCCATGGCGTGTCGGTCAAATTGTCGGCCCTCTCGCCCCGCTACGAGGCCACGCATGAGGACGAGGTCTGGACGAGCCTCTACCCCCGCATTCTCCACCTGGCCCAGATCGCGGCGAAGTACGACATCAACTTCACCATGGACGCCGAGGAGGCGGACCGTCTGGCCCTGTCGCTGAAACTGCTCGACCGGCTGGCGCACGAGCCGTCGCTCGGCGGCTGGACGGGGCTGGGCCTGGCGGTTCAGGCCTATCAGAAGCGCGGGCTGGAGACGATCGAGCGGGTCGCCGACCTGGCCCGCCGCTCGGGTCGCCGCTTGATGGTGCGCCTCGTCAAGGGCGCCTATTGGGACACGGAGATCAAGCGGGCCCAGGTCTTCGGCCGCACCGACTATCCGGTCTTCACCACAAAGGCGGCGACCGATCTGAACTATCTGGTCTGCGCCCGGGCCATGATCGAGGCGGCGCCGGCCCTCTATTCCCAGTTCGCCAGCCACAACGCCCATACCCTGGCCGCCGTCCGCCGCATGGCGCGGGATCGCGGCGTCGCCGTCGAGCATCAACGGCTGCACGGCATGGGCGAGGCTCTTTACGACGCGGCGCAGGAGGCCTGGAGAGACGAGACCGTCATCGTCCGCGCCTATGCTCCGGTCGGCGGACATGAGGAGCTTCTACCCTATCTGGTGCGGCGCCTGCTGGAAAACGGCGCCAACTCCTCCTTCGTCCACGCCCTGCTCGACGAGCGGGTGCCCGCCTCGGCCGTCGCGGCCGATCCCATCTCCCTGGTCGAGCAGGCGCCCGACCGCCACCCCAAGATTCCGGTTCCCAAAGACATGTACGGCGATCGTCAGAACTCCCTCGGCCGCGACTATTCCCAGGCCGCCGACCGCGAAGCCCATGCCAAGGCGCTGGAGACGGTCGACCGCGAGAAGCTGACCTCCGGCCCGATCATCGGCGGCAAGCTGCGC
Organism: Brevundimonas aurantiaca; assembly: GCF_014199955.1. Lineage (GTDB taxonomy): Bacteria > Pseudomonadota > Alphaproteobacteria > Caulobacterales > Caulobacteraceae > Brevundimonas > Brevundimonas aurantiaca. The sequence goes on from NZ_JACHOQ010000007.1 coordinate 8,795, forward strand.
GCCGGGATCGACCCTCAGGCGGTGACCAATCCGTTCGACCGGTCCCAGGTGCTGGGCCATGTTTCGGAAGCGACGAGCACAGACATAGACGCCGCCGTCGAAGCCGCCGGCCGCGCCCAGATCGATTGGGACCGCCAAGGCGGAGCCAAACGCGCCGTCGTCCTTCGCGCCATGGCCGACGCCCTGGAAGCCGATCTGGACCGACTGGTCGCCCTGCTCAGCCGCGAAGCCGGCAAGACCCTGAACGACGGCGTCGCCGAGGTGCGCGAGGCCGCCGACTTCTGCCGATACTACGCCCTGCTGGCCGAGCGCGACTTCGCCGCGCCCCAGACCCTGAAGGGACCGACCGGCGAGACCAACCAGCTGATCCTGCACGGGCGCGGCGTCTTCGCCTGTATCAGCCCGTGGAACTTTCCCCTGGCCATCTTCACCGGCCAGATCGCCGCCGCCCTGGCCGCCGGCAACGCCGTCCTGGCCAAGCCGGCGGAACAGACGCCCCTGATCGCGGCGGAGGCGGTGCGCCTGTATCACAAGGCCGGCCTGAACCCCGATCTTCTGGCCCTGGTTCCAGGACGCGGCGAGACGGTCGGCGCGGCCCTGGTCGCCCATCCGGGCGTCGACGGCGTCGCCTTCACCGGCGGCACCGACACGGCCGGCGCCATCAACCGGTCGATCGCCGCCCGCCCCGGCGCCATCATTCCCTTCATCGCCGAGACCGGCGGACTGAACGGCATGTTCATCGACACCACGGCTCTAAAGGAGCAGGTGATCGACGACGTGATCCAGTCCGCCTTCGGCTCGGCCGGCCAGCGTTGCTCGGCCCTGCGCATCCTCTATGCGCCCAAGGAGTCGGCCGACGCCCTGATCGAGGGGCTGAAGGGCGCCCTGGCGGTCCAGACCGTCGGCGACCCCGCCGATCCCAAGACCGAAATCGGCCCCGTCATCGACTCTGAATCGCGCCGCGCCCTGGAGGCCCACGTCGAACGTCTGGCCCGCGAAGCCAAGGTGATCGCCCGCGCCGCCCTGCCGCTGGGTTCGGAAAAGGGCGATCTGTTCGCCCCCACCATCGCCGAGATCCCCACGCCTGACTTCCTGGAGCGCGAGGTGTTCGGCCCGATCCTGCACATCTACCGCTACGAGCCGTCCGAGCTGCAATCGGTCGCCTCGCGCCTAGCCGCGCGCGGCTATGGCCTGACCCTGGGCGTCCACAGCCGTATCGAAGCCTTCGCCGCCGAGGTGACGGCCCTGGTCCCCGCCGGCAACGTCTACGTCAACCGCTCCATCACCGGCGCCGTCGTCGGCGTCCAGCCCTTCGGCGGCGAGGGCCTGTCGGGCACCGGCCCCAAGGCCGGAGGGCCGAACAGCCTGATCCGCTATGCGGCGGAAAAGGCGATCAGCGTGAACATCGCGGCGCAGGGGGGGGATCCGGCGCTGTTGAATTTGTAGGGGCGGGTTCCGGTGCTTTTCACCTTTAACCGTTCGGTTGAGCTTGTTATGGGCTGAAGCTGCTTACGCCAAAAGGATTTGGAATGTTCGGATTTTCCAAAAAGAAAGCCAGAGCCTCGGCCGGTTTGAAAAATAAAGAACATGCGGACTTAATAGCGGAAGTTAATCGGCTGAAGGCCGAGTTGGCTTTGCGTGAGCAGCAGCCTCACTTCGTTTCAGATTATACGGCCTATGTTCGCGACCTCATTCAGAAGCATCCGCTGGATGAGGCGATGTCCTATGCCGTTGGAGGCTCCTATGATGTGACCGGTTCGCTCCTGGTTGAGGTGATGGAACGGTGCGGCCTGAAGGATGGCATGTCCATCATCGACCTTGGCTGCGGTAGCGGGCGTCTCGCCAAGCACCTTGGAATAAGGTACCCAAATATTCAGTATTTGGGCATTGATATCGTGCAAGAGCTGTTGGATTATGCGGAACGGCAGTCACCAGATCATTTTCGTTTTATTCTCAATCAAACCTTGAAGCTCCCGGTCGAGGATTCGTCGGTTGATATGGTGGCGATTTTTAGCGTCATAACTCACTTGCTTCACCAAGAGAGTTTCATTTATCTCAAAGAAGCGCGTCGATCCTTGAAGCCTGGTGGGCGGATTGTTTTTTCCTTTTTGGAAAGCGATTTTAACTGGCCTATCTTCCAAGGAATGGTGGATCGTGCTGAGGCGGGGGTTCGGGACGATCAACTCAATATGATTACCGAACGCTCCCAAATCGAATCCTGGGCGCGCCATCTCCAGATGGACGTGATCAGCTACGATCTCGGCCTGCCGCATCAGGGGGACGGCCAGACGGTTGCCGTGCTCGCTGACAGGCGAGATTTCTGACCCTCGTCGAGGCTCTTGCTCTCTCCAATCGCAAGCCTATGGTGCGCCCCGCGGCGTAGTCCACGTCGTCGCATCAGCGCAGGGTCATGAGCGTTTCCAGTTTCACACGCCGTCAAGGCCGGATCATTGGCGCATTGATGATGCGCGAAATCGTGACCCGCTTTGGGCGGGAGGGGTTCGGCTTCCTGTGGCTTATTGGCGAACCTTTGCTGTTCTGCATGGGCGTGATTGTGATGTGGTCGATCATCAAGCCAGAATACGAGCACGGCATTCGCATTGCCCCATTCGTGATGACTGGGTATATGTGCCTGCTCTTGCTGCGGCATCAGATTTCGTACTCTCAGGGTGCAGTTCAAGGAAACGTAGGACTTCTTTTTCACAAGCAAATAGCAGTAATACATCTTTTTATAGCGCGTAATTTTTTGGAGTTTCTTGGTTCTACCGCCGCCTTTATTGTCGTTTACTTTGTGCTGGTGTGCCTTGGCCAGGTTTCTCCCCCGCAGAACGTTCTCTTGCTATATGCCGGGTGGGTAGTGCTCACACTCAACAGTGTCGGCCTCGCCACCGTGATGGCGGCTTTGGCGATCAGGTGGGACGTGATGGAGAGGACTGTGCCCTTGGTCACATATCTCCTAATCCCGCTGTCCGGAGCATTCTTCATGGTGTCTTGGCTGCCGAAGCAGTTCCAAGAACTCTATCTGCTGGTGCCCATACCTCATGGCATCGAGATGGTCCGTGCCGGCATATTCGGACCTTTTGTCGAGACGCATTACCATGCGCCCTATGCTTTGATATGGGCTGGGGTGCTGAATTTTATCGGCCTAACTTTGCTTGCTGACGCCCGTGATCGGGTTGATGTGGAGTAGCGTCGCTTCCTGGCCTGGAACAAGATATGACTGAGCCGAAACTCAATTACGTGGGCCCGCCGCCCGAAGCTCTGACCTACGAGCGTAGAACACCCCTGTGGAAACGCATACCATTGGCGTTCTTGCTCGTGGTCGTTGCGCCGACGGCCTTGGCGGCGGTGTATTTTCTGTTGATTGCGTCGCCTCTGTATGTATCGGAGGCACGTTTTGTTGTTCGTTCGGCCGGTCAGACGCCCAGTTCTCTAGGGCTGGCGCTTCAAGGTGTCGGATTGGGGCAGACGCATAGCGACGCATTCGCAGTTCACGAGTACATGACTTCCGCCGATGGATTGAAGGACCTCCAGAAGCGAATAGATGTGTCGTCCGTGTTGAGTCGCCCAGGTGCCGACCTGTTTTCGCGCTACCCAAGAATAGGGGAGGTTCCAAGCGAAGAAGGGCTGCTCAAGGCTTTGAACCGCTTTGTCGTAGTCGGTTACGATTCTTCGACGGGGATCAGCACTCTCGAAGTCAAGGCGTTTCGTCCCAAAGACGCTCAAAACATCGCCACTATACTGCTGGATGGCGGTGAAGGGCTGGTCAATCGGCTGAACGAGCGATCAGTAAATGATGCTGTTCGCCAAGCGCGACTGACGCGGGAGAACGCTATAAATAACCTGGCGCGCGCTCAGGCCGAGTTGACCGGCTTTCGTAACCGCCAAGCGTTCGTTGATCCGCAAACTCTTGTCACCGAGAACGCCGAACTGGTGGGTCAACTGAACGCGCGTATTGCGGAGCTCCAGGCCGAACGCAGTCAGGTAGCGTCTCAAACCCCTGAAAGTCCGCAACTTCCGGCCATTGACGCACGCATCGCCGCTTATCGCAGACAGGCGGACGCAGAGCGTTCTAAGGTGACCGGGGGGGCTGCTTCCTTGGCTCCTCAGGTCGGTGTCTATGAGGAGTTGTCATTCAACAGGGAACTCGCTACGCGCGAGGTGGCTACCGCGACCACAGCGTTGCTGGCTGCTGAACAGGAGGCGCGGCGGCAACAGGCATACCTTGAACGCGTCGTGTCGCCGAACCTGCCGCAAACCGCCCAAGAGCCCCGTCGATGGCTTTCGCTGCTGGCGGTATTCTCCACCGCAATGCTCCTCTATGGATTGGGCTGGCTGATCTGGGCTGGTGTGCGTGAACATAGGCAGGGCTGATGAGGGACTTGACCTCTTCTGTCGGTTTGTCGGTCCAAAACCTGAGCTTGACGTACCGGACTGCGATCAGTCCCGTGTTCAGTGACTTGAACTTCACCCTAGGTCGCCAAGATAGGTTGGCCATCCTGGGGCGGAATGGTCAGGGCAAATCCACCTTGATCAAACTCCTCGGCGGCGTCATGTCCCCGACGGGTGGGCGGGTCGATTGGCATATGAGCCAGTCGTGGCCTATTGGCTTCCACGGTGGTTTCCAAGGAAGCTTGTCGGGCCTCGACAACATCCGCTTCCTCGCGCGCATCTATGGGCGCCCCTTTAGGGAAGTGCGGGATAGGGTAGATGATTTTGCGGAGTTGGGCCGCTCATTGCGTCAGCCCGTGAAGCACTACTCCTCCGGTATGAGGGCGCGCTTAGCCTTCGGTTTATCTCTAGCGATCGAATTTGAATGTTATCTTATCGATGAACTGGTCGCGGTTGGCGATGCCCGCTTCCAACGCAAATGTCAGCACGAGCTTTTTGAGCGACGTGCAGAAAGAGCCTTTCTGCTTGCCTCCCACAATACAGATCTGATCTCCGGCTATTGTGATCGAGCGCTTCTGGTCGAAAGCGGCAAAACTAAAATATTTGAAGATATCGGTGAAGCTGTCGAAATCTATAAGTGGCTGAGGACTGCGTGATGCCTGAAGAGGACACTGCAGGCTGGATGCGGCGTTGTATACTGATCGGCGCTGCACGGCAGTCGGACAGATGGATATCGACACTGCAAGCTGCTGCGCTGAAAAGTGGACAAGATGTTGTTTTGCTCGATGATATACCAACCCGATCTGATTTCGGAGATGATTCGCGCATCTATCTATCTCGAGAACATCGACATTTCGCTCCGACAGAGAATGCTGATCGTGTAGTTGTGTTGGACGGCATAGACCGTTTCTCCGGAATGGGGGATATTCCTGAAGATCACGCTCGTATTCACTTGATCGAAGTTTCGCGCCAAGCAGTTGAAGCTTTATTGTGGGCGAAAACTGACGCTATTATAACCACTGCAACGGCCGATGCCGCCCGCAACGGTGAGCCGTTTGTCTTGCTAGGGTTATCGGTTGTTCCTCCGAGGTTGGAGGAATTTGGCGACGACCCGCGAGATCGCCGAGCTATTGCGGCTATAGCCTACCTTACCGGCGAGGCCCGAGAGGCTTATTGGTGTCCTGTTCATTTCATCTATGATCGCCAGCCCTTGAAGGCTAGCGAAGTCGCCGTCACTCTAGACATGACTGGGCCGCCTCGCGCTCTGTTGCGCGGGCCCTATCTTTGGGCCCCTATTGGACGCTGGAAAATTGTCGCTCGGTTTTCCATCGATGTCGATGGAGCCCGCCAAGAACTGCAGTTTCGCTGGGGGCCGCCGTTGAAACCGACCACCTTGAAAACGAGCGCAGAAAAACCTGGCATATACGAGGTAGAACTCGAAGCCGAGTGGGATGAGATTGACGGCATGGAGTTTACGATTGCTCTCGTCCACGGTTGCGTTTCTGGCGAATTAGTTTTTCTGGGGGCAACAGTATCAAGCGTATAGGGCTCGACGTCGCAAGGTTAGATGCGTCTCGCGCCTAGTTTAATTTGGCTGTACGGCCTGTATTATTTTCACCTCCGCAGTCGTTGTGTGTCTTAGGGATTTTTGAGAACTCGCCGACTCGTCGCCTTGCAGCTGCTGTTTGGATTATCTTTCGCCATGTTCTCATCGCCGATCGTTCCTCTCCAGGCGCGCCGCTTCGGCGATGCGCGAGGATGGTTCATGGAGACATACTCGGAGGCTGCCGCGTTGGCGGCAGGGATCGAGGTACGTTTCGTTCAGGACAATCAATCGTTTTCAGCCGCCGTTGGCACAATCCGCGGCTTGCACTTCCAGCGACCGCCACGCGCTCAAGCTAAGTTGGTGCGCTGCGTGCGGGGGTCGATCATGGACTATGCGGTGGATATCCGCCGAGGATCGCCGACCTATGGCCGGCATGTAGCGGCCAAGCTGACCGCCGAGGGCGGGGAGCAGTTGTTCGTGCCGGTGGGCTTCGCACACGCCTTTGTCACCCTCGAGCCGGATGTGGAGGTCGCCTACAAGGTGAGTGACGTCTATGCGCCCGATTGCGATGGCGGTATCGTCTGGAACGATCCGACCATCGGCATCGACTGGCCCCTCCCAGAAACTGGTGCGGTCCTGTCCGACAAGGACAGGCTTTTGCCGAACCTGGTCGATTTCGACAGTCCCTTTGAGTATGACGGCAGGCCGCTCGAACCCCTGCCCACGCGCTAACCTGAACACTGACTGAGAGACAATCGATGCGTATCCTGGTCACCGGCGGCGCCGGTTTCATCGGCTCGGCCCTGGTGCGGCGGCTGATCGCGCATACGGACCATGAGGTCCTGGTCTATGACAAGCTTACCTATGCGGGCGTGCTCAGTTCTCTGGAGCCGGTGGCGTCCAGCAACCGCTATTCCTTCGTCCAGGCCGACGTCTGCGACGCCGAGGCCGTGGCCAAGGCCCTGAGGGAGTTCAAGCCGGACGTGGTCGCCCACCTGGCGGCCGAGAGCCATGTGGATCGCTCGATCGACGGGCCGGGTGAGTTCATCCAGACCAATATGGTCGGGACTTTCGTCATGCTGAACCAGGCCCTGGGCTATTGGCGCGGCCTGGACGAGGCCGCCAAGGCGCGCTTCCGCTTTCACCACATCTCGACCGACGAGGTGTTCGGCTCGCTGGGCGAAGAGGGCTTCTTTACGGAAACCACCCCCTATGATCCCCGCTCGCCCTATTCGGCGTCCAAGGCGGGATCGGACCATCTGGTGCGGGCCTGGGGCCACACCTACGGCCTGCCGGTGCTGGTGACCAACTGCTCCAACAACTACGGCCCCTATCACTTCCCCGAGAAGCTGATCCCGCTGATCATCATTCGGGCCCTGAACGGCGAGCCCCTGCCGGTCTATGGCGACGGGTCGAACGTGCGCGACTGGCTGTTCGTCGATGACCACGCCCGCGCCCTTCAGGCCGTGTTCGAGACCGGAACCCCGGGCGAAACCTATAATGTCGGCGGCAACGCCGAGCGGAAGAATATTGAGGTGGTCACCGCCATCTGTTCGATCCTGGACCGGCTGCGGCCCAAGGCCGAGGGGAAGTACGCCGACCAGATCACCTATGTGACCGACCGGCCCGGCCATGATCACCGCTACGCCATCGACGCCTCGAAGATCCGCGCCGACCTGGGCTGGACCCCGTCGGTGACCTTCGAGGAGGGGATCGAGCGGACCGTGGTCTGGTATCTGGAGAACCAGGCCTGGTGGCAGGCCATTCTGGACGCTCGCTATGCGACCCAGCGACTCGGGGTCGCCCATGGCTGATCCGGTCCATATCCTGATCACGGGCGGGGCCGGTCAGGTGGGACTGGAGCTCCAGGCCGCCGCCTGGCCGGAAGGCGTCGTGCTGCACGCCCCGACGCGGGCCGAGCTGGACCTGGGCGACGCCGCCTCGGTGCGGGCCGCCTTCGCCGCCACCCCCTTCGCCGCCGTGATCAACTCCGGCGCCCATACGGCGGTCGATAAGGCCGAGGCCGAGGTCGCCGCCGCCTTCGCCGCCAACGCCATGGGCCCGGCGGTCCTGGCCGACGCCACGCGCGAGGCGGGGATCCCGCTGATCCAGGTCTCGACCGACTATGTGTTCGACGGGTCCAAGGACGGCCTCTATGTCGAGACCGATCCGGTCGGGCCTCTGGGCGTCTACGGCGCCTCCAAGCTGGCCGGTGAACTGGCGGTGCGGGCCGGCAATCCGCGCTCGGTCGTGCTGCGCACCGCCTGGGTGCTCAGCGTCCACCGCGCCAACTTCCTCAAGACCATGCTGCGGCTCGCCGCCGACCGGCCGGCCCTGCGGGTGGTGGGCGACCAGCACGGCTGCCCCACCTCGGCGCGCGACATCGCCGACACCCTGATGACCATCGCCCTGAAGATGATCGCCGACGCAGACGCCCCGACCGGCGTCTATCAGTTCGTCAACGCCGGCGAGACGACCTGGGCAGGGCTGGCCCAGGAGATCTTCGCCCTCAGCGCCGCGACCGGCGGTCCGTCCGCCACGGTCGAGGCCATTCCTTCGTCCGAATACCCGACCCCGGCCCGGCGCCCGTCCAACTCGCGCCTGTCCACCGAGAAGCTGACCCGAGATTACGGCATCGCGCCCCGGCCCTGGCAGGCCGCCGTCGCCGAGATCGTCCACGAACTGCACGCTGAAAGGACCGCGCCATGAAGGGCATCATCCTGGCCGGAGGATCCGGCACCCGCCTGCATCCGATGACCCTGGTCACCTCCAAACAGCTGATGCCGGTCTACGACAAGCCGATGATCTATTATCCGCTGTCGACCCTGATGCTGGCCGGCATCCGCGAGGTGCTGATCATCTCCACCCCGCGCGACACGCCCAGTTTCCAGGTCCTGCTGGGCGACGGCTCGCAGTGGGGCATGGAAATCCAGTATGCGGTCCAGCCCAGCCCCGACGGCCTGGCCCAAGCCTATGTCATCGGCGCGGACTTCGTCGGCGACAGCCCCTCGGCCCTGATCTTGGGCGACAACATCTACTACGGCCACGGCATCACCGATCTGTTCACCAGCGCCATGGCCCGGCCCGACGGGGCGACCGTCTTCGCCTATCATGTCAATGATCCGGAGCGGTACGGCGTGGTCGAGTTCGACGACCGCATGCGCGCCCTGTCGATTGAGGAGAAGCCAGCCGAACCCAAGTCGAACTGGGCGGTCACCGGCCTCTACTTCTACGACAAGGACGTGGTCGAGATCGCCCGCAGCCTGACGCCCTCAACACGGGGCGAGCTGGAGATCACTGACGTCAACCGGATCTATCTGGAGCGCGGCAAGCTTTCGGTCGAGATCATGGGGCGGGGCTACGCCTGGCTGGATACGGGCACCCCGGACAGCTTGCTGGAGGCGGCCGAGTTCGTACGTGTCCTCGAAAAGCGCCAGGGTTTCAAGATCGCCTGTCCCGAAGAGGTGGCCTTCCAGAAGGGCTTCATCGATGCCGCCAAGCTCGAAGAAATCGCAGCGAAACTAGGAAAAAGCTCATATGGCGCGTATCTAAAAAGCCTCGCTCTTCGGGCTTGAATAGATTCATGCAGCGTGGGACTACCTCGGCGTCTTGGGAATCTTCGGACAAGATATCGCCCGGCAGCTGCGGGTTTTGTATTCATTCTGAACGTATATTTATCTGCGGGCGGTCAATTTCATGGCGTTGTATGTCGTAACGGGCGGATACGGATTTATAGGTCGCGCCTTGGTGTCTCGCCTCAAAAAAGACGGTCACAGTGTCGTTATAGCATCTCGAGCGCACCATCGCGGCGATTCAAATGATGACTGGGTGGAATTTAACTTCAACGACCGCTCTACGGCCAATAACGTAACCAATGTCCGCCCAGACGGCGTTTTCCATCTTGCTTGGTCGACGACGCCGGGCACGGCGGAATCGGATCCGGTCGCCGACATCACCATCAATCTTGCCGGAACAATCGCATTGCTAGAAAGCCTTAGTGGTTTTTCAAGCATACCCATCGTTCTGATCTCTTCCGGCGGAGCAGTCTACGGTCGAACTGATGTAGAACGAATCCCAGAAGTACACCCGCTGAATCCGATTAGCATCTACGGAACAACCAAGCTCGCCATGGAGCGCTACGCACTCTCGTGCCAGAGAATGCAAGCGCTCGACATTCGCATAGCACGTATTAGCAATCCTTTTGGCCCAGGGCAGGCCCACGCCCGGCAGCAGGGAGCTGCGACTATATTCGCGCGCAAGATCCTACGCGGAGAGAAAATCGAGATCTGGGGCGACGGGAGCGTAGTTCGAGATTACATCGACGTCGACGATGTCGCTTCTGGCCTATCGGCGATCATGGCGTTGAAGGCAGAAAATCTGGATCCATACCCGGTCTTCAATGTCGGGGCGGGGCAGGGTTTGTCCTTAATGGGCTTGATTGGGCGCCTCGAGCTCGCTGCAGGCGTCAAAGCGAACCTGGCGTTTTCTGATCGTAGAGATTTTGATATTCCGAACAACGTCTTGAACGTCGAAAAGCTTCAGCTTAACGCCAAATGGAGACCTCGTGACGTGCAAGAGCGACTCGTTGCGCTTGTTAACTCGTTGCGCGATACTGACCAGCCCGAGCGCCCCACGGGCCGCTAGTGACATGGTAATTCGCCCTTCGTTTTTATGACAGTTGAATGGGAAAGCAATGAGAACTCTATTCGGTCGCGTTGCAGCTGAAGATCAAGGCGTAGATTACACGTGGTTTCGAAATAACGATTACGATCCGCCTTTTCTTCACGTGATCGACCAGGCGGATCATGAGGTCTTGGTGGCTTGGCGCGAACAGACCGCTGCTGAATGGCCTAACTCGGGATCGTCCGGCGTCGAGATGATGTCGATGCTGTCTGGCTTAATCATGTCGGCTGGGCTTTCCCGCATAGTTCAATGTGGACATTACGTCGGGTTCTCGACGCTGGTGCTGGGCTTTATCTGCCGGAAAATGAATAGGAAAAAATTCCTTTACACGGTGGATTTGGATCCGAAACCTTCTGCCTACACACAGGAATGGGTAAATAGGGCGTCGTTAAACGACGACATCAAGATCGCAGTTCGCGATTCTGCGGACCCACAAAACGTCATCGAGGCGATCGAGCATTTGGGAGGACCACCCCAGCTGGTCTACATCGACTCGTCTCATCAATACGAACATACGATGCAGGAGTTGAATTTGTGGTGGGGCGCCCTGCCACCTGGAGGCCTGATCGTCATGGACGACATCTCTCAATGGGCGGCGGAGTATGACCGAACGGGATTGGGTGGATCTCATCGTGCGGCTCTGGAATTTTGCCAGACCACGGCCGCTAACAGCGTCCTCATCAACGGGAATTTTGGGAGGGCGACCACCAACCCTATGATTTATACGGACGTTTGTGGGTTTGGATTGCTGCAGAAGCCTTATTGACCCATCATCGTATATGAACGCATGGCGAACATGCGTTAGGCAAGAGATGGCAGAGGCCGTAGTTGCCGCGCATAGAATTAAACATCGAGCAAATTTATGAGAAAAGTTGCGTTCTATGCGCCCGGTCCGATGAGAGGTTCCGGAGGGGTTGGTCGAATATACAATTTCGCCAAAGCGCTGAGTAAATCAAATTATGAATGCCATGTGTTCGTAACGAACAGCAATGGCAGGGACGCTGCGCAACTCGCACGGGAAGCAAACGACTTTTACGGAGCAACCGGATTCATCTGCCACCCGAGCACGGACGTCCCTTCCGGGGTGTTCGATCTTGCGATCGCCACGCAATGGGAAACTGCCATTTTGGTCCAGCGTATGGTCAGCCATGCAAAGGCTTACCTGATCCAAGACTTCGAAGCCTATTTCAATCCAGTTGGCGACGGCAGCGTTTTTGCGGAAAACTCATATATTCACGGTTTGAGGCCACTTACCTACGGTCGCTGGCTTGCACACAAACTGGAGACCGAGTTTGGTAGCGAGCCGTTCTTCTTCGAGTTCGCCTCCAATAACCAGGTCTTTCGATGCCAACGTCCTATGAAAGAGCGTCTGGAAGGGCCTGCTAGGATCGCCTTCGTCTTTCAAGGTGACAAGGCGCGCCGTTGTCCGCGCCTTGGCATCGAGGCGCTGGGTATCGTGAAGCATTACCGGCCCGATGCGGAAATCCTTTTTGTCGGGTCGGCCGAGCCCCCTCACCTTTGGTACGATTTCCAAAACTTGGGCAATCTGACGATTCAGGAACTGAACAGAGTTTATAATGAATGCTGCGTCGGCCTGAGTCTAAGTTCTACCAATCCCTCATGCAATCCATTCGATATGATGGCTGCGGGGCTGCCGTCGGTCGATCTCTATCGCCAGAATAATCTGTTCGACACGCCCTCGAAAGGCGTTCTGTTGGCGCTCCAGACTCCGGAATCGGTCGCGGAAGCAATACTGCATCTCCTGAATAATCCGAAAGAACTTCTCAAAAGATCAGAGTTCGGCATCAAATTTATGAAATCCAGGCCGCAAGAGCGGGAGGTCAAAAGCTTCCTCGCGGCGGTTGACGCCATTATGCGTGGTCAAGGCCACGGCGGTTCAAGGGCGGTCATCACCTCCTTGTTCTACGACAACCCTCCCGTTGTCGCGAAAGTAGACCGCAATGCATATTCGGCTAGCTTCCTTCAGAGGCAAGCGAGCGCCGGGGGCGGGTCTCGCGTGAAATCGCTGGCGCATTTCCAGTATTATCCTACTGACGAGCTAAGGTTCGAGGCGCCCGCACCGCTTGAAACGGAACAACATCTTGCACGCCAAGCTGCAATAGAGGTGGCGCCTGGAGTGCGCAGACGTCATGTGCGGATCCTGAATGCGCTAGTCCGAAAATACAATCTCGACAAACGACTTTCGCTCGACCTGTTTGACCGTGCCTACTATCTGGATGTGAACCATGATGTGATGGAGGCGGGTATGGACCCGTTCATCCATTTCGTGCGCTATGGTCATGCCGAGGGTCGTTCGCCATCGCCGTACTTCGATGCGAAGTGGTACGAAGACACTTACGCAGCGGCCTTGGCGCCCAAACTATCTGCCGTTGACCACTATCTGACAGAGGGCTCCGCGCTCAACCGTTCACCGAACGCGTTGTTCGACGCAACCTGGTATCTTGCCCGAAATCGTGACGTGGCCGAGGCTGGGCTGCATCCGCTGTTCCATTTCATACGGTATGGAGAAGCCGAGAATCGCGACCCGTCCGAGAAGTTCTCAACGGCGTGGTATCGTACGAACAATCTGGATGTCGTCGCTGCTAAACACCCGCTTTTGCTTCACTACATGCACCATGGAGAGCGGGAAGGCAGGCTACCCGTTCCTCGGACGGAGGTGCGGGGGGCGCTGCAGCGAAGCGCGCGTGAGGCGGCCCTAACGTTCGAAAACCTGTTCGATGCTGAAGTGTCGCCTAGAGATTTAGAGCCATCGACCGACCGCTCTTACGTTAATCTCTTTGAGAAAGGACCACCTTCCGGGCAGGTGTCCTTCGATATCTGGAGCACGATATTGCATCGTCGTTGCCATCCGGATGAGATCAAGCTCCGCTCCGCACGTTTTCTGCTGCTCCAGGCTTGGACCGACATCATTCCCGGGATGCGTGATGTCGTGACGCTGATGAATGCGAGGATGCGAGCCGAGAATGCGTCAGCGCCCAATGGGGATTACGAATACTCGTTCAACGTAGCTGTCCACTCTTGGCTTCAAAACGTTCTGAATACCTCATGCTCGCCGGAACGGCGCGCGCGATTAGCCAAATCCATAATCGCACACGAATTCGACGCCGAACGGGACGCTATTGAAGTCGATCCCAACACTGAGCGCACAATTCGCTCTTTGGAACAGCCAGCAATATTTATTTCCGACTTCTATATGTCGGCGCCCTTTTTAGAGAACCTTCTGCACAGCGTACAGTTGGGATCGGCTTTCTTCAGAGGCTACGTTTCCTGCGACGGCTATCAGAATAAGCGATCGGGCGCCCTTTTTGGCAAGGTGTTGAAGGACCTCAACCTTGCGCCGCATGAATTGACGCACGTAGGGGATAACCCGTTCTCGGACAAGGAACGCCCCGCATCGCTCGGCATCAACACCATCAGCTATGTGTCTTCCTCTGATGAGGAGCGCCTCAAGTGGTATGAGCAGGCCTTCCATGCCCTCTGTCTGGGCGATGTTTCCCAACACGAGCGACGCCTCCTGGCCTTGGCTAAAAGGCAATCCGCAGAGGCGTCTGGAGAGATGGAGGGGGAGGCTTTTGATCTCTACGCCGCCGGTTGTCACATCGGCCTCCTTGCATTCGGCTATTGCCTTAATGTCATGCAGGACGCGATAGTTCGACAGTCCAAGGAGGTGGTTTTCTTCACTCGAGAAGGCATTCTCTTTAAAAAGATCTATGATCTCATTGCAGAGCACAATCCATTCACGACCCCTCCGCCTCCCTCAAAGTTGCTGAGCGTAAGCCGCAGAGCCACTTTCGCGGCCTCGCTTCGATCCTTCGATACCGAAGAGCTCATGCGTCTTTGGACCATGTATTGGAAGCAGTCGCCGCTGACGTTTTCCGCCTCGCTCAACCTCGATCCAGCGATAACAGCGGCGGCGGCTAAGCGGGCGGGTCTGGATCCCCATCAGGTGGTGAAGGCGCCTTGGACAGACGCACGATTCAATAATTTGCTTTCGGACGAGAGCTTCCGCCGCCACGCCGAAGCTGAACTGGCCGCTCAGCGTGACCTGCTTCAACGCTATTTGGCGCAAGAGTTGGCTCCCGATCAGGATGAACTCCTGATCTGCGACATCGGCTGGCGCGGCACGATCCAAGACAATCTCGCGCACACGATCGGCAAGCCCGTCCGTGGCCACTACTTGGCCTTGCTCGGCTACCTCAACGAGCAGCCTGCATTTTCTAGCAAGGTCGGGTGGCTGAGCGACCTGAACAGAGGAACCGACTATCAAATCCCCGACCAGCTCGCTGTGATCGAGATGATCTTCAATGGGCTGGGCGGATCCACGGTCGGTTATGACGTGGACTCTGAAGGACAGGTCTTCCCGGTCAAGGAGATATTCGATGGTGAAGAGGCGGTGGTTCGAGCTCTAGAACCGTGCCGCGCCGGAATGACGGCGGTCGTGCGTGAACTTGCTCGCTACGTCAATCTTCACGGTCTTGTCGCCGAGAACCTCCAGAATCTCGGTCGCAAGATAGTCGATGACCTGATCGCCAGCCCTCCCTCGGCCATCGCCAACATGTTCGCGAAGCTGGAACACAACGAAACATTCGGCGCCGGCACTCTGGACGTCATGCAGAAATCGAGCTTCGAAGCGGCGATTGCGGAGCAACCAGGCGGCAGGATGCACGCTGCTTTGACGTCTTGGTTGGGGGATCGTTGGCCAGAGGGTCTCAGTCGACAGGACATAGTGCAACAATGGTGGAAAGGCGCAACGCCTCAGGAGCGCGCGTCGGCGCCGCTTGCGATCACCAAGAGCGCGGCGCCGGCGATCATCCGATCGACCGGTTCCCGGCTTGCACTCTACCTTTCAGAAGACGGCCTTGCCCCTGAACGGCTGGACTCTGTTCTACGAACCACGCAGGGATTAGTTGATGCTGGTTTCCAAGCGGAAATCTATTGGCAAGGCGATGACGACATTACGGCCCGCCTAGACGCCAGTCTGGGGGACATGCCTGCCAGTGTAATCACCTCGTGGAGCAGCCATCGAAACGCCGGTTTGGCGTTAGCCACAGACGCTAGTTCTGCATCCTACGTCCATTCAAACGTGATTGCACAATCTCGCGGTTATCTTGTTCAAGATCACGACGGCTTGGCTGGCACGGTCGATGGATTGGTCCTTACCGAAAACAGCTACATCTACGGCCTCAGTCATTTCACCCTGGGAAATTGGCTGACCCACATGATCAGCAGCCGCTATTTCTCGCGCGCGTTTCCCGCAGGCCACGGCGTGGACACAGCAGTCTATAAATGTCGGTCGGACGTGAAGCGTGAATTGGCCGTCTGCATGCATTATCCGGCAGGACAGTCCGGCCCGTTGGCCCGGTTGGCTTTGGACGCCTTGGCTTTGCTTAAGAAAAGTCGCCCGGACGTGAGAATCATTCTTTTCGGAGCCGAAACGGGACCTCGGTTGAGTTTTGAATATGAGAATTTTGGGATGCTGCGCGACCCGAAGTTAATCAGTGATTTGTTCAACCAATGTGCAGCGGGACTGGCATTGGGGATGTCCAATCCCTCACGTATGGCTTTCGAGATGGCGGCTGCCGGATGCACTCCAGTGAGTCTTTATCGCTATAATAACGTTATGGATCTCGGTGATCGTTTCAGTGTACTAGCTTTCCAGAGCTCCCGTTCTATTGCTCAGGCGTTGTCTGATGTTCTTGAAAAGTCTCACGATGATCAAAGCTATGCGTCTTCGGTCGCAAGTCAGCTTAATGACAGAACGCTGATTTGGGAGCGGGATGCGGCGGTGGCCAACATCATTGGTGTGCTTGACGGAAAGCTCTGCGCAAGCTGGAATCCGCCAATTCTATATAAAGCAGAGCCAGTTATCGCTCCGGCAGATGACAACGCGGCCGTTCGTGCGTTTTGCCGTCAACAGCTTCCTTCTGAGGATAGGAACCTCTGGTGACGCCGAAGGCGCTTCAGCTCATTTTCGTCAGATGCAGCGCGTTTGACAAATTGCTGAATAAACTTCCGATCGCATCGTGAACATCTGAAACGCAAAATATATCCAGGCCACTGCTCGGGTGGTCTGGATTAGACAGCACAAAAGAAACAAACCGTTCCTCGGAGTGTGAATCAAGGAAAAGTAACTTCATGCCGAGTTGATTGGCTATCCATCCAATATTAGATTCTGAATGGAGGAATCTGTGTTCGGGGAATATGTAATTTTTGTCCAGCAAAGGTCCCTGTGCAATGATTATACCATCAGGCTTCATCAGGGCCTTTAATGATTCTAGGAGTGCGATTGGATCTTCTAGATGTTCTATTACATGCCACAGGAATATAGCTCCAACTTGGTGCGCGAGGGATGGTCTGTAGCTTTCAACAAAGCTGGCAATATCTTGGTTGACATAGACGTGATCTGGAAGGCCAAGGTGGGATCGGCCGATCTGAACGAGCTCGGCGCTTGCATCACATCCCATGGCTTCGTATCCGCAATCCAAAAGTGCTTTGGTGAGCAGGCCTCTACCACCTCCCAGATCAAGAACTGGCGATTCAACCCCGAAATAATCTAAATAATTTTTATAGAAATTCACCGTATTATTCATCGCCAAAGATTCACGTATTACATCTGTCTTTGTCGAGTTAGACCAATAATTGGCGTGAAAATCAGCTTGATGGCTGATTATCCTACCCTGACCTGGGGCGTAGTCGGGAACGAGCGCGCAGCAATTGGAGCAATGAAATATGGTTACAACCTTGTCCTGCTGATCCTGCGTTCGTAGGGCGACGACGAGACCCGTAAGGCCGCAGCAGGGGCAGTTGTTCACTTCGGGCATTCTGAAATCACGCGCTCGGGTTTATCTGCACCGTCTAGCATCAACCTGAAAACGTTCATTTTGTCCACTTGACGTCGAAGGCGGGTTTCGCAGTCTGCAGCAATCGCACGTCAGTGGCGACATCGGGAAGCATACCAGATGATGGTCGCTTCCTTAAACGGCCTCGTCCCAGCGGTGCTTGTAGAAGCTATATTTCGCTCGTGCATTTGAAGTGGAGTAATTCGTTCGCTCGAATAGCGTCGTCGGCCGAATCCGCCGCTTGCCCTCGGTTATATTAGAGATGCCTCGTTATCGCAGATAGACGCCCACCTTGCTGTACAGCGCTCTGAGGCGAGCATCGTAAGCATCATCGTTGAACTGCGCCGCCTGGGCTCGTCCGCGTAATGAGGCTTCCGCGCGCCAGCCGGCGTCCGCGTCGATCATCCTTATCGCTGTCGATAGGGCCTGCACGTCATAGGGATCGACCTGAATGGCGGCGTCGCCGGCGACCTCGGGCAGCGCCCCCTGGGTGGAAGTCAGCACGGGGGTGCCAAGGCTCATCGCTTCGAGAACGGGCAGGCCGAAACCCTCGTAGAGCGAGGGAAACAGTACGGCCCTGGCTCCTCGGATCAGACTGATCAGGGTGGCGAAGGACATGTATTCGTAGACGTGGATCCGATCTGAGCTTGGGCCTCCAATCGCCTTAACGTGGCTAAGCAGAGCGGTTTCAGGTTCGCTCAGCCAGCCTCGGCCGCCGACAATCACGAGAGGTGTTTTCACGCCGGACGCCAGATAGGCCTCGACCACACGTCCGA
This sequence comes from Brevundimonas aurantiaca, assembly GCF_014199955.1. GTDB lineage: Bacteria > Pseudomonadota > Alphaproteobacteria > Caulobacterales > Caulobacteraceae > Brevundimonas > Brevundimonas aurantiaca. The sequence goes on from NZ_JACHOQ010000007.1 coordinate 27,052, forward strand.
GGTTCTTTTTCGGCTCCACAGCGCCGAAATGCAGGAAATAGTCTCCCCATCCCAGCCGGAAGGTGGCCTCCAGTTCGATGACGACGTCGCGCTCCGATCGTTCGATCAGTGCCTTGGGCAGGCTAACGGCCTGATAGGTGTTGCTAACGCGATCTTCTGGAACGCCGAGCATCCGGATGACGTCCCGGCGAGTCGCTTCCGATACGACCGCGATATGATCGGCGCGCCGGGCAACCTCGCGACACAGGGCCATGAATACCGGCTTATTGTGCAGCGTCGTATGAGGAAGGCGCAACGGGATCAGATCGTGGATGGTGTAGATGTTCGGAACGTTTAGGGCCCTGAGCGGCAGCAGGGTGGTCCAGTGCATCACGCTAGGCGCCGGGGCGTCGCGAGTGGAGAAAAAACGCACCGGGGTGCTGCGGCCGTGTTTCTTGAAGGCGCGGTTGGCGTAGAAATAGAGTCGGTCGCCCGCCCAGAAACGGCTTGCGTTCGGTCGAGCCGCTTCGCCGCCGGGCCAGATGACGTCGGTGGACGGGCGCACGGGGAAGGCGGTTCGACCCGTCGGGCCGAGAAGTGTCCGAACGTCACGCTCGATCTTCTGCATAAAGCGGAGCGGTTCAGCGGGACGCTCTGGATCCAGGATGGCGACGTCGCCGAACGGCTTGACCGAGCCTATCGGGAGCGTCGGCCCGAATAGAGCCTCGGTTCTGAAGCCCAAGCGGCTCGCAGCGTCGAGCAGGTTGCGGCTGTAGGTCGCGATTCCTGTGCCTTGGGCGGCCGCCAGGTTGAAGCCGTCAATACAGATCGAGGGGCGGTCCGATCGATCAGGCGGGATTTGGGGCATTCAGTCGGGTCTCGAGCGGCGTGAGCTTGACGATCATCCCGCCTATCATGGGGCAAGACTGACTGACCAGCGATGCCTCTCCGTCTGAACGCCCACGGCGGGACCGCTCCCTTTCCCAGTGACACCGCCGCCATCCCCCGCTATTTCGCGCCGGTGATGAACGAAACCGAGCGCCAATCCGAGGAACGCAGCTGGGAAACGGCGAAGACGCTCGCCGAGGCCCTGCCCTATATTCAGGTGTATGACCGCGAGACGGTGGTCATCAAATACGGCGGTCACGCCATGGGCGAGAGCGCCGTGGCGAAACAGTTCGCGGCCGATGTGGTGCTGCTGAAGCTGATGGGGGTGAACCCGGTCGTGGTGCACGGCGGCGGGCCGCAGATCAGCGCCATGCTGGACAAGGCGGGGGTCAAGTCGGCCTTTGTCGATGGTCTTCGCGTCACCGATCCGGCGACGATGGAGGTGGCCGAAATGGTCCTGTCCGGGGCGGTCAATAAGGAGATCGCCCACTGGATCACCATGGCGGGCAAGGAGGCGGACGTGCGCGGCGTCGGCCTGTCGGGCAAGGACGCCGGCCTGCTGACGGTCGAGAAGACCCGCCGGACCAAGCGCGATCCCGACAGTATGATGGAGCATGAGGTCGATCTGGGCTTCGTCGGCGAACCGACCAAGGTGGACCCCAAGCTGATCAAGGGGCTGATCGCCTCGGAGACCGAAGACTGGGTGCCGGTCATCGCCCCGATCGGGGTGGCCGAGGACGGCCAGACCTACAACGTCAACGCCGATACGGTGGCGGGCGCCGTGGCCGGTTCGCTGAACGCCAAGCGGATGCTGCTGCTGACCGACGTGCCGGGGGTCAAGGGGGCGGACGGCGAGATCATTCGCCAGATGACCCTGGAGGAGGCGCAAGGCCTGATCGACACCGGCGTGGCCTCGGGCGGCATGATCCCCAAGCTGGAGACGGCCATGGCGGCCGTGCGGGCCGGGGTGGAAGCCGTGGTGATTCTGGACGGCCGCCGGCCCCATGCGATGCTGGTGGAGCTGTTCACCGAATTCGGCGCCGGCACCCTGGTGAAGGCGTCTTGATCGACCTGTCGCACGTCAAGGCCTGGGTGTTCGACATGGACGACACCCTGTATCCACGCGAACAGGGGCTGATGTCCCTGGTTCAGGCGCGGATCAACGCCTATGTGGTCGAGGCCGTCGGCCTGGCGCCCCAGGAGGCGCGGCTGTTGCAGCGCCAGTTCCTGGACGAGCACGGCACCACCCTGGCCGGGCTGATGGCCAACTACACCATCGATCCCGAGGACTTTCTGAGGGTGGTGCATGAGGTGCCGCTGGACGGGGTGGAGCGAAATCCCCGTCTGGCCGAGCGGCTGAAGATTCTGCCCGGGCGCCGGTTCGTCTTCACCAATGGGGCCAGGGACTACGCCCACCGCGTTCTGGACCGGATCGGGATCGCCGACTGTTTCGACGGGGTCTTCGCCATCGAGGACGGCGATCTGACGCCCAAGCCGGCCCCGTCGGCCTTTCGTCGCATGATCGAGCGGTTCGACTTCGAGCCGCGCTGCGCCGCCTTCTTCGAGGACACGCCTAGGAATTTGGAGCCGGCCAAGGCCCTGGGGATGGCGACCGTCCTGATCGGCGACGGCCATGGAAAGCCCCTGGGCGATCATATCGACCATATCGCCCCCGATCTTCTCGACTTTCTCAACGCCCTGACCTTCAAGGACGCCGCATGACCGACCTGTCGCATCTCGAATCCGTCGTCGAGGCCGCCTGGGACAACCGGGCCGAGGTGTCGCCCGCCACAGGAGGCGAGGTCCGGGACGCGGTCGAGACCGCGCTCAACCTGCTCGATTCCGGCCAGGCCCGTGTGGCGTCGCGGGGGGCGGACGGCGCCTGGACCACGCACCAGTGGCTGAAGAAGGCGGTGCTGCTGTCCTTCCGCCTGAACGACAACCAGATCATGCGGGCCGGCCACGCCTCCACCATCCCTCTGTCGGCCGATCATCCGGCCGCACTCGGCCCGTTCTGGGACAAGGTTGCGAACAAGTTCGGCGACTGGAGCGCGGGCGACTATCAGGCGGCCGGCTTCCGCTCGGTTCCCGGCGCCGTCGTCCGGCGGGGCGCGCACATCGCCAGGAACGTCGTCCTGATGCCGTCCTTCGTGAACATCGGCGCCTTCGTTGACGAGGGGTCGATGGTCGACGCCTGGGCCACGGTCGGCTCCTGCGCCCAGATCGGCAAGAACGTGCACCTGTCGGGCGGCGCCGGCATCGGCGGGGTGCTGGAGCCGCTCCAGGCCAATCCGACAATCATCGAGGACGGCTGCTTCATCGGCGCCCGAGCCGAGGTGGCCGAGGGCGTGATCGTGCGCGAAGGCGCGGTGCTGGCCATGGGGGTCTATCTGTCCGCCTCGACCAAGATCGTCGATCGGGCGACCGGTCAGGTCTTCCGGGGCGAGGTGCCCGCCTATTCGGTGGTGGTGCCCGGCGCCCTGCCGGACGCCGACGGCGGGCCTTCGCTCTATTGCGCCGTCATCGTCAAACGGGTGGACGCCCAGACCCGCGCCAAAACGGGCGTCAATGAGCTGCTGCGCGACTGATCGTCCGCCGCCCGCCTGGGCTTTGACGCCGCGGCGTCCGAGGGCGCACACTGCGTCGCGCCCGCCGTTCTGACCCCGCCTTCCGTTGAGACCTGCAATGACCGATCGGACTTCGCCGCTGGACCGTTTCACCAGTTTCGAGGGCGTGACGGTTGTGGTGATCGGCGACGTGATGCTCGACGCCTATCTCCAGGGCCACGTCAGCCGCATCTCGCCCGAGGCGCCGGTGCCGGTGGTGAAACATGCGCGGGACCGGTTCACGGCCGGCGGCGCGGCCAATGTGGCCTTGAACGCCGTGGCGCTCGGCGCTTCGGCGCGTTTGATCGGGGTGGTGGGCGATGACCAGGCCGCCGATCAGCTGCGCGCGATCGCCGAACAGGCGGGCGTCTCCTGCCGGCTGCTGGGACTGAAGGGCGGAGAGACCACGACCAAGACCCGGGTCCTGGCGGGCGCCCACCAGGTGGTCCGGATCGACCGCGAAGGCTCAAACGCCCTGTCGGCCGAGGATGAGGCCGCCCTGATCGCCCTGTTCGAACAGGCGCTGGATCAGGCGGATGCGGTGATCGTGTCGGATTACGCCAAGGGATGTCTGACCGATGCGGTTCTGGCGGCCGTGTTCGATCGGGCGCGCGAGGTCGGGGTTCCCGTCTTCGTCGATCCCAAACGTCCCGATTTTTCCGCCTATCGCGGCGCGGCCTATATCAAGCCGAACCGGTCGGAGCTGGCGGGCGCGACCGGTCGGCGCTGCGACGACGACGCGGCCGTGGGCGAGGCGGCCCGGCAGGTGGTGGACCAGACCGGCGCCAATCTGTTGGTGACCCGCTCCGAACAGGGCATGGCCTTCTATGGCGTGGACGGGGAGGCGATCCTGCTGGAGACGGAGGCGGCGGAGGTGTTCGACGTCTCGGGCGCCGGCGACACCGTCATGGCCGCCTTCGCCCTGGGTGTGGCCTCGGGCCTGCCGGTCGTGCGGGCGATGCGCCTGGCCAATACGGCGGCCAGCATCGTGGTGTCCAAGGCCGGGACGGCGGTGGTGTCCGCCGCGGAGCTGCGCACCGTGCTGAATCACCAGGATCAGCGCGACGACCATCGCGACGGACTGATCCTGTCGCGCGCAGACGCCCGGGCCGTCCGCGGCGCCTGGCGGGATCAGGGGCTTTCGGTCGGCTTCACCAACGGCTGTTTCGACCTGCTGCATCCTGGCCATGTGGCCCTGCTGCGTGAGGCCGCGAGCCATTGCGACCGGCTGATCGTCGGGCTGAACAGCGACGCCTCGGTGCGGCGGTTGAAGGGCGAGACTCGGCCGATCCAAAGCGAGGGGGCGCGCGCCGAGGTGATGGCCGCCATCCGACATGTGGACGCGGTGGTCCTGTTCGAAGAGGACACCCCCTATGAACTCATCGCCGCCCTGGAGCCCGATGTCCTGGTCAAGGGCGCGGACTATCAGGAGCATCAGATCGTCGGCGCCGATCTGGTCAGGGCCAAGGGCGGGATCATCATCCGGGTCGAGCTGAGGGCCGGCCATTCCACCACCGGCCTGGTGGACCGCAGCCGCACGCCTTCGGCCTAGATATGAGCCCCGATCCCAGCACCGAGCTGAAGGCCGCGTCGCGCCAGGCGACGGCCTGGCTTTATGAGACGGCCCTGCCGCTGTGGCTGGAACACGGCGTCGATCGTCGGCGCGGGGGCTTCTATGAGGCCCTGTCTCACCACGACCTCAGCCCGGTCCACGACTATAAGCGGCTGCGGGTGTTGAGCCGCCAGATCTATGTCTTTTCCCAGGGGGCGCAGCGCGGCGTCTCGGACGCCGGCGCGGCGGTTGAGCATGGTCTGGATTTTTTGCTGAACCGCGCCCGCCATCCGGACGGCGGCTTCATCAGTCGACTGGACTTGGACGGGGAGGGCCTGGATCAGACGCGCGATCTGTACGACCTGGCCTTTGTCCTCTTCGCCCTGGCCCATGCCTATAGGCTGACGAGGGACGGTCGGTTGAAGGCCGAGGCCCTGGCGCTTTTGGACTTCATCCAAACGTCCATGCGCCATCCTGCAGGCGGCTATGTCGAGGCCCTGCCGCCGCGCGCCCCGCGTCGGCAGAATCCGCACATGCATCTGCTGGAGGCGGCCCTGGCCTGTGTCGAACATATGCCGGACCCTGCCTTCTCCGCCCTGGCGGCGGAACTGGTCGGCCTGTGTCGGCGACGGTTCATGGACGGGGCGCGGGGGCTTCTGTTTGAGTATTTTCAGGACGATCTGACGGCCCCGCTGCGGCCGAAAGGGCGGGCCGTGGTCGAGCCGGGTCATCAGATGGAATGGGCCTGGCTGTTGCGGGAGGCGCAGCGGCTGGGCATGGACACGAGCGCAGGCGCCGACGGCGAGGCCGAGCGGCTGGGGCGGTTCGCCCTTGCGCACGGCCTGGACCCGGCGTCGGGCCTGTTGCGGGGCGAGGTGTTCGAGGACGGCGCGATGGCCGTCGCGGGCGTCCGGCTTTGGCCGCACGGTGAATGGCTGAAGGCGGCTCTGCGTGTCCCGGCCTTGGCGCCAAGCTGGCCTGACGCCTGGGGGGCGCTGAGCCGGTTCCTGAACACCCCGACGCCCGGTCTCTGGTTCGAACAATGGGATCCGGGGGCGGGCGGCTTTTTGGACACGCCGGTTCCGGCCAGTTCGCTCTATCACATCGCCACGGCCGTGGCCGAGCTGGAGCGGGCGGACCTTTAGGACGAAGGGCGGGAGGGGGCGCAGTCCCGCCTCCCGCCTCGCTTCAAGGGTCTCAGGCGGCGCTCTTCATCGCATCCTTGTTGACGGCGGCGTCGGCGATGCCGGTCAGGTCTTCGTCGGTTTGGGATTCTTCCTGCAGGGTCTCGTCCAGCAGGGCGACGGCGTCCTTCAGACCCAGGACATTGGCCCAGCGCTTCAGCGTGCCGTAGCGGGTGATCTCATAGTGCTCCACCGCCTGGGCGGCGGCCAAGAGGCCGGCGTCGAGGGCCGGGTTGTCCTTGTATTCTTCCATGATCTCATCGCCCTCGGCCAGTATGCCTTCGATGGCGTCGCAGGTCTTGCCGCGCGGGGCCTTGCCGATGATTTCGAACACCTGCTGCAGGCGTTCGATCTGGCCTTCGGTCTGGTCCTTGTGCTTTTCGAAGGCCGCCTTCAGCTCGGGCGACTGGGCCGCCCGCGCCATCTTGGGCAGGGACTTCAGAATCTTGCGCTCGGCGTAATAGATGTCGCGAAGCGTGTCGTGGAACAGGGTGTCGAGGGTCTTCTCGGCCATGGTCGTCTCTCGCAATGGTGATGGGGCGCGGGGGCGCACCCCATCACAAGCGATAAGGCCGGCTTATGTTCCTGTGTCGGACTCCGGGCTTAGGCGGCCGTCGCCCGCTTCAGATCCGGCGGCGTGGCCTCATCGGTCAGGATGCGAATGGCCTCCTCGACCGTCACTACCGTCTGCTCCTGGGAGCCCAGGCGGCGGATGGCGACCTTGCCCTCTTCGGCCTCCTTGCGGCCGACGACGGCGATGACCGGGACCTTGCCGACCGAGTGTTCGCGGACCTTGTAGCCGACCTTTTCGTTGCGCAGGTCGATCTCGGTGCGCAGGCCCGCCGCCTTGAATCGGTCCATGACCTCGCGGGCGTAGTCGTCCGCGTCCGAGGTGATGGTGGCGACCACCGCCTGGACCGGGGCCAGCCACAGGGGGAAGGCGCCGGCGTAGTTCTCGATCATGATGCCGATGAACCGCTCGAACGATCCCAGGATCGCCCGGTGCAGCATGACCGGCCGGTGCTTCTGACCGTCCTCGGCGATATAGGTGGCGTCCAGACGTTCCGGCAGGACATAGTCCAGCTGGATCGTGCCGCAGGTCCATTCGCGGCCGATGGCGTCCTTGACGATGAAGTCCAGCTTGGGCGCGTAGAAGGCGCCGTCGCCCGGGGTTATGACCGGCTCGGAGCCGGCGGCGCGGGCGGCCTCCAGCATCTGGGCCTCGGCCTTGTCCCAGAACTCGTCGGTGCCGGCGCGCTGCTCGGGCCGTGTGCCCAGGCTGATGTAGGCCGTCTCCATGCCCAGATCCGCATGGACGCTGCGGCACAGTTTGATGAACTCGGCCGTCTCCTCGACGATCTGGTCCTCGCGGCAGAAGATGTGGGCGTCGTCCTGGGTAAAGCCGCGCACCCGCATCAGACCGTGCAGCGAGCCCGATGGCTCATAGCGGTGGCAGGCGCCGAACTCGGCCATGCGCAGCGGCAGTTCGCGATAGGAGCGCTGGCCCTGGTCGAAGATCTGGACGTGGCCGGGGCAGTTCATCGGCTTCAGGCTCAGGGTCTCGCCCTCGACCGTTTCGCAGACGAACATATTGGGCCGGTACTTGTCCCAGTGACCCGAGGCCTCCCAGAACTTGCGGTCCAGAACCTGGGGCGTCTTGACCTCGACATAGCCGGCGGCGTCCAGGCGGCGGCGCATATAGGCTTCAAGCACGCGCCACAGGATCCAGCCCTTGGGGTGCCAGAAGACCATGCCCCGGCCCTCTTCCTGCATGTGGAAGAGCTCCATCGCCTTGCCGACCTTGCGGTGGTCGCGCTTTTCGGCCTCTTCGAGCCGTTGCAGATAGGCGTCCAGGTCCTCCTTGGTCGCCCAGGCGGTGCCGTAGATGCGCTGCAGCTGTTCGCGCTTGGAGTCGCCGCGCCAGTAGGCGCCGGCCAGCTTGGTCAATTTGAAGGCCTTGCCGACGTGGCGCGTCGAGGGAAAGTGCGGGCCCCGGCACAGGTCGATCCAGTCGCCCTGCTTGTACAGGGTGATGGTCTCGTTCTCGGGCAGGTCCTTGATCAGCTCGGCCTTGAACTTCTCGCCCCGCGCCTCGAAGAAGACGATGGCCTCGTCGCGGTCCCAGACCTCGCGCTCGAACTTGGCGTCGCGATCGACGATCCGGGCCATCTCCTTCTCGATGGCGGCGAAGTCGTCGGTCGAGAAGGGCTCTTCGCGATAGAAGTCATAATAGAAGCCGTCCTCGATGGCCGGGCCGATGGTGACCTGGGTGCCGGGGAACAGGGTCTGGACCGCCTCGGCCAGGACGTGGGCCGTGTCGTGGCGGATGGTGTAGAGGGCCTCGGGATCGTCGCGCATGATCAGGCGGAAGTCGCCGCCTGTCTCCAGCACCCGGCCCATGTCGCGCTGCTCGCCGTTCAGCTCGGCCAGCACGGCCTTCTTGGCCAGGGACGGCGAGATCGAAGTCGCCACGTCGCGCGCCGTCGAACCGGCCGGATACTGACGCACCGCGCCGTCGGGAAATTTCAGATCGATCATGACTGTTCTTTTTCGTCGGTCTTCAGGGGCGGGACCGGGTCATAGCCCGAGCCGCCGAAGGGATGGCATTTACAGAGGCGGCGCACGGTGAGCCATCCCCCCTTGAGCGGCCCGTGCCGGATCAGGGCGTCGCGCCCATAGTCCGAACAGGTCGGCAGGAACCGGCACTGCTGGCCGATCAGGGGAGACAGCGTCAGCTTATAGCCCCGGTGGGCCGCGCGGACGCCGCGTTCGTAGAGAGACATATGTCCCTTCGCCGGGGGCTGGATGGGTTCGCCGCGCTTATCCCCTGTCATCGCAGGGGGATCAACCGGTCAGAGCCCGTCAGGCCGCGCCGGCGAGACGAGTTCGCCCCGCCAGGGCCTGATCGACCGCCTCCAGCGTCGCCTCGATCGCCACCAGGGTCGAGGCGTGACGGGCGGGATAGTCGGCGACCTGTTTCAGAACGCGGAGCCCTTCGAAACGCCCGACGGGGCCTTCGCCGCCGGACTTCAGCATGGCGGTCATGGCGTCGCGGGCCTCCCTGATCTCATCCGCCGAGGCGCCGAGGACGGACTGGCCCAGGACGCCGGCGGCCGCCTGGCCCAGGGCGCAGGCCTTCACGTCCTGGGCGAAGTCCATGACCCGCCCCTGGTCGTCCAGGCTCACATCGACGATCGCGCGCGAGCCGCACAGTTTGGCGACCCGCTCGCCCGTCCCTTCCGGCGACGCCAGCCGACCGGCATGGGGCAGGTTGGCCGCCAGGGTCAGGATGCGCGCGCTGTAGAGGTCGTCGATCATGGCTGGAAGATAGGGGGCTCAAGGGGCGAGTGGAAGGCGTGAAACGTCCGCTAGACGCTCAGCGTCAGACCGCCGTCCGCCTCGACCACCAGGGTCGCGGTTCCATAGTCGGACAGCTGCGGATGGGGCGTCTCCAGCGGGTGGGACCAGGCCGCGGTCACCACCAGAACCTCCGCCCCGGCCGCCTCGCCGGCCGCGATGCCGGCCGGGGCGTCCTCGAACACCAGACAGTCGGCGATGTCCACGCCCAGCCTCTGCGCCGCCAGCCGATAGCCGGCGGGATCGGGCTTGCCGCGTTCCACGTCCTCGGCCGTGATCAGCACGGCGGGCGGTTCGACTCCTGCGGCCTTCAGCCGGGCCTGGGCCAGGGGCGCCGTGGCCGAGGTGACCACGGCCCAGCGGTCGGGCGGCAGGCGTTTGACGAAGTCGATCGCGCCGGGAATGGGGGCGACGCCCTCGACATCCTCGATCTCGCCCCGTTCCACCCAGGCGACCTCGGCCGCCAGGTCGACGCCCGGCAGGTTCTGGCGGCGGATGGTGTCGGCGGTGCGCACCCCGTGGATCGTGGGGATGAAGGCGACCGGGTCGATCCCGTGCCGTTCGGCCCAGCGGGTCCAGACGCGCTCGGCCGCTGCGGTGGAGGTGATCAGGGTGCCGTCCATGTCGAACAGGAAGGCGCGATAGGCGCGGGGGGCGGACCCGGGGGAGACGGTCATGCCCCTATCCAGCACGGCGCCGGCCGGGCGGCAAGCCGACGTTCCTGCCGATCAGCCGCCTTTCAAGGAGGACCAGGTGCGGGCGGTTTCGCTGGTCGATGGGGCGGAGGCGACCTCCGGCTGGGGCGCGGCCGGCGTATTGCGCGCCGCCAGCCAAGCCAGGTTCTGATCGGCCAGCTCGGGGGGCAGTTCGCGGCGCAGGATCTGTTCAGCCTCGCCCATCTTGCCTTGCAGGCCCAGGGTCATGGCCAGGGTCTGGCGCACCTTGCTGGAGGCCGTCGGCTGGGCCGCAGCCCGTCGCAGCAGGGCCTCTGCGCCGGGGGCGTCGCCGTGGGTCAGGGCCGCCGTTGCGGCGTTGGTCAGGACGTCGGGATTGTCGGGCGACAGGACCAGGGCCTGGTTCCAGGCCGCGCGCGCATCGTCGAACCGGCGCACCTGCTCATAGGCCACCCCCAGCAGCGAATAGGCCCGCCAGTCGCGGGGCGCCAGGTCGCGGGCCTTTTCTAGCGGGGCGATGCCGTAGAAGGCCTGGCCCCGGCCAATGTGGGCGCGGCCCAGCTCCAGCAGGGCGTCCAGATTGGCGGGCTGGAGGGCCAGCAGGGCCTGGGCCGTCTGGGCGGCCTGATCATAGCGGCCCAGTTCGCGCAGGGCCTGGGCCAGTTTGATCGCCGCCACGGGATCGGCCGGGTTCAGGTCGTGCTCGCCCGACCAAAAGACCGAGCGCGCCAGGGCGTCCATCCGATCATAGGCGGCGCGGACCTCGGCCGAGGCGGGTGCGCGGGTCGCGCTCTGGGCGCTGCTCTGGGCGCCGCTCTGGACGGCGTTCTGGGGCGCGCCCTGGCTCTGGACCGGGGCGGCCGCGACGGCGGGGGCCGCCGATAGGCTGAGAAGGGCGACGGTTGCGAGAAGGGCGGGCATGGGCGACATGGGGGGAGTCCTGACGGTTCCTCGGTCCGCCTCAGAATCGCCGGTTCGTGTCAACTCTTGGTTAAGAAGGTTCGCCATGCTCGCCTCCCATCCCCTGCTGGTCGCCGCGAACACCGGAGAGCAGGCCGTTCCGATCCGCCTGTCGGCGCCGGGCGCGGTTCTGGACGGGGCGGCGAAGTCCTGGGGCGAACGGCACGGCTTCACCGGCAAGGCCGGGGAACTGCTGATCGTGCCGGAGGGCGATGGGATCGGTCAGGTGCTGCTGGGGAGCGGCGCGGCCTTCGATCCGGTCCTGGCGCGGGGTCTGTCGGCCCGGCTGCCCGGCGGCTTGTACCGGCTGGAGGCCGAGCCCGAGACGGCGCGGGCGGCGGCCCTGGCCTTCCTCCTGGGGGCCTATGTCTTTGACCGCTACAAGGCCCGGCCGGATCGGCCGCCGGTTCGGCTGGTCGCGCCCGAGGGGCTGGACCTGGAAGAGACGACGCGGATCGTCGCCGCCTGCGCCCTGGCGCGCGAGATGGTCGATACCCCGGCCGCCGACATGGGGCCCTTGCAGATCGAGACCATCGCCCGCGAGATCGCCGAGAGCGCCGGGGCGGCGATCACCGTGACCGAGGGCGAGGCCCTGCTGGACGAGAACTACCCCGCCGTCCACGCGGTCGGTCGGGCGGCGGCCCCGCACCGGGCGCCCAGGCTGATCGAGATCGGCTGGAAGCTGGACCAGACCGACCTGCCTCTGGTGGCCCTGGTCGGCAAGGGGGTGGTGTTCGACACCGGGGGGCTGGACCTGAAGCCCGCCGCCGGCATGCGCAATATGAAGAAGGACATGGGCGGGGCCGCCCACGCCCTGGCCCTGGGGCGGCTGGTCATGCAGGCTGATCTGCCGGTGCGGCTGGCGGTCATCTTGGCGGCGGTGGAGAATGCGGTTTCGGGCGACGCCTTCCGGCCGGGCGACATACTGAACAGCCGAAAAGGGCTGACGATCGAGATCGGCAATACGGATGCGGAGGGGCGGCTGATCCTGGCCGACGCCCTGACGCGGGCGGGGGAGCATTCCCCCGACCTGACCCTGGACTTCGCCACCCTGACGGGGGCGGCGCGGATCGCCCTGGGGCCGGAGCTGCCGCCCCTCTATACGGATGACGAGGCCCTGGCCGCCGATCTGCTGGCCGCAGGGCGGGCGGTGGGCGACCCCCTGTGGCGCATGCCCCTGTGGCCCAGCTATCGCGCCGCCCTGGACACCGAGATCGCCGACATCAAGAACGACGCCTCGGCCTGGGCGCAAGCCGGGTCGGTCACGGCCGCCCTGTTCCTGCAAAGGTTCGCCCCCGCCAGCGGCGCCTGGGCCCATATGGACATCTTCGCCTGGAATCCCCGCGCCCGGCCCGGCTTCCCCGAAGGGGGAGAGGCCCAGGCCATAAGGGCCTGCTACGCCGTGCTGAAGGCGCGCTACGGCGGTTGAGGTCAGGCCGGGCTCAGCCCGAAGGTCCACGCCCCCTGAGGCGCATCGTCGGGCGAGCGGGGGCGCGGCGGCCGGGGGCGGCGGACGCGGCGGGCGCGGGTGCGGGATCGCAGTCGCTGCACCGCAAGGCGGGTCTGGGCCCGGAGGGCCTTGCCCGCCCTGACCAGGCCACGCCAGCCGGCGACGGCGCGAAGGCTCAGGGCCAGGACGGCGAGATCGAACAGCACCGTCACGTCGAACATCAGCACCCAGGCGATCAGGTCCGGCGCGGCCATGGCGAACAGCCGCACCCCTTCCGCCTCGAACAGGGCGACCGCCGCCGCACCGAGACCGATCACGAGGATCACGCCCAGGATCTGACCGCGCGTCAGACGGGACAGGATCGACGCGGGGCGCTCGACCAGCCAAAGCCGGAGGACGGTTCCGACGGGCCCCTGATCGAACAGCGTCAATCCCAGGACGATCAGCAGACACAAGGGCGCGAGCATCGAAACCCCAGGACGGCGGACGGCGGCTTGGCCGTTCCGCATCGAGATGGGCGTCCATCGACCAGACGCAAGGTCGGCCTGCGGACGAGAATTCCACAGAAAGACCGTGCCCATTAACGGCCGATTCGGCTTCCGGGGATAAGACTGCCGCTTCAGCCAATGCGAGCCCAGGTTTGACCGACCGCCTCGATCTTCTCCCGCCCGGCGATCGTCTCGCCCGCCCGGACCTGGCCGAACAGGCGCTGGAGGGCCTTGTGCGGGCGGCCGCCTATCGGGCGACCGAAGCCATGTCCTGCCGCGTAGCCGTCGCCGACGTCTGGTCGGACGGGGGCGAGCGGATCGACCAGCTTCTGCATGGCGAGATCTTCGACGTTCTGGATCGGTCGGAGGGCCGGGCCTGGGGTCGGGCGCGCCGCGACGGCGTGGTCGGCTGGGTGGTTCTGGACAGTCTGTCAGCCGGCGCGGCCTTGCCGACGCGAAGGGTGGCTGCGGTCGATGCGGCCCTGCCGCTGAACGCCCTGGTGGTCGAGACGGCGGAGGGCGTTGCGGACGCCGACCTGGCGCCGATCGGAACCTTTGAGCGTGATCCTGTCTCCGTGGCCGAACGCCTGCTGGGCCGGCCGCATGAACTGGGCGCCCGGTCCTCGGTCTCGACCGACTGTTCGGGTCTGGTGCAGCAGGCCCTGCTGGCCTGCGGCCTGCCGGGGCCGCGCCGGTCCGACGCCCAGGCGGAGCTGGGCCGGGCCGTGTCGGCCGAGGCCCCGGCGCGCGGCGACCTGGTGATCTGGCTGGCGCCCGGCGGCGACCACGACTGGACCGGCCATTCGGCCCTGATGATCGACGCCGAACGGATCATCCACGCCACGGGCGGCAAGGGGGTTCTGATCGAACCCCTCGCCGAGGTCGAGGCCCGGCTGACCGCCGAAGGCTTTGCGACGGCGATCTTCCGCCGCCTCTGAGACCGGGCGGGACCGTCGGGGTTGTGACGCCCCTAAAAAGACTGTCCGATGTGTCCGATGTGTCCGATGTGTCCGATGTGTCCGATGTGTCCGATGTGTCCGATGTGTCCGGTTCAGGCTGCGGCGGGCGGTTTCATTTTTGAAATTCGGCATTGAATCTAGCGAGGGGAGGACGGTCGGCGTCCTCTCAGTCGGTTCGCCATGTCAAAGACCGGATCGCCAGCCTAGCCCCGGCCGCGCCCCGGTCGCGTCGAACCGCCGGCCTGTTTCGCAACCGATTGAATCGACGAGGGACTCCTTGCGAAACTAGGGGCGTTCGTCGCGGAAGGTCCGCAGGGCGCCCAGACGGGCGAAGGCCAGGGTCAGGGCCTTGCGTCGGGCCGGCGCCAGGGGGGTGGCCGGCGCCTCGCGCACCACCGCCCCGCCGAAGCCGTCGGCGACGATCAGCCCCGGCGCCTCGGGCAGAATGTCCTGGGGAAACTCGGGCGCCACGGCGAAATAGAAGGCGTCGCAGAAGGGGCCGTACGCCTGCCATTTGCGATCGACGCGATAGTCGTCGACGCCGGACTTCACCTCGCAGATGACGACGTCGCCGCGCGGCCCCAGGGCCATGACGTCGGCGCGTCGCCCATTGGGCAGGCCGACCTCCAGCAAGGGCGCATAGCCCAGGTCCAGCATCAGCCGCGCCGCCCCGCGCGTGACCGAAAGCGTGGTTTCCGGCCGGCTGAAGACCAGTTCGAGATGAAGGGCGGCGGCGGCCATGCCGACTTTATGTTCCGGCTATGTTCCGAACGCAAGCGGCAGATCATTCATGCCGCGCGCAGGGCGTCGCGGGCCTGGGACGGCAGTCGGGCGATGACCGACAGATAGGCGCTGGCGGTCGCATCCGGCTGACGGCGGCCCTGTTCCCAGCCCTTCAACGTCGCCAAGGGGATGCGATAGGCGGTCGCGAACGCCTGTTGCGACAGGCCCAGCCCCTCGCGGATCGCGCGCACGTTGGGAACGTCGATCGTGTGGAGGCCGGCCGGCTCGCCGGCGCCGCGCGCATGGTCGGCGGCCTCCTGCATCGCTGCGATCAGATCCTGTCCAAAGGTGCTCATTGCCTGTCTCCTTCTCTGTCCGCAGCGGCCTTGATGGCGCCGGCCAATGCGGACACCGTCCTTTTCTCATCCGACGTCAGATCGGTCGCCTGCGCCTTGGCGTAGGCCAGCAACAGGTACAGCGGGCAGTCGGGGCGATAATAGAAATAGATCACCCTGGCGCCGCCGCGCTTGCCGCTGCCCGATCGTCCCCAGCGCAGCTTGCGCACGCCGCCCGTGCCGGGGATCAGGTCGCCTGTTTCCGGATTGCGCGCCACGTAATCAATGAGCGCAGCCCGTTCCTCATCGCTCCATATCGTTCCGGCCGAGCGCACGAAGGCCTGCGTCTCGGCGACGGTGATCGGGCGCGTCTGCATCGACCGAGATATACGTCAATGACGCCCACACTTCAATCCGGCGGCGACACTGAATTGGGCCGAGAAGGACGGGGTGCGAGATTGCGCCCCGTCTTAGGCGATCTCCGCCTTACGCGATCTCTTCGACATGGCCGTCCAGGCCCATCAGGGCCAGTTCGACCTCCAGATGGGGGTGGCGCTGTTTGATGGCGTCGCGCAGGGCGTGAAGCTCCTGCGTATGGACCGCCAGTTCCTTTTCGGGAGTGTCCACCGTCTCGGCGCCCAGGATGACCTTGTAGGCGCCGCAGTCGCGGTGGTCGATCACCACGACCTTGTGGATGTGATGCAGGTCGATGGCGACGTCCAGATGGCTCCAGAAGGTCTGGCCCCAGCTGGGGAATTTGTCGGTCAGGGCGCCCAGGGAGGCGCCGGCCAGAACGACGTGGTCGTATTTGTCGTGCAGACCGTGGCCTTCCATATAGGCGACGGTGTCGTCGGTGAGGCGGTAGTCCATGCAGGTCAGCAGCAGGATTTCCGTATGGCCCCGCGCCCGGGCTACGCCCGGCGCCAGGGTGGACAGAAGGCTGACCCCGCCGGCCATGGCCAAGAGGCCGAAGGCGCCGCGGCGGGACAGGGACGGGGTGTGGGCGCAGCAGTCGGGCATGGCGATCGCTCCGGATTGATCAGGCGATCACGGGTATCGGCGTTCGTTCAGTGCGCATAGTTCGTACCCTTCCGGAGCCGGTTGACAACCTGTCGTTAACGATCGCGCATCGGGTCCGCCTCAACCGATCAGGCTTAACGGCCGGTGCTGACGACCCGGCTCATGTCCAGCCCCAGGGCCCTGGCGCGGGCCAGCAGGCGGGCGCGATCCGCCGCCGAGGCGTTCTGGTCACGATGCCAGATCCACCAGTCCGACTTGTTTGGGAGGGCCAGGATGGCCCAGTCGTAGTTCGGGTCGTGATCCCAGACCCAGTAGTTCTGACCCG
This sequence comes from Brevundimonas aurantiaca, assembly GCF_014199955.1. Classification (GTDB taxonomy): domain Bacteria; phylum Pseudomonadota; class Alphaproteobacteria; order Caulobacterales; family Caulobacteraceae; genus Brevundimonas; species Brevundimonas aurantiaca. The sequence goes on from NZ_JACHOQ010000007.1 coordinate 43,552, forward strand.
CCAGGCCGCCGAAGCTGAGCAGGCCGGGCAGGGTGAAGCGGAATTTGGCGTTGGTGGTCGTGTCGGTGATCCGGGCGGCGGCGCGCAGGGTTTCGTTGCGGCCGTCGGCGAGACGGGTGCAGGTGACGACCAGGCCGTACCGGTCGGGTCGGTCCAGGGGCGTGAAGTCGATCTGGGCCCGGCTGCAGTCCTTCTGGACGTCGTTGTGGCTGCGCTCGATCTCGAACCATCGGCCGTCGAACCGGTCCAGATCGACGGCGCGCGACTGGGCCAGGGCTGCGGACGGCGCAATGATGAGCGAGGCGGCGATTAGGGTGGCGCGAAGCATTGGGCGTTGTTCTCGTTGATCTCGCCTTGATACGCCCGACGGCGCGGCGCGGTTGCCTCCACCCACAGCGACGCCTCAGCCGGGCGAAATCCGCAGCGAGGCGCCGGCCCGGGCCTGAAATCGAAAAATCCCGACACCTGTCGCAGTTCTGAGACAGGGGCGCTCCGCCATCTCGAACCTTGGTCTGCGGGGCAGGATGAAGTTCACGCCTCGTTAAGAGCGCCGATTGCCTCAGTAAATCGAAATAGAGATGCCAATATCGCATATGCTTAGGCCCAAAAGTATTTAGAAAGGCGAGACGAAATGTCTGACATCAGTGAGAAAATCGTCACCTGGAACGCGCAGCAGCGTGAAGTGGGTGAAGTGGTCTATAAGCGCGCAGGCAAACATCTCGAACAGGCCCTGCTGGACGCCTATCGCGTAATCGACCCGACGCTGGACGCCCTGCCTCGTGACGTGTGGGAGAACGAGAAGCGGAAGTTCGCCTTCATTTCGCGCGGCGACTTTCCGCCCGAATATTTCGAACAGCAGGCGGTGATTACCGAGAACATCTCGAGCAGCCTCGACTACGCGACCTATTTGAGCAAGACCTATGCGGCCTACGCCGCCGGTCTGGCCTCGGGGCTGGTGAAGGAAAAGCCCTGGAACGAGAAGGCCGACCATGCCCTGATGCTCAGCCTGATGCGGTCGGTCTTTTCTGACGCCAGCGTCGTCATGTTCAACTATTTCCAGATCCTGAACGCCAAGGCCGACGAGGAGCGCGCCCTGGTCGAGGCGGAGCGGCGGCGCGTCGCCGAGGAGCAGGATGCGGTGGTCGCCGCCCTGGCCGACAGTCTGAACCGGCTGGCGCGCGGCGATCTGACGGCGGTGATCACCGCGCCGTTCAACGGGCGCTATCAGCAGATCAAGGACGATTTCAACGCGGCGATCGACAGTCTGCGCGAGGCCATGAGCGCGATTTCGACCTCCACCAGCGGGCTGCGGGCCGGCTCGGACGAGATCGCCTCGGCCTCGGACGACCTGTCGCGCCGCACCGAACAGCAGGCGGCCAGTCTGGAACAGACCGCCGCCGCCCTGGACCAGATCACCGCCACCGTGAAACGCAGCGCCGAGGGCGCAAAACAGGCCTCCGCCGCCGCCTCCGACGCCACCGTCGGCGCCGCCCGCTCAGGCGAGGAGATGCAGGAAGCGGTCGCCGCCATGGGCGAGATCGAGGAAAGCTCAAAACAGATCACCAACATCATCGGGGTGATCGACGAAATCGCCTTCCAGACCAATCTTCTGGCCCTGAACGCAGGGGTGGAGGCGGCGCGCGCCGGGGACGCCGGGCGCGGCTTCGCCGTGGTGGCCCAGGAGGTCCGGGCCCTGGCTCAGCGCTCGGCCGAGGCGGCGCGCGAGATCAAGGCCCTAATCGCCAACAGCACGGCCCAGGTCGAGCGCGGCGTCAAACTGGTCGGAGAGACAGGCAAGGCCCTGGGGGGGATCGTCAAGCGGATCGCCGACATCGACGGGCTGGTGTCCGAAATCGCCCAGTCGTCGCAGGAACAGTCCACGGGGCTGAACGAGGTCAACACCGCCGTCAATCAGATGGACCAGGTCACCCAGCAGAACGCGGCCATGGTGGAGGAGACCACCGCCGCCGCCGCCAATCTGCGGACCGAGGCGGGCGAGCTGGAACGGCTGGTGGCGCGGTTCCAGACCGGAGAGGCCGCCAACCGGCCTCAGCCGGCCCAGGCCGGCCGCCACGCCCCGGCCGACAATCCGGTCGGTAAGGCCCAAAGACGGCTCGCCGTCGCGGTCGGAGCCACCCAGGGCAATACTGCGCTCAAGGACTGGGAAGAGTTCTGACGCGCCCCCGGCGCCTGGTCGGCTCTAACCCGCCAGGGCGAGGCGGTTCCTGCCCCAGTCGGCGCGCGTCTGGCCCCACAGATGGACGGGCAGGTCGGCGAAGGGCTCGGGCAGGCGGGTGGGGCCGCGCAAAGTCGAGCCCAGCCGTTCGGCCAGCCGGATCGAGGCCGTATTGTCCAGGTCGATCGTGTGCACCACCTCGTCCCAGCCCAGGACGTCGAAGGCGTAGTCGATCGCAGCGGCGGCGGCTTCCAGCGCATAGCCCCGTCCCGTGGCGTCAGGGTGCAGGGACCAACCGACCTCCGGCCCCGGCCAGCCGTGGGGTCGCCACGGCCCGATCCGTCCGAGCCACCGGTCGGTGGTTTTCTCAAGCACCGAGAAGAAGCTTTCGCCGGTCAGGCTCCAGGCGCCGGCGACGGTCGCCATGATCCGCCAGGTTTCGGCCGGCGTCTTGGGGCCGCCGATGAAGCGCGTCGCATCGGGATCGGCCTGGAACTCGGCCCAACGCGGAAAATCCTCCATCCTCGGGGGACGCAGGGTCAACCGTTCGGTCTCGATACGGATCTCGGTCACAGCAGATACTCCCGCTCCAGCTCATAGTGACTGCCGTCGTCGGTCAGGACGCTGGAATAGAGGCCGAACCGGTCGATGCGGATTGGCGGCGAATGCAGCAGATTGTGGCCCGCCATCCAGGCGCCGATCCGGCCCGGATTGGTCTGGGGCTTAAGATAGGCCAGGGTGACGTGGGGGCGATAGTCGCGCTTCTCCAGGACGATGTTCGCCCGCTCGCCCGCCTTCCTGCAGCGACCGGCCAGGACCGAGAGGGGTTCGTTGGGCGTCTCGACGCCGGCCCAAATCGTGTGGCTGCGATGGTTGTCGCCGAAGGCGCCGACCCCCTTCAGCACGATCTCGAAGGGGGCGCCGGCCACGCGGGCCAGTTCGGACGCCAGGTCGTCGGCCCGCCGCTCGTCGGTCTCGCCGTAGAAGGCCAGGGTGACGTGCAGGGCCTCCAGCGGCCGCCAGCGGGCGCCGGGTAGGCCGGACTGACGCCGTTGCAGGGTCTCGCCGACGTCCGGCGGCAGGGTCAGGGCGGTGAACAGACGCAACATGCGACTGTTGGTAGCGGTCGGAACCGCCGCTTCCAAGTCCGGTTTTCCTTGCACTGGGAGCCTCGGCTTCCGATATTCAAGGCCTGTGACCGGGGAAGTCTCCCCGGCCGACTCGGAGAAGGTTCGTCGCCATGAGCGATTTCAACAACGGCTACGCCCGCCCGCTTCCGCAGACGGCCGACATGTCGGTCGACGCCGGCCTGCGCAGCTTCATGCTGGGCGTCTACAACAAGCTGGCCCTGGGCCTCGTTGTCGCGGCGGCCCTGGCCTATGTCACCGGCAATGTGCCGGCGGTGCAGCAACTGCTGTTCGGCGTGACGCCGGACGGCCGCGTCGGCCTGACGGTCCTGGGCATGGCGGTCCAGTTCTCGCCCCTGGTTCTGCTGTTCGGCTCGATGTTCTTCATGAAGAACCCGACGGCCAAGGGGGTGAACCTGCTCTATTGGGCCGTTGTCGCCTCGATCGGCGCGGGCCTGGGCATTCTGTTCCTGCGCTATACGGGCGCCTCGCTGGCCTCGACCTTCCTGGTCACGGCGGCGGCCTTCGGCGGTCTGAGCCTAGTGGGCTACACCACCAAGAAAGACCTGTCGGGCATGGGCACCTTCCTGATCATGGGCGTGATCGGCCTGATCATCGCCATGATCGTCAACATGTTCCTGCAATCCGGGACCTTCTATCTGATCATCTCGGGCCTGGGCGTGCTGATCTTCGCGGGCCTCATCGCCTATGACACCCAGCGTCTGAAGATGACCTATTACGCCCTGGGCGGCGACCAGAACGCCATGGGCGTGGCCACGGGCTTCGGCGCGCTGAGCCTGTTCATCAACTTCGTGAACCTGTTCCAGTTCCTGCTGGCCTTCATGGGCGGCAACCGGAACTGAGATTGGTCGCAAGACGGATGCGGAAAGGGCCCCTCGCGGGGCCCTTTTTTGGTCAGTCCACCACCTGAAACTTCCGCCCGTCGAACACTTTGAGCGCCTGGGCCAGGTCGCGGCCGCGTTTCAGGATCTGGCCGCCCTCCCCGATGACGGCCCACTGGCCCTGGCGGGTCTGGAGCGCCGGGCGTTTTTCGATGCGGTACAGGGGGGCGTCGCCCGAGCGGCGGAAGACGGCGAATTCGGCGAAGTCCTTGTGGCCCACCATGGCGTAGTCGCGCCAGTCGCCCAGGGCCACCATCCGGCCGTAGACCCGAAGGATCAGGTCCAACTCGCGCCGTTCGAAGAAGACCGGGCCGGCCTGTGGAGATGGGGGCGGCGGCTCGTGCGGGGTCAGGCTCATGATCTGAACTTAGGCGCATCGGCGCGGGACGCCAGAGGGGGTGGAAAAAGCGCTTCAGACACCAAATGGCCCCGTTTCGGTCCTTCGCCCGCCCGTTTGGGCGGCGAAATAACGATCATCGGCTCGTCGGAGTTCGGAAGCGTCCGGATCCTGAACAGCCCCCCCAGCCCCCTGGATGTTTCCAACAAGGGCTCCGGCGGCCGATGCTTCCTCCAAGCGAGCGCCCGCCCTGCCGATCCCCTCCCCCTCCCAGGCAAGGCGGGCGTTTCGCTGTCCGGAGCCCGGCCGGCGCCGCTCAGGCGGGCGTCTTCTCCTCAGCCGTCTTCTCCCGGGGCGTCTTCTCCAATGTGATCGTTTGGGTGTCGCCGCCGCGCCGCACCTCCAGGGCGACGGAGCCGGCTGCGGCCTCCAGCGCCCGAGCCGCCGCGCGGATGTCCGCCGTCGCAACGCCGTCGATGGCGAGGACCAGGTCGCCGGCCAGCAGTCCGGCCTGGGCGGCGGGCGTGCCGGCCTCGACGGCCGAAACCTGAACCTCGCCCTCCATGTCCCGCAGGGTGGCGCCATAGGCCAGGACGCGATCCGCGCCGACCTGGACCGGGGCCTCGACCGGCGGCTCGACGGCGAGGGCGGTCGTGGCCTCGCGCCCTCCGCGCAGATAGACGACGCTCAGGCTGGAGCCCGGCGCGGCGACGCCGACGGTGGCGTTGATGGAGCCGGCGTTGGCGACCGGTCGTCCCTGGAGGCGCAGGATGACGTCATCCTCGCGCAGGCCCGCGCGTTCGGCGGGCGAGCCGGGGGCCACGTCGGCCACCACGGCGCCGCGCACGATGCCCAGCCGCATGCGGCGCGCCTGCTCGGGCGTCAGGGAGGCGAAGATGGCTCCGGTCTCGCCGCGCTTGACCTCGCCCTGGGTGCGCAGCTGGTCGGCGACATAGAGCATGATGCGGGTGGGCACGGCGAAGGCGATGCCGTCATTGCCCCCGCCCATGCCGCCCGACAGGATGGCGGTGTTGATGCCGATCAGCCGGCCCCGGCTGTCCAGCAGCGGCCCGCCCGAATTGCCCGAGTTCACGGCCGCATCGGTCTGGATATAGTCCTCCACCGCATCGCCCAGGCCCGATCGGTTCAGACCCGAGATCACCCCCATGGTCAGGGTCTGGTCCAGGCCCAGGGGGTAGCCGACGGCGAAGGCCAGGTCGCCGGTCCGCAGGGTGTCGGAATCCACCGTCTGCACCTGTTTCAGGTTCAGCGGCCGCCCGTCGGGCGTGATCCGCAGCACGGCGATGTCGGTGGCCTTGTCCGCCCCGACCAGGACGGCGTCGAACAGCCGGCCGTCGATCAGATCGACGGTGAATTTCCGCCCGTTCTCGACCACATGGTTGTTGGTGATCACCAGGCCCTGGGCCGCGTCGATGACGACGCCGGAGCCGGAGGCGTAGGGTTTGGGATCGTCCGCATCGGAACTGGGGCCGCGCGACTGGCCCAGGGTCGTCACCTTGACCACGGCCGGCAGCGAGCTTTCCAGACCTGCGGCGAAGCTGAAGACGCCGCGGCGCGCGTCATAGGGCAGGACGGTGGGCGCCGACTGGGCCAGGACGGGGCCGGCGGCGGCCAAAAGGGCGGTCGCGACAGTCAGGGAGGCGGCGGCCGAAAAGCGAAGCGTCATGGAATGTCCCTTGATCGAGCCCCGACCTTAGCCCGACTTGATCAAACTGACGATGGGCGCCGTCCCGATCGAAGGCCGTCGCGTCGGATCCGCGAAACAGGGCTTGCGCGGCGACCGTTCCCGCGTGACCATCGTCGGGCGAACACCGGGAGCCGCCGCATGAGCCAGACGACGATCGACCGCGCCCGCCGGTGCTCGACGCCGTTCGACCGTCTGTTCCGCGATCATCCGCGCGAGGTGGGCGAGACCTATTTCCAGCACATGGCCGCCTCGGGCGGTTTCGGTTTCCGCCTGCTGCGGCTGGCGGGCGCCGCCTTCGCCCACGCCCTGGTTCCGGGCGTGCACAAGACCACCGTCTCCACCGCCATCCGGGGCATGGCCCAGGAGATGGGCGGCCGGGCGGAGGAGGCGAAACAGAGCCGGATGCGCGACGCCGGGGTCTGGGACGTGGGGCTTTAGGGCGCTCCGACCGGCCCGGTCATGCAATTGCCGGGGTTTGTGCTATAGAGGCGGGCTAAACCGCATCCAGGATCGCCGCCTTGAGCATTACGCTCGATCTTTCCCGTGTCTCGAACGCGCCCGCTGTGAAGGCCCCCGTCAACCTGTCCGGTCTGACGCGGGCCGGCCTGCGCCAGGCCCTGATCGATGCGGGCGTCTGCCCGCCTGAAAAGGCCAAGATGCGCGCCAGCCAGGTGTGGAGCTGGATCCACCACTACGGCGTCACCGACTTCGCGGCCATGTCGAACGTCGCCAAGGACATGCAGGCCAGGCTGGCCGAGCATTTCACCCTGACCCGGCCCGAGATCGTGGAACGCCAGGTGTCCAAGGACGGCACGCGCAAATGGCTGATCCGCACCGCCCCGGGCATCGAGATCGAGACGGTCTACATCCCCGACGTGGGCCGGGCCGGAGCGCTTTGCGTGTCCAGCCAAGTCGGCTGCACCCTGAACTGCACCTTCTGCCACACCGGAACCCAGAAGCTGGTCCGCAACCTGACCGCCGCCGAGATCGTGGCCCAGGTCCAGGTGGCCCGCGACGACCTGGAGGAATGGCCGTCGCCCAAGGAAGACCGCCGCCTGTCCAACATCGTCTTCATGGGCATGGGCGAGCCGCTCTATAATCTCGACAACGTCTCGGACGCGATCGACATCATCTCGGACAACGAGGGGATCGCCATTTCGCGGCGGCGGATCACCGTCTCGACCTCGGGCGTCGTGCCGATGATCCCCGAGCTGGGCGAGCGGACCGGGACCATGCTGGCCATCAGCCTGCACGCCACCAACGACCCGCTGCGCGACGTCCTGGTGCCGCTGAACAAGAAATATCCGCTGGACCAGCTGATGGCCGCCATCCGCGCCTATCCGGGCCTGGGCAACGCCAAGCGGGTGACGTTCGAATATGTCATGCTGAAGGGCGTCAACGACAGCCCCGAGGAGGCGCGCGCCCTGGTCAAGCTGATCCAGGGCATACCGGCCAAGGTTAACCTGATCCCTTTCAACCCCTGGCCCGGCACGGACTATCAGTGCTCGGACTGGAAGACGATCGAGGCCTTCGCCGCCATCCTGAACCGCGCCGGCTACGCCAGCCCCATCCGCACCCCCCGCGGCCGCGACATCCTGGCCGCCTGCGGCCAGCTGAAGTCCGAAAGCGAGAAGCTGCGGGCGAGCGCAATCAGGAAGGCGGAGCAGGCGGCGGCGTGAGCGGCCTGTAACTACGCCTCCAAATGATCCATCCGGCCAGCCCGCCTGGGATCGCCAACAGTGGGGCGGCTAATTCCGTGCCCGGGGCAAGAAGCCGAAAGACGATTGCGCCCGCGATAACGCTTTCGATTGCGGCCGTAATCGAGAAGGCGCCTACGCTGGTTCGGCCTGAATTATGCAGAATCCACCAAGTTGGAATTCCGACGACGATCAGGCCAACAAGATAGACCGGGAAAGAGATTATGAAGCCGTAGAGGGCTGCGAGCAGCCCGAACAGAAGTCCCCCGCCCAGGGCGTTGCCCAAGCCAGTTTCGCCGGGCGAAACGATTATGCTGATCCACATTCCTATGGCCGACATTCCAGCTGTGGTGCTTGCGGCAAGGACGTTTGCAATGATGAGCGTACCAAGCCGATCCGACATCGACTTGATCATATCTTAGCCACAACTCTGTTTAGAGGTCTCGGACCCATGCTTTCCGGCGTCCGCACATCCCAGGCCAGACCCAGCCGTTCCAGCAATTGAATGAACCGGAACCCCCAGTCGCTCTGGCCCGGGTAGAGGCCGATCTTCGCCGAGCCGGGATAGGCGTGGTGGTTGTTGTGCCAGGCCTCGCCCATGGTGGGGATGGCGGCCCAGGGGACGTCATGGGCCTGGACGCCCGCCTCGCGCACCAGCCAGGTTTGCGGACCGCGACGGTGGGCCAGATGGCCGACGAACCAGTGGCCGATGACGCTGGCCGAGACCCGGGCGCAGACGCCCCAGACCACGAAACCCCAGCCGCCCATCAGCCACAGCGCCGCCGCGACAGGAAGCTGTTGCAGCATCCAGGTCCGTTCCAGGAACCGATAGAAGGGATCGCGGCCGATCCGGCCCAGCTCGAACTGGGGCGGCCGTTCCAGCACCAGCCGGCAGTGCATCTGCCACCAGGCGTCGACCGCCATCGGCCGCCGGTGCGCCAGATAGTCGTGACAGTCGGTCTGGCGCTGGGCCCAGTCGCGGATGTCGTGGGTGCGGATCATCCAGAAGGGGCCGCTCATGCCGACCAGGGTCCCGAACCAGGCCAAGACGCGCTCCAGCCACAGCGGGCAATCGAAGCTGCCGTGGATCAGCCGACGGTGAAATCCGACCGAATGGCCCAGCAGAAGCGTCGTCCCTGTCACGACGACGAAGACTGCGACAGCGGCGAGGCTGAAGGTCTTGGCGCCGAAGATCAGGGCGGCGGCCAACATGGCGCCGTTCCACAGCGAGTGACGCGGGTCCCAGACGACACGGCCTTCGATCGGGCTGCAGCCGGGCGTCTCGACGAGACTGTTCACGGCGCAGGGATCAGCGTGGTCCATGTCGGCCTCCCTTCGTAGGTAATTAGGCAATCACTTAAACATTGAAATGACCCGCTGGCAAGCGCTTAGCAAATCGCTTAAATACCGCCCATGCAACGCGTGTTCGAAGCCCTTTCCAGTCCCGTCCGCCGCAAGATCTTGGCCTATCTGGCCCACGCGGACCTGACCGCCGGGGAGATTGCGGCCAAGTTCGAGATCTCCAAGCCGGCGGTGTCCCAACACCTGTCGGTGCTCGAGGTCGCGGGTCTGGTGACCAGCGAGAAGAAGGGCCAGTACGTCCATTACAGCTTGGCGCCGGACCAGTTGACCAACACCCTGAACGGCTATGTCCAGGAGGTGTGCCCGGTCGCCAAGCCGTTGAAACGCGAGAGCGCGGCCCTGGCCAAGGCGCGCGCGAACAAGCCGGATGACGCAGGCCTGTAATCTTTCGTCACAAGGTGTTGCTTCGCCGCGCTTGCGGATTGGGGCGGCAATCGGGCAAGGCGTAGAGACATGGACCCCTCACTGACGAACGTCCTGTCGAGCGCCGAGGTGCAGGCTTTCGCCTCGGGCTTTCCGGTCATGGTCACGCACCTGATCGTGACCCTGCTGCTGCTGGCGGCGGGGGCGACGGTCTACGCCCTGCTGACGCCGTGGAAGGAGATCGCCCTGATCCGCGAGGGCAATCCGGCGGCGGCGGTGGCCTTCGCGGGAATTCTGGTGGGTCTGGCCATTCCGCTGGCGGTGTCCCTGTCGGTCTCGACCTCGGTGCGGGACGTGGCCATCTGGGGCGTGGCGACCCTGGTGCTGCAGCTGCTGGCCTTCCGGATCGTCGACCTGATGCTGCACGGCCTGCCGCAGCGGATCAAGGACGGCGAGGTTGCGGCCTCGGTGGTCCTGGTGGGGGCCAAGCTGGCGACCGCCCTGATCCTGTCGGCCGCCCTGACCGGCTGAGCGGCGAACGGATCGCGTCATGCAATTCCCCCGCCTGCCGGACTGGGCCATCTACGGAGCGGTGGCGGGCGTGCTGCTGGCGGTGTCGCTGGGCCGGCGCGAAAACGCCGACGCCCCGCCCGCCCCGCCGCCGCCCGACGAGATCGAGGGCGCCCTGCTGGGCCCCATCACCCCCTTCGACACAGCCGTCACCCTGGACGCGCCGGACACGCCCTTTACGCCGAAATCCGGCACCGCCTTTTCGATCGCCGGGCGCGGTCGCTGGGTCACGGCCCGCCATGTGGTGGAGGGCTGTCGTCGGCCGGCCCTGGTGGTGGGCGGCGGCCGGGCGGTGGCGGCCGACGTGCGCCTGGCCCCCCGGGCCGACGTGGCCCTGCTGCTCACCGAAGGCGGGCCGCCCGCCCTGCCGGTCGCGGTCCAGGCCCCGCTGCGCAAGGGCCAGCGCGCCTTTCACCCCGGCTTTCCCCAGGGGCGGGCGGGCGAGGTGACCTCGCGCCTGCTGGGGCGCGAGACCCTGAAGGTGTTCGGACGCGGCGCCCATGACGAACCGGTTCTGGCCTGGGCCGAGGTCGGGCGCACCGACGGGCTGGAGGGGACCCTGTCGGGACTGTCGGGCGCGCCGGTGATGGACGGGCGCGGGCGGGTGCTGGGCGTCACCATCGCCGAGGCGCCGCGCCGGGGCCGGATCTACACCACGGCCCCTGAATCCTTCGCCCCCGCCATTCGCGGCGAACAGCGGGCGGACGAGGCGGCGCTGGGCGAGCCGGTGACCATCGACAACTACGGCCGGGTCGCGGATGCGCTGAGGCGCGATCTGCGGGTGGCGCAGGTGGTGTGTCTGTCGGTTTGAGGCTTTCGTCTCCTCCCCATGAAATGGGGAGGGGGACCGCGCGAAGCGTGGGGGAGGGGTTGTCAACGCCGCACCGACCGTAATGATGCGGAAAGAACCCTCCGTCACGACGCGAAGAGCGTCGCGCCACCTCCCCGCAGAGCGGGGAGGAGACATGATGACTGCGCCTACTTCAGCGAACCGCTGTTGAGGTTCAGTTCGCTCGCCTCGATGACCTCCAGGTTCGGGTGTTTGGCCCGCAGGGCGTCGAGGAACAGCGACCCGTCGCCGACGATCACCAGGCTGGCGCGATTGACCGGCAGGTGTTCGGCGAAGGCGGCCTGGACCTGTTCGGGGGTGACGGCGCGGACGCGGCCGGCGTAGTCGGCCAGATCGCTCATCGGCAGGTCGTAGAGGGCCAGGTTGGCGACCAGGGCGCCCAGGCCGTCGACCGTCTCCAGCGAGCGGCCGAAGCCGCCGATCAGGGTGGCCCGGCGCGGCGCCAGGTCGGCCTGGGTCGGGGTTTCCGCGCCCAGTTTGGCGATCTCGGCCAGGATCAGATCGGCCACCTCATCGGCGGTCTCGTTCTTGGTCTGGGTCGAGGCGGTGAACAGGCCCGCATCGGCGCGCGCGCCCAGGGAGGAGCCGGCGCCGTAGGACAGGCCGCGCTTGATGCGGATCTCCTGGTTCAGCCGCGACGAGAAGCCCCCGCCCAGCAGGGTGTTGCCCAGGGTGAGCGGGAAATAGTCGGCGTCGGTGCGCGACACGCCGCGAATGGCGGCGACGACCGCAGCCTGACCCGCGCCCGGTTGGTTCACCACGACGATGCGCGGGGCCAGGGCCTGACCGGCCGGGTTGGCGACAGGCGCGGCCGCCTGTCCCTCCGGACGCCAGTCGCCGAACGCCTGCTGCGCCAGGGCGCGGGCGGCGGCGGGGGTGATGTCGCCCGAGAAGACCAGGGTGGCGTCCGAGGGGCGATAGCGGGCGGCGTGGAAGGCGGCGACGTCCGCCGGGGTGATGACGGGCACCGACTGGACCGTGCCCGAGCCCGGCGCCCCATAGGGGGCGTCGCCATAGACGACCCGGCCCACGGCCTGGCCGGCGATCGAGCCCGGCTGGCTGAGGGCGACGCGAAGATTGTCCAGGGTCTGGGCCTGCTGGCGCTCAAGCTCCTCGGCGGCGAAGGTCGGGTTCTTCACCAGATCGGCCATCAGGGCGACCGTCGCGGGGAAGGCGTTGGCCGGGGCGTTGGCGTAGACATTGGTGAAGTCCACCCCGGCGCCCGCGCCGATCGAGGCGCCCAGCTGTTCGATCTCGGTGGCGATCTCGGGCGCCGACTTGGTCTTGGTGCCCTGGGTCAGAAGGGCGGCGGTCATCGCGGCGATTCCGGCCTTGCCCGCCGGGTCGTCGGACGAGCCGGCGTCGAAGCTGAGGCGGGCCGAGACCAGAGGCACGCCGTCGGTCGGGGCCACCAGGACGCGCAGGCCGTTGTCCAGGCGGAAGTCGGCGACGGCGGGGGTGGCCGGGGCCACTTCCGCGCCGGGCTGCGGCAGGGGCGTGCGCTGGGCTTCCGGCAGCAGGACCGCCGGGGTTCCGGCCGGGGCCAGATCGGCGACCTTGACCGGAGCATCCACGTTCATCTTCTGCACCGAAGGCGGGTTCTGTTCGTCGGCGGGCAGATAGCGGATCGTCGACTGGCGCTGGGGCGTCAGATATTTGCGGGCGACGCGCTGGACGTCGGCGACGGTGACGGCCTGGATCTGGGCGATCTCGCGGTCGGCGGCGGCGGCGTCGCCGGTGTTGATCAGGGCGAAGCCCAGCGCCGAGGCGCGGTCGTCCACCGTCTCGCGATTGCGCAGGGCGTCGGCGACGATCTCGTTCTTGGCCTCGGTCAGTTCGGCGGCGGTGACGGGGGCGTCGCGCAGCTTGGCGATCTCGGCGTTCAGGGCGGCGATCCCTTCGTCCGCCGTATGACCCTGGGCCATGATGGCCAGGGCGGTCAGATTGCCGGCCTGCTGGGCGAAGTCGGGGGTCGAGCCGATCTGGGCGGCGATCTGCTGATCATAGACCAGGGAACGATACAGGCGGCTCGATTCACCGGTGGACAGTATGCCGTCCAGCACGGTCAGGGCGGCGCGGTCGGCGTCGGCGTATTTGACCGTCGGCCAGCCGATCACCACGGCGGGCAGGGGGACGTTGGGCGCATAATAGGTGACGTCGCGCGGCCCGGTCGGCTCGGGCTCGGCCACATTGTTGGTCGGCAGCGGCGTCGCCGGGTTCTTCAGCGGGACGAAATACTGATCGATCCAGCGGTCCAGCTGGGCCTGGTCGAAATTGCCGGCCACGATCAGATAGGCGTTGTCGGGCCGGTAGTAGGTGGCGTGGAAACGCAGGACGTCGTCCAGGGACGAGGCGTTCAGCTCCTCGATCGAGCCGATGCCGGGACGGCGATAGGGGCTTTCCTGATACAGGGTCTCGGGCACGAACAGGCCGAACAGACGGCCATAGGGGTTGGCCAGGATGCGCTGGCGATATTCTTCCTTCACCACGTCGCGCTCGGCGACGAAGGTCGGCTCGTCCACGACCAGGGAGCCCATCCGCTCGGCCTCGGCGAACAGCATGCGCTGGAGGTGGTTGGCGGGGACAGTCTCGAAATAGGCGGTGGTGTCGTCGGCGGTGAAGGCGTTGTTCGATCCGCCCACATCCTCGGTCAGCCGGTCGAAGGTCTCGGGCGGCAGGTTCTTGGTCGCCTTGAACATCAGATGTTCGAACAGATGGGCGAAGCCCGAGCGGCCGGCCGGATCGTCCTTGGACCCGACCTTGTACCAGACCTGAACCGTCACGTTCGAGGTGTCGGCGTCGCGGGCGGTGTAGACTTCCAGCCCGTTCGGCAGGACGCGCTTGGTGAAGCCCAGGGGCGGGACGACCACGCCCTGCTGGGCCTGGGCGGCGACAGGCGCAGGCGCGAGTGCGGCGGCCGGCGCTGCGAAGGCGGGCGCGGCGAGGCCCAGCAGCAGGGCCGAGGCGGCGACGGTGGCGGTGAGGCGAAATTTCATGCGGGTCTCCAGGCCCGGAGCGCCGGGCGATGAGACCGTATCAGCCCTCGGCTGACATGCACCTTACCGAGCTGTAATTATCGTCGTTCAAACACCTCGACGCCGATCTCGCCGTCCGGCGTCAGCCAGGCGTGTTTCATTCCCTGGCTGTTGAAAGGGGCGGCGATGTTTCCGGCGGCGTCAAGGGCGATCAGGCCGCCGTCGCCGCCCATCTGGCCGATCTCGTCGATGACGGCCTGGGTCGCATCGGCCAGCGACTGACCGGCGGCGACACGCCAGGCGACCTGGGCGGCGGCGGCGACGCGGATGAAATATTCGCCCTGGCCGGTGCAGGAGGTCGCGGCGTGGCCGTCGGCCCAGGTTCCGGCGGCGGGGATGGGGGTGTCGCCGGCGCGGCCCGGCATCTTGCCGAAGACCCCGGCGGTCGAGGTGGCGGCGGCCAGGCGGCCGGCGGCGTCCAGCACGCAAGCGCCGACGGTGCCGTGGCTGAGGGTTCCGGGCGGATGATTGTCCTCGCCCTGGCCGGCGCCCGTGTACCAGGCGGCCTCGTCGGCGACGGGCTCCAGCCCCTGATCCTGGGCGAACAGGGCCGCGCCCTCGCCCACCAGCATGACGTGGGGGGTGCGCTCCATCACGGCGCGGGCGGCGACGACAGGGTTGCGAAAGCCCTGGAGGGCGGCGACGGACCCGGCCCGTTTCGTCGATCCGTCCATCAGGCTGGCGTCCAGCTCATAGGCGCCGGCCAGATTGGGCGAGGCGCCCTTGCCGGCGACATAGAGGCCGGAATCCTCCAGCATGACGACGGCGGCCGTGGCGACGTCCAGGGCGCTTTCGCCCGCGTCCAGACGCGGCTTCATGGCCTCGACCACCTGGCGCATGTGGGCGATTTCGGCGTCATAGTTGCGTTCGCGCCGGGCGCCGGCGCCGCCGTGGAGGATGAGGGCGGTCATGTCGTCTTCCTGAGCCTGTCTCTGTCGCCTCTTTCAATCGGGCGTGGCGCTCTTTAGCGTCGGGATGAAGGCCGCGCCATGTCGGTCGAACACAAGCGGGCCTCAAGTCGCGCTAAGCGCGGTAGGCCCAAGGGAGGAATAATGCGCGCAGTTCTGTCCAAGGCCGCCGGTGGTCCCGAAACTCTCGTGGTCGAAGACGTGCTCGATCCGACACCCAAGGCGGGCGAAGTGGTCATCGAGGTCAAGGCCGTGGGGATCAACTATCCCGATACGTTGATCATCGAGGACAAATACCAGTTCCGCCCCGAACGGCCCTTTTCGCCCGGCGCTGAGGTGGCGGGCGTGGTCGAGGCGGTGGGCGAGGGCGTCAAGGGCGTGGCCAAGGGCGACCGGGTCATCGCCGTGCCCGGCTGGGGCGGGCTGGTGGAACGGCTGGCGGTCAGGGCCGAGACGGTCATTCCCATGCCCGAGGCCATGAGCTTCGAGGAGGCGGCGGCCCTGATCATGACCTACGGCACCAGCTATTACGCCCTGAAGGACCGGGCGCAGCTGAAGCCGGGCGAGACCCTGCTGGTGCTGGGCGCCGCAGGCGGCGTCGGCGCCGCCGCCGTGGAGCTGGGCAAGGCCATGGGCGCCCGCGTGGTCGCCGCCGCCTCGACCAATGACAAGGTCGAGTTCGCCCTGGCGCTGGGGGCCGACAACGGCCTGATCTATCCGACCGGGCCGATGGACAAGGCGGCGCAGAAGGAACTGTCGGGCGAGTTCAAGCTGGCGACCGGCCGCGACGGCGCGGACGTGGTTTACGACGCGGTCGGCGGCGATTACGCCGATCCGGCGCTCAGGGCCATGGACTGGAACGGGCGCTATCTGGTCGTCGGCTTCCCGGCGGGCATCCCGGCCCTGCCGCTGAACCTGACCCTGTTGAAATCGGTGTCGGTGATCGGGGTCTTCTGGGGCGCGGCCGTGGCGCGCGATCCCAAGGGCCACGCCGCCAACATGGCCGAACTGATGCAGATGTACGCCGAGGGCAAGATCAAGCCGCGCGTGTCTAAGACCTTCCCGCTGGAGAAGGCGGGGGCGGCGATCGCGGCCCTGGGCGACCGGCAGGCCCTGGGCAAGATCGTGGTGACGGTGGGGGATTAGGTTTCCTTCTCCCCTTGCGGGAGAAGGTGGCCCGAAGGGCCGGATGAGGGGTTTGAGCGAAACGGCTATGCCGGCGCGACCCCTCGCCCGACCGCGCCAGGACGACGGCTGCGCCGCCGTGCGCGGTCTCCCTCTCCCGCAGGGGGAGAGGGGTGTGCCTATTTCCCCCTCAGCCGCTCCACCGCCTCTTCCGCCTGGTCGCGGTGGCGGCGCTTGATGTTGGCGCCCAGGGTGGCGATCAGGGCGGCGATGACCGCCGCGTCGTCGGTGTAGCCTATGCCGGCGAACAGGTCGGGAATGGCGTCCACCGGCATGACGAAATAGGCCAGGGCGGCGAAGATCATTCCCTTGGCCGGAAGAGGGGTCTGGGGATCGCGGGCGGCGTACCAGGCGGCCAGGGCCTGATCCGCGAAGGGGATGCGGGCCGCCGTGCGCTGGATCTTGGGCCAGAAGCCGCGCGTCACCCGCGCCTCATTGACCTTCACCACGGTCGGGACCAGGGCCTTTTTCGGGTCCAGGGCGTCTTCGGGCGAGACGGGTTTGGCTTTGGCGGTCATGGCCGCTAAATCCTCAAACGAAACTCAGGTTCATTACAACATAGGAAAGACCGAGATGAAACTCGACAGCAGCATCGCCGCCGTGGTCACGGGCGGGGCGTCCGGCCTCGGCGAAGGCACGGCCCGCGCCATCGCCGCCACGGGCGCCAAGGTGGCCCTGTTCGATCTGAACGCCGAGAAGGGCGAGGCCATTGCCGCCGAGATCGGCGGCGTCTTCTGCCAGGTGGACGTGACCGACGACGCCTCGGTGGCCGCCGCCTTCGAAAAGGCGCGCGCCGCCCACGGCCAGGAGCGGCTGACCGTCAACTGCGCGGGCATCGCCACCGGCATGAAGACCGTCTCGCGCAAGAAGGACACCGGCGAGATCAAGGCCCACGACATGGCCCAGTTCGAACGCACCGTGCGGGTCAATCTGTTCGGCACCTTCCGCGTCCTGTCGCAGTCGGCGGCGGGCATGGTGACCCTGGAGCCCATGGCGGACGGCGAGCGCGGCCTGATCGTCAACACCGCCTCGGTGGCGGCCCAGGACGGCCAGATCGGCCAGGCGGCCTATTCGGCCTCCAAGGGCGGGGTCTACGCCATGACCCTGCCGATCGCGCGCGACCTGGCCCAGGAAGGGGTGCGCTGCAACACCATCCTGCCCGGCATCATGTGGACGCCGATGATGGCCGGCATGGACCAGAAGATTCAGGACGCCCTGGCCGCCGCCATCCCCTTCCCCAGCCGTCTGGGCACGCCCGCCGACTACGCCTCCCTGGTGCTGGAGCTGGCGCGCAACGTCTATATCAACGGGGAGTGCATCCGCCTGGACGGGGCCATTCGACTGGCGCCGCGCTGACGCGCGGAAGGGCGCTATCGCTCGCCGCGCGGCGGCTCGCTGCTTGAGCGCGGAAGGGCGCTACGCTCGCGACGCTTTCCCGCCTTCGCGGGAATGACGAGGCTCGCTGCTTGAGGGCGAAGGGGCTCCGGCCGCGATCAAAAGGCGGTCTCTCGGCCTCAAGCAGCACGAAGTGCGATAGGCCGAAAAAAAGGGTTGCGGTCCGCCGCAACCCTCCGCTATACGCCCCCTCCTCGACGGGGCGCACACGCGGCGCCTTACGGATTGCGGGCGTAGCTCAGGGGTAGAGCACAACCTTGCCAAGGTTGGGGTCGGGCGTTCGAATCGCCTCGCCCGCTCCATGTCGGGATGCAAAATCAGGGGCCTGTCGTTCTCGGCAGGCCCCGATTTTTTGCCTGAAACCCAGCGATGTCTCAGAGCAGGGCGGCCGCCAGCGTCAGGGCGCCGAGGCCCAGAGACAAGGGTAGCCGCAGCCCCAGCCAACCCTCGGGCGTCAGGCCTAAGGCCTTCAGCCGGACATCGACCAGGACGCTGAGGGCGATGAAGCCGCCCAGCAGGCCCAGCGACAGTCGGAGATCGCTCTCGCCCGCCGCGAGGGGCCAGGCCGCAGCCAGGGCCAGCAGCGACGGAAGCACCGCCACGCTCCAGACCCAGGCCGGGGCCTTGCCGCGCGCGGCCGTCGCCAGGCCCCACCAGACCCCGCCCAGGAAGCTGAAGATCAGGGCGGCGTAACCAAAGGCCAAACCCAGGGCCAGGGGGCGCAGTTCGGCCCCGCCGCCGACCAGCAGGGCGACCGCCGCCGCCTGGGGCAGCAGGCCCGAGAAGCCCAGCAGGCGGGCGAGGGAGGGAAGGCGGGCGGGGGCGTTCGTGTCCATCTCGATCCGGCGTCTGTGCGGGGAGGCAAATCCGATCCCCGGCGCCGGTTCGTATATCACGATCACCGCGCGCCGCGCCTTCCGGAAGCTCTCCTCCCCGATGATCCGACGTTCAGCCCGCCCCGCGCCCTGTTCTGAACCGAGCCGATGAGCCGGCTGGTCGTCTGGCACGACGGGGCCTGCCCCCTGTGCCGCCGCGAGATCGCCCTGATGCGACGGCTGGACCGGCGCGGCGCCATCGAATTCGTCGATGTGGCGGGCGACGGGGATGTCGCCTGCCCGCTGGATCGCGAGACCCTGCTGGCCCGGTTTCATGCGCGCGAGGACGGGCGGATCCTGTCGGGGGCGGCGGCCTTCGCGGCCATGTGGCGGGCCATTCCCCTGTTGCGGCCCCTGGGCCTCGCGGCGCGGTCGCCGGTTGTGCTGGCGGGGCTGGAGGCGGCCTATCGCCTGTTTCTGATGGTGCGGCCCCGACTTCAGGCCCTGGCGCGAAGGGCGGGTTGAGCCATGGCGGTTCTGAGACTGGTGCTGGGCGATCAGCTTTCGGGCGGCCTGACCGCCCTGGAGGGGCTGGATCCCGCCGCGGACACGGTGCTGATGGCCGAGGTGCGCGACGAGGCGACCTATGTCCGCCATCACAAGCAGAAGATCGCCCTGGTCTTCGCCGCCATGCGGAACCACGCCGAACGGCTGAGGGCTCGGGGCGTGCGGGTGCGCTATGTGGCGATCGACGATCCGGACAACAGCGGCTCCATCACGGGCGAACTGGCGCGGGCCCTGGCGGCGGGCGTCTATGACCGCGCCGTCCTGACCGAATGCGGGGAATGGCGCCTGGCCGAACATCTGGCGGCCTTCGCCGAAGGGGCGGGCCTGCCCGTGGAGATCCGCGAGGACCGGCGGTTCATCTGTTCCCACGACCGGTTCCGACGCTGGGCCTCGGGCAAGTCGCAGCTGCGGATGGAGTTCTTCTATCGCGAGATGCGGCGCGCGACCGGTCTGCTGATGGACGGCGATCAGCCGGAGGGCGGGCGCTGGAACTATGACGCCGAGAACCGCAAGAAGGCGCCGCGCGGGGTGAAGCCGCCCCAACGGCTGCGCATCACGCCCAACGCCATAGCCCAGGGGGCCATGGCGGACGTCGCCTGCCTGTTTCCCGATCATTTCGGCGCCCTGCACGACTTCGGCTGGCCGACGACGGCCGAGGAGGCCGAGACGGTTCTGGAGGATTTCCTGGCGAACATCCTGCCCGGCTTCGGCGACTGGCAGGACGCCATGGCGGAGGATCAGCCGTGGATGTGGCACGGGCTGATCTCGACGTCGTTGAACCTGGGCCTGCTTGATCCGGTGGACGTCTGCCGCCGGGCCGAGGCGGTCTATCGCGCCGGACGGGCGCCGTTGAACGCGGTCGAGGGCTTCATCCGCCAGATCCTGGGCTGGCGGGAGTTCGTGCGCGGAATCTACTGGCTGAAGGCGCCCGAATATCGGGCAAGGAACTTCCTGGACGCGGACCGGAATCTGCCCTGGTTCTACTGGTCGGGCGAAACCGACATGGCCTGCGTGGCCGATGTGGTGAAGACGACGCGGGAGAACGCCTACGCCCACCATATCCAGCGGCTGATGGTGACGGGCAATCTGGCCTTGCTGCTGGGCGTGCATCCGGATGCGGTCGACGACTGGTATATGGCCGTCTACGCCGACGCCTATGAGTGGGTGGAGATGCCCAATACACGGGGCATGGCCCTGTTCGCGGACGGCGGGATCGTGGGGTCCAAGCCCTATGCGGCGTCGGGGGCCTATATCGACCGGATGAGCGACTACTGCGGCGGTTGTCGCTATGACGTGAAGAGCAAGAGCGGCGACGCGGCCTGCCCGTTCAACCGGCTGTACTGGGGCTTTCTGGAGCGCAATCGGGGACGGCTGAGGGACAATCCGCGCCTGGCCATGCCCTATCGGACCCTGGACGGTTTTGGGGAGGCGAGGCGGGCGGCCCTGGCGGCGGAAGCCGAGGCGTGTCGCACCCTGCTGGGCGCGACGCCCAGGGATTGAGCGCGAGCTTGGCTGGAACCTCGACGGGAGCTGCGGGATTTGCTTGGCTGTTTCCCCGTTCGAGCCAGAGAGGTCGCCTCCATGATCGCCCTTCGCCGCCCCGCCTCCCGTCTTCCTGTCCGTCTGCTGGCCGCCGCCGTCGCGGCCTCGGCCCTGTCGGCCTGCGCCTATAATGAGGCGCTCGGTCGCAACCAGCTGCTTCTGGTCGACAACGCCGCTCTGGCTCAGCAATCGAACGCCGCCTGGCGCGAGGCGATCAGCAAGCCGGGCGTCCAGACCTCGGGCGCCCAGGTCGATCGCATCCGTCGCGTCGGCAACCGTCTGGTCCAGGCGGCGGGCCTCGGCGACCGGACCTGGGACTATGCGGTCTTCAGCGAGAAGAGCCCGAACGCCTTCGTCCTGCCATCCGGCCAGATCGGCGTGACCGACAGCCTGCTGGCCCTGGTCCAGAACGACGACCAGTTGGCGACCGTGATCGGCCATGAGATCGGCCATGTCGTCGCCAACCACGCCGCCGAGCGGGCGTCGAGCCAGGCGGCGACCTCCATCGGCCTGGCGGCCGTCGGCGGGGCGGCGGGGCGTTACGGCGACGCGGTCAACGCCTATGGCGGTCTGGCGGCCCAGTACGGTCTGCTGCTGCCCTATTCACGGCGCGACGAGCTGGAGGCCGACCGGCTGGGCGTGGACTATATGCAGGCCGCCGGTTTCCGCCCGTCCCAGGCCGTGGCCCTGTGGCGGCTGATGGCGGCCCAGCGTCAGGCCAGCATTCCGCAGTTCGCCTCGACCCACCCGTCGGACGCGACCCGGATCGACCTGCTGCAGCAATATATCGCCGGCAAGGGCTGGAGCTGATCAGACCTTGATGTCAAGATAGGTCCCCGGACGCATGATCCGGGGCGGCTGTCCGTCGGTCGATGGCGAGGGCGGGGTCGGCCGCGTCGGGCTTGCGGCGGGCGTCTGAGGCTGGATCGGAGCAGCCTGGATCGGATTGGCCTGGACCTGGTTCAGGGCCGCGCGGAAGAAGGCGGCCTGGGCGTTGCGCGCCGACGAGGTCTCGCCGCCGGACGGCGGAAGGGTCTGGGGCAAACCTGGACGAATCGCGCTCATAGCCAACCGTTAACGCATCGCGGGGCGACAATCGTTAACAAGATCTCAGGAAAGAAGGTTAATCCCGGCTTAACGGCTGCTTTTTGAAGGCGGGGCGCGGGCCGGCGCCTGCATGGAGGCGACCAGCCGCTCGATGTCGGCGTCGTTCAGCAGGGGGCCGGACTGTTTGGCGGTGATCCGGCCCATGGCGTCCACGGCGAAGGTCTCCGGCACGCCGGATATGCCCAGGTCCAGCCCGGCCCGACCTTCGCGATCGACCAGGACCATGGAATAGGGATCGCCCAGCTCGTCCAGGAAGGCGCGGGTGGCGACCGGCTCGTCCTTATAGGCCACGCCGACGACGGCGATCCCGCGCGCCTTGAGGGCCAGAAGCTTGGGGTGTTCGATCCGGCAGGGGGCGCACCAGGAGGCGAAGACATTGACCAGCATGGGCCGTCCCACCCCGGCGGTCTTCAGGTCCAGATTGCCCGGCCCGGCCGTGTCGCCCTCCAGCATGGGCAGGACGGTCTCGGGGATGGGCTGGCCGAGCAGGGCGTCGGGCTTGAAGGCCGGGTCGCGCTTCAGCGACCAGCCGGCGAACAGGGCGAACAGGGCGACCGCCACGACGAGCGGCAGCAGGGCCAGCCAGCGGTTCATTTTAAGGGCCCTATCGCGCTTTGCGCTGCTTGAGGACGCAGGGAGACAGCCGCGTCTGATGTCGCGCTCTGGTCTTTTTCCAGACGCTCGAGTTCCCGCTTCCATTTGCGCGAGGCGATCACGGCGCGGACCGTCAGGGCGGCCAGGACCAGGGCGCTGACGCCCCAGGCAGGCCAGACGAAGGCGGCGTAGGGCGCCATGTCGAGGTCGAGCATCTTAGGCCTCCAGCGCCTTTCGCGCGCGCAGGGTCAGGACGCGGCGGCGGCGGATCTCGGTGCGGATCGCCGTCAGCCACAGGGCCGCGAACAACACCCCATAGGCCGCCAGCATGGTCAGGAAGGGGGGCAGATAGACGGGATCCAGGCCCGAGGCGCCCGGCGTCAGGAAGCTGGCCGGCTGGTGCAGGGTGTTCCACCAGTCGACCGAGAATTTGACGATGGGCAGGTTGATCAGCCCGACCAGGCCCAGGACGGCGGCGGCGCGGGCGCCCTTCTGCTCGTCGTCGATCGAGGCCCGAAGCGCCATATAGCCGAGATAGAAGAGGAACAGCACCAGGACGCTGGTCAGGCGCGCGTCCCAGACCCACCAGGTTCCCCACATGGGCTGGCCCCACAGCGAGCCGGTGAAAAGAGCCAGGGCGGTGAAGGCGGCGCCGGGCAGGGCGGCGGCCCGGGCGGCGGCGTCGGCCAGGGCGTGGCGGAAGACCAGGGCGAAGAAGCTGGAGACCCCGAGCGCCGCATAGGCCCCCAGGCCCAGGCTGGCGGCGGGCACATGGACGAACATGATCCGCACCGTGTCGCCCTGCTGATAGTCGGCGGGCACGGTGAAGCTGAGCCAGGTTCCAACCGCCAGCAGGACGGCGGCGGCCGTCCACAGCACCGGCGTCAGCGGGCCGGTGAAGCGCATGAACCGCTGCGGATTGGACAGGCCGAACATGGTGTCAGCGATTACGCGGCGGGACGGCGGCGGGCAAGCGGCGTGTCACGGCGTCCCCTAGAGCCTGATCCGTTGAGGAGGAACCGCTTCGCGGTTCCGCTGAAACGGTGAATCAGGCTCCAGATTTAAAGCGAGAGCATGATTCACGCTTCTGTCGGAACCGCGAAGCGGTTCCGTCCGAAACGATCATGCTCTACCCTTGGGCGTTCCTGACCGCCGCCGCCCCGGCGAAGGCGGCGATGACCCCGGCGAACAGGACATAGGCGGTCAGGAAGGCCAGGGCCGGGGCGGGCGACTGGCCGGACGCCGCCCGCTCCAGCGCGCCGGCGCCGAACACCACGGGCGGGATGAACAGGGGCAGGACCACGACGGCGATCAGCAGGCCGCCCCGCTTGGCGCCCAGGGCCAGGGCGGCGCCCAGGGCGCCGGTCAAGGCGAAGCCCGCCCCGCCGATCAGGGCCGACAGGGCGGCCAGGGGCGCCAGAGAAACCGGCAGGCCCAGGGCCAGGGCGGCGACCGGCGCGGTCAGGGCCAGGGGCAGGCCGACGGCGATCCACTGGGCCAGGGCCTTGATCAGAACCACCGATTCCAGCGGCAGATGGCCGATCGCCAACAGGTCCAGCGCCCCGTCCTCCAGGTCCCGTTCGAACAGCCGCTCCAGCGACAGCAGCGAGGCGAGGGCCAGGGCCAGCCAGGCGATCCCGCCCGCCACCGGCGAAAGCGTGCGCGGATCGCCCCCCGCCGCCAGGGGCAGGACGGCGGTCAGGCAGGCGAAGAAGCCGCAGGCCAGAAGCGGGCCGCCCCCGCCGCTCCAGGCCAGGTCCAGCTCCCGTTCCAGCAAGACGCGCGTCGCGCCCCGGAGGCCCGGCGGGCGGGGTTCGGCGTCCACCGGCCGGCTCACGCCAGACCTCCCAGGTCCAGGGTGCGGGCCGGGATGGGCAGGGGGTCGTGGACGGCGGCGAGGATCAGGCCGTCGGCCTCGAGATGACGGCGCATCTGGTCGGCGAAGACGGCGCGCCAGCGGGCGTCCAGCGGGGCCATGGGCTCGTCCAGCAGCCACAGGGCGCGCGGCGATCCGACCAGCCGGCCCATGGCCAGACGACGGCGCTGGCCGGCGGACAGGCGCCGAACCTCAAGGTCCAGCAGGGGCTCAAGGCCGAACGCCTCGACGGCGTGATCGAAGCCGGTCTGGGTGTGGCCCAGCCAGTCGCATTGGAAGCCCAACTCCCGGCGGGCCGTGCGTCCGGTCTTCAGTCCGTCCTGGTGGCCGAGGAAATGCACTTCGCGCCCGCGCGCCAGATGGTCGTCCAGCCGATTGCCGTCGCCGTCGTGAAAGGCGATCTCGCCCGCGTCGGGTCGCAGCAGGCCGGCGACGGTCCGCAGCAGACTGGTCTTGCCCGCCCCGTTGGCGCCGGTCAGCGCCACGGCCTCTCCGGCCTGCAGGCGCAGGTCCAGGCCGGTGAACAACCGCCGTCCGCCGCGCGAGACGGTCAGGTCGGAGAGGGAGAGGGCGTGGATCATTGCGACATTCTCCCTCCCCCGGCGGGGGAGGGTGGTCGCGGAGCGACCGGGTGGGGGCGGCCCGGCGGGGATGGGGAGCGTTTGCAGGGCGTTATTTCGCCTGGCCCTCCCCACCCGGCCTCGCTTCGCTCGGCCACCCTCCCCCGCCGGGGGAGGGAGAGCCAGGCCGCTGTTTTGAGAACCTTTCTCAATGTCCACGTCGGGGGTGTGGACACATGGACGGTGCGATCGAGCGGGTCTATAGGCACGCTTGCCGCAGCAGGCTTTCGCCGCGCGCGCAGGGGCCCTGTGAGCCGCTGCGTCTGCCGCGCGAAGGCGCAACCGGATTGTCGGGCGGCGCTGACCAGAGGAAAACTCTCCATGCCGTCAATCGACAGCTTCAACACCCGCCAGGACCTTTCCGTCGGGCGCAAGAAATACGCCTATTACAGCCTTCCGGCCGCCGAGGAAGCGGGTCTGGCCGGGATTTCCCGCCTGCCGCGCTCGATGAAGGTGCTGCTGGAGAACCTGCTGCGCAACGAGGACGGCGTCTCGGTGACGCAGGACGACCTGAAGGCCATCGCCGCCTGGGTCGAGAACAAGGGCTCGGTCGAGCACGAGATCGCCTTCCGCCCCGCCCGCGTCCTGATGCAGGACTTCACGGGCGTGCCCGCCGTGGTCGATCTGGCCGCCATGCGCGACGCCATGAGCGCCCTGGGCGCCGACGCCGCCAAGATCAACCCGCTGGTGCCGGTCGATCTGGTCATCGACCACTCGGTCATGGTCGACCACTTCGGCACGCCCAAGGCCTTCGGCCAGAACGTCGAGCGCGAATATGAGCGCAACATCGAGCGTTACAACTTCCTGCGCTGGGGTTCGTCGGCCTTCAACAACTTCCGCGTCGTGCCCCCCGGCACCGGCATCTGCCACCAGGTGAACCTGGAGAACCTGGCCCAGACCGTCTGGACCCTGGAAGAGGGCAAGAAGACCGTCGCCTATCCCGACACCGTCGTCGGCACCGACAGCCACACCACCATGATCAACGGCCTGGCCGTTCTGGGCTGGGGCGTCGGCGGCATCGAGGCCGAGGCGGCCATGCTGGGCCAGCCGATCCCGATGCTGATCCCGGAAGTCATCGGCTTCAAACTGACCGGCCGTCTGCCGGAAGGCACGACCGCCACCGACCTGGTGCTGACCGTCACCCAGATGCTGCGCAAGAAGGGCGTGGTCGGCAAGTTCGTCGAATTCTTCGGCGACGCCCTGCCGAACATGACGATCGAAGACCAGGCGACCATCGCCAACATGGCCCCGGAATACGGCGCCACCTGCGGCTTCTTCCCCGTCTCGGCCGCCACCATCGGCTATCTGACCGCCACGGGCCGCGACAAGGCGCGCGTCGCCCTGGTCGAAGCCTACGCCAAGGCGCAAGGCCTGTGGATCGACGAGACCTCGGAAGACCCGGTCTTCACTGACGTGCTGGAGCTGGACCTGGCCACGGTCGTGCCGTCGCTGGCCGGCCCCAAGCGTCCCCAGGACCGCGTCGAACTGACCGCGGCCGCCCCGGCCTTCGAGACCGCCCTGACCGAGGTCTTCAACCGTCCCGCCGACGCTCCGCGCGCGGCCGTCGAGGGTGAAGGCTTCACCGTCGGCGACGGCGATGTGGTGATCGCCGCCATCACCTCCTGCACCAACACCTCCAACCCCTCGGTCCTGATCGCCGCCGGCCTGGTGGCGCGCAAGGCCAACGCCCTGGGCCTGAAGGCCAAGCCCTGGGTCAAGACCTCGCTGGCCCCCGGCTCGCAGGTCGTCACCGACTATCTGACCGACGCCGGCCTGCAGAAGGACCTGGACGCCCTGGGCTTCAACCTGGTCGGCTACGGCTGCACCACCTGCATCGGCAACTCGGGTCCGCTGGACCCGGCGATCTCCAAGGCGATCAACGACAACGCCCTGGTCGCCACCTCGGTCCTGTCGGGCAACCGCAACTTCGAAGGCCGGGTGAACCCCGACGTCCAGGCCAACTATCTGGCCTCGCCGCCTCTGGTCGTCGCCTACGCCATCGCCGGCTCGATGCGGATCGACATCACCAAGGATCCGATCGGTCAGGACAAGAACGGCAATGACGTCTTCCTGAAGGACATCTGGCCCACCACCCAGGAAATCGCCGACATTCAGCGCAAGTCGGTCACCCCGGCCATGTTCGCCAAACGTTACAAGGACGTGTTCAAGGGCGACAAGCACTGGCAGGCGATCAAGGTCGCCGGCGGCCAGACCTATGAGTGGGACGACGCCTCCACCTATGTGGCCAACCCGCCCTATTTCGACGGCCTGTCGATGGAGCTGACCCCGGTTCAGGACGTGGTCGAAGCCCGCGTCCTGGCCATCTTCGGCGACTCGATCACCACCGACCACATCTCCCCGGCCGGTTCGATCAAGAAGACCTCGCCCGCCGGCGTCTATCTGACGAACCACGGCGTCGAGGCGGCCGAGTTCAACAGCTACGGCGCCCGCCGCGGCAACCACGAAGTCATGATGCGCGGCACCTTCGCCAATATCCGCATCAAGAACCGAATCACGCCCGAGATCGAGGGCGGCGTGACCAAACACTTCCCGTCGGGCGACACCATGTCGATCTACGACGCCGCCATGCGGTATCAGTCGGAAGGCCGGCCGCTGGTCGTCTTCGCCGGCAAGGAATACGGCACCGGCTCGTCGCGCGACTGGGCGGCCAAGGGCACCCGCCTCTTGGGCGTTCGCGCCGTCATCGCCGAAAGCTTCGAACGCATCCACCGCTCGAACCTGGTCGGCATGGGCGTGGTGCCGCTGCAGTTCAAACAGGACGGCTGGCAGAAGCTGGGCCTGACCGGCGAGGAGATCGTCACCATCCGCGGCCTGTCCGACGCCAATGTCGGCAAGCTGCGCCCGCGTCAGGATCTGTGGGTCGAGCTGTTCCGCCCGTCGGACGGCAAGATGGCCCGCTTCCCGGTCCGCTGCCGCATCGATAACCAGACCGAGATGGACTATCTGCTGGCCGGCGGCGTCATGCCCTACGTCCTGCGCAACCTCGCGCGCGGCCCGGAAACCGAGGCGCCGATCGCGGCCGAATAGTCGGCGGCGCGCTGAGATAGAAAGAGGGCCGGCGGAGCGATCCGCCGGCCCTTTTTGTTGGGCGCCGTGCCGCGCCGGTTCTGCCTTGACGTCACGCGAACGGACCTCGCCTTACCGGACGGTCGATCCGAAGATTTGAGCACACAGGCCATGCCCGGTACGGGCGCCTGCGTCGCTTTGGTTCGGGGCTCCTGTGTAAAGCACCAGCGGCGCAACCTCGTCGATCCCAATGCGATAGCGGCCCACCACGCGATCATTGTCTGCTGGATCGGTCAACTCGAACGTGGTGACGAGATGGGCGCGATCCGGCTGTTCGATATGCGCTCTGAGGTCGAGTTCGCGATCCCCGGTGGCGCAATGGTTCAACGCCGCTCGCAGATCCTCGCTGAAATGGGGCAGGGGCATGTTGTAAAGGCTGGTCGAGGTTATGTTCATGTTGCGTACGCGCGCCTGGGCGGCGAGGTCGGAAGAAAGAGCGAATTCAGCGCCGCCGGAAATCGCTTTCGGCGTGGCGGCGCAGCCTGCGGCGCCGATAGCTAGCCCAAACATCAGCGCAACCCGATAGGCCGCCATCGCTGTCTCCGTGTGCAACCTCACCATGAAGATGTTGTAGCTCAAGCGCGAATGGCGCGCTACCGGTCTCAATCCAGCTTCAGCGCCTCGGCCAGCAGCCGGGCCTCGGCGGCGCGGCTGGAGCCGGAGCGCCAGGCGACGACGATTTCGCGGTGGGGCGGGACGCCGTCGGCCTGGTTCTCGAAGGGGCGGATGACGACGGACGGGGTGTCGGCTAAGCCCGCCTGGACCGCCATCCTGGGCAGGAAGGAGACGCCGAGCCCTGAGCCGACCATCTGGATCAGGGTGTGCAGGCTGGTGGCGGCGAAGACGTCGTCGCCGCGCGGCGCCTCTATGTCCAGGGCCGCCAGGGCGTGGTCGCGCAGGCAATGGCCGTCCTCCAGCAGGATCAGGTCCTGGGATTTCAGCGAACCGGGACGGATCGGGCCGGGGGCCGCCAGGGCGTGGTCGGCCGGGGCGGCGGCCAGGATCTCGTCGTCGCCGATCCGGGCGTGTTCGATCCCCGGCGCCTCATAGGGCAGGGCGATGACGGCGGCGTCGATCTGACCCGCCTTGAGCGCGGCGATCAGACGCGGCGTCAGATCCTCGCGGATGAAGAGCTTCAGGTTCGGATAGGCCGTCTTCAGCGACGGTAATTTGGCGGGCAGCAGGAAGGGGGCGACGGTCGGGATGACGCCCAGCCGGAACCGCCCCGACAGCGGACGGCCGGCGTTCTGGGCCGCCTCGACCAGATCCTCGGTTCGGGCCAGGACGTCCTCGGCCCGGCGCACGGCCTCGGCGCCGACGGCGGTCATGATGACGGCGCCGCGCGCCCGCTCGACCACGGGTGCGCCCAGGATCCGCTCCAGCTCCTGCACCCCGGCGCTGAGGGCGGGCTGGCTGACGTGGGCGGCCTCGGCGGCGCGGGAGAAACTGCCGTGTTCGGCCAGAAGCTTCAGATACTGGAGTTGGCGCAGGGTGGGGAGCATGGCGCGATACATAGGCTCGGCCTATGCAAAATACAAAGACAATCGATTGGAGTTATTCTCGGCCGCGTGTCCAATATCCCTCACATCACAGGGGCCATTGAGGCGCGCCGCCCGGCGCCGTCTCGAAGCAGAAGGACACGCCGCATGACCACCGAAGCCAAATGCCCCTTTTCGGGCCGTACGACGGAGTCCGTCGCGGGCGGCGGCGTCCAAAACCGCGACTGGTGGCCAGGCCAGCTGCGCGTGGACCTGCTGAACCAGCATTCGTCCCGCTCCAATCCCCTGGGCGAGACGTTCAACTATCGCGAGGCCTTCGCCAAGCTGGACTATGAGGCGCTGAAGGCCGATCTGCGCGCCCTGATGACGGACTCCCAGGACTGGTGGCCGGCCGACTTCGGCCATTACGGGCCCCAGTTCATCCGCATGGCCTGGCACAGCGCCGGCACCTATCGCGTCGGCGACGGCCGGGGCGGCGGCGGACGCGGCCAGCAGAGGTTCGCCCCGCTGAACTCCTGGCCGGACAACGTCAATATCGACAAGTCGCGCCGTCTGCTGTGGCCGATCAAGCAGAAGTACGGCCAGGCCATCTCCTGGGCCGACCTGTTCATTCTGACCGGCAATGTGGCGCTGGAGACCATGGGCTTCCGCACCTTCGGCTTCTCCGGCGGGCGCGAGGACACCTGGGAGCCGGACCAGGACGTCTACTGGGGTCGCGAGACCACCTGGCTGGGCGGCGATGAACGCTATGCGCGCGGCTCGCACGGGGTGGACAAGCCGGCCGACGAGGCGGTTCTGGTCGCCGACGACACGGCCGACGGGGTCCAGCATACGCGCGATCTGGAGAACCCGCTGGCGGCGGTCCAGATGGGCCTGATCTACGTCAACCCGGAAGGCCCGGACGGCAATCCCGATCCGATCGCCGCCGCGCGCGACATCCGCGACACCTTCGCCCGCATGGCGATGAACGACGAGGAGACCGTCGCCCTGATCGCCGGGGGCCACACCTTCGGCAAGACCCACGGCGCCGGCCCGGCTGACCATGTCGGCCCCGAGCCCGAGGCCGACGAACTGGAGGCGCAAGGCTTGGGCTGGACCTCCAGCTACGGCAGCGGCAAGGCCGGCGACGCCATCACCAGCGGCCTGGAAGTCACCTGGACCCAGACCCCGGCCCAGTGGAGCAACTTCTTCTTCGAAAACCTGTTCGGCTTCGAATGGGAGCTGGAGAAGTCGCCGGCCGGCGCCCACCAGTGGGTGGCCAAGGACGCGGGCGAAATCATTCCCGACGCCCATGACCCGTCCAAGAAGCGTCGGCCGACCATGCTGACCACGGACCTGTCGCTGCGGTTCGATCCCGAATACGAGAAGATTTCGCGCCGTTTCCTGAACAATCCCCAGGCTTTCGCCGACGCCTTCGCCCGCGCCTGGTTCAAACTGACCCACCGCGATCTGGGCCCGCGCTCGCGCTACATCGGGCCGGAAGTCCCCAAGGAGGAGCTGGTCTGGCAGGACCCGGTTCCGGCCGTCGACCATCCGCTGATCGACGCCGCCGACGCGGCCGCCCTGAAGACGCAGATTCTGGCCAAGGGTCTGAGCGTGTCCGAACTGGTCGGCGTCGCCTGGGCCTCGGCCTCGACCTTCCGGGGCGGCGACATGCGCGGCGGCGCCAACGGCGCCCGCATCCGCCTGGCGCCGCAGAAGGACTGGGACGTCAACCAGCCTGAACAGCTGGACCGTGTCCTGAAGACCCTGGAGGGCGTCCAGTCCGCCTTCAACCAGGCCCAGATCGGCGGAAAGAAGGTCTCCATGGCCGATCTGATCGTCCTGGCCGGAAACGCCGGGGTCGAGGCGGCGGCGCGCGCGGCAGGCCATGAGACGACCGTCCCCTTCAATCCGGGTCGGACCGACGCCCGCCAGGACCAGACCGACGTCGAATCCTTCGCCTATCTGGAATCGGTGGCCGACGGCTTCCGCAACTATCAGAAGGCCCGCTACAGCGTCCCGGCCGAGGCCCTGCTGATCGACCAGGCCCAGCGCCTGACCCTGACGGCGCCGGAGATGACGGTGCTGATCGGGGGCTTGCGCGCCGTCAACATCAATGTGCGGGGCTCGACCCACGGGGTGCTGACCGAACGGCCCGGCGTCCTGACCAACGACGTCTTCGTCAATCTGCTGGACATGGGGGTGAAGTGGACCCCGACCAGCCCGGCGCGCGACGTCTTCGAAGGCCGTGACCGCCAGACCGGCGCTCTGCGCTGGACCGGGACGCGCGTGGATCTGGTGTTCGGTTCGAACGCCGTGTTGCGGGCCTTAGCCGAGGTCTACGCCGCCGCCGACGCCCAGAAGAAGTTCGTCGAGGACTTCGTGGCGGCCTGGACCAAGGTCATGGAGCTGGACCGGTTCGACCTGCGCGGCTGATCGGGCGCAGAAGCAGAGGCGAAGGGGGCGGGCGTCGCAAGGCGTCCGCCCTTATCCTTGTCTGATGAACTGTCACGCAGCGCCGTTAAACTGGGGCGACAGCAGGGGACGCCGCCATGACCACCATCGTAACGCTTCTGACGCCGGACTATGCGGATTGGGAGACCGCCCTGATCATGGCGGGGGCGCGCAGCCATTATGGGTTTGAGACCCTGTTCGCCTCGCCCGATGGGGAGGAGGTGGTGTCGGCCGGCGGCCTGTTGGTCGTTCCAAATCTCTCGATCGAAGACATCGAGGTGGACGAGATCGACGCCGTCCTGGTGAACGGCGGCTCCATCTGGCGCCAGCCCGGCGCGCCGGACGTCTCCGACCTGTTGCGCCGGGCGCATGAAGCCGGAAAGACGGTGGGCGGCATCTGCGACGGAACCCTGGCCCTGGCGCGCGCGGGCCTGCTGGACGACCGGCCCCATACCGCCAACGGGCCAGACAGCCTCTCCGTCACCGGCTACGGCGGGGCGGCCCATTACCGCGACCAGCCTCACGCCGTTCTGGCCGACCGGGTCGTCACGGCGGCGGGCACGGCGCCGGTCAGCTTCATGGGGGCGGTGCTGGACTCGCTGGGGCTGAAGAGCGCCGAGCTGGACGCCTATCTCAGCCTGTTCGGCGCGGAACACCTCGCCCCGGTCAGCGCAGCCTGATCTCGTACAGCTGGGGCCAGCGCTTGCCGGTGACGAACAGCCGCTTGCCCGCAGCGTCCCAGGCGATGCCGTTCAGGACGTCGTCGTTCGGGTCCAGGCCCGCGTCCTTGGGGACCAGGTCCGTCAGGTCGATGAAGGCCTTCACCACCCCGGTCTCCGGGTCGATGCGGGCGATGCGGTTGTCCTGCCACAGATTGGCGAAGACCTCGCCGTCGATCCATTCCAGCTCATTGATCTGGTCCAGCGGCCGGCCGTCGGCGGTGACGGAGATCCGGCCGGTCTCGGCCAGGGTGTCGGGATCGAGGAAGCGGATCTGATCGGTGCCGTCGCTCATGATCAGTCGGCGTCCGTCGGTGGTCAGCCCCCAACCCTCGCCCGGATAGGAGAAGCCGCCCAGGGGCGAGAAGTCCTCCAGCTTGAAGATGAAGCCGATGTGGTTGCGCCAGGTCAGATTATAGAGCTTGCCGTTCAGGGCGGCCAAACCCTCGCCGAAATAGACGGTGGGCAGGTCGTGGCGGCGCAGGATTTCGCCGTCCTCCAACCGCACCTGGCGCACCGACGACGGATAGAGGCCCGTGCTCTCGTAAAGGGCGCCGGCGTGGAAGAAGAGGCCCTCGGTGAAGGCCGTCCGGTCATGCGGATAGGCGTGCACCACCTGATAGGCCTGGGTCGGAACCTCGGCCCGAACGGGCAGGGTCGCGCCCACCGCCAGCAGCAGGCCGACGATCAGGCCGGCGAAGCGCAGGGGCGGGCGCGGCATGGTCAGGCGCCTTCGGCGGCGGCTTCCGCCTCGGCCTTGCGGGCGCGGGCCTCGGCGCGTTCGGCTTCGGCGCGGGCGGCCTCGGCCTTTTCCTTCTTGGAGGCGGAGCGACGGCCCAGCATGTTCAGGGCCTCGACCCCGGCCGAGAAGGCCATGGCGGCGTAGATATAGCCCTTGGGCACATGATAGCCGAAGCCGTCGGCGATCAGCACCATGCCGATCATCAGCAGGAAGCCCAGGGCCAGCATGACGACGCTGGGGTTGTCGTTGATGAAGTTCGCCAGCGGGTCGGCGGCCAGCAGCATCACCGTCACGGCGACCAGGACGGCGACGACCATGATGGGCAGGTGCTCGGTCATGCCCACGGCGGTCAGGATGGAGTCGATCGAGAAGACCAGGTCCAGCAGGATGATCTGGAAGATGGCCGCCCCGGCGTTGGTGATCATCACGTCCTTCTTGTCCATGACGTCATGGGTGGGCGTGGGATCGACCGTGTGGTGGATCTCCTTGGTGGCTTTCCAGACCAGGAACAGGCCGCCCGCGATCAGGATCAGATCCTTCCACGAGAATTCGTTGCCCGCGACGGTGAAGACCGGCTGAACCAGGCCCACCAGCCAGGCGATGATCGAGAGCAGGGCCAGGCGCATGACCAGGGCCAGGCCGATGCCGATGCGCCGCACCTTCTGGCGCTGATGCTCGGGCAGTTTGTTCGACAGGATCGAGATGAAGATCAGATTGTCGATGCCGAGCACGACCTCCATCACCACCAGGGTCACCAGGGCCGCCCAGGCGGCCGGGTCGGAGAGAAGGGGCAGGATGCTGTCGAGCATGGAATGTCCAGGAGGGGAAAGGCGTCGGCGGGAACAGCTAGGCCCGGCTCAGGTTCCGATCAAGCGCGGGGGTGCGGTGCAATGGTCGCACCCTGGCTCACCGCGCGGCGAAGGTCACATCGACCACCAGGGGGAAGTGGTCCGAGATCACCTGGCCCGAAAAGGAGTCCGTCAGGACGCCGAACCTTTCCACCGCCAGGCGGGGATCGACGAAGACATGGTCGATGGGCGCCCCGTCCGCGGCCTTGGCGAGGTCGAAGCCGTTATAGGTGGTCGAAGGGCCGAAGACGACGGGGCTGACGGTGCGGGCGTCACGCAGGCCGGCCGACACGATCCGGCGATAGGGGGCGCTGTCGGGCCCGGTGTTGAAGTCGCCCAGCAAGACCACGGCCGCCGTTTCGCCCTCGGCGGTCGCAGGCGGCAGGTCCGCAGCCAGGGCGGCGCACTGTTCACGGGCGACCACGCCGACATGGTCGAAATGGGCGTTGCGGACGTCCAGCAGACGACCGTCGGAACGGTCGCGCAGCACCACCCGCGTCAGGGTGCGGGGCAGGGCCGCGTCCCAGCCCTTCGAAGGGCGATCCGGGGTCGGCGAACACCAGAGAGTCTGTTTGCGGACGACCTCGAATCGGTCGCGTCGCCAGAACAGGGTGGTGGTCTCGCCCCCCTCGGCCCCGTCGTCGCGACCCAGGCCGTAGTGGTCGTAGTCCGGCGCTTGTTCGGCCAGATAGGCGACCATGGGAATCAGGGCCTCCTGAACGCCCAGCACGTCCGGGGCGAAGAAGGCGATCTGACGCGCCATGTGCGGGCGCCGTTCGGGCCAGTTCGGCCGATCGTCAGGGGCGTCGTAGCGGATGTTGTAGCTCATCAGCCGGATCGGCTGTGGCTCGGGCGCTGCGAAAGGCTCGGCGCGGGCGGCGGCCGTTCCCGTCAGGACGGTGACGAGAGCGATCATCAGGACGCGGAACTTCATGGCGAATCTCTAAGACGACGAGAAGAAAGACGAATGTCGCACGGGGCTATGACCGAGGTGCGACGCCGGGTGCGGCTTCTTCACCCTTCACGCAATGTTGCGAGCGGCAAAACCCCGTGCTATCAGGCGCCCGGCTTGAAGGGGGCGTATTCACCAATACGGCCTCTGTCGTGCTTTCCGCAAGCATTTCAAGCTTTTGACCGTTGCGACCCTCGCAGTCGGTCGCGACCCTGACACAACGACCTCGGACCCTAATCAGTGGCTGATGATTTCAGAACGACGGAAGTCGGCGATCGCTACGCACAGGCGCTGTTTGATCTGGCGCTGGAAACCGGCCGCCTGGACGCCGTTCGCGCCGACGTCGTCTCGCTGAAGACCGCCTGGACCGAGAGCGCCGATCTGCGCCGCCTGGCGACCTCGCCGGTCATTTCGGCCGACGACCAGGCCAAGGGCCTGACCGCCGTCGCCGCCAAGGCCCGGTTCGAACAGAACACCGTCAACTTCCTGGGCCTGCTGGCCCAGAACGGCCGCGCCCGTGATCTGGCCGCCGTGATCGCCGGTTTCGAGCGCCTTTACGCCAAACACGCCGGGATCGTGGCCGCCGAAGTGGTCTCGGCGCAGCCTCTGGACGCCAAACAGCTGGCCGCGATCAAGACCGCGCTGAACAAGAGCCTGGGCAAGGCGCCGGAACTGACCACGCGGGTCGATCCGGCCATCCTGGGCGGCCTGAAGGTCAAGGTCGGCTCGAAACTGTTCGACGCCTCGCTGAAGACCAAGCTCGACCAGATGAAGTTCGCCCTCAAGCGGGCGTAAGCCCGCTCCCGCCCAACGAATGCGCGCCTGAACGGCGCACCCGCAGAAGACTGAAGAACAGAGAGCCCGTCATGGACATCCGCGCCGCTGAAATCTCGGCCATCCTCAAGTCGCAGATCGCCAACTTCGGCGTCGAAGCCGATGTCTCCGACGTCGGCAGCGTGCTGTCGGTCGGCGACGGCATCGCCCGCATCCACGGTCTGGACAATGTCCAGGCCGGCGAAATGGTCGAGTTCACCAAGGCCGGTGTGAAAGGGATGGCCCTGAACCTGGAACGCGACAACGTCGGCGCCGTGATCTTCGGCGCCGACGCCGCCATCGCCGAGGGCGACGACGTGCGTCGTCTGGGTGAGATCGTGGACGTGCCGGTCGGCAAGGGCCTCTTGGGCCGCGTCGTCAACCCGCTGGGCGAGCCGATCGACGGCAAGGGTCCGATCCAGTTCACCGAGCGCCGCCGCGTCGACGTCAAGGCGCCGGGCATCATTCCCCGCAAGTCGGTCCATGAGCCGATGCAGACCGGCCTGAAGGCCATCGACACCCTGATCCCCGTCGGTCGCGGCCAGCGCGAGCTGATCATCGGCGACCGTCAGGTCGGCAAGACCGCCGTCGCCGTCGACACCATCCTGAACCAGAAGAACGTCAACAAGACCGACGACGAGAGCGCCAAGCTCTACTGCATCTACGTCGCCGTCGGTCAGAAGCGTTCGACCGTCGCCCAGATCGTGAAGACCCTCGAAGAGTCGGGCGCTCTGGAATACACCATCGTCGTCGCCGCCACGGCCTCGGAACCGGCCCCGCTTCAGTTCCTGGCGCCCTTCGCCGGCACCGCCATGGGCGAGTTCTTCCGCGACAACGGCATGCACGCCCTGATCGTCTATGACGACCTGTCCAAACAGGCTGTGGCCTATCGTCAGATGTCGCTGCTGCTGCGCCGTCCGCCGGGCCGCGAAGCCTATCCGGGCGACGTCTTCTACCTGCACAGCCGTCTGCTGGAGCGTTCGGCCAAGCTGAACGAGGACTATGGGTCGGGCTCCATGACCGCCCTGCCGATCATCGAGACCCAGGCCAACGACGTTTCGGCCTATATTCCGACCAACGTCATCTCCATCACCGACGGCCAGATCTTCCTGGAATCCGACCTCTTCTATCAGGGCATCCGTCCGGCCGTGAACGTCGGCATCTCGGTGTCGCGCGTGGGCTCCTCGGCCCAGACCAAGGCGATGAAGAAGGTCGCCGGCACCATCAAGGGCGAACTGGCCCAGTATCGCGAGATGGCCGCCTTCGCCAAGTTCGGCTCGGACCTGGACGCCTCGACGCAGAAGCTTCTGGCCCGCGGCGCCCGACTGACCGAGCTGCTGAAGCAGCCCCAGTATTCGCCCCTGTCGATGGAAGAGCAGGTCGTCTCGGTTTACGCCGGCACGCGCGGCTATATCGACGGCATCGCGGTCAGCGACGTCGGCCGGTTCGAGAAGGAGCTGCTGGCGCGCATCCACGCCAACCACGCCTCGCTGCTGGAAGGCATCCGCACCAAGAAGGATCTGACGGCGGAGCTGGAAGCCGAGCTGAAGGACATCCTGGCCGCCTTCGTCAAGACCTTCGCCTGAGTTCAACCGGATAAGCTGAGAGAGTAGCGCCGGATGGCCAGCCTCAAGGAAATGCGCAATCGGATCGGAAGCGTGAAAGCCACGCAGAAGATCACGAAAGCCATGCAGATGGTCGCCGCGGCCAAGCTGAAACGCGCCCAGGACCAGGCCGAAAGCGCCCGGCCCTATGCGAAGAAGATGGCCTCGGTCATCGCCAACCTGGCCGCCGGCGTCTCGGGCGCCGATGCGCCGCGCTTGCTGGCCGGCACGGGTCAGGACCAGCGTCACCTGATCGTGGTGGCGACGGCGGACAAGGGCCTGGCGGGCGGTTTCTCGACCAATGTCATCCGCGCCGCGCGCGAACGGATCAACAGCCTGATCGCGAACGGTAAGGACGTCCGGATCATCGCGGTCGGCCGCAAGTCGCGCGATCAGCTGTCGCGCCTGTACGGCGACAAGCTGGTCCGCACCTTCGAACTGAGCGAGCACAAGACGGTGGGCCTGCCCTCGGCCCAGCCCATCGCCGAAATGATCGCCACGGCCTTCGAGGACGGTCAGGCCGATGTGGTCACCCTGTTCTACAGCCAGTTCAGGTCGGTCATCTCCCAGGTCCCGACCGCCAAACAGCTGATCCCGGCGGTGGTCGAGGGCCCAGAAACCCAGAATGGGGCGGCCCCGATCGACCTGAACGGCGCGGTCTATGAATACGAGCCCTCGGAAGAGGAAATCCTCGAGACCCTGCTGCCGCGCAACCTGACGACCCAGATCCTGGCCGCCCTCTATGAGAACCAGGCGGGCTTCTTCGGATCGCAGATGGCGGCGATGGACAATGCGACGCGCAACGCCGGCGACCTCATCAACGCCCTGACGCTGCAGTACAACCGCAAGCGCCAAGCCCAGATCACCACCGAGCTGATCGAGATCATCGCCGGCGCCGAAGCCCTCTGATCCCGACCGAACAGACATTCCGATACGGACCCCAGCCATGACCGACACCGTCGCCCCCAAGAAGCCCGCCGCCCGCAAGCCGGCCGCCCCCAAGGCCGTCGCCAAAAAGGCCGCCGCGCCCGCCGCCCCTGTCTCCGCCGTCGCCACGGGCCGGATCGCCCAGGTCATCGGCGCCGTCGTGGACGTCGAGTTCGACGGCCATCTGCCGGCCATCCTCAGCGCCCTGCACACCCAGAACGTCGACCAGAAGACGGGCGAGCCCTTCACCCTGGTGCTGGAAGTCGCCCAACACCTGGGTGAGAACATGGTCCGCGCCATCGCCATGGACACGACCGAGGGCCTGACCCGCGGCCAGCCCGTCACCGACACCGGCTCCTCGATCCAGGCGCCGGTCGGCCCCGGCA
Organism: Brevundimonas aurantiaca; assembly: GCF_014199955.1. Taxonomy (GTDB): domain Bacteria; phylum Pseudomonadota; class Alphaproteobacteria; order Caulobacterales; family Caulobacteraceae; genus Brevundimonas; species Brevundimonas aurantiaca. The sequence goes on from NZ_JACHOQ010000007.1 coordinate 82,301, forward strand.
CCCTCGGCCGCATCATGAACGTCGTCGGCCAGCCGATCGACGAAGCCGGCCCGATCAAGACCGAGCTTTACCGTCCGATCCACAAGGAAGCCCCGAGTTTCGACGAGCAGTCGACCTCGGCCGAGATCCTGGTCACCGGCATCAAGGTCATCGACCTGATGTGCCCCTACACCAAGGGCGGCAAGATCGGCCTGTTCGGCGGCGCCGGCGTGGGCAAGACCGTGACCATGCAGGAACTGATCAACAACATCGCCAAGGCTTACGGCGGTTATTCGGTTCTGGCCGGCGTGGGTGAGCGCACCCGCGAAGGCAACGACCTGTATCACGAGATGATCGAGTCCAACGTGAACGTGGACCCGGCCAAGAACGGCGGTTCGACCGAGGGCTCCAAATGCGCCCTGGTCTACGGCCAGATGAACGAGCCCCCCGGCGCCCGCGCCCGCGTCGCCCTGACCGGCCTGTCGATCGCGGAATACTTCCGTGACGAGGAAGGCAAGGACGTCCTGCTGTTCGTTGACAACATCTTCCGCTTCACCCAGGCCGGCTCCGAAGTGTCGGCTCTGCTGGGCCGCATCCCCTCGGCCGTGGGCTATCAGCCGACCCTGGCGACCGAGATGGGCAACCTGCAAGAGCGGATCACCTCGACCAAGAAGGGTTCGATCACCTCGGTCCAGGCCATCTACGTCCCCGCCGACGACCTGACCGACCCGGCGCCCGCCGCCTCCTTCGCCCACCTGGACGCGACGACCGTTCTGAGCCGCGACATCGCCGCCCAGGCCATCTTCCCGGCCGTGGACCCGCTGGACTCCACCTCGCGGATCATGGACCCGCTGGTGATCGGCGAGGAGCACTATCAGGTCGCCCGTTCGGTTCAGGAAGTCCTGCAGCAGTACAAGGGCCTGAAGGACATCATCGCCATCCTGGGCATGGACGAGCTGTCGGAAGAGGACAAGCTGATCGTGGCCCGCGCCCGCAAGATCCAGCGCTTCCTGTCCCAGCCCTTCCACGTGGCTGAACAGTTCACCAACACCCCCGGCGCCTTCGTCGACCTGAAGGACACGATCCGCTCGTTCAAGGGCATCGTGGCCGGCGAGTACGACCACCTGCCGGAAGCGGCCTTCTACATGGTCGGCCCGATCGAAGAGGCCGTCGCCAAGGCCGAGAAGATGGCGGCGGAAGCCTGAACATGCGCAAGGCTCTCGCCAGCCTCATTCTCTTTTGTCTGGCCTCGCCCGTTTCGGCGCGGGCACAGGCTGATGGAGATTTTGAAGCTATGGCGGGAGCTTGTGCTGCCTTTCTGGCTGATGGTCGATTCCCGGCCTTGATCGATGAAGGCGCGTTCTTTGAACAGAGAGGTTTCAAAGGCGCGGCTTCTACCGTCAAGGCCGATGAAGTCTCCCGCACCTACACCCGTTCCGGCACGCCGATCGATCCCGTTCGGATCATGGTCGGGCGTCCGGCCGAAACGGGTAGGGAGACCTGCTCTATTTTGGACCTGAATGGGCCGGAAGCGGGGGACGAATTCATCGCCAAGACGCGCGCTCAGGCAGACTGGGCGTTCAACAGCGAGTCAAACGACGGCAACGGAAAGGGCGTCCTGTTTGAGAGGAACGCTGGCGGGGCCGTGATCTATCTGGCGATTTGGGGTACGGGTGCGGCTTACCCGGTTTCCATCGCCTCCTATCAAATCGGAACATCGGACTGATGGCTGGCAAACTCAACTTCTCCCTCGTCTCGCCGGAACGCGAGGTCTTCTCCGGCCTCGTGGACCAGGTGGATGCGCCGGGCGTCGAGGGCGACTTCGGCGTCCTGCCGGCCCACGCCCCCTTCATGACGGCCCTGCGCGAGGGCCTGGTGACCGTCTATGTCGGCGGGACCAGGACCCAGTACGACGTCAAGGGCGGCTTCGCCGACGTCAACGGCGAAGGCCTGACCATCCTGGCCGAACAGGCGACTGAGGTCGTCGCGGCCTGATCCTTTCTCAGGGTCGTAAAGAGTGAGGCCTCCCGTTTCGGCGGGGGGCCTTTTTCTTTGCCCTCTCCCGCTTGCGGGGGAGGTGTCGCGTCGATCGCGAAGCGATCCAGCGACGGAGGGGGAGGTTTCACTCCGGAAGAAGACTTCCCCCATCGTCAGCCGTCTCGCTCCGCTCGACGAGCTGACACTTCCCCCGCAAGCGGGGGAAGGGCTAGAACGCCTCCATGACCGAAGCTCTCGACATCCACGGCGTCTGCGATCCGCGTTTCGCATCGGTGAAGGACGCCTTCGCCGCCAACTTCACCGATGCGCCCGAGGGGCTGAACGAGGTGGGGGCGCGGTTCTGCTTGATGATCGAGGGGGCGCCGGTCGTCGATCTGTGGGCGGGGCACGCCGATACGGCCAAGACGACGCCCTTCGCCGAGGACACCCTGACCCCGGTCTTCTCGACCGGCAAGGCGGTGATGGCCCTGCTGATGGCCACGGCGGTCGAGGCGGGCAAGGTGGCCTATGACGAGAAGGTCTCCCATATCTGGCCCACCTTCGGCCAGGCCGGCAAGGACAAGGTCACCGTCGCCCAGCTGATGAGCCACCAGTCGGGCCTGCCCGGCTTCTCGGAGCCGGTGGAGCCGTCGCTGTGGTTCGATCCGGCGGCGGTCAACGCCCGGCTGGCGGCCCAGGCGCCCATGTGGGAACCGGGGACGGCCTCGGGCTATCATCCGGTCACGGTCGGCTATCTGGCCAATGAGGTGTTCCGCCTGACGACCGGCCGGACCATGGGCCAGGCCCTGCGCGCCGACTTCGCCGACCTGGACCTGTGGATCGGCCTGCCGGAGGACCAGCACGGGCGGGTGGCCCAGATGCGCAAACCCTCGGCGGCGCCCAGCCTGGGGACCATCGACCCCATCAAACAGGCGGCCTTCCTGGACCGGGGCTCGGCGCCGGGCGGGCGCGGTTCGGCCGAATGGCGCAAGATGGAAATCCCCTCGGCCAATATGCACGCCACGGCGGCGGGCCTGGCGCGGATGCTGGGCGTCGTGGCCAATGAGGGGATGCTGGACGGGCGAAGGGTGCTGTCCAAGGGCGTGCTGCGCGACCTGACGCGCGAGCGGATCCACGGTCAGGACAAGGTGCTGCCCTATGTGATCAGCTGGGCGGCGGGCCTGATGCGAAACGACGGGCTGAACGTCTTCGGGCCGGGCGAGTCCCTGGGCCACTACGGCTGGGGCGGATCCATGGCCATGGCCGATCCGTCGCGGCGCCTGTCGGCCGCCTATGTGATGACGCGCCAGTCGCCGCACCTGATCGGCGACCCGCGCCCCCGGCGCCTGCTGGACGCCCTCTACGCCGCGGTCTAGACGGTTTCCGACAGGACGACTGCGCGTCGGGCGGCGCGCGACCGCTGCGCCGCGCCCAGGGCGAAGACGCCCGCTCCGGCCCAGATGAAGCCGAAGGAGACGATCCGCAGCGGGGTCAGGGGCTCGCCCGCCCAGACGCCGCAGGCGAACTGCAGCGTCGGCGCCAGAAACTGGATGAAGCCGACGGTGGACAGGGGCAGACGCCGCGCCGACCAGGCGAACAGCACCAGAGGAATGACCGTCGCCGGTCCGTTGACCAGGGCCCAGGCCAGTCCGGCGGGCGAGGAAAAGCCCGTCGCCTGCCCATGGGCCGCCAGCCAGGCCAGGAACAGGGCGCCGAAGGGCAGCAACACCAGGCACTCGACAAACAGGCCGGTCTGGGCCGAGGCGGGCACGCGCTTTCTGATCACCGCATAGGCGCAGAAGGTGACGGCGAGCGTCAGTCCGATGATCGGCACATGGCCCAGGGCGACGGTCTGGACGGCCACCCCCACGGCGGCCAGGGCGATGGCGACGCCGCTCCAGCGGTCGATCTTCTCGCGGAACAGCAGGGCCCCTGCGGCCATGTTCAAGAGCGGGTTGATGTAATAGCCGAGGCTGGCCTCCAGCGTCGCATGATGGGTGGTGGCGAAGACATAGAGGCTCCAGTTGACCGCGATCATCGCCGCCGACAGGGCCAGCCAGCCGAAGACGCGCGGCGTCGCCAGCGCCTGTTTCGCCTCGTTCCACTGTCCCGCCAGCAGCAGGACCAGACCCGCCACGAAGACCGACCAGACCGCCCGGTGAGCCAGGATCTCGGGCGCGCTGAAGCCGTGGGCCGCCAGGGCCATGAACAGCAGGGGCAGAAGACCCCACAGGGTGTAGCAGGCGATGGCCGTGCCGACCGCGCGGGGATCGTTGGGGGAGGGGGAGGCGGTCATGGGGGAGCGCACGTGATTTTACTTTCGTCATCCTCCGGGCCGCGAAGCGGAACCGGGGGACCCAGCGGCGCGCGCGAGCGCGAACCTGTCGCAGAAGAGGTCTTTCGTACCCAGCGGCGGATGGATTTCGCCTTCGGCGCCGCTGGGTCCCCCGGTCTGCGCCGCGAAGACGCGGCTTGCCGGAGGATGACGAAAGCTAAGCGGAGCGGTTTAGACCGTGATCGAACGATACCCCGACGACGGCTTGATCGTGCCCGTCTCGTCCAGCAGCTGGGCGATCTGGACGGCGTTCAGGGCCGCGCCCTTGCGCAGATTGTCGGACACCACCCAGAAGCTCAGGCCGTTCTCGACCGTCGGGTCCTTGCGGATGCGGCTGACGTAGACGGCGAACTCGCCGGCGGCGTCGACCGGGGTGATGTAGCCGTCATGCTCCTGCTTATCGACGACCAGCACGCCCGGCGCCTCGCGTAGGATGGCGCGGGCCTCGTCCGGTTCGATGGGGCGATCGAACTCGACCGTCACCGATTCCGAATGGCCGACGAAGACCGGCACCCGCACGCAGGTGACCGTCAGCTTGATGTTCGGATCCAGCATCTTGTGGGTCTCGTCCCACATCTTCTGCTCTTCGTCGGTATAGCCGTCCTCGTTGAAGGCGCCGATGAAGGGGATGACGTTGAAGGCGATCTGCTTCGGGAACTTCTTCGGACGCGCGTCGCCCAGGCCGTAGATGGCCTTGGTCTGGTTCCACAGCTCGTCCATGCCTTCCTTGCCGGCGCCGGACACCGACTGATAGGTCGAGACCACCACCCGCTTGATCCGGGCCGCGTCGTGCAGGGGCTTAAGCGCCACGACCAGCTGGGCGGTCGAGCAGTTGGGGTTGGCGATGATGTTCTTCTTCTTGGCGTCCTTGACCGCATCGGGGTTCACCTCGGGCACGATCAGCGGCACGTCCGGGTCCCTGCGGAAGGCCGAGGAGTTGTCGATCACGATGGGGCCGGCCTTGCCGATCCTTTCGGACCACTCCCGCGACACAGCGCCGCCGGCCGACATCAGGACGATGTCGACGGATGCGAAGTCGAACTGCTCGATGTCCTGGCATTTGACGGTCCGGTCGCCGAACGAGACCTCGACCCCCTTGGACTTGCGCGAGGCGATGGCGTGGATTTCATCGACGGGGAAGTTCAGCTCCTCGAGGATGTTCAGCATTTCGCGGCCCACATTGCCCGTGGCCCCGACGATCGCGACGCGATAACCCATGATGTTTGGTCCTTCGGACGCGCTGACGCTCGGCCTGCGGGGCCCTGCTGCTTCAGCGCGAAATAGAGGGGAGAAGCGTCCTGCATTTAGGCGTTCGCAGCCGCGAAGCAATCGCTTTTCGGCGCCTGGGGCTTTAAGCAGGGCTCTCATGACCTCCCGCATCCGAAACGCCTACGACATCCGCGTGGAAGAGGGCGTTCTGTCGCCCGATCCGGCTCAGGCCGAAGTCCTGGTCGCCCTTGAGCGGCTGGAGCGCGATCTGGCCAGGCGCGGCCTGTTCGGGCGGCCGCCTGAGGTGAAGGGGATCTACCTCTACGGCCCGCCGGGACGGGGCAAGTCCATGCTGATGGACCTCTTCTATTCGGCCACGCCCGAGCCGCGGAAAAAGCGCGCCCATTTCCACGCCTTCATGGCCCGGATCCACGACCTGGTGCGCCAGTGGCGCGAGGGGGACTCCAAAAGCCGCAAGACCGTGTTCGGAACGCACAAGGGCGACGATCCCATTCCGCCGATCGCCAAGCTGATCGCCTCCGAAGCCCGGCTGCTGTGTTTCGACGAGCTTCAGGTGACCGACATCGCCGACGCCATGATCCTGGGTCGGCTGTTCGAGGCCCTGTTCGAGGATCGGGTGGTGCTGGCCGTCACCTCGAACCGGGCGCCCGAGGACCTCTATAAGAACGGCATCAACCGCCAGCTCTTCACCCCCTTCATCGACATCATCCGCGACCGCTGCGAAGTGGTCCAGACGGCGGGCGCGCGCGACTGGCGGCTGGACCGGCTCAGCTCAGCCCAGGTCTGGCACACGCCGGACGACCGCGCCGGGTTCGAGGCCCTTTGGCGCGAACTGAAGGGGGGCGAGCCGGAAGAGCCGGCGCACCTGACCGTCCTGGGTCGCGACGTCGTGGTGGAGCGGACCGTGGGGGCCATGGCGCGGGCGAGCTTTGCGGACCTGTGCGGCCGGCCGCTGGGGCCGCAGGACTATCTGGCGATCGCCGAGCGGTTCCACACCCTGTTCCTGGAGGATGTGCCGATCCTGGGGCCCGCCAACCACCATGAGGCGCGCCGTCTGGTGACCCTGGTGGACGCGCTTTACGAGGCCCGGACCAGGCTGATCGTCCTGGCCGCCGCCCGGCCCGAGGCCCTCTACACCGAAGGGGTGGGGGCCTTCGAGTTCGAACGCACCGTGTCGCGCTTCAACGAGATGCAGAGCAGGGACTGGCTGGCGCATGTGAGGGAGTAAGCGCAGACCCTCTCCCGCTTGCGGGAGAGGTGGGCCGGCGTCCGCGCAGCGGACCAGGGTCGGAGAGGGGAGTCTTGTTTCAACGAGAAGATTTCCCCCATCGTCAGGCGTGTCGCTGCGCGCCACGACCTGCTGCTTCCCCCGCAAGCGGGGGAAGGTCTGAGCATCCCAAAGAAAAGGGCCGCAGATCGCTCTGCGGCCCTTCGTCATCGAAATCAAGATGTGGCTTACGCCAGCGAGGAATCGATGTCCTTGCACGCCTGGATCAGGCCCTGGACCGAGGCGACCGACTTGGCCAGCATCGCCTTTTCGTCGTCATTGGTGGTGAACTCGACCACCTTCTCGACGCCGTCCGCGCCGATCAGGGCCGGGACGCCGACATAGAGGTCGGACAGGCCGTATTCGCCCGACAGCCAGACGGCGCAGGGCAGGACGCGCTTTTCGTCCTTCAGATAGGACTTGGCCATGGCGATGGCCGATTCAGCCGGGGCGTAGAAGGCCGAACCGGTCTTCAACAGGGCGACGATCTCGCCGCCGCCCTTGCGGGTGCGCTCGACGATGGCGTCCAGTTCGTCTTGGCTCAGGAAGCCGGCCGAGACGGCGTCGGGCAGGGGCAGGCCGCCGACGGTCGAGTGGCGCACCATCGGCACCATGTCGTCGCCGTGACCGCCCAGGGTCCAGGCGTGGATGTCCTGAACCGACACGCCGGTCTTTTCAGCCAGGAAGTAGGCGAAACGCGCCGAGTCGAGCACGCCGGCCATGCCGACGACCTTCTCCTTGGGGAGCCCTGAGAACTTCTGCAGGGCCCAGACCATGGCGTCCAGCGGGTTGGTGATGCAGATGACGAAGGCGTTGGGGGCGTGGGCCTTGATGCCCTCGCCGACGGCCTTCATGACCTTCAGATTGATGCCGATCAGGTCGTCGCGGCTCATGCCCGGCTTGCGCGGCACGCCGGCGGTGACGATGCAGACGTCGGCGCCGGCGATGTCGGCATAGTCGTTGGCGCCCTTCAGGGCCACGTCCGAGCCGAAGACGGCGGTGGCTTCGGCGATGTCCAGCGCCTTGCCCTGGGGGGTGCCTTCGGCGATGTCGAACAGGATCACGTCGCCCAGCGCTTCGCGGGCGGCCACATGGGCCAGGGTGCCGCCGATCATGCCGGCGCCGATAAGGGCGATCTTCGCGCGAGCCATGGATGTCTCCGGTTATTGCGTGTGCGAAAGGGGATTAATCGTGCGGGCGGTCTAGACCCGCAAGGGCGGCGCTGCAAGGCTGGCCGACGTTCGATCAGGAGCCCCGATGACCGACTTTCGTCCAGACCCCGCCTTCGCCGCCGGCTCCATCGCCGCCGCTGAATGGCCGCTGTGTCATGTGCGGCTTCAGGACGACGCCCGCTTCCCCTGGCTGATCCTGATCCCGCGCGTCGAAGGCGCGGTGGAGCTGGAGGATCTGAGCGTCGAACAGCGGGCCGTGCTGATGGAGGAGACCGTGCGGGCCGGGGCCCTGGTGCGGCGACTGGGGGCGGTCGATAAGCTGAACGTCGGGGCCATCGGCAATGTCACGGCCCAGCTGCACGTCCATGTAGTGGGGCGCCGCCGCGACGACGGCCTGTGGCCCGATCCGGTCTGGGGACGGGGGCCGGCGGTTCCCTATGCGGATGAGGAGCGGGCGCGGCTGTTGGATTTGATCGCGGGCGGGTGAGCCGCCGCGCGCCCTCAGATGATGTCCAGCGGCGTCTCCCGCGTCGGCGGGGGGAAGGCTTCGTCGAGACGGTGCAGGTCCTCGGCGTCGAACTGGATCTCCAGGGCGTCGGCGTTGGCCTCCACGTGCTCGACCGAGCTCGCCTTGGGGATGGCGATCACCCCGTCCTGGCGCAGGACGGCGGCCAGGGCCACCTGGGCCGGATCGGCGTCGTGGCGGTCGGCGATGTCGCGGATCAGCGGATGGTCCAGCAGGCCGCCGCGCCCCAGGGGCGAATAGGCCATCATCGGCATGTCGCGCGCCTGCATCCAGGGCAACAGGTCGAACTCCACCCCGCGCGACCCCAGATGATAGAGCAGCTGATTGGCCGCGCAGTCCTCGCCTCCCTCGATCTCCATCAGCCGCTTCATGGCGCGCAGGTCCAGGTTGGACACGCCCCAGCGGACGATCATCCCTTCATCGACCAGTTCCTGGAAGGCGGCGACCGTCTCCTCCAGCGGGACGCGGCTCTCCCAGTGCAGCAGATAGAGGTCCAGCCGGTCCGTCCCCAGCCGCTCCAGCGACTTTTCGCAGGCCAGCATCATCTTCAGTTCGGAGGCGTTCTCGGGCCGGACCTTGGACACCAGAAAGACCTCGTCGCGACGGCCGGCGATCACCTCGCCCACCAGCCGTTCGGAGCGGCCGTCGCCGTACAGTTCGGCCGTGTCGATCAGGGTCAGGCCCAGGTCGATCCCCCGCGCCAGGGCCTGCTGTTCGGCGTCGCGCCGGGCGGGATGGTCGCCGATTTCCCACGTCCCTTGGCCCAGGGCGGGAACGGTCGTACCGTCTGCAAAGGTGACGAGGCGGGTCATGTCGGTCCTGTTCCATTCGCGGCGAAAGGCCGCCTTGGCTTGGGTATGGAGAGGTTGAGATGCGTACCCGGCTTATCAAGACCGACGGCCTTGTCCAACAGGTGCTGGAGGCGGGATATGATCAGCCTAACGCGCCCCTGGTCCTGCTGATCCACGGCTTTCCCGAACTGGGGATCAGTTGGCGCGCCCAGGTCGAGGCCCTGTCCCTGGCGGGATACCATGTCGCGGCCCCGGACATGCGCGGTTACGGCGGCACGGACAAGCCCCAGGGCGCCGCCGCCTTTTCGATCCTGCATCTGGTCGGGGACATGGTCGATCTGGTGCGGGCCCTGGGCGAACAGAGCGCCATTGTGGTGGGCCACGACTGGGGCGCGCCGGTCGCCTGGTGCTGCGCCCTGCTGCGGCCCGATCTGTTCACGGCTGTGGCCGGCCTGTCCGTGCCCTTTCAGCCGCGCCGGCCCCAGGGACCGCCGACGACCGTCATGGCCGTCCTGTCCGAACGGGCCGGCATGGGCGACCTCTATATCAACCGGTTCCAGGCGGCCGACGCCCATCTGGCGCTGGAGGCTGATCCGGCGACGACGCTGAGGAAGCTGTTCTGGGCCTATGACGGGGCCACTCCGGCGTCGAAACGGGCTACCGGCTTCATGGCGCGGGGCGTCGGCCTGCTGGACAGTATCGATGACGCCGCCGACCTGCCGCCGTGGATGAGCCCGGCCCATTTCGCCGAATATGTGGAGGCCTTTTCGGCCGGCGGCTTTGACGCCCCGCTGAACTGGTACCGCGCCATCGACCTGAACTGGTCGCTGACGGCCTTTGCGCAGGAGCAGCGAATCCTCCAGCCGGCCCTGTTCATCGTCGGCGAGGACGACCCGGTGCGCCACTACGCCGGGTCGGCCGAGGCGGGGCTGAAGGACTGGGTTCCGAACCTGAGCCGGTCGGTGGTCGTGCCCGGCGCCGGTCACTGGATTCAGCAGGAAAAGGCCGAGGCGGTGAACGCCCTGCTGCTGGCTTTTCTGAAGGATCTGCCGGAGGCGGACGGGGGCCAGACGTAAGCCTGCGTTAACCTTGAAGCCGCAAGTCTGCCGTAAAGGTCGGGGACGGTGCCGCGAACCTCGGCGGACCCGCCGACCCGTCTTCTCGCCGTTCTCGGAGCCCCCATGCATCGCCGCCAAATGATCCTGTCCGGCCTGGCCACCGCCGCAGGGGCCTCATCTCTGGGCGCCTGCGCCTCGGCGCCGGCCAATCCCAACTATCCGATCAGCTCCGACAATACGGCGCCCGCCTACACCTTCGACGAACTGGTCGCGGCCGGGTCCAAGGAGCTGGGCATCGCCGCCGAGGTGGTGGGCGGGGCGATCGAGCGGGTCTTTGCGGATCAGGGCGATCGCCCCACCGCCTATATCGCGGGTGAGGAAGGCTCCGGCGCCGTGGTCGTCGGCGCCCGCTACGGCCGCGGCGCCCTGCATATGAAGGACCTGTCGGCCTCTCAGGAAGTGTTCTGGCAAGGCGCCTCGGTGGGTTGGGACTGGGGCGGCAACGCCAGCCGCGTCTTCACCCTGGTCTATGGCCTGTACCATCCGGACATGATCTATCGCCGCTATCCGGGCGTCGAAGGCTCGGCCTATCTGATCGCGGGCCTGGGCGTGAACTATCAGCGCGCCGACGGCATCACCCTGGCCCCGATCCGCACCGGCGTGGGCCTGCGCCTGGGCGCCAATGTCGGCACCATGAGCTACAGCCGCCAGCGCAATCTGCTGCCCTTCTGAACCGGTCGAGGCCCGCCCCTATTCCTGCGGAATGGGGTTGGTGCGGGGATCAGGGCCGTTGGTGACGACGCGGTCGCGGTCGCCCAGATCCTTGACGATCTTGACGTCCTCGAAGCCCTCCGCCTCGAACAGGGCCTTGACCTGCGGGCCCTGGTCCCAGCCGATCTCGACCGCGAAGACGCCGCCGGGCTTCAGGATGCGCCGGATCTCGGGGGCCAGGTCGCGATAGGCCTGCAAGCCATCGGGGCCGCCGTCCAGGGCCAGGTGAGGGTCGTGATCGCGCACCTCCGGGTCCAGGCCGGGGATATGGTCGGTCGGAATATAGGGCGGGTTGGACAGCACCAGGTCAAAGCTCGCGTCGCCGAAACCGGCCGCCCATTCCGTGCGCAGGAAGGTGGCGCGCTCGTTCAGATCCAGATTGGCGGCGTTCTCCTTGGCGACCGCCAGGGCCTCGGTTGAGATGTCGGTGCCCACCCCCTTGGCCGCCGTCCGCTCGGCCAGCAGGGCCAGCAGAATGGCGCCCGAGCCCGTGCCCAGGTCGACGGCGGTGAAGGCCTCGTGCCGGGCGAAGGCCAGGAGGGCGACGTCCAACAGGGTCTCGGTGTCGGGCCGGGGGCTGAGGACGTCGGGGGTGACGTTCAGCATGATCTTCCAGAAGCCCTTCTTGCCGACGATGCGCGAGACCGGCTCGCGGCGCAGGCGGCGGTCGATCATGGCCGTATAGGCGGCCTGCTGCTCGGGGGTGACGATCCGATAGGGGTCGGTCAGTATGTCGGTGCGGCTGGCGCCGGCGGCGGCCTCCAGCAGCAGGCGGGCGTCGATGGCCGGGCTGTCGATGCGGCCGTCCTTCAGTCGGGCCTGGGCGGCCTTCCACACGGTCAACAGGGTCGCGGCGCCGTCGGCGGGCTTGGGGGAAAGGGGCTCGAGGGTCATGACGGCTGATTGGCCCTTCGCACAGGGGATTTCAAGCGCGACCGGGCGCCGTGGCCTGGGAACGCGGGGGGCGGCTTCGCCGTTCGCCTGCTGATGTTCAGGTTCAAATCTTCGCCGCAGCCCCGTCGTCGTCCCTGGTGGAGGTTCGTCGCCGCCGCCCTGGGCGGCCTGACCGCCGGGGCGGGCGCGGCCCATCTGCTCTACACCCAGGGGCATAAGGTGGGGGTGGAGCTGCGCCCCAAACGCCCCGAACCCCTGCCGCCCAAGCCGCCGACGCCCGAAGACTATGAGGCCAGAGAGCCGGGCCGGGGCCGGCTGGCCAGACGGCCGGAACAGATTCCACACAAGGGCTGGATCGACATACTGTGGCGGACCGGCGGCTCCTATTTCGGCGACCGGGTCGGTTTCGTCGCGGGGGGCGTGACCTTCTTCACCCTCTTGTCCCTGTTTCCGCTGCTGGGGAGTTTCGTCACCCTTTACGGCCTGTTCGCCGATCCGGCCGACGCCTGGAGCCGGCTGCAGTTCCTCTACGCCGTCATGCCCGACAGCATCGCCCAGTTCCTGGGCGGAGAGATGGAGCGGCTGGCCCGGAACTCCAGCGGCCAGCTGACCTTCACCCTTATCTGGACCCTGGCCCTGTCCCTGTGGACCGCCAACGGGGCGGTCAAGGTGCTGTTCTACGGGCTGAACGTCGCCTATCACGAGGTCGAGCGGCGCAACATCGTCCGCTACAACCTCCTCTGTATGGGGTTCACCGTCGGGGGCGTCGTGGCCCTGCTCCTGACCTCGGCCCTGGTGGTGGGGGCGCCGGTGGTGATCCGGCTGTTCGGCCTTCAGGAGGAATGGGGCCTTTTGGCCCTGCTGCGCTGGCCCCTGCTGCTGGTCGGCTATGTCACGGCCCTGACCCTGATCTATCGGTTCGGCCCGTGTCGGCAGAAGGCGCGCTGGCGCTGGTTGACGCCGGGCGCCCTCTTCGCCGCCTTGCTCAGCCTGACCGTCTCCTTCCTCTTCAGCTGGTATCTGACCAACTTCGTCCGCACCGACTCCTACGGCCCCCTGGCGGCCATTATGGGCTTTCTGCTGTGGACCTGGCTGTCGGTGCAGGTGATCCTGATGGGGGCCGAGCTGAACGCCGAGATCGAGCACCAGACGGCCATGGACACCACGACCGGCAAGCCTCAGCCGATCGGGGACCGGGGCGCCAAGGTCGCCGATACGGTGGGTGCGCGCCGGGGCAATCCGGCCGCCCTGGCCTTCACCCAGCGCCACGCCGAGGCCATGGCCGACCGGCTGACGCGCCGCCGCAGCCGCCGCGAGCGGGACGAGACCGCTACAGAATGAAGCGGCTCAGATCGACGTCCTTGGTCAGCAGACTCAGCTTGTCGCGCACCGCCGCCCCGTCAAAGGCCACGGTCTGGCCCGCCAGGTCGGAGGCCTTGAAACTGGTCTCCTCCAGCACTCGCTCCAGCACGGTCTGAAGCCGCCGGGCGCCGATGTTCTCCACCGCCGAATTGGCCGCCACCGCCGCGTCGGCCAGGGCCTCGATCGCGTCCTCGGTGAAGGTCAGGGTCACGTCCTCGGTCGCCAGCAGGGCCTGGTTCTGACGGATCAGATTGGCCTCGGGCTCGGTCAGGATCCGCTTGAAGTCGTCGCGCGTCAGAGCCTTCAGCTCGACCCGGATCGGCAGCCGCCCCTGAAGTTCGGGCAGCAGGTCCGACGGCTTGGCCACATGGAAGGCGCCCGAGGCGATGAACAGCACATGGTCGGTCTTCACCGGCCCGTATTTGGTCGAGACGGTGGTCCCCTCGATCAGGGGCAGGAGGTCGCGCTGCACCCCCTCGCGCGACACGTCGGCGCCGGAGGCCCCCTGGCGGGCGGCCACCTTGTCGATCTCGTCCAGGAAGACGATGCCCTCGTTCTCGGCCAGGATCAGGGCCTCCTTGGTCAGGCTGTCCTGGTCCAGCAGCTTGTCGCCTTCCTCGGCGATCAGCGGGGCGACGGCGTCGCGGACCGTCAGCTTGACCGTCTTGGTCCGACCGCCGCCCATCTTGCCCAGCATCTCCGACAGGTTCAGCAGGCCAACGGCCCCGCCGCCGGGGATGTCCAGCCCCTGGATCGGGGAGGCGGTGTCGGCCAGGGCGATCTCGATCTCCTTGTCGTCCAGCTCGCCGGCCCGCAGCTTCTTCCTGAAGCTGTCGCGGGTCGCCGGTCCCGCGCCGGGCCCGACCAGGGCCTCCAGGATCCGATCCTCGGCCGCGCCTTCCGCCCGCGCCCGCACCTCGCCGCGCCGCCGCTCGCGCACCATGACCAGGGCGCTCTCGACCAGGTCGCGCATGATCTGATCGACGTCGCGGCCGACATAGCCGACCTCGGTGAACTTGGTCGCCTCGACCTTCAGAAAGGGCGAACCCGCCAGCCGCGCCAGCCGCCGGGCGATCTCGGTCTTGCCGACGCCGGTGGGGCCGATCATCAGAATATTCTTGGGCGTCACCTCGTCACGCAGATCCTCGGGCACGCGCTTTCTGCGCCAGCGGTTGCGCAGGGCCACGGCCACGGCGCGCTTGGCGTCGTCCTGGCCGACGATATAGCGATCCAGTTCGGAGACGATTTCGCGGGGGGAGAGGTCAGTCATGGCGCTCACATAGGAGGCCGAGAACCGTTGCGGGAGAGGGCAGGGCGTCGCGGCGCTGTTTCGCTAGACCGCCAGCCTCAACGCCAGGGCGGTCAGGGTGACGGCGAGGACGGGGAGGGTCAGGATCAGGCCGATCTTGATGTAATAGACCCAGCCGATGCGGACCCCCTTTCGGGCCAGGACGTGCAGCCACAGCAGGGTGGCCAGGGAGCCGATGGGGGTCATCTTGGGGCCCAGGTCGCTGCCGATGACATTGGCGTAGATCATGGCCTCCCGCACCGGGCCGGTCGCGGCCGAGGCGTCGATGGACAGGGCGGCGATCAGGACCGTGGGCATGTTGTTGGCGACGGCCGACAGGGCGGCGGTCAGGAAGCCCGTTCCGAAGGTCGCCCCCCAGACGCCGCCCTCAGCAAAGCCGTCCATCAGCTGGGCCAGATGGCGCGTCAGCCCGGCGTCGCCCAGTCCATAGACCACCAGATACATGCCCAGCGAGAAGATCACGACCTGCCACGGCGCCTCGCGCAGGACCTTGGTCGTGCTGATCTTGGAGCCGCGCCCGGCGACGATCAGCAGCACGACGGCGCCGGCGGCGGCGATGGCCGAGACGGGAAGGCCTCGGGGCTCCAGAACGAAGAAGCCCAGCAGCAGCAGACCCAGCACCAGCCAGCCGGCGATGAAGGTCGCCCGGTCCTTGATCGCGGTCTCCGGCCGGGGCAGGCGGTCCACCTCATAGGCCTTGGGGATGTCGCGCCCGAAGACGGCGAACAGGACCGCCAGGGTGGCGGCGACCGAGGCCAGGTTCACCGGAACCATGACCGCCGCATAGCGATCAAAGCCGATGTCGAAGAAGTCGGCCGAGACGATATTGACCAGGTTGGACACCACCAGCGGCAGGCTGGCCGTGTCGGCGATGAAGCCCGCCGCCATGACGAAGGCCAGGGTCGCCTTGGGCCCATAGCCCAGGGCCAGCAGCATGGCGATGACGATGGGCGTCAGGATCAGGGCCGCTCCGTCATTGGCGAACAGGGCCGAGACCGCCGCGCCCAACAGGACCACCAGGCCGAACAGCCGCCGCCCGTGACCTGCGCCCCAGCGGCCGACATGCAGGGCCGCCCATTCGAAGAAGCCGGCCTCGTCCAGCAGCAGGCTGATGACGATGATGGCGACGAAGGCCGCCGTCGCATTCCAGACGATGCCCCAGACCACGGGGATGTCGTTCAGGGCCACCACGCCCAGCAGCAGGGCCGCCGCCGCCCCGCCCAGGGCGCTCCAGCCGATCTGCAGCCCCTTGGGCTGCCACAGCACCAGGACGATGGTGACGGCGAAGATCAGAAGGGCGACGATCATGGGGCGGATCCTAGCGCGGACCGGCGTCCGCAGCGAACCTGTAGCTTGCACCGCGTCATATTTCTAGTATCTTGGAATAATGGAATCCGAACCCGCCATCCTCGCCCTCGCGGCCCTGGCCCAGCCCACGCGGCTGGAGGCCTTTCGCCTGCTGGTTCGCAGCGCGCCGGAGGGCCTGGCGGCCGGCGCGGTGGCGGATCGGCTGGCGGTGCCGGCCAATACGATGTCGGCCCATCTGGGCGTGCTGTCGCGGGCGGGGCTGATCCGCGCCCAGAGACGCAGCCGATCGATCGTCTATCGCGCCGATCTGGATCGGCTGGGCGACCTGGTGCTGTTCCTGCTGAAGGACTGCTGCCAGGGCCGCGCCGAACTTTGCCAACCCCTGCTGGCCGAACTGGCCCCCTGCTGCGACTGAGGCCCCTATGGACATCGTCATCTATCACAATCCCGCCTGCGGGACGTCCCGCAACACCCTGGCCCTGATCCGCCACGTCGGGATCGAGCCCCATGTGATCGACTATCTGAAGACCCCGCCCAGCCGGGCCCTGGTGGCGCAGATGGTCGAGCGGACGGGCGGATCGGTGCGCGACATCCTGCGCGAAAAGGGCACGCCCTATGCGGAGCTGGGCCTGGGCGACCCCGGCCTGTCGGACGATCAGCTGCTGGACGCGATCGAGGCTCATCCGATCCTGATGAACCGGCCCATCGTGGTCTCGCCCCGCGGCGTGAAACTGTGCCGGCCGTCCGAGGCGGTGCTGGACCTGCTGCCCCAGGAGGGGCTGAAACCCTTCACCAAGGAGGACGGCGAAGTGGTGATCGACGCCGACGGCCGCCGGGTCAGGGCCCCGGTCGCGGGATGAGCCGCCTTCGCCGCCTGCCCGACCCCGACCATCTTCCGGCGCTCGATCCGGCCTATCTGTCGGCGGCCCCGGCGGCGGGGCTGGGGCCGGGCGAGCCGCCGCCGCGCGTGCTGCTGCTGTACGGCTCGCTGCGCGAACGGTCCTTCTCGCGCCTGTGCGTGGAGGAGGCGGCGCGGCTGCTGCGGCGGATGGGGTGCGAGACCCGCATCTTCGACCCCTCCGACCTGCCCCTGACCGATCAGGTCGCCGGCGACGACCATCCCGCCGTCCACGAACTGCGCGAACACGCCATGTGGTCCGAGGCCATGGTCTGGTGCAGCCCGGAGCGGCACGGCCAGATCTCGGGGATCATGAAGCTGCAGATCGACCACCTGCCGCTGAACATCGGCGGACTGCGCCCGACCCAGGGCCGCACCCTGGCGGTGATGCAGGTGTCGGGCGGCTCCCAGAGCTTCAACGCCGTCAACACCCTGCGTCTGCTGGGCCGCTGGATGCGGATGATCACCATCCCCAACCAGTCCAGCGTCGCCAAGGCCTTCATGGAGTTCGACGACAACGACCGGATGAAGCCGTCGGCCTATTACGACCGTATCGTCGATGTGATGGAGGAACTGGTCCGGTTCACCGTCCTGACCCGCCCCCACGCCGCCCAACTGGTGGACCGCTATTCGGAACGCAAGGCGGCCGGCGTTCCGCTCGACCCCTCGACCGACCTGTCCGCCGTCGCCGGGCGTCGCTGACGTATCGCCCAGCAAAAAGGCGCCCTCCGGGGTCGGAGGGCGCCTGAATGCGTCTGTCTTAGTCGCCGCCCGATCAGGCGGCCTTGCCGGCCTTCTTGGCGGCCAGCTTGTCCTGGTGGGCCTTCATGCCGGCCGAGATCAGTTCGGCGGCCTCGCCGGCGTCGCCCCAGCCCTTGACCGTGACCGACTTGCCCTTCTCCAGATCCTTGTAGCGGGTGAAGAAGTGTTCGATCTGCTCGATCAGGATGGCCGGCAGCTGACGATAGCTGGCGATCTCGGTGTAGTAGGGGTTCAGCTTGTCGACCGGCACCGCCAGGATCTTTTCGTCGCCGCCGGCCTCGTCCACCATCTTCAGCACGCCGATCGGGCGCGAGCGGATGACGCAGCCGGGAACGACCGGCGTCGGGTTCAGAACGATCACGTCGCAGGGGTCGCCGTCGTCCGACAGGGTGTGCGGGATGAAGCCGTAGTTGCCGGGATAGTACATGGCCGTATGCAGGAAACGGTCGACGAACAGGGCGCCGGACGCCTTGTCCATCTCATACTTCACCGGCAGCCCGCCTTGCGGGATTTCGATGATGACATTGATGTCCCAGGGAGCGTTCGGTCCGACCGGAATGGCGTCGAGGTTCATGGCGGGTCTTTGCTGCGACTGCGAAAATCTTGAAAGCGAGGGGTGATAGGACGGGCGGGCCGCCTGGGCAAGGGCGACGTGCGTTCAGGCTCTTGCGCCCGGCGTCGGAGCGGGTTCACTAGGCGCCATGACCTGGATCGACTGGACCGCCCTGACCCTCTTTTTCGTCTGCTGGCTGGGCTATGGGCCGATCCTGAGATTCATCGCCCGGCACGGCGGCGCCCTGAACGAGGACATGGTCCATGTCCGCAATCGGTGGATGGCGGCCATGACCCACCGCGAGATCCGGCTGGTGGACAGCCAGCTGATGGGCCATTCGATCAATTCGGCCTCGTTTTTCGCCTCGACCAATCTGCTGCTGATCGCGGCGGTGGGGGGGATTCTGTTCGGCGGGGAGAGCAAGCTGGAAGGCTTCGCCGCCGTGGGGGCCGAAAACGTGCCGATCCGCATTCTGGAGGCCAAGCTGGCCCTGGTGCTGATGTGCCTGGCGCGCGGCTTTTTGGACTTCATCTGGGCCCTGCGTCAGATGAACTACGCCCTGGCCCTGATCGGGGCGGCGCCCGAGATCCAGTCCGAAACGGACCGCAAGGCCTATGGCCAGGCGGCGGGGGAGTTGCTGAACCCCGCGCTCAGCGCCTTCAGCCAGGGGGTCAGGGGCTATTATTTCGCCCTGGCGGCGGCGGCCTGGCTGTTCGGCCCGATGTGGCTGGCCCTGGGCGTGGCTTCGGCCTTCGGCCTTCTGATCTATCGCCAGGAGGCGTCGCCGGCCGCGCGCGCCATTCGCAACGCCCGCCGTCTGCTGGGAGAAGGCTGATCATTGTGCAGGCGCACAACGGGCTTCCCGCGCGGTGTGGCGCCTATGAGGCGAATTAGGACCGTAACCGCCGTAATTGCGTAACATCCTGTGACCGTCAGGACGCGCAGAGCCCTTGACCGTTTGTGCGTTGCAACCTAAGTTCTCCTCTGACGCCTCCGGGCGTCTTGCCCTTCCTGGGCGTTTCCTCCCTATAGACTTTCATGCCGCGCCTCCGGGCGCGGCTTTTTTTTGGCTGATCGCCGATAAGTCGCGCCGGCCTAAACGCCCCAGGGCTCAGAGCACAGGGCGGCGATGACGCGGGTCAGGGCCTTGCGCGTCTTCTGATAGGCGGCGTTGGGCGCCTGGCGGCCCTCGTCCAGATACAGACGGCGGTTCAGTTCGATCTGGACGGCGTGAAACCCCTCCTGCGGCCGGCCCCAGACCTGGGTGGACCAGCCCCCGGCGTAGGGGTGGTTCAGGCCCACCCGCCAGCCCAGCCCCTGGAACAGGTCGCGCAGCCGCCGCGTCAGCCGCGGATCGCAGGCGGCGCCGTGTCGGTCGCCCAGCACCACCTCCACGCCTGCGGCCCGCGCCGGCATCGAATGCCAGTCGATCAGCAGGGCGCGCCCCTGGCGGGCCAGGGTCTGACGCATCAGGCCCTCCAGCGCCTGATGATAGGGCCGGTGGACCGCCGCGATCCGGGCCTCCGCCTCGGCCCGCGACAGGCGCCGGTCATAAAGCGGCAGGCCGTCGCCGCTGCGGCGGGGGATGACGCCGTATCCGGCTCGGGTCTTGGCCCCGACCGCACCGTCAGCCCCTTCGATCAGTTCGGGGTCCAGTTCGGCGGGGTCACGGTTCAGATCCACATAGGCGCGGCCGATCCGGCCCTCGATCAGGGGCGCGCCGCACGCCGGCCCGGCCTGCACCAGGGCGTTGACCCGGGCGTCCTCCGCGCTCTTCAGACTGGCGTCCGCCAGGCCGGGGGCGGGCGCCATGTCCGCCGGATAGAGATCGCCCGAATGGGGTGAGGCGAAGACCAGGGCCGTCTGCGGCGCGTCCGCAGGCGGCGTCGTGATCGCGAAACTGGCGCCGGCCGGGGTCATGTCCACCGCATAGAGCCTGATCGGTTGAAGTGGAATCGCTTCGCGATTCCGCTGAAGCCGTGAATCAGGCTCCAGATTAAAGCGAGAGCATGATTCACGCTTCTGTCGGAACCGCGAAGCGGTTCCGTCCGAAACGATCAGGCTCTGGCGCGTTTCGCTGTGGAAGGAAGTCGTGCGACCGGCGAATTTCATCGCCGGTTTACCGTTGTGGGCCTAGCGTCGCTCCTCTGAATTCAAGGGGCCTTTTCGAATGGCGCGCATCCTCCTGGCCGAAGACGACAGTTCGCTGCGCGGGTTCCTGACCCGCGCCCTGGAGCGGGCGGGCCATCAGGTCATCGACTGCGAAAACGGCGACGACGCCATCGACGCCCTGGAGCACGGCCCCTACGACCTGCTGCTGACTGACATCGTCATGCCCGGCGCCGACGGGATCGAGGTGGCCCGCGTCGCCGCCGCCCGCCAGCCCGGCCTGCGCATCATGTTCATCACCGGCTTCGCCGCCGTCGCCCTGACCGCCGCCCAGGCCTCGCCCCAGGCCAAGGTCCTGTCCAAACCCGTCCATCTGCGCGACCTGGTCAATGAGGTCGAACGGATGGTGGCGGCCTGAGCGTTGAAATCGCTACGGTTTTCCAGAAATCTCGTTGCGGCGGTCAAAGCCGCTTGATGCGGGCCGGTCGTGCCGCTATACGACCGCCCTTCCCGCTCTCGAACCGATCGAGAGCCGCCACGGCGGACGCGTAGCTCAGCGGGAGAGCACTACGTTGACATCGTAGGGGTCACAGGTTCAATCCCTGTCGCGTCCACCATTTCTCCTCAAGACATTCAAAGCCTTGAAGAAACCGCTCTCGGGCGGTCGAAAACGCGCGTTTGCAGCACCAGCCTGCTACTGGGCGGCGGTGTGTCCCGATTGGCTAAAGCCATAGCGTGCTTGGATTATCATGGGTTGGATTTGCAGCATCTGGCGTCTGAATCTCGTTCGGATATGACGGCGGATTCGGGAGCCCGAAGGCAGGATCAAACATATAGGTTAGAGCCAATTTCCATGCATGATTTTGCGATATGCATAGAAGTCGGCTTTCACGTTAGCACGTCGCTTTCGACGTGATCGAAAAGCGCACATCGCTATGCATGTTTGAAAAACGTGCATAGGAATTGCGATTTTCCTATGCACGTTCGCTTGTACGTCAAACGGATTGGGCGTTCCCGAGCAAGGCCATCAGTTCGCGATTCACATAATAATTTTCGCGCCCGATTTTCAGCTTCTGCATCATTCCGATGCGAGTGAGTTCGTCGAGATAGCGTGTCGCCGTGATGCGGCTGACGTTAAGATCACGTTCTACAAATGCGATCTTACTGTAGGGGTGGCCAAAAATGTTATTCAGTAGGTCTTGGCTGTAAATGCGCGGAAGCTGCTCGCGCATCTGCACCTTGTAGGATTGCATCAGGCTTCGAATGCTGTGGACGAGCCGCGTGGTTTGCTGCGCCGTCTCCTCGACTCCAGTTAGCATATACAACAGCCATTCTTCCCACGCGCCATCCGTTCGCACTGCTTGTAGCAGTCGATAATATTCACCTTTGGTTTGGTTGATGTGACGTGACCCCCTGAAACTCCTCCAGGAATAGCTAGAGTCCGCCCAACGAAGGACGGACAGAATGAAGCGATCGAGGTTCACGGAAGAGCAGA
>NZ_JACHOQ010000008.1 GCF_014199955.1 Brevundimonas aurantiaca
GCTACGCTGAACGGCCTCTTGCCAACCCCACCAACCCCAGTTCAGATCACCAAAGGACTCTCGTTATGGCTGGATGAGAAACGGGGGTCACGTCATTGGGCGTGATGTCGTAGGACATCGAAGCGTCCAGATAGACGGTGTCGTTCATGCCTTCCTCGGAGTTGCCGTTGCTGCCTGGGAAGGACATCAGATAGCTGCTGCGATAGGCGGCCGAGGTGCGCGCCTGGAAGGGGCCCTTCTCGTAATAGAGGGTGGCGTTGACCGTATTCTTGGACTGGCCCGTAAGGCGGTTCTTGCCGGCGGCGCCGTAGTCGACCTCGGAGTCCACATAGGTGAAGTTGCCGATGAAGCCGAAATTCGACCAGAAGCCAGGCAGGAAGGTGAACGGCTGCTGATACTGAATCTCCAGCCCGTGCAGCGTGCCGCCCTGGCCGTTCAGCTTGCGCGTGACCTGGAAGACGTCCGTCGGGCGCGCCGCCCCCTGCAGCAGTTCGTCCGGCAGGCCAAGGTCGCTCCACACGATCGATTCCGTCACCGAGGTGATGAAGCTGTCGATGTCCTTGTAGAAGACGGCGGCGGCCAGCAGGCCCTCGTTCTGGAAGTACCACTCGACCGACATGTCATAGTTGGTGGCGCGGAATGGATCGAGCAGCGGATTGCCGTAGGAGACGGTGCGGGTGGTGGGCGAAACGCCGCCGCCGGGGGTCAGATCGCCCAGCGAAGGCCGCGACATCACCTTGGCCGCGCCCAGCCGGATCACCAGGTCTTCGCGCGGCTCGATCGCCAGGTTGAACGACGGCAGCACGTCGTCATAGTCATTGTTGGCGGTGACGTATTCATAGGTCGGACCGGCCGGGGTGGTGATGGTCTGCCAGCCCTTGGATTCGACCTCGGTCCGGGCGTAGCGGACCCCGACGTTGCCCCGCACCGTCACGGCGCCCAGCTGGGTGTTGAAGTCGGTCTGAACGAAGACGCCCTGATCGGTTTCGTCCACTTCCCGCTCGCTGCGGTTGGGGGTCAAGGGGTCGTCATAGACGCTCAGGAAGTCGGCGATCTTGCCGATGTCAGGCACGATGAAGTTGAGGCTGGAGCCCGCCGGCACGCCGATCTTGCCGTCGATGCTGACGACCTTGCCGATGGAGTCGACCCCGGTCAGACGGTCCGCGCCGACGGTCGCGGTGTTGGCCCGCGAAACACCGAAGTTGCTGAAACCATAGGTGCGGTATTCGCCGCCGAATTTGAAGGTGACCGCGTCGGACCAGTCGTATTCCAGCGCGCCGGCCGCGACCTGGTTGTCGAAGTCGCCGCCGCTGGTGCTGCGGGTCGCCTGGATCAGGGTGAAGTCTTCGCCCGAGGTGGTGTCGAAGCCGTAGTTGATCAGCGGCAGACGGTCGTCGCCTCGGAAGTCGATGGTGTAGCCGTCCACATCCGACTGCTCGAAGGCGTAGGCGACGTTCAGCGGGGTGCGAGCCTCCGACTTGTTGGCGCCCAGCTTCAGATTGCCGCGGAACCGGTCGGTGAAGTCGTGGCGGACGTTCAGCGAGGCCTGGGCGAAGGTGCTTTCATTTCGCGTGAAGCCGTTTTCCGACCGCACCAGGACATTGTCGAACACGCCGTAGGAGAAGGCGTTCTTGGAGGCGTCGATCGCATAGTCGCGCACGACGACGCTGTTCACCGCCGCGCGGCTGAAAGACCAGGCCTCCAGGTTCGGGCTTTCGAGTTCGGAGTTCAGGCGCGACCACAAAAGGTCCAGCGCCACCTCGGTGCGGGCGCTGGGCCGCCATTGAAGGGCGGCGGTCACGCCCAGGCGGTCCTCCTGGGTGTTGCCGAAGGTGTAGCGCGGAATGCGCGGATAAAAGGCGTTCAGCACCTCGGTGCGTTGGGCCGCCGTGGTGCAAGGGATGCAGCCGCCGAGGTTCTGACCCACGCCGTAGGGCCGGCTCGCGTCGCCCCGCTGCCAGCGGGTGGTGTTGAAGCTTTCCAGGATCGGCGACCGCTCGGAATAGGCGGCAGAGATCAGGGCGCCGAAGGTGCGGTCTTCATTGGTCCAACTCAACAGACCGGCCAGGCGCGGCACCGTCTTTTCGGACAGGTCGTTATAGGAGCCCTGGACCGACAGGGCCGAGTTGAGGCCGCTGCCGCCGAAATCCATCGGCCGGCCGGTCTGCAGATCGACCGTGGCGCCCAGGGAGCCTTCTTCGATCTCAGCCGACTGAGTCTTGCGGACCTTGATGCTGTTGAACAGCTCCGAGGCGAACATGGAGAAGTCGAAGCTGCGGTTGCGACTGCCGCCGGACGCCGCCTGGGCTTCCAGGCCGTTGATGCGGGTGCGGGTGAAGTCCGAGCTCAGGCCCCGGACCGAAATGGTCGTGCCCTGGCCGTTCACCCGGTCGATGGTCACGCCGGGCAGGCGCTGGATGGCTTCGGCCAGGTTTTGATCCGGAAAATCGGCGATGTCCTCGGCCAGGATGGCGTCCACGGCGCCGGCCTCGCTGCGCTTGATGTTCAGCGCCTGCTGAAGGCTGGAGCGGAAGCCGGTGACGACAATGTCCTCGACCTGGGCTGCTGGCTGATCGGCGACCCCTGTCGGCACGGGCTCCTGCGGCGCCGTTTGCGCAACGGCCGGCAGCGCCAAAGACAGCGCCGCAAGGGATACGCCGACGGCGCACGAATTGCGGAGGTTGATCCGTTGCATCCTGTTCTCTCCCCATCCGGCGTCTGTGGCACCGGTGTCATTTCTTGGTATGGCGTCGCACATGATCGGACGCGCAACGTACCGTTTTGTGCAACAGCTTCTCGTATTTTGCAATACGTGGCGGAGTTAGCCGGGCAAGACCGGTTTGCGCCCTCTCAGTTTCGGGCGACAGAGGCCGCATAGACGTGATTGCGACCGTGCATGTTGGACACGAACAGCACCCACCGTCCGTCCGGCGTGAAGGTGACGTTGGGCTCCAGCCGATAGTCGTGGCGGCCCATGTCCACCAGCCGCTCGGTCCGCAGATATTCGACCGAGATCAGGTCGTCCTGATCGCTTTCGGGGTCATGATCGACCACCGGTTCGGGGCGCAGAAGCACCAGCCATTTGCCGTCCGGCGCATGGGCGACCATGTCCGCGTCGCCGCCGTCGCCGGCGAAGAAGCTCCCGTCGGGCGAGCTGTTGAAGTGCACCGACCAGCTGTTCTGCTCCAGCCGGCGATAGACGCGCTTTCCGGTTTGAAGGTCCACGGACGCCACCCAGAAGACCTGACCCCGCGGCGTCTGCAGATCATACAGGACCTGGCGTCCGTCAGGACTGAACCACTCGTGGCCGAAGATTTCGAAATTCATCGTCCGCTGGTGCAGTTTGCGCAGGTCCGTGCCGTTCGTCTTGATCGTCCACATGCGATCGACCCGGTGCCACGGCCCTTCGTGCGAGAAGATGATGCGCTCAGGGTCTGTGGGCGAGAACTGCGGATGGTTCAGCCAGTCTCTGGCCGCATGGACGACGCGGCGTTCACCGGTGCGCAGATCAATGACGAACAACTCCATCGGCACGCGCGCGGCCCAGCGCTGAAGCATCCGCACGCCCTTGGCCTTGGCGAAGTTCAGCGGGCGGCCGTCGGGGCCGACGGCGGCGTACTCGGCCTGTCCTGCGCGGCGATTGCGCGGATCGGCGGCGTCGGGCTGGAGCGGCGCGTCGCCATAGGCCACCGTCCCGACCACCAGGGTCTCGTCGGCGTTGATCGAACTGAACTGGCCCTGTTCGATCCGGGCCAGACGGCGGGTGCGGCCCGTGTCGATATCGACGGCGAACAGGGTGCGCGGCCGATCGGTGGGCTGGCCTTCGCCGGCATCAGAGACAGTATAGTAGGCGGTCCGCGTCCTGCGGCCCGTGACCATCAGGTCTGCGTCCGGGTCGGCCACCAGCACAGAGCGTCGAAAGCCGTTGTCGAGCTCGACCTTGATGATGCCCTGGGGCGAGGAGAAGAGCAGAACATCCCCCTGGGGCGTGAAGCTGTTGCGGTAGAAGTAGAGCTTGCTGCCGCCCTCGTCCCCGGACAGGCGCACAATGCGATGGCCGGTCTTGGGGTCGATCCAGTCGGTCGGAACCGGCCCCTCCCAGGTCGGCCAGGGCGGCGGCGCCTCGCTGGCCTGATGAATGGGCGGGGCGGTGTTGGGCGCGGGGAAGACCGGCGCGCCGGCCGGCCCGGCCTGGGGCGGCCCTGCCTGGGTCGTCGCGGCCTGGGCCTGGCCGGCAAGCACGCCGGCGGCGGGGGCGGCCAACAGGGCCTTCAGGGCGGAGCGTCTGGAGGTCGTCATGGGGGCGATCCTGTCTTTCGGGTTCAGGGGGCGGGCGTCAGGCCTTCGACCCGCACGGTCCAGCCCTCCTTGGGGAAGCCGGGCGCATGGCCGCTGGATCCGTCCCATCCGGCGGCCATCAGGCCGACAGCCATGAGTAAGGAGCCGTTGGACGGGAAGTAGGTCTCCGCCGCGCGACGATAGCCGGGGCCGTCGGGATTGACGGCCATCCGGACTCCGCCGGCGCCGGCCGAGACGGGCACCAGCTCGTCGGCGTGCTCGTCCAGATGGACGCGCGGGGTCATGCCGGTGACGCCCCACTGATTGTTCTTCAGGTCCGCGAACAGCCAGTCCACGGCCTTGTCGGGTTCACCGAGGCGGGCGGCGGTCATGGCCATCATGGGGAAGTCCCATCCCCAGGTCTGACGCACGTCCCAGTTCCGCTCCACCGCTTCGAAGGTGCGGCGCATGGCGGCCGGGTCGATCCGAGCGCCTGGGATGAAGCCGTACGCCATGAGGAAGGAGGGGTGGTCGCGGTTCTTGCATTGAGCCGCCGCAGCGTGTCTGCGGCAGGCGTCGGACATTGCGGTCTCCCAGAAGTCCGGCACGTTTTCGACCGGCAGATAGAGGCCGTCCTTCATCGGCGGCGGCGCCATCCTGGCCAGGGCCTGATCCCAGTCGGCGCGGCGGGCCTGGCCCTTGCGCTCGCGCCAGGCCTGCGCGGTTTCCAGCCCCCAACGGAAATACTCGACCTCGAAGGCGGGGTTCACCGTGGTCAGGGGATCATAGTTTTCCTGCGCCGGAATCATCGGCGGTCCCAGGTTCAGCCGGCCGTCGCGTTCTATGGGCCAGGAGGCCAGGAGGTCGGCGGTGGCCTCGACCAATTCGCCGTATCGATCCAGTACGGCGGGATCCCTCTCAGATCGCCACACCAGCTCGGCCAGCAGGATCGGATGCGGCTGCTGCCACATGATGAAGGGCGAGACGAGGCTGGGGCTGTTGCGGCCCTCGGGTCCGACCATCTTGGGCCACCAGGCGCCCTTGACCCGGTGGCGGGCGGCCTCGGCGCGGGCCTGGTCCAGATGGCCGACATACCAGGGCAGACTCCGCTCCAGCATGTCGGCATGGCCCCACATGGCCTGCCAGCCGGCGTGCCAGGGGTGCATTTCCAGGTGGAACTTGCCGTACCAGCTGTTGGAGAACAGACCCTCTTCCTGGGGCGGCAGTTCGCCGGCGCCGTTCAGGGCCGAGAGGTATTGCGACAGGACCACGCGGCGCTCCAACTCGGGTGCGCGGGGATCGGTGGAGCCGCTGAAATCCACGGCGCCGCCCTGGGTCCAGAACCCGTTCCAATGGGCGGCCGTCGCCTGGACGCCGGCGCTGTAGGCCGGTGTCGCGGGCGCTCGGTCCTGCCGATCGAAGCGGACCATGACGGTCAGCCGGTCGCGACCAGCGGCGACCGCTCGAAAGGCGTCGGCGCCGGTTTGCTCGATCTCACCGGAAGCGGTGATGCCCGAATAATAGCGGGTGTCGTCCAGGGTGCGGCGAATGCGGACGTCGCCCGCGTCTTGGGCGACGACGGTCAGGCTTTGGGCTCCCGAGGCGTCAAACGACGTCGGATCGGGATTGATGGCGGGGGCGACGCTTGGATAGCGGACCTGAACGCCCAGGCCTCGCGTGGAGACCAAGGGGGAGACGATCTCGACCATAACCATGTCCAGGCTCGGGTGGACGCGGGTGACGACCTCGACCGGCTGGCCGTCATAGGTGAAGCGGCTGGTCAGGGCCCCGGACCACAGGTCCAGCGTCTGGCGGGTGTGAGCGACCTTGGCGAAGTCCAGCGGCCTGCTGTCGGCGAAGGTCAGGCCGATGCGACTGAGAGAGAACCGATGCGGATTGGCCCGCAGCCAGGTGTAGGCGGGCTGGGTCTCGGCCACCGCCCACGACTTCATCCAGGCATAGGGTTGTTCCCCCCGTCCCGGCACGGGCACGTCGATCAGGCCGTCCTGTTCGGTATAGCCGTTCGGATTGGGAAAGCTGTGCCAGGCCCACTGCGCCATGGTCAGCAGGGGGGACAGTTCCGAATACTGTTCCGGAAAGGTCTGCAACCCCGTGATGTCGGCGGTGAAGCCCAGGGTCCCATTGCCCAGCATGATCGGCGCATGAGGGTCTATCGAGGTCAGCGTCACATTATGGCGCGTGACCAGGGCGTGTCGGTCGATCGGCGCGACAGGCGCGACGGCGACGGGCGCGACTGTCTGGGCGCAGGCCGCGGTGGGGCCGGCCATCAGGGTGAAGGCGAGAAGGGCGGCGCGGAAACCCATTACTTCGCCTCCGCCTTCAGCCCCAAGCCCGCGCCCTTCCATCCGTACCAGGCGACGACCGCGAAACAGACCGCAGGCATCAGGAAGGCGACGTTGGCGCCGTAGAGGTCGGCGATCCTGCCCATCGGCCACGGCAGCAGCACGCCGCCGCCGATCGCCATGACCATCAGGGACGAGGCGCGCTTGGTGGCGGCGCCCAGCCCGGTCGTGCCCAATGCGAAGATGGTCGCGAACATGGTCGACATGAAGAAGAAGACGGCGATCAGGGCGACCGGCGAGACGATATTGATCCCGGCCGCCACGACCAGGGTCAGGACGACATTGATCAGGCCATAGGCCGTCAGCAGGGCGCGCGGCCTGATCTTCAGCAGCAGGGCGGTGGCGAAGAAGCGGCCGACCAGATAGCCGATGGCCGCCAGCGACAGCATGAAGGCGCCTTGCTGCGACGTCAGGCCCTGCCAGTTGTGGGTCACCAGATTGATGAAATAGGCGCCGATGCCGACCTGGGCGCCGATATAAAGGGCCTGGGTGATCACGCCGGCGACGAAGTGCGGCTGTTTCGACAGGGGCAGGGCGGGAACGTCGCCCTCGGCCGAGCCGTGGTCCGACAGGCCAGTCTCCGGCAGGCGGGCGCGCCAGACGGCCAGGGCGAACAGGATCACCCCGACGGCGATCAGGCCGTAGACGATCTGGATCGAGCGGGTCGCCCCGCCCAGAGCCTGGGTCGTCGTCGGGCTGAAGAAGACGGCGCCGCCGATCAGCGGCCCGAAGAAGACGCCCAGGGCGTTAAACGATTGGGCCAGGTTCAGCCGCTGAGACGCCTTGGCCGGATCGCCCAAGACGTTGACGTAGGTGTCGGCGCTGGTTTCCAGAATGCACAGGCCGGCGGCCAGAACGAACATCGAGCCGACGAAGGGCAGGAAGGCCCCCGCGCCCGCCGCCGGGATGAACAGCAGGGCGCCGACGGCGGTGACGGCCAGGCCCGACACGATGCCGAACTTGTAGCCCCGCGCGTGAAGCAGCATGCCGGCCGGAATCGACAGCAGCAGATAGGCCCCGAAATAGGCGATCTGCAGCCAGGCGCTGTCGGCCTGGCTGATGCTGAGCGTCTCCTGGAAATGCTTGTTCAGCACGTCCAGCAGGCCATAGGCCAGGCCCCAGATCAGGAAGCAGGCGATGGCGAAGGCCAGCGGGCCCTTCAAGGAACCGGCAGGCCCCGAAACTGAGGGCTGGGCCAGACCTCCGGGGGTGTGGGCGGCGTCGGTCTCGATGACCATTGGGGCTCTCCTGGTGTTTCTCGCGGGCCTGGCCGTCTTTTCGCGGCCTCGGCGGGTGGGTGTCAGATGCGGTAGATCGCCTCGGCGTTGGCGGCGAACAGGCGGTCGCGCTCTTCGGCCGAGAAGTCGGCCGTGATCGCGTCGAAGGCGGAATAGAAGGCGTCGAAGGTTCCGTGGACCCGCTCGACCGGGAAGTCGGAGGCGAACATGGCCCGCTCGGTCCCGAAGGCGTCGATACACTCCAGGACGACGGGGCGAATGCTGTCGGGGGTCCAGGCGCGGTCGGTGATGCCGAGGCCGGAAATCTTGATCGAGACCTGGGGTTGGGCGGCCAGCAGGCGCAGACCCCGCTTCCAGCGCTCCATTCCCGCCGCGTCGCGGTCGGTCGGCAGTCCGGCGTGATTGACGATCATCGAAATGTCGGGGTGACGCGCGGCGATGATGGCGGCGGTCGCCATCTGCGACGGATAGAGCTGGAGGTCGAACGACAGGCCGTGCCGCGCCAGTTTCGCGAAGCCTGCCACCCACTGCGGATCTCGCAACAGGTCTCGGTCGGTATAGGTTTTCAGCGGATCCTCGTGCCAGCAGACGATCTGGCGCACGCCGCGTACGTTCGCGCGGGCGGCGTGAGCCTCCAGCAGGGCGTCCAGGTGTGGGTCAAGCATGTCGGCGCCGGCGACGATCGCGTGTGGATAACCGGTGTCATCGGCGAGCGATTGTAGCCAGTCTGTTTCGGCCAGTTGCCGGCCTACCGGCTGGCCGGCCTCGACGTGAACGATCTTTTCCACACGCCAGCCGGCCGTATCGGCCAGATAGTCGTCCAGCAGATAGTTCGCGTTGGCGATGGGCGACATGTCTCCCGCCGGATTGTTCGGCAGGGGATCGTCCTGAAGCCAGCCGTAGCGCGCCCGTGACAGATCCCACAGATGGACGTGGGAATCGACGATGCGGAGATCCGAGCCCACCGCGTGCACTCAGTAGGTCGTGCGCCCGCCAGACGTATCGAACGTCGAGGCGGTGGTGAAGCTGCACTCTTCGGAGGCCATAAAGCAGACCATGGCGGCGCTTTCCTCGACCTCGCCCAGGCGGCCCATGGGGATTTTGGAGCGCATATAGTCGACCTGGCTCTGGGGCAGTTGCTCCAGGATCGGGCTTTCGAAGGTGGCGGGGGTCAGGCTGTTGGCGATGACGCCCTTGCCGGCCAATTCCTTGCCCAGAGACTTGGTGAAGCCGATCACCCCCGCCTTTGACGCCGAATAGGCGCTGGCGTTGGGATTGCCTTCCTTGCCCGCGACCGAGGCCACATTGACGATCCGGCCGTAGCCGTTCGCCAGCATGAAGGGCACGACGGCGCGGCAGCAGTAGAAGACGCCGTTCAGATTGATGTCCACGACCCGCTTCCAGCTGTCGATCGGAAACTCTTGCACCGGCGCGGTGGCGCCCGTGACGCCGGCGGAGGCGACCAGGATGTCGATGCGGCCGCCCAGCGCCGCGTTCGAGATCTCGGCCGCCGACGCGACCGCCTCGGGATCGGCCACGTCCAGGGCCACGGTCGTCACGGCGCCGACCTCAGTCGCGGCGGCCTTAAGCGTGTCCGCGTTCAGATCCCACAGCACCACCCGGCCGCCCTCGGCGACGATGCGGGCGGCGGCGGCCTTGCCCAGGCCCGAGGCGCCGCCGGTCACGACGGCGGCCCGGCCCGCAAAACGTCCTTCATAGGCGCTCATGCGACCAGATCCCTGGACCAGGCGACCACGGCCTGACGCTGGCTGCCCAGCTTGTCGATGCCCAGCTCCATCACGTCGCCGGCCTTGAGGTAGAAGGGTTCGGGCTTCTGGCCCAGGCCCACGCCGGGCGGGGTGCCGGTGGTGATCAGATCCCCCGGCTCCAGCGTCATGAACTGGCTGACGTAGGACACGATCTCGGCGACGCCGAAGATCATGGTCCGGGTGTTGCCGGTCTGCATCCGCTTGCCGTTCAGGTCCAGCCACATGTCCAGGTTCTGGACGTCGCCGACCTCGTCGGGGGTGACGATCCAGGGGCCGACCGGACCGAAGGTGTCGCACCCCTTGCCCTTGTCCCAGGTGCCGCCACGCTCGGTCTGGAAGGCGCGCTCGGACACGTCGTTGATCAGCACATAGCCGGCCACATGATCCAGGGCGTCGGCCTGTTCGACGTAAGACGCGCGCTTGCCGACGACGATGCCCAGCTCGACCTCCCAGTCGGTCTTCTCAGAGCCGCGCGGGATGACGACCGTGTCGTTCGGTCCCTGAAGGCAGGACACCGCCTTGGCGAAGACGACGGGCTCCGACGGAATGGGCAGGTTGGATTCCTCGGCATGGTCGGCGAAGTTCAGGCCGATGGCGATGAATTTACGCACGCCGTTCACCGGCACGCCGTAACGCGGCTGACCTTCGACTACCGGCAAGCCGGCGGGATCGACGGCCTTCAGCGCGGCCAGACCTTCACCCCACAGCTGGTCGGGCGTGATGTCGGCGACCACGCCGGACAGGTCTCGGATGCGGCCCTCCGCATCCAGCAGGCCGGGCTTTTCCTGGCCCCTGGGGCCGTAGCGAAGCAGTTTCATGAGACGGGGGGACTCTCGACTAGCGGGCGTAGGGGCGGTGCAGGGCGATGTCGCGGTTCAGCTCCACGCCGAAGCCTGGCGTGTCGGGAACCTTGAGCCTGCCGTTGACCGGCACGGGTTCGCCGATCAGCTGCGGATGGAACATGGGCACGACCTCGTCGGCGCCGGGAGCCATCATCAGGAACTCGGCGAACGGGCTGTTATGGCGCGTGATAACGAAGTGGTAGGAATAGACGCTGGACCCGTGCGGGATCATCAGCACGCCTCTGGAATCGGCCAGGGCGGAGATCTTCTGCAGTTCGGTGACGCCGCCGCACCAGCCGACGTCCGGCTGGATGATGTCGCAGCATTCCATTTCCAGCAGCATGCGGAAGCCCCAGCGGGTCGCCTCATGCTCGCCGGTGGTCACCAGCATCCCCTTGGGGGCGTTATTCTTCAGCGCCTGATAGCCCCAGTAGTCGTCGGGGCTCAGCGCCTCCTCGATCCACTTCAGACCCAGTTTGTGCGCTTCATGGGCCAGGCGGGTGGCGTAGTTCAGGTCCAGCGCCATCCAGCAGTCGAACATCAGCCAGAAGTCGTCGCCGCAGGCGTTCCGCATGGCCTCCAGCTCGGCGAGGTTCTTCTTGAGGCCCTCCTCGTCCTCGGCAGGGCCGTGGTGCAGGGGCATCTTGCCGCCGATGAAACCCAATTCCTTGGCTTTGTCGGGGCGCGCGCCGGTGGCGTAGAAGGTCAGTTCGTCGCGCACGGCCCCGCCCAGCATGGCGAAGACCGGCTCCTGGCGCAGTCGGCCCAACAGATCCCACAGGGCCAGATCGACGCCCGAGATGGCGTTCACCACCAGACCCTTGCGACCGTAATACTGGGTGGAGAAATACATCTGGTCCCAGATCTTCTCGACCTCGGACGGATCGCGGCCTTCCAGGAAGCGGGCCAGGTGTTTTTCGACGATATAGGCGGCGGGTTCGCCCCCGGTCGTGACCGCGAAACCGACGACGCCGTTCTCGGCCTCGATCTCGACGACCAGCGTGCCCAGCACATTGATGCCGAAGCTGCGGCGGCTCTGACGATACTCGGGATATTTCGCCATAGGCGTGGCGATATGGTCGTCGATCCAGTGGCCGTCGCCCTGATCGTGATAGTCGGCGCCGCCGCCGGTCCCGTCGTTCTTAACGACAAAGGCGCGGACATGCTTGATCCGGGGCAGGCGGCTCATTGCGGACCCGCCAAAAAGCGGCGATCCGCTCCCATATTTCGGGATTTCACTGGCTTTCCTCCCTGCGACACGCCAAGGTTCCCTGCATAGCTTTGGACGACTTGCGCGTTTTGCTACATTCTGAGAATGAGGATTACGAAATGGGACGAACGGCGTCAATCAAGACCATGCAGGTCGCAGGTGAAGAAGAGGCGGGGGCCAAGGCGTCCGGCAGCCAGACCCTGCTGCGCGGTCTGGACGTCATCGACGCCTTGATCGAAGGCTCCCTGCCGCTGGCCGAACTGTCGGAAAAGCTGGATCTGACCCGCAGCACCACCCACCGCCTGGCCTCGGCCCTGGTGGAGCGTCGTCTGCTGTCGTTCCGGCCGCGCGAGGGCTATTCCCTGGGGCCGAAACTGCTGGAGCTGGGGCACGCCGCCAGCCAGCAGATGCATCTGCCGCGCGTCGCCCGGCCCTGGCTGGAGCAGCTGTCGGCCGCCACGGACGACACGGTGCATCTGGGCGTGCTGGACGGCCGTCATGCCCTCTATCTGGACAAGGTGGCCGGGCGTCGCCGCATCAACATCGGTTCGCGCCTGGGCGAACGTCACCCCATCGCCTCGACCGGCCTGGGCAAGGCGCTGATCCTGGACAAGACCGAGGCGGAGTGGATCGATTTCTACGCCGAGCCGGACGCCAAGTTCGACTCGGCCGCGCGCGCCGTCTGGCTGGAGCGGATGCGCGGCTACGCCCAGAAGGGCTACGCCTTCGATCTTGAGGAGAACGAAGACCAGATCCGCTGCGTCGCTGCTCCGATCCGCTCGGTCGACGGCCGAATCGTCGCGGCCCTCAGCGTCTCCTCGGCCGCTCAATACATGTCCGACGCGCGAATGAGCGAACTGACCAAGACCGTGACGGAGGCCGCTGACGCCATCAGCGCCGACCTCGGCTGGTCGCCCAAAACCTGATCCAAACCCACAGAACCGCTGGAGCCCCCATGCTGCTTGAGAACAAGGTCGTCCTGATCACCGGGGCGTCGCGAGGCATTGGCCGGGCGACCGCGATCGAGGCCGCGCGCCAGGGCGCAGACGTGGCGATCAACACCTTTCGCGACGCCGAGGCCGCCGCAGATGTCGTCGCCGAGATCGAGCGGCTGGGCCGCCGGGCCGTCGCCGTCGACGGCGATGTGGCCTTGCCGGACAGCGCCGCCGACTTCATCGACCGGTCGGTTCAGGCCCTGGGGCGGGTGGACGTCTTCGTCTCCAATGCCGGGATCTGCCCCTTCCACGCCTTCCTGGACATGCCGGTCGAGACCCTGCGCCGAACCATGGAGGTCAATCTGCACGGGGCCTATTTCATGACCCAGGCCGCCGCCAACCAGATGGTGAAGCAGGGCGACGGCGGGGCCATCGTGGCGATCAGCTCCATCTCCGCCCTGGTCGGCGGCGAGATGCAGACCCACTACACCCCGACCAAGGCCGGGGTTCACAGTCTGATGCAGTCCTGCGCCGTGGCCCTGGGCCAATACGGCATTCGCTGCAACTCGGTCCTGCCCGGCACCATCGCCACCGACATCAATAAGGACGACCTGTCCGATCCCGCCAAGCGGACCTATATGGAAGGGCGGATTCCGCTGGGTCGGCTGGGCCGGCCCGAGGACATCGCCTCGGTGGTCGCCTTCCTGGCTTCGGACATGGCGGGCTATATGTCCGGCGCCGCCCTGCTGGTCGACGGCGGGGCCTTCGCCAACTTCCAGTAAGACAGGCCCATGATCATCTCGTCGCCCAGCGATTACCGCGAGGCCGCGCGGCGCAAGCTGCCGCCCTTCCTGTTTCACTATATCGACGGCGGCGCCTACGCCGAACACACCCTGCGCCGCAACGTCGAGGACTGGAGCGACGTCGCCCTGCGCCAGCGGGTGTTGCAGGACATGTCCAGCCTCAGCCTGGAGACGCAACTGTTCGACGAGACCCTGCGTCTGCCGATCGTCCTGGCGCCGGTCGGCCTGACAGGCATGTACGCCCGGCGCGGCGAGGTGCAGGCGGCCCGGGCGGCGGCGTCGCGCGGCGTGCCCTTCACCCTGTCCACCGTCTCGGTCTGCCCCATCGAAGAGGTGGCGCCCGCCATCGACCGGCCGATGTGGTTCCAGCTCTATGTGCTGCGCGATCGGGGCTTCATGAAGAACGCCCTGGAAAGGGCGAAGGCGGCGGGGGTGAAGACCCTGGTCTTCACCGTCGACATGCCCACCCCCGGCGCCCGCTATCGCGACGCCCATTCGGGCATGAGCGGGCCCAACGCCGAGATGCGCCGCATGATCCAGGCCATGACCCATCCCGCCTGGGCCTGGGACGTCGGGGTGAGGGGGCGGCCGCACGACCTGGGCAACGTGTCCCGATATCTGGGCAAGGCGACGGGTCTGGCCGACTATATCGGCTGGCTGGGCGCCAATTTCGATCCTTCGATCTCGTGGAAGGATCTTCAGTGGATCCGCGACGCCTGGGACGGCCCCATGATCATCAAGGGCGTCCTGGACCCCCAGGATGCGCGCGACGCCGTGGCCTTCGGCGCCGACGGGATCGTTGTGTCGAACCATGGCGGGCGTCAGCTGGACGGCGTTCTCTCCTCGGCGCGGGCCTTGCCGGCCATCGCCGACGCGGTTCAGGGCGACCTGAAGATCCTCGTGGATTCCGGCATCCGCAACGGCCTAGACGTGGTGCGGGCCCTGGCGCTCGGCGCGGACGCCGTGATGTTAGGGCGCGCCTTCATCTACGCCCTGGCGGCGCGGGGGCAGGCGGGCGTGGGCGACCTTCTCGATCTGTTCGAAAAGGAGATGCGCGTGGCCATGACCCTGACGGGAGCCAAGTCCGTCTCCGCCCTGGATCGCACTCTGATCGTGGCGTGACGGCGCAGGGGCCGCCCAACGGCGG
The DNA here is from genome assembly GCF_014199955.1 of Brevundimonas aurantiaca. Classification (GTDB taxonomy): domain Bacteria; phylum Pseudomonadota; class Alphaproteobacteria; order Caulobacterales; family Caulobacteraceae; genus Brevundimonas; species Brevundimonas aurantiaca. The sequence continues at coordinate 14,586 of NZ_JACHOQ010000008.1, forward strand.
GCGGTTGCGTCTCATGTTTCATTATGTAGAAGTGTTTCCCAAAATATTGGGAGTACGCTCGTGAGTTCTGTCTTTACCCGATCCTTCACCGCCCTGGGGGCTCTGACCCTGGCCGCCATGGCCGGAGCGCCGGCTGAGGCCGAGGTTCTTCGCCTGAACACCCCGGCCGTCGGTCTGACCATTGATCGGATCGGCGCCCTGCCGGATGGGGAGCGCGGCGCCTGGGTGGAGTATCTGGCTCGTTCCCAGGCCCAGCATCTGGCGGACCGGGCGGCTCTGGCCGCCGAACTGCCGCCTGGCGCGACTCCGCCGCCGCCGCCTCAGGCCGTGGGGCCCAGCCAGTACAACATGCCTCTGGACCGACCGTCGGACTGGTACGGATCGGCGCAGGCCCGCCGGATCGCCGACGCCATCGTCAGCTTCCAGACGCCGGCCGGCGGGCGGAGCAAAAATCAGGATCGGACGATCGCCCGTCTGCCCGGTCAGCGGTTCTCGAACGACGCCGAGACCATGGAGCAGAATCCGGCCAATTTCGACGCGCCCGCGGACCGGTTCTGGACCTTCGTCGGCACCCTCGACAATGAGGCGACCTGGACTGAGATGCGCTTCCTGGCCAAGGTCGCGGCCCACGCCCCCGGCGCCCAGGGCGACGCCTGGCGCGCCAGTATCGAGCGCGGCGTGCGCTATCTCTTGAACGCCCAATATCCGAACGGCGGCTGGCCGCAGATCTGGCCTCTGGAAGGCGGCTTCCACGATTCCATCACCTTCAACGACAACGCTGTCGCCAACGCCGCCATGCTGCTGCGGGACGTGTCGCAGGGACGCGAGGGCTTCGACTTCGTTTCGAATGATTTGAAGTCCCGTGCAGGGGAGGCGACGCACAAGGCGGTCGAAGTCATTTTGGCGGCCCAGGTGCGTCAGGGCGATCGCCTGCTGGGCTGGCCTCAGCAGGTGGAGCCGATGCGTCTGGTTCCGACCAGCGCCCGCAACTATGAGCCTCGCTCCATCGCCAGCGGCGAAACCACCGACATCCTGATCTTCCTGATGCGCGAGCCGAACCCTTCCGCCGAGGTCAAGGCGGCCGTGCGCGGCGCGGCGGCTTGGCTGGAGGCGGTCCGGGTCTACGACAAGTCGTTCGAAATGACGGATCAGGGCCGCAAACTGATCGAAAAGCCCGGCGCCGGTCCGATCTGGTCGCGCAACTATGATCTGGTGACCGGACGGCCGATCTTCGGCGACAAGGACCAGACCATCCACGACGACGTGAACGAGATTTCGATCGGGCGGCGCAACGGCTATTCCTGGTGGATCACCTCGCCGCAACGGGCGCTTGATCTGTACGCCGTCTGGTCGGCGGAGAACGGCTGATCGGGGGCCTTCGGCCGTCGAACTTTTTTTCCCTCGTTCGGCGGCCTTTGACGGAAACGGTCGCGCCGCTCATCGTCATCAGATGGAGGGGCCTGTGGCGACCAGACTGAGCATTCCAAGCGACGAGGCCGTGCGCTGGCTGGCGCGCGAGGTTCTGCCGCATGAGGCGGACGTCCGCCGCTGGCTTGCCCAGTCCTTGGTCGCCGCCTCCGAAACGGACGATGTGATCCAGGAGGCCTATTGCCGACTGGTCGATCTGGACGATCCAGGCCGCATCCGCAGCCCCCGCGCCTACTTCTTCCAGACCGCCCGGTCGATCGTTCTCGAACAGCTGCGTCGGCAACGCGTCGTTCGGTTCGAAACCGTGACGGAAATCGACGGTCTGAACATCGAGTGGGACGAACCGTCTCCGGAGCGTATTGCGGCCGGGCGCAAGGAACTTGAACGCGTGATGCAGATCATCAGCCGTCTGCCCGACCGATGCCGGCGCATCTTCGAGATGCGGCGCATTCTGGGTCTGTCGCAGCGGGAGATCGCACGCCGACTGGGCGTCAGCGAGAATGTGGTCGAGAACGAAGCCGCGCGTGGGCTGAAGGCGATCCTGGCCGCCCTGGCCGCCGAGGAGGCGCCGGCCATGACGAGGCGCAAGGCATGAGCGCTTCCGACCTGAATCCGATCGACGCGGAAGCGGCCGCCTGGGCGGTGAAGCTGGATCGCCCGTTGCCGGATCGCGAACGCTCGGCCTTGGAGGCCTGGCTGGCCCAGGATCGGCGTCACCGCGGAGCGCTGGCGCGAGCGCAGGCCGCCTATTGTCTAGCCGCCGCGCCCGCCCAGGCGGCTGAACCCGGGACGCCGACAGGGCGGCCGGCCCGGCGCTGGGTCCTGGCGGGGGCGGCCGGCTTGGCCGCCTCGCTGACGGCCGGCGGTGTTTTCGTCTCGGCCCTGCAACGCCAGCGACTGTCCACTCGTCTGGGCGAGATCCGCCGGGTGCCCCTGGAGGATGGCTCTCTGGCCGCGATCAACACCGATACGGTGGTCGAGGTCAGCCTGAAGCCGCGCCGCCGCGAGGTCGCGATCGAGCGCGGCGAGGCCTGGTTCCAGGTCGCCAAGGACGCCGCCCGCCCCTTCGTCGTCGAGGCCGGCGCGGTGCGGGTGCAGGCGGTCGGCACCGCCTTTTCCGTGCGCCGCAAGAGCATCGGCGCCCAGGTCATGGTGACCGAAGGCGTCGTCGAGGTCTGGAGCGTCGACGACCCCGGCGGCGCGCGGCGGCGCGTCAAGGCGGGCGAACAGGTCTTCATCGGCGACAAGGCCGGCGCGGCGCGTCCCGTCAGCCGCCCCCTGGAGGCGGAGCGCGCCCTGGCCTGGCGCGACGGTCAGGTGGTGCTTGACGGCGACACGGTCGCCGCCGCCGCCGCCGAGTTCAATCGCTACAACAGCCGCAAGATCATCATCAGCGACCCGGCCCTGGAGGGGCGCCGCGTGGTGGGCTGGTTCCGCACGAACGAGCCCGACAGCTTCGCACGGGCGGTCGCCGTCGCGCACGGCGCATCGGTCCAGGTTTCCGACACCGTCATCGTTCTGGGCGGCTGAAGAAGAAAAATGACGGGCGCGTGACGGAAAGTGCGCGCCTGATCATCGCTTGAATGGAACCCTCGTCAGAAGGGTCCGGGAACAGGAAACAGAAAAGGGAGGGCCTGCGCATGCCATTCGCGCCACAATTCGACGCTCGCGCGTCGCTCATGATCGCCGTCAGCACCATCGCCCTGGCTTCGGCCGGAGCCGCCCACGCCCAGACGCGGCAGTTCAACGTGCCGGCCCAGCCCGCCGCGACCGGCGTGCCGGCCTTCGCCCGGCAGGCGGATCTCCAGCTCCTGGCGTCCTCTGACGCCGTGGCGGGGCAGCAGACCGGCGCGGTTCAGGGGGTCCTTACCGTGCAGCAGGGCCTGGACCGACTGCTCGCCGGCACCAACCTCGTCGTCGCGTCCAACGACGGACGGACCGCCGTCCTCGCCCGCGACACCCGCGTCGCCCAGGGGGATGAGACGCAGGATCCGGTCTCTGAAGTCGACTCGATTGTGGTAACCGGTTTCCGCGCCTCGCTCAGCAGCGCCCTGACGACCAAGCGCCGCGCCAACGGCGTCGTGGACGTCATCAAGGCCGAGGACATGGCCGACTTCCCGGACGCAAACCTGGCGGAATCCATCCAGCGGGTGCCGGGTGTCTCCATCGCCCGCGACGCCGGCGAGGGCCGACAGATCACCGTGCGCGGCCTGGGACCGCAGTTCACCCGTGTGCGCATCAACGGCGTGGAGGGTCAGAGCACGGCCTCGGGCACCGACAGCTCGGGCGGCGCCAACCGCAACCGCGCCTTCGATTTCAACGTCTTCGCCTCGGAACTCTTCAACAGCATCACCGTGCGCAAGACGGCCTCGGCCGAGACGGAGGAGGGCTCGCTCGGGGCGACGGTGGATCTGCAGACCGGCCGGCCCTTCGACTACGCCGGCGCCAACCTGGTCCTGTCGGGTCAATACGGCTACAATGATCTGTCGCAGGAATGGGACCCCCGGTTCGCCGCCCTGGCCAGCAACACCTGGATGGACGGCCGCCTGGGCGCCCTGGTCTCGGTCGCCTACACCAAGCGGCGTCTGCTGGAGGAAGGCCACGGGTCCGGCGGCTGGCTGAACGGAACCGAGGCGGGCGGATACAATCCGGCTTCACCCTTCGCCGATGCGCGCCGGGCGGACGTCTATTCGCCGCGCTTTCCCCGCTACGGCCGTCTGACCCATGATCAGGAGCGGCTGGGCCTGACGGGTTCGCTGCAGTTCCGCCCGCAGGAACAGACGCTGATCAACCTTGATCTCCTCTATTCCGATTTCAAGGCGACGCGGCAGGAGAACTGGCTGGAAGCCCTGTCCTTCGCCCGCAACGCCTCCCAGGGCGGCCGGCCTGAAATCATCGTTCGCGACGGCGTCATCGATGCGAACGGCGACATGGTCTATGGTCTGTTCGACGACGTCGATGTGGAGACCGAAACCCGCTTTGACGAGCTGGACACCAAATACACCCAGGCGACGCTGAGCCTGGAGCACGACTTCAGCGATCGCTTCCGGGTGAAGGGTCTGGTCGGCTACTCCAAGTCGGACTTCGACAATCCGATCCAGACCACGGTCATCCTGAACCGCGAGAATTCGGACAACTATTTCTACGACTACCGTGAGAACCGGAACGCGCCGCTGATCGGCTTCGGCTATGACGTCACCGATCCGCTGGCCTATAATTTCGGCGCCGCCCGCTCGGAAATCCGTCTGCGGCCTCAGGGCGTGACCAACACCATCAAGACGGCCCAGTTTGACGCCGGCTATGATTTCAATCCGTCCCTGACCCTGAAGGCCGGCGTCAACTACAAGGAATATGAGTTCGATTCCTGGGCCTTGGCGCGGGTCAACGAAGGCGTGGTGCCCCAGCTGCCGGCCGGGGTGACCCTGGCCAGCCTGACCGAACTGGTCAGCGGCTTCGGCCGGAACCTGGACGCGCCGGCCGGAACGGTCACCAGCTGGATCGCGCCGAACCTTCAGGCCTTCGCGGACCTGTTCGACATCTACAGCAACACGGGCCTGTTCGAGCTGAGCGGGGCGTCCAACAGCAATGCGCGCGGCAATATCCGCAGCGTGACGGAGAAGGATTCGGCCGCCTATCTGCAACTGGACTTCAGCACCGAACTGGCGGGCGTGCCGATCCGCGGCGACGTGGGGGTGCGCTATGTGAAGACGGAACAGAGCTCGACCGGCTATCAGCTGGTCGCCGGAGCGGCGCAGCAGACGACGGTGGACCGCGACTATGACGACGTCCTGCCCGCCCTGAACGTCACTGCTGAAGTGACGCCGGACTTCCTGGTCCGCTTCGGCGCGGCCAAGGTCATGACCCGCCCGAACCTGGGCAGTGTCACGCCCGGCGGCAGCCTCAGCACCGTGGGCGTCTTCAGCGTCAGCTCGGGCAACCCCTATCTGGACCCCATCCGGGCCACCACCTACGACCTTTCGGCCGAGTGGTATTTCGCGCCGGAAGCCCTGCTGTCGGTCGGTCTGTTCTACAAGGACATCGACAGCTACATTCAGACGTCCAGGACCTCGCGCCCGTTCAATGAGTCGGGTCTGCCGCTCGAACTGCTGAACGGCCTGGGGGTCTCGCCCAGCGACGTCTTCCTGTTCAGCCAGCCGGTCAACACCGAGGGCGGTCCGCTGAAGGGGATCGAAGTCAGCTACCAGCAGCCGTTCAGCTTCCTGCCGGGACCCTTCGACAATCTGGACGCCATCTTCAACGTCACCCTGGTCGATTCCAAGATCAGCTATATCTCGTCGCGGTCCCCGACCGGCTTTGTCGAGAACGACCTGATCGGCCTGTCGAAAACGGCCTATAACGCCACCCTCTATTATGAGGACGATCGGTTCAGCGCCCGCGTCTCGGCCGCCTACCGCGACCGCTATCTGACGGCCGTGCCCAGCGGGACCAGCACCAACGACATCGACGGGGTGCGCGACATCGTCACGGTGGACGCCTCGGCCTCATACGCCCTGAACGACCGCATCAAGCTGACGTTCGAAGGGCTGAACCTGACCGACGCCTTCAACGAGCAATATACGGACAGCCGTCGCGACAGCATCTACGTCTATTCGCACACCGGCCGGCAGTACAACTTCGGCGTCCGCTACAGCTTCTAGTCATCCTCTCCCCTCCCGAGGATGGGCGTCGGCCGGTTCGCCGGTCGGCGCCCGCTTTTCATTCGGAGACGCCATGAACCCGCTGCTTCATCGTCGTTCTGTCCTGGCCGCCGGCGCCGCCTTGCCGCTCGCGACGGTCGGTCCGCCCGCCTGGTCGAGGGCGCGGGCCTATGATGCGGTGGTCGCCAAACCCGCCTCGGGGCGGACCTTCGCCGCCCCGGCCTATTCCAGCCTGTCGGCCGCCATCGCCGCCGCCCCGGCGAACGGGACGCGGCCGTTCCGCATCCTGATCACGCGCGGGATCTGGACCGAACAGGTGGTGGTGGACAAGCCCTTCGTCCATCTGATCGGTGAAGACCGCAGCGGTTCAGTGATCAACCATCTGGCCGCCTCCGGTCTGGCGGCGCCGGACGGGCGGCCCTGGGGCACCTTCCGCACTGCGACTCTGTTCGTCCGCGCCCCGGATTTTCACGCCGAGACCCTGACGATCAACAACGCCTTCGACGGCCTGGCGGAGATGACCAAGTCGAACGGCCTGCATTCTCACAACGGCGCCGGCCCTCAGGCGGTCGCCCTGATGATGGACAAGGGCTCCGACCGGGCGGTGGTGCGCGCCTGCGACATCCTCAGCTACCAGGACACCCTGTTCCCCGATGCGGGATCGACCCTGTTCGACCGTTGTCTGATCACGGGCAGCTATGACTTCATCTTCGGCGGCGGGCGCGCCTGGTTCGAAGGCTGCGAAATCCGATCGCGCACACGTCCGGCCGATCCGATCGAGGGTTACGTCACCGCGCCCAGCACCCCGATCGATCAGCCGTTCGGCTTCGTCTTCAAAGACTGCCGCCTGACCAAGGACGCCGATGTTCGTCCGGGCTCGGTCTTTTTGGGCCGACCCTGGCGGCCGTCCAGCGCCTTTCCCGATGGGCGATACGGCGATCCCCGTTACGTCGGCGCGGCCGCCTTTCTGGACTGCTGGATGGATGACCACATCGCCCGGCAGGGCTGGACGGAGATGTGGTACACGGGGCGCGACGGCAATCCGCGCACCATGCTTCAGCCGGAGGAGGCGCGCTTCGCGACCTTCGGCTCGACCGGACCGGGCGCCGCCGACTTCGGGCGGGGGCGTCGCCTGTCTGCAGACGAGGCCGGGCGCATCACGCGATCAGCCGTGCTGGGCTGATCGCCGCATCCTGAGGTCTGGCCGGCGCATAGCGGGCGGTCATCTCGGCGCAGAAGTCTGCGAACTCTTCGGCGACCTGCGGCGGGCTGGTGTGGTGGGGCTCCAAGCCGCGATGCTCGGGCGTGAAGCAGAAGGTCACGGTCACGTCGAAATCGGCTAAGGTCTCCATCTGCCGGTCGAACCAATCCAGGGCGCCGTCGCGATAACGGTCCGCCCAGGATAGGCCGGTGCGCAGCCGACGCACGCCCAGGCCCTTCAGCCATCGGACCGCATCGTCCAGCCTGTGATCCTGGAAGTGAAACCACTGGCAGACCCCCATGTCGGCCGCATAGGGCCGGAAGGCCTCCAGCGCCGGCTTGGGCGAGCCGTCCTCGCGCAACAGGCCCATGTGGAAGTGCCGGTAGTAGGACGACCCCTCAGCCTCCCGATGCCGTGTCGTGGCCTCCCAGGTGCGGGGCAGGTCGTACAGGCTGTACCAGTGGATGCGGGGCGCCTTGCCGATCAGCAGTTCGGCGGTCTTTTTCACACCCCAGGCCTGAACCTCTTCGGAGCCGAAGGCGGAGACCCCGACCTCCGTCACCCAGACCGGCTTGTCGGTGACCGCCTTGATCTCGTCAATTCGCGCGGGCCATTCGTCGATGGGCCACAGGTTCCAGTCCAGGGGAAAACCATGGACGGCGACCACGTCGATCGCCTCCATCACCCCCATCTCCTCCAGTCGCCGAACGAAGGAAGGGTCGATGGGGGACATCCCGCCCAGGACGCGGGTCACCGTGGAGTTCTCGGCCCGGACAGCGGTCCCGGTCAGCCGCGTCATCTCGGCGAAACGCGCCCATTCGGGGTCCAGCAGGGGGTCCCAGTGGGACTTGTTGTTCGGTTCGTTCCAGATTTTGACGGCCTCGATCATCGGCGCGGCTCCTTGGTCTTGTCATGGCCGTTGAGGGGCGAGCGGGCGGGATAGACGGCGCCGGCCTCGGTCGGCCGTTCTGTGCGGCGACACAGGAAGACTTCCTCCTCCGGTCGATCCAGCACCTGGAACCCCGCGCTGCGCAGCATGGCCGCGCTGGCCGAGGCGTTGGGCGCCCACCAGTTGGTCCAGTCTCCGGCGTAGCGGTGCTCGATGAAGTGCAGCTTCGGATAGTCGGGCCGGTCGAAATGGGCCGTCTGGCTGAAGTCGTAGTCGATTTCGGGTTCAAAGATGTCGTTTGCGCCGCGTTGCATCGACTGGAACAGAAGCAGGTCGTCGGCCACGTGCTCGTGGATCAGGTCCAGCGCCAGCAGCGGGTGGCGCAGGTGGTAGAGGACGCCCATGAAGATGACGAGGTCGAACCGTTCGCCGAGTTTGGCCAAGTCGTAGACGGACAGTTTGCGGAACTCGATATCCGCGTCTTCGACCTCGGCGGCGAGCCGCGCCTGGTCCAGATAGCGGTCGTCGAAATCGACGCCCAGCACCCGGTTCGCCCCCCGCCGCTTCATCTCCAGCGAGTAGAAGCCGGCGTTGCAGCCGATATCGAGCACGCTGCGGCCGCTCAGATCATCGGGGATCACATGGGCGAAGCGGGCGAACTTGTTGGCGGGATAGTCGTGGAGGAAGTGATCCGGCGCGGTGCGAACCCCCTTCAGCTCCATATTGTGAAACCAGGGGCCGAGTTCGGCCACCCGAGCGCGAACCTGCGCGGCGCTGAGTTCAGCCATGCGGAACCTCATTCAGGCGAAGAAGGGACAGGTGTTCCGGCGTCGCCGAGACGGTGGTGATCGAGCCCGGCGCGATCTCGAACCGATCGTGGTGTCGCAGCGAAAGCCCCAGAGTCAGGGCGACGACCGACTTGATCACGTCGGCGTGGCTGACCGCCGCCACGGCTCCGGCGTCGGCGGCCGCCATCGTCTCCAGCCAGCGGGACAGGCGGCCTTGGACCTCCAGCATCGACTCTCCGTTCGGCGCCCGCCCCTGGTCTCGAGCGGCGTTCCACCGGCGCCATTCGGGCAGGGCGTCCAGTTGGGCGAAATCCCGGCCGGTCCAGTCCCCGAAATCAATCTCGTTCAAGGCGGTTTCCTCTTCGAGCCGCCCAGAGTGGGCGGCGGCTATCACGGCGGCGGTCTCTCGCGTCCGGTCCAGGGGGCTGGTCAGCACCCGATCAAGTCGGGGGAGGACGCGCGCCAAAGCCTCGGCTTGACGTCTTCCTGTGTCGCTCAGACCCACGCCAGGAGTGCGTCCGCAAAGCCGTCGGGACACAAGGTCGTGGGCTCCGTGTCGGATCAGGTGGATGATCGTCACGAGACCAGGCGAGCGGCGCGCGGGGCAGGGGCGGGCTCGTCGCCGCGGATAAAACGCAGCGTCCGCTCGCGCGCCTCCTCGTCCGTGAACTGTTCCGGGGGGGATTTCATGAACCAGCTGGACGGCCCGATCAGAGGCCCGGATACGCCGCGATCCATCGCCACCTTGGCGCATCGGACGGCGTCGATGACGACGCCTGCGCTGTTGGGACTGTCCCAGACCTCCAGCTTGACCTCCATGCTGATCGGCACGTCGCCGAAGGTGGTGCCCTCCAGACGGATGTGCGCCCATTTGCGGTCGGTCAGCCACGGGACGAAATCACTGGGGCCCACATGGACGTCGTCGTCGGCCAGCGGCGTCTCGAACTGGCTGGTGACCGCCTGGGTCTTGGAGATCTTCTTCGACGTCAGTCTTTCGCGCTCCAGCATGTTCTTGAAGTCGGAGTTGCCGCCGAAGTTGAGCTGATAGGTGCGATCCACGCGCACGCCCCGCTCACGCATCAGATTGGCCAGAACTCGGTGAACGATGGTGGCGCCGACCTGGCTCTTTATGTCGTCGCCGACGAGGGGCAGTCCGGCGTCGCTGAAGCGCTTCGCCCAGGCTGGGTCCGAAGCGATGAAGACCGGAATGCAGTTGACGAAGGCGCAGCCGGCCCGCAGCGCCTGTTCAGCGTAATATTCGGTGGCCTTTTGCGATCCCACGGGCAGGTAGGAGACCAGCACCTGGGTTCCGCTGTCGCGTAAGGCCTGGGCCACATCGACGGGAGGAGCGGCGCTCTCTTCCAGGTCGTCGATCATGTATCGGCCGATCCCGTCCAATGTCGGTCCGCGCTGGACGGTGACGCCCGAGGGGCCGGGGGAGGCGAAGCGGAAGGTGTTGTTCGGCGGGGCGAAGACGGCGTCCGACAGGTCGCGGCCGACCTTGGCCGCATGGATGTCGAAGGCGCTGACCATTTCCATGTCTTCGATACGATAACCGCCGAGTTCGACGTTCATCAGCCCGGGCGGAGGGGCGTTGCTGGGGGCCGCCGCGTAATGGGCCAGGCCCTGCACGAAGGACGAAGCGCAGTTGCCCACGCCCACGACGCCGATCCGAACGGATTTTCGCTGCATTGGCTGGTCCCTTCGCCGTTCCGCGACCCGATCGGCCGCAGCAAGAGGAAGGATCTACAAAGCTCCTGGTTCCGTGAAATGGCCAAGTATCCGTCAGATCAAGGATCGAAGCGGACGATATATGTTCTTGTGTCGAATTTTGAACATTGAAAGAAAAGGCGGAAAGGGAAGTGCTAGCGCAATATGTTCAAAATTGAACGCTCCGAATATCGGAACAGATGGGTAGAAGAAGCTGTTGCTCGGGTGAACCTGCCGGAGCTGCACCATGTCCGAAGCGAACCGCCTGACTGATCATGACGACATCCGCGCCTGGGCCGAGGCCCGCGGCGCCAGGCCTTCTCGCGTGGCCAGCACGGCCGACGCCGACGGCGGCGGGGTGCTGAGGTTCGACTTCGGCGACAAGGAAGAGGCGCTGGAGGAGATCTCCTGGGACGACTTCTTCCGCATCTTCGAAGACAGCGACCTGGCCTTGCTTGCGCAGGACCATACGAGCGGCGGCGAAACGAGCCGCTTCTCCAAGTTCGTGCAGCGCTGAGCCGGAGATCCCCATGGCGAACACTGTCCTGATCACCGGCGGCGCGGGCTTCGTCGGCCGTCATCTCGCCCGATCCCTGCTTGAACAAGGCCACAGGGTGAGGGCGCTGGACAGCCTGATCGAGCAGGTTCACCCCACTGGCGCGCGGCCCGACGAACTGGACCCCGAGGTCGAACTGGTGGTCGGCGACATTCGCGACGAGGACCGGGTCCGGGCGGCGCTTCAGGGGGTGGACAAGGTCGTTCACCTCGCCGCGGAGGTCGGCGTCGGCCAGAGCATGTATGCGATCGACCGCTATACCTCGGTCAACGATTACGGCACGGCGGTGCTGTTCCAGCAGTTGATCGACCAGCCCGTGCAGCGGGTGGTCGTCGCCTCCTCAATGAGCATCTACGGCGAGGGCCTGTACCGAACTGAAGACGGCGATCTGCGTCAGGAGGTGGTGCGCGGCGCCCGCAACCCGGACGGCTCATGGGACCCCACGGACGACCAAGGGCGGGCGCTGATCCCCGTGCCGACGCCAGAGACCAAGTCGCCGGCGCTGAAGAGCGTCTATGCGATCAACAAATTCGTTCAGGAACGGCTCACCCTGACCCTGACGGCCCAATACGGGATGGAAAGCTGCGCCCTGCGGCTCTGGAACATCTACGGGCCGGGGCAGGCCCTTTCCAATCCCTACACCGGCGTCCTGGCCATCTTCGCCTCCCGCATCGCCAACGGTCAGTCGCCGATGGTGTTCGAGGACGGCCGTCAGAGACGCGACTTCGTGCATGTCTCGGACGTGGCGCGCGCCTTCCTTCTGGCGCTGGAGAAGCCGGACGCGAATGGGCAGGTCTTCAACATCGGCTCTGGGGAGGACCGCACCGTCGAGGACGTGGCGCGGCTGCAGGCGGCCTCGATGGGGCGGCCGGATATCGAACCCCTGATCACCAACAAGGCCAGGGCAGGCGACATCCGCCACAATATTCCCGATCTGACGAAGGCCCGCGAGGAACTCGGCTATGAGTCGCGTCAGGACTTCGCGGCAGGTCTTGAGGAACTGGCCGAATGGGTGGCGCGCCAGGAAGCCCAGGACCGGGTTGATCAGGCGCGCGGCGAGCTGGAACGTCGGGGGCTGGTCGCATGAGCCGCGTCCTGATCACGGGCGGCGCCGGTTTCATCGGCTCCAACCTCGCCGACCGACTGGCCGGCCAGGGTCATGAGATCGTGGTGCTGGACACCCTGGCGCGGCGGGGGGTGGAGGGAAACCTCAAATGGCTGCTGCTGCGCCACGGCGCACAGGTCCGGCACCTGACCGCTGACGTCCGCCAGGCCGAGGCGGTCGAGACGGCGGTCGCCCAGGCGGACGTGGTCTTCCACCTGGCCGCCCAGGTGGCGGTGACGACCAGCTTGGTCGATCCCCGCACCGACTTCGACGTCAATCTGATCGGGACGCTCAACGTCCTGGAGGCGGCGCGCCGTCGATGCACTCCGGTCGTCTTCGCCAGCACGAACAAGGTCTACGGCGATCTGGGCGACATCGAACTGGCCGTTCAGAACGAGGCCTGGCTGCCGACGGAGCCCGCGCTGCGGACTCGGGGCGTGGACGAACGGCGGCCGCTGGACTTCCACACGCCCTACGGATGCTCCAAAGGCGCGGCCGATCAGTATGTGCTGGACTATGCCCGCAGCTACGACGTGCCGACCTGCGTGCTGCGGATGAGCTGCATCTACGGTTCCCGTCAGATGGGTACGGAGGACCAGGGCTGGGTCGCCCATTTCCTGATCCGGGCGCTGGAAGGCGCCCCGATAACCCTTTACGGCGACGGCCGGCAGGTGCGCGATATTCTGGACGTGTCCGACGCGGTCGACGCCTATGTCGCGGCCTGGGAGCGGATCGAGGCCGTGTCGGGCCGCGCCTTCAACCTGGGCGGCGGGCCTGAGAACGCCGTCAGCCTGAGGGGATTGATCGCTCATATCGACCGGCTGATCGGCCGCGCGGCCGAACTGCAGTTTGAGGACTGGCGGGCCGGGGATCAGCGCTACTTCGTCGCCGACGCCTCGGCGGCCCATCGCGCCTTGGGGCTGGGCGCGGTCAAGCCCTGGCGGCCGGGCGTGTCGGACCTGGCGGACTGGCTGCGGGCGGAACGGCGACTGGACGCCCGCATCGGCTCGGCGGCGGCATGAGTCTGGTCCCCCGTCACGTGCTGATGACCACCGACGCCGTGGGCGGCGTCTGGACCTATGCGCTGGATCTGGCGGAAGGCCTGTCGGCGCGCGGCGTCCGCATCACCCTAGCCGTGTCGGGCCCTGCGCCCCGTCCCGCCCAGCGACGAGCCGCCGAACAGATTGAGGGGCTCACGCTGGTCGATGCGGGGGGGACGCTCGACTGGCTGGCGGACGGTCCCCGCCCGCTGGACCAGACGGCGCGGGCCCTGCGCGGTTTGGCGGCCCAGAACGGCGTGGATCTGGTGCACCTTAACAGCCCCGCCTTGCGGGGCGACGAGGACTGGGGCGCGCCCGTGGTCGGGGTTTGTCACTCCTGCGTGGCGACCTGGTGGGACGCGGTGCGTGGAACGGCCTTGCCGGAGGATTTCGCCTGGCGGACGGAGCGGCTCGCCCAGGGCTACCGGCGTTGTGACCGTCTGATCGCCCCCAGTTTCGCCTTCATGCAGACGACGGCGGCGCGCTACGGCGTCCTGCCCGCTACGGTTCGAAACGGCCGCCGTCCCATTGGAACCCGCCCGGTTCCCCGGCGCCGGCAGGTTCTGACCTCGGGCCGGCTGTGGGACGAGGGCAAGAATATTGCGACCCTCGAACGGGCCGCCCGACGGATGCGGGGCCGGGTCGAGGCCGCCGGTCCGCTTGAAGGACCGAACGGTCAGTCGGTTCATCTGGACCGGATCCAGGCCCTGGACGCGCTGAGCCCCACCGACTTGCAGCAAAGGCTTCGACTGGCGTCAATCTTCTGCGCCCCGTCGCTTTACGAGCCCTTTGGGCTGGGCATTCTGGAGGCGGCCCAGGCGGGATGCGCCCTGGTCTTGGCCGATATTCCGACCTTCCGCGAGCTTTGGGAGGGGGCGGCGCTGTTCGTCTCTCCGCAAGACGACGCCGCGCTGGCGGTCGTTCTGGATGAACTGCTGGAAGACGCCGACCGCGCGCGCCGCCTGGGACGGCTGGCGGCCGAGCGCGCCGAACAGTTCAGCCTCGAGGCCATGGTCGAGGGAACCCTGGCCGTCTATGCCGAGGCCTTGGCCCAGCGCGCCCCTTTCGGGGAGGCGGCGGCGTGAAGATCGTCTATTTCACCCATTCGCTGGAGTCGTGCTGGAACCACGGCAATGCGCATTTCCTGCGTGGGGTGCTGCGCGAACTGATCGCCCGCGGCCATCAGGTCGAGGCGTGGGAGCCGCACGACGCCTGGAGCCGCGCCAATCTGGTCGCGGACCATGGCGAAGAAGGACTGGCGCCCTATCGGCAGGCCTATCCCGAACTGGTCAGCCGCCGCTTCCATCCGCCCCTTGATGTGGATCGGGCGCTGGACGGGGCGGACCTGGTCATCGTGCATGAATGGAACGATCCGGCGCTGGTGGCGGCCGTCGGTCGCGCGCGGGGGCGGGGCCGCTTTACTCTGTTGTTTCACGACACCCACCACCGGGCCGTCAGCGAACCGGAGGCCATGCAGGCTTTCGACCTGTCGGAATATGACGGGGTGCTCGCCTTCGGTGAGACCCTGGCGGCGGTGTACCGCCGATGGGGCTGGGGCGATCGCGTCTTCGTCTGGCATGAGGCGGCCGACGTCCGCCTGTTCCATCCTCCGCTTGAGCAGCAGCGCCGGGAAGGACTGGTCTGGGTCGGCAACTGGGGCGACGGGGAGCGGACCGCGGAACTGGAGCGATTTCTGTTCGCCCCGGCGGCGGCGAGCGGCCTTGAACTTGATCTCTACGGCGTCCGCTATCCCGAGGCGGCGCGGCGGCTGCTGGACCGCTACGACGTCCGCTATCACGGCTGGCTGCCCAATGCGGCAGCGCCGAAAGTGTTCGCGCGCCGCCTGGCGACCGTTCACGTCCCGCGCCGTTTCTACGTCGAGACGCTTCCGGGCATTCCGACCATTCGCGTGTTCGAAGCCCTGGCCTGTGGAATCCCTCTGGTTAGTGCGCCGTGGACGGACAGCGAGGGCCTGTTCGAGGTCGGTCGTGACTTCCTGATGGTGCGGTCCGGCAGCGAAATGGCCTCGGCGCTCCGGGCGGTCAAGTCGGACGCAGGCCTGCGCGCGGAACTGACCGACCACGGACTGGCGGCAATCCGCGCCCGCCACACCTGCGCACACCGGGTCGATGAACTGATGGCGGTGCTGGGGCGGCTCGGCGCGCCCGCCGCCGATCCCGCTCCAACCTTCCACCCCGTCATGGAGATTGCGGAATGAAGATCGCCTTTTACGGCTCCAGCCTGCTGTCGTCCTACTGGAACGGCGCGGCCACCTACTATCGCGGCCTGCTGGGCGCCTTGGCCGAACGCGGATGGGACATCCTGTTTCTGGAACCCGACGCCTTCGACCGGCAGCAGCATCGCGACATTGATGCGCCGGACTGGGCTGAGGTGGTGGTGTGGGACAACACCGTCGAAGGCTGCAAGACAGCCATGGCGCGCGCCGTGGAGGCCGACGTAGTGGTCAAGGCTTCCGGCGTCGGCGTGTTCGACGACGTCCTGCTGGGCGTGTTCGACCTGGCGCGCCCCGACGCCCTGACCGTCTACTGGGACGTGGACGCCCCCGCCACCCTGGCGGAGGTGAAGGCCGCGCCCGATCATCCGCTGCGGCGGGTCCTGCCGCAGATTGATCACGTCCTGACCTATGGCGGCGGCGCTCCGGTCGTGCAGGCGTTCCAAGCGCTCGGCGCCCGCGACTGCCGTCCGATCTATAATGCGCTCGATCCCGCCACCCATCATCCCGTCCAGCCGGACCCCGGCTTCTCCGCCGACCTCGCGCTCCTGGCCAATCGACTGCCGGATCGGGAACGCCGGATCGAGACCTTCTTTCTGGAGCCCGCCGCCGCCCTGCCGCAACGCCGGTTTCTGCTGGGCGGCAACGGCTGGGCCGACAAGGCCATGCCGGCGAACGTCCAGACCATCGGTCATGTGGGAACGGCCCAGCACAACGCCTTCAACTGTACGCCCCTGGCGGTGCTGAACGTCGCCCGCGACAGCATGGCCGAGGTCGGCTTCTCGCCCGCCACGCGGGTGTTCGAGGCCACCGGCGCCGGGGCCTGCCTGATCACCGACTATTGGGAAGGCGTCGAACAGTTTCTGAAACCGGACGTCGAAGTGCTGGTGGCGCGCGACGGCCAGGACGTGGCGGCGCATCTGGCCGCCCTGACGCCGGAACGGGCGCAGGCCATCGGCCGGGCGGCGCGCGACCGCGTCCTGGCCGACCATACCTACGCCCAGCGGGCCGAGGCGGTGGACGCCCTGTTCCGCGAACGGCTTGCGGCGCGCCGCGAAAGGAGCGCGGCATGAAGCTGGTCGTGCTGGGGCTCAGCCTGTCGTCCGCCTGGGGCAATGGCCATGCCGTGACCTTCCGCGCCCTGCTGTCCGCCTTCGCGGACCGGGGACACGAGGTGGTGTTCCTGGAGCGGGAAACGCCTTGGTATGCGGCGCACCGCGATGTGTCGGATCCGCACTATTGCCGCCTCGACTTCTATTCGGATCTGCAGGATCTGGAGCGTTTCGCCGACGAGGTGCGCAGCGCAGACGCCGTCCTGGTCGGCTCATACGTGCCCGAGGGGATCGAGGTCGGCCGGTGGGCGCGTCGCACGGCGACGGGCGTGGTGGCCTTCTACGACATCGATACCCCTGTGACCCTGGCCCGGCTGGCGCAAGACGACTGCGACTATCTGCGAGCCGACCAGATTGCGAACTACGACATCTATTTCTCCTTCACCGGCGGGGCGATGCTCGAGCGTCTGGAGCGCGACCACGGCGCGCCGGCGGCCCGCGCCCTCTATTGTTCGGCGGACCCCGAGGCCTATCGACCGCAAGCCGCCGCTCCGCGGTGGGATCTGTCCTACCTCGGCACCTACAGCCCGGATCGTCAGCCGACATTGGAGCGTCTGCTGCTGGAGCCGGCCCGGCGTATGCCAGATCGTCGCTTCGTGGTGGCGGGCCCTCAGTATCCCGATGACATCGACTGGCCCGAGAATGTCGAGCGGATCGACCATCTGCCCCCGGCCGACCATCCCGCCTTCTACGCCGCCAGCCGCTTCACCCTGAACGTCACTCGCGCGGACATGCGGGCGGCCGGGCACAGCCCCTCGATCCGGCTGTTCGAGGCCGGCTCTTGCGGCTGCCCGATCATTTCGGACGCCTGGCCTGGCATCGAGACGCTCTTCACCCCGGGCGAGGAGATCCTGCTGGCCGACGACGCCGAGACGGTGATCGAGGCGCTGTCCGCGCCTGTGGATCAGGCTCGCGCGATGGGCGAGGCCGCGCGCCGTCGCATCCTGTCAGAACACACCCCCTCCCACCGCGCCCACACTCTGGAGCGTGAGTTGATCGCGGCTCTACGGGCCAAGACGAAGGACCGACCTATGAAGTCCATATCCGACACCCGCACCGTCCTGGTCGCCGGCGGCGCCGGTTTCCTCGGTTCGCACCTGTGCGACCGGTTGTTGGCGGAAGGTCGCCACGTCGTCTGCCTCGACAATCTGCAGACGGGCGACCTGGCGAACCTCAAGGACGCAATGAAACAGCCGCGGTTCGAGTTCGTGCGCCACGACATCGTCGACCCCCTGCCGGAGCGGATCACCGCCCGTCGGTTTGACCGCATCTACGACCTGGCCTGCGCCGCTTCGCCGCCGCAGTATCAGCAGGATCCGGAGCATACGATGCTGACCTGCATCCTCGGGGTTCGTAACCTGCTGCAACTGGCCGAGAAGACCGGCGCGCGTCTGTTGCTGACCTCCACCAGCGAGGTCTACGGCGATCCGGAGGTCCATCCCCAGCCGGAAACCTATCGCGGCAACGTCAATCCGATCGGCCCGCGCGCCTGCTATGACGAGGGCAAGCGGGCGGCCGAGACCCTGGTCTTTGACTATGATCGGGCGGGGCGAGCCGAGGTTCGCGTGGCGCGGATCTTCAACACCTATGGGCCGCGCCTGTCGGCGGCCGACGGTCGGGTCGTCTCCAACCTGATCACCCAGGCCCTTTCGGACGCGCCGATCACCATCTATGGCGACGGCAGCCAGAGCCGGTCCTTCTGCTATGTGGACGACATGATCGGCGGCCTGATCGCCCTGATGGAGCATGAGGGACCGCAGCCGGGACCGATCAACCTCGGCAATCCGGTCGAGCTGACGGTGTCCGAACTGGTCGAGGTCATTCTTGATCTGACCGGCTCCGGCTCCGGAATCGTCCACCGACCGCTGCCCGCCGACGACCCGCGGCGTCGCCGTCCGGATATCGCCAAGGCCGATGCAGTCCTGGATTGGCGCCCGACCACCGCCTTGCTTGACGGTCTGCGCCGCACCATCAACTGGTTCGACGCCGATCGCCCGATTGTGGTCAGCGACCGTCCGGCCCTCAGCGCCTGAGGTGCGGGCCGACGGCGACATGGCGGAGGTTCTGCGGCGCAATATCGAGGCCATGCGTGCGCAGCGAAAAGAGGCGGCCGAGGCGGCGCCATGGCCGGAACGGCTCGCCCAGCGCATCACCGGATTCGCGGGGAGCATGGGGTTCGTGCTGCTGCACCTGCTGATTTTCGGCGGCTGGATCCTCTGGAACCTGTTGGCTCCGGAGCCGTGGCGTTTCGACGAGACCCTGGTCGTCCTGGCCATGGCCGCCTCCGTGGAGGCCATCTTCCTGTCGACCTTCGTCCTGATCAGCCAGAACCGGATGGCGGCGGCGGAGCACGGGCGGGCGGAGTTGGATCTGCAGATCAATCTGCTGGCCGAACACGAAATCACCCGGCTGATTGATCTGGTCGGTCGCCTCGCCGCGCACGCGGGACTTTCGGAGACGGACCCGCACCTGGACGAGCTGCGCCGCGACGTCGCGCCGGACGCCGTTCTCGATCAGATCACGCGATCAAATGAGGAAGACGATGACAGAGGTTCTTGACCAGACGCACACCATGCGCGCGGCGGTCGTCACAGGCCCCGGTCAACTGGAGGTGCAGCGCGTGCCCAGGCCTGAACCCGGCGTGGGTCAGGTCCGGATCAGGCTGGAGGGCTGCGGCGTCTGCGCCTCCAATCTGACGCCTTGGGCGGGGCCGGACTGGATGACCTTTCCAACGCCGCCCGGCGGGCTGGGCCACGAAGGGTGGGGCGTCGTGGATGCGGTCGGCGAGGGCGTATCGCGTGTCGCGGTCGGCGACCGGGTCGCGGCCCTGTCCCAGAGCAGTTTCGCCGAATATGACGTCGCCGATCAGGCGGCGGTGGTGCCCCTGCCGTCCGAACTGGACGGCCTGCCGTTTGCGGGCGAACCCCTGGGCTGCGCCATGAACATCTTTCGGCGCAGCGGGATCTCGCCCGGTCAGACCGTCGCCATCGTCGGAATTGGTTTTCTGGGGGCGATCCTGACACGGTTGGCGACTGATGCGGGCGCCCGCGTCATCGCCCTTTCCCGGCGGCCCTATTCTCTGGACGTCGCCCGTCGCATGGGGGCGGTCGAAACCCTGGCGCTGGACGACCACTACGCCTTGATCGCCAGGGTCTCCGAACTGACGGAGGGGCGGTTCTGCGATGTGGTGATCGAGGCGGTCGGCAAGGCCTGGCCGCTGGACCTGGCGGCCGAACTGACCCGTGAACGCGGTCGGCTGGTCATCGCCGGCTATCACCAGGACGGCCCGCGGCAGATCAATATGCAGCTGTGGAACTGGCGCGGCCTGGATGTCGTCAACGCCCATGAGCGCGATCCCGCCGTCTATGCTGAAGGGGTGCGCGAGGCCGTGGAGGCGGTGCGCTCAGGGCAGCTGGACCTCAACGACCTGATCACCCACGCCTATCCGCTGGAACAGTTGGACCAGGCGCTGGACGCCACCCGCGACCGACCGGACGGCTTCCTCAAGGCGGTGGTGAGGATGCGATGACCGATCTGCTTCTGCAACGCGGCGCGTCGTCTGAACTGCGTCGCCCGCGCGTGGGATTCCTGGGCGTGGGCTGGATCGGGCGGCATCGGATGGCGGCCATGCTGGACGCCGGCCGGATCGAGGCGGTCGCCGTCGCCGAGCCCGACCCGGACATGGCGCGCGAGGCCCTGGTTCTCGCCCCTGACGCGACGGTCTGCCCCGACCTCGACGATCTGCTGGCCCAGGATCTTGACGGTCTGGTGATCGCCACACCCAGCGCGCTTCACGCCGATCAGGCGCAACGGGCCCTGGACGCCGGCGTCGCCGTCTTCTGCCAGAAGCCGCTGGGCCGGAACGCGCAGGAGACCGAGGCCGCCATCGCCGCCGCCCGCCGCGCGAACCGGCTGCTGGCGGTGGACCTCAGCTACAGGTTCACCGCCGCCGTTCAGGCTCTGAAGACCCAGCTTGAGTTAGGGGTTATGGGCCGCATTCACGCGGTCGATCTGACCTTCCATAACGCCTACGGGCCGGACAAGCCCTGGTTCTACGACGCGGCTCTCTCTGGCGGCGGATGCGTCATGGATCTAGGCGTCCATCTGGTCGATCTGTGTCTGTGGCTGCTGGATGACGCGGTGGCGGGGGTTGAGGCGAATCTGCGGCGGCAGGGTCGCCCCCTGGCTGGTCGCAAGGAGGCGGAAGACTACGCCGTCGCGACCCTGATCCTGAAATCCGGCGCGGTGGTCCGCCTGGCCTGTTCATGGCGACTGCCTGCGGGCCAGGACGCGGTGATCGAAGCGGCCTTTTACGGCGAGCGGGGCGGGGCGGCCCTGCGCAATCTCGGCGGCTCCTTCTATGATTTCGAGGCTACGGCGTTTGAAGGGGTGACGCGGCGCGTTCTGGCGTCGCCGCCGGACGACTGGGGCGGCCGCGCCGCTCAAGCCTGGGCTCAAGCCCTGGCGGAAGGGAAACGATACGACCCTGAGGTCGAGCGGCTGGTGGAGGTGGCCCGGACCCTGGACCGGATCTACGCCGCCGCAGCCTGAGGCTTGATCAGAACGGAAAGACGATCGGGATCGCCACCATGGCCGCGACCCAGGTCGCCAGGTTCAGCGGAAGCCCCACGCGAACGAAGTCCATGTAGCTGTAGCCGCCCATGTTGAAGACCAGCACATTGGTCTGATAGCCGAAGGGGGTGGCGAAGGCGGCAGAGGCGGCCATCATGACCCCGACCAGAAAGGGCCGGGGATCGACGCCCAGGCTTTCCGCCAGGGCGACGGCGATGGGGGTGATCAGCACGGCTACGGTCGCATTGGACAGAAGCTCCGTCGCAAACAGGGTGACGCCATAGAGCACGACCAGGGCGCCGAACGGCCCCATGGGGCGGATGACGTCGATCAGTCGCTCAGCGCCGGCTGCGGCGAGGCCGGTCACCTCAATGGCGGTTCCGACCACCACCATTCCGGCGATCAGCAGCAGGATTTCCGGCCTCAGGCCGGCGTAGGCTTCCTCCGGCGTGATGACCCGAAGCAGGATCAGCGCCACGGCCCCGGCGAAGGCCGAGGCGGCGATCGGCGCCCAGCCCAGGGCCGCTGAGGCGATCACCAGGACGAAGACCGCCAGGGACATCATGGCCGGGCGCAGCCGGAAGGGGCGGTCCGCCGCCTCATACAGGGTGACGTCGCCCAGATGGGCGTCCCCCGACCCGTCCGCCTGATTTCGGGATTCGCCCAGGCGCGGCAGACCGAAGGGGATGATGCGCTTGCGCCGCTTCGCCGCCTCGGCCTCGGCGCGTCGTCGCGCCGCCTCCATCTCGGCCAGCCGCGCGGCCTGGGCCTCGTCCTGGGCGACGGAACGACCCAGCTGTCGCGCCCCGAAGAAATAGAGCCACAGGCCGCCGATGATCGCGATGAACAGACCCACCGGCGTGATCTCGAACAGGCCGAAGACCGGCTGGCCGGCGTTGCGCGCCATGTCGTTGACCAACAGGTTCGTCGAGGTGCCGATCAAGGTCAGAAGCCCGCCCATGACGGTGACGTGGCTTAGCGGCATCAGAAAACGTTTGGGCGACAGCTTCAGCGACTGGGCCACGTCGCGGATCACCGGCGCGGCCAGGACGACCACCGGGGTGTTGTTCAAAAAGCCCCCGACCGCGCCGCACAGGCCGATGACGATCCAGATGCCCTGGGCCCCGACGCGGGCCGCCAGACCGGTCGCCTGCCGGATCAGCAGGCCCAGCAGGCCCGACAGTTCGATGGCGTAGGCGATCACGAACAGGCCGGCCAGGGCGATGACGGCCGGACTGGCGAAGGCGCTCTGCACTTCGACGGGCCGCACGACGCCGAGCAAGAGCAGGACGGCCGCGCCGCTCAGGGCGACGACGTCGGCGCGCAGCTTGCCGTGGATCAGGACGCCGACCACGCCGATCAGCACCGCCAGGGCAACCATCTGGTCGAAAGTCATAGGCCGTGCAGACCGTTCTCCGCGCCCTTCGTCAACCTTTTTCGCAAGATCGCCCCAAAAGCGTGCGCGCCTATGCTAGGCTTGTTTCATGCTCGAACCGATCGCGTCGCCTCGCCCGTCGGTCGTCGCGCTCGCGGCGTCTGTCCTCCTCCTTGGTCCCGTCCTGGCGGGCTGCCAGCGCGAGGAGCCGGCGCCTGAAGCCGCTCCGTCTCAAACCCAGGCCCAGACCCAGATCCAGGCCCCGGTCGTTTCGGTCGCGCCTGCGCCGACCCTGGACCGGGCGAGCTTGCTGCAGGCGATGGACGTGGCCGCTTCGGCCTATGCGGCGGGCCGCGATCCCGGCGGCGCCGATCTGGTCGGTCGGCGCTTTTCGGTGCGACAGGTCTTCGGCTGTACGGGGCCCACTCCGCCGCCCGCCGGGGACGCTGTGTCCGGCGGCGGCCTGGCCCGCTGGGCCTGGGGGGACCGGCGTCGCACCCTCAAGTTGACGCTGGCTCCAGGAGACTGGACCGATTCAGCCTTGATCGCCGGGGGCGCCGACAGCTGGGAGGCTGTCGAGGGCTTTTGGGTGACCCGTCCTTGGCTCAGGACCGAAGGGTGTCCCGGCGTCCAGGGCGATCCCCTGGCCGGCGGCTCCGTCGCCCCGTCCCCTCAGACCGTGGGCTTGGCGGCGGTCTTCGACCAGGACGGTCCGCGCACCGGCCGCCGCAACGGTCGCGCCTATGAATACGTCGTGAGGGGCGAAGGGGACCAGCCGCCCGCGGCGCCGTCCGACGGCTACCGGCTGGTGCTGGAAGGGCGAATGGCCGCCTTCGCCGACGGCCGCGCCATCCGCTGCCGCGCCGCCGGCCCCGATCAGCGGCCGGTCTGTATCGGCGCAGTTCGCCTGGACCGCGTGGCCTTTGAGGATGCGAGCGGCAGGCTGCTCAGCGAGTGGCGCGGCGGCTGACGGCGGTTGTCCTCAGCCCCTTTCGCCGTCTTCTGAAAACGCAGGCGGGCGCGGCTGCATCATCGTCGCCAGCCGATCCACGGCCGTCGCCATCGCCGCCCTGTCGTCCGCCGACAATCGGCCGAAACCTGAAATGAAGCCGTCGCCGAACAGGCCGGGCGAGGAGGCGAGGGCGTCCCGCCCGGCCTCTGTCAGCCGGACATGGACGATCCGACGGTCAATCGTTGAGCGGTAACGCACGGCCATCCCCTTGGCTTCCAGCTTGTCCAACACGGCGACCACCGTGGGCGGCGACATGGAGACGTCGCGGGATATGGCGCTGGTGCTGACCTCGCCCAGGTCGCGGATCGACTGCAGCACCAGAAGTTGGGGCAGGGTCAGGCCCGTCAGGCGCGCGACTTCCCGCGATCGGACGTCAATCGCCTGGGCGATTCGCCGGACGGAGCGGACCAGAGACGTCATGGGCTCTGTCGGCTCCTCTCGAAACGGCACCGCTGAAAAATCACGCATAGGGTTGAACTCTTTCGTACACGAACCATTTGTACCCGCTGCATCCACAATTCAAGGAGGCCCCATGTGCGGTCTTAGCGGCGAGATCAATTTCGACGGACGCCCGGCCGACGCCGGCGCCGTTCAACGCATGACGGATGCGCTCTCGCCCCGGGGACCGGACGGGTCCGGCATCGTAATGCGCGGCCCGGTGGGGCTGGGCCACCGTCGCCTGAAGATCATCGACCTGTCGGAGGCGGCGCAGCAGCCCATGGTGGACGCCGACCTGGGCGTGACCCTGGCCTTCAACGGCTGCATCTACAACTATCCGGAACTGCGCGAAGAGCTGCAGGGGCTGGGCTTCCGCTTCTTCTCGCATGGCGACACCGAGGTGATCATCAAGGCCTGGAAGGCCTGGGGCGAGGCCTGTGTCGAACGGTTCAAGGGCATGTTCGCCTTTGTCCTGCATGAGCGGGACACAGGCCGCACCGTGATCGCCCGCGACCGGTTCGGCATCAAGCCGCTGTATCTGGCCGAGAGCGGCAAGCGGCTGAGGTTCGCCTCGACCCTGCCGGCCCTGCTGGCGGCGGGGGATGTGGACAAGACCATCGACCCGGTCGGCCTCCACCACTACATGACCTTCCACGCCGTGGTGCCGCCGCCGCACACCATACTGAAGGGGGTGAAGAAGTTTCCCCCGGCGACCATCCGGGTGATCGAGGCGGACGGTACGGCCAAGGACCGGCTGTACTGGCGGCCCGACATGACCCGCCATGCCGAGGACGCGGCCCTGACCGCCGAGGACTGGCGCGACCGGGTGCTGGACAGTCTGCGCGAGGCGGTGAAGCGCCGCATGGTCGCGGACGTGCCGGTGGGCGTACTGCTGTCGGGCGGGGTGGACTCCAGCCTGATCGTCGGCCTGCTGGCCGAGCTGGGCCAGAAGGATCTGCTGACCTTCTCGGTCGGCTTCGAAGAGGCCAATGGCGAGAAGGGCGACGAGTTCGTCTATTCCGACCTGATCGCCAAACACTATGGGACCAAACACCACCAGATCTTCGTGCCGCACCAGCGGCTGATGGAGGCCCTGCCGGGGACGATCGGGGCCATGTCGGAGCCGATGGTCAGTTACGACAACGTCGGCTTCTATCTGCTGAGCCAGGAAGTCTCTAAACATATCAAGGTGGTGCAGTCGGGCCAGGGGGCGGACGAGGTCTTCGCCGGCTATCACTGGTACCCGCCGATGATGGAGGCGACCGACCCGGTCGAGACCTACGCCAAGGCCTTTTTCGACCGCAGCCATGCGACGCTGAAGACCCAGTTGAACGGCGCCTATATGGCCGACACCGACGTCAGCCGCGCCCTGGTCGAGGCCCATTTCGCCCAACCGGGCGCCGATACGCCGGTCGACCAGGCCCTGCGCCTGGACAGCCAGGTGATGCTGGTCGACGATCCGGTGAAGCGGGTCGACAACATGACCATGGCCTGGGGGCTGGAGGCGCGGGTGCCGTTCCTTGACCACGAGCTGGTCGAACTGGCCGGCCGGATTCCGCCGGAGCATAAGCTGGCCCAGGGCGGCAAGGGGGTGCTGAAGGAGGCGGCGCGTCTGGTGATCCCGTCCGAGGTGATCGACCGCAAGAAGGGCTATTTCCCCGTTCCTGCGCTGAAATACATCCAGGGTCCGTATCTGGAGATGGTGCGCGAGGCCCTGACCAATCAGACCGCCCGCGACCGGGGTCTGTTCGACAGGGGGTATCTGGACACCCTGTTCGCCGATCCGACCCAGCACATCACGCCGCTGCGCGGGTCGGAGCTGTGGCAGGTCGCCGTACTCGAGATGTGGATGCAACAGCATGGCGTCTGACGTTCGACCCGAACGGTCCAAGGCGCACCGGCTGAAGCGGCTGCGTCACGAGGGGCTGAAGCCGCCGGTGCAGTCCGGCGACGGACCGAGGCCGGACGCCGTGCTGGACTGCGGCTGGGGCCGGCTGCTGTTCGCCCAGACCTTCGAGACGGCCGAGCCCCTGGTCGAGGCCCTGCGCGCCGAAGGGCCGGATCGGCGCGACATCGCCTTCTACGTCCGCAATCCGCATGTCCTGCTGGCCCAGGCGCCGCAGGAGCTGTTCCTGGACCCGTCGCACACCTATCGGCTGGAGCTGGCCACCTATCGCGCCGGCCGTCGCCAGCCGAAAGGTTTCACCGTGCGCCGCCTGACGTCGGAGGCGGACGCCCAGGCGGTCAACGACATCTACGCCAAGCGCAGGATGGTGCCGGTCCCGCCCGACTTCTTCTGGTCCCATCGCGACGACCGGACGATCACCTATTTCGTCGCCGAAGATGCGACGACGGGCGCCGTCATCGGCACGGTGACGGGAGTCAATCACGCGCGCGCCTTCGACGATCCCGAGTGCGGTTCCTCGCTATGGTGTCTGGCGGTCGATCCTCAGGCGACCCAGCCGGGCGTCGGCGAGGCCCTGGTCCGGCGGTTGGCCGAGCATTTCAAGACCCAGGGTCTGGCCCACATGGATCTGTCGGTCATGCACGACAACGACCAGGCCATCGCCCTGTACGAGAAGCTGGGGTTTCGTCGCGTGTCCTTCTTCGGGGTCAAGCGCAAGAACCCGATCAATGAGGCCCTGTTCGTCGGCCCGACCGACGACCACGATCTGAACCCCTATGCCCGCATCATCGTCAATGAGGCGCGGCGGCGCGGCATCCATACAGAGATCATCGACGCCGAGGGCGGGCTGTTTCGCCTGAACTGGGGCGGGCGGTCGGTGCGGTGCCGCGAGAGCCTGTCGGAGCTGACCTCGGCCGTGGCGCTCAGCATCTGTGACGACAAGCGGATGACGCGACGCATCGTCGAGGCGGCCGGGGTGCGCGTGCCCGAGCGGGTCGATCCTGACGATCCCTCCGCCGTCGACGCGGCCCTGGAGCGGTTCGGCGCCCTGGTGGTCAAGCCGGCGCGGGGCGAACAGGGGCAGGGCGTCGCCGTGGGTCTGACGACCATGAAGGCCGTCCAGTCGGCCCTGGTCCGCGCGCGCCGCATCTGTTCCGAAGTGCTGATCGAGGAACAGGTCCAGGGCGAGGATCTGCGTCTGGTGGTGATCGACTACAAGGTCGTGGCCTGCGCCCTGCGTCGCCCGCCCCGCGTCATTGGCGACGGGCGCACCCCGCTTCGGGCTCTGATCGAGCACCAGAGCCGCCGCCGCGCCGCTGCGACCGGCGGAGAATCGACCATACCGATTGATGAAGAGACCGAACGCACCCTGGGCGAGGCCGGCTATGGCCTGGACGACGTCGCGCCCGAGGGGGTCGAGGTTCTAGTGCGCAAGGCGGCCAATCTGCACCTGGGCGGCACCATTCACGATGTGACGGAGGAGGTGCACCCGACCTTGATCCGCGCCGCCGTCGCCGCCGCCCGCGCCATCGACATCCCCGTCACCGGCATAGACCTGATGGTGAAGTCGCCGCGCGAGCCCGACTACGCCTTCATCGAGGCCAACGAACGCCCCGGCCTGGCCAATCACGAACCCCAGCCGACGGCCGAGCGTTTCATCGACCTGTTGTTCCCCCTGTCCGCCCCGACCTCGGCGCGCGCCGTGGTTCGCGCCGACGTCTGAAGGAGGCCCCTTGGCCCGTCCAGCGATCGACCTTGACTATCTGAAGTCCCGCCTCGCCGACCTGCTGAACACGCCCAGCCCCACCGGCTATACCGACGAGGCCGTGTGGCAGGTGTGCCGGGAGTTGCAGCGGCTGGGGCTGGACTATGAACTGACCCGACGCGGCGCCATCCGGGCCCGCCTGCCGGGCCGGGCCCCCAAACCTGCCCGCGCGGTCGTGGCCCACGTCGACACCCTGGGCGCCCAGGTCAAACAGGTGAAGGACAACGGCCGGCTGGAGCTGGTGGCCATCGGCCACTGGTCGTCGCGCTTCGCGGAGGGCGCGCGGGCCACAGTCTTTTCGGAGGGCGGCGCCTGGCGCGGCACCATCCTGCCGCTGAAGGCCTCGGGCCACACCTTCAATGAGGAGGTGGACACCCAGCCGGTCAGCTGGCGTCAGGTCGAGCTGCGCATCGACGCCGTGACCCACGGGCGCGACGACACCCTGGCTCTCGGGATCGACGTCGGCGACATCGTCGCCATCGACCCCCAGCCCGAGTTCACCGACACCGGCTTTATCGTCTCGCGCCATCTGGACGACAAGGCGGGGGTCGCGGTCCTTTTGGCCGCTCTCGAATGCATGATCCGCGAGGAGCGCACCCCCACGGTCGACACCTGGTGGCTGTTCACCATCGCCGAGGAGGTGGGGCTGGGCGCCTCGTCCGTGCTGATCCCGGACGTGGCGGCCATGGTCACGGTCGACAACGGCACGACGGCGCCGGGCCAGAACTCGTCGGAGTTCGGCGTCACCATCGCCATGGCCGACCAGACGGGGCCGTTCGACTGGCACCTGTCGCGCAAACTGGTCCAACTGGCGCGCGACCACGACATCGCGCATCAGAAGGACGTCTTCCGCTACTACCGCTCGGACTCGGCCTCTGCGCTGGAATCCGGGGCGGACATCCGCACCGCCTTGATCACCTTCGGCGTGGACGCCAGCCACGGCTATGAGCGAATCCACGAAACCGCCCTGGCGGACCTGACGCGTCTGCTGATCGCCTATGCCGAGAGCGAGGTCGAAATCGGCCGCGACGCCAAACCCCTGAGCGGGGTCAAGGGCTTCACCCACCAGCCGGTCGACGAATAGGTCGACTGAGGGGGTTTGCCGGCGTCAGCGCCTGTCCATTCTCCCAGGCTCCGCCCTCGGGGCTCGCCCAGGCTCCGCCCTCGCGGCCCGGCGCCAGGGCCAGCAGCCCTCGATCTCCGTTTCCAGCGAAAAGCTGAGGAAGGTCCGTATCAGGACCACCAGACCCAGCAGGCCGACCGTTTGAAGCGTCAGGGGTGCGGTGATGGTGCTGATGATGTCCGCCCCGACCAGGAGTTCCAGGCCGAGGAGGATGCCGCGGCCCAGGTTCGCCCGATAGGTGGTATAGGCCTGGCGCCAGTTTCGATCCCGGACGCCGTGCAGGGCGAACAGCCCGGTCGCCAGCAGGACTCCGCCCACGATGATGCCGGCGCCGGCCAATTCCAGCAGCACCGCAAACGGTTGGATGAAGGCGTGAACCTGGCTCAGCATGGCCGTTCCGATCGCTTATCCGTATCGCCGACCTCGTCCGGGCGACGTCAACCCATGCGCCACAGACGCAGATGTTCAAGCACGTCCGCGACGATCTGTTCCCGCGTGAACCCCGTCAGATCGCGCGCCCGCCCTGCGGCGTCGGAATAGGCGGACAGCCGCCATTCCATCGCGCGGCGTTTCTCGGGCGCATCCAGCGCGGTCATGGCGGGGCGCGGACGTCCACGCGCCGCGAGGCGATAATGGAACGTCGGCCCGTTCTGACCGGTCGCGGTCAGGACCAGGCCTGTCGCCTCGCGCGCCACCTCAGCCTCCAGTCCTTCGGCGGACAGGGCCGCGCGAACCGTCTCAAGGGCCGGGGCTCCGGCCTGATCCAGCTGGCGGTCGATGTCGCGCCGGTTCGCGGGCGACAGAATGCGTTTGAGCTGTTCGGACAGGGGCGGGCCTTCGGTCTCGACCGCGCGTCCGGCCAGGTCGGCGTTCATCTGCCGCACCAGTCCGGCGGCCAGCAGGATCATGATGACGGCGAAGGGCAGGGCGGCCACCAGGGTCGCCGCCTGAAGCGCGCCCAGGCCGCCGGCCAACAGCAGCAGGGCGGCGGCCAGCCCCTCCAGCGAACACCAATAGACCCTTTGCCAACGCGGCGTATCGTCGGCCCCGCCCGACGCGATGGTGTCGATCACCAATGAGCCGGAATCCGCCGAGGTGACGAAGAAGACCGCCACCAGCAGCACCGCCAGGGTCGAGGTGACGGCGGCGCCCGGCAGTTCCTCGAAGAAGCGGAATATGGCGGTGGACAGGTCCGCCGTCACCGCATCGGCGATGGCCCCCGCTGCGACCCCCATATCGAGATTGACCGCCGTATTGCCGAAGATCGTCATCCACAGAAAGGTGAAGCCGGTGGGAACCAGCAGCACGCCGATGACGAACTCCCGCACCGTGCGGCCGCGTGAGATGCGGGCGATGAACATGCCCACGAAGGGCGACCAGGCGATCCACCAGGCCCAGTAGAACAGGGTCCAGTTCGCCATCCAGCCGCGGGGCTCATAGGCGTAGAGGTTGAAGGTGCGGATGAAGAAATGGTCCAGATAGAGGCCGAAGTTCTGGACCAGGGCCTTCAAGAGGAAGCCGGTCGGCCCGACGACCAGGACGAACAGCATCAGCAGCACCGCCAGCACCAGGTTCAGCTCCGACAGCCGCCGGACCCCCTTGTCCAGTCCGGTCAGCACCGAGGCGGTCGCGCACGCCATGACCAAGGCGATCAGCCCCACCTGCACCCAGGGCGTATTGGGCAGGCCGGTCAAATCGTTAAGCCCGCTGTTGATCTGCGACACCCCCAGACCCAGGGAGGTGGCGATGCCGAACAGGGTGCCGCAGATGGCGAAGACGTCGACGGCGTCGCCGATCGGTCCGTTGATCCTCCGGCCCAACAGGGGCGACAGGCCCGAGCGAAGGGTCAGCGGCAGGCCCTTGCGATGGGCGAAATAGGCCAGGCTGAGCCCGACCAGCGCATAGACGGCCCAGGCGTGGACGCCCCAATGGGTGAAGGTGATCACCATCGCCTCTCGCGCCGCATCGAAGGTGCGGGGCTGGGCCTCGGGCGGGCTGGCGTAATGCTGGATCGGCTCGGCGACGGCGAAATACATCAGGCCGATGCCCATGCCGGCGGCGAACAGCATGGCCAGCCAGGAGACATAGGGGAAGTCCGGCTCCGAATCGTCCGGCCCCAGCTTTAGGGCCCCGGTCGGCCCCAGGGCGAGGAACAGGATCAGCAGCAGAAATCCGGCGACGGCGGCGATGTAGAACCAGCCGAAGGTGTCGATCACCCAGCCTTGAGCGGCCTGGAACAGACGGTCGGACTCGCCGGGGGCGGCGACGGCCAGGGCCAGCAGCAGGCCGACGATCAGGCTTGCGCCCCAGAAGACGCGCGGATTCATCTTGGTCTTAAGCATGGACCTATAGCGTGACAGTTCCGCCATGGTTGCGGACTCCATTGCCGCGTTCGGTTCAAACCGGCTTTCAGACCGTCTTCACAGGGGGATTTCCCGCCGCTCTGCGGCGCTGCGCAGGCCGGCGTCCAGGACGCGCATGACGATCAGCGCCTGGTCGGCGGGAACGGGCGCGGGCGCCTCGCCGCGGACGGCGTCGCGGACTGCAGCATAGAAGGCCGGGTAGTCGCCGCGTTCGGGCGCAGGCGTGGTGCGGACGGCTCCGCCGTCGATCTGCCTGGTCAGCACGCCGGGCGACGGGTCCAGACCCCAGTCGGGGGCGCCGGGACGCAGGCCCGCCTTGGATTGGCTCTCCTGGGCGTCGAGGCCGTGTTTGATGAAGCTGCCGCCCGTGCCGTGGACGACGTAGCGGAGGCTGGCCTCGGCGGCGAGGTGGCTCATGTTCAGGATGACGCGCAGTCGGTCGTAGCGCAGCAGGACGTGGGCGTAGTCGATGGCGGTCGCGCCGACGCGCTGGGCCTGGAGGTCGGCGTAGACGCCCAGGGGCGGGCCGAACAGTTGCACCGCCTGGTCGATCAGGTGCGGGCCCAGGTCGGCCCAGACGCCGCCGTCGCGTCTGTCCTTCCAGCGGTCGGTCACGGTCGGGCGGAAGCGGTCGTAGTGGCTTTCGAACACGGCGATTTCGCCGAGTTCCCCCTCGGCGATCAGCCGGCGCAGGGTCAGGAAGTCGGCGTCCCAGCGGCGGTTCTGGAAGACGCTGAAAACGCCGGGCGCATCGGCGGCGACGGCGGCGACTGCCTCAGCCTGCTCCAGCGTGGCGGCGAAGGGCTTGTCCACCACCACGGACTTGCCGGCCTGAAGCGCGGCGATCGACTGTTCGGCGTGCAGGGCGTCGGGGGTGGCGACGACGATCAGGCCGATGTCGTCGCGGGCCAGGGCGGCGTCCAGGTCGGGCAGGACCGCGACGTCCGGCAGGTCGGCGTGAACCGCTTCAGGGCGGGACGAGACGACGGCGGTCAGGTGCAGGCCGGGGGTCGCTTCGATCAGGGGGGCGTGGAAGGTCTGGCCCGCCAGGCCGTAGCCGACGACGGCGACGCCGATGGGTGCGTGTGAGGTCATGCCCCGATCAATAGCGGTCCGGGCGGGGCCCATCCAGCACATAGGGCACCACGCCGCGCTCGTTCTCGGGCACGTGAAGGGCGCGGTCCAGGGGCGGGAAGGCGCGCTGGGTGCAGTCGGTGCGCTCGCAGATGCGGCAGCTGACGCCGATCCGGGCGGCGGGGCCGTTCAGGTCCAGGCCGGCGGCGTAGACCAGGGATCCGGCGTGCTCGACCTCGCAGCCCAGGGACAGGGCGTAGCGGCGATCGTTGGCCAGATAGGAGCCGCTGGGTTTGGACACTGAGCGTGCAATGGAGATGTAGCGCGAGCCGTCGGGCATCTCGGCCAGCTGGACCCCGATCCGGTCGGGCGTGGCGAAGGCTTCGTGGACGTTCCACAGGGGGCAGGCGCCGCCGAAGCGGGCGAACTGGAAGCGGGTCGCGCTGTGCCGCTTGGTGATGTTGCCGGCCATGTCGACGCGGGCGAAATAGAAGGGCACCCCGCGCCAGCCGGGCCGTTGCAGGGTCGAGAGCCGGTGGCAGACCTGTTCGAAACTGACCTGGAAGCGGGTGCGCAGGCGGTCGATGTCGTGTTTCTCGGCCCGCGCCGCCTCGAGGAAGGCGCGGTAGGGCAACAGGAGCGCGCCGGCGGCGTAGTTGGCCAGGCCGACGCGGGCCACGTCGCGCGCGGCCTGGGTGCGGAAGGCGGCGCGGTCCAGCTCGCTCTCGATCAGGTCGCGAAAGGACATGAGGGCCAGTTGGTGGGCCTGCTGGAAGGAGCGGGTGGCGCCCGGCTGCCAGGCGTCCAGGGAGAGTATGCGACTGGCGGGATCGTAGCGGCGCAGCGCCTCCTGACCCGCGACATAGACGGTGCGGACGCCGTGCCGGTCGGCCAGCAGGGTCTCCAGCGCCCGTTCGATCGGGCCGTCCTGGGGGATGTCGGCCGCCAGGGCCTCGGCCGCCGTGTCCAGGCTGTCGACGTAGTTGTCGCGGTAGTGGAAGAAGTCGCGGACCTCCTCATAGGGCAGCAGGGCGACGCGGGCGCCCAGTTCGTCGCGGCCCAGGGTGTCGTCCAGCGCCTTCACCCGCTCGTCCAGCTGGCGGAAGGCCTGGTGCAGGGCCAGGAACTGATGGGCCAGGCGCGGGGTGTTGGCGACGGCCTGTTTCAGCTCGGCCGCGGTCGGGGGCTCGGCCCCGCCGCTGACCGGACCGGCGATGTCGGTGGTGGCCTCGCGCAGGTCGGCGATCAGGCGGGCGTCGCCCTCGAGATCGAACAGGCTGGCGTCGATATGGAAGGCGCGGGTCAGGGCGATCAGGACGCGGGCCGTGGCCGGACGCTGATTGGTCTCGATCTGCGACAGATAGGAGGGCGACAGGCCCAGCCGTTCGGCGCAGGCCTCCAGCGTCCAGCCGCGCGCCTCGCGCAGCTTGCGCAGCTTGGGTCCCAGAAAAAGCTTCTCAGCCATTCGCAAGTTTGCAGTTCACAGCCGCCGCCTTTGCAAGTCCGCGCAGTTCCGCATCTTTTGCAAAGTTGCGTTTGCCATTTTGCGATGAAGGCGCCACGCCTTGCCGTTCGAACGAGAGGCCGAAACCGATCATGACTCAAGCCATCCTTGAAGAACTGGAGCGCCGTCGCGCCGCCGCGAAACTGGGCGGCGGGGAAAAGCGTATCGCCGCCCAGCACGCCAAGGGCAAGCTGACGGCGCGCGAACGCATCGACGTTCTGCTGGACGAGGGCTCCTTCGAGGAGACCGACATGTTCGTCGAGCACCGCAGCCACGACTTCGGGATGGAGACGCAGCGCATCCCCGGCGACGGGGTGGTGACGGGGCGCGGCACCATCGGCGGGCGGCTGGTCTATGTCTTCTCCAAGGATTTCACGGTGTTCGGCGGCAGCCTGTCGGGCGCCCATGCGGCCAAGATCGTCAAGCTGCAGAAGATGGCCCTGACCACCGGCGCGCCGATCATCGGCCTGTTCGACGCGGGCGGGGCGCGGATCCAGGAGGGGGTGGAGAGCCTGGCCGGCTACGCCGACATCTTCCTGCAGAACACCCTGGCCAGCGGCGTCATTCCCCAGATCAGCGTGATCATGGGGCCGTGCGCGGGCGGCGACGTCTATTCCCCGGCCATCACCGACTTCATCTTCATGGTGAAGGACACCAGCTACATGTACGTGACCGGCCCGGACGTGGTGAAGACGGTCACCAATGAGGTCGTCAGCCACGAGGATCTCGGCGGGGCGCGGGTCCATGCCGGCAAGTCGGGCGTGGCGGACGGGGCGTTCGAGAACGACCTGGAGGCCCTGTCGGAGGTGCGTCGCCTGATCGGCTTTTTGCCCCTGTCGAACCGCGAAAAGCCGCCGGTGCGCGAGAGCTATGACGAGCCCGAGCGGGACGAACCGAGCCTGGACACATTGATCCCGGCCAATCCGAACCAGCCCTATGACATGAAGGAGCTGATCCTGAAGGTGGTCGATGAGGCCGACTTCTTCGAGATCGGGGCCGACTTCGCCAAGAACATCATCTGCGGCTTCGGCCGGCTGGACGGCCAGACGGTCGGGATCGTCGCCAACCAGCCCCAGGTGCTGGCCGGGGTGCTGGACATCGATTCAAGCCGCAAGGCCGCGCGCTTCGTGCGCTTCTGCGACGCCTTCGGCATTGCGATCGTCACCTTCGTGGACGTGCCGGGCTTCATGCCGGGGACCAAGCAGGAGTACGGCGGCCTGATCAAACACGGGGCCAAGCTGCTGTTCGCCTATGCCGAGGCGACGGTTCCGAAACTGACCCTGATCACGCGCAAGGCCTATGGCGGCGCCTATGACGTGATGAGTTCCAAACACCTGCGCGGCGACGTCAACTACGCCTGGCCCACCGCCGAGATCGCGGTCATGGGCGCCAAGGGCGCGGTCGAGATCATCTTCCGCAAGGAGGCCGGCGATCCGGCCGCCCTGGCCGCGCGCGAGGCCGAGTACAAGGACCGGTTCGCCAATCCGTTCGTGGCGGCGGGGCTGGGCTACATCGACGACGTCATCATGCCGCACGGGACGCGACGGCGGCTGGTGAAGGCGCTGCGGACGCTGAAGAACAAGGTCCAGGAGAACCCCTGGAAGAAGCACGATAATATTCCGCTGTAGGGGCCAACAGATGCCCACCAAGGCTCTCAATAGGTTTATCGATAGGGTCGTCAGCTACGAGTCTGATCTCGAGCTGAACGATGTCTTGATACGCAATTTCTTGGACCGGCCAAATTCCCAAGACAGCATTGCGATCGCAATCGGAGTTGATGCTGCGAGGTATCCGAGATTAGGAAGTCGAGTTAATTCTAAGAATTCGAGAAATATCGTTGGTCTTCACCTCAAGAGAACTTTGTACATCGGTTTTATAAAGGAGCTGTACGAAGATTTTGCTGACTATCTATCCACGTCTCTTGCGCGCGCTGCATTAGCTGGAGTCGATCCAAATCGCTTTGTGGGAGAAGTAAGATTGGATTTACATGCCACAGAGATCATCGGTGCAGGTTCGTGGGAAGCCGTTGTAAGGCTGATGAGTGAGAAGATTTTCCGCGCCCTAGAGAATGAGCGAAGCACAATCACGCTCATTGATAAAATTGGAAAACGACTCGGCCTTAGGCTGGAGAAAAATATACTAGATGCAGCAATTCCATATCTAGATGCCCGCCACATACTAGTTCATCGGGATGGTCTGGTGGATGAGATTTATAGGAATAAATACCCCACCATTGCTTTGGATGGTGACAAAATTGTCCTTAATCATGTTGTTGTGACGGCGGCAAAGCAGGCAGTCAGAGCGCTTGCTGAGCACATTGATGAAAAGCTGTTGGCGCAGGGCCTCGTGCGAAATCGCGACATAGCGGGTCAACGCGAATGATCAGCGCTCTCTGCTCAAACAACTTCTCCACACACCTCTGCGTTCTTCGCGAGTAGGGCAAAAAATGTTCTCCAAAATCCTCATCGCCAACCGGGGCGAGATCGCGGTTCGGATCATCAAGACCTGCCGCCGCATGGGCATCAAAACCGTGCAGGTCTATTCGGAGGCCGACGCCGGGTCGTTGGCGGTCGAGATGGCCGACGAGGCGGTGCTGATCGGGCCGGCGCCGGCGGCGCAGTCCTATCTGCTGGCCGACAAGATCGTCGAGGCGGTGCGCCAGACGGGGGCGGAAGCCGTGCATCCGGGCTTTGGCTTCCTGTCTGAGAACGCCGGGTTCGCGCGGCGGCTGAGGGACGAGGGCATCGCCTTCATCGGCCCGAACCCCGAGGCCATTGAGGCCATGGGCGACAAGATCAGCTCCAAGAAGCTGGCGGCCGAGGCGGGGGTCTCGACCGTGCCGGGGCATATGGGGCTGATCGAGACGCCGGAAGAGGCGGTCAAGATCGCCAACCAGATCGGCTATCCGATCATGATCAAGGCCAGCGCCGGCGGCGGCGGCAAGGGCATCCGCGTGGCCCATTCGGACGCCGACATGGCCGAGGGGTTCGCGGCGGTGAAGGCCGAGGCGCTGAACGCCTTCGGCGACGACCGGGTCTTTCTTGAGAAGTTCATCATCGATCCGCGCCACATCGAGATCCAGGTGCTGGGCGACAAGCACGGCCATGTGGTCCATCTGTTCGAGCGCGAATGTTCGATCCAGCGCCGCAACCAGAAGGTCATCGAGGAGGCGCCCTCGCCCCTGCTGGACGAGGCCACCCGCGCCGCCATGGGGGCCCAGGCCGTGGCCCTGGCCCAGGCGGTGAACTATGACTCGGCCGGTACGGTCGAGTTCGTGGCGGGGCAGGACAAGTCGTTTTATTTCCTGGAGATGAACACCCGTCTTCAGGTCGAACATCCGGTCACGGAGCTGATCACCGGGGTCGATCTGGTCGAACAGATGATCCGTTCGGCCTGGGGCGAGAAACTGGCCTTCGAACAGAAGGATCTGAAGATCGACGGCTGGGCCATAGAGAGCCGGATCTACGCCGAGGATCCCTATCGCGGCTTCCTGCCCTCCATCGGTCGGCTGGTCCGATACGAGCAGCCGGAGGAGGGCGAGCAGGACGGCTATGTGGTCCGAAACGATTCCGGCGTCCGCGAGGGCGACGAGATCAGCATGTTCTACGACCCGATGATCGCCAAACTGTGCGCCTGGGGCGAGACACGCGAGGCGGCCGTGACGGGCATGGCCCGGGCGCTGGAGGACACCCATCTGTCGGGCCTGGGGCATAATGTGCCCTTCCTGGCGGCGGTGATGGACCAGGAGCGGTTCAAGTCGGGCCGGCTGTCGACCAGCTATATCAAGGACGAATTCCCGGACGGCTTCCATGGCCTGAAGCCGACAGTGGAGCAGGAGCGGATCCTGATCGCGGCCGCCATGGCAATGCACGAGATCATCGCCGAACAGGACGGCGATCCGTCCGACCGCACCGACTGGATCGTGATGATCGACAAGACGCCGCACGGGGTGGGCCTGTCCTATGATGCGGACGAGGCGATGATCCTGACCCTGACGGGCGGGGGCGACATCCGCCTGTCGGAGATCGACTGGCGGCCGGGCCTAGCCCAGTTCAAGGCCGAGCTGGACGGCGAGGCCTTCACCGCCGAGGTTCGACGCGTGGCCGACGGCTTCGACATCCGCCACCGCGCGGCGAAGGCGCGGGTGCGGGTGCTGCGGCCGCAGGTCGCCGAACTGTATGCGCGCCTGCCGGAGAAGGCGGTCGCGGATACGTCGAAACTGGTGCTGTCGCCCATGCCGGGTCT
Source organism: Brevundimonas aurantiaca (assembly GCF_014199955.1). GTDB lineage: Bacteria > Pseudomonadota > Alphaproteobacteria > Caulobacterales > Caulobacteraceae > Brevundimonas > Brevundimonas aurantiaca. The sequence continues at coordinate 52,683 of NZ_JACHOQ010000008.1, forward strand.
GGTGGTGTCGATCCCGGTCGTGGTCGGCCAGGAAGTCAAGACCGGCGAGACGGTGGCGATCATCGAGGCCATGAAGATGCAGAATATCCTGAAGGCGGAGCGCGACGGGGTGGTTAAGGCGGTCGGGGCCAAGGACGGCGATCCGGTGGCGGCCGATGACGTGCTGGTGGAGTTCGGGTGATGGTTGCCCTTCTCCTCTTTCGTCATCCTCCGGCGCTCCGCAGGAGCGACCGGGGGACCCAGCGGCGCCGTAGCGAAGCGAAGGCGAAAGCCCGCAGGGCGGCGCGTCAGCGCCTCGACGGGCAGGCCGGCGTGTGCGGCAGGTTCGCGCTCTCGCGCGCCGCTGGCTCCCCCGGTCTGCGCCGCTTCGCGGCTTGCCGGAGGATGACGAAAGTAGAAGGGGGGGCGGGCGCATGAGCTTCCCCATCCCCACGCCCCTCGAATGGCGGGAAGCCGCCCAGAAGGCGCTGAAGGATCGGCCGATCGAGTCGCTGATGCACCTCGATGCGGACCAGTTGGCGACGCGGCCCCTGTACGCCGGGGCCACCGGCGTCCAGCCGATCTTCGCGCCCCGGCCGTCCGATTCCGAAGGCCGGGCCTGGGATCTGCGGACCCTGGTCGAGGGGGATGATCCCGAGGCGGTGAATGAGGCCGTGCTGACCGATCTGGAGAACGGCGCGGCGTCGGTGGTGCTGAAGGGCCGCGTGCTGGCGGATTCCGCGCCCTTGGGCCGGGCGCTGGAAGGCGTTGCGCTGGAGCTGGCGCCGGTGGCGCTGGACGCCGGGATCGACGGGCCGGACGCGGCCAACGCCCTGGCGGTCGTCGCCAAGGGGTCGCCGCGCGCCAAGTTGAGGTTCCACATGGATCCGGTCTCGGCCTTCGCCGAGGCGGGCGGGGCGCCGCGTTCGGTCGAAGAGCATCTGAGCCTGGCGGCCAATACGGCGGCCCGGCATGCGGGGGCCTATCCCGAGGCGAGCTTCTTCATGGCCGGCGGGCGCGTGGCGCACGAGGCGGGCGGATCGGCGGCGCAGGAGCTGGCCTTTGCGGCCTCAAGCGTCGTGGCCCATGCGAAGGCGGCGGTGGACGCCGGGATGTCGGTCGAGGCGGCGCTGAAGGGGACGGTGGTCGGCCTGTCGGTCGATGCGGAATATTTCGACAGCCTGGCCAAGGTTCGGGCCATGCGGCTGATCTGGGCGGCCTTGACGCGAGCGTTTGAGGTGCAGGCGTCGGCGGTGATCGAGGTGCGGTCGTCGCGGCGGATGCTGTCGGCGCGCGATCCCTGGCCCAATCTGCTGCGGCTGACGGCGGCGGGGTTTGCGGGCGCCGTGGGGGGCGCGGACGTGGTGGTGCTGGACGGCTTCACCCGCGCGACCGGGCGGTCCGACGCCTTCGCCCGGCGGCAGGCGAGGAACACCCAGCTGGTGCTGATGGAGGAGGCGCATCTGGGCCGGGTCGATGATCCGGCGGCGGGGAGCTGGTATCTGGACGCCCGGACGCGGGATCTGGCCGAGGCCGGCTGGGCCGAGTTCCAGATGATCGAGGCCGAGGGCGGCCTGGTCGAGGCCCTGAAGGGCTCGGTGATCCAGCCGCGCATCGCCCGCGCCCGCGCCCAGCGTGAGGCGGCGCTGAAGAACGGCGCGGCCCAGATCATCGGCGTGACGAAATATGTGGACCCCGAGGTGCGGCCGGCGCCGGTCGAGGCGGTCGATGAGGCGGCGGTTGCGGGGGTGCGGGTGTGCGAACCCCTGAGCCCGATCCGCTTCGCTGCGGCCTTCGAGGAGGTGATCGGATGAGCTTCCCCGATTTCAGCAAGATCAGCCTGGACCTAGCGCCGACCGGGCAGGGGCCGAAGCGGGACCCATGGCTGACGCCCGAGGGGCTGACCGTGGCGACCTCATACGGCGCCGAGGCGCTGGAGGGGCTGGCGCACCAGGACGGTCTGCCGGGGTTCGCGCCCTTCGTGCGCGGGCCCTATCCGACCATGTATGCGGGCAATCCCTGGACCATCCGCCAGTACGCCGGCTTTTCGACCGCCGAGGAGTCGAACGCCTTCTATCGCCGCAATCTGGCGGCGGGGCAGAAGGGACTGAGCATCGCCTTCGATCTGGCGACGCACCGGGGCTATGACAGCGACCATCCCAGGGTAAAGGGCGACGTCGGCATGGCCGGCGTGGCCATCGACAGCATCTATGACATGCGGACCCTGTTTGACGGCATACCGCTGGACCAGATGTCGGTGTCGATGACGATGAACGGGGCGGTGCTGCCGATCCTGGCCCTCTATGTCGTCGTGGCGGAAGAACAGGGCGTGCCGCACGCGGCCCTGACCGGGACCATTCAGAACGACATTCTGAAGGAGTTCATGGTCCGCAACACCTACATCTATCCGCCTGAGCCCTCGATGCGGATCATCGCCGACATCTTCGCCTGGACGGCGCAGGAGACGCCGAAGTTCAACAGCATCTCCATCTCCGGCTATCACATGCAGGAGGCGGGCGCCTCGGCCGACATCGAGCTGGCCTACACCCTGGCGGACGGGATCGAATATCTGCGGGCGGGCGTCGCGGCGGGCATGCCGATCGACCGGTTCGCGCCGCGCCTGAGCTTCTTCTGGGCCATCGGCATGAACTATTTCATGGAGGTGGCCAAGATGCGGGCCGGCCGCCTGTTGTGGGCCGAGGCGGTGCGCAAGGAGGGCGGGGTCGATCCCAAGTCCCTGTCCCTGCGCGCCCACTGCCAGACCTCGGGCTGGAGCCTGGCGGCGCAGGACGTGTTCAACAATGTCAGCCGCACCATGGTCGAGGCCATGGCGGCGGCGGGCGGGCAGACCCAGAGCCTGCACACCAACGCCCTGGACGAGGCCCTGGCGCTTCCGACCGACTTCTCGGCCCGGATCGCGCGCAATACCCAGATCCTGTTGCAGCAGGAGACCGGCCTGACCCGCGTCATCGACCCCTGGGGCGGCAGCTATTATGTCGAGCGGCTGACGCACGAACTGGCCGAACGGGCGCGCGCCCACATGGCCGAGGTCGAGGCCCTGGGCGGCATGGCCAAGGCCATCGAGGCCGGCATCCCCAAGCTGAGGATCGAGGAGTCCGCCGCCCGCACCCAGGCCCGGATCGACACCGGCCAGCAGACGGTGGTGGGGGTGAACAAATATCTGAACCCCGTCGTCGACGATATTCCGATGCTGAAGGTCGACAATGCGGCAGTGCTGGCGGCCCAGATCGACAAGCTGAAACGGCTGCGGGCCGAGCGAGACCCGGCGGCGACCGATGCGGCGCTGGAGGCGCTGACGAACGGTGCGCGCGGGAAGGCGAACCTGCTGGAGCTGGCGGTGCAGGCCGCGCGGGCCAAGGCGACGGTGGGGGAAATCTCCGACGCGCTGGAGGCCGCCTTCGGCCGCCATGTGGCGACGGTGCAGACCGTGTCGGGCGTCTATGCCAAGGAGGCGGGGACGGACGCCCGCTTCGCCCGCGCCCGCGAGATGGTGGCGACCTTCGTCGAGAACGACGGCGGGCCGCCGCGCATCCTGATCGCCAAGCTTGGTCAGGACGGGCACGATCGGGGCCAGAAGGTGGTCGCCACCGGCTACGGCGACCTGGGCTTCGACGTCACCGCCGGCGCCCTGTTCCAGACCCCGGCCGAGGCGGCGCGCGATGCGGTGGACAAGGGGGTTCACGCAGTGGGCGCCAGTTCGCTGGCCGCCGGGCATCTGACCCTGGTGCCGGAACTGAAGGCCGAGCTGGAACGGCTTGGACGGCCCGACATCATGATCGTGGTCGGCGGCGTCATCCCGCCGTCCGACGTGCAGCCCCTGCTCGATATGGGGGCGGCGGCCGTCTATCCGCCCGGTTCGGCCATCGCCGATACGGCGGCGGACCTGATCGAGAAGCTGAACCAGCGGCTGGGTTACGCCCAGCCTGCCCCAAAGGAGACCGCATGATCGGCGCCCTGAACCATGTCGGGGTGGCGACCCCGTCCATCGCGGACTCGATCAAACTGTATCGCGACGTGCTGGGCGCGACGAAGATCGGGGAGCCCTTCGACCTGCCCGCGCAGGGGGTGAAGGTCTGTTTCATCGACACCCCGACGGCTCAGATCGAGCTGATCGAGCCCTATGACGAGACCAGCCCCATCGTCGGCTTCCTCGCCAAGAACCCCAAGGGCGGCCAGCATCACGTCTGTTTCGAGGTCGAGGACATCCACGACGCCGTCGCCGAGATGCGGGCCAAGGGGGTGACCCTCCTGGGCACGGGCGAGCCGCGCATCGGGGCGCACGGGACGCCGGTCGTCTTCCTGCATCCGAAAGAGATGGGCGGGGTGCTGATCGAGCTGATGGAGACGCCGAAAGGCGATCACTGAAGACCGATCACGGGTCGCTGGAGCTTTTCGCCAGCTTGACCGTTAAGGGCGTGAACAGGAGACCTGATCATGACGCGCCGCCTGACCGCCCTGCTCGCCATCGCCGCCCTGACGGGCGTCTCCGCCTGTCAGCAGGCCGAGCCGGAGCAGCCGGTCGCCCCGGTCGAGGCCCAGCCCGTGCCCGCCCCGCCGGTTCCGGGCGTCGGCTACGCCTGCGAAAGCGGCGCGACGGTCGAGGCCCGCTATGCCGACAGCGCCACCGCCCAGCTGGCCTATAAGGGCCGGACCTATGATCTGCGGTCCGCCCAGGCCGCCAGTGGGGCCCGCTATGTCGGCTCCGGCGTCGAATGGTGGACCGCCACCCGTGACGGCCAGGAGACGGCCACCCTCAGCCGGCTCAGCCCGAACGACCAGGTCGGCGTGGCCGTCCTGGAACGCTGCGCCCGACCGGCGGGGACGCCGTCTCCCTTGGCCGAGGCCCAGCCGGATCCGGCGGTCACGCCGGCGCCCGGCGGGGTGCTGCCGGCCTCCACCCCCTGTAAGGGGCCGCAGCTGAAGCTCGCGACCGAGGGCGGCGACGCCGGGGCGGGCAATCGGGTGCGCAACTTCAGCCTCCAGAACATCGGCCGCCAGGCGTGCAGCCTGACCGGCTATCCCGGCGTGACCCTGTTGGACGCGCAGGGGCGGACCCTGACCTCGATCCGCGCCGACCAGAGCCCCGGCAGCTATTTCCGCCAGGGCCAGGCTCCGACGCCGGTCGAACTGGCGCCCCAGGCCAAGGCCTATTTCGAAACCGCCTGGAACGTCATCCCCGACGAGACGATGCAGAAGACCTGTCCCAATGTGGCGAGCCTTCGGGTCACCGCGCCCGGCGACACGGCGGCAGTCAGTCTGCCCTTCGCCTTCCAGCCGTGCGGAGGCAAGATCCGCGTCAGTCCGATCAGGGCCGAGGAAAACCCCCAGGCCGCGACCTGACATCGCGTCGAGACGTCTGGAAACCCGGCCGAAATGGGCGTAGGTCGCGGCCATGACCCAGAGCTTCTACGACCGCATCGTCGGCGAACTGACCGAGATCGACGCCCAGGGCCTGACCAAGCCCGAACGTGTGATCGCCTCTCGCCAGGGGCCTGTGATTCAGGTCGGCGGGCGCGAGGTGCTGAACTTCTGCGCCAACAACTATCTGGGCCTGGCCGGCGACGAGCGGGTGACCCAGGCCGGGATCGCGGCGCAACAGAAGTGGGGGGCGGGCACGGCCTCGGTCCGCTTCATCTGCGGCACCCTGGAGATCCATAAGGAGCTGGAGGCGGCCATCGCCGGCTATCTCGGCTTTGAGGACGCCATTCTGTTCGCCGCCGCCTTCGACGCCAACGGCGGGATATTCGAGCCCCTGTTCGGCGAAAACGACGCCATCGTCTCCGACAGCCTGAACCACGCCTCGATCATCGACGGGGTGCGGCTGTGCAAGGCCAAGCGCTATCGCTTCGCCAACTCCGACATGGACGAGCTGGAGACCCGGCTGAAGGAGGCGCGCGAGGCCGGCGCCCGCGACATCATCATCGCCACCGACGGCGCCTTTTCGATGGACGGCTATATCGCCCGTCTGAAGGACATCCGCGCCTTAGCCGACAAATACGACGCCCTGATCATGGTCGACGACTGCCACGCGACGGGTTTCCTGGGGCCGCAGGGGCGGGGCTCCTTCGCCTATCACGGAGTCGAGGTGGACTTCGTCACCGGCACCTTCGGCAAGGCCCTGGGCGGCGCCATGGGCGGCTTCATCTGCGCCAAGAAGGCGGTGGTCGACCTGCTGAAACAGCGGGCGCGGCCCTATCTGTTCTCCAACGCCCTGTCGCCGGCGGTGTGCGGGTCTTCGCTGGAGGCGATCCGCATCGCCCAAGGGGCGGAGGGGGATGCGCTACGCACTCGTCTGTCGGCCAACGCCCATCGCTATCGCAACGCCATGGCCGATGCGGGCTTCACCCTGCTGGACGGCGAACATCCGATCATCCCGGTCATGCTGGGCGACGCCAAACTGGCCCAGGACTTCGCGGCGCGGGCGCTGGAGCTGGGCGTCTATGTGATTGGGTTTTCCTTCCCGGTCGTGCCGCGCGGCCAGGCCCGGATCCGCACCCAGATGTCGGCGGCCCATACGTTCGAACAGATCGACCGGACGGTCGAGGCGTTCACGCAGGCGGGGCGGGAGCTGGGGGTTATCTGACCCCTTTCTCCGTCACGCTCGGCCACATTATTCCCGTCATCCTCGGGCTTGTCCCGAGGATCCATAGACTCCGTCGAGGACGGTGCGCACCGGCTAAAACCGGGAGTATGGATCCTCGGGACAAGCCCGAGGATGACGATCTTAGAGTTTTTAGGAGACGCCGTAATGGCCGAAACGATGAAAGCCCTGGCCAAGACCGGACCGGTCGAGGGCCTGGAACTGATCGACGCCCCGATCCCCGAGGCGGGGCCGGAGGATGTGCTGATCCGGGTCCATCGCACCGCCGTCTGCGGCACCGACATCCATATCTGGAACTGGGACGAGTGGTCCCAGAAGAACGTCCCGACCCCGATGATCACCGGCCATGAGTTCGCCGGCGAAATCGTCGCCATCGGCAAGGAGGTGGATCGTCCGCTGAAGATCGGTCAGCGCGTCTCGGCCGAGGGGCATGTGATCGACCTGAACTCCGAAGCGGCCCGCGCCGGGCACTTCCACCTGGACCCGCATACGCGCGGCATCGGCGTGAACCGCCAGGGCGCCTTTGCCGAGTTCGTGGTGGCGCCGGCCTTCAACGTCATCGAACTGCCCGACGACGTGCCCTATGAGATCGGCTCGATCCTGGACCCGTTCGGCAATGCGGTGCACACGGCCCAGCAGTTCGACCTCCTGGGCGAGGACGTCCTGGTCACCGGCGCCGGCCCCATCGGCATGATGGCCGCCGCCGTGGCCCGACACGCCGGGGCGCGCACCGTGGTCCTGACCGACATCAACGACTTCCGGCTGGAGTTGGCGCAGAAGGTGGCGCCGGGCGTGCGCACCGTGAACACGACCAAGGAAGACATCCATGACGTCATGAAGGAGCTGGGCCTGAAGGTCGGCTTCGACGTGGCCCTGGAGATGTCGGGCTCGCCCGTCGCCTTCAAACAGTGCGTCGACACCCTGATCATGGGCGGCGGCATGGCCATGCTGGGCATCCCCGGCAAACCCATGGAGACCGACTGGGGCGCGATCATCCTGAAGGCCCTGACGATCAAGGGCGTCTATGGCCGCGAAATGTTCACCACCTGGCGCAAGATGCTGGGCCTGCTGAAGGCCGGCCTGGACCTGAGCCCGTTGATCACCCACCGGCTGGACTACGCCGACTATCGCCAGGGCTTCGAGGCGATGAAGTCGGGTCAGTCGGGCAAGGTGGTGCTGAACTGGGACAAGGCGGCCTAAGGAGGCCGGCCCCCTCCGTCGGCTTCGCCGACACCTCCCCCAAGGGGGGAGGATTTTGGTCTCCGCCATTCGCATTCCTCCCCCTCTGGGGGAGGGGGACCGCGCGCAGCGTGGTGGAGGGGGTCTGGACGCCCCATTGACGCCTGGGATGCGGTGAAGAGCCCCTCCGTCTCTCCGCTGCGCTCCGAGCCACCTCCCCGCCAAACGGGGAGGAGACAGGCGTTACCGCTCAGTTCGCCTTGCGGATCAGCTCATCCGCCAGGGCGGCGGTCAGATAGCCGTCGGCGATGCGGCCGTTGGCCAGCTGCCAGCGGCGCAGGGCCGCGCGGGTGTTGGCGCCGATCACCCCGTCCACGCCGCGGGTGTCGTAACCCAGCCGCGTCAGAGCCGCCTGGGCGCCGATCCGCTGGTCGCGCGACAGGGAGGCGTCGTTGGGCCATGGTTTGGTCAGGCCCGGCTTGCCCATGATCCCGTCCGCCGTCAGGCCGATCGCCAGGGCGTAGGAGACCGAGTTGTTGTAGCTGCGGATCACATAGTGGTTCGGCAGGGCCAGGAAGGCCGGGCCGTTGGCCCCCTGGGGCAGGAGGATGGTCGCGTCCTCCACCGCCTCGGCGCCGTTCGGCGTGCCGCCCTGGGCCAGGCGCACGCCCTTGGCCGCCCAATAGGCCCAGTCGTGTTTGGGCCCTTCCGCCAGGGCGTAGTCGAAGCCGGCGGGCAGGACGACCTCATAGCCCCAGGTCTGGCCGCGCTTCCAGCCCGCCTGGGCCAGCAGATTGGCGGCCGAGGCCAGGGCGTCGGCGTCGTCGCCCCAGATGTCCACCTTGCCGTCGCCGTCCTGATCCACGCCCAGGCGCAGATAGTTGTCGGGCATGAATTGGGTTTGGCCCATGGCGCCGGCCCAGCTGCCCTTCAGGCCCGCGCGTTCGCGGCGGCCGTCGACGACGATGTCCAGGGCGTCCTTCAACTGGGATTCGGCCCAGTCGCGGCGGCGCCCATCATAGGCCAGGGTCGCCAGGGAGCGGATGACGTCATAGTCGCCCTGGACCTGACCGAAGGCGCTTTCCTGGGCCCAGACGCCCACCAGGATTTCGGAGGGCACGCCGAAACGCTGGACCACCGCCCAGGGCACCCGGTCGATCCGCTGCTTGGCCTGGGCGATCCGCACCGCAGTCACGGCGTTCTGGATATAGGCGCCGGCGGGCTTGGAGAATTCCGGCTGATTCCGGTCCAGCCGCACCACGCTGGAGTCCGGCGTCAGACCGGCCAGTTCCCGCTCATAGTCGGCGCGACGGGCGCCGCCCTTGCGCGCCAGAAAGCCCTGCTTCCAGCCCTCGAACCCTTCCTGGTCATAGGCGGCGAGCGGCGGCGCCTGCGGCGTCGGCGGCGGGACCACGGCGGCGGGAACCGGATCAGGCTGCGGCGTCGGCAGGGACACCGGCGGCTCCGGCAACATGGGAGCGCAGGCCGCGACGGAGCCGATGAGGAGAAGGCGATAGGAAAAGCGCATGAGATTCAGACTACAGTCCCCGAACGGATAGGGGAAATGACATACGCGCGAAGCGGTTTCGCCGGCCCTGATCCGCCTGGGAGGAGAAAAGTCCGTCCACGGACTCCCCAATCAGCGTTGTTAACCCTCATTTATATCGACGGAGGCGCCCGCTGCGGCGTAATGGCGCAGACTTCTCCGACGGCCTGATGGCGGAGTGGCGACGCAACGGGCGTGCAAACCCGAATACCCTCCGTTCGACTCGGAGGTCAGGCCTCCATATTTTTTGCGCTATCGCGCTTCGCGCTGCTTGAGCGCGTTTTGGGGCGCTACCGTCCCCTTGGGCTGCTTTAGCGGGTTTTCGGTCCCAAGCGGCTTGACCTTCTAAGGACCGCTCTCTATACGACCGCCTCCGCCGCGATCCGCCCGGATCAGCGGCTTTCTTATTGGCTTCTCTCAGGACGTCCGACCATGAAGGTCCGCAGCTCGCTCAAGTCCCTGAAGACCCGTCACCGCGACTGCAAGGTCGTGCGTCGCAAGGGCCGGGTCTATGTCATCAACAAGACCGACCCGCGCTTCAAGGCCAAGCAAGGCTAAGCTGCGTTCGAGGCGCGCTGCTCGGCGGCGCGCGCACGCAGGTCTGCCCAAGCCGCCCAACGGGCGGTAGGGCAGGAAAAGCCCTGACGATCCACAGGCTGCGGATTCTGTCCGCGGCCTTTTTCGTGTTCGCGGTTGAGTCGCGCCGGACGGCGTGGTTAGCGTCCGCGCCTGATTTCTGGAGTATTCCCCATGGCCGATGACGCCTCGTTCGACGGCAATCCCGACGTCCTGACCGCAACGGCCCAGGGCCGTCTGCGCACCATCATCGAGCGGCTGGAGCGGCTTGAAGAGGACAAGCAGGCCGTCATGACCGACATGAAGGAGGTCTTCGCCGAGGCCAAGGGCGAGGGTTATGACGTCAAGGTCCTGCGCAAGGTCATCCGCATCAGGAAGCAGGACAAGGCCAAGCGCCAGGAGGAGGAGGCCATCCTGGACCTCTATCTGTCGGCCCTCGGCGAGGTCTGAGGAGATTAGGGGCTGAAGCGCACGCCCACCGATTCGTCGAAAGGCCGGCTGTCGCGCTCAAGCAGCCCGAAGGGCGGTAGCGCCTCAAAAAAGGAGCTGCTGAGCCCTTGGGATCAGCAGCGCAAGGCCGCCCAGCGGTCTGCGCTCAATGCTCTCAAACGCGCCCGCCGCTCGGCCGAGAAGGCGGGCGTTTCCTTGTCGGAATGGGAGGGGGAGTTCCTCGATTCGGTCAGCGAGCGGGTCAAAACCCACGGCCGCGCCTTCGCCGATCCCGAGAAGGGCGCGCCCGGTCAGGCCCTGTCGGCCATGCAGGGCCGCAAGCTGAAGGAGATCGCCGCCAAGGCGAAGGGCGAAGAGCCGAAGCGGCGGTGGGGGCGGAAGCCAAAAGATATCGAATAGATCGTCATCCTCGGGCTTGACCCGAGGATCGGGTTGTCCGCAACTCAGAGTTGATGAGTGAGCGTCGACCTTTCATCGCGACCTACATCGAGGCCAGCCGCCCACACGGCGTCCTCTACATCGGCATGACCTCGAACCTGTATGAGCGCGGCCATCAACACAGGAACAGAGCGTTCGAAGGTTTCGCACGTCGCTATGGTTGCGGTCTGCTGGTCTGGTACGAGCAGTTCGAGCTGGTCACCGCCGCCATCCGCAAAGAGAAGGCGCTGAAGCGTTGGAATCGCGTGTGGAAGCTCGAGTTGATCGAGCGGACGAACCCTGAGTGGGTGGACCTTTACCCCAGTCTGTGCGGCTGGGCGCCCGATCCTCGGGTCAAGCCCGAGGATGACGGTGAGGGGGGTGTGAAGGCGTTTCTGAAGCGGCTGGAAACAGGCGAGTGACGTTCACCCCGCCTCTTTCAGCTGCCCCTCCAGCCCCTGTTCGCGAACCTTGCGGTACAGGGTCGAGCGCCCGATGCCGAGGCGGCGGGCGATTTCGCTCATATGGCCGGCGTAGACCTCGATGGCGTGCTGGATCAGGTCGCGTTCGATGTCTTCCAGCGTCCGCAGATGGCCGCGGTCGTCCAGGATGCGGATCGGTTGTTCCGGCAGGGGCGGCAGGTCGGCGTAGGACGGCGCGGCGGCGGGCGGCGTGGGCGTCGCATCGGGCAGGGGCGCGGCCACGCCCGAGATGGACGGGAAGTCATAGGGCTGGAGGAAGGGCGAGTCGGCCAGGACGATGGCGCGGAACACCGCATTCTCCAGCTGGCGCACATTGCCGGGCCAGTCATAGGCCTGGAGCATGGCCAGGGTCTCGGGGGCGCAGCCGGCGATGCGGCGGCCCTCCTCGGCGTTGAAGCGGGCGATGAAATGATCGATCAGGGCGGGGATGTCCTCGCGCCGGTCGCGCAGGGAAGGCGCCTCGATCGGGAAGACGTTCAGCCGATAGAACAGATCCTCGCGGAAGGCGCCGTCCTTAACCTGCTGAGCGGGGTCGCGATTGGTGGCCGAGACGATGCGGACGTCGATCTTGACCGGGCGCTTGCCGCCGACGGGGTCGATCTCGCCTTCCTGCAGGGCGCGCAGCAGCTTGACCTGAAGATCCAGCGGCAGTTCGCCGATCTCGTCCAGAAACAGGGTGCCGCCGTCCGCCTCGCGGAACTTGCCCAGAGTCTTGTCGACGGCGCCGGTGAAGGCGCCCTTCTCGTGGCCGAACAGGATGGATTCCGCCAGATTGGCGGGCAGGGCGCCGCAGTTGACGGCGACGAAGGGCTTGCCGGCCCGGTCGCCAGCGCCGTGCAGGGCGCGGGCGATCACCTCCTTGCCGACGCCGCTCTCGCCGGTGATCAGGACGGGGATGGAGGACTTGGCCGCCCGGGCGCCGAGGGCCTTGACCATCCGCATGGGGGCGCTGTCGCCGATGATGTCGTCGAAGCTGGCGCGGCCCTGGACCCGCTTGGTCAGACGACCGACCTCGGTGGTCAGCTGCTCCAGCTTGAGGGCGTTGCGCACCCCGACCAGCAGGCGTTCGGGCCCGACCGGCTTGACGAAGAAGTCCTGGGCGCCGGCCTGCATGGCCTTGACCACGGTGTCGATGCCGCCGTTGGCCGTGAGCACGATGACCGGCGTGGTCAAGCCCCCGCTGCGCAGCTCGGCCAGACACTCCAGACCCGACATCTCGGGCATGATCATGTCCAGCAGGATGACGTCGGCGCCGCCGCCGCGCGTCATCCGGTCGATGGCCTCGCCGCCGCTTGCGGCATGGACCACGGCGTGACCGTCGCGTTCGAGCACAGCCTGCAACAGGCGGCGCTGGGTCGGATCGTCGTCGACCACCAGAACGGTCTTGGCCATGGGCGTCCCTTGTCATCACCGATGGGCCGCCCGTGGATCGGACTGGCCCGTTTCGGGACGACTTCTAAGGGCGACGAGGTGAAAAACGGGTGAGGGGGCGTGGTGACCGGGGGGTTAACGGGGCGGCGGCGAGGGACAGCCGGAGGCGACGTCCACATCCAGGGCCACGCCGTTCAGGACCAGGTCCGGCAGGCGCGCCGGACGGGTGTCGATCCGATCCTCGACCAGGGCGGCGCTCAGGTCTGTTCCAGGGACGGGGCAGGCGGAGCTGTAGCGACCATGTTCAAACCAGCGGCCGTCTATCTCCTGAACAAAGGCCATGATGACGCCGTGTATGGCGACCAGCAGGTCTTCTCGTCCGTCTCCGTTCAAATCCAGGGCGCGGGTGCGGCAGGGGGCGTCGTTGGCGCAGGCGCGCAGGACCGGCTCCAGACGATCCAACTGGGCGGTGAAACTGTCGGGGACCGCCGGCTGGCCCGGCGCCGGCTCCAGCCTGACCTTGCGCGCGGTCGCCGCCGCGATAGCGGGGTCGCCCAGGTCAAAGGCGTAGCGGCTGGTCTTGGCGCGGGCGTCGCGGGCGAGTTGGGCGACTTGTGGATTCTGGGAACGGGTCAGGCGATCCAGAGCCGCCAGCCCCGCCTTGCCGCTGTTGAACCGAAGGAAGTCGTAATCGAAGCTCTGAGGTTTCACCGCCCCGCGCTCCAGCCGCGCCACCTGGTCCGCGACCGACAGGCGCGCGGGGTCCAGCAGGGGGCTGAACAGGGCCAGGACGGCGGCGACGGCCAGAACGCCTGCGGCGACATTGGTCGTCTCCAGCGGGCGCATCCAACCGCCGGGCCGCACGGCCGCGACCAGATAGCCGCCCGCATAGACGGCGCCGACGACCGCACAGGCCAGGGCGATGATTCGGTCCGGCGTCAGGCCGTGCTGGCCGATGCGTAGCGCCAGCCCCCAGAAGGCCAGGCCGACCAGGGGCGCGACCAGACCCCCGGCGATCCGGGTGGCGATCCGCAAGGCCGCAGGCGGCAGATTGTCGGGCCGACCGTCCTGATAGGCGGTGTTGATCAGGATGATCAGGGCGGCGGCCGCGGCCAGCACCAGGGCCGTCGCGCTGCCCGTGTCCCACAACCGCTCCAGGCCGGTGAAGGGCAGGGCGGCCAGAAAGCCCGCCGTCAGCAGGGCGATGACGGGCAGCAGCCAGGACAGCAGCATCAGGGCCACGGTCCGCACGCCCCGGATCAGGCCGTCGCGCACATCGGTCAGCTGGACCCCCAGGGCGAAGGCCAGGCAGGTGACGGGTATGGCGAACCAGGCCTCGCCGATCAGGGAGCTGAGGGCCTTGACGCCGATGACGTGGAACAGGGCAGCGCCCAGTTGCAGCAGGAGCCAGAAGGCCAGGGTGAAGCCCAGGGACAGGGCCAGCTGCACGCCCGCTTTCCAGGCCACGTCGAAATAGGCGTGATAATCGGCCCGCCAGCGCCGTTCGCGGATCGCCGGCAGGATCAGGTGGTGGGCCACGAAGAGGGCGGCGGCGCTGAAGGCCAGGACGGGAACCTCAAGATAGGGGGCCTGGTCGTTTTCGGGGATCACCCGCCGCGCCACGTCGTGCCAGCCCATCAGGAACAGGGCCGTCGCCGCTGCGGCCGCCCACAGAGCCAGCGGAAGGGGCTTCAGCCGTCCGACCGCCGCCAGAAGCACGGCGGGCGCATAGCCGAAGGCCAGGGCCAGCCCGCCGAACACCTCGGGCCGGGTGTCGGGCCACATCCCGACCTCGGCCGCCCGGTACAGCAGATACAGGGCGCCGCCCTGAATCAAACCGGTCGCCAGGCGCGCGGCGAACAGCCGACCTTGCCCGTCCAGCCCCTTGCGTCCGCCGTCCTGCATCCACTCGTTCATGACGCTCGCCCCCGTGTTGCGGCCCAGTATGAGGCAGCTGGATACGGCAAGATAGCGGCGCGCGGTTGCGGCACGGCCGAACCTTCCCCAAAACAGGGGTATGAACGCCCCCTTCAAGACCCCCGACATCGACGCCCCCCTGTGGGACCTGTCCGACCTCTACGCCTCGCGGGACGACGCCCGGCTCGCCGACGACCTGACGCGGGCGCGCGCCCTGGTGGACGAGATGAACGGCCTGCGCGGGCGGCTGGCGGGGGCGTCGGGCCATCCGGCCGCCCTGGGGGCGGTGCTGGATCAGGCGATCAGCCTGTACGAGCAGGCTTCCGACATCCTGGGCGCGCTCGGCGCCTACGCCTTCCTGTCGGCCTCGACCGCGCGCGACGATGCGGTGGCCCAGGGGTTCGAGGCGGATGTGCGCGAAAAGATCACCGCCATCGCCACCCCGACCGTCTGGCTGACGCTGGAGATCAACCAGATCGACGCCGCCGCCCTGGAGGCCGCGCTTCAGGCCCATGCGGGGGCCGCGCGCTGGCGGCCGTGGCTGCGGCGGGTGCGGGCCATGAAGCCGCATGAACTGTCCAGCGAGCTGGAGACCTTTATCGCCGAACGCGGCCCGATCACGGCCCAGTGGCCGCGCCTGTTCGACGAACAGCTGGCGGCGCTGCGCGCTAAGGCAGGGAATGAGAGCCTGACCCTGGCCGAGGCGCTGAACCGCCTGTCCGATCCCAAGCCCGCGCGGCGCAAGGCCGCCGCCGAGGGCCTGTCGGAGGCTTTAGCCGCCCGCGCCCCGACCCTGGCCCTGGTGCTGAACACGGTCGCCGCCGACAAGGCGATGGAGGATCGCTGGCGCGGCTTCAAACGCCCCGCCGACAGCCGACACCTGGCCAATGAGGTCGACGGCGAGGCGGTGGACGCCATGGCCGAGGCCGTCGCCGAAGCCTATCCGCGCCTGTCGCACCGCTATTATGCGCTGAAGGCCAAGGCCATGGGCAAGACCCGGCTGGATCACTGGGACCGCAACGCCCCGATCGAGACCACCGCCCCGCGCGCCTTCACCTGGAGCCAGGGCCGGGAGATCGTTCTGGACAGTTTCTCGGACCTGGGGGCCGAGTTCGCCGAACGCGCCGCCGGCTTCTTCGACCGGCCCTGGATCGACGGCCGCGCCCGGCCGGGCAAACAGTCGGGCGCCTATGCTCATCCCGTCACCGCCGACCGCCACCCCTATGTCTTCCTGAACTGGATGGGCGAGCGGCGCGACGTCCTGACCCTGGCCCACGAACTGGGCCACGGCGTGCACCAGACCCTGGCGGCGGATCAGGGCACCCTGTTGGCCGACACCCCCCTGACCCTGGCCGAGACCGCCTCCATCTTCGCCGAGGGTCTGACCTTCGACCGTCTGCTGGCCACGGCGCCCAAGCGCGAGCAGCGTGGTCTGCTGGCCGGGAGGATCGAGGACGGGCTGAACACCGTGGTGCGACAGATCGCCTTCCACCGGTTCGAGACCCGTTTCCACGACGAGCGGCAGAAGGGCGAGGTGTCGCAGCAGCGGATCAATGAACTGTGGCTGACCGAAATGGGCGCGTCTCTGGGGCCGGCGGTGACGCTGAACCCCGGCTATGAGCACTGGTGGGCCTATGTCAGCCACTTCGTCCACTCGCCCTTCTACGTCTACGCCTACGCCTTCGGCGACCTGCTGGTGGCGGCCCTGATGGAGGCGCGACGGGCCGATCCCGAGGGGTTCACGCCCCTTTACCGCGACCTTCTGGCCGGAGGCGGGGCCCGAACCTATGTCGAGGCGCTGAAGCCCTTCGGCCTCAATCCGCGCGACCCGGCCTTCTGGAGCGTGGGCTGCAAGCGTCTGGAGCGGCTGGTGGATCAGTTCGAGGCGCTGGGGTGAGGATGTGGGGTGCGGGGTGTGGGCCGCTGCCGCCACACCCCACACCCCGCACCCCTCGCCATTCCTCGGTGTGTGCTTGAGCGGCGTCGAACCCGCGCTATAGTCGCGCCAACGACAAGACCGAGGGAGCTCTCATGGCCAAGGCCAAAAACCCCGCCACCGCCCAGGCCGACGCCGATGCGAGCGCCTATGTCCGGGGCGGGATGCAGATCAATGAACAGGTCTCGACCTTCCACCTGTTCATGGGCCTGACCAAATGGGGCGCCCTGGCCGTGGCCTGCGTGCTCGTGTTCCTGACCCTGTGGTTCCATCCGGGCGGAACCTTCGTCGCCGGCTTCATAGGGGCGGCGGTCCTGGCCGCCGTCGGCTTTTGGGCTCTCAAGCCCAAGGGCGGCGCAGGCCACTGATCCGTTCGCCCGACACGGGTCTTTGACGGCGTCGGTGGAACCGGCCTAGGCTCGTCTCCCAGCTTCAATGAGAGGGGATTCGCTTGGCCGTCGTTATCGCCGCCACCCGTGAACGTCGCGAAGGCGAGACGCGCTGCGCCGTCACGCCTGAAACGGTCAAGAAGCTGATCGCGCTCGGCGCCGCCGTCTCGGTCGAGGCCGGGACCGGCCTGGGCTCGTCCATTCCCGACGCCGACTACGCCGCCGCCGGCGCCACGGTGAAGCCTGACACCCGCGCCGTGCTGGACGGCGCCGACGTCGTGCTGAAGGTGCGCGGCCCCACGGCCCAGGAAATCAGCGCCCTGAAGCCCGGCGCGATCGTGATCGCCATGCTGGACGCCTGGCGCGACAAGGCGACGGTCGAGGCCCTGAAGGGGGCGAACGCCACCGCCTTCGCCATGGAATTCGTGCCCCGCATCACCCGCGCCCAGGTGATGGACGTCCTGTCGTCCCAGGCCAATCTGGCCGGCTACCGGGCGGTGATCGAGGCGGCCTACGCCTATGGCAAGGGGTTCCCGATGATGATGACGGCGGCCGGCACGGTCGCCGCCGCCAAATGTTTCGTCATGGGCGTCGGCGTCGCCGGGCTTCAGGCCATTGCCACGGCGCGGCGTCTGGGCGCCGTCGTCACCGCCACCGACGTCCGCCCCGCCACCAAGGAACAGGTCGAAAGCCTGGGCGCCAAATTCCTGGCCGTCGAGGACGAGGAGTTCAAAAACGCCCAGACCGCCGGCGGCTACGCCAAGGAGATGTCGGCGGAATATCAGGCCAAGCAGGCCGAACTGACCGCATCTCACATCGTCAAACAGGATGTGGTGATCACCACCGCCCTGATCCCCGGCCGTCCGGCGCCGAAGCTGCTCACGGCGGCCCACGTCGCCTCGATGAAGCCAGGCTCGGTCATCGTCGATCTGGCGGTCGAGGCGGGCGGCAACGTCGAGGGCTCGAAGCTGAACGAGGTCGTGACCACCGCGAACGGCGTGACCATCGTCGGCTGGTCCAACCTGCCCGGCCGCATCGCCGCCGACGCCAGCGCCCTGTACGCCCGCAATCTGACGGCCTTCGTGGGGCTGATGGTCAAGGACGGGGGTCTGGCGGTCGATCTTGAGGACGAGATCCTGAAGGCGGCCGTGGTGACGCACGGCGGGGCCGTGGTGCATGAGGGGGTGAGGGGATGAAACTCTCTCAATGGATACGAGCGGGCATTTGGATTTTGGTCCTCGCCATGGCCACACAGAGCTTCTGGGAGCGGTGGTCGGATTTGAGAAGCACGCAGCCTGAAGCGTCCGTATGGATGTTTGCGGGGGAAGAAGCATTGCGGCTGGTGATTGGCGTTGTTGTTCTGGGGCTGGGGTTGATGCTGGTGCTTGCGGGGCAGGACGTTTTCGACCGGCTGACGAAGGCTCATTTGACAAAGATGCTCCCGTTTCTGGCCGCAGGCCTGACTGTAGCCGTGGCGGCGACTGCAGTCCTGATCTGGGTCGGATCAACATGGGCGCCGCTCGCCGTCGCGGTCTCTATCGGGCTCGCGGTCTATGCGGCGAAGGCCGCCGGGCTAGAGCCCAAGCAGACGCCTGACAATCTCCCTCGCGTGGAAGGCTGACTATGGAACACGTCGATCCCACTGTCTTCCGCCTGGCCATCTTCGTCCTGGCCATCTTCGTCGGCTATTATGTCGTCTGGAGCGTGACCCCGGCCCTGCACACGCCGCTGATGGCGGTGACCAATGCGGTGTCCAGCGTCATCATCGTTGGCGGCCTGATCGCGGCGGCGGCCGTGTCGGGCGATGCGACCGGCCCAAGCGCCTGGATCGCCAAGGGCGCGGGCGTGGCGGCCGTGACCCTGGCCAGCGTCAACATCTTCGGCGGCTTCATGGTCACCCGGCGGATGCTGGCCATGTACAAGAAGAAGGAGCGGCCGGCTCAGAAGGGCGCGGCATGATCGACCCCGCCCAGATCGCCATAACCGGCTCCTGGATCGCCACCGGCGTCGGTTTCGGCCTGTGGCTGTACGGCTGGTTCGGGACCAAGATCCCGATCAAACGCCAGCGGCTGCACGACTGCGGCATCGCCCTGGTGATTTCGGCCATTCTGGTCCGGGTCGTGACCCAGGACCGGCAGCTGGGCGTTTTCGAATGGGCCCTGTTCTTCATCGGCCCCCTGTTCATCGCCGCCGCCCTGTGGCGGCTGGCGCGCACGTCTTGAGGGGAGGGGCGTGATGAACGCATCCTTGGCCGCGCTGGCCTACCTGGTTTCCGGCGTTCTGTTCATCCTGTCTCTGCGCGGCCTGTCCAGCCCCGAGACCAGCCGCCAGGGCAATACCTTCGGCATGATCGGCATGGCGCTGGCCATCGGCGTGACCCTGCTGACCCTCGGCGCCACGCGGGCCTTGGACCCCCTGACCCTGGGGCTGATCGCGGGCGGGGTCGTGGTCGGCGGCGGGATCGGCGCCCTGATCGCCCGGCGCGTCGCCATGACCGACATGCCCCAGCTGGTCGCCGCCTTCCACAGCCTGGTCGGCATGGCCGCCTGCCTGGTCGCCATCGGCGCCGTCTATGCGCCCGAAGCCTTCGGAATTCTGTCCGAGGACGGGACGGGCATCAAAACCCTGTCGATCGTCGAGCTCAGCCTGGGCGTCGCCATCGGCGCCATCACCTTCACCGGTTCGGTCATCGCCTTCGCCAAGCTGAACGGCAATATGTCGGGCGCGCCGATCCTGCTGCCGGCGCGGCACCTGATCAACGTCGGCCTGGGCCTGGCCCTGGTCTTCCTGATCGGGATTCTGATCGGCACGGGCGGCTCGGCCTTCTGGGCCTTCTGGGGCGTCTTCATCCTCAGCCTGGTGCTGGGCGCGACCCTGATCATCCCCATCGGCGGCGCCGACATGCCCGTGGTGGTGTCGATGCTGAACTCCTACTCCGGCTGGGCGGCGGCGGCCCTGGGCTTCACCCTGGAGAACATCGCCCTGATCATCACCGGCGCCCTGGTCGGCAGTTCCGGCGCCATCCTGAGCTACATCATGTGCAAGGGCATGAACCGCAGCTTCGTCAGCGTCATCCTGGGCGGCTTCGGCGGGGATGCGGCGGCGGCCGGCGCGGGCGGGGCCAGGGAGACGCGGCCGGTCAAACAGGGCTCGGCCGAGGACGCCGCCTTCATCATGAAGAATGCGTCCAAGGTCATCATCGTGCCCGGCTACGGCATGGCCGTGGCCCAGGCCCAGCACGCCCTGCG
Organism: Brevundimonas aurantiaca; assembly: GCF_014199955.1. Lineage (GTDB taxonomy): Bacteria > Pseudomonadota > Alphaproteobacteria > Caulobacterales > Caulobacteraceae > Brevundimonas > Brevundimonas aurantiaca. The sequence continues at coordinate 72,795 of NZ_JACHOQ010000008.1, forward strand.
CGAAATGGCCGACAAGCTGAAGGAAGAAGGGGTCGAGGTGAAATACGCCATCCACCCCGTCGCCGGCCGCATGCCGGGCCATATGAACGTCCTGCTGGCCGAGGCCAATGTCCCCTATGACGAGGTGTTCGAGCTGGAGGACATCAACGCCGAGTTCGCCACCGCCGACGTCGCCTTCGTCATCGGCGCCAACGACGTCACCAACCCCGCCGCCAAGACCGACCCCCAGTCGCCCATCTTCGGCATGCCGATCCTGGACGTGGAAAAGGCCGGGACGGTGCTGTTCATCAAGCGCGGCATGGGCTCGGGCTATGCGGGGGTCGAGAATGAGCTCTTCTTCCGCGACAACACCATGATGCTGTTCGCGGACGCCAAGAAGATGGTTGAGGGGATCGTGAAGGGGCTTTGAGCGCCCGGCTGCTCAGTGCGGCGCCTGTCCATAGGCGTCGAACACCGGCTGCAAATGGCTCTGGTATCGCCGCCACGCTTCTCGAGAGGTCGTATAGAGCGGCCGGCGAACCTGGGCGAAGCTGGCGGTCGTGACGGCGCGTTTCGTCAGATGAAAATCCTTGAGACCGGGTCGGAGCGGCAGGCCCGCGTGCACCAAGATCCGCGCGATCCAAGGCTCGGGATCGACGACGAGGTCTTCATAGGGGACGGTCAGGATGCGATCCCCCAGAACCGCCGTCCAATGTGCGTGCAGCCGATCCTCGCCGATGAAATACCGACCCATGTCGGCCAGGGACAGGCTCCAGTCCACCCCTCCGGCGAACCGGGTGCGCAGGCAGGACCAGGCGACAGCCCCGGGGCTGCGACGCAGCCAGATGAAGCGCGCCTGGGGGAGGACCTTGGCGATCAGACCCAGGTAGCGGCTGTGGTTCAAGGTCTTGTCCACCACCCGGCTGTCTGGGCCGAACCGCTGATCCAACAGGTGGCGATAGGCGCGGCCGACCCCGGTCAGACCCGCCGCCCCCCGAGCCTGGACGAAGCCGCCGACGGCCTCGGGCGTGAAGCCGCGAACCGGCATGGCGGCGACGCTGAACAGGTTCAACTCCGCCCCATCCATGACCGCCTCATGGCTGACCAGGATCTGTTCGACCAGGGTGGTGCCTGATCGCGGCAGACCCAGGACGAAGATCGGTCGGCCGTCGTCGTCCAGCCCGTCCGGCAGGCGCGCGTGGAAATCAGCCGTCCAGCCTGAGACCACCGTTTCGACGAACCGGTCGGTGGCGTCCGCATCATAGGGGCGGAGAGGCTTTAGGATTGCGGCGGCCTTGGCATAGGCGGCGAAGGCCTGATCGGTCTCGCCCCGGTCGTGCAAGGCCTTGCCCAGGGCGTAGAAGGCGGTGCTGCGCGCCTCATCGGTCTCCTTGCGTGTCGGTATGGCCTCGGTGAGGGCGACCAGGGCTTCGAAATCCGGATCGTCGGCCAGGAAGGTCTTGGCCTCTGCGATCGCATGCCAGGACGCGGCGCTCGCGGCGGCCGACGTGGCCAGGGCCACGGCGCGCCGAAGATCCGACATCGACTGTTCCGCGTCGCCCAGCTGCGCCCGGCAGGCGCCCAGGAAATGCCAGGCGGCCGGATCGCCGCCGCGTGTCTCAGTCAGGCGGACGCCCACCGCCTGGGCTTCCGGCAAACGTCCATGATGCGCCAGCATCTGCCCCAGCGCCAGCCAGGGTCCAGGCTGAGCGGGATCGACGGCGGCGAAGCGGCGCGCGGCGACCAGGGCCGCCTCGGCCTCGCCGATCATGGAAGCCAGCCGCGAAACTGCGCCCCAACCCTGGCCCAGAGGGGCGTCGGACTGAACGGCCTGAATCAACAGTGCGGCGCAGGCGTCCCGGTCCCGCGCCTTGAAGGCTTCAAGCGCCTGATTGACCCATTGAGTCGCCCGGTTCTTCGCCGCCGTCACCGCTTCTCCCAGCCCCCGGTTAGTCGTCCGTCGCTCCGGTCAAAGCCGGCGATAAACTTCACCTATCCCAGGCCGCCGAGGGGCGCTATGGGCGGGAAATGAGTTTTAAGACGACACGGTTCGAAGCCCTGGATTCCCTGCGCGGGGTGTGCGCCGTCCTGGTGGTGATGTTCCACATGCCCGTGGCCAGCCATTGGCGGACCTGGGACTTCATCCAGCACGCCTATCTGTTCGTCGATTATTTCTTCGTCCTGTCGGGCTTCGTCATCGCCCACGCCTATGCCGAGCGGCTGAAGACGGCGCAGGACGCGGGCCGGTTCATGGTGCGGCGGTTCGGGCGGATCTGGCCGATGCATGTGCTGATGCTGGCCGCCTTCATCGGGCTGGAGGTGGCGCGGCTGGTCTTCCACTTCGATGGGGCCGAGCCCTTCACACGCGATCGGTCGGTGGGGGCGATCTTCACCAATCTGGCCCTGGTTCAGGCCTGGCATGTCCATCCCTATCTGACCTGGAACGGGCCGTCGTGGACGCTCAGCGCCGAATGGGCCTGCTATCTGATCTTCGCCGGCCTGGTGCTGGTCGCGCCCCGGCGGTTCCGCTGGATCGGCCTGGTTCTGGCGATTATCGGCGGGGTTCTGGTGGTCAGCTACGCCCGGCGCTGGATGAACACCACCTATGACTTCGCCGTGCCTCGCGCGGTTTACGGCTTCTTCCTGGGCTGTCTGCTGCAGGGCCTATGGACGAACATCCCCCGCTTGAAGGGGCTGGCCGCCACGGGGCTGGAGATCGCCGCCGTCGCCGTCGTCTGTCTGTTCGTCGCCTGGGCCGAAGGACCGGTGACGGTCGCCGTCACCCTGGTCTTCGTCGTCCTGGTCTGGGTCTTTGCGGGCGAGGAGGGGCGGGTGTCGCGCCTGCTGGATCATCCCGCCCTGGTCACGCTGGGTCGATGGTCCTTCTCCATCTACATGGTCCATATGTTCATCCTGACCGTGATGCTGATCATCGCGCGCAAGCTGGACTGGATGCCCGGCGGCAGGCGCGTCGATTTCGGCTCGGTCTGGCTGAACGACCTGTTCGCGCTCGGCCTGTTCGGCTTCATCGTCGGGGTCGCGGTGGTGGCGCACAATCACGTCGAACGCCCGGCCCAGCGGCTGATTGATCGCTGGACCAAGCCGAAAGCCGCCTGATGAAGACGGCCTGAGTTCAGGCCGCCATCCGCCATTCGGGCGCGTCCCACTCCGACCGGGCCTCGTCCCACAGCATGTCTTCGTCGGAATAGCGGCTGCTGGCGGCGGCGGAGATGACGTCCACCACCTGTTCCTCCAGCCGATCCCAGATGACGGCCAGGTCCGACGATCCGTCGGCTTCGCACGGCACGATGATGTAGCGGTTGGCGTTGACGGCCTTGTGGGCCAGGGGGGCGGTCGGTTGGAACTGAGCCATCTGATGATCTCCTGAAGCGGTCGGCCTCTTGTCGATGATTGTGTTATGGCGCACTGATGCGTCAGAAACGGACGTATCTTTCAGGAGCGACGGTGAGACACGACAAGGCGGCCATGGTGATCGACCTGGCGCGGCGCCTGGCCGCCAGCGCCGAGGGCCTGAGCCTGGACGAGATGGCGCGCGACATGGGCGTCAGCCGCCGCACCGCCGAGCGGATGCGCGACGCCGTCTTCATGCTGTTCCCGACGGTGGAGGAGGTGTCGGACCCGCCGTCGAAACGCTGGCGCATTCGCGGCGGCCTGTCGGCCTTCGAACAGGCGCCGACCGCGACCGAGATGCTGGAGCTGACCAAGGCCGCGGCGGCCCTGCGCGCGGCGGGCGAACCGGCGCGGGCGGCGGCGCTGGAGGCGCTCGAACGGAAACTCAAGGCGGCGATGCGCTCCACCACCTTGAACCGGATGGCGCCGGACCTGGAGGCCCTGGTCCGGGCCGAGACCATCGCCGTCCAGGCCGGGCCGCGCCCCTCGGCTGACGAGGCCATGCTGACCGCCATTCGCGGGGCCATATTGGCGCAACAGCCGCTGGGCTTCACCTATTCCCGGCCGGGCGCCGAGCCGCGCCGCCGCAGCGTCGCCCCTTGCGGGGTCATGTTCGGCCGCGCCAACTATCTGGTCGCCGCCGACCGCGAGACCGGCCGCATCCAGACCTTCCGTCTGGACCGGATGAGCCATGTCGCCGCTCAGGACGGGGTGGCGATCCCGCCGCCCGATTTCGACCTGGGCGTCTTCGCCAGCCAGTCCTTCGGCATCTATCAGGACGAGATCGAGGACGTGGTCCTGCGCATCGCCCCGCAAGGCGCGGCCGAGGCCAAGAGCTGGCGCTGGCACCCGACCCAGACCTTCGAGGACCAGGCGGACGGCGGCGTGATCGTGCGGTTCCGGGCGTCCGGCATGCGCGAACTGGCCTGGCACCTGTTCACCTGGGGCGAACAGGCGGTGATTCTGGCGCCCGAACGGCTGAAGGCGGTCATGGCCGGGGAACTGGCGGCGGCCGGACGCGCTCTGGACGCGGCCCGCGGATGAACAAGGCTTAAGGTGACGCTGTCGCCGGCCGTCGCTATGGCCGCCATGACCTATCGGAGAGCTTCATGCGTCTGAAGACGGCCCTCATCTGTGCAGGCTTGATCGGACTTTCGGCCGTCACAGCCTGCGCCTCGCCCACCGTCGTTGCGGTTCAAGCTCCGGTCACGGCCGAGGACGGCCGCGTGGCCGTCACCGTCCAGCGCGACGGTGACCGGTGGACCGCCGACTATGTGCTGGACCGCGACGCGCCGGTCTGGGCCTTCTTCCGGTCGGCCCTGCTGCGCGAGAGCCGCCGGCCCTGGCGGCCGGACTGGTGGCGGGTGGAGACGCCGGGCGTCGTGCTGGAGCGGGTGGGGGACTATGACGTGCTGCGCTCGACCGACGGCGGTCCTGTGCCGCGCGACGTGCGCATAGTCATGACGCCGCGCCCCGGCGATCTTGAGGCCGAATATGATCCGGCTCTCGTCTTTTCGGACGGCACGGTGGCGCTGTTTTCCGGCCAGTTCGACGTCATTCCGCTGGAGTCCGTCGCCGCCGCCCGCGCCCTGCCGCGCGATCTGAACGGCGTCGAGGTGCCGGGCGGCCCGGCGGCCGTGACCTGGCGCGACCGGTCCGGGCCGATCCTGTTCAAGGGCGAGCGCAAGCCGGAGGCGACCGCCGTGGACGCCCAGACCTATGTCCTGTTCGGCGACGCCACGACGCGCCGGGGCGACGGGATCACCACCGTCATCGACCCTGGTCTGCCGCGCTGGCTGGGCGACCAACTGGCCGGTTTCACGCCCCAGGTCATGGCCTATTACGCCCGCCGTCTGGGCCCGGCCCAGGGCGAGCCCCCGACCCTGATGGTCAGCTGGACCGGCCCGACCAAATCCCTGTCCAGCATGGGCGGCAGCGTCCTGCCGGGTCTGATCTCGATGAATTTTGAAGGCGAGGGGGTGCTGGACCCCGACGCCCAGGCCCTGGCCCGCGCCCGCTGGTTCATCGGCCATGAGGCGGCGCATTTCTGGCTGGGCTCGCAGGGGCTCAGATATCAGTACGCCCGCGAAGCCTGGATCACCGAGGGCGGCGCCGACCTGATGGCCGTGCGCGCCCTGAAGGCCATCGACCCCGTCTATGACGATCGGGCCGAGCTTCAGCGCGAGGTGGACGACTGCGTTCGGCTGGCGGCGGGCAGGCCCCTGGCCTCGGCGGGCGATCGGGGCGACAACCGCGCCTATTACGCCTGCGGCGCAGTGTTCGGCCTGGTCATCGAAGGGGCCGAGCGGCGCGCGGGCGGGGGAGACTTCTTCGACGTGGTGGCGGACTTCCAGCGGCGGGACAATGACGACGGGATCCTCAGCCGCGAGGAATGGCTGGGCGCCCTGACCCGCCTGTCGCGCGACCCGACCCTGGCCAACGACATCTCCACCCTGCTGGACCGGGGCGTGGCCGATCCGTCCGCCGTCATCGCCCGCCTGTTCCAGCGCACCGGCGTCGCCTTCCGCCTGGAGAACGGCCGGGTGGTGCTCAGTTGAAGGTTTGACGCGGATCAAGGCGGGACGGGCCCGGCGGGCGCATCCAGGCTCCGGAAACAAGGAGCATCGCCATGACCTATTCGAGCCTGATGGTCTATGTGGACGACGAGGCCGACAATGTCGCCCGGATTGGTTTTGCGCGCGATCTCGCGGTCGTCTTCGACGCGACCCTAATCGGCATATCCGTCAGCGAGCCGGAGCCGCCCCTGGTGGACGCCTATGTCGCCGGCGGCATGGCGGGCGAGATCCTGACCCTGCGGCGCGATCAGGCGGAAGGGGAGTTGGCTGCCGCCAAGACCCGCTTTCTGGACGCCCTGAAGGACACCGGCATCGCCCATGAATGGCGGGCCGAAACCGGCTATCCCGCCGCCTGCGTCGCGCACCAGGCGCGTGCGGCGGACCTGATCCTGATCGGCCGAGACGCCGGCCGTCTGCCCTATCGGGCTCCGGACGCGGGCGACCTGATCATGAATCTCGGTCGCCCTGTCCTGGTCGCTCCGCCGCGCGCCCAGGCCGCTCCGGTCGACGGCGTCGCCTTGGTGGCCTGGAAGGAGGGGCGCGAAGCCCAGCGCGCCATCGCCGCCGCCCTGCCGCTGCTGAAACAGGCGCGCGAGGTCCAGGTGGTCGAAATCTGCGCCTCGGCCGACGCCGCGGCTGCGGCCGCCCGCGTCGCCGACGTCGCCGCCTGGCTGCGTCGACACGGGGTGGTCGCCGAGAGCGAGGCGCGGGTCCGCGACGAACGTCCCGCCGGCGACCGTATCCTGGCCCTGGTCGAACAGATGGGCGCCAATCTGATCGTGGCCGGCGCCTGGGGCCATTCGCGGATGCGCGAATGGGTCCTGGGCGGCGTCACCCAGGCCCTGTTGAACCGCAGCCAGTCCTGGCTGCTGTTCAGCCACTGAGGCTTCAGCGATTCTCGCGGGCGTGGAAGATGCGGGCGACGACGACGGCGTCCGCATCGACGCGGTATTGGACGACGTAGCCGCTGTCGCCGAAGGGGATGTAGAGGTGGCGTAGACCGTCCAGGTCGATCCCGATCATCGGTGTGTCCGCCAGCCGGCCTATGGATCTGGTGATGATATGGCCTGCTCGTCGGGCGGCGTTTGGATTGACGCCCCTCAGAAAGCCGATGACCCGTCGGCGATCCTGAACCGCATCGGGCGACAGCCTAATTTTCAAGCCTTGGCCTTCAGCATGGCCTCGATCTCAGCCTCGAAATCCGCCGCCCAGTCCTCGAAATCGACGAACTTGCCGGTGCGGTCATACTCAGCCAGCCGACGTTTGGCCTCAGTGGTGTCATAGGGCGTGGTCGGGGGCCAAGGCTCTGGGCTGTCCACGATGAAGGCGGCGTCCGTCTCTCGAACCTCGAAGTCGCCGGAAGCGGCGTCACGCCCGCTTGCGAGCGCTCGATCCAGAACCGCGACGGCATAGGCTTCCGGCTCCATGCCCGCCGCGCGCGCAGCGGCCTTGAGCCGCTCAAGCGCCTCTTCGGTCAGGGTAAGGGTCAGGACGTGATCGGCCATAACCGCATCATCTCACAACTATGAGTGGTTGTGAACTCATGTCGCGGCGAACGGATAGGGGCTGACCGACTTGGCCCAGTCGTCCACGGCCAGGGGCCGGTCGATGGGGGCGGCGGCGCGCTCGGCGCAGGGGTGGCGGTGACACAGGCGGCAGGCGGGGCCGATGGGGGTGACCTCGGGCCGCTCCAGATCCAGACCGTGGGCATAGGCCAGCCGGTGCGCATGGCGCAGTTCGCAGCCCAGGCCGACGGCCAGGTCTTGGGCCTCGCCATAGCCGTCCCGGCCCTGGCGTTCGACGGTGCGGGCGAAGGTGAACCAGCGGCCGCCAGCCTTCCCGTCCTGGGCGGGCGTCTCGATGATCTGGGTGATGATCCGGCCCGGCGTGCGAAAGGCGCTGTGCAGGCGCCAACGCGGACAGGCGCCGCCGAAGCGCGAGAAGGGAAAGGCGCCCGCCGCATAGCGTTTGGAGATATTGCCCGCCTGGTCCACCCGCATCAGGAAGAAGGGCACGCCCCGCGCCGTCGGCCGCGACAGGGTGGTCAGCCGGTGCGCCGCCTGTTCGTAGCTGACCCCGAACCGGGCCTGGAGCCGCGCCAGGTCATAGCCGGTCTCCTCGGCCGTCCGCTGGAAGGCGGCGTAGGGCATCAGGATCGCGGCGGCCAGGGTGTTGGTCAGGGCCACCTTCAGCAGGGAGCGCGTCGGTCCGTCCGGGGCGTTCGCCGCCTGGACCATGTCGTGGAGCGCCTGTCCGTGCTCGGCCAGGGCCAGCTGATAGGCGATGGCGAAGGCGCGAGACGACGGGCCCAGGGTCTCGGACAGCAGCAGACGGCGGCGGTGCAGATCATAGCGCCTGGTCCATTCCACCATGACCTCGGCCGGCAGGGTGCGGACCCCCAGGTCGTGTTTAGCCGCCAGCCGCTGGCGGGCGGCGGGTTCGAAACCGTCGGCATGGGCCGGCACCTCGGCCGCCAGGACCTCGGCCAGGGCCTCGCCCATCTGGTCCAGTTCGGGAAAGTGGTTGCCGCGCGACTGGATATATTCGCGCACCCATTCGGCGGGACTGGCCTCGACCAGGCCTTCGCCGGTCTCGGCGGCGGCGCGGGCCTTGGCGCGGCCGTCGTCAAAGGCCCGATACAGGCGCAGCAGGGCGTCGGCCACCCCCGGCGCCTCTTCCAGCACCTGCACCAGTTCGTGACGGGGCAGGGCCAGGCCCTTGAACAGGGGATCGGCCAGAACCTCGCCCAGCCGCGCCTCATCGACGGCCCCTCCCTGGTTCAGGCTGCGCAGATCGACGTCATAGGTTTCGGCCAGACGCAGCAGCAACTGGGCCGACACCGGTCGCTGATTGCGCTCTATGTGGTTGAGATAGCTGGGGGAAACCCCCAGGTCGGCCGCCATGGCCGTCTGGGTCAGGGAAAGGTCGCGCCTCAGCCGCTTCAGCCGGGCCCCCAGAAACAGCTTGCGATCGGCGGCGGTGTCCATGGCTGAAGAATGTCATATTATGACTGCCGATGCAAAGTCATGATGTGACAAACTGACTTCATTGATCGGCGCGGTCCTGTGTCATTCGTGACTTGGGCGTGTTCTTGTCCCTGAGACGGCGGCTGCGGCCGCGCCCTTTCAGAAGACGAGTTCGACCATGACCACCTTCGCCGACCTGGTTCCTTCGCCCGCCGGCCGTTTTGACGGCATTGAGCGCCCCTATACGCCCGAAGACGTTCTGCGCCTGCGCGGCTCGGTGCCGATCACCCACACCCTGGCCGAGCGGGGCGCCAACCGCCTGTGGCAGCTGCTGCACGACGAGCCCTTCATCAATGCGCTCGGCGCCGTCACCGGCAACCAGGCCATGCAGATGGTCCGCGCCGGGCTGAAGGCCATCTATCTGTCCGGCTGGCAGGTCGCGGCCGACGCCAATACGGCCGGCGCCATGTACCCCGACCAGTCCCTGTACCCGGCCAACGCCGCGCCGGAACTGTGCCGCCGCATCAACCGCACCCTGCAGCGCGCCGACCAGATCGAGCACGCCGAGGGCGGCGCCAAGCGCGACTGGTTCGTCCCCATCGTGGCGGATGCAGAGGCCGGCTTCGGCGGGCCGCTGAACAGCTTCGAGATCATGAAGGCCTTCATCGAGGCGGGCGCCGCCGGCGTCCATTTCGAGGACCAGCTGGCCTCGGAGAAGAAGTGCGGCCACCTGGGCGGCAAGGTGCTGATCCCGACCCAGGCGCATGAGCGCAATCTGGTCGCCGCGCGTCTGGCCGCCGACGTCATGGGCACGCCGACCATCACGGTCGCCCGCACCGACGCCGAAAGCGCCCAGCTGATCACCTCGGACATCGACGAGCGCGACCAGCCCTTCATCGACCGCGACAACCGCACGCCGGAGGGCTTCTTCCGCCTGAAGGAAGGCACGGGTCTGGACCACTGTATCGCGCGCGGCCTGTCCTACGCCAACATCGCCGACCTGCTGTGGTGGGAGACCTCGCATCCGGATCTGGACGACGCCAAGAAGTTCGCGGAAGCCGTCCAGAAGAAATGTCCGGGCAAGCTGATGGCCTACAACTGCTCGCCCTCCTTCAACTGGAAGGCCAAGTTGGACGACGCCACCATCGCCAAGTTCCAGCGCGAGCTGGGCGCCATGGGCTACAAGTTCCAGTTCGTGACCCTGGCCGGCTTCCACGCCCTGAACAACTCGATGTTCGAGCTGGCGGACGGTTATCGCGACAACGGCATGGCCGCCTATTCCGAGCTGCAACAGCGCGAGTTCGCCAATGAGGCGCGCGGCTACACCGCCACCCGCCACCAGCGCGAAGTCGGCACCGGCTATTTCGACCAGGTCGCCACGGTCATCTCCAACGGCACGTCCTCGACCACGGCGCTGAAGGACTCGACCGAGACCGCCCAGTTCACCCACGCGGCTTAAGAAAGGGAACCGCCATGGAACCTCTGACCCAAACCGAAGCCATCATCGACTTCTGCCTGGCGCCCCTGGCGCTCGACGCTGGGACCGAGGCCGAACGCGAGGTGCGCCGTCGTCTGACCCACGTCCTGCGGACCTATCAGGCCAAGGTCGCCAGGCCGATCGCCGTGGACTTCTCGTCCATGCCGTCCCAGGTGATCAACGAGGCCGCCCACGGCTACGAATAGGCCGCGCGCCGACTGCAAAAAGAAGAGGCCCGCCCCGATCGCTCGGGGCGGGCCTTTTTTATCGCGTTGAACCGGCTGGGGCTGCGGGGGCTCAGCGACCGCCGGACGGCAGGGGCGCGGACGCCTGGGCCGAGGCGGCCGTCGGCGTCGGGGTCAGGGTGACGGACACCGGCGTCTGGGCCGGGGGCGGGGGCGTGCCGGTCTCTTCCGGGGCGCCGACGGTGATGGTGGTGTTCAGCACCGCCTGGGTGGTGCAGGTGGCCAGGTCGCGGGTGATGTGGCGGCCCAGGCAGAACATGTCCTCATAGCTGGGGCGCGAGGCCGCCAGGCATTGGAACAGCATCAGCTTGGACATGTTCAGGCAGAATTCGTTGTTCGGCTCCACCACCAGGGCGTCCGTATTGGCCCGCGCCTCTTCACCGGCGGCGCCCAGGGCGGCCAGGGCGGCGATGGCCAGGGACCGCACGACCGGCGGCGTATAGGGCGGCGCCTTGCGCGACGCCTCGACCCCCTCCAGGCCCGAGCCCGAGTTGGCGGCGGCGAACAGTTTGGCCGATTCATCCGCCGAGGGCAGCATGGCGGCCGCCGACAGGGTCTTGGCGGTTTCCAGTCGAACCTCGCGGTTGGGGATGTGGGTGACGGCCCAGCGGCGGCGCGGGTCGTTGCGCTCCTGGATCGTATAGGCGTCGGCCTCGACCGCCTCGGCGATGCCGCGAATGACGACCGCGTCCTTGGCGATGGTCGCCGAGATCAGGCCGGCGGCCGCATCGGCGCCGGGCAGGGTTGCGGCATAGGCCGGATCGGCGACGATGCGGGCGACCATCTCCTGGCGCTGGACCGGATCGACGGCGAACTGACGCACCCCGGCGACGAACTCGGGCGACTGAAGCGCGATGATCGAACCATAGGCGATCAGGCCGCGCGACAGCTGGGCGGGCTCAAAGGCGACGCCCTTGCGGATGGCGGCCTGAACCGCCTCGGCGTCGGTGAAGCCGCCCGGCTGGATGGTTTCGGCCTCGCGCAGGAAGGCCACATAGATGGAGGCGGCCTGGGCCACGCCCTCGTTCAGCGAGACGGGCGGGGGCGGCGGGGGCGGAGGCGGCGCGGCCGGTTCGGCCTCTTTCGTCGAACAGCTGGCCAGAAGGGCGGCGGCGGCGATGGCGGCGATCGAAAGGCCGCGGGTCATGAAGGCCTTGGGCATAGGGCGCGTCCACAGAACTGAAAGGAGGCCCCGGCGGGGGCGCGTACTGGAAGGCGCTTATAACGTGTCGAAAGTGGTTTGCCGAAGATTAATCGAACAGCTTCGATACCGATTCCTCGTTGGCGATCCGACGGATAGCTTCACCGATCAGCGGAGCCACGGAAACCCTGCGAATTTTCGCGCAGTTCAAAACTTCGTGGGGCTGTTCGATGGAGTCGGTGATCACCAGTTCCTTCAGCGGCCCGTCGGTGATCCGCTGCACGGCCGGACCGGACAGGACCCCGTGGCTGATATAGGCCGAGACCTCGGTCGCCCCCTGGTCGATCAGGGCCTTGGCGGCGTTGACCAGGGTGCCGCCCGAATCGACGATGTCGTCGAACAGGATGCAGCGACGGCCTTCGACGTCGCCGATGATGTTCATCACCTCGCTCTCGCCCGCCTTGGGGCGGCGTTTGTCGACGATGGCCAGGTCGGCGTTCAGTCGGCTGGCCAGGGCGCGGGCCCGCACCACCCCGCCCACGTCGGGCGAGACGATCATCAGGTCGTCGCCCCGGGCGTAGTTTTCCTTCACGTCCTGGGCCAGGACCGGAATGGCGACCAGATTGTCGGTCGGAATATCGAAAAAGCCCTGAATCTGGCCGGCGTGCAGATCCATGGTCAGCACCCGGTCGGCGCCGGCGCGGGTGATCAGATTGGCCACCAGCTTGGCCGAGATGGGCGTGCGGCCGCCGGTCTTCCGGTCCTGACGGGCATAGCCGAAATAGGGCATGACGGCCGTGATCCGCTTGGCGGACGCCCGCACCAGGGCGTCCGTGATGATCAGCAGCTCCATCAGATTGTCGTTGGCCGGATAGCTGGTCGACTGAAGGATGAAGACGTCCTCGCCCCGGACGTTCTCCTCGATGACGGCGAAGACCTCATTGTCCGCAAACCGCTTGACCTGGGCCTTCGTCAGGGGCGCGTCCAGATGGTCGGCGATGGCCTGAGACAGGCCTCGGTTGGAGTTGCCTGAGAGCAGCTTCATCGGCTGGTCATCCTTTCGCCGTCATCCGCCCCCCATGAACGGGTGTCGGTTGGCGCGCTCTTTACCAGCGGAGCCGGTCAGGGCAAGTCGTGCACGGAGATTTCCTCGGCATGGCGCGCCCCGGTCGCGGGTGCTAGAGATCGCCGCGTTGGTTTTTGGAAGCTGGGCTTGGGGCCCCGCTTTCGCTCGTCATGGGGTCGTCCTTGTCCGTTTCCAAGTTCCGTTCCGGCCTGGTGCTGATGGCCGCAGCGGCCGCCGCTCTGACGATTTCCGGCTGCGCCGGGAACAAGCGGCCCAGGCTCGCCTATGAAGAACGCCCGGTCGAGGCGCTGTACAACACCGGCTATCAGCGGCTGGAACAGCGCCGTTGGGCCGACGCCGTCGACTATTTCCAGGAGGTGGAACGCCAGCACCCCTATTCGGACTGGGCGCGCCGCTCGATCCTGATGCAGATCTACGCCTATTATCAGAACAACAACTATACGGACGCCATCGCCGCGGCTGACCGCTATATCCAGCTGTTCCCCGGCAATCCGTCGGCCGCCTACGCCTTCTATATGAAGGCCGTCTGCAACTTCGAACAGATCACCGACGTGGGCCGCGACCAGGGCTACGCCACCGCCGCCCTGGCTGGTCTGAAGGACGTGGCCCGCCGCTATCCGGGCACCCCCTACGCCACCGACGCCGCCGTCAAGATCGACATGGTCAACGACCAGCTGGCCGGCAAGGAAATGAACATCGGCCGCTACTATCAGCGCGCCAACCAGCCCCTGGCGGCCCTGAACCGCTACAAGGCCGTCATCGCCAATCCCGAGTTCCAGCGCACCTCCCACACGCCCGAGGCCCTGTACCGCCTGGTCGAGGTCAATCTGCAGCTGGGGCTGAAGGAAGAGGCGACCCGCAACGGCGCCGTCCTGGGCTACAACTTCCCCGGCAGCCCCTGGTACGCCGAGGCCTACGCCCTGCTGACCGAAAACGGCCAGACCCCGGAAAAGGCGCCCGAAGCCAAGCGCGAGAGCTGGCTGCAACGGATCATCCCGGGCTGATCGCCCGGGGGGCGGGGAAATAGCCTTGTGTATCCCTGCACATCTCTCGATTCTGACGGCGTGATCCTGATTCGTTCCACCGGCGACCAACTGTCATGCTGACCGCCCTTTCCATCCGCGACGTCGTTCTGGTCGACGTGCTGGATCTCGACGTCGAGACCGGCCTGACCGTGCTGACCGGCGAGACGGGGGCGGGCAAGTCGATCATTCTGGACGCCCTGGGTCTGGCCCTGGGCGGGCGCGGCGACGCCGGCCTGGTGCGCAACGGCGCCAAACAGGCCGTGGCCACCGCCGTCTTCAGCGCCCCCGACGATCCCGACCTGCTGGCCCTGATCGCCGACAAGGGGTTCGAGGTGCAGCCGGGCGAGGAGCTGATCCTGCGCCGGGTCCTGAACGCCGACGGCCGCAGCCGGGCCTATGTTAACGACCAGCCCGCCGGGGTCACGGCGCTTCGCGAGATCGGCGCCGCCCTGGTCGAGGTGCACGGACAGCACGAAACCGTGGGCTTGCTGGACTGGCGCACCCACCGGGGACTGCTGGACGCCTATGGCGGGCTTCAGCCGCAGTTGCAGGCCGTCGCCGCCGCCTCGACAAAGCTGAAGGCCGCCGAGGCCAAACTGGCCGAGCTGAAGGCCCAGGCGGCCGACGCCGCCGCCCGCGCCGAGGAGATCAGCCTGAACCTGGCCGAGCTGGACGCGCTCGACCCCCGCCCCGACGAGGAGACGGAACTGGCCGGCGAACGCGCCCTCTTGGGCGCCGCCGAAAAGGCCATCGCCGATCTGGCCGACGCCCGCACCCAGCTGGGCGGCGACAAGCTGAGCCAGAAGCTGGGCGCCGCCCTGCGCGCCGTCGAACACGCTCGCCAGCGTGCGGGTCAGGCCGGGGCCGAGGGCGACCATCCGGTCATTGTCAAACTGTCGGCCGCCGTCGAGGCCATCGACCGCACCCTGGTCGAGGCGGCCGAGGCCATAGCCGCCGTGGACGCCGCCGCCGACGCCTTCGACTATGAGCCCGGCCGCCTGGACAAGGCCGAGGAACGGCTGTTCGCCCTGCGCGCCGCCGCCCGCAAGCTGCACACCACCGTCGACGCCCTGCCGTCGCTCCGCATCCGCCTGCGTGAACAGCTGCGTTTGATCGAGGACGGGGAGGAGGCTTTAGCCGCCGCCGGCCGCGAGGCCGCCCAGGCCGCAGAAGCCTACGATCTGGCCGCCGAATTCCTGACCTCGGCGCGCGAGGCGGCGGCCGACCGCCTGACCGCCGCCGTCATGGGCGAACTGGGCCCGCTGAAGCTGGAGCGGGCCCGGTTCCGCGTGGCGCTGGAGCCGATCGAGGGCCGGCGCGGCCCCGACGGGGTCGAGACCGTCCGCTTCCAGATCGCCACCAACGCCGGAACCGACTTCGGCCCGCTGGACGCCATTGCGTCCGGCGGCGAACTGGCCCGCTTCGCCCTGGCCATGAAGGCGGCGCTCGCCGGCCGCCAGGACATGCGCCAGCCGGTCATGATCTTCGACGAGGTCGACCAGGGCGTCGGCGGCGCCGTGGCCGAGGCCGTCGGCTCGCGCCTGAAACGCCTGTCCACCGGCGCTCAGGTCCTGGTCGTCACCCACAGCCCCCAGGTCGCCGCCCGCGGCCACGCCCACTGGAAGGTGATGAAGACCGACCACGACGGCCTGACCACCACCACCGTCCTCGCCCTGGACGATGCGCGCCGTCAGGAAGAGATCGCGCGGATGCTGGCGGGGGCGGAGATCACCGATGAGGCGCGGGCGGCGGCGCGGGCGTTGATCGGGTAGGGGGGGGCGAAAGCCGAACCGATACCATTGAAAACTAGGCGGCCATATGTTTGGGGAGTGATGATGGCGCGGGTTGGTTATGACGCGTTTGAAGGATTAAAGCGCCTCGCAGAGGCCGGTGAACGCCTCGATATCGGTGTCGCCGAAGTTCTCGTTTATCATCTTGCGGTGGAGCGCGAAGTCGCTCTTGTGGTCGATAAACTCGCAGTCTACCCAGATCCTTTAAGAAGCTTGAGTCACGCTAACCGAATGAAAGTGCTCGGGGCTTTCTGGCGCGGCCCAAAGGAAGCGGGTGAGGCACTACTAACGGTTCTTCAGCGCTTTAACGAATTGCGAAACGGTGTAGCTCATGGCGACCCGCCGAGGCGGATCGAGGCCGCAAAGAGCCGTTTGCGTGAAGCCTTCGCCGTTCTCCTGCCCGGCGATGATGAAAACCAACGCACTATTCCAGAAATCGCTGCCGGAGTGATCGGGTTCCTCGCTGACAATCCCTCCAACGCGCAACTCAGGTTGAGACGCATGGCGGCCGATGTGTTCGAGCAGACCTTCGCGGGGCACGATGTAGGTACTGACAAGGCCGATTGACGTAAGTCCGCTAGCGCTCATTCAAGCCGACAGCCGGCGTTTCTAAGCCTCTCTGCCCGAATCTAACGGACCGTACCGGTAGGGTGGCTGACGTGACCCCCTGAAACTCCTCCAGGAATAGCTAGAGTCCGCCCCTCGAAAGGACGGACAGAATGAAGCGATCACGGTTCACGGAAGAGCAA
>NZ_JACHOQ010000009.1 GCF_014199955.1 Brevundimonas aurantiaca
CTACGCTGAACGGCCTCTTGCCAACCCCACCAACCCCAGTTCAGATCACCAAAGGACTCTCGTTATGGCTGGATGAGAAACGGGGGTCACGTCAGTCGAGATGACTGGGTCGAAGTGCGGGTAGCCCTTAAGGTCTGATTCCTTGATTTTCCAGTCGGTCATAGCCTGACCGGCGAGAGGGGGCGGCGGTACATCGCCGTGCATGCGAACCTGCCGCCCCACACTGTTGTCACCGAAGTACTGTGTCTTCTAACTGCACGATCTTCGACGTTGTCGTCTATACTGTCGTCATGGTGCGGTGCACCTGGGCGGCGGGAGTTCGACGCGATTACACGGAGACCCTTATGGACCTGACCATGTTCCTCGCGGCCAACTTTGGCCTTGACAGTTTCAACGATCACTCCGGCCCCCCAGACAAGTCCTCGTGGCAGGATTAGCGCAAGCGCCACAGAGGACAATGGGAAGCGGTCTAGCTTCCCGCAAGGGTGGTTACCAAGAAAATCACACCTTCACCTCCACCACCCCGCCCCCGGCGCGGAACTTCGCGCTCATCTCCGCCATCCCGGCCTCGGCCTCCGCCAGGCTCGCCCCCGCGTCGTTCTGCGCCGCCGCCGCGTCGCGGATGTCCTGGCTGATCTTCATGCTGCAGAATTTCGGGCCGCACATGGAGCAGAAGTGGGCGGTCTTGTGGGCCTCCTTGGGCAGGGTGGCGTCGTGGTATTTGCGGGCGGTTTCGGGGTCCAGGCCGAGGTTGAACTGGTCCTCCCAGCGGAACTCGAACCGGGCGCGTGACAGGGCGTC
Organism: Brevundimonas aurantiaca; assembly: GCF_014199955.1. Classification (GTDB taxonomy): domain Bacteria; phylum Pseudomonadota; class Alphaproteobacteria; order Caulobacterales; family Caulobacteraceae; genus Brevundimonas; species Brevundimonas aurantiaca. The sequence continues at coordinate 802 of NZ_JACHOQ010000009.1, forward strand.
GTCGTGCAGCCGGGCGGCGGGGTGGCCCTTGGCCAGGTCGGCGGCGTGGGCGGCGATCTTATAGGTGATGACGCCGTCCTTGACGTCCTGACGATCCGGCAGGCCCAGATGCTCCTTGGGCGTGACGTAGCAGAGCATGGCCGTGCCGAACCAGCCGATCATGGCCGCGCCGATGGCGCTGGTGATGTGGTCATAGCCCGGCGCGATGTCGGTGGTCAGCGGCCCCAGCGTATAGAAGGGCGCCTCGTGGCAGTGTTTCAGCTGCTCGTCCATATTCTGTTTGATCTTGTGCATCGGCACATGGCCGGGGCCCTCGATCATCACCTGGCAGCCCTTGGACCAGGCGATCTTCGTCAGTTCGCCCAGCGTCCGCAGCTCGGCGAACTGGGCCTCGTCATTGGCGTCGGCGATGGAGCCGGGGCGCAGACCGTCGCCCAGGCTGAAGGAGACGTCATAGGCCCGCATGATGTCGCAGATGTCTTCGAAATGCTCATACAGGAAGCTCTCCCTGTGGTGGGCCAGGCACCATTTGGCCATGATGGAGCCGCCGCGCGAGACGATGCCGGTGACGCGTTTCGCCGTCATCGGCACGAAGGGCAGGCGCACCCCGGCGTGGATGGTGAAATAGTCGACGCCCTGTTCCGCCTGTTCGATCAATGTGTCGCGGAACACCTCCCAGGTCAGGTCCTCGGCTATGCCGCCCACCTTCTCCAGCGCCTGATAGATGGGGACGGTGCCGATGGGGACGGACGAGTTGCGGATGATCCAGTCGCGGATGTTGTGGATGTTGCGGCCGGTCGACAGGTCCATGACATTGTCCGCGCCCCAGCGGGTGGCCCAGACCAGCTTGTCGACCTCGTCGTCCACCGACGACAGGACGGCGGAGTTGCCGATGTTGGCGTTGATCTTCACCAGGAAGTTGCGGCCGATGATCATCGGCTCGACCTCGGGGTGGTTGATGTTGTGCGGGATGATGGCGCGGCCGCGGGCGATCTCGGAGCGCACGAACTCGGGCGTCACGAAGTCGGGGATCGAGGCGCCGAAGGATTCGCCGTCGCGCTCCAGTGGCGAGTGGCGAGTGGCGAGTGGCGAGGAGGAAGAGGGGACAGGGACCGTCGTGCCATCGGCTAGGGTGATGGTGGAGGCGACGTCACTCGCCACTCGCCACTCGCCACTCGCCACTGCCTCCCGCCGCAGGTTCTCCCGGATCGCCACATATTCCATCTCGGGCGTGATGATCCCGGCCTTGGCGTATTCGTACTGCGTCACCGGGCGGCCCTCCACGCCCTTGAAGACGCGGTGGTTGGAGGTGTCGAAGCGGGGGGCCAGGTGGCGGCCCGAGGCATGGCCGTTGTCCTCGGGCTTGACCTCGCGCGGGTTCAGGACGGGGGCGATGTCGCCGCGGTCCAGCTGCCAGCTGGATTTGACGTGCGGCAGGCCCTTCTTGATGTCGATCGTGACGTTCGGGTCGGTATAGGGGCCCGAGCTGTCATAGACCGTCACCGGCGGCTCGTTCGCCGAGGGGTGCAGGGCGATCTCGCGGAAGGGGACGCGGATATCCGGATAGAGGACGCCCTGGACATAGACCTTGCGCGACCCGGCACGTTCGCCGGTCGGGATACGGCCGGTCTCAGCCTCGACCGCCTTGCGCGCCTCGGCCAGGGCCAGATCCACATTGGGCTCTTCGGGCAGGGCGGGCGGGGTGACTTGGATGTTCATGGCGGCCTCAAACGGTTTGAGGTCCGCCGACGTCGGGCGCGAGGGTCCTGTGGCGCATGGACCTAAAGCGTACTCATCCCTTCGCCGGCATGACCCGGATCAGGTTCGACGGGTCAGAGGAGGAACCTCTATCTCAGCCGCTCGATTGCGACACCCCGGAGAACGGCCTCAGGGTGACGCCGGGGGAGGCGGACGTCAAGCCGGGCGGGCGGCGCCGGAAAAAGACGCCCCTTCCCACAGGCTTAGCCATGAAACGGACTTGCCCCCCGGCGTCGGGACGGCCAAACCACGGGGGTGACTGTCCAATCCCTGATCATCGACTGCGACCCCGGCGTGGATGACGCCGCAGCGCTCTTCCTGGCCTTCGCCGCCCCCGAGCTGGAGCTGCTGGCCGTCACCACCGTCGGCGGCAACGTCCCCGCCCATCTGACCCAGCGCAATGCGCGCATGCTGCGCCAGATCGCCGGCCGCGAGGACGTGCCCGTCTATGGCGGGGCCGAACGGCCGCTGAAACGCCCGCCCGCCGGCGCCGGCGACTTCCACGGGGCGGAGGGGCTGGGCGACCTGGAGCCGTTCGAGCCCCAGGGCATCATCGGCGACGGACCGGCGGCCAACGCCATCGTCGACCTGGTGATGAAGCGCCCCGCCGGATCGGTGGCGATCGCCGTCCTGGGGCCGATGACCAATCTGGCCCTGGCGATGAAGCGCGAACGGCGGCTGGCCGAACACCTGGGCCCGGTCGTGGTCATGGGCGGGGCGCGGTCGGAGGGCGGCAACATCACGGCTTCCGCCGAGTTCAACATCTGGGCCGACCCGGATGCGGCGGCCGTGGTGTTCGGCTCGGGCTGTCAGGTGACCGCCTTCGGTCTGGATGCGACGCATCAGGTGCGGGCGACCGAGGCCCGCATCCGCGCCATAGAGACGATCCGCACCGAACCGGCCCGCACCACCGCCGCCCTGCTGCGCTTTTCCCAGAGGACCGAACGGACCCTGGTCGGCTGGCCCAGCCCGGACTGGGGCGCCCCCCTGCACGACCCCTGTCCGATCGCCTGGCTGATGAAGCCCGACCTGTTCAGCCTGAAGCCCTGCCGGATCGAGGTCGAGACCGGATCGGACCTGACGCGCGGCCATACGGCGGTGGAGTTCCGGGTGGATCCGGCGACGGCCCGGCATCGCTGGGCGGTCGCGGCGGACGCTCAAGGGGTGTTCGACCTGATCGCCGAAACCCTGAAGGGCGCTGAAAGGGCGCGCGGGGGATGAGGATCACCGTCGTCGGCTCGATCAACCTGGACCTGGTGGCGTCGGCGCCCCGCCTGCCGGGCCCGGGCGAGACGGTGACGGGGGCGACCCTGGCCCGCTATCCCGGCGGCAAGGGCGCCAACCAGGCCTATGCCGCCGAGAAACTGGGCGCCGAGGTCAGCCTGATCGGGCGGGTCGGGAACGACTCCCTGGCCGGCGAGGCCCTGGCTCTGATGTCGGACCTGGGCGTCGATCTGGCGGGGGTGGAGGTCGATGTGGCGGCGCCCACGGGCGTCGCCCTGATCGCCGTCGATCCCACGGGCGAGAACCAGATCGTGGTGGCGGCCGGGGCCAATCATCTGGTCACGCCCGAACAGCTGCCCCAGCGGATCGAGGGCGCCCTGATCGTGCAGCTGGAGCTGCCGATCGAGACGGTGGAGGCGGCGGTCGGCCGGGCCACGGGCTTCGTCTGCGCCAATCTGGCGCCCGCCCAGCCGGTGTCGGAGGCCCTGCTGCGCCGCGCCGACCTGATCGTGGTCAATGAGACCGAGGCCGCCTTCTATGGCGAGGCCCTGCACCGGGGCGGCGGCCGGGTGGTGGTGACCCAGGGCGCTCGCGGGGCGGTGATGTATCAGCGCGGCGTTCAGACGGCCTGGGCCGAGCCGCCCGCCGTCCAGGCGGTGGATGCGACGGGCGCGGGCGACGCCTTCGTCGCCGCCATCACCGTGGCCCTGCTGGAGGGGATGGAGCCCGCGCAGGCGCTGCGCTTCGCCTGCGCGGCCGGGGCCTTTGCGGCGACGCGGCCGGGGGCCCAGCCGTCGGCGCCGGAACGGGATCAGGTCGAGGCGCTGCTGGGAGGGTGAGGGGGGCGGGCCCCCTCCGTCTCTTCGCTGCGCTCAGAGCCACCTCCCCCAAGGGGGGAGGATTGGGGTTGCCGCCGTGTTGCGGCTGTCGTTAGTCTGACACTTAAATCAGTGGGGACTTCAGACGATGATGATGCGTGTTCGCGGTTCCGGCCTTGCGCTGGCGGCGGTGTTGCTGGCCACGACGGCGAGCGGGGCCCTGGCCCAGTCCGCGGCGCCCGGCCAGACGACCTATCAGCAGCCGCCGTCCCCCATCGCCGACATTCTGGACGCCAAGCCGACGCCGTCGTCGATGCTGAGCCCGGACCGCAAGACCCTGGTACTGATGGACCGGTCGAACCTGCCCAGCATCCAGGCCCTGGCCGAGCCGATGCTGCGGCTGGCGGGGTCGCGGATCAATCCCCGCAACAACGGGCCGGCCGAGAGCCGGGTCTCGTGGCTGACGGGGCTGACGCTTCAGGCCGTGGACGGGGGCCAGCCCCGGGTCGTGGCCCTGCCGGCGGGGGCGCGGTTCACGGAGGCGCGCTTCTCGCCCGATGCGAAACACCTGGCCTTCGTCATGGACCGGCCGACGGGGCTGGAGCTGTGGGTCGTGGACGTGGCGAGCGCGCGGGCGCGCAAGCTGACCGAGCCGGTGGTCAATATGACGGGCGGGGCCGGCTATGACTGGCTGCCGGACAGTTCGGGCCTGCTGGTCGAGGCGGTCCCGGCCGGGCGGGGGGCTGCGCCGGACGTGACGGCGGCGCCGACCGGGCCGAACATCGAGGAGACGGCCGGGCGCGCGGCGCCGGTCCGGACCTATCAGGACCTCTTGTCCAATCCGGGCGACGAGGCCCTGTTCGACCACTATTTCACCAGCCAGCTGACCCTGGTTCCGCTGAACGGCCGTGCACGGACGATCGGCGCCCCGGCCGTCTATCTGGACGCCTCGCTGTCGCCCGACGGGAAATACATTCTGCACGAGATCGCCAAACGGCCCTATTCCTACGCCGTGCCGGCGGGCCTGTTCCCGACCGAGATCGTGGTGACGGACATGGCCGGTCGGGTGGTGCGGACCGTCGCCGACCTGCCGCTGAGGGACGATGTGCCGACCGCCTTCGACGCCGTGGCGCCGGGGCCGCGTTCCGTGGGCTGGCGGGCCGATGCGCCGGCGACCCTGACCTGGGTCGAGGCCCTGGACGGCGGGGACATCCGCCGCGAGGCCGAGTTCCGCGACCGGGTCTTCATGCAGGCCGCCCCCTTCACGGCCGAGCCGGTCAAGCTGATCGACCTGAAGGAGCGGTACGCCGGGATCGTCTGGGGCAAGGATGACTTGGCCGTGGTCAACAGCCGCTGGTTCAACACCCGGCATGAGAGCCGCTTCGTGGTCGATCCGTCCAAGCCCGGCGAGGGCCGGCTGCTGCTGGAGCGGAACTATCAGGCCCGCTACGACAATCCGGGCCAGCCGGTGACCCAGCCGAATGCGGCGGGCCGGTCGGTGATCCGCTTCACCCCCGACGGCAAGATCCTGATGCAGGGGGCGGGCGCCACGCCCCAGGGCGAATTCCCCTTCCTGGCCGCGATGGACTCGGCAACGGGGCGCAGCGAGCGGCTGTGGACCTCGGCCCAGACCGACTATGAATATGTGGTCGGTTTCCTGGACGCGGACGGCAAGCGGGTGGTGACCCAGCGCGAGACGCGGCTGGACCCGCCGAACCTGCAGATCCGCGACCTGACGACGGGCCAGACCACGGCCCTGACCAACTTCCCCGATCCGGCGCCGCAGCTGGCCGGAGCGACGCGCCAGCTGGTGACCTATGAGCGGGCCGACGGGGTCAAGCTGTCGGGGACCCTGTATCTGCCGGCCGGCTATGACAAGGACCGCGACGGGCCCCTGCCGATGCTGATGTGGGCCTATCCGGCCGAGTTCACCGATGCGGCGGTGGCGGGCCAGACGGTGGACGTTCAGAACCGGTTCGTGCGACCGGGCGGGTCCAGCCATCTGTTCCTGCTGACCCAGGGCTATGCGATCTTCGACAACCCCTCCATGCCCATTATCGGCAAGGATGGGGCAGAGCCGAACGACACCTATGTCGAACAACTGGTCGCCGACGCGAAGGCTGCGGTCGATGCGGTGGTCGGCATGGGGGTGGCGGATCGCGACCGGATCGCCGTCGGCGGCCACAGTTACGGCGCCTTCATGACGGCGAACCTCTTGGTCCATTCGGACCTGTTCCGGACCGGGATCGCGCGGTCGGGCGCCTATAACCGCACCCTGACCCCGTTCGGCTTCCAGTCGGAACAGCGCAACTATTGGGAGGCGACCGAGGTCTATACGGAGATGTCGCCCTTCACCTACGCCGACCGGATGAATGAGCCGATCCTGCTGATCCACGGCGAGGCGGACGACAACTCCGGCACCTTCCCGGTCCAGTCCGAGCGTTTCTATGCGGCGCTGAAGGGGCTGGGGGCGACGGCGCGTTACGTCACCCTGCCGCTGGAGGCGCACGGATACCGGGCGCGGGAATCGGTGGGCCATACGCTGTGGGAGATGACCCGCTGGCTGGACCAGTATGTGAAGAACGCGCCGCCGAAACCGGCGGCGAACTGAGCGATCAGGGCTTTGGCGTCGCGGCTTCGGTCGCGGCGTTGACGGCGGCGAGCCGGGCGTCCTGTTCCGCCTGGGGCGGGACGCCGAAGACCGCGCGTAGGCTGTCGGGGACAAGGGCGCGGTCGTAGGGTTCGAGGGTGGCCGGGGCGTCGCGGGTCTTGCGGGTCTGGGTGCCGTAGATCTGGGGCTTGTCCGTCATCTGCAGATAGCGGTCCAGGGTGGCGGCGGCGATCCAGGCGGCGTCCGCATCGCCCTTGGCCACCGCTGCGACGGCCAGGCTGTGGGCCAGCAGATAGTCCTCGGGCGTCGAGCCGTGCTGGAAGACGAAGGCGGCGGCGCGATAGTCGGCGCCGGTCTTCAGCGCCCCGGCGTCCAGCAGGGCGCGGGTCTGAACGCGCCGGGCGGCGTCGGCGGCGTGTATCTGCTCGACGAAGGCGCGGTCGCGAAACTTCTGGGGGTCGATGTTCTGGCGGACGGCCTGGTCGGCGGCGAAGATGGCCGCCATTTCGGCATTGTCCTGCCCCCGGGCGTTGTCGGATGGGGCGTCCTGGGCGAAGGCCGGGGCGGCGAAGGCGAGGACGACGGCCGACATGGCGGCGGCCAAGGACGGGCGGGACAGGCGCATGGTAATCTCCGCTGAAGCTTGGGCCGGGATTGGCGCTCGGCTTTGCGGCGGAAAACGGGCGCCGGAATTACCGTCTCTTCACGGGCGAACGATCAGCCGCACCACCTCCCCGGCGTGAAGCCGGTCGAAGCCGGCGTTGATCTCGTCCAGCGGGATGACGCCGCTCATCAGCCGGTCCACCGGCAGGCGGCCCTGGCGGTAGAGGGCGACATAGCGGGGGATGTCGCGGCTGGGGACGCAGGTTCCGATGTAGGAGCCCTTCAGGGTGCGTTCCTCCCCGACCAGGGAGACGATGTTGACGGCGAGCGCCGCCTCGGGCGGGGGCAGGCCGGCGGTGACGGTGGTTCCGCCGCGCCGGGTCATCTTCCAGGCGTTCTCCAGGGCGCGGGCCGAGCCGGCCATTTCGAAGGCGAAGTCGGCGCCGCCGAGGGTCAGGGCGCGGACCTGATCCACCGCATCGGGATCGGCGGCGTTGACGGTCTGGACCGGACCCAGGCTGCGCGCCAGGGCCAGCTTGTCCTCGGACAGATCGACGGCGATCACGGGCGAGGCGCCGCAGGCCAGGGCGCCCAGGACGCTGGCCAGGCCCACGCCGCCCAGGCCGATGACCACGACGCTCTGGCCCGCCTTGACCCCGGCGGTGTTCACCACGGCCCCGACGCCGGTCAGGACGGCGCAGCCGAACAGGGCCGCCTCCTCGAACGATAGGTCGGGGTCGATCTTGACCAGGGACCGGCGCGAGACCACGGCCCGTTCGGCGAAGGCGGAGCAGCCCAGGTGGTGGTTGACCGGCTCGCCCTCGCGAAAGAGGCGCCGGCCGCCGGACAGAAGCTCGCCCCGGCCGTTGGCGGCGGCGCCCGGCTCGCACAGGGCGGGACGGCCGCCGGCGCAGGGGTCGCAATGGCCGCAGGAGGGCATGAAGACCATGACGACGTGATCGCCGACAGCCAGGTCCGTGACGCCGTCGCCCAGGGCCTCGACCACGCCCGCGGCCTCATGCCCCAGGGCCATGGGCAGGGGGCGGGGACGGTCGCCGTTGATGACGCTGAGGTCCGAGTGGCACAGGCCGGCGGCCTTGACGGCGACCCGCACCTCGCCGGGGCCGGGCGGGTCGAGCGTCACCGTCTCGAGCGACAGGGGGCGGCTGTCGGCGTAGGGAAGGGCGGCGTCGCTCCTCGACAAAACGGCCGCGCGGGTCGTGATGCTCATAGTCAAGCTTCTCCTTGCGCTATCGCCGAGGACGCGGTCGTCAGCCGCTTGAGCGCTTGTGATCGTCCGCCTACCGATAGGCGCTTGACGCAACGTCGTCCAAGCTAGAGCGTCGCCATTAGAGCGACATGAACGTTCGCCGCGGAGGAAGACGACGATGCCCAAGCCGGATCTGGGGCCCCTGGCCGAACGCGCGACCTATCGCGCCTTTCACATGGTCTCGACCCGCTGGGCCGACAACGACCAGTACGGCCATATCAACAACGCCAAATTCTATGAGTTCGTGGACTCGGCGGTGAACGCCCATCTGCTGATCGCCGACGCCCTGAACGAGTCCATCGGCCTGGTGGTGGACAGCGGCTGCCGATACACCTCGGCCCTGAAGTTTCCCGATGTGATCGAGGTCGGGATCAAGGTCGACCGGATCGGCACCTCCAGCGTCACCTACGGCTTTGCGGTGTTCAAGCGCAGCGTCGACATCCCCGCCGCCGTCGGCCATTTCGTCCACGTCTATGTCGACGCCGAAACCCGCCGGCCCAAGCCCCTGCCCGCCAAGCTGAGGGCGGTGGTGGAGAATCTGAAGGCGGGGTGAGGGGGCGCCGGCCGGCGATTGACGGCTGTTCGATTGGCGTTGCGGTCTGGAAGGGGACTGTGAGATGAGTCCAGAAGTCGCATTTTTCCTTATACTTGCAGTAGCTTTTGTCGCTGCCGGGGTGCTTCAATCAAAGGCGTCGTCTGCTTTCATTGGACGCTTTCTGGGTGACGGTTCCAATCGGGCGCGAAAAACGCCGAGTCGATTTGAATATATCATCGCTATTGCTGCTCCATTTTTATTGGCAGCTTCGTTTCTTGCTATGGTCGCCTTTAATCGGGGAAAATTTGCATTTGAAGTAAATGTATCTTGCTTGGCGCTAGTGTCGTTGTGCGTATCGTACATGCTTTGGTACGGGCTAACTCGGTCGAGTAGATAGGAAACCCTTCCCGCTTGCGGGGTAGGCCGTCCCCGCCGCCGTCGGCCATTTCGTCCACGTCTATGTCGACGCCGAAACCCGCCGGCCCAAGCCCCTGCCCGCCAAGCTGAGGGCGGTGGTGGAGAATCTGAAAGCGGGGTGAGGGGCAGAGGCTGAGGGCCTTTCCCGGGCGGATTTGGTCGGTTCAGCCGAATCTCTTCGACCCGGCGACGCAAAGCACGACGATCAGCGCGGCTGCAATCATGGTCCAGCGGATCGGTTCGTGCAGCAGGGCGCCGGCCAGCAACAGGCCGAAAAAGGGCTGGAGCAGCTGCAACTGTCCGACCTTGGCGATGCCGCCGAGGGCGAGGCCGCGATACCAGAAGACGAACCCCACCAACATGCTGAAGATGGAGACATAGGCCAGGCCGATCCAGGCCGAGACGTGGATGTCGCTCCAGACGGACGGGCGGGTGAAGACCGCCAGGACCGTCATCGGCGCAAGCGACAGCACCAGCGCCCAGGATATGACCTGCCAGCCGCCCAGCTGACGCGACAGGGTCGCCCCTTCGGCATAGCCCATGCCGCAGACGGCGACGGCGGCGACCATCAGAAGATCGCCCGCCAGGGATCCGGCCTCGCTCTGAAACAGGGCGAAGGCGGCGACGGTCGCGGCGCCCAGGACGGCGAACAGCCAGAAGACGACCTTCGGGCGTTCGCCCCCGCGCAAGACGCCGAACAGGGCGGTCGCGAGCGGCAGCAGTCCGATGAAGACGATCGAACGCGCCGCCGTCATATGTTGCAGCGCAAGCGCGGTCAGAAGTGGAAAACCGACGACCACGCCCAGGGCGACGGCGCCGAGGCGAGGCATGTCGCAAAGGCCCGGGCGTCTTTGACGCCAGCCGGCCAGAAGGGCCAGGGCGAGCAGCGCAGCCAGGACGGCGCGGGCCGAGGTCAGAAAGAGCGGGGAAAAGTCCGCGACGGCCACGCGCGTGGCCGGCAGGGAGCCGCTGAAGATGATCACCCCCAGGAGGCCGGAGCCCCAGCCCGCTGATTTCTGTTCCATGACGTTCCGCCTCCGTATCGCCTCCTGACTAGGGCGGCGCGGCGGTCGCGCCCATATACAGTCCAGTACAATTCGACCAAACTGTATGGGGCTGTGTGGCCAGACAGTTGCGGGGTGCAAAGCAATGACGCGCACGGAGTCGGTGATGGGGGCGATCCGCGCCAAGATCGCCAGCGGGGCTTTAGGGGTCGGGGACCGGGCGCCTTCGATCCGAGGCTGCGCGCGGTCCCTGGGCGTGTCCCCCTCCACCGTGGTCGAAGCCTATGACCGGCTGGAGGCCGAGGGCGTCATCCAGGGGCGCCGGGGGTCCGGCTTCTATGTCGCGCGAGCGGACGCCCAACCCCTGAGCATCGCGCCCATAGAGGAGACGCGCGAGCACGACCTCGATCCGTTCTGGATTTCGAAACAGTCGCTCGACGCCGATCCGTCGCTGGCTGCGCCGGGTTGCGGATGGCTTCCGTCCGACTGGATGCCGCATTCGGCGCTGAGGCGGGGGTTGAGGGGACTGAGCCGGGCCCCTGAACGGGTCCTGACCCAGTATGGGTCCACGCGCGGGGCCGTGGCCCTGCGGCGGCTGCTGCAGGCCCGGCTGGCCGACGAGGGGGTGGCCGCCGGCCTCGACCAGTTTCTGCTCACCGGTTCGGGCACCCAGGCCATCGACATGATCTGTCGCCTGCTGGTGCGGCCCGGCGCGGTCGTCCTGGTCGACGACCCCTGCTACTTCAACTTTCGCGCGCTGCTGCAGGCTCACGACGTTCAGGTCGTCGGCGTTCCCTATACGGCCGCGGGCCCCGACCTCGCCGTGTTCGAGCAGAGGATGGTCGAGCACAGGCCCCAGCTCTACATCACCAATTCCGCCCTGCATAATCCGACGGGAGCCAGCCTGTCCCCCCAGGTCGCGCATCAGGTGCTGCGCGCCGCCTCAGCCCACGGGCTGACGATCGTCGAGGATGACATCTTCGCCGATTTCGAGCCCACGCCGTCGCCGCGCCTGGCCGTTCTGGACGGGCTGGACCGCGTGATCAGGATCGGCAGCTTCTCCAAGACATTGTCGGCCTCGGTGCGCTGCGGCTATGTGGCCGCCAGGCCGGATTTGATCGAGCGACTTGTCGATCTGCAGATCGCGACGAACTTCGGCGGTCCGAGCCCGCTCGCTGCGGAACTGGTCGCGGCCGTCCTGGGCGGCGGCGGTTATCGCAAACATATGGACGAGGTGCGCCGCCGTCTGGTGCGCGCCCGGACAGAGGCGATCGCGCGGCTGACGCCGCTGGGCCTTCAGCCCTGGGTAAGGCCGCGGGGCGGCTTTTACCTATGGTGCCGCCTGCCCGAGGGGCAGGACTCGGGCCTCATCGCGCGCCGGTGCCTGGCCGAAGGCGTCATGCTGGCGCCGGGCGACACCTTCAGCGTGTCCCAGTCGGCGGCCGGCTTTCTCCGCTTCAATGTGGCGCATATGGGCGACGCGCGGATCTTCGACACGCTCCGTCGCGCCATGGCCGGGTGAGGGCCGAGCCTGTCGACCAGCCCTCCGTGCGGCGCGCTCAAGGGGAAGGGGGCGGGCTGTCGCCGGGATGAGCGGAGGGGGACCTCAGTCGTCCAGCTGTCCCGTCAGGAACAGAACGCCGACGGCGGTCAGGGCGCCCAGGGTGAAGGCGGCGATGATGGAGCCGGCGGCGACGGCGGCGGGGACGGTGACGGGGCGGGTCTCGTACCATTCGACGATGTCGGCCTCGTGCAGGTCGTCGTCGGCGCGGCCCTCGGCTTCATAGATGTCGGTCGCGTTCATCGGGGGTTCCTTATCGGCTTGAGGGATCAATACCCCCAAATGGTTGAGGTTCCACTGCGCTTCTTCGTCCGCCGCCGCATCGTGACAGCCTGCCGCGCATCGGCTAGGGAGCGCGGCTCAGGTTTCAGACTGTCGAAGACGATCCCCATGGCCGGCCACTCGAAATTCAAGAACATCATGCACCGCAAGGGGCGCGCCGACGCGCAGCGCTCCAAGCTGTTCTCCAAATTGTCGCGCGACATCACCGTGGCGGCCAAGTCGGGCCTGCCGGACCCGGCGGCCAATCCGCGCCTGCGCCTGGCCATCAACAACGCCAAGGCCGAAAGCCTGCCCAAGGACGTGATCCAGCGGGCGATCAACAAGGCCTCGGGCGGCGACGTCGATACGATGGAAGAGGTCCGCTACGAGGGCCGGGGCCCCGGCGGCGTCGGCATCATCGTGGAAGCCCTGACCGACAACCGCAACCGCGCGGCGTCGAACATCGGCACGGCCTTCAAGAAGAACGGCGGCGCCCTGGGCGAGATGAACTCGGTCGCCTTCATGTGGGACAAGGTGGGCAAGATCGTCTATCCGGCCGAGGCCGGCAGCGAGGACGCCGTGATGGAGGCCGCCATCGAGGCCGGCGCCCAGGACGTCGAGAGCGATCTGGTCAAGCCGGACATCTATGAGGACGCGCCGGGCCACACCATCTGGACCGCCTTCGAGGACCTGAACGAGGTGGCCGAGGCCATGTCCAAGGTGCTGGGCGACCCCAAGTCCACCGCCATCGTCTGGAAGCCCCAGTCGGAGGTGACGGTGACGGGCGAGGCGGTCGGAACCCTGTTCAAACTGCTGGACGCCCTGGACGCCGAGGACGACGTGTCCGCCGTCTATTCCAATGAGGATATTTCCGACGAGGATGCGGCGAAATACGCCGGCTGATCGCCGAACGCGGGTCTCGACTTGGGCGCGCCTCGCGCTTAACCTTTCGTCAACGCTTGAGGCGCGGCTGATTCGACCGGGGGTCGAGCCTGGCCGGTGCGGCGAAGACGGAGGGGCGCGATCATGAAGCTGAGCAGAATAGACCGGGTGCTGTCCCGCAGCGGCAAGGCCCAGGGCAATGAGGCCCCGGCCGCCGCCCCCGCTTCGCGGGCGGAGGAGCAGGACGTCGCCGGCCTGATCGGCGAACGGTTCGAAACCATCCAGGACAGTCTGGATCGGCTGGCCGAAATGGCCCAGCGGTTCGGGACCTTCGAGACCCTGCTGGGTCAGCTGCGCGATCCGCTGGAGGCCGAGTTCCGGTCGCGGCGCGACAATCATGTCGAACTGGTCAATCTGCGCAACGCCCATGACGAGGCGGCCCGGCAGCTGGGTCTGGCCAACGCCGAGGTCCGCCGCCTGTCCGAGGCCCTGGCGGAGGCCGAGGCCAAGGTGGACGATCTGGAGGCGCGCGGCGCCGAGAGCGCGGCCAATCTGCAGGAGGCCCGGGTCGAGATCGGCCGTCTGCGCGCCGACCTGGCCCAGTCCGCCACCCGGATCGAAGGCTTCGAGGCGGTCGATCGCGCCGCCGTCCAGCGCATTCGCGAACTGGAGCAGGACCAGGAGTCGCTGCGCATCCAGCTGACCCAGGCCGAGACGGCGCGGTCCGAGCTGGAGGCCGCCCGCGCCCAGATCCAGCGCGACCACGCCCTGGTGCTGGAAGAGAACACCGTGCTGCGCCGCCGCGTGGACGAGGTGGGGACCGAGGTGGCCGCCCTGGCGCGGGCCGCAGCGACCGGCGAGGGCCAGCTGGCGACCGAACGCGCCCGCGCCGCCTCCGAACAGGCTGAGGCCGCCCGCGCCATCCGCACCCTGGAAAGCCAGGTCGAGGCCGCCCGCGCCGAGGCCGCCTCCCTGACCGCGCGGCTGGATACGGCCACGGCCCGGGCCAACGGCCTGGAGGTGCTGAACAGCGAACTGACCTCGCGGCTGGGCGAGCTTCAAACCGGGGGCCATGCGGCCGAGCGCCGGGCGGACACGCTGCAGATCAATCTGGACCGCGCCGTCGAGCGGGTGCGGGCCCTGGAGAGCGAGATCGAGGAGGCGCGTCAGCGTCAGGCCGCCATGGAGGTCGCCCGCGTGGCGGCCGTGGACCGCGCCGACGCCCTGGCCAAGGCGGCCGCCGGCCACGACAAGGCCATCGCCCGCGCCGAGGACCGGATGGTCAAGCTGCAGGCCAAGCTGAGCGCGGCGCAGGACGAGCATGAGAAGCGCGTCCAGACCCTGAACCAGCAGATCAGCGCCCTGCGCGAAGATCTGGAAAGCGTGCGGGCCGAGGCCGCCATGTCGGCCGCCGCCCTGGACGCCGCCCGTCGGGGCCGGGGCGGCCGTCCCAGCATCGCCGACGCCGCCGCCCAGCTTCAGGCCATCGTCGGCTGATCGTCCGAAATAGGACGCGCCCGGAACGTTCGGGCGCTCCCGTCGCTTGATCGGCATGATGAGCGACCTGTTGAACGGCGCGCTCTGGCCGATCCTCGGGGCGGTCGTCGCCGGCGGGACGATCGGGCTGGAGCGCGAATGGCGCGGCCGCGCGGCCGGGTTCAGAACCCACATCCTGGTCAGTCTGGCCTCGGCCCTTCTGATGCTGGCGGCCATGCGTCAGGCCGACTGGGCCTTTCGCGCCCTGCCCGATGAGAACATCGTCACCGATCCGACGCGGATGGCCCATGGGGTGCTGACCGGCATCGGCTTTCTGTGCGCCGGGGTGATCTTCCGCACCGGGTTTTCAGTGCACGGCCTGACCACCGCCGCCTCCCTGTGGATCACCTCGGCCATAGGGCTGCTGTTCGGAGCGGGGCTTTACGGCCTGGGCGCCCTGGGGACCGGGGTGACGGCCCTGATCCTGGGGGGACTGCGGCTGATCGACCTGCGCCTGCCCGACCGCAAGGTGGTGGATGTGGTCGTGGCCTGGGACCGGGCGGCCCCGTCGCCGGAGGATCAGGTCCAGGCGGCCATTCGCGCCATCGACCCCCAGGCCCATTCCGGGCGGCTGGAGCTGATCCACGACGGGCGCAGAATCCGGCGATCCTGGCGGCTGAAGGCGTCGACGGACGATGAGCTGGAGCGGCTGGCCGGCCTGTTGTGCGCCGCGCCGGGGGTCGCCGCCTATCGGTTGAATCCGCGCGACGGCTGAGCGGGGCGGGAACCGTCGCGGGCCGCGCGGATTAGCGGGGGGACCGTCAGACCCGCCATGCCCGGCGCCGCTCTGGTCGAAGGATGCAGACCCCGATGGACATCACCCAGCTGATCCTGGACGACCACGCCGAACAGCGCCGCCTGTTCTCGATCATCGAACAGATCGACCCGAAGGACGTGGACGCCCTGAGCGCGGTCTGGCTGAGGCTGTCGGCCTTTCTGGACGTCCATGCCGAGGCCGAGGAGCGGTTCTTCTATCCCGACCTGATCAAGCTGGGCGAAGGGGCCAATGACGCCGACGACGGGACGGTGGAGGGCGAGACCGAAGACGCCATCGAGGACCACAACAAGCTGCGCGATGCGGTCAAGGCGGTGGAACGGCATCCGGTCGGCAGCCCGGCCTGGTTCGAGGCGGTGGGCCGGGCCAATGTGGTCAACTCCAAACATATGGGCGAGGAGGAGCGGCAGGGGCTGACCGACTTCCGCCTGAACGCCGACGTGGCCCTGCGCCACGACCTGGCGGTCCGGTTCGCCGCCTTCGAGGCCGAACACATCACAGGGGTGAAGCCGGTCAACAAGGATCCGGACGCCTATGTGGAGGCCCACGGCTGAGGTCGATCCGGCCGGGTTTCTGAAGCTGTTCATTGCCCGCTAACCCTCTTTGCGGCATGAGGGGAACGGATGGCGAACGAAACAGTCAGAATCATCGGCCTGGACCCCGGTCTGCGGCGCACCGGCTGGGGTGTGATCACAGCCGACGGCGCGCGCCTGCGCTGGGTCGCGCACGGGGTGGTGGCCCCGCCCGAGGCCGCGCCCTTTTCCGAACGGCTGCTGTTCCTGTTTGAGGCCCTGGGGACGATCTGCGCCGACCACGGTTGCGAGGAGGCGGCGGTAGAAGAGGTGTTCGTCAATGTGAACCCGTCCTCGACCCTGAAGCTGGGCCATGCCCGGGCGGCGGTGATGCTGGCGCCGGCCCAAAGGGGCTTAAGGGTCGCGGAATATTCGCCGAACCTGATCAAGAAGGCGGTGGTCGGGGCCGGCCACGCCGACAAGGGCCAGATCGGCTTCATGGTCAAACGACTGCTGCCGACCGCCGGGGACGTGAAGGCGGACGCCGCCGACGCCCTGGCCGTGGCGATCACCCATGCGCAACTGAGGAAACGGTCCTTGCTGGAAGCCATGCACCGGGGGGCGGCGTGAGGCGCGACATTGAAATCCTCCCCCCTTGGGGGAGGGGGACCGCCCGAAGGGTGGTGGAGGGGGCCTGCCGCGAACAGGGTGTCTGGGGCAAGCCCCCTCCACCGCTTCGCGGTCCCCCTCCCCCTATGGGGGAGGATTGGTCGTGATCGGACGTCTGAGAGGGGTGCTGGCCGAGGTCGGGGAGGCGGACTGCCTGATCGACTGCGGCGGGGTGGGCTATGTAGTGTCGTGCGGGGCGCGGACCCTGGGCCGGCTGCCGGCGCCGGGGGACGAGACGACCGTGCATGTCCATTCGCAGTGGAGCGAGGACGCGGGCCCGCGCCTGTACGGATTCCTGACCCGCGACGAGCGGCGGGCCTTCACGACCCTTTTGGCCATTCAGGGGGTGGGGCCGAAGGCGGCCCTGGCGGTGCTGGACGTGTTGCCGCCCGCCGAACTGGCGTCGGCTGTGGCGCGCGAAGACAAGGCGGCGGTGGCGCGGGCCAACGGCGTGGGGCCGAAACTGGCGCTGCGGATCGTCACCGAGCTGAAGGGTAAGCCCCTAAGCAGTATAGTGGGTGACGTCAGCTTTGCGCCGGCCGCACCCGGCATGCACGTCGAGATCGCACCGCCGGTTCCGTCCATCACCGGCGAGGCCGTGTCGGCCCTGCTCGGGCTGGGCGTCGCCGAGGTCAATGCGCGCCGCGCCGTGGATCAGGCGTTGATCCGTTTGGGCGAAGAGGCCGAACTGTCGGCGGTGATCCGCGCGGCCCTGCAGGAGCTGGGGCGGTGATTGGAAGGGAGTGGCGAGTGGCGAGTGGCGAGTGGCGAGCCGGAACGTGCGGCGTCGTGGGCCTTTGCGTCATGTTTGCCGATGATATGCGGGAAGCTGGGGGGCTTTCTCGCCACTCGCCACTCGCCACTCGCCACTTCGCCGCCACTCGCCACTCGAGCCAATCATGACCCGCATCATCTCCCCCGAGGCCGAAACGGGCGAAGCCTTCGACCGCGCCCTGCGGCCCCAGACCCTGGCGGAGTTCGTCGGTCAGTCTCAGGCCAAGGGCAATCTGAAGGTCTTCATCGACGCCGCGCGCGGCCGGGCGGAGGCCCTGGATCATGTGCTGCTGTTCGGCCCGCCCGGTCTGGGCAAGACGACTTTGGCGCAGATCGTGGCGCGCGAGCTGGGGGTGGGCTTTCGGGCCACGTCCGGACCGATCCTGGCCAAGGCGGGCGACCTGGCGGCGATCCTGACCAATCTGGAGCCGCGCGACGTCCTGTTCATCGACGAAATCCACCGCTTAAGCCCCCAGGTCGAGGAGATCCTGTATCCGGCCATGGAGGACCATGTGCTGGACCTGATCATCGGCGAGGGGCCGTCGGCGCGGTCGGTGCGGATCGACCTGGCGCCCTTCACCCTGGTGGGAGCCACGACCCGGGCGGGCCTCCTGGCCACGCCGCTGCGGGACCGGTTCGGCATTCCGCTGAGGCTGGAGTTCTATACCCCCGACGAACTGACGGCGGTGGTGCGCGGCACGGCGCGCAAGATGGGCGCCGGGATCGACGAGGGCGGGGCGCGCGAGATCGCCTCTCGCGCGCGGGGCACGCCCCGGATCGCCGGGCGGCTGCTGCGCCGGGTGCGCGACTTCGCCTCGGCCGAAGGGGCGGAGACCATCTCGAAGTTGGTGGCGGCGCGGGCCCTGGCGCGGCTGGAGGTGGACGAGGCCGGGCTGGACAGTCTGGACCGGCGGTTCCTGAAGGCCCTGATCGAAAACTACGGCGGCGGGCCGGTGGGAATGGACACCTTGGCGGCGGCCATCGCCGAGGCGCGCGACGCGGTCGAGGACGTGATCGAACCCTATCTGCTGCAACAGGGCTTCATCATGCGCACCCCGCGCGGCCGCATGGCCTGCGCCAAGGCCTATGCCCACCTGGGGCTGACCCCGCCGCCGAACCCGAGCGCCGGACCCGTGCCGGGCGACCTGTTTGAATGACGATCGCCTTCGATCCGGGCAAGGATGGGATCAACCGCGAGAAACACGGGCTGTCTTTGGCGCGCGCCAGCGAAATCGATCTCCGCACCGCTTATGTGCTGGTGGATGACCGTCAGGATTACGGCGAGCCACGCTGGCGCGCCTATGGTATGTTGGACGGACGGCTGCATATGCTGGCCTTCACCGTCCGCGACGGCGTAATAAGGGCCATCAGTCTGCGGCGCGCGAACGTCAAGGAGGTCCGACGCTATGGCTGATCCCGAATTCAGCCTCGATCCGAACGACTATGAGGATGGCGAGATCGACGATCCCCAGAATCCGGAGTGGACGGATGAGGATTTCGCCAGGGCGCGGCCTTTGCGGGAAGCCTTGCCTGAGCTTTACGCCCAGATCGTCGCCGAGCGCGAAGTCGGTCTGAAACTGCCTGCCGACACCATTCGCGCCTTCGCCGAAGAGGGCGAAGACTGGAAGGAGCGGATGGCCCAGACCCTGACCGAGGCGGCGCGCAAGAAACACGCGGCCTGATCGTCGATAGGCGTTGCCAAGCGAGGCGGGCGGGGGTTTGCTGGGACGAACCGGAGCCCTCGACCCATGATCCTGCGCACCCTGGCCTTAGTGGCGTTTGCGGCCGGCCTGACCAGTCTGGCGCCGCCTGCGAAAGCAGCCGCCCCCGTCTTCACCGAAAAGGCCTGTCCGGCCGATTGGCCGACCGAGGTGCGCCAGGTGAGGTGCGGAAGCCTGACGGTGGACGAGGCGCGCGACGGGACGGGCAGCGACCGGCGCATCGACCTGGCCCTGGTCATCATCAAGGCCGCCGCCCCCTATAGGGACGCCTCGGGTCAGGCCCTGCCGACGGTGGTGATGTTCCACGGCGGGCCGGGCGGGGCCATGGTCGGCGGGGCCGGGCGGATGCTGACGGCCCTGCGTCGCAATCCGGAAGCCTTTGCGGTGGATCAGGACGTGATCCTGTTCGATCAGCGCGGCGGCGGCGCCGGCGCCCCGTCGATGGACTGTCCAGGGGTGCAGCTGACCGATGCGGGGCCGCCGTCGGATGCGGATCGCGACGGGCTGATCGCCTGTCTGAAGGGCTATCAGGCCCAAGGGATCGACCTGAACCAGTACAACGCCGCCGCCACCGCCGCCGATGTGAAGGATATGGTCCAGGCCCTGGGCCTGTCGAAGATCGACCTGTGGGGCGGCTCCTACGGCCCGCGCATCGAGGCGGCGGTCATCACCCACCAGCCCCAGATCGTCCGCGCCGCCGTGATGGACAGCCCCTGGCCGCCCGAGGGCAACTGGGCGGTTGGAACCCCGGAACAGGTATCGACGGCGGTCAAGATCATCCTGGGCAAATGCCAGGCCCAGGCGGACTGCGCGGCGCGCCATCCGGACCTTCAGGCGCGGTTCGAGGCCGAGGCGCGCAAATGGCTGGCCGGCCCCGTGGCGGGCAGGGACGGAAAGACCTTCACCGTCGACGACCTGTCGGCCTTTCTGATGGACACCACCTACAGCGCGCGGGGCGTGCGCAGCCTGCCGGCCGATCTGGAGAAGATCATCGCCGGGGACCTGAGCCCGGTCGCAGAGATCGCCGAGGACCGGACCTATTATTTCGAGGGTCAGCACATGGCCCATCTGTGCAAGGAAGAACTGCCGTTCGAATCCAAGGCGCGGCTGGCGGCGGGCGCCGCAGGCGATCCGGTCGCCGAGGTGCTGGTCCCCTCGCTGTCGCGGCTGTTCGACGTCTGCGCGGCGGTAGGGGAACGGCCCGCGCTGCCGATCGAGAATCTGCCGGTCAAGACCGACGTCCCGACCCTGTTCGTCGCCGCCGAGATCGATCCGGGCTGCCCGCCGCCCCTGACCGAGGCGGCGGCCAATGGCTACTCCAACAGCCAGGTGGTGATCGTGACCAATGCGACCCACGGCGTCATCAACGCCAGCCCCTGCACCCGCAAGATGGCGCGCGACTTCCTGCGCGATCCATCGGCGCCGGTGGATCGCAGCTGCCTGCCACCGGCGGACACGCCGCTGAACTTCATCGAGGCCGCGACGGCGGGCTGAGACATGGGGCGGGCCTGGGTCTTTCCATCCGCACCCCGCGCGGTCGCCGCCCTGTTCGTTGCGGCGGCGCTGACGGCGGCCGGGGCGGGACTGTGGATGATGACCCACCGGTCGCGGATTGCGCCGCCCGAGACGCCGTCGCATCGGGTCGTGCGCCAGATCGGCGAACAGCTGGGGCCGGGCGCCGAGCTGCGCTACGCCGAGGCGGGCGAGAAGCGGGCCGTCTGCGGCTATGTGGGCCGGTCCAGGGGCGGGGCGGCGGTGGGCTTCATCTCCGTGCCCAACCGCATCCTGTTCAGCGACGATCCCCTGCCGACCGAGTTCCGCGAGATGCGCCGACGCTATTGCCCCGGCTTCCTGACGCCGCCGCCCAGCGTTAGGCTGGGGACATGACCGATCTTCCCAGCGACCTTCCGACGGCCGGCCGTTTCGACGTGCGCGACCACCTGCTGCCCGTGCGGGTCTATTATGAGGACACCGATTTCACCGGCCTGGTCTATCACGCCAACTATGTCCGCTATTTCGAGCGGGGCCGGTCGGACTTTCTGCGCGCCATCGGCGTGGGGCACGCCGACCTGCTGGAGCAGGACCAGCCGATGGCCTTCGTCGTGGCCGAGCTGAACATCCGCTATCTGAAGCCCGCGCGGATCGACGACGCCCTGGTGGTGCGGACCGTCTATGAGCAGGTGAAGGGGGTGCGGCTGATCATCCGCCAGACGGTGGAGCGCGGGGGCGAGGTGCTGTGCCGGGCCGAGGTGACGGCGGTCTGCATCCATCTGGACGGACGGCCGCGTCGCCCGACGAAGGGGCTGATCGAGAAGGTCACGCCGTGGCTGGCGAAAGCCACCGGCGCCGATTAGGATTGGATGAAGTCGGGGGAGGCTGAACCGTGGAAAATCAGGGAATCACCGCCAGCGCGGTCATCGTGAGCTTCCTGCTGCTGGTCCTTGTGATCGGCGGCGGTCTGGTGGGCTGTCCCTATTACAAGGTCTGGGAGCGCAAGATGGCGGGCCAGGCCGAGCTGCAATATCAGCAGGGGGCGCGTCAGGCCCTGATCGCCCAGGCCGCCGCAGAAGACGAGGCGGCGATCAAACGGGCCGAGGCGGCGACGCGCCGGGTCCTGGGCTGGACCGATGCGGCCAAGCGCGGCTGCGAGGCCCTGGGCCGTCCGGGCGACCGCCAGTGCGAGGAGCAGCTGCTGAAGGACGCCGCCACCTATTCCATCGCCAAGGAAGGCCACGAGGGCGTCATCATCAGCGTCGGCGCCCCCGTCTCGGTGGCGGTCGATCCGAACCGGCGGCCGAGCGCCGAATGAGGACCTGAGGCGAGCGATCGGCCCAGAGGCAAGGCCATGATCATCGACCAGTTGGACGTCGCCGTCCGGGCCGGAGCGGCGGCGGCCCTGCTTTTGCCCGCCGCCCTGCTGCTGAGGCAATGGCGACGGATCGGCCTGCCCGCCCTGCTGTTTGCGCCCCTGGCCCTGTGTCTGACGGGTTTCGTCCTGGGCAATACGCCGCTGGCGCTCAAGCCTGACGGACCGGTCGGCGCCGCAGCTCGGGTGCTGAGCGGCTTTACGGTCATCTTTCTGTGGTGGTTCTGTCTGTCGTGTTTCGACAGGCGGTTTCGGGTGCGGGGGCCGGTCCTGGCGGTCGGCCTGATCTGGGGACTGATCGCCGCCCTGGATCGGGGCCTGTTCGGCGCGGCCCTGGGACAGTGGGAATGGTCGCGGCTGCTGTTGCCGCTGGGGTTCGCCATCGTCGGCCATCTGGTCTGGCGGCTGCTGGCCGAACGGGAGGACGACCTGATCCAGCAGCGGCACGACGCCCGCGTCCTGACCGCAGTCGGGCTGGGCGGGATGTTGTTCGTCGATCTGTCGGCCGACCTGCTGTTCGGCTTCGACTGGCGGCCGCTGGCCTTCGCCCTGAGCCAGAATCTGATGATCCTGATCTTCGGCCTTTGGCTGGCCGGGCGGCTGCTGACCGTGCGGCCCGAGGCCCTGACCTTCGGCGTGACGAACGCCGAGCGGGCGCCGGCCGAAGCGCCCGACCCGGGGGTGAGGGATGCGGCCCTTCATCGCCGTCTGACCGATCTGATGGAGGGCGAACGGGTCTTTCTGGATCCCGAACTGACCTTCGCCGCCTTTGTGGCCCGCATGGGGGCGTCGGAGCGGGCCGTGCGGACCCTGATCAACCACGAACTGGGCCATGACCATTTCCGCAGCTTCCTGAACCATTATCGGGTGGCCGAGGCGCGGCGGCGGCTGAGCGCGCCGTCGCACGCCGAAGACAAGCTGATCGCCGTCGCCCTGGACAGCGGCTTCGCCTCCCTGGCCAGTTTCAACCGGGCCTTCCGCGCGGTCGAGGGCTGCGCTCCGAGCCGCTACAGGGCGACCGCCCGCGCCGCCTTCTCGACAAAGGCAGGTTCTGAGGAGCCGAAAGCCGGGTTCTGAGGAGACGGCGCCGTCCCTGGGGCCCTAGTGCGGGCGGGTCTGACACAAGGGGACTAAAGTGAACGGATTGATCGGTTTGGCGGGGGTTCTGGCGCTTCTGCTGGGGCTGGGGACCGCGATCGGCTTGATGGACCGGCGCGGCTTTTCGTTTCGGTGGCTGCTGATCGCGGCCGGGCTGGTGGCGGTGAACGACGCCCTGCTCACCAATCTCTACGGCCTCTTGCCCGATGTGATCGGCGGGTCGTGGAACTGGCAGGGCAAGATATTGGCCCTGGCCGCCACCCTGGCGATCGCGGCCTGCCCCGGCTTCGGCCGGCGCCGCAGCGGCCTGACCCTGGTCCAGGCGCCGGGCAGTCTGAAAGCGGCCCTGCCGGTCGGCCTGCTCTATTGCGCCTTCTTCCTGGTCCTGGCCCTGGCCTTTTCGGGGGAGAGGGCCACGGGCGAAGAGATCGCCTTCCAGCTGACGATGCCGGGCCTGGAGGAGGAGCCCTTCTATCGCGGCGTGCTGTTGCTGGCGCTTTGCCAGGCCTTCACCGGGACCAAGCGCGTCCTGGGCGTGGATTGGAGCTGGGGGGCGGTTCTGTCGTGCCTGTTGTTCGGCCTGGCGCACGCCTTCGGCTTTTCGAAGGGCAGCTTTTCCTTCGATCCGCTGACGATGGCCATGACCGCCCTGCCCGCCTTCATCGCCGTCTGGCTGCGTCTGCGGACCGGAAGCCTGCTGGCGCCTGTCCTGCTGCACAATTTCGGAAACGCCGTGTCCCTGTTCCTCTGACGGGGCGCGCCTTTCTGGTGACGGCGGCGCGTGGGGCGGCTAAACGGGCGGGACGCCACACAATGGTCACGGCCGCTGGGTCGAAGAGGACGTGACCGATCCTGATCTCGCCCGGAGCGCCTGAATGACTACGCCCGTCGACGCCTCGATGATGAACCCCGTCGAGCTGTTCATGACCGCCGACTGGGTGGTGAAGTCGGTGATGGTGGGGCTGGCGGCGGCCTCGATCTGGTCCTGGACCATCATCATCGACAAAGCCTTCCGCTTCACCGCCCTGAACCGCCAGGCCGACGACTTCGACAAGGCGGTGCAGTCGGGCCGGTCGCTGGAGGATGTGGCGGCCCAAGCGGGACCGCAGCCGGAACACGCCCTGCCGCGCATGCTGGTGATCGCCCTGTCCGACTGGCGCGAGGCGCGTCAGAAGGGGGCGCTGAACGAACACCAGGGCGACCTGCTGATGACGCGGATCGACCGGGCCATGAACAGCCTGATCCAGCGCGAGGGCCAGAGGATCGAAAACGGCCTGGGCGTGCTGTCGGTCGTGGCGACGGCCTCGCCCTTCATCGGCCTGTTCGGCACGGTCTGGGGCATTATGAACGCCTTCGGCCGCATCGCCGCGGCGGGCAACACCAATCTGACCACGGTGGCGCCGGCCATCGCCGAGGCCCTGTTCGCCACGGCCATCGGCCTGGGCGCGGCCATTCCGGCCTATATCGCCTACAACAAGTTCTCGATCGACGCGGGCAAGTTCACCGGCCGGCTGGAAGCCTTCGCCGACGATCTTCAGGCGGCGGTGGCGCGGCGTCTGGGGGCTCCGTCCGCCCCGCCGCCCCCTCCGGTCGAGCCCGCCTCGGGCCTGAACCTGAAGCGGGGCGTCTGAGCCATGGCCTTGGGAGGCGGTTCGAGCGGCGGCGGGTCGCGTCGCGGGCGGCGGGGGCGCAAAGGCCCCCTGACCGAGATCAACGTCACGCCCCTGGTGGACGTGATGCTGGTGCTGCTGATCATCTTCATGATCTCGGCGCCGCTTCTGACCGTGGGCGTGCCGGTGGAGCTGCCCAAGACCGAGGCTAGCGCGGTCGAGACGAATAACGAACCCCTGTCGGTCAGCATCGACCAGCAGGGGGCGATCTTCATCGGCGACAGCGAGACGTCGTTCGACGATCTGGCGGTGCGTCTGCTGACCGAGGCCGGCGGATCGGACAAGGCGTCCGAGCGGCCGGTCTTCGTGCGGGCCGACGGCCGGGCGCCCTATCAGGCGGTGGCGCGGGTGATGGCGCGGCTGAGCGCCTCGGGCTTCACCAAGCTGAACCTGATCACCGACACGGCCCCGGAGGCCTGATTGCGCCGTCCGAGCCCCGCGATCCTCGGCTCCATCGCCCTGCACGCCGGGGTGGTCGCGCTCGCCTTCGTGTCGTTCTCGCAGAAGGCCGAGGAGGCGCCGCCGCTGGTGAACTCCGTGCCGGTGTCGATCGTGTCCGAGACCGTGATCGCGGCGGCGGCCGCCGACAATCCGCAGCCCGAGCCCTCGCCTGACGACGCCGCCACCGCCCCGGTCAGCGCGCCGGAAGAGCCGGCGCCGCCGGTCCCTGAACCGACCCCGCCGCCGCCGACGCCTGCGCCCGCATTGAGGCCCGCGCCCAAGCCCACGCCGACCCCGACGCCCCGGCCGACCCCCCCGCGGCCTGCGCCCCCGACGCCGGAAAAGGCCCGGCCGACGCCGCCGCGACCGACCCCGCCGACCCCGACCCGACCGGCGCCGAAGCGCGAGGAGCCGAGCCTGGACCTGGACGCCCTGGCGGGCCCGACGCGCCCGACCAACAATCGCGGCCGCCCGGCGACCGGTCAGCAGGGGTCGGGAACCGCCTCCCAGGCCACCGGGCCGCAGGTCACGGCCATCTTCAACCAGGTCTATCCGAACTGGATTCTGCCCTGCGACATCCCCGGGGCGGACCAGCTGCGCATTCAGGTCGAACTGACCCTGTCGGCCGACGGGCGGATCACGCGCGGCCCGACCCTGGTCAATCCGCAATCGTCCTCGGTCTATCGGGCGGCGGCGGACGGGGCGCTGCGGGCCCTGCGCCAGACCGCCCCCTTCGACGTGCCCCAGGGCTTTCCCGGCGGCGCCTATCGCCCGACCTTCAACACCGAACGGGCCTGCCGGAACCGGTGAGGCTCAGGTGTCCGTGATCAGGTGAAGGGCCGATCGTCCGCCTTTGACGGCGTCTGGGGACAGTCGGCGATCGAAGGTCGCAAGCCGGCCCCCGTTCGAGACCGCCAGAGCCAGGAGATAGGCGTCGGTGATCTGTTCCGGCTTGGTCAGGGCCGAGGGCTCGAACAGGCGTTCGTCGGCCAGGCTGACGGCATCCGGCCAAAAGACGTGACCAGCCATGTCTCGCAGCAGAGCGAGAATCCGAACGACATCGGAAGGCGGGCCGACCGGATTGCGATAGCGGCTGCTGCCGACGATGCGGACCAAACCGTTCTCGGTTATCGGACAGGTGGCCCAGGACGGAGCGGCTTCGCGTTGGAACCAGGTATTGGCAGGATGGTGAAAGACGTGGCGGGGATCGACGAGGGCGATCAGCACGTTCACGTCCAACAGATAGGTCAAGGCAGCTCGTCACGCAGGGCGTTGACGTCTTCCAGCGTGACCATGGGCCCAGGCCGATCGGGCAGAAGAGGAACCCCGTTGCGGAAGCGCACCATGCTCTCACGCTTTTGCAGCGCCTGACGAGCGAGTTCAGACATCACCTCACCCACCGTGCGGTCCTGGTGGGCGGCAAGGGCGCGAGCCGCATTCAGCACGTCGTCGTCTATGGCGAGGGTGGTGCGCATGCCGCCGAAGATAATGCATCACGCATCACGCATCAATGTGAGGCGCGCCTCCTCAAAGTCGCCCCATTCGCCGTGAGAAGCTGGCGATTGTCATACGAACCGGCGATAAGGTCGGCGATCTTTCGAGATTTACGGGAGCATTTGATGCGTCTGAACCTCCTTCTGGCCTCGGTCGCCGCCGTGGCGACGACCGTCTCTTCCGCCCAGGCCCAGAACGTCGCAGCCGCGCCCCAGCAGAGCCAGCCGGTCGAGGTCGAGATCGACCAGGGGGTGCTGCGCCCGCTCCAGATCGCCATAGTGCCCTTCAGCGGCGATCATGGGGCCGACATCTCCAGCGTGATCAGCGGCAATCTGAAACGGTCGGGCTTCTTCGAACCGCTGAACCCGGCCGGCTTCATCGAGACCGGCCTGACCCTGGCCAATGCGCCCAACTTCCCCCAGTGGACCCAGATCGGCGCCCAGGCGGTGCTGTATGGGGCGGTGACGCCGCGGGCCGACAATCGGGTGGACGTGGGCTTCCGCCTCTATGATCCGTACCGTCAGTGCCAGCTGGTCAGCTATCAGTTCACCGCCACGGCCGAGCAGTGGCGCCGGATCGCGCACAAGATTTCCGACGTCATCTATCAGCGGATGACCGGCGAGGCCGGCTTCTTCGATTCCCGCGTCATCTTCGTCTCCGAAGAGGGGACGCAGCTGAACCGGATCAACCGCCTGACCATCGCCGACCAGGACGGGTTCAACCCCGTCTATCTGACCCAGGGCGACGAGGTGATCATGTCGCCGCGCTTTTCGGCCTCCCAGCCGGACGAGATCACCTATGTGGCGCTGGGCAAGGATTACAGCCGGATCTATCTGTACAATCTGACCACGGGCCGGCGCGAAAGCCTGGGTCAGTTCGACGGCCAGGTGCTGGCGCCGCGCTTCTCCAACGACGGCAACAAGATCGCCTTTTCGATCATCCGGGGCGGCAATACCGACATCTATGTGATGGACCTGCGCAGCCGCCAGCTGTCGCGGCTGACGTCGGACCCCGGCATCGACACCTCGCCCTCCTTCAGCCCGGACGGCAGCCAGATCGTGTTCAACTCGGACCGGTCGGGGACGGCGCGCCTCTATGTCATGCGGGCCGACGGCTCGGGCCAGCGGCCGATCTCGCGCGGCGGCGGCGTCTATACGGCGCCGTCCTGGAGCCCCACCGGCGACCTGATCGCCTTCACCAAACAGTCGGGCGGCCGGTTCTCCACCGGGGTGATGAACTCTGACGGCTCGGGCGAGCGCATCCTGTCGTCCAGCTATTTCGAAGAAGGCCCCAACTGGGCGCCCAACGGCCGCTATGTGATGTTCGCCCGCCAGACGCGGGGCGGGGACACCCGGTTGTGGACGGTGGACCTGTCGGGCCGGGTGGTGGCCCAGGCGGGCTACAACGGCCGCGGCACCGACCCGGCCTGGTCGCCGCTGCTGGACGCGCCGCCGTCGAACCTGGGCTTCGGCCAGGGCCCCGACAGCTGCCCAGCCTGAGGTCGGGCGCCGTCGCGTGACGCTGTTCGCCGTCAGACGGAGCCATTCGGCTCAACACTGCGTTATCGCCCCTGGCGCCCAAAATCCGCCAAGGGCAGAACTTAAGGCCAAGCTTGAGGCCGCCGTCCTCATAATCCTTCAGGAGACGACCCGATGAAAAAATCCCGCATCATGACCGTGGCCATGGTCGGCTGCGCCGTCGCCGCCATGGCCGCCTGCGCCCGCAAGCCGGTCGAGGGCGTCGTGCCGACCGAACCCGCGACGACCGCCCCGACCGGCCCGGCCTATCCGACCGCCCCGACCGGCCCGGTGTCCGGCGGCAATATGGGCGCCGCCGCCCCCGGCACGGAACAGGACTTCGTCGTCAATGTCGGCGACCGGATCTATTTCGACCTGGATTCCTATGAGGTCCGGCCCGAGGCCATGCCGCGCCTGGACGCCCAGGCCCAGTGGCTGCAACGCTATCCGTCGGTCACGGTGCGGATCGAGGGCAACGCCGACGAACGCGGCACCCGCGAATACAACCTGGCCCTGGGCGCCCGCCGCGCCGAGGCCGTCCGCACCTATCTGATCAATCGCGGCGTGCCCGCCGGCCGGATCGACACCATCAGCTTCGGCAAGGAGCGCCCGATCGCCGAAGGCTCGAACGAAGAGGCCTGGGCCCGCAACCGCAACGCCCACACCGCCATCGTCTCGGGCGCCGCGCGCTAAGGGGCGAGAGCCGAAATCGAGACCGGAGAGGCGTCGGCGAAGGCCGGCGCCTCTTTTCTTTTCCGCCCGCCCTCCGCAAGGTGGCCTTCGCAAGACGACGGGGGATCAAGGGCGTGGATATCGAAGGAGCCGGCGGGGCCATCACCGGCGGGCTGATCGCGGGGGCGATCGAGAAACCGGCGGGCCAGGCGGGCGAGGCCGGCCACGGCGTCTGTTCGGACTGCGGGGCCGAGACCAGCGGAAACTTCTGCGCCCACTGCGGCCAGCCGACCCATGTCCACCGCACCTTGCTGCATCTGGGCGAGGAGCTGCTGCACGGAGTCATGCATTTCGACGCCCGGGTCTGGCGCACCCTGCCGCTGTTGGCCTTGAACCCCGGCCGTCTCACGCGCGAATGGGTTCAGGGCAAACGCACCCGCTATGTCTCGCCCCTGGCGATCTTTCTGTGCACCCTCTTCATCATGTTCTTCGCCCTCAGCTTCATGCCCCAGCCGGGGGCGCATGAGGGTGAGGCGGAACGCACCGCCCGTCTCCAGGCCGAGGTCGCCGAACAGCGGCTGGGTCTGGTCGAGGCGGAAAAGACCGTCGCCGAACTGCGCGCCGAACCCGAAGTGAACGACAGTCCGATCGCCGCCCAGACCCTGAAGACCGCCGAGGGGGTGGTGGAGAACCGCCGCCAGTCGCTGAACCGGCTGGAGACCGAGCTGCGCGACGGCCGGTCCGACGGCCTGGCCCCCGGCACCTGGCAGGCCCAGGTCAAGGACTTGGCCGCCGACGGCAAGGTCAAGGGCCACGGCCTGGGCGCCGTGCTGCTGAAGAAGCTCCAGAACCCGGACCTGGCCCTCTATAAGCTGCAGCAGACCCTCTATAAGTTCGCCTTCCTGCTGGTGCCCTTCTCCTTGCCGTTCGTGGCCCTGCTGTTCCTGTGGAAACGGGGCTTCACCCTGTACGACCACGGCGTCTTCATCCTGTATTCCCTGACCTTCATGGCCCTGCTGCTGATGGTCATGGTCCTGGCCGGGACGATCAACGGCGTCCTGGGCGGCTTCGTCGGCCTGATCGGGCTGGCGGTCATACCGGCGCATATGTTCGCCCAGTTGAAGGGCGCCTATGGTCTGTCGATCTTTTCGGCCCTGTGGCGGACGGCGGCCCTGCTGTTCTTCTGCAACATCGTCATCGGCCTGTTCGTCACGGCCATCGTCTATCTGGGTCTGGGTCATTAGGTCCGCCTTGCGGCGGCCCCAAATCGGTGAAAGCTAGAAGCCATGATCAAGCTGTCCTTCCCCCGTCTCCTGGCCCTGACGGCCGTCGGCCTGGTTCTGGCCGGGGGCGGCGTCGCCGTCGCCCAGCAGGCCGCGCCCAACATCATGCAGCCCATCGAATGGGACAAACGCCGGCTGGACCAGCTGGACCGCAATGTGCGTCGGCTGGAACGCGCCCTGACCCAGAGGAACGCCGCCGGTCAGCCGGTGCTGGTCGAGCCCGACCCCGAGGTGGTCACCCTTCAGGGGCAGTTCGGCCTGTTGAGCCAGAGGCTGGAGGACCTGGAGGCCACGGTGCGCCGGATCAACGGCGACAACGAACGGCTGACCTTCCAGCTGGACGAGGCCCAGCGCGACAATGCGACGCTGAGAACCCGGATCGTGGACGCCGAGGGCCGGATCGAGAAGCTGGAGCGGGCGGCCGAGCTGAACGCCCCGATCGAGGCCAATTCCCCGACCGGCGACGCCGGGCAGGACCTGGCGGCGGCCGTGCGGCTGATGGGCGAGGACCGGGCGCGCGGCGCGCGGGCGCTGGAGACGGTGGTCGTGACCTGGCCCGACACCCCCCAGGCGCGCGAGGCCAACTCCCGCCTGGGCGACATCCGCGTCTCGGCCAATGACAAGGCGGGGGCCGTGGCCTTCTACGCGGCGGCCCTGAAGGACTGGCCGCGCATCGGCTGGGCGGCCGATACGACGCTGAAACTGGCCGACGCCCTGTTCGCCACCGACCGCAAGACGCAGGGTTGTGCGGCCCTGGCGGAGTTCACACGCCGCTACGCCCCCTCGGCCTCTGACCCGCAGAAAGCCCGCGCCGCCCAGATGAAGACCGCCGGCGGGTGCAGCTGACGGTCGCGCCGGGCGGCCGGACTGGGGGGCTTCAGTCCCGGCTGTTTGCGCGGCTGGATGATCGGTTGACGGTCGATGACGACCGACCCGTCGCCCTGGCCCTGTCCGGGGGCGGGGATTCCATCGCCCTGATGCGGATGACGGCGGCCTGGGCCCAGAAGCGGGGCCGGCCGGTTCTGGCCCTGACGGTGGATCACGGACTGAACCCCGACAGCCCCGCCTGGACCCGGTTCGCGGGCGAGGCGGCCCAGGCTGCGGGCTGCGCCTGGCGGGGTCTGGTCTGGACCGGGGACAAGCCTGTTGCGGGCCTGACGGCGGCGGCGCGGGGCGCCCGGCACCGGCTGATCGCCGAGGCCGCGCGGGCCGCCGGGGCGCGGGTCGTGCTGATGGCCCACACGGCCGACGACGCAGCCGAGGCCGATCTGATGCGGGCCGAGGGTTCGACCCTGGGGCGGGTGCGCGAATGGGCGCCCTCGCCGGCCTGGCCCGAGGGGCGGGGGCTGATGCTGCTGCGGCCCCTGCTGGGCGAACGGCGCGAGACCCTGCGGGCCTGGCTGAGAGATCAGGGCGCCGACTGGATCGAAGACCCCGCCAACGCCGATCCCCGTTTCGGCCGCAGCCGGGCGCGGCGGAGGCTGGCCGAGCCGTCCTTGCAGGATGCGGTCCCTCCGCCCGAGCCCGCGCCGGCGATCAGGGCCGAGGCGGCTGCGGGCGTGCGTTTTTCGGCGGAGGGTTTGGCCCAGACGAGGCGCGACATCGACGCCCGCGCCCTGGCGACGGCCCTGGTCTGTATCGGGGGCGGATCGACGCCGCCGCGGGGCGAAAGGCTGGAGCGGCTGATCAGGCGATTGCGCGCGGGCGAGGATTTCGCCGTCGTCCTGTGCGGGACGCGGGTCGAGGCCGAGAGGCGGACGGTCCTGATGATGCGCGAAGCCGGAGAACTGGCGCGGACGGCGCGGGCCGACCTGGCCCTGGTCCCAGGGGCGGAGACGGTCTGGGACGGCCGGTTCTCCTTTGAGGCCCTGGCGCCGGGCTGGCGCGTGGGCGCCGCGCGGGGGCGTCTGGCGCAACTGCCCGCGTCGGATCGGGCGGCCCTGGGGCGGCTGCCGCCTGCGGCGCGGGGGGCGCAGCCTGTGCTGCTCCGGCCGGACGGGATCGGGCCGGTTCTTGCAAGCCCGGCCGTGCGGCGACGCGATCTGGCGCCCGAACGGCTCAGACTGGCGCTGGGCGAAACGACGCATGAGGACGATCTGATCGCGCCGCCATGGCGTAACGCGGCGGAAGCGCCTATTTTCCGAGACTGACAATCCAGCCGTCGGGCCAGAGGGCGCCGGCGGACGACCGAGGACCTCAATGAACCTGCGTAATCTGGCGATCACGGGCGTCATCATCCTGGCCCTGCTGGCGGTCTATGCGGCGGTGTCGCAGGGCGGCGCCATGACCGGCATGGCGGCCCAGGGCGGCCCCGGCGCCGGCCGGCCCGAGACCATCACCTATTCCCAGCTGGTGCAGCGGGTCGAGGCCGGCGACATCAAGGAAGCCACCGTGCGCGGCGACCAGGTGACCGGCGTCTATAAGAACGACGGCCGCTTCTCCGCCACCACCCCCTATCCGAACGAGCAACTGGTCAACTCCATGCTGGCCAACGGCGTCAACGTCGACGCCAAGACCACGCGCCAGTCGATCTGGATGAGCCTGTTGATGGGCATCCTGCCCATCGCCCTGCTGGTCGGGGTCTGGATCTTCTTCATGCGCCAGATGCAGGGCGGGGCGCGCGGGGCCATGGGCTTCGGCAAATCCAAGGCCAAGCTGCTGACCGAGCACAAGGGCCGCAAGACCTTCGACGACGTCGCCGGCGTGGACGAGGCCAAGGAAGAACTGACCGAGGTGGTCGAATTCCTGAAAGATCCCGGCAAGTTCCAGCGCCTGGGCGGCAAGATTCCCAAGGGCGCCCTGCTGGTCGGCCCTCCCGGCACCGGCAAGACGCTTCTGGCCCGTGCGGTCGCGGGTGAGGCGGGCGTGCCCTTCTTCTCCATCTCGGGCTCTGACTTCGTCGAGATGTTCGTCGGCGTCGGCGCGTCGCGGGTTCGCGACATGTTCGAACAGGCCAAGAAGAACGCCCCCTGCATCATCTTCATCGATGAGATCGACGCCGTCGGTCGCCATCGCGGCGCCGGCCTGGGCGGCGGCAATGACGAGCGCGAACAGACGCTGAACCAGCTGCTGGTCGAGATGGACGGCTTTGAAGCCTCCGAGAACATCATCCTGATCGCCGCCACCAACCGTCCCGACGTGTTGGACCCGGCCCTGCTGCGTCCCGGCCGTTTCGACCGTCAGGTGGTGGTGCCCAACCCCGACGTCTCGGGGCGCGAGCGTATTCTGCGCGTGCATATGAAGGACGTGCCCCTGGCCGCCGACGTCAACGTCAAGACCATCGCGCGCGGCACGCCCGGCTTCTCGGGCGCCGATCTGGCGAACCTGGTCAATGAGGCGGCCCTGATGGCGGCCCGCAAGGACCGTCGCATGGTCACGCACCGCGACTTCGAAGACGCCAAGGACAAGGTGCTGATGGGCTCGGAACGTCGCTCCATGGCGATGAACGAGGAAGAAAAGCGCCTGACCGCCTATCACGAAGCCGGGCACGCCATCGTCGCCATGAACGTCAAGATGGCCGATCCCGTGCACAAGGCCACCATCGTGCCGCGCGGCCGGGCGCTGGGCATGGTGATGCAGCTGCCGGAAGGCGACCGCTATTCGATGAAGTACCAGCAGATGATCGACCGGATCGCCATCATGGCCGGCGGTCGGGTGGCGGAAGAGCTGATCTTCGGCAAGGAGAACATCACTTCCGGCGCCTCGTCCGACATCGAACAGGCGACCAAGCTTGCAAGGGCGATGGTCACCCGCTGGGGCTTTTCCGAAAAGTTGGGCACGGTGGCCTATGGCGAGAACCAGGAGGAGGTCTTCCTGGGCCATTCGGTCGCGCGCAGCCAGAACGTCTCGGAAGAGACGGCCCGCACCATCGACGAGGAGGTCCGCCGTCTGGTCGCCTCGGGCTGGGACGAGGCGCGCAAGATCCTGACCGAAAAGGCCGAGCATCACGAGAAACTGTCCCAGGCCCTGCTGGAGTACGAGACCCTGTCGGGCGAGGAGATCAAGGACCTGCTGGAGAAGGGGGTCGCGCCGAACCGCGACGAGAACAACTTCCCCAACGCCGGGCCTTCGGTCTCGGTGCCGGTGACGCCGGTGTCGGACGGGACCGAGATCGAAATCCCGGTCGAAAAGCCCGCCGTGACCAGTGTGCCGACGGTCCACTGAGGGTCAGGCGCAGACAAAAGAAGAAGGGGCGGCCTGCGAAGGCCGCCCCTTTTTTTGACGTGGGGCAGGGTTGACAGAATCTGCGCCGCCTGGTCGAAGGTCAGGCGCGGCGAGCGGGGGAACAGGTTCTCGTCCGTGCCGTAACCCAGGTTCAGAATGTAGTTGGGTTCGACATGGCTGTCGGGGAAGAATTCGGCCTTCACCCCCGCGGCGTCGAAGCCCGACATGGGGCCGACGTCCAGACCCAGGGCCCGGGCCGCGATGGTCAGATAGCCGCCCTGGAGCGAGGCGTTGCGGAAGGCGGTCTCGCGCCGTCCGGCCTCGTCGGCGAACCAGTCGCGCGCGCCCGGAGCATGGGGAAACAGGGTCGGCAGATGGTCGTGGAAGTCGAGGTCCTGAGCCAGGATCAGATTGACCGGCGCCTGCTGGGTCTTGGCGCGATTGCCCTCGCTCATCAGCGGGATCAGCCGGGCCTTGGCCTCGGGCGAGGTGACGAAGACGAAGCGGGCCGGGCCGGCGTTGACGGCCGTAGGGCCGAACTTGGTCAGGTCGTATAGTTTCTTCAGCAGCTCGGGCGCGACCGGCCGGTCGCTCCAGGCGTTGCGGGTGCGCGCCTCGGTGAAGAGTTGCGCCAGGGCGGCGTCCGACAGAGGGAGGTCGCGGGGGGAGAGAGCGTCATAGGCCATGGGAGGGCGTCCTGATCTGCAAAAGCAACAAAGTCTGGTGCTAATTTAGCCCATTCCGCAACTGTCGCAAGTGCAAATCCGGCAATCCATCGTTTCCAACCGTGCGCCGCCCCCCTGTCGCAAGACGCGGCTTCGTCCTATCTAGGCAGGATGAAAGACCTGACCCAACTGATGCAGCAGGCCCAGGCGATGCAGCAAAAGCTGCAGGACGCCCAGGCCAAGATGGCCGAAACCACCGCCGAGGGCTCCTCCGGCGGCGGGCTGGTGAGCGTGGCCCTGAAGGGCGCGGGCGAGATCACGGCGATCAAGATCGACGACAGCCTCTTGACCCCCGGCGAGGGCGAGATCCTGGCCGATCTGATCGTGGCCGCCCATGCCGACGCCAAGCGCAAGCTGGACGAGGTGAACGCCGCCCTGATGCGCGAGGCCGCCGGTCCCATGGCCGGGATGAATATTCCCGGAATGCCGAAACTGTTCTGATGGCCGCCTCCGCCGGGCCCGAGATCGAGCGGCTCATCTCCCTTCTCGCCAAGCTTCCGGGCCTGGGGCCGCGCTCGGCCCGGCGCGCGGCCCTGGCCCTGCTGAAGCGGCGCGAGCAGCTGCTCGTGCCGCTGGCGGCGTCTCTGGCCGAGACGGCCGACAAGGTGGTCTCCTGCTCGGTCTGCGGCGCGCCCGATACGCGCGACCCCTGCGCCGTCTGTTCGGACGGGGCCCGCGACAACGGCCTGATCTGCGTGGTCGAGGAGGCCGGCGCCCTGTGGGCCATGGAGCGGTCCGGCGCCTTTCGCGGCAAATATCATTTGCTGGGGGGGCTGTTGTCCGCTCTGGACGGCGTCGGCCCCGAACATCTGCGCATCGCCGAACTGGTCGGCCGTGTGAAGGGCGGCGCCGTGCGCGAGGTCGTCCTGGCCCTGCCCGCCACGGTCGACGGCCAGACCACCGCCCATTATGTCGCCGAGCGGATCGCCGGCCCGGACGTCCAGGTCACCTCCCTGGCGCGCGGCGTGCCGGTGGGCGGCGAACTTGACTGGCTGGACGACGGCACCATTGTTCAAGCGCTGCGGGCCAGGCGGCCGGCCTAGACCTCGCGCGTCTTTCGCCGCGCGGCGACTCCGGCTAGGAACGGAGCATGAACACGCTCGTGCTGATCCTCGCCGTCGTCGCCGTCGCTCTGGGCGGCGGTTTTCTGTGGGCCTTTATGGGCTGGCAGAGGGCGCGGGGGGATCTGGCGGCGGCCCAGGCGCGGATCGACCTGGTCGAGGAGAGCCGCGTCACCATGGGCGAGCTGCTGAAGGCCCAGGCGGCCCAGTCGGCCCAGGCGGTGGCCGACCAGATGGTCAGCCGCGCTACCGAGACCTTCCGCGCCCAGGACCAGCTTGCGCGCGAGCGGATGGCGGCCCAGCTGAAGCCGGTGGCCGATACCCTGACGAAGTTTCAGGAACATGTGGCGGCGCTGGAAAAGGCCCGGGCCGAGGAGACCGGCGGCCTGAAGGAGCAGCTGACCCAGCTGATGGCCGCCTCGTCGGCCACGCGGGACGAGGCGCGCAAACTGACCGAGGCCCTGCGCGGCAACACCGGGCGGCGCGGCCGCTGGGGCGAACAGACCTGCCGCAATGTGCTGGAGGCCGCAGGCATGGCCGGCCGGTTCGACTTCACCGAACAGACCTCCAGCGCCGACGACGAGGGGCGCCAGAACCGGCCAGACTTCCTGGTGCGTCTGCCCGGCGGCGGCCTGTTCGTCATCGACGCCAAGGTGCCCCTGGCCTTCGACGAGGAGGAGGGGGACGAGGAGGCGCGCGCCCGGTCGGTCGGCCTGCGCATCGCCGCCAGCCTGAAGACCCATGTGCGCCAGCTGTCGTCCAAGGCCTATCAGGACCAGTTCAAGCCCAGCCCCGATTTCGTCGTCCTGTTCGTGCCGGGCGACAGCTTCCTGTCCACCGCGCTCGACCATGCGCCGAACCTGCTGTCGGACGCGATGGAATCGCGGGTCGTCATCGCCACCCCCTCTACCCTGTTCGCCCTGTGCAAGGCCGTGGCTTACGGCTGGCGCGCCGAGGAACAGGCGGCCAACGCCGACAAGGTCGCGGCCCTGGGCCGCGAACTCTACAAGCGGCTGTCGGTCATGGGCGGCCACGCCTCGGCGGTCGGTCGGGCGCTGGATCAGGCGGTGGGTAAATACAACCAGTTCGTCGGTTCGCTGGAGAGCCAGGTCATGGTCTCCGCCCGCCGGTTCGAGGATCTGCAGGTCGACCACGAGGGCAAGGAAATCCCCGCCCTGGCCCAGGTCGAAACCCAGCCGCGCCTGATCACTCGGCCGGAGCTGACGGGGCCGTCAGACAACTGACCTTGTCTCTTTGACAAGGGGGCTTGACATGTCGCTCGCTCTGGTGAGACAAGTATCCTTGTCATAACGACAAGGGAGATTGTCATGGCCAAAGGCCTCTGGAAAATCCTCGCCCTGTCCCTCGCGGGGATTCTGGCGATCATGGTGCTGGTCGTGATCGGCGCTGCGGCGGCCGTCCTGGCCTCGGAGCGCGGTCTGGTCCAGAAGGACGCCGCCCTACTGGCCGTGGTCGCGACGATGGCGGTTCTGATGATGGCCCTGTCCCTGTGGCTGGGCGTCGCCTGGATGGTCCGCATCGACGAGGCCGCGCGCGAGGCGCACAAGGCCGCCTGGTTCTACGGCGGTTCGGGCGGTCTGGCGGTGGGCGGGGTCTTCATCATCCTGGCCTCCACCCCGTCGGCGGCGCGGCTGACCCTTCCTGCCTGGTTTGACGGGCGCACCGACCCCGCCGCCTATGCCGCCACCGGCGCCGTGGGTCTGATGGCCCTGATGCTGATCGGCTACGGCGTCGTCTGGGGCTGGTGGTGGCTGGCGCGGCGGTGAGGAGCTGAACCATGAACAACCGCCTCAAGGTGCTGCGGGCCGAGCGCGACTGGTCCCAGGCCCATCTGGCCGAACTGCTGGGCGTGTCGCGTCAGACGGTCAATGCGCTGGAGACCGGTCGCTATGACCCGTCCTTGCCGCTGGCCTTCAAGATCGCCCGCATCTTCGAACAACCCATCGAATCCATCTTCTCGGAGGACTGACCATGTCGAGCGTTGAAGATCCGAAAATGTCCTGGCCGGTGCGTATCGGCGGCCTGTTGTTCCTCGGCCTGGCCGGGGCGGGCGTCGGCTATCTGGTCGGGGGCCGAATGGAGGTCGAAGACCTGCGCTGGGACGACGCCCTGGGCCTGGTCATCGCCGCCATGCTGCTGGCGACCGGGGCGATCATGGCCGGCATGGCCGCCGTGCGCTCGACCACAGTCCCGCCCGGCTGTGGCTGGCTTCAGGCAGTCGTCATGCTGATCGCCGGGGTTCTGATGATCGCGCCGATCTGGGGCGTTCATCTGGCTTCGCCCGACCTTGTCTTCGTCGGCCTGGTGGTTCTCTCTGTCGTCCAGTCCGTCGCCAATCTGATGCTGTGGCGCCGGGCCGACGAGATGCTGCGGCGGGTGATGGTGGAGACCAGCGCCCTGGCCTTCTGGGCCTCGCAGATGGCCTTGTTCCTCTATGCGGCGGCCGAGCGCCTGGGCCTGACCGGAGGGGTCTCCGCCTGGGGCATGATGGGCGTGCTGATGACGATCTACCTCCTGGCCTCCACCGTCGCCTCGATGCGGCGCGGCCTCCACTGAAAACTCTCAACCGAAGGAAACACCCATGACCCTCGCCAAACGTCTCAAATCCTCCGTCTCCAACCTGGCCCAGGGCGCCGTCGGCGTCGCCGCCGGACTGGCCCTGGTCTTCGCCATCGCCGGCGCCCCGACCCAGGTTCTGGCCCAGGCCGCCCCGGCGCCCGCCGCCCCGGCCGCCGCGCCCGCCATCCAGGGGCAGGGCCCGGCCCTGTGGGTGATCAAGGACGCGGACTCAACCCTGTATCTGTTCGGCTCGGTCCATGTGCTGCGCCCGACCACCGGCTGGGCCAGCCCCCGCGTCAACGCCGCCTTCGACAGCGCCTCGGACATCTGGTTCGAGATCACCAATCCGGAAGACCAGGCGGCCATGATGCCCCTGATCCAGCAGTACGGCCTGTCGCCCCAGACGCCCCTGTCCAGCCGTCTGACGCCGGAAGAAGTGGCCCAGCTGGACGTCGCCGCCAAGACCATCGGCGCTTCGGCCGCTCAGCTAGATCCGCTGAAACCCTGGCTGGCCGCCCTGTCCCTCTCGGTCGCGCCTCTGGTCAAGGCAGGTTATGATCCTCAGTCGGGCGTCGAACTGGCCCTGAAGGCCCGCGCCCAGGCCGCCGGCAAGCGCCTGCACGGCTTCGAGACCCTGGAGAAACAGGTCGGCATGCTGGCCACCCTGCCGGACGACGTCCAGCTGGAGTTCCTGCGCGAAACCCTGAAGGACTTCGACGAGGCGGTGGAGATGCTCGACTCCATGGTCGAGGCCTGGGCCAAGGGCGACGTCCAGGCTCTGGACCGCATCGTGGTCGAAGAAATGAAGACCGATGCGCCGGAACTGTACAAGGTGCTGCTGGTCGACCGGAACACCGACTGGGCCAATCAGATCCAGACCCTGCTGCAAGGCTCCGGCACCGCCTTCATCGCCGTGGGCGCCGCCCACCTGACCGGCGACGACAGCGTCCAGTCCATCCTGCAATCGCGCGGCGTGGCGGTCGAAACGGTCGAATAGGGCGACAGGCGGCGGCGCTCAGGCCTGGTTGACGTCCCAGACGAAGACCACCCACAGCGCCGCCGCCGCCGCTGCGGCCGTCAGGGCCGCCGCCAGACAGCCGAAGGCCAGGCCCTGCGGCCCCTGTCCGTCACCCTGGTTCATGCTCTAGCGCTCCCCTGCGCGCCCATACTGCCCCAAGCCCTTGAGCCCCGCCACCGCCCCGTCTATGGAAACAGGCGCGCGGGCGTAGTTCAGAGGTAGAACGTCAGCTTCCCAAGCTGAATGTCGTGGGTTCGATTCCCATCGCCCGCTCCAGTTTCCCGCCTATCCTCCGATCGCGCCCCTGGACCCGGACGCCTCTGCACGACGCGCCGTCCGCCGGTCGTGAGGCGCCCGGCACGCCCTGTGCGGGCGGCGCCCCCCAGGCCGAAAAGTATTTAGCACCGCAACTCAGAATTTTTTAAGTTGAAGCGCCCGTAGGTTGTGCGTGCTAAGGGTTTTTGCATCGACATCTGAGCTTTTAGAATCCCCCAGGTTGTGTCTTTACTTGGCCGACGGAGCTGATCCGTCTGCAATGGGGATGTCGTCACATGCGTCGTTTGCTTGTTTCAGGCGCCGCCCTGATCGCCGGCCGGCCGTCGCGGGGCCGCCTCGGCCCAGGGCCAGGGGACGTATTTTATCTATAATCAGACGGGGGTGAAGTTGAGCCTTGAGGCCAACACCTTTGCTGCGCGCACGAAGTTCCAAGACACAATTGACTCGGGTCAAACGGGTATGGGCGAAGTCACCCAGACCAACGGCCGGTCGGTGCACACCGGCAGTTTCACCTATGTCGGACCGAACAAGATGGGCTGTATCTTCACCACCACGATGATCCTGTCGTCCAAGGGCGTGTGGTCGTTCCGTTTCACCGCCACCCCCTATGGCGAGAACACCACGGCGGTCTGCACCTTCGAGCCCACATCGACCAATGCGTCGACCGGCCGATACTACGCCGACGCCAAGGTCTCCGGTCTCTGATCGGTTTACGTCTTAAAAGGGAAGAGATCGCAATCTGCGATCTCTTTCTCCTTCAGGGAAGCCCGCCATGACCGACGCCCTCAATCCCAAACCGCCTTCGGCTGCGGCCTCGGCCGCCGCGCCCAAATCCGACGCCGCGCCAAATCTCGCGCAGAACATGGAGCGGCTGCGGACCCTCGCCGCGATCATTACGGATGAGAGCGGGAACGTCACCACACAGGCCAAGCATGCGGCGGCTCTGGAGGAGCGCCGGATGTTTCT
This sequence comes from Brevundimonas aurantiaca, assembly GCF_014199955.1. Taxonomy (GTDB): domain Bacteria; phylum Pseudomonadota; class Alphaproteobacteria; order Caulobacterales; family Caulobacteraceae; genus Brevundimonas; species Brevundimonas aurantiaca. Next base: position 41,564 of record NZ_JACHOQ010000009.1, read on the forward strand.
CGACGGAAAGTTCAAGGGGTCAGGTACGGAGACGACGCCGATATATCTTCAGATCAGCAACGGCGAGTTCAGAAAGAAAATAGATTCTATAAGAACTGAAATGATGAACTTAGACCTCAGTCCTGCGGACGAGGTGAAATTCGTTAATTCATACTCATCAGAAGACCAGCAGATCATATTCGATTTCATTTTAAGTCCCACATACGGAGACGGCTCTCGGCAGTACGCCGACCTCGACAGCTGGAAGAAGAATATGGAGGCCCTGTCCAAGGTTCAGGACTTCATGGCGAAGGCCAAGACGGACCCGGCGGTCAAGGCCGATCCCAAGTACGCCGAGGTGGAGAAGCTGTGGATGATGGCCGACACCTCCGCGCCGTCCTGGACCGCCCTGGTGCTGCAACTGTTCGGCGAGACGCCCAGTTCGAAACTGGACCTGTCGGACAAGGCCAGGACCGTCGTCGGCGACGTCAAGCCCAAGGCCCAGCCCGCCCCCTATGAGCCCGGAGCAGTGGCGTCAAAGCGCGTCTGATCCCTTCCTCCGACATCAAGAGCCGCTCCGATGACAGACGCCCTCAATACCGCCTCGACCCCCGCCGCCGGCGCCCGGCCTGCGATCAAGGCCGCTCCGAATTTGGCGCAGAACCTGGAAAAGCTGCGCACTCTGGCGGCGATCGTCGCGGACGAGAGCGGCGCCACAAGCGATAAGGCGAAGAGCGCGGCCTATAAGGAAACGCACCGAATGTTCTTGGACGGAGAGTTCATGGGGTCTTCCGGCGCGGATACGAATCCGATCTTTGCGACCATGATGAATAGCGAGTTCAAGAAGAAAATAGATGGGGCGAGAAATGAGATGATCGCCTTGGATCTGCATGGTGCTGATGAGGTGAAGTATATCGAATCCTACTCTCCCGAAGACCAGCAGCTTCTATTTGATTGGGTCTTGAGCCCTGTCAATCATGACGGCTCTCGGCAGTACGCCGACCTCGACAGCTGGAAGAAGAATATGGAGGCCCTGTCCAAGGTTCAGGACTTCATGGCGAAGGCCAAGACGGACCCGGCGGTCAAGGCCGATCCCAAGTACGCCGAGGTGGAGAAGCTGTGGATGATGGCCGACACCTCCGCGCCGTCCTGGACCGCCCTGGTGCTTCAGCTGTTCGGCGAGACGCCCAGTTCGAAACTGGACCTGTCGGACAAGGCCAGGACCGTCGTCGGCGACGTCAAGCCCAAGGCCCAGCCCGCCCCCTATGAGCCCGGAGCAGTGGCGTCAAAGCGCGTCTGATCATCAACCGTCCGCGCTAGAGCATGATCGTTTCTGTCGGAACCGCTTCGCGGTTCCGACAGAAGCGTGAATCATGCTCTCGCTTTAATCTGGAGCCTGATTCACGGCTTCAGCGGAATCGCGAAGCGATTCCACTTCAACCGATCAGGCTCTAAAGCACCAGAACCCCCGGCTCGGGCGCCGGCTTGCGGGTCAGGGGGGTGCGCTTCAGCCACAGTTTCAGCGCCTCCCAATGGATGGCGGCGACGACCTTCAGCGTCAGAAGCGGCATGGACAGGGCGGCGGCCACCAGGGCGCGGTCGGTCAGGGGGTGACGGCGGCCGGTCATGGCGGTGGCGATCAACAGGCCCTGGGCGTCGCGGCCGTCGATCGCCAGGCTCAGGGTCTCGCCGGGCGGGCGGCCCCGGAAGACATAGTCCATCTCCATCCCCATGAAGGGCGAGACATAGAGGCGTTTGTCGGCCTGCTGGCGGAACCGGTCGTCGTCGGCCTCGGCCGCAGGGACCGGCAGGACATAGGACCGGCGCTCGCCGAAGGTGCTGGTGACCTCATAGACCATGGCCGCCAGCCGCCCGTCGGGCCGGTGGCAGTAGTAGAGGCTGATCGGGTTGAAGACGAAGCCCAGCACGCGGGGCATGGTCAGGAGGCGGATCGCGCCGGAACCGACGTCGATCCCCGCCTCGGCCAGGCGGGCGACGATCTGGGCGCGAAGCGGGGCGCCCGAGCCGTCGCCGTGGTCGCGGTCGTAAAAGCCCATCAGGTTGAACCGGCCGCGCGAAAAGGTCTTGAGCCGGCGGTGCAGGACGTCGATCTCGTCCAGGTCCAGCATCAGCCAGAAGACGCGGTATTTCAGCCGGTGCCGCCGGGGCCTCAGACGGGTGTGAAAGACCCCGCCGACATAGAGGGCCGAGGCCCCCGTCACGCGACGCGCGCCAGGGAGGCGGCGCCAGAGGTCAGATGGATGCGACCGCTCTCATTCTCGACCGTCCAGGGGCGGCGCACCCCGCCCAGCTGTTCGGCGACGGCGAGACCCGACTGAAGCCCGTCCTCATGGAAGCCGGCGCCGAAATGGGCCCCGCAGAACCAGACGCCGCCGTGACCTTGCAGGCTCCACAGGTCTTTTTGCGCCCGGACGGCGGCCGGGTCGAAGATCGGATGTTCGTACAGTTCGCTGCGCAGCAGCGTCCCGGCCGCCGGGGGGCGCGGCGGGTTCAGGGTGACGAACAGATCCTGGCCCGGCAGGCCCTGAAGCCGGTTCATCCAATAGGTGACGCAAAGGCCGTCGTCGGCCCCGATATAGTTCCACGACGCCCAGGCCCGGCGGCGGCGAGGCATCAGGCCGGGGTCGGTGTGCAATATGGTCAGGTTGCGGCTGTAGCGGAAGGCGCCCAGCAGCTCGCGTTCGCGCGCCGTCGGCTGGGCCAGCATGGCCAGGGCCTGGTCTGCGTGGGCGCCGATGACGACATGGTCGAACCGTTCGGTCGCCCCGGTCGCGTCCTGAACCAGAACCCCGCCCTCGACCCGTCGGACCTGGGTCACGGCCCGGCCCAGACGCGACCCCTCGCCGCCGCGGCCGGCGGCGGCCGGGCCGGCCGCGATCTGGTTGGCCGCAATCTGGCGCGCCAGCGCCTGGACATAGACCCGGCTGCCCCCGACCACGGTGCGCCAAAGCGGCCGGCCGACCAGTTTCAGCAGGCCGTGATTGCCGCAGAACCTCAGGAAGGACTCGGCCGGATAGTCCAGCAGCGTATGGGCCGGAGACGACCAGATGGCGGCGGCCATGGGCAGGAGGTGATCGTCGCGGAAGGCTTCGCTGAAACCCTCGCGCTTCAGATAGTCGCCCAGGGTCACGTCGCTGTCAGCCAGGGCCGCCAGCCCTTCCGGCGCCGAGCGATAGAAGCGCAGAATCTCGCTCAGCATGGACCAGAAGCGCGGGCGCAGCATGTTGCGGCGCTGGGCGAACAGGCCGGGCGCCGCATATTCGAACCGTCCCTGATCCAGGGAGACGGCGAAGGACATGTCGGTGGCCTGGGTCTTCAGCCCCAGATGGGCGAACAGGGCGATCAGGTTCGGATAGGTGGCGTCGTTGAAGACGATGAAGCCGGTGTCCACCGCCGTCTCGCCCTCCGCCGAACGGACGTCGACCGTGTTCGAATGGCCCCCCAGCCGATCCTCGCGCTCATAAAGGGTCACGTCGTGACGGCCCGACAGCAGCCAGGCGCAGGACAGGGCCGAGACGCCGGAGCCCACGACGGCGATCCGCAGGCGGGGACCAGTCTGTACGGCGGCTGAAGGGGGCATTGGGTTTCCAGAAGGGCGGATGTTTGCGACGATACGCCGCCCGCTCTGCAGCGGATCACGAAATGATCCAGACTTCGACCTGAACCGTATTAGGGTCGATGCATGAGCAGATTTCCATCCTTCGGCCGATTCGGACGCCCGTGATCCCGGCGGGCGATGATTTCGACCGCCTGATCGAGGCGGTGGCGATGCGACGCGATCGGGACGCCTTCGCGCGCCTGTTCGACCATTTCGCCCCGCGGCTGAAGGCCTATCTGATGAAGGCGGGGGCCACGGCCGGAGCGGCCGAGGACTTCGCCCAGGACGCCATGCTGACCGTCTGGCGCAAGGCCGAGCTGTTCGACCGCACCAAGGCCCATGCCGCGACCTGGATCTTCACCATCGCCCGCAACCGGCGGCTGGACGTGCTGCGCCAGGACGCGCGGCGTCTGCCCCTGCCCGAGATCGACCTGGTTCAGGACGAGCCGGAACAGCCCGACACGGTCGTTCTGGCCGCCGAAAACGCCGCCCGGCTGAAGGCCGCCATGGCGCGGCTTTCGCCCGATCAGATCGAGGTGCTGCGCCTGGCCTTCTTTCAGGACAACCCCCATTCGGAAATCGCCCGGCGGCTGGAACTGCCCCTGGGCACGGTGAAGTCGCGTATTCGCAAGGCCATGATCAAGCTGAGAACCCTGCTGGACGACGAACAGGGAGGGGCGGCGTGACCGGCGTGCACAATCCCTCCGAAGAGCGGCTGTTGGCCTATGCGGCCGGGACCCTGAGCCCGCCCGAGGCGGTGGTGGTCGCCGCCCATCTGGCGATGCGGCCCCAGAACGAGGCCTGGGTCAGGACGCTTCAGGCCGTAGGCGGCCGTCTGCTGGACGAGCTGGAGCCTCAGGCCCTGGCCGAGGACGCCCTGGCGCGGGTGATGGCGCGCGCCGAGACCGACGCCGGAGAGGTTCTGGCCTCCACGCCGCTGAATGACATGGCCGGCCTGCCCGAGCCGTTGCGCCGCTACGCCTTGGGGCCGTGGCGCTGGCTGGGACCGGGCATGCGCGCCCGCGACGTCCATGCGCCGCGCGACGGCGATTGCCGCGTCATCCTGCTGGAGATCGGGCCGGGGCGGGAGACGCCCAAACACACCCACGGCGGGATCGAGCTGACCTGCGTCATCCACGGCGCCTACGCCACCGAGACGGCGCTGTTCGAGCCGGGCGATTTCGAAGAGGCGGACGGCGAGGTGCTGCACCAGCCGCGCGTGGTCTCGCCCGACCCCTGCCTGTGCGTCGTGGCCCTGGACGGCCAGATCCAGCTGGACGGCTGGCTGGGCAAGCTGATGCAGCCCTTCATCAAACTGTAGGCCCACAAGGAAAGACGCCCGGTCCGCAGGGACCGGGCGTCTTGGTTTTCAGGCCGGGAGAGGGCGATCAGCCGCGACGATTGTCCCAGTCGCGGCGCTCATAGCGGACCTGGGCCGCCAGGCGATCCAGGCGGCGGTCCAGATCGGCGCGCTCCCAACCGCTGAGGCCGCCCCGGCGGTAGCCGGCTTCCAGACGCTGGACGCTGTTGAGTTCGGCGCGCAGACGGCCGGCTTCGCGGCGGCTCAGCTGGCCGGTGCGCAGGCCCTGGTCGATGCGGCGGTCGAGTTGGTCGATGCGGACGTTGACCGAGGGGCCGTAGCCGTAGCCGGCGGGCTGGGCGTGATGCGGACGACCATGAGGGCCGTAGGATTGGGCGGCGGCGGGCAGGGCAGCCGAGGCCGCAGCGGCCAGGACCAGGGCGGGGATGAGGGCTTTCTTGTTCAGCATCGGATCAATCCTTGCGTTGGGGACGCTCCGAGGGGGAGCGCCGATGAAGCCAAGAGACCACGCCCCGCCTGAGCCCGATCTGAACGGCGCGTTTCAGGCGCCGTTCATCTGTTCGCCCCCGTCGTTCGCCCCCGTCAAACGAGCGAACGGGGCGCACTCCGCCGTCTTTGGCGCGGGCCGTCTTTGGTGTAAGGGCGGTTGACGGGGATTTTCATCAGTCTGGCCCCTTTCCGACACCCTTGTTCAGCGGCTGTTCAGAGCCGTCCGCCTAGAACCGCCCCATGACCCGCACCCGCGCCCTCCTCATCGCCGCCGTCCTGGCCCTGGTCCCTGCGACCCTGGTTCCCGCGACCCAGGTCTCGGCCCAGTCGCGCGAGGCGTCGCGGGATCAGGATCGCGAGGCCGCCCAGGACCGTCGGGGTCCGCCCCCGCGCGACAGCCGGGCCATGGACGCGCCCCGCGCCGACCTGGGGGCCGTGGTGCGCCGGGTCGGCGCCGGTCGCGAGGGCCGGATGCTGGGCGTCAGCCCGCGCGGCGACACAGTGGTGGTGCGCTGGGAATATCCCGGCGGCCGGGTGGCGGATATTCGCGTCGACGCCCGTTCGGGCCGCGTGATGGGAGAAGACTGAAGATGCGTGTCCTGCTGGTCGAAGACGACGCCGATCTGTCGCGGCAGCTGAAGGGCGCCCTGGCCGACGCCGGCTATGCGGTGGATCACGCCGCCGACGGCGAGGAGGCCTGGTTCCTGGGCGACACCGAACCCTATGACGTCATCGTTCTGGACCTGGGCCTGCCCAAGATCGACGGGGTGTCGGTGCTGGAGCGCTGGCGGCGCGAGGGCAAGGCCACGCCGGTCCTGATCCTGACGGCGCGCGGCGCCTGGTCGGACAAGGTCTCGGGCTTCGACGCCGGGGCCGACGACTATCTGACCAAACCCTTCCATACCGAAGAGCTGCTGGCGCGGCTGCGGGCCCTGCTGCGCCGCTCGGCCGGCATCGCCTCGGCCACCCTGTCGTGCGGCGGCCTGCGGCTGGACCCGCGCGCGGCCCGCGCCAACGTCAACGGCGAGCCGCTGCGCCTGACCTCGCTGGAGTACCGGCTGCTGCACTATATGATGATGCATCAGGGCCGGGTGATCAGCCGCACCGAACTGGTCGAACATCTGTACGACCAGGACTTCGACCGGGATTCCAACACCATCGAGGTCTTCATCGGCCGACTGCGCAAGAAGATCGGCTCGGACCGGATCGAGACGGTTCGGGGTCTGGGCTATCGGCTGGCCCCCCTGGCGGGCGAGTCCGAGGCGGCGTGACCCTGAGTCGATGAACCGGGACGGGGGGACGAGGCGCGCCGGCTGGGGCCGATGGTTCGGCCGGCCCGGGCGGTCGCTGACGCGGCGGCTGATCTGGCTGGCCTCGGGCTGGATCCTGCTGGCCCTGGTCGCCACGGGCCTGGTCCTGACCAATCAGTTCAAGGAATCGGCCCTGCGCCGCCTGGGCAACGTCCTGGCCGAGACGACCGACGAACTGGTGGTGCGGACCGTCACCGCCAGCGGGACGGTGATGACGCCCCAGATCATGGACGCGCCCACCTTGCGGGTCTTTTCCGGCAAATACTGGATGACGGCCGAGCCGACCCTGGCGGGGGGCTTGCGCATCCTGACCCGGTCGGACTCCCTGTATGGCGAAGACCTGGTCGCGCCGCCGGACCTGCCGGCGCGGCTGGACGACGCCTATGGCCAGACCATCACCTATAACGCCGTCGGTCCGGCGGGCGAGCCGCTGCGGATCGCCGCCAGCATGAAGTCCCTGCCGGGGCGGGCCGCGCCGGTGGTCTTCTTCGTCGGGATCGACCGTTCCAATGTCGAGGCGGATGCGCGCCAGTTCGCCACCGTGACCTGGGTCGCCCTGTTGCTGCTGGGTTTCGGCCTGGTCTCGGCGGTCTTCATCCAGGTCCAGGTGGGTCTGCGGCCCCTCTATGATCTGAGGAATGAGATCGCGGCGGTCCGCAAGGGCCAGGCGGCCCGGATCGAACGCGCCTATCCGCTGGAGATCCAGCCCCTGGCCGAACAGGTCAACAATCTGCTGGACCACAATCAGGAGGTCGTGGACCGTCAGCGCACCCATGTCGGCAACCTGGCCCACGCGCTGAAGACGCCCATCTCCGTCATGCTGGCCGAGGCCGGGACGGCGCAAGGGGCCCTGCCGGAACTGGTGCGTCGCCAGACCCAGATCATGCAGGGCCAGGTCGATCACCATCTGCGCCGCGCCCGCGCCGCCGCCCGCGCCGCCCACGGCCTGGGCGAGACCACGCCGGTGCCCGAGGTGCTGGACGAGCTGGCGGTCATGATCGAACAGGTGTTCCGCGACAAGGGGGCCGAGATCGACTGGCGCGCGCCCGACGACCTGGCCTTTCTGGGCGAGCGTCAGGATCTGCAGGAGATTCTGGGCAATCTTATCGAGAATGCGGCCAAGTTCTCGCGGCGGCGGGTGCGGGTCTCGGCCGGGGGCAACGGCCTGGGCCAGATGATCGTCGTGGTCGAGGACGACGGACCGGGCCTGCCGGCCGATCAGCGCGAGGCGGTGATGAAGCGCGGCGCCCGGCTGGACGAAAGCGCGCCCGGATCGGGCCTGGGTCTGTCGATCGTCGAAGACCTGACCCGCGCCTATGGCGGGCGGCTGACGCTCAGCGACAGCGACATGGGCGGGCTGAAGGCGGTGCTGGAGCTTCCCGCCGCCCACGGAGCCTGAGGCGGCGGGCGGGGCGGGAGCCATAGGCGGCCGGGCACGTTGAACGGCTCCGCCTCTTCAGGAGCCCGCATGGCTGTCGCCCGCCTTCGTCACGCCGCCGCCGCCCTGGGCCGAACCGTGCGCGACCGGCTTGCCGCCGCGCGCCGGACGCCGCCGCTCCATGTCCTGATCGAACAGGCGGCGCGGATCGGCTATGGGGCGCGGGGCTTCGTCTATCTGTCGGCCGGCGCCCTGACCCTGCTGGCGGCCCTGGACCGGATCGGCGACGCGGTCGGCACGGGCGGGGCGGCGGGCTGGCTGGCGGAACAGCCGTTCGGTCGGGTCTGGCTGGTGGCCCTCGGCCTGGGATTGTGGGCCTTCGTCGGCTGGCGCGTCCTGCAGGCCGTCTTCGATGCGGACCATGCGGGGCGCGATCTGAAGGGCTGGGCGACGCGGGCGGGCCAGGCGGCCAGCGGCCTGTTCTACGGCCTGCTGGCGGCGGGGGTGTTCGAATATCTGGACGAGGCGGGCGGCGCGACCAGCCAGGCGGCGGACCAGGCCGAAAGCATCGCCGAAAACCAGGAGAAGGCGGCCATGGTCCTGGACCTGCCGTTCGGCGACCTGCTGCTTATGTCGGCGGGGCTGGTGGTGCTGGGGGTCGGGATCGGCAACATCGTGCGGGCCTTCCGCGACGACTTCGACGCCGCCCTGGCCTGTCCTGACGGCCTGCGCCGTCCGGCCTCGATCCTGGCGCGGATCGGCTATGGGGCGCGGGGCTTCGCCTATCTGCCGCTGGGGGTCTTCGTCGTTCTGGCCGGTCTGCACACCCGATCGGGCGAGGTCACCAATACGGCGGCCGCCCTGGAGACGCTGGAAAGCCAGCCCGGCGGCTCATGGATCCTGGGGCTGACGGCTGTGGGTCTGATGGCGTTCGGCGCCTTCGCCTTCGTCGAGGCCCGCTGGCGACGGATCCGTCCGCCGCGCGATCTGAAACTGGGGTGAGTGAAGCGCGCGGGTGCGGGTGAACAAGCGGTGCGCGGGGTCTGCGGCGGCAGACCCGCCCCGCTCACCTCCTGCTCAATGGCGCCAGGGCAGCGGCCCTCCCATATGATCCGAAACCAAGGCTGTTTCAGAAGGCGCGCCATGTCCCAAACCGCTTCCAAGACCCTGAAGATCGACTTCGTCTCCGACGTGGTCTGCCCCTGGTGCGTGGTGGGGCTGGGCGGCCTGGAGGCGGCGCTGGACCGGCTGAAGGACGAAGGCGTCCAGGCCGACGTCACCTTTCACCCGTTCGAGCTGAACCCGCAGATGGCGCCGGAGGGCGAGAACATCGTCGAACACATCGGCCGCAAATACGGGGCGAGCCCGGAACAGTCGGCCGCCAACCGCGCCATGATCCGCGAGCGGGCAGGGGAGGTCGGCTTCGACATGCGGATGACCGATGAGAGCCGCATCTGGAACACCTTCGACGCCCACCGCCTGCTGTACTGGGCCCACGAGACCGCGCCTGAAAAGCAGAAGGCGCTGAAACAGGCCCTGTTTACCGCCCATTTCACCGAAAACCGCAACCTGACCGACGCGGGGGTTCTGACGGCCGCCGCCGAGGCGGCAGGGCTCGACCGGGCCGAGGCAGGCGAGGTCCTGGCGTCGGGCCGCTACGCCCAGGCGGTGCGCGCCGAGGAGGATCTGTGGCGGTCGCGGGGGATCAACTCGGTCCCGGCCGTGGTGGTCGAGAACAAATATATGATCAGCGGCGGCCAGCCGGCGGAGGTGTTCGAACAGGCCCTGCGCCAGATCGCGGGCGAAGCCTGACCTCTTTTATCGCGCCAGCCGGCCCTTGGCTTCGGCGGCGGTCAAGACCACTTCGTCGTCCGGTGCGGCGATCTCCTCGCCGCAATGGTCCAGCACCTTCAATATGTGCCGGATCAGGTTCAGCCGGGCGGTCTTCTTGTCGTCGGTGGCGATGACGGTCCAGGGGGCGTAGGCGCGGTCGGTCTCGTCCAGCATCCGGTCGCGGGCGGCGGAATAGGCGTCGAACCGGGCCTCGGCCTCGGCGTCCAGGGACGACAGTTTGAACTGTTTCAGCGGATCGACCCGGCGCTCCTTCAGCCGCTGAGCCTGCTCCTTGCGCGAAATGTCCAGCCAGATCTTGATCAGAATGATCCCGTCCTCGGTCAGCATCCGTTCGAACCGGGGGGCGTCGGTCAGGAACTGGGCGTATTGTTCGGGGGTGCAATAGCCCATGACCGGCTCCACCCCGGCGCGATTGTACCAGGAGCGGTTGAAGATGACGGTCTCGCCCGCCGCCGGCAGATGCGGGACATAGCGCTGGAAATACCACTGGGTGGTTTCGCGATCGCTGGGCTTGGGCAGGGCGACCACACGGGTCTGGCGCGGCGACATATGTTCGGTCAGCCGTTTGATGGCGCCGTCCTTGCCCGCCGTGTCGCGCCCCTCCAGCACGATCACCACGCGCAGCCCGTGTTCGATCGTCCAGGCCTGGGTCTTCACAACGGCGAGCTGGAGCCGTTCCAGTTCGGCGTCATAGGCGTCGGTCTTCTTTCCCATGGCGCCATGGTGCAGGGTCGGGCGTCCGGGGACAAGCGGAGCCTTGGGGCGGCGGCGCGTTTACGGATCAATACCTAGGGCGGCGTCCCCTATAAGTCCCGCGAGACGCAATTTTTGCTTGTGACTGCAACGATTTGACCTGGGCCTAAGGGTTCGTACCGGCGTCTTCTATACGCTTTCTACACCCTGACCTTTCATAGTCGCGACTTAACGAAACCGGGTCCGCCTATGTTGATCGGCAATCTTTCGGAGTTGAACAGGGACCCGTCGGGCGGCGGTCGCCGCCTGTCGCTTGGCCAGGGCGAATACGGGGTGTCCGACGAGCCCGATCTGGTCCTGACCACGGTTTTGGGCTCCTGCGTGGCCGCCTGCATCCATGATCCAGTGGCGCGCGTCGGGGGAATGAACCATTTCGTCCTGCCCCAGCGTCGGCTTGGGTCTTCGGGCGACCCGGCGCGTTACGGCGATGATCTGATGCCCCGATTGATCGAGGGTCTGTTGCAGGCCGGCGCGCGGCAGAGCCGGCTGGAGGCCCAGCTGTTCGGCGGGGCCAGCCCGGGCCGGTTCGTCAACTCCATCGGCGAGGACAATCTGGCCTTCGCCTATGACTTTCTGGACCGGTTGGGGGTTCGGGTCGCCCCGCCCCAGCAGAGCGGTCCGGCCGGGTGCCGGATCGATTTCCGACCCGCCGACGGCCATGTGAAACACGTCCCCCTGGCGCGTCTCGAGAAGGCCCAGGCGAGGCGCATCATCCTGCCGCGCGTCAAACCCCTGAACCTGACCCCGGTCGCCGCCTGAGCCTGGAGAACCGCCGGGATTGAACGCGCGCGCCCCGCTCGCGTTTGCCAGCGGGGCCGTTGGCGGTCCATGCTGGGGCCTCATGAAGCGCGACTTCGCCGATTTCTGGAATCTGATGTGGGAGGTCGGGCTGTTGGCCTGCGCCGCCTTCGCCCTGCTGAACGCCTATGCGCCGCCGCAGGATCTGCCCTGGAAACCGCTGGACTTGAACCAGCCGGTCGGGCGGGCGACGGCGGCCAAGGTGGCGGACTTCGACCTTTCCCCCACCGCCGCGCCTGAAGAGGTGCAGGGCGCGACCGAGGCCTGTATGCAGGTTCTGCGCGAGGCGGGGGTCGAGGTCGAGCGCGCCGCCGATCGCGACGACGGCGGCTTCTGCGTCGTGCGCGGCGCGGTGCGGATCACCGGCGGCGCGGCGACGCCCCTGGCCCCGGCTGATGTGGTGATGCAGTGCCCGCTGGCGGTGCGTTACGTCATCTGGGACCGTCAGGTCTTGCAGCCCGCCGCCCGCGAGATGCTGGGCTCGGTCCCGGCTCGGGTCGAAAACTATGGGACCTATTCCTGCCGCCGCATCTACGGCTCTCAGGACGTCAGCGAACGGCCCAGCGAACACGCCCGCGCCAACGCCCTGGACGTCGCGGGCGTGACCCTGGCGGACGGGCGCACCGTGACCGTGCTGGACGACTGGCGCGGCGAGGGGCGGGCGGGACCGGCGGGGTCTCGCTTCCTGCACGCCCTGCGTGACGGCGCCTGCGGCCTGTTCGCCACGGTCCTGACGCCCGACTATAACGCCGCCCACGAGAACCATCTGCACCTCGACGCCGCCGACCGGGGCGTCTGCCGTTAAGCGCGATAGGCGAAAAGGCCCGCCGCTTTGCTGTTGACCGTCTGGAAAAGCCGGGTGACAACAGAGGCGCAGTCCGGATTTTGCGTGGGGTCCACACCCGCGTCTCGCTCCTTCGCCTGAACGAGCTGTCCAGATGGATTGTCGGGTCCTCCCGAGGGAGATCCGCCTGGAAAAGCGCGTTTACGGAGACGCAGACATGGCGACCGGTACGGTCAAGTGGTTCAACCCCACCAAGGGCTATGGTTTCATCCAGCCCGACAGCGGCGGCTCTGACGTGTTCGTTCACGTCACCGCCGTTCAGAAGGCCGGCCTTCAGGGCCTCGATGAAAACGCCAAGGTCGAATACGAGCTGGAAAATCAGCGCGGCAAGACCTCGGCCATCGACCTGAAGCTGCTTTAAGTCGAAGAATGGAAACGGGCGCGGAGATGATCTCCGCGCCCGTTTTTCCTGTTGACTGCGGCCTTCGCCGCGAAGCTTGTTTGACGCGGCGTCCGCCGCAGGGCCTGGCTTCAGGCCGGCGCCTCGATGCGCGTGCGCAGGGCGACCTCCAGTCCCGGCTTCTGATCGCGATAGTCGATCTGACCGCCAAGCTGGGCCACCAGACTGCCGATCATCATCGAACCGAAGCCCTTGCCGGCCTTGTGGCCGCCCTTGCCGTCGTCGGACACCACCAGACGCAGGCTGTCGTCCGCCTCGGTCAGGCCGATGCGCAGCGGACCCGGCGCCCCGTCATAGGCGTATTTCTGAGCATTGATGATCAGTTCGGTCAGGATCAGGCCGATGGTCACCGCCCGGTCGGCCCCGACGCAGACCGGCGCCAGATCGGTCTCGATCGCCGAGACCCATTCCGGCCCCATGCTTGAGCCCAGATCCTCGACCAGTTCGCCGATATAGCGCGACAGGTCGATGGCCGCGTCATGATCCCCGCGATAGAGGCGGGTGTGGACGGTCGAGACGGCCCGCACTCTGCGCCGCGCCTCCTGCAAGGCGACCTTGGCCGGGCCGTCGCCCAGGTCGCGGGCCTGAAGTCCCAGGAAGCTGGACACCAGGGTCAGGCTGTTCTGGACCCGGTGATTGACCTCGCGCATCAGGAACTCCTGCTGCTCCAGCCGCAGGTCGCGCTCGGACAGGCGGGCCTGAAGCGACTGGTTCAGGCTGCGAAGCTGGGTGACGGAGGTGAAGTCCGACAGGGCGTCGCGCAGGCGGGCGGCGGATTCGACGGCGGCGGCGCCCCAGCGGCGGGCGCGGCCCGACACGGTCTCGCGCCATTCGGCGAAGGAGGCGCGGGGCGTCAGGGCGCCGCCCCCGTCCGTCGATTTGACGGCGGTCGAGGGATCGCCGGCCCAGCGCACCGTCTCCAGAATCTCGGCGCGGAACCATAGCAGGCTGAGCGGCTGCGGCCCCGGCAGGCGCACGGCCAGAAGGCCGCTGGCGTGGGTCCGCCAGGCCTCGGCCTCGGGCAGGAGGGTGGACAGGGCGTTGGTGGCGACCGGACGAAGCCCCGGCTGCGCCTCCAGCCAGTCCGCGATCTGACGCTGGGCCTCCGGCGGCGGGACATGGCCGAACCCCTCGATCCGGTCGCCCTGGACGATCGCCACGCCGTCGGCGCCGACCAGGTCCTTCAGCGCGCCCGCCTGATCCCCCAGGCCCGAGGCCAGGTCGCGGTCGCGCGACAGACCGATGATCAGCTCATCCTCCAGCCGACGCAGCCGGACCCGTTCGCGATACAGTTCGGCGTCCGCCTTGGTCTTCAGCTGGCGGGCCAGGGTGCGGGCCAGGGTGGTGCAGGCCACGCGCAGTTCATAGGACAGCAGCAGGGGCGTGCTGCTGTGGCAGGCGACCAGGCCCCACAGAACATCATCGACGATGATGGAGACCGAGGCCGAAGCCCGCACCCCCATATTGTGCAGATACTGGATATGGATCGGCGACACGGAGCGCAGGCCGCTGTCGCTCATGTCCAGCGGAGGCTCGTCCGGATACGGCGGCCGCAGCGGCTGGGGCGTGTAGCGGGTGTCGGGAATGACCCGCACCGGATTGCGCAGATAAAGGGCCCGCGCCTGGCGGGGAATGTCGGTCGCCGGGAAATGGTGGTTCAGGAAGGAGGTCGCCTCGCCCGCGCGCGATTCCGCCACCACCTGGCCCGCCTCGTCGTCCAGGAAGCGATAGATCATGACCCGCTCAAAGCCGGTCAGGCTTCGGAAGGCGTCGGCGGCGCGTTCGCAGACGCCTTGGACCGTGGCGCTGCGTTCCAGGGCCGCGCCGGCCGTATCGAGCCGGGTGATCAGTTCGACGCCCAGCCGGGCCTGTTGCGAGCTCTGCTCGACCTCGACCACCATCCGCAGGGCGGGGGCGGTCTCCGTCGCGGCCGCCTTTCCGGCGGGCGCATAATAGACGACGACGTCGTATTCCAGCCGGTTGGCCGCGCGCCAGCGGCCCGCGAAGCCCGCCTCGCGGATGGCCGCCATGTCGCGCAGACGACGCCCCACCACCTCGCCCAGAAGATCGGCGATCGGCAGGCCGATCCAGCGGGTCTGGCCGGTCAGATCCTCGATCGCCCCGGCTCCCTGTTCCAGAGTCAGGGCGTCTGGATTCAGCACCAGCAGCAGGCCGTGGCCCTGGATCGCCTGGGGGATGTGGATCGGCTCCCGGTCGCAGTCGTTCAGGGCGACCTGGGCGCGGACGTCGTAGTCCGTCATGATTTCGTCTTCCCGTTGCGGCGGGTTCGCTCCCAGCGGAAGGCCGCAGGTCCGACCTGCGAGGCAGACGGCAGGTCAGATAGGGAGAGGTCCATAGGGCTCACACCGTAACACATTGGCGAGGCTTGTCTATTTAAGCCTTCCGTGTACGGCGGCGTACAGTCTGGAGGGGCTGGACATGGAACGGCCCCAGTCGCATGGCGTTAGCCCCATTCCCTTCCACCGGTCAGACCCCATGAAATTGCGCGTTCGCGCCGAGCTCGTTTACAGCTTTGATCCGCCCACGGACGCCATCTACAAGATTCAGGTCGCCCACTGGCCCGGCCAGGAGATTCTGGAGGAGCGACTGACCTTCGATCCGCCGGTCCAGTTCCAGGAAGACGAGGACGTCGATTTCGGCGCCCGGACCCTGCGCTGCCACGTCCAGGGCGAGGTCAGCCTGGTCTATGAGGCGGTGGTCGACAATGGGGTGTTGAAAGGGCTGCCGCCCAGCGTCTCGCAGCACGACTGGGGCGATCTGCCGGCCGAGGTCCTGCCCTATCTTCAGCCCAGCCGCTATTGCCCGTCTGACCAGTTCGGCCGGTTCGTGACGCGCCAGTTCGGCGAGACGGCGGGCGGGGCGCGGGTTCTGGCCATTCTGAACTGGATCGCCGAGAACATCGACTATGAACACGGGGTCTCGGACACCGAGACGACGGCGGCCCGCACCTTCATTGATCGGGCGGGCGTGTGCCGCGACTTCACCCATCTGGGCATGACCTTTTGCCGGGCCTCGGGCATTCCGGCCCGCGCCGTCAGCGCCTTCGCCCATCAGCTGACCCCGCCCGATTTCCACGCGATCTTCGAGGTCTGGCTGGACGGGGGCTGGTGGCTGGTCGATCCGACGGGCCTGGCCCCGGTCGAGGGGCTGGTGCGGATCGCCTGCGGCCGCGACGCCGCCGACATCGCCTTTCTGACCACCCAGGAACGCTGCCGGATGGTGCGCCAGTCAGTGACGGTGGAGGCGGCTTAGGAGGCCATCAGCCTCTAGGGCTTGGCCGCCGCCCTCTGCTCGGCCTTATAGGCCTGAAGCCGGTCGATGACGTCCATCTGGCGCAGCACCTTGTTCTGCGGGTCGATCAGGACATGGGCGCCGGCCGGGACCGCGATCTCGCCCCGGCCGCCCGTCATGGCCACGGTCCGAACGCGGCCGTCGATCTCGACCTCGACCGGCATGGGGAAGACGCCGCCGTCGCCGGTCGTCCATTGCAGGCTCAGCCGGCCGTCACGCCGGGTCTGGGTCAGGACCGGCAGGGCGGCGTTGTACAGATAGCCGCGGAAGAACCAGCCATAGTCTTCGCCCGTCACCGCATTGACGATCTGCAGATAGTCCTGGGTCGAAC
This sequence comes from Brevundimonas aurantiaca, assembly GCF_014199955.1. Classification (GTDB taxonomy): domain Bacteria; phylum Pseudomonadota; class Alphaproteobacteria; order Caulobacterales; family Caulobacteraceae; genus Brevundimonas; species Brevundimonas aurantiaca. The sequence continues at coordinate 57,952 of NZ_JACHOQ010000009.1, forward strand.
GGTACAGGGGCGTAAAGGCGCCGGGGCGAGGATCGTCGGTCCCATAGACCAGCCGCGTCAGGGACCGATGGAAGGCGTCGTCGCCGATCAGCATCCGCAGCGAATGGGCGATTAGCGAACCCTTGGAATAGATGTCGCCGCCGGGACCCACGTCGCCCTTATAGACCTCGTCCTCAGTCTTGGGCGTGCCGGACACCACGGGGTATTTATTGACCAGCCCCTCGCGCTGATTGGCCAGTTCGCGCTGCATGTAGCGGTCGCCCAGCAGCCAGCGGGCGTACAGCGGCTGCATATAGCTGCCCAGTCCCTCATGCAGCCACATGTCGTCGGCGTTGGCGTTGGTCAGCTGGTTGCCGAACCATTCGTGGGCGAACTCGTGCTGCAGCAGCCAGTCATAGCCCCGGCCGTCGATCTTGTAGCCGTTGCCGTAGGCGTTGATGGTCTGGTGCTCCATGCCCAGGTGCGGGGTCTCGACCACGCCCATCTTCTCGTCGCCGAAGGGGAAGGGGCCGACGTTGGCTTCGAAGAAGTCCAGCATCTGGGGGAATTCGGCGAACAGGGCCTGAACCTTCTCGGGCGCGTCCGACTTCAGATGCCAGTAGTGCAGCGGGATCGTATTGCCGAACCGGCTCTGATACTGGCCGCTGACCTCCTCATAGGGGCCGACGTTCAGGGCGATGGCGTAGGTGTTGGGGCTCTTGGCCGACCAGTTCCAGGTGGTCCAGCCGTCGCCGTGATCGACCTTGCCCAGGAAGCGGCCGTTGGACGGAGCCGACAGGTCGGACGGGACGGTGATGTGCAGATCGACCCGGCCGGGCTCGCCGTGCGGGCTGTCGATACAGGGCCAGAAGATGTCGCAGCCCTCGCCCTGGACGGCCGTGGCGATCCAGGGCTCGCCCGAGGGGGCGGTGGACCAGACGAAGCCGCCGTCCCAGGGCGCGCGCGGGGCGACGCGCGGCTGTCCGGCATAGGCGACCCGCAGGACGACCGACCCGCCCGCCGCCAGGGTCTGGGGCAGTTCGACCGTCAGCCGCCCCTCGGGGTTGGACCAGCGGTCGGCGGCCAGTTCGACCCCGTCGATCTGGACCGAAGAGATGGGCAGCAGCGTATCCAGATCGACCACCAGCCGCTCCAGCGGCGCCTTGGCGGTGAAGCCCAGAACGGCGACGGCGTCGATGGCCTTGTCCTGGGGAGTGACCTTGATCGACAGATCGGCCGTGTCGAACCGCATGGCCTGCTGTTCGACGGTCAGGGGCTGGTCGGTCGCCAGGGTGTAGGGGGTCGATTCGCGCACCGGCGTCGCCGCCTGCGTCTCCTGCGCCTGGGCGATCGACGGCGCGACGGTCAGGGCCGACAGGCCCGAAACCGAAAGACCAAGGGCGGCGGCCGAGGCGGCCAGGGTGCGGGCGACAGTCATGCGGATTCCCCTCCGGTTGCCTGTCAGGCTTAATCCGGGCTTGGAAGGCGCGCAAAGAAAAAGGCCGGCGTCGCCGCCGGCCCTTTCCAGATCATGATGCGTCGCCCGACTTAGGCGGCGGCTTGCTCGGCCAGCTTGGCGCGGACCTGGCGCTTGATGCGCTGGGCGGCGATCGACAGCTGCTCGTCGCGGGCCTTGACGATGAAGGCGTCCAGGCCGCCCTTATAGTCCAGGGTGCGCAGGGCGGCGTTCGAGATACGCAGCGAGAAGGTCTGACCCAGGGCGTCCGAGGTGACCTTGACCGTCTTCAGCGACGGCAGGAAGCGGCGCTTGGTCTTGATGTTCGAGTGGCTCACGCTGTGGCCGACCATCGGGCCGATACCGGTGAGTTCGCAACGACGCGACATCGTCAGATCCTTAAGGTGCGGCGTCCGGCCCGAAGCGTGGGAGCGGACGCATGAAACAGTTGCGCGCGGGAACCAGCCCGCGCGAGAGGGGGCCGTATAAGGGAAGAGGCGGTCGGGCGTCAAGCCGAGTCTTGAACGCCGAGGCCAGGCGCGCCGGCGGCGGCCGAAATCCAGCCCTGCGGCTGGACGGCGGGGAACAGCCTCGTTCAGCCGTCATTCAAATGACGCGCTCTATACGCCATATCATGAAGACTTCCGCTGAACAGAAGGCCGCCATGTCCCGTCCGTCTCTTAAACTGCTGGCCGCCCTGGCGCCCGTCGCCGCCGGCGCCCTGATGCTGGCCGCCCCGGCCACGGCGCCCGCCCAGACTCCGGCCCAGTCGGAAGTGCTGCCGGGCTATTGGGAATACACCACCAGCGCCCTGGGCCAGAACGAGACCCATCAGAAATGCGTCCGTCCCAGCGAGATCAACCGCTTCTTCGGCGGCCTGTCGACCAACCGCTGGCGCTGCACCTATCCGACCCGGGTGGTCGGCGACGGCCGCGCCCGGTTCGAGGGGACGTGCCAGGACAAGAAGGGGCGGCGGATTCAGGTCCGGCTGAACGGAACCTATGAGGACACCAGCTTCAGCTTCCGCGGCGGGGCCCAGCTGCTGCGCGGCACCCCCTATATTCCGGCCAGCATCACCGCCCGGCGCATCAGCGCCCAGTGCCCCGCCAACGCCGAATATTTCTGACGCTCAGACCGGCTCGGCCCGCGCCACCACATAGGTGTGGGTCTGGTCGCCGGTCGAAAGGCTGAGGTATTCGCCGGTCTGGATCACTTCGTCGGCCAGGCGGAAGCCGTGGGCGTCGTCGGCCTCTCCGGGTTCGAAATCGAGGAACCAGCGGTCCGGCGCCGCATGGCGCAGGCGTCCGAAGGCCAGGGTGGCCCCGTGCGAGAAGCGGCGCACCCGGCATTTCTCGGGCGCCTCGCGCCAGACGGCGGCGTCCAGCCGGCGCTCGGCCGTCAGGGGCGCCAGTATGTCATAGCCCATGTCAGGGTCGCCTTCGGGGTGCTGGGGCTCGCGCGCCAGCTCCAGGCGGATGTGGTGAAACCCCAGCGGGGCGGCGTCGGTCATGGTCGGCTCCTTGTCGCCGGCCATCTGAGCGGATGAGGCCGCGCCCCGCCTTGACGTCGGTCAAAACAAAAAGGCCCCGGATCGCTCCGGGGCCTTTTCATTGTTCCGATGCGGACGCTTAGAGCATGATCGTTTCGGACGGAACCGCTTCGCGGTTCCGACAGAAGCGTGAATCATGCTCTCGCTTTAATCTGGAGCCTGATTCACGGCTTCAGCGGAATCGCGAAGCGATTCCACTTCAACCGATCAGGCTCTAGGCGGCTTCGGCGGTCGGGACCGGCTTTTTGGCGCTGAGCGACTTGGCCAGCAGCTCGACGGCGGCGTCCTTGTCAATCTTGTTGGCGGCGGCGACTTCGCGCGCCATCCGGTCCAGAGCCGATTCATAGAGCTGGCGCTCGGAATAGGACTGTTCCGGCTGGGTGTCGGCGCGGTGCAGGTCGCGGACCACCTCGGCGATGGAGATCAGGTCGCCCGAGTTGATCTTGGCCTCGTATTCCTGGGCGCGGCGCGACCACATGGTGCGCTTGATGCGGGCGCGGCCCTTCAGGGTGGTCAGGGCCTTGGTCACGACGTCGTCGGCGGCCAGCGAACGCAGGCCGGCGGTGGCCGCCTTCTTGGTCGGGACGCGCAGGGTCATCTTCTCGTGGTCGAAGGTCACGACATAGACTTCCAGCGACATGCCCGCGACTTCCTGAGTCTCGATGGCCGCCACCTTGCCGACGCCGTGCGCCGGATAGACGACCGCGTCGCCAACCTTGAACTCCAGACCAGTCTTGCTCGTCATATTCGTCCTTTCCCGGTCAGGGCCGGGCGAAGCGAAGGCGCATCAAACGCAATGCAGTCTCGCCGCCGGAAGCTTCCGTCGGTCGATGAAATGCGGACGTCAGATGCGGAAACGGATCACCAAACCTCTGGCCGATCCCGTCTATGGGCGGGATTCTGTCGCAAACACGGGCGGCGCGAAGGTTTCGCGGACCGCCCGATCCAATGAAACAGAACCTATCACAAATTTGCGGAATTTCAAAACGTCCACACAGCCGACGCGGAATGTCGCGAAGGTTTGAACGCGCGGCCCTGCGTCGGCCGCCCCGGCTCAGGAGCCCTTGCCCGGCTTGGGGCTGAAGTATTTCTCGAACTTGCCGGTCTCGCGCTCATACTGTTCGCGGTCGGCGGGGGGCGTGCCCTTGACGGTGATGTTGGGCCAGACCTTGGCGTACTCGGCGTTGACCTGAAGCCATTTGCCGTCCGGCTCATCCTCGGTGTCCGGCACGATGGCGTCGACGGGGCATTCCGGCTCGCAGACGCCGCAGTCGATGCATTCGTCCGGGGCGATGACCAGGAAGTTCTCGCCCTCGTAGAAGCAGTCCACGGGACAGACCTCGACGCAGTCCATGAACTTACATTTCACACAGGCGTCGGTGACGATGTAGGTCATTGGGCGGCGAAGAGATCACGATTGCGAGCGGGAGGTCTGCGACATGGCGACCGCGCAACCAACTGTCAACAGCAGGGCTTAATCTGAGAGGCGTTCGCGGCCCTAGCCCGACCGCTTGACAAAGGCCGGGCTTAACCGCAACTGTGTAGATTACATATCAACCCCTACCGGAACATGACCATGCGCGCTCCCCTGATGAAATACGCCTTCGCCAAATACGCCGTGGCCGGCGCCCTGGCCCTCAGCCTCGCCGCCGGTGGGGCGGTGGTGGCCCAGGCCGCCCTGACCCAGAACCCGGCCGAGGTCCGCGCCGGCGACTATGCGCTGGAGTCCAGCCACGGCAAGATCACCTGGTCGGTCAGCCACTTCGGCCTGTCGACCTATACGGGTCAGTTCGTGAACGTGAAGGCCGAGTTGAAGCTGGACCCAGCCAACCCCTCCGCCTCGACCCTGACCGCCACCGTCCCGCTGACCGACGTGGCGCCCAATGACGACCGGCTGAAGGCCCATCTTCAGACGGCCGACTTCTTCGACACCGCCAACCATCCGACGGCGACCTTCGTCTCGCGCTCGGTGACGGTCGATCCGTCCGATCCGAATGAGGCGACGGTGGTCGGCGACCTGACCCTGCGCGGCGTGACCAAGCCGGTGACGATCGAGGTTGAGTTCAATGCGGCCGGATCCGTCATGGGCGCCTATAAGGCCGGCTTCGACGGCGAGGCCACCATCAAACGCTCGGACTTCGGCATCAACTACGCCCTGCCGGCCGTCTCCGACGAGGTGAAGCTGCACATCGAAGGCGAGTTCGTGATCAAGTCGTAAGGCGGCTATAGAGGGCGCGGGCCTCTTCGGCGGGCCCGCGCCTTTCGCCCAGGGCCTCCACCCGCAGGGTCGTGACCTCGCCGTTCTGGACGAAGGTCAGTAGGTCGCCGGGGTGGACGCAGCGGCTGGGCTTGTCCAGCCGGGTCTCGCGCCCCTGATGGGTCAGCCGCACCGCGCCCCGCTCGACAAGGGCGGCGGCCAGGCCTCGCGTCTTCACGAAGCGCGCCCGCCACAGCCAGACGTCGATGCGACAGGCGTCGGTCTTCATCCCTTTCGTCATCCTCCGGCAAGCCGCTTGCGGCGCAGACCGGGGGACCCAGCGGCGCCGAAGGCGATGTGTCCGCCGCATAATGTCCACAGCGCCTTGTCCGCGACAGGTTCGCGCTCGCGCGCGCCGCTGGGTCCCCCGGTCTCCGCTTCGCTTCGCCGGAGGATGACGAAAGGACAGGGCCTCAAGAGGCGGCCTTTCGGCGCGGACGCCGCCGCTTGGGTCTGGCCGTCGGCGCCTCGGTCAGGGCGGCCAGGGCGGCGAAGGGGGAATCCTTGACGATCTTAGGCGCGGCGCCCGGCTTGTCGGGCCGGCGCGCGCGTTCGGTTTTCAGGGCGGCGATGAGCTGTTTCGCCTGATCGGCGCTCCACCCCAGATCGGTCAGGGCCTCGTCCGACAGCCGGCCGTGATTGGCGGCGCGCAACTCCGCCATCTTCTCCAGGGCCTCCACCGGCGCCAGCCACCGACCGGCGTGGCGCAGACCCGAGGCCGACAACAGACGCGGGGAGGGGGGCTCGACCGGGGCGGGGATCAGGTCGGGGCTGGCGGGGATCAGCGGGGCCGTGACGAAGGCCTGGGCGAAATGGCGGGCGCGGGGCTTTTGCAGGCCCGGCAGCCAGACCGAATGGACCCCGACGCGGATGGCGAAGCTTTTCAGGGTGCGGCGCTCCACCTGGCTCAGCGCCGCCAGATCCCGATCCACGTCGCGCCGGTCGATCAGCCCGCCGGCCTCGATCAGGCGGAAGGCGAGGCCGCGCGGCAGGCCCCTCAGCGCGCCGGATTCGACCGCCTGTTTCAGCCGCCGCAGATCGCGCAGCGCCCGACCGGCCTCGGACGCCAGCCAGGCCTCGATCCGTCGGCGGGCGCGCTCGCGGGCCGGCGTCGCCCCCAGGTCGCCCAACAGACGCACCGACGGCGAAAAGGGGTCGGCCCCGGTCGGCGTCGCCTGAATCTGGGCGGTCAGCACCCCGCGCCACAGCACAGCCCCGTCCGGCGTGACGGCGAAACCCTCGTCGGCCTCGGCCGCCAACTGCCCCAGACGGCGATTGATCTCGGGCGTCACGGCCCGCACCGCCGCCTGGCGCAGGGTGCGGTCCTCCAGGGCCGAGGCGCCCTTTTCCATCTGGAAGCGGACGCCCTCGAGCTGACCCACCACCTGGCCCTCCACCGTCACCTCGCCGTCCTCGGCGACGCCCGCAAACGCATCCTCCCGGACGTTCAGCGCCCGCATCAGGGCCGTGGTGCGTCGATCCACGAAGCGGGCCGTCAGCCGTTCGTGCAGCACGTCCGACAACCGGTCCTCCAGGGCGCGGGTCTTGTCGCGCCAGCCGTGGGCGTCATGGACCCAGTCTGGGCGGTTGGCGATATAGGACAGGGTCCGCACCGCCGAGAGCCGGGCCGACAGCTGGTCGATCTGGCCGTCGTCGCGGTCCACGAAGGCGAAGCGTGGCGCCATCCAGTCGTCGGTCAACCGCCCCCGCTTGCCGGTCAGGGCCTGGAACACGTCCTTGGCCAGGCGGGCGTGTTCATCCAGCGTGGTCTTCTGAAAGTCCGGCAGCTGGCAGGCTTCCCACAGCCGCATCACCGCCCCGCGCGAGCGGCCGATACGGGCGACCTCCTCATCCTTGATCAGGCGGCGCAGCAGGGTCTCGTCCAGGGCCTCGGCCGTCAGGCTGAGTCCCGCGCGGCCCGGCGTCACCGTCAGGGACCGCAGAAGGTCGGGCAGGGTGTCGAAGTCCAGCCGGGCGTTGCGCCATTCGGCCGCCTCGATCGGATCGAACCGATGCTCGACCACCTGTTCGACCAGATCCACGTCCAGATCCTCGGCCTCGGCCGTGACGCCGAAGGTTCCGTCGCGCAGATGGCGGCCGGCCCGGCCGGCGATCTGGCCGATCTCATGGGCGTGCAGCCAGCGGGTGCGGCGGCCGTCGAACTTTCTCAGGCCCGCAAAGGCGACATGGTCGACGTCCATGTTCAGCCCCATGCCGATGGCGTCGGTGGCGACCAGGAAGTCGACCTCGCCCGACTGGTAGAGCGCCACCTGGGCGTTGCGGGTGCGCGGGCTGAGCGAGCCCATGACCACGGCGGCGCCGCCCCTCTGACGCCGGATCAGTTCGGCGATGGCGTAGACCCGCTCGGTGGAGAAGGCGACGATGGCGCTGCGGCGGGGCAGGCGGGTCAGCTTCTTGGAGCCGGCGTAGGACAGGGTGGACAGCCGATCCCGGGTCACGATCTCCACATCCGGGATCAGGCGACGGATCAGGGGCTCCATGGTCCCGGCGCCCAGGAACATGGTCTCGAACCGGCCGCGGGCGTGCAGCAGCCGCTGGGTGAAGACGTGGCCGCGTTCAGGGTCCGCGACCAGCTGGATTTCGTCGATGGCCAGAAACTCGACCGACCGCTCCAACGGCATGGCCTCGACCGTGCAGACGAAATAGAGGGGGCGGGCCGGGACGATCTTCTCCTCGCCCGTGATCAGGGCGACGGCGGCGGCCCCGCGCTGTTTGACGATCCGCTCATAGATTTCGCGCGCCAGGAGCCGCAGGGGCAGGCCGATCATGCCTGAGGCGTGACCCAGCATCCGCTCGACCGCCAGATGGGTCTTGCCGGTGTTGGTGGGCCCCAGGACCGCAGTGACGCGCGATGGGGGCAGGCCTGCGGACCGGTCGCTCATGACAGGACAAGGTGGCGACGATCGCGCCCGGGCTCAAGTGAGTCTTTTGAGCCCAGAGGCGGCGGGCGTCAGGCGTCGGCCACGCTGAGCCCCAGCCGCACCAGCATGGACAGGCTCTGGGCCTGCATCTTCTGCATCACCTTGGCGCGGAAGATCTCGACCGTGCGGGGGCTGATGTCCAGGGCCAGGGCGATCTCCTTGTTCGACTTGCCGTCGATCAGGGCGTCGAACACCTGGCGCTCGCGCGGCGTCAGGCTGGCCAGCCGGGCGGCGGTCTGTTCGCGCGCCTCGCTCTCGACGCCCTGGCGCGCCAAGGCCGACAGACAGCCGCGCACCGCCTCCAGGATGCGGTTGGGATCGAAGGGCTTTTCGATGAAGTCCACGACCCCGGCCTTCATCAGCTGGACGGCCAGGGGCACGTCGGCGTGGCCGGTGATGACGATAACGGGCCAGGCCTCGCCCTTCAGCGCCTTGAGCCGCTGGATCAGTTCGGAGCCTTCAATCTGGGGCATCCGCAGGTCGGTGATGACGCAGGCGGACTTGTCGTCCGGCAGCTGTTCCAGAAACTGCATCGCGCTGGCGAAACCCCGCGCGCGGATGCCCTCGCCCCGCAGGAGCATGAGCAAGGAATCGCGCATGGCTTGATCGTCGTCGATGACGAAGACGGAATGGTCGGTCATGCGGCTTCGAGCTCCGTGACAGGCGTGAGGCGAAAGGAGAAGGCGGCGCCGCCCAGGGCGCTGCGGCCTACGGCCAGGGCGGCGTCGTGGCTCTCTATGATGGAGCGGGTGACGGACAGGCCCAGGCCCATGCCGCCGGCCTTGGTGGTCATCATCGGTTGGAAGATCCGGTCCATCTGATCCTCGGCGATGCCGGGGCCGTTGTCCTCGATCCGGATCTCATAGCCCTCATCGGCCAGGCTGCGGCCCGTGAGCGATACGACCGCACCGGGATGGTCGCCGACGGCGTCGACGGCGTTGCGCACCAGATTGGTGATGGCCTGCTGAAACTGGATTCGGTCGGCCAAGACCCGATCCCCGGTCGTATCGACGTCGATACGGACGGCGATACCGGTTTCCTGCCGGATCAAATCGAAGAGGGGGCGCAGGTCGTCCACCATGGAGGAGACCCGCTCTTCCGTCAGCTGGGACGCCCCGGTCGCGATCAGTTCGCGCATGCGCCGGATGATGTCCCCCGCGCGCAGAAGCTGGGTCTTGGCCAGGTCGAGGGCGCGGCCCGCGCTGTCGCCGATCGGTCCAGCGCGCGCGATGTCGGTTTGGCACGCATGGAGATAGACGGTGGCGGCCGTCAGGGGCTGGTTCAGCTCATGCGCCAGGATAGCCGCCATCTCACCCATGGAATTGAGCCGCCAACTCTTGCTGAGCTGGTCCATCAGGTCGCGCATGCGATCGTTGACGGCCAGGCTCGGACGCTGGTCCGCCAGGGACAGGACCACCCGCTCGGAGGCCATGCTGTGCGCCAGCAGCCCGCCGTGGATGATCACCGGCACGATCTCGCCGTTGGGACGTCTCACCAGCCAATAGCCGGAGGGCGGGGCGGCCAGGGGGGCGTCCTTGACGAAACTCGCCAGGATGTCCTCGCCGAAGTCCGGCGCGAACAGGCTGAAAGGGCGTTCGTGAGCATCCTCGGGCGCCACGCCCAGCAGATCGGCCGCCGGGCCGGTGATGCGGCGAATACGCCCCTCGTCGTCCAGCGTCACCACGGGCACCGAGGTCAGTATGCTGTGCAACAGGGCGGTCCGGTTGGTCAGCCGATGACCGACTTCGGCCAACAGCAGGGATACGGCGATGAAGAGGCCGGCGCCGACCGCCGCATCGAAGAGGTCGCTTCGCCCCTTCATCGCCAGATCGGCGGCGATGGAGACGCCGATGACGAAGAGGGTCGCGGTGCGGCTGCCGACCAGGGCGGTCGCCATGACGGCTCCGAACAGCGGCAGGTAGTGCACGTGATCGACGTCGCGAAGAGCCACGCTCGTCGTAACCGCCAGCGGGACGCAGACGCAAGCGAGCAGAACGGCGTTCTTCGGAGATGCGTTCGCGGATTTTCCGATGACCCGCTTCAACAACTCAGTAAAGGCGTCCGCTCGCGCCCCTGTCATGTTGGATCTCGCCGTTGCGAAATCATCTGGACTTCACCGTCGCCGCTTTTCTGACCAATTTACTACAACGACAATGGCGTGGCTGGGAAGCGATATCGTCGTCTTTTCACACGCCTCGCGACTATCGAGCGCACTTCGTCCGATGCGATTCAGGAGATCCGCCGCGTTCGCTGCGCCGGATGGCGCCGCCCCTCAGCCCGCGCCAACCTTCGCTACGCATTCCTACCTAAGCCGCAGTTCAGAAATCGTATTAATCATCCTTCCATCCTTGGTCGGACAGATGCGGGTTCATCGCAGAGGGGCGGCTGACGCGCCGCAAAGGGCCGTTTCGGCCGTGGCGGCGCGCTCAGATCGACGAAGACCGTAGGAGTTTGGGTTGCGTTTTATTGAGAACATGTCCGTCGGACGGAAGCTCGCCGTGGCTTTCGGCGTGGTCCTGGCCGCCATCGCCGTCATGGGCGTGGTGGTGGTGACGAACCTTCTGGCCTTGCAGCGCGCCGACCACGCTCGCAATCTGGAAGGTGAGATCAATCAAGTGCTCGCCGTCGCCGAGTTCCGCCTGTCCAAGCAGGAAAACTCCTATCGCGGCTATCTGCTGTCGCAGGACCCCTATTACGCCGAACGGCTGGATCTGCACCGCGCCAAGTTCAAGGAAGCGCTGGAGGAGGTGCGGGCAAAACTGCCCGCCGATCGCGCCGCGCCCGTCGACGAGGCCATCAAGGCCGCTGACGGCTGGTACGCCAACATCGTCCAGGTCGGTAAGGCGATGGTCGCCGAGGGGCGGATCGCCGAGGCCAGCCGGATGGTCGGTCAAACCGGCGTCGCCGACCAGTTCATCGCTCCAGTTGAAGAAGCGATCGACGTCCTGAGGGCTGAGAACGAGGCCGCCCGCGAGGCGACCCGCAAGGCCCAGGCCGAGGCGGCCCAGGCCGCCCTCATGGCCGTGATCGTGGGCATGGTCTGCGCCCTGCTGATGGCCCTGGCTGCAGGTCTGGTCGCCACCCGTTCGATCGTGCGGCCGACCTTCACCATGATCGGCTATATGCAGAAGCTGATGGCGGGCGACACCGCCATCCAGGTCCAGGGCGCCGACCGCAAGGATGAGTTCGGCAAGATGGCTCAGGCCATCGTCGCCTTCCGCGACGCGGCCATTGAGAAGGCGCGTCTGGCGGCGGAGGCGCTTTCGCAACGCTCGATGAGCGAGCAGGAGCGGGCCGCCCGCGAGGCCGAGAAGGCGGCGGAGGCCGAGGCCGACCGGGTGACGATCGAGGCCTTGGGCCGGGGTCTGGCGGCCATGGCGGACGGCGACCTGACCTATCGGATCGACACCGAGTTCGCGCCCAAGGCCGCCCAACTGAAGTCCGACTTCAACGCCGCCATCGCCCAGCTGCAACAGGCGGTCTCGGTGGTGGTGGCCAATATCGCCGGCATCCGCTCCGGCGCCGGAGAGATTTCTCAGGCCGCCGACGACCTGTCGCGTCGTACCGAACAGCAGGCTGCGGGGCTGGAGGAGACGGCGGCGGCTCTGGACGAGATCACCGCCACGGTGAACAAGACGGCGTCGGGCGCGCGCCAGGCCTCGGACGTGGTCCAGGCCGCCAAGGGCGACGCCGAGACCTCGGGCGTCATCGTCCGCGACGCCGTCCAGGCCATGCAGGCGATTGAGGGCTCCTCCGAACAGATCAGCCAGATCATCGGCGTCATCGACGAGATCGCCTTCCAGACCAATCTTCTGGCCCTGAACGCCGGGGTCGAGGCGGCCCGGGCGGGCGAGGCCGGTCGCGGTTTCGCCGTCGTGGCCTCCGAGGTCCGGGCCCTGGCCCAGCGATCGGCGGAAGCCGCCAAGGAGATCAAGACCCTGATCTCGACCTCCAGCACCCAGGTCGGTTCGGGGGTGAAACTGGTCGGCCAGACCGGCGAGGCCCTGCAGCGGATCGTGGACCGTGTCGCCGAGATCGACGGCCTGGTGTCGGAAATCGCGGCCTCGGCCCAGGAACAGGCCATCGGCCTGGCCGAGGTCAATACGGCCGTCAACCAGATGGACCAGGTCACCCAGCAGAACGCCGCCATGGTCGAACAGTCGACCGCCGCCAGCCACTCTCTGGCCCAGGAGGCCCAGTCGCTCCAGGCCTCGGTGGCCCGGTTCAAGGTCGGCTCAGCGGCCCAGGTCGCCGCCGCCCCCGCCCGCGCCCCTGCGCCCGCGCCGGCGCCTTCCGCACCGGCCAAGCCGGCCCACCGCATGGTCCAGGCCCTCAAGACCCTGGGCCGCGGCGGCGCCGCGCCCGCCCAACAGGCCGCTCCCGCCGAAGACGGCTGGGAAGAGTTCTAAAATGCTCCGTTCTTCAAGCGATATTTACCAACCGCGTGAGACGAAGCGGACGGGGCTGAAACAAGGAAACACCAATGGCTGAGGTCATAAGTCTCGCATCGGTCCTGGACATGAACGCAGCCGAGCCGCTGAAGGCCGAACTGTTGGCCAAGCGCGGCCAGGCCGTAACGGTGGATGCGAGCGGCGTCGAACGCCTGGGCGGTCTTTGTCTCCAAGTCCTTCTCTCCGCCCGCAAGACCTGGGCGGCCGACGGGGTCGATCTGATGATCACGCCCCAATCGACGTCTTTCGCTGAACAATGGGCCGCCTTCGGCGCGTCCGAAACCAACGCACCAGACCTCACTGAAGGAGCGCTCGCGTGAGCAAGACCGTTCTGACCATCGACGATTCCCGCACCATGCGGGACATGCTGCTGATGGCCCTGGAAGACGCCGGCTATGTCGTCATCCAAGCCGTAGACGGCGTGGACGGCCTGGAGACGCTCGCCGCCCAGGGCGCCGACGTCATCATCACCGACATCAACATGCCCCGCATGGACGGTTTCGGCGTCATCGAAGGCGTGCGCGCCGATCCGAACCACCGCACCACCCCGGTGCTGGTGCTGACGACCGAGAGCGACGCCGAGAAGAAGGCCCGCGCCCGCGCCGCCGGCGCGACCGGCTGGATCGTCAAACCCTTCGACCCGGTGAAACTGGTCGACGCCGTTCGCCGCGTGGCGGCCTAACACTTTTCCAGATCGGTCGGGCCAACAGCCATGGACGCCTTCGAAGCCATCAAAGCCACCTTCTTCCAGGAGTGCGACGAACTGCTCGCCGAACTGGAATCGAAGCTGATGCTGTTGGAGCAGGGTCAGACCGACCTGGAGACGATCAACGCCGTCTTCCGCGCCGTTCACTCGGTCAAGGGCGGGGCGGGGGCGTTCGGCCTGGAGGCTCTGGTCCGGTTCGCCCACGTCTTTGAGACCCTGATGGACGAGCTGCGGGGCGGCCGCAAACCCTGCGACGCGGTCACGATCAAGACCCTGCTGCGCGCCTCTGACGTGCTGGCCGACCACATCCAGGCCGCCCAGGGCCTGGCTCCTCCGGTGGACGAAGAGCGTTCGGCCGGCCTGGTCCAGGAGCTGGAGCTTCTGACCCACGGCGGCGAGGCGCCGCCCGCCGTCGAAGAGGAGGAGGAAGACGACTTCGGCTTCACCCCCATGGCCTTCGACGCGCCGCTGGACGACCCGGCGCTGGCGGTCGAGGCTCCCGCTGCGGATGCGGCGCCCGCAGGCCAGCCCGGCTGGCGCATCGTCTTCAAGCCGCACGGCCGCATGTACGGCAGCGCCAATGAGGCGGGGCTGCTGCTGCGCGAAGTGGGCCGGCTGGGCCCCATCACCGTCTCTGTGGACGAGGCCGCCCTGCCGACCCTGGACGTGCTGGTCGCCGAAGACGGCTATCTGACCTGGACGATCGACCTGGTCGCCGATGTCGATGAAAAGGCCGTGCGGGAAGTGTTCGACTTCGTCGAGGCCGACTGCGACCTGACCATCACCCCGCTGGGCGGCGCCCCGGCCCTGGTCTTCGAGGAAGAGCCGCCGGCCGTCCTGCCCGCCAGCGACGAACTGGACATCGCCGCCCTTCTGGCCAAGGCCGCTGCAGGCGCCGCGCCCGAAACGCCCGCCGCCGCTCCGGCGCCGGCCCCCGCGCCCGAGCCGGTCGCGCCTGCGCCGGTCGCCGCCCAGGTCTCCGCGCCTGAGCCCGCACCGGCCCCGGCCGCCGCCCCCGTTCCGTCCGCCCCCATTCCACCTGCTCAGGTCGCCACCCCCGTGGCGCCGGCGCCGGTCACCATCCGCGTCGACCTGGATCGGGTCGATCGCCTGATCAACGTCGTCGGCGAACTGGTCATCCAGCAGGCCATGCTGTCCCAGCGCGTGCTGGAAAGCGGCCTGGCCCGCTCTTCGGGCATCGCGCTTGGGATGGAAGATCTGGAGCTTTTGACGCGCGAGATCCAGGACAGCGTCATGGCCATCCGCGCCCAGCCGGTGAAGTCGGTGTTCCAGCGCATGCCGCGCCTGGTCCGCGAAGTCGCCGACATGGTCTCCAAACAGGTCCGTCTGGTCACGTCCGGCGAAGACACCGAGGTCGACAAGACCGTGGTCGAACGCCTGGCCGAGCCGATCACCCATATGCTGCGCAACGCCATCGACCACGGGCTGGAGACGCCGGAGGAGCGGATCGCCGCCGGCAAGCCGGCCGAGGGTACGGTGCGCCTCGCGGCCCTGCACCGCTCGGGCCGGATCGTCATCGAAATCGCCGACGACGGCCGCGGCATCAATCGCGAACGGGTCAAGAAGATTGCGGTGGACAAGGGGCTGATCGCCGCCGACGCCGCCCTGACCGACGAACAGATCGACAATCTGATCTTCCTGCCCGGCTTCTCCACCGCCGCCGTGGTGTCCGACATCTCGGGTCGGGGCGTGGGGATGGATGTGGTCAGGCGGTCGATCCAGGCCCTGGGCGGCCGCATCTCGATCAGTTCGGTCCCCGGCAAGGGCTCGACCTTCACCCTCAGCCTGCCGCTGACCCTGGCGGTTCTGGACGGCATGGTGGTGACGGCCGCCGACCAGACCCTGATCGCCCCTCTGCCGGCCATCGTCGAAAGCCTGACGCCGCAGGAAAGCGACCTGCACTATGTCGGCGGGCTCGATCCGGTGATCCGCTTCCGCGATCGCTTCCTGCCGCTGATCGACGTGGCCCTGACCATGGGCTTCCGCGAGACGCCGATGGTCCCTTCCGAAGGCGTCGCCGTGGTGGTCGAGACCGAAGGCGGCCAGCAGGCGGCCCTGCTGTTCGACGCCATCCAGGGCCAGCGCCAGGTGGTGATCAAGAGCCTGGAGACCAACTACCGCCAGGTCGAGGGCGTCGCCGCCGCCACCATCCTGGGCGACGGCCGTGTGGCCCTGATCCTCGACGTCGATGTCCTCGTCACCGACATGCGCCGCAAATCTCCCCGATCCGACTTCAAGCTCGCGAGCTGACCCATGACAGAAGCCAACGACACCCAGCGCGAACTCATCGCCTTCCGCATCGGCCGGCAGGAATTCTGCGTCGACATCATGTCGGTGCGCGAAATCCGCGGCTGGACGCCCGCAACCCCCCTGCCGCGCTCGCCCGGCTATATGAAGGGGGTGATCAATCTGCGCGGCACCGTCCTGCCGATCATCGACCTGGGCGCCCGGTTCGGGCTTGAGACGTCCGAGCCGACCGCCCGCCACGTCATCATGGTGGCCCATATCGGCGGCCGCATGGTGGGGCTGCTGGTCGACGCCGTGTCCGACATCCTGGAGATGAACGACGCCGCGGTTCAGCCGACGCCCGATGTCGCCAGCGATCAGGTGAAGACCTTCGTCAAAGGCATTTTCTCGATCGACGGGCGGATGATCAGCCTGATCGAACTGGACCACATCCTGCCCCAGGTCGAGGCCGAAGCCGCATGAACCCCGCCCCGGGACGGGGGTCGATCGTCGAAGGCGAGTTCGTCTTCACCGCCGACGACTTCCGTCAGATCGCCCAGATGCTGCACGCCCACGCCGGCATCGCCCTGAACGAGGGCAAGGCCGCGCTGGTCTATTCGCGTCTGGCCAAGCGGCTGCGGACCCTGGGCCTGACCAGCTTCCGGGACTATTGCGCCCTGGTCGAGGGCGCCGACGGCGTGGACGAGCGTCAGAAGATGACGGCGGCCCTGACGACCAACGTCACCCGCTTCTATCGCGAGCCGCATCATTTCGACGATCTGCGCGACCGCGTCATGCCCGATCTGGCCGCGCGCGCCCGCGCCGGGGGCCGGGTGCGGCTGTGGTCGGCCGCCTGTTCGAACGGGCAGGAGCCCTATTCGATGGCCCTGACGGTGCTGTCGGTCCTGCCGGAAGCGGCCGACCTGGACGTGCGCATCCTGGCGACGGACATCGACCCCAATATGGTGGCCCAGGGCTATGACGGGGTCTATTCCGAAGAGGCGCTGGAGCCGGCGCCGGCGACCCTGTGGCGCAAATATTTCAACCGCGCGGACCGTGGAAACTGGGTGGCGGGGCCGCAGCTGAAGCGGCTGGTCACCTTCCGCGAACTGAACCTGATCGGCGACTGGCCGATGAAGGGCCGGTTCGACGTGATCTTCTGCCGCAACGTGGTCATCTATTTCGACGATCCGACGCAGGAGCGGATCTGGAGCCGGTTCACCCCGCTGATGAACCCCGGCGCCACCCTCTACATCGGTCATTCCGAGCGCGTGTCCGGCCCGGCGAGTCGCCAGCTGCAGACCGCCGGCCTGACCACCTACCGCCTGGGAGCCGCCTGATGGCCGATCGCGTCAAAGTCCTGGTCGTGGACGACAGCCTGACCATGCGCGGCCTGATCTCGGCCGCCCTGAAGTCGGACCCCGAAATCGAAGTCGTCGGCACCGCCGCCGATCCGCTGGAGGCCCGCACGGCCATCAAGGAGCTGAATCCCGACGTCCTGACCCTGGACGTCGAAATGCCCAATATGAACGGGCTGGAGTTCCTGGATAAGATCATGCGGCTGCGCCCCATGCCGGTGGTCATGGTCTCGACCCTGACCGCAGCGGGCACGGACGTGACCCTGGCGGCGCTGGAGATCGGCGCGGTGGACGCGGTCGCCAAGCCGGCCGTGGCCAGCGCCGAGGCCTTCCACGAACTGATCGGCAAGGTGAAGACGGCGGCCCGGTCGCGGGTTCGCGCCCGCGGCGACGTGCCCGCCGCCGCCGCCGCCCCCAGCGCCTATCGCCCCGCGCCCAATCACGTCCTGGCCATCGGCTCCTCCACCGGCGGGGTCGAGGCCCTGCTGACGGTCTTGAGCGGCTTTCCCGCCAACTGCCCGGCGACGGTCATCACCCAGCACATGCCGGCGACCTTCACCTCCAGCTTCGCGGCGCGCCTGGACCGGGTCTGCGCCCCGGCGGTCAGCGAGGCCGTGGACGGCGCGCCGCTGAAGCCCGGCCACATCTATCTGGCGCCCGGCGGCGCCGCGCACCTGGAGCTGACGCCGGGCCTGTCGCCGCGCTGCCGCCTGGTGAACAGCGAACCCGTCAACGGCCACCGTCCGTCGGTGGACGTGATGTTCGATTCCGTCGTCCGTCTGAAACGGCCCATGACCGGCGTGATCCTGACCGGCATGGGCAAGGACGGCGCCAAGGGGCTGAAGGCCATCCGCGATGCGGGCGGCCGCACCCTGGGTCAGGACGAAACCACCTCGGTCGTCTATGGCATGCCCAAGGCCGCCTTCGAACTGGGCGCTGTAGAGCGGCAACTGCCGCTGCACCGCCTGGCCCCAGCCATCCTTGATCTGTGCGCCGATCCGGCCGCACGGTCCGTCGCCTGACACCGGGAGCCGTACTCATGCCCGCCGCCGCCTCACTCCACTGCCTGGTCGTCGACGATCAGATGACGATGCGCTCTCTGGTCCGCACCAGCCTGCAACAGCTCGGCGTCCGCGAGATCCGCGAAGCCGCCGACGGCGAGATCGCCCTGCGTGACATCATCGCCAAGCCGGCCCATCTGATCATCTCCGACTACAACATGCCCAATCTGGACGGGCTGGGTCTGTTGCGCGCGGTGCGTGCCCACCCCCCGACCTCCAAGACCGCCTTCATCATGTTGACGGGTCGCGCCGACCGCGAGCTGGTCCAGCGCGCGGTCCAGTTCGGCGTCAACAATTACCTGGTTAAGCCTTTCACCGTCGCCCAGCTGAAGGGCAAGATGGAAGCCGTCTTCGGCGCCCTGACATGACCTTTTCCGCCCTGAAGGACACGCAAGAAAAGCGTCTGCACGTCGGACAGGGCGAACACCATGTCACGCGCGATCCCAATGTGGTGCTCAGCACCATTCTGGGCTCCTGCGTCGCCATGTGTCTGCGCGATCCGGTCGCCGGGGTGGGCGGCATGAACCACTTCCTGCTGCCCGAAGGGTCCGGCGCCGGCACCGACGCGGGCCGCCGCTACGGCGCCTACGCCATGGAACTGCTGATCAACGACGTGCTGAAGGCGGGCGGCCGGCGCGATCGGCTGGAGGCCAAGCTGTTCGGCGGCGGCCGCATGTTCGACTCCCTGCGCGACGTGGGTCGCTCCAACGCCGATTTCGCCGAGAAATTCCTGCGTGACGAAGGCATTCCGGTCGTCGGCGGCAGCCTGCGCGGAGACGGCGGGCGCCGGGTCCACTACTGGCCCGTGACCGGCAAGGCTCTGCAACGCGCCGTGACCGACACTGTGGCGCCGCGGCCCGCGCCCGTCGCCCCGCCTCCGGTCGATACCGGCGCCCTGGAGCTGTTCTGATGCACGCCCCTCCCGAACACGCCGAACTGCTGGTCGCCGTCGCCGACGAGCTGACACGGGTGCGCGAGGGGATCGACCATGTCGAGGCCCTGGTCAGCCGTCTGGTGCGCCGCGCCCCGGCCGAGGATCGGGCCGAGGCCCTGACCGAGGCCCAGGCCCTGGACGCCCTGACCCAGCGGCTGGAGGCCCTGTCCGGCGTCCTGCGTATGCTGGGCGACGGGGCCACCCCGGCCGAGTCCGTCAGCCGCATCTCCCTGGCCGACATGGCGGTGCGGCTGCGGCCCGCCGCCGGCGTCAAGGTCTCGGCTCCGCCCGATTCGGGCGATCTGACCCTATTCTAACGCCGTGACCAAGGCGCCCGATAAGGTCAATCTGGCGCATTCCACCCTGCTGCTGGTCGATGACCAGCCGACGTCGCTGGATCTGCTCAGCTCGATCGTCCAGGGGTTCGGAGTGCGCGAACAGCTGAAATGTCCGTCCGCCAAGGAGGCGGTAGAACTGCTGCGTCGTCGGGCGGTGGACCTGATCCTGGTCGATTGCGCCATGCCGGAGATGGACGGCTACGACTTCGTCACCTGGCTGAGGCGCGAGGCGCCCGAGCCGGCCCGTTTCACGCCCGTGATCATGATCCTGGGCCACGCCGCCCAAGCGCGGGTCGCGCGCGGCCGCGACTGCGGCGCCAGCTTCATCGTCGCCAAACCCCTGACGCCGTCGGTCCTCCTGCGCCGCATCGTCTGGCTGGGCGCCCAGAACCGCCAGTTCATCGAGGCCGAAAACTATGTCGGGCCGGATCGGCGCGTCCACAACTACGGCCCGCCGCCCGGCGAGGATGGCCGCCGCAGCACCGACCTGTCGGGCGAGGTCGGCGAGGCGGTCGGCGAAAACATGAACCAGGACGATATCGACATGCTGTTGAAGCCGATGAAGGTGAACCTGTGACCGCCGCCTCCAAAGCCGTTTCTCAGGATGTCTCAAAGCCCGCCGTGCGGATTCGCGACATCACCACCTCGCTTCAGCGGCAGATGGCGCGCCCCGGCGGCATAGATATCGAGGCCGCCGTCGCCGCCGCCGAACAGGGACTGGAGGGGCGCCGGGAGGAAACCCTGCGGGTGATCCAGGACAAGGTCCAGGCCTTGGCGGCCTTCTGCGCCGGTCGGCCCGCCGCCCCGGAGGCCGAGCTCTACGCCATCGCCTCCGTCCTGGTGGATACGGCGGGCTTTCTCGACATGCCCGCCTTCTATGAGGCCGCCTACAGCCTGTGCGAGGTCGTCAGCCGGATGTCGGCGGCCGAGGCCTGGTCCTGGCCCTCGATCGACGTCCATGTCCACGCCCTGTCGCTGATCCTCGGCGAGGGGGGCGGCGCCTCGGACGCCAATTCGACCCTGCTGGCCGGTCTGCGCGCCGTCGTGGACCGCACGCCCGCGCCCGGTTAAGCGCGATCCGCAGCCGGCGGAACAGGGGCGAAACGAATCAGGACCGAATCGCGGACTCGCGCCGATTCAGCCTTTGTTCACCCCAAGATATTGTATCTTAAGACAGATTAACCACAATCGAGTTGAGGCGGCTCCGACGGCGCGGCCAAGAAAATGCAGTTCGCCGCACCCACCGTCTTCCCCCCTCCGCCCCGACCCGCTAGTTCACCCCTGCGGGCCCCGTAGCTCAGCTGCATAGAGCAAGGCTTTCCTAAAGCCGAGGTCGCAGGTTGGAGTCCTGCCGGGGTCGCCATGCTTCACGTTTTGTTGTTTCAGAACAAAGCGATAGGGGCAAAGTGTCTAACCGGTTAGACACGACCTGTTCTGGTTTCGGCCTCTTCCAACCTGGCCATGGCGTCGTCGGCCAGGTGCGCCTGGCTGGCTTCGCGGGTGTAGCGGGCGACTTCGCTTAGGCTGCGGTGCCCGAGGATTGCGGCGATCTGCTTCTCCGAGCACCCGGCTTCGGCTAGTCGGCGGCCGGCCGACTTGCGCAGTCCGTGCGGACTCTTGCCCTTGAGGCCGGCGGCGGCGCAGGCGTCGCGGAACCAGTTTCCGAAGCCCTCGACCGTGAATGCCGATCCTGCCTGCGTCGTCACAAAAGTTAGGTGTTTTTTGGCCGTCGGATGGGCGGCGTCGTAGGCGGCGATTTCGGCCGACAGGGCGGTGTGAAGGCGGATCTTCAATCGGGCCGACGTCTTCTGCTGGGCCACGCTGATCCGACCGTCCTTCACATGTTGCCGGCCCATGGTCACGACGTCAGAGCGTCGCTGGCCGGTGTAGAGGCACAGGGCGAAGGCCAGGCGCTCTCGCGTGCCGGACTTCCAGTGGGTCTCGAACTGCGCGATCTCCTGTTCGGACCAGCCCTTGATGCCCCGGTCGCGTTTGCGCGCCACCTCTGTTTCGGTCACTGGATTGTCCTGGCGCCAGCCCAGGCGCACCGCCAGGCGGAAGACGCGGCGGAGGCGTTTGCGGAGATTGACGGCCGCCTCCGGCGTCGCGGCCATGGCGAGAAAGATGGCCTCCAGGTGGTGGGCCTGAATGCTGAGCGCGCCCTTGTCGCCGTGGGCGGTTCGAAAGCGGTCCAGCTGGCCGCGATAGGCGCGCCGGGTGCTGGGCGCCAGTTGGGTGAACTCGGCCGAGCGGTAGTATTCCAGGATCAGGGCGGTGACCGAGCGAGGCTGGATCCGGCTGGCGGCCTTTTCGGCCGCGATGACGGCGTTCGGACGCGGCGCGCGCGCGTCGGCCATCTGGTAGGCGGCCATGAATTCGGCTGTGCCGGGTTCGCCGGGCAGGGCGACGGTCGCCAGACCCTTGCGCCGATAGTAGTAGCGCATGCGCCCGTGACGATCCTTGTACGCCTTCACATAGGCGATCTCGATCTTGGCCATGGCCTTCATCGGGGCAGAACGACGTCCCATTCGTTCGACCCGCCGATCCCTGCAACGGCGACCGGGACCGGGTCGCCAAGGATCAATCGAAAGCCGCCCTCCTTGGGGAAGTCAACCGCAGCGACCTGACGCCCGCACTTCTCCATCGCCACGATCGCGCGGCGTATGTCGGCGACAGAGAAGGCGGCGCGGGCCGTCATGGGGTCAGGCGCGCTCCAGGACACGAAACGAGACCGCCCAGACCCAAGGGTTGGCGTCCCAGCTGCCGGCGCCGTTGATGTGCTCCCAGAGGCTGTAGTAGGCGCCGCGAGCGTCACATCCGGCGAACTCGGGCTTGCCGTCGAACCAGACGCCATTCGCGCAGGGGGAGGCGCCCTCGGCCATAGCGTCGGCCTCGCTGATGTCCTGGAGCCGTTCGACCCGGACTTCCGTGATCTCCAGCGTCAGGCGGGAGGCCCAGCGGGGCATGTGGATGGACGGGCGCCAGCGGCCGGGCCTTGATCGCTCCCAGGCCGCGGCGTAGACGGCCGCGTCGTGATCGTCTCCCGGCTTGAGCGTCTGCTGGACGCCTTCGCTCATGGCGTAGGCCGTGCGGGGCACGATCGCGTGCATCTCTCGTACCCACAGCCGATCTCCGGGGGCGCTGTAGGGGCAAAGACCGTTTGCAGGATCGGCGACGAAGCCGGGGCCGAACCCCGCATCGGCCAACCATTCTAGGGCGCGGCTCTTCACGACCCGCCGAGTCTGGGCCTTGGTGCCGTCCAGCAGGGCGCGGACCATGGGGCCGCTGAAGAGGATGGGGCGTTCCTTGGGCGCAGTCATTGGGACGCCCCCGGCAAGCCCTTCAGCAGGACCTCGAGAATATCGGGGTCGGTGACGTCCGGCGTCGCCAGGCGCAGGGTGGTGCGTGCAAAGACGGTCGCAGCGGCGGCGGCGGCGGAGACCACGACCTCGCGTTGGTAAGGGGTTTCGCAAAGCATGAAGGTGCGCCGGATCGTGGCGCCGACGTCGTCGGCGACCTTGCGTCCGAGGTCGCTGGCGAGGGCGAAGTCCGCAGCGTTGGCAGGTTCCGTGCTCATGCCCGCACCTCCCCGTCTTTTGGAGCGGCGGACGATTTCAGGGCGGAGAGGACCTGCTCCGCGAGCGAAGAGACGTCGATGGTCAAGAACGCCTTTGGCGTCGGGATCGCCAGGGTCGCGTTGCCGTCTTCCTCAACGAACGCATCGGGGTTCTGACGCAGCAGGTCGCCGTGGATCGCGTCCATGATAGCGGTGTGCAGGTCGCCAGGTCGCGCCCTGTCGGTATGGGCGACTGGGGTCGGGCGGATTTCACCGCCAACCGTGCTCTCGTTGAACGACCGCTGGAACTTCTCCACGGAGATGCCGAACATGTGGGGCTTGCCGCTGTCGTCAGCCCACGGGAAGCTGACCGCCTCGGCAATCGCGTTGAGGGTGCGCTGGTACGGGAAGTCGAACGCCACAGGGGCGGTGGTGGGGGAGGTCTGGGTCATCACGCGGCGTCCTCCATGTCGGCGGGCAAGACCAGGCGGTTACGGCGTAGGGCGGCCTGGAGCGTCTCGCGGCCCCGGCCGTCGAGGTAGGCGTGGCCGATCAGGCGGTCGCGGTCGTTGGCGGCGTCCAGAGTGAAGACGCTGACGGCGCGGCGGGGCTGGGGATCGCCCTGGATCTCCAGATCCTCAGTCTCGACCAGCTCCAGGGCCTGAAGGCCGCGTTCGCGCTGGATGTGGCGGGCCAGGGCCTCCAGGTCGGGAAAGACCTTCGGCTTGGCGGCGGGGTCGGCGGACAGAATGGCATAGCGGGCGTCGGCGGGCATGACGGGTCTCCGGCGATAAAGGTCGGCTGGGATGGCGGCGGGGTGGTGATGGGCCGCCAGCAGGGCGGCGGCCTCGGTCCAAGGCGGACGCATCAGGCGGCCTCTTCCTGCTCCGAGTCGGCGTCGGCCGTGCCGTCGTCGCCGGTCGGCGTGTCGCCAGCGGCGGCGAGGTGTTCGTGGGTCAGGATGACGGCGCCCTCGTGGGTCCAGTCGAAGCCGTCCTCGCCGAACGCGACGCCATTGTCGTCGAGGAAGCTGGCCAGGATCTGGGCGGCCAGTTCGTTCGCCTGTTCCTCTGTCAGGTCGGGGCGGCGGTCGGCGGCGACAGCGGCGATCGCCTCGACGAACTCATCTTCACTGGTTGCGTCAGGCTGGGCGGGCGTGGGGGTCAGGACGCCGCCGGCGGCGTTGGCGGCGACCACGATCATCTGATTGATCGCCAGTTCCTGTTCACTGGGCGCGGCGTAATGGCCGAAGCGGTCTTTCACCGTCTTGCCGTTGGCGGCGGCGATGACGCCGGAGGGCAGGGCCTGCCAAGGCAGAGGGCGGTCCAGATCGCTGGCGATGCTGACGACCTCATCCGGCTGGCCCGCTTCCGGGCGTTCCTGGGCCGCAGCCAGAAGGCGGAGGTGGCGCTGGCGGGCCTGGGCCCAGACCGCATCGCGCGCCGCGACTGCGGCGGCGCGGTCGCGGTTCTCCTGCTCCCGCTTTTCGGCCTCCAGACGGGCTTCCTTCACCAGGGCCGCGCCCTCCGGCGTCAGTTCGCCGGGTTCGGCCAGCCAAGGCGTTGCGAGAATCGGCGTTTCGTCGTCCCAAACCGGAGCGTCATCGCCGAAGACCTTGGCCTGGGCTTCACGCAGCATGGCGGTCCGCGCGGCGCTGCTCGCGTGCAGTCCGGCGGGCAGGGCGGGCGCGCACCAGTCCAGCCTGTGAGGCGCGCTGTAGGCGTGCTTGACGGTAAAGCGGCCCAGGTGGGCGCCGTAGCGTTGGATGTCCGAAAACAGCAGGATCCCCAGCTCTTGCAGGCGCTGGGCCTCCGGTGTGTCGCGGGCGTTCGGCGCCACTACCACTTCGTTCCAGAGATTGCCGTGGCGGGTCATTTCATAGGCGGCGAAAACAGTTTCGACGGCGGCCAGCCACTCGGCCGGCGTCAGATCGATGGGCTTGGGCGCATTATCCTTGGCCGACAGCTTCTGGCGGGCCTCCCGCACCGACAGGTGTTTGGGATCGTCGCGGGGCAAGGTCATCCGGACCTGATCCGCTTCGTCCAACGTCAGAAAGCGACGATGCTGCTG
This sequence comes from Brevundimonas aurantiaca, assembly GCF_014199955.1. Classification (GTDB taxonomy): domain Bacteria; phylum Pseudomonadota; class Alphaproteobacteria; order Caulobacterales; family Caulobacteraceae; genus Brevundimonas; species Brevundimonas aurantiaca. Next base: position 82,856 of record NZ_JACHOQ010000009.1, read on the forward strand.
GATGTGTTCGGGGGTGTAGCCCAGGCGTTCGGCGATCAACTTGTTCTCGAAGCCCAGCGCCGCCAGCTGTTCGAAGCCCTTGGCCTTCTCGATCGGGTTCAGCTTTCGCCGCAGCAGGTTTTCCGCGATGGCGGCAAAGCGGGTCTCCTTGGCGTCCCGGTCCAGCAAGCGGGTCAGGATCGGCGCATCGGCTTCCCAGTCGCCGTCGTTGATCGCCTCGCCGATGGCGCGCCAGCGGCGTTCGCCGGCGACGAGGCGATAGCGTGGCAGGGTCAGTTCGCCGGTCGGTGTGACGACGGTGATCGTCGCGTCCTGAAGGTCATCCTCGGCCATGGGGCGCACGACCAGGTTCTGAAGCAGGCCGTTCTTGACGATGTCGGCGCGAAGAGCGTCCAGCTCCTCCCTGGCCTCTTCGCTGGTCCAGTCCTGACGGGCGTTGTCCGGATCGGGCAGGATCTGGTCGTGGCGCAGGGCCAGCAGCCCGTCGGGCAGAGTCTCAGCGCCCTCTGCGGTTTCGGCGCGGTTGATGGCCTCCAGCTGCAACAAGCCGTCCGAGGTCAAACCGTCCGCCATCGGATCCGGCAAAAGCAGGCCGGCGGCGGCCATGCCCTTCATCGTCTTGCCGAGGTTGGAGTCATCACGGCCGATGGCGGCCGCCAGCATCTTGATCGTGGGCGTGGCGCGCCGGGCCTGGGGCGTGGCCAGGGCGCGCAGGACGTCGGCGTTCTGGACGGCGAGGATGTTCAGTTCGGTCATGAGCGGGCTCCGGTCAGGCGAAGGCGCGCAAGGCCAGGAGGGCCGTGGCGAGCAGGAGGACGGCGATCAAGGTTCGACCGCCCGACCCGCCGGGGCGCCCCCGCAGGGGGCCGTCGTTCGGACGGCGGCGCTCGGCCTGGTCCGCGGCCTGGTCGAAACGCAGGGCCAGACCCAGGGCCCCGGCGAAGGCGTTGTCGGCGCGCAGGCCGGCGGCGACGTCGCGGGCCTGATCCGGCGTCAGCAGGCGGTCATAGCCGGGCGTGACGACCGCGACCCGCCCCTGTCGCGACAGGCTGCGATGGGGACAGACGCAGGGTTCGGCCCAACAGGTCGATTCCAGCGCCAACAGACAGTCGGCGACCGGATCGACGCCGGCGGATGCGGGGCGTTCGACCAGGGCGTCAACCCGGCGGGCGAGCCGGGCGGCGGCGGGCGGAGACAGGCGACGAACCAGGTTCGTCGGCGAAGAGGGGAAGGGCTGGACGTTGGACATGGCGCGGACGCTCCCGTGGATGGGCGTCCGCACCGGCCCTCGACGCTTTCAACCCGAAGGCAGCGCCGAGATCAGCGGGGGAACCGGGTCGCGTTGGCCGGTGCGGACAAGGCAGACGCTCGCATTAATGCAAGTTCACAGTCAAGAGCATTTATGCAAGTCGCAGTGAGGCGTGCGAGCCACTACCCTCAGAGCACCTATGGGAGAGGTATTATGATCGCGATTGTTGCTGCGCTTTTGATGACCGCTTCGGCAGCTCCGAGCCCTGACGAGCGTGAGGAAAAAGTCGGCGATTGGACCATGATCTCAATTACGGATCCGATCACAGATGAGGGTCGGATGGTGGCAGTGATCCGTGGCGAAGGCGGTACGCTCGGTATTAAGTGCGATGCTCCAGGTCGAGACAGCGTTTATATTCATTGGATCTCCGACGACTATTTCGGCGGCGACTTCCAGCGCCGAAAAATGACCGTTCGGTTCGACCAAGACGCGCCGTTCGATGATCGCTGGGCCTACGAGACCGATAACGCTATTCAAACATGGGACCGCGAGGCGATGAGCTTTGCACGTCGCATAGTAACCGCGCAGCGGGTGGTTCTGCGCGGTCTGGATTTCCGTGGGGCATCGCAAACTGGGATCTGGACACTTCGTCCGGAAGACACCCGCATCGCTGTCGAGCGCGTATTTGAGACTTGCCGCGCTGGAGCGCTTTAGCGGCGGCGCGGTCGGTAGCTTCCGATGACCAGGGCTGCGACTTCGATCTCGATTGATTGATCTTCTTCGACACCGTCGACCAGGCGTACCGGTTCCTGCCATCGGGGATTAGACGACCGAGGCCAGAACTCAAAGGTGCCTGACTGGGTTCGAACAACCTCCTTTACCGTCCTCTCCATTTCCGCGCCGTTGTTGCGCCGCCGGACTAGAACAACGTGATCGCCATGCTGAGGCGCGTAGCCAAGCGCCAGAGCATCTACGACATGGATCAACTCCCCATCGCGATATTCACGGTCCATTGAATCGCCGGACACGCGCTCAAGCCACTGCGGAAAGCTGGCATAGGCCGGGTCTGGGGCGACGGTGCCGGAGCCGTAGAAGACCTGACTGTCAGAGATCTCCTGCCAGTTGCCAGCGCCCACTTCATATCGGATCGGCAAGAACTCGGCCCCCACCATTTGCGGTTCGGAGCTGTTAGTTTCGGGAGCCGCTACGCCAATTGCGGACGCCAGCCGTGAGAGCGTGCGGCTGGAGGTGACGTACTGATAGTCTTCCTTGAGTGCGCGGTGGATCGTGGACTCAGCAACGCCCGCACGTTTAGCCCACTGCTTCACCGTCAGGCCGGTTTCAGTCAGTGTTTCCTGAAGCCAGGAGCGGATGGCGGCAGCTGTCGTCATGGGCTTGCATTGTTGCAAGTTCTCCCCGGTTTGGGCGACTTGCATTAATGCGCTTGACGTCGCTTGCATTAATGCGTCACTCTGCGCGCCATGTCTCCAGAGATCGCCGCCTTTGAGAACGAGTGCGCCGCCGCCGGCGTAACGCCCGCCGCTGCCGTCGAGGCTGGGGGACTGAACCCTTCCACATGGTTCAGGTGGCGCAACGGCGCCTCGTCTCCCAACCTCCGCAGTTTCTCGGCGGCCCGTGAGGGTTGACGTGACCCCCGTTTCTCATCCAGCCATAACGAGAGTCCTTTGGTGATCTGAACTGGGGTTGGTGGGGTTGGCAAGAGGCCGGTCAGCGTAG
>NZ_JACHOQ010000010.1 GCF_014199955.1 Brevundimonas aurantiaca
GCTGCGCAGACCGGCCTCTTGCCAACCCAGCCGATCACAGCTCAGATCAACCTAGGACTCTCGTTATGGCTGGATGAGAAACGGGGGTCACGTCATCCATAACGACGCCGCGAATGGCCCCTTCCTCCTCCAGCCGGAAACGGATGTCGCCTAGTCGGTGCGTCCCCTTGGCGAGGACAATCGCCTGCACCCGACGCACCATTTCCTGATCTACGCTGCCTCGCAGGGTCGGGGCGATCAGCTCGGCGTTCACCTGACGCTGTGTGCGAATGGTGCGTTCGGTCACCACGCGGTAGCCGACATCTCTCTCGGCGAAATACCGGCGAGCGGCGCGGTACTTCGGCGCCAGTGTTCCATACCCCGAGCGTAGGATCGCCAGCGGTTTCACCTCGAAGACCACGCGTCGAAAGCCGTGAGGCCAAGGCGAGCGTGTCTGCCAGACCGCCATGATGTCGGGCGTATAGGTACGCGCCTGGCCATCGACCGTAAGACTGATCGTCATCGGCTGAGTGACCACGTCGCGGATGTGGCCGTCCACCTCCAGCGACATCAGGAAATCGCGTTCCAGTTTGGACTCGTAAAGAAGCGGTCCGCTCGGATAGCGCGAGGGCATCTGCCCTGTCACTGAGCGGCGGCCCGGCGGAATGCGTCGGCGCTTATGCACTTCGGTATCTTGTCGCATTATTTGCCAAAGTCCTAGATTTTGTCGCAGTTTTTGGTGGATGAAATCGGAGCTTTGGGCACCGCTAACGGGTCATTTCAGGCTTGGTTTGTCGCATCGGGTGCCGGAACTCACACCTGGGCCGCCGCCTCGACCTCGACATCCCACGCCCCGGCCGCCGGCGAATGGCGCCAACGGACGCCGGGCGTCGCCAGCCGGCGGTTTCGGGTCTGCTGGTCCGCGTCATCGCTTTCGGTCAGGCCGTAGACATAGAGGTCGAGCGACCGCCGCTGGCCGAGGTCGCGAGTCCAAAACAGGCCGGCGAACTGCAGGTTGGAACTCTCTCGATCCCACGCGATCCGATTGTCCTCGATGGCGGCCCTGTCGTCCGGCAACCGCACCTGCGGCATGACCCAGAAGGCCGTCAGCGCGCCGTCGGCCAGGGGCGTGTCGAAACGGGCGCCGGTATAGGCGTTGGTGGTGTTGCGAAAATTCTGGCGAGAAACGAAACGCTTGGAACCCAGATCCATGGTGAAGCGGCCGAGTTTCAGTGTCCGCTCACGTCGCGCGCCGAGACGGATCTTGGCGTAGGCCTGAACCAACTCCAGCGCATTGACCTCGCCAACGCCGACCGACGACAGCGGACCTTGCCCGAACGCCCGCGAATCGAACACCTCGCCCGAACGTCACGTGACCCACATCCCGCTCGACGGCCAGCGTCAGCCGCGTCGTCAGGACGGCGTCGCTTGGCTCCGCCATCGGACAAAACTGGCCTGACAGCGTCTCTCCCCGCGCGCGCGCCGATCCGGAGACGCGCCAGCTATCCTGGGCGTCCGTGGGTTGCCCGGCGGCGGCGATCGCACCGCTCATGAGGAGGCCCATCAGCACCGGACAAGCGTTCCCGTGGTTGGCGCGGGCCTCTTGATGTCTCCCATCGTCGTTTCCTGCTGCGTTTTGTCGCAACAGGCCGGGCCAAGCTTAAGCCAGCCTTAAGGTGATTGCGACGGCATCCGCCGCCCAAACCAGCGGTCCACGCGATCGGCGTAGGCGGACCAGGCTGGCCCGAAGAGGGCCGTCAGGTGTCGTTCCTCGCGCCGGATGGCGAGGCGGTCGGTGGCGAAGGCGGCGACGGGGGCGGCCACGAAGAACCAGGCGTTGTCGAACAGGCCGCCGAGGCCGAGCAGCAGCAGGCCGTTGGCGAGATAGATCGGGTTGCGGCTCCAGGCGAACGGACCGGTCGTGACCAGAGCGGTCGCCGCCCGGTGCGGCAGGATGTTGGCGCGCCACCGCCGCATCACCAGCATGGCCCAGAGGTCCAAACCAAGGGCGAGCCCGACCAGGAGGCCGCCAGCGGCGAAGGCGCCGGGGAAGAGAGCGGGCGGGGACCACAGACGCGCCGTGATGAGCGCGACAAGGACGGCGCCGCCCGTGATGAGCGGCGGCCAGGGCCAGCGGTTCGGCGCCTGCGGGCTCACCCCCCGGCCAGCTTGAGAACGCCGCGCAGCAGATAGGCGACGATGCCCAGGACGCCCACGCCCAGCGCCCAGAGCGCGACGAACCAGAGGCCCTGCCGGAGCCCGTTTGTGGAGCCGCGACGCATCAGTGGTAACCGTCGTCGCCGACCTTGCCGCGGAACACCCAGTAGGCGTAGGCGGTGTAGGCTAGGATGATCGGGATCAGGATCAGGGCGCCGACCAGCATGAACAGCTGGCTGGAGGCGGGAGCTGCGGCCTGCCAGAGGGTGATCTCGTCGGGTACGGCGTAAGGGAAGACGCTGACGCCCAGCCCGGCGAAGGTCACCGCGAACAGGCCCAGCGACAGCAGGAAGGGCCAGACCTCACGCTTCTGACGCATGGTCCAGAAGAAGGCGGCCGCGACGATCAGGACGAGCAACGGCACCTGGGCCGTCAGAAGCACGCCGGGCCAGTCGAACCACCGGCGGGCGTATTCGCCGTCGAGGAACGGGGTGGCCAGGCTGACCGCGCCGATCATCAGCAGGGTCGCCGGACCCAGTTTCCAGGCCTGCGAGCGCGCGTGGGTCTGGAGCGCGCCTTCCGTCTTCATGTTCAGCCAGGTGGCGCCCAATAGGGCGTAGCCGACGACGACGGCGGCGCCGGTCAGCAGGCTGAAGGGGCTGAGCCAGTCCCACGAGCCGCCGCCGTAGGCGCGACCGGACACCTCGACCCCTTGCAGAATGGCCCCGAGGGTCACGCCCTGGGAGAAGGCGGCCAGCAGGGAGCCGCCAAAGAAAGCGACATCCCAGATGGGCTTGGCCCGCACCGTCCGCCAGCGATATTCGAAGGCGACGCCCCGGAAGACCAGCCCCAGAAGCATGGCGATGATCGGCGTGTAGACCGCCGGCATCAACACGGCGTAAGCGAGCGGGAAGGCGGCGAACAGACCGCCGCCGCCCAGGATCAGCCAGGTTTCGTTGCCGTCCCACACCGGGGCGATCGAGTTCATCGCCTTGTCGCGCTGATCGCCGGCCTTCAGTGTCGGGAACAGGATGCCGACGCCCAGGTCGAACCCGTCCATGACGATATAGGCGAAGACGGCGAAGGCCAGCAGGCCGGCCCAGACCAGGGTCAGATCAACGCTCATGATCGGTCTCCTCGCCGGTCGGGATGGGGCGGTCCGGGTCGATGGCGGGGGCGGGGGTGATGCCCGCCGTGCGGATCGGGGTTTCCGCCACGCCCGGCTCGTCCCGGTGCGGCGCATGGCTCATCAGACGCAGGATGTAGAAGACCCCGGCGCCGAAGACGGTGAAATAGACCACGGCGAAGGCGGCCAGGGAGGTTGCGACGGCGGGCGCCGCCAGGGGCGCAGCGCTGTCGGCGGTGCGCAGCAGCCCATAGACGGTCCAGGGCTGGCGGCCGACCTCGGTGGTGATCCAGCCCGCCAGCACGGCGACGAAGCCCATCGGTCCCATGATCAGGGCGAAGCGGTGCAGCCAGGGGGCGTCGTAAAGGCGTTTGCGCAGCCGGGCGTACAGCCCCCACAGCCCCAGCATCAGCATGGCCATGCCGAGGCCAACCATGACGCGGAAGGACCAGAAGACGATCTCCACCGGCGGCCAGTCTGCACGATCGATGGTGTCCAGACCCGCCAGGGGCGCGTTCGGATCGTGCTTCAGGATCAGGGACGACAGCTTGGGGATCTCGACCGCGCCGTGGACGGTGGCCGCCTCTCGGTCAGGAATGCCGAACAGGATCAGCGGCGCCCCGTCCGGGTGGCTTTCGAAATGGCCTTCCATCGCCATGACCTTGGCGGGCTGATGCTCCAGGGTGTTCAGCCCGTGCATGTCGCCGATGAAAATCTGGACCGGGGCGGCGACCAGGATCATGCCCATGGCCATGGCGAACATCTTACGCGCCCCCTTGTTGGTCCGCTCCTTCATCAGGTGCCAGGCCCCGACCGCGCCGACCACGAGGCCGGTGGTCAGATAGGCCGCCAGCAGCATGTGGGCGAGGCGATAGGGGAAGGAGGGATTGAAGACGATCTTGAACCAGTCGGCCGGTACGAACTGGCCGACCTCGTTGATGGCGTAGCCTTGCGGCGTCTGCATCCAGCTGTTCACCGACAGGATCCAGAAGGCCGAGGCGAAGGTGCCGATTGCGACCATCAGGGTGGCCAGGAAGTGCAGTTTCTTGCCCACGCGGTTCAGGCCGAAGAGCATCACGCCCAGGAAACCCGCCTCCAGGAAGAAGGCGCTGAGCACCTCATAGGCCATCAGGGGGCCGATGACCGGACCGGCCTTGTCGGAAAAGACCGACCAATTGGTGCCGAACTGGTAGGACATGACCAGGCCCGAGACGACGCCCATGCCGAAGGCGACGGCGAAGATCTTCAGCCAATATTTGAACAGGTTCAGATAGAGGTCTCGCCCCGTCTTCAGCCACAGGGCCTCCAGCACGGCCAGATAGCTGGCGAGGCCAATGGAGAAGGCCGGGAAGACGATGTGGAAGGCGACGGTGAAGGCGAACTGCATCCGCGCCAGGATCAGGGCGTCAAGTTCCATGGTGTGGTCTCACCCGATCAGGCCGAGCGCGCCGGCGCTGCGGTAAAGCATATAGAAGGCGACGACGAAGATCAGCCCGGCGAAGACGGTGTTCAAGACGCCTTTTTGTCCCGACAGCGCCTTGGCCAACCGCGCGCCGACGAGGCCCCCCAAAACGCCGCCGCCGATGAACACCGCCGCCAGGGGCCAGTCGACCCAGCCGTCCAGAGCGTAGTTGAAGGCCGTGGTCAGGCCGAAGGCGGTGACGCCGACAAGCGATGAGCCAACCGCATAATAGATCGGCATCCGGGTCGAGAACATCAGGCTGGGCACGATCAGGAAGCCGCCGCCGATGCCGAAGAAGCCCGACATCACGCCCGTGGCCAGGCCCGTGCCGACGAGCTTGGGTGCATTGCGGCGATCAAGCTGGACGTTCGGGTCACCGCCGGCGGAGCGGCCCCGCAACATCAGCACCCCGACGACAAGCATCAGGACGGCGAAAAGGGCCAGCAGCTTCTGACCGTCCACGGCCTTGCCCAGGCTCGAACCCAGAAAGGCTCCGAGCACCCCAGCGACCGCGAACAGACTGGCGATTTTCCATTTCACCGTGCCGTGGCGGGCATGATTGATCACATTGGCGAAGGCGTTGGCGGCCACGGCGAAGGCGCTGGTGCCGATCGCCAGATGCGGCTCCTTGACCCCGACCAGATAGACGATCAGCGGCACGGCCAGGATGGACCCGCCGCCGCCGACCAGGCCCAGGGTGAAGCCGACGAGCGAGCCGGCGCCGGCGCCGAGGCCGTACTGCAGCGGAGACAGGTCCATGATCAGGCTCAGGCGACAGCAGGGCGAAGCTGGGGGGCGGGTTCGATGTGGTGGGGGCCGGCCAGCCATTCGCGACCGCGCAACATCCCAAGCCAGTAGATTTCGGGCAGGGCCTGGGCCTTCAGATGCCAGGCCAGACGGGTCGGCTTGGTCCCGTCGAGCATCCATTTCGGGAAGCTGGGCAGGAGCTTGCCGCCATAGCCGAACTCGGCCAGCACGATCTTGCCGCGCTCGACCGTGAGCGGACATGAGCCATAGCCGTCATAGACCGCCCGCATCGGCTGGCCGTCCAGCAGCGACAGGATGTTCTCGGCCACCACGGGCGCCTGTTTGCGGGCGGCCGCAGCAGTCTTGGCGTTGGGCGCCGAACAGGCGTCGCCCAGACCGAAGACGTTTTCGAACCGCTTGTGGCGCAAGGTGGCGTCATCCACCTCGATCCAGCCGCTTTCGGCGGCCAGCGGACTTTCGCGAATGACGTCCGGCGCGGTCTGCGGCGGGCAGACGTGCAGGAAGTCGAACTCGCGCCGAACCTGACTGACTTCGCCTTCCGCGTTCGTCACGGCGAAGGTCGCCGTCCTGGCAGGACCATCCACCGCGACCAGTTTCGATCCGAAGTTCAGGTCGATGCGGTATTTGCGAACATATTCCATCAGGGCCGGGACGTAGTCCTTGACCCCGAACAGCACGGGCCCGGCGTTGTGGAATTCGATCTCGATGTCGTTTCGGCCGTGGTCGCGCCAGTGATCGGCCGACAGATACATGGCCTTCTGCGGGGCGCCGGCGCATTTGATCGGCATGGGCGGCTGGGTGAAGATCGCCCGGCCGCTCTTCATCGCCTGCACCAGCTTCCAGGTGTAGGGCGCCGTCTCATAGCCGTAGTTGGAAGTGACGTTGTTGCGCCCGAGCGTTTCCGCCAGGCCCGGGATGGCGCCCCAGTCCAGCTTCAGTCCCGGCGCCGCGACCAGCATGCGATAGCCGATCCAGCGGCCGTCGGTCAGTTCGACGCGATCGTGGATGGGGTCGAAAGCCGCGACCGAACCCCGCACCCACTGGGCGCCTCGGGGGATCAGGTCCTCGGTGCGGCGCCGGGTCCGCTCGGGCGTGAAGACGCCGGCGCCGACCATGGTCCAGCCAGGCTGATAGTAGTGATGCTCGGACGGCTCGACGATGCGGACGTCGAGACCCGGGCGACGGCGCAGGAGGCTGGCGGCTGTGGCGATGCCGGCGGATCCGCCGCCGACGATCAGGACATCGCAGGACTCCAAGGGGGCGTACTGGGCGCTCATGATGCGGCTCCTTCAAGACGGGGACGCAGGGCGCCGAGGTCGTAGCCGGCGCTCTTGGCGCGGGCGATCAGATTTTCAGGAGTTTGTGCGCCGGCGTTCGCCAGCGCCCACAGGGTGGTCGTGCGCGTACCGGTGCGGCAGAAGCCGAACACAGGCTGGGGCAGGTTGGCCAGAGCCTCGCGGAAGTCCGCCACGTCCTGGTCGGAGATGGCGCCGCCGACCACGGGGACATGGGCGAAAGCCAGTCCCGCAGCCTCGGCGGCCTGGCGCAGATCTTCGGCGCTGGGCTGGCCGGGCTCTTCGCCGTCGGGTCGGTTGGAGATCACCGACCGGAAACCCTGGGCCGCGATGGCGGGCAGGTCTTCCGGGGCGATCTGGGGCGAGGCGGACAGGGCCTCGTCCAGGGGGCGGATATCCATGGCTTTGTCTCCCTAGGGTCTTTTCTGGTTCAGGCGTTTCGGTCGAGCGTCAGGCGGAACAGCGCCATGCCGGCTACGAGGGCGCCCACGAAGACGAAGGCCTGCCAGGCGCCGGTCGTCAGGGCCGCCAGCGCGGGGCCGGGGCACAGACCGACCAGGCCCCAGCCCAGGCCGAACAGGACGGCCCCGCCGACCAAGGGGGTGTCGATGTTGCGGCTCTCAGGCACATGGAAGGTGTCAGCCGCGACCGGAGCCTCCATGCGCCGGCGGATCAGATAGGCGATGGCGGAGGGGATCAGCGCCCCGCCCATAACGAAGGCCAGCGAGGGGTCCCAGGCGCCCGTCACATCCAGGAAGGCCAGGACGCGGGCCGGGTTGATCATGTCGGACACCACCATGCCGGCGCCGAACAGCAGGCCGCACAGGACTGCGACGATCAGCCGGTTCACGCCAGGCCTCCCAACAGGTGTCGGGTGATGAAGACGGTGAGCGCCGCGACCGCCATGAAGACGCCGGTGGCCACGATGGAGCGGGGCGACAGGCGGGCCAGGCCGCAGACGCCGTGGCCGCTGGTGCAGCCCGAGCCCCAGCGGGTGCCGAAGCCGACGATCAGGCCGCCGAGCACCAGCAGCCAGACCTCCGAAGTGATCTGCACCTCGGGCCTGCGGATCAGCGCCGAGGCCAGGGCCGCGCCGCCCAGCAGGCCGGCGATGAAAAGCAGGCCCAGAATGCGCGGCGCGCCTTTTGACAGGCCGGTCGCTGCGGCGGTCAGGCCGGAAATCCCGGCCACGCGCCCGTTGAGCAGCAGATAGAGGCCAGCCGACAGGCCGACCAGCAGACCGCCGGCCAGCGGCCAGATGAAGGGGAGGGGCTCAAGCATCGGGGGCTCGTCTCACAGCGCGTTGAGCGGGACCTTGAGGTAGCGCACCCCATTGTCCTCGGGCTCGGGCGGGCGGCCGCCGTTCATGTTCACCTGAACCGACGGCAGGATCAGCTTGGGCATGGGAAGGGTGGCGTCGCGCTGGGTGCGCATGGCCACGAACTCGTCCTCGCTGACGTCGTCGCGGATATGAATATTGCCGGTGCGTTGGGCGCCGATGGTGGTCTCCCAGGCGAACTCGGTCCGGCCCGGGGGCGCCTTGTAATCGTGACACAGGAAGACCCGCGCCTCGTCCGGCAGGGAGGTCAGGCGATGGATCGAGCGATACAGGGTCCGGGCGTCGCCGCCAGGGAAGTCGCAGCGCGCCGTGCCGTAGTCGGGCATGAACATGGTGTCGCCGGGGAAGACGGCGTCGCCGATGACATAGGCCAGACAGGCCGGGGTGTGGCCGGGCACATGCAGGACCGTGGCCTTCAACCCGCCGATCTCGAACCGGTCGCCGTCGTTGAACAGATGGTCGAACTGGCTGCCGTCGCGGCGGAAGTCGGTTCCTTCGTTGAAGATCTTGCCGAAGACCGCCTGGACGGTGAGGATCTCATGGCCGATGGCGAGCTGACCGCCGAGCTTTTCCTGAAGATAGGGCGCCGCCGACAGGTGATCGGCATGGGCGTGCGTCTCGAGCAGCCACTGAACCGTGAGACCTTCGGATTTTACGTAATCAATGAGCGCATCGGCCGAAGCGTGCGTGGTGCGGCCCGAAGCCGGATCGTAGTCCAGCACGCTGTCAATGATGGCGCAGACATCGGAGCCGGGATCGCGCACGACATGGCTGACGGTGAAGGTGGCCTCGTCGAAGAATGATTTGACCAAGGGGCGTTGAGCGGGATCGGCGAGCGCGGCGCGCACGATGTCGGCGGCGTGGTCGCGGGCGGGATCGGGGATGGGCGAGGACATGGCGTGTCTCCGTTTCGGTGACTCAACACATATACCAATTCATAGTTCATACAAGTATGTATTTTAATGTAGCGGAAAGGGCGTGAAGCGCTTAGCTTGCCGCCATGGAAACGACAGACACTGCGCCGACCGTCGACACCGCCGCGATGCGCGCCCTGCGCATCAACGACACGGCGCCGGATTTCACCGCGCGCACGACCCAGGGCGAAAAGCGCCTCAGCGACTACCGTGGACGCTGGCTGGTGCTGTTCTCGCATCCGGCGGACTTCACCCCGGTCTGCACCAGCGAGTTCGTGGCTTTGGCCCGACAGGCCGACGCCTTCGCGGCGATCGACTGCGATCTGATGGCCCTGTCAGTCGACAGTCTGTATTCGCACTTGGCCTGGCTGAAGGACATCTACCGCCGCTTCGGCGTGAAGGTGCCGTTCCCGATCATCGAAGATCCCTCCATGGCCATCGGCCACGCCTTCGGCATGGTGGACGCCGGCTCAAGCGACAGCGCGACGGTGCGCGCCACTTTCGTGATCGATCCCGAAGGCGTGGTGCGCGCCATCAGCTGGTACCCGATGAACATCGGCCGCTCGGTTGATGAGCTGCTGCGTCTCGTCACCGCCTTGCAGACGTCTGACCGTGAGGCGGCCTCCACGCCGGCGGGCTGGACGCCCGGCGACGCCCTGCTGGAGCCGGCCGCCACCACTCTGGACGCCGCCATCGCCGACGGTGACGGCGATGCGCCCTGGTACTATCGCGAGCGCCGCGCATGACCGACGATCAAGCGGCCGCCATGGAGCGGTTGAAGGAAAAGGCGCCGGAGGCCGCAGAGCTGTTACGCCAGCTGGCCAACGCCAACCGGCTGCTGATCCTGTGTCACATCGCCGAAGAGGAGCGCTCGGTGGGCCAGCTCGAGGCGGACCTTGGCATCAAGCAGCCGGCGCTATCCCAACAACTGGCTGAGCTGCGCCAGTATGGCCTGGTCAAGACCCGCCGTCAGTCCCGCTCGATCTTCTATTCGATCGCCGACGACCGGGCCCAGGCGGTCATGGGCATGCTCTACGAAATCTTCTGCGGCGATGCGAAGGCGGTCGGCGCGCGAGCCGCCGCCCCGGCGCCCCGCACATCGACGCCGGCGCGCGGCGACACGGCGCAATTCGCCCGCATCACCGCCGTCGCACGGCGCTGACGGCAAACCCGCACAGGAGACTCTCGTGAAGGGCTTCATCGACAATATCGAACGTCTGACGGAAGAGAACACAGACTTTCGCCGCGTTCTCTACACCGGCCACAATCTGCAGCTCGTCCTCATGGCCATTCCGCACGGCCAGGAGATCGGCGAAGAGGTCCACGACGACCGCGACCAGTTCTTCCGCATCGAGGCGGGCGAGGGCGAAATCTGGATCGACGGCGTTCGTCATGCCGTGAAGGCGGACGACGGGGTCATCGTCCCTCGGGGCGCCCGCCACAATGTGGTCAGCACGGGGTCCGAACCGCTTCGGCTCTACACCCTTTATGGTCCGCCGGAGCATCGCGACGGTACGGTTCACGCCACGGTGGAAGAGGCCTCCGCCGACCACGAGCATTTCGACGGCCGCACGACCGAATAACCGTCAGGGGCCGACGTCGTCCGCATCGGCGCGCCGGTCGTCGGGCCGCGGCAGCTGCAAGGCGATACCCAACGCCTCCGCCAGACGGGTGTCGCGACGATAGATGTCATCGCGAAAGGCGACGCGGCCCTGGCCGTCCAGAAAGGCCGTCCAATACAGCAGGCGCACGTCGATCGGCCGACCGGTCGCCACCCGGACGGTCTCGCCGCTGTCCAGCGCGGCGTCGAATCGGGCGAGCCTTGCGGGGTCGGGCGCGAGCAGTAGCCGAGCGAAGCCGACCGCGTCCTGCACCCGCACGCAGCCGTGACTGAGATGGCGGAAGCTCCGCTCGAACGCACCCCGCGACGGGGTGTCGTGCAGGAAGATGGCGTAGCTGTCCTGAAGTTCGAACTTGACCTGGCCCAGGGCGGCGTTCGGGCCGGCGCGCTGAACCACCATGCCATTCTGAATCGTCATGTTGTTCGCCCGCATATAGGCGGCGCCGCGCGGCAGGATCTCGCGCTGGGCGATGGAGGTCGGCACCGTCCAGGGCGGATTGGCGACGACCGAGGCGAAGGGCCGTTCGAGGCTGGGCGTCGCATTGTCGGCGTCACCCGTTACGACCCGCATCGAATGCACGGGCCGGCCGTCCTTCCAGTAGACCATGATGGAGGCGGCGGTGTTCACCTCGATCCGCTCCGGGGCGACGTCTCTCTTTAGCCAACGGCGGCGTTCCAGATTGAGCGCGATCTGGCGAGCACGGGCCTCGGCCGAAATCGACAGCGCCCGCTGGGTCGCCGGGCCGATGCGGGCGTCCGCCTCCAGACCGTGGCGCACCTGGAACGCCCGAACGGCCTCTTGCAGAACAGAGCCGTAGTCACCGCCAGACGGGCCGATCATGGAGGCGGCGGCGTCGCTGAGATCGCCTTCCACCCGAAGGCGCGGCAGGAGGGCGGGAAGGCGGGGGTCGGACGCAAACGGTTCGATCGTCGCGCCCATGGCGAAGGGCGGCCAGCCGCCGCGGTCGGCGATGGCGCGATAGCGGAGGAAGCCGTCGCACAAGCCCTGATAGCCGCGGTCCTGGGGCGCAAGGCCCGCCATCGTCTCGGCCAACGTTCCGTCCTCGACGGCCTTGGCCAACAGCGGCGGCGTGTCGACCTGGTTGCGATCCATCTCCCAAAGGGTCTCGACCGTTGCCGGGTCGACCCGGCCATGGGCGAGCGCCTCGGCCAGGGTCAGGACGGCCTGTGTCAGCTCGGCTTCGCCCAGGGCGAGGCCGTCGGGCGCTGATAGGCCGTGGCGGTCCGCCAGAGCCAGGGCGTCCATGGCTTGCCGGCGCGCTGGCCCCGCCCAGGCGGGGCGTCCGCCGCGGGCGGCGTAAAAGGCTGCGGTCAGGGCGGTGATGTTCGATGTCGCGGGCGCCGACGCGGCTCGCGCGGTCGTCGAGAGCCAGAGCGGCGCCGCGGCCGCCAGCAGGTGTCGGCGGTTCAGGGTGAAGGAGCGACGGTTGGCCATGCCGCCGACACCGCAGGGTTCACCTTAAGGCAGGCTTAAGGTTGGCCGGTCCGCCAGCCCCACCGCGCGAAGATGGCGGCCCCCTCGTCGGACTTCAAAAAGTCTAGGAAGGGCTGGGCGTCGGCGTCCTGGCGGCCGGTCTCGGTCACAACGGCGCCGGCGTCGCGGTAGATGCGATAGGGCTCTTTGACCTCGACCACATCAGCGAGGTCCGGATTGGCGACCTGCCAGATGCCCCAGATGATCCAGGCGTCCAGCGTCGGGTCGTCGATCCAGGCCTGTCGGGCCTCGGCGCTGTTGCGGGCGTAGACGACGATGTTGCGACGCAGGGCGCGCACCTTGGCGATGTCGCCGGTGCGACCGGCCATGTCCTCCCACAGGCCGTTCTGGCCCGCGCCGTTGACAACCAAGACCCGGCGATCGGGCTGGAAAAGATCCTCAAGGCCGCCGATGCCGTCCGGATTTCCCGGCCGAACGAGGATGGAGGCGGTGCGCAGATAGAGCGGCTCGACCGCCTCGGCGCGGATGCGGCCCTCCAGGGCGCTGACGAAGTCGGTCATCATCGTCTCGGAGCCTGAGAAGATCAGGTCGCCATCCGCCTTGGCCTGGTCCAGCCATTGGGGCGTGGGTCCGGCGACGACGGCCACGGCGCGACCGGTGCGCGCCTCATAGGCCTTCGCGGCGTCGCGCATGGCGGGGGAGGGGCCGCCGGGACCGTAGACATGAAGTGGATCGGCGGGCGTCTGGGCGTGGGCGGCCAGGGCCGTTGCGCTCAGGAGGGCGGCCAGCGTCAGTGCGGACGGGCGCATCAAGAATTCTCCTGGGGTGGGGCGAAGTGATTGGCGGGAATCTTGAAATAGACGCGCCCGTCCGGCGCGGCCGGCGGCAGCACCCCGCCGCGGATGTTCACCTGAAGCGCGTAGAGCATCAGATTCGGCAAGGGCAGGGTGGCGTCCCGATCGTCGCGGAGCCGCACGAAATCCGCCTCGCCGCGTCCGCCGCCGACATGGATGTTGTCCGCCTTCTGCTCTCTCACGGTGCTGAAGCAGGCGGGCTCGCGGCCATCCGGGCCATAGTCGTGGCCAACGAAGACGGCGGTCTCTTCAGGCAGGGCCAGGATGTCCTGGATGCTTCGGAAGAGAGTCTTCGAGTCGCCGCCCGGAAAGTCGGCGCGCGAGGTGCCGGCATAGGGCATCATCAGGGTGTCGTGGACGAAGGCGTTGCCGCCAATCACATAGGTGATGGAGGCCATGGTGTGCCCCGGTGAGAACATCACCCGCGCCGGCAGGTCGCCAACAGCGAACGTGTCGCCAGCCTTGAAGAGTCGGTCCCACTGGCGACCATCGGCCGGAAAGTCGTCGTCCAGGCCGTAGATGTCCTTCCACAGCTTCTGGACGCCGATGACCTTTTCGCCGATGGCGGTCGGCGCGCCCAGTTTCTCGTTGAGGAAGGGCGCGGCGGAGAAGTGGTCGGCGTGGGGATGGGTGTCCAGCAGCCACTCGACGGTCAGGCCCTCCGCCTTGACGTAGTCCAGGATGGCGTCGGCGTTGCGGGTCGAGGTCGCCGCCGCCTTCTCGTCGAAATCCCAGACCGGATCGATGATCGCGCATTTGCGGCTGACCGGGTCGGAGACGACATACTGCCAACTGCCGGTCTTCTTGTCGTGGAGCGCCGCGATGCGCGCTCCGCCGTGGTCGATGATCTGCATGAAGGCTCCGTTTGGTTTGCGAAGAAAAAGGCCGGACCGCTTGCGAGGTCCGGCCGGAATCCGATCAGGCGGCTTTCGGGGCGTCGGGGAGGTCGCGCGTCGAGAAATACCAGTCGGTGTAGACGTAACCCTCGGAAGCGCGAGCCTCGGCCGCCTCGGCGGCCTTGGGCGGGGGGACGATGGCCGGTTGGCCAGGGCGCCAGTTCTCAGGCGTCGCGACCCCGTTGGCGTCGGACGCCTGGAGCGCGGTGAGCAGCCGAACGAACTCTTCGATGCTGCGGCCATTGCTCATGGGATAGTAGACCATGGCGCGCAGCTTGCCTTCCGGATCGATCAGGAAGGTGGCGCGAACAGCCGAGGTGTCGGCCGCCCCGGGGTGGATCATTCCGTAGGCCTGGGCCACCTCCATCTTCAGATCCTCGATGATGGGGAAGGGGATTTCGACGCCGAACTTCTCCTTGATGTTCCGGGTCCAGGCTAGGTGCGAGAAGATGCTGTCTATCGAGAGGCCCAGGAGCTCGCAGTTCATGGCGGCGAACTCATTCGCATGCTTGGCGAACCCGATGAACTCGGTCGTGCAGACCGGGGTGAAGTCCGACGGGTGCGAGAAGAGGATCAGCCATTTGCCGCGGTAATCGGCCAAGCTGCGATCCCCGTGCGTGGTGCGGGCGTGAAAGTCGGGGGCGGGTTCGTTGAGGCGGGGCAGTCCGGTCATGTCGATATCTCCTTCAGACGCCCCAATGAACAATTACATAAATACTTACGCAAACTAATAGTTCTTATGCTCAGGAAAGGTTCCGCCTATGCCGAGCCGTCAGTTCACAACCAGGGCGTATCCGGCCTGTTGAAGGTGGATGACCGTCATCAGGGCGGCGAGATCAACGCTCACGCCCGCTTCGAGATCGGCTTGCGCGATGCCGTTCCCCGCCATGGCCTGGCCGCACAGTCGAACCTGGACGCCGGCGGCGATGAGGGCGCGGATCAGGGCGCTGTTGGGGTTGGCGTCGCCCTTGCCGCGCGCGGTCCAGGCGGCGTCGGAGAGAACTGCAGGGGTGGCGGCGCCGTGCAGGACGACCACGATCTGACGGTGGTCGGCGTCCACGCCGCCCGCCGCCAGCATATTCACCAGCCGCGCGACGCGATCCAATCCCTTCAGCGGCCTGTCGTCCGCACCGCCCTGGGACACGTCGAAGATGACCCGATAGATGCGCGACGGATCCGGCTGTTCGCCGGCCTCGGGCAGGGGCTTGAAGCCGCCGAAGCCTGAGACAGCCTGGGCGAAGCTCGGGGAGGCCGCCAGGGAGGCGGCCAAGGACAGGGCGATCACGAGGGTTTTCATGGCGGGTTCCGGTGTGCGGGCGCTGGGGGTCAGGGACGGCGGGCGATGAGATCGATCAGGGCGGACCGGCCGCTGTGGCCGGCGCCTTCGGAGACGTCGCTGTCGTGGCTTTTCAGATGCAGGATGTCGAAGTCGGCGAAGGCGTCGCGGAGCAGCGCCTCGGTGTAGAGGTTCTCGACCTGCCCCGGACCGCCGGTGCCATAGGCGATCTGTTCCGGCCGATAGCCCTGCAACAGGACCAGGCCGCCAGGCTTCACGGCCGCCTTCATACGCTCGAAAAGTCGGTCGCGCTGGGGAGGCGGGGCGAACTGAATGAAGACGGCGACCACGACGTCGAACGCACCCTGCGGCCAGCCCCAGGTCTCGAAGTCCGCCACCTGGGCGTCCAGTGTGACGCCACGTCGCTCGGCCAGGGCGAGGGCCTTCTCGACCGCGCGCGGGGCGATATCCGTGGTGGTGACGGCCAGGCCCTGTTCGGCGAGCCACACGCCGTTTCGGCCCTCGCCGTCGGCGACCGCCAGAGCGGTCATGCCGGGCTGGAGCCGCGCGATCTGAGCGGCCAGGAAGGCGTTGGGCGTCTCGCCGAACAGATAGTCCTGGCGGTCATAGCGGCTGTTCCAGAAGTCGCGGGCGGCGACGGAGTCCATAAGGTGTTCCTTCAGATGATGAGGACGCTGACGGGCAGATCGGTCTCGCCAGGCGTATGGTCGGCGAACCAGGATTCAAGCGCGCCCACAGTGTCGATGTCGAGCGTCCGGCGGTCTCGCCCGTAATGTTCGGGCACCCCTTGGGCGGTGACGAAGGCCACCAGATAGTCCGCCTCCGGCTCGACAGGGCGGTCTCCGACCAGCAGGCGGTCGAGGCGCTGCCCCTTGGGATTCTCAAGCTTCACGAAGGCCGTGAGACCCCGGCAACGTTTGATGTAGCCGCCCATCTGCTCATACGGGTCGGCGGCGAAGGTGCGCTCCAGATTTTCTTCCAGCATCGCTTGCAACTCGGCCCCGGTCAGCGTCGTGCGTGAGATCGGCGGATTCATCGGCGCCATATTGTAGAGGTCGCCCAGAGTGACCGGACCCGGCGCGACGGGCGCGCCGTAGCGCCAGCCGTTGGAGAAGGCGATGTCCACGCCCGCCGCCTGCGCCGCCGCCGCCAGCAGGACGTCGTCCATCGGCGCGCTGGCCATGGCGTAGCGGTGAAGGGGGATGGCGGTGCGGCCGACGATGCGCGCCAGACGCTCGCGCTCGGGCGCCAGGGCCATCTCCACCAAGCCGGCGACTTGATCGTCTTCGGGGCCAGCGTCCACGGCTATGAGCCGATGGCGCCGCAGGCACACGCGGCCCTCTGCAATCTCCAGATCCAGCCGGCCGATATAGGCGCCGTGGCAGCCGGACTGGATGATCAGGGTGTCGCCGACGCGGGCCGGTTCGTGCAGGCGGTTATGGGTATGACCGCTCAGGATCACGTCGATGCCCGGCGTTTCGGCGGCCAGCTTCAGATCCTGCGGAAAGCCCAGGTGCGACAGCAGGACGACCAGATCGACCTTTTCCTCGCGGAGCTGGTGCAGCTGCTCGCGGGCTTCGGCCACACCCATTTCAAACCGCACGCCTTCAGAGAAGGCGGGGGGCATCGTCTTGTCGATGATGGGGCAGGCCAGGCCGATCACGCCGATCCTCAGACCGCCGCGCTCGAACACCCACCGCCCGTCGAACTCCGGCGCGCCGTCATCCTTGCGGAAGACATTGGCGGCCAGGACGGGATAATCCAGTCCCGCCGCCAACGCCTTGAACCCCGCCGGGCCATAGGCGAACTCCCAGTGCGCCGTCATGGCGTCGATCTTCAGGGCGTTCATGATCGGAACCAGCGCCTCGCCCCGGCTGGCGACGGCGACCCGCGTGCCATGGAAGGTGTCGCCGTTGTCCAGGGTCAGGCATGCACCTTCGGCGCGCGCCTCTTCGAAGAGGCGCGCGATGCGGGCGACCCCGCCCAGCCGTTCGAACCGCCAGCCGCCTTCGGTGCGCACCAGTTCGGGATGCGGCTCGAGATAGCCGTGGAGGTCGTTCAGCTGGAGCAGGGTCAGGGTGGTCATGGTCGGCTTCAGCGCAGCGGTTGTCCGGAGCGGATACGACCGATCACCGCTTCGAGTTGCGCCTGGGGCATGCCGCCGGGGATCAGATTGCCGTTGATGATAAAGGCGGGCGTGCCCTGCAGGGCCAGGGCCGCCGCTTCTCGACCATTTCGGTCCAGCACCGCGTCGATGTCTGCGCGGTGTTCGGCCAGGTCCTGATTCAGGCGCGCCATGTCCACGCCGGCCGACTGGACCAGACGGGTGATGTCCGCCTGGTCGCCGATGCGCGACGGCGACAGCATGAAGGCGTTATGGACGGCCTCGTACTTGCCCTGATAGGCGGCGGCGAGGGCGGTCCGGGCGGCGGTCTCCGAGACGTCGCCGAAGATCGGCCAATCCTTGTACAGGACGCGCACCTTGGTGTCCGCCTTCAGCAGGCCGTCGATCTCAGGCTGCATCTTCTTGCAGTAGGGGCAGTTGTAATCGACGAAGCCGATGATGGTCACATCGGCGTTCTCGGCGCCGATGAAGGGCGCTGCGGGATCGCGCAGCAGGTCATTGAAGCCGACCTGGGCGATGGGCGGCATGTCTTGTCCGGAGGCGGCGGAAGGGCTGGCGGGCGCCGCGCCGTTGTCGGCGTCGGCCGGGCCGCAGGCGGCGAGCGCCAGGACGGCGGCGAAGGCAGGGGCGAAGGTGCGGTTCATGGAAGCTCCGTGAGGCGAGGGGGTCAGTGCAGACGCGCGATTTCGGTCGCGATCTGTTCGGGGGCGATTTCCCCCATGTGGGCCTTGGCCAGACGGCCGTCGGCGTGGAGGAACAGGGTCACCGGAATGCCGGCCGTACCGTAGTGGCGGGGCAGCGCCATGGCCTCGTCGAACAGCACATGGTCGAGGGCCAGCCCCTGGCTCTGCAGAAAGGCCCGAACGCCGGCTTCGCCCTCGCCCTGGTTGACGAAGAGGAAGCGCACATTCGGATGGGCTTTTTCGGCCTGGGCCAAAGCCGGCATCTCGCGCCGGCAGGGCGGGCACCAGGTGGCCCAGAGATTGATCACCGTAGGCCGATCGATCGGCGCCGAAAGGTCGATCGCCGGTGCGTCCATCGCGGCCAGCGTCAGGGCGGGCGGCGCCATGGGCTGCGTCGCCGAGGCCAACTGATGGGCGGTGGTCCAAACCAAGGCGCTGGCCAGCACAGGCGCAATGGCCCAGGCGCGTTCGCGCGTCGTGCGCAGCAGCAGAATGGTGGCCAGGATCACGACCGGCGCGACCCAGATCCAACTGAATCCGCCCTGCCAGACCGCGAGCGCCCGCCACGGGTCAGCCCCGAAATACTCCCAGTGCGTCGCCACGTGACCGAGGCGGGCGACCGCCAGACCGCCGAAGACTAGGACCGTGCTCCACAGGTTGAAGCGCGGGCTGACCCGGCTGGCCAACAGCCCGACGCCGATCATGAAGACGAACACGCCGGCGATGATGGCGAACCGCTCGCCCGACAGGACGAGCGGGCCCAGGGTGATGGCGTTCATGCGGCGGCTCCGGCGCTCTGCAGGGCGGAGGCGACGTCTTGGGCCGACATCTCTCCGATCAGTCGGCTGCCCGGCGCTTCGGTCGCCGAGGGCGACAGGAAGATCATCGTCGGCGGTCCGATCACTCCGTGCCGCTCAAGAAGCGCGCGCGCCTCGGGCGTGCTGCGCGTGACGTCGACCTTGATGAGGTCGGTGTTCGAAAGGCCGGCGATGACCGCGGGGTCCTCGAACACCGTCCGCTCGATCACCTTGCAGCTGACGCACCAGTCGGCGGTGAAATAGACCAGGGCGGGACGTTCGCGCGCGGCGGCATCGGCGACGGCGCGGTCGAGCGCCGTCTGATCCAGCACGACCGCTGCGGTTTCGACCGGCGCGGCGGCTGAGATTCCAGCGGGCCGCGCCAGGGGCTCAAGCGGACGCCACGGGTCGTCCGCCCCGAGACTGAGGCCGACCAGCAGCAACAGGCCCCAGGTCGCGGCCGCCAGGCCAGCGACACGTGCGACGCCGTTTCTCAGATTCGGGCTCAGCGGCTGGAACAGGCCGAGAGCCGCCGCCAGACCGAGCGCCAGCGCCGCGCCGAAAGCCAGCGTCGCGCTCGGCGGCAGGATGCGGCCGGCCAGCCACCAGGCCATGCCCAGGAAGATGAAGCCGAACAGCATCTTCACCCGGTCCATCCACGGCCCAGCCTTGGGCAGGAAGCGCGCGCCGACCGTGCCGAACACGATCAAGGGCACCCCCTTGCCCAGGCCCAGGAAGAACAGGGCCGCCGCGCCCAGCCCAACGTCGCCGGTCTGTGCGATATAGAGCAGGGCGCCCGCCAAGGGCGCGGTGACGCAAGGGCCCACGATGAGGGCGGAGACGAAGCCCAGACCTGCGGCTGAGGGCAGGGACCGCCGTCCGTCACCGCTGTCGCGGGACAGGCGGCTGGTCCAGGCCGAGGGCAGTTGCAACTCGAAGCCGCCGAACATGGACGCGGCGAGAACGACGAAGACGACAACCAGAGCGCCGATCGCCCAAACCGACTGGAGCGCCATCTGCAGGTTCTGTCCGGACCAGGCGGCCGCGACGCCCAGCAGGGCGAAGGCGACGGAAAGGCCCAGCACATAGGCGACCGAGAGCATCAGGCCTCGGCGCGTACCGCGCCCGTCCACGCCGCGTCCGATGACGCCGGCCAGGATCGGGTACATGGGAAAGACGCAGGGCGTGAAGGCCAGAAGCACGCCGAAACCGAAGAAGGCGAGCAGGACCCAGGTGGCCCCGCCCTGCAGCGCCAAGCGATCGACGAAGCCCGGGCTGGGGTCCGGGATGACCGCCGGCGATGGCGCGACCGGCGGAGGCGCCAACGCGCCCTCATCACTCGCGAGTGCGGGTGTGGGTGCAGCGCCCGGCGCCTGGATCGCCAGCAGAGCGGCGGCCTGAGCGGTCTGCGCATCGGCCTCCCGAGCGGCAACCTCGGACTGCGGCCGGGTCGGCACGTCCACTGTCCGCGTCATCGGCGGGTAGCAGATCGAGTCCTCGAGGCACCCCTGGTAGGTGATGTTGACCGACGTCGGGCCGCCAACCTGCGTCAGGGTCTGCGCCGATAGGGTCGCGCGACCCTCGTCATGCCAGACGTCGACGACGCCAAAGCCCGGATCGTCCTTGGTTTCGCCGGTCGCAAGCTCCAGAGGCAGCGATGCTTTCCCGCCCGGCGTGCTGGCGACGGTGTGGTCACGATAGAGATAATGGCCGGGCGCAATGTCCCAGGCGAAGGCCAGGTCGCCGTCAGCCTCACGCGTCACCGTCAGGGAGAAGGCCTTGTCAGGCGATAGCGGAGCCTGACCCAATGCCGAACCCGGAAGGGTGAAGGACAGGATCGCGAGAGCGGCGGGCAACAGTCGGCGGAAAAACCTCATGGCCATCTCGTCGGCAAACGAGCTTAAGTCAGGCTTAAGCCGCAACTTCCACCTCACGCCGCATGAGACTGCTCGCCATAGAAGATGATCCCGTTCTCGCCGACGGCCTCCAGGTCGGGCTCAGCGCCTGCGGCTGGACGGTCGAAGTCGTCGGGCGGGTCGAGGACGCCCTCGCGGCGCTGGAAAGCTCGGCGTTCGATGCGGTCGTGCTGGATTTGGGTCTTCCTGATGGCGACGGCCTTTCGGTGCTGCGTTTCGTTCGCGAGCGCGACATGGATGTCGGCGTGGTGGTCTTGTCGGCGCGCGATGACAGTCGGGACCGCATTGTGGGTCTGGACGCCGGCGCGGACGACTATGTCGGCAAGCCTTTCGATCTCGACGAACTGGCGGCGCGACTGCGCGCGGTGCGGCGTCGCCTGCTTGGGCGCTCGGCGCCCGCCTTGCGCCACGGCGGGGTGACCCTTGATCCCCAGTCGCGTCTGGCTTGGCGTGAAGAGGGGGACCTGCCCCTTTCGAGACGTGAGTTCGCCATCCTGGAGGCCCTGATGGAACGGCCTGCACAGGTCCTCTCGCGCAGTCAGCTAGAAGAACGCCTGTACGGTTGGCAGGAGGAGATCGGCTCTAACGCGGTGGAAGTGCACATCCACTATCTCCGGGCCAAGTTGGGAGCCGGCTTCATCCGCACCGTCCGCGGCGTAGGATACACCCTGCAATGAGCTCGATCCGCCTGCGTCTGTTCGCCACCCTCGCGCTCGTGACCGCCCTCGTCTGGGGCGGCGCGGTCGTCTGGGTCGAGATCCAGACCCGGGCCGAGGTGCAACGGGTGCTGGACCGGCGCCTGATGGAGTCGGCCCGCATGGTCTCGTCCCTGATGCAGGCCGGCAGCGTGCGCCCGGCGATGCAGGCTCCGGAAAGCGGGGCCGCCGATGTCTACGACCGTCAGCTCTCCTGCCAGATCTGGTCGCTGGAAGGCGATCTGATTGGTCGGTCCCAAAGCGCGCCTGCGGAGCGGTTGTC
Source organism: Brevundimonas aurantiaca (assembly GCF_014199955.1). Classification (GTDB taxonomy): domain Bacteria; phylum Pseudomonadota; class Alphaproteobacteria; order Caulobacterales; family Caulobacteraceae; genus Brevundimonas; species Brevundimonas aurantiaca. The sequence goes on from NZ_JACHOQ010000010.1 coordinate 21,664, forward strand.
GGAAGGGGGCGACGGTTTTTCAGAACGCACGATCCGGGGCGAGCGCTGGCGCGTCTACACGGTGCATGATCGTGATGCCGGTTTCAGGGTCATGGTCGGGGACAATCTGGCCGTTCGCGAGCACCTGGTCGGCAATGTCGTCACCGCTTTGATCGGTCCGGCGGTCCTTGGTCTGCTGGTGCTTGGCGTATTGATCTGGTGGTCGGTAGGGCGGGGGCTGACCCCTATTCGACAAATGACCCGCAGCCTTGCGGTACGGGATGCGGAAGATCTGACGGCGTTGGACGTATCGCCGGACGCCCGCGAACTCCGTCCCTTCGCCCTGGCGCTGAACGACTTGATGTCACGCCTTGGCGCAGCGCGACGTCGCGAGGCCGAGTTCACGGCCGCTGCCGCGCACGAATTGCGTACGCCTCTGGCAGGCCTGCGCGTCCAGGCGCAGATTGCGGCGTCGTCTTCGGATACGGCCGTTCGAAGACGCGCGCTGGAGCAGATCCAGACCTCTGTCGATCGCACTGCCCGCCTCGTCACAGGTCTTCTCGTCTTGGCGCGCGAGGACGAGATGCCGGTTAGCGACGAAGATCGCCGCTGGGTGACGCTTCGGTCGCTGTTTGCAGGAGCGGAAGGCGATGATCGGGTGTCGATCGTTGAAGGTGACGCGCTGCTTAACGTGGATCCAGATCGCTTCGAGGCAGCGGCTGCCAATCTCCTCGCCAACGCGCAGGCGCATGCGGCATCCTCAGTCGTGATCAGTTACGACCCGACTTCCGGGCGTTTAATCGTCGAGGACGACGGCCCGGGCGTGGCCTTCTCGGATCTGCATCGGCTGGGTAGGCGCTTCTTCCGTGCGGCCAATGCACCTTCCGGAGGGAGCGGTCTGGGCCTCTCTATCGTCCTCGCCACAGTGAAGGCCCATGGGGGACAGGTGCAGTTCTTGCGCTCACCAGGAGGCGGTCTCCGTGTCGAGGTGATAGTTGCTATTGAGGCTTCGGGGTCGATGCATAAGCCTAGCACGCTGACCGACTAACAACGATCTCGGCACGCCGAAAGGGTGAGCTCGGGGCCGATCGCGGATCGGAGGCGGACATTAGATGTTCTCACCTCCAGCGTCTGCTGATGCAAACGGCTGCTGGTCGCACAGCGAGGATAGCCCGCACGCACCCCACTGCTGGCTCACTAAGTTGGGCTAGGGCTTTCGGCGGCTCAGCGGCCGCTGGTCGGGAGATTTCCGACCGGGTTTCTGCTATGGGATTTCAGGAAGTGGGTATTGATCCAGATTGCTGGCTCTTCCCCTCTTCTGGTGACCATATGGTGACCAATCGTCGCTGAGATTTCCTAAGTTCTTAGAAAAATCAGCTTTATCAATAGGATAGAACGAGAGTTCGCGGCATCGAATATCCTGTACTGGGACATCGAGCTGGAGCCCTGAATTTCGTCGGATCGCGGCGTCAGGCGAACCGGCCGGAACGCCGGCGGTCCAGGCCGGCGGGCTCGGCGCAGGTCTTCCAAGACACGGCATGAACCTTGTCGCGCCCCAGGACGGCGGCCATCGGTTCTGAGCCGAACAGGTCCGCTATGGCCGGATCGCAGACGTCCAGTCCGCCGGTGAAGGCGCCGAAGGCCGGCAGGATCAGGCGCGATCCGTCGGTGATGAAACAGGGGCGGCGAACGCCGCGGCCATAAGCGACCACGCGGGCGGCGGGATGCAGGTGGCCGGCGACCTCGCCCTGGCGGTCGTCCGTCCCGGTGCGGGGCTCGGGCTCGTGGGTCAGGCGAAGCCCGCCCAGCCGCATCTCCGCCAGGACCACGCCGGGCAAACCGAGCGTGGAGGCGGTCAGGGCTTCACGGTCGTGATTGCCCTCCAGCCAGGTCCAGTCGCGCCCGGCCGCCAGCCGGTCCAGGCGGAGGCGGTCTTCCACCGCCATGCGTGGCACGGCTTTTCGGTCATGGAAGCTGTCGCCCAGCAGGATGACCCGGACCGGGTCCAGTTCGGCGATCTCGGCTTCCAGCCGGTCCAGGGTGGCGCGGCTGTCGTAGGGCGGCAGCATCTGGCCGCGCGCGGCGAAGGCCGAGCCCTTTTCCAGGTGCAGGTCTGCCGCGATCAGGGTGCGATGGGCGGGAAGCCACAAAGCCCCGGAACAGCGCAGCACGCAGGTCTCGCCCGCGATCTGGACCCGCAAGGACCCGCAGGGCTTGCGCGTGGGGGACAGGGTCTGGCGCAGGGCGGCGTTCACGGCGCCGCCTCGTCCATGACCTCGGCGATCAGCTGTTCGGCGCTTTCGTCCAGGATCATTTCGGCGGCGTCCCCGCCGACCCGCTCGCGCCCGATCTGGACCAGGACCGGCACGCAGAAGGGCGAGGGGCGGGTCAGGGGCTGATGACGGATGCGACCCTCGATCCGCGTCAGCATCTGGCCCAGCCGCGCCACGTCCAACAGGCCGGACGCGGCGTCGGCGCGGGCGGTCTTCAGCAGCAGATGATCGGGTTGGTGGCGGCGGAGCACGTCGTAGATCAGGTCGGTCGAGAAGGTCACCTGGCGGCCGGTCTTTTCGGCGCCCGGCTGGCGGCGCTCGATCAAGCCCGAGATCAGGGCGCAATTGCGGAAGGATCGCTTCATCATGAAGCTCTCCTCCAGCCAGGCCTCCAGGTCGTCGCCCAGCATGTCCGGTTGGAACAGGGCGTCCAGGTCGATCCGGTCCATCGGCTTGATGGACCAGACGGCCAGGGAATAGTCGGTGACCACGAAGCCCAGCGGCCCGACGCCCAGCCGGTCCAGCCGCCGGGTCAGCAGCATGCACAGGGTGGTGTGGGCCAGATTGCCTTCGAACGGATAGGCGACCAGGAAGTGCCGACTGCCGCGCGGAAAGGTCTCCACCAGCATGGATTCGGCGTCAGGGATGGCGGAGCGCTCGGCCTGGAGTTCCAGCCACTCCTGCACGTCGGGCGGCAGGACGCGCCAGTGGTCCGGGTCCTGAACCATGGTGCGAACCCGGTCGGCTAAGGATGTCGACAGCGGGAATTTGGACCCGCCCCAGGAGGGGATCTTGGGCTCCTTGTCGTTGGCGTGGGTGACCAGGGCGTCGGTTCCGACGATGCCCTGAAAGGCCCAGACCTGGCCGGCGAACAGAAAGGTGTCCCCGGGCGTCAGCTGTTCGAAATACCATTCCTCGGCCTCGCCCACCTTGCGGCCGGGGACCAGCTGTCGCGCGGCGCCGCCCCGGCGCCCCGCGACCCGCACGTTCAGGGTTCCGGCCGAGACGATGGCGCCGACATTCATCCGGTGGCGCTGGGCGATATGTTGGTTGCGGACCTTCCAGCGGCCGTCCGGCGTCCTGACGATGCGGGCGAACCGGTCGTAGGTGCGCAGCGCATAGCCGCCGGTGGCGACGAAATCGACCACCTCCTCGAACTGTTCCCAGCTCAGGCCGCGATAGGGGCCGCAGCCGGTGATCTCGTCGTACAGGGCCTGCATGTCGAAGGCCTCGGAGCAGGCCACGCCCATCACATGCTGGGCCAGCGTGTCCAACGTGCCGATATGGATCGGCTCCCAGTCGAAGGCGTTGTCGGCGACCGCCTCGCGCGCGGCCTGGCATTCCAGCATTTCGAACCGGCTGGCGGGGACCAAGAGGGCGCGCGACGGCTCGTCCAGCCGGTGATTGGCGCGGCCGATCCGCTGGACCAGACGGCTGGACCCCTTGGGCGCCGCCATCTGGATGACCAGATCGACGTCGCCCCAGTCGATGCCGAGATCCAGGGTCGAGGTGCAGACCACGGCCCGCAGGTCGCCCCGCGCCATGGCCGCCTCGACCTTGCGTCTTTGTTCGGCGGCCAGGGAGCCGTGGTGCAGACCGATGGGCAGGCTTGCATCATTGATTTCCCACAGCTGCTGAAAGACGAACTCCGACTGCCAGCGGGTGTTGACGAAGATCAGGGCCAGGTTGGCGCGCTGGATGGCGGCATAGACCTCGGGGATGGCGTGCCGGCCGGTGTGCCCCGCCCAGGGCACATGGCCCTCGGAGATCAGCACGTCGATGACGGCGGGAGCGCCGGGATCGCCCTTGACCAGGCGCACCAAATCTCCCCCCGATGGGGGGAGGGGACCAGGCGAAGCCTGGTGAGGGGGGCTTGCTTCGGAGTCGGCGTCAAGGTCGGCCCCCTCCACCGCTTCGCGGTCCCCCTCCCCCAATGGGGGAGGATTGAAGCGCGGCGCCAGCCATCCCCGGATCAGGTCCGGGTCTTCGATCGTCGCGCTCAGACCCACCCGGCGCATGCCGGGTGCGAAGCTCTGCAACCGCCCCAGACCCAGCGACAGCAGGTCGCCGCGCTTGCCGCTCCAGATGGCGTGGACCTCGTCCAGCACCACGCATTTCAGATCGGCGAAATAGGACCGGGCGCCCTCCCAGGCGCAGAACAGGGCCAACTGTTCCGGCGTGGTCAGCAGGATGTCGGGCGGGAAGTCGCGCTGGCGCTGGCGTTTCGACTGTTTGGTGTCGCCCGTCCGCGTCTCGACATGGATGTTCAGCCCGATCTCGCGGATCGGCGTCATCAGATTGCGTTCGACGTCGGTGGTCAGAGCCTTCAGCGGCGACAGATAGAGGGTGTGGACGCCCGAGCCCGGTCCCGTCTGCGGCTTGGGTCCGCGTTCCGCCAGGTCGATCAGACTGGGCAGAAACCCCGCCAAGGTCTTGCCGCCGCCGGTCGGCGCGACCAGCAGGGCGTGCGCCCCCGCCTGGCCCGCCGCGACCATCTCCAGCTGATGCCGCCGAGGCGACCAGCTGCGCCTGGCGAACCAGTCGGCGAACAGGAGCGGAAGCGTCGTCATCCGCTCCACGGCGACAGCAGACGGCAGCCGCTGTGTTCGAAATGGCGGGTGTTGCGCGTGACGAGGGTCAGATCATGGACTAAGGCGGTCGCCGCGATCAGTTCGTCGATCACGCCGGGCGTCAGACCCTGCCTCCGATGTGCGTCGCTGACGGCGCCCCATCGCCGCGCGACGTCGACATCGACGGGCAGGATCCGCTTTCGATAAACCGACAGGATCAAATCCCGCCGCTTCGAAAGCTCGGCCCGCTTGGGACTTTCAGGCAGGTTCAGGATGCCGCGATCCATCTCGCCCAGTAGAAGAACGCTTAGGAAAATTCCCTCTTGCCGGTCCGCAGTTTCGGCCTGCTGGTCGTGCCACGCCATGAAGCCGGGATCGGGGCGAGGCTTGCCCAGTTCGCTGATGGCGTTGGTGTCGAGCAGAAACCTCAAAAATCAGCCTCGCGCGCCGGCCGGGGGTCGCGGGTAAGATCGACGTCGGACCAGTCCATGCCACGGAGAATCTCCAGCATGGTCGGTTTGCGCTTCTGCATTTCCTGGAACCGATTCAGGGGGATCACGACCAAAGGATCGTGGCCTTCGACCTCCAGCTTTTGAGGGCCGTCAGCCTCGACACGAGCGGCGAGCGCTTCCAGCCACGCATCGGGATCAATCGGCTTGTTCACGGCGATCTCCTCGTTTGGACGACATATAGAGGCAGAAGGCCGGCGAAACCAGATGTTCCCGTTCCGTTTCAGCCCCGAGGTCGCTATCTATCGGCCGTGTCCGACGAATCCGTCACCGCCGAATCCCGCCTGACCGGCGCCGAGCCCTGGCTCGATCTGCCGCCGGCGCTCGCCACCCCGCCCGGCGCGGGGGCGGTGTGCGATGAGGCGGGGGCCAGGAAGATCGGGCGGGGGGCGGCCGAGGGTTTCTTCACCGGCGGGCCGGTGCTGGTGGCCCATGCGTCGCTGACCGCGCGGCGGCTGGGGCTGACGCCGCCGCCTCGGTCCGGCGACCTGATGGATGTGCTGGAGCTGTACGCCTTCGTGCGGCCGGCGCGGTTCTGTGCGCCGTCGCCGACGGGGCTGGCGCTGTCGCTGGGCTTGGCGGAGCCGAAGTCGCCCGAGGCGCAGGCGGCGGTGTTGCGTGAAGCGGCGGCCGTGCTGCTGCGTGAGCTGGCGGCGCCCGCCTATCCCCAACGTGAAGCGGCCTATGTGCTGGCCCTGACCCTGCAACGGGCGGGTTGGGCCTGGGGCGAGCGGGTGGTTGAGGCCCTGGAGGCGGGCGGGGTGCGGGCGCGCCAGCATCGCGGGTCGGGTCTGGATGTCTGGAGCCGGCTGACGGAGTGGGAGGACGAGGCGCCGCGCGGCGAGGCGGGGTCGGCGCCGGTCGACAGCGAGAGCGCCCGCATCCGGCTGGAGAAGCTGCTTCAGGCCTCGGGTCTGGACGAGACGCGCCCGACCCAGTCCGACTACGCCGCCGAGGCCGCCTTCGCTTTTTCGCCGCGTAATGAAGAGGGGCGGCCGCGGGTGCTGCTGGCCGAGGCGGGGACGGGCACGGGCAAGACCCTGGGCTATCTGGCGCCGGCCTCTCTCTGGGCCGAGCGGAACCAGGGGGCGGCCTGGATCTCGACCTATACGCGGGCCCTGCAGCGCCAGATCGACCGGGAAAGCCATGCTCTGTGGCCCGATCCAGACGAGCGCCGCCGCAAGACAGTGATCCGCAAGGGGCGCGAGAACTATCTGTGCGTTCTTAATCTTCAGGACATGGTCCAGGCGGCCCAACTGGGGAACGGCGACCTGATCGGCCTGGGGCTGGCGGGTCGGTGGGCGCTGCACACGCGCGACGGGGACATGACCGGGGGCGACTTCCCCGGCTGGCTGTCGGGCCTGTTCGCCGTCCCGCCCGCCCATGCGGCGGGTGCGGCCAATCTGGTCGACCGGCGGGGCGAGTGCGTCCACGCCGCCTGCCCCCACTACCGCACCTGTTTCGTCGAAAAGACCATACGCGCCAGCCGTCGCGCCGACCTGGTCATCGCCAACCACGCCCTGGTCCTGACCCAGGCCGCCTTCGACGGGGCGCGCTCGGCTCGGGGGCAGCAACAGGACGGAGAGACGGCGGCGCTGAAGCGGATCGTCTTCGACGAGGGCCACCATCTGTTCGACGCGGCCGACAGCGCCTTCTCCGCCTGCCTCTCGGGTCAGGAGGCGGCCGAGCTGCGCCGCTGGATTCGCGGACCCGAGGGGCGGGGGCGGCGCGGACGCGGGCTGGAACAGAGGCTGGGCGATCTGGTCGGGGACAATGAGGCGGCGCTGAAGGCGCTGCAGGATGCGATCCGCGCGGCCGCCGCCCTGCCCGGGGAGGGGGTGTCCGGCCGGGTGGCGCCGGCCTCGGGTGAGGTCAATCCGATCGGGCCGATCGAGGCCTTTTTAGCCGCCGCCCTGGATCAGCTGCGCGCCCGCACGGCGGAAACCCCCTATGGCGGGGCCGAGTTCGGCATGGAGTGCGCGCTCAAGCCCGTGACCGAAGCCGTGGCGGAGACGGCCCGCGCCGCCGCCCAGGCCCTGGCGGCGGTCGAGGCCCCGCTTCTGGCCCTGGCACGGCATCTGGAAGATGTCCTCGACGACGAGGCGGCCGAACTGGACGGGTCGCAGCGGTCGCGGATCGAGGGGGCCTTGCGGGGCCTGGACCGGCGCGCCCGCATGACCCTGCCCGGCTGGCGGTCGATGCTGGCGGCGCTGGAGGACGGCGGGAGCGAACCGGATCCCGACTTCGTCGACTGGCTGTCGGCCGAGACCGCCTTCGGCCGCATCCACGACGTGGCCCTGCGCCGCCACTGGATCGATCCCACCGTCCCGCTGGAGGCGGCTGTGATCGCGCCCTCGCACGGGGTGCTGGTGACCTCGGCGACCCTGTCGGACCCCTTGCAGGACGATCCGTTCGATCTGGCGCGGCTCAGGACCGGCTCGGCCCGGCTGATCGAGCCGCCGCGCACCCTGAAGGTCGAGAGCCCGTTCGACTATGCGGCCAGCAGCCGGGTCATCGTCGTCAACGACCTGGTCAAGGACGATCCGCGCCAGACGGCGGCGGCGATGCGTGAGCTGTTCCTGGCGGCCGGGGGCGGGGGCCTGGGCCTGTTCACCGCCATCCGACGTCTTAAGGCGGTCTATGAGCGGCTGGGGCCGGACCTCGCGAAAGCCGGAGTGCCGCTGTACGCCCAGCACGTCGATCCGCTGGAGGTGGGCGCCCTGGTCGACATGTTCCGGGTCGAGGAGAACGCCTGCCTGCTGGGCACGGACGCGGTGCGGGACGGGGTGGACGTGCCGGGCCGGTCGCTGCGAGTCCTCGCCTTCGATCGCGCGCCTTGGCCGCGCCCGGACCTGCTGCACAAGGCGCGGCGCGAACGGCTGGGCGGCCAGTTCGGGCAGGGCAGGGGCTATGACGACGCCCTGGCCCGCGCCCGCATCGCCCAGGCCTTCGGCCGGCTGATCCGCCGTGCGGACGACAAGGGGGTCTTCCTGATGCTGGACGCCGCCACCCCGACGCGGCTGTTCGCCAGCCTGCCGCCTGGGATAGAGGTGCAGCGCATGGGTCTGGCCGACGCCGTCGCCTTGACCCGTGACTTTCTTCAGACGACGCCGCAGACCGAGACCGATTGAGATGTCGAAGACCACGCCCGCCACCGTCGCCCTCGCCAAGGCGGGCGTCGCGTTCGAACTGTTTCCCTATTCCTATGATCCCGATGCGCCGCGCACGGGGCTTCAGGCGGCTGAAGCCCTGGGGCGGCCGCCGGAAGAAGTGTTCAAGACCCTGATGACCCTGGCGGACGGGGCGCCCGCCTGCGTCGTCATTCCCTCCGACGCCGAGGTCAGCATGAAGAAGCTGGCCGCCGCCCTCGGCGCCAAATCGGCCCAGATGATGAAGCCGGCCGACGCCGAACGGCTGACGGGCTACAAGGTCGGCGGGGTCAGTCCCTTCGGTCAGCGCAAGGCCGTGCCGACCCTGTTCGACGAGACGGCGGCGCTGTTCGACCAGATCCTGATCAACGGCGGCCAAAGGGGGCTGCTGCTGGGTCTGGCGCCGGACGAGGCGGTGCGGGCGGCGGCCGCGCGTCTGGTCGATCTGACGGCCTGACGCCTTATGCGGCCGGGGTCGGTTGGGCTATAGCGGCCTTAAACCGGAGTTTGCATGACCCAGCCTTCGACCCCGCGACACAGCCGCGCCGGCCTTTACGGCCCCTTCATCCTGGTGCTGATCGCCCTGGCCGCCTGGACGGGCTGGTGGTTCTATCTGACCCGCCGGATCGACGCGGGGCTGGAGGCCCAGGCGGCGAAGCTGCGCCAGCAGGGGTGGGAGGTCCGCTACGCCGACAAGCGGATCGTCGGTTGGCCGTTCCGCGCCCATGTGCGCCTGACCCACGTCACCGTGGCCGCGCCTTCGGGCCTGGCCCTGGCGGCGCCGGAGCTGGAGGCCGAGGCCAACGCCTATCAGCCGACCAAATGGGTGGTCGCGGCGCCGGAGGGGCTGGTCCTGACCCGCGCCGGCAAGGGCAAGGTGGCGGTCCACGGCGATGCGATCCGCATGAGCGCCAGCGGCATTGACCAGCGCTGGCCCAATCTGGCGCTGGAGCTGGTCAATCCGATCTTCACGGCCCTGCCCCAGGGCGAGCCCTTCCCCATCGCCCGGGCGGCGCGGATCGAATTCTACACGCGGCCGCATCTGGAAGGCTCGACCGTCGCGACCGACGACATCGACGTCATGTTCCGACTGGTCGACGGCCAGGGACGGCGCGACGGGCCGGTCGAGGGCTTCGCCCAGGACGGGCAGCTGACGACCCAGCTGGAGGCCACGATCGGTCAGGCCAGTCTGTTGAAGGGGGGCGACGCCGCAGGGGTCTTTTCCGCCTGGACCAAGGGCGGCGGGACCTTCCGCAATCTGCGCGGCGATCTTCAGGCCGGCGAAAGCCGCGCCACCCTGAGCAGCGACGTTCTGAGGGCCGACGCCGACGGGCGGCTGACCGGCCAGGTGACGGTCCAGTCCCAAAAGCCGCTGCCGGCGCTTTCGGGCCTGCTGGAAAGCCGCAGCCGGCCCGGCGAACGTCTGGGCGCGGCCGGGGCCGCCGCAGCGGCGGGCGCCGCCCAGGCGGCCGGGGGCGAAGAGGTTCCGCTGACCCTGGTCTTCCGCGACGGCCGGACCTGGCTGGGGCCCTTCGCCCTGGCCCCTGCGCCCAAGCTGTTTTGATGGCGTTCCTGAACGAGCCCCCGGCCGATGCGGCCCTGGACGCCCTGGACCGCGCGGTGGTCGAGGCGGTGCGGGCGCGCCTGGCCGCCGGCCCCAGGACGCGCCTGGACGCCTCGGTCCTGAGTCTGCGCGCGCTTCTGGCTGGGGCGCAGCCTGGCGATACGAAGGTGCTGAAGGCCCTGTGGGGGCGGATCGAGGCCGCCGCCGGGCCGTCCCTGATCACCAGCGGCGGCCTGGCTCAGGTGCTGGCGGCCGATCGCTACGGCCTGGGCGGGCGGCCTCTGCCGGCCGAGGAGGCGCTGAAGGCCGCCGAGGACGGGGCGCGGGCTTTGATCGACCTGTCGTCCGATCGTCCCTGGTGGGGTCGGCTCCTGGCCCGGCCGGAGCTGAAGATCGCCGGGGCCCTGCCGGACGACGCCCGCGCCCGTCCCCAAGCCTTTCTGGTGACGCGCGAGGGGTCCGGGCCGACCGGCGAGGATCGGACCTTCTGGGTCACCGACAGCGGCTGGTCCGACACTAAGATCGTTGAGGCCATGGGCGAGGCCGGGTTGATCGCCGATCCTTTGGCTGCGGCAGGCGGCTTGAAGCTGTTCGCCCTGGCAGGCTATGTGCAGGCCGAGGACGGGCGGCTGACGAACGCCCCCGGCCGCCTGACCGGCGTCATCGGCGCCGCCCCCATCTTCTGAGATCAAGGTTTTCCATGACCGACGCGCCCCAGGGCCCCCAGCCCAAGCCCGGCATCCTCGACATCGCCCCCTATGTCGGGGGCAAGTCGTCCATCGCCGGCGTCGCCGAACCGATGAAGCTGTCCTCCAACGAGAACATGCTGGGCGCCGGGGAAAAGGCGCGCGCGGCCTATGAGGCGGCGGTTCGCAACATCCACATCTATCCGGACGGGCGGGCGACCAAGCTGCGCACCGCCGTGGCCCAGACCCACGGGCTGGAGCCCGAGCGGCTGATCTTCGGCAACGGCTCGGACGAGGTCTTCGCCCTGCTGAACCAGACCTATCTGACCGCGGGCGACAACATCGTCTGCGGCCAGTACGGCTTCCTGGCCTATCGCATCAGCGCCAAGGCCTGCGAGGCCGAGGTCAAGCTGGCGCCCGAGCCGAACTACAAGGCCGAGGTGGACGCGCTTCTGGCCCAGGTCGATGAGCGGACCAAGATCGTCTATGTCTCCAATCCGTCGAACCCGACCGGCAGCTACAACTCCGGCGAAGAAATCCGCCGCCTGCACGCGGCCCTGCCGGCTCACGTCATTCTGGTGATCGACGAGGCCTATGCCGAATATGTGACCGAGCCGGATTGGGAGACGGCCTTCCCCCTGGCCAAGGACGCCGAGAACATCGTCGTCACCCGCACCTTCTCCAAGATCCACGGCCTGGGCGGTTTGCGGATCGGCTTCGGCTATGCGCCGCTGAAGGTGGCCGAGGCGATCGACCGCATCCGCCTGCCGTTCAACGTCTCGGTTCCGGGGCTTGAGGCGGCGACGGCGGCCCTGGCCGACGAGGCGCACCAGCAGGCGTCGCGCGAACTGATCGCCACGTGGAAACCGCGCCTGACCCAGGCCCTGCGCGGCTTCGGCCTGGAGGTCCTGCCCAGCGCGGGCAACTTCGTCCTGGTGCTGTTCGAGACGGCCGAACGGGCGGCGGCGGCCAGCGACTATCTGAACGGCAAGGGGATCATCGTCCGCCCGGTCGGCGGCTACGGCCTGCCGCAGGGTCTGCGGATCACCATCGGCACCGAAGACCAGAACCGCGCCGTCATCGACGCGCTGAGCGAGTTCGCGGCGACCTGATCGGTCGCCGCATCCCGCCTCAGCCGCCGAAACGGCGGGCGAAGAAGACGCCCGTGCGGATCGTGTCGTCTTCCTCAGACAGGGGGCTGTCGGCCACGTCGCCCAGGCGGCGTTCATAGTTGACCAGGGCGCCGGCGCCCCATTTGTCGTTCAGCGGGACCAGCAGGAACAGGCTGGCGCCCGCCCCTTGCAGGCCGCTGCCCGGCGAATAGGGGGCGATGCCGTTGCGGGCGGCCTCTTCGGCGCTGACGCCGTAATAGGCGTCGGCCAGTTTGGCGTCGCCGCCGCGCGCATAGACCGAGACGTTCATCAGGCCGATCGGCGTCACCCGCTGATGGCCGACCGAGGCGTAGTATTCAGTCCCTTCGCTGACGTCGGTCACATCGCGGCTGACCCGGCCGCCGACGACGATATTGCCCGGCAGGCGCTGGAAGGCGTAGGCGGCGACGTCGGCGCCGAAGTCGGGCCGATCCAGGTCCAGGCCCTCGATGTCTTCCGGCGAAAAGCGGGGGCGCAATTGCAGCCCGGCGCGGAAGCTGTCGGTCTTGACCGCATTCCAGCCCAGGCCGTCGATGGCGTTCAGATAGACGACGTCGCGATAGTTGGCCGAGACCCAGGGCACGACCCGCGTCTCAGAGCCCGTGTCGCCCCCGCTGTCCTTGCTGTAGAGGGCGCCGACGCCCAGATCGACGGTCCAGCCGTCGGCTGCGGGGCGGATCTGCTCATAGGGCTGGGACTGGGCCAGGGCGGCGCCCCCGGTCAGGGCGGCGGCGGTGAAGGCGGCGGCGGTCAGGGCCAGGCGGCGCAGGGACATGGGGGAGCTTCCTCGTACGGGATCGGTCACCCCATACGTTCGAGCGCGGCCTTTGGCTCCAACAGGGCGGCGGAAGCCGTCTCGATGCGACTTTCCAGCAACGCCATCATCTGTCCGCGTTTCAGTCCGGCGGGAATCGGCTCCAGGAACTCGAACACCACCGTCCCCGGATAGCGGCGGAAGCCGTGGGCGGGCCAGTGGACGCCCGAGTTGGTGGCGACGGGCCAGCAGGGCCCCTCCAGATCGCGATAGATGGCCGCGACGCCGGGCTTGTAATCGCCGGGGACGCCGGGTGCGTTGCGCGTGCCTTCAGGGAAGATGACGATCTGGCGGCCCTCGGCCAGGCGGTCTTTGGCCTGGCGCGTCATGTCCTTCAACGCCTTGGCGTGACCGGCGCGATCCACGGCGATCATCTTGGACCGCCAGGCGAACCAGCCGAAGAAGGGCAGGGGCATCAGCTCCTTCTTCATGACGAAACAGGCGTCGGGCAGGACCGCCAGCAGGGCGACGATGTCCAGCATCCCCTGGTGTTTGGAGGCGATCAGGGCGGCCCCGGTCGGGGCGTTCTCCAGCCCGCGCACCTCGACCCTGACTCCGGCGATCCAGCGCAGGCCGAACAGGGCGACCCGCGCCCACAGCTTGCACACGCCTTGAACATAGCGGTGCGGCGCCAGCAGCACGGGCGACAGGCCGATGGCGATGATCGGCATCGACAGATAGAGCCAGGCGGTGAAGAGCAGGGAACGCAGGGTGTTCACTTAGGCGGGGGCCTTTTCGGTCGGGACGGAAGCTTCGGGCTCTGAGGCTGAGGCTGGGGCTGGGTTTGGGGCGTCTCGGCTGAGCCGCCGAACGGCCTCGCGCCCCAGGGCGGCGAGGTATTTCATATATTCCAGGGTCATCCGCCGGGCCGTGACCGTCGCGCGCCACCAGTGCCGATTGTCCAGCGACGGGGTCGAGACGGCGTAGGGGGTCAGTTTCACCCCCGGCGCCTGGCCCCGGATCTCCACCAGGGAGCGGGGCATGTGATAGTCCGAGGTGACGACGATCAGATGGTCATAGCCCTTGGCCCGCGCCCAGGCGGCGATCTCCTGGGCGTTGCCCACCGTGTCCTCGGCCTCGAAGCCCAGATCGACACAGCAGTTGAACAGGCGGCTCGAGCCGGGGGTCAGTTCGCGCAGTTCGCGACGGCGGACCTCGCGGTTCACGCCCGAGATCAGCACCCGTTCGCCCTTTCCCTGCTCCAACAGGCGTATGGCGGCGTTGACCCGTTCGGACGAGGGGCCGGTCAGGGCCACGATGGCGTCGGCGGGGGCGGGCTCTTCCGCCGGGGTCAGTTCGCGCACCCGATGGGCGAAGGCGAACAGGCCGACCAGCCAGATCAGGGCGACGATGCCGATGACGACGAGCAGTCTCATGCCTTCCCCCTGCCTGAGCCCAGCACCTGCATGGCGGCGAATCTGGCCGCGACAAGCGCCACCGTAGCCGCCAGCAGCGGACATGGCGAGAGCAACAGCAGATCCCCCCAGGTCACGGGCAGGGCCTGGGTCAGGCCGCCCGATCCGCCCAGGAACCGCACAAAGGCCAGAAGCAGGGCCGCCAGCACGGCGCCGACGGCGCCGGCGCCGGCCGCGATCAGGGCGAACCGCCGCTGGAACAGCCAGGCGATGCGCCCGTCGGTCGCGCCGTTCAGGCTCAGGGTCTCGATCACGCCCCGGCCGGCGGCCAGGCCGGCGCGGGTGGCGTAGGCGATGGCGGCGGCGGCGGCGAAGGCGATCGCCAGGAAGGCCGCGCCCGCCAGAACGGTGATCAGGGCGGCCGACCGTTCGACCTCGCCTCGCCACAGACTGTGGTCGTCCACCGTGGCGTCCAGACCGGCCTCGGCCAGGGCGCGGCTCAGGGTCACGGCGCTGGCCGGGGCGTCGGGGTCCAGCCGGACCGTCACCAGATGCGGCAGGGGCAGGTCGGGCAGGACGGCGTCGCCCAGCCAGGGCCGCAGCAGATCCTCGGCCGCCTTGCGGTCAAGGGCGGCGGCCTCTTCGACGCCGTTGACGCCCGCCAGGGTTTCGGCGGCGCGGGCGGCGGCGGTGTCGCCGCTTTCGCCGACGCGGGGCCGCACCTGGACGGTCGCCTCCGCCCCCAGTTGACGCGCCCAGCCGTGGGCGGCCCGATCGGCGGCCGAGGCGGCGACGGCGGCCAGACAGGCCAGGAAACACAGGACGGCGATGACCGTCATCAGCCAGGGCTCGCCCGCAGCGGCGGGGGGCAGCAGGCCGGGTCGACGTCGGGGAAGGCTCCGGGCCAGGATCGACGGCGTCATGCGGCCATCCTGCCGGCTTCGCTCAACCGGCCCTGGTCCAGCTTCAAAACCTTGGCTCCCGACCGTTCGGCCAGGGCCTGATCGTGGCTGGCGATCAGGACGGTGGCCCCCAGGCGGTTCAGCGATTGGAACAGACGCAGCAGCTTGTCGGCCATGACGGCGTCCACGCTGCCGGTCGGTTCGTCCGCCACGATCAGGCCGGGACGGGTGATGACGGCGCGGGCGATGGCCAGCCTCTGCTTCTCGCCGCCGGACAGGGCGGGCGGACGGGCGTCCATCCGGCGGCCCAGCCCGACCCATTTCAGCATCTCTTCGACATCGGCGGCGTAGTCGGCCTCGCGCCCGCCCGCCAGCCGCAGCGGCAGGGCGGCGTTCTCGAAGGCGGACAGATGGTCCAGCAGGCGGAAATCCTGAAACACCACCCCCATGCGGCGCCGAAAAGCGGGGATGTCGCGCCGGTCGATGTGTGAAACGTCGGTCCCGAACAGGCGCAGGCTTCCCTTCGTCGGCCGGTCGGCCAGGGTCAGAAGCCGCAGCAGCGACGACTTTCCGGCGCCGGACGGTCCGGTAAGGAAGTGGAAAGAGCCTCGCGTCAGAATGAGGTTAACGTCTCGCAGCACGTCGGGCGCGTCCGCATAGCCGAAACCCACGCCCGACAGGCGGGCGGTCTCGGCGACGGGGGCGGAATCGGCGGCGCTGGGGGGCGGGGACGGCATAGGGTTTGTTTTCAGGGACAGGGCGTAGACCGCGCCTTACGGGAGGGGGCGACAGCCTCGCAGTCAGCCACATGATACTGACCTGCCCCGCCTGCGCCACCAGCTATTTCATTCCCGACGACGCCTTGGGGGCGAACGGCCGCAAGGTCCGCTGCAAATCCTGCGGCGAGGTATGGCGGGCGAGCCCCGATGAACCGCTGGAGCTGAGCGTCGCGCCCGAACCGCGCGTCATCTCTACGCCCGAGCCGGAAGCCGTCTCTGAGCCCGCCAGCCTGGCCGAAACCCCGGCGCCGGAACTGCCCAAGGCCTTCCGCGCCCGCGCCGAACAGCAGCGACGCCTGCGTCGGGCCGCCACCCACGGCGTGGTCTGGGCCGGTCTGGCCAGCGTCTTCGTGGGCCTGATCGTCTCGGCCTTCCTGTTCCGGATCGAGGTGGTCGACGCCTTTCCCCGCGCCGCGGCCGCCTATGCCGCAGTCGGCGCCCCGGTGAACCCCGTCGGCCTCGACTTCGAGGCCATGAGCGCCAAGGAGGTTCCTTCGCGGCCCGGCATGGTCCTGGTCTCCGGCGCCCTGCGCAACGTGCGTGACACCGAGATCGTGGCCCCGCCGGTGCGGGTGGCCCTGCTGGACGAACACGGCGCCGAGATCGGCTTCAAACTGGTGACCATCGACGCTGCGCCGGTCCTGCCCGGCAAGGTGCAGGGCTTCGCCGTCCTGATCCCCGACCCCGGCGGACACGCCGCCGACATCGGCGTCAACTTCGTCACCGTCGAGGCGCCGCCCGCCGCGCCGAACGGCCACGCACCGGCTCCCTACGGGTCGCCCGAAAGCCATGGAGACGAAGGCCATGGGGTCGAGGCCCACGCCGAGGCCCATGCGCCGCCCGCCGCCGCCCACGCTCCGGCCGATCATGCGCCGGCCGCCGCCTCCGAGGGCCATGCGCCCGCCGACGCCCATGCGGAACTGGCGCCGGCCTCCAACGGCCTGCGCTCGGCGGTGGCGCCGGGGATGGGCGAGCGTCAGCCTGCTCCGATCGAGGCCCGACCCCTCGCGACGGTGGACAGGGCTCATGGGGAGGCGGTATCCGCCTCTCATGGCTGATCCCTCCCCCACGCCGACCGTTCTCCTGGCCGAGGCCGACATCGCCCGTATCGTGGCGGACCTCGCCGCCCGCATCGCCCCCGTCACCGATGACGAGACGGTGGCGGCCGTGCTTCTGACCGGGGGGCTGTGGTTCGCCGCCGACCTGACTCGCGCCCTGTCCCGCATCGGCCGCAACCTTCGTTTCGACGCGCTTTGGCTCGCCTCCTATGGGGACGAGAAGACCAGCCGGGGCGCGATCGACGTCTATGCGCCGTTCCAGCGGCCGATCGCCGGGCGCAAGGTGCTGATCCTGGACGACGTCTTCGACACCGGCCTGTCCTTGGCCGAGGCGGCGCGGATCGCGCGCGAAGGCGGGGCGTCCGAGGTCCTGACCTGCGTCTTCGCCCGCAAGCCCTGGCCCGCCCCCCGCGCGCCCGAGCCGGACTTCGTCGGTTGGGAGGCTCCAAACCGGTTTCTGGTCGGCTACGGCCTGGACAACGCCGGCGGCCTGCGCGGCCTGCCGGACATCTGCGCGCTGGACTGACGATAAAAGCGGCCGGTTCGGCGTTGACTCTGAGACGCCCTTCCGTATATGTCGCCGCTCTTCGCCCCCGGGGGTCCTCCCGGAGGGCGTATTCTTTTTTGCGTTTGCGCTGAGGCTTCAACATGTACGCGGTGATCAAGACCGGCGGCAAGCAGTACCGGGTTCAACCGGGCGACACCATCGTCGTCGAAAAGCTCGACGGCGACGCCGGCGCTGAGCTGAAGTTCGACAGCGTCCTGATGCTGGGCGGCGACAACGGCGTGACCGTGGGCGCGCCCCTGGTCGACGGCGCCTTCGTCGGCGCAACCCTGATCGAGACCCGCAAGGGTGAGAAGATCAAGATCTTCAAGAAAATCCGTCGCCAGGGCTATCGCCGCACCAACGGCCATCGCCAGATGGAATCGGTCCTGCGCATCACCGGCATCGAAGGCGCCGGCCAGTCCGCCAAGTGGGACGGCAAGGTGGAGCTGATCACCAAGGCCGAGATCAATCTGCGGGCCCGCGGTCTCGCGACCCGCGGCGCGACCTCGTCGCTGGGTTCGACCGAGACGGTCGTGACCGAAGCCGACGGCGCCGACGTCAAGGCCGCCGTGGTCGAGAGCTCGGCTCCCGCCAAGAAGGCCCCGGCCAAGAAGAAGGCCGCGCCCAAGGCTGAAGCCGCCGGCGACGAAGCCTAAGACATTCACCGGCGCCCCGGCGCCAGACCAGTTAAGAGAGACGTCCTCAAATAGGCCGACAGGCCGGTAGGACGCTCAGGAAAGACGGAGCGGCAAGATGGCTCACAAGAAATCCGGCGGTTCGTCGCGCAACGGTCGCGACTCTGAGTCGAAGCGCCTCGGCGTGAAGAAGTTCGGCGGCGAGCGCGTGCTGGCCGGCAACATCATCGTGCGTCAGCGCGGCACCACCTTCCATCCGGGTGAGAACATCGGCATGGGCCGCGACCACACCCTGTTCGCCCTGACGAACGGTGCGGTGAAGTTCACCACCAAACGCGGCGGCCGTTGTTACGTGTCGATCCTTGCGGCGAATGACGACGCCGCCCAGGCGCTCGCCGCCGAGTAACGCAGTCTGGAACACTCCGGATCGCGTTGCTCACCGAAGCAGCCGATCCGGACCAGGGAACTATTCCGCGGGGAGTCTGGATCACCAGGCTCCCCGTTTGCGTTTCCCCGCCTCGAAGACCGCCCGAGCCCTCCAAGGAGGCGGTCCGAACGGAGGCGAACGCCATGTGCGTCATCGAAACCTCTCCCGTCGTGGAGACCCGGCGCCTGATCCTGCGCGCCCCTGCGCCGCAGGACGCGCCGCGCATCGCGGCCCTGGCCAATGATCTGGACATTGCGCGCATGACCAAGCGAATGCCGCACCCGTTCCGCATCGAGGATGCGGAAGACTTCGTCATTCAGGTCGCCTCCCAGGACCCGGCGCGGGCCAACACCTTCGTCATCGAGCATGAGGCGGAAGGGCCGATCGGGGTGATCGGCCTGTTCGAAGGCGAGGACCGGGTGCCCGAGACCGGCTATTGGATCGGCAGAGACTATTGGGGGCGCGGATTTGCGACCGAGGCGCTGGACGGCGCCCTTGTCTGGGCCGGACGGCGGTGGAAGCGGCGCGCCCTGGTCGCCGGCCATTTCGCCGACAATCCGGCGTCGGGCCGGGTGCTGGAGAAGGCGGGCTTTCTC
The DNA here is from genome assembly GCF_014199955.1 of Brevundimonas aurantiaca. Classification (GTDB taxonomy): domain Bacteria; phylum Pseudomonadota; class Alphaproteobacteria; order Caulobacterales; family Caulobacteraceae; genus Brevundimonas; species Brevundimonas aurantiaca. The sequence goes on from NZ_JACHOQ010000010.1 coordinate 40,658, forward strand.
TATACGGGAGAGACCCGCCGCGCCTGGAGCCGCGCGCGGGGCGCCGAGGCGGACACGCGGATGATGGTCTGGCTGGCCTGAGCCGCGCCTCTCGATCAGCCTGCCAGGCCGGGGCCGTAGACCACGGCCGCTCCGACCAGGCCGGCCAGCAGCATGGCGGTCGCCCCGGCGATGAAGGCGGCCGCCGTTCGGGCGCGGCGACGGCGCGCGCCGCCCGCCCGATACTGGCGAACCAGGATCATCGGACCCCGGGTGAAGGCTTCGGACCCGATGATATTATGCTGGGACATCAAGACCCTCCCCTGATCTTCGGCGACAGGCGGGGATAAGTCGGGGCCGGTCGCGGCCAGAAGATGGCGATCCCCGTTACCGGAATCGCAACTTCGTGAGCTTCATCCGTACGAAGACGGTTCTGCGGCTCAGCCGCAGAAGACCAGTCGCCCGTCGTAGGTGCGGTAGTAGCCGCCGACCGGGTCATAGGAGCGATAGGAGGCGCGGCACCAGGCGACGCGATAGGGATCGCGCGCCGCGCCGTAGCCGTAACCCCGTCCATAGTCCTGGCCGTAGCCGACGCCGCCGCCGGGATAGATCAGGTCAGGGCGACCGTAGGCGCCGGGATAGACGCCGGGGCGGCCATGGCCGTAATCCGGCGCCCAGCGGCGATCGCTCCAGGCCCGATCGCGGACCGGCCGCTGGTCGCGCCAGGCGGCGCCGCAGTCGCTGCGGCCGGCGTCCCAATAGCGGTCGCAGCGATAGTCGCCCGGCCGATCCGCCTGGCCGTTGAAGTCGTAGCGGCGGTGGGCGTCGCGGCGCCAAGCCCGGTCCTCATGACCATAGCCGTACTCATAGGTCCGGTAGGAGCCGTAGCTGGAATAGGTCTGAGCCTGGGCCTGGGTCGGGGCGGCGACCGAAAGGCCGGCCGACGACAGGAGGAGGACGGCGAGGATCGGGGCGGGTCTCATGTCAGTCTCCCTGAACGGGGCCCGGCGGTTCGCCGGGCGGAGGATCGTGGGGACGCTACGGATCAGCTTACAGGGTGACGTTGACGACGCGGCCGCCGCGCGTGTCAACGCGCCGCATCAGGACCAGGGGCGGCTCGTCGCCCGTCCGCACCGGCACGATCAGGAACCAGCCGCCGTCGGGCAGGTCGCTGAAACGGAACCGGCCGTCGCGGCAGGGCTCGGATCGGACAAAGCCGGTGTAGTCGGCGCTGGCGTCGGGCACGGTGCGGGCCCGCACCACGGCGGCGGGGACGGCGGCCCGGTCGGTGGAGCCGTAGAGGGTGCGGAAACGGGCGCGGGTATAGGGGGTCTCGGGCGTCAGGCCGGCCGAGGCGACGCAGGCGTAGGACTTTCCGTCTTGGGCGTAGGCGACGCGGCCCTCTATGGCGGCCTGGCCGGTGCGCTGGGACCAGGCGAAGTCGGCCGCGTTGAAGGCGGCGGGGCCGCCGGTCGGGGCGCCGGCGGGGAAGGTCGTGGGGGCGCAGGCCGAAAGGGCGGCGGCCGCGACGGCGGCCAGGGCGAGGGGGCGGATCGACATGGGGGCTTCCTTCCGAGAATCCGGCCCCAGGGGAAGGGCCGGGATGCGACGGTCCATCGCACGACCCACAACGCCCTCGCCACGGTCAAGGTTGCACCCTCTGGACCCGGAACCGACAAAGCGCGAAAGAGGCGGCGGAAATGCTCGGGCGCAGCGCCCGGCAGGCAGTACTGGAGCCCGCCTATATGACCGTCACCTTCGCCGATATCGAGGCGGCCCAGGGCCGGATCGCCGGTCAGGTGGACCGCACCCCCGCCCGCTATTCCCGCAAGCTGTCGCAGCTGACGGGGGCCGAGGTCTGGGTCAAGTTCGACAATCTGCACTTCACCGGCAGCTTCAAGGAGCGCGGCGCGCTGAACCGGCTGCTGATGCTGACCCCCGAGGAGCGCAAGCGCGGCGTGGTCGCGGCCAGCGCCGGCAACCACGCCCAGGCCCTGGCCTATCACGGCGGACGGCTGGGGGTGCCGGTCACCATTGTGATGCCGGAGGGCACGCCCTTCGCCAAGATCAACGGCACCCGGTCGCACGGGGCGACCGTGGTGATCGAGGGGCTGGACTTCACCGGCTCGACCGAGGCGGCCAAGCGGCTGGAGGCGGAGAAGGGCTACGTCTTCGTCTCGGCCTTCGACGACGAAGGCATAGTGGCGGGCCAGGGGGTCTGCGCCATCGAGTTCCTGGAGGACGCGCCGGATCTGGAGGGCCTGATCATTCCGATCGGCGGCGGCGGCCTGATCGCCGGCTGCGCCATCGCGGCCAAGGCGATGAAGCCGGACATCAAGGTCTTCGGGGTGGAGGCGGCGCGCTATCCCTCCTTCACCGCCAAACGGGCCGGAAAGCCCCCGGTCTGCACCGGCCAGACCATAGCCGAGGGGATCGCCATCAAGGCGGTCGGCGACATCCCCTTCGCCCTGGCCAATCCGCTGATCGACGAGGTCTTCGTCTGCGAGGAGGCGGACTTCGAACGGGCCGTCTCCTATTACGTCACCTATGAGAAGACGGTGTCGGAGGGGGCGGGCGCCGGCGGTCTGGCGGCGCTTCTGGCCTATCCTGATCGGTTCAAGGGGATGAAGGTCGGGCTGGAGCTGTGCGGGGGCAATATCGACCCGCGGATGCTGGCGGTGGTGCTGAACCGCGAGATGGTCCGTGAACGGAGGTTGATCGTCTATCGCATCCTGGGCGACGACCGGCCGGGCATGTTGTCGGCCATGGCGGCGGTGATCGGCGGCCTGGGCGGAAACATCATCGACGTGGTCCACAACCGTCTGGCCCTGGACGTGCCGGCCAAGGGGGCGGAGTTCGACATCATGGTCGAAACGCGCGATAGCACCCACGCCGACGAGATCGGCGAGGCCTTGAAGGAACGCGGCTATGAACTTCGGATGGGGTAGGGCGGCGCTGCTGGCGGCCGTGTTGCTGGCGGGCTGCGGCCGATCCGAGCCGGTCGATCCGAACGCGGGCAAGGCCGAGGCCGTCGCCTTTCTGGAGAAGAACGCCAAGGAGGAGGGCGTCGTCACCCTGCCCAGCGGGCTTCAGTACAAGGTCGTCCAGTCGGGCCCGGCCGGCGGCGTCAGTCCGGACCGCAACGACCTGGTCAAGGTCGATTACGAGGGCAAGCTGATCGACGACACCGTCTTCGACAGCTCCTTCGCGCGCGGCGCGCCGGCCATCTTCACCCCCGAGGAGGTGGTCAAGGGCTGGACCGAGGCCTTGCAGAAGATGCATGTCGGTGACGAATGGATCCTCTATGTGCCGCCCGAGCTGGGCTATGGCGAACGCGCCAGCCCCAAGATCCCGGCCAATTCGGTCCTGATCTTCCGGCTGAAGCTGCTGGACGTGGCCAAGGCGCCGGGCGGCGGATCGGGCGTCGGGACCGCGATGGGGTGAGGCCCGCACGATCCGTCTTCTCCCCACGTCGTGGGGAGGAGACGAAAAGTGCACTGCGAATTTTTTGAGTGCACTTTCGTGCAGATTTTTGCGATCGGCTCGCAGCGTTGCGGTGAATGTCAAAGATCAGGACGGCAGTATAACCGTCTCGGCGCGCGCGGTGGGTTGAAGAGCGCTGATTTCGAGCAAGCTTTTGAAATCGCGTCCGTCCATCGCGTGGGTCATGAGGACCAAGCCGTTTCGGACCGCCGCCATTCCTCCAGAACCTGGGGATCGGTTTCGGTCGTCGCCTGGGCCAAGGCCGCAAATTCGGCGGGCGGCGTCAGCTGCGACAGGGCCCAGACGGCGGCGCCGCGCACCAGGGGCGAGGGGTCAGCCAGCAAGGCTTTCGTCGGGGCGATCAGCGTCGCGTCGTCCGAGTTTCCCACGGCGTAGAGCACGTTCCTCAGAAACCGATCCCGGCCGATCCGCTTGACCGGGCTCTTGGCGAAGAGGGCGCGAAAGGCGGGGTCGTCCAGCCCCAGCAGGTCGTCCAGGCGTGGGCTTTCAAGGGCCGGGCGGGGCTGAAGCCGGATCTCGCGGGCCTCTTGCGCGAACTTGTTCCACGGACAGACGGCTAAACAGTCGTCGCAGCCATAGATGCGCGATCCGGTCAGGGTGCGGAACTCGACCGGCCAGGGACCGCCGAATTCGATGGTCAGGTAGGAGAGGCAGCGTCGGGCGTCGAGCTGGAACGGGGCGGGGAAGGCCTTGGTGGGGCAGGCGTCGAGACAGGCGGTGCAGCGGCCGCAGTGTTCGGTCTCGGCCGCGTCCGGCTCGATATCGGCGGCGGTCAGGATCACGCCCAGAAACAACCAGTTGCCGTGGGTGCGGCTGAGCAGATTGGTGTGTTTGCCCTGCCAGCCCAGTCCGGCGCGCTGGGCCAACGGCTTTTCCATCAGGGGGGCGGTGTCGACGAAGACCTTGATGTCGGCGCCGTTGCGGGCGGCGATCTGGCCCGCCAGCTGTTTCAGCCGGCCCTTGATCACCTCATGATAGTCGTCGCCCCGCGCATAGACCGAGATATAGGCGGCCGAGCGGTCGGCCAGCTGGTCCAGCGGGTTGTCGTCGGGGCCGTAGTTCATGCCCAGGACGATGGCGGTCCTGGCCTCGTCCCACATGGCGGTGGGGTGTGCGCGGCGATCCAGCGTCGTTTCCATCCATTCCATGTCGCCATGCCGGCCCTCGTCCACGAAACGCCGCAGCCGCTCGCCCGCCGGCCAGGCGTCGGCGGCCGAGGCGAAGCGGCAGACGTCGAAGCCGAGCTCGGCCGCGCGCTGGCGGATGAAGGTTTTCAGGCGGTCGGACACGGGGCGGGGGATAGCACGAAATCGGGCGAGGAAGACCTTCCCCCGCTTGCGGGGGAAGTGTCAGCGCGTCGAGCGGAGCGAGACGGCTGACGATGGGGGAAGTTCAGCCTTTGGCGACACTTCCCTCTCCGACCCTGGTCCGCTGCGCGGACGCCGGGCCGCCTCTCCCGCAAGCGGGAGAGGATTCTGGGGCGGTCATTCGGTCGATGCGGCGCCGTCGAACAGCTCAAGGATTTGGGTCTGGATGTCGGGCGACCACGGGGCGATCAGGGCGGCGAGCCGGTCGCGGTCGCCGGCGAACAGGGCGCGGCTGGCCTCTTCGAAATCGGGGGCGTCGCCGGCTGTTTCGACCATGAAGCCATAGGCGGCCTCGGTGCGGCGGCGCCGCGCGTCGTCGTCTGCGCCGGTCTTGCGGGCCTGGTCCACCAGACGCCGCAGGGCGGCCGAGGCGCCCCCCGGCTGGCTGGCCAGCCAGTCCCAGTGGCGGGGCAGGAGCGTGACCTCGCGCGCGGCGACGCCCAGGCGCGGACGGCCGCGCCTGGCGGCCGGAGCGGCTTCTGTCTCGCGGAGGTCCAGGTCGACCGGCCGACCGGTCGCCAGATCGAACACGCGCAGCGCGGCTTGAGGCGCCGCCTCCAGGGCCTTGCGCAAGGCGGCCGCTACAGCGGCGTCCGAGCCTCTGGCGATGCGGCGGGGGCCGTCGAACAGAACCAGATTGCGATTTTCGTCGCCCATGTATTTACCCGGATGAAATTAGTCGTCATATTTATACCCGGATAAATAAGAGAGCGCCATGACCCAGACAGATCGCAAGACCCTGATCGCGGAATATAAGGAGCGGCCGACCATCGCCGGGGTCTATGCTGTGATCTGCAGCGCGACGGGCCAGGTCTGGGTCGGCAAGAGCCGCCACATCGACACCGAACAGAACGGCCTGTGGTTCGCGCTGCGTCACGGCGGCAGCCCCTATCGGTCGCTCCAGGCGGCCTGGAAGGCGCACGCACCCGAGGATTTCCGCTTCGAACAGCTGGACCGTCTGCCGGAGGACGTCTCGGACCTGCGCCGCAAGGATGAGCTGGTCAGTCGAGCGAAGCTGTGGATCGCGCGATTGGGGGCCGAGGCGCTTTAGAAGTCCAGATCGGCATACCACCCCGACGGCGGCACGCCGACGAAGCGGTCGGCCAAAAGGGGGCGGAAGCAGGGGCGGGATTTGAGCTTGGAGTACCAGAGTTTCAGCGACGGCCAGTTGGCCCACTGGACCTCGCCGAAATAGTCGAGGACCGACAGGTGGGCGGCGGCGATCAGGTCAGCCTGGGACAGGCGGCGGCCGGCCAGCCAGTCGCGGGCGGCGACCAGGTCTTCCAGCATGGCGAGGTGGGATTTCAGGGCGTCGCGGCCGTGGCGCAGGGCGCGGGCCTCGGGCGGGCCGAGCTTCAGCAGGGGTTTCTCCATCCGCTCGTGCAGAAGGACGGCGTCGACCTCGTCGGTGAAGCGGCGCTCGAACCAGCCGGTCAGGCGGCGCGCCTCGGCCCGTTCGGCAGGGTCGGCGGGCAGGAGCAGGGGGGACTTCTGCTGGTCCTCGATCCAGCCCAGGACGGCGGGCAGTTCGCACAGGGTCAGGGGGCGACCGCGGTCGGTCGTCTGGACGACGGGCGGCAGGCCCGAGGGGTTCAGATCATTGACCGGGCAATCCTCTTCCCACGGACGAACCGGCGTATCGGTCCATTCGATCCGCGCCTCGCCCAGGCCCAGGCGCGCCGCGCGCGAGGCGGGCTGGAAGGGGAAGTGGAACAGGACGCAGGAGCCGGACATAGGCCCTAGATGCGCCCGCACCCGTTAATGTCCGTTTACCGCATCGACGGCGGAGCCGTCAGGACCAGGGGCCTTTGGGCGGGGCCGGCGGCGTGTCCGCAGCAGGGGCCTGGGCCTCGGCGGCGGGCGCCGGTTCGGACGGGGCGGCAGCGACGGCGCGCCCGCGCGGGTCGGCGTGGATCAGGATGTCGGCCGTGGGATAGTGGCTGAGCACGCGGCGTTCGGCCTCGACGACGATGGCGTGGGCCGCCTCCAGACGCAGGTCGGGGTCCAGATCGACATGCATCTGGATCATCATGACCGAACCGGCCATGCGGGTGCGAAGCTGGTGGACGCCCTGGATGCGGGGGTCGGCCAGGACGGCCTGGGCGATGGCGGCGCGGTCGCTTTCCGGGGCGGCGCGGTCCAGCAGATGGTCGGCGGCGGCCCTCAACATGCCGATCGCGCCCCAGAACAGCCAGACGGCGACCACCAGTCCGGCGGCGGCGTCCAGCCCCGGCGCGCCGAGGAAGGCGCCCGAGATCACCCCGACCAGCACCACCAGATTGGAGGCCAGATCGGCGGCGTAATGGGCCCGGTCGCCCGCGACCGCCAGGGAGCCGCTGGTCTTCAGAGCGCGGGTCTGCATCCAGACCAGCCAGGCGGTGACGGCGATGGAGGCGATCATCACCCCGACCGCCCAGCCGCCGGCGGTGACAGGACGCGGGTCGAAGATGCGTTGCAGCCCCTCCCAGCCGATGAACAGGGCCGAGGCGAAGACCAGACCGGCCTGGACCAGGGCCGACAGGGCCTCGCCCTTGCCGTGGCCGTAGCGATGGTCGTCGTCCGCAGGCGCGGCCGCCCAGCGCACGGCGAAGAAGGTCGTCAGGGAGGCCGCCAGGTCCAGAACCGAATCCGTCAGGCTGGCCAGGATGGAGACCGAGCCGGAGGCGCCCAGGGCGAAGGCCTTGAGCGCGATCAGGGTCAGGGCCGCCCCGACCGACAGCCGCGTGATGCGGCGCGTGGCCAGATGCGGATCCTCCGAAGGGGGCGGGGCGGGCGGTCGGGCGGGGGCGGGCGGCGTCGTCATCGGCTGGTCTTGTCGCGCAATCGTGGCGGAAAGCCAACCGGGGCGCTCATTTGGACTGGTCCAACTGGATCGGGCGCGTCATTAGGGTTAAGGACACGAAACGGCGCTATGTCGATTTCCGTTCATACGGGGCATCGGTCGTAGTCGTGGGGGCGGCATGGACGCTGACGAACGCTGGATCGCGAGACATGAGGCCCTGACCCGCCTGGGGGTCAAGGCCCAGACCCTGTACGCCTATGTCAGTCGGGGACGGATCGCCGCCCGTCCCGACCCCGCCGACCCCCGCAGAAGCCTGTACGCCGCCGCCGACGTGGCCCGCCTGTGCGGCGACGGGGCCGAAGGCGAGACCGAGGTGCGGGCGCCGGTCGTGGGGGCGGCGGCGCGCGGCGAGGCCGACATTCAATCCTCCGTAGGCCTGATCGCCGAAGGCCGGCTGTTCTATCGCGGTCTGGACGCGGTGCAGCTGGCCGAGACGGCGACCGTCGAGGCGGCGGCCCGCCTGCTGTGGGACGTGCGGGACGGGGACCCCTTCGTCGGACTGAAGCCGCGTATCGATCCGATCGTCGGCGGTTCGACACAGAGGCGGGTTCTGGCCGTGCTGGGCCGTCGCGCGATCGAGGACCGCTCCCTGCGCAGTCACGATCCGGCGGGCCTGAAACAGGAGGCGGCCTCGCTGCTGAACGAGGTGGTGGACAGCGTCTCCGGGCCCGGGCCGCGCCTGTATCTGCACCAGAGGCTGGCGCGCGGCTTCAAGGCGTTCGAACGCGACAGTCCTCTGATCCGCCGCGCCCTGGTGCTGGGGGCCGACTGCGGTCTGGACGAGGCGGTGCTGGCGACGCGGGCGGCGGCCTTCGGCGGCGCGCCCCTGGCCGGGGCGGTCCTGGCCGGAATCACCACCCTGAGCGGGACCCCTCTGGGCGAACTGGGCGAGGTCGTGGCCTATGTCGGGGAGGCGCGGCGCGATCCGTCGGGCGCGGCGCGACGCTGGCTGGCCCTGAAGGGCGGGGTTCCGGGCTTCGAGGAGACGGCGGCCTTCGGCCGGGTCGATCCGCGGGCGCGGGCGCTGTTGGAGGCGGCGGGGCTTCCGGCCGATCTCCAGGCCCTGCTCGCCGAGGGCGAGGCGGCGGCGGGCCGGCCGGCCGGCTTCCATCTGGCCCTGGCCCTGATCGCGCGACGGCTGGACCTGGGGCCGACGGGAGCGGGCGACCTGCTGCTGCTGGGGCGGCTGGTCGGCCTTTTGGCCCATGCTGTGGATCAGGCGACGGACGGCTCGCCTATCCGGGCGCGATTGCGCTATGTGGGGCCCGAGCCGGGCGCGCACTGACCTCCGGCCTGTGACGGGGACTTCATGTCGGACTGGCTTGCGGCGATCATTCTCGGCCTGGTCGAAGGACTGACCGAGTTCATTCCGGTGTCCTCCACCGGGCACATGCTGCTGCTGGGCCATTTCATGGGCTTCCAGAGCGCGGGCAAGACGTTCGAGATCGTCATCCAGCTGGGGGCGCTCTTGGCCATCGTCAGCGTCTATTTCAAACGGCTGTGGACCCTGGCGACGCGCTGGCCCTTCGATCCGGAGGCCCGGCGGTTCCTGATCGGCCTGCTGCTGGCCTTCGCCCCGGCGGTGGTGATCGGCTTCCTGGCCTACGACTTCATCAAGACCGTGCTGTTCGAGACGCCCCAGGTGATCTGCGTCGCCTTGATCGTCGGCGGGGTGATCCTCTTGGCCCTGGACCGGATGGACAAGCGGCCCCAGTGGCTGGACGCCAGCCAGTATCCGATGCGGGTCTATTTCCTGATCGGCCTGTTCCAGTGCCTGGCCATGATCCCCGGCGTATCGCGATCCGGCGCCACCATCGCCGGCGGCCTGTTGCTGAAGACCGACAAGCGGTCGGCGGCCGAGTTCAGCTTCTTTCTGGCCCTGCCCACCATGGGGGCGGCGGTGGCCTATGACCTATTGAAGAACCATAAGACGCTGGACTTCAGCGACGTCGGTCTGATCGCGGTGGGCTTCGTGGTGGCCTTCCTGACGGCCCTGGTGGTGGTGCGCTTCCTGCTGGACTTCGTCTCCAAGCACGGCTTTGGCCCCTTCGCCTGGTGGCGGATCGTGGTCGGGGTGGTCGGTCTGGCCCTGTTGCAGGCGGGGTTCTGACGCCCCGGCTGGCGATTTTCGCCCCCAGCCTCTAAGGGGCGGGGCATGAGCACGCTTCTTTACGGCCGACCGCCGGTCGTCTTCGATCCGCCCAGCGCCGGCGCCGGCGCCGCGATCCAAGTCTCGCCCCTGATCCCCGGCTCGACCGCCCTGGAGGCTGTGAGCGAAGGCTCGGTCGACGAGATCATGATCTACGCCCCGCCCGGCGTGCTGGAGCGGCGCTACACCCTGGCCCTGGCGCTGAGGGCGCTGAAGGTCGGGGGGCGGCTGGACGTCATGGCCTTGAAGGACAAGGGCGGGTCGCGGCTGAAGAAGGAGCTGACCGGCTTCGGCGTCGAGGTGGGCGAGACGGCCAAGGCGCACCATCGCCGCTGCGTCGTGGTCAGGCCCGAGGCGATGACGGATATCGACTCGGCCATAGCCGAGGGGGCGGCGCGGATCGTGCCGGGGCTGGAGGCTTGGTCCCAGCCAGGGATCTTCGCCTGGGACCGGATCGACGCGGGCTCGGCCCTGTTGGCGCAACACCTGCCGGCGCTGAAGGGGGCGGGCGCCGATCTGGGCTGCGGCTACGGGGCGCTGGCGACGGTGGTCCTGCGGTCGCCGGGGGTGACGGGCCTGCGGCTGATCGACCTGGATCGCCGCGCAATCGAGGCGGCGCGGAAGAATGTCGAAGACCCACGGGCGAGCTTTGAATGGGCCGATGTGCGGACCCTGCCCGCCGGAGGCGACCTGAATTTCGTCGTCAGCAATCCGCCCTTCCACGACGGCGGGGCCGAGGATCGACGGCTGGGCCAGGCCTTTATCCGCAAGGCGGCGGAACTGCTGAAGAAGGGCGGGACAGCCTGGATCGTGGCGAACCGGCACCTGCCCTATGAGGCCGAGCTGAACGCCGCCTTCGGCCGGGTGCGACTGGTCGCCGACGAGGGCGGGTACAAGCTGTTCGAGGCGGTGAAGTGAGGCGCTCTTCTCTGAGCCGTCATCCTCGCCCTTGTGGCGAGGATCCAGACTCCCGGTGTTCGACGAGAGTGCTGTCTGCCGACGCACCGGGAGTCTGGATCCTAGGGACAAGCCCTAGGATGACGGGCGTCGGGGGTGCGACATGACCAAGACCCCCACGTCGCGCGTCGATCGACTGCTCGGCTCGATGGGCTACGGGTCGCGGGCCGAGATGGCGCGGATGGCCAAGGCGGGCGGGATCCTGCTGGACGGCGCGGACCTTACCGACGTGTCGAGGCGGATCGCCGTGACGCCGGACCTGCCCAGCCGGATGGAGATCGACGGGGAGCCGCTGGATCCGGTGCAGGGTCTGGTGATCCTGCTGAACAAGCCGCTGGGCATGACCTGTTCCCATAAGGAAGAGGGCGCGCTGGTCTATGATATCCTGCCGGGCCGGTGGCGGCGGCGCGATCCGGCCATCTCGACCATCGGACGGCTGGACAAGCAGACCAGCGGCCTGTTGCTGCTGACCGACGACGGCGACCTGCTGCACCGGGTGATCAGTCCCAAACGCCATGTGGCCAAGGTCTATCGCGCCGGACTGGCGCGGCCGCTGACGGGGACGGAAGGGGCGCTGTTCGCCTCCGGCGAGCTGGTGCTGGAGGGCGAGGACAAGCCGCTGGCGCCCGCCGTGCTGGAGGTCGTGTCCCCGACCGAGGCCCTGCTGACGGTGACGGAGGGACGCTATCACCAGGTGCGCCGCATGTTCGCCGCCGTCGGCAACCATGTGGAGACCCTGCATCGCGAGCGGCTGGGCGGGCTGACGCTGCCGGCCGATCTGGCGCCGGGGCAGTGGCGGCTGCTGACGCCAGAGGAGATCGCGCTAATCTTCGACTGATTGGACATTGGACGGTCAGATGGCTATCTTGATGGCCATGTCCAGCTACTCCGTCGCCGAAGCCAAGAACAACCTGCCCAAGCTGCTGGATCGCATGCTGGCGGGCGAGGCCGTGACCATCACACGGCGCGGCGTGCCTGTGGCGCGACTGGAGCCGGCGCAGGAGGTCGAGCCGACGTCAGGGCCGATGGACATGGACTGGCTGAAACGTGTGCGGATCAAGTCTGAAGCCGAGATGGACTCCGTAACCCTCTTGCGCCGGATGCGGAACGAAGAGATTTGACCGTCTATCTGGACACCAGCGTCCTGATGTCCCTGTTTCAGACCGACAAGCACACTGAGCGGGCGTCGGTCTGGATCGCGGGTGTCGATGCCTTCGTCATGAGCAGTTGGGCTCTCACAGAGTTTTCCTCCGCCTTGGCGGTGAAGACTCGTATGCGCAATCTGCGCGACAGGGATCGGCGCGAGTTCGAACTGCAACTGGACCAATGGTTGAGAGGCAGGGTCGTCCTTTCTGTGGTTGACGGTGACATGGTGGAAGCGCGGCGCCTGGTGAAAAACGACGTGAGATTGCGCGCTCCCGATGCGCTTCATCTCGCGCTGGCGGCGAGGCATGGCTGCAGCCTGGCGACTCTTGACGAGGACATGGCCACGGTCGCCACCGACATAGGGCTGACGGTGATTGTCCCATGACGATCAAGATCAAGATCTGCGGCCTGACGACGCCCGACACCCTGGACGCCGCCCTGGACGGCGGGGCGGACTTCGTGGGGGCGGTGGTGTTTCCCAAGAGCCCGCGTCACCTGGCGCCTGCGGCGGCCGCCGACCTGTTCGAGCGGGCGCGAGGGCGGGCGAAGATCGTGGCGGTGACGGTCGATCCGGACGACGCCTTGCTGGAAGAGATCGCGCGGACGCTGAGGCCGGACTTCATCCAGCTGCACGGGGTGGAGAGCCCGGCGCGGGCGGAAACCGTGCGGACCCTGACCGGGGCGGGGGTGATCAAGGCCCTGCCGATCCGGCATGGCGACGACTTCGCCGCCGCTGACGAATGGGATTATCACGCCGATCATCTGATGTTCGACGCCAAGCCGCCCGAGGGGTCGGTCCTGCCGGGCGGGGTGGGTCATAGTTTCGACTGGACCCTGCTGGCGGATCGGGCCTTCCGTCATCCGTGGTTCCTGGCGGGCGGGCTGAACCCCGACAATGTGGCCGAGGCGCTGCGGATCGCCGGGGCGCCGATGCTGGACGTCTCCTCTGGCGTGGAAAGCGCGCCGGGTGTTAAGGACGCCGACCGGATCGCGGTCTTCATCCAAAACGCGCGCCGGTCGTAATTACGACGCCTCTCCGCGTGAAAGTCGAAACCGTGAACGCTCAAACCCCCTTCCAAGCTCCTGATCCCGCTCAGCCGCTCTCCAACGCCTATGCCTGGCCGGACGCGCAGGGACGGTTCGGGCCTTACGGCGGGCAGTTCGTGGCCGAGACCCTGATGCCGCTGATCCATGAGCTGGATGCGGCCTATAAGGCGGCCAAGGCGGACCCCAGTTTCCAGGCCGAACTGGACGGCTATCTGACCCACTATGTGGGTCGCGAGAGCCCGCTGTATTTCGCCGAACGCCTGACCGAACATTTCGGCGGGGCCAAGATCTGGCTGAAGCGCGAGGATCTGAACCACACCGGCGCGCACAAGATCAACAACTGTATGGGCCAGATTCTGCTGGCCCGGCGCATGGGCAAGACCCGGATCATCGCCGAGACCGGCGCCGGCCAGCACGGGGTCGCCTCGGCCACCGTCTCGGCGCGGTTCGGCCTGCCCTGCACCGTCTATATGGGGGCGGTCGATGTGGAGCGGCAGCAGCCGAACGTCTTCCGCATGCGTCTGTTGGGGGCCGAGGTCTTCCCCGTCACCGCCGGCGCCGCGACCCTGAAGGACGCGATGAACGAGGCGATGCGCGACTGGGTGACCAACGTCTCGGACACCTATTACATCATCGGCACGGCGGCGGGTCCGCACCCCTATCCGGCCATGGTGCGCGATTTCCAGTCGGTGATCGGCAAGGAGATCAAGACCCAGTCGATGGCCCGGATGGGCAAGCTGCCGGACGCCGTCGTGGCCTGTATCGGCGGCGGATCGAACGCCATCGGCGCCTTTCACCCCTTCATCGACGATGCGGCCGTGCGGCTGATCGGGGTCGAGGCGGCGGGCCACGGGCTGGACACGCCGGACCATGCGGCCTCGCTGAAGGGCGGGCGGTCGGGGGTGCTGCACGGCAACCGGACCTATCTGTTGCAGGACGAGGACGGCAACATCGTCGAGGGCCATTCGATCTCGGCCGGGCTGGACTATCCCGGCATCGGGCCGGAGCACGCCTGGCTGCACGACATCGGCCGGGCCGAATATCGCTCGGCGACGGACAATGAGGCGCTGGAGGCCTTCCAGCTGTGCTCGAAGCTGGAAGGCATCATCCCGGCCCTGGAACCGGCCCACGCCCTGGCGCGGACCGGCGAAGTGGCGCGCGAAGTCGGCAAGGGCGGCGATGTCGTCCTGCTGATGTCGGGCCGGGGCGACAAGGACATCTTCCAGGTCGCCCGTCATCTGGGAGTGGAATTGTGATCCGCAGCCTGTCGGCGATCGCCGCCGCCCTGAGCCTTTCGACGGCCGTTCAGGCCCAGACGCCGGTTGAGGTTAAACCCGCCGATGTCGCCCTGCTGCCGGGCGCGCAGCTTTCGCCCGATTGCGGCGGTCTGAACAATCTGGCCGGCCGGGCCTGGTGCGTCACCGCGCCCCTGGGTCAGGTCGGCGCCCTGGCCGAGGCCTATATCGCCGATCTGGAGACCAAAGGCTGGCTGGCGGCGGGCGGCGACGAGAACCGCGTCGTCCTGATCAAGCGTCGCGAGGGCGGCGGTTGCGACGGTATGCAGATGGTCGCCTTCTACGACACGGCCAGGGTCGCCGTCGCCGAACTGCCCGCCTATCTGGGCTTCGCGACCATTCCGGGCGACGTGTGCGCAGCCCAGGCCGCCGCCGAGAAGCCCGCTTCGGACACATCGACCCAATGACCACCACTCGTATCGACGCCTGTTTCAAGGCGCTGAAAGCCCAAGGCCGCGCGGCCTTTATTCCCTATGTGATGGGGGGCGATCCGTCGCGCGAGGCGGCGCTGGCGATCCTGAAAGGGCTGCCCGCCGCCGGGGCCGACATCATCGAACTGGGCTTTCCGTTCAGCGATCCGATGGCCGAGGGGCCGCCGATCCAGCGGGCCGCCATTCGCGGACTGAAGGCCGGGTTCGGCCTGCGTTCGACCATGGATCTGGCGCGGGAGTTCCGCAAGGACGACCAGACGACGCCGATCATCCTGATGGGCTATCTGAACCCGATCGAGAGCCTGGGATACGACGCCTTCGCCGCCTATGCGGCCGAGTGCGGCGTCGACGGGCTGATCGTGGTGGACTGCCCGCCGGAAGAGGCCGCGCCGCTGATCGAGGCGCTGGACAAGGTCTCGATCTCGCTGATCCGCCTGGCGACCCCGACCTCGGACGACGAACGGCTGAAGATCGTGGTCCAGGGGACCTCGGGCTTCGTCTATTATGTCGCCGTCGCGGGCGTGACCGGGGTCAAGGAGGCGAACGCCGACGTCGTGGCGCCGGCGGTGGAGCGGGTGCGCAAGGCCTCGGGCCTGCCGGTCGCGGTCGGCTTCGGGGTCAAGACGCCGGAACGGGCGGCCGAGATCGCTCGCGTCGCCGATGCGGTGGTGGTCGGCTCGGCCCTGGTGGACGAGGTGGCCGCCGCTCTGGAGGCCAATGCGCCCGCTGCGCCGCGCGTCCTGGCCCGCGTCAAGACCCTGGGCGACGCGGTTCGATCGGTGACTAGTGCTTCCGCAGCGGAAACCGTCTAAGAGCCCGCCCATGGTCGACAAGAACAAACCTCAGGAAAAGCGCGGCGGCTGGCTGAGCCGTTTCGCGCCCGGCGTCCGCAAGATCGTGTCGCGCCGCGACACCCCCGACAATCTGTGGGTCAAGGACCCCGATACGGGCGAGATGCTGTACCGCTCGGACCTGGAGGCCGCCCTGTGGGTGACGCCGTCGGGCCGCCATATGCGGATCGATGCGCCGACGCGGTTGAAGGCCACCTTCGACGGCGCCGTCTATGATACGATCGAGACGCCGGACGTGCCTGAGGATCCGCTGAAGTTCTCGGACGGCAAGTCCTACAAGGACCGGCTGAACGCCGCGCGCAAGGCGGCGGGGCGCAAGGACACCATGGCGATCGGCTGGGGTTCGGTCGGCGGTCAGAAGGCGGTGGTGATCGTTCAGGACTTCACCTTCATGGGCGGGTCGCTGGGCATGGCGGCGGGCGAGGCCTTCATCAAGGCGGCGCGCGAGGCCGTGGCCCGCAAGGTTCCGCTGGTCTGTTTCACCGCCGCCGGCGGGGCGCGGATGCAGGAAGGCGCCCTGTCGCTGATGCAGATGGCGCGCACCACCCTGGCCATCGAAGAGCTGAAGTCGGCGAAACTGCCCTATGTGGTGGTGCTGACCGACCCGACCACGGGCGGGGTGACCGCCTCCTACGCCATGCTGGGCGACGTGCATCTGGCTGAGCCGGGGGCCTTGATCGGCTTCGCCGGTCCGCGCGTGATCGAGGCCACCATCCGCGAGAAACTGCCGCCGGGCTTCCAGCGCGCCGAATATCTGCAGGAGAAGGGCATGGTCGACCGGGTCGTGACCCGCGCCGATCTGCCCCGCGTCCTGGGCCGGATCCTGTCCATGCTGATGGGCGGAAACCGCCTGGCGGCCTGACGGCCTTGGACCCCATCTCCGAGCGGCTGCGCGCCCGACATCCGCAACGGATTGATCTGTCGCTGGATCGGATGCGCGCCCTGTGCGCGGCCCTGGGCGATCCGCAGCATCGGTTGCCGCCGGTGGTCCATGTGGCGGGGACGAACGGCAAGGGATCGACCGTGGCCTTGATCCGGGCCGTCGCCGAGGCGGCGGGGCTGAAGGTCCATGCCTATACTTCGCCCCATCTGGTGCGGTTCAACGAGCGGATTCGGCTGGCAGGACGGTTGATCGAGGACGATCATCTGCACGCCATCCTCGATCGGATAGAGTCCGTGTCCGGCGAGGCGACCGTGTTCGAGAGCACCACCGCCGCCGCCTTCCTGGCCATGGCCGAGACCCCGGCCGATCTGGCGGTGATCGAGGTCGGCCTGGGCGGGGTGCTGGACGCCACCAATGTGATCGAACGGCCGCTGCTGAGCGTGATCACCCCGGTCGACTATGATCATGCCGAGTTTCTGGGCACGGACCTGGCCGGGATCGCCTCGGAAAAGGCCGGGGTGCTGAAGGCGGGAGCGCCGGGCGTGATCGGGCGCCAGCGTGAGGAGGCGTTCAAGGCCATCGAACGCCGGGCCGCCAACGTCCGTGCGCGGCTGACGGTTCTGGGGGTGGATTTCGACGCCTGGGCCGAGCGGGGCGGCATGGCCTTCCAGACGGCGGACCTGTTCATGGACCTGCCGGCGCCCGCCCTGGCGGGGGCGCACCAGATCGACAATGCGGCCGTGGCCATAGCCGCCGCCCTGGAGCTGGATCTGCCGGAAAGCGCGATCATCGAAGGGCTGAGGGCCGTGCGGTGGCCGGCGCGGCTCCAGCGGATCTCGACCGGACCCTATGGGCAGGCGGCCAAGGCGGCGGAGGCGGAGCTGTGGCTGGACGGGGGGCACAATCCCCATGCCGGACGGGCGCTGGCGGCCTTTCTCGCCGAGCGTCAGGCGCGGGCGCCGCGCCCCCTGGCCCTGATCTGCGGCATGTTGGGCAACAAGGACGCCGGCGGTTTCTTTGCGGCCCTGAAGGACAGCCAGGCCACGGTCTTCACCGTCGGCTTCGACGGGGCGGCGGCCGAGCCGGCGGCCCTGGCGGCCGTGGCGCGCGGCCATGGTCTGGCGGCGACCCCGGCAGGCTCCGTCGGCGAGGCCCTGGACCTGGCGCTGCGCCTGGGTGCGGGCCGGGTGGCGATCTGCGGGTCTCTGTATCTGGCGGGCGAGGTGCTGGGCGCCAGCCCGGAGACCTGGCCCGTCTAGCGGGTCATCCAGGGTTTGGACTTGCCGGCGGCGAGGCGGGCGGCCTGTTCGCGCTGGAAGCGTCCGCCCCGCGGCGGCTTGGGCCGAGCCTCCAGCTTGGCGGTCTTCAGGCGCAGGGCCTTCTGAACCGGGGTTTCGCCGGGGATGTCGTCCGGGATGTGGTCGGGCGGGGTTTCGTCGCTCATGAGCGGCCTTCTAGCAAAAACGCCCGTCGGTCGGTACCGGCGGGCGTCTGTCGTTCAGATTTCGTCCGAGATCAGGCGGCGTCGGCCTTGACGCCCGCCTCGGCCAGCCATTCGACGATCTTGCCCTTGGGCATGGCGCCCACCTTCATCGAGGCCATCTGACCGTCTTTGAACAGCATCAGGGTGGGGATGCCCTTTACGCCCAGTTTGGACGGGGTCATGGGGCTGTCGTCGATGTTGATCTTGGCCACGGTGACCTGGCCGCCCAGTTCGTCGGCGATCTGTTCCAGGGCCGGGCCGATCTGTTTGCAGGGGCCGCACCATTCGGCCCAGAAGTCCACCAGAACGGGGGTGGAGGATTTCAGGACGTCGGCGTCGAAGCTTTCGTCCGTGACTTTGACTGTCGCCATAAATGGCTCCTTGGGCCCTATCGCTCGGCGCACGGCGCCTCGCGACATCAGCGCGAATGGGGTTGGCCGGATCCGTCCGGGTTCGGCCGCAGATGTGGGAGCGAATCGCGGGCAATTCAACTGCCGCCGTCGCTCCCCCTCCCTCTCCGTCCGTCATCCTCGGGCTTGACCCGAGGATCGGATGATCCGTCCCTCGTGCGAAGACGGCGACGCACAGCCCGATCGACGCCCGTCCTCGGGTCAAGCCCGAGGATGACGGAGGGTCAGGGCGCGAGCGCCGCCTCCAGCATGGGCTGCGGGATCGGCATCAGCTTGGGTCCGTCGGTCCAGACCAGGGCGGCCTCGACCGGGCGGTCGGGGTAGAGGCGTTCTAGCACGGCGACATAGACGGCGGCCTGAAGCACATAGGCGGGATCGACCCGGTCCAGGGCGTCAGGGGCGGGGCGGTTGGTCTTGTAGTCGATGACCAGGACCCGGTCGGGCGTGACCACCAGTCGGTCGATCCGGCCGTTGATCGCCGCGTTCGACGGGCTGGGCAGGGCGCCGGTCAAGGCGACTTCGGCGCGGGAGCCGGGGCCGAAGACGGGGGCGAAGCGGGCGTCATCCAGCACCGAGAAGGCGGCGGCGATCATTTCGGCGCGCTGGGCCTCGTCCAGATCGGTCTCGCGCGCCAGCAGACGGCGCGCCGCGTCGGGGCGGTCTGCGGGGGCGATCTCGGGCAGGCGCTCCAGCAGCCGGTGGATCAGGTCGCCGCGCCGGAACCGGCCCAGTGCGGCGCCGCCGGCCGCGCTGCGGGCGAGCGGCGAGGGGGCGGGGATGCGGACCTGGCCCTCCATCCGCGACGGCGCGGCGAAGCGGGCGGCGGCGTCAGCGGGCGGCGGGACGGCGGCCCAGGCGGGCAGGGCGTCGGCGGCGGCGGTCGCGGCGGCCTGCGTCGGGCGATGTTCGGGGTCGACGCCGAAGCGGCGGACGCCGTTTTCGACCTCGCGCACCTGGTCGCCCAGCCGGTCGAAGGTCTCCTCGATCACCGACCACCAACTGCCGGGCTCGGCGCCCCGGCTGGAGGCGCGGCCCATGACGATGACGCGGTCCCGCGCGCGGGTCAGGGCCACATAGAGCAGGCGCAGGGTCTCGTCGTCGGTGCGGGCCTGACGCGCCGCGCGGGCGTCGGCCGAGGCGGGGCAGTCGTCCTTGGCCGAGCCGGGCGCCATCAGCCAGGCCTCGCCCTCGCCCTCGGGCGTGACGGCGGGCATCAGGGACGGGCCCTGGGCCTTCGCCTTCATGGTGGTGTCGGGCAGGATGACGATCGGCGCCTCCAGCCCCTTGGCGCCGTGGACGGTCATGACGCGGACCTCGCCGCGCGCCCCCTCAAGTTCGCGCTTCACCTCGACGTCGGCGGCCTCGAGCTGGGCCAGGCAGGTCTCCAGATCGATCGCGCCGCGGTTCTCGGCCGCCAGCACCTGGTTCAGGGTCTCGTCTATGGCTTCCTCGGCCTCGCGGCCCAGCCGGGCCAGGATGCGGGCGCGGCCGGAGAGCCCCAAGTCGTCCACGCGGTTCAGGGCCTGGGAGAAGAAGGCGAACGGGTCGCCGCCGCGCGCCGCTATGGCGGCCTGGAGCGTGTCGCGCGCGCGGGTCCATTCGGGGCGTTCGTGCGCCCGGTCGCGCAGGTCGCGCCACAGCTGGCCGCCTTTCCGGTTCTCGCGCCCGGCGAGGGCGTAGAGGCCGTCCTCGTCCACGTCGCACAGGGGGCTGCGCAGCACCTCGGCCAGCGACAGGTCGTCGTCGGGGAAGAGGGCGAAGCGGGCCAGAGAGATCAGGTCGTCGAAGACGATATGGCTGGACAGTTTCAGCCGGTCGGCGCCGGCGACGGGGACGCCCTCGGTCTTAAGCGCGCGGATGATCTCTTCGAAGGTGGCGTCGCGGCGGCGGACCAGGACGATGTAGTCGCCGTAGCCGGCGGGGCGCAGATCCCGCGTTCGGCTGTCGAAGACGGCCAGGCCGCTTTCGACCTGGCGGCGGATCTCGCGGGCCAGGTCGCGGGCCAGGCGCTTCCTGGCGCTGCCGGCGCTTTCCTGATCGACCGGATCGTCCCAGGCGTCGGTCTCGGGCGCGGGTTCGTCCAGGAACAGGGGCCACAGGTCGACGGCCCCGTGCTGGCCGATGCGGGCGGGGATATGGCGGGCGATGTCGCCCTGGGGGCCGGTCAGGGCGCGGGTGCGGTCGGGATCGGCGAAGACGGCGTCGACGAAGGTCAGCACCTCCTCGGTCGAACGGTAGGAGGTGTTCAGCTCCGGCCCCGCGAAGGGCTCGCCGGCGCCCTCGGCCAGGGCCAGGAAGTCGGCCCGCTCCTGGCGCAGCCGTTCCGGCCGGGCGCCCTGGAAGGAGTAGATCGACTGTTTCTCGTCGCCGACGGCGAAGACGGTGCGGCCCGACGTCTGGCCTGAGTAGAACTCTCCGGTCAGGGCGCGGACGATGGCCCACTGGTCGGGGGCGGTGTCCTGGGCCTCGTCGATCAGGACGTGATCGACCCCGCCGTCCAGCTTGTACAGCACCCAGGCGGCGGCCCCGCTGCGGGTCAGAAGGGCGGCGGCGCGGGCGACCAGGTCGGGGAAGTCCAGCGCGCCGCGCTGGGCCTTGGCGGCCTCGTAGAAGGCGGCGTGGGCGCGGGCCAGGGTCAGAACCTTGATCGTGTCGTCGGCGACCTTGGCCTTACGCAGGGCCTCGCGGGCGGCGAGGTATTTGGTCTGGAGGTCCAGCAGCCAGCCGACCGCGCCTTGCGGCGCCGACTTGGTGCCCATGCTCTTTCGCGGCTCGCCCGCCTGGGTGCAGAAGACGCCCGCCAGGGCGGCGAAACCGGCGTAGGGCGGGGCGGCCACGCTCATGGCGTCGGCGATCTTGCGGTCGTTGGCCGAGCCGGTCGCCATGGCCTCGGCCATGCGGTTCCATTCGGCGGGGTCGATCCAGGCGACGAAGTCCCGCTCCAGGTCTTCCGGGCTGCGGCCCGCCTCGGCGCCGGTGAGGGCGTAAGGGTCCGGCGCGGCCCCCGCCTCGGCCCGGTCGATATAGTCCAGCAGATCGGCGCGCCTGGCCTCGATCATCGACAGCAGGGCCTGGAACCGCTGCCAGTCCAGTTCGACGGCGAAATGGCTGTAGGCCTGGCCGATAGGGCCGTCCGGATCGGCGACGGCGGCGCGGGCCAGGTCTTCGCGCGCGGCATGGCTGAGGGCGGCGGCGGCCTGGTCTTCCAGCACGGTGAAACGGGGCGAGACCCCGGCCTCCAGCGGGAACCGGCGCAGCAGCTTCTCGCAGAAGGCGTGAAGGGTCTGAATCTTCAGCCCGCCGGGCGTTTCCAGCGCGCGGGCGAACAGTTTGCGGGCGCGGGACAGGGCGGCGTGATCGAGGGTCTGCGGATCGCCGTCGTCCAGCCGGGCCAGTTCACGCGACAGGGCGGCGTCGTCCAGCACGGCCCAGCCGCCCAGCTGGTCGAACAGCCGGGCCTGCATCTCGGCGGCGGCGGCCTTGGTGTAGGTGACGCACAGGATGGCGCCGGGATCGACCTGATCCAGCAACAGCCGCGCCACCCGGTTGACCAGGGTGGTGGTCTTGCCCGAGCCGGCGTTGGCGGTGACGAAGACGGTCAGGCGCGGATCGGCGGCGACGATCTGGGGGGACACGCTCATTCTTCGTCCCCGTCGCCGATCACCGACCATTCCCAGACGCGGGCCAGATGGTCGTAGTTGCCGCCCTGGGCGCCCATGAACTGGGGCGCGGCCCAGGAGACATAGGGGGTGTTCGGGTCGTCGAAGCGAGCGACGCGGCGCTTCAGCCCCTCCAGCGCCGCCTGGGCCAGGTCGGCGGCCTCGGCGCCCGAGGCGCGGGTGATGACCTCGCCCGCCGTCTTGCGCCCGACCACGCGGACATAGGTCAGTTCGTCGGGCGTGACGGGGCCTTTGGCGCTCTCGAACCCGCCGTCGGCCAGGATGGCGGCGGTCAGGGTCAACTGCGGGGCGAAGCCGGACTTGACCTGTTTGGCGGACGGCGCCGCCCCGGTCTTGAAGTCCATCACCGCCGCCCCGTCGGACGACAGTTCGATCCGGTCGGCGAAGGCCTTGACGGTGAAGGGGCCGGCGGGGGCGTCGAAGGTCAGGGCGCCCTGTTGCTCGACCAGGATTTCGATCCCGCGCGCGCGGCGGCGGCGCTCGAAATCGGTCAGCCAGCGAGCGCAGTTGCGGGCGAGCGGCGCCTCGCGCGCCATGGCCGCATCCTCGAAACCGCGCGCGCCCAGTTCGCGCAACAGGTGGTCGTGCAGGACGGCCTCGCAGTCGTCGGGCAGGTCATGGGGCCAGTCCAGCGTCAGCCGTTCGACGGCGGCATGGACGGCGTCGCCACGGGCGAGCGCTTCGGCGGACGCGCCGGGACGCTCCATCGCCTCCAGCCCCAGCACCCACAGGGCGTAGATGGCGTAGGGGTCGCGCACCCAGCGTTCGATGCGGGTGACATAGAGGCTGCGCGGGCGGCGATGCACCGGCGGGCGCGGCTCGGGCCGTTTGGCGAAGCGCGGCGGGCCGGGCGGAGGGGCGTCGAGCGCGCGGGTCCAGTCCAGGACGGTGCTGGAGCGGGGCAGGTCGACTCCCGCCCCCCGCGTCAGCATCTCCAGCCGCCACAGCCAGCGGGAGCGGACGGCGGGCTGGCCGCCGCGTCGTTCACTGTGGACCAGGATCACTTCCTCGGCGCAGGCGGCCTGGACGAAGTCCTGTGCCGTCTGGCCCAGGCGGCGTTCGGGCGGGGGCAGGCCGAGCGCTTTTCGCATCGGGCGCGACAGGAAGGGGTCGGTGGGCGCGGCCTGGGGCCAGACGCCTTCCTCCAAGCCCGCCAGGATCATCCGGTCGGCGCGCACCAGCCGGGCCTCGATGGCCCCGAGAATCCGCAGCGACGGATGGGTGGCGCCCCCGGTGCGGACCACGGTCTCGCGCACCAGGGAGGAGGTCAGCTCGGCCAGGTCGGCCCGGTCGATACGGCCCAGGGCGGCGCCCCCCTCGATCAGGCCGGACAGAAGGGCGGCGGCGGCCTCGCCGTCGGGACCGGCCCAGGCGTCCTGGCCGGCCAGGGTCTCGATCAGGCGCGTCAGGGCGGAGGCGGCGACGTTCAGGTCTGCGTCGGGGGTGAAGACGGCGGTAGCGGTCTCGACGGCGGTTTGCAGACGCTCGACCAGGCGGGTGGCGGCCGACAGGCGTTCCCGTTTCCACTCGGGCGGAGCCTTGCCGCGCCGGTCGGGCTGAACGGCTTCCAGCAGACGGCGGCGCACGGCGGCGAAGTCGCGGGGACGGGGGCCGCGCAGGGCGTGCTCCTCCAGCGCCGCGACGGCGGCGGCTTGAGGCGCGTCGCCCAGGTCGAACCGGACCAGCGGATGTTTGATGACGGCCAGCAGCAGATGGGGCTGGACCGGATCGGCGATCCAGCGGGCGCACAGATCGACCAGGGCGCCGGCGGGCAGGCGCGACAGGGGGCTGCCTGCCGAGGAATCCGGGATGACGCCCCAGCGCTCCAGCCGCGCGGCGACGCGGCGGCCCAGGGCCTGGTCCGGAGTGACCAGGGCGCAGGTCTTGCCCGGCGTTTCCAGCGTCTCGCGCATCATCAGGGCGATGGCCGTTGCGGCCTCCTCCTCGGCGCGGGCGGTCAGCAGGGACAGGCCTTGCAGACCTTCGGCTATGGGGTCGCGGGCCTCGCCGCGCGCGGCGGCGGTCGAGCGAAGGTCGCGGATGGCGCGGCGCCAGTCGTCGGTGGCCTCGGCGGGCCGCAGGGCCTCGTTGACCAGGCGCTGTCGGGCCTGGCCGCGGGCGAGGGCGGCGGGCGGCTGGGACGGGGCGAACCAGGGGCGGATGTCGGCGCGGGCGACCTCGACCCGGTCCAGCAGGCGTTTCATCGCGCTCTGCGGATGCTGTTCGTCCAGACGGTCCCAGACCGCCGCGTCGAGATCAAGGTCGAGACCGGGCAGGACGACGCAGCCCAGGGGCGCTCTGGCCACGGCGCCCAGGACGTCGGCGGCGGCGGGGACGGTGCCGGTCGAGCCGGCGGCGATGACGGCCTGGGTCGGGGGCGTGTGGTCCCACAGTTCGGCCAGGCGTCTCAGCAGGGTGGCGCGGCGCCAGGCCGGATCGACCAGACCCAGTTCGGCCAGACGCTTGGGCCAGGCCTCCACCGCCAGGCTCAGGAACTCGGCCGACCGTTCCCAGTGTTCGGCCATTTCGCCGTCGACCAGGGTCGCGATCCGTTCGGGGTTCGGAACCTCTTCCAGCTGGCAGGAATCGAG
Organism: Brevundimonas aurantiaca; assembly: GCF_014199955.1. Taxonomy (GTDB): domain Bacteria; phylum Pseudomonadota; class Alphaproteobacteria; order Caulobacterales; family Caulobacteraceae; genus Brevundimonas; species Brevundimonas aurantiaca. The sequence continues at coordinate 65,273 of NZ_JACHOQ010000010.1, forward strand.
GAAGCCGCCCAGGGCATCGGCCAGATCCAGGGCGCGCATCGGCGTCAGGCTGTCGTCGAACTGTTCGACGATCATCCGCGCCATCTCGAACCGGCGGGTCAGGGCGGGGATGGCGGGCGGCAGATCGAGGCCGAGGGCGCCGGGGGTGAAGGGCGGCTCGTCCTCCTCCAGATCGCCCAGAGGACGGACCTGGGGCAGCAGGACGGGGCGGCCCTGGGAGAGTTTCGACAGGGCGCCGGTGAAGGCGCGGGCGGCGCGGCGGTTGGGCAGAAGGAGGGTGGCGTCCGACAGGGTCTCGGGCGGCAGATCGCCCAGCCAGGCCAGGACGCCGGCGGCCAGGTCTTCAAGGAAGGGCCGGTGGGCGGGGACTGCGTACCAGCGGGGGCGCACTTCTGTTTCCCTAGCGCCGACCGCGCGGCGGTCGGCTGCTTGAGGGAGGTCCGTGAAGGGGTCGAAGGGAGGCATGGCGGCCATCGTCATATCCCTCCCTCACAATCCGTCATCCTCGGGCTTGTCCCGAGGATCCATAGACTCGGTCGCGGCCGGCGCGCACCCTTTGAAACCGGGCGTATGGATCCTCGGGACAAGCCCGAGGATGACGAGGAAAAAACAGGTACGGTCACCCCACCCCCGCCAGTTTCGCCTCGGCCTCATCCCGGGCCTGGGGATCGCCGACGTGCATCCAGTCGCCGTCCAGGACGCAGCCGTAGAGACGGCCTGCGGCGGCGGACTTGCGCCACAGGGGGCTTAAGGAAAAGGGGCCGTCGGGCCCGTGGTCAGCATAGCCGGGGCGGGTGATGTGGACGCCCATATAGGCGAAGGGGGCGGAGGGGGCGTCGCCGCGGAAGGTCAGTCTCCCGTCGTCGGCCAGGAAGAAATCGCCGTCGCCCTCGAAGCCGATGGAGCCCTCGCGGCGGGCCAGCAGCAGGGCGGCGTCCATCGTGTCGGGGTTCCAAAGGCGCACGAGGTCCGCCAAGGCGTCGCCCCGGTCGATCCAGACGCTGTCGATATTGGCGACGAAGATCGGATCGTCGCCCAGCAGGGGGCGGGCCTTCTTCAGGCCGCCGCCGGTTTCCAGCAGTTCGGCCCGTTCGTCGGAGATGAGAATGCGGGGGCCGCGTCCGCGCGCGGCCAGATGGGCTTCCAGCCGGTCTGCGAACCAGTGGACATTGACGACCGCCGTCTCCACTCCGGCGTCGGCCAGACGGTCCAGCACATGGTCGATCAGGGCGCGGCCCGCCACCTCGACCAGGGCCTTGGGCCGGTCGTCGGTCAGGGGGCGCATCCGGGTGCCCAGGCCGGCGGCGAGCACCATCGCGGTTTTCGGCGGGGTCATGCGCGCACCTCGACAGGGACGTGGCGATCAAACCAGCGGGCGACGGGCGCCAGGGCCGGCTGGTCCAGATTGGCGTTCAGATGCCGCCACATGCGCGGCAGGAACTGGCGGTAGCGGGGCTTGCCGTCCCGCGCGATCAGTCGGGCGAAGATGCCGATGATCCGCGCCTCGTTCAGCGCGGCTAGCCCGGCATAGTCGGCCATGAAGGCGGCGCGGTCCACCTGGGGGCGAAGGGCGAAATAGCGGTCCAGGGCCTCGGCCTCCAGCGCCGGCGACACGTCGCGGCGGGCGTCCTGAAGCAGGGAGTGCAGATCCCAGGACGGGTGGGCGCGCACCGCGTCCTGGAAGTCGATCATGCCGACGCGGGCGGCGCCTTCACGCTCGGGCAGCCAGATCAGGTTCTCGGCGTGATAGTCGCGGTGGGCCATGACCGAGGCCCCGGCGGCGCCCGAGGCGACGATCGGCGCCCAGGCCTCTCGCCATTCCGCCACCGCGGCGGCGTCGAAGGCGACGCGCGCGTCCAGACGGGGCAACCAGTCGACGAACAGGTCGGCCCCGCCCTGGAGCGCCGTCTCGTCATAGGTCAGGAGCGGCCAGTCGCCGCCGGGACCGGTCAGCACCTCAGGCGGGGTCCCGGCCTCGTGCAGGGCGGCCAGGGCCTCGATGGCGGTCAGATAGAGGGGCGTCTCCTCGGCGCCGTCCTCGATGACGCGGGCGAACAGGGCGTCGCCGAAATCCTCCAGCACCGCCAGGCCGTTGGGCGCGTCCAAGGCCGGGATTTCAGGCGCGGACAGACCCAGCGACTTCAGATGGGCGGCGACGGCGGCGAAGGCCTCGATCCGACCGGCCGAAAGGCGGGCGACGGCGTTCCAGCCTGCGGCGTGACGCTGCTCGGGCGTCCAGGCCGGATCGGCGGGCGGGCTCTCGGCGGCGGGCGCCTGGTCCATCAGCATCAGGGTGGGGCCGCCCGGCGGGGTCAGCCGTTCGTAGCGCCGCGTCGAGGCGTCGCCCGGCAGAGGCGCGCGCGCAGCCTCGGCCAGGCCGGCGGCGGCCAGGAAGTCGAGGCGAAGCTGTTCGCGATCAGAGACGGACATGGTCGATCAGGTCTTCCCACCGGCCTACGCCGGAAACGGTCGCAACACGGCCGTCGCCGTGTTCGGAAATCTCAATGACAAGGCGGTCGGGCCCCAAGAACCGGCCCGGATCCTCGCCCAGCCGCTCGGGCCATTCAATGAGGGCGCAGCCCTCGTCCAGGGCCTCGTCCAGGCCGATCTCGAAGGCTTCTTCCGGCCGGGTCAGGCGATAGAGGTCGAAATGGGCGACGGGCAGGTCGGATTCATAGAACTGGACCAGGGTGAAGGTGGGGCTCGGCACCTCCTCGTCCGGCGTGGTCAGGGCGCGGATCAGGCCGCGCGCCAGGGTGGACTTGCCCATGCCCAGCGGCCCGTACAGCAGCAGGCTGTCGCCCGGCGCCAGAAGGGGGGCGATGACTTGGCCCAGACGGGTGGTGGCCTCGGCGTCAGGGAGTTCGACCTTCATGGGAAGACCGCGTCTGGATCGGCGGCCAGGGTGCGTTCGGTGAAATGTTTCAGCGCCACGGTGGCCTTTACGGCGTCCACGTCCAGCCGTTCGGGCGGGATGGGGCGGCCGACCAAGATATCGAAAGGCTTGCCCGCCTTGTTCAGCAGTTCGTGGAACAGGGTCACGTCGCGCAGCTCCTGCGAAACCTTGTCGAACAGGTGGAACAGCCGGCTGTAGGGGCCGGCGACGTGCATGGGCACGACCGGCGCGCCGTATTTCCGCGCCAGGGAGGCGGCGGTCGGCGCCCATTCGGGGTCGGTCAGCAGGCCGTCGGCGCCGACGCGGGCCAGACGGCCGGCGGGGAACATGACCACGCAGCGTTCGGCTTCGAAGGCCGCCTTGGCGGCGTTCAGCGTCGCGCGGGTCTTCTCGCGGGTGCGTTTGTCGTGAACCCATTCGACCGGGATCACCGTCTCGGCGAGCCGGGGCGAGACGCGCAGGGCGTCGGCGTTGGCGAAGAAGACCGCGTCGAGACGGCGCCGTTTTACGGCGTCATAGACCGCGACCCCGTCGGCTATGCCGGTCGGATGGTTGGCGACGACGACGCACCGGCCCGTCGCGGGCAGGCGGTCCAGAGGGGACGCCGTCACCTTCAGCCGAAGCAGGTCCGACACATAGTCCAGGCTCTCGGAGCCCGAGCGGTCACGCACAGCGTCGGCCATCCGCACGGCCGCCTTGTAGTTCAAGATCGAATAGAGCAGCGGGCGCACCGCCGGCCACAGCGGCGAGGCGGTCAGACGGGGCGCACGCTCGGCGATCAGCACATCGACGATGTGGGGCGAGCGGCGGACGGGAAGGGCGGCGGAATTCATGGACGACCGCTTGTCGCCGGTTCGGCGAAAGGGAGCAAGCCTACCAGAGCCGGGCCACGCCGAAGCCGTCGAACAGGGTTTCGTTCGAGACCAGGGTCAGGTCGTTGAGCAGGCCCTGGGCGATCAGCAGCCGGTCGAAAGGGTCGCGGTGATCGCCGGCCATCCGACCGGCCAGGCTGGCTTCGCGCCAGCTCACAGGGAGTTCGGCGAACCCCTCTCGACGCATGACGTCCGCAAACTGCTCGGCCAGGGCGTGGGCGTTCGGCAGCTTGCCGATGCGAAACTTGATCGCGATCTCGATGGCCGACACGCTGCTGACAAAGACGGCGTCAGCGTTCCGGATGGCGTCGTCGGCTGCGCCCGACAGCCGTTCGTCGTCCCAAACCCACCACATCAGGGCGTGGGTATCGAGCAGGAGGTTCAATCTCCCCGGCCCTCCCAGAGGCGGAGTTCCTCTTCGGGCAGCGGATCAAAAAAGCTCTCGTCGAAACGCCCCATGCCCTTCAGCCGACCTCGCCTGCGTTCAGGTTTCGCCGCCTCGAACGGCACGATCCGCACCGCCGGCTTGTCGCCGCGGGCGATCACCACCTCTTCGCCGCGTTCGGCGGCGGCGATCAGTTTGGAGAGATGGGTCTTGGCGTGGTGGACGGTGACGGTGGTCATGTCGCGCTCCTTGGTCCAAGCAGCTTAGCTAACTTCTGAGCTGTCAGCAACTTCCGCCCGGCGAACGAGGGTGCTACGCCTCGCCGCTGCAAGCTTTGCGAGGACTGCTTCATGCGCCACCGTTCCCTCCTGTTCGCCGCCTGCGCGGCCGTCGCCTTCTCGGGCGCCCTGATGAGCGCCGCTCCGGCCCTGGCCCAGGTTCCGCCCGCCCCGGTTCCGGCGCCGGCCGCGACGCCTGACGCCTTCACCTATCAGGACATGATCTCGGCCAACCGGCTGGGCGATCCGCAGGTGTCGCCGGACGGCCGTTACGTCGTCTATTCGGTGACGACGACGGATGTGGAGGCGAACCGCCGCAGCGGCAGCCTGTGGATATTGGACCTGGAAACGCCGGACGCCGCGCCGCGCCGGCTGGCCATTTCGGACCAGGGCGCCAACACCGCCCGCTGGGGCGCCGACGGCAATCTGTATTTCCTGTCGGGCAAGTCGGGGACCAGCCAGGTGTGGCGCGTCGCCTCGCCGACGGCCGCGCCGGTGCAGGTGACCAATCTGCCGCTGGACGTGAACGCCTATCGGATCAGTCCCTCGGGCGACAAGGTGGCGGTGTCTCTGGCCGTCTATCCGGACGCGGCCGACCTGAACGCCTCGGTCGAGATGGGCAAGGCCGTGGCAGAGCGGAAGTCGACCGGCCAGGTCTATGACCGGATGTTCGTGCGCCATTGGGACACGTGGAATGACCACACCCAGAACCACCTGTTCGTCCAGTCGATCGGCCGCAACGGCCAGGCGACCGGCAATCCGGTCTGGGTCACCAAGGGCTTCGACGGCGACACCCCGTCCAAGCCGTTCGGCGACGAAAGCGACTTCGTCTTCACCCCGGCCGGCGACTCCATCGTCTTTTCGGCGCGTCTGGCCGGCAAGAGCGAGCCGTGGAGCACCAATTTCGACCTGTGGAAGACCAACGGCCTGAGCGGGGACGGGACCTTCACCAATCTGACCCAGGACAATCCGGCCTGGGACGCGGGCCCGGTGTTTTCGCCGGACGGCCGCACCCTGGCCTATCGCGCCATGGCGCGGCCGGGCTTTGAGGCCGATCGCTATCAGATCGTGCTGATGGACGTGCAGAGCGGTCAGAAGCGCGAGATCGCCTCGAACTGGGATCGCTCGGCCGACACCCTGCAATGGTCGCGCGACGGCCAGACGCTTTATACGACCGCCGGCGACGTCGGCTCGACCAAGCTGTTCGCGGTGGATACGCGCAACGGGGTGGTGACGCCGGTCACCGGACCCGGCCATGTCTCGGCCTTCCAGCAGACGCCGTCGGGCTTCGTCTTCGCCCAGGACAGTCTGAAGTCGCCCAGCGATCTGTATTTCAAGACCTATCTGGGTCGTGAAACGCCGCGTCGCCTGACCCAGGCCAATCCGGCCCTGGAGGCCAAGGCCTTCGGGGAATACGAGCAGTTCAGCTTCCCCGGCTGGAACAATGAGACGGTCCACGGCTATGTCATCAAGCCGGTCGGCTATGTCGAGGGTCGCAAATATCCGGTCGCCTTCCTGATCCACGGCGGCCCCCAGGGGTCGTTCGGCGACAGCTGGTCCTATCGCTGGAATCCCGAAACCTACGCCGGCGCCGGCTATGCGGTGGTGATGATCGATTTCCACGGCTCGACCGGTTACGGCCAGGCCTTCACCGACGCCATCAGCCAGCACTGGGGCGACCGGCCGCTGGAGGACCTTCAGAAGGGCTGGGCGGCGGCTCAAGCGAAGTACGCCTTCCTGGACGGCGCCAACGCCTGCGCCCTGGGGGCCTCCTACGGCGGCTATATGATCAACTGGATCGCCGGCAACTGGTCGGACGCCTTCAAATGCCTGGTCAATCACGACGGGGTCTTCGACACCTTCGGCATGGGCTATTCGACCGAGGAGCTGTGGTTCACCGAGTGGGAATACGGCGGCACGCCGTGGGACAGGCCGGAGGGCTATCAGAAGTTCAACCCGGCCAACCATGTCGAGAACTGGAAGACGCCGATGCTGGTGGTCCAGGGCGATCTGGACTTCCGCATTCCGACGGCTCAGGGCCTGTCCACCTTCACCGCCCTGCAACGCCGTGGCATCGACAGCCGCCTGATCGTCTTCCCGAACGAGAACCACTGGGTGCTGAAGCCGGCCAACAGCCTGCAATGGCACAATGAGGTGTTCAGCTGGCTGAACAAACACCTGGCCCCCGCCCAATAGGGGCGGTGCTCCGGAACGACGCCGGAACGACGAAGGGGCGCAGCCGCAAAGGCCGCGCCCCTTTTTTAATGCGCGACGGGGTTAGAGGCCGGCGCGGTCCTGGGTCGAGGAGACCAGCCGCTCGTACTGCCGCTCGGTCATGCAACGGGGCGCGGCCCAATGTTCACCCGCCCGGCGCGCGGCCATGGCGTCCTCCGCCGTGACGAAGACGGGCGCGGCGCCGAACTCGCGCTGGTAGGCGCGCCGGGTGGCGGCGTCGGTTTCACAGATCATCACCGGCTGGACGGCAGAGCTGCGCGTCTGAGCGCGGTCGAGCTCGGCGCGAACGGCCTGAAGACGGGGCTTATCCTGCGTTTGGTGCTGGGTTTGGGCGTGCGCCAGGCCGGGCGCGATCAAGGCGGCGGCGATCAGGGCGGGGGTGATCAAACGGGTCATCGGGCATCCTCCTGCGGCCTGAATTAAAGTCAGGACTCGGACCAAATATGCGCGCATTTTCTACAATGTAAAGCTATTGCGAAAAATACGCTGCAAACGGACCAATATCGAGGCGGATGAGGCGGGCCCGAAAGGGGCGGCGGCGCCAAAACCGCCTTGGGGCGTTGTCTCTGCTTCTGGAGGCCCGCCCTTGCCCAAGATGTTGAACTGGAACGTTTTAAGGTCACGATTTGGCGCCCGCGCCGCCTCGGCCAAGGCGCGCGCCGTCAAGGGACGCGACTGGATCAGGCGCAATGACCCCGTCTACGCCGCCGTGCGCCGCCCGGGGCCGGCCGAATGGTGGGCCGGCGGCCTGACCCTGCTTCTGATCGCCGTCGTCCTGATCTTTCTGGCCTGGTTCGACTGGAATCGGCTGAGGGGACCGATCGGCCGTTGGGCCTCGGCGGAGTATCAGCGCGACATCGCCATTAACGGCGATCTGAATGTTCATCTCTTCAGCTGGACCCCCTCGGTCAGGGTCCAGGGACTGAAGATCGGCGGCCCGGACTGGGCGCGCGATCGCGATACGGCCAGAATCGACACGGTCGAGGCCTCGGTGCGGTTGCGGCGGCTGCTGGCGGGCCAGGTCGAAATGCCCCTGCTGCGCTTCACCCGGCCGCAGGTGGTCCTGATCGCCGCCGAAGACGGCCGCAAGAGCTGGGCTTTGAACGCCGACCGCGCCGACGACGGCCAAGGCATGAAACTGCCGGTGATCCAGAAGCTGGTCATCACCGACGGGCGTCTGGTGTTCGAAGAGCGGCGGCGCAAGATGACCCTGGACGCGGCCGTCGATGCGCACGAGGGCGCGGACGGCGACGCGGGCTTCCTCCTGCAAGGCGAAGGGACGGTCAACCGGTCGCCTCTGACGCTGCGCATCGAAGGCGGGCCCTTCATCAATATTCGCCGCGACCGGCCCTATCGCTTCAAGGCCCGGATGGCGGGAGCGGGCTCCAGCCTGACCGCCACGGGCGCCGTCACCCGACCCTTCGACCTGGGTCGGTTCGACGCGACCCTGACGTTGGAGGGGCGCGATCTGGCGGACCTCTACCTGCTGACGGGCCTGACTCTGCCCAATACGCCCCCCTATCGGCTGAGCGGCGCCCTGAAGCGGAACGAGGCCGTCTGGACCTTCAACGACTTTGACGGCCGGGTGGGGGCGTCGGACCTGTCCGGCGACCTGCGGGTCCAGGGCGGCGGCCGGCTGCAGGTCGAGGCCGAACTGGCGTCGCGTCGACTGGACATCGACGACCTGGCGGCCGTCCTGGGGGCGCGGACCGTCACCAATGCGCGCGGAACCGAGACGGAGGCGCCCGTGGCGAAGGGCGGAAAACTGCTGCCGGACGCGCCGCTCCAGACAGAACGGCTGCGCCAGATGGACGGCAGCCTGACCTATCGCGCCGCTGCGGTGAAGGCCAATGAGCTGGACGTGCGGGCGGTGAACCTGGGCGCCGAGCTGAAGGACGGGATATTGAACCTCGACCCGATCAGCTTCGACTTCAATCGCGGGGCGCTGAACGGGACGGCGCGGATCGACGCCACCCAGGCGCGGCCCTACAGCCGGGTCGACCTGCGGCTGAGCGGCTATCCTCTTGAGTCCATCGTGCCCGCCCGGAACGGCGCGCCGCCGCTGACGGGTCGCGCCCTGGGCCGCGCCCGACTGGAGGGACCGGGCGCCTCGGTCCACCAGTTCGCCGCCTCGTCCAAGGGCACGATCAGCCTGGTCGTGCCGGACGGGCGGATGCGGGCCGCCTTCGCCGAACTGTTGGGCATCAACGCCAGCGCGGGTCTGTTGAAGCTGCTGAGCGGAGATCAGTCGACCGCCCAGATCCGCTGCGCCGTCGCCGATTTCAACGTCAGCGGCGGGACGGCCACCGCCAAGACCCTGGTCATCGACACCGATGTGGTGCTGGCTCAGGGCGGGGGGACGATCGACCTTGGGCAGGAGACGCTGAACCTGCGGATCGACGGCGAGTCCAAGAAGCCGCGTCTGCTGCGGATCTGGGCGCCCATCACCGTCCAGGGGCCGCTGACGGCGCCCCGCGTCGGGGTGGACGTCGGCGCCGTGGCGAGCCAGGGCGGCTTGGCCGGCCTCCTGGCCACGGTGGCGGCGCCGGTGACGGCCCTGTTCGCCTTCGTCGATCCTGGTCTGGCGGAGGACGCCAACTGCGGCCAGCTGATCGCCGGCGCGCGATAGGGCCTTCCGGAAAAGAGTCTCGACGGTGTGAGCCGATCCGCCTCGTCGGGCGTATTGAGGTCCATGGATCGGATCAGATGACGCGCCGGGGCCTTTTCGCGCCCGCCCTGGGACTGGTGGCGGCGGCCTGTTCGCCCCTGAGCTCCCCGGCGCTTTCGCCGCTCGGCCTGTTGAACAGCCTGGGGCCGCGGGATGCCGGCGCGCGTCGCGTGGCGCGCGACCTGCCTTACGGCGACGACCCGCGCCAGCGCATGGACCTCTATGCGCCCAAGGCGCCGGGTCCCCATCCGGTCCTGGTCTTCTTCTATGGCGGGGGCTGGGATTCGGGGTCGCGCGACCTGTACGGCTGGGCGGCGCAGGCCCTGGCGGCGCAGGGGTTCGTCGTCGCCCTGCCGGATTATCGTCTGGTCCCGCAGGCGGTCTTTCCGGCCTTCGTTCAGGACGCCGCCGCCGCGACGGCCAGGGCGGCCGAGGCCGCGCCGGGCCATGGCGGGGATTCGCGCCGCCTGGGCGTGCTGGGCCATTCGGCCGGCGCCTATCTGGCCCTGATGATCACCCTGGACCGGCGCTATATGGCGGCGGTCGAGCGGCCGGATCTGATCCGGGCGGCGGCCGGTCTGGCGGGGCCCTACGATTTTCTGCCCTTCGACGTGGCGGCGTCCCGCAACGCCTTCGGCCGGGCGCCCGATCCGACCCTGACCCAGCCGATCACCTTCGTCCGCCCCGACGCTCCGCCGATCTGGCTGGGCCACGGCACGGCGGACGTCGTGGTCCATGACGAGGACACCCGCCTGCTGCACGCGCGCCAGCGCGCCGTCGGCGGCCGGTCTGAGGCCAAGCTCTATCCCGGCCTGGATCACGCCGATCTGGTGGCGAGCTTCTCGCCCCTGTTTCGCGCCAAGGCCCCGGTTTTGAAGGATGTGACCGGATTCCTGCGACGCGCCTTGGACCGGGACGACGAAACACTTGCTTAAGCACAAAAGCATCTTTTCAACACTGCGACTTAGTGGCAAAAGCCTTCGCAGGTCGAACCTGTATCGTACCTCGATCTTCCACGGCCTGTTCCGAACCTGACTGGCTCCGACGCGGCGACGCGCCGAACCTGACTGGCTCCGGTACAGGCCGTGCAGTGTCGGCCCGGCGTAATCGCCGCCCCGATCGCGCCGCAGAGGCGACCCTTCCACATCACAGGTCCGGCGGTCCGGCACGCGCATTACGGCGGCGATCGTTCCGGCGCGTCCGCTATTCGACACCCGGAAACATCGGCCGGCAGGTCCGGTTACCTCCGCATCCCAATCAAGGAGCGGATGTATGGCTGTGATGACAGACGACGTCTGGCGCGAGGTGTTCGTGACCGGACTGAAGAACGCCCATGGGGTCGAACATCAGGCCCTGGCCCTGATGGACCGTCAGATCGAACGCGCCAAGAACTTCACCGAGGTCGCCGATCAGCTGACGGCGCACCGGGCCGAGACCGAACAGCAGATCACCCGGCTGGAACAGCTGCTGGGACAGTTTGACGAGACGCCTTCCGGCCTGAAGGACGCCGCCCTTTCGCTGGGCGGATCAATGGCGGCCATGGGCCATGTCTTCGCCGAGGACGAGATCCTGAAGAACGCCTTCGCCAACTTCGCCTTCGAGAACTATGAGGCGGCCGTCTACAAGGGGCTGATCCTCCTGGCCCGGCACGGCGACTATACCTCAGCGCTCGATCCGCTCGCTGCGACCCTGGAGGAGGAGCAGCGGATGGCCCGCTGGGTCGACGAGAGCCTGCCGACCCTGACCGAGAAATATCTGCGTCTGAAACGCGACGGCGAAAACCCCAGCCGTTGATCGGCTACGCAATCAAGGATTGACCCATGTTCATGCACAACAAGAAGCTGATGTATACGGTGCGGGTGGCGGAGCCGAACCCCGGCCTGGCCACCCTGATGCTGGAGCAGTTCGGCGGGCCGCAGGGCGAGCTGGCGGCGGCCATGCGCTACTTCACCCAGGGCCTGGCCGACGAGGACGTCAATCGGCGCGACATGCTGATGGACATCGCGACCGAGGAACTGAGCCATCTGGAAGTCATCGGCTCCATCGTCGCCATGCTGAACCGCGGCGCCAAGGGCAAGCTGGCTGAGGCGGCCGAGGAAGAGGCAGATCTCTACGCCAGCATGACCTCCGGCGGAGACAGCCACACCATGTCGATCCTCTATGGCGGCGGCACGGGCCTGGTGAACTCGTCCGGCGTGCCGTGGACGGCCGCCTATATCGACTCCATCGGCGATCCGGCCTGCGACCTGCGCTCCAACATCGCCGCCGAGGCTCGCGCCAAGATCGTCTATGAACGACTGATCAATGTCACCGACGATCCGGGGATCAAGGACGCCCTGTCCTTCCTGATGACGCGCGAAGTGGCGCACCAGAAGTCGTTCGAAAAGGCGCTCTACGCCATCCCCGCCAACTTCCCTCCCGGCAAGATCCCCGGCCGGCCGGAGTTCGCCGACAAATATTACAACATGTCCCAAGGCGAGGGCGACGCCTCCGGTCCCTGGAACGAGGGCGAGCAGTGGGAGGTGGTGTCCGATCGCGAGATGCAGATGGCGGTGGACGGCGGCGACGGCCACGCCACGGTCGAGATGGACGCCAAGGCGGGCAAGGCGGTGGAAGCCTTCATGAGCCGGACCATGTCGGACCCCGAGTCGGACCCCGTGACCGGCGCGGACCTGGGCGCAGGGGCGGGCGCAGGTCGGACGACCCCGATCGAAGACTGAAGAGACGAGAAGAGAGACGGCGGGCGCGGCTGCGGCGGCGTCCGCCGGATCTGATCTTTGGTGCGGGTGGTCGGGCTCGAACCGACACTCCTCTCGGAACTGGATTTTGAGTCCAGCGCGTCTACCAATTCCACCACACCCGCACAGGCGCGAAGGCACCGCTCCTATACCGGCCTCGGCGGCAATTCAACCGCGTCGGCGTCGGCCCCCCGTCAAGCGGCGGGCGGCGCCGCGACCTCCACATGGGCGTCGGTCCCGCCGGCGAGGATGCGTTTGGCGCGAATGTAGATTTCGACGCGCTGCATGACGATCAGCCCCATGGCGAAGACCAGGAAGGCGTCGGTCACGGCCAGGGCGCTCAGATGCCACTGGGCGGCGTGATTTTCGATCAGGTCGCGCAGGGCCGTGCGGCCCGCGAACAGGGCGACCAGCAGGATCAGCCCCAGGGGCGAGGCCTGAGCCATGAGGCTGCCGTCCGGCTCCTTTTCGATGACCACCGTCTTGCCGCGATACCAGCCGGCCAAGCCCCCCAACAGTCCGCCCAAGGCCAGGATCGCCCAGCCGGCGGGGCCGAACGGCGCGTGGACCGCGCCGGGCGCCTGGGTCGAACCCCAAAGGCCAAGCGCGATCAGCGGCAGGACCACCGCAGGCGTCACCCAGATGAACTTCAGCTTCAGCGGCCGCCGCCGCCGGTTCCGCAGCAGGACAAGCGCCAGGACGGCCGGGAAGACCAGAAGCGGGATCAGTTTTTCAGGCGGCATGTCGTTCTCCGGGCCTCCCCCCGGAAGCCGACGTGGGGCAGCCTACACCCGTCAGGACCCGGCCGGAAGCGGGGCCACCGTCTGTTCGATCGCGCCGAAGATGGACCGGTGGTGATCGTCCAGCATCTCGATCCGCACCGTGTCGCCGTGGGTCAGGAAGGGGGTTTCGGGCGCGCCGCGCAGGATCGTCTCGACCGTGCGGACCTCGGCGATGCAGGAATAGCCCAGGCCGCCTTCCGAGACCGGCTTGCCGGGCCCGCCGTCGGCGTCGCGGTTGGAGACCGTGCCCGATCCGATGATCGTTCCGGCCGACAGGGACCGGGTCTTGGCCAGGTGGGCGATCAGGGTTCCGAAGTCGAAGGTCATGTCCACACCGGCGTCGGCCTTGCCGAAGTCCTTGCCGTTCAGCTGGACCGTCAGCTCGCCGTGCAGCTTTCCCTCCTTCCAGCGGTCGCCCAGGGCGTCGGGCGTGACGAAGACGGGCGAAAGGGCGCTTGAGGGCTTGGACTGGACGAAGCCGAAGCCCTTGGCCAGTTCGGCCGGGATCAGATTGCGCAGGGAGACGTCATTGACCAGGCCGACCAGGCGGACGGCGGCCAGGGCCTCGTCTCGCGTCGCGCCCTGGGGCACGTCGCCGGTCACGACCACGATCTCGGCCTCCAGGTCGCAGCCCCAGGCCGGATCGGCCAGCGGGATGGGATCGCGGGGAGCCAGGAAGCCGTCGGAGCCGCCCTGGTACATCAGGGGGTCGGTCCAGAAGCTTTCGGGCATTTCGGCGCCGCGGGCGCGGCGCACCAGTTCGACATGGTTCACATAGGCCGAGCCGTCGGCCCACTGATAGGCGCGGGGCAGGGGAGAGGCGGCGTCCCTTTCGTGGAAGCGGCCGCGCGGCACGGCCTCATGCTCCAGGCTCTCGGCCAGGGCCGCCAGCTGGGGGCCGCAGCGGGCCCAGTCGTCCAGAGCCGCCTGGAGCGTGGGGGCGATCAGAAAGGCGTCGGTGAACCAGTGCAGGTCCTGCGAGACGACCACGAGGCGGCCGTCGCGGCCGTGCTTGAGCGAGGCGAGTTTCATGCCCCACGCCTAGACCGAAATCGCGCCCGGGGGAACAGAGGGAGGGATCAGTGGGCGCTGCGGCCGTGGCCGGGCGTCTGGCCGCCGGGGCGCGGCGTGGACAGCTGGCGGTGGGCGGCGCGCAGTTCCTCGATCCGCTCCTTGCGGCGGCACCAGTGGTCGTTGAACTGGGCCACGGCCTCGCGCAGGGCGGCCAGCTGTTCGGCCTTTGTCATCTCTCGCTCGATCTCCTTCTCGACCGGCTTGGCGGGTGCGGGGGCAGGCGGCGGGGCGGGCTTGGGCGGGAGCGGGGCGTAGGGGGGCTTGTCCAGCACGGCGACGCCGGGGGCTTGGGCGGGGCCGGATTCATCGGCGGGGCCGTGCTCCACCCGGTCGCCCTTGATGACCACATGGCTGTTGGAGACCACGGTCACATTGGCCGGGACGGCGGGGTGAGGGGGGGGTGGACGGTGGGCCTCTTGGTCGGGCTTGGCCGTCGGGTCTTGCGGGGGCGTCTCTTCCTTCGGTTTGACCGTCTCCTTGATCCGGCCCTTCAGGGCGTGATCGACGGCTTTCAGAGGCTTGGACGGCCCCTCGGCCAGGACGACGACGGCGCCCAGACAGTCGTCATAGGTGGCGCGCAGGGCCTTGGCGGCGCCGACCAGGGCGTCGCTGTTGGCGGTCATGGCCGCGTGGCAGGCGCGGTCGATGGCGCGCCAGATTGATTCGGCGGCGTCGGCCTGGGTGGTCGAGGCGCCCTTGCCGGCCCGCCAGGCCAGGACCGTCAGACCCAGGATCAGGGCCGCCAGCAGCAGGAGCAGCAGCGGGTGGACGCCAAGGAGTAGAGTGGAGTCAACGGGTTCTAACGCCGCCGGATCGGGTGTCTGGAAATCCTGCGGATAGTTGGAGACGCTCGCCGACATGCCGCACCCTGTCTGACCCTTTGTTCGCCGAACCATGATGCCGCAGCGGCGAAGCCGGGCCAAGAAAAAGGTTAACGACAGCCCTCAGGCGGCAGGGGTCAGCAGGGCGCGGGCCTCGGCGCCGGTCCGGGCCGCGCGGTCGCGCACCTCGACCTCGACGATGACGCCGCCCTCGGGCTCGACCGCCCACAGATAGCGACGCTCGACCTCGACCGTGCGGCCCGACGGGGCGAACCCCTCGAACGCATCGCCCCAGGGGGTGATCTTCTTCAGCTCGACGAAGGGCATGGCGCAGGCGGCGTCCAGCTCCTCCTCGGCCATCTTGGTCAGTTCGTCGTCGGTCAACGGGGGTCTCCTTCGTCGGCGTATATGGCGACGCGGGTCGGGGTATTCGAAGACACCGCCCCCCGATACATGCCCGAGGTGTTCATGGCGAAGGCGGGGGTTCCGTTCAGGCCCATGACGATGACGCCGCCGTCGCCGCCGATCGAGCCGACGTCGGCGATTTCGGCCTCCGCCGCCGCCTGGACGGTCGCGCCGTCGGCGGTGCGGCGGCAGATGTCGCGGGCGACGGTGGAGCGGATGAAATATTCGCCCGAGCCGGTGGCCGAGACGGCGCAGCCGTCGGCGTTGGAGGCGTAGGCGCCCGCGCCGATGATCGGCGCGTCCCCGACCCGGCCCCAGCGTTTGGCGGTCATGCCGCCGGTCGAGGTGGCGGCGGCGAGGCGGCCCTGGCTGTCCAGGGCCACGGCGCCGACCGTGCCGAACTTCTTCTCGTTCAGGGGCGGGGCGACGCTGGCGTGGGGGGCGGCCGATCGGTCGACGGGCGCGGCGGCGCCGGCGGGGCGTTCCGGTATGGGCAGGCCGGCCTCGGTCAGGGCCTTGACCAGACCCTGCCAGCGGCGCTCGGTAAAGAAGAAGGCCGGATCGACCTGCTCCAACCCGACCGAGGCGGCGAAGGCGTCGGCGCCGGGGCCGATCAACATGACGTGGGGCGACCGCTCCATCACCGCCCGGGCGGCGGCGACCGGGTGGCGGGTCGCAGTCAGGCCGGCGACCGCGCCGGCGGTCAGGTCCGCGCCGTTCATGACGGCGGCGTCCAGTTCGTTACGGCCGGCGGCGGTGAAGACCGCTCCGCGCCCGGCGTTGAACAGGGGATCGTCCTCCATGACCTGGACGGCGGCCTGGACCGCATCCAGCGCCGAGCCGCCGCTCTTCAGCACGGCCGAACCGGCGTCCAGCGCGGCTTGCAGCGCGGCGCGATAGGCCGCGTCCTGCGCAGGCGTCAGGCTGGACCGCTCGATCACGCCCGCCCCGCCATGGATGGCGAGGGACCATTGCGGCGCGGCGTCCTGGGTCTCGACCTGGGCCTGGGCCGAGGAAAAACACAGTGCAAAGAGTGCAATCAGTCCAGAACAGGCGATGCGCATGGTGAAATCCCTCCGGGCGCCGAAAACCGAGTGCAATCGGCGCACCTTCTTAAGAGACGCCGGTCTGTCGCAGTGTAACGCCGCCTTCGCGCGTGTCAGGTCGATTGGCCGAAGAAAATTGGAAACGTCTGAAAATTAGAGTGTTGGCCTTGGGCGATGGGACGTGACGTGACCCCCGTTTCTCATCCAGCCATAACGAGAGTCCTTTGGTGATCTGAACTGGGGTTGGTGGGGTTGGCAAGAGGCCGGTCAGCGTAGC
>NZ_JACHOQ010000011.1 GCF_014199955.1 Brevundimonas aurantiaca
TTGCTCTTCCGTGAACCGTGATCGCTTCATTCTGTCCGTCCTTTCGAGGGGCGGACTCTAGCTATTCCTGGAGGAGTTTCAGGGGGTCACGTCACCTGACATGCACGACGGCGCCCGACTCGCCGCGCCAGAAGATCGACCCCTCGTCTGTGGCGATCCTACGACCTGCGCAGGTCATGGCCCGGACGCGAACTGCGGCGACTGCGGCAAGGGCGACGTCGGCAACACCCTGGGGCTGACGGTTGCGATCCTGGCGCGGCGGTGGGCCGCCCACCTGGACGAGGTTTTGGCCGAAGCCGGCTTCGGCGTCGGCCAGTTGGCCGTGCTGACGCTGTTGCAGAACCGGCCTGCCGGCCTGACCCAGCGCGAGGCCGCCGACCTTTTGGCTGTGTCAGAGGCGGTCATGTCCACCCGCACGGCCGCCCTGCTGTCGGCGGGGTTGGTGAGCCGTCAGACCCTGATCGGCGACCGACGGGCGCATCTATTGCAGATCACCGCCGAGGGACGGTCGGCCCATGACGTCTGGTCTAAGTGCCTGTCCTGCGTTCAGGAGCAGATTCTCGAGTCTGTCGGCGCCGAAGACTTGGCCGTGACCCAGAGAACGCTCGAAAAGATCGGCGCGGCGGTCGAACGGCTGTCTGAGCAGGAGGGGCGCAAGCTCAAGCCCGCCCCGCGTCGACGCCCGCCCGCTGCGTCCGGTCCCAGGGCCTGATCGGCTGAAAATCCAAGCGAGCGCTTGACTGACGCTTTGGCCGGAACCGCTGCGCGGCGCCGGCCGAACGATCGGGTTCTAGAACTCTTCCCAGTCCGCCTCGACGCTCTGGGCGGCGGCGGTCTGACGGCCGGCGACGGCGGCCAGCTTCACCGGCGCGGGACGGGGCGGCGAGGCGGGGCGAGCGGCGGCGAGCACGTTTGATCCGGCGCCCAGGCGGAACCGCCCGATCATCGAGGCGAGGTTCTCGGTCTCCTGGCGAAGCGAATGGGAGGCGGCTGTCGACTCCTCCACCATCGCCGCATTCTGCTGGGTGACCTGGTCCATCTGGTTCACGGCGGTGTTGACCTCGGCCAGGCCGGTCGACTGTTCGCGCGCCGAGGTGGCGATTTCGGTGATCAGGCCGTCGATCTCGGCGACCCGGTCCACGATGACGGCCAGGGCCTGGCTGGTTTCGCCGACCAGTTTCACCCCCTTGCCCACCTGACTGGTGCTGCCGGCGATCAGACCCTTGATCTCTTTCGCCGCCTCAGCCGACCGCTGGGCCAGGGCTCTAACTTCAGACGCCACGACGGCGAAGCCGCGACCGGCTTCGCCCGCGCGCGCCGCCTCGACCCCGGCGTTCAGGGCCAGAAGATTGGTCTGGAAGGCGATTTCGTCGATGACGCCGATGATCTGGTTGATTTCGCCAGAGGAGCGCTCGATCTCGGCCATGGCGCCGATCGCTTCTTCCATGACGGCGCCGGACCGTTCGGCGTCGCCGCGCGCCCCGGCGGCGACGGTCGCGGCCTGCTGGGCGTTGGCGGCGCTGCGCTGGACGGTGGCGGTCAGCTGATCCAGAGCCGCGGCGGTCTCCTCCAGACTGGCGGCCTGCTGTTCGGTGCGGCGCGACAGGTCGTCGGAGGCCACGCCGATCTCGTCGGCGCCGGAACGGATGGCGCCCGCCGTCTCGCCGACGCTTTTCATCGTCGCCTGCAAGGCGTCGACGGCCGCGTTGAAGTCGGTTCTCAGCTTGTCCAGTTCCGGGATGAAGGCCGTGGTGATGCGGCGCTCCAGGTCGCCCTGGGCCAGGGCGGTCAGGGCGTCGCCGATCTGTTCCACCGCCTCGACTCGACGGGTCACGTCCACGGCGACCTTGACCACCTTGGCCACCTTGCCGTCCGGATTGACGATGGGGTTGTAGGAGCCCTGGATGATGACGGCCCCGCCGTCCTTGCGGACGCGCCGGAACTCGCCGGACTGGAACTGGCCGGACGACAGGGCGGCCCAGAACTGGCTGTACTCAGGACTGTCGCGATAGGCCGGCTCGGCGAAGATGGCGTGCTTGCGCCCGACGATCTCTTCTAACTGATAGCCCATGGCGTCCAGGAACAGGCGGTTGGCGTTGACGATGGTCCCGTCCAGGGTGAATTCGATCATGGCCTGAGATCGGCCGATGGCCTCGATCTGGGCCGCATAGTCCTCGCTGGCGAGCCGATAGCGGGCGTCCGCCCATTCCACGACGAAACCGGCGGCCTTGCCGCCCTGTTTCAGCGGCGTGACCAACAGGTCGAAGGCGCGACCCCCGACCCGGATGGTGGCCGAATGGGGTTCGCTCAAAGTCGCCAGCATCCGCCGCTGGTGGGCCGGGTTCTTGTGGAAGACGTCGATGTTGGAGCCGACCAGCCGATCAACGCTGAAGTTGGGCAGGTCTGACCGTAGCTCGGCTTCCGCCTCTTGCAGAAGATTGCGAACCGCCGGGTTCAGATAGGTGATGTTCAGGTCCTTGTCGGCCAACATGATGTTGGTGCGAAGAGCCTCTACAGCCGTTTCCAGCATGCCGCTCGCCGGCTTTTTCCCCTTGGCCCACATATCCGCTCTCGATGCTGCGGGCGTTCGTCGCCCTTTGGCTGCAGCGTTAGTGCTCACTCATTACTGGAAAGTGTACGGAATGTTTATCTGAACCCAACATCGCTGTGCTTTTCGGGGATACTAGTACTTTTACTTACAAACGAAGTTAAACTGGTAGTGGCGTAGCGGCATCGACCAAGGTTGTAAAAGCTTCGGGCGCGAAGCATCGTATAGCGAAGCGGTAATGTGGGTCTGGGAAAAGGCGGCAAAGAAGAGAAAGCCACCCGAATGCGTAAGCTGTTCAATCGACCGCAGGCGGAAAGCGAGGAGCTCTTGGAGCTTCGCGCCATCGTCGCGGCCGTTCATTTGTCTCAGGCGGTGATCGAGTTCGATCTCGACGGCGTGGTGCTCGACGCCAACGCCAACTTCCTTGCGGTGCTCGGCTATGAACTGTCCGAGATCAAAGGCCGGCATCACCGGATGTTCGTCGATCCGGCCGAGGCCCGCTCGCCGGCCTATGCCGAGTTCTGGAAACGGCTGAACGCCGGGGAATTCGTCGCCGACAAGTTCGTCCGTTACGGCAAGAACGGCAAGCGGGCGGTGATCGAGGCGTCGTACAACCCGATCTTCGACGTGAACGGCAAGCCCTATAAGGTGGTCAAGTTCGCCATTGACGTCACCGCCGTCGAAGAGGAGCGCGAACGCCGCGCCGAGGCTGATCGTCAGGCGGCGGCCGTTCAGGCCATGGTGGTGCGAAATACGGGCCAGGGCCTGTCGGCCATGGCCTCGGGCGATCTGTCCTATCGGATCGAAGAGGATTTTCCGGGCGAGTACGCCGCTCTGCGCGAGAACTTCAACCGCGCCATGGCGGCGCTGGACCAGGCGATCGCCGTCATCGGCGGCAACGCCGAGACCATGCAGTCCGGCGCCAAGGAAATCAGTTCAGCGGCCGAAGATCTGTCCCGTCGCACTGAACGTCAGGCGGCCAGCCTGGAAGAGACGGCGGCCGCCCTGGATCAGATTACGGCCACCGTCCGCCGGACGGCCGAGAACGCCCAGGAGGCCGACAAGGTGGTCAGCCAGACCCGCGCCCAGGCCGAAACGGGCGGCGCCGTGGTCCAACGGGCGGTGGACGCCATGGGCGAGATCGAACGCTCGTCCGACCAGATCAGTCAGATTATCGGCGTCATCGACGAGATCGCCTTCCAGACCAACCTTCTGGCGCTTAACGCCGGAGTCGAGGCGGCGCGCGCCGGCGAGGCCGGGCGGGGCTTTGCGGTCGTGGCCTCGGAGGTGCGGGCCCTGGCTCAGCGGTCGGCGGACTCGGCCAAGGAGATCAAGACCCTGATCTCCGCCAGCGGCGCCCAGGTCAAATCCGGCGTCGTCCTTGTGCGTGAAACCGGCGAGGCCCTGACCGGCATCGCCGGCCGGATCGTCGAAGTCACTCAGCTGATGAGCGAGATTCGCGGATCGACCCAGGAACAGGCGGTCGGCCTGGCCGAGGTCAACACCGCCGTCAATGAAATGGACCAGGTGACCCAGCAGAATGCGGCCATGGTCGAGGAGTCGACGGCCGCCAGCGTGGCCCTGAGCCGCGAGGCCGCCGAACTGGCCCAGCTGGTCGGCCGGTTCACCACCAGCCAGGACGGCGGCTCCAGCCGACCTGCGCCGCTGCAAGAGGCCCATGGCCGGATCGCCGCCTTCGCGGCCGACCGCCCTGCGCCCCGACTGAAACTCGCCGCGGGCGGAGGCCGACAGGCCGCCGTTCACTCCGAATGGGAGGCCTTCTGATGTCCATGGCGCATACTCAAACCGACGCCTTTTCCGTCAACCGCGCCGGCGCCGGCCGTCGTGAGATGGTCGGCTTCCGGGTCGGGGACCAAGCCTTCTGCATCGACATCACCTCGGTGCTGGAGATCCGGGGCTGGACCCCCGCGACGCCCGTGCCCCAGTCGCCCCATTATATGAAGGGGGTGGTCAATCTGCGCGGCAGCGTCCTGCCGATCATCGACCTGGCCGCGCGCCTGGGCCTGCCGACGACTGAACCCTCAGCGCGTCACGCCATCATGGTCGCCAACTGCGGCGGGCGGACCGTGGGCCTGCTGGTCGAGGGAGTGTCCGACATCGTCCAACTGGACGACGCCGACCGCCAGGCGACGCCGGACATGGGCCATGGCCAGGGTGGGGTCGTCGCCGGAATCTTCGCGGTGGACGGCGCCATGCTCAGCCTGCTGGACCTGGACAATCTGCTGCCGCCGGACCGCAGCCGTCCCGCCGACGAGGCTTTCGATGCGATCGCCGCAGCTTGAGATCCCGGCCGCAGACGCCTCCTGGCCCCCGTACGGCGTGGCGGCCTGGCTGGCCGATGAGGTCGATGAGCGCGATCTGAGCCCTGTCATGCCGGACTGCTGCGACAGGGCCGGCATGGTCTCGGCCCTGCTTCAGATGGCCCTGTCGGTGTCTGAAGAGGGCGCGCCCTGGGCCGACGACGTCTGCGTCCTTCTTCTGTCGGGATGGGGCGCCTTGCAAGCCGCCGCTTCGGCCAACGAAACCGTCTGACGGTCGCCGGAGAGCCGGGTGATCGAATTCGCCCCATGCACGTTGTCGTCCGACCAGGGACGAAGACGGGCGAGGCGGCGACATGGCGAACGGATTGGAAGCCTATCGGGCCAAGCGCGACTTCACCCGCACCCCCGAACCGGCGGGAAAGACCAAGGCCGGACGCAAGGGCCGGCTGACCTATCTGATCCAGCGCCATGCGGCCACCCGGCTGCACTACGACTTCCGCATCGAACATGACGGGGTCCTGAAGTCCTGGGCCGTCACCAAGGCGCCGTCGCGCGACCCGGCCGTCAAACGACTGGCGGTGGAGGTGGAGGACCACCCCCTGGCCTATGGGACCTTCGAGGGGACCATTCCGTCCGGCAACTACGGCGCCGGGACCGTCCAGCTGTGGGACCGGGGCGAATGGGAGCCGCAGGAGCCCGACATAGAGGCGGCGCTGGAGCGCGGCTCGCTGAAGATGATCCTGCACGGCGAGCGGCTGAGCGGCGGCTGGGCCCTGGTGCGGCTGAAGTCCGATCGCGGCAAGCCGTCCAAACGCAACAACTGGCTGCTGATCAAGGAGAAGGACGAGGCGGCCGTGCCCGGCGAGGGCGACGCCAATATGGAGATCGACGCCTCCGTCGCCAGCGGCCGCAGCTTGGCCGAGATCGCGGAGGGCAAGACCCAATGGACCGCCTCTCGCCCCGTGGCGCGCAAGGGCCCCAAGCCGCCGAAGGCCAAGCCGCGCGAGGCGGACCTGGCCCAGCCGCCCGCCTTCCAGCCGATCCAGCTGTGCAAGGTGGCGGACCATCCGCCCGGGGGCGCCGGCTGGGTGCATGAGATCAAGTTCGACGGCTATCGCATCCAGATCGCCGTCGGCGGCGGGCAGGCGCGCCTCTACACCCGTCGAGGCCATGACTGGACCGACCGCTTTCCCGAACTGGCGGCCGATGCGGCCCAGTGGCCCGACGGGGTGGTGGACGGCGAACTGTGCGCCCTGACCGAGGACCACACGCCGGACTTTTCCGCCCTTCAGGCCGCCATCGCCGACGGAAAGACCCAGGACCTGGTCTATTTCGCCTTCGACCTGCTGAAGGAGGGGCGGGACGATCTGACGGCCCTGCCCCTGTCGCACCGCAAGGCGCGGCTCCAGGCCCTGATCGACCGGATTCCGGCCAAGGCGCGGGGGAGGGTGCGCTATGTCGATCACTTCGCCTCCACCGGCCAGGCGGTGCTGGACAGCGCCTGCCGGATGGATCTGGAGGGGGTGATCTCCAAGACGCTGAACGCCCCCTATCAGCCGGGCCGGTCCTCGACCTGGGTCAAGTCCAAATGCCGGGGCAGGGATGAGGTCGTCATCGGCGGCTGGTCGTCGGAGGACGGGACGCGCTTTCGCTCCCTCCTGGTCGGCGTGGCGGAGGAGGAGGGGCTGCGTTACCTCGGCCGGGTCGGGACCGGCTATTCCGCCCCCCTGCTGAAGACCCTGCTGCCGGCCTTGAAGGCGGCGGCGGCCGAGGCCTCGCCCTTCGTCGGCAAGGGGGCGCCGCGCGGCGGCAAGGACATCCACTGGCTGCGGCCGGTTCTGGTGGCTGAGCTGGAGCACGGTGGTCTGACCGAAGGCGGCTCCCTGCGCCATGCGGCCTTCAAGGGGCTGCGCGAGGACAAGCGGGCTCAGGAGGTGGTCGATAAGCCGCAACCGCCGTCGCCGAAACAGGCGGAGAAGGCCGCGCCGACGCCGCGCCGAACGGGCAAGGACAAGGTGGTCGTCGCCGGCGTCACCCTGTCCAGCCCGGACAAGGTGCTGTGGCCCGCCGTCGGGGGGCGGCCGGCCATCACCAAGACGGACCTGGCCCGCTACTATGAACAGGCGGCCGAACGGATCCTGCCCCATGTCGCCGACCGGCCGGTGTCGATCATCCGCGCGCCCGACGGGATCGAGGGCGAGACCTTCTTCCAGCGCCACGCCATGCCGGGCTCGAACCCGCGGCTGAAGCTGATCGACGTGCATGAGCGCAAACCCTATGTCGCCGTGGTCGATGTCGGGGGGCTGGTCGCCGTCGCCCAGTCGGGCGGGCTTGAGCTGCACCCGTGGGGCTGTCGGCCCGGCGATCCGGAGACGCCCGAACAGGTCACCTTCGACCTCGATCCCGACGAGGGGTTGGATTTCGAAGCGGTCATCGCGGCGGCCAAGACGGTGCGAAAAACGCTGGAGGCCAAGGGGCTGAACCCCTTCGTCAAGACGACCGGCGGCAAGGGGCTGCATGTCGTGGTTCCGATCCGCTCGGACGGCCGCAGCCGGATCGAATGGGACCGATGCAAGGCCTTCGCCAAGGCCGTGGCCGAAGAGGTGCGCCGCGCCGATCCCGACCGGTTCACCACCACCCTGGCCAAGAAGGCGCGCGGCGGAAAGATCTTCATCGACTATCTGAGGAACGGGCGGATGGCGACGGCGGTCGCCCCCTGGTCGGTGCGGGCGCGGCCGGGCGCAGGCATCGCCTTCCCCCTGTCCTGGGGGCAGGTCAAGGCGGGCCTGGACCCTAAGGCCTTCACCCTGCACGACGCCCCGGCCCTGCTGAAGAAGCCCGATCCGTGGAAGGACTTCAGGGCCGGAGAGGTCAGCTTGCGACCCGTGCTGAAGGCGATGGGGCTTTAGAGGGGCGGTGCCGGTGATTAGTGCTGGTGATTAGTGCTAGTGCTAGTGAGTAAGGCATGAGCAGTGGGAGTGTCCGCTGATCCGCGCCCGGCCCACCTTTTGCTCACTAGCACTAATCACCAGCACTAATCACTAGCGCTCCGCCCCCATCACGCCGCGGTCTTGCGCGTCGCCGGCTTCTTCTTGGCGGGGGCCTTTTTCTTCGGCTTGGCGCCGGTCGCGGAGCCCTTGAGGCTGTTGCGCAGGGCCTCCATCAGATCGATCACATTGGTGTCGTCGGGCTCGGGCGCCTCGACCACCGACTTGCCGCCCTTCTGCTTGGCCTTGACCATCTCGCGCAGGGCCTCGTCATAGCGGTCCTTGAAGTCGGTCGGGTCGAAGTCCGTCTCCTTCTGGGCGATGATCCGGCTGGCGATCTCCACCATGTCCTTGTCCGCCTTGACCGAGGGAATGTCGTCGAAATAGTCCTCGGCGGGCCGCACCTCGTCATGCGCCCGCAGGGAATAGGCCACCAGCCCCTTGCCGCGCACCTCCAGGGCCAGCTGCCGTTCCCGCCCGCGCAGGACCAGCGTTCCGATGGCGATCTTGCCCGCCGACTTCATCGCGTCGCGGATGACGGCGAAGGCCTCGGCCCCCACGCCCTTTTCGGGCACCACATAGAAGGGGTCGTCCCAGTACAGACGGTCGATCTCGTCCTCGTCCACGAAGCTGTCGATACAGATGGTTCGGGTGGTCTCCAGCTTGACCTTGTCGAAGTCGGCGTCGTCGAACAGGACATATTCGTCCTTGGCCACCTCATAGCCCTTGACCAGATCCGACCGTTCGATCGGGCCGGTGTCGGGGTCGGTCGGCACCATGCGGATGCGGTTGTTGGTCTCGGGATTGATCAGGTGGAAGCTGACGTGGGCGTTGGAGGCGGTGGCGGTGTAGAGGGCGACCGGACAGGTCACCAAGGACAGTTTCAAATGCCCCTGCCAGGTGGGTCGTGCGGCCATGATCGTCTCCTCGCCTCGGGTTCGGTGACCTAACGCCGCAGGCCTGCGACCGTTTCCGCGCGGAACCGGGCGGCCTGTCGCACCTTTCCGATGTGAAGCTTGCAGCAAGGGCGGGGCGCATGCGGCCGACCAGACCATACCGATGAACCCGACCCCGACCCCCGTTTCGGGCTGGGCGCCCTATTGCGGCCCCGCGCCCGCCGCCGGCGACTGGCGCTGGAACCTGGACCCCGTCCTGCTTCTGTTTATGGCCGGGGCCACGGCCCTGATCCTGATGCGGACGCACGGTCGGTCGCGGGGCCTGGGCCTGGCCGCCATGGCCGTGCTGGGCGTCAGCTTCGTCTCGCCCCTGTGCGCCCTCAGCTCCGCCCTGTTTTCGGCCCGGACCGTGCATCACGTCCTGCTGGTCACGGTCGCCGCCCCCCTGCTGGCCGAGATGGCGCCGAGACGGCGATACGGGTCTCTGGCTTTGGCGACCTTCGTCCAGGCGGCGGTGCTGTGGGTGTGGCATGCGCCCGCCGCCTATGGCGCCGCCCTGTCCAGCGACGCCGTCTATTGGATCATGCAGCTCAGCCTTCTGGCCTCCGCCGTCTGGTTCTGGGCGGCGGCGCGGGCGGCCAGCGCGCCTGCGGCCGTGGTCGGCCTGTTGGCGGCCATGCTGGCGATGGGGCTGTTGGGCGCGGTCTTGACCTTCGCCGGCCAGGCCGTCTATGCGCCCCACGCCTATACGACCCTGGCCTGGGGCCTGACCCCGCTGGAGGACCAGCAGGCGGCGGGGCTGATCATGTGGGCTCCGGCGGCGGGCCTCTATCTGCTGGCGGCCCTGTGGCGGCTGGGCCGGATGCTGGGGCCGGACCTTCCCGCCGAGGCCGGGGTGCGTCCGGCGTGATCGAAAAGCTCTTCACCCAACTGCTGGAATGGGCGGCGGGCCACCATGACGAAGGCCGATATTCGCCGGTCGGCATCCTGTTTCACTGGGTCATGGCCGCCCTGGTGATCTTCCAACTGGGCTGGGGCTGGTGGATGGGGCGTCAGCCGGTCGGCGGTCAGATGCTGGCCGCCTATGATCTGCACTTCGCCGTAGGCGTCCTGATGCTGATCCTGGTGATCGGCCGACTGTCCTGGCGGCTGTTGGCGCCGGACCTGATCAATGATGCGGACAAGCCGGGGTGGGAGAGCTGGGCCGCCCACGTCACCCACTATGTCTTCTACGTCTGCCTGTTCGGCCTGCCCCTGTCGGGCTGGGCCATGATCTCGGCGACGGACCGGACGCGCGAACTGGAGACGCTGGGCTTCATCCCCTGGCCCCTGCTGCCGTTCCAGGACCTGTCCAACAGCCAGCTATGGGCGATCGAGGCGGCGGCGGAATGGATGCATTGGGGCCTGGTGGTCACCCTGCTGCTGATGATCCCCATCCACGCCGGGGCCGCCCTCAAGCACCATCTGATCGATCGGGACGACGTGTTTCACGCGATGCTGCCGGTCGTGCCGCTGCGTCGACGGAAGCGGACCCGGTGGCAGAGGCGCTGGCGGGCGCTGGAGAAGCAGGTTGCGCGGACAGCCAAAGCCCTATGGCGCGGATTTCTGGGTCCGAAAGCGGTTTGACGGCGGCGGCCATGACGCCGCGCGGATCGTTGCGGCGTTCGCCCGACTTCCACCGCTCCATCTGTTCGACCAGATAGGGGTAGGGCTGGCCCGCGATCTGAGGATTGCCGCCCAGGCCGGTTCCTTCGCCGTTCAAGCCGTGACAGGCGGCGCAGGCCACCACCCCCCGCGCGGGATCGCCCCTCAGATAGACCGACGGCGCCGGGGCGGCGGCGGCGTTCAGCTCCGTCGGCGGGATCGGCAGGGCGGCGTAATAGGCCGCCACCTCGCGTCGGCTTCTCTGATCCAAGGCCTTGGCGATGCGCGTCATCTGGTCGTCGGCCCTGAGGCCCGAGGCGTAGTCCTCCATCTGTTTCTGCAGATAGCCGACGTCCAGGCCCGCCAGGCGCGGCGCGGCGGCTCCGTCGCCGCCGCCGTCCAGGCCGTGACAGGTGAAACAGGCGTTGGCCGCCCCGCCGGCGCCGCCGCTGAGGGCGATGACTTCGCCATTGGCCGAAAGAACGCGGTCGGTGTCGGTCGCCGCCGCCTCGCATCCGGCCAGCAGCATCAGGAGCATCAGAGGGGCAAGGGGCGCGCGCACCTGCATCCAACCCCCGCCTACGGCCCCGGTTCCGAAGGCGCCGCCCGACGGAGACGCCATGTCGCAGCCGGGGAACTTCCTCGTCCTGGGGGGATTGGTCTGGTGAAGCTTTCGAGGCCTGGCCCGAGGCGATTCAGGGCGGGGGACCGGGCGGCGATGAGATGGGGCGGACAGGGCGAGGCAGGGCGGACCGCCGCCGCGGCTCTGCTCGCGCTCGCCTCGGCGGGCCTCAGCGCCTGCGTCGACAAGGCGGATCAGCCCCGGCCGGTGGCCCAGGGCGATCCGGCGCGCGGCCTGGCGGTCATCGAGGCCGTCGGTTGCGCCGCCTGCCACACGATTCCCGGCGTCGCCTGGCCCGAAGGCCGCAGCGGCGGCGACCTGGCGGGCTTCGGGGCGCGCCCCTTCATCGCCGGGCGCCTGCCGAACCAGCCCGGCGTCCTGACCCGCTGGCTGATCGACGCGCCGTCCCTGGATCCCGGAACCGCCATGCCCCCCATGCCCCTGAACCAAGCCCAAGCCCGCGACGTCGCGGCCTATCTGTATACGCTCGATGACGACTGAACCGACGCCGGGAACCGCGGGCTGGCCCCCGCCTGTGCTGGACCCGGCCGGCCCCTTCGCCGGGCCGATCGAGGTGGTGGCCTGGGTGCTGTTCGTCATGGCGGCGGTGGTGATGACCGTGGTGCTGATCGCCCTGGGGATCGCCCTGTTCGGCCCCCGGCGGTGGAAGCGGCGGGTCAGCGGCGAGCGTCTGGTCTGGATTGGCGGCCTGGCCTTTCCGATCGTGGTTCTGACCGGCCTTCTGATCTACGGCCTGACCACGACCGCGCGGGTCGCCGAGGCGCCGCGACCGGGCGAGATGCGGGTCCGCGTCACCGGCGAGATGTGGTGGTGGCGGGTCGCCTATCTGGACGACCAGGGGCGCGAAATCCTTCAGGACGCCAATGAGGTCCATATCCCCGCCGGTCAGCCCGTGGTGTTCGAGCTGGAAAGCGCCGACGTGATCCACAGCTTCTGGGTTCCGCGCCTGGGCGGCAAGACCGACATGATCCCCGGCCGGCGCAACTTCATGCGGCTGCAGGCCGATCAGCCGGGAACCTACGGCGGCCAGTGCGCCGAATACTGCGGCGGGCCCCATGCGCTGATGGGGCTGGTCGTGGTGGCCCATACGCCCCAGGAATTCGCCGCCTGGCGCGCGCGTCAGGCCGGGCCGGCCGTAGCCCTGGATGCGGCCGCGCCGACCGCCGCAATGATCGCGCGCGGCCGCGACGTCTTCGCCGCCTCCGGCTGCGGCGCCTGCCACACCATTCGGGGAACCGAGGCCAATGGTTTGGCCGGTCCCGACCTGACCCATGTCGGATCGCGCCAGACGATCGGGGCGGGCATATTGCCGAACAACCAGGGCACGCTGGCCGGTTGGATTTCGGACAGCCAAGGGATCAAGCCCGGCAACCGCATGCCCTCCTATCCGGTCCTGACGGGCCAGGACCTGCGCGCCGTCTCGGCCTATCTGGACAGTCTGAAATGAGTTCGGAAACCGGGTTCGATCCCGAACTCTACAAACGCCTGCCGACCCGCGAACCCCGCCCCGAGGGCGAGCTGGAGCAGCTGGAACAGGTCTGGTGCGCGCCGCGAAAGCCGTGGGAATGGGTCACGGCGATCAACAACAACTATATCGGCGTCTATTACGTCGGCGCGGCCATGCTGTTCTTCGTGCTGGCGGGGGTTCTGGCCCTGTTGATGCGGACCCAGCTGGCCCTGCCGATGACGGGCTTCCTGGCCCAGGAGACCTACAACCAGATCTTCACCATGCACGGCACGGTGATGATGTTCCTGTTCGCCGTGCCTGCGGTCGAGGCCCTGGGCGTGCTGCTGCTGCCCCAGATGCTGGGGGCGCGCGACCTGCCGTTCCCGCGTCTCAGCGCCTACGCCTTCTGGGCCTATCTGATCGGGGGACTGTGCTTCTTCTGCTCCCTGTTCTTCGGCCTGGCGCCGAACGGGGGCTGGTTCATGTATCCGCCCCTGACCTCCGTGGCCTATTCGCCGGGGATCAACGCCGACTTCTGGCTGCTGGGCATCGGCTTCATCGAGATTTCGGCCATCGCCGGCGCCATCGAGATCATCGTCGGGGTTCTGAAGACGCGGGCGCCCGGCATGACCCTGGACAAGCTGCCGATCTTCGCCTGGGCCATGCTGATCTTCGCCTGTATGATCATCATCGCCTTCCCGTCGATCATCCTGTCCACCCTGCTGCTGGAGCTGGAACGCGCCCTGGGCTGGCCCTTCTTCGACGCGGCGCGGGGCGGGGATCCGATGCTGTGGCAGCACCTGTTCTGGTTCTTCGGCCACCCGGAGGTCTACATCATCTTCCTGCCGGCGGCGGGCGCCATGTCCACCATCATCCCGGCCGTGGCCCAGACCCGGCTGGTGGGACACAGGCTGGTGGTCCTGGCCATGCTGGCGACGGGCTTCATCAGCTTCGGCGTCTGGGCGCACCACATGTTCGCCACCGGCATGCCCCAGATTTCGATCAACTATTTCAGCGCGGCCTCGATGGCGGTCAGCGTGCCCGCCGGGGTTCAGGTCTTCGCCTGGATCGCCACCCTGGCGGCGGGGAAGATGCGGTTCAACACGCCGGGCCTGTTCGCCGTCGGGGGGCTGGTGATCTTCGTCATGGGCGGGCTGACGGGCGTCATGGTCGCCATGGTCCCCTTCGACTGGCAGGCCCACGACAGCTATTTCATCGTCGCTCACCTGCACTACGTCCTGATCGGCGGCATGGTGTTTCCGCTGTTCGCCGCCATCTACTATTGGACGCCGATGTCCAGCGCCCGGCCGCTCAGCGAGCGGTGGGGCAAGTGGGTGTTCTGGCTGATGTTCGTCGGCCACAACGTGACCTTCCTGCCCATGCATCTGACCGGGCTGATGGGGATGCCGCGGCGGGTCTACACCTATCTGCCGGATCGGGGCTGGGACCTGCCCAATATGATCTCGACCGTCGGCGCCTTTCTGTTCGGCCTGGCGGTGCTGATCTGGCTGGTGGACATGATCCGCAACTTCCGCCCCTTCGGGCGACGCGAGGCGGGCAATGTCTTCAATGGGCCGGGGCTGGAGTGGCTGCCGGCCGGCCTCTATTCGCTGCGCTCCATTCCGGTGATCAAGAGCCTCTATCCCGGTTGGGAGCAGAAGGGGCTGGCCGAGGACGTCGAGGCCGGCCGCTATTTCCTGCCCGGCGCCCCGCGCGGCGAACGCGAGACCATCGTCACCAGCCCGCTGAACGCCGAACCCCAGTATCTGCTGCAAATCCCCCGGCCCTCCAGCTGGCACGTCTGGGGGGCGGTGTTTACGGCGGGCTTTTTCCTGATCCTGACCATCCAGGCCTATCTGGCTTCGGTGATCAGTGGAATTCTGGCCGTATATTGCATCCTCAAATGGTGCTGGAAGCTGGACCGGCCGGACCGGCGCGAGGGCGGGGCGGCTGTGGTGGACGTCGGGGCGGGCGTGCGCCTGCCGACCTATGTCTCGGGCCCGACCAGCCACGGCTGGTGGGCCATGGTCATCACCCTGATCGTCGCCGGCATGGTCGCGGTCATGGCCGGCTTCTCCTACGTCTTCCTGTGGAGCCGTCGTCCCGATCTGTGGCAGGCGCCGCCGGAGACGGGGTCTCTGATCCAGGTCGTCGGCCTTTGCGCGGCGGCGGCGCTGCTGGCCTGGGTCTCGCTGCGGGCCCTGGCGCTGGACCGGCCGCGCAGCGGGGTGATCGCCGCCGTCCTGATGCTGCTGGCGGGCCTGGCGATCGGCGCGGGCTGGGCGGTCGAGGCGTCCGCCTGGTGGGGGGCTGGCCTGCGTCCCCAGGCCAGCGGCCAGGGGGCGACCGTCTTCGCCCTGATCGCCTGGCAGGGGCTGTTCGCGGCCATCTGCGCCATCATGGCGGTCTTCGCCCTGATGCGCTGGGTGTTCGGCCTGCTGTCGGCCCGGAGGCCGGCGACCTATCAGCTGATCGCCCTGTTCATCGGTTTTTCCGCCGCGCAAGGGGCGGCCGCCGCCCTGTTGACCCATCTGTTCCCGGGAGGCTGACATCGGACGCTGGCTGATCCTGACGGGCGGGCTGCTGATCTGGGCAGCCCATTTCCTGGGCGTCTATCTGATCTCGTCCACGGCGGACGTGGTGGCGACGGCCGAGGCGCCCCTGTGGCGCCTGATCGGCGGGGGATTCAGCCTGGCCTGTCTGGCGGGCGAGGCGGGGCTCGCCCTGTTGATCCTGAAGACCCGTCGGGGATTCGAGCCGGCCATCGGCGTCGGCGGCTGTTTCATCGGCGGCGTCGGGGTGGTGTTTCAGACCCTGCCCCTGCTGCTGATCTGAGCCCTTCAGGGCGCCGACCAGCCCTTGACCGTCACCACCGCCGCGCGCGGATCGGCGTCGAACCGCATATAGGCGGTCGCATGGCCGCGGCCGGGCACATAGTCCAGGGTGGCGGTCGCGGTCTGGTCGCCTGCCACGGCCTCGACATCGACCCCGGCGGCGGTTTCGTCGCCGTCATTGACCACCTTGATCTCGGCCACATGGCCGTGGGCGGTGGTCTCGACCCTCTCGATCCGCGCGCTCAGGGTCGCCGGGGCGGCGGGTTGCACGGCCTCCCACACGATCACCCCGACGGCGGCCAGGGTCACCACCCCGCCCAGAGCGGCCATGGCGGTCTGCAAAAGCGGGCGGGGCGGGGCGGTTTTTCGGCGCGTGGCTCGGTTCATCGGATCAGACCAGCAGACGGGCGGCGGCCGCGCCGATCGCGGCGGGAAAGCCCAGGACCGCCATCGCCTGGACCACCCCGGCCAGAGAATGCCCTTCGATCCGCCCAAAGACGAATAGGGCGAACAGGCTGACCCCCAGGGCGATGGCGTAGCCGGGCAGGGTGAAGTGGAAGAAGGCGTGGGCCGGTCGATCCGCCTCTTCCTGACCGGCGAAGCCCGCGCGAAAGACGATGAGGTGCAGCAGCAGGATCGACACGCCCATCAGCCCCAGGACGTTGAGGGCGCCGGCCTTGTAGGCGATCAGGATCATTTCCTCGGTCGGGGCGACGTTCAGGGCGAAGAACAGGGCGCCGGCCGCCATCAGAAACAGCTCCCCGACATAGGAGGCCTGATCCTCCTGGGTCTCGCCGCCGTCCGCGTCGCCGCTCAGCTGGCGGCGGGCCAGCAGGGCGCCCATGGCGCCCGGAACGGCCTGAAGCGCAATCCTGCCCAGGGCTTCACGCGGGGGATCGCCCCATCGGACCACGCCGAACAGGCTCAACAGCACGCCGGCGGTCAGGAAGCCGACCGCCAGGGCGACGGCCGTGTCCATCAGATCGTTCGCCAGCCCCCGCCGGTCGGAGAAGCCCGCATAATAGGCCAGGCCGTAAAGCAGGGGCAGGCCGGCGACGATGAAGGCCAGCAGCCGGCCCCGGTCCATGGCCACCCCCTGCTCCCACATCTCCATCGTCATCAGCAGAGGAATGCTGAACACCAGGGCGCCCCCGAACGCGCGGCCCAGGTCGCGCAGATAGGCGCGTTCTCGGCTCAGATCGATCAGGGCGGCGGCGCTCATCTTGCAGCAACGTCCGAAGCGGCGCCTTGGCTCCGAACGTCAGGCTTCAGCGCGCGCCCAGCCGCTCCAGCAGATCGGCGGCGAAGCTGGACAGGGTGTCGTCGCGCGCCCCCATGACCAGGACGCGGTCGCCGGGCCGGGCCATCTCCACGATGCGGTCGCCGCAGGCCGCGCGGTCGGGCAGGGCCTCGGCCTGGCGGCCGGCCGCGCGCACCCCTTCGGCGATGGCCGCGCTGCCGACGCTGCGGTCGGTGGTTCCGCCGTAATAGACCGGCTCGGGCATCAGCAGGACGTCGTCCTCGCGCATCAGGCCGACGAAACCGTCGATGAACTCCCGCCGCATCAGCTTTAAGGGGCCGAAGCCGTGGGGCTGGAACAGGATCAGCAGACGCCCGTCGAAGGCGTGCAGCGTCTTCAGCGTGGCGGCGATCTTGTCGGG
This sequence comes from Brevundimonas aurantiaca, assembly GCF_014199955.1. Lineage (GTDB taxonomy): Bacteria > Pseudomonadota > Alphaproteobacteria > Caulobacterales > Caulobacteraceae > Brevundimonas > Brevundimonas aurantiaca. The sequence continues at coordinate 16,943 of NZ_JACHOQ010000011.1, forward strand.
GTTGTGGGCGAAGTCGTCGATGACGGTGACGGCGTTGACGGCCCCCACCACCTCCATTCGCCGCCGAATGCCGGCGAAGCTTTCCAGCGCCTTGACCGCCTCGCCCGTCGAAACGCCCAGGGCCTTGACCGCGCCGAGCGCCGCAAGCGCATTGGCGACATTGTGGGCGCCGGGCACGTTCAGCGTGACGTCGAACTCGCTCCAGCCCTCGATCAGGCGGAACCGCATGCCGGTCGGCTGGGGCTGAAGGTCGTGGGCGGACAGGTCGGCCGCCTCTTCGCCCAGGGCGAAGGTGATCGCCTTTCCGGGCGCCAGGTCCTGCGCCAGGGCCGCCGTCTCGGGATTGTCCAGGTTCAGCACCGCCTTGGCCGCCCGCTGGACGAAGCCGCCGAACAGGTCGCGCAGCTCCTCCATCGACTTGTGGTCAAGCGAGATGTTGGAGACGACCGCCACGGTCGGATCGTAGCGGGCGATCGAACCGTCCGATTCATCCACCTCGGACACGAACAGATCCGAACCGCCGATCAGGGCGCTGGCGAACGGATGGTCGGCGTCGGCGAAATTCTTCATCACCGCCCCGTTCATCACGGTCGGATCGCGGCCGGTCTGGTGCAGGATCCAGGCGATCATGCCGGTGATGGTGGACTTGCCGCTGGTGCCCGCCACCCCGATCGAGGTGGGGGCGGCGTTGAACAGTTCGCTGAGCAGTTCGGGGCGGGTCTTGATCGTCGCCCCGACACGGCGGGCCGCGCCGATGTCGGGCACCGTGTCCTCGACCGCGCCGGTGGCGATCACCGTCTGCGCGGCGCGGGTCACACCCGATCCGTCCTGAGGGTGCAGGGTCACGCCGTGGGCGCGCAGCCAGTCGAACTTCTCGGGCGTGCGGCCCTGGTCCAGGGCGCGGTCCGAGCCCTCGATCCGGCCGCCCTGGGCCTGGACGATCAGGGCCAGGGGCAGCATGCCCGACCCGCCGATGCCGCAGAAGAAATAGGAGGCGTCTTGGTTCATGCCCCCTTAGAACAGGGGATCGGGCCGATCCGCCAGAGCCGGATCGCAATTTCGACGAAGAAGACGGGCGTGAACGCAAACACCTTCAAGATCGGCGTGGTCTGCGCCAGTTCCCGCTTTTCAAAGGAGCGGGCCGAGGCCGTCGAACAGTGGATGGCCGAACATCACCCGGATCGCGACGTGGCTGTGGTCTTCCACCCCGCCTGCTTCTTGAAGCACGGTCACTTCGCGGGGGACGACCGGGCGCGGGCCGAGGCCTTTATCGAGTTCGCCAATGATCCGCGCATCGACGCCGTCTGGTTCGCCCGCGGCGGCTATGGCTCTTGCCGCATCGCCGAGGCGGTGATCCCCCGGCTGAACGCGGTGGCGCGCAAGAAGCGCTATCTGGGCTATTCCGACGCGGGCAGTCTGTTGGCCGGCATGTACCGGGCCGGATTCGAACATCTGGCCCATGGGCCGATGGCTTCGGATTCGGTGCGGGACGATGTGACGGCTAAAGGCGCCCTGGCCTGGCTGACCACGGGCCGGACGGACTGGATCGAGCCTTCCCTAGCCGCCGACCCGCGTCCCGCCGTCGCCTTCAACCTGACCATCATCGACCAGCTGGTCGGCACGGCGCTGGAGCCGGATCTGACCGGCCATGTCCTGATGCTGGAGGAGGTGTCGGAGGCCGCCTATCGGATCGACCGGATGATGTTTCACTTGACGGGCCAGGCTTCTATCAGAGGTGTGGCCGGAATTCGCCTGGGGCGTGTTTCCGATGTCACGCCAAACGATCCTGATTTCGGCCAGACTCCGGAGGAGATCGTTCGATACTGGTGCCTGAGATCGGGCATAGACTACCTGGGCTCCGCTGATATCGGGCACGATACGGCCAATAAGGTGGTGCCCTTTGGACCTCGCCGCTGAAAAGCCGTTGCGACGCGAAAGACACAGTCCGGCCATGATCCGCATCACGCCGGTCGCCGGCCTCTCGACAGCCGACGCCGTCGAACGTCAGATGAAGGTCCGCGAGGCGTTAGGACTTCGTTAGCCAAGGCGTTGGGGGACGCTGCGGCTTACGCCTTCTGCGATGCGGCGGTTCGTTCGGCTATCGGGGGATGCCCGGACGAACCGCCTGATCGTTCTGTGTCATTATGAGTTGCGACCGATACTGGCGCAGGTGGGAGTTAATCCTCACTATTATCCACAGCGCGAATCATGGTCGGGGATGTCCCGCCCGACGCAGATTTTCCCTGTTTTATTTTGTAGTTGCTGAAGGCTTGTGCTCGTGTGCGTTTCGACGAGAGATTCATCGATGAACTGAAGGCCCGCCTTCGGCCGTCCGACGTGATCGGGCGGACGGTGAAGCTCAAGCGGCAGGGCCGCGAGTATGTCGGCCTGTCGCCCTTTTCGAAGGAGAAGTCGCCGTCCTTCTTCGTCAATGACGACAAGGGCTTCTTTCACGACTTCTCGTCCGGCAAACACGGCGACATCATCTCCTTCCTGCAGGAGACCGAGCGGCTGAGCTTCGTCGAGGCGGTACAGCGGCTGGCGGGCGAGGCGGGCATGCAACTGCCGGCCGAAGACCCCAAGGAGGCCGAGCGCGAGCAGAAGCGCTTAGGCCTGTCCGAGTGGATGGACCTGGCCCAGAAATGGTTCGCCGCCAATCTGCGCCGCACGCCGGGCAAGGCGGCGCGCGAATATCTTGAGAAGCGCGGCCTGCCCGAGGATCAGTGGGAGCGGTTCGGCCTGGGCTATGCGCCCAATGACCGCGAGGGGCTGAAACAGGCCCTGGTCCAGCGCGGGGCGCGGCCGGCCGAACTGGTCGAGGCCGGGCTGCTGATCGCGCCGGACAGCGGCGGCCAGCCCTATGACCGGTTCCGCGACCGGTTGATCTTCCCCATTCTGGACGCGCGCGGGCGGATCGTCAGCTTCGGCGGCCGGGCCATGAACCCCGACGACCGGGCCAAATATCTGAACGGGCCGGAAAGCCCGCTGTTTCACAAGGGCTCCACCCTCTACGGCCTGCCTGAGGCGCGGCGCATTCTGGGGGCCGAGAGCCGGAACGACCAGCCGATCATCGTGGTCGAGGGCTATATGGACGTCATCGCCTGCCAGCGCGCGGGCCTGCCGGCCGTGGCGCCCATGGGCACGGCCCTGACCGAAGAACAGATGGGCTTGCTCTGGCGGATAAGTGCGGAGCCAATCCTTTGTTTTGACGGAGATCCAGCGGGTCAGCGAGCTGCCTATCGGGCAGTAGAGCGCGCTTTGCCACTGCTGAAGCCTGAGCGCAGTTTCCGTTTTGTCACCCTTTCGGGTGGCCTCGACCCAGATGACATGCTGCGGGAGAAAGGCGCGCCAGCCTTGAGAGAGGCGATGTCTTTGACGACGCCTTTCTCGCGGAAGCTGTTCGAAAAAGAAATGGAAGAGGTCGGGCCCTTGGATACTCCTGAAAAGGAGGCGGGACTTCTTGTCAGGTTGCGAAAAGCTGCGGCGACGATTTCTGATCCTGACTTAGCAAGGACATACAAAGATTTTCTAGTTGGAGCTTTTTACCAGCGAGTTCGCCCTTCTCCTGAAGAAAGAAAAGCTGCGAACAGGATTATATATAGAGATCGGAAAGCTCGGTCTTTGGCGCCGATAATGGATGTTACCCCGGAGGCACGCGCAGCCGCGATGACGTTAGCGCGCGCTCCAAGGCCCGTCCTCTCCGCCATCGTTGAAGGGCTTATTACGTATCCCGCAATGGCGAGCGAGCGTGGCGAGACTTTAGCAACCCAAAACTTTGGGGATGTTGGTTTGGATCGGCTGATAGGTGATTTGGTGCGACTGACGTACGAAGCTCAAGCTATGAGCGAGGGCTTGCTTAGGTCGCGTCTCGTGGCATTGGGTCATGAAGAGACTCTTCGGCGTATTGATCGAACAGCCTCCATCGCCCATGCGCCGTTTTTGAATAGTGCCGCTTCATTGGAAGAGGCTGCTGTGGGGTTGAGCCGTGCGGTCGATGTGTTGTTGCATTCCCTCGCTCTAAGTCGCGCAATGAATGAGATGAAATCTGAGCAGAGCTTCGACTCTCAAGCTTTCATCAGTCTCAAAGGCCAGCGCGACGCTTTGGACCGATTTATTGCCAGCGGCGATATATGGAGCGAGGCAGCAACGGTGCACTGAGCCGCGCCGATTGGCGGGCTTGACGATCTGGAGTAGTCTCGCCCCATGGATGGCTCCCAACCCGTCAGGATCACCCGCGAAGGCGACCATCAGGTCGTCCACCTGCCGAGCGGCGTCGCCGTTCCGGCGGACGCGGTGGTGCGTCAGGACGGGGAGCGGCTGATCATCGAGAAGGCCGGGCCGTCGATGGGGTCTTCCGCCCGTCTTCTGGCGGTGCTCGCGACTCTGCAGCCGATCGGTGAGCGTCTCGACCCCTTCGATGATCAACCGCCTGAACCGGTGGATCTTTGAGCGGCTATATGCTGGACACCAACGCCGTGTCGGACCTGATGTATGATCCGATCGGCCCCGTCGGTCAGCGACTGGCCCTTCTGGGCCCCGTGGGCGTCTGCGTCAGTCTGATCGCCATGGCGGAACTCCGCTTCGGGGCTTGCAAATCCGGTTCTCCCAGGATTGCGATGCAGTTGGAACGCGTGCTGTCAGGATTGGCGGTGAAGGCCTGGGACGCCCCGGCGGATCGCCTCTATGGGGAGGTTCGCGCGGAACTTCAGCGTTCGGGCCGCTTGATCGGCGCCAACGACCTGCTGATCGCCGCCCACGCCCTGGCGTTGGACTGCATCCTCATCACCGACAATGAACGCGAATTCTCGCGCGTGCCGGGCCTTCGGGTCGAGAACTGGCTGCGTGTCGGTTAGGGTGGCCTTGACTCCGCCGCCTTGCGACGCCATCTGGCGCAATCGGATCATGACGCCTTAGTGCGCGAGGTCGAGAAGGCGGCGGCGAAGTCCGGCGCGCCATTCCTGGCCGCAAATGCGCCCCTCGCCGAGGCAAGGGTCCGATGGTCGCAGGCGTTTGACGACGCCTCGGTCCCGGCGCGAGAGGCGTCGGGGCGGGATGAGGGGGTTCCGTCGGCGGCAGCTGCGCGGGATGCGCTTCGCCGTGCGATCAAAGCCGGGACGATTTGGGAAGACAGCGCGGGCGCGTAACCTTACGCCTCGCCAAGCATTGTATTTTCGCCGGGGCGGATTGATCACCCCCTCCGGCCGGAGACAGACTGACTATGAACGCACAGACCGAGACGCAGGACACCGAGGTTTCGACCGATGGCCCCCTGCTCGATCTGACCGACGCCGGCGTCAAGAAATTCATCAAACAGGCCAAGGCGCGCGGCTATGTGACGATGGAGGAGCTGAACAAGGTCCTCCCGTCCGAAGAAGTCACCCCCGACGCCATCGAAGACACCCTGGCCATGCTGTCGGAAATGGGCGTCAACGTCGTCGAGGCCGAAGAAGACGCGCAGGAGCAGCAGTCCACCGACGTCGCCGCCGCCGCCTCGACCGGCGTGGCGGAAACGCCCGCCAAGGCCGCCTATGACCGCACCGACGACCCGGTGCGGATGTATCTGCGCGAGATGGGTTCGGTCGAACTCTTGAGCCGTGAGGGCGAAATCGCCATCGCCAAGCGGATCGAGGCTGGCCGCGACGCCATGATCTCGGGTCTGTGCGAAAGCGCCCTGACCTTTGAGGCCATCATGGTCTGGCGCGACGAGCTGGAGAACAACCGCATCCTGCTGCGCGAGGTCATCGACCTGGACGCCACCTACGGCGTGCTGAACCCTTCGTCCCTGCCGGGCGCCGCCCCGGCTGAGGGCGAAGAGGAAGAAGACGTCGAAGAAAAACAAGTGGCTGAGGATAAGCCGGAGTCCGATGACGAGGACGACGACGACTTCGACGACGGCGGCGGCATGTCGATCTCGGCGCTCGAGGCCGAGCTGCGCGACGGGGTGATGGAGGTTCTGAACGCCATCGCCGCCGACTTCGGCGCCTTCCGCGCGTTGCAGGACAAGTTGGTCCAGGCCCGGCTGAAGGGCGAGACCCTGAGCGCCAAGGACGAAAAGACCTATCAGACCCTGACGACGACCATTTCGGATCGTCTGAAGACGATGAAGTTGAACAACAACCGCATCGAGGCCCTGGTCGAGCAGCTGTATGCGATCAACAAGCGCCTGATCGGTCTGGAAGGCCGTCTGCTGCGTCTGGCCGACAGCTACGGCATTTCACGGCCTGAGTTCCTGAAGGCCTATTTCGGCTCCGAACTGGACCCGACCTGGACCGACCGGATCAAGGACCAGGGCGTGCGTTGGACCAAGTTCAGCGAGAACGAGGCCGGCCAGATCGCGACCATCCGCGCCGACGTCGCCGCCGTGGCCCTGGAGGCCGGCCTGCCGATCGACGACTATCGCCGCATCGTCCAGACGGTGCAGAAGGGCGAACGCGAAGCGCGGCAAGCCAAGAAGGAAATGGTCGAGGCCAACCTGCGCCTCGTCATCTCCATCGCCAAGAAATACACCAACCGCGGCCTGCAGTTCCTGGACCTGATCCAGGAGGGCAACATCGGCCTGATGAAGGCGGTCGACAAGTTCGAGTACCGCCGCGGCTACAAGTTCTCGACCTACGCCACCTGGTGGATCCGTCAGGCGATCACCCGCTCGATCGCCGACCAGGCGCGCACCATCCGCATCCCGGTGCACATGATCGAGACGATCAACAAGATCGTCCGCACCAGCCGCCAGATGCTGCACGAGATCGGCCGCGAGCCGACCCCGGAAGAACTGGCCGAAAAGCTGGCCATGCCGCTGGAGAAGGTGCGCAAGGTCCTGAAGATCGCCAAGGAGCCGATCAGCCTGGAGACCCCGATCGGGGACGAAGAGGATTCGCACCTGGGCGACTTCATCGAGGACAAGAACGCCGTCCTGCCGATCGACGCCGCCATCCAGTCGAACCTGCGCGAGACCACCACCCGCGTCCTGGCGTCCCTGACGCCGCGCGAGGAACGGGTGCTGCGCATGCGCTTCGGCATCGGCATGAACACCGACCACACGCTGGAAGAAGTCGGCCAGCAGTTCTCGGTGACGCGCGAACGGATCCGTCAGATCGAGGCCAAGGCCCTGCGCAAGCTGAAACACCCCAGCCGGTCGCGCAAGCTGCGGTCCTTCCTGGACAGCTGAAGACGATCAGGGGCGGCGCCGAAAGGGCCGCCCCTTTTTCGTTCAGCGGGCGGGCTCGACCAGGGCTGCGACGATGCGCCGGACCAGGGGCAGGATCAGCAGCAGGACCGGGAAGGCGATCAGCCAGGACAGGCCCCAGGCCTGCATCCACGCGCTGGGAAAGGCCGGGGCGAAGCCCAGGGTTCGAGCGGTGGCGATGGCTGAGACCACAAAGGTCATGATCAGCGACAGGATCAGCGGCATGACCAGTCCGGCGTAGCGGGCGGGCAGGCGTCGGAACCGGACGACGGCGGGATGAGGGTGCATGGTTTGCGTCTCTCTTAAACTCAGGTCTTCGGCGCGGGCATCCGCCGGACGAACCGGCCCCGGCCGAAGACCGGGATGGATGCGTTGCCTGACGTGAGACGCTTACGGCCGCCGAGGCGACGTGCGCCCTGTAGCAAGGTTGAGAGTGTTTCGCAACAATGGCGGCGCGGTCCCTCGCCCGCCGTTTCAAATAGAGGACCGGATGGGCCGCAAACACGTCAATCTGGGCACGGCGCCGGCCAAGGCCGATCTGCCGCAGAAGGTCTGCGCCGCCTGCGGCCTGCCGTTCGTCTGGCGCAAGAAATGGGCGCGGGACTGGGATCGTGTGCGGTTCTGCTCGGACCGCTGTCGGGCCAAGGGCGTGTCGGAAGAGCGGCGATAGGCGGCTCTCCGCCTCGTGACCGCCGGACCCGGCGGGAATCGGCTAGGACCGGAGCCATGTCCTCGTCGCCTCGTCTGATGCGCCTTTGCGCCGGCCTTTCGCTCCTGCTGATTTTGGCCGGCTGCGTCCGGCGCGCGCCGGAGCCCTTGCGGCCGTCGCCCTATCCGGGCCAGACGGCGGCGCCTCTCATCGGGGGGCTGATCGACCGGCCGATCGACGGGGGCACCCAGGCGGCGGTGGTGCGCGAAGGCTCTGAGCTGGGGCGGTGCATGGCCCAGCTGACCGCGGCGCGGGTGCGGTTCAGCCCCGTGCCGGATCGGCAGAACTCGGCCGTCTGCGGCCTGAGACAGGGCGGGGTGCTGGGGCCGGACCTGGGGACGGTGGCGCGGATGGCGCCCGGCGACGTCGAGATGACCTGCCAGACCGCCCTGGCGCTGAGCGTCTGGCGGCGTCAGTCGCTGGAACCGGCGGCGCGCGAAATCCTGGGGTCGGACGTGGTCCAGATCGACCATATGGGCGCCTACGCCTGTCGCAATGTGAACAACGGCGTGGGCTCCAGCCGGATCAGCGCCCACGCCCAGGCGGCCGCCCTGGACTTCGCCGGGGTGCGGCTGAGGGACGGGCGGCGGATCACGGTGACGAAGGATTGGAGCGGCGATGCGCCCGAGGCCCGATTCCTGCGCCGTATCCGCGACGACGCCTGCCGCATCTTCGGCACGGTGCTGAGCCCAGACTACAACGCCGTCCATTTCGACCATCTGCATCTGGAAGCGACCGACACACGTTTCTGCCGCTGAGACGGCGCCGAGTCGGGCCGTCGGCCGGGAGAGGCGCATGGCGAAACGGTTGAAGGTCTTCACCTGGTCGGACGGGTTTCACGCCTTCACGGTCGCGGTCAGCTCGCGGCCCAAGGCGCTGGAGGCCTGGGGCTCCAAACAGGATCTGTTCGCCACGGGCCTGGCCAGCGAACTGAGCGGCGGCCCCGACTATGAGGCGGCCTTAGCCGCTCCAGGCGAGGTGATCGAACGCGGCCTGGCCATCGACGTCGGCAAGATCAAGAAGGCGGCCGGACCGAAGAAGGCCGCCGGTCCGTCCAAGGCCCGGCGCGCCAAGATCCAGCGGCTGGAAGCCGAGCTTGAGACCCTGGACGCCGAACATCAGCAGGCGATGGCGGATCTGGCGGATCGGCTGAAGGCCTTGGAGGACGAACAGGCCGAGCGGGAGCGGACCCATGCAAAACGCCGCAAGGCCCTGACGGCGGCCCTGAAGGCGGCGCGCCGCTGAGCCCCTATGACTGGAAGATGGTTTCGAAACCGCCCCACATCATCCGCTTGCCGTCGAAGGGCATGTCCATCTCGGCGAAGCCGGGGTCGGTCTCCATCTGCGCCCAGCAGGCGTCGGCGGTGGCGCGGTCGGGCCAGGTGACCCAGGAGAAGACCACCACCTCGCCCGGCTCCAGCTTTACGGCCATGGGAAAGCTGGTCAGCTTGCCGTCGGGCACGTCCTCGCCCCAGGTCTCGACCTGGGACAGGGCGCCGTATTTCTGAAACAGGGGCCAGGAGGCCTGGGCGGACTTGACGTAGCGCGCCTTGTCCTCGGATTTCACGGGGGTCAGGAAGCCGGTCACATAGGTCATGGGGTCGTCCTTTGCTGAGGGTTCAGAGGTCGGCGACGGCGCGTTCCAGGGCCGCGACGTCGATCTTGATCATCTCCATCATGGCCTGCATGGCGGCCTTGGCGCGGGCGGGATCGGGGTCGGTCGTCAGTTCCACCAGGCGCCGAGGCGTTATCTGCCACGACAGGCCCCAACGGTCCTTCAACCAGCCGCAGGCGTTCTCGCGGCCGCCGTCAGCGGTCAGGGCGTCCCACAGCCGGTCGGTTTCGGCCTGATCCTCGGTCATCACCATGAAGGAGACGGCCTCGGTGAAACGGAAGTTCGGCCCTCCGTTCAGGGCCAGATACTCACGGCCCGCCAGGACGAACTGCACCGTCAGGACCGAACCGGCCGGGCCGGACGGCGTGTCGACCGGCGAGTGGTTGACGGCGGTGATACGGCTGTCGGGCAGAAGCGACACATAGAAGGCGGTGGCGGCTTCCGCCTCGCCGTCGAACCACAGGCAGGGAACGATCTTGTCGGCCATCACGCCACGCCCTCGGCCAGTTCGGCCAGTTGATCGGCGACGGCGGCCCAGCCCTGTTCGAAGCCCATGGCTCGGTGCGCCGACATGGCCTTTTCGTCCCAATGGCGGGCGACGGCGGTGTAGAGGGTCGCATCGTCCTCGGCCTCGAAGGTGTCGATGCGGACGAAGTTCATCTCGCCGGCCTGGGGAACCCAGCCCTCGGTGAAGGCGCCGGTCGAGACCAGTCTGCGGCCCGGAACCACCTCCAGGAAGACGCCGGAATAGGGATGACGCTCCCCCTCGGGCGAGGCCATTTCGACATTGGCCCGGCCGCCGACGCGCAGGTCCCAGTCCACCACCGGCGTGGTCCAGGGGCGGGGGCAGAACCATTCGGCGGTGCGTTGCGTATAGACGTTCCAGACCGTTTCCGGCGCGGCCCTGATCAGGCGGCTGATGCGGAGTTCGAAAATCTCGGACATGACGATCTCCGCCTCAGGCCGGCGTCAGGTCATGGGCGGCGAAGGCCTCGGGCCCGGCGGCGACGGCTGTGGGGTCCATCCACATGACCTCCCAGATATGGCCGTCGGGATCGGCGTAGCTGCGGCCGTACATGAAGCCGTAATCCTGGGGGCTGTTCGGGTCGGGCAGACCCCCGGCGCCGGCGGCCTGGGCGACCGTCGCATCCACCGCCGCCTTGTCCTCGCGCGACAGGCACAGCAGCATCTGGGCCGAGACCTGGGCGTCGGGAATGGCCCGGTCGGTGAAGCTGCGCCACTTGTCGTGGGTCAGCAGCATGACGTGGATCACGTCCGACACCACCATACAGGCGGCCGTCTCATCGCTGAACATCGGGTTTTTCGTCGCCCCGACGGCTTCATAAAAGGCGATCGAACGGTCAAGGTCGGCGACGGGCAGGTTGATGAAGATCAGTTGGGTCATGCGGCGTTCCTCTCCCTCTTTGCGGACCGTGCCTTTGGTAGTTAGAATAGTCAATAATGAAGTTAGAAAAAGTAACTGCAAAGCCGGGGCGTCGTTATCATGACGCCTGCGGGGCCGCCCATGGGCTGGATCTGATCGGCGAACGCTGGGCCCTGCTGGTCGTGCGCGAGCTGATGCTGGGCCCGCGCCGGTTCGGCGATCTGAAGAAGGACCTGCACGGCATATCGGCCAATGTCCTGACCCAGAGGCTGGAGGGGCTGGAGGCGTCGGGAGTTCTGCGGCGTCGCAAACTGCCGCCGCCCGCCTCGGTCCAGGTCTATGAGCTGACCGACTGGGGGCTGGAGATCGAGCCGGTCTTCATCGTCCTGGGGCGCTGGGCGGCGCGGTCGCCCCAGCATGATCCGACCCTGCCGATCAGCGCCGTCTCGATCATGCTGTCGTTCAAGACCATGTTCGATCCCGCCCTGGCCGGCGACGCCGCCCTGGTCCTGGGCTTCGTCTTTGAAGACGAGACCTTCCGGGTTGAGATCCGGGACGGCGGTCTGGACGCGCGGCGGGGGCCGATCGACGACGCCGCCGTGGTCCTGACCACCCGCCCCGAACGGGTCGCGGCGGCCGTTTACGGCAAGGTTCCGACGGCGGCGCTTGAGGCCGAAGGCGGGCTGAGGATCGTCGGCGACCGGGCGGTCTTCGAACAGTTCACTGGGTATTTCCACCTACCCGAAAAGGTCGGATTGGAAGCGTCGCCTTAGAAGGTTTGGTAAGGCTTGTCCGGTAGTTGCGACGGGTTAACCGCTTTCGGAGCCGGTCGTGTTCAAGTCCTTGTCCATATCCATCAAGCTGATGATCGCGCTCGGGGCGATGATGAGCGCGTGCGGCGTGGCGACCCTGGTCGTCCTGTTCAGCCTGGTGACGCTGCAACGGTCGGACACGGCCGAACGGTCCGCCTATCAGATCAGCGAGGCGGCCACTCTGACCCTGGCCGCCGCCGTGGAACAGCAGAACGCCCTGCGCGCCTATGTGGCGACGGGCCAGGAGACGGCGCGACGGGACTATCTGGCGCGCAAGGCCGCCTTCGACCAGGCGGCCCAGGCCCTGGACGCCAGCGACGCCGATCATGTCTACGCCGCCCAGCATCAGGCGTTGAAGGCCGCCAGCGACGCCTTTCACCAGCAGTCGCAGGGGCTGATGGCCCAGGCCGCCGATCCGGCGACCCGGCTCCAGGCCGAAGCGCGGCTGTTGCAGACGGCGGACCTGAAGGACATTCGCGCCGCCGTCGCCGCTGTCGATCAGGCCGCCGATGCGGTGCTGAGCCAAAGAAGCGCCGCCAAGAAGGCGGCTTTCGGACGGGGCTATGCGGCCCTGGTCGTCGGCGGGATCCTGGCCCTGCTGGTCGCCGCCGCCATGACGGTCTGGCTGGTCCGGGCGCTCAGCCAGCCGATCGTCGCCATGACCCGCGCCATGGCGCAGCTGGCCGGCGGCGATCTGAAGGTCTCCATCCCGGCCCAGGAGCGTGGCGACGAGATCGGCCGGATGGCCGCGGCCGTCGGCACCTTCCGCGACAACGCCGTCGAAAAGGCCCGGCTGGAAGCCGAGGCCCAGTCGCAGCGGGCGGTCAGCGAGGCCGAACATCGCGCCAATGAAGCCGAAAAGGCCCGGATCGCCGAGGAGGATCGGATCGCGCTTACGGCCCTGGCCGAGGGGCTGTCGGCCATGTCCAACGGCGACCTGACCTATCGGATCGAAACCGAGTTCGCGCCCAAGGCCGCCCAGCTCAAGTCCGACTTCAACGCCGCCATCGCCCAGCTGCAACAGGCCATGAGCGTCGTCCTGGGCAATGTGGCCGGCATCCGCTCAGGCGCGGCCGAGATTTCCCAGGCCGCCGACGACCTGTCGCGCCGCACCGAACAGCAGGCGGCCTCTCTGGAAGAGACGGCGGCGGCGCTGGACGAGATCACCGCCACGGTGAAGAAGACCGCCTCCGGCGCTCGCCAGGCGGCCGACGTCGTCGACGCCGCCAAGGGCGACGCCGAGACTTCCGGCGTCATCGTCCGCGACGCGGTCGAAGCCATGCAGGCGATCGAATCCTCGTCCTCGCAGATCAGCCAGATCATCGGGGTCATCGACGAGATCGCCTTCCAGACCAATCTTCTGGCCCTGAACGCCGGGGTCGAGGCGGCCCGGGCGGGCGAGGCCGGTCGCGGCTTTGCGGTGGTGGCGTCTGAAGTTCGGGCGCTCGCCCAGCGGTCGGCGGAGGCCGCGAAAGAGATCAAGACCCTGATCTCGACCTCCACCAGCCAGGTGGGCACGGGCGTGACCTTGGTCGGCCAGACCGGCGAGGCTTTGCAACGGATCGTGGACCGGGTGGCCGAGATCGACGGCCTGGTGGCCGACATCGCCGCCTCGGCCAGGAACAGGCGGTCGGCCTGGCCCAGGTCAATACGGCCGTGAACCAGATGGACCAGGTCACCCAGCAGAATGCGGCCATGGTCGAACAGTCGACCGCCGCCAGCCACGCCCTGGATCAGGAAGCCCAGTCCCTGCAAGCCTCTGCGGCCCGGTTCAAGGTCGGGACCGTGGGTCAGGCCTCCCCCGCCAAGTCCGCGGCGCAACGTCCGGCGGCGCCGGCTCCGGCTTCGGCGCGGGCGTCTACGCCCCATATGGCGGCGGCCTTGAAGACCCTGGGGCGCGGCGGCGCGGCCCTTGCGCCCAAGGCGGCGCCCGAAGCCGACGGCTGGGAAGAGTTCTAAACGGCGTCGCGGCTCAGGCCAGGATGTCCAGCAGGGTCGCCGTCATTTCGTCGGCGGTTCGGACCACGGCGGCGTTGGCGCTGAAGGCGGTCTTGGCCTGAAGCCGTTCGACGGTTTCCTCGGCGAGGTTGTCGAGCGGCGCGGTCGCAGTGCGGCGCGCGCTGTTTTCGAACCGCATCTGGGCGCTGGTCATTCCGGCGGCGGCGATGGAAAGCGCTTGCATGATAGGCTCCGAACGAGGCGGGTTTGATCGCCAGACTGTCGCCCTCAGGTCAACGTCGCCTGAAGGAACAGGGTGAACGGCGTTTTCCGCCCCGCTTCAGCCTTTATCCGTGTATAGAGCGCCCATCATTCGCCCGGCCTGAGGTCTGTCCTCGGCCGGGCGCGGTCGTTTCGACGACCGCCTCGTCCGTCATTCCAGGTAGCCGATGCCCTTTCCCGCCGTTCACCCCGCGCTCGACCGCGCTCTGATCAACAAGGGCTATGCCGAACCGACCCCGGTTCAGGCCGCCGTGCTGGAAGAGGGCCATGCGGACCGCGACCTGCTGGTCTCGGCCCAGACCGGATCGGGCAAGACGGTGGCCTTCGGCCTGGCGGCGGCGCCGACCCTGCTGGGCGACAGTCCCCAGTTCGGCCCCGGCGGCGCGCCCCTGTGCCTGGCCATCGCGCCCACGCGGGAGCTGGCCATGCAGGTCGCCGCCGAGCTGCAATGGCTTTACGCCGATTCCGGCGCCAAGATCGCCACCTGCGTCGGCGGCATGGACGCGCGCCGTGAAGCGCGTGCCTTAAGCTTCGGCGTCCACATCGTCGTCGGCACGCCCGGCCGTCTGAAGGACCATATCGACCGGGGCAATCTGGACCTGTCCGAGCTGAAGGTCGCGGTGCTCGACGAGGCCGACGAGATGCTGGACATGGGCTTCCGCGAGGACCTGGAGCACATTCTGGACCAGGCGCCGGAAGGCCGCCGCACCCTGCTGTTCTCGGCCACTCTGGCGCGCGAGATCGTGACCCTGGCCAAGCGCTATCAGAAGGATGCGGTGCGCATCGACGCCACCGACAAGTCGCGCCAGCACGCCGACATCGAATACAGGGCCTATCGCATCGCCCCCAACGAGATCGAACACGCCGTGGTCAACACCCTGCGCTGGTTCGAGGCGCCGCGGGCCATGGTCTTCTGCTCCACGCGCGACAGCGTGCGGCATCTGCAGTCGTCGCTGCTGGAACGCGGCTTCTCCTCGGTCAGCCTGTCGGGCGAAATGGGCCAGCGCGAGCGGACCGACGCGCTTCAGTCGCTGCGGGACGGCCGCGCCCGCGTCTGCGTCGCCACCGACGTCGCCGCGCGGGGTCTGGACCTGCCCGACCTGGGCCTGGTCATCCACGCCGAACTGCCGATGAACCGCGCCGGCCTGCTGCACCGTTCGGGCCGGACGGGCCGGGCGGGCAAGAAGGGCGTCTCGGTCATGCTGGTGCCCCACTCGCGTCGCCGCAAGGCCGAGCGTCTGATGGACGAGGCGGGGATCGAGGCCGTCTGGTCCGGCGCCCCGACCTTCGACGAAATCCGCAAGGCCGACGAGGATCGGCTGCTGTCGCCCGCCCATTTCGAGGCCGAGGTGTCGGACGAGGACATGATCGTCGCCAAACGGATGATCGCCGAGCGCACGCCCGACGAGATCGCCGCCGCCCTGGTTCGCCTGTTGCGCAAGGAACAGCCGGCGCCGGAAGAACTGTCCGATCCGGGTTCGGATCGCGGACCGGCCAAGCGCGACCGCGCCGCCCGCAATGACGACGGCACGGCGGCCCAGCCCTGGCCGGGCGAGCGGCTGGGCGCCGACGAGGTGGTCTGGTTCCGCCTGGACGTGGGCCGCAACAAGAACGCCGACCCCAAGTGGCTTATCCCGCTGATCTGCCGCATCGGCGGCATCTCCAAGCCTCAGATCGGCTCGATCCGCACCTTCCCCGAAGAGACCCGGTTCGAAATCGCCAAGACCCATGAAAAGGCCTTCCGCGAAGCGGTCGCCGCTTCGAAGGAAGAGGTGAAGATCACGCCGTCGGAGGCGCCCACGCCGGGGTCGATGAAGGCGTCGCGCTTCGCCGGCAAGCCGCGCGAGGACGGCGACCGCCCCTTCAAGAAGACGTCCTACAAGCGCGCCGAAGGCGGAGAGGGCGACGCCCGTCCGCCGTTCAAGAAGAAGCCCTGGGCGCCCAAGACCGACGGCGCCGCCAATCCGCGGTCGAATGCGGCGGGCGACAAGCCCTTCGCCAAGAAGCCGTTCAAGGCCAAGCCGGGCTTCAAGAAGGACGGGTTCAAGAAGGACGGCTTCAAGGGCAAGCCCAAGGGCTGAGACTTGATTGATTCTGGACGGAGGCGCACCCTTCGCCCATGAGCACGCCGTCCGAACCCCAGGGCCGATACGCCTCGTTCGAGGCCTTCTACCCCTGTTACATCCATGAGCATTCCAACCGGACCTGTCGGCGCATCCACGTCGTGGGCACCGGACTGGTGATCCTGGCCCTTCTCGCCTTCGTCGTGACCCTGAATCCCTGGTGGCTTCTGGCCATGCCCCTGGTCGGCTACGGCTTCGCCTGGGTTGGACATTTCTTCTTCGAGAAGAACAAGCCTGCCACCTTCAAATATCCGCTGTGGAGCCTGATGGGCGACTTCCGCCTGTTCTTCGAGACGGTGTCCGGCAAACGCAAATTCTGACCGCGCGCCCTGGGTTTCGGAAGCTGCGCCTTTCTGGAAAATGGGTTATGCAGAAGGTGCGGCGGGAGGCCGCAGGGAAGGGGAAACGCTTCATGAAACGCATCGCCGCCGCGGCCGTCGCCGCCCTCATGTTCACACCGGGCGTGGCCCTGGCCCAGAAGTCGGGAAGCCGCCCGGACTTCACCCTGTCGCCCAACTATGGGGAGGTGGAGCTGGAAAGCGGCTTCACCCCCGATCCCTGGACCAAGTCCATCCTGGCCGGCGGTTCCGTGGCCGCCTCGGCCGCCCGTTCGGGCTGCGAAGGTTCGGTCAGCGCCGCGCCGGATCTGCAACTGACCTATGAGGCCGGCGAACTGGACCTGACCATCCGGGCCACGGCCTCGGAAGACACCACGCTTCTGATCAATACGCCCGACGGTCAGTGGCTGTGCGACGACGACAGCGGCGGCGATCTGAACCCCCAGGTGCTGATCTCCGATCCGCAGAGCGGCCGCTACGACATCTGGCTGGGCACCTATAATGACAAGATGGTCCAGGCGACGCTCGAGGTCAGCGAACTGGGCGGCTCCAGCAGCGGCGGCGGCGAAAGCCCCGATACGGATAAGGAGCCGAACTACGGCTCGGTGCGCCTGCGCACCGGCTTTACCCCCGATCCCCACGAAAAGTCGATCCTGGCCGGCGGCTCGGTCCCGGCCGCCAACGCCAAGGCGGGCTGTGAAGGTTCGGTCAGCGCGGCGCCCGACTATCAGGTCTTCTTCGAGGCGGGAAATCTGGACCTGACCTTCCTGGTCGAGGCGTCGGAAGACACCACCCTGTTGATCAATACGCCGAACGGCCGCTGGTACTGCGACGACGACAGCGGCGGCAGTCTGAACCCCAAGGTCCAGATCACCAATCCGCAGAGCGGCCGCTATGACGTCTGGGTCGGCACCTATGGCGACGACATGGTCCAGTCGACGCTGAAGGTCAGCGAACTGGACTGAGCCTTCGCAAATCCCGCACATGAAAACGCCGGCCCCTGACGGAGCCGGCGTTTTTCACGTCTTGAAGGTGATTTAGCGGCCGGCGCTTTCCCAGGCCGGGGGGCAGCCGTCGAAACGACCGGCGTCGGCGATGGTCAGGGTCCGCATGTTCAGACGGCGCGCCTGGGCCATCGAGCCGCGGCCGCTTCCGGTATAGAGGTCGATCTTCTGACCCTTGATCGCCCCGCCGGTGTCGGAGGCGTACCAATAGCCGTCATGGATCGAACCGTCGGCCAGACGCATCCCCACGGTTTCGCGGATGAAGAGTTTGGTGCGACGCGGAATGACGCGGGGATCGACCGCCACGGTGCGCATGGCGATGGGACGGCAACCCAGGGAATCATTGCCCGTCGCCCCGCCGCCGCCCGCATGATAGAGCCGGGCCGAGGCGCGCCAGTCGGGATCGCCGGCCATAAGCTCGGCCTGTTCCTCCGTCAGGGCCGCAGCCTCCAGATCGGGGGAACCGATGTCGTCCGCCGGGGTTTCAACCCTGGCTGCATCCGCCGCGACAGCGACATTGTAAGGGACTGGCTCGCTCGAAACCGAGGACAGAGCGGTCCACAACAAGGCGAAGGCAGCGGAGGCGCCGATCATCCGATTTGCTCATAGAGGCGCCGGCTCCCAACGCCGCCGGCGCGCGTTTTGTCGCCGGGACTTGTGGCCAGAAAGGGGCGCGGCTCAAAACGCCTTGATGACGACCGATAGGGCTGTCGCCAACAGATAGACTGCAAAGGCTTTTTTCAGGACGCGCCGATCCAGCCGGTGCGCCAGTCGCGCGCCCAGCGGCGCCGACAGGGCCGTCATCATCCCCATGATCACGGCGGCGGGCAGATTGACATAGCCGAGCGACAGGGGCGGGCGGCCCGGCGCGTCCCAGCCGAAAACGACGAAACCGGCCGCCGCCGCCGCCCCGATCGCGACCCCGAAGCCCGAGGCAGTCGCCACCGCCTGGTGGATCGGCCGGCCGAACAGGGTCATCGTCATGCCGCCCAGACTGCCGCCCCCCACGCCCATCATGGCCGAGAACAGGCCGATCAGGCTTCCCAGGACGCCTCGGGTCCCGCCCGTGGGCATGTCATTCCTCAGCACGTAGCGCTCGGGCAGCAGGCCCATCTGGGCCGCCACCAGGATCAGCAGGACGCCGTAAACCAGGGCCAGCCCCTCCATGGAGGTCACGCCGGCGATGGCCGCCCCCGCCACGGCGCCCAGGGCCACCCAGGGCGTCCAGGTCCGCAGCACCTGTTCGTCCACGGCCCCGTGCTTGCGGTGGGCGGCCAGGGACCGCAGGGCCGTGACCACGATGGTCGCCAGCGAGGTGCCGATGGCGGTGTGCAGATCGCCCTCTCCCCCGACGCCCAGGACAGTGAAGGCGTAGAACAGCACCGGCACCAGAACCGTGCCGCCGCCCACCCCGAACAGGCCGGCGATGATCCCGCCGAACAGCCCCGCCCCGATCAGGGCCAGAACCAGCAGGGCGATTTCAGACAGGGGCAGGCCGAACATGCCGCGCCCTTAGCAGGCGCGGGGCGCCTTCACCATCAGAACCGGTAGTTGAGCCCGATCTGCACGACGGGCAGGACCTTGTAGTCGTCGGCGTCGGCCTGAATCTCACGCTCCTCTTCCGCCAGACGATCCTGGAAGGCCGGCTGGTCGGACAGGGTCCCGCCCGAGGCGTTCAGATCGACCTGGGGCGCATCGCCGAAGGCCGCGCCGGCCAGCAGCCGCAAGCCCCAGCGCCCGTCATGGGTGAAGGTGTTGTCGAACCCGAGGCCGACGAAGGGGGCCGTGCTTTCCAGGTCGATGCGGCCGGTCAGGGTTCCGACCTGCTCAGGCGTGAAGACCAGGCCGCCGATATTGACCGGCTCGGTCGGGGTGGCGTTCAGATCGACCTTGCGCGTGCCGAAATAGGCGCCGGCCGAGACGAAGAAGGGGTTCTTGAACGGGTGCAGATCCACGAAGGCGCCCGGCGACTTGAAGTCGATGTCGGCCTCATAGTCGATGCCGTCATAGGTGTCGTCGCGGTCCCACTGAAGCGCGTCATAGCCGCCGCGCAGCACCAGATAGTCGTTCACGGCGAACTGGGCCTGAAGCCCGGCGCCCGGCGTGCCGACCTGGGCGCCCAGGGCGAACCGGCCCCGCTCCGCACTGGAAACGGGCGTCTGGGCTGCGGCCTGGGCGGCGGGCAGGAGGGCGGCCGCGGCGGCGGCGAGGGCGATGAGCTTCATGGCGGACTCCGGTCGCGAAAAGGGTTCGACGCTGAAAGGCGCGGCGACCCGGACGGTTCCCGGCCCGGCTGGGCGTCAGGCCGCCGCGTCGCGCCGCGCCTCGGCCTCGCGCACCGCCTCGGCGGCGCGGTCCAGAACCTCCAGCCCCGCGCCCGGCCGGATGGCCTCGACCGTCAGAATGCGGCGGAAGGCCCGTGCCCCCGGCCGTCCGTGCATCAGCCCCAGCATGTGGCGCGTCATGGCCGCCAGCCGCACCCCCTCCGCCAGCCGGGCCGCCATATAGGGGCGATAACGGTCCAGGGCCGCAAAGGCGTCGACGTCGACCGTCTCGGCCCCGAACAGGCGCCGATCCGCCTGACCCAGGAGGGCCGGCTCATGATAGGCGGCCCGGCCCAGCATCACCCCGTCCAGCCGCACCCCGTCGGTGTCGTCCAGCAGGGCCTCGGCCTGATCCAGATCGGCGATCCCGCCGTTGATCGAAATGTTCAGCTGGGGCCGCTCGCGCTTCAGCCGGCGCACCAGTCCATAATCCAGGGGCGGCACGTCCCGGTTCTCCTTGGGCGACAGGCCCTGAAGCCAGGCCTTGCGCGCATGGACGATGAAGACCTCGATCCCGACGGCGGCGCAGGCGTCCACGGTGGCGAACAGGCTGACCT
This sequence comes from Brevundimonas aurantiaca, assembly GCF_014199955.1. Classification (GTDB taxonomy): domain Bacteria; phylum Pseudomonadota; class Alphaproteobacteria; order Caulobacterales; family Caulobacteraceae; genus Brevundimonas; species Brevundimonas aurantiaca. The sequence continues at coordinate 37,212 of NZ_JACHOQ010000011.1, forward strand.
GGGGGTCCTGGTCATCGACGCCGATCCGGCATTTGACCGTGGCGGGCACGGACACGGCCTCCCGGATCGCCGCCATACAGTCGGCGACCAGCGCCGGCTCGCGCATCAGACAGGCGCCGAACCGGCCCGACTGAACCCGGTCCGAGGGACAGCCGACGTTCAGATTGATCTCGTCATAGCCGTAGGCTTCGCCGATCCTGGCCGCCTGGGCCAGCTCTTCAGGATCGGACCCGCCCAGTTGCAGGGCGACCGGATGTTCGACCGCATCGAACCCCAGCAGATGATCCCGATCCCCATGCAGCACCGCCGGCGCCGTCACCATCTCCGTATAGAGCAGGGCCCGCGCGCTGAGGGCGCGGTGAAACGCCCGGCAATGCCGGTCGGTCCAGTCCATCATCGGGGCCACGGACAGCCTACGTGCGTGGGTTATAGGCATTGTTCAGTAATATCAAAACTTTGGTTGGCAGACTGTGCGCTCGATCTTGCGCCGGTTTGCGACGTTGTTTCCGGCTTTTCGACATCTCAGCGCACGCAGGGCGCACACGAAAATGGCGAGGTATTCGAAGCTCCCGTCCGGAACATGCGAGTCCAGGAGGAAGGGTCGCTATATAGGCGAGACCGTCCTCAAACGCGATGATGCGCGGGACAGCGGCCGTCAGCGCCGCTTCGATCCCTGTCGAGCCGGACGGTCCTGATCGGACCCGCGACGCTCGTGGGGAGACAGTCGTGTGCGGTGCATGTCGCAGATGTCCTTTATCCAGGCGTGAACAGCCTTGATCCGTGCACTGCCGTGGACCTCCCGGTGGGTGCTGAGCCAGAAACGACGCTCTATCCAGAGGTCTGGCAGCACGCGTTGGAGGCCGGTCGCCATGAAGCAGGGCAGGACGCCGATTCCCCCGTTCCCGGCGATGATTTCCCTCTGCGCGCGGATGGATGAAGAGGAAAGGACAGGCTTCAAACCCGGTGAAACCTCATCGAGATACCTGAGCTCCGGCGCATAGATCAGATCCTCGACATAGCCGACGATGTCGTGCCCGGTCAGGTCATTGGCGTCCTGGGGCGTCGGGTGTCGCTCGAGATACTCCGGCGAGGCGTAGAGCCCGAGCTGATAGGGCGTCAGCGGCTCCACGACCAGGCGAGCGCTGTCGGGCGCGCTCAGGGTGACGGCCATATCCACCTCGCGACGGCTGGGAGAGAGAAAGCCCGAACTGGCCGCCAGTTCTATCCGGAGATGAGGATGCTGTCGGCGAAGCCCGGAAAGGGCAGGCGCCAGGATGGTGGCGCCGAATCCCTCGGCGGCGCTGATCCGCACGGTGCCCGCGATGCGATCGGGATGGCCGACGCTCGCCGCAGCTTCCATCGCCACCTCAGCCTGGGCGCCCGTTTCGAGGAGGTAGGCGCCGGCGGCTGTCAGCCGAAGGCCGCTTTTGGACCTCACAAGCAAGGTGGCCTTCAGGGCCGACTCCAGCCTCGCGATCCGGCGGCCCACGGTCGCCGCGTCAATCCCGAGCCGGATGGACGCTGTCGAAAGGGAGCCGCTGCGGGCGGCGGCGAGGAACACTCGGAGATCGTCCCAATCGAACATGCAGAAATGCAATCTCAAACACGCAAAAACGCAGTTCAAGTCCGTAGATGAACAGTCTAGGTCTGGGCAAGATAAAAAAAGGCAGGAACGCTCATGCGCGACATCAACCATTTCATCGACGGCGCCGTCTTCGCGGGCGCGTCGGGCCGGTTCGGCGAGGTGTTCGATCCCAATACGGGGGCGGTTCAGGCGCGGGTCCAGCTGGCCACGGCCGGCGAGGTCGATCGCGCCGTCCAGGCGGCCCAGAACGCTTTCGAGGGCTGGTCCAGCACCAATCCCCAGCGTCGCGCCCGAGTCATGTTCGACTTCAAACGCCTGGTCGAGGCGAACATGAACGAACTGGCCGAACTGCTGTCCAGCGAGCACGGCAAGGTCATCGCCGACTCCAAGGGCGACATCCAGCGCGGGCTTGAGGTGATCGAGTTCGCCTGCGGCATCCCCCATGCGCTGAAGGGCGAATACACCCAAGGCGCCGGGCCCGGCATCGACGTCTATTCGATGCGCCAGCCGCTGGGCGTGGTGGCGGGCATCACCCCGTTCAACTTCCCGGCCATGATCCCGATGTGGATGTTCGGCGTGGCGATCGCGGTGGGCAACACCTTCGTGCTGAAGCCGTCCGAACGCGATCCGTCGGTGCCGGTGCGGCTGGCCGAACTGATGCTGGAGGCCGGGGCGCCCAACGGCGTGCTGAACGTGGTGCATGGCGACAAGACCGCGGTCGACGCCATCCTGACCCATCCCCTGGTCCACGCCGTCAGCTTCGTCGGCTCGTCCGACATCGCCCACTATGTCTATCAGACCGGCGCGGCCAACCATAAGCGGGTCCAGGCCATGGGCGGGGCCAAGAACCACGGGATCGTCCTGCCTGACGCCGACATGGATCAGGTGATCAAGGATCTGGCGGGCGCGGCCTATGGCTCGGCCGGCGAGCGCTGCATGGCCCTGCCGGTGGTCGTGCCGGTCGGCAAGAAGACGGCGGACGAACTCCGTGAACGGATGGTCGCCGAAATCCCCTCGCTGCGGGTCGGCGTCTCGACCGACGCCGGCGCCCACTACGGTCCCGTCGTCACGGCCCAGCACCGCGAGCGCGTCGCCGGCTGGATCGAGAAGGGCGTTCAGGAAGGCGCCGAACTGGTCGTCGACGGTCGCGACTTCAGCCTGCAGGGGCATGAGAAGGGCTATTTCATCGGCCCGTCCCTGTTCGACCATGTGAAGCCCGAGATGTCGTCCTATCAGGAGGAGATCTTCGGCCCGGTGCTGCAGATCGTCCGCGCCGAAACCTTCGAGGAGGCCCTGGCCCTGCCGTCGAACCACCAGTACGGCAACGGCGTCGCCATCTTCACCCAGAACGGCCGCGCGGCCCGCGACTTCGCCGCCTGGGTCAATGTCGGCATGGTCGGGATAAACGTGCCCATTCCGGTGCCGGTCGCCTATCACACCTTCGGCGGCTGGAAGCGTTCGGCCTTCGGCGACATCAACCAGCACGGCATGGAAGGGGTCCGCTTCTGGACCAAGACCAAGACCGTGACCGCCCGCTGGCCCGACAGCGCCCTGGAGCATTCGGACAGCTCGTTCGTCATTCCGACGATGCGCTGACCCTTCGCCGCCGTCACCCTCGGGCTTGACCCGAGGGCCGGATTGTCCGCGGCTTGTGCGACGACGCGGACGCGCAGACGCTCCGGCCTCCGATCCTCGGGTCAAGCCCGAGGATGACGGGGGAGGGGCGGGGAGTGATGACCTATGAACTTCGCCCTTACCGACGACCAACGCGCCATCCAGGATGCGGCGCGCGCCTTCGCCGAGGCTGAACTGGCGCCCCATTCGGCCCGCTGGGACGAGGAGAAGCATTTCCCCGTCGCCGTGATGAAACAGGCGGCCGAGATGGGCTTCTGCGGCATCTACACGGCTGAGGAACACGGCGGCATGGCGCTCGGCCGCGTCGAGGCGGCGCTGATCTTCGAGGAGTTGTCGCGCGGCGATGTGGCGACGGCGGCCTTCATCTCGATCCACAATATGGCGACCTGGATGATCGACCGGTTCGGATCGGACGCTCTGCGCGCGCGGTTCGTGCCGTCGCTGGTCGGGATGGAGAAGATCGCTTCGTACTGCCTGACCGAGCCGGGGTCCGGCTCCGACGCGGCGGCGCTGCGGACCACGGCGGTGCGCGACGGCGACCACTATGTGCTGAACGGCTCCAAGGCCTTCATCTCGGGCGCGGGGACCAGCGACCTCTATGTCGTCATGGTTCGCACCGGCGGCGAAGGCCCCAAGGGGATCAGCGCCCTGGTGGTGGAGGCCGGCACGCCGGGCCTGTCGTTCGGGGCCCAGGAACGGAAAATGGGCTGGAACGCCCAGCCGACCGCCATCGTCCAGTTCGACGACTGTCGCGTGCCCGTCGCCAATCTGCTGGGCGAGGAGGGGGCGGGCTTCCGCTACGCCATGGCGGGGCTGGACGGCGGGCGTCTGAACATCGCCGCCTGTTCGCTGGGCGGGGCGCGGCTGGCCCTGGAGACGGCCCAGGACTATGTCGCCACCCGCAAACAGTTCGGCCGCCCGATCGGCGAGTTTCAGGCGCTGCAGTTCCGGCTGGCGGACATGGCCACGGACCTGGAGGCGGCGCGGCTGATGGTGCTGCGCGGCGCCTGGGCCATCGACGCCGACCATCCGGAAAAGACCAAATGGTGCGCCATGGCCAAGCGAATGGCCACTGACGCCTGTTTCCAGATCGCCGACGAGGCCCTGCAACTGCACGGCGGCTACGGCTATCTGAAGGACTATCCGCTGGAGCGGATCGTGCGCGACCTGCGGGTCCACCGCATCCTGGAAGGGACCAATGAGATCATGCGGGTGATCATTGCGCGGGAGATGGGGCGGGCATGACGCCGCCTATGGCTCCAGCCCCTTGGACGGTTTATGTTCTGACCATAATGGTCAGGAGACAGAGCCATGCGTGAGATCGGAGTGCTGGAAGCCAAGACCTCGTTCACCAGCTTGATCGCTGAGGTGGAGCGAACGGGCGAAGAGGTGCTGGTCACGCGACGGGGGCGGGCGGCGGTCAAGATCGTGCCGGCGTCGCCGCAGCGCCGGACCCGGTCGCCGGAAGAACGCCGCGCCATAGCCGAGGAGATCATCGCCTGGCGCGACGCCCAACCCATAGACTCGACCCTGGCGGAGATGAGCTGGGACGAGCTTAAAAAAGTGATCCGCGATGAAGACCGTCACGATTGACGCCTCCTGCGCGATCAGCTGGCTGTTCGCCGAACAGCGCACACGGGCGGCGGATCGATTGCTGCTGGACGAGGCGATTTATCGGACGGCGCCGGATGTGTTCGCGTGGGAGATCGGCAACTTCATCTCATTGCGGGTGGGGCGAGGCCGCGCCGATCTTGACCCGTTGCGCGAGAAGCTGGGTCAGCTGGACATTCGCGTGACGCCTCCTAGGGACAGCGAGGCGACGTTGGCCCTGATCGGTCCGTCCGTGACGCACGGACTCAGCCTGTTTGACACCGCCTATCTGCTTCATGCCTTGGGCAATGGGGGGGCGCTGGCCTCCCGAGACGCTGCCTTGTTGGACGCCTGCCGCGCCGTCGGCGTCGATGTTTTTGATTTGCGGGATTGAGCCGAGAATGACCACCGAAGCCGAAATCATCGCCCGCATCGAGAATGGCGTGGGCCGCATCACCCTGAACCGGCCCAAGGCCATCCACGCCCTGAACCGGCCGATGTGCGAGGTCATGACCCAGGCCCTGCTGGCCTGGCGCGACGATGCGGCGGTCACGTCGGTGCTGATCGACCATGCCGGCGAGCGCGGCTTCTGCGCCGGGGGCGACATCCGCACGCTCGCCGAGAGCGGGGCGGGCGATGCGTCGGAGGCCAGGGCCTTCTTCCTGGCGGAATACCGGCTGAACCATCTGATGTTCGACTATCCCAAGCCGATCACGGCGATCGTGGACGGGATCGTCATGGGCGGCGGCGTCGGCATATCGGAACCCGCCGCCATCCGTATCGCCACCGAGCGGACCACCTACGCCATGCCCGAGACGGGCATCGGCCTGTTCCCCGACGTGGGCGGCGGCTGGTTCCTGCCGCGCCTGCCGGGCCAGACCGGCGTCTGGCTGGCGCTGACGGGGGCGCGGTTGAAGGCGCAACAGACGATCGAACTGGGCATCCACACCCACTATGTCCCGTCCGACCAGATCGAGGCGTTGAAGGCGGACATAGTGAACGGCGGCGAGCCGATCGCGGTCGCCGAACGTTACGATTTCCGCATTCCGCCGGGCCTTTCGGACCACCGCGCGGCCATCGACCGGCTGTTCGCCTTCGACACGGTCGAAGAGATCTTCGCGGCCCTGGAGGCGGACGGTTCGGACTGGGCCCTGGCTCAGCTGGCGGTTCTGAAGAACAAGTCGCCCCAGTCGTTGAAGGTCTCGCTGCGCCAGATCCGCACCGGGGCCAGGCTGACCACCTTCGCCGACAATATGGCGATGGAATACGCCCTGGGCGGCCGGATGGTGCGGACCCACGACTTCCAGGAGGGTGTCCGCGCGGTGATCGTCGACAAGGACAATGCGCCGAAATGGTCCCCTGCGGACCTGTCGGGCGTTACCGAGGCGACGCTGGCCGCCCTGTTCGCGCCTCTGCCTGAACATGAACAATGGACGCCGCTGCCCTGACAGCGTCCCCGCTTTCGCGGGGATGAGCGGGCGACAATAGGGAGAGAGACCATGACCAAGATCGCCTTCATCGGCCTGGGCAATATGGGCGGGGGCATGGCCGCCAACCAGGCCAAGGCCGGCCACGCCGTCGCCGCCTTCGACCTGTCGCAGGCGGCCCTGGACAGGGCCGCCGCCGCCGGCTGCACGCCTGCGGCTTCGGTCGCCGAGGCCGTGCGCGACGCCGAGGTGGTGATCACCATGCTGCCCGCCGGACCCCATGTGCATAAGGTCTATGCCGAACAGATCATCGGGGCGGCGCCGTCCAGCGCCCTGCTGCTGGACTGCTCCACCATCGACGTGGAGACGGCGCGCAAGGTGGCGGGCCTGGCCAAGGCGGCCGGCTACGCCTTCGCCGACGCGCCGGTGTCGGGCGGGACGGCGGCGGCCGATGCGGGAACCCTGGCCTTCATGGTCGGCTGCGACGAGGGCGATTTCGCCCGGGTCGAGGCGGCGCTGGAGCCGATGAGCCGGATCACCATCCGCGCCGGCGATCACGGCGCGGGCCAGGCGGCCAAGATCTGCAACAACATGCTCCTGGGCATATCCATGCTGGGCGCGTGCGAGGCGATCGCCCTGGCCGAAAAACTGGGTCTGGACCCGGAGCGCTTCTTCGAGATCGCCTCCAAATCCTCGGGCCAGTGCTGGAGCGTGACCAGCTATTACCCCTGGCCCGGCCCCGTACCCGCCGCCCCGTCGAACCGCGGCTATCAGGGCGGATTCGCCACCGCCATGATGCTGAAGGATCTGAAACTGGCCCAGGACGCGGCGGCCAAGTCCGGCGCCTCCACCCCCCTGGGCGCCCAGGCCGAGGCCCTCTACGCCCTGTTCGACGGCCTGGGCCACGGCGGCCGCGACTTCTCGGCCATGCTGCAGATGCTGCGCGGACGGCTGGACGCGCTGGAGGCCCAATGATGGCCGACACCCCCGGCCCGAGGCGCTGAATGCGCTGGATTCGGCCCTGTTCGCCGGGCGAGGCGCCGCGCCAAATCAGCCGCCTGATGCGGGAAGGGTGAAACGCGGTCGCGCTTTTCCGAGCGGTTTCGCCCTCTTGGGCCGATCTTTGGTTGAAAGCCGAGGGCGGCCGTCGAGGCGTTATGAGTCTGTCAAAAGCGCCTGCTAAGCCCGGCTCCGGGTCTGGAGAGACGGGCGACAGTCTTGGACGATCACGCGCGCTTCTCCGAAGCCTTGGAAATCGACGGGCAGCGCCGGCCGTTGATGCGATTTCTGTCGCGTCATGTGCGAGATGAGAGCGTGCGCGAGGATCTGGTGCAGGAAAGCCTGGTCCGCTTGCTGCTGTTTTCCCGTCGACACGCCGTCCAGAACATCTCGGCGGCGGCCAGGACCATCGCCTGGAACGTCATGCGCGACCACTTCCGCCGCCGTCGCCGTGTCGAGGCCGAGCCCTTGAGCGACGGCCAGAGCAGCGATGCGCCCCTGCCGGACCAGATGCTGCTGCACAAACAGCGGCTTCAACAGTTCGTCCAACTGCTCGAAGAGATGCCGCCGCTGCGTCGGGAAGTCTTCATCCGGCGTCGACTGCACGGCCAGACTCATGCGGAGATTGCCGAGGCTCTGGACCTGACGCCGGATGCCGTGGAAAAACACATCGTGCGCGGCATGCGGCAGTTGTGCGAAGCGATCGACCAGAGATGACCTCCTCCCTCAAAGATCAGGCCGCGCGGTGGGTGGACCAGGGCGGCGGCGCCGAGGCGTTGAACGACTGGCTCCAGGCGTCGCCCGAACACAGGCGCGCCTATGATCAGATCGATCAGACGATGCGCGATCCCGCGCTGGTCGAGGCCATGCGGCTGCACGACGCCCGACCCAAGGTCGTCGGGTTGCGCCCCCAGGCGCGCGCAGGGGCCTTCACACGCCCGGTCCGGGGCTGGACGCCGGCCCTGGCGGCCGCCCTGGTCGCCGGCCTGCTGCTGGCCGGCGTCTTGAGCGCGCCGCCGCTGCGCGAGCGCCTCTATCCGGTCGCGGCGCCCAGGTCGCCTCTGTTGGTGGTCACAGCGCCGGGACAACTGCGGACGATCACCCTGTCGGACGGCAGCCGAATCCACCTCAACGGCGACACCCGACTGAGCCTGGCGCAGCAAGGCGGCGGACGACATGCGCGGCTGATCCGGGGCGAGGCCCTGTTCGACATCCGCCACGATCCGGAACGGCCCTTCGTCCTTGCGCTGGATCACGGCTCGCTGACCGATCTGGGAACCACCTTCAATGTCAGCATCTCCGGCGATCAGGCCGCCGTTCAGGTCTATTCCGGCACGGTTCGACTGAAGGGTGAGACGGGGGTGGCGACGCTGAACGCCAATCAACAGGCCGATTTGACCCGAGGAGTCGTCGGATCGGTCAGCGGCTTCGACGCCCAGGCCGGCGACTGGCGGGGCGGTTGGATCGAGGCGCGCGATTGGCCGCTTCACCGCGTGGTCGAGGCGCTGAGACGGCGCAGCGGCGTCGCCATCGTCGTGGCCAGCCCGGCCCTGGAGTCCAAACGCATCACGGGCCGGGTGCGGCTGGACACCCCGCGTGAGGATCTGGACGCCCTGGCCGACCTGCACGGCTTCGTCGTCCGAGAACGTTCGGACGGTCTGGTGCTGACCCAGGGCGGCTGAGGCGAAGGCGCCTTTCACAAAACCTTGTCAAAACTCCCTGTCCGGTTTCGCCGGACCCCGGCGTCGTAACTCCCGTCATCTCGGCCAGAGCGCCGGAATATCGGGGGATAGAATGACCAAACGCATCTACGACTTCCACGCCTCGGCCCTGGCCGTGGCGATCGCCGCCGGCGCCTGCGCCGCTGTGGTCACGCCTGCGGCCGCCACCGCTCCGGCGGCGTCCGACGCTGCGGCGCCGATCGCCTTCAACATTCCCCCTGGCGCGCTGGGCGAGGCTCTGATCCGCCTGTCGCGCGCCACGGGCCTCACTGTGGTCGCCGACCCTGAGGTCGTCGCGGGGCGGACGACGCAGGGCGCGGTCGGCCGCCTGACCGTCGAGCAGGCTCTGGATCAGCTTCTGCGCGGCCAGGACCTGTCCTACCAGCGCAGGTCCAATGTCGTAGTCATTCGGCCTGCGGCGCGCGCACCCCAGGCAGCGACGGATCGCGCCGTTCGCCAAGCCGATCAGCAAGCCGCAGCGCAGCTGGAAGAGGTGGTGGTGGTCGGCACCCGCCGCGACGCCGGCTTCAGAGCGTTCCAGGCGATCCAGCCCATATCGATGCTGTCGGCCGCCGACCTACAGCATACCGCCACCCACAACGCCGCCGAGATTCTGGGGCTGCTGCCCAGCGTCAACGTCATGCAGAACGGCAGTTCGTTCCTGAGCGGCAGCAACGCCTATGCGATCGACGGCGCCTCGCGCGGCGAAGGCCAGTTCGTCTCGATCCGGGGCATGAACGCCGAATACAATGTGACCCTGCTGAACGGGGTGGAGGTGGCCCAGGCCCAGGCCTACTCCCGCGCGGTGCAGCTGAACCTTCTGCCGCCCGCGGCGGTGCAGACCGTGGTCTTGCGAAAGACCTCCACCCCCGACATGAACGGCGACGCAATCGGCGGGACAATTGATTTCCGCACCCCCACCGCCTTCGACTTTTCGGGACGGTCGCGCGGGTCGGTCAGCGTCAGCGGGCGTCTTGAAAGCCAGGCCCTGCGGCTGGACGCGGACGGCGCCGGTCAGGGCGTCGCCGCCGAATACGGCCGCAAGCTGGATGCGGAGGAACGGTTCGGCGTCTACGCCAGCGGCTATTATTCGGTACGAAACTACGCCAATTCGCTGATGGGCGGATTGCAGGCTGCGGCCAGCGGCGACGATTCCCGCGCCTATGCCGTGGTGGACGCCGATGGGAACAATCCCGCCGGGGTCGATCCGATCTCCAACATCCTCCTGGCGGGCATGAATATCGGCGTGTCCAGCGGCCGGACGGAGATGTGGGGGGGAACGCTTTCGCTGGATTGGCGGCCGGACGCCGACACCAGCGTCTATCTCCGGGGAACCTCCGCCCGCTATTTCACGACCCAGAACTCCAGCCTGAACCAGATCATCGGCGAACACGCCGTCAATCGCGAGGGGCGCAGTCCGTTCAAGACCGATCTTGACGGGAATTTCATCCTCGACAGGAACGGCGCCAAGATCGTCAGCGACAATGTGTACAAGACCGACGCCGCAGGCGGCTACATCCTGGATGCCGACGGCAACAAGGTCTTCCAGGGCAAGTACATCGACCTGGGCGGCGGTCGCTACGGCACCACAATTCCCTTCGTCTCGAACCGGCTCTGGTACGAGACCAACCCGGAACGGGCGGAGCTGATCACCCTGTCTCTGGGCATGGACAAACAGGCGAACGGCTGGACGTTCGCTCCCAACGCCTTCTATTCACAGGGGCGCAACGATCGCCCGGACCATCTGGAGCTTTGGACCACTTCGGTGCCGATCGGCGGCGCCAGCGCCGGGGCCTCCCCGTTCGGACGGCCGACCCTGGTGAGCTATAATTCCAGCGGCTACCCCGTGCCCCAGCTGACGCCGGACATGGAAAGGGCGGCCTCCAGTCCCGGCTCCATGCCCGCCGCCTGTTGCTACGAAAAGACCACCGGCCTCAGCGAGCAGACCAAATACGGCGCCAAGCTGGACGTCAGCCGCGAAAGAGACGGCGATTTCGCCCGTCTGATCAGCGGGGGGCTTCGGTATGTGCGCAGCAGCCGCGACGTCAGCAACCGCGACTGGACGGTGAACGAACCCAATCCTTTAGCCACGATCGCCGATGACCGCCGACTGCTGAAGGGGTATTTTCCGGGCTTTCCCGGTCAGTACGACTATCCGATCCCCGATTTCGATCTGGATGAACTGTCGCGTCGCTTCGGCGCCCTGACCGACACCCAGGCCAAGCTGGACGCCGCCAGCGACATCTGCACCGGAAGCGACTCCGCCTGGAAGGTCGTCACCAACGAGAACTGCAACACCCTGAGCGGCAGCGAGGCGGTGTGGGCCGGCTATATCAGCACCTTGTCCGTTTTCGGCGACGCCCAGGTGGTGGCGGGCCTGCGTTACGAAAAGAGCATCATCCACAACCGCTACTGGGTGCGGCAATGGAATGAGGCGGGGGACGAGGTTCTGGGCGCCTTCGACAGCAACCGATCCGCCTATTCCAAACTGCTGCCCAGCATCGCCCTGACCTATCGCCCCAGCGATCGCTCCGTCTATCGCGCCAGTCTTTGGACCAGCTACACCCGGCCGCCCTTCTTCCAACTGGGGGGATCGGCGACCCAGACCTATGATCCGGCGACGCGCGTGACCTCGATCACGCGCGGCAATCCGGACCTCAAGGCGATCGACGCGATCAACTTCGACGTCAGCGGCGGGTGGACCTTCGATCAACACGGCTATCTGAACATCGGCGCCTATTACAAGCACCTGTCCAACTACATCTACGGCAGCGGTTCGAACTATGTGAACACCGAACGCGGCCAGATCAGCAGAGTCATCGTCAACCAGCCCCGTAACGGCGGCGACGGGGATCTGTTCGGCGTCGAGTTCGAAGGGCAGCAGAAGCTGGGCGCGCTGAACCCTGTGCTCGACGGTTTCTCCATCGGCGGAAATCTGACGCTGCAGCATTCCGAAGTCGACATCGGCGCCGAGTGGGGCCGCCATCAGCGCATGCAGAACGCGCCGAACGTCACCGGCAATATCGGCGTCTTCTACGCCGACGACCGCTTCACCCTGGATCTTCTCTATCGCTACACCAGCGACTTCCTGCAGAAGTACGATCTGTTCTCGACGGGCTCGAGCTGGAGCGACGTGTGGGTCCGCCCGACGAGGCGGGTCGATCTGCACGCGGGCTATCGCCTGGGCGCGGTCGATCTGGACCTTTCGATCGCGAACCTGACCGGAACCCACAGCTATTGGTCGCATGTCGGCCGCAACAGCTCCGCCATCTCCGACATCGTCCAGTCGGGGCGGACGGCCCTCCTGACCGCCAAATACAGCTTCTAGTCCAGCCTTTCCGGCGCGCGGCGACGCCGCGCGCCGTCCCGGCTCTGATGAAGAGGAAAGATCCTCATGAAAACGCCGCTCTGCGCGACGCTCGCCGCGCTCGTCCTTTTCGCCGCCGGCTCGGCCTTGGCCGCCGACCGCCGCGTCGATCCTCCCGAACAGGTCATCACCGGCCGTCTGACTCGCGCCGATCACCAGACCCACCGCGAAGTGGTCTTCACGGTGCCGCCCGGCGCCACCCGGGTGACCGTTCGTTTCCGCTATCTCAGGCGCACCCAGGACGCAGGGGTCGATATCGGCGTGTTCGACCCTGAGCGCTTCAGGGGGTGGAGCGGCACGACCCGCGACGTCTTCACCCTGTCCACGGAAGAGGCGACGCCGGGCTATCTGCCCGGCCCGCTGCCGGCGGGACGTTGGCGGCTGGTTCTCAGCGCCTCGCAGATCCGACCCGGCGCCGAGATCGAGTACGAGACCCGCGTCGCCGTCGAAACCCGCCCTCGCCCGGTCGAGTTCGCAGACGCCCCGATCAATCCCGCGCCGGGCTGGTATCGCGGCGATTTCCACGTCCACACCGGCGATTCCGACGGCAGCTGCGCGGCCCACAGCGGACGGGAGACCCATTGCCCCGTCTATCGCGCCGTCGAAACAGCTGCGGGCCGAAACCTGGATTTCGTCGCCATCACCGATCACAACACCACCGCCCACTACAATGAGATGCGCGAGTTGCAGGAGCATTTCGACAAAGTGCTTCTGGCGCCGGGGCGGGAGATGACGACCTTCTTCGGCCACGCCAATGTCTTCGGCCTGACGCAGTTCCTCGAGTACCGGATGACGCAGCCCGACGCTGCGGACGCCTTGTCGTGGATTCAGGCGGCCAACGACTCCGGCGGCCTGGTGTCGGTCAACCACCCCGGCGTAGCGACCGGAGAGGAATGTATGGGCTGCGGCTGGTCCGTCGATCCCCTTCCACCCGGCTCCATCGGCGCGGTCGAGGTGGTGAACGGCGGCACCCTGGACGAGTTCGGCACGCCCGAGGGCCCTAAACAGGGGTTCGACCTGTGGGACCGACTGCTCAATCAGGGCGAACACGTCACCGGGATCGGCGGCAGCGACATCCACAATCCGGACCTTCCGACCGAACGTCTGGGCACGCTCGGCTCCCCTACCACGGCGGTCTATATGCCCGAGCTTTCGGTCAAGGGGCTGCTGGCGGGCGTCCGATCCGGGCGGGTGTTCATAGATATCGACATGCGGCCTGATCGGCTGCTGGATCTACGGGCGGAGGCGGGGCCCGCCCGGGCCGAGATGGGCGGATCGCTCCCGCTGGCTCGGGGAGCGACGGCGACCTTCTTCGTCACCGCGCGCGGCGTGCCCGGCGGGCAGATCGAGGTGATCGAGGACGCGGCTCTGGTTCCGGCCCTGGCCCGTCCGACCCCGGCGGAGGGCGAGGCGAGCTTCGCCGTATCCGGAGACGGCGCGCGCCACTGGATCCGGGTTCAGGTCCGCGACATCCACGGTCGCCTCGTCCTCATCGGCAATCCGATCTATCTCACGCCCTGACGCGGGCTCCCGCTGTTGGGCCTGCACATCTAGAACCGCTTGCCCAAGGTGATCTCGATGCGGCGGCCGACGGGGTCGCGGCTGTCGCGGCCGTAGCCGGGGGCGGGGGCGCCGTCGGCGAGGCGGGCGGAGGGGCGTTCGTCGGTCAGGTTCTGGATCGACAGCTCCAGCCGCGCCCCTTCCGCCCGTCGCCCGGACACGTCCCGGAAGAGGCGATAGGTCGCCTTCAGGTCCAGGCGGGCGAAGTCGCTGATCCGCAGGTCGGCCGGGCCGTCTTCACCGATGGTCGCCCGGCTGCGATAGCCCGCCGTCCACCGGCCGGTGACGTCGATCTTCAGCGGCCCCTTCATCCGGCTGAGCGTCCATCCCAGGTCCTGGCCGGACACGCCGCCGCCGTCACCGGCCAGACGATCCAGGACCGGCAGGCCCCGGCCCAGCTCGGTCCGGTCGGTCAGCCGCCAGGTGTGAAACAGGTTGACCGTCCAGGTCGCGGCGGAGGCCTCCGGATCGACCGGCGGGTTCAGGCTCAGACTGGTGGTCAGAGACCGGGTCTCTGAAGCCGTGGCGTTGAAGGGGCGCAGGTCGATCCGAACGAGACGGCCCGACGCATCGCGCAGGAACCGGTCGGGATAGGCGGCCTCGGTCTGTGGCGTCGGCTGAAGACTCGACGAGATCCCGTCGCGCGTGCGGGCCAGGGACAGGCCCTGGTTGAAGCCGACGCTCCACCGGGTGAAGGGGCCCAGCGACAGGTTTAGAGCCGCGCCTTCGGACCGGGCGGCGGTCAGGTCGGGATTTCCGCCGACCAGGGTCTGGACCTCGACCGCCTCACCGGTGCGGAAGTCATAGACGACGGCGTTCGGGCCCTGGCGCGGCGGGGCGAAGCGGTCCAGGTCGCTGGGCGCGGTCAGGGTGCGGTTCCAACTGGCGCTGAGGCTGACCTTGTCACGCGGCTGCCAGGCGGCGCCCAGGTCCAGACTGTTTCCGCCCCCGGCGTCGGTGTCGCGGCCCCCCGCGCCCAGGCTGACGGACAGGCCGCCCAGGCTCACGCCCCCGATTTTCAGGGTCTTCGCCTCGCCCTCGAGACCAGGCGGCGGCGCAGGCTGGGACAGGGGGACGGTGATCTGCCCCTGCCAGGCGGAGGCCGTCGTGGCGCGCCGGTCCGTCTCTCCCCCAGCCTCCGTCCGGGTTCGGTTCCGGTTCGCATCGGCGGACAGATTGACGGCGATCGGGCCGGCGCCCAGGCCCGGCAGGCTGCGGTTCAGGGCGACCGCGCCGCTCCAGCTCATCAGGTCGGTCTGGGAAGGCGTCGGGCCTTCGGCCTCGACGACATCGGCCGTGGCGAGGAGATTGACCTGGGCGGTCCAGTCTAGAACCGAACCGCTGAGGCCGCTGCGCACCTCCCAACGGCGGGTGTCGGTGGAGAGAACCGTCAGGCCGTCGGCGTCCCGCGTGGTCGATCGGCTGGAGGTTTGGCTCGCCGAGGCGTTCAGGCTGGCGGCCCAGTCGCCCAGGCTGCGGTTGAAGGCGGCGTTGGCCGAAAGGAACCGGCTCTCGGGCGTCAGGCTGACGTCCGCGCTGTCGGGGTGATCACGCAGATAGGCCGGGCGATCGTCGGCGAGAAGGGCAGAGACGTCGCGCAGGGTCAGGGTCAGGTTGGTGATGTTGCGGTCCTGGAGCCGGGACTGGCGCGCCGTGGCGGAAAGCTCGCGGAATCCTCCGGCGGTCGGAGCGGCCGCCGTCAGGGCGCCGTCGCGGCTGGCGAAACTGCGCTGCAGGACCAGGTTGAAGACCCGGCCGGAGGGAGAGCCGCCGTATTCCGCCGCCGAACCGGCCGGCAGGACCTCCAACCGCTCCAGGGCGTCGGGCGGCAGGTCCAGAAAGACGGAGGGGTCCGGCATGCGGACGCCGTTGATGATGACCACGGGCGGCTGGCCGGGGCTGAACTGACGCGCGGCCTGGCCCAGGACGTCGCCGACGCTGGCGCCGGCCAGGGCGTCGATGCGGGCGGCGTCATATTCATACTGGGGCGGGGTGCGCGCCGCCCCCCGCCGGGCGGCCACCTCCACGTCGGGCAGGACGGTCACCGGGGGCGGATCGGCCTGCGGCGCCGGCGTCGCCTGGACGGCGGCGGCGCTGAACCCGGCGAGCGTGAGACAGAGGGAGATCACAGGGACAATCTAGGAGCGAGCCGGACCGCGCGGAAAGAAAAAAGGCCGGGCGTCGCGGACGCCCGGCCAGGCTTTCAGGTTTAGGATCCGGGGACCAGCCGAGCCTAGAGGATTTGCAGACCCGGAATACGGATCGAGCCGCTGACGATGGTGCAGTTGCGACCGCCGGCGTTCACGGGGGGCAGGACGTTGTTGTTGAAGGTCGCCGTGCTGGTCGCATTGTTCCAGGCGACCACCACCGTGCCGTAGCAGGGATCGTTGGCCACGGTGTTGGCGCCGATGGTCAGGGCGATCGAGGTGGTCGATCCCGGCACCACGGCCGCGCTCCAAGCGCCGGACGGCGCAACGGCCAAGCAGGCGATGCCGCCGGGCGAGATGCTGCGAGTCGGGATGGGCGCGCTGGTCGCGCTCAGCGGGCTTGCGGTGATGGAGACGTTGCAGGTGACGCTGATCGTTTGCGACAGGGTCACAGAACCCGATCCGGATACGCTGCCCGAGCTGGGCGAGAAGGATTGGGCGAAGCTGGGGGAAGCGACGGCGACGGAAGCGAGCGCCGCAGCTGCGATGGAAAGCATCTTGATCATGGTAGTCCTCCCTTTGAGTGGGTCCTTGGTTGGACCCGTTGAGCGTGTGTTCACCCGCTAGGGGCGATGTACTTACAACGCGGAAGGTAGGTCGGAGTCAAGGAGAAATACGTATATTTTTCAGTGATATAAAACGACATAAGGCCGTCCTGTCGGCGTCTCTTGACGTCGGGGACGGCCTTACAGGGTGGCCGGGAAGACCGGCCTGACGTCAGCCTCAGAACGACTTGGTCAGCCGCACGGCGAACAGCCGCGGGTCCAGGGTGAAGACATTGGTCGTCAGCCCGGTGTCGTCCGAGTTGGTGAAGGCGTCGACGATGGGCGCATCGTCGAAGACGTTCTTGACATAGGCCTGGAGCTTCAGGCCCCGCGCCTCATTGGTCAGGGACACCGACAGGTTCAGATTGTCCCAGCCCTCCAGCCGGTCGTATTCGGTGTTGTAGACGCGGAAGAAGCTCTCGCCCTGGCGATAATAGTCGCCGCGCAGCGTCAGGTCCCAATCGCCCAGGAACCAGCTGTACTGGGCCCCGATGTTGGCGGTCCAGTTGGGCGAGTTGGGCAGTTCGTTGCCGCCCAGGTCGGCCTCGAAACCCCGTCCGCCGTTCGGCGCCTCGGTCAAGGGATCATAGGTGAAGCCGTAGAGCGCCCAGAAGGGAAGGATGGAGTTGAAGTTGGGGTTGAAGGTGCCGAACCGCGACGAGCCGGCGCACAGGGCGCTCAGCGCCAGATTGGCCGCATCGGGTCCGAAAGCGCTGTTGAGGATGGTTTCAGCATAGGCGCGCGGGGCGATGCAGTTCGACGGCACCTGGATCCAGGGACGGATGGTGATCCAGTCGGGGTCGCCTTGGGTGCGGTCCATGACGTTGATGGACCGCTCGCCGTCGGCGATGCGGGACTTCAGATAGCCGAGATTGCCGTCGATCTGGAAACTGGGCGTCGGCCGGTAGACCGCTTCAAGCTCCAGACCCCAGATTTCAGCGTCGAAATTCTCATTCAATGAGATGCGATCGACGATCTGGGAAACCTGATAGTCCTTGTAATCATAGTAGAAACCGGTCGCATTCAGCCGCAGCGCCCCGTCCATCAGCGTATTCTTGGCGCCGATTTCGAAGGCGTTGACGTATTCGGGATCAAAGGTGCTGGCCAGGGGCTGGTACTGGACGACCTTGGGGTCCAGCTCCAGGCGAGGCGGATTGGTGCCGCCCCCCTTATAGCCGCGGGAGAAGGAGGCGTAGACTAGGGTGTCGTCGGTGAAGGACAGATCGGGTGTCCAATCCAGCACGATCCGGCCGGTGACCGCCTCCCACTTCTGTTCGATGTCCGGCAGGGCGTAATAGCCCCGACGCACGAATCCGCCCGACCCCGGACCGGACCCGCCGCCGAGCGGCGCGCCCAGCAGCAGCTGGCTGGGATAGGGTGTCGTGTCCTTGCGGTCCTCGGTATAGCGCAGGCCGGTCGTCAGCCGCAGTTCCGGCGTCAGGTCCCAATAGCCTTCGCCGAAGACGGCCCAGGAGCGGGTGTGGACGACGTTCTTGCTGCGGAAATAGTTGTGACCTTCGCCGTTGATTTCGCTCAGCGGATTGGGGTCGACATAGACGCATTCGAACACGCGATCGTCATCGCAGGGTACGGTTTGCGAACTTCCGTCCGGACCCAGCTCGAAGTTGTAGAAATATTCGGCGAGGTAGGAGAAGGTGTTGTTGAAAACGTAGTAATCGTCCTGCGACTTGAAGTCCAAATAGTTGGCGCCGAGGCTGAAGTTGAAATCGCCCGCCATGTCGGACTGAAGGCGGAACTCCTGATACCATTGTCGATTGTCGGACTGGCTGATGTCGGCCGACAGGATCCGGTTTGACGGCCCCAGTTGCGGATCGGTGTAGACGCCGCCGGGCGCGGCCGGCGACGGAATCAGGTCGCCGAAGAAATCGAACACCTGGCTGCTGTCCGAGAAGGCGGGGTTGGAGACGTAGCGCGCATAGTCCTGCGACGCATAATAGTCGTCCTTGGCGTAGGCGGTCTGTGAGAACAGGGTCAGGGTGTCGGTCAGGTCGAATTCGAGATTGACCTGGACGACGTCGTTCTCGGCCCGGAAGACGGGATCGTAGTTGGTGGCGATCTCACGCAGGTCTCGCGACTGCACGACGCCCTCATAGGGGTCGAAGCCCTGTGGGATCGGATAGACGCTGGCGCCGTTTGCGTCGAAGCCGCCCAGGCTGAAGAAACCGGACAGCAGCCGGATCGGCCCGAAGGAACCACCGTTGGGCGCCCCATAGGCGGCGTCGGAATACAGTGAACCCGGCAGACAGCCCTGGCTCAACTGATCTTGATTGTAAGGGGTGGTGATCGTCGCCGATCCGACCTGGGTCGGACCCGGATCGGTGGTGCACAGCTGTTTGCCGGTGCGGGAGCGGTGGTCGTCTTCCTCGAAATGCTCCCAGATCGCATTGGCGCGGAACCGCGCCGTCGGCTCCCACCGGGCCGACAGACGGGTGGTGAACAGGTCGCGGTCGTTCACATGGGTGTCGTTGAAGCTGTTGTAGTCGAAGCCGTCGCGCTGGGTGAAGCCGAAGGCGCCGCGCACGGCGAACGTATCGCCGAAGGGGACGTTGAGCATGGCCTGGCCGCGCCGGCTGTCATAGTTGCCCAGTTCCCCGGCCGCGAAGCCCTCCGACCGGAACTTGGGCAGTTCGGGGAACATGTTGACGACCCCGCCGGTGGCGTTGCGGCCGTAAAGCGTACCCTGCGGCCCGCGCAGCACCTCTACCCGGGCGACGTCCAGATACTCCTGCTCGAACAGGCGGTTGCGGATCAGGGGAGTGTTGTTGAAGCTGACGGCCACGGCCGGGTCGCTGGAGGCGGACACCGCCTTGGTCCCGATCCCTCGGATCGAGAAGTTGTACATGCTGAAGTTGGACTTGGAGAAGGACACGTTCGGCACGGCGCGCAGCAGTTCCGATCCCCCCTCGATCTGGCGCGATTCCAGGGCCTCGGCCGACAGGGCCGAGACGGCGATGGGCACGTCCTGAACGGACTGTTCGCGCTTCTGGGCGGTCACGATGATGTCGTCCACCACGGCGGGCGCGGCCTGCGGCGACTGACCGGCCTGCGGCGCTGGAGCTGCGGGCGGCGTCGTCTGGGCCAGGGCGGGCGCCCCGGCCATCAGCAGGGCTGTGGCGGAGACCGAGAGCGCAAGGCGCGCGCGAGTGCGGACGGCTGAAACCATGTGATCCTCCCTGAGCACGCCGGGCTGAGACGGCGTCCTGATGTGCGTTTCCTCCCGCCTGATGTTTCCGCTCGACGGGGCGGGGCCACCGGCGGTTGTCGCCAGCTTCGCACTACTCACTCTCATGTCAATACCTATTGACAATGATGTCGGTTGACGGCCATCCGCAGACGGTGCGATTTCAGACTTTCGCGAGGGCTGAGGGCGCGGATCAGGAGGGACGAAATGGACTGTGACGCCATAGTCGTCGGGGCGGGCCTGGCCGGCCTGGTCGCCGCCAATGAACTGGTCCAGGCCGGGCGCAGGGTGGCGGTGGTGGATCAGGAGAACGCCGCCAATCTGGGCGGTCAGGCCTTCTGGTCCTTCGGCGGCCTGTTTCTGGTGGACAGCCCCGAACAGCGGCGTCTGGGGGTGCGCGACAGTTTCGACCTGGCCTGGTCCGACTGGCGCGGCAGCGCCGGCTGGGACCGGCTGGACGGCGCCCTGGCCGAGGACGAATGGGCCGCCCGCTGGGGCCGGGCCTATGTCGAGTTCGCCGCCGGCGAAAAGCGCGACTGGCTGCGCCGCCATGGAATCCGCCTCACCCCCATGGTCGGCTGGGCCGAACGGGGCGACGGCCGGGCCCAGGGGCACGGCAACTCCGTCCCGCGTTTTCATGTGCCCTGGGGCACGGGGACGGGCGTCAGCGGTCCTTTCGCCGCCCGCGCCCTGGAGGCCCAGACCCAGGGGCGGCTGACCTTTCACTTCCGCAGTCGGGTGGATCAGCTGATCGTCGAGGCCGGCCGCGTGACCGGCGTGGCGGGCGTCCGCCTGGCGCCCAGCGAGGCTCCGCGGGGCGCGGCCTCCAGCCGCGAGGTCGTGGGCGATTTCACCCTGCGGGCGCCGTCGGTCCTGATCGCCACCGGCGGCATCGGCGGGAACCACGACAAGGTGCGCCGCTTCTGGCCCAAACGGCTGGGACGGCCGCCGCGGACGATGGTCACGGGCGTGCCCGCCTATGTCGACGGACGGGGGTTGGACATCGCCGAGGCGGCGGGCGCCCGCCTCGTGAACCGGGACCGGATGTGGCACTATGTCGAGGGGCTGCGGAACTGGAACCCGATCTGGCCCGGACACGGCATCCGCATCCTGCCCGGCCCCTCGTCCCTGTGGCTGGACGCCCTGGGGCGGCGACTGCCTTTCCCCGCCCTGCCGGGCTATGACACCCTGTCCACCCTGCGCTATCTGCGCACCACGCCGGACCTGGCTGAGCACGACCATTCCTGGTTCATCCTGACCCAGTCGATCATCGAAAAGGAGTTCGCCCTTTCAGGGTCGGAGCAGAACGGCGACATCACCTCGGGCGACTGGCTGCGGGTGCTGAAGACGCGGCTGGGCAAGGGCGCCTCGCCCGAGGTCGAGGCCTTCAAGGCCAGGGGGGCGGACTTCGTGGTGGCCCGGGATCTGGAGACCCTGGTGGCGGGCATGAACGCCCTGACGCCGACGCCCCTGCTGAAGGCCGAGGCGGTGCGGCGGGTGGTGGAGGCGCGCGACGCCCAGATGGCCAACCCCTTCGCCAAGGATCTGCAGGTCCAGGGGGTCCACAACGCCCGCCGCTATCTGGGCGACCGGCTGGCGCGGGTGGCGAAACCGCACCGTCTGCTGGACCCGGCGGCCGGCCCCCTGATCGGGGTCAAGCTGAGCGTTCTGACGCGCAAGAGCCTGGGCGGGGTGCAGACGGATCTGGACAGCCGGGTGTTGCGGGCCGACGGAACGGTGCTGGAGGGTCTCTATGCGGCGGGCGAGGCGGCGGGGTTCGGCGGCGGGGGCGCCCACGGTTACAACGCCCTGGAGGGCACCTTCCTGGGCGGCTGCCTGTTCACCGGACGGGCGGCGGGACGGGCCATGGCGGGCTGATCTAAGGCAGCCGGGTCCAGGTCTGGGTGCGGCACAGAAGGGGGGCGATACAGCCGCGCACCGCCAATCGGCCGCCCTCCATCAGGGTCAGGGTTCCGCGAGAGGCGCGCTGGCCGCTGTCCGGGTCATAGAGGGGGCCGCCAGACCAGGTCGTGGGGCCGCCGGTGAAACCGTCCAGAACGCGCAGCCCCCTGAGCGGCCGGCTCCGCAAGTCCGGGTCGCGGTTGCGCACATCGGTCTGATCGGGGTTCCGACGCAGGGGGGCGGCGTCCACCACTCGGCCGCACAGGGCGGCGCCGCAGCGGTGGATTTCGACCACCCCGCCCTGGGCGGCGGTGCGCCACCGTCCAAGCAGCGGACTGTCCTGGGCCGAGGCCGGAGCGGCGGCCATCACCACTCCAGTCAGGACCCCGCCGGCCAGGGTCAGGGCGGCGGGCCAGGTCGGGCGACGCATCAGCCCCGGACCAGCAGGCGGTTGCGGACCTCGACCGGGATGCGGTCGTAGAGGGTCGGCCCTCCCAGGCCCAGCCGCGCGCGCGCCTGATCCAGCGGCTCAGACATCAGGGCCTCATAGTCCAGGGCCGGCAGCCAGGCCGCCTTCCGCCCCCGGCGCCACGCCTCGAAGACGGCGGGGGCGCAGGGATAGCCGGTGCGGGCCTTGGTCATTTCGACGGCGGCGCCGATGGCGATCAGGCCGAAACCCTTGCTGCCCGTCTGAGGCAGGGACAGGGCGACCACGCAGGCCTCGCCCAGGGCGTCCGTGCGATAGCCGGCCAGGATGTGCCACAGGTCATGGATGTCGCGCAGGCGCCGGGCGTACCAGGCGTAGGGATGGGCCGCCTCTATTTCGCTGTCGGCCACCTTGCGGCTCTCGTTCGCCAGGCCGTAGGCCGACAGATTGCGCTCGTCGATGAAGTCCAGATAGGCGCGGCCCACCGATCCGGCGGGCATGGATTCCAGCCAGGGCCGGTCGTGCAGCCGGTCCGCCAGCTCGACCATCTTGAAGGCCTGGCGCGCGCCCTCGGGCGTCTCCAGCATCCGCATATAGCCGCGCCGCACCGAGTTCCCAGCCAGGGCGTTCATGATCTCGAACACCTGGGTGGTGTCTTCCTTGTTCGCGATCAGGCGGCGCAGGGCGCGAAAAGCCCGGCCGATCTCGATCCGCCGGGGGCGCCCCATGCCGTCAGCGCGGGGCCGCGCATCGACCAGGGCGTCGTCCATCATCAGTTCAGCCGTCACTTGCTCTCTCCGGGCGCTGAGCTTAACCAGTGCTATCTACATGGATGTAACTAACAACAATGTCAATAGAGCGCGTCCGTCGCCGTCGTCGCACCCCTGAAGAAGCCCGCCTGGAGGTCCTGGCTTGCGCCCGTGCGCGCTTGCTGGCCGGGGGGCCGGACTCCGTCACCCTGAAGGCCGTCGCCGACGACCTGGGCATGACCCACGCCAATCTGATCCACCATTTCGGCTCGGCCGAGGGGCTTCAATCGGCCCTGATGGGGTCGATGGTGGCGGATCTGTCGAACGCCCTGGACGCCGCCATCGCCAGGCTGCGCACCGACGAAGGGGCGCCGCTGGAGCTGATCAACGCCGTCTTCGACGCCTTTGCGGAAGGCGGGGCGGGCAAGCTGGCCGCCTGGATCGTGCTGAAGGGCGACCTGACCCATCTGGAGCCGGTCCGGGCGGCTGTGAACGGTCTGGTCGAGGCCATCCGCGACAAGCTGGGCGATCCCCTGACCGCCTCGCCCAAACAGCTGTCCTCGGCGGTTCTGTTCATCGCCCTCAGCGCCTTCGGCGAGGCCCTGATCGGCCCGCCGCTGCGCGACATGCTGGATCAGGACGAGGAGGCCAGCCGCCAGGTGGTCGCCGGCCTGCTGCCCTATTTCCTGCTGAAGGCCGAGCGGGGGGAGTAGCCGTTCAGGCGGCCTGGGACGCCTGTTCCGCCGCCGCCTGAAGCACGGCGCCGACGGTCTGCAACAGCACGGCGGCGCCGACGGGCTTGCCCAGCACCTCTGCGGCGCCGGCGGCCCGCGCCTCGGCGACTTCGGGACGCGAGACGTTGGCGCTGACGACGATCATCGGGGGCGGGCAGGGGTGTTCGGACCGAATCGTCCGCATCGCCGTCAAACCGTCCATCACCGGCATCTGAACGTCCATCAGCACCAGGTCGAAATCCATTGTCCGGCTCAGTTCGACCGCTTCCAGCCCGTTCTCGGCGCAGGTGACTTCCGCGCCCGTAGCGGCCAGAACCGCGTTCAGCACCGCCAGATTGGCGGGATTGTCGTCCACGGCCAAGATGCGGAGGGCGGCGGGCTCCGCATCGGTCGCGGCGGACCTGCCCCCGGGCGTCGACAGCAGAACCGCCGGCGCGCGCAAGGTCACGCGGCTGCCGACGCCGATCGTGCTCTGGGCGGTCAGTTCGCCGCCAACGGCGCGGGCCAGGCCCTCGGCCAGAGCCAGGCCCAGACCCATGCCGCCGTGTTTCCGTGTCGCAGTGACGTCGCGCTGATGGAAGGGGCGGACGAGGGCGTCGAAACTGTCGATGTCGAAACCGCAGCCGGTGTCGGCGACGGTGAAGACCAGGGCGTCGTCTTCGTATTGGACATCCAGAGAAACTGCGCCGGTCTCGGTGAACTTCACCCCATTGGCGACCAGCTGGATCAGGATGCGCTTCAGGGCGTCGCCGTCGGCCGAAACCTGGACGTCGGCGCCCGCGTCCGGGCCGCTCAGGACGATCGGCCGGTCGCCGATCAGGTCGGCGCATTCCGTCAGCACCTCGTCGCACAGGGTCCGCACCGACAGGGGCGACGACTGGGGCGTGAAGCCTCCGCCTTCCAGCTGCGAGAAGTCCAGCAGGGTGGTGATGCGGCGCGTCACCTCGGCCCCGGCCTGGGCCACGGTCTCCAGCGCCTTGTGGGCCGCCTCGGGCAGGGCGTGTCCGCGCAGCAGTTCCAGCGGCGCCAGGACGCTGTTCAGCGGCGTGCGCAGTTCATGGCTCAGATTGGCCAGGAAGCGCGACTTGGCCGCGTCGGCGGCGGCGGCGGCGTCGCGCGCGCGGACCAGGGCGGAGACGTCGAAATTCATCAGCAGCAGGCCGCCGATCGCCCCTTCGGCGTCGCGCCAGGGTATGACCGCCCATTCGAACCACATGTCGACAAGGGCCGAGCGGACGGGCCCCTCGCTGCTCATCGCCTCTCCGGCGAGGGCGCGGGCGTAGACCTTGGGCCAATCGATCTGGGCCGGGCGCGCCCTGGCCGGCGAGTCCACCCTCTGTCCGACCATGTCCTGCGCCGGTCGGCCGTAGGTCTTTTCCCAGGCCTGGCTGACGCCGGTCGCCACCAGGTCGGCATCCGTCATGATCAAGGGCACAGGGCAATGGCGCACGAAGGCGGAGATTACGTCGCGGGCGGATTGGCGTTCCGCCTCGGCGCGCTTTTCGGCCAGGGGCGCTGCCGCCTCATAGGCGCGACGAACGGGCGCGCGCGAGACGCACAGTTGAATCAGCGGCCCTTCGGTCCCCTGGGTCTGGGCGGCGCTGACCATGACCGGAATCCGATCGCCGTTGGAGGCGAGCACATCCAGGGCCAGCTCCTCCAGCCGCCCGCCCATCGCCAGCTCCTGACGAAGCCGCGTCTGAACCATGATCCGGCTGGCGGGCGTCAGATGATCGACCAGACGGCGATCCTCGGCCTGGTCTCCGGCGTGCAGGTCCAGCAGGTCGGCCAGATAGTCGTTCAGCCACAGCAACCGACCATGGGGATCGACCAGGCCCAGGCCGCCCGGCGCCTGGCTCAACAGATCCAGCAGGACGGACGGACTTTGCATCTAGGCCGCCAGGTCCAGCGGCGGCAGGTCCAGATGGCGACGCAGGGCCGCCTCGACCAGATCGGGTTCGGTCATATGGGGACAGTGGCCCTCGGTCGGCAGGACGACCCGGCGCGCCTGGGGGATGTGGCGCTCCATCCAATCCCCGACGAAGGTCGGCGCTAAGGCGTCGTCGCGGCTGTCCAGCAACAGGGTGGGGAGGGTCACGGCTGCAAAGGCGTCGCGGTCGTCGGCGTGGAAGGTTGTGCGGGCGAAATGGCGGGCGATCGCGGGATCAACCCGGCACACGCTGGCGCTCCAGTCGGCCTGACCCTGGGTCGCTGACGACCCGAGGATCGCAGGCGCGACAGCCGTCGTCCATTCGGCGATGTTCTTGTCCATCAAAGCCAGGAGGTCGGCGATGTCGGCTGGGGTGAAACCGCCGCGGTAGCCTTCGGCGTCCGTGTAGCGGGGCGAACCGCACACCAGGGCCAGGGACTGGAACAGGTCGGGTCGTCGGACGGCGGCGATGACGCCGATGCTGGCGCCCACCGAATGGCCGATGAAGACGACCGGACCCAGGCCGACCGCCTCGATCACCTCGATCAGGTCGTCGGCGTAGCCGCCCAGATCGGCGTGGCGCTCAGGATCGAAACAGGTGCTGTCCGAAGCTCCGGCCCCGACATGGTCGAACAGGACGATGCGGGCCACGCCGTCGAACCGATCGGCGACCGATCTCCACATGCCCTGGTCGCAGCCGAAGCCGTGCGAGAACAGAAGGACCGGACCCGTGTGACCCGTGACGGCGACGTTGTTGCGGCTCAGAATCGTCATGGCGTCGTCCGCTCGGCTTTCATTTGCGACGACTGTCAGGCCGACCTGAGCAGTTATTTCGAAAAAACCTTAAAAATCCGCTTCTTGCGTTTCGCAACCACAGATCGGCGTTACGCGGGCTTCGTCAGTTGTCCGCGCTGGGCTCTGTGACGGCTTTTGATCGGAACGGGCGCGGGAGCCTCGTGTTGTTCACGCGACCCAGCCGAGAGGAGACGTCATGGCCGATCGTTTGACGATGCAGGACCCCCGCGACCAATACCCCCGCCCGCCCTTCCCCGAGCAGCCCCAGCCGGCGCCGGGCCTGGCGGTGGAGATGGACCCGAAACCGGACCATGGGGAGACCAGCTATAAGGGCTCGGGCCGCTTGGCTGGGCGCAAGGCCCTGATCACCGGGGGCGATTCCGGCATCGGCCGGGCCGCCGCCATCGCCTACGCCCGCGAAGGGGCGGACGTCGCCCTGTCCTATCTGCCGTCCGAAGAGAAGGACGCCGCCGAGGTGGCGCAGCTGATCGAGGCCGAAGGGCGCAAGGCCGTCCGCCTGCCCGGCGACGTGACCGACGAGGCCTGGTGCCGCGACCTGGTGTCCAAGGCGGTCGAGGGTCTGGGCGGGCTGGACATTCTGGTGGTCAACGCCGGTCGCCAGCAGTACCGCGAGAGCGTCGGCGAGGTCTCGACCGAGGATTTCGACCGGACGATGAAGACCAATCTCTACGCCCTGCACTGGATCGTCCAGGCGGCGGTCCCCCACCTGCCGGCCGGGGCGGCGGTGATCACCACCGCCTCGATCCAGGCCTATGAGCCCTCGGCCATTCTGCTGGACTATGCGACCACCAAGGCGGGGATCGTCGCCTACACCAAGGCCCTGTCCAAACAGCTTTTGGAGAAGGGAATCCGCGTCAACGCCGTGGCGCCCGGCCCCTTCTGGACCGTGCTTCAGCCCTCGGGCGGCCAGCCGATGGAGAAGGTGGTCCATTTCGGCGAACAGAGCGCCTACGGCCGGCCCGGCCAGCCGGTCGAGATCGCGCCGTCTATGTGCTTCTGGCGTCCCAGGAGGCCAGCTATGTCACCGGCGAGGTCTATGGCGTCACGGGCGGGGCGGGCATCGCCTGACGAAGAGGGCGGACCGGTCCCTGACCGGTCCGCCTGTCAGCGCCAGCCGTCCAGGATCTCGTCGACCGTCGCCGTCTCGATCTGCTGCGAGAAGCGGTCGTGATAGAGGCGCAGGAGATCGTCATGGGGCCCGTCGGCCGAGCTGCAGACCGCGTCCTGGGCGATCACGACCCGATAGCCCAGATCGACCGCCGCCAGGACGGTCGCCAGAACGCAGACGTCGGTCTCGCCCCCGGTGACGATCAGCGTATCCACCCCGCTGCGGCTCAGGACCGCGTCCAGGTCCGAGCCGACCCAGGGCGAATAGACGTGTTTGTCGATCAGCCGGCCGGGCGGGACGAACCGCTGAAGCGGCAGGGCCAGATCGACCAGGCCGGGGTCGATTCGCTCCAGGGTCATGGAGGCCCAGCGCGTCCAGTAGCGGCGCCAGGCGCCGCGACCTTCTCCCGGTCGGGCGGCGGGGATGAAGCGGGTGAAGGCGGTCCGTTCGGGCCGGCGTTCGCACAGGCGCACGATCTGGGGCATGACCCGCTCGGCCCAGTCCAGTCGCCACGCCGTCTCCTCGACGAACATTCGCTGCATGTCGATGCACAGATGCACCGCATTCTCCGGCACGGCCTCGCGCAGACCCTCGGCCATCGTCAGGCCGCGCCCGCCGCGCCGTCGCTTCCGGCGTTCGGAGAGGAGGGTTCGATCTCCTCGGCGTCGGGCGGGGTCTGGGTGTTGGAATGGTGTTCGATCCGCCCCGTCTCCACCTCTTCGCGGGCGAAGACCTCCTCCTGTCCGGCCTCCAGCAGCTGATCCTCCGGCCCGCCCAGCCCGCCCTGGGCCAGACCCGAGGCGGCCGAATCACGGCTGTGCTTGCGGTCGCTCATCGGATCAGGCGGCCTGACGCGCCGGGGCGCCGGTGTAGCGTTCATATTCCTCGCGGTAGCGGTCGGTCAGCCGCGCCTGGTGCTCGCCCTTCTGCTTCAGGGTGATGAACCAGCCCTTCTCCTCCTCGTACATATGGGTCAGGACGGCGCCTTCGATATGCTCCCACTTGTCCAGCCAGGCGGTGTTGGAAGGGGCGATGTTCTCCAGCTCGGCCATCTGCGCCTTGGCGGTGGTCTGTTCCAGATAGGCGTGGGCGGCGTGCATCTTCTCGCCGGCCTGTCCCAGGGCGGGGTAGAGGACCAGCTCCTCGGCGATCGAATGGCCGTTCAGCACCAGGGCCAGGGCCTTGAGGGCCGCCTGGCGGTCGGCCGCCGATTTCACCTGGCGTCCGCGGGCGAAGGCGCCGCGGATTTCGTCGTGATGGTCCAGAACCAGCGACAGCCAGTCGCCGGGCGCGGCGGCCGCGCGCGCCTGGGCTGTGGCTTCGGCGCGGGCCTCTTGGCCGGGTTGGGGGGTTACGGCGGCCAAGGCCTTGTCGATGATGGACATTCGGGTCTCCTGCGATGCGGAGACAAGGCCGGGGATCAGCAGCCGGTTCCCAATGTCGTCTTTCCAACCTGAAGCTGACCGGGCCGCGAGGCGGGGAGGGGGACCAAGGTCGGATTGACGCGGAGGCTTTGCAGGCGTCTGATCTGCGGACTGCCGATCTTTCGGAGGTCGCCCATGAGCCTGCGGTCCCAGACCGATCACGCCAGCCTGATCCAGCAGGCGCTGGACGAGGGCGCCGGCGCGCGCTCCGCCCTGGCGGCCTCCTGGCGTCGGTCCATGACCCTCTACGGCCTTGATCCGGCGCGGGCCGGCGCGGTGGAGACGATCTCCGAACAGGCGCTGCAGGACGCCCGTCAGGCGATGGAGCCGATGACCCGCGCGGCCGAAGGGGTTCTGGACCGGCTGTTTCTGGCGGTCGGCGGGGTCGGCTGCTGCGTCCTGCTGACCAACGCCGAAGGGGTGCCGGTGGAGCGGCGCGGGGCGGCGGCGGACGACGAGACCTTTCATCGCTGGGGCCTGTGGCCGGGCGCGGTCTGGTCCGAGGCGCATGAGGGCACCAACGGCATCGGCACGGCCCTGGCCGAACACCGCCCCGTCACCATCCACCGCGACCAGCATTTCCACGCCCGCAACACCGGCCTGAGCTGCGTCACCCATCCGATCCACGACCCCTTCGGCCGGCTGGCGGGGGCGCTGGACGTCTCGTCCTGCCGGGCGGATGCGACCGAGGCCATACTGGGTCTGATCTCGGCCGCCGTGGCCGACGCCGCCCGGTCGATCGAGGCCCAGGCCTTCCGTCAGACCTTCTGCGACGCCCGCATCGTCCTGGCCGGAAGCGCGGGCGAACGGAATGCGGCGGCCCTGCTGGCCGTGGATCGCGACGATCTGGTCATCGGAGCGACGCGGGCGGCGCGCCTGTCCCTGTCGATCACCGACGAACGGATCGCCGCCCAGCTGCCGGCCTCGGACCTTCTGACGCCCGGCGCGGCCGAGGCGGACCTGTTGGAGGCGGAACGGGGCGCGGTGCGCCGGGCCCTGGCGCGCAGCGGAGGCAATGTCTCGGCCGCCGCCCGCCTGTTGGGCATCAGCCGCGCCACCCTGCACCGCAAGCTGCACCGGCTGGGTCTGAACGACGCCCAGTAACAGCCTCCTGTAATCTGTCGCAAATCTGCGACAGGTTTGCGCCGCATCATGAACCGGGCTTCTGGCGCGGCGGGCCTTGCGGACCGAGTTTGCCTCAAACGACGCCGGACAATCGGCGCCCGAGGAAACCGCAAGGAGACGCACTCGTGACCAAGCCCGAATTCGCCCGCGCCGCGACGCCCAAGTTCAAGACGCGCTATGACAACTTCATCGGCGGCCGCTGGGTCGCCCCCGTCAACGGCCGGTATTTCGAGAACACCTCCCCGGTGAACGGCCGCGTCCTGTGCGAGGTCGCACGCTCGGACGCGGCCGACGTCGAGCTGGCCCTGGACGCCGCCCACGCGGCGAAGGACGCCTGGGGCAAGACCAGCGTCGCCGAACGCGCCGTGATCCTGAACAAGATCGCCGACCGGATCGAAGCCAACCTCCAGGCCGTGGCTGAGGCCGAGACCTGGGACAACGGCAAGCCGGTGCGCGAGACCCTGGCCGCCGACATTCCGCTGGCGATCGACCACTTCCGCTATTTCGCCGGCTGCATCCGCGCCCAGGAAGGCGGGATCTCGGAACTGGACCACGAAACGGTCGCCTATCACTTCCATGAGCCGCTGGGCGTGGTCGGTCAGATCATCCCGTGGAACTTCCCGATCCTGATGGCCGCCTGGAAGATCGCCCCGGCCCTGGCGGCGGGCAACTGCATCGTCATGAAGCCGGCGGAACAGACCCCGGCCTCGATTCTGGTGGTTGTCGAACTGATCCAGGACCTCCTACCCGCCGGCGTGCTGAACATCGTCTCCGGCACGGGCACCGAGGTGGGCGAGCCCCTGGCGACCAATCCGCGCATCGCCAAGATCGCCTTCACCGGCTCGACGGCCGTCGGCCAGAAGATCATGGAATATGCGACCCGGAACATCATTCCGGTGACGCTGGAGCTGGGCGGCAAGTCGCCGAACATCTTCTTCAAGGACGTGATGGACGCCGACGACGCCTTTCTGGACAAGGCGCTGGAAGGCTTTGCGATGTTCGCCCTGAACCAGGGCGAGGTCTGCACCTGCCCCAGCCGCGCCCTGATCCACGAAGACATCTATGAGGCCTTCATCGAGAAGGCGATCGCCCGGGTCGAGGCCATCGTCCAGGGCGACCCGCTGGACCCTGCGACCATGATCGGCGCCCAGGCGTCGGACCAGCAGCTGAAGAAGATCCTGAGCTATCTGAAGATCGGCCGCGAAGAGGGCGCCCAGGTCCTGACCGGGGGCGACCAGGCCCAGCTTCAGGACGATCTGGCCGGCGGCTACTACGTCAAGCCGACGGTGTTCAAAGGCACGAACGACATGCGGATCTTCCAGGAGGAAATCTTCGGTCCCGTCCTGGCCGTGACCACCTTCAAGACCTTCGAAGAGGCGATGGAGATCGCCAACGACACCGAATACGGCCTGGGCGCCGGGGTCTGGTCGCGCGACATGAACACCGCCTATCGCGCCGGCCGCGCCATCCAGGCCGGGCGGGTCTGGACCAACTGCTATCACCAGTATCCGGCCCACGCGGCCTTCGGCGGCTACAAGAAGTCGGGCATCGGCCGTGAAAACCACCGGATGATGCTGGATCACTATCAGCAGACCAAGAACCTTCTGGTCAGCTACAGCCCGAACAAGCTGGGCTTCTTCTGATCTGCATCAAGGATGGCCGGCTCCGGATCGGCCATCCTCCGATCGCTCTCTGATCCGTCTGTCCGGAGAGCGGCTCCCAGGCGGGCGGGCCGGTGTCCTGCTTCCGGTCCGCCCGTTCCCCCTTCTGATCGAGGATGAACCATGGCCAAAACCATGAAGGCCGCCGTCGTGCGCGAATTCGGCAAGCCCCTGGTGATCGAGGATGCGCCGATCCCCACCCCCGGACCCGGCATGATCCAGGTGAAGGTCGTCGCCAGCGGCGTCTGCCACACCGATCTGCACGCCGCCGAGGGCGACTGGCCGGTCAAGCCCAATCCGCCCTTCATTCCGGGCCACGAAGGCGTCGGCTACGTCTCGGGCGTCGGCGCCGGCGTGAAACACGTCAAGGAGGGCGACCGCGTCGGGGTGCCCTGGCTCTATTCCGCCTGCGGCCATTGCAAACACTGCCTCGGCGGGTGGGAGACCCTGTGCCACGAGCAGCAGAACACCGGCTATTCGGTGAACGGCGGCTTCGCCGAATATGTGGTGGCGGACCCGAACTTCGTCGGCCATCTGCCCGATAACATCGGCTTTGAAGAGATCGCGCCGATCCTTTGCGCCGGCGTCACCGTCTATAAGGGGCTGAAGGTCACGGAGACCAAGCCCGGCGACTGGGTGGTGATCTCGGGCGTCGGCGGCCTGGGCCATCTGGCGGTGCAATACGCCAAGGCCATGGGGATGAACGTCGCGGCCGTCGATATCGACGACGCCAAGCTGGACCTGGCGCGGCGTCTGGGCGCCTCGGTGACGGTCAACGCCAAGACGTCTGACGACCCCGCCGCCGAGATCAAGCGTCAGACCGACGGGGGCGCCCAAGGGGTGCTGGTCACCGCCGTCTCGCCCAAGGCGTTCGAACAGGCCCTGGGCATGACTTCGCGGGGGGCGACGGTCGCCCTGAACGGCCTGCCGCCCGGCGACTTCCCCCTGTCGATCTTCGACATGGTGCTGAACGGCACGACAGTGCGCGGCTCCATCGTCGGCACCCGGCTGGACCTTCAAGAGGCGCTGGACTTCGCCGCCCAGGGCAAGGTCAAGTCCATCATCGCCGTGGAGCCCCTGGACAATATCAACGACATCTTCGCCCGGATGCACAGGGGCCAGATCGAGGGTCGGATCGTCATGTCGATCAACTGATCGGCCGGGAGCGGATCAGGCGATCCGCACCTCGACCCCGCCGTCGCGCGCCGCAGCCGCGACGGCGGCGGGGGGCGGCTGGTCCGTGACGATCATGGCCACCTGCGACCAGTCCGCCGCCTGGGCGCGGCCCGCCGCCCCGAATTTGGAGGCGTCCGTCAGACAGACCGCCTTGCGCGCATTGGGCAGCACCGCCCGGGCATAGGCCGCCTCTTCGGGCTCGTGATCGAGAAAGCCGTGCGCGGCGTCCACGGCGACGATGGAGAAGAAGGCCAGGTCCGGCACGAACCGGTTGGCGTAGGCGGCGGCGTCCGCATCGAAACTGGCCCGATAGGCGGGGTTGACCGCCCCGCCCGCCAGGAAGATCCGGGCGTCCGACAGGGCCGCCAGCTCGCCCGCCGTCTCCAGACTGTTGGTCACGACCGTCAGATCGCGCACAGAGGCGATCCGGCGCGCCAGCCAGAAGACGGTGGTGCTGGAATCCAGCAGCAGGGTCATGCCTGGTTCGACCAACTCGGCCGCGTGGGCCGCGATCCGCTTCTTGGCCTCGGCGTTGATGTTCAGCCTCTGCCGCCACGGCGCCTCGGCGCGGCGATCAGGCAGGCGGACGCCGCCGTGCACCTTTCGCACCGCCCCGTCCTGCTCCAGCCGTCGGATGTCGCGGCGGATCGTCTCCTCGGACACATCAAAGGCCGTCGCCAGATCGGCGATCGAACAGGCGCCCTGATCAGCCAGGGCGGACAATAGGGCTTCGAGCCGTGCGGACTGATTCAACGCCGTGCCTTGGGTCATGCAACTCGTGTGACATGTGGCGCCTGCCTTCGTCAAAATCCACACAAAAACACAAAATGCCACAATAGTTCACATCGATGTCACAGGCCCGGCGTAGATCGTTCGAAGACGGCTCAGCGCCGTCCAAACGTCAGGGGATGTCATCATGGTTCTTTCAAACACGCGCTTTTGCGCGCGCGCCCTGCTGTGCGGCGCAGCGCTCGCAGCGATCCTGCCCGCCGCCGCCTTGGCCCAGACCGCACCGGCGCAAGGCGGGACGGCGGACGCCGCCAACCTCGCCGACATCATCGTCACCGGTTCGCGCAGCGCCACCCGCCGCGCCGAGGCCGAGCAGCGCCAGGCCGACATCGTTTCGGAGGTCATCTCCGCCGATGAACTGCTGACCATCCCGTCCACCAGCGTGGCGGCGGCGCTGAAGCGTCTGCCGGGCGTCAGCACCGTCAACGACCGCGGCACGGGCGACGCGCGCTACGTCAGCATTCGCGGCCTGGACAGCGCCCTGAACGTCTACACGATGAACGGCGTGCGCCTGGCGACCTCGGGCCGCGACAACCGCGCCGTGGCCCTGGACCTGCTGCCGCCCGACGGCCTGGACACGGTGCGGGTGGTCAAGAGCGTGACCCCGGATCTGGACGGCGACGCGGTCGGCGGCACCATCGACTTCCGCCTGCCCAGCCCCTTCGACTTCGGCGACGGCATGGCCAGCCTTTCGGTCCGCGCCAGCCGGGAAAACATCGCGGACAAGACGGCGACCGACCTGACCGGCGCCTTCTCGACCTTCCTCGATTCCGACCGGACCCTGGGCCTTTACGGCGTGGTCTTCCATACCGAACGGACCATTACGGGCGAGCGCAACGAGAACATCAGCTACAACACCAGCTGGCGTCCGAACGGCCTCCTGCCGGATAGCGACACCGTCCTGTCGGAAGACACCCCCCTGCGGCTGGTCTCGCACGGCCTGGACCGGTTCGTGAACGACATCGACCGCACCGGCGGCAACTTCACCCTGGAATACCGCCCGACGTCGAATGACGAACTTCACCTGCGCGGCCTGTACTCCCAGTGGAAGAACGATCAGCTGCACGACTATATCGACGTCAAGACCGGTCAGGACGACACGGGCGCCATCAACAGCTTCTCGTCCCTGATGGGCGCCGAGGTGAAGCAGGAGGACAACCGCCTGGGCGTGCTGAACCTGGGCGGCCGCCACGTCCGCAGCGCCTTCGAGCTGGACTACGACATCGCCTACACCTACGGCCGGACCGAGACGCCGAACCAGTGGTATATGGAGTATGTCACCGACGACAGCCTGCCGATCTACAGCACCCCGATCGGCTTTGACGCCTCGGACAGCAAACATCCGACCTGGATCATGAGCGAGGCCCAGTCGTCGGCCATGCTGAACCCGGCCAATCTGAAGTTCGACTACGCCGAACTGTATCGCCGGATCTCCGAAGACTCTCAGGCCTACGCCGCCGTCAACCTGGCCTGGTCGCCGGAAGACAAGGGCGTGCTGAAGACGGTCAAGGGCGGCTTCCGCTTCCGCCGGTCGCAACGGGACTATGATCAGCAGCAGGACGTCGACAGCGGCACGCGCGCGATTCCGGGGCTGGCCAGCGGCTCGCCCCTTTCGAACCACACCGACCTGATCGCGGGCTCGATCGATCATTTCGACGATGATCACTACCACGGCCTGACGCGCTTCGGCACGATCCTTGAGATGAACCGCGTCCTAGCCGTGCTGCAAGCCGCGCCGCGTGTGACCGACGACGAATACCCCTGGAACCTGAACGACTCCTCGGGCCGCGAGACCAGCTACAGCGGCTACGCCATGGCGGTGCTGGAACGGGGCGCCTGGTCGGCCACGGCCGGGGCGCGGGTGGAGCGGACCGACATCCACAACGAGGCCCTGGTCACGACCGAGGACTCCGCCACCAATAAGGTGAAACGCGAGTTCGGCGGCGCCGCCGGCACCACAGAGGCCAGCTACACCCAGGTTCTGCCCAGCCTGCACGTCGACTGGCGCCCGAACGCCGACTGGACCGTCCGCGCCGCCGTCTGGACCTCCTTCGCCCGTCCGAACTTCACGGACATCTCCAAGGGCATCAACATCGAGTCCAACGGCCCGCGGATCGTCTCGATCTCCAAGGGCAACCCCGATCTGAAGCCGGCCGAGGCCCTGAACTTCGATCTGGGCGTCCAGTACGCCGGCGACCAGGGCTTCCTGTCCGCCGGCCTGTTCCGCAAGGAGATCGACAACTTCATCTACCAGTCGGCGGGGTCGCAGGTGATGGTCGGCGCCGACGGCGTGCCGATCACCACCTCGGCCAACGGCAAGGACGCCACCATCTGGGGCGTCGAGCTTGCGGGGCGCCGCGACCTGATCGCCGGCTTCTCGGCCTGGGCCAACTACACCTACCAGCCCAGCAAGGCCGATCCCGGCATCGCCTGGCGCGAAGGCGTCGAGGTGGGGCTGCCGAATGCGCCCAAGGTCCTGGGCAACGTCGGCCTGAGCTACAAGCGCGACCGCTTCGACGCCGACCTGGGCTACAGCTATCGCGGCCGCTACATCGCCACCCTGCGCGCCAATGCGCTGGATGAATACATCCAGCCCCAGGCGACGCTGGACTTCGGCGCCCGCTTCCAGCTGACCGACCAGCTGGTGCTCAGCGCCTATGGCGAAAACCTGACGGGCGAGGCCGGATACTGGGCCACGCGCGGCAAGTCGGAACGCTACACCATCGGCTATCAGACCGCCCCGCGCATGCTGGGTCTGGGCCTGACCTGGCGTCACTGAGGCGTTCGCCCTCATCGTCGCAAACCTGTCGCCCGCGCCGGTCATAAGATCGGCGCGGGCCTTGTTCGGAAACATCTGATGTCTGTCGATCGGCGATCTCTTCTGGCGGGCGGCCTTGCAGGCGGCCTGGGCGCGGTCTTGGCGGCGGGGCTTCCGGCCTCTCTGGCGCGGGCCCTGTCCATCCCCGCCGACGTCCGCAAGGGCACGATCGAGGACGTGGCCCATGTGGTGATCCTGATGCAGGAGAACCGCAGCTTCGACCACTATTTCGGCGCCCTGGCCGGGGTGCGGGGCTTTGGCGATCCCCATCCCATTCCCGTCGCACCCGGCGCCGACGGCGCCCCGCGCGACGTCTGGACCCAGGTGGACCGCACGGTCCAGCCCCCGGCCGAGGTCGGTCCCTTCCACCTGGCGACGACCGCCGACTTCGACCTGATGCGGATGGAGGGGACGCCCCACCACTGGCCCGACGCCCAGGCGGCGTGGGACCAGGGGCGGATGGCCCATTGGCCCGAGGCCAAGACCCAGCGCGCCCTGGGCTACTATCGGCGTGAGGACATCCCGTTCCAATACGCCATGGCCGAGGCCTTCACCCTGTGCGACGCCTATCACTGCTCGGTGCAGACGGGGACCAACACCAACCGCCTGTTCCTGTTCAGCGGGACGAACGACCCGCACGGCCGCGCCGGCGGCCCGGTCATCGACAATGTCGACGACGATCTGAACAAGCCCGACGCCGACCAGCCCCGCTATGACTGGACCACCTATGCCGAGCGGCTTCAGGCGGCGGGGATCGACTGGCGCCACTATCAGAATCTGGCCGACAATTTCGGCGACAACCCGGTCCAGAACTTCATGGCCTATCGCCGCGCCTGGCGTGGCGAGCCGGGTTCGGACCCGGCGCTGAAGGAACGGGCCCTGTCCACCCGCGATCTGGATCAGCTGAAGGCCGACGTCCTGGCCGGTCGGCTGCCGCAGGTGTCGTGGATCATCGGCACGGCCGAGGGGTCCGAACATCCCGGCCCGTCCAGCCCGGCCCAGGGGGCGGACTATATGTCTCGCGTCATCGACGCCCTGACCGCCGATCCCGCCGTCTGGGCGCGGACGGTGCTGTTCATCAATTTCGATGAGAACGACGGCTTCTTCGACCACGTCCCGCCGCCCGCCCCGCCGTCGCCCGACGCCGATGCGCCCGGCGGTTTCGCCGGCGCCTCCACCGTCTCGACCGAGGGGGAATACCACCGCCTGCCGGCGCCCGGCGCCGATGGCGACGAGGCCCAGTTCCGGGGGCGGCCCTACGGCCTGGGGCCGCGGGTGCCCATGTATGTGCTGTCGCCCTGGTCGCGCGGCGGCTTCGTCCATTCGGAGGTGGCCGACCACACCTCGGTGATCCGGTTCCTGGAGCGTCGCTTCGGGGTGATGGAGCCCAACATCTCGCCCTGGCGACGGGCGGTGTGCAGCGACCTGACGACCGCCTTCGACTTCGCCACGCCGAACCAGACGCCTTTCGTCGATCGCCTGCCCGAGACCGCAGAGGTCCGGGCGCGGGCGGCCGCCATTCCCGAACAGCCGTCGCCGACCGCTCCGGTCCGGCCGGCGCGCCCGGTGCAGGAGCCGGGCCAGAGGCCCATGCGCCCGCATCGCTATCGGCTTCAGGCCCATTGCGACGTCGATGCGGCGGCGGCGCGCGCGGAACTCACCTTCGTGTCGCAGGGGGATCTGGCCGCGGTCTTCCATGTCTATGACCGGTTGCACCTGGATCGGCTGCCCCGGCGCTACACGGTGGGGGCGGGCGGACGGTTGACGGGCGCCTGGGACCTGTCGGCCGACGGCGGACGCTACGACCTGTGGGTGTTGGGACCGGCTGGCTTCCACGCCCATTTCGTCGGCTGAGGCGCAACCGAGGCGAGCCGCTTGCCGTTTCGGGCGGTTCTAATTCAGGCGTGAAAACACGGCGCCCGGGCCGATCGGCGCCCGGCTGACCACCGCAGCGCCGCCGCTGGAGGCGCGCGCCAGCAGGAGCAAGTCATCGCTCCGGTTCGATTCGGCGGGGCGGGGCGCTTCGGTCAAGGTCTCGTCGGCCAGGTTGAAGGCGAAGGCCGCCCCACCCAAGGGGCTGGGCGTCAGGGCCAGGGTTCCGCCGTGGGCCTCCACCAGGGTGCGGCAGATCGACAAACCCAGGCCCATGCCGCCGGGCTTGCTGCTGGCCAGGGGCTCGAACAATTTGCCGGCCATGTCAGGGGCGACGCCGGGGCCGTTGTCGGCGACCGACAGCTGGTAGCCGCCGTCGACCGGGCCGCCCGCAATCTCAATGCGGCGGCGCTTGCCGTTCTCCGGGGCGTCGAGCGCATTGCGGATCAGATTGATCAGGACCTGCTGAATCTGCACGCGGTCGCACCAGGCCGTATCCGCCGGGTCCAGCCGCACCTGTATGTCCGCCCTCGTCCCCCCTGCGTGCATCCTGAGGATCGGCAGGATTTCCTTGACCACCTCCGACACATTTTCCCGAACCCGAGGACCGGATTCGTGACGCATCATCTGGCGCAGGCGGCGAATGATGGCTGTCGCCCGGTCGATCTGGCCCTTGGCGGCGATCAGCGCCTGAGGGAGGTCGTCCGCAGCCTCCGGCCGGGCCTCAGCCATCCGCCGGGCCGCCTCCAGAAAGTTCGCGGCGGCGGACAGGGGTTGGCTCAGATCATGGGCCGCCATCGAGGCCACTTCGCCCAGCGAGTTCAGCCGCCAATTGTACATGATCTGAAGCCGCAGATCCTGGACGGCGGTCTCGGCGGCGACCCGGGCGGACACGTCCTGAATGAACAGGGTGGCGCAGTCGCAGGTCTTGTGGGTGAAGCGGGTGGCCTGGATCTCGACGAAGGCGTCTTCGCCGTCGGCGCGACGCGCTTGCCAGATGGGGGCCTGGCCCGACGGATCGCGGCGGCCATTGAAGGCCTGGGCCGCCTCGGGGGTGGCGACGTCGTCCAGATTAAAGCCTTCAAACAGGGCGTCGATGCTCAGGGACGGATCGTCCAAAACGGCGCCGAACAGCTGTTGAGCCGCCGGATTATGGTTGCGGACACGGCCGGTCCGATCGACGGCCACGATCGCCATCGGCGCGCCGACAAAGACGCTGCTCGCCAGCGAATCTTCCAACAGCTTTCCTCCTCCTTCGACGCCGGCCCGCTTCTCGATGGTCGAGTCCTGGTCACCATTGAGAATAGATGCCTTGCGTCTCTGTGCAATGGATTACGACCTTGGTCGATGATCGGATTACTGATGAGAATCAGACGCAGACTTATTGACGTTTGCGGTCTTTGGTCCGACGGTATCTTTCGCTCGGCAAGAGCATGATCGTTTCGGACGGAACCGCTTCGCGGTTCCGACAGAAGCGTGAATCATGCTCTCGCTTTAATCTGGAGCCTGATTCACCGTTTCAGCGGAACCGCGTAGCGGTTCCTCCTCAACGGATCAGGCTCTAGGAGCGAGGCGGTCGGCGCCGCCGAAGGCCGTCCGTCCGCTACCTGGGTCTATGGCGAACACTCAGGGCTGCATGGTTAGCCTTGCACGATCAGGGCGCGGCCCAGCCTCTTTGCGCGGTTTTCAGTATAGTTGCTGCGCTAAGTACAACCCCCTAACCCAGGGTTGAAGCCGGTTTAACCATGCAAGCTAATGATGCTTCTGGTTGTGTGGCTAAGGCTGCGGAAGGGGACTGAGATGACTGCTACTATTTCGACCAAGAGGGGGCGTTGCGCGCCCCCGGCGAGGTCTGACCTGACCGCACTTCGCCCCTTCTTCAATTTTCAGGACGCCCCATGGCCGGTCGCGTCCCTCGCCCACCCCTAACCGGCCATTGCGGAGAGAGATCATGCGTTTCACCATAAAGGCCAAGCTGGCCGTAACCTTCGGCCTGTTGATCCTGGCCCTCGTCGGCATCGTCGCCCTGTCGATCAGCCGACTGGGGACGTTAAACCAATCCATCACCGAACTGATCGAGGGGCCGGCGGCGCAGCTGAGCCGCGCCCAGAGTGTGGACGCCGAGTTCGGCGGCGTGGTGCGGCGCGAACGCGGCATGGTGCTGGCGACCGACCCCGCACAGGTCCGGACCTTTTCGGAAGAGGCGAAACAGGCTGCAGGACGCCTTGAAGATCAGCTGAACCAGGCCCTCGCCGCCGCCTCGCCCGAGGCCAAGGGCGACTGGACCAAGCTGGCCGACACCTGGGCCCAGTACAAGCTGATCAGCAACGAGGTTCATCGTCTGGCCCTGGCGAACGACAAGGCCGGCGCCGGCGCCCTGATGCTGAACGAGGCCCGGACCTTGGCGGCCGAACTGGAGAAGTCCACCCACCGCATCGTTGAAATCGACAGGGAGAAGATGAAGGAGGCCGAGGCGGCCACCACAACCGTCTTCGAAAACGCCCGAACCGGCCTGATCATCACCGCCGTGGCGGCGGTTCTGGTGGCCCTGGGCGGCTGCACCCTGGTGTCCTTCATCATCAAGCGGGGTCTGCATCGCGCCAATGAGGCGGTCCGCGCCGTGGCCGAGGGGGATCTGACCAGGACGCTCGCCGTCACCACCCGCGATGAGATCGGCGACATGCTGGGCAATCTGAACACCATGATCGAACGGCTGCGCGGCGTGGTGTCCGACGCCCTGTCGGCCGCCGACAATGTGTCGTCCGGCAGCCAGGAACTGTCTTCGACGTCCGAACAGATGAGCCAGGGCGCCACAGAACAGGCGGCGGCGGCGGAACAGGTCTCCTCTTCGATGGAGCAGATGGCCGCCAACATCAAACAGAACGCCGACAACGCCGCCCAGACCGAGAAGATCTCGCGCCAGTCGGCCAAGGACGCTGAGGCCAGCGGCGAGGCGGTCAACCGCGCCGTGGACGCCATGCGCACCATCGCCGACAAGATCGGCATCGTGCAGGAGATCGCGCGTCA
Organism: Brevundimonas aurantiaca; assembly: GCF_014199955.1. Classification (GTDB taxonomy): domain Bacteria; phylum Pseudomonadota; class Alphaproteobacteria; order Caulobacterales; family Caulobacteraceae; genus Brevundimonas; species Brevundimonas aurantiaca. The sequence continues at coordinate 78,608 of NZ_JACHOQ010000011.1, forward strand.
GACCGATCTGCTGGCCCTGAACGCGGCGGTCGAGGCCGCCCGCGCCGGGGAGCACGGCAAGGGCTTCGCGGTGGTGGCTTCGGAAGTGCGTAAACTGGCCGAACGCAGCCAGACGGCCGCCGCTGAAATCGGCACCGTCTCATGCGACACGGTCAAGGCCGCTCAGGAAGCCGGCGACATGCTGCAGCGTCTGGTGCCGGACATCCGCAAGACCGCCGAACTGGTCTCGGAAATCTCCGCCGCCTGTCGTGAACAGGACATCGGCGCCAACCAGATCAATGAGGCGGTCCAGCAGCTGGACAAGGTGACCCAGCAGAACGCCGGGGCCTCGGAAGAGATGTCGGCGACCTCCGAAGAACTGGCGGCCCAGGCCGAAGAGCTTCAGACCTCCATCGCCTTCTTCCGCACCGACGCCTCGGGCGAAGGGCGTTCGGCGCCGCGCGCCTCAGCCTCGCCGCGCCACCGTGCGACGGGCGCCAGGGTCACCGTGCTCAGCTCCGCGGCCCGATCGACGTCGGCCCCGGCTTCGGCAAAATCCCCGGTCCACGCCCAGCAGGCCCGAGCCCAGGGTTTCGCCCTGGACATGACGGTCGGCGGCGCTGACGCCGAGGACATGGACTTCCGGGAGAGCGCCTGATGTCCGGCCAAGCGGAAAGAAAGGCCTCGGCCGACAGCCCCGTGAGCGGCGCCTTCGCCGGCCAGTACGTCAGCTTCGGCCTGGGCGAGGAGGTCTTCGCCGCCCCGGTCGGGCTGGTGCGGGAGATCCTGACCTATCAGCCCCCGTCGCGCATCCCCAACAGCCCCG
>NZ_JACHOQ010000012.1 GCF_014199955.1 Brevundimonas aurantiaca
GCTCTTCCGTGAACCGTGATCGCTTCATTCTGTCCGTCCTTTCGAGGGGCGGACTCTAGCTATTCCTGGAGGAGTTTCAGGGGGTCACGTCAGCCCGCATTGCAACGCCCATACTCAGCAGCGCTGGTACAGGGTTTACGGTGAAGCCCAAAAAGTCGGGGAGGTCCCCCACACGCCTGATCCCGATCACTTTCGACAGGTGCTACTGGGCATCGCCGACCGCGAGCAACGCGCATCGCTCGAAGCCTACACCAACAAGTTGCTCGGGCACGTACCGGAGTACGAGCGAAGTAACCAAGGCCACTACGTATCCAGCCACGTGGTCAACCTACATTTGTCGCAATGCTACATTTGCGGCGGATCAGCCATCTGGCTCCGCGACCGAATGGTTTGGCCGATGCAGAAGTTCGATGTCCAACCGAACGCCGACCTCCCCGATCACATCAAGGCAGATGTTGCAGAGGCTGCAGCAATTGCGGCTGTGTCGCCGAGGGGAGCTGCTGCGCTTCTCCGCCTAGCTATAGAGCGCCTGTGCATTCACCTCGGCAAGAACGGTAAGATAGATGCCATGATTGGTCAGCTCGTTACGGACGGCCTAAACGTGCGGGTAAAGCAAGCGCTGGACGTGGTTAGGGTCACGGGAAACGACGCGGTTCATCCTGGCACCATAAGCTTCGGCGACGACCCCGCTACGGTGACGACCCTCTTCAAAATGGTGAACCTGATCGCTGAGAAAATGATTTCCGAGCCTAAGCATGTCGAGGAAGCGTTCGCTGCCCTACCACCCGAGAAACTGAAATGGATTGAAGAACGCGATAAGGGTGCACTGCGCAAACAGCAGCAGTTCGCCACACCCTCGACCGCAAACGATGAGAAATCCGATGGCTGATGGGAGAACCAGCAAGAATATATAGAGAGACGCTCCGTACCACTGCACAGGGCGTGCGCGAAGCGCACGCGGATAGCGAGATCGGAGGCTATGTCTGACGCGCTCCTCTGAATCGAATGGGTCCGTTTATGGACGACAAGCGCGAAGCTCTGCGATCCGCTGTCAGCAGAGTGTCGTTCGCCGTTCCAATGGCAGTGCCAAAGCCCTCTGGACAGATAGCGGACGATGAAGAGAGCCGCCTACGCTACCGCTAGGATCGCGCCAAACATGAGCCTCGCGGGGGTTCGCATTGGCTGTCCGCGTCACAAGCCTAGGGCCGCTTTCCACCCCAGCCGACACCCATCCGGCCCGCTCCCCGTCAAAGCCCACTCTCGCCCGCTCACCCCCGGTGGTGCAGCCGTTTCCAGATCCTGTAGGCGACGATGGGGGCGAAGCCGCAGATCAGGGCGGCGATCAGGACCGTCCAGAAGCCGCCCTCCAGCCAGAAGCGCCCGGCCAGGGCGCCGGCGCCGGCCGCCAGGGCCGGGCCCAGCCAGGGCAGCCAGGTCGGCGGCCGCATCTTCATTCAGGCGTCGACCTTGATGACGCCGCGACGGATCTGGTCCAGCTCGATCGAGTCGAACAGGGCCTGGAAATTGCCGTTGCCGAAGCCTTCGTTGCCCTTGCGCTGGATGATCTCGAAGAAGATCGGGCCGAAGGTGTCCTGGGTGAAGATCTGCAGCAGCAGGCCCTCCTCGTCCGAGCCGTCGATCAGGATGCGGTTCTTGCGCATCCGCTCCACGTCCTCGCCGTGGTTGGGCAGGCGTTTGTCGATCAGTTCGAAATAGGTCTCGATCGTGTCCTGGAAGTCCACGCCGCGGGCGCGCATGGCCTCGACCGTCTCGAAGATGTTCTCGGTGGTCAGGGCGATGTGCTGAATGCCTTCGCCGTTGTAGCGGCGGATGAACTCCTCGATCTGGGAGTTTTCGTCCTGGCTCTCGTTCAGCGGGATGCGGATGGCGCGGTCGGGCGCGATCATGGCCTGGGAGAAGAGGCCGGTCGCCTTGCCCTTGATGTCGAAATACTTCTGTTCCTCGAAGTTGAAGACCGAATTGTAGAAGCCCGACCAGGTGCGCATCTGACCGCGACGGACGTTGTGGGTCAGGTGGTCCAGGACCTCCAGGCCGACGTTGTTCTTGCGCTCGGCCTCTTCCCAGCCCTCGATCTCGTCCCAGGCGTCATACAGGGAGCCGGCGTCGCCGTACTGGTCGATGACGTACAGCAGCGAGCCGCCGATGCCTTGCAGGATGTAGGGATAGTCGCCCAGGGCGCCGCCGTCGGCATCCGTCGCGGCCACGGCGCCGCGCTGGAGCGCCCCCTCATAGGCGGCCTTGGCGTCATTGGTGCGGAAGGCCATGCCGTTGGCCGAGGGGCCGTGATCCCTGGCGAAGTCCGCCGCCTGGCCCTTTGGCGAGCGGTGGACCAAGAAGGAGATGTCGCCCTGTTTCAGGCGCACCACGTCGGTCTTGGGGTTCACATGGGTCTGGGTGAAGCCCATCATCTCCAGCCGCGCGATCATCGCCTGGGGCTCAGGGCCGGTGAATTCGACGAATTCGAAACCGTCGACGCCCAGGGGATTTTCCCGGTCGATCTGTTCAGCCGTCGGCTGATGAGGGGCCTGGCTGGGGTTGGGGGTCATGTCGTTCATGGCGCGTCTCCCGCGTAGCGTTCTGAGGCGGGCTTAACCGATAGGGGCCGCCGATTGGCGCGGAACCTAGTCGCGGATGACGACAGAGCCAAGGCAGACCCACGGGGTCGTGATGAACGGCGGCTCCGCCCTCTTCATGCGATCAGCGCAGGACGGGTTCGGGATCGACCAGCCGGACATCGTGCATCTGGTCCAGATAGGCCTCGTAGTAGCCCTTGTGCGAGGCCCCCACGATGGTCAGCATCCGCGTGCCCGGATAGCGGCCCAGAACATCGCGCATATTGGCGACCATGCGCAGGTTTCGCGTTTCCCAATAGCCGAGGTAGCGGCGGCCGAAGGCCTGCGGCGACGGCTCGACCAGGGTGGCGCCGAAGTCGGACTGATAGATCAGGGGCGGCGTCGTCGGCGCATTATAGACGCGGTACATGCGCAGCACGCCGTCGGGCTGATCGAGGGCGGCGCCCAGTTCCGCATCCTGCGTTCGTCGGGTTTGGCTAGCGGGATTATTCCACGCGCCCATGATCGCGTCGGCATAGGCTTTCTTCTCGATGGGATCGGTCGGATCGGGCGTGTCGGCGGAGTGGTCGTCGACGCTCCACAGCCGCTCCAGCCCCAGCCTCGCGGCCAGGGGCGCGGAGATCAGATAGGTCTCATTGGCTCGGTCCTTGATCCGGTTCAGCACGGCGACCAAGGCGTCGTTCAGACCGTCCCCGGCGGTGCGGTCCTGGGCGGGCAGGCGAAGCCATTGGACCAGGGCCGATCCCCGCTCGCCGGCCGCCAGGAAGACCGCCGCCAGATGACGCCGCTGGGCCGGCGTGGGGTGTGCGGGCCACTCGGCCAGCAGCCGCTCGGCCTCGGCGTTGGCGGCTGGCACGTCCAGACCGGTCGCCAGGGCGGCGGGGGCGGGATCCCAGCAATAGGTTTCGACCGTCTCGGCATAGCGCGACGGATAGCGACGCAGGCTGTCGCATTGCAGGCCCGATAGATCCTCGGTCGCGATGGCGGTCGGCTTCCAGGCCGCCAACCGATCCAGTAGCGGCGATAGGCTTTCGACCTTGAAGCCGTCGCCCATGTTCGACAAGTGCGGCGTGCCTAGCACCAAGACCTCGTTCAGCGCGCCGGCGGGCGGTCCCTTCAGCTGATCGGGATGGAAGGACTGGCGGTAGTCCTGGGCGGCGGCGGGCAGGGCGGCGGCCAGCAGCGCGCCGGCGGCGACGAACAAGATGCGGGAGAAACGAAGAGGCAAAGCCATGACGCGCCGTGAAAGGAATTTGAGAAAGATCGACCGTCGGTCGGTCACGCCACCTTCCACGGATCGCCGCCCAGACGCCCGTTAATTCTTGGACATCTAAGGTTACGCTTGCAGCGCTGGAACCACTCCCGGCCTCAGCCCGGCAGCCAGCGGGTCGCCCACTCGGCGCCCATCAATAGGCCGGTTCCCACCGCGCCCAAAATCGTCAGCCAGGCCGTCGTCACCGCCGCCCCGGCGATCACGAACAGGCCGTCGCGCTGGATCAGGCCGACCGACAGCAGGGCCAGGGCCACGGAGGGGACGGTGTTGGTCAGGGGCAGGACGATGGTGGCCGTAGCCAGGATCATGAAGATCGCCGCCAGCTTCTCGCCCGGTCCGTCGGCGAAACGCCGCAAGCGGGGGCGCGACAGCCGGTCGATCCAGCCCAGTTTCGACTCGGCGAAATCGGCCATGGCCTTCAGCCAGGAGCCCTTGGCGCGCAGCTTCAGGAACCAGCGCGGCAGCCAGGGCTCTTCGCGCCCGACCAGCATCTGTGCGGCCAATAGAATGACGATGACGCCCACGACCTGGGGCACGCCGTACAGGCCCGGCACCAGGCAGGGGATGGACAGCAGCAGGATCAAAAGGCCGTAGGCCCGCTCGTCCAGCCGGTCGCGGACCTCGTCAAGGGTCAGGCCGGCGTCGCCGCCCTCGTCGGACAGGCGACGCAGCAGACGGGTGATGTCGTGGCTGACGTCGTCAGCCTGGGGGGATGGGCGGGGCGCGGTCATCTGAGGGGCTTAAACCGCAACCGCTTCAGTCGCGAGCGTTGCGGTGTCGCAGCGGGTGACGGCGAGACCGGGTCTTGCTAGGGCGGGGCGGTTCGAGGAAATCTCCATGCTTCGCAGACTTTATGACGGCGTGTTCGACCTGGCGCGCCATCGCCACGCCACGCCGGCCCTGGCGGCGGTCTCCTTCGCCGAGAGTTCCTTCTTTCCCATTCCGCCCGACGTCATGCTGGCGCCGATGATCCTGGCCCGGCCGGAGCGGGCCTATGTCTACGCCGGGGTCTGCACGATCGCCTCGGTTCTGGGCGGGATGCTGGGCTACGCCATCGGCTATTTCCTGACCGACGTGGGCCTGGCGATCCTGCGGTTCCTGGGCCATGCCGACGGGCTAGATCATTTCCGCCAGTGGTTCGCCCAGTGGGGTCTGTGGGTCATATTGATCAAGGGGCTGACGCCGATCCCCTACAAGCTGGTGACCATCGCCTCGGGCCTGGCGGCCTTCAGCTTTCCGGTCTTCATGGCGGCGTCGGTCGTGACACGGGGCGGGCGGTTCTTCCTGGAGGCCTGGATTCTGAAACGCTGGGGCCAGGCCATGCTGGCCCAGGTGGAAAAGCGCCTGGCCCTGTGGTCGGGGACCGGCCTGGTTCTGCTGGTCGGCCTGATAATCGCGGTGAAGCTTCTGTAAGTCGACGCGGAGACCGGACCGGAGTAAGACCGTTTCGCAATGAGAAGCCTCTATCGCCTGTTGACCCGTTGGTGGACCGCCTTCGCCCTGGCCGCGTCGCTGGCCATGCTGGGCGCAGCCCATGGGTTCGAACGGTTCGCGGGCCTGGCGCCGTGCAACCTTTGTCTGAAACAGCGCGAGGTCTATTGGGGCGCCGTGGCCGTGGCGGCCGTGGCGACGGCCTGGACGGTGCTGAGCGGTGGCCGGCGCGGCACGCCCCGGATCGCCGCCTTCCTGCTGGGGGCCGTGTTTGCGACGGGCGCGATCACCGCCGTCTTCCATATGGGCGGCGAATACAAGTGGTGGAGCCTGCCGGCGACCTGCGTCAGCAGCGGGTCGGTCGATCTGGAGAGCCTGACCGCCCTGGCCCTGGGCACGGGGCCGGCCCAGAGGGTGGCCATGTGCGATTCCGTGGCCTGGAGCTGGCTGGGCCTGTCGATGGCCGGTTGGAACGCCCTGATCTCCCTGGCGTTGGCCGGGTTCAGCCTGCTGGCGACCAAACGCCCCAAGGACGCCCGCGCCCCCCGCTTCGAAAGGGCCTGATCCCATGACCGACGCCGCCCCGCACACTCCTCTGCCCCGCCCGGGCCTGGGCGCGGACAGGGCGCGGATGGACGAAATCCTTCGCGTCGATCACGCCGGCGAATATGCGGCGGTCCTGATCTATCGCGCCCAGAAGGCCGTGTTCGAGGGGCGCAAGGCGCGCGGCGACATCGTGCGCGACCTCGGCGAAATGCAGGATCAGGAGGCGGTTCACCTGGCCCGGTTCGAGCGGCTGCTGAACGAGCGGCGCGTGCGGCCGACGGCCATGACCCCCCTTTGGCGGATCGCGGCTTCGGCGCTCGGCGCCGGTACGGCCCTGATCGGCGAAAAGGCGGCCCACGCCTGCACCGAGGCGGTCGAGAGCGTGATCGAGAAACACTACGCCGATCAGATCGCCGAGATCGGCGACCGCGACCCGGCCCTGGCCGCCGAGCTGAAACAGTTCCGCGACGAGGAGCTGGCCCACCACGACCACGCCGTCGAGCACGGCAGCCGCGAGGCGCCGGCCTATCGGCTGCTGAGCGGGGTGATCAAGGCGGGATGCCGCGCGGCGATCAAGATCAGCGAGAAGGTTTGATCCCGCGCCACCGTCACCCTCGGGCTTGACCCGAGGGCCGGGTGGTCCGCCGCATTGCGCCAAAGGCGATGCACAGCCCGATCCACGCCCGGTCCTCGGGTCAAGCCCGAGGATGACGGATTTGGAATGGGGCGTGGCCGCCCCTCAATAGATCTCGAACAGTCCCGCCGCGCCCATGCCGCCGCCGACGCACATGGTGACGACGCCGTATTTGGCCCCGCGCCGCTTGCCCTCGATCAGGACGTGGCCGGTCATCCGGGCGCCCGACATGCCATAGGGGTGGCCGATGGAGATGGCGCCGCCCGAGACGTTCAGAAGCTCGTCGGGGATGCCCAGCTGGTCGCGGCAATAGAGAACCTGGACGGCGAAGGCCTCGTTCAGCTCCCAGATGCCGATGTCGTCCACCGTCAGTCCGTGGCGCTTCAGCAGCTTGGGCACGGCGTAGACGGGGCCGATGCCCATCTCGTCCGGCTCCACCCCCGCCACCGCCATGCCGCGATAGGCGCCGAGCGGCTGGAGATTGCGCTTCACCGCCTCGCCGGCCTCCATGACGACGCAGGCCGAGGCGCCGTCGGACAGCTGGGACGCATTGCCGGCGGTGATGTATTCGCCCTGCTGGATCGCCTCGCCGCTGCCGAAGACGGGTTTCAGCGCCTTCAACCCTTCCAGAGTGGTTTCGGGCCGGTTGCCCTCGTCCTTGGACAGGGTCACCTCTTTCGAAGCGGTCTCGCCGGTCGCCTTGTCGGTGACCAGCATGGTGGTCGTCATGGGCACGATCTCGGCGTCCAGTCGGCCTTCCGCCTGGGCCGCCGCCGTGCGTTGCTGGGACTGAAGGGCGTATTCGTCCTGGCGGTCGCGACTGATGTTGTAGCGGCGGGCCACGACCTCGGCCGTCTCCAGCATCGACATATATATATGGGGCGCCAGCTTCAGCAGGGCCTCGTCCTTGCCGCGGTACAGGTTCATATACTGGTTCTGGACCAGGGAGATGCTCTCCAGGCCCCCGCCGACCGCCATCTTCTGCTGGTCGAAGATCACCTGTTTGGCCGCCGTGGCGATGGCCATCAGGCCCGAGGCGCATTGACGGTCCAGGCTCATGCCCGGAACCGAAGACGGCAGGCCGGCCGCCAAGGCGACCTGGCGGGCGACGTTTGTTCCGGTCGAACCCTGCTGCAGGGCCGCCCCCATGATCACGTCCTCGATCTCGGCCGGATCGACGCCGGCGCGCTGGACCGCGTGTTTGACGGCATGGGCGCCCAGCTGTTGGGCCTGGGTGTCGTTGAAGGCCCCGCGATAGGCCCGGCCTATCGGGGTGCGGGCGGTGGAGACGATGACGGCTTCGCGCATGGAGGGTCCTTCCCGGTTTCGTTCGCCGCTTTGGAGGCGCGGCCGTGTTTCCTCATGGGCGGAACTTAGGCGCCTCCCCCTGCGGTAAGGCAAGCGGAGAGGCTCGCGGGGCCGTCGGCGCCCAGGTCTTTTGTGTTGAAACGGCGCCACAGTCGCCACATTGTTCGCAGATGCGAGGGAACCGCAGCCGCAGCCTGCCGTTCGGCTCCTGAACGTCGGGCGGACAGCTCGGCTTCGGGCATTTTTTACAGAACGAGGAAGCTATGAAGCTCAAACTTCTCGCATCCGTCGCTGTCGCCGGGCTGTTCTCAGCTGGCGCGGCCTCGGCAGATCCCAACGGTTGGTATGGCGCGATCGACGCCGGTTACCACATGATCGACGACATCAACGCCGAGTCGTCGACCACCGGCGCGAACTGGAACTATGAAGTGAACAACGGCTGGGCGGCCTTTGCTCGCCTCGGCTATCGCTTCAACCCCAACTGGCGCGTCGAGCTCGAAGGCGGCTACCGCTCGGGCGACATCGGCACGGTGCGCGCCGTTTCGGGCACCCAGGGCCTGTGCAACGTGACCCCGGCGACGGGCGGCTGCTTCTCTCCGGAAGGCGACATCGAGTCCGCCACCCTGATGGCCAACGTCATCTATGACTTCGGCTATGAAGCCTGGGGCGTGCGTCCCTTCGTCGGCCTGGGCGCCGGCGTGAACCGCGTCAACGTCGACACCATCGGCAATCTGCGCGCTAACCGCGGCGCCGCGTTCGCCATTGACGACAGCTCGACCAAGTTCGCCGCTCAGGCGATCGCCGGTCTGGCCTGGGCCATTGGCGACCGCGCCAACATCGACCTGACCTACCGCTATCTGACGGGCGACGCCTCGTGGGAATCGACCACGGCCGGCACGGGCGCCGGCGCCACCGCCTTCGGCGAATGGGACGGCGACTACGATCAGTCGCACACCGTGACCCTGGGCCTGCGCTACAGCTTCGGCGCCGAAGAAGCGGCCCCGCCGCCGCCTCCGCCCCCGCCGCCTCCGCCGCCCCCGCCGCCTCCGCCCCCGCCGCCCCCGCCGCCGGTTCCGCAGACCCCGGCCGCGCGTCAGTTCGTGGTCTATTTCGACTGGGATCGCTCGGACCTGACGGCTGAAGCCCGTTCGGTGGTCGCTCAGGCCGCCAACTACGCCAAGACGGGCCGTCCGACCCGCGTCCTGATCGTCGGCTACACCGACACCTCGGGCTCGGCCGCCTACAACGTCGGCCTGTCGAACCGTCGTTCGCGCACCGTCGCGGACGCCCTGGTCGCCCAAGGCGTCAACGGCGGCGTCATCGCCCTGGACGGCAAGGGTGAAACCGCCCTGGCCAAGCCCACCGCCGACGGCGTGCGCGAACCGCTCAACCGTCGCGCCACCATCGACATCAACTTCTAAGACAGGCAAGACTCGGTCTGACATCGTCAGATCGGGTCTCGTTCTTGGAAGTCTGTCAGCGTAAAGTTGGAGAGCCGGCGCCCTTGCATTCCGGGCGTCGGCTTCTTCGTGCGCCTGCCTCAGCCGCCCCCGCAATTTCCCCATCGCTCAGCTTTAGTGGGTTGATCCCTCTGCGGCTAAGCGCGACAAAGCCATCGAACAAATTCTCTTGCGCCAGACGACTTGATCGGAGAGGTGAAGCGACCCGGCGTTGTATGGATCGCCAGGCCGGACGGCGTGGAACCCCTTAGATGGTCGATTTAAGACACTCCAATCGAACCTTCTTGGGCCGGCGGCGCAGGCGCTACCGGCTTCGCGGAGAGGTCATGAGCGCGCCTCGACCTCAGTTTCGCCTTCGCACCCCCACGCCGCAGCGGGCGGCCGAAATCGCCGTCTTCCCTACGTCTCAAAAAAACGGTGCGGAGGCCGGGCCAGGTCGCGCGATCCAAAGCTTGGATGGTCGGAGATTCCTTATCGTCTCGGCGCCGTTCGGGCCGTTCGGCGTCGCCTTGGCGCGGACTCTCGAAGCCCGCGGCGCGACCGTCCAGCGAATGATCTTCAATGCGGGCGACGCCTTGAACTGGCCGCGAGCGGGGGGAAGGGTGTTCAAACACTCCGCCCAGGTCTGGGCTTCGCGACTGGCGGAACTGACGGCCGATTTCACCGATCTTCTGCTGTTCGGCGAGGGCGGCCCTTACAATCGCGCGGTTCTGTCTGCGGCGGAAGGACTTGGGCCACGCGTTTGGGTGTTGGAGAACGGCTATTTCCGCCCGGACTGGATCACCGTCGAACAGAACGGCGTGAACGCCTCAAGCGGCCTGCCGCGTTTCAAGGACGGCTATCCGGAGCCGGCGCCGCTTTTGCCCGATCCGAAACCCGTGGGGCGGATCCTGCCGCACCATGTGGTCAACATCACCGCCTATCATGTGGCTCAGGCCGTGGGGGGCTTTCTCTTTCCGCGCCACGCCAGCCACTATACCGCCTCTCCGCTCAGCCAGTGCCTGGGTCACGTCCGGCGATATTTCGGTCTGGCCCTTCAGTCGCCGTCACGCAACGATGTGGAGGTGATTGCGGCGCGGGGCCCCTTCTTCATCGCCTGTCTTCAGCGGGAGGGCGACGCCCAGCTGCTGCGCTATTCCCGCTATGCCGACAATACGGCCTTCCTCGCGGAGGTGATGACCAGTTTCGCCGTCCATGCGCCCAAGGCGGCGCGGCTGGTGATCAAGAACCACCCTCTGGACCCGGGCCTGATCGATCTGGAAGCCGTCACGCGGCGCCTGGTCATCGAGCGGGAGCTGCAAGGCCGGGTCGATTTCATCGACGGCGGAAACCTGGCCCAGCTGTGCCGCGCCTCTCAGGGCATGGTGGTCAACAACTCTTCCGCCGCGCTTTCGGCCCTGGGGTTCCAGACGCCGGTCAAGGTGCTGGGCGACGCCTTCTTCAACTTCGACGGTCTGACGGATCAGCAGGCGTTGAACGACTTCTGGTCTAAACCCCATGCCCCGGATCCTGCTCTGTTCGTCCGGTTCCGCGCCCATGTGATCGCCCAGAGTCAGGTCAACGGCAATTTCCACGAGCCGCGCGCCATTCGGCGCACCGCCGAGGGCGTAGCGGACGTGTTCGAGCGGGTTTCCTGAACAAAATTTGCGCTGAAGGGCGTCAAGGGTGTGCTCTCTGAGCCACCCAAGGGCGCTGTCACGACTCTGACACATATGTGTCACCTAGCGTTACAAGATGGATCGTACACGGGGCCGGATTTAGACGTGACGACCACGTTTCCGACTTTTTTGGTCCACCAGCTGGGGATAGCGAATGACCTTCCGTAAATTGGCGTACGGCGTTTCGGCCGCCGCCATCATGATGTCGGCCTCGACGGCCGTCTTTGCTCAAGAGACGACCGGCGCCATCCGCGGCCGCATCCTGGACGGCTCCGGCGCGGCCGTGGTCGGCTCGGTGACCATCGTTCACGAGCCCACCGGCACGACCGTCACCACTATGTCGGACTCGTCGGGCTTCTACAGCGCGCGGGGTCTGCGCGCTGGCGGACCGTACACGGTGACGGTTTCAAGCGCGGCCGGTGAAGGCGGCATTCAGCTGGACAGCATCGGTGTGGGCGACGCCGTCAACGGCGACGTGATCGTCAATCAGGCCGCCGCCGAGCTGGAAGCCATTACGGTGACCGGCCAGCGCTTCTCCAACGACTTCGGCTACGGCACCGGCTCGAACTACGGCGCGGGCGACATCGCCGCCGCCGCCTCGATCAGCCGTGATCCGAAGGACATCGCGCGCCTCGATCCGTTTGTGACGCTTGACCCCTCGAACGAAGACGCCCTGTCGTTCGCCGGCACCAATACGCGCCAGAACCAGTTCACCGTCGACGGCATTCGCCAGAACGACGAGTTCGGCTTGAACGGCAACGGCTATCCCACCCAACGGTCGCCGATCTCCATCGACGCCATTCAGGCTTTGAACGTTTCGGTGGCGCCCTTCAGCGTCATCAACAACGGCTTTGTCGGCGGTTCGATCAACGCCGTCACCAAGTCCGGCACCAACACCTTCTCGGGCTCGGCCTTCTATGAGAAGTCGGACGACAGCCTGCTGGGTGACCGGTACTGGGGTTACGGCCCGCGCGGCAACGGTTTCCGCGCCCGCCAAGACTATAACCGCGTCTTCGACGAAAAGACCTGGGGCGCCACCCTGGGCGGTCCGATCATCCGCGACACCCTGTTCTTCTTCGCGTCTTACGAAAAGTTTGAGTCGCAGTTCTCGCTGAACGAAGGTCCGGTCGACGCCGGCTTCGCAAATCCGATTCCGCGCATCACCACTTCGGCCGTCGAAACCTTCCGGCAAGGCGCCAAGACGCGCTACGGCTATGAGACGGGTTCGTTCGTCAATGTGGCCCCCCCCGTCCAGGACGAAAAGTACCTTGCCAAGATCGACTGGAACATCAACGCCAACCATCGCTTGGCCGTGACTTTCCAAGAGACGACCGGCACCTCGTTCAACGGTTCGACCACGTCGGCCTTCATTAACGGCGGCTCGACCACGCAGCCGCGGTTGGCGCTGGAATCCAGCCAGTATGTCAAGGATGAGCGCCTCACGACCTGGAACGCTCAGTTGAACTCGCAGTGGACGGACGCCTTCTCGACCGAACTGCGGGTCGGCTACAAGGAAACTGAAACCACCCAGCTGCCTGTCGGCGGACTGACTGTCGGCCAAGTCACGGTCAACGTTTCCGATCTGGCGGGTGTTCAAGCCGGCTCGGGCACGCCGCAAATCCAGTTCGGCGCCGACAACTTCCGTCACGACAACTATCTGTACAGTGAAGTGAAGAACGCCGAACTGATCGGCCGCTATAGCTGGGGTTCGCACGACTTCATGGCCGGCGCGCGGATTGAAACGCGCGACTTCACCAACGTCTTCGTGTCGCAGTCGCTGGGTCAGTGGACGTTCAACAGCTATGCCGACTTCCTGGCCGGTAACGCTTCCGGTCTGGTCATTCGCGGCGCCGTCAACCCGACCGGCGGCACCGTTCCCGCTCGGTTCGGCACTGCGCGCGACGGGGCCGTCGAATTCGGTTACGACGTGAACTCGCTGTACGCCGAAGACACTTGGCAGATCAGCGACACGCTTCGCCTGAATTACGGCCTGCGCTACGACTGGTTCGCCATGGACGACCGTCCGGTGCTGAACACCAACTTCCGCACCCGCAACGGCTTCGACAACACCGCCAATCTGGACGGTCGTGACCTGCTGATGCCGCGCCTTGGCTTCAACTGGACGCCCAGCGACTGGTCGATCTCGGGCGGCGTCGGTCGCTTCTCGGCCATCGGCACCAACGTCCAGATCGGCAACCCCTTCGGCAACGACGGCGCGCGGATCACCAATGCGGTCTGCACCGGCGCCATTCGGGGCGTGACGGATCTCTCCGTCGTTCCCACCGGCGCGAACTGCACCTTCACGCCCGGCAACGGCAGCGTGGTGGCGCTGGATCCGAACTTCGAAATCCCCAGCGCCTGGAAGTACAACCTGACGGTCGCCCGCGATTTCCGCCTGCCGCTGATCGAAGACTTCCGTCTGCAGGCGGACGTCATCCGTACGGATTTCGAGAACGCCCTCTATTACCGAGATCTGCTCGCAACCCGCTCGGGTTCAGCGCCGGACGGTCGTCCGGTCTATACCCACCCGACCGGCCCGGTGGTCTTCGATCTGCTGCTGGATAATCTGAAGGACGGCGGATCCTCCACCTCGGTCGCTCTGACGGGTCAGAAGACGTGGCGCGACGGTGTGTTCGAAGGTCTGGACGTCCGCAGCACCTACACCTACACGGAATCGGAAGACGGCAATCCGATGACCAGCTCGCAGCCGGACTCGTCCTATGTCCGCTTCGCTTCGGCTGATCACAACAACCCGGTGCTGGCGACGTCGGACTACGAAATCCGTCACAAGTTCACGGTCAACGCGAACTACACCCGCGCCTTCTTCGGCGACAACGAAACGTCCATCAACGTCTTCGCCCAACGCCGCTCGGGCCTGCCCTTCTCCTACGTTTATCACAGCAGCCGCACGGGCAACTACGACAACGATTTCGGCAACGCCGTTCCGCAGTCGTACTCCGGCGCCCTGGGTACGTCGAACCAGCTCTTCTACGTGCCCCAGACCGACGGCAACGGCGTCGTCACCGCCACGAGCGATCCCCGCATCACCTATGCGTCGGGCTTTAATCTGACGGACTTCAACGCCTTCCTGAACAACACGGGTCTGATCAAGTACGCCGGCTCGATTGCGCCGCGGAACGCCTTCCGCACCGGCGCCGTCACCACGGTGGACCTGCGCCTGTCGCAGGAAATCCCGGTTCCGGTTCTGCCGACCGGCAAGCTGAAGCTGTACATGGACATCGAGAACTTCGGGAACCTGCTCAACGAGAAGTGGGGCGTTCTGGAGCAGTATCCGTTCTATCGCGGCGTCGGTACGGTTGTGCTGAACTGCCAGACGGCCGGCGTCGCCTCCTCCTGCGCCGCCCCCAATGCAGTGTACCAGTACTCCTCGCTGCAAAGCGCAGGCGCTGCCGGAACGCCGCTCGGTGGTGAGGCTAAGCGCCCGAACGCCCAACTGCCGGCCTCGACCTGGCAGATTAAGTTCGGCGCCCGCATCTCGTTCTGAGTGAAGCGAGCAATGTGCTGACGAAGGGCGGTCCGTTCGCGGGCCGCCCTTTTTCTTTGGGGGCGGCCCCTGGGCGTCCGGCGCCGTTGAAGTCGGGGGCCATTGAGGCCATATGGCGCGGCTCGCGGGTCGCCCGCCCGTCGCCTTCGAACCCTGACAGGACTCTCGCCCGCCCATGACCGCTCCTCTCCCCGCCGAATGGGCTCCGCACCGCGCCGTCTGGGTGGGCTGGCCCAGCCATGCCGAATACTGGTTCGAACCCTTCGAACAGGCCCGGGACGAGGTCGAGGGGCTGGTGCGCGCCCTGGCCGGGCCGGGCCGCGAACAGGTCCGGCTGATGGTCGGGGCGCCGGAACTGGCGGAGGGCGTGCGGGCGCGTTTCGCCGACTTGGCCAATGTCGAGGTGGTGCCCGGCGTGTTCGGCGACGTCTGGCTGCGCGACACCGGTCCTCTGTTCTGGGCGGGATCGAAGACGGCCGCCGCCTTCCGCTTCAACGGCTGGGGCGAGAAATATGTGATGCCGGGCGACGAGACGGTGGCCGAACAGATCGGCGTCCATTCCGGCGCGACCCTGAGCTGGAACGACTTCGTCATGGAGGGCGGGTCGCTGGATCATGACGGGGAGGGCACGGTCCTGACCACGCGCCAGTGCCTGCTGAACCCGAACCGCAACCCGTCCTGGAACCAGGACGAGGCGGTCGCGACCGCCGCCCTGGCAGCCGCCGTCGGGGCGAAAAAGGTGCTCTGGCTGGGCGACGGCCTGCTGAACGACCACACCGACGGCCACGTCGACAACCTGGCGCGTTTCGTCGCGCCGGGCGTCGTGGCCTGCCCGATCGCCTGGGGCCGCAACGATCCCAACGCCGAGGTCTATGACGCCGTGGCCCGCGACCTGTCGGTCATGACCGACGCCGCCGGCCGAAAGATCCATGTGCTGAGGATTCCGTCGCCGGGCCTGGTCCTGGACGAGGACGAGCGCCCGATCCCGGCCAGCCATATGAACTTTCTGATCGCCAATGGGGCGGTGATCGTGCCGACCTATGGCGACGATCGCGCGGCCGACATGGCCTGTCAGGCGTTGAAGGAGGCCTTCCCCGATCGCGAGATCATCCCCCTGCCGTCGAACGCCATCCTGACGGGCGGCGGTTCGTTCCACTGCATCTCCCAGCAGGAGCCGGAATGAGTGGCGAGTGGCGAGTGGCGAGTGGCGAGGTTCGTCACTATCGCGACCTGCTGGTCTGGCAGAAGGCGCTGACCTGGGTCGAGCTCGTCTATGCGGCGACCTGCGAATGGCCCCCGGATGAACGCTTCGGACTGATCAGCCAGGTCAGGCGGGCTGCCGTGTCTGTGCCTTCCAACATCGCCGAAGGTTGCGCCCGGCGCTCCACGCCTGAGTTTCTGCGTTTCCTCTCCATCGCCCGAGGTTCTCTGGCGGAGGTGGAGACCCAACTGATCATCGCCCAACGCCTGACCTATCTCGATGAAGCCGCCCTGATTCGGCTGCTCGAACCCGCCGACGAAATCAGCCGAATGCTTTCCGGCCTCATCTCCAAACTCGAGGAGCGCACGAAATGACTTCCCTCGCCACTCGCCACTCGCCGCTCGCCACTTCCAGAACCATCACCGTCGCCGGCATCCAGACCTCTTACGGCGAGGACATGCAGGCCAATATCGCCAAGACCATCGACTTCGTGCGCGAGGCGGCGGGCAAGGGCGCGCAGGTGATCCTGCCGTCGGAACTGTTTCAGGGGCCGTATTTCTGCGTCTCACAGGAGGAGCACTGGTTCGCCCAGGCCTATGAGTGGCGCGAGCACCCCTGCGTCACGGCCCTGGCGCCGGTGGCCAAGGCGCTGGGCGTGGCCATACCGGTCTCGATCTTCGAGAAGGACGGACCCCAGTACTACAACTCACTGGTCATGCTGGACGCGGACGGCGAGGCGCTGGGGGTCTATCGCAAGAGCCATATCCCCGACGGCCCCGGCTATCAGGAAAAGTATTATTTCCGGCCGGGCGACACCGGCTTCAAGGTCTGGAAGACCCGGTTCGGCAAGGTCGGGGTCGGCATCTGCTGGGACCAGTGGTTCCCCGAGGCCGCGCGGGCCATGATGCTGATGGGCGCCGACGTCCTGATGTATCCGACCGCCATCGGCACCGAGCCGCACGACGCCGCCCTGCACACGGCCGAGCCCTGGCGTCGGGCCATGCAGGGTCACGCCGTGTCCAACGCCGTGCCGGTGGTCGGGGCCAATCGCATCGGGCATGAGACGGTGACCGAGGTCGGCCAGACCTTCTACGGCCATTCCTTCATCGCCGATCAGCAGGGAACGCTGGTCGAGAGCCTGGGCGCCGAGGAGGAGGGGGTGCTGGTGCACCGCTTCGACCTGGACGAACTGGACCAGTACCGCGCGGCCTGGGGCTTCTTCCGCGATCGGCGGACGGATCTCTATGGGGCGCTGACGGGCGCGAAGTAGGCGGTCCCTGATTCCGTCATCCTCGGGCTTGACCCGAGGGTGACGGAGGAGTTGGGTCGATCAGCCCCGCATCCCCTCCACCGCCTCGACCAGCCGGTCGAGGTCCGCCGGCGACGACAGCCGGTGGTCGCCGCCGTCGATCAGGTCCAGGCGGACGTCGCCGCCCGTCAGCCGCTCGATCAGTTCGACCTGATGGCGCCAGGGCACCACGTCGTCGGCCCGCCCCTGGAGGATATGGACCGGGGCGGCGATGTCGATGACGCCGTCCAGCAGCAGCCAGTTCCGCGCCTCCTCGAACATGCGACGGGTCAGGACGTATTCGCCCAGGCCCTCCTCGACGATCAGGGTCTCGCCCTCGCGCACTATGGCCTGGCGCTCGTGGTCGGCCAGGCCTGGCCACATCAGCCGTTCGGTAAAGTCCTGGGCCGGATTGATCAGGACCAGACCCTTGATCCGCTGTGGCCGCGCCAAGGCCGCCAGCAGCGAGACCCAGCCGCCCATCGACGAGCCGACCGGGATGACCGGGCCCGACAGGCTGTCGATCAGGGCGATCGCATCCTCGCGCCAGCGACCGATGGTGGCCCGGCGCCAGTCGCCGGACGACTGGCCGTGGGCGAAATGGTCGTAGCGGATGAAGCTCCAACCGCGGTCGCGCGCGGCGGCGTCCAGGGCGAGGGCCTTGGTCCCCTCCATGTCCGAACGGAAGCCGCCGATCCAAACGACGGTGGGACCGGAGCCGTTGATCCGTTTGAAGGCGAGCGTTTCGCCATCGGGGCGGGACAGGTGTTGAAGATCGTTCATGGGGCTCTTGTGCCGCGACTTTGTATGGGCGTCATCCTCCTGTTCGCGTCTTCGTCATCCTCGGGCTTGACCCGAGGATCGGGCGTGACGCACACGGACGGCTGAAGGCGGCGACAGTCGCCACTCCATCCGCAGTCTTTCGCGGCGCACCCGATCCTCGGGTCAAGCCCGAGGATGACGGTGTGAAAGGTCAGTCGTTTGTCCGCACCCCAGGTCCTGTTCGTCACCTCCAACCGCATCGGCGACTGCGTGATTTCCTCGGGCGTGATCCGAGAGATCGCGCGTCAGGTTCCGGGGGCGCAGATCACCGTCGCCTGCGGTCGCCCGCCCGCCCCCTTCTTCCGCTCGGCGCCGGGCGTGGTCCGGACCCTCGTGCTCGACAAGAAGAAGATCGCCGGTCACTGGGTCGATCTTTGGAAACAGGTCGTCGGTACGCGCTGGGACCTGGTGATCGACATTCGCGGTTCGGCCCTGGCCTATCTGATCCCGGCGAAACGGCGCATCGTTTACAACCGATCTTGGGAGACCGGCCTGCGCAAGGTCGAGATGGTGTCGCGCCTGATGGGGTCGCAGACGCCGCTCGATCCCGAAATCTTCCTGGACGACCAGGCGCGGGCCGAGGCCGCCGCCGTCATCGATCCGCAGCTGGCCGGCGGCGCCGGTCCCGGACCGATCATTGCGCTCGCCCCCATCGCCCACCAGCCGGGCAAGAGCTGGCCCGCCGACCGCTGGGGCGCCCTGGTCGAGAAGCTGAAGGCCGAGCCCCGTTTCGACGGCTGGCGCTTCATGCCCGTGGGCGGGCCGGGCGACCGGCCGCCGGCGACCCCGGCCCTGGAGGCGGCGGGGCCGCGGGGGATCGACTTCGTCGGCAAGGGCGACATCCTGGCCTCAGCCGCCGCCATCGATCGGGCCGATCTGTTCGTCGGCAATGACTCGGGCCTGATGCACGTCTCGGCGGCCCTGGGCCGCCCGACGCTGGGCCTGTTCGGGCCCACGGAATGGTGGCTGTACGGGCCCTGGGGCCCCAAGACGCGCACCGCCGCCTCGAACGAAACGCGCGGCCAGTTCGCCCCGATCGAGGACCTGACGGTCGAACATGTCTTCGAGGCCGTGCTGGCCCTGCACGACGCCTATATCGCCGGAGCGCCCGCCAGCCTTGAAAAATAGGGCTTCCTGACGCATATTGCCGGGCGAGAGGGGACCGTGGCCACAGCCGCGCCCGTTCGCTCATCACGACACACGCCTTCTTTGACCACATAAGGAAACGACGCCCATTCGCCGTCCCATGCAAGCGCCACCCGTGAAAGACGGGCCGCGTATGAACCAGGATATCCGCGCCCCTCGCGTTCTTCTCATCGACCAGAACGGGGAAAAGCAGGGCGTCATGCCCACCTCCGCCGCTTTGGAAGCCGCCGAGGAAGCCGGGCTGGATCTGGTCGAGATCGTCTCCACCTCCGAGCCGCCGGTGGCCAAGATCCTCGACTACGGCAAGCACCGTTTCCAGGAACAGAAGAAGAAGGCCGAGCAGCGCAAGCGCCAGAAGGTCGTCGAGCTGAAGGAGATCAAGCTCCGTCCCAACATCGACACCCACGATTATGAGGTGAAGGCCAAGGCCATGCACCGCTTCTTCGACGAGGGCGACAAGGTGAAGGTCACCCTGCGCTTCCGCGGTCGTGAAATGGCCCACCCCGAACTGGGCATGAAGCTGCTGAACAAGGTCCAGGCCGATTTCGACGAAATCGCCAAGGTCGAGTTCGCGCCCAAGATGGAAGGCCGCCAGATGATCATGATCCTGGCCCCGCGCTGAGGGGGCCATTTCCGCAGATTGAGAAGCCCCGGCTGGAGACGGCCGGGGCTTCTTGCTGTGAGTTCGGCGCGTCTTAGCCTTGATGTGCCGGTCCCTCTTAAGGCCTGCCCCTGTCGAGGGTCGCCTGGACCCGGCCAGTCGTTCTTATCGCCGAGGCGTCTCCACAGGGGGTTCGCCCCGCCGCAAGCCGAATGCCTCTTGAGTGGGGGAAAGACAGGTGCGAGAACAACCGGTAGTTTGCTGGGGGGCGTCGTTGAATTTTTCAGCTTTTCGCAGCGGTCTTGCAGCCGCTTTCTCGATGGTCGTTCTGCTGGCCGGAGGAGCTGCGCACGCCCAGCATCCACCTGCTCCATCGATCGCCGCTTATGCCGCTCTCCCAGCCATAAGCAGGGTCAGTCTTTCCGATGACGGTTCGACGCTCGCTTATCTGCGGCGTCAGGGCGGCGCCAGCGAAGTGATTGTACAGACGGTGAATGGGGAGGTTCTCGCCGCCATCGACGTTAGTGATCGGAGGCCGGTAGGCGTGTCGTGGGCGTCGCCAGATCACGTCCTCATCAGGTCCTTGGTGTTCGAAAGTCAGCTGACCATCGGCGAATCTCTGTTGCCTCAGTTGGACATCGTCAATGTCCGGACAAAGCGAGTCGCTCGCGCTTTGCGCAGTGCGGATCGGGCCGTGGTCAACGCCGTCTATGACTATTGGCGCGGCGAGCGAGGCGGGCGACCGGTTCTATACGTTCAGGCGATGACCACCGAGCGCAACGCTTGGACACCCGACATATATCGCATCGACTTGGATACGGGGCGCGGCGTCCTGTCCTCATCAGGACTACGCGACACGCGAGGCTATTTGCTAGGCGCCGACGGCGAGGTGAAGCTGCGCATCGCCAGCGATCCCGAGACGGGCCGCATTCGCCTGAGCGTGCCTCAAGGCTCAGGGTGGCGAGAAATCTATCGTAGGACCGATCTGTTGGACGGGCCAAACGTGTGGGGCTTCGGACCGCTAGGCGACACCGTCATGGTGAGCGCGCTGGAAGACGGCGAAAATGTTCTGCTGGAGTTGGGTTTAGCCGACGGTTCCAGAAGGCGAAGAACCGATCTGCCTGCAGCGGCGGACCAAGCCATCTATGACCGCACGGGACGTTTGCTAGCCATCGGGGCGGGCGGCGACAGCAGCCAGTGGGTCTTCTTCGAGCCTAAACTCGAGGCCGCTTTCGATCTGATGCACCGAGGCTTGCCGGCTCGGCAATTAACGGTCGTTTCCTACAATTCGGATTACACCAAGTTTGTTTTTTACAGCGAGGGCGCCGGAGAAGTCGGTGACGCGGGAACCTATTACATCTACGACGCGGCGGCTCGAAGCGTCAGCGTCGTCGGGCGCGCCTATCCGGACATCCGTGGCGATCAGATCGCCTTCCAGCAGGCGATTCGATATTCCGCATCAGATGGACTGGAGATCCCGGCCTACCTCACCCTGCCGCCGGGGAAGGATGCGCGCGGTCTGCCGCTCATAGTGTTTCCACACGGCGGTCCGCAGTCGCGTGATTACCTAGGTTTTGACTGGTGGGCACAGGCGATGGCGGCGCGTGGGTACGCGGTTTTGCAACCCAACTTCCGCGGATCGGACGGTCTGGGGCAGGCCTTTTTGGAGGCGGGCTACGGCGAGTGGGGGCGGAAAATGCAGACGGACCTTTCCGACGGGGTGCGCTTCCTCGCCGGCCGTGGAATTATCGATCCCGAAAAGGTTTGCATCGTCGGCGCCAGCTATGGTGGTTATGCCGCTCTTGCCGGGCCGACCTTGGATCCGGGGGTGTATCGGTGCGCCGTCTCAGTGGCGGGCGTTTCCGACCTTCGCGCCATGTTGACCAGCGAGACGCGCTTGTCCGGGTCAGGGGCCGAATCTCGCAATCCGATCATCCGCTATTGGAACCGTTTCATGGGGGGCGCAGGTTCCGGCGATCGGACCCTCGATGAGCGTTCTCCGGCGCGCCAAGCGGACAGGGTGGATGCGCCTATCCTGTTGATCCACGGTCGGCGGGACACGGTGGTGCCTTACGAACAGAGCACGATCATGGCCGACGCCCTGCGCCGTGCCGGCAAGCCGGTGGAGCTGATCGCTCTGGACGGAGAAGATCATTCGCTGTCACAGGCCGAGACGCGGCTGCAGATGCTGGAGGCGACGATCCGCTTTCTCGAAGAGAACAATCCCCCGAACTAGCAAGCGGTTCATCTTCCTTCGCCCGTCGCACCAGGGTGGCGGCCGTCCGCTTCTCCAAAGGCGAGCGCCGCGCTAAGGCTTGACCATGAGCCAGACGCCGTCTTCGCCTCCCGCCGTCCGCGCGCCCGCCCTGGCGGTGCTGTTCGCGGTGGTCTTCATCAATCTGGTCGGGTTCGGCCTGGTGGTGCCGCTGCTGCCCTTCTTCGCCCAGAGCCTGAAGGCCGAGGCCTGGCAGATCACCCTGATGTTCTCGGCCTATTCCCTGGGCCAGTTCTTCGCCGAACCCTTCTGGGGGCGGCTGTCGGATCGGGTGGGGAGAAAACCTGTGCTGCTGGCGACGCTTGTGGCCAATGCGCTGGGCTATCTGATGCTGGCCTTCGTGCCCAATATCTGGCTGGCCGTCGCGGTCAGGCTGTTCACCGGCCTGGGGGCGGGCAATATTTCGACGGTCCAGGGCTATGTGGCCGACGTCACCCCGCCGGAACAGCGGGCGGGGCGGATGGGGCTGATCGGCGCGGCCTTCGGCCTGGGCTTCATCGTCGGGCCGGGGCTGGGCGGACTGCTGACCCAGCCGCAGCTGGGGCGGCTGGGCTATCAGTTGCCGATTTTCCTGGCCGCAGCCCTGGCGGCCCTGGCGGCCATCGGAGTGATGGTCTTTCTGCGCGAAAGCCGGGCCAAGGCCGATCCCTCGGCGGCGCGGCCGGCCTTCCTGGCGGGGTTGAAGGACGCCCAAACCGATCCGGTGGTGTCGCGGGTTCTGGTCGTGACCCTGATCTATATGGCCGGCTTCTCGGCCATGGAGAGCGTCTTCGGCCTGTGGTCCGAAAGCCGCTACGCCTGGGGCGCGCGGGAGGTGGGGCTCAGCTTCATGATCGTGGGCGTGATTTCGGTCCTGAATCAGGGCTTCCTGGCAGGGCGGCTGGCGCGCCGGTTCGGCGAGGCGCGGGTGCTGGCGACCGGCATGCTGCTGTTCGGGGCCTCGCTGGTGCTTCAGGTGCTGGCGCCGGTCGAGTGGTTCCCGGCGGCCCGGCTGGAGCTGGGCGGCCTGTCCCTGCCGGTGGTGCAGGGATGGGTCGTTCCGATCATCATGGCCGTGGGCGCCTGCGGCATGTCCCTGGCCATGCCCAATATCTCGGCCATGATCAGCCGGGCCTCGCCGCCGGATCGGCAGGGGGCCATGCTGGGGCTCAACATGGCCTCCAGCTCGGTGGCGCGCATCTTCGGCCCCATGGTCGCTGGGGGCCTGTTCTCCGGCCTGGGGCATGACTGGCCCTTCCTGATCGGCGCGCTCTTGACCGTTCCGGCGGCGGTGATGGCGCTGAATGCGGGGCGGGTCATTCGCAAGGTCGATGACGGCGTGAAAGCCCCGGCCTGACTCATCTTGCGCTGGCCTCGGTCTTCGCGTAGAAGCCGCGCCTTCGCGTACCGAACCGCCGGGCGAACAGGCATGCCTGGGCGGTTCATAACTCTGGAGAGACACCTCATCGGCGGGCTCAAACAGTCCGAAGGACGGTATCCCCTCCAACAAGGAGACTGAAATGCCGAAACTGAAGACGAAGTCGGGCGCCAAGAAGCGCTTCAAATTCACGGCCACTGGCAAGGTGAAGGCCGGGGTTGCGGGCAAGCGTCACCGCTTGATCAGCCACAACTCGAAATACATCCGTCAGAACCGCGGCACCGAGACCATGTCCGACGCCGACGCCAAGAAGATCAAGTCCTACATGCCGTACGCCTGATCGGCGCGGCGTACAGACGATCCTCACTGAATTTGAACAGCATCGTCCCTCAAGCAGCAAGCCGCCGCGCGGCGCGCGCTAGGGACGTCCCGAAGGGAAAGACAACATGGCTCGCGTGAAACGTGGCGTAACTTCGCACGCCAAGCACAAGAAGGTTCTGGAGCAGGCCAAGGGCTTCTCCGGCCGCCGCAAGAATACGATCCGTACGGCCAAGGCCGCCGTCGACCGCGCCGGGCAATACGCCTATCGCGACCGCCGCGCCAAGAAGCGCAACTTCCGCGCCCTGTGGATCCAGCGCATCAACGCCGCCGCCCGTATCGAAGGCTTCACCTACAGCCAGTTCATCAACGGCCTGAACAAGGCCGGCGTCGAGCTGGACCGCAAGGTTCTGGCCGCCATCGCCGCCGATCCGACCGGCTTCAAGGCGATCGCCGACAAGGTCCGCGCCGCCCTGGCCTAAGCCGGGTCTTCGCGACAAGGATCAACGCCCGCTCCGGTTCGCCGGGGCGGGCGTTCTTCGTTTCCGGCGCCTTTCAGGTCAGGCCGCCTCCGCCTCGACAGGCGTCGCCTCCGACTGTGTTTCGGCCAGGACCAGGCGAATGGCGTTCAACAGGGCGTCGGGTTGAATCGGCTTTTGCGCCACCCCGTTCATGCCGGCGGCGACATAGTCCAGCTCGTCGCGCTCGTCGGCGTTGGCCGTCAGGGCCAGGATGGGCAGGCGGGCGGCCGGTCCGGGCAGGGCGCGGATGGCGCGGGTCGCCGCGATCCCATCCATGACCGGCATCTTGATGTCCATCAAAGCCAGGTCGAAGGGGCGGTTGCTGACGGCGTCCAGCGCCTCCTGTCCGTTCTCGGCCAGTTCGACCGTGCAGTTGAACATCTCCAGCAGTTTGGCGGCGACGAAACGGTTGGCGGCGTTGTCGTCGACCACGAGGACATGCAGGGTCTCGTGCGCGGTGGGCTCGGCCATCGGAACGGCGGCGGCGGCCTCTTCGGCCGCGCAGGCGGTCAGGGGCAGGACGACATGGAAGCGCGCGCCGCCCAGGGGCGAGACGCTGAGGCCGATGCCGCCGTCCATCCGTTCGGCGATCTGGCGACAGATCGCCAAACCAAGGCCGGCGCCGGCGCCTTCGCGCCCCGCCTTGCCGGTGTTGAAGGGTTCGAAAATGGTCGCCGCCGCCGCTTCAGGCACGCCCGGACCGCTGTCGTCCACCGTCAGCTCGACTCTGACCCCGTCGGGGGTCAAGTGGCTGGACAGGGAGACGATCACACCGCCGCTCTGGGTGAACTTCAGGGCGTTGCCGACCAGATTGTTCAGCAATTGTTTGATGCGCATGCCGTCCGCTCTGACCCAGTGGCCGGCCTCGAACTCGGTGCGGACCGTCAGGCTCAGCGCCTTCTCCTCGGCGCGCGCGCGCCACAGGGCGTCGATGTCGAAGGCCACGGCCGACAGGTTCAGCGGCTCCTCCTCCAGGGTCAGCATCCCGGCCGAGGCGCGAGACATGTCCAGGGCGTCGGTCAACAGCCGCAGCAGGCTCTGGCCGGAATCGATGACGGTACGGACGTAAGGCCGCAGCTCTTCCTGCTCGAGCTTCTTCTCCATCAGGGCCGCGACGCCCAGGACGCCGTTCAGAGGGGTGCGGATTTCATGGCTCATCACGGCCAGGAATTCCGATTTGGCGCGGCTGGAGGCGACGGCCTCGGCCTCGGCGGCGGCCAGATCGCGGGCCAGGGCGCCCATCTCCTCGGCCCTTTGGCGGTGCAGGGCGGCGCCGGCCTGGACGATCTGCAGGGCGGTGCCGACCCCCAGGTAGCGGCCATCGGCCACAACGATGAAGCCGCCCAGCAGGGCGCCCAGTTCGGCCGCCCCATAGGCCTGGAAAAAGAACTCCGCACTGGTCGAAGCCTCGGCCACCGGGGCGTTGCGGTCCATCAAACTCGCCGCCGGCTTGCGGGCGTAGAGGGCGCGGCCGTACTCCGCCGCCATCCGCAGGGTGAAGGCGTTTCGCTCAATCAGCCCCAAGGGCCGTCCGTCCTGGCCCACCACCGCGATCGCCAGGGTGTTGGGTTCCCGCTGGAAACGGTCGAACACCTCGGCGCCCAGGGTGGACGGGGCGACCGGCGCGATCAATTCGACAAAGTCACCAATCAGCGGCATTCGGCCCCCCAATGTCCACATCAGCGGGCTTAGCGGTCGATCTTTAATATCAGCTTTGCCGTGGATGAACCTTTCGCGGCGTCTTTCCGACATTTATTCCGTAAACTGATGAAATAAGCCGGGGTTGCGCGTGCGGCGACAGGCGTTAGGCTTTGGGTATGACGCGCCGCCTCTTCAGCCTGATCCTCGCCCTGGTCGCCGGTCTCGGCAGCCCGGCCCTCGCCCAGGATCGGAAGGTGGCCGTGACCTTTGACGACCTGCCCTATCAGGGGCCGGCGGCGGCCCTGTGCGACCCGGCGCAGCTGATGCGGTTGACGACGGATTTCCTGGCCATGCTCAAGCCGCTGGATACCCATGGGACGGCCTTCGTCAACGACGGCCGGGTGTGCGAAGCGACGCGGGCCTCGACCCTGCCGAAGGTTCTGAACCTGTGGCTGGACGCCGGGCTCGACCTGGGCAATCACAGCTTCAGCCATATCAACATCCACCAGACGACGGCGGAAGCCTATCTGGCCGATGTGGACGCCGGTGCTGCGACGACACGGGCCGCGCTTCAGGCGCGCGGGCGGACCCTGCGCTGGTTCCGCCACCCCTATCTCTTCACCGGCGAGACTCAGGAAAAGCATGACGCCATCGCCGCCGGCCTGGCCGAGCGCGGCTATACGGTCGCGCCGGTCACCATCGACAACAACGACTGGATGTTCGCCGACGTCTATCGCAAGGCCGAGCAGTTGGGCGACGCGGCGCTGAAGCGGCGGATCGGCGAGGCCTATGTGGCCCATATGACCCGGGTGCTCGACTTCTACGAACCCTACAGCGCCGAACTGACCGGCGGGCGCGAGCCGGCCCAGGTCCTGCTGCTGCACGCCAACAGCCTGAACCAGGCCTATTATCCGCAGATCCACGCCCTCTATCTGGCGCGCGGCTATCGGTTCGTGTCCCTGGAGGAGGCGCTGGCGGACCCGATCTATGCTCATGCGGACACTTATGTGCGGCCCAACGGAATCTCGTGGCTGCACCGCTGGAAGGCCACCGACGGCGAAGCCATTCGTTGGGAGCCCGAACCGCCCGCCTGGATCGTCGCGGCCAACAAGGCGCCGGCGTCGGAACTTCAGGCCATCGCCGGGGCGCAAACCGCGCCTTGAAGGGTGACGAAACGGCTCCGGCCCGCTAAGGCACGGCCCAAATGACCGATCTCGCCACACTCGAACTCGACCTGATCAACGCCATCGGCGGCGCAGAGAGCGTCGCCGCCCTCGAAGAGGTGCGCGTCGCCGCCCTGGGCAAGTCCGGCTCCGTCTCCGGCCTGCTGAAGGGAATGGGGGCGATGAGCCCCGACGAACGCCGCGAACAGGGGCCGATGATCAACGGCCTGCGCGACCGCGTCGCCGCCGCCATCACGGCCAGGAAGACCGAGCTGGAGGCGGCCGAACTGGACGCCCGGCTCCAGGCCGAGCGGATCGACCTGACCTTGCCGGCCCGGCCGCGCAGGAAGGGCGGGGTTCACCCCACCATGCAGGTGATGGACGAGATGATCGCCCTGTTCGCCGAGATGGGCTTTGCGGTCGCGGAAGGCCCGGACATCGAGGACGACTTCCACAACTTCACCGCCCTGAACTTCCCGCCGAAACATCCGGCGCGGGAGATGCACGACACCTTCTTCCTGAAGCCGGACCCCGAGACGGGGGAGCGCAAGGTGCTGCGGACCCACACCAGCCCGGTGCAGGTCCGCACCATGATGTCCCAGAAGCCGCCGATCCGCATCGTCGCGCCGGGGCGCACCTTCCGTAAGGACTCCGACGCCACCCACACGCCGATGTTCCACCAGATCGAAGGTCTGGTGATCGACCGCGACATCCATATGGGCCATCTGAAGACCACGCTTCAGACCTTCATCGCCCGCTTCTTCGAGCTGGACGCGGTTCAGGCGCGCTTCCGTCCGCACCACTTCCCCTTCACCGAACCGTCGGCGGAGATGGACATCCGCTGCGACCGATCCGGCGGGAAGCTGGTGTTCAACACCGGCGACGACTGGCTGGAGATCCTGGGCTGCGGCATGGTGCATCCTAATGTGCTGAAGAACTGCGGCATCGACCCGGACGAATATCAGGGCTTCGCCTTCGGCATGGGGGTGGATCGGCTGGCCATGCTGAAATACGGCGTGCCCGACCTGCGCCCCATGTTCGAGGCCGATACGCGCTGGCTGGCGCACTACGGCTTCTCGGCCTTTGCGGCCCCCAATCCGGCTTCGGGCCTGAGCTGAATCATGAAGATCGAAGACGACACGCTGAAACTGCCCCTGATCGGGGCCGGTCCCGCCTATGAGGGCGTCCATATCTGGCTGCCGCAGCTGGTCATTGAGGCCGCGCAGCGCGGCGAGGCGATGATCGCAGGCAAGACCTTCCGCGACTGCTTTCTGGAAGGGCCGGCTGTGCTGCTGGCCGTCGGCGGGTGCAGCTTCGACGGCTGCAACATGGGTGACGCCATGGGCGACCCGCGTAATCTGCTGCTTCAGCCGGTCGGCCCTGAAAAGGTCACCGGCACGGTCGCCTTCCAGGACTGCAGCTTCGTCAACTGCCGCTTCCTGCGCGTCGGCTTCACCGGGACGCCGGAGTTTCTGACCAATATTCAGCAGGTTCTGGGCGGGGTTCCGGCATGAAGTTCACCCTTTCCTGGCTCAAGGATCACCTCGAAACCGAGGCCGACGTCCATCAGATCGCCGAGGCCATGACCATGGCCGGGCTGGAGGTCGAGGAGGTGCTCGACCCGGCCGCCAAGCTCGCGCCCTTCACCGTGGCCCGGATCATTTCGGCCGAACGCCACCCCAACGCCGACCGGCTGCAGGTCTGTCAGGTCGAGACGGTGGACGGGATCAAGGAGATCGTCTGCGGCGCCCCGAACGCGCGGGCGGGCCTGACCACCATCTACGCCCCCATCGGCGCCTATGTGCCGGGTCTTGGCGTCACCCTGGTCGAGAAGCCGGTGCGCGGCGTGGTGTCCAACGGCATGCTGTGCTCGGCCTCCGAGCTTGAGCTGGCCGACGAAAGCGACGGTATTCAGGAACTGCCGCCGGAGATCCCGGTGGGAATCCCGGTCGCCGGCCTGTTCGGCGCCGAACCCGTCATCGACTTCGAGGTCACGCCGAACCGGCCCGACTGGCTGGGCGTGGCGGGGATCGCGCGCGATCTGGCCGCCGCCGGCGTCGGCAAGCTGAAGCATTTCGACATCGCCGTGGTGCGCGGGGGCTTCCCGTCGCCGATCAGCGTGCGGCTGGACGCGCCCGAGATGTGCCCGGTCTTCGCCGGTCGGGTGATCCGGGGCGTCAAGAACGGCCCGTCGCCGGCTTGGCTGCAGAAACGCCTGACCGCCATCGGCCTGCGCCCGATCAACCGCCTGGTCGATGTGACCAATCTGATCGCCTACGACCGCGCCCGCCCGCTGCACGTCTATGACCTGGCCAAGCTGTCTGGGACCGAGATCGTGGTGCGGGGCGGACAGGTTTCGGCCGGGACAGCCCATATCGAGGGCGGCGAGCCCGAGCATCTGATCGCCCTGGACGGCAAGACCTATGCGGTCTCCGCCGCCGACTGCGTCATCGCCGACGCCGGGGGCGAGCGCCCCATCGGCCTGGGCGGGGTCATGGGCGGCGAAAGCACCGGCTGCGACGACGACACCACCGACGTCTTCCTGGAAAGCGCCTGGTTCGACCCCCTGGTCATCGCCCAGACGGGCCGTGCGCTCGGCATCCATTCCGACGCCCAGTATCGGTTCGCGCGCGGCGTCGATCCGGTCTCGGTCACGCCCGGCTTGGAGCTGGCCACCCGCCTGATCCTGGACCTGTGCGGCGGCGAACCGTCCGAGATCGTCTTCGTCGGCGAACCCCCGGCTGGGCCGGCGCCCTTCGCCTTCGACCCCGCCTATGTGAAGCGGCTCAGCGGCATGGATCTGCCGACGGATCGGATCGGGACCATCCTGGGCCAGCTCGGCTTCCTGGTTCAGGCCGCCCCGGCCGGTCAGGCCGAACCCTGGATCGTCACCCCCCCCTCGTGGCGGCGCGACGTCGAGGGCCGGGCGGATCTGGTGGAAGAGGTGGCGCGGATCGAGGGCTTCGACCGCCTGCCCGACACGCCCCTGCCCGAGGTCGCCCGCCCCGCCGGCGGGGTGCTGAGCCCCCGCCAGGCCCGCGTCCGCACGGCGCGCCGGGCGCTTGCCGCTCTTGGCTATGCCGAGGCCGTCACCTGGTCCTTCACCAAACAATCGACCGCCGCCCTGTTCGGCGGCGGGGACGAACGGCTGGTGCTGGAGAACCCGATTGCGGCCGATCTGGACTGCATGCGGCCTTCCGCCCTGCCGAACCTGATCCAGGCGGCGGCGAGGAACGCCGCGCGCGGCTTCGCCGACGCCGCCCTGTTCGAGATCGGCCCCATCTATCTGGGCGACGGGCCGGCGGATCAGCGCACCGTCGTCGCAGGCCTGGTCGCCCCGCACGCCGCCCGCCACTGGGCCGGGGTTGGAGAGGACGCCCTGTTCGCCCTGAAGGCCGATCTGACCGCCGTGCTGGAAGAGATCGGCGCCCCGGTCGCCTCGCTGCAACTGGTCCAGGGCCAGAACCGCGACTGGTGGCATCCCGGCCGTTCGGCCCGCCTGCAGCTGGGGCCCAAGAATGTGATGGTCGAGTTCGGCGAGCTGCATCCGCGCGTGCTGAAGGCGCTGGACGCCGATGCGCCCATGCTGGCCTTCGAAATCGTGCTGGATGCCGTGCCCGAGCCGCGCGGCCAGAAAGGCAAGAACGGGTCGGGCAAGGCGCGGGGAACCGCCGACCTGTCGGCCTTCATGCCCCTGACCCGCGATTTCGCCTTCGTGGTCGAAGAGGCCAAGCCGGTCGGCGATCTGGTCCGGGCCGCAGCCGGCGCCGACAAGGCGCTGATCGCCGACGTCCGGGTGTTCGACGTCTATCGCGGCAAGGGGGTGGACGAGGGCTTCAAGTCCGTCGCCCTGGAAGTCGTGATCCAGCCGCGCGAGGCGACCCTGGCCGAGGCCGAGATCGAGGCCCTGAGCGCCAAGGTGGTGGCGGCGGTCGAGAAACAGGGCGGCAAGCTGCGCGCCTGACGTCCTGCGGTCCGAAGATCAGGCCGCCAGGCGTTCACGCGCCTCGGCTACGATCTCCAGGCTGCGGATGCGCGCGGCCTTGTCGAACATCATGCCGGTGATCATCAGCTCGTCCACCTGGGTCAGGGCGATGAAGTCCGACAGCTGCTTTTTGACGGTCTCTGGCCCGCCGACGGCGGAATAGGTCAGGCGGCTGCGCGCGCTCTCGATCTGCTGGGGGGTCAGAACGGCGGCGATGTCATCGACCGGCGGCGGCAGGCGTCCGGGCTTGCCGGTCGAAAGCCGGGCGAAACTCTGCTGCATCGAGGTGGCCAGGCGGACCCCCTCGTCGTCCGTCTCGGCGGCGAAGACGTTCAGCACGGCCATGGCGTGAGGGGCCGCCAGCCGGTCGGACGGAGTGAAGTTGCGGCGATAGAGGGCCAGGGCCTCCAGAAGAAGTTCCGGCGCAAAATGGCTGGCGAAGGCGTAGGGCAGGCCCAGCTGCCCCGCCAGCTGAGCGCTGAACAGGCTGGAGCCCAGGAGCCAGATCGGCACGCGCAGCCCCGCGCCCGGCACGGCCCGGACCGGCTGGTTCTCGGCGGCCGGCTCGAACCACTGGATCAGTTCGACCACGTCGCGCGGAAAATGGTCCGCCCCCTCGAAATAGCGGCGCAGGGCGCGCGCCGTGGCCCCGTCGGTTCCGGGCGCCCGACCCAGGCCCAGGTCGATACGGCCGGGATAGAGGGTCTCCAGAGTGCCGAACTGTTCGGCGACCACCAGGGGCGCGTGATTGGGCAACATGACCCCGCCCGAACCGACCCGGATCCGCTCGGTGCCCGCCGCGACGTGACCGATGACGATCGCGGTCGCGGTCGCGGCGATGCCCGGCATGTTGTGATGCTCGGCCAGCCAGAACCGCTGATAGCCCAGCCGATCGGCCGCCTGGGCCAGGGCCAGGGTCTCGTCGAAGGCGCGACGGGCGTCGCCCCCTTCGACGATGGGAGAGAGATCGAGAACGGAAAAGGGGATCATGGAGCTTAGATCGGCAGCCTCGGTCGCGGTTCAAGGGGCGGAGCGTTTGCGGGGCCGGGGCGTCTGCGGACCCGCCGGGAACCCGAACTGCGTCAAAGGGCTTTGAGCGGGGACTCTGAAAAGAACAGGAGACGGCGCCGTGACCGAAGACAAGGCTGTGGAGCCCCAGATCGAGGGCCGCGAGGCGCGCGAGGCCCAGGACGTCGGCGAAAAGCCCGATCTGGGTCAGATGGGCGACGCTCTGATCGAGGCGCTGGACGGATCGGATTCGGGGTCGGACACGCGGGCGGGTTCGCTGCGCGGCGGCTCGGCGAGCGGTTCGGACGAGGATCCCGACTCTGCGGTCATCAATGAGGCCCTGGCGGCCGAAGGGCGTGCGGAGGCGGACCCCCAATCGCCGTCGAACGCCGAGCCGAACGCCGTCGCAGAGTCCGGCCGCCGTTTCACCGGCGAGGCGGGCGATCCGGTCGAGGGCGGGCGCGGCGGCGACTGAACGCCTTGCTGGCGCCGCATCCTTAGGCCACGGTGCCGCCTCGACCACGGGTCCAAGGGACGATTCCCCGATGATACGCCTTTCGGCGGCCTCGGCCGCCTTTCTGATATTGACGCTCGCCGCTTGCGGCCGAGAGGAGGCCCAGACGGCCCAAGGCCGCGCCGCCCCCGCAGCGACTGAAGCGCCGCCGGCCGCGGCGGTCGATACTGCGGTCGCGCCCGACGCCGAAACCGCCGCCCCCGCCTCAAGCGGCGGCGTTGAGCCCGCCGCCCCGGGGGCGCCCGACTACGCCGCCCTTTATCCCGGCGCGGTCTTGGATCAGCCGGGGACGACGGCGACCGGACCCGACGGAGACGGCGGCCTGGTCACCTTCCGCACCTCCGCCAGTCCCGACGAGGTGGTGGCCTTTTATCGTGAACGGGCCGAACAGGCCGGGCTTTCGTCGGTCATGGGGATGAACCAGGGCGACGCCCGCGCCTATGGCGCCGCCGGCGGCCCGGCGGGTGCGACCAATATCCACGTCGTCGCCGCCCCCGGCGAAGGCGGAGAGACCTCCGTGCAGCTGAGCTGGAGCGAAGGGCGGTGAAGCCGTTCGCCGCTTCCTTCGCGGCGGTTCTGACGACAGCCTTTGTCCTGTCGGCCTGTGCGGGCGGGGGGCGGCCGTCCCCCGCGCCGGTCTTCGTCCTGGCCGACAGCGGCTATCTGTCGCCCGAGGCCTTGGCGCGATTGGCTGAGGCCGCGCCGTCCGCTCCCGATGCGGGCTCGGCCGCCGACCGCCAAGACCGCGACCAGTCGGACCGGTTCCGGGCCTTGGAACAGTCGGATCGGTGGCTGCTGGCCACCGCCCACGCCGAGGTTCGTCCGCCCCTGGCCCTGCAACATTTCGACTGCGCCCTGGGGCTGCGGCTGGGAGGCGATGCAGAAACACAGACGCTGGATCGGATGGCGGCCAAGGCGTTTCACGATGTGCGGACCGTGTCCGAACAGGTCGCGGCCCGCGCGCGTCGCGCCCGGCCTGTGTCGAACGATCCTGACCGCCCGGCCTGCGAACGGCTGACGCCGGCGATGCGCGACAGCGCCGCCTATCCGTCCCTGGGCGCGGCGGCAGGCGCGGCCTATGCCGAGGTCTTGGCCGCGCTGGAGCCGGATCATGCGAGCGCGGTGCGCCGCATCGGACGTCAGATCGGCGTCAGCCGAATGGTTTGCGCGATGAACTCTCCCAGCGACGTCGCGGCGGGCGCGGCCCTCGGGCGGGCCGTCGCCTTACAGATCATCGCCGCGCCGGCCTTCCAGGCCGAGGCGGAGGCGGCGCGGCGAGAGCTGGAGGCGCGCCGCGCCGCTGGCCTGACCAATCCGGGATGCGCCGCCGAACGGGCCGCCCTGGCGGCGACGGCCGCTGACTGAAATGGTCGGCCTCCTGCTGCTGTCCTTGCTGGCGCCGATCGACGACCGTCCCGCCGCCCGCCCCGCCGCCAGACCGTGCACGCCGCAGGAGGTGCGCGACCTGACTACCCCCTCCGACCGCCCCTATCGGCTGCTGTGTCGCGCCGTCCTGG
Organism: Brevundimonas aurantiaca; assembly: GCF_014199955.1. Classification (GTDB taxonomy): domain Bacteria; phylum Pseudomonadota; class Alphaproteobacteria; order Caulobacterales; family Caulobacteraceae; genus Brevundimonas; species Brevundimonas aurantiaca. The sequence goes on from NZ_JACHOQ010000012.1 coordinate 33,767, forward strand.
CGGGGGCGAACGTGTCCCGTCCGGTCCTGATCGAGGGGGCGGAAGCCTCAGGCGCCGGTCTGGACTGCGGCGGCGGGACGATCCGCCAGCCGGGTCAGGCGACCGCCCAATCCCCCACCGTCGCCGTCTGGTCGCGCCAGACACCGCAGGGGTGGAGCCGGCCGATCGGCGCGGTGGTGCGCCACTGCACCGTCGTCGGCAACATCCGCATCTGGGGCATGGGGGCGGGCGGGTCGATGCGGGATCTTCTGGCCTCGTCCCGCCGCCCGGACCACACGACCGCAGCCCAGGCGGCGGCTCCGTCCGAGACCGTGCTGGAGCAGGTGCGGTTTCAGGCGACAGGGACCATTCCCCTCTATGTCGGACCAGGGGTGACGCGGACGACCGTCCGGGAATCGCGCTTCACCGGCCGTTCGGTCTCCACCGCCGTCTATCTGGACGCCGAAAGCGCGGGCGCCCTGATCCAGGACAACGACTTCGTCCTGCGCACCGGGCGCGAAATGATCGCCGTGGACGGGTCAGGCGCCAATCGCATCATCGGCAACCGGTTCGCCCTGGGCGGTCGGGGCGGGATCTTTCTGTACCGCAACTGCGGCGAGGACGGGGTGATCCGACACCAGACGCCGTCCTATAATCAGATCACGGACAATATCTTCTCGGGCGCCGGCTGGCTGCGACCTCGCACGGTGGTGGTCGGCGCGCGCCAGGGAAACCGGCGCTATTGCGCCGACGACGCGGGCTATCCCTTCGGTTCCAGCGCCGACGACGGCGATGGGGCGGTCGGCAACCGGGTCGAGCGGAACCGGACAGGACGCTGACGGGGCGCTGACGTCTCGCTCTTGCGAAACGCCACGGCCTCGGTCCTTAGTGCCGCTAGAGACTTCGGGGGATGGATCGCATGCGGCTGGTCTTGTTTTTGGCGGCTCTGACGGCGGCCCTGGGTCTGGCCGTGCTCACCACCCAGACCCCTCGACCCCAGCCGGCGAGCGCGCCGGCCGCCGCTTTTTCCGCCGAAAGGGCGATGCAGGACGTGCGGCTGATGGCGCGGGCGCCCCGGCCGGTCGGCTCGACCGACCACGCCCTGGTCCAGGCCTATCTCTATGGCCGGATGGCGGAACTGGGCCTGTCGCCAAGGTTTCAGGCCGGCGCCCTGTCTCCGGCGGCCGTGCGGCGGATGGAGCGGAACGGCCTTTCCACCGAAGGGGTCTCTGCCGTCAATCTGGTCGGCGTCCTGCCCGGCCGGAACCCGCGCCTGCCTCTGGTGGTGCTGATGGCCCATTACGACAGCGTGCCGGGGTCGCCGGGGGCGGCCGACGACGCCAGCGGGGTGGCCGCCGTTCTGGAAGCCGTGCGGGCGATCAAGGCGCGGGGACCGGCCGATCGCGGACTGATCGTCCTCCTGACCGACGCCGAGGAGCTGAACCTGGACGGGGCGCGCGCCTTCTTCAGCGAACATCCGCTGCGCGACCGGGTCGGGGCGGTGGTGAACCTGGAGGCGCGGGGCGGCGGCGGTCGGGCCCTGATGTTCGAGACCGGCCCCGGAAACGCCCAGACGGTCGATCTGTACGCCCGGGCGGCGCGGCGGGCCGAGGGCGGGCCGTCCAGCAATGCGCTCGCCGTCTTCGTCTATCGGCTGATGCCCAACGGCACCGACTTCACCATCGCCGCCGACCGGGGACTGGCGGGGATCAATCTGGCCTTCCTCGGCCGCCCGGCTCAGTACCACTCGCCCGGTTCGACGCCGGACGCTCTCGACCAGGGCAGCGTCCAGCATATCGGCGCCCAGGCGCTGGAGACGGCCGACGCCCTGTTGCGCGCGCCGACCCTGCCCCAGACGACGCGGAACTCGGTCTATTCCGACGTCTTCGGCCTGGGGCTTCTGCGCCATGGGCCTGAGACGGGCTGGGGCCTGCTGGCTCTGGCCCTTGGGCTCACGGCCTTCGCCGCCTGGGGCGCGCGTCATGCGACCGGCCTGACCTGGAGACAGGGGGTGAAGGGCTTCACCGGCGGCCTGTGGCTGCTGAGCGTCGGCATGGTGGCGGCCCAGGCGGCGCGGGTCCTGGCGGGGCCGATCGGCGAGCGAATCGACTCCGCCGAGACCTATTACATGATGCTGCGTCGCCTGCCTTGGATGGAGGCGGGGGCTGGTCTGGCCGTGCTGGCGGTCCTGCTGGCCTTGACGGCCGGGCGGGCCCTGATCGGGCGGCGGTTGCTGGCCTGGGTGGTCGCGGCGGCGGCCGTTCTGGCGACGGTCCTGGGCGGGGTCGATTATCTGGTGCTCGGCGCCGCCGTGGTCGGCGTCGCCCTAAGCCTCTGGCCGGACGGCGAGGACGAGACGGTCTGGGGCGGCTGGCTGGGCGCGATCGTCCTGGTGCTGGTTCTGGGCGGCCTGGTTCAGGCGATCGCCCCCGAGGCGGCCCTGCTGTTCGTCTGGACCGGCCTGGCGGCGGCCTTCGCGGCGGCTCTGGCCGCCCTGATCGGCGCCCGGCTGGAGCGGTGGGCGGCCCTGGCGACGGCGGCCGTGGTCACGGTCCTGGTCGGCGGCTGGCTGTTCGGCCTGGGCCATTTCATCTTCCTGGGCGTGGGCATGAGCCAGGCCTGGGCCCTGGCCCTGATCGCCCTGCTGATCCTCGTCCTGGTCCGGCCCCTGGCGCCGATGCGGGGGGAGCCGTCGGGAACGCACAGCCCTTGGAGTCACACCCTCGCGGGCCTGTCGACGGCCGTGCTGATCCTGGGCTGCGGCCTGTCCCTCGCTGCGCGCCATGCCGAACCGGCTTCGGCTGTGGACGTCGTCGCCGAGTGATGCGTCAGAAACGGACGTAGACTCGAAGAGATTCGTCGGTCTCTGATGAGAACATCTTGTGAACCGGAACAAACCGTGCACATAGTCGGCCTCACCAAACGGGGGCGGGTCCATGGCGGGTCTCTCCCAAGCTTCTGACGGGAATCATGGCAAGGGAGACGAAGGCAATGGCACAGGCGGCTTTGAAACTGGTGGGTAAGGAAGACGGCGAAAAACAACGGGCTCTCGAGGCGGCGATCGCCCAGATCGATCGCGCCTTCGGCAAGGGCTCGGTGATGAAACTGGGCAAGGCCGGCGTGGTGGCCGAGATCGAAAGCGTCTCGACCGGCTCGCTGGGCTTGGATATGGCGCTCGGCATCGGCGGCCTGCCGGTCGGGCGGGTGATCGAGGTGTTCGGCCCGGAATCCTCCGGCAAGACCACCCTGGCCCTGCATACGGTGGCCGAGGTGCAGAAGAAGGGCGGCGTCGCCGCCTTCGTCGACGCCGAACACGCCCTGGATCCAGTCTACGCCCAGAAGCTGGGCGTGAACCTGGACGATCTCTTGGTGTCCCAGCCCGACGCCGGGGAACAGGCGCTGGAGATCGTGGACACCCTGGTGCGCTCCGGCGCGGTGGACATCGTGGTGGTCGACTCGGTCGCGGCCCTGACGCCCCGCGCCGAAATCGAGGGCGAGATGGGCGACAGCCTGCCCGGCCTTCAGGCCCGTCTGATGAGCCAGGCGCTGCGCAAGCTGACGGCCTCCATCTCCAAGTCCAAATGCATCGTCCTGTTCATCAACCAGATCCGCCACAAGATCGGGGTCATGTACGGCAGCCCCGAGACGACGACGGGCGGCAATGCGCTGAAATTCTACGCCTCGGTGCGCCTGGACATCCGCCGCACCGGTGCGATCAAGAACCGCGACGAGGTGGTCGGCAACACCACCCGGGTCAAGGTGGTCAAGAACAAGGTCGCCCCGCCGTTCCGCGAGGTCATCTTCGACATCATGTACGGCGAGGGCATCTCCAAACTGGGCGAGGTGATCGACCTGGGCGTCAAGGCCGGGGTGATCGAGAAGTCGGGCAGCTGGTTCAGCTATGACTCGACCCGGATCGGTCAGGGCCGCGAGAATGTGCGCGAATTCCTTAAACAGAACCCCGACATCGCCGCCTCGATCGAAAAGGCGGTGCGCGCCTCGACCAACAAGATCGCCGACGAACTGCTGGGCACGCCCGAGCCGGACGAAGGCCAGGATCTGGAAGGCTGAGCCTCTCCGGACCTTAAGGACACTCCGTCGCCCCAAGCGACCCGCCACCGACCCCGCGAGGGGCGGCGGAGCGACCCGTCCGACCTCGCGTCGGGCGGGTCTTTTTTGATTTATAGCGTATCTATACTGTCAGATATCCTAAGTATAAGAAGGCTCTTAAGACGTCCATTTGAAGTCTCGTTCCGAAACGCCGAAAAATACCGTTTTCCTGTATCAATTAGCCGCTGCCTTGCGTTCATTGTTAGGCTTGATGTTATAAGGCCGACGGATACAACGCCTCGTACTTCCTCTGATAGCTGAAATGGGATCGGTCTCCCCTCCTTATTTATGTATATTCGTCCTTTAAATGTATTCATATTGTAGCTACTGACCCAACCCTCAAATATTTGGGGCGTATCTGTTTGATGGGTGTGCGCGATATAGCCCCATGTGTTCCAATCAAGCGGGGGGCCAATAGGCTTTTCGGTAGATCCACGCCGCTCAATAATTCGTCCTTGATGTGCCGTTTCGGAAAATACAATGGGTCGGTGAAGGTCTCTGAGGGCCGTTTCACACTTCTCAATGACGCTATCGAACTGGGTCTCTCGCAGCGCGGGAACCAAAGAGTCAGGGTTCGCGCGCCGATGCTCCTCAATCTGCTGTCCCAGGCTTTTGTCATAATCAACGTGAAAACCTAGAGATTCAGAAACAACGTAGTCATAGGCCGAGCTAATTAGATGGCCGATCGGCGTGTCTTTTGGAGCGGTTCCTAACGTAAATATTGTTGTTGCGATAACTGCCGTCGTCTTCCAACTACCATCTTCTGGGGGTCGACTTAATATTGTGGCGCCTTTGAGTTTCGGCGCCTGCGTAATAACTTCGCCGTTTAAAATCAGATGTGTCGTGATCGCAAGCGAACGTTGAAAGCCGACGAGCGCTTGAGCGCCGTCATACAAGTCGATTTCGTGGTCGTCCGATAGGCCGCCTGTGAAAGACAAAGAGATTTCTATCACTGCTCGCTCCGATGGTGTGGCTCTCGTGTACCACGGGTCTATAAGACTTCAAGCGAGGCCCCAAACCAAAACGGGCGACCCGAAGGCCGCCCGTTCCGTACTCACACTTTCCGCAACCGATCAGGCGGCGGCCTTCTCCGGGGCGAACCGGCCGTAGAAGGTCTCGTTCTTGGCGGCCATGTCGCGCAGCAGCTCCGGAACCTTGAACCGGTCGCCATAGGTCGCGGCCAGGCGATCCGCCGTTTCGACGAACTTGGCCAGGCCGATGCCGTCGATCATGCTGATCGGGCCGCCGGTCCAGGGCGCGAAGCCCCAGCCCAGGATGGCGCCCAGGTCGGCCTCGCGCGGGTCGTCGATGACGCCCTCGGCCCAGCAGCGGGCGACCTCGACGGCTTGGCGATACAGCAGGCGGGTCTTCAGCTCGTCGATCTGGGCGAAGGCGCCGGGCTCCTCGGGCGCATCGATGCCCTTGGTGGTCGGCGCCAGTTCGCTCAGCCCCTTCCAGATCGTCTTGGGTTTGGTGTCATAGTCATAGAAGCCCTTGCCGTTCTTGCGGCCGTAGCGTCCGCCCTCGACCATCTTGGCGACAATGTCGGCGCCTTCGGTCGGGACGTATTTGTCGCCCAGGTCCAGCGCCGTCTGTTTGGCGATCTTGTAGGACAGGTCCAGGGCGACGTCGTCGTGCATCTCCAGCGGGCCGCGCGGCATGCCGGTCATCCGGCCGACATTGTCGATCAGGGCCGGGCCGTAACCCTCCTCCAGCATGGCCATGCCTTCCATCAGGAAGGTGGAGAAGCAGCGCGAGGTGTAGAAGCCGCGTGAGTCATTGACGACGATCGGCGTCTTCTTGATCTTCAGCACATAGTCCAGCGCCTTGGCGATGGCGGCCTGACCCGTCTTTTCACCCAGGATGATCTCGACCAGCATCATCTTATCGACCGGCGAGAAGAAGTGGATGCCGATGAAGTCCTCGGGCCGCACGCTGGCCTCGGCCAGGCCGGTGATCGGCAGGGTCGAGGTGTTGGAGCCGAAGACGGCGCCTTCGACCAGCTGGGCCTCGGCGCGCTTGGTCACATCGGCCTTGATCTCGCGGTTTTCGAACACCGCCTCGATCACCAGGTCCGAACCCTTGATGTGGTCATAGTCGGTCGTCGCCGTGACCAGGGCCAGGGTGGCGTCATACTTCTCCTGGGTCATCTGACCGCGCGACAGACGCTTCTTCAACAGCTCCTCGACATGAGCCTTGCCCTTGTCGGCGGCTTCCTGGGTCTGGTCGATCAGCACGGTCTCGATGCCGGCCATGACCTGCACATAGGCGATGCCCGCGCCCATCATGCCGGCGCCCAGGACCGAGACCTTCTTCGGGTCCGACTTGGGCACGCCCGCGGGACGCACGGCGCCCTTGTCCAGCTCCTGTTTGGACAGGAACAGCGATCGAATCATCGCCTGGGCCTGGGGCGTCATCAGGGTCTTGATGAAATAGCGGGTCTCGATCCGCAGGGCCGCGTCCATCGGAACCTGGGTTCCCTCGTAGACGGCCTTCATCAGGTTCACCACGGCCGGATAGTTGCCATAGGACTGTTTGCGCAGCATGGCGTTGCCGACCATGAAGTTCTGGATGCCGGCCGGGTGATAGGGGCCGCCGCCGGGCAGTTTGAAGGACTTGTCGTCCCAAGGCTGGACGGCCTTGCCGCCGTTCTTGATCCAGGCCTTGGCGGCCTCGACCGACTGGCCCTTCTCGACCACCTCATGGACGATGCCGGCGCCCTTGGCGTCATTGGGGCGGAAGGACTTGCCCTCGCTCATGGCCATCATGGCGTTCTGGACCCCGACCAGGCGGGTCAGGCGCTGGGTGCCGCCGCCGCCGGGGAAGAGGCCGACCTTGATCTCGGGCAGGCCCAGCTGGATCTTGTTGTCGTTCTCGACCACGCGATAGTGGCAGGCCAGGGTGAACTCCAGCCCGCCGCCCAAGGCCAGGCCGTTGATCGCCGCCGCCACCGGCTTGCCGCAGGTCTCCAGCGCGCGGAAGGCGCCGTTCAGCGCCCAGCCGGCGTCGAAGGCCTTCTGCAGGTCGCCGCCGCCGGAAAGCACGCCGCCCGCCATGTCGCCCAGGTCCGCGCCGGCGCAGAAGCCCGAGGCCTTGCCCGAGGTGATGACGGCGCCCTTGATGGTTTCGTCGGTCTTGATCCGTTCGACCAGTTCCGGGATCTCCTTCATCACCGCGCTGGTCAGGGTGTTCATCGAACGGCCCGGCACGTCGAAGGCGATGACGGCGATGCCGTCGGCGTCGATGTCGATCTTGAAGTTTTCCATAATCTCTCTTCCTCAGATCCTCCCCCAGCGGGGGAGGGGGACCGCGAAGCGGTGGAGGGGGCGGCCGCCGACGCCGGCGATGGGTTCGCCCCCCTCAGTCAGCTTCGCTGACAGCTCCCCCGATGGGGGAGCAATGGATCAGACGCGTTCGATGACGGTGGCGGTGCCCATGCCCCCGCCGATGCACAGGGTGATCAGGGCCGTCGACTTGTTCGAGCGCTCCAGCTCGTCCAGCACCGTGCCCGTGATGATGGCGCCGGTGGCCCCCAGGGGGTGGCCCATGGCGATGGCGCCGCCGCAGACGTTCATCTTGTCGTGCGGGATGTTCATGGCCTGCATGTAGCGCAGCACCACGGCGGCGAAGGCCTCGTTCAACTCCCACAGGTCGATGTCGTCGGTCGTCATGCCAAGCTTGCCGAGCAGCTTCTTGGACACATATTCGGGTCCGGTCAGCATGATCGACGGTTCCGAGCCGATCGAGGCGCCGCCCAGGATCTTGGCGCGCGGCTTCAGCCCCAGGGCCCGGCCGGCCTCAAGCGAACCGATCAGCACGCCCGCCGAACCGTCGACGATGCCGGAGGAGTTGCCGGGGGTGTGGACGTGGTTGACCCGCTCGACCTCGGGATAGCGCTGGTTGATCACGCTGTCGAAGGCCATTTCGCCCATCATGGTGAAGGAGGGGTTCAGTCCGCCCAGGGTCTGCATGTCCGTGTTCGGACGAATGGTCTCGTCGCGGTCCAGAATGGTCAGGCCCAGCTGATCCTTCACGGCGATGACCGACTTGTTGAACCGGCCCTCGGCCCAGGAGCGGGCGGCGCGCTTGTGGCTTTCGACCGAATAGGCGTCCACGTCGTCGCGGCTGAAGCCGTACTTGGTCGCGATCATGTCGGCCGACACGCCCTGGGGCACGAAATAGGTCGGGAAGGCCGACGAAGGATCGGTCGGCCAGGCGCCCATGTCCGAACCCATGGGCACGCGGCTCATGACCTCGACCCCGCCGCCGACGGCGAAGTCGGACTCGCCGGACTTCACCTTGGCGGCGGCCATGTTCACGGCTTCCAGGCCCGAGGCGCAGAAGCGGTTCACCTGAACCCCGGCCGTATATTGCGACCAGCCGGCGGACAGAACGGCGGTGCGGGCGATGTCGGCGCCCAGTTCGCCCACGGGCGTGACGCAGCCCAGGATGACGTCATCGACCTTGGAGGTGTCCAGGTCGTTGCGGTCGCGCAGGGCCTCCAGGACCTGGGTCGCCAGGCTGAGGCCGGTGATCTCGTGCAACGAGCCGTCCTTCTTGCCCTTGCCGCGGGGTGTGCGGACGGCGTCGTAGATATAGGCGTCAGCCATGACAGGGAGTCTCCATCTTTGGGCCGGAGCGACGTCGCCCGGAAAGGGCGGCGCGGCTTACGGCCGGGTCGGATCAAAGCTTGGTCGCCAAGAACCCTACGTTTACGTCAACGTCAAGTAACAAGGCGCGTGAGGCGGTCGAGGCGCGGCGCCCCAGCCGTCAGTCGCCGGGGATTCGGCTGGCGACGCCGCTGATCTGGCAGGCGTAGTCGGTCTCTGGACGGCCGGTCTGCAGACCCGTGGTGACCAATATCCCCTGCCGCGCCGTACAGCGCGCCTCCAGGGCGTCCAACTCGGTCTGGTAGCGGTTTTCGACGCCGGTCGAGGCGCAGGCGGCGATCAAAGGCAGGGCGACCAGGGTCGCCGCCCATATGCAGGATGTGGCGTGGCGCATGGTATTCTCCTATGGGCGAGGCCCGCAGGGGCGGGGCCCGCGCTTCGCTAAAGACTACTCGGCCGCAGCCAGTCGGACCAATTTTCCGTCGCTCTCGTCGGTGATCGCCCAGACGGCGCCGTCTGGGCCGATCGCCACGTCGCGCACACGCTCGCCCAGGTCGGTCAGCAGCCGCTCTTCCCCGACGACGCGATCATTTTCGATCACCAGCCGGGCGATATGCTTCTCCTTCAGCGCGGTGACCAGCAGATCGCCGTCCCAGGCCGGGAACATGGCGCCCTGGTAGAAGACCGCCCCACCCGGCGCGATGACCGGATCCCAATAATAGACGGGCTGTTCCGTGCCGGCCTTCTGGGTCGCGCCGCTGTTGATCGCGCCGCCCGCATATTCGACGCCGTAAGCCGCGTCGGGCCAGCCGTAGTTCAGGCCCGCCCTGTCCAGATTGACCTCGTCGCCGCCGCGCGTCCCGTGCTCGATGGTCCAGATCGCGCCCGTGCCGGGCTGGACGGCGATCCCCTGGACGTTGCGGTGGCCCAGGCTCCAGATCTCGGGCAGGGCGCCGGCGCGGCCGACGAAGGGATTGTCCTGGGGAACCGTGCCGTCGGCGTTGATGCGGATGGTCTTGCCCATGTGCGAGCCCAGATCCTGGGCCTGGGGCCGCATCGGCCGGTCGGAGCGTTCACCCAGGGTGATGAACAGCTTGCCGTCCGGCGCAAAGGCCAGGGACGAGCCGAAATGTTTGTCGCCGTCATAGGCGGGCAGGGCGCGGAAGACGACCTGGACATTGTCCACCCGCGCGCCGTCGTCGGACAGCCGCCCCCGTGCGACCGAGGTGGCGTTGCCGCCGTCCCGAGGCTCCGCATAGCTCCAGTAGATCAGACGGTCCTGGGCGAAGCCGGGGCTGACGACGACGTCCAGCAGGCCGCCCTGGCCGCGCGCATCGACGCGGGGCAGGCCCTGGACCGGTTCGCCGACCTGGCCCTGGGCCGTGATTATCCGCAACCGGCCGGGCTTTTCCGTCACCAGCCAGCGCCCGTCGGGCATCAGGGCCAGGCCCCAGGGATGCGACAGGCCCGAGGCGACCACGCTGTGGCGCATCGCCTGTTCGGTCTTCACCCCCGGCGCCCGGGTCTGGCCGGGGAAGACGGGCTGCTGGTCGGGATTGTTGGCGGGCCGGGTCTCCAGCGGGGCGCCCGACTGGCCGGATGCGGAGGCGGTCTCTCCGTTCGCGCCGCAGGCGGCGGCGAGGACGAGCAGGGCGGTCGAGGCGGCGAGGGCGATGGGGCGCATGGGCGGCTCCGGGCGGGTTGGGGGCGTCGGTAACGAAGAAACCCCAGCGTTATCTGTCCGCTCCTGCCCCGTCTTGCGCCCTATCGCCGCACGATCTGCATCGACACGACTTGAACCGCGCGCGCGACGGCGATATACGCACGCCTCTTTCGCGCTGGCCCAGGCCTCGCGAAGGCCCGGATGCGGGATACGACTGGGTAGCTCAGATGGTTAGAGCGGTGGATTCATAACCCACAGGTCGGCGGTTCGATCCCGCCTCCAGTCACCACCTTCCCCTTGTTCTCCGACATCGACGGTTCGGCCACAGGCGCAACCGGTACGCCCCTGCGGCGTTCACCGGCGGACAACCTTGACCGGAGAATTCGCATGACCATCCGCAAGTCGATGCTGCTGACCGTCGCCGCCGCCCTGGCCCTCACCGCCGCCGCCTGCACCCAGGCGGAGCAGGAAAAGACCGAGGCCCATGCCGAGGCGGCCGCCGACAACACCGCCGAGGCGGCGTCCCAGGCCGGCGAAGTGATCGAGTCCGGCGCCATGAAGGCGGCTCAGGCGATCGAGAGCGGGGCCGGCAAGGTCGCCGACAAGCTGGAGGAAAACCAGGCCGAGGCCGCCGCCGAAGGTCGGCCGGGCGCCGTGGACCCCGCGACCGACCGGCGCGTGCCCGACGAAAACTGAGGCTCCCCCCGGATCAGGCGGCGGGCGCGCCTTCCGCCAGCAGGGCGTCGATCAGGGCGTGGGCCTCGGGACTGTTCCAGTCGGCCTCGCCCGCAAAGATCGCGCGGATGCGGCCTTCGCGATCCAGGAAGACGGTCTGGGGCATCTTGCCCTTGCCCGGAAACTCGAACGGCAGTTGGAAGCGGATGTCGCTGTACAGCGGCAGAGGCTCGTGCACGTCGATGAAGCTCCTGGCGTCGGCCAGGGCGTCGGCGGTGGCGTCGACATTGATCGGCAGGACGATCAGATCCTCATTGGTCTGATAAGACCGGGCCAGGGCCGCCAGGGTCGGCATTTCGGTGCGGCAGGGGGCGCACCACATGGCCCACAGATTGACCACCACCACCTTGCCCTCGAAGGTCGAGAACCGCACGGCCGTGCCGTTGCGGTCGCGGAACATATATTCGGGCGCGCGCTTCAGTTCGGACGGGGTTTCGAGCGCCGCCAGCGGCCCGACGGCGAACCGGGCCAGATCGCTTTTTGCGACGGGCGTCGTCTGGGGTTGCGCCTTCTGCCTATGATTGGCGTATAGCGACATCGCCAAGCCGCCGGCGCCGGCGAGCGTGCTGATCAGCACCAGAGCGCCGACGACCGCCCAGATCGCCTTTCTCGAGCCACTCATGACCGACGCCGCCTCCGATACCGCCCAAGTCGATGCTTCTAAGGCCCCGGCGAAGCCCGCAGGTCAAGACATGTGGGGCGGCCGCTTTTCGTCGCGCCCCGCCGAGATCATGCAGGCGATCAACGTCTCCATCGGGGTGGACCGGCGTCTGTGGCGTCAGGATCTGGCCGGATCGCGCGCCCATTGTCGGATGCTGGCCAAACAGGGCGTGATCCAGTCGGCGGACGCCGAGGCCATTCTGAAGGGGCTGGACGCCGTCGAGGCTGAGATTCTGAACGGAACCTTCCCCTTCCGCGACCAGTTCGAGGACATCCACATGAATGTGGAGGCCCGGCTGTCCGAGCTGATCGGCGAGCCGTCGGGCCGGCTGCACACCGCCCGCAGCCGCAACGACCAGGTGGCCCTGGACTTCCGCCTGTGGGTCCGCGACGCCTGCGACCGCTCGATCGCCCAGCTGAAGGCCTTGCAGGCCGCGCTTCTGGACCGGGCCGAACAGCATGCGGCCGACCTGATGCCCGGCTTCACCCATCTGCAGACCGCCCAGCCGGTGACCCTGGGCCACCATCTGATGGCCTATGTCGAAATGTTCGGCCGTGACGCCGGCCGCTTCGCCGACGCCCGGACGCGGATGAACGAAAGCCCCCTGGGCGCCGCCGCCCTGGCCGGCTCGCCCTTCCCGATCGACCGCCACATGACGGCGGCCGAGCTGGGCTTCGACCGGCCGATGGCCAATTCGCTGGACGCCGTCTCGGACCGCGACTTCGCCCTGGAAAGCCTGGCCGCCGCCTCGATCACCGCGGGCCATCTGTCGCGCCTGGCGGAAGAGATCGTGGTCTGGATGACGCCTATGTTCGGCTTCGCCACCCTGCCGGACGACCTGACCACCGGTTCGTCGATCATGCCGCAGAAGCGCAATCCCGACGCCGCCGAACTGGTGCGCGCCAAGACCGGCCGGATCATGGGATCGCTGGTCGCCCTGTCCACCGTAATGAAGGGCCTGCCGCTGGCCTATTCCAAGGACATGCAGGAGGACAAGCCGCCGGTGTTCGAGGCGTTCGACGCCCTGGACCTGGCCCTGGTCGCCATGACCGCCATGGTCTCGGCCTTGCGGCCCAATACCGAACGGATGGCGGCCGCAGCCGGCGCCGGCTTCTCGACCGCGACGGACCTCGCCGACTGGCTGGTGCGCGAACTGAACCTGCCCTTCCGCAAGGCGCACCACGTCACGGGCGCGGCGGTGAAACAGGCGGAAGCCCTGGGCGTGGACCTGTCGCAACTGCCGCTGGAAGAAATGCAGAAACTCGAGCCGGGGATCACGGAAGCGGTTTACAAGGTGCTGACCGCCGAGGCTTCGTGCCGGAGCCGTCAGAGCTATGGCGGCACCGCGCCGGAACAGGTCCGCGCGCGCATCGCCGACTGGAGAGCCCGCCTATGAACGTCTTTGGGAAAAAGACCCTGATCCTCGCGGGCCTGCTCGCCCTGTCGGTCGCCGGCTGCGGTCGTATGGCCGATCTGGAATCGCCCAGGCGCGAGACCGAGCGGGCCCCCCGCAGCAGCCGCGCCCCCAGCCTGCCCGAGCCGGCGACCATCAACCGGCCGTCCAGCAGCGTGCCGATCGACGGCGGCCCCTCCAATCCCTTCGGCGCCAATCCCGCCGCCAACGACCCCCGCTAGGCCGCCTTGCACCATTTCGATCTCAAGAACGGCGCCCTGCACGCCGAAGGCGCGCCGCTGGACCTGATCGCCGACGAGGTGGGCACGCCCGTCTATGTCTATTCGACCGCGACGCTGAAGCGGCACTATGGCCTGCTGCGCGCCGCCGCCGACGCGCACCGCGACGCCCTGGGCGAGGCCCTGATCGCCTTTGCGGTCAAGGCCAACTCCAACCTTTCGGTCCTGGCGACCCTGGCCCGGCTGGGGTCGGGCGCCGATACGGTTTCGGAAGGGGAGATCCGCCGGGCCTTGGCCGCCGGGGTGCCGGCCGACAAGATCATCTTCTCCGGCGTCGGCAAGACCGACATGGAGATCGCCTTCGCCATCAGCATCGGGGTGCGCCAGATCAATATCGAGTCCGGGGCCGAACTGGACCGGCTGATCGCCGTCGCCGCCCTGATGCAGGCCGCCCCGGCCGTCGCCGTGCGGGTCAATCCGAACGTCGGGGCCGGCGGCCACGCCAAGATCACGACGGGCGGCAAGGGCGACAAGTTCGGCGTGCCGGTCGAGGAGGCGATGGCGCTCTACGCCCGCGCCTCGGCCTCGCCCCACGCCACGCCCGTGGGCCTGGCCTGTCATATCGGCAGCCAGATCACCGACCTGGCGCCGCTGGAGGCGGCCTTCACGATCCTGGCCGACATGACCCGCGAGCTGAGACGCCAGGGCCACGCCGTGACCCGGCTCGACCTGGGCGGCGGCCTGGGCGTGCCCTACGCCGGCGGGACGGAGCCGCCGTCTCCGGCCGACTATGTCGCCATGGCGGCCCGCGTCCTGGCGGGGCTGGAGGTCGAGGCGGCCTTCGAGCCCGGCCGTCTTCTGGCCGCCAACGCCGGGGTGCTGCTGAGCCAGGTGATCCAGGTCAATGAACGCTCGGACGGCCGCCGCTTCCTGGTGCTGGATGCGGCGATGAACGATCTGATGCGTCCGGCCCTGTATGACGCCTATCACGACATCCGCCCGGTCAATCCCCGGCCCGGCGCGGCCCGGCCCTATGATGTGGTCGGCCCCGTGTGCGAGACCGGCGACACCTTCGCCCGCGACCGGCTCCTGCCGCCGCTGGAGCCCGAGGATCTGGTGGTCTTCACCGGCGCCGGCGCCTATGGGGCCGTCATGGCCAGCGAGTACAACAGCCGGCCCCTGGTCCCCGAGGTTCTGGTGGACGGCGAGCAGTGGGCGGTGATCCGCCCCCGCCCCACCTATGAGGAGATGCTGGACCGCGAGCCTTTCGCCGACTGGCTGTAGGGGCGATTTGGGCTCGACTGTTATAAAGTAACAAGCTATAGGGCCGGTCATGTCCCCGCCGTCCGACCCGCCTGTCCTGTTGTCTCTCCTGGGAGGCGGCTTCGTCGCGGCCTTCCTGCATGCGGCCCTCCCGACCCACTGGCTGCCCTTCACCCTGGTGGGGCGGGCGCAGGGCTGGCGCGCGTCGCGGGTGCTGGCGGTGGTGGCCGTCGCCGGCCTGGCCCATATCGCCACCACCGCCCTGGTCGGCGGGCTGATCGTGGCGGCGGGCCTGGCGCTCGAGCGCTGGGTGGAGGGTCTGCTGCCGCATCTTGCCGCCGTCCTGCTGTTCCTGTTCGGCGCCTTCTATCTGGCGCGGGCCACGCTGAAACGCCCGGCCGTGGCGGGCGGCCCCGCGTTGGAAATCGCCGCCCCCGCCGTATCGGACAAGGCGGCCTTCCTGGGTCTGGTGGCGATGATGGCCGTGTCCCCGGGCGAGGTCCTCTTGCCCATCTATCTGTCTTCGGCCTCGGAGGGGATGACGGCCCTGGCCCTGCTGACCCTGATCTTCGCCCTGGGCACCATCGCCGGCATGGCCGTCTTCACGGCCCTGGCCAGTGCGGGCGCCTCAATCCTGCGGCTGGAGCGATGGGCGCGCTATGAAGGCGCGGTGCTGGGCCTGGCCCTGATCGGCCTGGGGCTGCTGGTCGCGCTGCATCAGCATTGATGGGATATTACATGATAACATTCAAAGCGTTATCATGTAGCAGCTTCGCTGTTTGCGGAATTGGCGTATAGGCGAGAGCCATGACAGCCCAGCCCGAAAGCCCCTCCGCCCACCACGACCATGATCACGAGCATGATCATGCGCACGACGGTCATCACCACGCGCACGGGGGACGTCATCATCACCATCACGGCCACGGGCACGCCCATGGCCCCGTGGACACCGGAGACTGGCGCTACGCCGTCGGCCTGGCGGTCAATCTGGCCTTTGTGGTCTGCGAATTCGCGGCCGGGCTGATCGCGGATTCCACCGCTCTCCTGGCCGACGCCGGCCATAATCTGTCGGATGTCCTGGGCCTGGCCATGGCCGGCGGGGCGGCCTGGCTGGCGCGGCGCGGGGCGCACGGGGCGGCGGGCGGACGGAGCACCTACGGTTTCGGCAAGGCGACGGTCCTGGCGGCCCTGGCCAACGCCGTGCTGCTGATCTTCGCCTGCGGCGCCATCGCCTTCGAGGCCGTGCGGCGGTTTGCGGAACCGGCGCCGGTCGGCTCGGGTGTCATCATGACGGTGGCCGCCGTCGGCTTCATCATCAATCTGGGCACGGCCCTGCTGTTCATGAAGTCCCAGCACGATCTGAACGCGCGCGGCGCCTATCTGCACATGATGGCCGACGCGGGAGTGTCCTTGGGCGTCGTCCTGGCGGGGGGCATGATTCTGCTGACCGGCTGGTCCGTGGTCGATCCGATCGTCAGCCTGGTCATCGTCGCCGTCATCCTGTGGTCGACCTGGGGCCTGCTGAAGGATTCGGTCCATCTGGCGATGGACGGGGCGCCGGACGACGTCGACATGACGGCGCTGGAACAGGGACTGTGCGCCCTGCCGGGCGTGCGCGCGGTGCACGACCTGCACGTCTGGGCCCTGTCCACGACCGAGACCGCCCTGACGGCCCACCTGGTCCACGACCGGACGGACGGCGACATGCTTCTGCGAGAGGCTCAGGCGGTGGCGCGACGCCATGCGATCCGCCACACCACGCTCCAGCTGGAGAGCGAGCCCTTGCCGGATTGTCCGGGGTGTTGAGCCGCCGAGCTTAAGCCTGATCGAACGTCAGAGGGGCGCCCCAGAAGCGGGCGACCAGGTCCGACTGGGGCCCGGCCTGGCCCGTGGTCAGGAAGTCGCGACGACCACTGTCGCCCAGGGCGTATTCGGGATGGCGGGCGAAATAGCGGTCCAGGGCGTCGGCCACCGCCGTCGGCTGCTCGATCAGGGCCGTCCCAGGCGGGAGGGCGGCGGCGAACAGTTCGGCGATGATCTCATAGTGGGTGCAGCCCAATATGGCCTTGTCCGGGTGGCGGCCGATGCGGCGGCGCAGCGCGTCCACGTGATCATTGACCACGACCGTCAGTTCTTCGACCGGGGCGCCCAGTTCGATCAGGCCGGCCAGGCCGGGGCAGGGTTCGCAGAAGACGGCGATGTCCTCGCGCCGTTTGTCGATCTCGATCTCGAACACGCGGCTGATGGCGGTGGCGGCGGTGCAGAAGACGCCGGTGATGTCCACCGCCTGGATCTTTTCACCCTCCTGGGGACGTTCGGCCTCGAAACTCCAGGGCAGGCCCGTCGCGGCCTCGATGGTCGGCACGATGATGCCCAGCACATTGACCGGCCGGCCCAGCCGCTCGCGCAGGCCGGGGATCCAAGTCTGTTGCAGGCGGCGCAGGGCGATGGCGCTGGCGGTGTTGCAGGCCAGGACCACGACCGAGGCGCCGGCCTCGAACAGTCGCTCGCACCCGGCCTTGGTCAGTTCGACGATGTCCTCGCCGCCGCGTCCGCCGTAGGGGGCGTGGGCCTGGTCCGCCAGATAGATGAAGTCGCGCTGCGGAAACCGCTGCGTCAGTTCACGATGGACGGTCAGGCCGCCCACGCCGGAGTCGAAAACGCCAATAGCCATGACCGCGCTTTAGAACAGTGCGACGATCCTTCCAACAAGATTACGGGGCTTTAACGGGTCGGACAGGTGACGATCCGCCCCGGCGCGCCTAAGTGTGACCGCGACATGACCTTTTCACGGAGCATTCCATGCACAGACGCCAGCTTCTCATCGCGGGCGGCAGCCTGATGGCCCTCTCGGCCTGCGCCTCCACCGGCTCCGGCGCCGCCCCGGCCGGCTCGGCGCCCGCCGCCATGGACCTCGCCGAAGAGGCCCGGATCGCCCGCGCCGTCCTGCCCAAGGCGACGCCGAAGGCCGAACTGCTCCAGCCCTGGACCGGCCCCTATGACGGCGTGCCGCCTTTCGACAAGGTGACGCCGGCCAAGCTGCGCGAAGCCATGCTGGAGGGAATCGAGCTGCAGCGGGCCGACATCGCGGCCATTGCGAATAATCCCGAACCGCCCACCTTCGCCAACACCCTGGCGGCGATGGAGCTGGCCGGCGAGCCGCTGGACCGGGCGTCGAACATCTATGGCGTCATGACCTCCAACATCGGCGGCGAGGCCTATGACGCCGTCGACACCGAACTGTCGCCCATCCTGTCGGCCGCCTCGGACGAGATCACCTTCAACGAAAAGCTGTTCCAGCGCATCAAGACCGTCGCCGACAACGCCGACGCCATGGGCCTCAGCCCCCAGCAGAAGCGTCTGGCCGAACGTCGCCGCGACGCCTTCATCCGCTCCGGCGCCAATCTGGACGCGGCCGGCAAGGCCGAGCTGGGCCGGATCAACACCGCCCTGTCCAACGCCTTCACCCGTTTCGGCCAGAAGGTGGTGGCTGATGAGAACAGCTGGACCCTGATCCCCAACGAAGCCGGCGTCGCCGGCCTGCCCGCCTCGAACAAGGCCGCCGCCGCCTCGGCCGCGCGCAGCCGCAATCTGCAGGGCTGGGCCATTCTGAACACCCGTTCGGCCGTGGACCCCTTCCTGACCTTCGCCGACGACCGGGCCCTGCGCGAGCAGGTCTGGAAGAAGTTCGTCAACCGCGGCGACAACGGCGACGCCAACGACACCAACTCGACCATCGCCGAGATCGTGAAGCTGCGGGACCAGCGCGCCAAGCTGTTGGGCTATCGCAACCATGCGGAACTGCGGATGCAGGACACCATGGCCAAGACCCCAGCCAATGCGCAAAATCTGATGGACCGCGTCTGGGCCCCGGCCAAGGCCCGCGTCGCCGAAGAGGTCGCCGACATGAAGGCGATCGCCGGTTTCGACATCGAACCCTGGGACTATCTCTACTTCGCCGAGAAGGTGCGTAAGGCCAAGTACGACCTGGATCAGAACCAGCTGAAGCCCTATTTCGAGCTGAACGCGGTCCGCGCCGGCTCCTTCGCCATGGCCGAGCGTCTGTACGGCTTCAAATTCACCAAACTGCCCAAGGGCTCAGTTCCGACCTTCGAGCCGGACGTCGAGGTCTATGAGCTGCACGACAAGGCCACCGGCAAGCTGATCGGCCTGTATTACACTGACGACTACGCCCGTCCGGGCAAGCGTTCGGGCGCCTGGATGACCACCTATCGGTCCTTCTCGACCCTGGACGGATCCAAGGTGATCCTGGGCTCCAACAACAACAACTTCACTAAGCCCGAGCCGGGCGAGCCGGTGCTGATCTCGCTGGACGACGCCGAGACCCTGTTCCACGAGTTCGGCCACACCCTGCACTATTTCTCGTCGAACGTGACCTATCCGTCGTTCGGCAATACGCCGCGCGACTTCGTCGAATATCCGTCGCAAGTGCACGAGCACTGGGTGCTGAGCCGGCCGATCCTGGACGGCTATCTGAAACATTATCAGACCGGCGAAGCCATGCCTCAGGCCCTGGTGGACAAGATCCAGGCCTCGTCCACCTTCAACCAGGGCTATGCGACGGTCAGCTATCTGTCCTCGGCCATCGTCGACATGGATCTGCACACCCAGGCCGTGCCGCCGACCGACATCGACGCCTTCGAAAAGGCCAGCCTGGCCCGCATCGGCATGCCCAAGGAGATCGTGATGCGGCACCGGCTGCCGCAGTTCAATCACCTGTTCACGTCCGACGCCTATTCGGCCGGCTATTACAGCTATCTGTGGTCCGAGACGATGGACGCCGACACTTGGGCCTATTTCGAGGAGTCGGGCGACGTCTTCAATCCGGACATCGCCGGTCGCTTCAAGTCGATCATGCTGGCGCCAGGCAACACCACCGACCGGGCCGAGGCCTACCGCGCCTTCCGCGGCCGCGACCCCGACGTGGCGGCTCTGCTGAAGGTCCGGGGCTTCCCGGTTTCCTGATCCGGGGCCTGTTTGAGACCCCAACGGGCTGAATGACGTTTGCGGCCGGCGGAGCGATCCGCCGGCCGTTTCGTTTGCGCGCGGTCTGGCCTAAGTCGGGAGGACTGCCGAAGAAAGAAGAAGCGCCCATGCCCGTCGTCGCCTCCTACGTCTATCGCGACGGTCAAAGGGAGCGCGCCGCGCCTCTGACCCCCGAAGGACTGGCCCTGCAGCCCGGCGAGTTCGTCTGGATCGGCCTGCACGACCCGACCGACGCCGAGTTCGAGGTTCTGGTCCGGCGCTTCAACCTGCACCCCCTGGCGGTCGAGGACGCCCTGTCGGCCCATCAGATGCCCAAGGTCGAGGTCTATGGTCGCGAGCTGTTCGTGGTCGCCCGGACGGCGGAAAAGATCGAGGACCATATCCAGTACGGCGAAACCCACGTCTTTGTGGGGGATGACCACGTCATCAGCATCCGTCACGGCTCAAACCGCGCCCACACGGCCTTGCGGACCCAGCTGGAGGCCTCGCCGGCCCAGCTGCGGACCGGGCCGGATTTCGTGCTGCATGGCGTTCTCGACTTCATCGTCGACGCCTATGTGCCCATCGTCGACCATTCCGAGGACGCCGTGCTGGAGATCGAGCAGAGGGCGCTAGAGGCGTTTCTGTCGCGCAACGAAATCCGCCGCCTGTTCACCCTGCGCCGCGAACTGCTGAAGTTTCGCCGCATCCTGGGGCCGATGGAGGAGGTGGCGGGCAAGCTCCAGTCTCTGGACCTGCCCTGTATCGACCCCGACGTCCGACCCTATTTCCGCGACGTCGGCGACCATGTCCGACGGGTCAACAGCCGCCTGAACGGCCTGACCGAGATCCTGTCGTCCGTCTTTGAAGTCGCCAATCTGCTGGAACAGCAGAGGCAGGGGGTCATCACCCGCAAGCTCGCCTCCTGGGCGGCGCTGCTGGCCGTGCCCACCGCCATCGCCGGCATCTATGGCATGAATTTCGAACACATGCCGGAACTGCACTGGCGCTACGGCTATCCGGCCGTCATGGCGGTGATGGCCGCCGTCTGCGTCGGTCTCTACATCACGTTCAAACGGACGAAATGGCTGTGACGCAAGAGACCGGCGAGGGACGCTGAGGCCCCTCGCCGATCCGAACGGTCAGCTTTCGCCGGAGGCGGTCGCGGCGCGAACGACGGGGCGGACGTCTCGCGACGCGCTGACGTATTGGACGCGGTGGAGGCGCGGCAGCCGGCTCAGAGCCTCGGCCCGCACAGCCGCGCGGCAGGAGCGGCGATTGGTGATCTGGCCGGCGGTGAAGCTGATGTCGCGGCACAGACGCTCGGCCGCCTGATGGACGCGGGCGTCGAAGGCGGCGGCGCCGGCCGTCGAGGCCAGGTCCAGATCGCCGAAGGGGATCCGGACGTCCTGAGCCAGGGCGGAGGAGGCGGACAGGACGGCGACGGCGAAGAGAACGGGGGAAAGAACCTTCATCGTTTTAGCTCCTAGGGAACGATAATCGCCCGAAGTGACGATGAAGGCGCAATAGCTTTCTTCTGTAACGCCGCAGTGAGAATTACGGCGCCGATCTGTGACGGTTGAATTAAATCGGATTTAGGGTGTCGGCGGAAATCAGCCGCTGTTCCTCAGCCCCGCCGCCACCCCGTTGATCGCCAGCAGGATTCCCTCGCGCACCCGCGGATCTTCGTCGCCGGCGCGGCGGCGGCGGATCAGCTCGATCTGCACATGGTTCAGCGGCTCGACATAGGGCATCCGCAGGCGGATCAGACGGTCCAGTTCCGGCTGGCCGCCCAGCAGCTTGTCATGGCCGGTGATGGCCAGGATGGCGTCGTGCGTCCTCTGCCATTCGTCGCGGATTTCGCCGAAGATGGCGGCGGCCAGACCCGCGTCGCTGACCAGGGTGGCGTAGCGGCGGGCGATGGTCATGTCCGACTTGGCCATGACCATCTCCATGTTCTGAACCAAGGTCTTGAAGAAGGGCCAGGCCTCGGCCATCGCCTTCAGCTCGTCCATGTCGCAGCCCTGGACCGCCGAGCCGAAGCCGAACCAGCCGGGCAGCATGACCCGGCTCTGGGACCAGCTGAACACCCACGGAATGGCGCGCAGATCCTCGATCCGGGTCGAGGCGGTCCGCGACGACGGGCGCGAGCCGATCTTCAGATCGGCGATCTCGGCGATGGGGGTGGCGGCGCGGTAATAGTCGACGAAGCCCTGGGTCTCATAGACCAGCTTGCGATAGGCGGCCATCGACCGGGCCGACAGGTCCGACAGGGTGGCGCCGTGTTCGGCGGTGAAGGCCTGGTCCCGTCCCTGGCCCAGGGAGGCCAGCACGGCGCCGCAGGTCAGGGCGTCCAGATTGCGCAGGGCGATCTCCGGCTCGCCGTATTTGTTGGCGATGACCTCGCCCTGTTCGGTCGTGCGGATCCGGCCCTGGACCGTGCCCTCCGGCTGGGCCAGGACCCCAGCGAAGGCCGAGCCGCCGCCGCGTCCGACCGTGCCGCCGCGCCCGTGGAACAGCTGCAGCTTCAGACCGGCGGCTTGGGTGACCTCGACCAGGGCGCGCGACGCCTCGTGCAGCTCCCAGCCCGAAGTCAGATAGGAGCCGTCCTTGTTGGAGTCGGAATAGCCGATCATCACCTCCTGCACCCCGCGCGCCTTGGCGACGGCCAGGGCGGAGGGTTCCTTCAGCAGCCGCTCCAGGGTGGGGCGGGAGGCGCGCAGGTCCTCGATGGTCTCGAACAGGGGCGCCGCCTGGATCGGGCAGGCGGCGGGGTCTTCGGGGCGGTAAAGCCCGACCTCCTTCAGCAGCAGATAGACCTCCAAGAGGTCCGAGGCCGCGTCGGTCTTGGAGACGATATGGGTGCGGATCGCCTGGGGGCCGAAGGCGGCCAGGGCGTCGGCGGCGGCCTGGAGGATGGCCCGCTCCTTCAGGGTCTCGGCCGCATAGTCGGCATAGGGGCTGAACAGCAGGCGCGGCGAGGCCAGTTCGGCCGCCAGCACCGCCAGCCGGCCCTCCTCGTCCAGGGCGGAATAGTCGTCGCAGACCCCGGCCGTCTTCAGCAGATCGGCGACGACCCGCTCATGGACATCCGAGTTCTGGCGCAGGTCCAGGGTCGCCATGTGGAAGCCGAAGATTTCCACCGACGTGATCAGATCGTTCAGCCGGTCGTCGGCGAACACCTCGCCGTGGTGCGAGACCAGGCTGTCGCGCAGGATTCGCAGATCGGCCTCGAAGGCGTCTGGGCCGGGATAGGCTTCGGCTGCAACGGCCGCGCGGCGGGGGGGCTGTGCGCCGCCCCGCGCCTCATAGGTGGCGGCCAGGCGCGCATAGACCCCGGTCAGGGCGCGGCGATAGGGCTCGTCCGCCCGGTGCGGCGACGGGTCCTGGGCGGCGTCGGCCAGGGCCGCCAGCTCGGGCGAAACCTCGGCCAGCTCGGCCGCCAGGCTGAGTTCGGCGCCCAGGGCGTGGACCTCCTCCAGATAGAAGCCCAGCACCGCCCGCGCCTGGGTGCGGAAGGCGGCGCTCAGCACCGCACCGTCAACGTTCGGATTGCCGTCCCGGTCGCCCCCGACCCAGGTGCCAACCCGCAGGAAGGGCTGAAGCTGGGGCGCCTCCAGCAGACGACGCCAGGCCGACAACTGTTTGGGCGCCACCCGCAGGAAGATGCGGTCCAGGAAGGAGACGACCGTGTCGATCTCGTCCTGCACCACCAGCCCCTGGGTGCGCACCAGCCGCGTGGCCCACAGGATGACGATCTGGCGGCGCAGGGGTTCGTTGATCTGGGCCGGCGAACAGGCGTCTCCGGCCTTGTCGCAGGAATCCAGCAGATCGGAGATGGCGGTGATCCGGTCGATGACGCTCTTGCGCCGCACCTCCGACGGGTGGGCGGTCAGGACCGGCGAGATCAGGGCCTCGTCCAACAGGGCGCGCACCGCCGCCTTGTCGATCTTCTGATCGGCCAGTCGCAGCAGGGCGCCCTCGGGGGTGTCGGGACGGGCGCCGGCCTCGGCCTGGTGCTGGGCGCGTCGGCGGGTGGCCCGGTCCTCGGCGATGTTGGCGAGCAGCGAAAAGAGGGCGAAACCGTGCGCCAGACCCGCCGCCTGATCCACGCTCATGGCGGTCAGCAGCTTCTCCAGCCGCTTGGCCGGATGGGAGGCGGGATCGCGGTGATAGGCGACGGACGCCTGGCGGACCGCCTCGACATGTTCGAACAGGGCCTCTCCGCCTTCGGCGCGAATGACCTCGCCCAGAATTCCGCCCAGCAGTCGGACTTCTTCGCGCAGGGCGTCGTCGGCGGCGGGGCTCATCATCGGCGAATATCCTCGGTCGGCGTGGGGAGAAGCCCATCTGAGGGGCCGCAAACACGCCCGTCAACGCACGATCCGTGACAGCCGCTCCCAGCTACAATCGTGGTGAACGCCCGTTAGGATTTCTTAACCGGGCGCATGGCAGCATGGGGGTGAAGGATTCCGCCCCGTGTCCATGTTCGCCAAACGCCAGTCCGCCCTCGCCGCCGCCGCCGGCGCCCCGCCGGCGCCCCGCGCCAAGCCGAGCCTGAAGCCCCTCGTCGCCGTGCTGAAGAAGCCGCCGGTGGTCGCGGCCCTGGCCGGCGTCTTCCTGCTGACCTCGACCGCCCTCTTCTTGACCGTCCTGGGCGACCCGCGCGCGGGCGCGCCTTCGGCCCGCATCGCCCTGGACCGGGCGCCGGCCGCGCCGGACGCCCCAGCCCCGACCGGATTCGAAGCCTTCTCCATGGGAGCCATGGGCCTTTATCAGGATTTGACGGGAAGCGGCGATCCGTCGGGCGCGGCGGGCGGCGAGGCCTTGATCACCCTGCCGGACGGCGCTTCCGTCGCGGGCGGCGCCAGCTACAGCGCCCCGGTCCAGCCGGCCTCGCCCCTGCCCAAGGCGCCGATCGCCGGCCTGTCCCAGCCCGGCCCCAGCGGTCCCCTGCCGATGATCGCGCCCGACGGCCGCGTCCCGGCCCAGGCCTACGCCCGGCCCTTCCGCTCGAACGGCAAGCCGCGCGTGGCCCTGATCGTCGGCGGCCTGGGGCTGAACGCCGTCACCACCCGCGCCGCCATCGAACGCCTGCCGGCCGAGGTGACCCTCAGCTTCGTCCCCTATGCCGACAATCTCCAGTCCTGGATCGACCAGGCCCGGGCCCAGGGCCATGAGGTCATGCTGGAAATGCCGATGGAGCCCAGCGGCTATCCCGACAACGACCCCGGCCCCTATACGCTTTTGGCCAACGGCACGCCCGACGATGTCGAGGCCAAGCTGGACTGGCTGCTGGGTCGCGCCACAGGCTATTTCGGCGTGACCAACTATCTGGGCGACCGGTTCGCGACCTCCGACACGGGCATGAACGCCTTCCTGCTGATCCTGCGCCAGCGCGGCGTCGCCTTCCTGGACGACGGTTCTTTCCAGCGCCGTCCCGGCGCCTGGGCTCGGGCCAGCGCCGACAAGGTCATCGACCAGACCCAGTCGCCCGCCGCCATCATCGGCGCCCTGAACAGTCTGGAAGCCCAGGCCAAGCTGCGCGGCTCGGCGATGGGGACCGGCTTCGCCTATCCCGTCACCGTCGAGGCCGCCGCCCGCTGGACCGCCGGCCTGGACCAGCGCGGCCTGCAGCTGGCGCCGGCGTCTGCGATGACGCTTCGGCCGGGGCGCTAGGAAGTGGCGAGTGGCGAGTGGCGAGTGGCGAGTAAGGACGCTCGCCGTCCGAGCGCACAGGTGCGTTCGTTCTTCCTCGCCAATCGCCACCCGCCACTCGCCACTCGATGACCGACCTCACCCTCTACCGCCCCAATGTCGGTGTCGTGCTGTTCAACGCCGACGGCCAGGTCTGGTACGGCCGGCGACACGCGACGCCGGGACCGCATAACTGGCAGTTTCCGCAGGGCGGGGTGGATGACGGCGAGGATCTGACGGCGGCCGCACTGCGCGAGTTGAAGGAAGAGACCGGCGTGACCTCGGTGGAGTTCCTCGCCCGGACCGACGACTGGATCCTGTACGACTTCCCGCCCGAGGCGATGGACAATCCCAAGGCCTGGCGCGGCTTCAAGGGGCAGCGCCAGCAGTGGTTCGCCTTCCGCTTCACCGGCCAGGACAGCGAGATCGACCTGCAGGCCGACGAGGAGGTCGAGTTCGACGCCTGGCGCTGGGGCGATCTGTCCGAGGCCTGCGACCTGATCGTGCCGTTCAAACGCCCGGCCTATGAACAGGTGGTCGCCGCCTTCGCGCATCTGGCGACATAAAAAAGGGCGGCGCGAACGCCGCCCTTTCCGGTTCAGTTAAGACCGATCAGGCCGCCTTAGCCTTGTCCGTCTTGCTCTCGATCAGGGGCTTGGCGCCGCCGATCTCGATCCGGCGGGGCTTCAGCGCCTCGGGCAGTTCGCGCTTCAGCGAGATCGACAGCAGGCCGTTGACCAGATTGGCCTCGGTCACGACCACATAGTCGGCCAGCTGGAAGCGGCGTTCGAAATCGCGCTCGGCCAGGCCGCGGTGCAGATAGGTCTTCTGCGCGGCGGCGTCGTCATTGGCGGTCTTGCGCCCGGTCACGGTCAGCAGATTCTCCTTCACCTCGATGTTCAGCTCGTCGGGAGAAAATCCGGCGACGGCGATCTCGATGCGATAGGCGTTCTCGCCCGTGGTCTCGATATTGTACGGGGGATAGCCGCTGTCCTGGCTGGTCCGCGCGGCGGTTTCCAGCAGATTGGCCAGGCGGTCGAAACCGACGGCCGAACGGTACAGCGGGGTGAAATCATAGGTACGCATCAGCATCCTCCTGAGGATCAGCAAGGTTGAGCCGCCCGGCGATTTGCCCGGACGGTGGGAGTTCAGACCGACGACCCGAAACCGGCTTCGTCCGTCCGGAGAGCCCGACATCGGCGCTCTCGGAAACAAAGATGGGAGGCGCAGATCGGCCGTCAAGGGGCGCCCAGGCTGCGACCGAATGTCGGTGTCTCGGGATCGTCATTTGCGCCTGTCCTCAGGTCTCTTAAGGAAGGTGACCCGCACCAGGAGCCCGTCCCCCATGCGCCTTCATCTGCTCGGCCTCGCCGCCGTCCTCGTCGCCCTTCCCGCCGCCGCCCAAACCGTCCCAGCCCAGACGGAAGGCGCCTGGACCCCGCCGCGCTCGGCCCTGTCCAGCACCCTGCCGATCCTGGAGGAAGATAAGGCGCTTCAGGCCGCCGTCGCCGCCCCGACTCGCCCGGCCGAGGACCGCGCCCGCGACGCCGCCCGTCATCCTTACGAATCCCTGACCTTCTGGGGGCTGCAGCCCGGCATGACGGTGGTGGAGATCGAACCCGGCCGCGCCAGCTGGTGGCGGCATATTCTCGAACCCTACGCCGCCGCGACCGGGGGCCGTTATGTCGCCGTCAACCGCCCGCTGGAGACGATGGAGGTCGCCCCCGGTTCTGCCGACTTCATCCTGGTGGCCCGCGCCTTCCACAACTGGTCGCGCGACGGCCGCACCGAACCCTATCTGAAGGCCTTCTACGCCGCCCTGAAGCCCGGCGGCGTATTGGCGGTCGAGCAACACCGCAGCGCCGAAGGCCTGAACGTCGCCGACGTCGCCTCCACCGGCTATGTCCCGGAAAGCTATGTGATCCATGAGGCCCAGGACGCCGGCTTCGTGCTGGAGGCGCGCAGCGAGCTGAACGCCAATCCCAAGGACGACCACGACCATCCGTTCGGCGTCTGGACCCTGTCGCCGGTGCGCCAGTCCCAGGCCCGCGACGGCTCGGGGGCCCTGACCCCGGACCAGCGCGCGGCCTTCGACGCGATCGGCGAAAGCGACCGTATGACCCTGCGTTTCCGCAAACCCGAATAGTCTCTTTTGACCCGCGTCGCGAACGTGGGTAAGCCCGTTCGACCAAGGTTAGCCGGACGCGGGGGGCCGGCTTCCGAGGGGGTGTTTTGATGGTTGATCTTTCTGCGACGTCCCACGGCCTCTCCCGCCGCTTCCTGCTGACCGGCGCGACCGGTCTGGCCCTGACCGGCCTGGCCGCCTGCGGCCGCAAGAAGGAGGCCGCTCCCGAGGCGCCGCCGGCCCCCTCGGGTCCGCCGGAAGGTTCGCTGGAATGGGCCGTCGCCGGCCCCTGGCGCGCCCAGGACCGGCCGCGCGACGCCTTTCGCCACCCGATGGAGACCCTGCGCTTCTTCGGTCTTCAGCCCAGTATGACGGTGGTCGAATTCTGGCCGGGCAGCGGCTGGTACACCGAAATCCTGGCTCCCTATCTGGCGCGCGGCAAGGGTAGCTATATCGCCGCCCTCTTTCCCGAAGGCCCCGCCGCCGACCCGGCCCAGACCGCGCTGAACGCCGCCTTCCAGACCCGGTTCAGTGCGGACAAGAAGCTGTACGGCGAGCCCCAGTTCACCACCTTCGGCGCCGCATCCGGCCCCGTGGCGCCGGCCGGGACGGTGGACCTGTGCCTGTTCATGCGCACCCTGCACGGCTGGATGGCGGCGGGCATCGCCGAAAAGGCCTTCGCCGACGCCTTTGCGGCGCTCAAGCCCGGCGGGGTTCTGGGGGTGGTGCAGCACCGCCTGGCCCCGGAGGAGGACCAGGATCCGGTGGCCGCCAACGGCTATGTCCAGGAGGCCTTCGTCAAACAGCTGGCGGCCGAGGCCGGCTTCGTCTTCGTCGCGGCCTCCGAGATCAACGCCAATGAGAAGGACACCAAGGACCATCCGTTCGGTGTCGACACCCTGCCGCCGATGCGTCTGACCGCCCCCCAGGGCCAGCCCGCCGACCCGACCTTCGACCGATCCAAGTTTGAAGCGATCGGCGAAAGCGACCGTATGACCTTGAAGTTCAGGAAGCCCGAGTGAACCGCGCCCAAGCCTTCGCCGCCAACGCACCCCTTATGGGGGTTCCCGGCGCGTCCTCGCCGCCCGGCGGCAAGGGCGAATGGTATCGGGGCGCCGGCGGCATGCGGCTGCGCGCCGCCGTCTGGAAGCCGTCGCACCTGACCGCGGAACAGCCGCGCGGCACGGTGGTGCTCAGCCCCGGCCGCACCGAGCCGATCGAGAAATATTTCGAGGTCATCGGCAACTTCCTCGCCCGCGGCTGGTGCGTCCTGACCCATGACTGGCGCGGCCAGGGCCTGTCGGCCCGGCTCCTGCCCGACCGGCTGAAGGGCCACGCCCGCGCGGTGGAAGAGTTTCTGGACGACTACGGCCGGCTGCTGGACGCCTTCGAGGACCAGTGCCCCAAGCCCTGGATCATGGTCGGCCATTCGATGGGCGCCTGTCTGAACCTGCTGACGCTTGAGGCGGGCGAGACCCGCTTCTCGGGCGCCGTCCTGTCCAGCCCCATGCTGCGGATCAAGACCGGCAAACGGTCGATGTGGTCGGTCAAGCTGGCCGTGCGCTGGAGCATCCGCCACGGCCATGCGGGCGACTATCTGCTGGGCGACCCGGACGATCCGTTCGACCACACCTTCGCCGAGGACGCCCTGACCTCGGACGAGACCCGCTATGAGATGTGGCGCCAACAGCTGTACGCCTGCCCCCACCTGGCCATCGGCGGCCCCACCTACGGCTGGCTGGCCTTCGCGCTGGACGCCGGCGAACGCGCGCTCAAGCCCAAGGCCCTCAAGACGGTCAAGATCCCGGTCGCCATCGTCCAGGCCGACGCCGACGACGTGGTCTGGAAACAGACCGCCCGCTGGGCCGCCAAACGCCTGGGCCGCGGCCGCTATGTCGAGGTCCCCGGCGCCAAGCACGAAGTCATCATGGAAGCCGACCCCATGCGCGCCGTCTTCCTCGACGAGTTCGACGCCATGGGGGAATATGTCTCCCCGCCCAAGGGGATTGCGGCCGATCCGTCGGCGCGGGTCGAGGACGTGACGGAGGAGACGCCGTCGGTGGCGTGAGGGGCGCGACGCCCCCCTGTCGTCATCCTCGGGCTTGACCCGAGGATCGAACGATCCGCCGCTTGTGCGAAGGGGCAAGCGCAGAGCCCGATCCGCGCCCGGTCCTCGGGTCAAGCCCGAGGATGACGACAGTAGAGATTTTTGCCGCTGAGGTTAGGGCAAGGTCGGACTTCGGCGCCTAGGTCCATTTCGCAAATCGACCCGTTGCGGACATTCAGTCGGGATCAGTCTGCTCGTAGATGTCGAGGTCCAACATGAGGCCGCGCTGGCCGATCATGAGCTGGGTTTCCGGCCTCAACGTCAGGCCATCGTTACCGGACGCGAGGAACACGCCGCAGAAGACGCGGCCCCGAAAGCGACCCGCGAGCGTTTGCCACGCCTCCAAGTCATCGTTCATCTTGGACAACAGAATCCCGATCTGAGCATCGAGATCGGCAGCCGGGCATCTTTCAGCCACGAGCCGCCATGATCCGGTTCTGGCGAACTTCTCAACCCCCTTCTCAGTGGTCCACGTTCCGCCTTTGGCAACGCCGACAGTCGGTTCACAGCCGAGCGCACGGGATATCTCGGACGGATCGAGATCGTCCCCGTAGAAACCTATAGATGCTACGGTGGAGTCTGGCGTTCCCATATAGGTAGCCTATCAGATCGACGTCCGCTTCCCACCCCGAACTGCGGTTCGGAAGGTCCGCTTTCAGGCCGTGGGGCGAATATCCGGTTTTTGGCCTGACGCCAATTTCGTGGTCCGACCCATAGCGGACGTTTAGGGGCGCGTTTCTGCTTCTCGGAGCATTTGGTCGAAGACTTCCTCGGATAATTTCTTGAGGTCTTCGAACGCCGGAGCGGTTGATCGTTGATCACCGTTGCCCTCGCCGCTGATCCGGAGGCCTCGATTAGTCTTAGTAATTGTGAAGACGAATGGCGTCGCCGGGTTATCCGGAGCCGAGACCACAATCAGCGTCCGCCGGTCATCACATCCGTAGGTCAGCCACTCGGTGCCGCCGAACGAGCGTTGTATCGGCCCACTCATGCATTGCAGCGGTTTTTCAGCGGGCTTGTGATCCTGTTGAACAGGCAAAGTCAGCAGGGCAAATGCAATCACTGGCACGATTGTTGGCACGGTTCGGTCCCCCAAGTTCACATTGGATCATGTAAAGGCCGATTTCCATCCGCAGTCGAACTTCCGCTTCCGACCCTTAGGTGACGTTGGGAACGTCGGCTTTAGGGCTGACAGGGCTAGGCCAGATTTTCATCGACCCGACGAATAGGCAAAGTGACGGGATCGCTATCAAAGCTGCGAAAGCGGCCCCTGCAGCCGCCGCGACGGCGTAACCTGCCGCCACGCAAAGCAGGACTGCGATGCTACCCCAGAGAACCGGCCTTGAGCGGATCGCTCGTGGGAAGACGATGGTTACGATTAGGGCCAAGGCAACAAGCGGAAGCGAGCCTAGCCCCAAGAGCCAAATAGCCCAGATACCTTCGCTGAGGTTGCCTGTGCTCCAGGCAAAAGCACACATGCCAACCATCGCTAGAAGCCAACTCGCAAGCAGGCGTGCGACCAATGTCCATTTCAGGCTCATCCCCAAACCTTACAGGGCCTAATGTCTGCTTCCCACCCTTAGCTGAACTTCGAAGCGTCCGCCTTTCGGACGGACGGCTGTTGTCCGCTTTCAACACCGAAGCCTTTGACCGAAATCGACCCGATGCGGACCTTAGGATCATTTTGTCCAGAGCGTCCGGACTACTCAATAAATCGCTCGCGCCCCGATCACGGGCAGCGCGCCGATGGCACAGCCGGTGACGTGACCCCCTGAAACTCCTCCAGGAATAGCTAGAGTCCGCCCCTCGAAAGGACGGACAGAATGAAGCGATCACGGTTCACGGAAGAGCA
>NZ_JACHOQ010000013.1 GCF_014199955.1 Brevundimonas aurantiaca
GCTACGCTGAACGGCCTCTTGCCAACCCCACCAACCCCAGTTCAGATCACCAAAGGACTCTCGTTATGGCTGGATGAGAAACGGGGGTCACGTCACCGCCCATTGGATTTTTATCCTGGTGATTGGCGTTGCGGGCCTAATCCTCAGTATCGTAGGCGCGACCCCGGTGATTTCTCAGTGGCTTGACCATACGCCAGCGCAAGCCGCGACGAGCGCCGCGCTTCCGCTGAAGAAGGTAAAAGTGCCCCCAGCACCTAAAGCCCACCAGTGAGCGGCCTGTAGCGAAAGTGGAAAAACCGACGACCGGTCAAACATCCCCCCGAATTCGTCCCAATCCCCCCCCCGCATTAGCGGTCCTGTCATCATCGTGCTATGAGCCCCGCCCTTTATACGGGCGGCGATGTCGCCGAGGCCTTTCAAGACTTCAGGAGAAGCACAGATGAGCAGGGTGCTGGTCATTGGCGCCGGCGGCGTCAGTTCGGTCGCCGTCCACAAGATGGCGATGAATTCGGACATCTTTTCGCACATCACCCTGGCCAGCCGCACCAAGGCCAAGTGCGACGCCATCGCCGAATCGGTGAAGTCGCGCTTCGGCGTGACCATCGACACGGCGGCGATCGACGCCGACGACGTGGCCGCGACCACCGCCCTGATCCAGTCGGTCAAGCCGGCCCTGGTGGTCAACCTGGCCCTGCCGTACCAGGACCTGTCGATCATGGACGCCTGCCTGGCCGCCGGCGTCAACTATCTCGACACCGCCAACTATGAGCCGCGCGACGAGGCCAAGTTCGAATACAAGTGGCAGTGGGCCTATCAGGACCGCTTCAAGGACGCCGGTCTGATGGCCCTCTTGGGCTCGGGCTTCGACCCCGGCGTGACCTCGGTCTTCACCACCTACACCAAGAAGCACCTGCTGGATTCGATCGAGACCCTCGACATCCTGGACTGCAACGGCGGCGACACCGGCCTGCCGTTCGCGACCAACTTCAACCCCGAGATCAATCTGCGCGAAGTGACCGCCAATTCACGTCACTGGGAGAACGGCCAGTGGGTCGAGGGCCCGGCGCTCAGCCACAAGCAGACCTTCGATTTCGAGGGCGTGGGGCCGAAGAACATGTACCTCATGTACCATGAAGAACTGGAGTCGCTGGCGAAATTCTATCCGGAAATCAAGCGGATACGCTTCTGGATGACCTTCGGCGACAGCTACCTCAAGCACCTGGAGGTGCTGGAGAATATCGGCATGACCTCGATCGAGCCGATGATGTTCCAGGGTCGCGAGATCATTCCGATCGAGTTCCTGAAGGCCCTGCTGCCCGAGCCCGCCTCCCTGGGTCCGATCACCAAGGGCAAGACCAATATCGGCACCATCGCCACCGGCCTGAAGGACGGGGTGCAGAAGACGGTCTACGTCAAGAACATCTGCGACCACCAGGAGGCCTATGCCGAGACCGGCAACCAGGCCGTCAGCTACACCACCGGCGTCCCCGCCATGATCGGCGCGGCCCTGATGCTGACCGGCCAGTGGAAGGGCGAGGGGGTGTTCAACATGGAGCAGCTGGATCCCGATCCCTTCATGGACATGCTGAACAAGCACGGTTTGCCGTGGACGGTCGAGGAACTCGACGCCCCGCTGGACTTCTGAGGATAAGCCCCATGGTCATGCAGACCCAGGCCGGCGGACCGGGCGCCTTCGCCCGGTTCGATCTGAACCGCGTCCCGTCGCCCGCCTTCGTGGTCGACGAGGTCGCTGTGCGTCGCAACCTGGCCGTCCTTCAGGACGTCGGGGCGCGGGCGGACGCCCGGGTGCTGCTGGCCCTGAAGGCCTTCTCCATGTGGTCGCTGGCCGACGTCGTCGGGGAATATCTCGACGGGGTCTGCGCCTCGGGCCTGTGGGAAGCCCGCCTGGCGCGGGAGTTCTACAAGGGCCACCTGACCACCTATTCCCCGGCCTATAAGCCCGCCGACCTGCCCGAGATCCTGCGGCTGTCGGACACGGTCATCTTCAACGCCCCGGACCAGATCGCCCGCTTCGCCGACCTGATCGCCGCCGCCCGTGCAGAGGGCGAGACGTTCGACATCGGCCTGCGGCTGAACCCGGAGCATTCGGAAGGCGAGGTCGCCAAATATGACCCCTGCCAGCTGGGCTCGCGGCTGGGCTTTCCGGTGTCGCAGCTGACGGCCGAGCATCTGAACGGCGTCGACGGCCTGCACATCCACGCCCTGTGCGAACAGGGGTTCGAGCCGCTTGAGCGGATCTGGGCCGCCGTGGAGCCGAAGCTGGCGCCCCTGCTGCCCGACCTGAAATGGATCAACCTGGGCGGCGGCCATCATGTGACCCGCGCCGACTATCGGATCGACGCCCTGGTCGCCTTCCTGAAGGATCTGGGGCAGCGCTACGGGCTTCAGGTCTATATCGAGCCGGGCGAGGCCATTGCGCTGGACGCCGGGATACTGGTGGGCGAGGTGCTGGACACCTTCCACAACGGCCTGCCCATCGCCGTCACCGACATCTCGGCCACCTGCCACATGCCGGACGTGATCGAGGCCCCCTATCGTCCGGCCATGCTGAACGAGGCGGAGAACGGCGTGACCTACCGCCTGGGCGGCCCCTCCTGCCTGGCCGGCGACATCATCGGCGACTATGGCTTCGCCACTGCGCCGACCGCCGGAACCCGCATCGCCTTTCTGGACCAGGCCCACTATTCGATGGTGAAGACCAACACCTTCAACGGGGTGCCGCTGCCGGCCATCGCCCTGTGGAACAGCGACACCGACGCGCTGAAGCTGGTTCGCGAGTTCGACTGGTCAGAGTTCCGCGACCGCCTGTCCTGACGGACCTGGGGGTCAGACCCCCAGGATCCAGCCTTCTTCCTGCTCCACCTGGGCGATCAGTTCGGGCGTGGCGTCCTTGGGCGGGCCGAAGGCCTTGGCCAGTTCGCCGGCCTCGTCCATATGGGCCAGGGCCTCGGCGGTGGAGCGGACCTGGGCCTGATCCTTGAACTCGCCCTCATGGGGCTTGCCGTCGAACATCGAGGGCCAGACCTCGACCACCAGGGCCGACAGGGGCTCGACATCCTCAGGGCTAAGCGCGCGCCAGCCGGTGCCGAACGGCCAGACGGCGCCCGAAGGTCCCAGAGATTCCAACAGCCTGCGCACGGCCGGTATGCCCACCAGGGTCTGGCCGCCCACGGCGCCGGCCCCGTGCATCTGCCACACGCTCTTGGGCTGCAGCCGGCCCTTGCGCGCCGCATTCTCGGTCGCCCGGAACTCGGGGATGTCGGCTCCGGCGCCGGCGGGCGGCTTGGTGGTCGTCAGCCAGCGCTGCGCCTGTTTGGCCGGGGCGCCCCACAGGGGCCAGGCCTCGTCCGTCATCAGCCGGTTCATCTTGGCCGCCACCTGATAGCGGTTGTTCGTATTGTCGGCCTTGTCCACCACATTGGCGGCGATGAATTTCCACATGGCTTGCCAGGGTGTTCCCTCCAGCTTCAGCCGCGCGGCCGTGCCGACGGGATAGCCGAAGTTGAAGTCCAGCCCGACCAGAACCCGGTCGCCGCGCTTTCGGTGGTCCGCCAGGATCGAGGTCAGCAGGGCCTCGCCCTCGGCCCGGGTCGCGACATTGTGCGTCTCGGTATAGAGGCGGAAGCGGACGTCGCGCTTGGCCACCCCGATCCACAGCGAGCTGTCGCCCAGCTTCTTGGTCTCGGCGGCGGTCCAGTCGGCGACGACATAGGCGTCGAATAGGCGGGCCAAGGCGGCCTCCCGTAAAAAGGCGTGTCGTTAGGAATGAGCGGGGGTTCTAGACCGCTCGCCGCCCAATCGGAAGGGGGGCGGTCAGCTCTTCAGCAGGGCTTCCAGGTGCGACAGCCAGCGCCGGCCCAGCCGCAGCGCCTCGCCGGGCGAGCCGGTTCCGCCGGCCAGGGCTGCGTCCCACAGGGCCAGTTCGAACTCGGGATGACGGGCGTCTGCGAACATCAGCCGCAGCACCACCTGTTCGGCGTCCGGCGCCATGACGTCCAGCGACTTGCGCGTCTCGCCGCGCCGGATGCGGGCCACCACATGGCCGTCGACGATGATCTCGCCGCCCTCGACCTCCTCGAAGGCGTAGGCCAGGCCGTGGGCGCCGTTGGCCCACAGGACCACCACCTGTTCGACGTCGAAGTTCAGGGCGCAGGCCCGGCCCTCACGGGGGGAAACGGCCTCGACCTCAGGCGGGGCGCCGAGGGCTTTCAGAAGGGCCCGGCGTATCCGGCGCGGCGGCTCCATCCACCAGGACAGGCCCAGGGCCAGGGTCGTCAGCAGGGCCGCCGCCAAGGCGATCAGCAGGACCACCCGAACGACCTCGGCCATGGGTCAGCCCTCCGATCCGGCCGACAGGTCCAGATCGACCACCACCGGCACATGGTCGCTGGGCTTGTCCATCTCGCGGGCCTCGCGATGGGTCTCGATCCCCCGGAGCCGGTCCGCCGCCTGGGGCGAGAGCAGGGCGAAGTCGATGCGGATGCCGTGGTTCCTCTGCCAGGCGCCGGCCTGATAGTCCCAGAAGCTGTAGGTTCCGGCGGGTTCGTTGGCGACTTCGTGCGCATCGGCCAGGCCCAGATTCTTCAGGGCACGGAAGGCCCGGCGGCTCTGGGGCTGGAACAGGGCATCGTCGGTCCAGGCGGCGTGGTTCTTGGCGTCTTCCGGCTCGGGAATGACGTTGTAGTCGCCGCACAGGGCCAGCGGCTCCTCGAAGGCCAGCAGGTCGCGGGCGTGGCGGTTCAGCCGCTCGAACCAGGCCAGCTTGTAGTCGAACTTCTCGGTCCCGATCGGATTGCCGTTCGGCAGATAGATGGAGGCCACCCGGATCGGCCGGGGCGCCTCGACCACCGCCTCCAGATAGCGGGCCTGTTCGTCGGTCTCGTCGCCCGGCAGGCCGCGCCGGATGTCCGACAGCGGGTGTTTCGACAGCAGGGCCACGCCGTTGTAGCTCTTCTGGCCGTGGGTCTCGACGTTGTAGCCCAGGCTCTCGAAGGCCTCGCGCGGAAACTTCTCGTCCACGCATTTGATCTCCTGGAAGCAGGCGACGTCGGGGGCGGCCTGTTCCAGCCAGGCCAGCACGGTGGGCAGGCGAGCGTTGACCGAGTTCACGTTCCAGGTGGCGATGCGCATGACGGGGACGCTAGGCTGCGTCTCGGTTTCGGGAAAGAGGCGCCGCAAACAAAAGGGCCGCCGGATCGCTCCGGCGGCCCCTTGCCGTCAATCGGTCTGTCTTAGGGGCGGCCGCCGGCCGGGGCGGGGGCCGCAGCAGGGGCCGGCGTCAGGATGCAGCCGCCGCCGATCCGCTGAGCGGTGGCGCAAGGGTAGATCTGCTGCACGACGTTCTCGGCGTTCACGCGGGCGATGACGCCGTCGGCGCCGGCGCATTTGGCTTCATAGAACATGCCGTTGGCGTTCTGGCCCATCAGGCGCGCCTCGGTGACGTCGCAGCCCGCCGCTTCCGATCCCGCCAGCAGTTGCTTCACCTGGGCCGCATTTTCGGCGGCGGTGGTGAAGGCGCAGGCGCCGCCTTCAGCCAGAACCTGGATACAGGGGGTCTTGGTCCAGTTGTCGTTCAACTGCTTGACCCAGAAGCCCGCCGCGTCGGCGCAGCCGACCTCATACATGACGCCTCCGTCGTTGGACTGACCCAGGACCTTGGCCTGGTCCACGGTGCAGGGGACGCCCGCCTTCTGGGCGTATTCGCGCAGAACCTTCTGGGTGTCGGTGTTGGCGGGGATGGTGCATTGCGGGCCGACGTCGGCGGCGGGATCGCGCTCGCGCACCACCGAGGCCGAATGGGCCAGAAGCACACAATCCGTGGCCGACGGCGGGGTCTTGGATTCGATCATGAAGCCCGGGCCAGTGGCGCAGGCGACCTCATAGACCGAGGTCTTGGCGGCGGTTTCGCCCAGCAGCTTGGCTTCGGTGACCTGGCAGTTGGTGTTGGCCAGGGTGGCCTGTTCCTGAGCCGCCGCCATGATCTGCTCAGGCGTCGGCGGCGCAGGGCGGCGTTCGCGCCGTTGGCGCGCTGCGGCGGCTCGTGAAGAGCCTTCTGCAACAGCCTGGCGATCGTCATTGGCGCGGGTCTGGGCCGCGGCGGGAGCGACCGTAACGGCGCTGAACATCAGCGCCGCGAGGACGGCGGCGAAGCGGGCTTTCATGGAACACCTTGGAGATCTGAAAGGACTGAACGCTTCGTGGCCTTCTAATCGGGCAGGGTCAAGGCGGCTGTGGACGATGGAGGGCTGACGGGATTAAGGTCTGCGCGTTTTGATTGGAGACCCACTTGGCGGACGATGCGACGGCGGTGAAGACGGGGATGGACGCAAGAGGGCTGACCTACCCCATGCCCCAGACGCCCGCGGGAGGGGAGGCGATCGAAGTCGCCCCCGGCGTCCTGTGGATGCGGCTGACCCTGCCGTTCCAGCTGAACCACGTGAACGTCTACGCCCTGCAGGACGGCGACGGATGGACGGTGGTCGATACCGGCCTGCGCACGCCTGACAGTATTGCGGCCTGGGAAGCAGCGCTGGCCGGCGCGCTGGAAGGGCGCCCGATCCGCCGCCTGGTCTGCACCCATATGCACCCCGATCACGTCGGCCTGGCCGGCTGGCTGTGCGAGCGGAGCGGCGCGCCGCTGCTGATGTCGCGGCTGGAATATGTCACCGCCCGGATGCTGATGGCCGAAGAGGCCGGGGACGCCCCCGAGGACGGCGAACGCTACTATCGGGCCGCCGGGTGGAGCGAGGCCCAGATCGACCGCTGGCGCAAGGATTACGGCGGCTTCGCCAAGGGGGTGGCGGCGATGCCGCGCAGCTATCTGCGGCTGTCGGATGAGGATGTGATCCAGATCGACGGCGACGACTGGACCGTGGTGGTCGGGTCAGGCCACAGCCCGGAGCACGTTTGCCTGTGGCGTAGGTCTGACGACGTCTTCATCTCCGGCGATCAGATCCTGCCCCGGATTTCGTCGAACGTCTCGGTCTGGCCCACCGAGCCCGAAGCCGATCCGCTGGGCGACTGGATGGATTCGCTGGAGAAGCTGCGGCGCCTGCTGCCGGACGGGGCCTTCATTCTGCCGTCGCACGGCGAACCCTTCCTGGGCGTTCACGCCCGGCTCGACGCTCTGAAACGCGGCCATGAGACGGCGCTGAAACGGCTTGAGCGGACCTTGCGTCAACCGTCTAGGGTGATCGACGGCTTCTCCGCCGTCTTCGGGCGCGCGGTGGATGACAGCGTTCTGGGCATGGCCACGGGCGAGGCCCAGGCGCATCTGAACTATCTGGCAAAGCGCGGCCGCGCCCAACGGACGCGCGATGAGAACGGCGTCGACTGGTGGACGGCCGTCAAACGGGACGAGGAAACGACGTGAGCGAACATATCCGCACAGAACTGGCCGACGGCGTCCTGACCCTGACGCTGGACCGGGCCGACAAGAAGAACGCCATCACCCAGACCATGTACGCCGCATTGGCGGAGGCGGTCGAACGGGCGCGGACCGACGAGGCCGTGCGGGTTCTGCTGCTGCGGGCCGAAGGCGACAGCTTTTCGGCCGGCAATGACATCGGGGACTTCATCGCCATCGGCTCCCAGACAGAACAGCCGTTCGACATGCCGGTGTTCCGCTTCCTGAAGTCCCTGGCCGATCTGGACAAGCCGCTGGTGGCCGCGGTGAAGGGCCGGGCGGTCGGCATCGGCCTGACCATGCTGCTGCACTGCGACCTGGTGGTGGTGGCCGAGGACGCCTTGCTGTCGGTTCCGTTCGTCAATCTGGCCCTGGCGCCGGAGGCGGCCTCCAGCCTGCTGCTGCCGGCCGTGGTCGGTCATCAGCGGGCGTTCGAACTGTTCGCCCTGGGCGAGCCGGTCGACGGCCGGACGGCGGCGGCCTGGGGCCTGGCCAATCGCGTCGTTCCGGCGGAGGCGGTCGAGGCGACGGCGGCGGATCTGGCGGCCAAGGTGGCGGGCCGTGCGCCCAATTCGATCCGCAAGACCAAGCGGCTGATGCGCGATGCGGAAAGCCTGTGGGCCCTGATGCAGCGCGAGGGCGAAGCCTTCGGATCCCAGATGCGAAGCCCGGAAGCCATGGAGGCCTTCATGGCCTTCACCCAGAAGCGGGCGCCCGACTTTTCGAAGGCGGGCTGAAGGCGTCGCAAGACCGCGCCTTGATTCAGCGCAGCTTTGGTTCTAGGTGCGCGCGCCCCCGTCGGAGCGCCCATGTCGCACGCCTCTATCCAGATTTCGGCCCCTGACCCGGTCGCCGAGCCCATCGACCTTGAAACGCCTGCCGACGCGCCGGGCGTCGAGGCCTTGATTATGGCCGCCTTCGGTCCGGGCCGTTTCGCCAAGACGGCCGAGCGGCTGCGCGAGGGGACGCGACCCGCCGTGGGCTTCGTCGCCCATCGGCAGGGCCGGATCGTCGGGTCTGTCCGGCTATGGCCCGTGGTGATCGGCGCGACGCCCGGCCTGTTTTTGGGCCCCATCGCGGTCGAGGCGGCGGTTCGCAGCGAAGGGTTGGGCGCGCGTCTGGTTCAGGCCTGCGTCGATCATGCCCGTATGACGGCGACCGGCGGGATTCTGCTGGTCGGAGACCGGGCCTATTTCGAGCGGTTCGGCTTCGTCGCCGCACCCGACGCCCGCCTGCCGGGACCGGTCGATCAAAGGCGCGTGCTGTGGCTGGCGGTTGGGAATGAAACGGCGGTCGGCGGCGTCCGCATCGGCTGACCTTCCCTCGGCGGCTCATTGAACGCGAAAACAGTGTCCGATGTGTCCGACAAAAAAGGTGTCCGATGTGTCCGATCTGTCCGACGCCCCTTGTTTTTCAAGCGAAATCTCACCGGCCCCAATCGGCCTGTCCGGCGATGGGGGCCACGACGGCTGTGGGCTGACCGTCGCGTCGGCGAGGGTCTGACAAGGCCGAGGGATCGGACCAGAAAAAAGGTGTCCGATGTGTCCGATCTGTCCGACGGCCTTTGATCTTATTGCTAAAACAGCCGGACACGGATCGGACTGTCCGGCGGCGGTCCCGCCTAGCTCTCTCTCTCTGCGATGTCAAAGACCGGCGTCATTATAGGGGCGTCGAGCGAGGCGCCGGATCGTTCGGCGGCTGAGGCCGCAAGCCGTTGATACAGAGGGCGGGTTCTGGCGAGGTCGCGCGGGCGTCCAACGGCAGGTTCTGGGGCAGGCCCTGGCGCGCCGGGGGACGGAGAGGACGGGGGATGAAGGCGGGCGACGCCTCGCCTTGATCGGACGGGAGGGCCGGCCGGATCGGCTGACGAAGAATCGCTTCGCGGTTCCGTCCAGGCCGATCAGCCACTAAGTCAGGGACGTCATGACAGAACCGGATGAAACGCCCAAAGGTCTGAACGCGGTCGCAGAGGCGGCGAAACAGGCGCCCGGCCGAGGACTGCCGCCGGTTCATCTGTGGAATCCGGCCCATTGCGGCGAGATCGACATCGTGATCCGCCGCGACGGCGTCTGGATGCACGAAGGATCGCCGATCGGGCGCGAGGCCCTTGTGCGGCTGTTCTCCACCGTTCTGCGCCTGGACCCGGACGGCTATCATCTGGTCACGCCGGTCGAGAAGATGAAGATCGAGGTCGAGGACCTGCCGTTTCGCGCCGTGGCGGTGCGGCGCGAGGGGGAGGACCTGATCTTCACCACCGACGTCGGCGACGAGGTGCGGGCCGGGGCGGACGACCCCCTGGTGGTGGACGAAGATCCCGAGACCGGCGAGCCGGCGCCGCGCGTGCATGTGCGCCGTGACCTGTGGGCGCGGATCACGCGGGCGGTCTTCTATGAATTGGTCGAGGCGGCCGAGGAGGCGGACGGGCGGCTGGTGGTCCGGTCCGGCGGGCAGGTGTTTCCTCTGGGAGCCGTGGCGTGAGTCTGGAGACCCTGAGGCGCAGACTTTCGGAGCGGCTGGCGCCGATCGGGGCCTGGCGGGCGGAGGCGGCGCCGGCGCGTTCCGATTTCGATCTCAATCCCCAGGCGGCGCGGCCTGTGCGGGAGTTGAGGCCGGCCGCCGTCCTGATCCCGGTCGTGGCGCGGCCGGAGGGGGCGACGGTTCTGCTGACCCGTCGGGCCGACACCCTGGCCCGGCACACGGGACAGATCGCCTTTCCGGGCGGTCGGCTGGACCCTGGTGAAACCGCCGTTCAGGCCGCCCTGCGCGAGGCCGACGAGGAGGTGGCGCTGAACCCCGCCGCCGTCGAGGTTCTGGGTCTGTCGGACGCCTATGAGACCGGCACGGGATTTCTGGTGACGCCGGTGATCGGATGGCTGGACCGTCCGCCCCTGACCCGGCCGTCGCCGGACGAGGTGGCGGAGGTGTTCGAGACGCCCTGGGACTTTTTGATGGACGCGGCCAATCACCGGCGGGACTTTTATGATTTGGAAGACGGTCTGCGGCGGTGGTTCTGGGCCATGCCCTGGCAGGAGCGCTACATCTGGGGCGTCACGGCCGGCATTCTGAAGGGACTTCACGCGCGTCTTTACGGCGACGAGGTCGACCCGGAACGCGCGGCCGAGCGGGACGCCGCCGAGGTTGAGGCATGACGGCCTCGGTGCAAGGCCAGCCCTGGCTGGAGGCGACGGCCACCCGCGCCGTCATGGCGGCGCTGGAAGCGGCGGGCGGCGCCGACTGCGCCCGCTTCGTCGGGGGCTGCGTCCGCAACAGCCTGATGGGCCGTGCGGTGGACGACATCGACATCGCCACGCGGCTGACGCCCGAACAGACGATGGCGGCGCTGAAGGCGGCAGGGCTGAAGGCTGTGCCGACGGGTGTTGAGCACGGCACGGTCACGGCGGTTTCAGAGCGGGCGCCCTATGAGATCACCACCCTGCGCCGCGACGTGGAGACCGACGGCCGGCGCGCCGTGGTGGCCTTCACCCAGGATTGGGCGGAGGATGCCGCGCGGCGGGACTTCCGCCTCAACGCCCTCTACGCCGATGCGACCGGCGTGGTGTTCGATCCGACGGGCGGGGGGCTGGCGGACGCCGCCGAGGGGCGGATCGTCTTCGTCGGCGAGGCCGAAACGCGCATCCGCGAAGACTATCTGCGCATCCTCCGCTTCTTCCGGTTTCAAGCCTGGTATGGGCGGGGCGCGCCGGACGCGACGGGACTGGCCGCCTGCGCCGCTCTGAAAAGCGGCATGGCGCGGCTCTCGGCCGAGCGGGTGTCCAAGGAGCTGTTGAAACTGCTGGCGGCGCCGGACCCGGTCGCCAGCGTGCGCGCCATGGAGAGGACGGGCGTGCTGAGCCAGGTCTTGCCGGAGGTTCGACCCCTGGCGATGTTCGAGGCCCTGAGCCGACGCAGCGGCGATCCTGTCCTGCGGCTGTCGGCGCTTCTGCCGGGTGATGAGACGGCGGTGCGACGGATCGCGGAAGGCTTGCGACTGTCCAACGCCGTGCGCGACCGGCTGGCGGCCGCCGTCGCCGAGGGGCCGGCGGTGAGGCCCGACATGGGCGCGGCCGAGGCGCGGGCTGCGATCTATCGGCTGGGGCGCCGCGCCTTTGAAGATCGGCTGGCGCGGGCGGAAGCGGCGGAAGGGAGCGACGGCGGTCCGCTGCGGCGGCTGGCCGAGGACTGGACGCCCCCCCGGCTGCCGGTCGGCGGCCGCGATCTGGCGCGGCTGGGGCTTCAGCCGGGACCGGACACGGGACGCATCCTCAAGGCCTTCGAGGAGGGCTGGGTGGCCGACGATTTTCCGACGGACGGCCATGAGGCCCGGCTGAAGGCCCTGATCGGCGGCTGAACCCGGAAGTCAGGGCGTGGCGCGGGTGAACTCGGTCACGACCGGATAGTGGTCCGAGCCGGTCGGTTCGCCGATGCGGCGGCTGAGCAGGGCCAGGTCCGGCGAGCGATAGACCTGGTCGATGGCGATACCCGCAAAGGCGGGCAGGGCCGAGGGCCAGGTGCCGGGAAAGCCGGGGGCGGGCAGGAGCCCCATGTCCGTCTTGATCTGGCGGCCGATCCGGGCGCTCGATACGCTGTTGAAGTCGCCGGCGGCGATGACCGGATGGGGCGGCGCGGCGCGTCGGCGCGCGTCCAGGGCCATGGCCTGGGTGATCTGGCCCCACTGATACTGATAGGGCCACGGCCGGGTCAGGTGGACGCCGAAGACGTTGATCGGGCCCAGGGGCGTCTCGACCACGGCGCCCACGGCCGACAGGCCGTCGCGAGAGGCGGGCAGGCGGCGCAGGATCGGATAGCGGGACGCGACGACCGAGAGGGCCCGGCCGCCCGGCGCCTCCGCCGCCCCCATGACCGCGCGGTGCGGATAGCCCGCCAGGAGGTCGTCCAGACGATCCGACGCCGCATCGCCCACCTCGATCAGCACCAGAATGTCGGCGTCCG
The DNA here is from genome assembly GCF_014199955.1 of Brevundimonas aurantiaca. GTDB lineage: Bacteria > Pseudomonadota > Alphaproteobacteria > Caulobacterales > Caulobacteraceae > Brevundimonas > Brevundimonas aurantiaca. The sequence goes on from NZ_JACHOQ010000013.1 coordinate 12,377, forward strand.
CCGCTGCGATCGACCGCTTCATGGCGGCGACGTCGGTGTTTTCCACCCAGAGATTGGCCGAGTACAGTCGAACGACGGGCCGGTCGGGCGCGGCGCGACCCTGGGACGGCGCCCATTGAGGCCAGACGGCGATCGCCAGGACAAGAACCGAAGCGACGCCTGCGCCGGCGGCGGGCCAGAGGCGCAGGATCAGGCAGGCCAGGGTCACGCCGGACGCCGCCAAAAGGGCCGGCGCCGTGAACTGGGCCAGTATGTCCACCCAGCGATGTCCGACGCCGCTGAGCGCCGCCGCGCCGACGGTCGCCAGGCCGAGCAGGACCAGACCGGCGGCGGCGTTGGCTGCGGTCTTCAGCAACGACATCCTTATTGCCTTTCTCGGTGAACGCTGTTGGCTATGTCGCGTTGATGGGCCGCAGTGAGAGGCGACATGGCCAGACGGTCGATCAAGGATATCGAGAAAATCTGGTCCAATGTCGAGGGCGTCAAGAAACTGTCGGACCGGGTCATCGGCATAGGTCCGGTCGGCTTCGGCATGGACGCCCTCCTGACCTGGGCGCCAGTGGTCGGCACGGCCTATACGGCGGGCACGGGCGCCTGGCTGCTGTTGCAGGCGATTCGGGCCAAGGCGGCGCCTGGGACGCTGGCCAGAATGGCGGCCTATATGGCGCTGGATACGGCGACGGGCACGGTCCCCATCGCCGGCGACCTGATCGACACCTTCTTCCCCGGCCAGCTGCTGGCGGCCAAGGCCCTGCAAAAGGACATCGAAACCAGCCACTGGGTCGAGGACTCCGAAGCCAACGCCCGGGCCAGCGGCGAGCATGAACGCCATCTGGAGACGGTCAGGAACCACAAGTCCCTGCGTCGTGTGGTCTATCTGCACGACTGAGCCCTATGGGCATGGAGGCTTGATCCCGCTGGGGGCGGGGAAAATGTTCAAGTGAAAACAATCTCGTAATCCGCTCCTTCTCCGTCTGACGCGCCTGGGTTCGCGGCGGCGGCAGACTGATCTCCGACGATAAACGGAGAGCGCGATGAGCGAAGATTTCACGGCGCGGCTGGTCCTGCCCTATCTGGCGGCGGGGCAGATGCAGAAGCATGTGACCCTGAACGCCGCCCTGAGCCGCCTGGACGCTCTGGTGCAGACGGCGGTGATCAGCCGGTCGGTTTCGAACCAACCGGCCACGCCCGCGGACGGCGACCTCTACATCCTGCCGCTGGCGCCGGTCGGCCCGGCCTGGAGCGGGCGTCCGGCCGGCGCCCTGATGCGGTTCGAGGCGGGCGGCTGGACCGAGGTCGCCGCGCCCGTGGGACTGATCGCCCTGGTTCTGGACGCGGGCGTGAGCGTGGTCCGCAGCGCCGCCGGCTGGCGACCACTGGGCGACTGTCTGGGCGAGGCCCAGGGCCTGTCGCGCCTGGGGGTGGGAACGACGGCGGACGCCGCAAACCCCCTGGCGATCAAGAGCAACGCCGCCCTGTTTACGGCGCGCGGCTCGGGCGAGGGCGGCGACGGCGATCTGCGCCTGACCCTGAACAAGGAGGCAGCGGGCGACGTGCTGTCGCTGCTGTTCCAGAGCGGATACGGCGGTCGGGCGGAACTGGGTCTGGTCGGCGACGAGGACCTGAGCCTGAAGGTCAGCGCCGACGGCGGCGGTTGGCGCCGCGCCTTCGCCGTGGATCGAGCGACGGGCAGGGTCGCCTTCGATCAAGGCGCCACCCGGCGCGAAACCAGCGTCTTCACCGCGGACGGCGTCTATGCCCCGCCGACCTGGGCGCGGTGGATCGAGGTCGTCTGCGTCGGCGGCGGCGGCGGGGGCGGATCGGGCATGGCGGGGCCTTCGGGAACGGCGCGGTTCGGCGGCGGCGGCGGCGGGGCGGGCGGCTTGAGCGAAGGACGCTGGGCGGTCGAGGATCTGGCGGGGACGCTGGTGCTGACGGTCGGGGCGGGCGGGGTCGGCGGGGCCGCCGCTTCTGGGGCCGGGGCGGACGGCTCCAACGGAGGCTGGACCGCTCTGGGCGAGGGCGGAGGAATGCTGCTGAGCGCCGCCGGCGGCGCCGGGGGTCGGGGCGGGGGCGCGGCCGCCGGTCAGGGCGGCATCGGCGGCCTGGGGCTGCGCAGAGGCGATCCCGGCGGCGACAGTTCGATCACAGCGACGGCCCAAGGCGGGGGCGAAACCCTGTGTCCCGACGGCCCCGGCGGGGGCGGCGGGGGCGGGGGCCTGTCGACCGCCGATGCGCCCCGCGCGGGCGGTCCGGGCGGGATCGGCGGCTGGACCGGCCGACAAAGTCCCGGCGGAGCGGCGGGCCAACCCGGTCAAACGTCTTCAACGCCCAATCTGGCCTGGGTCGGCGGCGGAGGCGGCGGGGGCGACGCCCAGGCTGGAGGTCCAGGCCGGGCGGGCGGCCCAGGCGGCGGTTTCGGCGGCGGGGGCGGCGGGGGCGGCGGGGGCCTGAACCTGTCCGGCGCCGGGGGCGCAGGCGCGGGAGGCGTGATCCGCATCACGGCGATCGGATGAGCCGTTCGCCCGATGCGCCTGAACCGATCGAGGTCTTGGACAGGGACGCCTGGGATGCGCCGGAGGCGCTGAACGACTGGGATCGCCGCGCGCAAACCGGCTGGGACGGCCGACACTTCAGCGCGCCTTTTGATGAAGAGGACGAAGAATGATCAGACGCAGACGGCCGGTTTCGGACCGGTCTTTCAGTCCGCCCCTGGCGGAGGCGCGCTGGCTGTGGCGCAGGCTCTACGCCTTTATGGTCAGCGCCGGCCTGTGGGTCCTGCTGATGCGGACGGTGGGGCGAACGCCCCCCGAAATGCTGCCCAAGATGACGGACGGGCTGATGGGGCTGCTGGCCCTGATCCTGGTGCTCTATCTGGTCGCGCCGACGGCGCAGCAGCTGGCCGCCATGATCGCAACCGCCCGTCCTCGCCTGCCGGGAGGTCGGCCATGAGTTTCGGACTGTCCCAAAGCTCGCGCCGACGGCTCCTGGGCGTGCATCCCGCCCTGGTCGCCGTGGTCGAGGCCGCCATCGCGCGGAGCCCGGTCGATTTCCTGGTCACCGAGGGCGTTCGGACGCCCGAACGACAGGCGGCCCTGGTCGCCGCCGGCGCCAGCCGCACCCGACGCTCGCGCCATCTGACCGGCCACGCGGTCGATGTGGCGGCCCTGGTGGACGGCCGAATCCGCTGGGACTGGCCGCTCTACGGTCGGATCGCGGCGGCGTTCAAGGCGGCGGCCCAGGAGCTTGAGACCCCGATCATCTGGGGCGGCGACTGGCGGACCCTGCGGGACGGCCCCCATTTCGAACTGGATCGCAGGGTCTTTCCATGACCCCGGACGCTCTGAGGAAAGGTCTGCGGGCCGGGGGCTGGACGGCGGCCGTCGTTGCGGCCGTGGCGTTGACGGTCGCCCTGTTGGGCGGGCTGGGCTTTCGCTGGGATCCGCTGAACCTGGAGCAGCGCCGACGGGTTCGGGCCGAAGCCCGGGCGTCCGAGGCCGCAGCCTCGGCGAGGGCGGAGGGCGAGGCGCGGCGTCACGAGCAGGCGGGGACCGTCGCGCAACTCCGTCGATTGGAGCATTTCAAACAGCAGGAGACCCAGGCGACGCGGGCGACCGCCGTCGCCGTCTCCGAGGCGAAAAGGGCCGATGATGCAAACACTCTTCTGGAAAGCCGCCGCGCCGATCGTCTGCGCGCTCACGACCGCGAGCTGTGCCGGCTCGCCCCGGATCTCGCCGGTTGCGCCGCCGCGTCTGGCCTTGCCGGAGACGGCGAGCCGCCCCTGCGCCCTGGCGACGCTGCCGGCGGAGCCGACCCTGGCTGACCTTGAGGCCGCCTATATGTCGCGCGGCGCCCAGGTGCTGGCCTGTGACGGCGCTCGCCGGCTGGCGGTGGAGACGCTTCTGGCCGAGCGGGCGATGCAGGCGGCGGGACGGGCGTCCGTCCCGCCGCCTTAACAAGGCATGGGGCAAAAACGACTCGGCAACTTCTGCCGCCGCACGACAGAAGTTGCCGAGTTTTCCGCCTTTCCATCAACAACAAGGCAGAGAAATCAATGACTTGATGAAATGGGCTCGGCTCACCGGCTTGGCCCCGCCCTTGCTCTAGGGAGGGCGGAGCAAAATGCTCCCGACGCCAAAACGGCGTCGCACATGCACAGAAGTGAAAGAGGGCAGCCAAAATGGCGAGCATCAACACCAATTACGGCGCCTCCATCGCGCTGCAGAACCTGAACAAGACCAACGCCCAGTTGGAAATGACGCAAAACCGCGTCAACACGGGCATGAAGGTCTCCAGCGCCAAAGACAGCGGCGCCATCTACGCCATCGCCACCGGACAGCGCGCCAACATGGGCGCAATGGAGTCCGTGCGCGCCTCCCTGCAGCGCGGCCAGTCGATCGTCGATGTGGCCCTGGCCGCCGGCGATACGGTGACGGCCGCCCTGGAGGAGATGAAGGGGCTGGCGGTCAGCATCGCCGGTTCCACCGGGGCGACCCAGACCTCCTATCTGACGGACTTCCGCGCCCTGGGCGCCGAAATCACCTCGGCCCTGGCCGGCGCCGGCTTCGACGGGGTCAATCTGTGGACGGGCGCGACGGCGACCAATCTGATCAAGGACGTCAGCGGCGGCACGACCGCCATCGGCTTCACGGTCGCAGGCGGCATGGCCGCCGACACGGCCATCACCACCATCACCAACCAATCCATCGCCGCCGGCGCCGCGACGACGGGCGCGGTCGACGCCGCCATCGCCAAGGTGACGGAAGCCCTTTCGACCCTGGGCACCCAGTCCAAGTCGGTCGGTCGGCAAGTGACCTTCCTGAACAAGCTGCAGGACGCGACCGAGGCGGGCATCGGCAATCTGGTGGATGCGGATCTGGCCAAGGAAAGCGCGCGCCTGACCGCCCTGCAGACCAAGCAACAGCTGGGCGTGCAGGCGCTGTCGATCGCCAACTCCTCCAGCCAGACCCTGCTGAGCCTCTTCCGCAACTAGGTCGGCCCTGAAGGCTGGCCCTGAAGGCCGCGTCTGAGGGCCGACGCCGCCCCGTTCGAGGGTCGTTCGTCGGGTCCTTTTGGGGCTCGGGTCGGCAAGATGTGCCCAGTGAACGGCGGGGGTCGGCAAATTCTGCCGGGCAAGAAGGAGGGTGAATCAATAGTAAACTAATGAAAACAGTGGCTTACCGTGACTTCTCGCCGTCGCCTCTGGCCCGGCAATTGCTTCTTACCCACTGAGCAAAAAGCTCCCTTCGCCAAAAGGGCGAAGGAATTCACGAAGTGAAAGGAACGCCAAAATGGCGAGCATCAATACGAACTACGGCGCGTCCATCGCGCTGCAGAACCTGAACAAGACCAACTCGGAGTTGGAGCGGACCCAAAACCGCATCAACACCGGCATGAAGGTCTCTTCGGCCAAGGACAGCGGGGCGATCTTCGCCATCGCCACGGCTCAACGCGCCAATGCGGCTTCGCAGGACGCGGTTCGCGCCGGCCTGCAACGGTCTCAGTCGATCACCGACGTGGCCCTGGCCGCCGGCGACACGATCACGGCCGCTCTGGAAGAAATGAAGAGCCTGGCCGTGTCCATCGCGGGCACGACGGCGGGTTCGGCCGCCGAAACCTCCTACCTGGCGGAATACAACGCCCTGGGTCTCGAAATCACCTCGGCGATTTCCGGCGCCTCGTTCGACGGCGTCAACAGCCTGACCACCCCCTTGGGCGTGGCCGGCGTGACCGACGTCAGCGGCGGCGGCAAGGCGCGCGCCGACGCCACGACCGCCAAGGTCGACACCGCCATCTCGACCGTGACCGCCGCCCTGTCGACCCTGGGCACCCAGTCCAAGTCGCTGGGTCGCCAGATCAGCTTCGTCAACAAGCTTCAAGACGCTCTTGAAGCCGGCGTGGGCAATCTGGTGGACGCCGACCTGGCCAAGGAAAGCGCCAAGCTGACCGCCCTGCAGACCAAGCAACAGCTGGGCGTGCAGGCGCTGTCGATCGCCAACTCCTCCAGCCAGACCCTGCTGAGCCTCTTCCGCTAAGGCCCGGAGGCCCGGTCGCCTCGGCGGCCGGGCCAAGGTCTTGAACCCCGAGCAAAACGCTCCCGTCGCCAAAACGGCGTCGGCCATCACGAAGTGAAAGGAACGCCAAAATGGCGAGTGTGAACACCAACTACGGCGCGTCCATCGCGCTGCAGAACCTGAACAAGACCAACTCAGAGTTGGAGCGGACCCAAAACCGCATCAACACCGGCATGAAGGTCTCGTCGGCCAAGGACAGCGGGGCGATCTTCGCCATCGCCACGTCTCAACGGGCGTCGGCCGCTTCGCAAGACGCGGTGAGGAGCTCGATCCAGCGCGGCCAATCCATCGTCGACGTGGCCCTGGCCGCCGGCGATACGATCACTTCCGCTCTGCAAGAGCAGAAGGCCCTGGCGGTCAGCATCGCCGGCTCCACCGGCGCGGCCCAGACCTCCTACCTGGCCGAATACAACGCCCTGGGGACTGAAATCGCCAGCGCCCTGTCCGGCGCGACGTTTGACGGCGTCAATCTGTTCTCCGCCAACGCCGCCGCGATCACGGTGCAGACCGGGCCGTCGACCACCTATACGCTGAAGGCCATCGCCGGCGCCGCGACCTCGGTCGCCACGACGACGACGGCGACGTCTGGCGATGCGGCGACCCTGGGGGCGACGGTGGACGGGGCCATCACGGCCTTCACCGCCATCCTGTCGGACTTCGGCACCAAGTCGAAGTCGCTGGGTCGTCAGATCAGCTTCGTCAACAAGCTTCAGGACGCTCTTGAAGCCGGCGTGGGCAATCTGGTGGACGCCGACCTGGCCAAGGAAAGCGCCAAGCTGACCGCCCTGCAAACCAAGCAACAGCTGGGCGTGCAGGCGCTGTCGATCGCCAACTCCTCCAGCCAGACCCTGCTGAGCCTCTTCCGCTAAGGCCCGGAGGCCCGGTCGCCTCGGCAGCCGGGCCAAGGCTTTGAAACCCCGAGCAAAATGCTCCCGACGCCAAAACGGCGTCGGCCCTCACAAAGTGAAGAAGGAACGCCAAAATGGCGAGTGTGAACACCAACTACGGCGCGTCCATCGCGCTGCAGAACCTGAACAAGACCAACTCGGAGTTGGAGCGGACCCAAAACCGCATCAACACCGGCATGAAGGTCTCGTCGGCCAAGGACAGCGGGGCGATATTCGCCATCGCCACGTCCCAACGCGCCGCCGCCAGCGCTCAGGACTCAGTCCGCAGCTCGATCCAGCGCGGCCAATCCATCGTCGACGTGGCCCTGGCCGCCGGCGATACGATCACGGCCGCTCTGGAAGAGATGAAGGGCCTGGCCGTCAGCATCGCCGGTTCCACCGGCTCGGCCAAGACCTCCTATGAGAACGAGTTCGCGGCCCTGGGTCAGGAAATCAAGAGCGCGCTGGACGGCGCCAGCTTCGACGGGGTCAACCTGTTGAAGACGGCCTCAACCGGCGGCACTGCGGTCAACGTCCGTATCGGCACGGGCGCCACCGACACCAAGACCATCGGCATCACGACCGATCTCAGCGCCAATACGGACCTGGCCAAGTTCACGGCCGCGTCTCCGACGGTGGCTGACTTCACCTCGGCCAACGTCGATCTGGTGATGACGGCCGTGACGACGGCCCTGTCGACCCTGGGCACCCAGTCCAAGTCGCTGGGGCGCACCATCAGCTTCGTCAACAAGCTTCAGGACTCCCTTGAAGCCGGCGTGGGCAATCTGGTGGACGCCGACCTGGCCAAGGAAAGCGCGCGCCTGACCGCCCTGCAGACCAAGCAACAGCTGGGCGTGCAGGCGCTGTCGATCGCCAACTCCTCCAGCCAGACCGTGCTGAGCCTCTTCCGCTAAGACCCGGAGGCCCGGTCGCCTCGGCGGCAGGGCCAAGGTCTTGAACCCCGAGCAAAACGCTCCCGTCGCCAAAACGGCGTCGGCCATCACGAAGTGAAGAAGGAACGCCAAAATGGCGAGCATCAATACGAACTACGGCGCCTCGATCGCGCTGCAAAACCTGAACAAGACCAACTCGGAGCTGGAGCGGACCCAAAACCGCATCAACACCGGCATGAAGGTCTCGTCGGCCAAGGACAGCGGGGCGATCTATTCGATCGCCACGTCGCAACGGGCCGCCGCCGCTTCGCAAGACGCGGTCCGCGCCGGTCTGCAACGCACCCAATCGATCACCGACGTGGCCCTGGCCGCAGGCGATACGATCACGGCCGCTCTGGAAGAAATGAAGGGGCTGGCGGTCAGCATCGCCGGATCCACCGGCGCGGCCCAGACCTCCTACCTGGCCGAATACAACGCCCTGGGTACGGAAATCGCTTCGGCGATCACCGGCGCCTCCTTTGACGGCGTCAACAGCCTGACGGCGCTCGGCTCGAACGCGGCGATCACCGCCGTGAACACCGGCAGCATCACCGCCGCCAACGCCACGACCGCCAACGTCGACGCCGCCATTGCGGCGACGACCTCGACCCTGTCGACCCTGGGCACCCAGTCCAAGTCGCTGGGCCGTCAGATCAGCTTCGTCAACAAGCTTCAGGACGCTCTTGAAGCCGGCGTGGGCAATCTGGTGGACGCCGACCTGGCCAAGGAAAGCGCCAAGCTGACCGCCCTGCAGACCAAGCAACAGCTGGGCGTGCAGGCGCTGTCGATCGCCAACTCGTCGAGCCAAACCCTGCTCGGCCTGTTCCGCTAAGGCGAGCGGCCGGGGCGGTTTCGCGACCGCCCCGGCCATCGTCCTCGTTTCATCAAGGAGACGCGGAGTGATCCGCGCAAGGAGCCATGACGGAGAATGTCGCCAGAATAAGCAGCGCTCTTGCACCCGTCGCACCCGCCAAGGCGGCCGAAGCCTCCTTGGAGGTGAAGCCCGTGAACGCCTCGGCCGCCGCGCCGACCGCGGATGAAGCGCCCCAGACGCCCAACAGTCTTGCAGACGCCGGACGCTATCGTCTGACGATCGAGGCGGTCGGTCGTCACCGCTTTGTCTACAAGGTTCTGGATCGGGTGACGGGCGAGGTGATCCGCCAACTGCCTCGCGAAGACGTCGAGAAGCTGATCAGCGATCCGACCTATCGCGGAGGCCGGGTGGTCGACACCGCCGTCTGAGCCGGCGGGAGAGCCTGAATTTTTTAACGCCGCCGGCCCGCCGGACGGCGCAATCATGGTTTCCGGGGCGTTAACCATCCGCTCACGACTCATGATTAATACTGGCAGGAACAGAAAGTCCGGGGCTTGAAGCCATGACCAGCAGTATCCACACCAACACCTCGGCGATGATCGCCCTGCAGAACCTGAATCGCACCAGCGAGAACCTGGCGTCGACGCAGAGCCGGGTGAATACGGGACTGAAGGTGCAGGGCGCCAAGGACAATGCTGCGGTGTGGGCTGTGGCCCAGGGCCAGCGGGCGGACCGAGGGTCGCTGGAGGCGGTCACCACCAGCCTGAACCGCGCCACCTCGATCGCCGACGTCTCCCTGGCCGCCGGGGAGCAGATTTCGGACATCCTCCTGGAGCTGAAGCAGAAGGCCACTGCGGCTGCCGACCCCAGCGCCACGGCGGCGACGCGCGCCTCCTACGATCAGGAATTCCAGTCGCTGCTGAAGTCGATCCAGTCGTTCGCCGACAACGCCATCTTCGACGGCGCCAATATTCTGGACGGCTCGGCGACGGCGGATCTGAACTTTCTCGCCAGCGCCGACGGCAATGAGACGATCGCCTTGAAGCGTCAGAACCTCGGCCTGGTGGGCTTGGGTCTGGCGGCCAACTCCTTCGATTCCGATCCCGCCACCGCCGGCGTTCAGGCCTGGACCAACAACGCCGCCACGCCGGAAGACGAAACCCTGCTGAATGCCGCGCCCGACCTGCTGACCCAGGAAAAGGCCAAGTTCGCCCTTCAGCGGATCGATGCGGCCATCACCGTCGCCGGCTCGCGCCTGTCGGAACTGGGCGCCCAGGCCAAACAGATCGAACGCCACACCACCTATGTCGGCAAGCTGTCGGATTCGCTGGAGGCGGGCATCGGCAATCTGGTGGACGCCGACCTGGCCAAGGAAAGCGCGCGGCTTCAAGCCCTGCAGGTCCAGCAGCAGCTGGGGGTTCAGGCCCTGGCGATCGCCAACCAGGCGCCGCAGATGATCCTGTCGCTGTTCAAGGGCTGATAGGGCGACTTAACAGCTCGTTATCGCTTGCGTCGTAGGCTGCCCCTGAGCGGAGCCGCGCTATGATAAGCAACAGCTATTTGCTAGGTCTGTATGGGATTTCGGCGGACTCGTCCTCGCTGATCGGCGCCTCTGCGACTCCGGCCAAGGCCAAGAAGACCCAGCCCACCGCGCCCTGGGCCAATTCCTCTGCTGCGACGGCGCCCAAGGCCAGCGACCTGGTGCGGGCGGCCCTGGCCGGGCGCAAGGTGATCGACGAGAGCGCCGTCGATCTGGATATGGCGGGCGCGTCCCCCGACTATCGCAAGCTTTTCGCCATCTACCAGGGACTGAACACGCTGAGCGCCCTGGCGGATCGCGCCGACGACAAGGGGTTGACCAAGCTCGAGGCGGATCAGCTGAACCGGCGCTTCTCCGCCGGTCTCGAAGAGGTGTCCAAATATCTCCAGACTGCCAAGTTCGAGGATTTGAAGGTCGTTCAGGGCGTCTCTAAAACCAGTGTGAAGACCGGCTACGCCCAGGAAAAGGCGCCCGCCAGCTTCGTCGCCAAGCCGATCCATGAGGGCGCCCTGGATGCGCCGGTCGCCGCCTTCGCCGGCGACGTCAAGTTCGCCATGTCGGTCAAGAGCGCCACGGGAACCGTCTCGGTGTCCATGGACCTGTCGGAGATGGGCGATACGACGCGCACCCTGGACAATGTCGTGGCCTATATGAACGGCAAGCTGGAAGCGGCCGGGGTAGCCAGCCGCATGGGCCGCGAAATGATCAAGGTCGAGCCCAAGACGATCAAGAGCGGCGACAAGACCATCACCCTGCCGGCGGGGCCGGACCAGTGGGCGTTGAAGGTCTGGGGTTCTTCCGGGGAGACCGTCTCCTATCAGGCCGTCGATACGTCTGACGCCGTCTATGTGACGCAGAATGTCGGCGGGACGACGGGTTCGAGCCAGCTTTTGAAGTTTCAGACGGACGGGGGCGCCGCCCCGACGCCGCAGCAGGGCGTGGCTGACCCCTTCTGGGTCGAAGGCCGGGTGGGCCGATCCGAACTTCCGCCGGGCGTCGAATCCGTCCGCGACAGCGTGACGACCGCCGACGGCTCGGTTTGGGTGTTGGCTGACCTGAAGGCGGGGGAGGCCAATCAGCCCATCAAGGGGACGCGCGACGTCGCCCTGATGAAGTACGACAGCGCCGGAAATCTGGTGCAGACCAAGCTCCTGGGCGCCGCCAGCAAGGCCAACGGCTTTTCTCTGGCGGCGGCGGCAGACGGCCGCATCGCTGTCGCGGGCTCTGTCACCGGGGCCCTTGAGCCGGGCAAGAGCGGGGCCGATGCGGCTGTGGCCGACAGTTTCGTCACCGTCTTCGACAGTTCGGGCCAGGAGCTTTGGACCCAACGCCGCGGCGCGAAGGCGGCGGACGAAGCGACCCAGGTGGGCTTCGGCGCCGACGGCCTGGTCTATGTCGCGGGTCGGTCGAAGTCGGCCATGCCGGGCACGATGGCTCTCGGCGGCTGGGACAGCTATGTCCAGACCTTTTCCCAGACCGCGCCGAATCGAAAAGGCGTCGTGACGGCGATCAACATGTCCACCCAGCAGTTCGGCACGGCGGGAGACGATTCGATCCAGGCCATGACGGTGTCCGGCGCGGATCTGTTCACCGCCGGCGTGGAGAACGGCCGCGCGGTGGTTCGCCGGTTCACGCTGGACGCCTCGGGCGTTCCCACCCTGGCCGCGACGCGCGACCTGGGATCGGCCAGCGGCAAGATCGCGGGAATCTCCGTCGAAAACGGCAAGGTGGTGCTGACGGGGGAAACCAGCAATCCGGCCCTGGACCTGGGAACCCCGATCCAGGCGCATGCGGGGGGCACGGACGTCTTCGTCGCCGCCTTCTCGACGGATCTTCAGGATAAGAGTTCGGACAGCCTGACCTTTTTCGGCGGGGCGGGGGACGACACCGCCGCCGATGTCGAGGTGCGCAACGGCAAGGTCTGGATCACCGGCTCCAACCGGGACGAGGGGGCGACAAAGACCGATCCGACGCGCGCCTATCTGGCGCGGCTGGATCTGGCGACGGGCGCGGTGGAGTCCAACCAGACCTGGCGCGCCGACGGCGACCAGGCCAAACCCGCCAGCCTCAGCATCGTCTCCGGCGGCGCCAGCGTTCTGGATCGGCTGGGCTTGCCGCAGGGCGAAGTCATGCAGGCGGACTCCAAACTTCTGACCGTGGCGACCTCCGCCCGTGTCGGGGATCAGTTCTCGATTACCCCGGCCGGCGGGGGGCGAGCCCTGACCGTCACCATCGAAGCCAAGGATACGCTGGACACCCTGGCCAAGAAGATTTCCGTCGCCTCGGGGCGTCAGCTGGAGGCCAAGATCGTCTCCGACCTGAAATCGAATCCGCCGACCCAGAGGCTGCAGATCACCCCCGCGGCCAATCGCGAGGGCGCGGTCATCACGGCCGGACCCGCCGGCAAGGATGCTCTGGCCGCCCTGGGTCTGACGCCCGGCCTCATCAGCAAAACGGCGACGAGCGACAAGAAGACGATCGGGCTGAATCTGCCCAACACTCTGAATCTGAACGACGCCGCCTCGATCAAGGCCGCGAACGACGCCCTGGCCGCCGCCCTGACGGCGGTCCGCTCCGGCTATCGCGCCCTGGCTCCCTCCACTGGGACGATCACCAACACCCAGACGAACAAGGGCTCGTCCACCGTCTATCAGCAGACCCAACTGGCCAACTATCAGGCGGCGCTCAGCCGTCTTGTCGGCTGATTGCGAAGGCGCGTGGTTCCCGGTTGACGGCCGGCGCCGGTTCCGGGTTATTGGACGCCTCAGTCGCGAAAGTTCGCCATGGCCCTTCCTCAAGACAATCGCGTCATCATCGCCGTCGGCGCCGGACTGGTGATCATCGCCGCTGTCGTCCTGGCTCTGATCTTCACCAGCGGCGGCGACAAGACCCCCCAGACGCCGCCTGCGGCCAAGGGCGGCCTGACGGTCGATCTGGCCGACGCCCCCTCGCTGGAGCCGACGCGCGAACTGCGCTGCTTCGTCAATGGTCAGTTCGTCGGGATGGCGACCCTGGCGGACTGCGCCCAGCGCAATGGCCTGGCGACCGACGCCCTGGACGTCGGGATCGACGAGACGGGCGCCCTGGCCGCCGCGCCGACCGCCGCCTTCGCCCCGCCGCCTGAGGCGCCCTCCGTCGAACTGGCCCAGGCGGAACCTGCGCCGCACATGGAACCCAAGCCCACGACGCCCAGCGCGCCTGCGTCTTCGGCGCCGGCGGCGGCGGGCGCGCAGTGTCTGCGCCACACCGGCTCAGACTGGCGCGTCCTGTCCAGCGGCATGAGCCTGAACGCCTGCGTCCAGGCCCTTTACGCTGGAACCTGCGTCCGTCCCGGCGATGCGCAGTACGGCCGCTGGGGCGAGACCACCCTGCGTCTGGTGCCGCGTCGCGTGGAACAGTCCAGCGACAACACCCGTTTCCGCACCTTGGCGGAGCAGGACCGCAACTGCCAATTCCCGGGTCTGAACTGATGCGCGTGCTCGCCCTTTCGATGATCGCCGCGGCCGCTCTGGGCGCCTGCTCCAACGCGCCGAAGTTCGAGTTCCAGCCCGGCGTCTGCTATTTCGTCGCCACGCCGGACGGACAGCCGCCGCGGCTTCAGAAGATGAGCGAAAACGTCGCCCAGATCGAACTGTGCGCCGCCCAGCTGGAGGAGATGCGCCTGCGCTTCCTGCGCATGGGCGGATCGAACCAGGAGGTGGCCGGCGCCTATCAGGGCCGCTTCATCTTCATCGACCGGGAAGGGGTGAAGTTCGGCAAGAGCCTGACGGGAAGCCGCTTCTTCGCCATGGCCCGCACCGGCGACGGGCGTTTGGCGATACCGGGTGCGATCCAGCGGGACGAGACGGGCAGGCCCGTCGCCGTCGCCGCCCCGCCGCCTGAGACGCCCTAACAGCGCCGCAAGTCCCCGCCGAGGGACTTGCGGCGCTCGAACAAAAGTGGAACAAAGCGTTAATCCACCGTTTTGGCGGGTTGGGCGTCGAATGCGGCTGACGGTGATCCGCAGCGGCTCTAAGACATCCGACTGAATTTGAAGGGCGGGCGAGGTGATCGCCGGTCTGGTGAGAAGGAAGTTTCCATGGCGGGCAGCGTCAACAAGGTCATTCTGGTCGGCAATCTGGGCCGCGATCCTGAAATCCGGTCGATGCCGAACGGCGACCGCATCGCCAACCTGTCCATCGCCACCTCGGAAACCTGGCGCGACAAGTCGACCGGCGAGCGCAAGGAAAAGACCGAGTGGCACCGGGTCGTCATCTTCAACGACAACATCGTCAAGGTGGTCGAGAACTATGTGAAGAAGGGCTCGACCGTCTATGTCGAGGGCGCGCTCCAGACCCGGAAGTGGACCGACCAGCAGGGCGTGGAGAAATATTCGACCGAGATCGTGGTCAGCCGCTTCAAGGGCGAACTGACCATGCTGGGCGGCCGGTCCGAGGGCGGCGCCTCTCAGGGCGGCGGCTACGGCGGCGGTCGCGGCGACGACGACTATTCCTCGGGCTTCTCCACCGGCGGCGCCAACCGCCCCAGCGGGCCCAAGGAAAGCTACGACCTGAACGACGACATTCCGTTCTAAGCGCTCGAGGTGGGGCGGGGGCCTTACAGCTATCGTGAGGATCCCGCCGTGCCGGCCTTTCCGGACGACCGGCCCCTGGTTCTTTTCGACGGGGATTGCGCCCTCTGCTCCGGCTCGGCGCGCAAGATCCTGACGGCCGACCGGGCCGGGCTGTTCCGGCTGGCGCCGACCCAGTCGGCCTTGGGGCGGGCGCTCTTGACCCATTACGACGTCGATCCGGACGACCCCGCCACGATGTTGCTGATCCAGGACGGGGTGGCGCGCGAACGCTCCGACGCTGTTCTGGCCATCATCGCCCAGCTGCCTGCACCCTATCGGTGGGCGATCATCGGTCGGATCGCGCCCCGGTTCATTCGCGACCGCCTGTATGATTTCGTGGCGCGTCGCCGTCGCCGGTTTCCGGGTGCGACCTGGTGCGCCCTCCCTCCGGCAAGCGTCGATCTGAAGGACAGAGTGCTGGGATGAGCGGTCGCGTGCTGGTGCTGGGCGCCAACGGCTTCATCGGCTCGCACGTGGCGGCGGCCCTGTCCGCAGAAGGCTGGAGCTTAAGAGCGGGCGCGCGGCGTATCGCCGAACCGTCCCGTCGCGCCCCGAGGTTCGACTGGGTCGCGGCCGACTTTTCGAAACTGACGACGGTCCAGGCCTGGGCGCCGCTTCTGGAGGGGGTGTCGGCCGTGGTGAACTGCGTCGGCGTGCTTCAGGACGGCGGCGGCGACAGCACCCGCGCCGCCCATGTCGACGGCCCGCGCGCCCTGATCGCGGCGTGCGAGGCGGCGGGCGTGGCCCGACTGATCCACATCTCCGCCGTCGGCGCCGACGAAGCGGCCGGCACCGACTACGCCCGCACCAAGGCCGAGACCGAACGACTGGTCGAGGGCAGCGCGCTGGACTGGCTGATCCTGCGGCCGTCGCTGGTGGTGGACCGGGCGGCCTTCGGCGGCACGGGCCTGATCCGCGCGCTGGCGGCCTTTCCGCTGTTTTCGCCCGTCGTCGGCGGCGACCAGACCTTCCGTCCGATCCCCTTGGGCGATCTCACCGCCGCCGTCGTCGCAGCCCAGCGCCCCGGCGCCCCGTCGCGCCTGATCCTGGACATGCCGGGGCCGGAGGCGGTGACCATGGCCGAGACGGTGCGCCTCTATCGCGGGTGGCTGGGCTTGAAGCCGGCGCCGGTCGTTCGCATTCCCCGCGCCCTGGCCGCGCCCGCCCTGGCGATCGGCGATCTTCTGGGACGACTGGGCTGGTCTTCGCCGATCCGCACCACCGCCATGCGCCAGATGGATCACGACGTCGCCGGTCGCGACAGCGGCTGGGCCGAGCGGCTGGGCGTATCGTCGCGCGGCTTCTCCCGTTTCCTGGCCGAGACCCCGGCCTCGGTACAGGACGTCTGGCACGCCCGCCTGTGGTTCGTCCGCCCGATTTCGATCCTGACCCTGGGCCTGTTCTGGCTGATCACCGGCCTGATCAGTTTCGGCCCCGGCTGGAGCGGCGCCGTCGCCATATTGCACGAAGGCGGCTATGGCCGCTGGGCCGGGGCGGTGGCGGGGTGGGGCGCCCTGCTGGACGTGGTTCTGGGCCTGGCCCTGTTCGTGCGGCCGTGGACGGCGCGGGTGGCGATCCTCATGTGTCTGGCCACCGTGGGCTATCTGATCGCCGGCACACTCAGCCTGCCGCACTACTGGATCGACCCCTTGGGGCCGTGGCTGAAGGTTCTGCCCATGATGGCGCTCTGCCTGTTCGTCGCCGCAACGGACGCCCGCCGATGAGCCTCTATTTCGCGCTGAAGATCATCCACATCCTGTCCGGCGCCGTCCTGTTCGGCACAGGCGCAGGCATCGCCTTCTTCATGCTGCGCGCCCACGCCACGCGCGACGCCAGGACGGTGGCCGAGGTCGGCCGGATCGTGGTCCTGGCCGATTTCGTCTTCACCGCCACCGCCGTCGTTGTCCAGCCCATCAGCGGCCTGGGCCTGATCCATCTGGAGGGCTGGTCCCTGACCAGTTCCTGGCTGCTGGCGGCTTACGGGCTCTATGTCTTTGTCGGCCTGTGCTGGCTGCCGGTCGTCTGGATTCAGTACCGGATGATGAAACTGGCCCAACGGGCGTCGGGGCAGGGGGCGGCCCTGCCGCCGGCCTATCATCGCCTGTTCCGCTGGTGGTTCGCCCTGGGCTGGCCCGCCTTCGCCGGCGTCCTGGCGATCTACTGGCTGATGGTCGCCAAGCCGACGTTCTGAAGCCTCACCAGACCGCCTGATCGAAATGGCGCAGGATCACCCGGTCGGCGGTGATCAGCGTCGCCCCGTCGGCCATGGCGTTGGCGACGATCAGCCGGTCGAACGGATCGCGCGTCCAGGCGAAGCGGCAGGCGGCCTCGGCGACGGCGGCGGCCGAGGCGTCCGACAACTCCAAATCCAGACGCTCCTGAAGGTCATGCAGCAGAAGGTCGGCCGTCTTCAGCTTGACCCGACCGATCTCGATCAGGATTTCGATCTCCACCACGACCAAGGGGGACAGGCGCAGGTCGCGAGCCCGCGCCAACTGCGCCTTCGCCGCACGGCTGATCTGCCGATCCAGTCGGTAATAGAGCCAGAGGGCGACCTGGGTGTCGAGGTGGATCACTTGTCGTCGAAGTCGAACTTGGCGTCCGGATCCCAGGTCCAATGGCTCTTGTTGGTGTCGATATCGTCGGGGCAGTCGTCGGCGCCTTCCCGAACGCCCTGGGCCATATAGGCGTCCCAGCGTTCTTCGGGCGTCATCGGTTTTGCGGGGGTCTCGGCGATCAAGGTCAGCCGCCGCCCGCCGCGCCGGATCACCAGCGGCTCGCCGGTCTCCAGCACGCTGTCGACCAGCCGGAACAGGTCCTTGCGCAAGGCGGTCAGGGTGACTTCGGTCATGTGTACATGTTGGGCGTCAGGCCTGTACATGTCAATGCAACGCGCGGACACGGCATGTGAAGGGCGTTCTGGCGCGCACCGTGCCATAGGCGGGGCATGTCCGATGCCGCCGCCGCCCCGCCGCCTGCAAAGCCCCATGCCCTGACCGGGCTGGAGATCGCCGCCATCGCTGCGATCATCATCGTCTGGGGCGTGAACAATGCGGGCGCCAAGCTGGCGACCGAGCAGCTGTCGCCTCTGCTGGTCGGGGCGATCCGGTTCGGCATCGCCACCGCCTGCCTGATCGTCTTCGTCCGTCCGCCCTTCCCGGATTGGCGCAGCCTGACCCTGATCGTCCTGTTGGGCGGGCCGATCCAATATGGTCTGGCCTATACCGCCTACTGGTTGGCCACCGACGTCAGTCCGGTCACCGTGGCCAACCAGTTGTGGATTCCCTTTACGGCCCTGTTCGCCTTCCTGATCCTGGGCGAGCGGCTGAACAAGGCGGCCCTGGTCGGCATGGGGGTGGCCTTTGTCGGCGTGGCCTGGATGACCCTGGACGCCCATGCGCTTCAGGACTGGAAGGCCATTCTGGTCGCCATTGCGGCGGGCGCCGCCTGGGGCGTGACGACGGTGGTCGCGCGGCGCACCACCTCGATTCCGCCGCTGAAGATGCAGGGTCTTCTGGCGCTGGGCGCCTTTCCGGTCATGGCCTTCGGCTCCGCAGTGTTCGAACACGGCCAGTGGGAGGCGGTGAAGGCCGCCACCCCCCTGGTCTGGGCCTCGCTGCTGTGGGCCGGAATCACTTCGTCGGTGCTGGCGACCACCCTGCTGTTCTGGCTGGTGCAGAGGCGCGAGGCCGGCCGGGTCACGCCCTATCTGCTGGTGACGCCGGTCGTGTCCATGCTGATCGGCTGGGGCTTCATGGGGGACGTGCTGACGCCCCAGATCCTGACCGGTTCGGCCATCGCCATGGGAGGGGTGGCTCTGGTGGCCCTGGCCGAACGGGGCTTGCGCGCGGGGGCCGCCAAGGCTTGATCTGGGGCGCAAGCCTCAGGAGCCCGCCCTTGTCCCACGCCCCGATCGACGCCGACCATCTGTCCCGCCGCTGGCTGGGCAAGGCCAAACACGATCTGCCCGCAAACGCCGCCAGCGTGATGCAGAGCACCGCCGACCGACGTCCCATTTCCGAGGACGTCAACACCGCCTTTCAGGGGCGTCAGACCTTCGGCGACCGACTGGCGGATCGGGTCGCCGCCTTCGGCGGGTCCTGGCCCTTCATCATCGCCTTCGGCGTGTTTCTGGCGCTCTGGACCGCCGGGAACCTGCTGTTGCGCAAGGCCGCCTTCGATCCCTATCCCTTCATCTTCCTGAACCTGGTCCTGTCCATGCTGGCGGCGGTGCAGGCGCCCGTGATCATGATGAGCCAGAACCGCCAGGCGGCGAAGGACCGGCTGGACGCCAGCAACGACTATCAGGTCAATCTGAAGGCCGAGATCGAGATCATGGCCTTGCTGGACAAGGTGGAGCAGCTGACGGCCCGCCAGGAGGAACAGACCCGCATGATCGAGCGGTTGCTGATCCAGAAGGGGCGATGACGCCACACCCCCGTCATCCTCGGGGTCAGGCCCGGGGATGACGCAGGAGGGCGAGAGAACTCAGCTCGCGCTCAGGGCCGCACAGGCCACCCGATCGCCGGCGCCGCCGATCGGCTGGGTCGAATGGTCGTCGGGATTGGCGTGGATGATGATGGCCGAGCCGTCTTCGTCCCACAGCCACTGGCCGGGGCCTTCCGAGGAAATGCGCGCGCGGGTGGTGAAGAGTTCGGCGTTCACCTTGCCGTCCGCCCCCGCATAGACGTTCGGCAGATCGCCGTCGTCCGGCCCCTGGGCGTTCAGCAGGCCGTGCGGGGCCTTGGGCTCGCTGTGGTTGATATGGCCGCCGGACGAGGTGAAGGGGGCGGCGCAGGCGCCCGTCGCATGGATGTGGATGCCGTGCCAGCCCGGCGTCAGGCCGGAAGCCTCGACCCTGATCACCAGGCCGGTCGGCCCCTGACGCAAATCGACGCGACCGATGTTGGCGCCCGAGGCGTTGACCAAGACTGCCTGTCCCGCCGCACCGACCGGGGAGCGCTCGGCCTGGGTCTGGGGGGCGTTGCCGGTCGCGGCGCAGGCTGCGGTGAAGGCCAGGGGAGACGCCAGGGCGACGGCGAAGGCGAGGGTCTTGGCGTGCATGTGGAAAGTCCTTTCAGAGACGGGCTTTCACGGCGGCGTCGCTTTGCCACCGCAGTCCTAGAATGCTAGAAAACGCGACAGCGGATCACGTTCCGATTCCGGCCGCATAAAGCCACGCTTCCTTGACCGACGACAGCTACGAAAACGCCGCAACTCCGATTGTTCCGGGAGGCGGCGGCTCAGACATTTCCACGATCACCATCGAGGACGAACTGAAGCGTTCGTACCTCGACTACGCCATGAGCGTGATCGTCAGCCGCGCCCTGCCTGACGCCCGTGACGGGCTGAAGCCGGTTCACCGTCGCATCCTCTATTCGATGCACGACCTGAACATGACGCCCGAGCGCAGCTATTCGAAATGCGCGCGCGTGGTCGGCGACGTGCTGGGGCGGTTCCACCCCCACGGCGACGCCTCGGTCTATATGGCCCTGGTGCGGATGGCCCAGCCCTTCTCCATGGGGCTGATGCTGGTCGACGGGCAGGGGAACTTCGGCTCGGTTGACGGCGATATGCCGGCCTCGATGCGTTACACCGAGTGCCGGATGGCGCCGGCCGCCACGGCCCTGATGGCCGACATCGACAAGGACACGGTCGATTTCCAGCCGAACTATGACGAGAAGGAGCTGGAGCCGGTCGTCCTGCCCAGCCGAATCCCGAATCTGCTGGTCAACGGCGCGGGCGGCATCGCCGTCGGCATGGCGACCAACATCCCGCCCCATAATCTGGGCGAGGTCGTCGATGCGGCCCTGGCCCTGCTGGATGATCCCAACGTTTCGGACGACGCCCTTTTGGACATCGTGCCCGGCCCGGACTTCCCCACCGGCGGCGAGATCATGGGCCGCACCGCGCCGCGCAATGCGCTGCGCGACGGTCGCGGCTCGGTCGTCGTGCGCGGCCGCGCCTCGATCGAGGAGATCCGCAAGGATCGCGAGGCCATCGTCGTCACCGAACTGCCCTACCAGGTCAACAAACAGACGCTGATCGAGCGCATCGCCGAAATGGTTCGCGAGAAGCGTCTGGAGGGCGTCTCCGACGTTCGCGACGAATCCGACCGTCAGGGCATGCGGATCGTCATCGAGCTGAAACGGGACGCCTCGGGCGACGTCATCCTGAACCAGCTGTGGCGCTACACCGCCATGCAGAGCTCGTTCGGCGTCAACATGCTGGCGCTGAACCACGGCCGACCGGAGCAGATGGGCCTGCGCGCTCTTCTGGAAGCCTTCCTCGACTTCCGCGAGGAGGTGGTGGTCCGCCGCGTCAAGTTCGAGCTGAACAAGGCCCGCGACCGCGGCCACGTCCTGGTCGGTCTCGCCGTCGCCGTCGCCAATATCGACGAGGTCATCCACATCATCCGCTCCTCGGCCGATCCGACCGAGGCGCGCGAGCGGCTGCAAGGCAAGGCCTGGCCCGTCGGCGACATGATGGCCCTGGTCGAGCTGATCGCCGACCCGCGCAGCGTGATCGTCGAGGGCGACAAGATCCGCCTGACCGACGAACAGGCTCGCGCCATCCTGGCCCTGACCCTGTCGCGTCTGACCGGCCTGGGCCGCGACGACATCTTCGGCGAGGCGCACGGCCTGGCCGACACCATCCAGGGCCACCTGACCATCCTGTCGGACCGCAAGAACGTCCTGGCCATCATTCGCGACGACCTGATCGACGTGAAGGACAAGTTCGCCGTGCCGCGCCGCACCCTGATCGGGGAAGGCGACGGCGAGATGGAGGACGAGGACCTGATCCCGCGCGAGGATATGGTCGTCACCGTCACCCACGGCGGCTATGTCAAGCGCGTGGCCCTGAACGCCTATCGGACCCAGCATCGCGGCGGCAAGGGCCGTTCGGGCATGGCCATGAAGGACGAGGACGCCATCACCGGCGTGTTCAGCGCCTCGACCCACACCCCGGTCCTGTTCTTCGCCACCAACGGCAAGGCCTATAAGCTGAAGACCTGGCGCCTGCCGCTGGGCAATCCGCAGTCGCGCGGCAAGGCCTTCGTCAATCTGCTGCCCATCGAGCCGGGCGACAGCATCATGAACGTCCTGCCCCTGCCTGAGGACGAGACGACCTGGGGCGACTACGACATCATGTTCGCCACCCGCTCGGGCGATGTGCGCCGCAACAAGCTGTCGGACTTCGCCACGGTCAACCGCGCCGGCAAGATCGCCATGAAGCTGGAAGGCGACGACCGCATGGTCGGCGTCGGCCTGTGCACGGCGGACGACGACGTGCTGCTGACCACGGCCCTGGGCCGCGCCATCCGCTTCAAGGCCGATGACGTGCGGGTGTTCAAGGGCCGGGATTCGACCGGCGTCCGGGGCGTGCGTCTACAGGACGGGGACGAGGTCATCTCCATGGCCATCCTGGGCCGCGTCGACGCCACGCCGGAAGAACGCGCCGCCTACGTCAAACACGCCAACGCCATGCGCAAGGCCCTGGCCGGCGCCGAGGGCGAAGACGAGCCGGCGACCGTCGAGGCCGAGGACGACGTCGCCGAGGCCCCGATCTCGCCCGAGCGCATCGCCGAACTGGGCGCCGCCGAACAGTTCATCCTGACGGTCACGGAAACCGGCTTCGGCAAGCGGTCCTCGGCCTATGAGTATCGTCGCACCGGTCGCGGCGGCCAGGGTCTGACGGCCCATGGCCTGGGCGGCCGCGCGGGCGCGCGACTGGCGGCGGCCTTCCCGGTCGAGGAGACCGACGATCTGCTGCTGGTCACATCGGGCGGTCAGATGATCCGCACCCGCGTGGATCAGGTCCGCATCGTCGGCCGCTCCAGCCAGGGCGTCACCATCTTCCGCACCGGCAAGGACGAAAGGGTCGTCTCGGTCGAACGCCTGCCGGAAAGCGGCGGGGCGGATGAGGCGGACGCCGCCGGTGAAGAGGGCGGCGAGGCCTGATCAGGCGACGAGCACGAGGCGGTCGGCGAAGCCTTCCGCCTCGGCGCGTCGAACCAGTCGGGCGTCCAGCGTCGCGACCTGGCTGTCTCGCACTTCCGCCAAAGCGATATAGGTCGCGTCATAGACGGAAAACCGGTGACGCGCGGCCAGGTCGTAGGCGCGCCCCAACAGGTCCGGCAGTGATACCGGCATGGCCATCATGCCCCGCGCCGTATCTACGGCTTCAGCCCCGAGTTGCTCGGAGCATTCGCCTCGCCAGACCTTCTTCGCCGCTATGCTGGCGATTTCGAGCGGCATCAGGTCGGACGCGATCATGATCCGCTCCGAGCTTACGCAGTCGCCCAGAAACCGTCTGGCGGCGGCGGAATGTTCCTCGTCGAACAGGGCTGCCGCAAAGACCGAGGCGTCGATCACCACCTCATCGGCCATCGCGATCTTCCCGGATCAGATCGACGCTGGAAACGCTGGAATAGATCGAGCGACTGCGTGAGCGGTCCATCCGGTCCAGAAAGGCCTCGTTCCGGCTTCGTGCGGTTTCGTTCAACAGGAGGGCGACGGCCGTTCCAAGATCGACGCCGCGCTCCTGACAGGTGCGCTCCACTAAACTGCGCGCAGCGGGCGTCAGGGCGGCCAAGGATAGAAGGGCGCCCTCTACCCCCGTTTCGGTCTGTTCCTTTACGAAGGTGACCTCGTTCCGAGCGGGATTGAGCTTGGCCTTGCGGCCCGCTTTCAGCCAGGCCTTGGCCTGAACATGGGTGTCGGTATTGGCCCACCATTGACGCCTTATCCGCTCGTCATAGGCGGATTGGGGAAGCTTTCGGCCCAGCAGGGCTTCGATCTCTTCGAACGACAGAGTGAGGGCGTTTTGCTTCGTTTGGGCGAGGCGGTATTCCAGCGGGGCGTAGACCGACATTTCGGCAACTCCAAAGTTATATAACTTTATATATAGGTACATACCGATAATGTCGATCCTGATCGACGGCCTTCCCGCCGCCCCTGACGACCTGGCGCACCAGGCCCTGGTCAACTACGGCGCCTACACCTCCTTCCGCGTCGAGCATGGCGGGGTCCGGGGGCTCGACCTGCATCTCGCCCGGCTGGATCAGGCCGCCGTCGAACTGTTCGGCGAAAGCCCCGGCGAGGCCGAGGTCCGGCGTCTGACGGCGCTCGCCGTCGAAGGTCGCGACGCCTGCTGGCTGCGCGTCAGCCTGTTCTCGCCCGAGATCGGCCATCGCAATCCATCCTTCGTCGGGCGGCCCAAGGTGATGACCGTCGTCTCGCCGCCCCCGCCGCCCTTGGCCGCCCAAATGCGGGTGACGACCGTCAAGTACGAGCGCGAGCCGGCGCACCTGAAACATGTCGCCACCTTCGGCGCCACGCGCGCGCGCCGCAGTGCGCGGGCGGCGGGCTTTGACGACGCCCTGTTCGTCGATGATCAGGGTCATGTGTCCGAAGGGGTGACCTGGAACATCGGCTTCATTCAGGGGGATCGCATTGTCTGGCCCCAAGCGCCGATGCTGGCGGGCGTGACCCAGGTCCTGATCGACCGGGGGCTGGCTGGGCAGGGGCTGTCGTCTCAGACCCGCCCGGTGCATGTGTCCGAATTCGCGGATTTCGACGGCGCCTTCCTGTGCAACAGCGCCACACCCGTGTGTCCAATCACTCATGTTGACGACGCGACGTTCGGCAATGATCCCGCCGTCCTTGAGCGGCTCAACCGGGCCTGGACCTCGCAGGCGCCTCAATCCGTCGCCGATGACGCATGACGATCGCGTCAGCCGTCTAGGCCGTTGATTTCGCACCTGCTAAGTCACCCCCGACAGCAGGCGACAGGCCGGGGAGAAACGCCATGCGCATCGGACTTTATCCGGGCACCTTCGATCCGGTCACGAACGGCCACACCGACATCATCAAACGGGCCCTGAAGCTGGTCGATCGGGTCGTCATCGGCGTGGCCCAGAATGACGAGAAGGGACCGTTGTTCAGCACGGCCGAGCGGGTCGAGATGCTTCGGGCCGAGGTCGCGAGCCTGGGCGGGGACATCGTGGTCCAGCCCTTTTCGACCTTGCTGATGCATTTTGCGGAAGAGCTGAACGCCAATGTCATCATCCGAGGTTTGCGCGCGGTCGCCGATTTCGAATACGAGTTCCAGATGACGGCCATGAACCAGCGCCTCAATCAGGACATCGAGACGGTCTTTCTGATGGCCGATCCTCGGCATCAGGCCATCGCCTCGCGCCTGGTCAAGGAGATCGCCCGTCTGGACGGCGCGATCGACAGTTTCGTCAGCCCCGCCATCGCCGCGCGCGTGCGGGACAAGGTCAAGAACAAGGGATGAGTTCGGCAATGCGTCTTGGTGCGATCGCGGCGGCGGCCGCCGCTCTTCTGGCGACGGCTTCGGCCCAGGCTCCGGCCTTGGCCCAAGCCCAGGCTCAGGTTCAGGCGCCCGCCTCTGACTGGCGCACCGTCGCGCCCGAGAATCTGCTGGTCATCGACACGTCGAAGGGGCGGATCCTGGTCGAACTGACGCCGGTGGCGGCGCCCAGTCACGCTGAACGCATCCGCACCCTGGCTGACCAGGGCTTCTATGACGGGCTGAAATTCCACCGCGTCATCCCCGACTTCATGGCCCAGACCGGCGACCCCCAGGGCACGGGCGAGGGCGGCAGCGACCTGCCCGACCTGAAGGCCGAGTTCAGCTTCCGACGCGGCCGCGACGCCGGCTTCGTCGCCGTGCCGAACGCCGGTCAGGGCGTGCGCGGCCTGGTCGGCGTCCTGCCGGTCGAGACCCAGCCGGACGCTCAGATGATGGTCACCGCCGACTTCAAGGTCGCGGCCCACGGCCTGTTCTGCCCCGGCGTTCTGGGCATGGCGCGGGCGGGTTCGCCCGACAGCGCCAACAGCCAGTTCTTCCTGATGATGGGCGAAAGGGACCAGTTGAACGGCGCCTACACCGCCTTCGGCCGCGTGGTCTCGGGCCTGGACGTCGTCAACAAGCTGAACAAGGGCTCCGACGCGGAAGACGGCAAGGTGGCCAATCCTGATGTGATGACCAAGGTCCGCATGGCCTCGGCCCTGCCCGAGGGCGAACGCCCGACCGTGCGGGTGCTGAACCCCGCCGGCGCCGCCTTCGCCGAACGGATCGCCGCGGCCCGCACCGCGCGCGGCGGCGGCTTCACCATCTGCGACGTCCAGCCGGTGGCCGAGGTCGTCGGGGGCTGAGACGCGACAGGGGAGGGGTGATGATCTTTCGCAAGACGTTGATCGCCGCAGGGCTGGCCGCCCTGCTGACCGGGGCCGCCCAGGCGCAGGAGGCGGCCGCGCCGCCGCCGCCGCCCGGCCCGACCGAATGGCGCGCCGTCGCCCCCGACAATCTGCTGGTCATCGACACGACCAAGGGGCGGATTCTGGTCGAGCTGGCGCCCGAGATCGCCCCGGCCCATGTCGAGCGGATCAAGCTGCTGGCCTCGCGCGGCTTCTACGACAATCTGGCCTGGCATCGGGTCATCGACTGGTTCATGGCCCAGACCGGCGATCCCCTCGGCACCGGCGACGGCCAGAGCTGGTATCCCGACCTGAAGGCCGAGTTCACCTTCCGGCGTGGGCCGGACATGGCCTTCACCCCCGTGGCGGCGCCGGCCGGGGCCTTGGTCGGCTTCTATCATTCCATTCCGGTCCAGACCCAGCCCGACGCCTTGATGGCCGGCACCTCGGATCGCAAGGTCCACGGCTGGGGTCTCTATTGCCCCGGCGTGGCCGGCATGGCGCGCGACGAGGGCAATGACACCGCCAACAGCCAGTTCTTCCTGATGCGCCAGCCCTATCCCGCCCTGGACAAGCGTTACACCGTCTGGGGGCGGGTGGTCGTGGGGCTTGAGGTGGTCCGCGCCCTGAAGGCCAGTCCGGAGCCCAGCGGCATCGTGACCGATCCCGACCGGATGACCCGCGTCCGCCTGGCCTCCGACCTGCCCGCCGCCGAACGCCCGGCGGTTCAGATGCTGAATCCCGCCTCGCCCGCCTTCCGCGCCCTGGTCGATGAGGCGCGCCAGGCCAAGGGCGCGGACTTCTCAGTCTGCGACATCGACCTGCCGGTGCGGGTGGCCACGGCGGGCTGAGCCCGCACTGTCTCCTCCCCATGCAATGGGGAGGGGGGCGCGCGAAGCGTGGTGGAGGGTGTCTGGACGCCGCACAGGCGTCTGCGATGCGGGAAGAACCCCTCCGTCACGACGCGAAGAGGCGTCGCGCCACCTCCCCACGTCGTGGGGAGGAGACGGTGCGTCAGGCGCCGCCAGGTCCTCGCCCCCGGCCCCGACGCCGCCTGCGGCGTTTGGGCGGGGCCTTGTCCGCCCGCATCTGTTGCAGCAGCAGGCCCTCGCGCAGGCCGCGATCCGCCACCCTGACACGCTCTGACGGCCAGGCGCGCTGTATCGCCTCAAGGATCGCCGCCCCCGCCAGGACCAGATCGGCCCGATCCGGCCCGATACAGGCCTCCTTGGCGCGCCCGTCCGGCCCCAGCCGCTTCAGCCGCTCCGCCGCCGCCTCGCATTCGGCCCGGGTCATCCACAGGCCGTCGACCCGGTCGCGGTTGTAGCGGGGCAGCTTCAGATGGATGCCCGCCAGACTGGTGATGGCGCCCGATGTCCCGATCAGATGGGCGCGGTTTCGCCGCAGCAGGTCCAGCATCTCGGGATCCTCGACGCCGCCTCCGGCCAGGGCCGCGCCCATGTCGGCGACCATGGTCTCATACCATTGGGCGTGGTCCGCAGGACTGGCCCCTTCGGGTTCGGGATGCCGCTCCGCCAGGGTGACGACCCCCAGGGCCGCCGACATCCAGTCGGTGGTCTTCCAGTTCGGCCCGTCGCGCCTCAGCCAGGACAGTTCGGTCGACCCCCCGCCCACGTCGATGATCACCACCCCCTCGGCCTTCGGGTCGATCAGGTTCAGACAGCCCTCGACCGCCAGCCGCGCCTCTTCGGCCGGATCGATGATCCGCAGCCGCAGGCCGGTGCCCTTGCGGACCCTGTCGATGAACTCGGCCCCGTTCTCGGCCGCCCGGCAGGCCTGGGTGGCCACCGCGCTCAGCCTGACCGGATCCACGCCCTTCCTGACGATCCGCTCGGCGCAAAGGGCCAAGGCGTCATAGGCTCGGTCCATGGCGCGCGTGTCCAGCCGCCCTGTCCGCGACAGGCCCTCGCCCAGCCGCACGATACGGCTGAAGCTGTCGACCACCCGAAAACCGTCGCGGGACGGTCTGGCGATCAGCAGCCGGCAATTGTTGGTCCCCAGATCGAGCGCGCCATACAGGGGCGCGTCCCGACCCGACGCATCCCGCTCGCGGGAAGGCTGGGACCGCTCGTCGCGCCGTCGGGGCGCGCCGTGGGTCTCCGGCATGGGCCGTCATTCCGATGTGGGCGGTCCAAAGCGGCGCCCGTCCCGATCAACCTAGCCCGGCAAGATCGTCCGCGCCAAGCCATTCTGTCAGGAAGATGAACAGGTCTGTGGCGTCAGGGTCATCCGGCCAAGCGTAACAGGGAGCATGACCCAGATTCACACAGCCCGGTTCGCCATCGGCCATATGGTGCGCCACCGCGACGACGCCTTTCGCGGCGTGGTGATGGATGTCGATCCGGCCTATCAGGGGCCGGCCTCCGACACCGGCGCGGTCTCGCCGGATCAACCCTTCTATCGCATCTTCGCCCTGGGCGAGGACGGCGGTTTCGTCGCCTATGCGGCGGAATCGGTTCTGGAAGACGGTCGGTCGGCGCTGCTGACGGACGACGTTCGACGCTGGTTCACCGTTGATGAACAGGGCCATCATGCGCCGCTCCATGCCGGCATCCACTGAGGAAGCGATGGAACGGGCGCGGGCGGAGGGTTAGGATGGGGCAAAGAGGAGCGCTCCATGTCCGACTTCGAACATGTATTTGAAAAGCCCCCGGAAGGGGCGGCCGCCGACTGGACCATCCCGCAGAACTGGGACGCCTATACCGAGGTCGAACACCGCACCTGGGACACCCTGTACGCTCGTCAGATGAAGATCCTGCCGGGACGCGCCTGCGACGCCTTCCTGCGCGGTCTGGACGCGCTCGACCTGAACGCGGGCGGCATTCCCGACTTTGAGGTCATCAATCCCAAGCTTCAGGCCCTGACCGGCTGGACCGTGGTCTGCGTGCCGGGGCTGGTGCCGGACGAGGTCTTCTTCGACCATATGGCCAACCGCCGCTTCGTCTCGGGCCAGTTCATCAGGAAGCCGGACCAGCTCGACTATCTGCAAGAACCCGACATCTTCCACGACGTCTTCGGCCATGTGCCCATGCTGACCGACCCGGACTTCGCCGCCTATATGGAGGCCTATGGCAAGGGCGGACAGCGGGCGGCGGGCCTGGGCATGTTGCCCAATCTGGCGCGGCTTTATTGGTACACGGTCGAGTTCGGCCTGATGAAGGAGGCGGGGGCCTTGCGCATCTACGGCGCCGGCATCGTCTCCTCGGCGACCGAGAGCGTCTTTGCGCTGGATGATCCGTCGCCGAACCGCCTGGGCTTCGACCTGGAGCGGGTCATGCGGACCCTCTATCGAATCGACGACTTCCAGCAGGTCTATTTCGTCATCGACAGTCTGGAAGCCCTGAAGGACGAGACGCTGAAGGACTTCGGCCCGGTCTATGCGGCGCTGAAGGGGCAGGCCGATCTGCCGATCGATTCCGTCCTGCCCGGCGATCAGGTGTTCACGCGCGGCACCCAGGCCTATGCGGCCAAGGGCGGGCGGTTCGCGGCCTAGAAGGCCTTCCCCCGCTCGCGGGGGAAGTGTCAGGTCGTGGCGCGCAGCGACACGCCTGACGATGGGGGAAGTCTTCCGTCTGAGTGGACTTCCCTCTCCGACCCTGGTTCGCTGCGCGAACGACGGGCCACCTCTCCCGCAAGCGGGAGAGGGCCTTCATTTCAAACCTGCTGGAACGGATAGAAGCCGCCGCCCAACTGCAAGATCGCCGTCAGTTCGTCCAGCGCCCCCCGGCTCTCGTCCAGCAGGGCGGGATCGGCCAGGTCGGCGGGACGCAGTTCGTCGCGGTACCAGCGGCGCGCCCAGTCTGACAGTCGGGCGTACAGGGCGTCGGTCAGGCGCATGGCCGGGTTGGTCGCGGCCAGTTCCGCCGCGTTCAGGACGACCCGCAGGCGCAGACAGGCGGGGCCGCCGCCGTTGCGCATCGACTGGCGCACGTCGACATAGCGGACCTGGCCGATGGGGCCGTTGGAGGCGGCCAGGGCTTGCGCCACCGCATGGCTGCGCGGATTGTCGCGCGTCTCGGTCGGGCAGATCAGGGTCAGGCGGTCATCGCCCGGAACCTGGATCAGCATGGAGTTGAACAGATAGGAGCTGATGGCGTCGGCCAGGGGCAGGTCGGCGGACGAGACCTCGACGAAGATCGGGTCGAACAGGCCGTCGGCGGCGCGGCGGATGTCGTCCTGGGTCGCGGCCGTGTCCTCGAAGGCGAGGTCGTGGAAGAAGAGGGTCTCCAGCGCGCCGACGCAGACCACGTCATTGTGGAAGGTTCCGCCGGCGATGGCGGCTTTCGACTGCTGAGCCAAAACCGGGCGCCCGGCCGCATGCCGACGGGCGATCGCCTGAGAGGCTTCGCGCGTCTGGCGCGCGGGGTAGGGGCCGTCCCAGGGCTCGAACGCCTCTCGGCCCCAGACCAGCAGATTGACGCCCGGCGCGCTATGCTCCGTGCACAGACGGACATGATTGGCGGCGCCTTCGTCGGCCAGATGGGCGACGGAGGGCAGGGCGTCATGGACGGCGAACCGCTCCGGGTCGGGGAAGAGGGCGTCCAGCGCCCGTTTGGTCTGCTGGTGTTCCAGCGACCGGTGCAGGTTTGTGACCAGATTGGCGGGGGTGAAGTGCACCCGCCCGTCGGCGGCGTCGGCGCTCGGCGTCACGGTCGCAGCATTGGCGGCCCACATGGGCGAGGCGGAGCAGGCGGCGGCGGCGAAGGACGGCGCATCCTTCCAGGCCTGTTCCAGCACCTGGGCGTCCGAGCCGGTGAAGCCCAGGGTGCGCAGGAAGGGGATATTGGGCCGCTCATGCGGCGGCAGGACGAACTGGGGCAGGCCCAGGTCCGCCAGGGTCTTCATCTTGTCCAACCCCTGCAGCACCGCCGCGCGGGGATTTGACGCCTCGCCCTTGTTCAGGCTTGAGGCCAGATTGCCCGGCGACAAACCGGCGTAGGAGTGGGTCGGCCCGATCAGGCCGTCGGCGTTGGCTTCGACGGCGGTGGTCATAGCAGCCCCTTGATCTCGCCTTCGATGTTGGCGACCGCGTCGGCCTCGAAGCTGGCGACCGGATAGGCGCAATAGTCGGTGGCGTAGTAGGCGCTGGGGCGGTGATTGCCGCTGGCGCCCAGGCCGCCGAAGGGCATGTCGCCGGCGGCGCCGGTGGTCGGACGGTTGAAGTTGACCACGCCCGCGCGGATGCGGCGGATGAAATGGTCCCAGTTGGCCGGATCGTCGCTGACCAGACCGGCGGACAGGCCGTAGCGGGTGGCGTTGGCCGCCTGGATCGCGGCGTCGAAGGTCGGGACGCGGATCACCGACAGGAAGGGGGCGAACATCTCCTCGTCGGGAACGTCGACCCCGGTCACGTCGATGATGGCCGGCTTGACGAAGGCGCCGGGCAGGTTGGCGACGGGGCCCGAGGCGCGGATCACCTTGGCGCCCGCGTCGATCCGCTGTTGCAGCGCCTTCAGCGCGGCCTCGGCGGCGCGGGCCGAGATCAGCGGCCCGGCGTAGGGTTCGGGGTCGCTGTCCCAGGGGCCGAAGATCAGGCGGTCGGACAGGGCGGCGATGGCTTCGACGATCGCATCGCCTTGAGCCCCTTCCGGCACGATCAGGCGGCGGGCGCAGGAACAGCGCTGGCCGGTGGTGATGAAGGCGGACTGCACCGCTATGCCCGCCACGGCTTCGGCATCCGACGCATCCCAGACGACCAGCGGATTGTTGCCGCCCAGCTCCAGCGCCAGGATGACGTGGGGATCGTCGGCGAACTTGCGCCGGAAGTGGGCGCCCGCCGCGCCGGAACCGGTGAACATCAGGGCGTCGATCCCGGCGTCCAGCAGGGCCGCGCCGGTCTCGCGGCCGCCCTGGACCACATTGACCACGCCGGTCGGCAGGTCGGCGGCGGCGAAGGCTTCGGCCATCACCTGACCGACCAGGGGGGTCTCCTCCGACGGCTTGAAGACGACGGTGTCGCCCGCCAGCAGGGCGGGGACGATATGGCCGTTGGGCAGGTGACCGGGGAAGTTGAACGGGCCCAGGACCGCCGCCACGCCGTGCGGTCGATGCCGCAGGGTCGCGCGGCCGAAGGCGGTGTCGCTGGTCCGTTCGCCGGTGCGTTCGTCATAGGCGCGGATCGAGATGTCCACCTTGCCGATCATGGCGGCGGCTTCGGTCTTGGTTTCCCACAGCGGCTTGCCGGTCTCGCGGGCGATGGCCTCGGCGATCTGGGGCGCGCGGTCCTTCAGCACGGTCTGATAGCGCTTGACGGCGTCGATCCGGTCCTGGCGCGGGCGGTCGGCCCAGGCGGGGAAGGCGGCGCGGGCGGCGTCCACGGCGGTCTGTACCTGGGCGGGAGAGGCGGCCTCGCCCTCCCAGTTGACGGCTTCGGTGGCGGGATCGGTGGAGGTGAAACGGGTCATGATTTTACTCGCACAGTGTCTCCGCTGCGGACCTTGAGCGCGGCGGCGGTTTCGGCGGTCAGGCGGGCGATGTCGCCCTCGATGTCGGCCTTGGCGCGGACGGCGCGGAAGGCGGCGACGCTGTCGGTCGAGATCAGGGCCGGCAGTTCAGCCTGGACCGTATCGACCAACTCGACCTTCAGTCGGCGGGCGTCGCGCACGGTGCGGATATTGTCGCGGCCGCAGGCCACCGTCGGACCGGCGTCGAAGATGTCCACCAAGCCGTTGGGCCGGAACCCTTCGCTTTCCAGCAGGGCCATGGCGGGCACGCCCTGCGGATGGACCTTGCCGATCACCGCACGCGCCGGTTCCGGCAGCAGTTCGACATAGATCGGATGGCGCGGCGCCAGGTCGAGGATGAACTGTTTGTCGGTGGAGCCGGTCATCCGGTCGGCGTCGTCGAACTCCATCGGGAAGAATTTGTGGGCCACATGGTCCCAGAAGGGGCAGGCGCCGTCGGGGGTGAAGACGCCGCGCAGTTCGGCCAGAACCATGTCGGCGAACAGGTCGGGCTGGGCGCCGATCAGCATGTATCGCGACTGGCTGAGCAGACGGCCGGCGCCGCCCTTTCGCCGATCCGCCTTCAGGAACAGCGACCCGACCTCGGTCCAGCCGGTGCATTCATTGACCAGCACCAGGGTCTGATGGTCCAGCTTCACCCCCAGCGACGGCGACTGGACGGTGTTGTTGACCACGCGGAACGAGAAGAAGGGCCGCTTCAGCCCAACGGTCGCCTTGACCGAGCCGACGCCGTCGATGTCGCCCGTGTCGCCGTCCTCCAGCATCAATGTGTACCAGGCCTCCTGCCAGGGAACCCGACCCTCGAAACTGGCCTGGCTGAGGTCCAGCCGTTCGGCCAGGGCGTCGGGATCCTCGGGCAGGCTGGTGAAGCCGGGGCCGGACAGGATGGCGAGTTCGAGCAGGTGGTCGAGGTCGGCTGGGCCGGCGGGACGGACGACGAGCATTCAGAGAGTTTCCATCCGAAGGGCTTTGAGTTTGGCCGCGTCGATCTCGCCCGAGGCGATCTTGCACAGGATCAGGGCGCTGAGCTGGGCGCGTTCGACGAAGCTGTCGGGCCAGGCGAACTCCTGGTCCGAATGGATGTCGCCGCCGCGGACGCCCAGGGTGTCGATATTGGGCAGGCCGGCGGCGTGGAGATTGTTGCCCTCGCAGACGCCGCCAGAGGGTTTCCAGGCGATGGACTGGCCCAAGAGGGCGCCGGCTTCCTTCACCGCTTCGAACAGGGCGGTCTGGGCGGCGTCCATCGGCTTGGGCGCGCGGGTGAAGCCGCCGTGCAGATCCAGCGTCAGGCCCTCGAACGGCGGCGCGGACGCGATGGCGCGGACTGAGGCGTCGATCCAGTCGGCGGCGGCCTTGTCCGGCGCCCGCACGTTGAAGCGGACCACGGCGTTGTCGGCGACGACGTTCAGGGCGGCGCCGCCGGAGATTTTGGCGACGTTCACGGTGACGCCTTCGTGCCGGCCGTTCAGCCCGTGCAGGGCGGCGGCGATCATGGCGGCGCCCGCCACCGCATTGCGGCCTTCGTCGAAGGCCCGGCCGGCGTGGGCGGCCTTGCCCGTGACGATCAGGTGATAGTTGCCGCTGCCCTTGCGCGCCCCCGCCAGGGTGCCGTCCGCCAAGGCCGGCTCATAGGTCAGGCCGACATGGCCGCGCGCGCCCAATTCGGCCAGCAGGGGGGCGGAGGCGGGCGAGCCGATCTCTTCGTCCGGGCTCAGCAGAACGGTCCAGCCCACGCCGTGACGGTCGGGGTGGGTCTCGAAGGCTTCGAGCGCGGCCAGAAGCACGCTGATGCCGCCCTTCATGTCAGCGACGCCGGGACCGTTCAGAGCGCCGTCCGGGCGCGTCGTCACGGTCTGGAAGCGGCTGTCGGCGGGGAAGACGGTGTCGTAGTGGCCGGTCAGGACCACTTGGATCGGCGCCTCCGGCCGGGCGGTGATCTTCAGGGCGTCGGCGTGGGCCTCGGTCCGCACCGATCCGTCGTCGGCGACGGTGGTGGAGCCCTGGGTCGGGATGCGTTCGACCGTGGCAGGCAGGAGCCGGGCCTCAGTCTCCAGCGCGTCCAGCACGGCGTTCAACCCGGCGGCGTTGCGGCTGCCGGAGTTGATGTTCGCCCAGTCGATGGTGCGGCCGATGATGGCGTCACGTCGCCCGGCGACATGGTCCAGGACGGCCTGGTCGGCGTTCAGAATCCGCATGGCCGGACCCTAGACGCCGCGCGTCCAAAGGTGAAGGTCGGGCCGACAGATTACCGGTTCGGGCGCCGGTCGGCGCGCTGGCCGGGGTCGCGGCTTTCCCGACGCCAGCGGATCGACAGGCTGGTTTCGCCCTGGCCGCCGAACTGCGAACTGATCGCCAGGTTGCGGCGCGGTTGCCACTCCACCTTGACCGCCGCCCCGCCTTCACCGCCGCCGATGACCTCCAGATAGACGTCGTCGGTGATGTAGCGGCCGCCCGCCACCGTCAGGGCGCTGGCCTGTCCGCCGAAGGACAGCCGGTCCAGTCCCGCCAGTTCGCGCAGATTGCCGATGACGTCGAATCCGCCGCCGCCCGCCAGGGCCGCGACCCCCGCCGCCAACTGCGCCGCCTCGAACGGCGACAACTGGGCGGCCGACCGGCCGAACAGCACCTGGGACAGGATTTCGTCCTGGGGCAGGGCGGGGGTGGAGGTCAGGGCGATCTTCGGCTGGGCGGCCGTGCCGGTGACATTGATGGTGGCGGTCAGGGCCGCGTCCTCTCGCGTCGCCGACAGGTTCAGGCGGATGTCCTCCGGATCGGTGGACAGGGTGACGCGGCCGGATTCGTCGAAGACGAAGCGCTTGCCGGCGAACTCATAGTCGCCGCGCACCACATTGGCCGTGCCGGTCAGCTGGGGTTGGGCCACAGTGCCGCGCACCCGGGCGTTGACGTCCAGCACCACGTTCAGGCCGCGGCCGCTGACCCGCACCTTGCCCCCGCTGGAGCGCAGGGCGATGTCCAGGCCGATCTGAGGGCCGCGCCGGCGCACCTCGGCTTCCTGGTCGTCTCCGCCGGGCCGGTTGATCTCTACCACGTCCATGGAGACGATGCCGGTGGAACCGGGCACCTCCGGCTCGATCCGCGCTTCATCGACATTGATCTGACCCGACAGCTGGATGTTGCCGTCCTGGCCGCGGACGATGGTCACGGGGCCGGTGGCGCGGGCCTCGCCGATGTCGTTGTCGATCACGCGGAAGCGGGTCAGGTTCAGCTGGGCGGTCGAGCCCGAGCCTTCGCGCAGGCCGATCCGACCCTGGCCGTTCACCGTGCCGCCCGCCGTGTCATTGGCGCTGAAGGCCTCGATCAGGGCCGTGGTGTCGTCGAACCGCGTCCTCAGATTGAGGTCGCCCAAAACCAGCCCCACCGACTTCTCGCGATAGGAGCCTTGCGACAGGTCGAACCGGCCGTTCAGGCGCGGGGAGGCCAGGGTGCCGGCGATCGTCGCCCGGCCATCCACCTGACCCGCCAGGGTGCGATCACCGCCCAGGAACAGATCCCAGATCGGCTGAATCTGTCCATTGATCGAGACATTGCCGGACATTGGACGCTGGCGGGCGATCGCCAGCCTCAGCGGCGCCGCTGAGGCTTCGACCGGCAAGGTGATGTCGGCGGCCGCCTGAACGGCGTCCTCGTCCGAGGCGACGGCCTTCACCGTCAGACTGTTGTTGATCAGGGTGGCGTCCAGGCGGCCGTCGACCGCCAGGCCGCGCGGGGCATCGATGCTGCGGACGTCCTGCAAGGTGACGTTGGCCGAACCGGACAGATCGTCACCGGCGCCGCGCAGAGAGACCCGGCCCGTCGCGCGCCCGCGCAGATCCGGCGAAATGGTCTGGAGGTCGACGCTGGTCAGGTCGGCCTGGATGACGGCGATCCGCGAATCCTGACGCAGGTCCGCCATCAGGACCCCGCCTCCGACGCCGAGGTCGAGGTGGGCGGCCCGTTCCGCGCCGTTCAGAGTCAAGGTGGCGGGGGTTCGGGTGGTGAAGGCCACCTCGCGGACCCGGCCGCCGCCGCGCAGGCTCAGGGTCTGGGCGTCGCCGCGTCGCGCATAGACGCCCGTTCCATTGAACTGGGCGGGCGTGCCGCCGCCGACGTCCAGGGCCAGGGTGAAGGGCAGATTGTTCAGGGTTCCGCGGCCGTCCAGATCGACGGTGCGAATGACCCAGCTTTGGCCGGACAGCCGGATGTTTCGCCCGCTGACGTCCAGGATGGCGCTGTCGGAGCCGCCGCCCTCGGTCAGGCGGACCCGCCCGTTGGCTTCGCCGGAAGCCAGGAAGGCGCCGGCGCGCGCCGTGAAGGTCAGGTCCGCGCTGGAGGGCAGGTTGTCCGACAAGGCCACGGCGCCTTGGGCCGTGACGCCGCCGGCGTTGACGTCCAGATCGCTCAGCCTGATCCGGTCGCCGCCCAGGGCGAAGTTCCCCGACGCGCGGGCCGGGCCGTAGTTGGAGCCGCTGGTGATCGTGATCCGGCCGTCCGAGGCGTCCGCGCCCTTGCGGAAGCTCAGGATCAGGTCGGCGTCGGTCAGGATCAGTCCGCCGGCCGTGACCCGGTCGAACCCTGCGGTCAGATCGACGCGCGGCTGAGACAGGGTTCCGGTCAGGGCGCCTTGTCCGTTCATGTCGCCGGCGATTTCGACCGGACCGGCGGCGAAGGGGCCGCGCGCGTTCCAGTTCAGGGCCAGCCGCAGGCGGCCGTCCGTTTCGATCAGCCCCTTGGCGCCGGCCCGTCCGGCGGCGCCGGTCAGTTCGCCGCGATCCAGTTCAATCCGCCCGCCGTTCAGCTTGCCGTCCAGCTGGAGACGCGGCGTGCGGCCCAGAAGACGGTCCAACTCGTCCATGCCCACGCTCAGCTCGCGGCCCCGGCCGTCGAAACTCAGGGTCCAGGGCGCGCCCGTCTTGGCCGAGGCGGCGCGAATGGACCCGCCGAAAGACCCCTTGCCGCCGGACTGGATGCGCGAAACGTCGGTCAGCCGCGCATCGCCGCGGAACCCCATGCCGCCCAGAAGATTGCGGGAGCCGGATCCCTCGACCGACAGCCCCTGGCCGTCCAGATCGATCTTCTCCAGCAATAGGGCGCCGTCCTTCATGCGTGCGGCTTCAAGCTGAACGCGCGGGGCTGCGCCCAGCAGACCGCCGATCAGGCCCTGGGTCGAACCGCCGAAGGCCCGAACGTCGCCGTCGAGATCCATCCGTCCGTCGCGGACCTGCACGTTCAGCGGCCCTGCGATGCGGGTCGCCCTGTAGCTGGCCAGGTTGGCGTTCAACAGGGTCGCCTGGCCTTTCAGGCTCCAGGTCTGGGCGTCGCCCTTGAACAGACCGGAATAGGCGGCGGGACCGGCGACGTCCGCACCCGTCAATCGGCTCAGGGACGCGGTCTGAACGTCCAGTCGAATTCCGTCGGGCGAACTGCGGTCGGACATGCGGATGACGCCCCGCGCTTCGGAGGCGACGTTGTCGGAGATCAGTTTCCAACCCACGCCCTGGAAGGCCTTGTCCTTGGCCGGGACCATGGCGAAGCCGAACCGCGCCGTGCGCCCGACCCGCTCGACGAAGGGGGCGAACAGGTCCGAGCCGCTGAAATCGAAATAGCCCGAGACCCGAGACCCGGCCTCGCCGAACCGTCCGTCCACCGTCAGCGGGACGAAGCGGCCGGTCTGAACCTTGGCGCGCACCAGGTCGGCGTTCACGACCGCCACGGCCGAGAAGGGTTCGTCGGGCGAATAGCCCAGGGCGCCGGCCAGGGGGCCGCCCTGGGCCTCCTTGGCGCGCAGATCCACGCGCGTGTCCTCCAGCTTGCCGCCGAAGGTCGCCGCCAGGCGCAAGAGATCGCCGGGGCGGTTCAGGCTGTCGGCCTTCAGTTCGGCGTGTTTGGCCCCGCGACGCGGCAGGTCGATCATTCCCGACAGGTCCCAGCGCCCGTATTCCTTGGAAAAACCTTCCAGCAGCTCGACTCGCGCCGAGAACTTGTCGATATCGACGTCGATCGGCTGAGGCCCGCCGGGCTCGCCGCTCGGCGCGTCCAGAACGGGGCGGCGGATCAGTCGGATCACATCGGCGCTGATCTCGGTGGCGTGAAACCGCCGCGTGACCAGGGGCCAGTAGGACCAGTCGACCCTGACGTTTCGGGCGTCCAGCCAGACCCCGTCGCGGTCCGTGACCGTGACCCGCTCCAGGGTGAAGTCGTCGAACAGATCGCCCTTCAGCCCATAGACGTTGATCCGGCCGTAACGGCTGATCTTCTGGCCCTGGACGAAGCCGGACACCAGTTCTCGCCCCGCATCCGAGACGATGTACATCCGGCCGCCGATCAGGGCGATCAGCGCCAGCACCAGCACGCCGCCGACTATTCCACCGGCGATCAGGGCGATCAGCTGCGGCAGGCTGCGTCTGCGGCGCACCTGGGCGGCGGTTTCTTCGGGCGCGGTTTCAGGCGCTTGTTCGGGCGGCTCCTGGGTCAAAACGCCTGCCCGATGCTGATGTAGACTTGGAAGGCCGAGTCGCCTTCACGCTTGTCCAAGGGGATGGCGACGTCGGCGCGGATGGGGCCGAACGGCAGCTTATAACGAACCCCGACGCCCGCGCCGTAGCGCATGTTGCTGAGGTTCGGCGTCTCTTGAAAACCCACGGCGCCGGCGTCGACGAAGGCCACGGCCTGGAAGCTCTGACCGATGTCGTGACGAACCTCCAGCGAGGTTTCGAACAGCGACAGACCGCCGCGCGGGGTCTGATCCGGCAGTTGCGGATTGACCCCCTGATAGGAATAGCCCCGCACCGACCCGCCGCCGCCGGAGTAGAACAGACGGTCCGACGGCACGCTCAGCTCACCCCCGCCGATGATCGCGCCGAGACGAAGGCGCCCGGCCAGGACAGTGCGGGCCTGATCTTGCAGCGGCAGATAGGCGGTCGCCTGGGCCTCATTACGCAGGAAAAGGACCGTGTCCTCCCCGGCCACGGCCGTCGGCTGGACCGAGGCGGTCACGCGCCATCCCCGCGTCGGATTCAAAGGATCGTTGGAGTTGTCTATATAGGCGCTGGTGCGGCCGGTCACGATCGCCAGATCCCGGTCGAAGCTGACCGCCCTAGGGGGGACGGACGCATAGTCGTATCGGTTCTCGCGGTACTGACCCGCGTCCAGGCCGATGCCGTAGTTGAAGTAGGAGGTCCGGCCGATCCGCTGTTGCAGCTCGGCCGCCAGCACCAGAGCGGTGCGTTCATAGGCGTCGGTGTCCTCCTTCACCACGCCTGCGCTGAGCTTCAAGGTGCGGCCGGGCTTGCGCCAGTGAGGCAGGGACAGATCGGCGCCGATGCGGCTGTCCAGCCGGGCGAACCGGGTCTCAAGCGCCAGGGTGTCGGCGCGCCCGAACCGATTGTAGCGGGTCCAGATGAAGTCAACGCCGGCGCCTTCCTTGGTGGCCCAGGTGGCGCCGGCCTCCAGCACGCGGCGGGGCCGGTCCTGGAGCGTCACGATCACGGGACGCAGCCCTTCGGCGGTGGTCTGTTCCGGCGGCGCCAGGGCGACGCCCACACCGTCATAGACGCCGGTGTCCAACAGGCGGCGCTCAAGTTCGCCGACCTTGTCGGGGTCATACCGGTCGCCTTCCCGCCACGGCGCCAGGGCGGCGACCCAGGCCTGGTTGGTTCGACCCGGCCGCGGCATCAGGACGCCGTCCAACAGGACCGGTCGGCCCGATACGATGCGG
Organism: Brevundimonas aurantiaca; assembly: GCF_014199955.1. Lineage (GTDB taxonomy): Bacteria > Pseudomonadota > Alphaproteobacteria > Caulobacterales > Caulobacteraceae > Brevundimonas > Brevundimonas aurantiaca. The sequence continues at coordinate 52,660 of NZ_JACHOQ010000013.1, forward strand.
TATTCGGGCGCGACGGTGAAGGCGGCGTGATCCACCACGACGCGGCGGGGATCGGCCTTGGCGTCCGCATAGCCGTCCCGCACCAGGCGCGCGACGATCCGCCCTTCCGCCGCGATCACATCGACCGCCCGGCCCGGATCGCCGGCCTTCAACCCGATCGCGGCTCTGGCGTCCTCGGCCGCCTCGGCGTCGGGGGCGGGGTCGATCCAGCTGATGGTCGGCGGGGTCAGCACGAAGCGGCGACCCGGCTCGACCGAAACGATGGCGGTCGGCCGCTCTTCGCCTTCGACGATGTCTTCGAGCACCGGCTGATAATAGGCTTCCGACCGCAGCAGGGCCTCGGCCGCCGACATGGCGCTGCGCGCGCGGCGCCGCGCTTCGAACCGGCTTTCGGGGGGGCCGTCCACCTCGCCGATGGCCCGCTCCAACATGCGGCGCAGCTCGGTGTCGACCTCGCCGCGGATTTGTGCGCGGGGATCTGCGGCGGCGGCCTGGGCGAGAAGGCTGCAGGTCGTCAATGCGGTGAGAAACAGGGCGGGCCGGATCGTCAAACTACAGCTTTCGTCAAGATCACGGCCTCCGGATCGGCGCCTCGGCACGCCCTTTCAAGCACTTAGGTTAGCCCCTATCCGACCGCAGGAGGGAGGGACAAGGCCCGTCAGTAGAACAGGGTTTCGCTTTCGGGCTGAACCGACTGTTCCGAGGTCCGCTCTTGCGGCGGCGGCGGGGTCTCCTCAGGCGGCGTGGGCGCGGGATCGGTCACTTCAGGGGCGACGACTGGCTCGCCGGCGGCCTCGTCGGTCTCGGCGGGTTGTTCAACGGGGGGCTGGTAGCCGTCTTCGGGCCGAGACTGGCGATCCTCACAGCCCGCCAATGCGGACGCGGCCAGCGCTGTCGCGGCCAGAATGAAGATCGAGCGTCTCATGAAAAGCGGTTCCCCTGGGTTGGTTCTGCAACGTCTGTCGCGCGGCTCCGTTCCATAGCGCCGAAAACGCCTTCGGTCATCTGGGTTCGCAGCCCCCCCAGCGCAGCATGGCCGCGTCGAGCGGAAGGGGCGGCGGATTTGCGACCGTAGAGGGCTGGTCGTCGAAGCGGGGCGCCGGGGCCGGGGCGCCGTCTTCGAATGTCCCACGGGCTTGATTGTGCGGATGAGCCGGCGCCTCGCCCAGGCTCAGCACGGGGGTGACGCAGGCCTCCGTCCCCGCGAAATGCTCCGCCCAGTCGTCACGGTTCCGGGCGGCGAACAGGGCGGCGAAGCGAAGATGGAGATCCGGCCATGCGAAGGTGTCGTACTGAGGCGCTTCGGCGGGGTCGATCCCCAGACCCGAGAGCAGGGCGAGATAGAAGCGGGGCTCCAGCGCCGCGACCGCCACATAGCCGCCGTCCCGGCAGATGTAACACCGATAGAAGGGCGCGCCGCCGTCCAGAAGGTTGGAGCCGCGGCGGTCGTTCCACAAGCCCTGGGCGCGCAGGGCGTGGAACAGGCCGCCCAGCAGGGCGGTCCCGTCCGTCATGGCGGCGTCCACGACGCGTCCGCGCCCGGTGGTTCGGACCTCCAGCAGGGCCGCCAGAACGCCGACGACCAGCATCATCGCCCCGCCGCCGTAGTCGCCGACCAGATTCAAGGGCGGCGTCGGCGGTCGGTCCGGCGACCCCATGGCGTGAAGCAGACCGGTCAGTCCGATGTAGTTCAGATCGTGTCCGACGGCCTGGGCCAAGGGGCCGCTCTGTCCCCAGCCCGTGATCCGCCCGAATACGAGGGCAGGGTTTCGGCCCAGCAGATCGGCCGGACCATAGCCCAGACGTTCCATGACGCCGGGACGGAAACCCTCGATCACGGCGTCGGCGGACTCGACCAGGCTCAGAACCCCGCGCCGGTCCGACGCAGACTTCAGATCCACCGGCACGGCGGCCCGATTGCGGTGAAGGACGGCGCCGCCCACCTCGGAAAAGACGGCCGGGCCCGCCGCATCCGAGCGGGTGAGGCGCAGCACCTCGGCCCCCATGTCGGCCAGCATCATGCCCGCGAAGGTGACGGGCCCCAGTCCGTCGAATTCGAGGATGCGAAGTCCGTTCAGCGGTTTCATATGCATTGAGTAGCAGACCCGGTCTTGACCGGAAGGGCGGATTGCAACAGAAGGCGCCCTTCGACGGTTTGGGCCAGGCTCGAACGTCGCGCGGTGCGTCCTTAGCTCAGTTGGTTAGAGCATCTGACTTTTAATCAGAGGGTCCTCGGTTCGAGCCCGAGAGGACGTACCATTCTCCCCCTTGGGGGTTGAAGCCGGGCGGTGGTCGGCCCCTTTTGGCTTCTATCGAGACGACCTCCATGGTCTAAGACGGCCATGAAGTCTTTTCCTCTGCTCCTCGTCGCAGCTGTTGTCCTGGCCGGCTGCAACGCCGGTCGTTCCGCCATGAGCGGGGCCGAGCAGGTGGGCGCGGGCCTGGGAGACGCGGTCACCGCGCCGCTGGAGGACTTCAATCTGCGCCGCCAGCTGATTCCGACGGTCCTCTTGCAGGCCGAGGCCAATCCTTATGATCTGCGCAATCTGAACCAGTGCACCACCATCGGCGCCGAGGTGGCGCGGCTGGACGAGGCGCTCGGGCCCGACACGGACGAGCCGCCGCGCCAGGACGGTTCCTATCGCAGCGAACAGGCGGCCGATGCGGCGGCCAAGGCGACGCTGGACGCCATTCGCGGCACGACGACGGACTTCATTCCCGGCCGCAGCTGGGTGCGGCGCCTGAGCGGGGCGGAACAGCACAGCCGCCATGTGCAGTCGGCCATACAGGCGGGGCGGATGCGGCGCGCCTTTCTGAAGGGGATCGGCATGCAGAGGAACTGCGCCCCGCCGGCGGCGCCGAGCTGGTTCCGCCCGAGGCGGTAGGGCCTCAACCGTTCGACACGTGCCGCGCGTGGAAGTCGCGGCGGAAGGCTTCGAAGCGGCCTTCGGCGATGGCGGCGCGCATGGCGGCGGTCAGAGCCTGGTAGAAGGCGATATTGTGCCAGCTGAGCAGGACCTTGCCGAGGATTTCGTCGGCGCGGATCAGGTGGTGCAGATAGGCCTTCGAATAGGCGGAGGAGGCGGGACAGGGGATGGTGGGGTCCAGCGGATCCTGATCCTCGGCGAAGCGGGCGTTCTTCAGGTTCAACGGGCCGTCCCAGGTCCAGGCCTGGCCGTGGCGGCCGGCGCGGGTGGGCAGGACGCAGTCGAACATGTCGACGCCGCGCCAGACCGCCTCGACCAGATCGACCGGCTTGCCGACCCCCATCAGATAGCGCGGCCGGTCGGCGGGCAGCATTTCGGGCGCATAGTCCAAGACCTCGCACATGGCCTGGTGGCCTTCGCCGACGGCGAGACCGCCGATGGCGTAGCCGTCGAAGCCGATCTCCTGAAGCTGTTCGGACGACTGGCGGCGCAGATCCTCAAAGGTCGAGCCCTGCTGGATGCCGAACAGGGCCTGGTTTTCCCGCTCGCCGAACCGGGCCTTGGAGCGGGCGCCCCAGCGGATCGACAGCTCCATGGCCTTTCGCGCCGCGTCCTTCTCGGCCGGATAGGCGACGCACTGGTCCAACTGCATCGAAATGTCGGCGCCGATACGGTCGGACTGGATCTCGATCGAGCGTTCGGGGGTCAGGACGTGTTTGGAGCCGTCGATGTGGGAGGAGAAGGTTACGGCCTCCTCCTTGACCTTCGATATGCCGGCCAGGGACATGACCTGGAAACCGCCGCTGTCGGTCAGGATCGGCCTGTCCCAACCCATGAATCTGTGGAGGCCGCCCAGACGTTCCATCCGCTCCGGGCCGGGGCGCAGCATCAGGTGATAGGTGTTGCCCAGGATGATGTCGGCGCCGGTCGCCTTGACCTGGTCCACCGTCAGGGCCTTGACCGTGGCGGCGGTGCCCACCGGCATGAAGGCTGGGGTGCGGATCTCGCCGCGGGCGGTTTTCAGCACGCCGGTGCGCGCGCGGCCTTCGACGGCCGCAATGTCAAAAGGAAAGGGCATTCAGGCGATCAGTCGTTCAAGCTGTTCGACGCGCGCCAGATCCTTGGGACGGCCGAAAAGGCGGTACAGGGCGATGTGGTCCCGGATGTCGGGGACGAACAGGGGGGTGTCGTCGATAAACACCGGCCGGCGCGACCCGAACTGGACGTCCGCCCAGTCGCCGCCGTCACGCACCTCCAGCCCGGCCATGACCTCGATCAGGATCGACTGATCATGGGCGCGGCCGAAGACGGCGGAGCGGAACAGACCCTCGCCGGGGTCGGGCACGATCTGGCCGCCCAAGGCGGCAAGCAGGGCGCGGGCGTCGCGCGGGGCGCACAGGACGTCGATGTCCGGCACATGGATGTCGGTCAGGCCGTAAAGCGCCATCGCCGCCCCGCCGAAAATCCACCAGGGCTGGTCCAGGTCGCGCGCGGCCTCTCCGACGGCGATCAGGCCGTCGCGGAGCTCTTGCGGCAGATCAAGCTCGGCGTCGTCAGGCGTCACGGAAGTCTCTTTCGTCAGAGGACGGCATTTAAGGGTTCGCGCGCCGGAAGGCCACAGGACAAGCGGTTCGATCCGCCTCAGCAGAAGGTTCGCGCCGGCGGCGTGGGGTTTTCAGGCCCGGAACAGCAAGGAGCCGTCGCCGTAGGAGTAGAAGCGGTAGCCGGTGTCGACGGCGTGGGCGTAGGCGGCCTTCATCGTCTCCGGACCGGCGAAGGCGCTGACCAGCATGAAGAGGGTCGATTTGGGCAGGTGGAAGTTGGTCATCAGCACGTCCACGGCGCGGAAACGGTAGCCGGGGGTGATGAAGATGGCGGTGTCGCCGTGGAAGGGGCGGATCTCGCCGGTCTCGGTCGTGGCGGATTCCAGCAGGCGCAGCGAAGTGGTGCCGACGCAGACGATGCGGCCGCCGGCGGCGTGGACGGCGTTCAGGGCGGCGGCGGTCTCGGGCGAGACCTCGCCCCATTCGCTGTGCATCCGGTGTTCAGCGACGTCCTCGACCTTGACCGGCAGGAAGGTGCCGGCGCCGACGTGCAGGGTGACGGCGTGGGTCGAGACGCCCCGGGCGCGGATCGCGTCGAGCAAGGCGGGCGTGAAGTGCAGGCCCGCCGTAGGGGCGGCGACCGAGCCGTCGTGTTCGGCGAAGACGGTCTGATAGTCCGAGCGGTCGCGGTCGTCCTCGGGCCGTTTGGCGGCGATATAGGGGGGCAGGGGCATGACCCCGACGGCGCGGATCGCGTCGTCCAGGGCCGGGCCGGACAGGTCGAACTTCAGGGTGATCAGGCCGTCGTCGCCCTTGGCCGTGACCGTGGCGTCGAGACGGCCCAGGTCACAGGCGGCGTCGGCTCCCTGTCCGAAGCGAATGCGGTCGCCCGGCTTGATCCGCTTGCCGGGCTTCATGAAGGCGGACCAGACGTCGGGGGCGTCGCGATGGTGAAGCGTGGCCTCGACGGCGACGGTCAGGGTCTCTCCCTCGGGGCCGGGACGGGTGCGGACGCCGGACAGGCGGGCGGGGATGACGCGGGTGTCGTTGAAGACCAGGGCGTCGCCCGGCTGAAGAAAGTCGGGCAGGTCGCGGATGATCCGGTCGTCCAGGGCGCCGTCCTTCACCACCAGCAGGCGGGCGGAATCGCGTGGATCGGCGGGCCGCAGGGCGATGCGGTCCTCGGGCAGGTCGAAGTCGAAATCGGCGGTCTTCATCAGGCGGCGCACAGGCCATGGGGGCGGACAGGGGTCAACCCCCGGAACCGTCAGCCCGCGGCGGCCCGCGAACGCTTCGGCGGCCGCGCGGTCTGGAACAGTTGCTGACCGGAGTCCGTCAAAACCCAACGATAGCTCGTTTCGCCGAAGGCTGGAGCGATCCAGCCCGAACCGCCGCTTGAGAAGACGCTGTTCATGGCCTGATAGATGGGCGCACGATCCTCGTGGCGGATGACCCCCATCTCGCCTCGTCCGCGCAGGACGTGGTCGGCGACCGTCTGACGGTGAGCTTGCCCGCCCAATTCCCATAGAGCCAAGACGATCTCCACGACGACGGGGTCCGTCGCCCGCAGCCGTTCGATGCGCGCGCCCGAACGCCTCGCCTTCAGATTGATCAGTTTCGCGCCCATTTTATCCCCCGAGAAAACGTGGGGCGGGCAATGGCGCAATTATTTGGTCACGCGCTAGAGTTGGGTTTCTCAAAATGAGATGACTTCACCTCTTGGCTGAAGCACCATGTCCGCATGTTATCTGAAGGCGCATGGGAAAGGCTGCGACTGGCGGCCGGGGTCGATTACGTCCTCAGATTCATGTTGCTGTACAAGGAGGTCGCCGGGGGCGATCCCGTTACGGCCTTGGTCTTCGTCTCCGCCGCCCAAGGTTGCGCCCAGCATGTTCGAAACATGCACAGGCATGTTGCGCTGATGGGCTCTGAATTTCTGCCCGACGATCTCCGTCGCCCGGTCAGTCTGTCAGCCCTAGCGCGGTCCTTGAACATGTCCGTCGAGACGACGCGCCGACATGTTGAAAAACTTTGCGTCCTCGGTCTGGCCAGCCGGACGGAGGACGGCGGCGTCATGGTCGACACCCGCCACCTCAACCGGCCCGAGGTTCGCGATGCGGTGGCGTCGCATTCCCAGCATCTGGAGGTTTTCCTGAACCAGCTGGAACGCCTTCCGATCACGAGAGTCAGGCGCTGAAGCATCGGGTGTGAACCCGAACACCGGCTTCGAGTTAAGGGGAGATGCAGCTTACAGCCTTCCTCCCGTCCGTCCTCATCGGCGCCGTCGCCAGCGCTAGGTCCATGACGCCCATGGCGGCCATCGTCGGCGCGCGGCTGGCGCATCGGAAGACGCCGGGGCGGCTGGTCGTGCTGGATCACCCGCTGTTCAGGTTCGGCGGCCTGGCCATGGGCGCAGGCGAGCTGTTCGGCGACAAGATGAAGTCGGCGCCGGACCGGACGGTCTTCCTGGGCCTGCTGGCGCGGGTGATGAGCGCGGGGATCGCGGGCTCGGCCCTGGCGCCGCGCGGGCGCGAGAAGCTCGGCGCGGCGCTTGCGGTGGGGACGGCGGTTCCGCTGGCCTATCTGGGGCTGGCCGGGCGGAAAAAGGCGATGGCGCGGATCGGGCAGACGAAGAGCGGTCTGATCGAGGATGCCCTCATCGTGGCGGCCGGGGCGGCGGTGGTGGCGATGGCGACCGGCCGACGTCGTTGAGCCGTTGACCCGGGGGGCGGGACAAGTCAAACCGCCGCCATGCTTCAGAACCTCGAAACTCTCGCCCGCGAGGCCAAGTCCTGGCCGTTCGAACAAGCCCGTAATCTGCTGGCCCATGTGCTGAAGAAACGGCTGGGCGAAAGCGAGCGGGCCGAGGCGCGGGCGCTGATCGACGCGGGCAAGGCCGACGAGGCCCTGGCGAAGTTCGAGGCCCTGCAGAAGCCGGTGCTGCTGGAGACCGGATACGGGCCCTCGGGCCTGCCGCACATGGGCACCTTCGGCGAGGTGGCGCGGACCACCATGGTGCGCAACGCCTTCCGCGCCCTGACCGGCGACCACTGGGCCACGCGGCTGGTGGCCTTTTCGGACGATATGGACGGCCTCAGGAAGGTGCCGGAAGGGGTGCCGAACCCGGAGATGCTGCGCGAGGACCTGAACCTGTCGCTGACGCGGGTGCGCGATCCGTTCGGCACGCACGACAGTTTCGGGGCGCACAATAATGCGCGGCTGCGGGCCTTCCTGGACTCGTTCGGCTTCGACTATGAGTTCATGAGCTCGACCGAGACCTACAGGTCCGGCGTGTTCGACGCGACGCTGCTGACCCTGCTGGAGCGGTTCGACGCGGTCATGGCCATCATGCTGCCGACCCTGGGCGAAGAGCGGCGGGCGACCTATTCGCCCTTCCTGCCGGTCAGCCCGATCACGGGCCATGTGCTGCAGGTCCCGACGCTTGAGCGGAACGTCGAAAAGGGGACCATCGTCTTCGACGACCCGGCGGGCGGGCGCACCGAGCTGCCGGTCACGGGCGGCCATGTGAAGCTGCAGTGGAAGCCGGACTGGGCCATGCGCTGGACCGCCCTGGACGTCGATTACGAAATGTCGGGCAAGGATTTGATCGAGAGCGTGCGCGAGAGCGGCAAGATCTGTCGCGCCCTGGGCGGCACGCCGCCGGAAGGCTTCAACTACGAGCTCTTCCTCGACATCGAGGGCAAGAAGATTTCGAAGTCGAAGGGCAACGGCCTGACGATGGAGGAATGGCTGCGCTACGGCACGCCCGAGAGCCTGAGCTGGTACATGTTCCAGTCGCCGAAGTCGGCCAAGAGCCTGCACTTCAACGTCATTCCGCGCGCCATCGACGACTATCTGGCCTTTATCGAAGCCTACAAGACCCAGGAGCCGGCCAAACGGATCGACAATGCGGTCTGGTCGATCCATGCGGGCAACCCGCCGACCCATACGTCGCCGGTGTCCTTCGCCCTGCTGCTGAACCTGGTGGGGGTGGCCAACGCCTCGACCAAGGACCAGCTGTGGGCCTATTTCGCCAAATATCTGCCCGAGGCCACGCCGGAGAACGAGCCGCTGCTGGACCGGCTGATGGACCATGCGCTGAACTATTACGAGGACTTCGTGAAGCCCTCGAAGTCGTACCGACTGCCGGACGACAAGGAGAAGGCGGCGCTGGAGGACCTGGCGGAGCGGCTGAAGGCCCTGCCGGCGGACACGACCGACGGCGAGCTGATCCAGAACGAGGTCTATGCAGCAGGCAAGGCGCATGAGTTCGAACCGCTCCGAGCCTGGTTTGGGGCGCTGTACGAAGTGTTGCTGGGCGCCAGCCAGGGGCCGCGTTTCGGCTCCTTCGCGGCCATCTACGGCCTACCGCAGACGATCGACCTGATCAAAAAGGGCGCGCGCGGCGAACTGGCGCAGGCTTGACGCAAGGTAATATTTCTTAACCGCGAAGGGCTTGTATGGCGACGTGGCCGGGGAGGCGACGTGCAGTACGAGATCGACGAACAGGCGCGGATCTTGTGGATGGACCTGGTTTCGGCCGGGTCCGCAGACAAGGTGCTGACGGCGACATTGGCGCTGATCAAGGCGCGGCCGGAGCTGTGCAGCTGGGACTGGATCGTCGAATGCCAGCCCCTGCCCGACGATGCGACGGTGGACCATCTGTCGAAACTGGCCCAGGCCTGGGGCGCACCGCCCACGGTCGAGGCGCTGACCGTTTTCGTCACTCAGGACCGGCTGCTGCACCTGTGGGCCCGGGTGATGGACTTCCAATTTCTGCGCCGCAAACACTTGGTCGAGCGCGACGTCGAGGCCGCGCGGCGGTTGATCGAACGCCGACGCGCCGAGCGTCCCTTAAGATGAACGGAAAATAACGGCGAAGCTCCGGGAGCCTTCAGGTTCAGCTCGGCATTCTCCCCTCATCGGCAAACCCGATGACAGGAGATGAATATGTCGAGCAAGTTTCTGAAGACGGGTCTGGCCACGGCTGCGGCTCTGGCCGCCCTAGTGACCGCAGCCCCCATGGCCGCCCAGGCCCAGGCCAACGGCGTGACCAACTGCGACGCCCCTGGCGGTCGCCAGCGCGCGGGCGCCCTGATCGGCGCAGTCGTCGGCGGGGTGGTCGGCTCGAACCTGGCGCGTAACGAGCGCACGGCCGGTACCATCGTCGGCGCCGGCGCCGGCGCGGCGGCCGGCTCCTATATCGGCTGCAACCAGCAGCGCGCCCGCGTCGCAGCCGAGGCCAACGCCAACACCTATCGCGCCGGAACCACTCTGCGGATCCGCAGCGGCCCCGGCACCGGCTTCCGCCAGTCGGGCAGCCTGGCGGCCGGCCAGCCCTTCACCGCCGTCGCTCGCCAGGGCGACTGGATCCAGATCGCCGGCGGCGGCTGGGTGAACGCCAACTATGTGACCCGCTGAGGTCGCGCCCGGAAAGACCGCGCCGGCGGGGTCGTTCTTGCCCCCGTCGATCCCGCCGGAACGGTCGCCAGGCTCGCGGTTCGCCGTTTGAGCCTCAGACCCCGTCCGGTTCGCCGGCCGGGGTTTTCTACTGGCTGACCCAGAGGATGCGGGCCATCCATTCGATCTCGCGCCGGGACACGACCCGCGGGGGATAGTCGGGATTGATCGAGGACAGGGTGGCGGTGCGGGCGTTGAGCGCCGTCAGCTCCTTGGCCACCACCTCGCCCGAGGTCAGACGCGCCACGACCCGGTCGCCGCGCCGCACGGCCGGGTCGCCCCGGTCGACGATGACCCGGTCGCCCTCGCGGTACAGGGGCGCCATCGAATCTCCGCTGATCCGCAGGCTGAAGGTGGTGGGATTGACCTGCGGCAGTTCGGTCTGGTCCCAGCCGTCGCCGGTCGGCAGGCCCGCCTCGTCGAAAAAGCCGTCCAGGCCCGCGCGGGCCAGGCCCAGCAGGGGCACGGTCGACGGGGCGGAGGGCGCGTCGTCGGCCAGGGCGGCGAAGTCGGCCAGGGATACGCCGGCCGCCTGAAGAACCAGGGTCAGGCTCTCGGTCGAGGGCCAGCGGGGGCGCGGCGGATCCCCGGCGCTGAACCGCTTGGACGGATTGAAACTGGTGGCGTCCAGCCCGGCCCGCCGCGCCAATCCCGACGGCGACAGGCCCTCGCGCCGCGCCAGGGCGTCAACGGCCTTCCAAAGTTTGGCGTGGGACAGGGGCATGGCGTTCCCGACAATGAGTCGGCCCAGCCTAGAGTGAGAGCTTAGGAATTTCTACCTAGCTGATGCTCGGTCGCCGCCTTTCGTTCCTGCCAGACCCAGAAGGTGCCGACGGTCAGGCAGATGATGATGAGTGACGTGACCCCCTGAAACTCCTCCAGGAATAGCTAGAGTCCGCCCCTCGAAAGGACGGACAGAATGAAGCGATCACGGTTCACGGAAGAGC
>NZ_JACHOQ010000014.1 GCF_014199955.1 Brevundimonas aurantiaca
TTGCTCTTCCGTGAACCGTGATCGCTTCATTCTGTCCGTCCTTTCGAGGGGCGGACTCTAGCTATTCCTGGAGGAGTTTCAGGGGGTCACGTCACGACGGACGAAGCAACAGCATATGCATCGAACGCCGCAGCGGTCACCGCTCACACGTTCTACCCGTTCCTGCTTTACGCGGAACGCTGGAACCGGTTCGCTGAGGAAGGCCAAACCGGCAAGCCAAAGTCGCGGCCAATTCGGTACGGAGCGAGAAGAGACGCCTACATTTTCACTCGATACCGTCACATCCTCGCACAAGCTTATGAGGAGGCACTCGCCGCCAACGGCTTGAGTCAGAACGTCTTGGCATATCGCAGGATACCGACAGCCGATGGGCGCGGCGGAAAGTGCAACATCCATTTTGCTAAGGATGCGTTTGAAGCCGTCGAGCGGCTCCAAAATTGCGCAGCAATAGCGATTGATATCAGTAGCTTCTTTGAGTCGCTCGACCACGAAATGCTAAAGACCGCTTGGCAAGGCCTCCTCGGCGTGTCGCGGCTGCCCGACGATCACTTTGCGGTCTTCAGAGCAATTACAAGCTACTCGTTTGTGGATCGCCAGGCCGTGTATGAACGTCTGGGGCACTACGGCCCAAAGCGAAAATCCAAGGACGGCAAAGATATCATGGGGTATCTGACCCCCTACAAAGACGTACCCAAGCAACTTTGTACCGGAAAGCAATTCAGAGAAAAAATATCCGGAGGACCGCTTGGTTCTATAGTTAAAAAGAACTTCAAAAAGCACGGAATCCCGCAGGGCTCGCCGATGTCAGACGTTCTTGCCAACATTTATATGATGAATTTTGACCTTCAGCTAAAAGCGGCGGTTGAAGCCGCCGGAGGGGTCTATTTTCGATACTCCGACGACGTGTTCATCGTCGTTCCAGGCGGCGAGATCGAGGCGCACGTTTGGATAGCTAACTGCCAAGCGGCCATTGCTAACTTCGGAGCCAAACTAAAAATTAAAGAAGAGAAGGCTGTGGCACACGTGTTCACGAAAGATCCTAATGGCGGTCTCTTTTGTGATCGCGTTCACGGAACACAAGGAGGTAACGGATTGGAGTATCTTGGCTTCCGTTTCGACGGAAAGCGGGTGTACTTGAGGGACGCAACTCTATCTAACCTCTACAGAAAAGTAGCCATGGCCGCGCGCCGCGACGCCAACCAAGCAGCCCGCCGCTACCCCAATAGGTCGGCAGCCGAGCTAAAAGCGTCGTTTGACTATGATCGGCTAATAGCGCGCTTTGGCCGCGTCGAAGATTTCGCCGAGAACTCCAAAGACTATACGAAATGGACTTTCTGGACGTACGCCCAGAAGGCAGCGGAAGTCTTTGCTCCGAAGAACAAAAATATTCTCGGTCAACTTCGGAACCATCGAAAGCGTATTAGAGCGCGAGCCGACTTAGAGATAGATCGAGCCGTCGCGGGTCGTACAAAGCGTGCCGAGGCCAAAGCCGAATCGCTGACATCAGCACCACCTTCCATCTAGCATGCCCACCCTCGTCCTCCTCGCCGGACCGAACGGCGCCGGCAAGACCACCTTCATCAACCGCTTCCTGCGTCAGCGGGCGGAGGCGTTTCGGTTCGTGAATCCGGACGAGGTGGCGCGCGATCTGGAGGGGGACGGCGCTTCGCGCGATCTGGCGGCCGGACGATTGGTGCTGGAGCGGCTGGAGGCCCTGTTTGCGGAACGGGCCGATGTCGTTCTGGAGACCACCTTGGCGACCCGATCCCACGCCGGCCGCATCCGTCGCTGGCGGGCGGCGGGATACCGGGTCGAACTGGTCTATCTGCGCCCGCCCTCGGCCGACTTCTCGGTCATGCGGGTGGCGCGGCGGGTCGCCCAGGGCGGGCACGGCATTCCCGAAGACACGCTGCGCCGCCGCTTTCAGCTCAGCCTCGACTATCTGGAGACGGTCTATAAGCCCCTGGTGGACCAATGGGAGGTCTATGGGGTTAGCGACGGCGAGCCCGATCTGTTAGATTGGGGACCGAAATGAGCAGCATCTTCGACCGCGAAACCACCCTGAAGGCCCTGCGCGACGCCGCCCGGATCGCGCGCGAAGGCACGCGCGAGGAGAAGTCCGGCAAGTTCCTGCCGCCGCCCGGCTGGAAGGGGCGTCTGGTCACGGCCGCCGACGTTCCGGCCGCGCCCCGGAAAAAGAAGACGGCCTAACCCTCCCTTTCGTCATCCTCCGGCAAGCCGCGTCTTCGCGGCGCAGACCGGGGGACCCAGCGGCGCCGTCAGGCGAAATCCGCCCGCCGCACGCTGCGGGAAGACCTGGTCCGCGACAGGTTCGCGCTCTCGCGCGCCGCTGGGTCCCCCGGTTCCGCTGCGCGGCCCGGAGGATGACGAAAGTCGGGTGCGAAATCCGCCCCCTGCCCCCACCCCTTCCCCCACACCGCCCTCTGATTCCCCACTGCTTTTCGGCGCTTTCCGACAATCGACCCATCACCCCTTTCCCCCGACCTCATACTGAGGCGGCTCCGCATCGGGGCGGATCGGTCGGGAGGGACGGATGGACGCGACGGCAGGCGGCTGGGGCGAGGACGGGGACGGGGATTGGGGCGCGGAGGGGATGGCGGAGCCGGGCGCCGAGCGGGCCTGGGACGATGAACCCCTGAACGACCGGCCCCTGTATGACGGGCGGCGGGTGCGCGATCCCTATCAGAGGGGCGGGGGTTACAGCCGGATATCGGAGGACCGGTGGGATGCGATCCAGCGGGCCTATGCGGCGGGCGAGCCGGGGGCCTCGGTCTGTCGGCGGTTCGGCCTGGCGCGGTCGACCCTTTACGCCCGCGCCCGCGACGAGGGCTGGCTGCGCCAAGATCAGGATCAGACCGAACCTCTGGACCATGGGTTCGAGGCGGGAGAGGCGGACGCGCCCGTGGACCTGGAGGCCGAGACGGCGGCGGGCCTGTGCGACTACGGCCTGTTGGCGGGCCACGCCCGGGTGCGGATGCAGCGGGCGATCCTGGCGGGCCGAGGGGTGGAGGCCGGGCGCTGGATGCGGCTGCACGCCCAGCTGACGGCCATGGCCCAGGCGGAAGAGGCGGCGAAGGCGGAGGCTGAGGCCCAGACTCTGAGTCCGCCGTCGGCCGAGGCCGCCCCCGCGCCCAAACCGCCTGCGCCCAAGCGTCGCTCCGGCCCCAAACCCCTGTCGGACTGCGATCGGTTTGAGGTGCTGGAACGCCAGATGAAGGCCCTGACGGACCTGGAGCGGTCCTTCGCCGGCCTGGACCTGAGCAATCCCGTCTATCGCCGCCTGCTGGAAAAGGCGGTCAAGGCGGTCGTCCTGATGGGGCCCGATCCGGTCGATCCGGCGCCGGACACATCGGACCAACCGGACACATCGGACACATCGGACAGTGTTTTTTCCACGCCCGTCCCCTCCTGACGGTTCCGATCCGGTCCTGAACAGGTGACGAGGGGCGCTTCAGCCCCTACCTAGGCGTCATGACCCTTCATGCCGCCCCGCCGCCCCTCCTCGACGCCGCCGGCGTTTCGACCGACGACGCCCTGTCGATCCTGAAGTCCGCCTTAGCCGGGGCGGACGACGGGGAGCTGTTTCTGGAACGCTCCGAGAGCGAGAGCCTGGTGTTCGACGACGGGCGGCTGAAATCGGCCGCCTATGACGCCACCGAGGGGTTCGGCCTGCGGGTCGTGGCGGGCGAGACCGCCGGCTACGCCCACGCCAATGAGATTTCGGCCGCCGCCCTGGGCCGCGCCGCCGACAGCGCCGCCCTGGCCAAGGCGGGGCATGAGGCCCGCGTCGCCGAGGGGCCGCGCGCCACCAATCAGAAACTGTATGCCGAGGTCGATCCCCTGGCCTCGCCCGCCTTTTCCGACAAGATCGCCCTCTTGGCCGAGATCGACGCCTGGGCCCGGGCCCGCGATCCGCGCGTGGTCCAGGTCTCGGCCTCCCTGGTCGGCGAGCGGCGCGCCATCGAGATCCTGAGGGCCGACGACCGGGCGGTGCGCGACGTGCGGCCCCTGGTGCGGCTGAACGTCTCGGTCACGGTCGAGCAGAACGGCCGGCGCGAGAGCGCCTCTTCCGGCGCCGGGGGCCGGGCGGGCTTCGAGGCCTGGGTGGCGCCCGAACGCTGGCAGGCCCAGGTGGACGAGGCCCTGCGCCAGGCCCTGGTCAACCTCGACGCCGTCGACTGTCCGGCAGGCGAGATGGACGTGGTCCTGGGGGCCGGCTGGCCCGGCGTCCTGCTGCACGAGGCCATCGGCCATGGGTTCGAGGGCGACTTCCACAGGAAGGGCTCATCCGTCTTCAACGGCATGATGGGCAAGCGGGTGGCGGCGCCGGGCGTGACCGTGGTCGATGACGGCTCCATCGCCGGGCGGCGCGGCTCCCTGTCGGTCGACGACGAGGGCACGCCCACGGGCCGCACCGTCCTGATCGAGGACGGGATCATGGTCGGGCTGATGCACGACCGGCTGTCGGCGCGTCAGCTGGGCGTCGCCGCCACCGGCAACGGCCGCCGCCAGTCCTTCGCCCACATGCCCATGCCGCGCATGACCAACACCTTCATGGAGGGGGGGCGGGATTCCAAGGCCGACATGATCGCCAACACCAGGCGCGGCCTCTACGCCGCCAACTTCTCGGGCGGTCAGGTCGACATCACCAACGGCAAGTTCGTCTTCCAGTGCAATGAGGCCTATCTGATCGAGGACGGGGTGATCACCGCCCCCGTGCGCGGCGCCACCCTGATCGGCGACGGGGCCACGGCCCTGACGAAGATCCAGATGATCGGCGACGACTTCGCCTTCGACCCCGGCGTCGGGGTCTGCGGCAAGGCCGGACAGGGCGTGCCCGTCGGCATCGGCCAGCCCAGCCTCAAGATCGGCGGCCTGACCGTCGGCGGAACGGCGGTCTAGGGGGCGGAACCGGATCGCGCGACCGTGAGTTTCCCCGCCACACAGGAGAGGAAACACCATGTCCACGGAACGCACTGTCGAACATCCCGACGGCCGGGTCGAACGGATCACCGAAAACGACCGCGCCCCCGCCCCCACCATCGTCGAGCGCCGCAGCGGCGGCGGCATGGGCGGGATCGTGGCCCTGATCATCGGCCTGGCCCTGGTCCTGGTCATCGGCTGGTTCCTGATGAACATGAACCGCAATGACGCCATCGAGTCCAACGCCGTGGCCGGGGCGGCCGAAAGCGTCGGCAACGCCGCCGACAACATCGGCGAGGCCGCCCGCGACGCCGTGCCGGAACGTGCGACGCCCGCCAACTAACCCATTGATAATGCTTACGAAATAGGCGCGCCGCCTGGGGCCTCGGCCGGCGGCTGCGGCCGCCAGTCGGGGCCCAGAGGCTCCAGCCCCTGGGCCTCCAGCCGGTCCAACAGGCCGCCCGGCTGGGCCAGCAGGCGAAGCGGGGCGATGGCGACCGTCGTCCCGCCCTCGGCCAGGGCGTCGTCCACGGCCTGGCCCCACAGGGTCTCCAGCGCCGCCCCCTGATCCATAACCGCCCAGTAGGAGCAGGCGCTGACCGCCTGATCCAGGGGCGAGGCCAGCACCTCGGCGACGCGGCGCCGGCGCCAAGCCTCGGCCCGCCGCTCGCCCTCCGCCTCGCCCAGCTCGGCCGCCGTCACCGCCCGCGCCATACAGTCCAGGTACCGCTCGGGCGGGGTGGTCAGCACCCGGTCGATGATCTCATCCCCCCGCAGGGTGCCGACCGGCTCGGCCGGCTTGCGGTTGGTCCGCGCCGCCCGCCGCACCACGTCCGAGACCGGCCGCTCGCGCCGGGCGTAGCCGCCCCGCTCCATCAGCTCGGCTGACAGCAGCAGCAGGCTGGTGCGGCTGGGCCCCTCGCCCGTGACCGCCTCCAGCCGCGCCTCCAGCTCCGCCGGCAGATAGTCGGCCGTGGTCCGGCCCTCGGGCAGGCGGGTCAGGGTCCGCGCTCGCCAGATGACCCGCCCCAGATCGGCCAGGGACGCCCGCCCCTGCACCGGGAACAGCACCCGATCCGCCCGCTCCACCGCCGTCGTCAGGGCTTCGGTCCGCCAATCCATGTCGCGCGACAGGCCGTCGATCGACCCGACCAGGATCAGGGTCGCGTCCCCGCGCCTGACCTCCCACATCGGCCCCTCGATCCGACGGGCGGTGACGACGATGTCCTCCACCGCATCGGCCGGCGGGTCCGCCTCCTGGGCTGTCGCCCGCCAGCCTGCGCTTGCGGCAAGCAGAATAGAACAGAGAAGAGCGGGGATACGGTTCATGACTTCACTGTATTCGCGCGCCTTTCGGTTTCGTAATGAAATGTCTGTAATGATGGCGGCGATTTAATCCACCTTTCCGCCTTGTAACTGGAGATGAACGTCCGCTGACGGCACATCCCTCGACAACATTCGAGGGGAAGACCGATGACGAAGACCTTGCTGCTGGCCAGCACCGCCCTGTTCCTGTCGGCCGCATCGGCCTTCGCGGGGGACGAGCCCCAGGTGGCCCAGGCGCCGGTTCCGACCGGCCCGGCGGGCCAGGCGCCCCTGGCCGACGCGACCCAGCGCGGCGTTCTGGTCTTCACGCCCGACTTCTTCGCGGCCCAGCGCCCCAATACGGCGCTCGACATGGTCAATCGCGTGCCGGGCTTCGAGGTCGACGACGGTTCCGGGGCGCGCGGCTTTGAAGGGGCGGTCGGCAATGTGCTGATCAACAACGCCCGTCCGGCCTCCAAGAACGACGGCGGCTCCAATGTGCTGAGCCGCACCCCGGCGCGTCAGGTGGAACGGATCGAGCTGATCCGCGGCGGCGCGCCCGGCATCGACATGCAGGGCTTCTCGGTGGTGGTGAACGTCATCCTGAAGACCGAGGCCAGCCGCCAGTCGATCCTGACGTGGAACACGACCCAGTTCGAAGGCGCGGGCCAGGATCTCTACGGCGGCAGCTATCAGTTCACCGCCCGAGACGGCGACCGCAGCTGGGGCGTGACCCTGTCCGACGGCATCAGTATGAGCGATTCCAACGGCCCCGGCCGAACCGTCCGCCGCAACGCCGCAGGCGATGTGCTGCGCGACGAGGTTACCGACACTGACGGCTACGGCGGCGGCAATTCGATCCGCGGGACCTATGCGGGTCCGATCGCCGGCGGCAAGATCGACCTGACCGCCCGCTATGGGATCAACGACTGGAACGGCTACTACAACAGCCGGTCAGCGAGCGCCTTCCGTGAAAGCCTCGACCAGGAGGACAACAAGAGCGGCGAGTTCGGCGTCACCTGGGAGCGGCCGCTGAACGACCGGTTCAAGCTGGAAACCCGGCTGATGCATGAGTTCGGCAGCTGGGACGGGGTCTCGACCTACAACGTCCTCAGCAACGGTCTGGACGCCCCGGAAGAGCGGTTCGTCTATTCGGGCGAGCGGTCCGAGACCATCCTGCGGGCCCTGATCCGTCACGAGCGGTCGCCCAAGCTGACGATCGAGACCGGCGGCGAGGTGGCCTACAACATGCGCCAGACCGATCAGGCCTATAGCGTGGGCGGCGCCCCGGTGGCCCTGCCCAGCGCCTCGGTCAAGGTGGAGGAGACGCGGGGCGAGGCCTTCTCCAAGAGCACCTGGCGGCTGCACCCGGACCTGACGCTGGAGGCGGGGCTGCGCCTGGAGGCCTCGACCATCAGCCAGTCGGGCGACGCCGATCAGGAGAAGAGCTTCTTCTTCGCCAAGCCCCGCTTCATGGCCACCTGGACGCCGATGCCGAACAACCAGCTGCGCTTCCGCTTCGAGCGTGAACTGGGCCAGCTCGACTTCTCCGACTTCGCCGCCTCGGCCGACCTGGAGGAACAGAACGTCTACGGCGGCAACGTCGATCTGGAGCCCGAGCAGCGCTGGATCTCCGAGCTGACCTATGAGCGCCGCTTCTGGGGCGAGGGCGTGGTCTCCATCGGCTATCGCCACGACGAGATCATCGACGCCATCGACCGCATCCCCCTGGCCGGCGGCCTGTCGGCGGTGGGCAATATCGGCGAGGGGACGCTGGACCGGCTGTCGCTGAACGTGACCGTGCCGCTGGACAAGCTGGGCGTCACGGGCGCCCGCTTCACCTTCAGGAACGACTGGAACAAGACCGAGGTCACCGATCCGACCACGGGCGAGAAGCGGCCCATCTCCGGCGTTCGTCCGACCCAGGCCAATGTCGGCCTCGAGCAGGACATCACGCGCCTGAAGCTGCAATGGGGGGTGAACTGGCTGCCCTATCTGGGCCAGCCCAGCTATTCGCCCGATCAGGTCTCGCGCTGGCGCGGAACCGACTATTTCGAGCTGTTCGCCGAATACAAGCCCAGCCCGACCCTGGCGATCCGGGCCCAGCTGAACCTGTGGGACGACTTCACCCAAAGCCGCACCGTCTTCGCCGACCGCGACACCCGCGCGGTGGCCTTCGTCGAGGACAGCGTCGTCGACCCGCGCACCTTCGCCTCCATCCGGGTCCGCAAGACCTTCTGAGGCGGCTGACGCCAACGAAAAGCCCCGGCGGATCGCTCCGCCGGGGCTTCTTGCGTCGAACAGGCGGGCTTTAGTGGATCCCGGCCATGCCCTTCTTGAGCAGGGGCGACATCAGCAGCAGGAAGACGCCGACGCCGACGCCCGTCCAGCCGATGGTGCCGAAGATCGACCCATAGGTCTGAAGCGCCAGCTCGGGGCTGGTGACGACGCCGGCGACGGTGTCGGTCGCCGTCGCCTTGGCGATGATGCCGGCGACGATATGGGCGACGGAGCTGGACAGGAACCAGACGCCCATCATCATCCCGACCACCCGCGCCACCGACAATTTGGTGATCATCGACAGGCCGACCGGCGACAGGCACAGCTCGCCGATCGTGTGGAAGAAGTAGGTCAGGAACAGGAAGATCAGCGGCACCCGGAAGGCGTCGTTGGCCTGGGTCGCGGCAGCCCAGGTCAGCACCAGGAAGCCCAGACCGACGAAGACCAGGCCGAAGGAGAATTTGACCGGGGTCGAAGGCTCCAGCTTGCGCTTGGCCAGCCAGACCCAGAGGGCGGCGATGATCGGCCCGCCCAGCACGATGATGCCGGGGTTGAAGGTCTGGGTCATGGCGGCGTTGAACCATGACGGCATCTGGGTGGACTGGTCTGCGAACAGGGTCAGGGACGACCCTGCCTGTTCGAACAGGGCCCAGAACAGGACCGAGAAGAAGATCAGCACCTGGGCGACCAGCATGCGCGACCGCTCGGCGCCCTTGAGCCGGAAGACCGTGAAGCCCACCACGGCGGCGAAGATGACGCCCGCGATCCACGGCAGGGCCGTCTCGATGATCTCGTGGCGCTGCATCAGCAGCCAGGTCGGGATGACGGCGACGATGCCGGCGATCCAGAAGAAAGGCACCAGCGGCACGCCCAGGATGGAACGGCCCTGAACGGGGACCGGCGGCGCGCCGCGGCCTTCGAGCCAGGACTGGCCCAGGACGAAGGTCAGCAGGCCGAACAGCATGCCGATGCCGGCCAGGCCGAAGCCGTAGGCCCAGCCGTATTTGATGCCCAGATAGGAGCAGGCGATGGTCGCCAGGAAGGAACCGAGGTTGATCCCCACGTAGAAGATGGTGAAGCCGCCGTCGCGCCGGGGGTCGTTCTCTTCATAGAGAGCGCCGACGACGGTTGAGATGTTGGCTTTCAGGAAGCCGACGCCCACGATGATCAGGGACAGGGCCAGGAAAAGAACCGGCTCGCCGAGCGCCAGATCCCGCGTGGTCTCCAGCGTATAGGCGCCGGTCGCGGTGAAGGCGGGGAAGCCGGCCTTGGCGGCGGCCTCGGGCGCGGCTGCGGTCGCCGGATCCAGCGCTCCGGTCGGCTGGGCGTTGATCGCCGCTCCCGTGGCGACGGCCGCCACATCGGAGGCGTTGGCGGCGGAGGGCTCGGCGCCCACGGCGGAGACGCCTTCGGGCGATATGGCGACCTGGACCCGTTCATCGCCGTTGACGGCGAAGATGCGGCGGTTCTGGTCGCGGCCCTCGACCTGCAGCTCATAGGTGGTGTCACCGATGGTCAGGCGCTCGCGACCGCCCGTGCCTTCGAAGGCCATGGTGAAGTGCCCCAGGACCAGCAGAACGGCGCCGATGATGACGGCCTTGCGCGATCCGAGATAGCGGTCGGCGATCAGGCCGCCGAGGACCGGCATCAGATAAACGAGGGCGGCGTAGGCGGCGTAGATGCCTTGAGCCTCGGCCGGGCCGAACAGGAAGTGCTGGGTCAGATAGAGGACCAGCAGGGCCCGCATGCCATAGTAGGAAAAACGCTCCCACATTTCCGTGAAGAACAGGATCACCAGCCCCCGCGGGTGCCCCAGGAAAGTCTTACGAGGCGCGAGCGCCCCCCCATCCGTCACTGTCAACGGCTCACTCCCAACTGCCGCGCCTCAACGGGGCGCGCGAAAGGCGCATACCCAGCACAGGGAGCAAACCCGAACAAGAGTTAAGGTTATGCGCCCCCTCGCCGCACCCGGCGATGCGCCGAAGTGGCGCCCGATATGCAGAGGTCCCCGCATCCCGCCGCCGGGGCGCCAATATGGCCCGGTCGAGGACGGGAGGGAGTGTTGAATGGCTGTGCGGCCGATCCGCCGATCCGACTATGCGGCGCTGAACGCCCTGCACCGCCAGGTCGGCTGGCCCGAGCGGTCCGAGGCGGGGTGGCGGTGGCTGGAGGCCAATCCGGCGCGACGGGACCTGGACGCCCCGACCGGCTGGGTCGTCGTCGATGAGGCCGATGCGCCCCGGGCCATGCTGGGCAATCTGGTCCAGAGGTTTCGGCGCGGCCCCGAGGTTCTTTACGCCGCCACCGGTTTTTCCATCATCGTTCCGCCCGAACGACGGGGCGCCAGCCGGCCCCTGATCAAGGCCATATTGGCCCAGTCGGGCCTGTTCGCCTGCTACACCCTGAACGCCAACGCCCGGTCGGCGCCGCTCTATCCCCTGTTCGGCTTCAAGCCAGCGCCGGCCCAGACCCACGCCCTGAAGCTGGCCTGGAGGGTCGATCCCCTGACCTGTGCGAAGGGCCGGCTGCTGCGCGGACTGCTGGGCGGAGTGTCGGCGGAGACGGCCCGGCGGTTGGGCGACCGGCTGATGAACCGCCGCCTGTTCAAACCCCGCCGCCTGAAGCTGCCGGACGGGGTCCGGGTGCTGACCGACCTGGGCGAGGGTTCGCCCTATGCCGACTTCTGGCGGGCCCTGGTCGCCGAGGGCCGGCTGATCGCCGACCGCAGCCCCGAGATCATGGCCTGGCGCATGAGCGACCCCGACATGACCCTGGCGCCTGTGGTTCTGGGCCTTTTTCACCGGGACCGGCTGCAAGGCGTCGCCCTGGCCCAGATGAACAAGACCCGTCTGATCGATCCGCCCTGTCTGGACATACTGGATCTGGCGGCGCTGGACGGGGCAGGCGATGCGATCGAAATCCTGGCGCGGACCCTGATCGACAATGCGCGGGGCCTGGGCGCGGCCAAGGTCAGGCTGCAGGTGACGACGCCAGAGATGCTTGAGCGTCTGGGCGCCCTGACCGCCAAGGCCCGGCGCGAGGGCGGATGGGGCCACTGCCACGCCGTCTTCCGCGATCCCGTCTCCGCCGAGGAATGGAGCCCCACCCCGTTCGACGGCGACTACGCCGTCTGCCTGCGCCCCGTGCCGGCGCCCGCCGATCGTCGATCCGGCGCGAAACCAGGCGAGACGGCCGCCGTCTGAGCCGACCGGTCTTGCTCCGGGTCGGGCCGGCGATCGGACACGAAAAAAGGTGTCCGATGTGTCCGATCTGTCCGACGCCCTTTGATTTTACTGAAGAATAATCCGCCGTCGATCGGACAGTCCGTCGGCGAACCGTCGCGCCGTCCCTTGCGATGTCAAAGACCGAAACGCCAGTCTAGGCGCGTCGGAAGGACCGACGGCCGATTGGGCGGCTCAATCCGCAAGGCGTTGAAAAATAGAGAGCTTCTCGCCCGAATCTATAGGGACGTCGGTTCGAAGGCGAAGCGCGGAGCCGGTCGCGGCGTCGCTCAGCCGATCAGACCTTAAGGCCGGGCCTTCAGCGAGTCGCGGATCTCGGTCAGCAGGGCCTCGGTCGGGGTCGGGGCCGAAGGCGCCGGGTCCGGCTTGGCGGCTTCCTGGCGGCGCAGACTGTTGATCCCCTTGACCAACAGGAAGACGACGAAGGCCACGATCAGGAACTGGATCACGGTGTTGGCGAAGGCGCCGTACTGGATCGCCACCTTCTCGACCTCTTCGGTCGCCGGATTTTCGGGCCGCAGCACCCATTCCAGCTCGGAAAAATCGACCCCACCGGTCAGCAGACCGATCGGGGGCATCACCACCTGATCCACCAGGCTTTTGACGATGCCGTTGAAGGCGGCGCCGATGATGACGCCGACCGCCAGATCGACGACGTTACCCTTGATCGCGAACTCGCGGAACTCGGACAGAAGGCTCATGCGGGGTCTTTCGGTCGTTAGGCTTAGGCGTCCCCAGAAGCGTTCAGACGTTCGCGCAGTTCCTTGCCGCTCTTGAAGAAGGGCACGGCCTTGGCGGGAACGTCCACGGTCTCGCCGGTGCGGGGATTGCGACCGACGCGGGCCGGTCGCGAACGGACGGAAAAGGCCCCGAAGCCGCGCAGTTCGACCCGGCCGCCGTCGGCCAGGGCGCCGGTCATTTCGCCCAGGATGACATTGACCAGCCGCTCCACCTCCGCATGGGTCAGGTGGGTGTTTTCCGCCGCAAGCTTCTCGATCAGCTCGGATTTGATCATCAGGGCCCCTGCCAGCTCATGATCGGCAGGCCGCGCCCGCCGATGATCCACTGTACGGCACCCTAACCGCCGCCCGCCCCTCTAAAAAGCCCCTATCGGGCCGCGAGCCCTCGGATTTGCATGAATTATGTCCGGTTCCGGTCATTGGCCGCCGCCGCACAGGAAAAAGGCGGCGGGATCGCTCCTGCCGCCTTGGTCTTTTTTGGTCGCTATCGCGAAGCGCGCGGCGCTTCGCTGCTTGAGCGAAGCGCCTGACGCCTTGCGGCGAGCGCCTTACTCCTTGGAGCCGGCGTTCTTCAGCGCGGCGCCCAGGATGTCGCCCAGGGAAGCGCCCGAGTCGGACGAGCCGAACTGTTCGATGGCTTCCTGTTCGTCCTTCATTTCCAGCGCCTTGATCGAGACCGAGATGCGGCGCGAGGCCTTGTCCACGGCGGTGATCATGGCGTCGGCGCGGTCGCCGACGGCGAAGCGTTCCGGACGTTGCTCGTTGCGGTCGCGCGACAGGTCCGACTTGCGGATGAAGGCGGTGACCGGGGCGTCGTCTTCACCGAACTTGACCTCGATGCCGCCCGACTCGATCGCCGTCACGGTGACGGTGATCTGCTGGCCGCGACGGTACGCATCGCCCTCGCCGATCGGATCGCCGCCCAGCTGCTTGATGCCCAGCGAGACGCGTTCCTTCTCGACGTCGACGTCCAGGACCTTGGCCTTGACCATCTCGCCCTTGCGATAGCGCTGGATGGCTTCTTCACCCGAGACCGACCAGTCGAGGTCGGACAGGTGGACCATGCCGTCGATGTCGTTGTCCAGGCCGATGAACAGGCCGAACTCGGTGGCGTTCTTGACTTCGCCCTCGACGGTCGAACCGATCGGGTGGTTGGCGACGAAGGCGTCCCACGGATTGTCCTGAGCCTGTTTCAGGCCCAGCGAGATGCGGCGCTTGGAGGCGTCGACGTCCAGGACGACCACGTCCACTTCCTGAGAGGTGGAGACGATCTTGCCCGGATGGACGTTCTTCTTGGTCCAGGACATTTCCGAGACGTGCACCAGGCCCTCGACCCCGGCTTCCAGCTCCACGAAGGCGCCGTAGTCGGTGATGTTGGTGATGCGGCCCGTGTATTTGGCGCCGACCGGATATTTGGCTTCCACGCCGTCCCAGGGGTCCGACTGCAGCTGCTTCATGCCCAGCGAGATACGTTGTGTGTCCGGGTTGATCTTAACGATCTGGACCTTGACGGTGTCGCCGACGGCGAGAACCTGCGACGGGTGCGAGACGCGCTTCCACGACATGTCGGTGACGTGCAGCAGGCCGTCGATGCCGCCCAGATCCACGAAGGCGCCGTAGTCGGTGATGTTCTTGACGACGCCGTCGCGGACTTCGCCCTCTTGCAGCTGGCCGACCAGCTCGGTGCGCTGTTCGGCGCGGGCCTCTTCCAGGATGGCGCGACGCGAGACGACGATATTGCCGCGCGGGCGGTCCATCTTCAGGATCTGGAACGGCTGTTCCTTGCCCATCAGCGGGCCGACGTCGCGGACCGGACGGATGTCGACCTGCGAGCCCGGCAGGAAGGCCGAGGCGCCGCCCAGGTCGACGGTGAAGCCGCCCTTGACGCGGCCGACGATGGCGCCGTTGACCGGATGACCTTCGGCGAACACGGCTTCCAGACGGGTCCAGGCTTCTTCGCGGCGGGCCTTGTCGCGGCTGATGACCGCCTCGCCCAGGGCGTTTTCGACGCGCTCCAGATAGACTTCGACATTGTCGCCGACCTTGGGCAGGGCGCCGTCTTCGCCCTGGCCGAATTCGCGCATGGCGATGCGGCCTTCGGTCTTCAGACCGACGTCGATGATGACGATGTCTTTTTCGATGCCGACGACGCGGCCGTGAACGACCTGGCCTTCGCCGAAGTCGCGGCCCGACAGTTGTTCGTCAAGCAGGGCGGCGAAATCGTCGCGGGTGGGGGTGAGGGTGTCAGTCATGGAGCTGAAAAGCGTTCCGTAGGGGCTGTGGCGCGCGGCCGAACGGCCCCGCGCGAGGTGGACGTCAAAAAGGATAGGCAGGTCGTCAGGATGCGAGGCCGGATCGGTCAGAACGCCCGCGGAAGCCGAGGACGAAGCGTTGGATTTGCAAAACCGGTCAGAGACCGTGTTTCGCGCGCGCCGTCTCGACGATACGGCGGGCCGCATCGAAGGCGGCCTCTATATCCATATCGGTCGTGTCCAGCAAGACCGCGTCTTCGGCCTGGACCATGGGGGCCGCGCCCCGGCCGGCGTCGCGCGCGTCCCGACGCTGGATATCGGCCAGCATCTCTTCGAAGCCGATGTCGAAGCCGCGCGCCGTCAGCTGTCTCCAGCGGCGCGTCGCGCGCACCTCGGGCGTCGCGGTGACGAACAGTTTGGCGGGGGCGTCGGGCGCGATGACCGTGCCGATGTCGCGCCCGTCCAGAACCGCCCCGACCGCCTGGGCCGCAAAGGCCTGCTGCAGATCCAACAGGGCGGCGCGGACGCCGGGATGGCCCGCCACGCGGCTGGCCGCCTCGCCCGCCTCGCCGGTCGTCAGGCGGGGATCGTCGGACAGGCCGGCGACATCCAGGGACCGCGCAGCCTCGGTCGCGGCCGCCTCGTCATCGAGAGACCGGCCGGCCTCCAGCAGTTTCACGCCCACGGCGCGGTACAGCAGGCCCGTGTCCAGATGCGGCAGGCCATAGGTCCGCGCCAGACGCGCGGCGATGGTGCCCTTGCCCGAGGCGGCCGGGCCGTCGACGGCGATGATCAGGGACATCAGGCGGCGGAGTCCACGCGAACCGGGGCGAGGCGAAGACCCAGGGCCTGCATCACCTTGAAGATGGTCGAAAGCTCGGGCCGTCCTTCTTCGCTGAGGGCGCGATAGAGGGCGGTGCGCGACAGTTCGGCGTCGCGCGCCATCTGGGTCATGCCCTTGGCGCGGGCGACCACGCCGAGCGCATTTGTGATCAGGCGCGGATCGCCCAGTTCGGCGGCGGATTCAAACGACGCCACCAGAAACTCTTCAACCGCCTCCGGCGTGTCGAGAAAGTCGGCGGCGTCGAAGGGGACAGTCTCAATCGGCATTTCTCAACTCTCTCGCCAGAAGCAAGGCCGCCTCTATGTCCCGCCTTTGGGACGACTTGTCGCCTCCGCCAGGCACGACGACCCAGGTGCGGTTCCGTTGGAACGCGTACACGCGGTAGCCGGGACCGACGTCGATCCGCAGTTCGCTGACGCCCTCCCCGATGGGTTTGACGTCGCCCCAGTGCCCGAACTGAAGCCTTGTCAGCCGATCGGCGATCTTCGCCAACGCCCGTGCGTCCCGCAGCCTAGCGCGCCAAGCGACGAACTGCGGCGTCAGTTCAATCTCAACATACCCACTGTCGTCTATAGGCGACATTTCGTCAAGCGATCCGCCCGCCCAGCCCGTTCATCATCTCGACAAAGCCCGGGAAGCTGGTGGCGATCATGCCCGGTTCGTCGACCGACACCGGCTGGTCGGCGGCCAGGCCCAGGACCAGATGGCTCATGGCGATGCGGTGGTCGTGGGCGGTGTGGACAAGGCCGCCGCCGCGCACCGACCCGCCCTCCCCGGCGCCCGTGACGATGAAGCCCTCCGGCTCCTCCTCCACCTGGACGCCGCAGGCGCGCAGGCCTTCGACCATCAGCGAGATCCGGTCGCTTTCCTTGACCCGCATTTCGCCCACCCCGCGCATGACGGTGACGCCTTCCGCAAAGGCGGCCGTGGCGGCCAGGATCGGATATTCGTCGATCATCGAGGCGGCGCGGTCTTCGGGCACGACCACGCCCTTGAGCGCCGAATGCCGGGCGGTGACGTCGCCGACCGCTTCCCCGCCGGCCTCTCGGCGGTTCGATATCGTCAGGTCGGCGCCCATATCGCGCCAGGCAGCGAACAGGCCGGTGCGGAGGGGATTCAGCATGACCCCCTCGACCGTCACCGCCGAGCCCGGCACGATCAGGCCGGCGGCCAGGGGGAAGGCGGCGGACGACGGATCGCCCGGCACGGCGACGAAGGTTCCGGTCAGGGGTTGTCCCCCCTTCAAAGAGACGACCCAGCCCTGGCCCATCTCTTCGACACCCACCTCGGCGCCGAAGGCGCGCAGCATCCGCTCGGTGTGGTCGCGGCTCTTTTCCGGCTCGGTCACCGAGGTGACGCCCTGGGCGTTCAGCCCGGCCAGCAGTATGGCCGACTTGATCTGGGCCGAGGCCACCGTCTGCACATAGTCGATCGCCGTCAGAGCCCCGCCGGTGAGGGCGACCGGCAGCCGATCCTCGGCGGCCCGCCAGTCGAACCGGGCGCCCATGTCGGCGAGAGGACCGGTGACGCGCTTCATCGGCCGCCTTCTCAGGGAGGCGTCGCCGTCGAAGGTCGCCGTCAGCGGATAGCCCGCCGCCGCCCCCATCAGCAGGCGAACCCCGGTGCCGGCGTTGCCGCAGTCGATCACCGAGGCGGGCGTCTTGAAGCCCCCCGCCCCTTCGATCCGCCAGCGCCCCTCGCCGATCCGTTCGACCTTGGCGCCGAAGGCCTGGACCGCCCGAGCGGTGGCCAGGACGTCGTCGCCCTCCAGAAGGCCCTCGACCTCGGTCACGCCCGACGCCATGCCGCCCAGGATCATCGAACGGTGGGACATGGACTTGTCGCCCGGCGCCCGCACTGTTCCGGCGAGGGCGTTCGAACGGCTGGCGGTCAGTTGGGACGGCATTTTCACCCGCTTCAGGCTGGCTTGTCGAAAGGGCCGCGCGGGCGGCGCGAAAGACAGCTTTTGACAGCGGCTCCGAGGGGTGGCAAGGGACCGCCCCGAATTCAACCCGTTGAAGGTTCCAAACGTGGCCAATCCCGAACTGGGCGCCAAACAGGTTTGCCCGAACTGCCAGGCTAAGTTCTACGACCTGAACCGCCGCCCCGCCCACTGCCCCAAATGCGGCACGGACTTCGATCCCGAAGAAGCCCTGAAGCTGCGCAGCCGCCGCGCCCGTCCCGGCTATCCGACCGACGACGAGGAGGCCGAGGATCAGGTCAAGGACAAGGCGGCCGACGGCGAAGAGGACGAGGACGAAGAGATCCGCGCCCCGGAAATCGACGAGGAAGGCCACGAGCCGATCCTGACGCCTGACGACGACGACGATTCCCCCGCCGACGCCGCGGACGAGCCGGGCATGGGTTCGACCGACGGCGACGATGACGACCTGGGCGACGATGACGACGACTCGGTGCCCTTCATCGAGGACGAAGACGACGACGACCTGGACGACGAAATCGCCAAGCCGTCGCGCGACGACGACGACTGATCTTTTTTGTTGCGCCCGCCGTATTTCCCTTTAGGGAGACGCGGCGGGCGGACAGGCTTTCGGACCCTTGCGGTTTGAAATCCCTGCCTTTTTTCACATCCGGAACCGATGTGAAAATAAATGTCGAAACGGGCTTGATCCTAAAAAAGCTCTGACATAGGTTCCGCCGCCTCGCCGGGGGCCATCGCAAGATGAACCGGGCGAACCAGACCGCAAGGTCCGGGGCTTTAGCTCAGTTGGTAGAGCGCTTGCATGGCATGCAAGAGGTCAGCGGTTCGACTCCGCTAAGCTCCACCAGTTTCCAAGGGGCCGGCTGCGACGCAGCCGGCCCCTTTTGATTTTCCGGACCCTGATCGACTCCGCCCGCCCGCCGCAACGGCGTTTACCCTCAGTTGGTAAGTTGCGGCCTATGTTTCACCGAACGACGCTCAGAACGAGACGGTTAGTGAACATCCAGCATCATGACTTCGCCGTCACGGCCGGTCTCCCCGTCCAACCGACAGCCATCATCGACCAGCTCGAAACAGCGCGTGCGCTGATCGAAAGCCGCTTCTCCGACGCCGGGGGCCGGCTGGCGGGGTCGTTGGAAATGGTGGGACGACTGATCGAATCCCTGGATCGGCTTGAGGTCACCCTGGACGCCAAATCCGTGTCGGACACGACCCAGGACCTGTTGTCCACGGCCGAGGGACTGAACGCCCTGCCGGAGGCCCAGCAGGACCGGATCGCCTATTTCGCCAACATCAAGGTCGCCGGCGCCCAGCTTCAGGCCAATATCGAGTCGATGCGCACAACGCTGCGCTACCTCCGGGCCTTTGCGCTGAACGTCAAGATTACGGCCGGGTCCACCATCCGCGCGTCGGACGAGTTCGCAGGCTTCGCCGAGCGGATGTGCAGCCAGCTGGACCTGGGCGTCGGCCAGCTGGACGAACTGGCCGATCAGCTGACGGATCTGTCGACCCGCCTGCAACAGGCCCTGGAGTTCGAACAGACCCTGAGCGGCAAATACGCCGCCCTGATCCCCGCCGTGCCGGACCGGCTGGCGGTCGACGCCCGCGCCATTCAGCAACAGCACACCCAGATCGCCGACGTCGCCCGTTCGATCGCGGCCATCGCCCGCGACATCCAGACCAAGGTCAGCAAGGCCCTGATGGCCCTTCAGATCGGCGACATCACCCGTCAGCGCATCGAACACGTCCAGCTGGGTCTGCGCGTCGCCAGCCGCCTGGCGGCCCAGTCGGACCTGGCCGAGGAGGCGCGCGACCGCGCCGAACGTCGGCTGTTGCACATGCTGGCCGCCCAAATGTGCGACATCGCGGCCGATTTCGAGGCCGAAGCGGTCAAGGTGACCCAGAGCCTGAACGGCATGGCGGCGGACACGGCCCAGATCCTGGCGGTCAACGCCCTGGGCGGCCGAGGCGGCAAGGGCGGATTGCGCGAACTGGAAGAGAGCCTGGGACACGCGGGCCTTCTCGTCGGCGACGTGACTGCGGCCATGGCCAACGCCCACAGGATCAGCAACGAAACCGTCTCGGCGGTCGAGGCCCTGTCGCGCCGGGTCGGCGCCATCCAGGGCGTCAAGCGTGACATCCAGCAGATGGCCATCAACAGCAGCCTGCGCTCCAACCGCCTGGGCGACATCGGCAAGCCTTTGAGCGTGATCGCCATCGAGCTGAGCAGCCACGCCGGCCAGCTGGAGGAAGAGGCCGATCTGACGCTCAGCTCCCTGAACGCCCTGGCGGGCGTCGCCAATGACAGGCAGGCGGGCGGCGATCAGGACGGGCGGGTGGACGCCGGTCGCCTGAACGGGGTGCGCAGCCGTCTGCGCCAGGCCGCCGACGTGGTCGAGCACGACCTGAGCGGCCTCAGCGACCAGGGCGCCGCCACGGCGCGGTCCCTGACCGTCGCCGCCGAACAGCTGGGGCTGAAGGCCGACATGGGCGACGCCCTTCACGCCGCCGCCGCCGCCCTGGTCGAGGCCGCAGGGCCCGAGGTGGACGACCTGTCCCAGATCGAGGCCGCCCTGGACGAGGCGATGAACGAGATCGGGCGCTGCTATACGATGGCGCGCGAACGGCTGATCCATGCCGAATACGCCGTTCCCAAGGACGCTGCGCCGGAAGGCGAAGAGGCTCAGGCCGAGACGGCGGCCGTCGAAGCGGCGCCGGCCGAGGCGGACGAGTTCGCCGACCTGCTGTTCTGAAGATCACGCAGCCCTGAAATGAGAACGCCGCGCCGACGTCTCCGTCGGCGCGGCGTCAACTGTCGAACAGGCCGAAGACCAGGCCCGGTTCAGCGCGACCGATCGACCGCCATGATTTCGCGCGCGATATGTTCCAGCGCCATGATCTTTTGGGCGGCGCCCCGGGCGATGGCCTCCTTGGGCATGCCGAAGACGATCGAGCTGGCCTCGTCCTGGGCCACGGTCACGGCGCCGGCCTCCTTCATCTCCAGCAGGCCGCGCGCCCCGTCGTCGCCCATGCCGGTCATGATGACCCCCATGGCGTTGCGGCCGGCGGCGCGGGCGGCCGAGCGGAACAGGACGTCCACCGAGGGCCGGTGACGCGACACGGGCGGACCGTCCTTGATCGCCACCTGATAGCGGGCGCCCTGGCGTTCCAGCAGCATGTGTTTGTCGCCGGGCGCGATCAGAACGTGGCCGCGCAGGACGGGATCGCCGTGCTGGGCCTCCTTGACCTCGACCTCGCACAGGCTGTTCAGCCGTTTGGAGAAGGCGGCGGTGAAACCGGCCGGCATGTGCTGGACGATGACGATGCCCGGCGCATTGGCCGGCAGGGCCTGCAAAACCTCTCGCAGGGCTTCCGTGCCGCCGGTGGAGGCGCCCAGACAGGCGACCATTTCGGTGGTGCGGGCCATGGCCGCGCCGCTGGGCGGCGGCAGCATGGCGTCGGCCGTCAGCTTGGTGCCGGGATCCAGCGTCCGGGCGGTCGGGCGGCGGGCGCCGACGCGGGCGCGGGCGGCGGCCTTGACCACGTCGCGGATTCGATCGCCGCTCTCGGCCAGATGGTCCGCCGCCCCGATGCGCGGCTTCAGGATGATGTCGACGGCGCCGGCTTCGAGCGCCTGCATCAGGGTCTCGGAGCCCGCCTCGGTCAGGGAGGAGCACATGACCACCGGGATCGGGCGCTGAGACATCAGTTTCCGAAGGAAGGTGATGCCGTCCATGCGCGGCATTTCCACATCCAGGGTGATGACGTCGGGCACGTCCTCGGCGATGCGGCGGGCGGCGACGAAGGGATCGGACGCCACCCCCATGACTTCGATCTGCGGATCCGCCGACAGCACGTCCACCAGGGTCTGGCGCACGCTGGCGGAATCGTCGATCACCAGAACACGAACCTTGGGCATGAGGTCAGGTCTTCCGGAAGATGGTGTTGGCGACGGTGACCAGCGGCAGTTCGATGCCGGTGATGCTTTCCGAATGGCCGATGAACAGATAGCCGCCGGGCCGCAGACGGGCGCACAGACGGTTCAGAACCTTAGCCTGGGTCTGTTTGTCGAAATAGATCATGACGTTGCGGCACATGATCATGTCGAAAGGATCGCCGACCGAATAGGCCTCGTCCATCAGGTTCAGCCGCGCCAGCGACAGCTTGGACCGCAGGGACGGATGAATGCGGCTTTCGCGGCGGCTGGCGTCGCGCGCCCTCATCACCCAGCGCTTCATGTCCGCCGGCACGGGCGTCAGCATTTCGTCGGGATAGACGCCGCGCAGGGCCGTCTCCAGCACCTCGGTCGACAGATCGGTGCCCAGGATCTGATAGTCCGGCCCGCCCTCTTCGTCGGCGAACTTCTGCAGGACCATGGCCATCGTATAGGGCTCGGCGCCCGTGGAACAGGCCGCGCTCCAGGCGCGGATGCGACGCTGCCCGGCGGCCTTGAACTCGGGCAGGACGTGGCTGGCCATATAGTCGAAATGGCGCGGCTCGCGGAAGAAGTCGGTCTTGTTGGTCGTGACCGCGTCGATCAGGAAGACGGACTCGGTCTCCAGACCGCCGTCCTTGAACAGATAGTCGCAATAGCGGTCGAAGGTCTCATGGCCGGTGACGCGCAGCCGGCGACGCAGCCGTCCCTCCAGCATGGTGCGCTTCGACGAGGGCATCTTGATGCCGCTGTAGTCATAGATGTAGCGCGCCAACCGTTCGAAGTTGCGGGCGCTGATCTGATCAAGCGTGGGGGCGGACCGTTCTAGCGCCGCTTGGGACAAGGCGTTTCTCTCTTCTTTTTTATGGGCCGTTCGCGCCGCCCTCAGGCGGCGCGTTCGACAGGGGCGAAGGCGGCGAGATCGGCCGCATCGCCAGTGGTGGACAGGAGGCGAGGCAGGTCGATCAGGACGACGAAGCCGTCGTCGCGCCGCACCACGCCGGAGATATAGTCCGAGCGCCATTTGACGCCGATGTCGGGCGAGGGCTCGATCTGGTCGGCGGCGAAGCTGGTCACCTCGAACACCCGGTCGGCGACCAGACCCAGGCTCAGGGTCCGGTCCTCCAGCGGGATGTCCAGGACCAGGATCCGGGTGTTCAGGGTCGGTTCGACCGGCGCCATCCCCAGGCGGATCCGCAGATCCGCCGTGGGAACGCCCTGGCCGCGCACATCGGTCAGACCCATCAGATAGGCGGGGCTGTTGGGGATGCGCGACGGGGGCTGATAGGTCAGGATCTCCCGCACCAGCCCGACCGGGGCGGCGAAGACCTCCTCGCCCAGGCCGAAGGTGACGTATTGACCTTCAGCCGCACCCGCTTTTTCCACGGGGCCGGACATCAGGCGCTCTCCCGGAAGTCCATGTCCTCGGCGTCGGCGCCGCCGCTGGTCAGGTCCAGGGCGAAGCCCTGGGCCCGGGCCTGCTGGGCGTGGACCGGAGACTTGGCCGAAGACGGGGCCGCCGATTTGGCGACCGGACGGGCGGCGGGCTTGGGCGGCGACTTGAAGGTCGAGGCGCGGGCGGGAGCTCGGGCCGGAGCCCGTCCGCTGCGGCCGCCGGCCGAGTCGGTGCGGAAGAAGGCGATGGAGGCCTGAAGCTCTTCGGCCTGGGCCGCCAGTTCTTCCGAGGTCGCCGACATCTCTTCCGAGGCGCCCGCATTCTGTTGCGTCACCTTGTCGAGCTGCTGAATGGCCTCGTTGATCTGGTTGGCGCCGACGTCCTGTTCGCGGCAGGCGGCGGAGATTTCCGAGACCAGTTCGGCGGTCTTGCGGATGTCCGGCACCAGGCGCTGCAGCATGTCGCCGGCCTCTTGAGCGGCCTTGACCGTGTCGCCCGAGACCGCGCTGATCTCGGCGGCGGCCGTCTGGCTGCGTTCGGCCAGTTTGCGCACTTCCGAAGCCACGACCGCGAAGCCCTTGCCGTGTTCCCCGGCGCGGGCGGCCTCGACCGCCGCGTTCAGGGCCAGCAGATCGGTCTGACGCGCGATCTCCTGCACGATGCCGATCTTGTCGGCGATGGTGCGCATGGCGTCCACCGCGCGGGTCACGGCCTCGCCGCTCAGTTCGGCGTCCTTGGCCGACTGGCGCGAGATCTTTTCGGTCTGGGCGGCGTTGTCGGCGTTCTGTTTGATGTTGGCAGCCATCTCCTCCATCGAGGCCGAGGCCTGTTCGGCGGCGGCGGCCTGTTCGGTCGCGCCCTGGCTCATCTGCTCGGAGGTGGCCGACAGTTCCTGGCTGCCCGAGGAGACGTTGTCGGCGGCCGACAGGGCGTCGGCGACCACGCCGCGCAGGCGTTCCACCATCGACTGCAGCGACAGGCCCAGGGTGTCCTTGTCCGACAGGGGCTTGGGCTGGACCGTCAGGTCGCCTTGGGCGATCTCGTCGGCCATGGCGGCGGTGGCGCGCAGATTGGCCGTCATGCGATCGACCGTATCGACCAGATCCTTGATCTCGTCATTGGTCGTGACCTTGATGTCCTGATCCAGGTCGCCGATGGCGACCGCCTCAATGGCCGTGGAGACCTTGCGCAGGCCCAGGGTGACGGTGCGCGAAATCCACAGGGCGGCGACCACGCCGATGACCAGTCCGGCGACCACCAGGGCGATGAACATCGTCCGGGCTTCGGCGAAGACCTTGTCGCCTTCGACGCTGGCGGCCTTGCCGCCGTCGACGTTCAGGTTCACGAGCTTCAGCAGGTCGGCCGACATGTCGTCATACAGCGGCTTGCTGGAAAGCATGGCCTGGGCGGCGGCCTCGTTCTGATTGACGCGCGAGAAGGTCAGCATCCGCTCGCCGTCCCGCAGATAGTTTTCGAACTTGCCGGCGAACTGATTGTAGAGCGCCCGCTCGTCGTCCGAGGAGATGAGGGTCTCATACTTCGCCCGTTCGCTCTTGATCGTGTCGAGCGTGGCGGCGATGTCCTTTTCGACCTCGGCCATGCGCGCCGGATCGGTCGAGGTGATGTGGGCGTACTGCTGGGCCCGCAGGTCCGAAGTCGCCGTATTGATGCTGTGGATGGCGTCGATGCTCGGCATCCAGTTTTCGGTGATGACGGTCGACTGGTCGTTGACCGCGCTCATCTTCATGACGCCGACGACGCCGAGAATGAGGGAGATCGCCAGGACGGCGGCGAAGGCGCCGGCCAGTTTTGCTTTGATCGTTAAGCGCATTTCATAGCCCCTTTTTCTGATGTCAGGCCGGTGAAGGTCCGAAGGTGGATGCGGACGACGTTCGTCCGGTCGTGGTTGCAAGGCACAGGCGCGGATCGCGTGAACCGGGCGAAGGCGATGGGCCTGCCATCAGGCGCTCTCCCGGAAGTCCATGTCCTCGGCGTCGGCGCCGCCGCTGGTCAGGTCCAGGGCGAAGCCCTTGGCCCGGGCCTGTTGGGCGTGGACCGGGGATTTCGCAGGGGACGCCGACTTGCCGACCGGACGGGCGGCGGACTTGGCGGGCGCCTTGAAGGTCGAGGTGCGGGCGGGGGCGCGGGCCGGAGCCCGTCCGCCGCGACCGCCGGCCGAGTCGGTGCGGAAGAAGGCGATCGAGGTCTGAAGCTCTTCGGCCTGGGCCGCCAGTTCTTCCGAGGTGGCCGACATCTCTTCCGAGGCGCCCGCGTTCTGTTGCGTCACCTTGTCCAGCTGCTGGATGGCCTCGTTGATCTGGCTGGCGCCGACGTCCTGTTCACGGCAGGCGGCGCTGATTTCCGAGACCAGTTCGGCCGTCTTGCGGATGTCCGGCACCAGGCGTTGCAGCATCTCGCCCGCTTCCTGGGCGGCCTTGACCGTGTCGCCAGAGACCGCGCTGATTTCGGCGGCGGCCGTCTGGCTGCGTTCGGCCAGTTTGCGGACCTCGGAAGCGACGACGGCGAAGCCCTTGCCGTGTTCCCCCGCGCGGGCGGCCTCGACCGCCGCGTTCAGGGCCAGCAGGTCGGTCTGGCGCGCGATCTCCTGCACGATGCCGATCTTGTCGGCGATGGTGCGCATGGCGTCCACGGCGCGGTTGACCGCCTCGCCGCTGGCCTCAGCGTCCCTCGACGACTGACGCGAGATCTTCTCGGTCTGGGCGGCGTTGTCGGCGTTCTGTTTGATGTTGGCGGCCATCTGCTCCATCGAGGCCGAGGCCTGTTCGGCGGCGGCGGCCTGTTCGGTGGCGCCCTGGCTCATCTGTTCGGAGGTGGCCGACAGCTCCTGGCTGCCCGAGGAGACGTTGTCGGCGGCCGACAGGGCGTCGGCGACCACGCCGCGCAGACGCTCCACCATCGACTGCAGCGACAGGCCCAGGGTGTCCTTGTCCGACAAGGGCTTGGGCTGGACCGTCAGATCGCCCTGGGCGATCTCGTCGGCGATGGCCGCCGTCGTGCGCAGGTTCAGCGTCATCCGTTGCAGGGCCTGGCCCAGGATGTCCTTGTCCGACAGGGGCTTGGGCTCGACGCTCAGGTCGCCCACGGCGATCTGATCGGCCATGGCGGCGGTGGCGCGCAGGTTCCGGGTCATGCCTTGCAGCGACAGACCCAGGGTGTCCTTGTCCGACAGGGGCTTGGGCTCGACGCTCAGGTCGCCCATGGCGATCTGATCGGCCATGGCGGCCGTGGCCCGCAGATTGTCGGTCATGGTGTTGAACACCTCGACCAGATCCTTGATCTCATCGTTCGACTTAATTTCGATCCGCTGATCCAGATCGCCGATGGCGACGGCGTCGGCGACCGTCATCAGACGGCTGAGGCCGGCGCTGACGCCCAGGGCGATCCACAGGGCGAAGGCGACGGCCATGGCCAGGGCCGCGATCGTCAGACCGATGACCAGGTTGCGGGTTTCGGCGTATTGCGCCTTGGCGTCCTCGTCCGCCTTGACCATGGCGGCCTCATTGCGCGTGACGATCTTGTCGAAAATTTCGCTCATCTCGACCGCGATCTCGCGGCCTTCACCATTGGACAGGGCCACGGCCTGGCTGTTCTGGCCGGCGCGGACCAGATCGGCCATGCGGCCTTCCATAGCGCCCATTTGCGCCAAAAGAGTTTTCAGCCTCTGCCAATCGGGCTTGTTGGCCTCAGCCGCCTTTTCCTCGCCGACGGCGAGAAGCTCGGCCATCGACTTGCGCGCCGCATCGCCCGCCTCGACATGCCGGCGCATCTCTTCCGTGGTTGTGGAAAGGATCAGGTTCTTTTCGGCCCGGATCGATTCCAGCAGACGGATATTGGCCGACTGCGACGTCTCCAGCCGTTTGGCCGGACCCGAGATCACCTCATGCATTGTCTCATCGAGCCGCCCCAGGCTGTGCATCCCCAGAACGGCCACGCCGATAAGCAGGGCGATCATCAGTCCGAAGCCGGCGGCCAGTTTGGCCTTGATGGTGAAGCGCATGGCGGGAGTCCTTTCTGGACCGGTCAATGACGGGTGGCGGACGCGGTCGACTGGCGAGCGTCGTGCTGTTGGTTGAAGAGGGTCTGGAGGGCGGGAACGACGATGAATTCGCCGTCGCGCTTGACCAGGCATTGGATGAACTCGGGCCGCCAGCGCATGCCGACGCTGGGCGGGGCCTCGGCGTCGGCGCGGGCCAGGGTGGTGACCTCATGGACCTTGTCGGTGCGCAGGCCGACCAGGGTCGGCTCTCCGTCCAGATCGATCTCGATGACCACGATGCGGCTGTCGATGGTGGGCTCGCCCCGCTCCATGGCGAAGGCGACGCGCAGATCCGACAAGGGAATGACCTTGCCGCGGAAGTTGATCACGGCGCCGGCGAAGGCGCCGGCCCCCGGCACCACCGTCTCGGGCGCCAGGTCCATGATCTCCTGCACCGCGACGGCCTCCAGGGCGAACAGTTCGCCGTTCAGCTCGAAGGTCAGGACCTCCATCTGCTCCGCGCCGGTCCAGCCGGTGGTTTCAGCCGTCTCGCTCATACCGCCTCACGCATCTGCGCCTCCTGCTGCTGGCCCTTGGCGACCAGGTGGCCCACGTCCAGGATCAGGGCGACGCCGCCGTCGCCCAGGATGGTGGCCCCCGAGAAGGTCGGCAGGCCGGAATGAAGCTTGGACATCGACTTGATCACCGTCTGGTGGTCGCCGATGATCTGATCGACGACCAGGCCGATCCGCTCTGCGCCGGTGGAGACGACCACCACCTTCTGATGCAGTTCGGGCGGGGTGCCGGTGTCGAACATCTCGCGCAGGCGCAGGAAGGGCACCAGGCTGTTGCGCAGGGAGATGAAGCTGCGGCCGCGCGAACGCAGATCCTCGTCCAGCGACAGCTCCAGACACTCCTCGACCGCGTCCAGCGGAATGACGTAGCGGCCGTGGCCGACGCGAACCAGAAGGCCGTCGATGATGGCCAGGGTCAGGGGGATGCGCAGCGACACCTCCGACCCCTCTCCGGGCCGGCTGGCGATGTCGATGGAGCCGCGCAGGCCCTCAATGGTGCGTTTGACCACATCCATGCCGACGCCGCGGCCCGACAGGTTGGTGACCGCCGCCGCCGTCGAGAAGCCGGGATGGAAGATCATCTGCAGCAGGTCATGGTCGCTGATCGCCGCGCCGGGCTCGATCAGCCCCTGGCTCTCGGCCTTGGCGCGGACGCGGTCGCGGTCGATGCCCCGGCCGTCGTCGCGGATGGTGATGACCACTTCGCCGCCCGACTGATGGGCCGACAGGCGGATGCGGCCCGTAGCCGGCTTGCCGGCGGCGGCCCGGTCCTCGGCCGTTTCCAGACCGTGGTCGGCGGCGTTGCGGATCAGGTGGACCAGGGGGTCGGCCAGACGCTCGATGACGGTCTTGTCGATCTCGGTGCTCTCGCCGTCGGTCGACAGTTCGATCGCCTTGCCCGTCTCGCGCGCCAGGTCGTGGACCAGGCGGCGGAAACGGCCGAACAGGGTCGAGACGGGCACCATCCGCAGCACCATCATGGTGTCGCGCAGTTCGCCGGACAGGCGCTCGATTTCTTCCGACACGGCGCGCAGGGCCACGTCGGTCCCGCCGGCGGCGATCTGGCTCAGGCGGGACTGGGCGATGACCAGTTCGCCGACCCGGTCCATCAGCTCATCCAGGCGGTCGGCCGGAACGCGCACGCTCTCAGCAGCCTTGGCGGCCTTGGCGCCGCCTGCTTCAGCCGGTTCGGCGGCGGGCGCAGCAGGGGCGACGGCGGCGGGCTTGGCCGCCGAAACCGGAGCCTGAGCCGGCTCGGCGGCGGCCTGGACCGGGGCGTCTTGGGGGGCGGCTTGGGGGGCGGCTTGGGGGGCGGCTTGGGGAGCCTCTTGCGGGGCGGCGGCTTCGGCGTCCACCGCTTCGATGCTCAGGGTCATCTCGTCCATGACGAAGATGAAGACGTCCTCGATCGCCGAGCGGCCGTGCTCGGTCGTCAGGGTGACGGTCCAGCCCAGATGGAGGTCGGTCGGCTCCATCCGGCTGAGCGGCGGCACCCGCGAGGTATCGACCACCACATGGGCCTCGCCCAGGTCGCGCAGCTCGTTCAGCAGGGCCAGGGGGTTGGCGCCGTTGCGGAAGGCGTCGGCGGGCAGTTCGAACTTCACGCGCCAGGTCGTCGCGCCGGCCTTCGGGGTCTCCGGCGCGGCGGCGCCGTCAGCCTCGCGCACTGCGCGCTCCAGATCGGCCAGCAGGGCGTCGCCTGCGGCGCCGTGATCGCCCGACGGATCCTCCAGCAGCTGTCGCATGTGGTCGCGGGCGGCCAGAACCGCAGAGACCAGATCCGTGGTCGCCGCCACCTCGCCCTTTCGGACCCGGTCGAAGGCGGTTTCGCAATGGTGGGTGAAGCCGGCCAAGGCGTCGAAGCCGAACATGGCCCCCGACCCCTTCAGCGTGTGCAGGCCGCGGAAGACGGCGTCGACCAGATCCCGGTCTTCGGGACGATCCAGCAGGTCCAGCAGGCCCTGTTCGATCAGTTCCAGGTTCTCGCGCGCCTCAACCTGGAAGATGGCGATGGCTTCGTTCATCGGCCCAGCACCTTCTTAGCGATCCGCACCAGCTGGTCGGGATCGAACGGTTTGGTCAGCCAGCCCGTGGCGCCCGCGGCCTTGGCCCGCGCCTTCATGCCCTCGTCGGACTCGGTGGTCAGGAAGACGATCGGCACGCCCATCTGTTCGGGCATGCGGCGCATCTCTTCGATCATGGTCAGGCCGTCCATGACCGGCATGTTCAGATCGGTGATGATCAGGTCGAAGGCGCTGGCCTTGGCCTTGGCGATGCCCTCGGCGCCGTCGCCGGCCTCGGCGACCGAATAGCCGGCGCCGGTCAGGGCGATCTTCAAGGCCATGCGGATGCTGGGCGAGTCGTCAACGGTCAGGATGGAAGCCGTCATTGAACCGATCCTTCATGAAACCAGAACCGCAGGTCGTCCTCGGACGCCTCGGTCAGAAAACCCGCCGCTTCCAGCACCGGGCGAAACGCCTCGCCCGGATGCGCCAGGCTCAAGGTCTTGCCGACGGCCTGGGCCTGACGGCGCGCCGCCTCGATCAGCTGGACGCCGCACAGATCGACGGCCTGATCCTCGACCAGGTCCAGGGTGACGGCGTCGTCCTCTTCGAAGGCGTCCAGAATGGACTGGCGCAGACCCGCGACATTGCGAACCACCAGGGCCGCATCCACCAACACTCGTCTCATCCATCCCCCGCACGGCTATGGCGCTACAACTGGAAGCATCATTGACGTGGATGGTTAAATGCCGCTCAAGCTTGCCATACGCAGATGTACCTAGACTTGCGCGGGCAATATTTCACCGGCCCGATTTACTCCGACTTCATCTCCGTGCGGCATACTGAGGAGCTGAATCGTGTTGAGTGTTTAGGAGTTCAATGTTGAACAGGTTCGCTCCTC
The DNA here is from genome assembly GCF_014199955.1 of Brevundimonas aurantiaca. Classification (GTDB taxonomy): domain Bacteria; phylum Pseudomonadota; class Alphaproteobacteria; order Caulobacterales; family Caulobacteraceae; genus Brevundimonas; species Brevundimonas aurantiaca. The sequence continues at coordinate 30,356 of NZ_JACHOQ010000014.1, forward strand.
AAGCCGAGACGGCTTACGAAGGCGATGCTTTTCACGCCCAACTCGCAGAAGCTTGTCCAGCGAATGTATGGCTGCTTAACCCCTCCGGTCGAATAGTCTACATCAACAGCGCGGCGCGGCGACTTCGAACTTCCGCTCCGAACGACCCCGCCCAGGATTGGCGCGACATATGGCCGTCCGCCTGCCGCGCCTCGGTGGATCTTGCGGTCAGGGAGGCGCGGGCCGGTCGCGCCTTCTCCTTCCGCGCCCGGCTTTCCAGGTCCGAAGGCGCTGAGGACGGCGCGGGCCTCTATCTGAACACCCTGGTCAGCGCGGTCCGCGACGATCAAGGCCGGATCGTGCGGCTGTTGGCCAAGTCGGAGGACGTGACGGCCGAGACGGAATCGAGCGCCTTTCTGAATACGGTCATCGATGTCCTGCCCCTGGCCCTGACGGTCAAGGACGCCCGGACCGGACGCTTCATCCTGGCCAACAGGGCCGCAGAGACCCTGTTCGACCGGGTGGGGGGCCTGGCGGGGCTGAAGCCCGCCGAGGTCCTGCCTTCGAGCCTGGCCGAATGGACGGCCGCCGCCATGACCAGAGGCCGAGAGACCGCCGTGCATGAGGATCACGGCCGCGGCGGCGTCCGCTATCTGGAGGCGACCAAGGTCGCCACCTATGACGACGACGGTCTGCGCCATCTGATCGGCCTGGCGGAAGACGTGACCCAGAGACAGCGAGACGCAGACGCCCTGCGATCCGCCCTGGAGCAGGCCGAACGCGCCAATCACGCCCGCAGCGCCTTCATATCGAACATCACCCACGAGATCCGCACCCCGCTGAACGGGGTGATCGCCGGCGCCGACCTTCTGGACAGTCGCGCCGACACCGTCGACATCCGCGAGATCGCCGCAATGATTCGGGCCTCGGCGACGTCGCTTCAGCACCGTTTCGAGGATCTGATGGCCGTGTCGCGCATGGGCGCTGCGCCCAGCGCGCCCAAGGCCGGGCCGTTCGAGCCGACCGCCTTCGCCGAACAGCTTGTCGCGCCCCACCGCGCGGCGGCGGAGGCCAAGGGTCTGGCCCTGCATCTCGAGATTTCGCCCGACCTCCCGGCCCGGCTGTTGGGCGACGCGGAGGCCCTGGGGCGCATCCTGACGCCCCTGTTGCAGAATGGACTGAAGTTCACCGACCGGGGCGAGATCCGCCTGAGGATCGAAGGCCGCGAGAACGGCGTGATCCGTTTCGCCTGTCTGGATACGGGCGTCGGCTTCGCGCCTGAAAAGAAGGACGCCCTGTTCACCCCCTTCCATCAGAGCGACGACGCCCTGACGCGGCGCTTCGGCGGCATGGGGCTGGGTCTGGCCCTGGCGCGCGAGCAGGCAAGGGCTATGGGCGGCGAGGTGGACGGCGAACCGCGCGAGGGCGGGGGCTCGGTCTTCTGGCTGGACATCCCCCTCGCCGCCGTCTGCGACGACCCGGGGGCTGCGGCGGCGCAAGGGCGAATGAACGTCCTGGTCGTCGACGATCACCCCACCAACCGGCGGATCGTCGAGATGATGCTGGACGGCGTCGCCGACGTGGTCATGGCGGAGGACGGGGTGGAGGCGGTGGAGGCCGTGGAGCGCGAACGGTTCGACCTGATCCTGATGGACATCCAGATGCCTCGGATGGACGGAATCACGGCGGTCGCTCGCATTCGCGACCGGGAACAGGCTGCGGGTCGGCCGCCGGCGCCCATCATCATGCTGACGGCCAATACCCAGGCGGAGCATGTGGCCGCCTGTCGGGAGGCCGGGGCGAACCGTCACCTGGGCAAGCCCTTCACCTCCGCCGGGCTGTTCGGCGAAATCCAGGCCGTCATGGGTCACTGACGGAAACGCGCGTCATCGCGGGCGGAACCTTGGCCTTTCGCCGCGCGCTTGAGGCGGATGGTCTCTACGATCGAGAAGCTGAACCTGGAGGCGATCGAACAGTCGCCGGTCCTGCGGATCGCCGGGGCCAGCCTGACCGTCGGCGGTCTGGTCGGCGCAGGCGTGATCCTGATCGCCGCCTTCTGCGTCAGCTGGCTGATCACCCGCGCCCTGCGGCGCGTGCGCGAACGGGCCGAACGCAGCCGTCAGGCCCTGTATCTGCTGGAGCGGCTGTCCGGCTATGCGGTGATCATACTGGGCGTCATGGCGGCCCTGTCGACGGCGGGGCTGAACCTGTCGTCCCTGGCGGTCTTCGCCGGCGCCCTGGGCATAGGCGTGGGTCTGGGCCTGCAAGGGGTGGTCAAGGAGTTCGTCTCGGGCCTGTTCCTGATATTCGACCGGATGGTCTCTGTCGGCGACTATATCGAGATCGAGGACATCGGCATTCGCGGCGCCATCATGGAGATCGGGCCGCGCGCGACGCGGGTCAGGACCAATGACAACGTCAATGTCCTGGTGCCCAATTCGCGGCTGATCGAACAGCCGGTCACCAACTGGACGCTGAAGGGCGACACCCGGCGGATCCATGTCCCCTTCGCCGTCGCCTATGGATCGGATCGGGGCAGGGTGCGCGAGGCGGTGCTGGCCTGCGCCCGGTCCAGCCCCTTCACCCTGCCCGAGACCGAGGCGCGCAAGAGCCAGGTCTGGCTGGTGGGGTTCGGCGACAAGGGGCTGGAGTTCGAGCTGCTGGTCTGGCCGACGCGCGAGGCGGTCAAGCGACCGGCGGCCATGCACGCCGCCTATACTTGGCTGATCGCCGACGCCCTGGACGGCGCCGGCATCGAAGTCCCCTTTCCCCAGACCGACCTGCGGATTCGCAGCGCCTTCGGCCTGGAGGGCGACGAGGCGCTGGGCCGGTTCGGCTACGGCGATCGTGCGTGGTCGGCGACGAACCGCCCCGCCCCGCCGCCCGGTCCGGCCCAGGGTCAGACCTCCGGCGCCAACAATGACGCCGCCGAGGACCTGATGCTGGCCGAAGACGAGGACGGGCCGCTGGAGCGCGCGCCCGACCTCCCACCGGGGCGAACGGGGGGCTGAAGGCTTTTCCGTCCCGACACCCGGCGCTCACCCGAGGGCGACGGACGCTGATTGGCGTCAGTGTGCGGCCTTCGCCTTAAGTCGATAGGCGTGAAGCAGGGGCTCGGTATAGCCGTTCGGCTGCTCCACCCCTTGGAACACCAGGGCGCGGGCCGCCTGATAGGCCAGGTTTGTATCGGGGCTGGCGTCCGGATCGGGCGCCATGGGACGATACAGCGGGTCGCCGGCGTTCTGGGCGTCCACCTTGTCGGCCATTCTCAGAAGGGCCGCGTCCACCTGTTCGGCGGTGCAGACGCCGTGCAACAGCCAGTTGGCGATATGCTGGGAGCTGATCCGCAGGGTGGCGCGGTCCTCCATCAGGCCGATGTCGTGAATGTCGGGCACCTTGGAGCAGCCGACCCCCTGGTCGATCCAGCGGACGACATAGCCCAGAATGCCCTGGGCGTTGTTGTCCAGCTCGGCCTTCACCTCCTCCTCGGACCAGTTGACGCCGTTCGCCAGGGGCGGGGTCAGCAGATCGTCCAGCCCCGGCGTCGGCCGCGTCGCGACCTCGGCCTGGACGGCGAAGACATCGACCGCGTGATAGTGGAGCGCGTGCAGGGTCGCGGCCGTCGGGCTGGGCGTCCAGGCGGTGTTGGCGCCGGTCCTGGGGTGGCCGATCTTCTGCTCCAGCATGTCGGCCATCCGGTCGGGGGCGGCCCACATGCCCTTGCCGATCTGGGCCTTGCCCGACAGGCCGCATTTCAGGCCGATGGCGACGTTGCGCGCCTCATAGGCGGCGATCCAGGCGCTGGACTTGACGTCGCCCTTTCGCACCACCGGGCCGGCCCGCATGGCGGTGTGGATCTCGTCTCCGGTGCGGTCGAGGAAGCCGGTGTTGATGAAGACGATCCGGTCCCTCACCGCATGGATGCAGGCGGCCAGATTGGCCGAGGTGCGGCGCTCCTCGTCCATCACCCCGACCTTGATCGTGTGGCGCGGCAGGGCCAGCAGATCCTCGACCGCGTCGAACAGACGGTTGGTGAAGCCGCACTCGTCCGGCCCGTGCATCTTGGGCTTGACGATATAGACCGAGCCGGTCGCGCTGTTGGACAGCCCGCCCAGCCCCTTGATGTCGTAGAGCGCGATCAGGCTGGTGACGACGGCGTCCAAAATCCCTTCCGGCGCCTCGGACCCGTCCGGCAGCCGGACGGCGGGGGTGGTCATCAGATGGCCGACGTTGCGCACGAACAGCAGCGAACGCCCCTTCAGCGTCAGGGTCGAACCGTCCGGCGCGATGAAGGCCCGGTCCGGGTTCAGGCGGCGGGTCAGGGTCTTGCCGCCCTTGTCGAAGGTCTCGACCAGGTCGCCCTTCATCAGACCCAGCCAGTTGCGATAGGCGCAGACCTTGTCCGCCGCATCGACGGCGGCCACCGAATCCTCCAGGTCGCAGATGGTGGTCAGGGCCGATTCCAGCACAACATCGGCGATTCCGGCCGGATCGGTGCGCCCGACCGGATGGGCGCGATCGACGATCACCTCGATATGGAGGCCGTTGTGGCGGAACAGGCGCGAGCCTTCCGTCCGTCCCACGAACTGGGCTGCATCCTTCAGCACGACGGCGTCCGCCTCGGTCAGATCGGACCATGAGCCTTGGGCCAGAGGCACGGCCTCGTCCAGAAACGCCTTGGCGCGGGCCACGACCCGGGCGCCGCGTTCGGGATCATAGCCGCCGCCTTTCGGCAGGTCGCCCAGGGCGTCCGTCCCGTAAAGGGCGTCATACAGACTGCCCCAGCGGGCGTTGGCCGCGTTCAGCAGGAAACGGGCGTTTAGAATCGGGACCACCAGCTGCGGCCCCGCCATCCGGGCGATCTCGGCGTCCACCCCGGTCGTGCCGATGGTGAAGGGCTGAGGCTCTTCAACCAGATAGCCGATCTCGCGCAGGAAGGTCTGGGCGGCGGCGACGTCATAGGGCCGGCCTCGACGCCCGTCGTGCCAGTCGTCGATCCGGGCCTGAAGGGCGTCGCGATGGGCCAGAAGGGCGCGGTTTTCCGGGGCGAACCGGGCGAAGACGGCCGCCGTTCCCGACCAGAAGCCCGCCGGGTCCAGACCCAGGCCCGGCAAGACCTCCTGTTCGATCAGGCCCGCGAGTTCGGCCGCGACCTGCAATCCAGCGCGATCTTCATAAACGGTCATGGGGAACCCTTTCCGGCGGCGGCCAGGCTGTAACAATGCGTGATCACGTAAGCCGACCACGCCGGGCTTCGCAAGGGTCACGTCGCGTCAGCCCCTTCGCTTTTCGTCTAGGGGCGCGCGGGGGCTCGGTGGCCCCTTGCCGAGGGCGCGTCGGGCGTCATGATCGGCGGTCATGAGCCTGTTTCGCCCCCTTCGCCTCTACGGCGTCCTCCTCGCCAGCCTGGGGGTGGTGATCGCCGTCGCCCTCTTCACCCCTGTGGCCGACGACGCCTTGACCCGGACGGCCTATGGCTGGATCGCCGGGGTCGCGGTCTTCATCGCCGCCACCCTGGCGCGGATGGCACGGGCCCAGGACGCCGATGCGATCCGCCGGCGCGCCGCCGCCCTGGATCAGACCGGCGCGGCCGTCCTGCCGCTCAGCCTTCTGGCGGCGGCGGCCAGCGTCGTCGTGGTGGTCGGCGAGGCGCGCAGCCACGGCTCTCCCCTGACGGGCGGCCTGCTGGCCCTCGGGACGGTCGCCCTGTCCTGGACCTTCATCCATCTGATGTTCGCCCTGCACTACGCCCACGCCTTCTATCAGCGGGACCACGAGGGCGGGGACCGCGGCGGCCTGATGTTTCCCGGCGAGACCCAGCCCGACTATTGGGATTTTCTGCATTTCGCCCTGATCATCGGCGTAGCCTGCCAGACGGCTGATGTGCAGATCAGCGACCGGGGGGTCCGTCGGCTGTCCAGCGTCCACAGCCTGACCGCCTTCGTCTTCAACACCGTGATCGTGGCCCTGGCGGTCAATCTGGCGGTGGGCGCCCTGGGTGCGGGGTGATGGGGCGGGGTGACGGGCGCGGACTGAGCCCGCCGGTCACAAAGGCTTAACCGCGTCCGTGAACGGGACTGCAAGCCCAGGCGGCTAGAAGGGGGATCACGGACGACATCGCGTCCGGATCGCCGAAGGCGTCGCGCCCATGCTGTTTCTTCTGAACGACGTCGTGTTCGACCTGGACGAGGCCTGCCCGGTCACGCCCGCCGACGCGCGCCGGTTCGAGAAGCTGGGCTTCGACTATGTGCTGGAGCTGGGTTGCGAGCTGTTCGCCGAGGATCCGCTGCTGCACCGCAACGATCCCGCTCGGGCGCGCCGCCTGGCCTGGCTGATCGCCGAGCGCAGCCCGGACGTCAACGCCGCCCTGTTCGCCGCGCCCGAGGCCGGGTGCAATCCCGATCTGGTCGAGCCGCGCTTCTGCACCCTGCCCGACGCCGTCATGGGACAGCTGCACGACAAGGGCCGTCGCCTCGACGCGATCGCCGCCGATCGCGCCGTCTGGAACCGTCTGGCCGCTTGACGCGGCGGCCTTCAAACCCGCGTCAGAGCGCCGTGAACAGGATGTGCACGACGGCGGCCACGGCGAAGATGAAGCCGAAGCCCATCGCCAGCCCTACGGCCGGGTGCATCTTGTGCGGGCGCTCGTAGGACGAGCGATCGAGGCCGGAAACGCGGTCTTGTGGATGGATCACAGCCATCGTCTTTTCCTTTCCCTATGAACCCGGATCGCTCCGGGAGAGGAACGCCCGGCTCTGACGGCCTGATCTCTTCCTCAGAGCCGAGCATGACTCCAATAGCCCCTGATGGCGAGGGGTTATTTGATGTGGCGCAAAGGCGCAGCGACGGGCAGGATTCTTCGCGTAATCTGCACGCGGCTCTTTACGATCCCGCACAACCTTTGCGACAACTCAGGTTGTCGGGGGAGACGGGATGGACGTCAGTCCCATTCGGCGGGGACGGGGAACAAGCCATGAAACGATCGGGACTGGTCGCCGTATTGGCCGCCGCCTTAGCGACGCTGAGTCTGACGGCGACGGCGGCGCGCGCCGATTGGCTGAAGGCCGAAAGCGAGCGATTCATCGTCTATAGCGAAGGCAGCGAACGGTCGCTCCGGGACTATGTCCAGAAGCTGGAGACCTTCGACCGTGTGATGCGCTATCGGTCCGGCCTGCCCATGGACCAGGCGCCGCTGCGCAAACTGCCGATCTATCTGGTCGGCTCACGCTCCGGCATGCTTCGGGTCAATCCCGCCACGCCGCAGAATGTCGTGGGCACCTATTTCCCCACTTCGGAAGACATCTTCGCCGTCGCGATCCGAGGCGAAAACAACGAGATACTGCTGCACGAATATGTGCACCATTTCATGCTCGAAAGCGCCCCCGCCGCCTATCCGGGTTGGTTCGTCGAAGGCTTCGCCGAATACTATATGACCGCGGAAATCGAGGCGGATGAGGTTCAGCTGGGCGGTTACAGCGAGAATCGGGCCTATTGGCTGGTCAACGGCACATGGCTGCCGCTTGAGGTTCTGTTGCGCTCTCGTCCCGGCGAGGTCAGGCGCAGCAGCTATCGTGAGACCTATTATCCGGTCGCCTGGCTGCTGACCCACTGGTTCTTCAGCGACCCCGACCGCCTGCGACAGCTGAGCGCCTATCTGATGGCCGTGTCGGACGGTGAAGATCCGGTTGAGGCCATGGAGAGCGCCACTGGCCTGAGCCTGGCCCAGCTTCGCTCCGAGCTTCGCCAATATCTGATGAGCCGCCGGCTGATGGGGCGGGTGATCAAGAGCGACTTTCCGGCGGCCGACATCGTCGTCACGCGCCTGCCCCGATCCGCCAATGATCTGCTGCTCATCAATCAGAGACTGAAGATCGGGGTGAAGGACGAGGATCGTGCGGCCCTGGGCCAGGAGGTGGCGCGGATCGCCGCGCGTCACGGCGATGACCCCCTGGCCCTCTTGGCCGCCGGTCACGCCGGCCTGCATTTCGGCGACACGGTGGCGGGCGAACGGGCGCTGCAGCGGCTCGTCGAACTGGAGCCCGACAATGTCGAAGCCCTGCAATTCCTGGCCGAGGAACGGTTGCGCCTGGCGGAAGCAGCGGAGGATGAGGCGGAACGTGTGTCACTGAAGCGAGAGGCCAGGGTCTATCTGGGTCGAGCCTACGCCGCGACGGACAACGATTATCGAACCCTGATGCTGATCGCCGAGATGAGACACGGCGAGCCGGGCTATCCCAACGACAACGACATGCTCACGCTCGGTCTGGCCTTTGAGCGGGCGCCGCAGTTGGCGGGGGTTCGTCTGAACTATGCCGACGCCCTGATCCAACGGGATCAAAAGGATGAAGCGATCGCCGTGCTGAAACCCCTGGCGAACAATCCCCACGGCGGGGCGGCGTCTGACCGGGCGGCGCAGATGATCGCGGCGCTCAACAACGGCGAGGCCGTGCCGACCCTCGACGGCCTTACGGAGGACGCCGCCGCCGTCGAGCCCGAGCCTTCGCCGGAAGACGAACCGGAATCGCCCCCGGCGCCCGCCGGCGAGTGACTTTCTGCGCCGGGCGCGCTAGTCGCGCGCCATGTCCTCACTGACCCTGCCTGAAGAAGCCGCGCGCCGGCGGACCTTCGCCATCATCGCCCACCCGGATGCGGGCAAGACGACCTTGACCGAGCATATCCTGCTGGCCGGGGGCGCCATTCGCGCGGCCGGCGCCGTGCGGGCGCGGGGCGAGAACCGGCGGACCCGGTCCGACTGGATGAAGATCGAGAAGGAGCGCGGCATTTCCGTCAGCGCCTCGGTCATGACGTTCGAGCACGACGGCAAGATGTTCAACCTGCTCGATACGCCCGGGCACGAGGACTTCTCGGAAGACACCTATCGCACCCTGACCGCCGCCGACTGCGCCATCATGGTGCTGGACGCCGCCAAGGGGATCGAGCCGCAGACGCTGAAACTGTTCGAGGTCTGTCGTCTTCGGGACATTCCGATCATCACCTTCATCAACAAGCTGGACCGCGAGGCCCAGGATCCGATGGCCCTGCTGGACGACATCGCCTCGCGGCTGCAACTGGACCCGGCGCCCATCTGGTGGCCGGCCGAGAGCGGCAATCGTCTGCGCGGCATGGTCGAGGTCGGGACCGGCCGGTTCCAGCCCTATGCCCGCAAGGCCGCCGGCGCCGCCGAGGATCCCGACCATCCGCCCGCCCTGCCCCTGGACCAGGCGGCCCAGTATTTCGAGGCGGGCGAGCGGGCGGCCCTGAGCGAGGCGGTGGAGCTGGTCGAGGGCGGCTATCCGGCCTTTGACCGTCAGGCCTTCCTGGAGGGCCATCTGACGCCGGTCCTGTGGGGTTCGGCCCTGCGCCATTTCGGCATAGACGAACTGCTGAAGGCCATCGGCGACTGGGCGCCGGCGCCCAAGGTCATGAAGGCGCGGAAAGAAGCCCCGCCCGAGACCCGCAACGCCCCGGCGCCCGTGGAGACGACGGTGGAGCCCGGCGCCGAAGAAGTCACCGGCTTCGTCTTCAAGGTCCAGGCCAATATGGACCCCAACCACCGCGACCGGATCGCCATGTTCCGCATGGCCTCGGGCGCCTTCAAGCGCGGCATGAAGCTGAAGGTCCAGAACACCGGCAAGTCCCTGTCGGTCAATGCGCCGATCATGTTCTTCGCCAGTGACCGGGAACTGGCCGACGACGCCTTCGCCGGCGATGTGATCGGCATTCCGAACCATGGCGTGCTGCGGGTCGGCGACAGCCTGTCGGAGAGCGGGTTGGTGCGGTTCGCCGGCCTGCCGAACTTCGCCCCGGAAATCCTGCAACGGGTCCGGGTCAAGGATCCGCTGAAGGCCAAACATCTGAAGAAGGCGCTGGAGGGCCTAGCCGAGGAAGGCGTGACCCAGCTGTTCCGCCCGGAGATCGGGGCCGACTTCATCGTCGGCGCCGTGGGCCAGCTGCAGTTCGAGGTCATGGCCGACCGGCTGGGCGAGGAATACGGCCTGGACGTCGTCTTCGAACCCAGCCCCTACGCCGAAGCGCGCTGGATCGCCCCGACCTCCGACGCGTCCGACGCCGATCTGGAGGACTTCATGGGCAAATATCGCCCCCAGATGGCCCGCGACATCGACCAGGCCCCGGTCTTCCTGGCCAAGTCCAGCTGGGAGACCGGCTATGTCGGCGAACGCTTCCCCAAGGTGGCCTTCACCAAGACCAAGGAGCGGGGTTAGCCCCGCGCCATGGCGTCTTCGATGATCTTTGTCGCCTTGTCAGGCCCCAGGCCATAGGCGACGGCGGTGCGGAACCGGCCGTCGGGCCCCATCAGATAGACGGTCAGGGAGTGGTTCATCGTATAGCCCTCCCCCTCGCCGACCTTTTCATAATAGGCGCGGTAGGCCTTGGCCGCCTGGGCCACCTGGTCCGGCGTTCCGGTCAGGCCGATGGTCCCCTTGGGGAAGCCGTCTGAGGACAGATAGTCCTTCAGCTGCTGAGGCGTGTCGCGTTCGGGGTCGATGCTGACGAAGACGATCTGGAGATCGTCGGCCTTGTCGCCCAGCCGCTGCTGCACCGCGGCCAGCTCGGCCAGGGTGGTGGGGCAGAATTCGGGGCAGTAGGTGAAGCCGAAGAAGACCAGGCTCCATTTGCCGTTCAGCATGGTCTGATCGACCGGACGCCCGTCCTGGTTCACCAGTTGGAAGTCGCCGCCGACCAGGGGCTGGCCGGTCGCGCCGATCTCGCCCCGGGTCGCGCTGGGCCGATTGCCGACCACCACCACGGTGACGATGGCCAGGGCGGCGGCGATGGCGAGACAGGCGCCGGCGAACAGCAGGATGGAACGACGCGGCATGACGACCTCTGACGAAAACCTCGGCCCCGGTCTATAGAAGGCCCGTGACCTCGACAGAAGACCACATCGCGCCGCACGGGCGGCCGTCCCTTTCAGAGGGGGCGGCCGTGGACAGCGCCCTGTCGCAGCCCGGCCCCGCCGACGGCGCCCGTAGGGGACGCGGCTTTTCCCTGCGGACTTTGATCGTCCTGCGCTGGCTGACCATACTGGGGCAGAGCGCGGCGATCCTGACGGCGTCTCAGGGGCTGCATTTCCCCCTGCCGCTGTGGCCCTGTCTGATCGTCATCGCCGTCAGCGCTGCGGTGAACGTGGGCGCCATGGCGCGGGTGCGGCGGCTGGAGGCCAGCCTGCCAGACGGACGCACCACGGCCCTGCACCTGGGGTTCGACATTTTTCAGCTCAGCCTTCTGCTGGGCCTGACCGGCGGGCTGGAGAACCCCTTCTGCCTGCTGCTGGTGGCGCCGGTGACGATCGCCGCCGCCGCCCTGCCCGCGCGCCAGGCCGTGGCGCTGGGCCTTCTGGCCCTGATCGCCGTGGGGGTGCTGTTCTTCTGGTCTGAGCCCCTGCCCTGGCGTCCGGGAGAGAATTTTCACCTGCCCCTGCTCTATCGGCTGGGGATGGCCATGGCCCTGGTGACCGGTGTGGTCTTCACCGCCGGCTACGCCTGGCGGGTGGCGGCCGACGCCGAGAAGCTGGAGCTGGCCCTGGCCACGACCCAGGACGTGCTGCAGCGCGAACAGAGACTGGCGGCCCTGGGCGGTCTGGCGGCGGCCGCGGCCCATGAGTTGGGCACGCCGCTGGCCACCATCCAGGTCGTAGCCAAGGAACTTCAGCGCGCCTCGGCGCCCGACAGCGACGCCGCCGAGGACGCGGCCCTGATCCTGCAACAGGCCGAACGGTGCCGGGGCATACTGGCCCAGCTGTCGCGCCGGCCGGAGGGGGACGACGCCCTATACGCCGACGTGGCTCTGAAGGCCCTGCTGGAGGAGGTGGTCGAGCCGCACCGGGGCTTCGACCTGGCCTTTGAGGTCCTGGTCAAGACCCCGCCCGGCCAGCCGGCCCCGCGCGTGCGCCGCCTGCCCGAGGTGGTGCACGGCCTGTCGACCCTGGTCGAGAACGCCGCCGACTTCGCCGCCTCCACCGTGCGGGTCCAGGCCCAGGTCGACGCCGGCTGGATCGAGATCGCCATTCTGGACGACGGGCCGGGCTTTCCCAGCGACATCCTGCCCCGGCTGGGCGAGCCCTATGTGACCAGCCGCCCGCACGGCAAGGCGCGCCTGGCCCTGGCGGCCCAGATCGCCGCTGCGGCCTCCGGCGCCGGGCGCGGCGGGCCGGAGACCACGGTCGCCCCCAGCCAGGGCGGCATGGGCCTGGGCTTCTTCATCGCCCGCACCCTGCTGGAGCGGACCGGCGGGGTGGTCAGCGTGGGCCAGGGCCTGCCGCGGCCGGGCGCCGCCCCCGACGGCCGCGCCCCCCTGCGCGGCGCGCGTGTGGCGGTGCGATGGGCCCGTCCGGCGCTGGAGGTGGCGGCCTGAGCGCGTCCAAACCCCGTCCCCGCCCGTATTGGGTCGAAGCGTCGCAGGCGGCCGCTCGCCCTTGACCGAACGACTTCCGGCCCCGACTTGATTCAGCAGGAGAACAGAATGCCCGAGCTTGAGACCCGCATCGCCGCCCTGCCCGACAAGTCCCTGCTGCTGCTGGACGACGACCAGGCCCTGCGCACCCGGATGGGACGGGCGCTGGAGGCGCGCGGCTTCGAGGTGACCACCGCCGCCTCGGTCGCCGAGGCTCAGCTGCGGCTGAACGAAAAGGCCCCGGCCTTCGCCGTCCTGGACATGCGGCTGGAGGACGGCAACGGGCTGAAGATCGTCGAGGCGGTGCGCGAGCGGCGCGAGGACGCCCGGATCGTGATGCTGACCGGCTACGGCGCCATCGCCACGGCGGTTGCGGCGGTCAAGGCCGGCGCCGTCGATTATCTGTCCAAGCCCGCCGACGCCGACGACGTGGTCAAGGCCCTGCTGGCGAGCGGCGACGCGGCCCCCGAGCCGCCCGAAAACCCGATGAGCGCCGACCGGGTGCGCTGGGAGCATATCCAGCGGGTCTATGAGCTGTGCGACCACAATGTCTCGGAAACCGCCCGCCGCCTTGGCATGCACCGCCGCACCCTGCAACGCATCCTGGCCAAGCGCGCGCCGCGGTAAGGGGCGAGGGCGGAGCCGGGGCCGTGGAGCGGTCGTTTTCGCTTCCCGGTCGATCGTGAGCGAGCTTTCGGGCCGCTGTCTGTGGCTGCTGTCGGCGCGCCCCACCCTTCGCCCAGGTCCGCGACGCCCTGATGAACCAACCGTTCATACGGCCCCCTTCACCGTCTTCGCGGTCACCACATCGTCGGCGCCCCAATCCTCCCGGCCTGATCGTCAGAGGCAGGGTGTTTCATGTTCGGGTGAAAGCGCCTCGGAAGGCTCAAGCCGCGGTTGGACGAACGCAGGTCTGGAGATTTGGGCTATAGGTGGCAGAAATAGTCGAGTGGTTGGAGTAAGGAGCGACCTCCAAGGATGACCACCTATATGCCGCCCCTGCTTCCACTCTCCATTGATCTGGAAACCAAGACTGTCCTGAAAAAGCTCGCGTCAGCGCGCGGCGCGCTTGCCGAACTGAAAGGCGCCGCTGGGTTGGTGCCGAACGAGTCGATCTTGATCAACACCCTGTCTTTGCAAGAAGCAAAGGACAGTTCGGCAATCGAAAATATCATCACGACGCATGATGACCTCTACCGAAGCGATGCACTCGCTGATCGTTTCGCGAGTCTCGCCGCCAAGGAGGTGTTCAGCTACGCCAGAGCCATGAGAGAGGGCTTTGACACCGTTCGCCGAACGGGCTTGATCACAACCAATGATATCCTCGCCATGCAATCTACTTTGGAGCGGAACAAGGCTGGTTTCAGGAAGCTGCCCGGCACAGCTCTTAAGAACGACAAGACTGGAGAGGTGGTCTTCACGCCACCGCAGAGCCACGACGACATTCTCACATTGATGACCAACTTGGAGACGTTCATCAACGATGACGATCTCACCGATCTCGATCCTGACGTGACCCCCGTTTCTCATCCAGCCATAACGAGAGTCCTAGGTTGATCTGAGCTGTGATCGGCTGGGTTGGCAAGAGGCCGGTCTGCGCAGC
>NZ_JACHOQ010000015.1 GCF_014199955.1 Brevundimonas aurantiaca
AGAAGCGAGGAGATGATCTGCAGATTGTTCTTCACCCTGTGGTGGATTTCGCGCATCAGCGCGTCCTTTTCGGCCAGGGAGGCGTTCAGCTCCCGCTCGCGCTGGGTGATGGCCTCGGCCATTTCGTCCAGGGTCCGAGCCATGACGCGGATTTCCGACGGGGCGTTCATGGCCTGGAGCGGCCGCACCGAAAAGCGACCGCGCGCATAGAGGGCGGCGATCCGTTCCAGATAGTCCAGCCAGCGGATGAAGATCCGCTCGGACAGCAGCATGACGGCGGCGAAGGCCGTCAGCCAGGCGCCCAGGGGCAGAAGCAGGGTGCCGATCGGATTGAGCCGCGCCCAGGACAACAGCCCCGGCGCCGGCGCCGACAGCAGGGCGTAGAGATCGCCCCCGGCCAGAACCGCTCCGGCGTAGTCGCGGCGCTGGCCCTGGCTGTCCTTCGCCGCGAAGACGGCCGAGCCCTGGTCTCGCGCGCGCTCCACCCAGCCGGTGACGTCGCCCCCGTCCGACAGGCGGAAGGCGGCGGGGTCGCTGGCGAGCAGCACCCGCCCTGCGGCGTCCGTCAGCGCCGCTTCGGACTGGTCGGGCAGGGCCGGATCGCGAGTGTCCGGCTGAAGCGCCGACAGGGGAATGACGGCCGCCATGGCGCCGTCGAACCGGCCCATCGGCCGTTCGGCCCGGATGGCGACGATCAGGGCGGCGGGATAGCCGGCGTAGACGGGGGCGCGAACCACCACCAGATCCTCGCCGCGGCGAAGCCGTTGGAACCAGGTCGAGCCCGCCGCCGGCGTCACGCCCGACCGCAATCCCTCGGGACGTCCGGAGGAACAGACCGCCTCGCCCGTCGGGCTCAGGCGATAAAGGCCCTCATAACCCTCCAGCCGATCGACCAGGGCGGTCAGGCGTGGTGCGCAATAGGGGCCCAGGGCGTCGGGGCTGAGCGCGCGCAGCAGAACCTGGGCGCTGTCCAGCCGCGCCTTGGCGCTGCCGGCGCTGCGTTCGGCGGCCAGTTGCAGATCCGTGCGGCGATCATCCGCCTGCCGGCGGAAGTCCGCCTGGGTCTGGATGACGATCAGGATCAGTATGGGCAGCAGGGCCAAGGCCATGGCCGTGCCCAGCCGGAAGCGAATGCCTTGGAACCGGGCCGAATTCCAGCGTGGTCCCAGGCGAGGCCTCGGATCGGGGGCGTCGGATTGGGCGGCCTGGTTCACCGAGGCTCAGGACCGGGCGCCGGCCAGCCTGTCGGCTTCGCCGAGAATGGTGCGCATGGCGTCCCCGGCGGCCT
Source organism: Brevundimonas aurantiaca (assembly GCF_014199955.1). Classification (GTDB taxonomy): domain Bacteria; phylum Pseudomonadota; class Alphaproteobacteria; order Caulobacterales; family Caulobacteraceae; genus Brevundimonas; species Brevundimonas aurantiaca. Next base: position 1,289 of record NZ_JACHOQ010000015.1, read on the forward strand.
TGCCGTCGCGGCTGTATCCGCCCTTTTCCAAGGTGGTCAGAAGCGCGCGGCGCGCCCGGCTGACGCGGCTCTTGACCGTGCCGACGGCGCAGCCGCAGATCTCGGCCGCCTCTTCATAGGCGAAGCCGCCGGCGCCCACCAGGATCAGGGCTTCGCGCTGCTCTTCCGGCAGGGTCTTGAGGGCCTGTCTCAGCTCGTCCAGCGCCACCGGCGCCTCGGGGTCGTCCACCGCCACCAGGGTCCGCTCGGCGGCCTCCTGGTCCAACTGCGACTGACGCCAGGACCGGCGTTTCTCGGAATAGAACTGGTTGCGCAGGATCATGAAGGTCCAGGCCTTCATGTTGGTGCCCATCTGGTAGCTGGCGCGCGCGTCCCAGGCCTTCATCATCGCGTCCTGGGCCAGATCGTCAGCGGCCGTCGCATCGCCCGTCAAGGTGCGGGCGAAGGCGCGCAGATGCGGAATCAGCAGGACCAGTTCCCGCTTGAAGCCCTCATCATCCGCAGAGGCGGGTTTGGGCGCGGCGCCCAATCGGGACGTGCTCATGCGCCACCGTCCGACGCCTTGGCGTCGGCGCGCTTCAGAATATCCAGGAATTCGTCAGGCACGGGCTCGTTGACCACCTCGTCGAACATGTGCCGCAGCTTGACGCCGATGGCCTGTTGACGAAGGCGAGCTTCTTCGAGCCCCGCCTCCCCCGTGTTGCCGGCGCCCTTGCGCCGCGAGGAATCGGAAGAGTCAATCATAGACAGAACACCGCCCACCCAACTGCAGTGCAGAAATGCAGGTCCATTAACGGTCCCTCTGGCTCCGGGTTCCTCAAATGCGGTAATAAAAATCGACAGAGCGCAAGCGCTGCGGAACCGCATCGGGGCTTTGGCGTTTTCAGCCTCTGTATCGCTGTCGTCCATCCTCGGGCGCGCAGCCTCTGTCGGGGACTATCCAGCATGAGCCTTCTGGCCAGACTTGCGCCGCATCTGCCCTATGTCCGCCGCTATGCGCGGGCCCTCACCGGCGATCAATCGACCGGCGACAACTATGTGCGGGTCGCACTCGAAGCGCTGGCTGCGGGAGAGCAGCAGCTCTCGCCGGACATGACGCCGCGCGTCGCCCTCTATCACGTCTTCCACGCCATCTGGTCCTCGACCGGCGCCCAGTTGGAAAGCGGCTCTCAGATCGGCGCCTTGGGCGACGGCCGCGACGAGGCTTCGCGTCGCCTGATGCGGATCGCGCCGCGCTCGCGCCAGGCCTTTCTGCTGACGGCCCTGGAAGGCTTCACGCCTTCGGAAGCGGCCCAGATCCTTTCGGCCGATCCCCGCGACGTCGAGCGGCTGATCGCCGACGCCCAGTCGGACATCGACGCCGAACTGGCCACCGACGTCCTGGTGATCGAGGACGAGGCCATCATCTCCGCCGACATTCAGAGCCTGGTGAAGGAACTGGGCCACCGCGTCACCGGGGCTGCGACCACCCATGACGAGGCCGTCGAGGCGGTGGCTCGCCACAAGCCCGGCCTGGTTCTTGCCGACATCCAGCTGGCCGACGGCTCTTCCGGCATTGATGCGGTCAAGGACATCCTGAAGGACATCGACGTGCCGGTGATCTTCATCACCGCCTTCCCCGAACGCCTTCTGACCGGCGAAAGGCCTGAGCCGACCTTCCTGATCACCAAGCCCTTCCAGCCCGAGACGGTGAAGGCGGCGATCAGCCAGGCCCTGTTCTTCCACCCGTCGCGCCACAAGGAAGCGGCTTAATCTTGGACGCCCAGCGCCCGACAAGGGCGCGGATGAAGCCCCGGCCGCCTCGGCGCCGGGGCTTTTTCACATCAGCTGGACGGCTGGGTCGGGGCGTTGACGTTCGCCGCCTCTCCGGTCGGCACGGGCTGCGGCTCGCCGTTCGGGCCGGTCGGCGCGTCGGCGGCCGGCGGCGTCGCAGCATCGCCGCTGAAGGCGCGCGCATCGACCGCCTGGTCCCCGTCGTTGGCGTTGGTCTGGGACAGGCCGCCCTGGCTGAACATCCAAAGCAGACCCAGCAAAAGCGCCGCGCCGCCCAGGGAGGCGATAAGGATCAGCAGGATTCGGCTGCCGGATCGGCCCTGGCGAGCCGAGCGCGCATCTACGCCCTGACGATCGACCAGACGATCGTTGTTCGGTTGCGGTTCTTGGTGCGTCATGGTCTGCGTCCCGGCTGTTGCTTATGACCAGACACAACGCCGCCTGAGTAACGGCGTTCCTACCCGGGATCTTTCGCGCCAGGCACGAAAAAAAGCCGCCTGTTGTCGGGAACCGGGGTTCACCCACGCCGTTAGGAGACTGCGGAGGCGGCGACGCCCCCCCGACTTGAGATTGGCGACAGCCAATCTGCCGCCTCCGCACCTCATTCTCGATGATGCCACTTCAAAGGCGGTCCGCTTGGACCGCCTTTTTCTTTTCAACCCGGCCCTCGACCCGCGCCGCGCGCAGGGCCAAGATGATCCTCAAAGAAAACGCACGGAGAGAGACGCATGGTTTCCAACGCCAAGATCAATCGTCAGTGGGTGCTGCGTCAGCGGCCCAAGGGCCTGGTTCAGCCCGGCGACCTGGAGCTGGTCGAGACGCCCGTGCCGGAGGTGAAGGAATCCGAGGTGCTGGTCCGCACCGTCTATCTGTCGCTGGACCCCACCAACAGGACCTGGATGAACGATTCCGAAGGCTATCTGCCGCCTGTGGGGCTGGGAGAGGTCATGCGCGGCCTGACCCTGGGGGTGGTGGAGCACAGCCGGTCGGACCGGTTCAAGGTCGGCGACGTCGTCATGCCCGCCGCCGGTGGGTGGGCGGACTACGCCGTCGTGCCCGAAGCCGGGCTTCGGCCCGTGCACCGGGCGCCCGGCCTGCCGCTGACGGCCAATATGTCGGTCCTGGGCATGACCGGGCTGACGGCCTATTTCGGCGTCACCGACGTGCTGAAAGCCAAGGCCGGCGAGACGATGGTGATCTCTGCGGCGGCGGGGGCGGTGGGTTCGATCGCCGGCCAGATCGCCAAACAGCGCGGCTGTCGCGTCATCGGCGTCGCCGGCGGCCCTGAGAAATGCGCCTGGCTGACCGACGAACTCGGGTTCGACGCGGCGATCGACTATAAGAACGAGGACGTCGGCGACGCGCTGGACCGGCTGGCGCCCGACGGAATCGATCTCAACTTCGAAAACGTCGGCGGCGACATCATGATCGCCGTCTTCAACCGGCTCAAGGTCCACGGCCGGATGGCGGTGTGCGGCCTCGTCTCATCCTACAACGCCACCAAGGCGCCGCCGTCGCCGAACTTCGCCCGGATCATCACCCATCGGCTCCATGTCCAGGGCTTCCTGGTTCTGGACTATGCGCCTCGCGCCCGCGAAATGGTCGCGGAGATGGGTCCGTGGCTGGCCGAGGGCAAGGTGAAGTGGAAGGTCCACGTCGATGACGGCCTGGAAGGCGCGGTGGACTCGTTGAACCGCTTGTTCACCGGCGACCACGACGGCAAGCTGCTGGTCCGTGTTTCCGAAGAACCAGGCTGAAGGATTTCCATGAGCGACCCCCTGCTCGTCCATTTCGAGGATCTGGAGACGGGGCAGGTCGTGCCCCTGGGGGCCTGTGCGGTCGATCCGGGAGCGCTCGACCTCTTCGTCGAGCGGTTCGCGCCCGGCTGGGACGCCGCCTATGGGGCGCCCGATGCGATGATCTACGCCCTGTGGAGCCGATTGGCGGCCGAGAAGTCGGGCGCCTGGGCCCAGACCAAGATCCTGGCCGTCGACGGGCTGCGTTATCTGCGCAATCCGCCGCCGGGCGAGCTGCTGCGGGGCCGGATGACCGTCATGGGCAAGGATCCGGTCGGGGACGGAAAGGGCATCGTCATCGCCCAGCACGATCTGCTGGACGAGGCCGGGCGGCTGGTCTTCTCCTGCCTGACCCGCGCCCTGTTCTCCCGCCGCTGAAATTGAAAACGCCCGCCGGTGCGACCGGCGGGCGTTCTCCTTGACGTCAGGCCGAGGCTCAGTTGACGCTGGCCGGGGCCTGGCGAAGGAAGGCCAGGGCGATCAGGCGGTCCCAGCCCAGCAGCGACACCAGATGGGCGTAGATCTGGCCCAGGGCGCCGTTGTCGCGCAGCTCGGCCAGCTTCTCGGCCGGCAGGGCCCTCAGCTTGTCTTCCGACACGGCGTAATATTCGGCCAGCTTCTGGGGCGCGCCGGGCGTGCCGTCCGGGTTGCGCGGGGTGAAGACGGCTTCACGCACGTCCAGCAGGTCCAGGTCCTGGATCAGCTTGACGAAGGCTTCGGTGCGCTGACGCTCCTGTTCGAAGTTGTTGCAGAACTCCATCGCCATATTGGTGTAGTCGCTGGGCTTGCCCTCGACGAACAGCGGGTTCTGGCCGCCCTCGGCCACGATCGAGGCGCCGCGGTCGATGCACAGGATCAGGCGCTGATTCTGCTTGTCGTCGGCGAAGACGAACGGATAGCGGCGCACATAGGCGGGGATGTAGGCGTCGGGGCGGAAGTCGCCGTCGTCCGCCACGAACAGGTTCTCGCCCTGGCGCAGCCCCATGACCACGACCGGCTGGCGGTTCTCACCGGTGAAGATCACCGGATAGGACAGGGCGGCGGCGGCGAACTCGGTCACCGTCAGCGGCACGATGTTGGTCTGGCCGACGAAGGCGTAGGGCTTGTCGGCGGCGTTGACGCCCAGCGCGCCGTGCAGGGTCGGGTCCAGCGGTTCCGGCTTCGTATAGAAGAGGACGTTGCCTTCGAGCGGCGAGTTGTTCGTATCGGTCATGAGGAGCCAGGCGCTCTTGGAGTGGAATGAGGCGGGCCTTCTAGCCCAAGCCCGCCTCAGCGGCAAACGGCCCCGATCAGGAACCGGTCAGAAGGCGTAGGAGACGCCGATCCGCAGGTTGCGCCCAGGCAGGGGCGCGATGTCCTTCAGGAAGGAGGTATGCTCGCGCGCCTCCTCGTCCGTCAGATTGTGCGCCTCGGCGAAGACGGTGACGTCCTTGTCGGCGAACGGCCGAACCGCCCCGCGCAGATTGACCAGCGTATAGGCGTCGGTCGGCAGTTCGCCTTCCGCCAGCCTGTCCTGTTCGCCGACGTGGCGCACTTCGCCAGTCAGGTCCCAAAGCGTCGAGGTCCAGGCCAGACGGGCAGTCGCCGACCAGGGCGGAATGCGCGCGGCCGGACCCAGGTCCGTGTCGGCGCGGACATAGTCGGCCGCCCCCTCCAGCGACAGTTTGCGATCTCCGTCCTGCCACAGGGCGTAGGCGGCCTCGGCCTCGAAACCGTAGAAGTCGGCGTCGGTCTGGACGAAGCGATAGACGGGGAAGGTCTCGCCCTCGTCGGTGGTGAAGTCTGCGCCGGTGCGGCGTTCGTCGATGAAGCCGTCGTACCAGGCCTTGTAGAGGTGCAGATCCCCGGAGAACCGGTCACGGTCGAAGTGGACCGTGCCCTCCAGCGTGGTCACCTTCTCGGTGTCCAGGCCCAGGTCGCCGGTCTCATAGGCGGCGGTGGCGACGTGGACGCCGTCGGCGAACAGTTCGACCTCGCTGGGCGCGCGTTCCGTCCGCGACAGGCTCAGCCCCAGGAACAGGCCGGCCTGGGGACGCAGGAAGGCGGCGCCGCTGGCGGACCAGTTGTCGAACTGACGCTCCACCTCGGCCGTCTCGCCCAGCGGAACGGCGCCCAGGGTGCGGCGGTCATAGCGCAGCCCGCCCTCGAAGCCGTAGCGGTCGCGGTCATAGCGCTGGACCGTGTACAGGCCCTGTTCCTCGATCTTGACGGTCGGGACGAAGGCCTCCTCGCCGATCGCCTCGAAATTGCGCTCCAGGGCCTGGACGCCGACGGCGCCGTTCCAGCCGTTCCGCTCGCGCTGGACCAGTTCGCCGCGGGTCTCCCAGCCGTCGGAGTTGAAGACGGTGCCCGGCTCGCCCGGTCCTTCGAACTCGGTGTGGGTGTAGTCGGCGTGGCCGTAGGAGGCGCGGACCTTGGCGAAGGGGCCGGCGTCGAACCGGTATTCGCCGCGGCCGTCCCAGCGCTCCTGCTCCAGATTGATGAAGACCTCCGGCTCGGCGACCGTGCCGTACTCGCTTTCGGTCTTCTTGTAGGACAGGCCGACGAAGCCCTTGTCGGCGATATAGGAGCCGCCGACGCCCCAGGCGTTCAGCTCGGACCAGGAGTTCGGTTGCTTGTCGCCTTCGCCGCGCGGCTCGCCGTCGCTGTCGGCCAGAACCTGGGACCGGGCGGGGGAGGGGATGTCGTAGTCATCCGTCTTGCGGGTCACGCCGCTCAGGTTGAAGGCGAACCGGCCGGCGCCGACGGTGACATGGCCCGAGGCGCCCCGACCGTCGTCCACGCTGGAATATTGGGTCGAGACCCGGCCCTCGACCCCGCCTTCAGGCAGGGCTTCAGGGATGCGGTCGTCGATGATGTTGACCACCCCGCCGATGGCCGAGCCGCCATAGACCAGGGTGGCCGGGCCGCGCACGACCTCGATCCGATGGGCTTCGCCGGGATCGGTGGCCACGGCGTGGTCCGGCGAAACGGAGCTGGCGTCGATCTGGCCCAGGCCGTTGGTCAGCACCTGGACGCGCGGGCCGGACAGGCCCCGGATCACCGGGCGGCTGGCGCCGGGGGCGAAGTCGGTCGAGCGCACGCCTGGCAGGCCGTTGACCAGATCGCCCAGAGACGTCGCCGGGGCGATGGCCAGGGCCTGGTCGTCCAGCACGTCGGTGGCGATGGTGGTGGCGCGCTGGGTGACGCCATAGGGGGTGGCGGTGACGATGACGTCATCGACCTGGGCCGGACGGCCGGGGCCGGTCTGGGCCAGGGCGGCGGCGCCCAGGGCGCTCCAGGCGACGGCGGAAAGCAGAAGCGAGCGGGTGACGGTCTGACGCATGGACATCACTGGGGTTCAGGAGAGGAAGCGTTTCTGTTATGAGATAACATCACGGACTGCAAGCCGTGTTCTGTTGCGGCCGGGCTTATCAAGGATTAGCTGTGGCTCATGAACGCCGTCTGCGACCATGATCATCTTCATTCCGGCCTTGACGGCGCACGCCTGGACCGCGCCCTGTCCGAGGCGGAGGCGCGGGTGGTCTCGGCCGGCGAGCGCATGACCCCGCCGCGCCGCCGGGTGCTGTCGCTGCTGCTCGAGAGCGGCGAGCCGGTGAAGGCCTATGATCTGATCGCCCGGTTCGGCGAGGACGGACAGGCCGCCAAGCCGCCCACCGTCTATCGCGCGCTCGAATTCCTGGAACGCCACGGCATGGCCCATCGGATCGCTTCGATCAGCGCCTATGTCGCCTGCGCCGGCCAGGAGGTCGGGGGCAGCCATGCGGCCGCCTTTCTGATCTGCGACTGCTGCGGGGTGACGCGCGAGATCGACGGGCCGGGCCAGGACGTCATCGCCGCCGCCGGCGCCGCCGCCGGCTATGCGATCGCCCGCACCACGATCGAGGCGCACGGCCTGTGCGCCGCCTGCCGGGATGCGGCCTGATCATGGATGCGGCCCTGATGTCGCCGCCGCGCCGGCTCAGCGTCCCGATCGACAATCGATGGGGCGGGGGGCGGATGTCGGTCCTGGACTTCGGGGATCCGAAGCGTCCGGTCGATCTGATCTTCTCCCACGCCAACGGTTTCAACGCCGGCGCCTATCGCAGCCTGTTGTCGCCCCTGTCGACGTCGCTGCGGATCTGGGCCCCGGACCTTCGCGGCCATGGGGCCTCTGACCTGCCGGTGTTCGCCCGGCCCAAGACCAGCTGGCGGGATCACCGCGACGATCTTCTGGCCCTGATGGAGACGATCGAGGGTCCGCCGCCGGTCCTGGCGGGCCATTCCATGGGCGGGACCGCCTCCCTGCTGGCGGCGGCGGAGCGGCCGGACCGGGTCGCCAGCCTGGTTCTGCTGGACGCAGTGATCTGGCGGCGGTCCGCCATGCTGGTGTTCAACCTGCCCTTCGCCCACCGGTTTCTGTCCCGCATTCCGATCGCACGCGCCACGCTTCGCCGCCGCGCCCTGTTCGCCAGCCGCGAGGAGGCCATGGCCGCCTACCGCGGTCGGGGGGCGTTCAAGGGCTGGCCCGACATGGTGCTGGCCGACTATCTGGCCGAAGGTCTGGTGGAAGGCCCCGACGGCTTCACCCTGGCCGCCACCCCGGCCTGGGAGGCGGCCAACTACGCCGCCCAGGCGCACGATCCCTGGCGGGCGCTTCGCCTCTATTGCGGTCCAATCCGCATTCTAAAGGCGGAACACGGCGCCTTGACCCACGTGCCCTCGTCGCCGCGCGGCCTGCCGCACGTCTCGGTCGAGGTGGTGCGCGGCGGCGGTCACATGTTCCCCATGACCCACGCCGACGTGACGCGCGAGGCCCTGTTCGAAGCCGCCGTCTGAGGTCGGACGAATAATCGGGGGACAGGGCGGTCGCCCCCATGATAAGGCCGCCTTGAGCATAACCCCCGAGACGCCTCGCTTGCCCTTCTTTCACGCCGGTCCCGCGCCCCAAGGCGCCGGCCCCCGACCGGGGGCCCTTCGCGACGGGCTGATCCTGACGCCGGGGATGAAGGTCGGCCTGTTCGGCGGATCGTTCAATCCGGCCCATGAAGGCCACGCCCATGTGGCCGAGACGGCCATGCGGCGGCTGGGCCTGGATCGGGTGGTCTGGCTGGTCTCGCCCCAGAACCCGTTGAAGGACGCCCGCGACAGCGCCCCCCTGGCCGAACGGATGGCCTCGGCCCAGGCCCAGGCCAGGGTTGGCGGCCCGTCCATGATCGTCTCGGATTTCGAAAGCCGGGCCGGGGTGGTCTGGACGGTCGAGACCCTGCGCCTGCTGGTCGCCCGCCATCCGGGCGTCCATTTCGTCTGGGTCATGGGATCGGACAATCTGGCCGGCTTCCATCGCTGGCGGGGCTGGACCGACATCATGCGGCTGATGCCCGTGGCGGTGATCGCCCGGCCGGGATCGCAGCTGGACAGCCGCACGGCGCCGGCGGCCGCCCGCTTCGCCGCCTTCCGCATTCCGGCCGAACAGGCGGGCCTTCTGCCGACCCTGGCGGCCCCGGCCTGGACGTATCTGACGGCGCCTTTGAATCCCCTGTCGTCGACCGCCATCCGGGCCTCGAAGAGGCCGGACGCGGGGTCGTGATCTCGGCGCCGGTTCACGTTCGCGCCCATCCGTGCTAAGGGGCTGCTTTAGTCAATGCTCTTGGAGCCCTCCGCTGACCCCCTCGCCCGCGTATGACGCGCAAGACGCCGCCGTTTCGAACACGGCGCACGAGATGGACCCTATCGAACCTCTCCATTCCGAAGACGGATCTGAAACGACCGCCGCATTCGGGGATTCCGTCCCCCGCCCGGTCGGATCGACTCCGCTTGAAGAAGCCCTGCTGAGCCGCCTCGACGAGGACAAGGCTCAGGACATGGTCCTGATCGACCTGAAGGGCAAAAGCGCCATGGCCGACACCATGATCGTCGCCTCCGGCCGCTCGCACCGCCACGTCGGCGCCATCGCCGACCACCTGCTGCGCACCCTGAAGGACCAGGGCCTGGGCAAGGCCAAGGTCGAGGGCCTGCCGCACTGCGACTGGGTCCTGATCGACGCGGGGGATGTGATCGTCCACCTGTTCCGTCCGGAAGTGCGGACCTTCTACAATATCGAGAAGATCTGGGCCGTGGACTCGGCCCACCGCATGGTCCGCGACTAGAGAATGAAGCTGAGCATCGTCGCCATCGGCCGACCGGGCCGGGGGCCTGAGGCGACGCTCGCCGACGACTACGCCCGGCGCGCCACCCTTGCGGGACGCGCGCTGGGCCTCGGTCCCCTCGAACTGATCGATCTGGAAGCCCGTAAACCCGGCAAGGCGCCGGAGGCCGAGTTGATCCTTGCGGCCGCCGAGGGCGCGCACCTGATCGCCTGCGACGAACGGGGCAAGACCTATTCCTCGCGCGCCTTCGCCGACCACGTCGCCAAGCTGCGCGACCAGGGCGAACGCCGTCTGGTCTTCGCCATCGGCGGGGCGGACGGGCTGGACGAAAGCGTGCGCGCCGCCGCCGCCTCGACCCTGGCCTTCGGTCCCCAGACCTGGCCCCACGCCCTGGCCCGCGCCATGTTGGCCGAACAGCTCTATCGGGCCGTGACCATCCTGGCCGGATCGCCTTATCATCGCGACTGACATGGGCCGCGCCTCAGCACTCTCTCTCGCCCTGATGACGGGCCTGGTCCTCGCCGCCCCGGCGGCGGGGCGCCAAGCGTCCGAGAGCGAGCTGGCGCGGATCCAGGCCGACTATCGCGACGAGGCCGTGCGGGCGCGGCGCCTGCGCGCCGACGCCGAGGCCGCCAAGGCCGAACTGGCCCAGCTGGAGCGTCGGCTCGCCGCCCTGCGCGCCGACGAACGAACCGACGACCGCCAGATCGAGGACCAGAGGGCCCGGCTGAAGCAGCTGAGCGAACGGGAGGCGGACCTGGTCACGGACCTGGCCCGCGAGCGCGGCGCCCAGGGGCGTCTGCTCAGCGCGCTTCAGATGATGAGCCGCCGCCCGCCGCCGCCGCTTCTGGTTCCCGCCGACAAGGCGATCGACACGGTGCGCGCCTCCATCCTGTTGAAGGCCATGACGCCCGAGCTGGAGCGCCGCGCCAAGGCCCTGGCCGAGCGTCAGGCCGAGATCATGCGCATTCGCCGCCTGGCGGTCCTGTCCTCGGAACGGCTCTTGACCACCGAAAGCGCCCAGGGCGATCGCCGCGCCCAGATCGAGGGGCTGACCGCGCGCAAGACCGCCCTCACCGCCGTGCTGAACGCCGAGGCGCGCAGCGCCGAACGGGCGGCGCGGGCGCTGGAGGCTCGAATCCGCGACCTGGGCGGCGCCGTTCCCTCCGCCCAGGAGGCCGAGGCCGCCGAGGCCGAGACCGCGCGCCTGCCGGCCGGCCGCAACCGGCTCAGTCCGCCCGTGCGCGGCGCGCCGACCCAGACCTGGGGGGCGGGAACCTCGGGCTGGCGCTGGCGCGCCGACCGCGCCCCCGTCGCCGCCCCGGCTGACGCCAAGGTGGCCTACGCCGGTCCCCTGACGGGCTGGGGCCAGGTGGTGATTCTTGATCTCGGCCCCGGCTGGCGGGCGGTGATCGCCGGGCTGGAGCAGTTGGACGTCCAGGCGGACGCCCGGGTCTCCGACGGCCAGACCCTGGGCCGCAGCGGGCCGGACGGCGACGTCTATTTCGAACTGCGCCGGGACGAGCGCCCGATCGACCCCGGTCCCTGGCTGCGATGAGCGGCCGGATGCGCCCTCGGGCGACGATTGGCCTTGCTTTCCCGCCGGACGCTGATTTTATCGGACCGACGCCGCTCAGCCACGATTTCGTCGTGTCTGTGCGGCCCTACCCTCCCAACGGGCGCCTTCCATGATCGGCCCGACCGAAAGAGACCGAATGCGTAAACTGCTCCTCGTCGGCTGCGCCGCCCTGGTTCTCGGCGGCTCGGCCGCCGTCGCCACCAGCCAGACGCCCCGCAACGAAACCTTCCGCATGCTGGAGCTGTTCGGCGACGTGGTCGGCATCGTCGAGCAGGCCTATGTGGTCCCGGTCGACAACAAGAAGCTGATCGAGGCCGCCCTCGCCGGCATGATGACGGCGCTGGATCCCCACTCCAACTATCTGCCGCCGTCCAACTATGACGAACTGCGCGAGCGGACCGAGGGCCAGTATTCGGGCGTCGGCCTGACCATCACCTCCGAAGGCGGCCTGGTGAAGGTCATCTCCCCGATGGACGAAAGCCCCGCCGCCAAGGCCGGGGTTCAGGCCGGCGACGTCATCAGCGCCATCGAAGGTCAGAACGCGGCGGGCCTGACCGTCAGCCAGGTGTCGGAAAAGCTGCGCGGCGCGGCCGGCACCAGCGTGCGCGTCACCTTCCTGCGCGACGGGGAGGAGCCGCGCGAGGTGACCCTGACCCGCGAGATCATCAAGGTCCAGTCGGTCACTGGCCGGGTCGAGGGCGATTTCGGCTATCTGCGCGTCTCGACCTTCAATGAGAACACCGGCCGCGAACTGTCCGAGGCCATCGCCAAGATCAAGGCTCAGAAGCCGGGTGTGAAGGGCTATGTCCTGGACCTGCGCAACAACGGCGGCGGCCTGCTGAACGCGGCCATCGACGTGTCCGACGCCTTCCTGGAGCGCGGCGAGATCGTCAGCCAGCGCGGCAGGAAGCCCGAGCAGATTCAGCGCTATTCCGCCAAGCCCGGCGACCTGACCGGCGGCCTGCCTCTGGTGGTCCTGGTCAACTACGGCTCGGCCTCCGCCTCCGAAATCGTCGCCGGCGCCCTGAAGGACCACGAGCGGGCGACCATCGTCGGCCTGACCAGCTTCGGCAAGGGCTCGGTCCAGACGGTGATCCCGCTGCGTCAGGGGCGCGACGGCGCCCTGTCGATCACCACGGCCCGCTACTACACGCCCTCGGGCGCCTCGATCCAGAAGATCGGCATCGAGCCGGACCTGGAGGTCGCCCGGTCCGAGGCCGAGGCCCGGATCGTCTCGCGCTCCAGCTTCATCTATTCCGAGGCCGCCTACGCCACGGCCCTGGACTCCTCCATCGGCGCCGAGCGCAAGGGGCCGCACACCCCGCGTGAAGCCCCGGGCGAGGCCTATGACAAGGAAAAAGACTACCAGCTGCAACGCGCCCTGGACGTCCTGCGCGCCGGCGGCGACCTGTCCAAACTGTCGGCCCCGCCGGAGGGGATTGTGGTGACCGAGCCGGGTTCGGAACCGAAGGCGGACGAGGGGTCGGAAGAGACGCCTGAGGACTGATGTCTAGTCTTCTCCGTCATCCTCGGGCTTGACCCGAGGATCGGGCGAGGAGCGAGACGTGCGCCTGACGTCCGCGCAGAGCGGCGGCGCATTCGATCCTCGGGTCAAGCCCGAGGATGACGCAAAGCGGGCGGGGACGTGACTCGCATCGGTTGCCTTTCCCCCCGTTTTCCTTCATAAGCCGCCGCTTCCGACGCAAGTGAACCTCGCGTCTCCACCCACACGACCCCCGCTCCGTCGGGACGAGGTGGGCGAGAACCCTCCGCCGACGTGATCGTCGCCGGGGGTCGTTGTCGTATGGAGCCGTTTCACCTGCGCCACATGAGGTAGTGAATGTTCGAGGCTCTGAACGAGCGGCTGACAGGCGTTTTCGACCGGATCACCGGCCGCGGCGCCCTGTCCGAAAAGGATGTGGCCGAGGCGATGCGCGAGGTGCGCGTGGCCCTGCTCGAGGCCGACGTCGCCCTGCCGGTCGTCAAGGAATTCATCGCCTTCGCCACCGAGCGCGCCACCGGCGAAGAGGTCATCCGTTCGGTCAAGCCCGCCGATCAGGTGGTCAAGATCGTCTATGACGGTCTGATCGAAATGCTGGGCGGCGAAGAGCCGGTCCCGCTGAACACCAACGCCAACCCGCCCGCCGTGGTGCTGATGGCCGGCCTTCAGGGCTCGGGCAAGACCACGACCTCGGCCAAGCTGGCGCTGCGCCTGACCAAGTTCGATCGCAAGAAGGTCATGATGGCCTCGCTGGACACGCGCCGTCCGGCCGCGATGGAGCAGCTGGCCCAGCTGGGCAAACAGATCGAGGTCGCGACCCTGCCCATCGTGGCGGGCGAAAGCGCGGTCCAGATCACCCGCCGGGCCCTGCAGTCCGCCAAGCTTCAGGGCTTCGACGTCCTGATCCTCGACACCGCCGGCCGCATCACCCTGGACGAAGGGCTGATGAACGAGGTGGCCGAGGTCGCCGACATCGCCAAGCCGGTCGAGACCCTGCTGGTCGCCGACAGCCTGACCGGCCAGGACGCCGTCCGCACCGCCAAGGCCTTCCATGAGCGCCTGCCCCTGACCGGCCTGGTCCTGACCCGGGCCGACGGCGACGGCCGCGGCGGCGCCATGCTGTCGATGCGCGCCGTCACCGGCCTGCCGATCAAATATCTGGGCGCCGGCGAAAAGGTCGATGCGCTGGACGTCTTCGACGCCCGCCGCGTCGCCGGCCGCATCCTGGGCCAGGGGGACATCGTCGCCCTGGTCGAAAAGGCCGCCCAGGACCTGGACCAGGCCAAGGCCGAAAAGATGGCCCGCAAACTGGCCAAGGGCCAGTTCGACCTGGACGACCTGGCCGGCCAGCTTCAGCAGATGAAGCGGATGGGCGGGCTGCAGGGCATCATGGGCATGCTGCCCGGCGTGGCCAAGATGAAGGCCCAGATGGCCGACAGCGGCGTCGACGACCGGATGATCCTGCGCCAGGAAGCCATCATCTCTTCCATGACCAAGGCCGAGCGCAAGAAGCCCGACCTCTTGAACGCCAGCCGCAAGAAGCGGATCGCCGCCGGCGCCGGGGTCGAGGTCCAGGACGTCAACCGCGTGCTGAAACAGCACCGCCAGATGGCCGACATGGTCAAACAGATGGCGCGCGGCGGTCCCAAGAAGATGCAGCAGATGGCCGCCATGCTGGGCGGTCTCGGCGGCGGGGGCGGCGGCCCCGATCTGAACCGACTGAAGGCCCTGGGCGGCGGCAAGATGGCCGAGCCCTCGGCCGACGAATTGAAAGCCATTCAGGACCGCCTGGCGGGTCTGGGCGGCGGACAACTGCCGGGGGGGCTTCCGGGCCTGCCTGGCCTTCCCAAGAAATAACGACTTCCTAGAAAGAGACTTGAAATGCTGAAGATTCGTCTGGCTCGCGGCGGCGCCAAGAAGCGCCCCTACTACCACATCGTCGTCGCCGATTCGCACGCCCCGCGCGACGGCAAGTTCATCGAGAAGGTCGGCTCCTACAACCCGATGCTGCCCAAGGACGGCGCCCAGCCGCGCGTCGCCCTGAAGGTCGAGCGGATCGCCGAATGGCTCGGCAAGGGCGCCCAGCCGACCGACCGCGTCGCCCGCTTCCTGTCGCAGGACGAGACCCTGGGCGCCAAGGTGAAGTGGTCGCAGGGCAACAACCCGAACAAGGGCGCCCCCGGCAAGAAGGCGCAGGAGCGCGCCGCCGAACGCGCCCAGCGCGAAGCCGACCGCCTGGAAGCCGAAGCCGCCGCCAAGGCCGAGGCCGCCGAAGCCGCCGCCCGCGCCAAGGAAGAGGCCGAAGCCGCCAAGAACGCTCCGGCTGCTGAAGAGGCTCCGGCCGCCGAAGCCGCCGCTGAAGAAGCCCCGGCTGCCGAAGAGACCACCGAGGCCTAAGTGGCCGACCCTCTCCCGCTTGCGGGAGAGGTGGCCCGGCGTTCGCGCAGCGAACCAGGGTCGGAGAGGGAAGTCTTTCTTTCAAGAGGAAGACTTCCCCCATCGTCAGGCGTGTCGCTTGCGCGCCACGACCTGACACTTCCCCCGCAAGCGGGGGAAGGTCTTGAGGATCCGAATGTCGAAAGACTCCAGACTCATCCTCGTCGGCCAGATCGGCGGCGGTTTCGGGGTGCGGGGCGAGGTGCGGGTGACCGCCTTCACCGCCGATCCCCTGGCCCTGACCGCCTATGGTCCGCTGCTGCGCGCAGACGGCACGGTGGCCCTGACCCTGACCTCGACCCGGCCCGACAAGAACGGCGTCGTCGGCCGGGCCAAGGAGGTCGCCACCAAGGAACAGGCCGACGCCCTGCGCGGCCTGAAACTCTACGTCCCCCGCGACCGCTTCCCCGAGCCGGAGGAGGACGAATTCTATCTCGCCGACCTGATCGGCCTGGAGGTCCGCGACATCGCCGGCGCCGTCATGGGCTCGGTCAAGTCGGTTCAGAATTTCGGCGCCGACGACATGCTGGAGATCGCCCCCGCGACCGGCGGCCCGACCTGGTATCTGCCCTTCACCAAGGAAGCGACGCCCGAGCTGCGGCTTTCCGAAGGCTGGCTGACCGCCGTGCCCCCGACCGAAGTCGGCGAGCGCGAGCCGGACTGAGGTATTCGCGCCCAAGGGTGTTGCGAATGGCGCGGCGGGCGCCGACATAGGCCTATCGCAAAGCCGAGGCCTCTCCATGACCGACCTGTCCGCCTTCCCGATCACCACCCGCTGGCCGGCCCAGCATCCCGATCGGCTCCAGCTCTATTCCCTGCCCACGCCCAATGGGGTGAAGGTCTCCATCATGCTGGAGGAGATCGGCCTGGCCTATGAGCCGCACCTGATCGACATCATGGCCAATGAGACCTGGGGGCCGGAATATCTGTCGCTGAACCCCAACGGCAAGATCCCGGCCATCCTCGATCCGGACGGCCCGAACGGTCAGCCCTTGGCCCTGTTCGAATCCGGCGCCATCCTGATCTATCTGGCGGAGAAGACAGGCCAACTGCTCTCGAGCGATCCCGCCACACGGTACGAGACGATCCAGTGGATCATGTTCCAGATGGGGGCGATCGGTCCCATGTTCGGCCAGCTGGGCTTCTTCCACAAGTTCGCCGGCAAGGACTATGAGGACAAGCGTCCGCGCGACCGTTACGTCGCCGAAAGCCGCCGCCTGCTGGGCGTGCTGGAGACGCGGCTTGCCAATGAGGGCGGAGAACCCCGCGACTGGATCATGGGCGACTATTCCATCGCCGATGTCGCCACCCTCGGCTGGGTCCGCAATCTGATCGGCTTCTATGAGGCGGGCGAGATCGTGGGCTTTGCGGACTTCCCCCGCGTCGCAGCCTGGCTGGAGCGCGGCCTGGCCCGTCCTGCGGTGCAGCGCGGTCTGAACATCCCAGCGCGGAACTAGGCGCGACGGAGCAGGCGGCCCGCGCCCAGGGCCGCAAATCCGACGACCAGCCCCCAGAAGGCCGATCCCACCCCGAACAGGGCCAGCCCCGAGGCCGTCGCCGCAAAGGTCAGGACGGCGGCTTCGCGCGAGGGCGCATCGGCCGTCAGGCTCTGCAAGGCGCCGCTCAGGGGGGCGATCAGGGCCAGGCCCGTCACGGCCGCCAGCACGGCCGGGGGCATGGCGATGAACAGGCCCGCCAGCGGCGCGGCGAACAGGGCCACGATGAGGTAGAAGCCGCCGTAGATCACCCCGACGATCCAGCGTCGGCCCGCATCCGGATGGGCGTCAGGGCCGGTGCAGATCGCCGCCGTGATGGCCGCCAGATTGACCCCATGCGCGCCGAACGGCGCGGCGATCAGGCTGGCGATCCCGGTCGACAGGATCAGCCGATTGGCCGGCGGCGGATAGCCCGCGCTCTGCAACACCACCAGTCCCGGCAGGTTCTGCGCCGCCAGGGTCACCAGAAACAGCGGAAAGCCCAGGCTGACCGCCGCCTTCCAGTCGAAGGCGGGGGCGACGGGCTCCAGATGGCCGAACAGGCCGGTTCCCGCAGGAAGCGCCAACTGCCCCCGCATAGCCAGCACCGCAAACGCCGCCGCCAGCACGGCGGGCAGGGCCCAGCTCGGCCAAAGCCGCCGCAAGACCAGAAAGACCGCGATCAGGCCCACGACCAGAACCGCCTCGTCCGGCACGACCTTGAACAGTCGCATCACGAAGGGCAGCAGCACGCCCGCCAGCATGGCCGAGGCGATGGCCGACGGGATCCGCCCCGCCAGCCGTCCCAGGGCCGGGATCAGGCCGGTCAGGATCATCAGCAGGGCGGCAAAGACGAAGGCGCCGACCGCCGTCGCCCACGACAGCCCCAGCGTCGAAGCGGCCAGCAGGGCCGCGCCCGGCGTGGACCAGGCCAGGACCACGGGGATTTTCAGCCGCCAGCTCAAGAGGGCGCCGGGAACGCCGATGGCCAGGCAGAGCGCAGTCACCATGGAGCCGATCTGGCCGGCGTCCGCGCCCAGGGCCTGCCCCGCCTGAACCACCAGGGCCACGGTCCCGCCGAAGCCGATCACCGTGGCGACGGCCGCCGAAGAAAAGGCGGAGGCGGGCGGGGCGCGCATGGAAAAGGCCGGAGCAGTCATGCTCCGGCCCTTAAACCGTCGCCTCAAGGGGCGGAAGCGGGATCAGCCTTCGAAGTCTTCCGGCAGACCCACGGCGTGGAAGCCGGCGTCCACATGGACCACCTCGCCCGTGGTCGAGCGACCCAGGTCCGAGCACAGCCACAGGGCGGCGCCGGCGACGCCCTCCATCGAGGTCTCTTCCTTGATCAGGGAGAACTGGGCGCTCTTGGAGTGCAGGCCGCGCCCGCCCGAGATTCCGGCCAGCGACAGGGTGCGCATGGCCCCGGCCGAAATGGCGTTGACGCGGATGTTCTTGGGCCCCAGGTCGCGCGCGATATAGCGGGTCGCCGCCTCCAGCGCCGCCTTGGCCACGCCCATGGTGTTGTAGTTCGGAATGACCCGTTCGGACCCCAGATAGGTCAGGGTGATCAGGCTGCCGCCGTTCGGCATCAGCTTGGCGGCGCGACGCGACACGTCCACGAAGCTGAAGGCCGAGATGTTCAGGGCCAGAAGGAAGCTGTCGCGGGTGGTGTTGTCGACGAAACTGCCCTTCAGCTCGTCCTTGTTGGCGAAGGCCACCGAGTGGACGACGAAGTCGATCGTGCCGAAGGTCTTTTCCAGCTCGGCGAAGGCGGCGTCCATCGAGGCGTCGTCGGTGACGTCGGCCGGGATCAGCAGCTTGGCGCCGACGCTCTCGGCCAGAGGGCGCACGCGACGCTCCAGGCTCTCGCCCAGATAGGTGAAGGCCAGTTCGGCGCCCTGGGCCGCCAGCTGCGAGGCGATGCCCCAGGCGATCGAACTCGAATTGGCCACCCCCATGATCAGGCCCTTCTTGCCCTTCATGAGGTCGCCGGTCGGCATGTCCCAGCCTTCGGATGTGGCCATGGTTCGTCTCCTGATGATTTGCCGGGAGGGTTAGCAGGGGTCGGCGCGAACCGGAACCCCTGCCGCCTTCCCTTGCGTCACAGCAGGGCCGAAACCGCCGCCCGCGCAGCCTCGCCCAGGTCTGGGCGCTTCAGGGCCAGGGCGACGTTTGCGCGCAACAGGCCGATCTTGTCGCCGCAGTCGTGGGTCACGCCTTCGTATTCGACGGCGGTGAAGACCTGGGTCGCCATCAGTCGGGCCATGGCGTCGGTCAGCTGGATCTCATTGCCGGCGCCGCGTTCCTGGGTGGCCAGCAGGTCGAAGATTTCCGGCTGCAGGATGTAGCGGCCCGAGATCGACAGGTTCGACGGCGCCGTCCCTTGGGTCGGCTTCTCGACCATGCCCTTCATGGTGATGCGGCGGCCGTCGCGGCCGGCCGGATCGACGATGCCGTATTTGTGGGTCTCGCTCTCGGGCACGGCCTCGACGCCGATCAGATTGCCGCCGACCTCCTCGTAGGCCTCAAGCAACTGCTTTAAGGCGCCGGGTTGTCCATCCACGATGACGTCAGGCAGAAGGACGGCGAAAGGCTCATGCCCGATGATGTCGCGGGCGCACCAGACCGCGTGGCCCAGCCCCTTGGGCTGCATCTGGCGGGTAAAGCTCATCTCGCCGGCCGAGGCCAGTTCGGCGTTCATCATTTCCAGGATGTCGGTCTTGCCCTTGGCCTGCAGTTGAGCCTCAAGCTCGATCTGGTGATCGAAATAGTCCTCGATCGCTCCCTTGGAGCGGCCGGTGACGAAGACGATGTGTTCGATCCCCGCCTCTCGGGCCTCTTCGACGATGTAGGAGAGGATCGGCCGATCGACGACGTTCAGCAGTTCCTTGGGGGTCGTCTTGGTGCCGGGCAGAACCCGGGTGCCGAGGCCCGCGACGGGCAGAACGGCCTTGCGCAGACGCGCGGGCGTGGTGGTCATCAATGAATCCTGACAGCTATCCCGCCCCTCTTAGCCGGTGCGGGCCGGCGAAAGAAGGGGCGGGACGGCGGTCGGTTCCGCCTCAGCCGGCGGGACGCTGCATCGGGGTCAGGGCCGTAGCCGCGGCGCGCTGGGCCTGGAGCTGGTCTTCCGGCAGCGGGATCAGGCCGCGGTCGGCCAGATAGCCGCCCTTGCCCGCCGCGCCTTCCGACAGGAACTCCTGAATGAACTGCTGCAGGCCGGGGATGACGCCGATATGGGCCTTCTTCACATAGATGTAGAGGCTGCGCGACAGCGGATATTCCCCGCTGGCGATGGTTTCGGCATTGGGCGTGACGCCGTCGATGGTCTCGGGCTTCACCGTGTCCAGGTTCTGTTCCAGGAAGGAATAGCCGAACACGCCCAGCGATCCGGGCGTGCGGCTCAGGGTCTGGACGATGGCGTTGTCGTTCTCGCCCGAATCGATCCAGGCGCCGTCTTCACGCAGGGTGTGGGCCAGGGCTTCGAACCGGTTCTTGTCGGCCTTTTCCACGGCGGCGGTCGCAGGAACCAGCTTGGCGCCGGGGGTCATGCCCAGCTCCAGGAAGGCGTCGCGCGTGCCCGAGGTGGGCGGCGGGCCATAGACCTGGATGCGCTGGTTCGGCAGGCCCTTGTTGACCTCGTTCCAGGTCTTGGCCGGGTTGGCGACGAACTGACCGTCGGCGCCCGGCACTTCCTTGGCCAGACCCTCATACAGGTCGTTCAGTTCGAAGTTGAAGCTGTTTCCGTTGCGGGCGGTGGCGATGACAATGCCGTCGAAGCCGATCTTCAGTTCGACGATGTCGGTCACGCCGTTCTTCTGGCACAGGTCGAACTCGGACGCCTTCATCGGGCGCGAGGCGTTGGCGATGTCGGGCGTGGTCGGGCCGACGCCCTGGCAGAAGGCCTGAATGCCGCCGCCGGTGCCCAGGGATTCAACGCGGGGCGCGGCGCCGCCTGAGGTGCGGGCGAAGTTCTCAGCCACGCGGGTGGCGAAGGGGAAGACGGTCGAGGAGCCGGCCGCCCAGATGCCGGAGCGGGCGCTGGAGGCGCCGCCGCCGGTTCCGCCGTCGCCGCAGGCCGCCAGGGCCAGAAGGGCGGCGGCCGCCGTCGTCAGTTTCAGTGTGCGGATCATCGTGCGCTCTCCCTGAGCATCGGTTTGGCGACGGTTAGACCAGAGGATTGTGAAGGTTTTTCCGGCAATGAGCGCGAGGTCGGGGCCTTAGAGCAGGCGCTTGCGCATCACCTGGGACAGGGTGTCGATCAGGGTCACGGCGACCACGATGACGATGGCGATGGCGGCGACGCGGCTGTAGTCGAAGGCCTGGATGCTTTCGAACAGGGTCTGGCCGATGCCGCCCGCGCCGATCAGGCCCAGCACCGTGGCCGCCCGGCTGTTGGACTCGAACCGGTACAGGGCGAAGGAGGTCCACAGGGGCGCCACCTGGGGGAAGACGCCCCAGACGATCTCGTGCAGCTTGCCGGCGCCGGTGGCGCGCACCCCCTCGACGGGCCCCTTGTCGATCGACTCGACCGCTTCGGAAAACAGCTTGGCCAGGACGCCGCCGGTGTTCAGCGCAAGCGCCAGCACCCCCGCCAGCGGGCCCAGGCCGACGGCGACGATGAACAGGGTGGCGATCACCAGGTCGGGGATCGAGCGCAGCAGGTCCATGACCCGGCGAACGATGAAGACCATCCAGCCCGGCGCGATGTTGCGCGACGCCATCAGGCTGAGCGGCAGGGCCAGGAAGACGGCCAGGAAGGTGCCCCACAGGGCGATCTGCACCGTCAGCCACATCTGACCCGCCAGGCTGGCGGTCGGCTGGGTGAAGACATGGGTGAAGGCGGTCCAGAAGTCCCCGGGCGGAAAGATGGCGCCCCAGTCGGGCCGCAGCAGATCCGCCCCATAGGTCGAGATGTTCGACGAGCCCGAGAAGAGCCGGCCGATGTTCTGCATGTCCACCTTGCCGAAGCTGGCGATCAGGATGATCGCCAGACCGCCCCACAGCATCAGGTCGAACAGGGTTGAGGACAGGGGCTTCTTCGGCGCGGCGGGAACGGCGTCCGGGGCCAGGCCGCCGCGGGCGGCCTTGTCGGCGGCGGCAATCTCGGCGGCGGCGTCGGTCAAGGCTGGACCTCGCGCTTGGCGCGCAGGGCGGCCAGTTCGCGTTCGGCGGCGGCCACGGCGGCCTGGTCGTTCTTGGCCTTGGCCTCGGCCAGCTTCTGGTCGGCGACCATTTCCCGCACCGGGTCCAGATAGGAATCGTCGGCGGCGCGGAACATCGAATAGTTCAGCCCCGCCAGCACCTGACGTTGACGGTCGGCTTCAGGCCCCTGGCCCTGGCCGTAGGTCAGGAAGAAGCTGCGCAGCTTCTCCTTCAGCACCGGGTCCAGGTCTTCGCGGATGACGATGCCCGATTCCGGGATCGGCGGAGAGACCCAGATGTCCTCGATCTGCGACGCCAGCTGCGGGTTCTCGCGGCGCATGAAGACGGTGTTGACCGAGTTGGAGGTGGCGACGTCGACCACGCCCGTCGCCACGGCGAAGGCGTTGGCCTGGTGGCTGGCCGAACGCACGGTCTTGAAACACTGGTTCGGCACGATGCCGCGCGGATTGAACAGGAAGGTCAGGGGCGCCAGGGTGCCCGAGGTCGACTGGGCGTCGCCGATGCCGAAGTCGTACTGCTTGCCGCAGGCCAGAACCTTGTCCAGCGTAATGCCCGAACCCTTACGCACGATCAGGGTCGAGGTGTAGCTGTCGCGGCCTTCCGGATCGACGATCCGGGCGATGACCTCGCCCTGGGCGCGGTCCACGGCCTCCAGGGCCGGCTTGGCCGAGAACCAGGCCACCTGGGTCTGGTTGAAGCGCATGGCCTCGATCAGGACATTGTAGTTGCCGGCGAAGAAGGGCTTCACCGGAACGCCGATCGCCTTGGACATGTCGTCCAGCAGGGGCTGCCACAGCGGGCCAGACGAGGCCTGGCCTTCGGCCGACAGGATGGAGAAGGTCAGTTCCGACGGCATGGCGCCGGACGCCTTCTTGTCCTCGCCGCCGCCGCACGAGGCGACGCCCAGCAGCAGGACCGCGGCGCCGGCCGCTGCGAACAGACGACGGGAAAGAGATGTGCGGGACAGGCTCATGCCTTGGTCTCCCAGAACGCGTCCTCGAATTCGGGACCGTAGATGTCGATGAGGCGCTGGTGGTCCAGGCCCGTGGCGGGACCGTCATAGACGATCTTGCCGCCCTGCAACGCGATGACGCGGTCGCAGTAGCGGATGGCGTAGTCGACCTGGTGCAGGGTGACGATCACCCCCATGCCGTCGCGCCGATTCAGCTCGACCAGCAGCTCCATCACCTTGCGGGCCGACACCGGGTCCAGCGAGGCGACCGGCTCGTCGGCCAGGATGGCCTTGGCGCCCTGGACGATGGCGCGGGCGATGGCGCCGCGCTGCTGCTGACCGCCCGACAGGGTGTTGGCGCGCTGGCCGGCGTAGTCGCTGACCCCGACCCGGTGCAGGGCGGCCATGGCCCGGTCCTTGTCGGCCTGGGGCCACAGGCCCAAGAGGCCCTGCCAGGTCGGCAGGCGGCCCAGCGCCCCCAGCATGACGTTGGAGAACAGGGACAGTCGGCCGACCAGGTTGAACTGCTGGAAGATCATGCCCAGCCGCGCGCGCGCCTGGCGCACGGCGCCGGTGACGCGGCCGTCCTTCTGCACCGTCTCGCCGAAGACGCTGATCGTCCCCTTGCCGGGGTCGATGGACTGAAGGCCGGTGATGGAGCGCAGAAGCGTGGACTTGCCCGATCCCGACGGACCGATCAGGGCCACCATCTCGCCCGAGGCGACGGAGATCGAGACGCCGTCCAGCGCCTTTCGCGATCCGAAGGTCTTCGACACGTCACGCGCCAGGACCAGGCCTGGGGCGGCGGCTGCGGATGAACTCATGAACTCGCTGGGAAGGCTGTGGCGAACGGGCGCCGCATGACGCGACCGGGGCGTTTGGGCAAGTCTTAATCGCACGTCCGGCGCAATCTCGTCCAGACCCCGTCGTCCCTGCGTCGTTGCAGCCTGGTGTCGCAGCGGCCCTGTCAGCGCGCCAGGGCGACCGCTTCCAGCCGTCGGATGTCCGCCTCGATGGGCAGGGCGGCGCGCGATCGCTCCACGGCCGCCTGGGCCAGGACGGCGACCGGCTCGGCCAGCCGCGGCGTCGCCGCCAGCGCGGCCAGACCCTTCTGCAGCCGCATGGCCACGGCCAGATCGCCCGCCCCATAACGGGCGATCGGACCGAACAGGTCTTCCAGCAGGTCTTCGGCCGTGACCGCCGGCCCCAGCAGTCGGTCGCAGCGCGGCGGCCTGGGCCCGTCGTCTTCGGGCGGCTGGACCCAGACGTCCAGCAGCCGCACCCCCGTCCCGATCACCTGAATGGCCGTGCCGGGGTCGTTGACGCCGGGCGACAGGGCCTTGGCGGCGATCTCGCCCAGGACGATCAGTCCGAACCGCGGATCCTGGTCGAAGGAGCGCGAATCCCCCAGGGCGAAGGCCGAACGGAAATCGGCCTGGGCCTCTTCGTCGCAGGCCGCCAGGCTGACGCGCGCCAGAACCGCGCCGCGTCGCACGAAGGCGCCGGGAGGGGCGACGATCTCCACCTGGCAGTCGCGCGCCTCGGCCATGGTCTGCAACCGCGAGGGATCGACGTTCTGCACATAGCCGGTGCTTGCCGCGACGATCTCGGCGCCCGTGGTCAGCCGTCCCTCGCGGCCGCCGAAGAAGGGGGCGTCGCGCCGCGTTTCCAGGGCCTTCAGGGCGCGCGCCTCCACCAGGTCGATCGTATGGCCGACCCGCGCCAGGCTGGACAGACGGTTGATCCAGGCCAGCAGCCGAAAGGCCACCAGCCCGACCATGGCCAGGCTGACCAGGAACAGAATGGCCCGCCCGTTCTGGCCGTAATAATGGGCGTTGATCGCCGTCACCGAGACGATGGCGTAGAGGAAGGCGCCGACGAAGGTGGCCAGAGCCTTCTGGGTCTCGTCGTCGGAGGTCACCAGGGCGGCGACCCGGGGGCTGGCGGCTGTGGAGACCGACGTATAGGCCGTCACCATGGCGCCGACGGAGAAGGTCGCCACGCCCAGCAGGCTGGAGGCCAAGATGGTCAGGATGGATTCGACCGACTCGCCGCCCAGTCGTTCGGCCATGTCGTCGGGCACCCAGGGGGCCAGGGCGGCGGCCAGCAGGGCGGCGGCCACCCCCACCCCGGCGTAGGCGGTCGCCTTGACCCACAGTTGGCGCGTCCATTTGCGCCACAGGAACAGCCACCGATTCATTGCGCCCTCCAGCCGAGGCAACGGCGCAGAACCGCTGCGGTTGCCTGACCGCCGTCAAGCTGACTGCCGTCTAAGAGAATTGTGACAGTCAATTCGGGCTCGAACCCAGGCCCTGTCACGAAAAAACCCCTTTACATGACAGTCCAATGCCCCCATATCGCGCCTTCCGGCGGACCCCGTAGGTCTGATGCTGCGCCGCTAACGCCGGTCTGGGTTTAACAATTAGCAGGGGGTTACGTGAATTGCGCACGTACCAACTTCCCCTGGACCTGGTCCGTGAGCGGTCCCCTGAGCGTCCCGTCGCCCTCGTGCGGCCGCGCTCGGTTTCCGTAGCGGCGCGCTGGTTCCAGGATAATCTGAAAGCCGACGTCTTCTATGCGGTGAAGGCGAACCCGTCCGCCTGGGTCATCCAGACCCTGGTTGAATCCGGCGTTCGCAGCTTCGACGTCGCCTCCCTGGCCGAGATCGAACTGGTCCGTTCGGTCAGCCCCGACGCGCGCCTGGCCTTCATGCACCCGGTCAAGAGCCGCTCGGCCATCACCAAGGCCTATTTCGACCACGGCGTGCGGACCTTCTCGCTCGACTGCGTGGACGAGTTGAACAAGATCCTCGACGCCACCGGCGGCGCCGACGACCTGAATCTGATCGTGCGCATGGCCGTCTCGGCCGACGGGGCCGCCTACACCCTGTCGGGCAAGTTCGGCGTGCCGGTCGATCAGGCCCCGGCCCTGCTCCTGGCCACGCGCCAGGCGGTCAAGGACGGGCTGATGGGCGTCAGCTTCCATGTCGGCAGCCAGTGCATGCGCCCGACCGCCTATCAGGCCGCCATGGCCCAGGTCGGCCGGTCGATCAGCCGCGCGGGCGTGATCGTGGACATCGTCGATGTCGGCGGCGGCTTCCCCTCGGTTTATCCGGGCATGGTCCCGCCGGACATGAGCGAATACGCCGACGCCATCCATCGCGGCTTCAACGAAATGCCGGTGTCGGAAACCACCGAACTGTGGTGCGAGCCCGGCCGGGCCCTGGTCGCCGAATCCTCGTCGATCCTGGCCCGCGTCGATCTGCGCAAGGGCGACGCCCTGTATCTGAACGACGGCTCCTACGGCTCCCTGTTCGACGCCACCCACTCGCGCTGGCCCTTCCCGACCAAGCTGGTCCGGGACGGCGAAGCCTCGGGCGAGCTGAAGGCCTTCCAGTTCTACGGCCCGACCTGCGATTCGATCGACCATATGCCCGGCCCCTTCTGGCTGCCGGCCGACATCCGCGAAGGCGACTTCATCGAGATCGGCATGCTGGGCGCCTATGGGGTGGCCATGACGACCGGCTTCAACGGCTATGGCGAGCATGAGATCGCCGCGGTCGAGGACGCCCCCATGGCCTCCCTCTACGGCCTGGCCCCGCGTTCCATCCCCACCGTGCGCACCACGGCGGAAGAGAATGCGCGCAAGGTCGTGCGCCTGTCGCGACCCAAGGGCAAGGCGGGCCAGCGCAAGAAGGCCCGGCGCTGAGCCTTCCAACAGCCTTGCGGCGCTGAACCGGTCGATGGATCGGCGGCTCCGCAAGGCCTGGGGGTTTCAGGCTGCCGGGATCAGCCCTTTTTGGCGAAAACGGCGTAGCCCCATCGTCCCAGGTGAACGAAGAACAGGATGAGCGCGACGGTCATCAGCCCTTCTGTTAAAGACAGGATCAAGTTTCCCGCCCAGGGGGCCGAGGGCAGAAGCCCGAACAACTGACGCGCCGGCTCCGCGTCCTTGCCTTCTCCGCCGGCCGCCTTCTCGCCGATCCAGTAGAACATCTGCCCCGCGCCGAACACGCCGGTCATGCTGAGCAGGAAGTTCAGATGACGGCCGCGTTTGGCCGCCGCCTCTTCCGCATCCTTCTGCTTGCGCTCGGCCGCCGCCTGGGCTGCATCCGCCCGCTTCTGCTGGCGGCGGGCCAGGTCGCTGGCGTGGTCCTCCAGGCTCTGGATCGCCAGGGACAGGGCCTTGTTCTTGCGGCTGACGCCCCGCAGCTCCTCCAGCTTTTTGAACACGTCCCGCTCGGTGTCGTAGCGGAAGGGATTGGCGTGTCTGAACCTTTCGTACTGGGCGAACTCGGCCAGCTTGGCCTGGTTGATGGCGAACTCGGCCTGGCTCAGCCGGTCCTCGCCGTCCAGCGGCTCTCGATCCGCCATGGCGCGGATGCGGGGATCGTCGGCGGGCGCGCGCTCGTCCACCAGGGCCTCGATCCGATCGATCCGGGCCATGGTCTTCTGCTCATGCTCCCGCGCCAGGAACTCGTTGTGCAGGGCCAGGGCGTGGATCAGGAAGGCGTAGGGGCAGGCGCCGATATAGTCGTTGCCGATCTCCAGGCTGCGGCTCTTGGGCACATAGGTGATCATGGCCCGGTGGTTGGCGTAGCGGACGAAGAACCGCTCGTCGCTCTGTTCGGAACTGTCGGGATAGATGGGGTCGATGCTGTCCAGGATCTCCGAGGTATCCTGGTTCATGAAGTCTATGATGTTCTGGTTGAATCCCGCCAGGAACAGATAGTCCAGACAGTCCGCCCGCGCGATTTCGAAAGCGGGAAGGTGATGCTCGATCGGCGTCTCCAGCCGGGGGCGCGCCTCGGCTTCGTTCGGCTTGCGAAAAGCCTTGATCTGGACGGCCTGGCCGGTCCGCATCGCCTCGACGAAATCCGCCATCCGCGCCTGCGGCGTCGCCCTGTCCGAGATCGGCAGCCACCGGCCTTCGTCGCCGCGCGCCGGGTCCGGCGTCGGATTGCGACGCACGAAGACCCCGTCTTCCAAGGCGGCCTCATAGTCCGCCCGGCGCTCGACCCAGTTCCAGAACTCAGGATCAGCCCTTTCGCCGGCCTTGGTCCCTGCGGGCGGGGCGCCCAGATGCACCGCCTTGGGCGGTCGGCCGTTCACGGGCTTGGTCAGGGCGCGGATGCGGTCCTGATACGGGTCGTAACAGAGCGGCTGCACCATCCGCTTGCGCGGCGCCGGGATCTTCGTCGCCTCGTCCACCGGCATCAGCCGGTCGAAGAAGCGTTCGTCGTGCAGCATGAACATGAAGCGCGACTTGGGCGCCTTCAGCCCCGGCGTCTCCATGACGGGCGCCAGTTCCAGCAGACGGGTTTCGAAACCGGGCCTGGGCGGCTTGGAGGGATCGAGTTCCGCCGCCAGACGGGGGAACAGGCGGACAGCGTCGCGCTCGAACACCGTCCTGACGAACGGCCAGAACCGCTGGGCCTCAACCTGGACCGGGGCCTGGCCCTCAGGGCCGGTCGCTCGCCTTACCCTGATGTCGTCCAAAGGACCGATGTCCAGCTTGGTCTCGCTGAAGACGTCCAGGAAGGGGTGGGGATCGGCCTCGGCAGGCTTCAGGCGCTGCGGGTCCAGCACATATTCCTTGGGCGCGGCCAGCTTCTGCAGCAGGGACAGGAAATAATAGGTCGAGGGGTCGTAGCCCGAGCGCCGGCGACCCTCCGCATCCACATAGCCGCCGCCGTAATAGTGGCTGAAGCTGAGGTGGTAGCTCAGGGAGCCGTCGTTGTGGGACAGCCAGAACCGGCGCAGCCGCACCAGCCGGTCATCGTCCATTCCGGGCGGATGGGCGTGAAACCGCACCCCCTCGGTGGTCCAGGAGACGGACTTGGGCAGGCTGAAGATCAGGTCTTCATGGCTTCGGATGGCCAGCGCAGCCTCGTCCAGGTTCTTGATTCCCGCATCGTCCGCCGTGGACAGCAGGAACTCCTGCAACTCGCCCCGGATTTCGCGATCGGCGATGTCGTTCATCAGGGGGTCGATGGCGTGGCCCAGGGCGAGGGACGGCAGATGGTTCCGCTGGGTCCGGCGAAAGACGGGCGGCTCGATCCGCTCTCCGGGCGCCAGATTCAGGGCCTCGGCCACCCGATCCGGCCCGATATAGAGCGACAGGGTCCAATACAGGGCGCCCGAGCGCGCCTGTTCATAGTCGTCCGTCTCCGGCCGCTCGCCTCGCACCGTCATCGACCTGCGGCCTCCCTCGCCAAGTCCCGGAAACTGTCGAACCCCGTCCCCCGGCCGGACCGCAGCCGCGCCAGGGCCGGGGTCATCGGCAACAGGGCCGCCGGCTCCCGGCGCGCGGCCAGGTCGGCGATCTGGCGCTCGGCCGCTCCGCCCGGCGGTCCGGCCTCGCCCTTCAGCACCGAAATCCTGAAGAAGCTCTCCAGATGGTCGTGCAGCAGACCCGCATCCACCGCCTCGCCCGGATAGTCGACGGCGGCGTAGATCAGCCCGTCCTCATCGTCCTGATCCGCCGACAGGGCCGGCTGGACATAGGGAAAGTCCACCACCTCGGCTCCCATCCGCGCCCAGATCGCCAGTCGATCGACCTGATCCAGGCCCGAACGCAGGGTGTCGGCGGCGGCCTCCTCGGGCGTCAGGCGCAAGGGGTCGTTCTGTTCGATGAAGACGGCGGTCTGGGCGTTCGGACCGGCGTCCAGGGCCTGGGTCGCCAGTCGGCGCACCGCCGAAAGCGCCAGGCGCAGCAGGCCGCGCCCCCGCGCCGCCTCCTCGACATAGACATAGTTCAATGCGACCGCGATGTCCGGCGCCGAGGCCCGGTTGACGGCGGTGGCCAGGAAGTTGATCCCGCCCAGACGCGCGCCGCCTTCGTCCTCCAGCACCGCAACCAGTTCGCAGTGGGTGCGGCCGAACGCCCGGCGATGCGTCCGGTTCAGGGCCAGGCATTTGCGAAAACCCGCCAAATCCTCGCGCTCGTCCGGCAGGACGAAGGCCCGGTCATAGCCTTCGAAGAAGCGGGTCAGGATCGACGAATCCGGATCGGCCGAGGCGAGGGCGCGCACGCCCGAACCCAGGTCGATCGTCAGATCCGGCTGACTGTGCTGTTCCAACGGTCCCGCCCCCAAACAACGGCCAGTTGGCATGGGGCGCGCGGGCGACGCAAGCCCGCCGGACGGTTCAGGCCGCGCAGGCCTCGAACCCGGCCTTCAGCTCCGCCTCGTCCAGATCGCGGCCGATGAAGACGGCGCGGCTCCAGCGGCGTTCGTTCTCGCCCCATTCGCGCTGCAGGTCGCCCTCCAGGATCATATGGACGGCCTGGAAGACCAGGCGGCGGTCTTCGCCCTTCAGGTCGATGATGCCCTTGGCGCGCAGGATGTTCTGACCCTGTTCGCCCAGCAGACGGTCCAGCCAGGCGGTGAACTTCGCGCCGTCCAGCGGCCGGTCCAGCGACAGGGAAATCCCCTTGATGTCGTCCTGGTGGGCGTGACCGCGCGCCCCGTGGCTGTGGTCATGATCATGATGATCATGGTCATGGTCATGGTCATGATGATGGTGGTCATGGCCGCAGTGTTCGTCATGCACATGGCCCTCGGCGCCGTGCGGCGGGTTCACGAAGTCCGGCTTGACCTCCAGGATCCGGTCCAGGTCGAAGGCGCCCAGGCCCAGCACCTGATCCAGCGGCACGTTCGACCGTTCGGCCCGGACGATGGGCGCCAGGGGGTTCAGCGCCCGCAGACGGGCCTCGACCGCCTCCATCTCTTCCGGGGTCGCCAGATCGACCTTGTTCAGGATGATCCGGTCGGCGAAGGCCACCTGTTCGCGCGCCTCCTTGGAGTCGTCCAGCCGCGCCATCACGTGCTTGGCGTCGACCAGGGTGGTGACGCTGTCCAGCTGGGTCTTGGCCTTGACGTCCTCGTCGACGAAGAAGGTCTGGGCCACCGGGCCGGGGTCGGCCAGGCCCGTGGTCTCGACGATGATGGCGTCGAAGGCCGGCTTGCCGGGACGCTGCCGCTTCATCAGGCCCGCAACCACCCGGATCAGGTCGCCGCGCACCGTGCAGCAGACGCAGCCGTTGTTCATCTCGAACACGTCCTCGTCAGCGCCGACCACCAGATCATTGTCGATGCCGATCTCGCCGAATTCATTGACGATGACGGCGTAACGCTTGCCGTGATCCTCGGTCAGGATGCGGTTCAAGAGGGTGGTCTTGCCCGCGCCCAGATAGCCGGTCAGGACGGTGACGGGGATCTTGCCGCCCGAACCCTGGGGGGCGGCGGTCGAGACGGGGGCGTCGAGGGTGTCGGTCATGGCCGCTAGATGGCGGCTGAGGTTCCGTTTGGGAAGAGGGGCCTTAAGCCTTCTTGACGAACTCGGTGCGCAGGACCAGGCCGCGCACCTTCTCGACATTGGCCTCGATCTCGTCGGGGTCGCCGGTCAGGCGGATGTTCTTGACCAGGGTTCCGCGCTTCAGCGTCACCCCGCCCGAGCCCTTGACCTTCAAATCCTTGATCAGGGTCACGTTGTCGCCGTCGGCCAGGATGTT
Source organism: Brevundimonas aurantiaca (assembly GCF_014199955.1). Classification (GTDB taxonomy): domain Bacteria; phylum Pseudomonadota; class Alphaproteobacteria; order Caulobacterales; family Caulobacteraceae; genus Brevundimonas; species Brevundimonas aurantiaca. The sequence continues at coordinate 32,609 of NZ_JACHOQ010000015.1, forward strand.
GCCGTTGGAGTCTTTGGTCACGTCTTCGGTCATGGCCAAGCTTCTAGCGAGGGGATCGCCAAATATCCACGCTAAAGATACGGCTATTGAACAGTGTCTCCTCCCCACATCGTGGGGAGGTGGCGCGGCGCTTCTTCAGCGCCGTGACGGAGGGGTTTGGTCCGCGAGAAGAACAGAGAACTGGAGGCGTAAAGAGCCCCTCCGTCTCTCCGCTATGCTCCGAGCCACCTCCCCGCAAAGCGGGGAGGAAACAGTTAATCCGGCACGTTCGCGTCCAGCTCGTCCAGCCAGACCCGCGCATTGCCGTCCGACGGGGCGCGCCAGTCGCCGCGCGGCGACAGGGAGCCGCCGGTCACCACCTTGGGCCCGTTCGGCAGGGCCGAGCGTTTGAACTGGGCGGTCTGGAAGAAGCGGATCAGGAATTTCCGCAGCCAGGCCTTGATGGTCGCCAGGTCGTATTCGACCTTTTCACCGTCGGGGGTGTTGACCGGCCACTGTCCGGCGCCGGCGTCGCTCCAGGCCTGGTGCGCCAGGAAGGCGACCTTGGACGGCGCCATGCCGAAGCGGCTGATGTAGAACAGGAAGAAGTCGTTCAGCGCATAGGGGCCGACCGTCCCCTCGGTCGACTGGATCGCCCCGTCCTTGGCCGGAACCAGTTCGGGCGAGATCTCGGTGTTCAGAACGGCGTGCAGCGTCGGGCTCGCCTCGGCGCCGACCAGTTCGCGGTCGGCGACCCAGCGGATCAGATGGCGGATCAGGGTCTTCGCCACCCCGCCGTTGACGTTATAGTGGCTCATATGGTCGCCGACGCCATAGGTGGCCCAGCCCAGGGCCAGTTCCGACAGGTCGCCGGTCCCCAGCACGAAGGCCCGGTTCTGGTTGGCCAGGCGGAACAGATAGTCGGTCCTCAAGCCCGCCTGCACATTCTCGAAGGTGATGTCATGCACCGGTTCGCCCGCCGCATAGGGGTGGCCGATGTCCTTGAACATCTGTTCGGCCGCGGGGCGGATGTCGATCTCGGCCCCCGTGACCCCAAGGGCCTTCATCAGGGCCCAGGCGTTGGACTTGGTGCCCTCGGACGTCGCGAACCCCGGCATGGTGAAGCCCAGTATGTTCGACCGCGGCAGGTTCAGCCGGTCGAAGGCGCGGCAGGCGACCAGCAGGGCCTGGGTCGAATCCAGCCCGCCAGAGACGCCGATCACCAGGCGCTCTCCGTTCGTCGCCGCCATCCGGCGCATCAGGCCCTGAACCTGGATGTTGAAGGCTTCGTAGCAGTCCTGGTCCAGCCGTCCGGCCTCGTCCGGCACGAAGGGGAAACGGTCCAGCGGCCGGATCAACGCGAATCCTCCCCCCCTGGGGGAGGTGGCGCGGCGCGCAGCGCCGTGACGGAGGGGGGCCGCCCCGGCCCCCCCCCCCCCGCGGCGGGGCCCCCCCCCCCCCCGGGGGGGGAACGAGCGCGCCCCGTACGGGGCCCCCGGTTGGGGCCCAACCACGGGGGGGGCGCCCT
>NZ_JACHOQ010000016.1 GCF_014199955.1 Brevundimonas aurantiaca
ATCTGCTCTTCCGTGAACCTCGATCGCTTCATTCTGTCCGTCCTTCGTTGGGCGGACTCTAGCTATTCCTGGAGGAGTTTCAGGGGGTCACGTCAGGTCACGTCAAGGATCCTACGGTTACCTCATAGGTGTCGCCTTCGATTACGACGACATTGCTCGGCTCACCGTCTTTGATGATGACGTGGTCCAGCACGAAACCGGGATCATGGTGGGTGTGCTGGCTGCTGAGGGGCATTTCAGCGAGGTTTGATGCGCTGGGCTGGTCGGGCAGAATTCGCAGAGGTTCGGAGCCTCTGGTCCCTCGCCGCCGTGAGACGGGGCGTCGCTTCTCGTCGTCCTGACGTTCCTCCCCGCCTGTCAGCGAGACGACGATCCGCTTCACATCGAAAGGCGCCTCGATCGCGTGTATGCGGGTGATGAGCTTTCGCCATTCGCCCGGTGTGACCCGCGTCCAGCGCCATTCGACATGCCACTTCGTAGGCTGATCATAGGGGTAGATGGTTTCAGGATAGATGCGACCTTTGCCGGCCACCGCAGTCTGAACCGACGCAAAGACGCGTCGGAACGCCGTATGCATTTGCGGGTTGGTGACGATGCGAGCGGCGATCTCGGCCTCGTGCCGAGATAGCGGCCGGTAGGCGGCGATATGGACGGTTGAGGGGTCGTCTGAGGCGCGGCCACTATTGGATGCGTCGAACACCTGCCGGCGGAAGGTTGGCGCGATCTTGTGGCCGCCTTCGACCGTCAGCTTGAGGAACGACGCCGTGCCCCCGAAGACGTATCGGATCAGCTCCATCGCCGGGACATAGTAGCGGTCAACGGGGCCGGACTTTATCTGCCAGACCGGCGCATCGGCAAAGCCGGTGACTGGATAGGGAGGTCGGTCGGTCTTTTCCCATGTCGGGTCGGCATCGCCGAGTTTGTGGGTTGGCAGGCCAGAGATCCTATCGACCTCAATGGTGGCGATCTGCGGTCCCCTTTTATCCGCCACGGGTTCGCCGTTGCGCCAGCGACTTCCAATTGGAAGGCCAGCCACATCGCTCAGAGCCCGGCGCAGCAGGCGCATCTGTGGCAAAGGCTGTGAGCCTTCTCTGAAGCGCCAGCGCCAATCCGCCAGCAGCACCTCACCCATCCAAGCGACAGGGGTGGAATCCACGGCGCCGTACATCACCACTTCCCAGACGGCGTCGTCCTCGGGGAAGTCATCGAACGCATAGGCGGGGCGCCTGCAGGGAGGCTGTGACAACGCTAAACTCGCACTAAGGCCTATTTTCGGAACGGCCGAACATCCAGGGACATCACAACCGGAAGCTTAACGGCTGTGCGATTTCCAGTGGCTGAAATGGGATTGGCCTCTGAAGTAGGGGGGGAGATGCCCCCGCCTTTTGGAAGACAATAGCGGACGAGGCGCCGCTGTCTGTGTGGAGCCAAACAATTGGGCGCCTCTGGTCAGTTCGTGTGGACGGCTTGCGCCAAGCTGGACACGGCATCGGTAAGAGTTGTGGGGCGACAGAGCTATTCAACCAAGCGCCGTCGCCCCACAACGGAACTGACCCGCAGCAATCGGTCTATCTAGAACTAACTGTCGGCTGATGACTCATTTCAGACCTTACCAGGGTCCGCTCTGCGCCCTCAGTCTGACGTAAGCGCCTCCAGAACCGGGCATTCCGGTACTTCCCCGCCCGAGCATTTCGCGGCGGCGTTGGCGAGGATCCGTTCCATCCGCCGCAGATCGGCAATCTTGGCGCGCACATCCTCCAGCTGCACTTCGGTCTTGTGTTTGACCTCGGCACAGGTCTGGGTCCCGGTGTCTGTCAGCGCCAGCAGCGAGCGGGTCTCCTCCATCGAGAAGCCGATATCCCGCGCACGCAGGATGAACCGTAACCGCTGCGTCAGGTCTGGCGAATAGACCCGGTAACCGTTGGCCGAACGAGGCGGCGGGGGCAGCAGTCCGACCTTCTCGTAATAGCGGATGGTTTCGAGGTTGCACCCGGTCAGCTTCGCCAATTGGGCCCGCAACAAGCCCGTCTGAAGCACCATGAAAAAAGCCCTTGTGTCTGTAGCAACTACAGGGATTACGCTGAAATCAGTCAGAAAGAAATCGAGAGAACTTATCGATGTTTTCAGCACCGGAGCCGGAGCCACCGGCATCAACGCCGGACGAGGGCGCGAAGCAGGGCCGATGGATCGCGGGCGGCGCGCTGATCGGCGCGGTGCTGGCGTCGGCCTGCTGCATCGTTCCGCTGGTGCTGGTCATGCTTGGCATTTCAGGGGCGTGGATCGCCAACCTGACGGCGCTTGAGCCGTACAAACCCTATGTCGCCGCCGTCACCCTGGCCCTGCTCGGCTACGGGTTCTGGCACGTCTATTTCAAGCCGAAGCCGCCCTGCGAGGACGGGACCTACTGCGCTCGCCCGCAATCGGCGCGGACCACGAAACTGGCCCTTTGGTTCGGGTTGGCCGTCGTCATCATCGCGCTCACCCTCAACTGGTGGGCTCCCTATTTTTACTGAGAGGAAAGACCCATGAAAAAGACATTTCTGATCGGCCTGGCCGTTGTGGCCGTGGCTGGCGTCGGTGCCGCCGTCGCGTTTGATGGACCGGCACAGAACCGTCCGGCGGCGACCGCCGCTGCCCAGCAGCAGACGACTTTCGCCATTGAGCACATGACCTGCGCCACCTGCCCGATCACGGTGCGCAGGGCGATGGAGAGCGTGCCGGGCGTCAACTCGGTCGAAGTGGACTTCGCCGCAAAGACGGCCCGCGCCACCTACGACCCGGCGCGCGCCACGGCCGCGCAGATCGCGGCCGCCTCGACCAATGCCGGCTATCCCGCCCGCGTCGTACAAAACTAGGCCCCGCAGGCAACAAGACGGCCTTCATCGGCGCCAGAGCTCCCGCCCCCCCGCATGGGGGTGGGACCAGGCCACCAACGCAATGCATCGCGTGCATCCCGGCCTCGGGCTGCAGCCGGGGAAGGCTGCGCGTCTTCAGGATCAAACGGCGTTATGGCTGACAAGGCTGACAAGACGGACGGGACCGACAGCCTGCTGCTGCGGATGGGGGTGATCGGCACCGTCATTGTGGCGCTGTGCTGCTTTGCTCCGGTGCTGGTGGTGCTGCTGGGCGTCGTCGGGCTTTCTGCGCTGACGGGCTGGCTCGATGTTGTGCTGCTGCCCGCGCTGGCCGTGTTCGCCGCGTTGACGGTCTATGCCGTCTGGCGGCGTCGGCGGCGGATGAAGACCACCTGATCGACGGCCCACCGGACAGCGCCGATCGTCAGAGGCTGCAGGCCCCCGAAATGGAGAAGACTGACATGACCGACACATATGACTACGACCTGATCGTGATCGGGGCCGGGACCGGCGGCAACGGCGTCGCCCGGATGACGGCGGCGGCGGGGTGGAAAGTCGCCAGCATCGACAGCCTGCCCTACGGCGGCACCTGTGCGCTGCGGGGCTGTGATCCCAAGAAAATGCTGATTGCCGTCACCGAAGGCGTGGACTGGGCCCACACCATGGCCGGCAAGGGCCTGGAGGCGCGGCCCTCGGTCAACTGGCCCGAGATGATGGCGTTCAAGCGCACCTTCACCGACGCCATGCCGTCGCGCATCGAAGCGGGCTTCCGCAAGGCCGGAATCACCCCGCTGCATGGCGAAGCACGCTTCATCGGGCGCGATACGATCACGCTAAACGGCGAGACCCTGCGCGCGAAGCATTTCCACATCGCCACCGGCGCACGGCCGATGACGCTGAACATTCCCGGCGAGGACCTGCTGACGACCAGCACGGAATTTCTGGAGTTGTCCGAGCGCCCCGACAGGATCGTCTTTGTCGGCGGGGGGTTCATCGCCATGGAGTTCGCCCATATCGCCCAACGCGCCGGAGCCAGCGCCGTCACGGTTCTGGAAATGGCCGGGCGGCCGCTCGGGCCCTTCGACGCCGATCTGGTGGCGATGCTGGTGGAGGCCTCGACCGAACTGGGCATCGACGTGCAGACCGAGGCGAAAGTCCTCAAGGTCGAGAAGCAGGGCGACGAATTCGCCGTGTCCTATGAAACGCCGTCCGGCATCCAGGTGCTGACCTGCGATCTGGTGGTCCATGCGACCGGTCGCGTGCCCAATATCGACCATCTGAACCTGCCGGCTGCAGGGGTGGACGCCGGGAAGCGCGGAATCAAGGTCGACGCCGCCATGCGTACCACCAATCCCGCCATTTTCGCCGCCGGGGATTGTGCCGACAGCGGGCTGAACCTGACCCCGGTCTCGGCCTATGAAGGGCGGATCGCGGGCAAGAACCTTCTGGCCGGGAAGGACGCACGGCTCGTGTCCTATCCGCCGATACCCAGCGTGGTCTTCACCCTGCCGCCGGTCGCGACCGTGGGGCTGTCCGAGACGGCGGCGACGGAAAAGGGTCTGGAGTTCGATACGCATTTCGAGAAGACCTCCGGCTGGTATTCGTCGATGCGGGTCGGGGCGACCACGAGCGGATTCAAGGTGCTGGTGGAACAGAAAACCGGCTTGATCCTCGGCGCGCATCTGATCGGGCCGGGGGCCGAGGAACAGATCAATCTGTTCGCCATGGCCATGGGCGCGGGGCTCACCGCCAACCAGATCAAGGCCATGATTTTTGCCTACCCCAGCTTCGCCTCGGACATCGGATCGATGGTCTGAGGCCACTCACGCGCGCGTCGGCTGAACCCATGACACTACTGGCCCACCCAACAGAACGGACTGCACGATGAACAAGCCCGCAAAGGACCTCGACTGCTGTTCGGGTACCGCGAAAAAATCCGGCCATGCGAGTTTCGACGTCGCCGTCATCGGCGCGGGGTCGGCGGGATTCTCCGCCGCGATCACCGCAGCCGATCTGGGTGCCCGGGTGGCGCTGGTCGGCCATGGGACGATCGGCGGCACCTGCGTCAATGTCGGCTGCGTCCCGTCCAAGACATTGATCCGGGCCGCTGAAGCGGTTCATGCCGGCCAGGCTTCCCGTCGGTTTCCCGGCCTGGGGGGCAGCCTCAAGCTGGAAGACTGGGCTGCGCTCGCGGCCTCGAAGGATGAGCTGGTCGCGGGTCTGCGGCAGAAGAAATATGTCGACCTGCTGCCGGCCTATCCGGGCGTGACCTATGTCGAAGGCCGGGCGCGCTTTGTCGACGGCAGGTTGCTCGTCGATGATGCACCGATGCCGGTCGGCAAGATTATTCTGGCGATGGGCGCGCGCGCCGCCGTTCCCGAAATTCCGGGGCTGGATAGCGTCCCGTGGCTCACTAGCACTTCGGCGCTGGCGCTTGAACGTTTGCCCCGGTCGCTGCTGGTGATCGGCGGTGGGGTAGTCGGTGTTGAACTGGGACAGATGTTCGCCCGGCTTGGCGTGGCCGTCACGATCTGTTGCCGCAGCCGGCTGTTGCCCGACATGGACCCGGAGTTCAGCGTCGCCCTTAAGACCTATCTGGAGGCGGAGGGTATCAGGGTGTGCACCGGGGTCGGCTACCAGCGGATTGTGCACGCGAAGCACGGGATCGAACTCACCTGCGACCGTCCGCCCGGCAAGGGCGCGGCGCGCGACCGGGATGCGGCGGTCGAGGTCATCGCCGCAGAGCAGGTGCTGATCGCGACGGGCCGCCAGCCGAACAGTGACGGCATGGGACTGGAGTCACGGGGCGTCGCATTGTCCCGCCATGGCGGGATCGTCGTCGATGCCCATCTCGAGACCACGGCCCCAGGCGTCTACGCAGCCGGGGACGTCACCGGGCGTGACCAGTTCGTCTATATGGCGGCCTATGCCGCGAAGCTGGCCGCGCGCAACGCCGTCGGCGGCAATGACCATCGCTACGACAACAGCACCATGCCGGCGGTGGTATTCACCGACCCGCAGGTCGCGAGTGTCGGCCTTACTGAAACGGCGGCGAGGGCGCGCGGACTGGATATCAAGGTGTCCTTGCTCGCACTCAATCAGGTGCCCCGGGCACTGGCAGCGCGCGACACACGCGGGCTCATCAAACTGATCGCCGACAAGACGACGGACCGCCTTCTCGGCGGGCAGATCATGGCCCCCGAAGGCGCGGACGCAATTCAGACGATGGTGCTGGCGATCAAACACGGCATGACGGCCGCCGAGCTGGGGGCGACGATCTTCCCCTATCTGACCACGGTCGAAGGTCTGAAACTCGCCGCACAGACCTTCGACATGGATGTAGCAAAGCTCTCCTGCTGTGCGGGGTGAAGCGAGCAATTTGGGCCGCTGCCTCACCCCCGAGCATCAGGTGACGGTCGGGTAGTGCATCGCGGCGGAGAATGTTGTTGTCCGCAATAGAGCGGATTCCCGTGTTTGGCACTCGGAGAGGTCACAGGCATTCGATAGCCCGGAGCCTCGATTGGAATGTCGTCTTGTTGGCGGGCAGTTGGTGTCCGCTCTTGGCGCATCAGCGACGGCGCGCGAGTCGGGAACCTTGATCCGTCGGTCGCGCCGCTCGGCGCGGCGAGCCGCCTATGCCGCCTTATCTTGAGCGTCATTCACTGGCCGCGAGAACGTCGGCGCATGGCGATAGAGAACGGCCAGCCCGCCCGTCATGATAAGACCACCAGCCCCATGGCCCCGCCCCAACGCACGACATCGTCGGGACCCGTCGAGACGAGCGCCGCTGTTAGTGACAGCACCGAAAGCACCAGGAACGTGATGATCGCCGGCCAGTTCGTCCGCCTGCGGAGTCCGCCACTGACCGGCGCGCCTGTCATCGGGTGCCCAGAATTGTGGCCCCCTCTAGCTGTCAGGCTTGTTTGGCTGACAACTGAAAGCCGCCGGCTCCAATAAATCGCTCAGAAGGCAGGCCGATCACATTAAGGAAAGCGCCGCCCATGAACCCGAGAGGGCAGGCAAGCAGATCGAGCCATTCGGCCAGCATGCCCGCCACGGACAAGATCGCGCCCGCGTCGCGAAGAATGAGAGTTTCAGGATTGCGGTAGGCGGCGGAAACCTTGGCGGCGTCGATCACGACGCGAACCGTAACGCCAGGAGCGGAGCCCAAGATCTCCGACACCTCTCTATGATTCAGACCGTACAGGTCGTGATTAGAAACAGCCATCGGCATGAAGGCGTGGGTGGCCGGGTCGTAGAGGAGGGCGCGACGGTCCTCGTCTCCGATGCATAGGAAGCTATAGGGGTGAAGACCTCCGGCGGACGGTGTGATCCTCCGATGGACTGGAATACCCGCGCGGCCGACGAGCCTGTCGTCGGCATCTTTTGTCAGATGGTGAAGAAGGTTGCCGGCGGGGCCAAGGCCAATACTCTCGCCGACGGCTGAGCGGCGGGACCACGCCACATCGGCAAACAGCCGATCAGCGCCGGGCCAGGGCGCCGCGCATGGCTCCGACGGTCCAACGGGCCATTCGAATGGCGACCATTCTCCGGTCGCGTTCGGCTTCGGTTCAGTGGGGTGTCCAGCCAAGGGCTTCCCACGTCTCGAAATGTTTGACGCAGCCTCTGCACTGCCCGCAGGCAAGGTTGCCCGTATGGCATGAGTGAGCCCACGCTAGGACGCTTTGCGGAATCTGGGAGACCTCGACCAACTCAGGTGCGGAGTAGCCGATCGCTGGCGCGCTCACCCTTAGTCCGCCTTCCTGCATTTCCATTAGCGAAGAAATCTTCCCGATGAATTCTGGTCGTCCGTCCGCGTGGTGGCCGTCCGTCCTGAGCGCCCCGATCATGAGTTCGGTTTCACCGAACTGGAGCGCCGCCGTTCCCGCCAGCGTCAGGATCAGCTGGTTGCGGAACGGCCACCACTCGCTCGCCGGTGCCACGGCTGACGCCGGGCGCCCCGCCAAGTCGCCTGAGCCCAAGGCGGAGCAATCCGCCCGAACGACCTCACACCGCAGCCCCATCGCTTCGGCAGCGGCCCGACCAGCAGCCTCTTCGGCCTGGGCGGGCTTCTGTCCGTAATCGACGAAAATCGAGATCGTCGGTCGTTTCCACCAAGCGATGCTGACCGAGTCCATTCCGCCTGAAAGCAGAAGGGCGGCCATCAGGCGGGCAAGGCCCAGATGGCTCTATAGATGGCCGACGCGAAATCGCTGTGTATTTCACACCCGGTACCTTCCATCATTTTCAGGTCTTCGAGGCGGACGTTCTGGGCCAGGCCGACAACGGGGATGCCCTTCTTCACAGCGTACCCGACCTCGAAAATGGTGCCGGGATCCATGCCGTTGAGAATGGCAAACACCACGTCTGATCTCTCCAGGCCTTTAATGTCCTCCGGAGCGACGATGTCCGCCGGGCCAGGCCCCACCTCGTGAACAGGCGAAAACACGTTCGCCCCCATTTCCAAGAGATAGTCGTTTGCCTCTTCGACGAGCCACCGCTGGCCGATGTCGAAGAACGGTCCGGCGAGATAGACGGTGCCCTTGCCTGGCGTCAGAGGCTCGAAGCTCTGTTGACGCAACGCCTCCGGATCGGGCGGAGGCAGGCTGCGGTTTTCGCAATAATAGGCCGTTGCTCGGGAGGCGATGTCTGCTGCCTCGAAGGGGTCGAGTCCCTGAACGCCCCAGAGCGCAGCGAAAGTCGAAGAGAAGACATCCCCAGAACCGATCTTGAAGACGCTGGCTGATTTGTAGAGCGGAACCCGCTGAACCCTGTCGGCTGTCATCACCAGGGCGCCCAGGGGGCCCATCTTCAACACCACCACTTCGACGCCATCGCCGAGCAGCGATTTAGCGGCGATTTCGGGATCTTCGATCCCGGTCATCGACTTCGCTTCCGCCTTGTTGAGGACTATGGCCAGGCGCTCCGCCGTGGAACCGTTCGCGCCGAATGGCTGGGTTCCGAACGAGGATTGAGGGTCGTAGATGGCTTTCTTGGCGTGGACGACGGCGTCGCCTTCGAGCATCCCGTAGCGCAACACCACGTCACCGGAGACGGTGATGGGCTCGTTGGTCACGGTCCCTGGTTGAGGGTTGATCCGGGGCGCGGCCAACGGGTGCAGATAGTCGAAACACACGCTGGCGGGTGTTGGGTGACCTTCGAACGTGGCGCCGCAATCGTCAGCCAGGGCTTGAGCACCGGTCGCCGTGGCGGAATCGACATAGGAAACCAGACGAGCCCCAGGGGCGATTTGCGTGGTCGCGGCCAGCGCTCGGCCTGCCGAACCATATATGGCGTCCCACAGCGGCTCGACGCATCGTTCGCGGTACACGCCGCCGACAATCGTGAACGTGGTCATACGCGGGCAATCCGCACGTCGTAGATGCCGCCGTTGATGGTCATGATGGTGGCTTCATAGTCGAAGCCACGGTCGATGCAGGTGATGACGCTAAGGTAGTTGGCCATTGTCAAAGACCCGGCCCGAACACCAGGTGTTCTCTCCACGACCAGTACGGGGGCGGCGCCTGTCCTATCGACTGCGACCTGCAGGGTATTCCCCGGAACCATGCCTGCAAGAATGGCTGCTTGCGGGCTGTTAATCGGCCCGCGCAGCACGATCATGCATGAATCCGCCGCCCCCCCACCGGCTCCGCCCGCCTGCGCGCCGCCTGTTTGACCCGACCCATAGCTTCTGGAGTCGCTACGCGTTCCGCCACTACCTGACATTGATTCTCCCCCCATTCGAGTAGGGGCAGACGCTCGTCGATCGGCGTTTCACCGTCAATCAGTAGTTTCATCAGTGAGCGGTCCAGTCGCCGCATCGTCCCCCACATGATGGCGTCGATAAGCGATGCCTTGGCGCCGGCACCGATGCAGAAGTCCAGGAAGCGGCGCTCCAGATCCAGGTAATGACGGGCGGGATCGGCCTTGTCCGGGAACACGCCCATGTGGACGCAGGCCCGCACGATATGAACGTCGAGAATGGCGACCGCATCGCTACCGCGCCGGTTCCGAACAATCCACGATGCCGTCTTGGGGCCAATGCCTGGTAGCCCGCACAAGGCGTCTCGCAGCTCCAGATCGCCGAGGTCGTCCTCGTCGATCTCGTTCAGGCCGGCGAGTGTGCCAGCTAGATACTTCGCTCTTTGGGAGGCGAACCGATAGCGGATTTGACGGCCGTGTACGGTCAGGGGCTCTGTCAACAAGCGCTCCGCCCACGCCAGATCGTGCGCGCCTTCCGGATCGGCGTTCAACGCATCGATCACTCGCTCGGAGGCAGCAAGCCCAACTTCCGCCGGGGCGCCATGGCCGCCCAGCAAACACGTCACCACTTCTTCGACCAGCGTGTTGCAGAGCTGGAACCCTTCCGCCGGCGTTCCTTCGAGCCAAGCTTGGCTGACCCAGAACGCCGGGGTTAGGGCGTGTTCGAAAGCGCCCCAGCGGACCCCTGGCATGACCCACTCGTCAGCGTCTGGAAGATCCAGAAAGCGATAATTTCCGTCCGAGCCGCCGATGATGCGTTGCAAGGTCCGAAGCTCCATGTAATGCATACAATTTGTATGCATTACATGGTGTTTGGTCAACCGAAATATGCTCGATACGGACGCTATCAGGCGGAGGATTTCGGAGCTGGGCTTAAGCCAGGCGCAGGTCGCGATCGCCTGCGGAATGACCCAGCCACACCTCAGTAAAATCCTCTCGAACGCCGTCAAGCCGGGGAAGAAGGCCACGTCCGCATTGGAGGCGTGGCTCAGTGGGGAGAAGGCGACATCCACCGTCGATCAGCTCGGGAGGCTCGCTGCACGCCTAGAGGCGACCACGCCTGCAAAACGTATGCATGTCATGCAATTTCTAGCGACGCTTGAGCGCCTTCTCTAGGCGAAAGGCGCCTAGAGAAGGCGGGAGGCAAAGCGGCGGCTTGCCGGCTTCGTTGCCGATGGCGAGATCAGGCAAATACCTTCGACTTAAACCTTGGCGTGCCGATATCCGGGGGTCCTCGATGTTTGGCCATGGCCGAATCCGAAGGCGAGGTCGTCGGTCTGATCGACGAGGTCGTGGCATGGCTGGCTACGGAAGACCCCACGCCGCTGGCGATCCTCGGCGGTTACGGGGCCGGCAAATCGAGTTTCGCCAAACGCCTCGTGACGCAGCAGGCGGCGCAGGCTCTGACGGATCCCAGCGCTCGCCGTCCGATCCTGATCAAGCTCGGCGGGCTGTCCCGCTACAGCGATCTGGAGGGCTTCCTCGGCGCGATGCTGACGAGTCAGCACAATGTCCGGGGATACAACTTCACCCGCTTCCTGGACTTCAACAGCAAGGGCCGTTTCCTGATCGTCCTCGACGGCTTCGACGAGATGAAGCACGCGATGTCCTTCTCGGAGTTCCGCGCGCAGGTCGGTCAGTTCAATCAGCTCATCACACCGGGGGCGAAGGTGGTTCTGCTGGGCCGCCCCTCCGCATTCACCACCGACGCCGAACACCACTATGTACTGAAAGGGCGCATCCCTGCGCAGGATCGCTGGCGCAAGCTGCCGGGCTGGCCCGAGTTCAGGGAGTACCGCCTCGCCGATTTCAGCGACGCGGAGCGCGATCTCTTCATCGCCGGCTTTCTGGCCTATCAGGCCGGAACCTCGGGCGATGGGGGTGCGGATGCGGAGTGGGTCGACAAGCGTCGCCAGGAGGTGTCCGAACTCGCGGCGGCGGACCCTGCGGTTTTCGGACGCCCCGTCCATCTGAAAATCCTCGCCGAAATGGCGGCGGACCGCGAACAGGATCTGACCCGACTGCGCCGAAGCCCGTCGCGCTGGTCGCTTTATGATGAGTTCTTTCAGTCGCTGGCGCGCCGTGAGGCCGAGAAGCCCGCCCGCACCCCCATCGGCGAGAAAGATCGACTTCGTTTCCTGGCCGAACTCGCCTTTTGGCTTTGGAGAGATCGGGCCGCAGCAACGAGCTTCGTCGCGGAGGTCATTCCATCGGACCTTCTCGCGGACTTGCCGGATGGAGACGCGCACGAGGTCGAACACAAGCGTCGGGAGTATCTCGCCGGGGCCTTCCTGGAGCGGAAAGCCGGCGACATCTATTATTTCCCGCACCGGTCGTTCGCCGAATTCCTCGTGGCCTCCCGGATGTTGAGCTGCCCGCCGCAGGCAGGCGACCATGTCCTCTACGGGACCCTCGCGCAGGAGGGCGTTCTGGAGTTTCTCCAGACCCCCGAAAACCAGCCCCGCCTCCGCGCCTGGGCGGAAACCTTCGTCTCGGCGCAGGGCTCGCTCCGGCCGAGTTACATCCGCCTTTTGATCGATGCTTTCGGCGGACCAAACCCGCTCATCCAGCACATTCCTTCAACCTACTGGACATTGCCGATCCGACTGATCGGCGGATCGTTGAAGATCGATCCGTCGAACCTGGCGCCTCTGCGGACCGCGATGATGCAGGCTCGCGTTCCCGAGCTGGCGCTCGCACTGCAGTTGCTCGAGCCTCACGGCGTTCTCGCCTCTGAAGACACTGTCCGTCAGGCGCTGGAGCCGATGATCGCCGGCGTCCTGATCGAACGAACCCTGGGACACGTCCGAGAGCTGCCGCAGAATGATCGGCTCTCGGTCGATGGCGAAGAGGGCGAGCGCATGCGTGCGCTTGCGACCGCGGGGGTAAAGGAAATCGCGGCCGGCCGCACAGGGCGCGTGGTGTCCATGAACTGGCTTGGACTGCTTGAAGGGGCCTGGGCGGCGAGCCAGGCGCACGGCGTCGTCCTCAAGACCCACGCCCCTCAACAAGCCTCGGGTTACCCACCCCTCGAACTGCCTCTCGATGTCGTGCTCTCGACGATCCCGGTGGCATCCCGCCCACGGATTCAAGGGTTTCTGCATAAGCTTTCCGACCTGCGGCACATCATCGTTGTCGCGCGCCGTAACCCGCGCACGATCGCAGCGGATCGGCCAATCCGGAGGCCCTGAATTCCGCTCGCGCGAAGCCCTTCCCGGCGTCGTGCGGCGCGGTTGTGCAGGCGACGCGCGATCATCGGAGAATGGCCGACCGAGGCCGTGGGTGCGTGGTGAGGTGACGTGGGCGCCGAACGTTTGCACCTGATCGACGGACCGGGACCGCCGACAGGAGCGGTGCGCCGCCCAGCCGTCACTCAAAAGGGCGAGAGCGCCAGGTCGACCCTCTCGATCAGGGCCCGAAAGAGTTCAGCCGTTTCGGTCACATAGGCTTTGGTGAAGACCGTCAGCTTCTCGTTGTTCTTGTCGCGGCCGTTTCGATGGACGCAGTCGTGACGATGCTGAATCGCGACAAACAGCTTCTCCCTCTGTGTTTGCTCCTTGAGGAGTTCGACCTCCAGAGCGATCCGGTACAGCGTGTCGACCTTCGCGAGGTTGTGGTAGCGGATGTCGGCCAGATAGGCCCCGACCCTGTCTCGGATCAGGCCGGGATTTTCCTGGATCTCCGCCAGGGTGAACCTTTCCTTCGCCAGTTCCTTGTCGCCGGCGAGAAGCCGCCCCAGACGCTTCTCGTCGCCCAGCACTTCCTTGAGAAGCGTGTCGCCGAGGAAGGCTTCGAGAGCCGCAACGTGCTGAGAGAAGACCATCCGATTGATCAGGGCGCCGCCGTCGTCCGAGCCGTGGGCATCGAGATAGGCCTGCGCCTGCTCGAACGACTCCGCCCAGATTGAGAGCGGGTTTTCCGGGAGAGCGTAGTCGGACCAATCCTCCTCGGGAGAGTAGAAGGCGACATCCGCCGAAACCGCCGTCTCAGGATGGGCGTTGAGCCTGACCTCGCAACTGCCTGCGCTGTTCACGACATAGGCCTCAAAGACGGTTTCGCAGTGGGGGCATTCGACCTCGGTTTCGCCCTCGGAGTTCAGGTCCGACATGCTTTCGGCTGCGCTCCAGTCCGGCTCGGGCACCTCCGCGCTCGTGACCGCCAGGGCGTGGCAATCCGGGCATGTGAACTGGATCTGCGTCTCGAAACGTTGGGTCATGCGGGCGCGGTCCTCTTGAATGGGCGGGGGTCGGCATTGGGCCGACCGCGCGAACGCCAGATATCGCGGAACAGGACCGACTTCGCCCCCCAGTTGCTGTCTCTGGACAGACTATCACACGACCGGAGTAGAACGACGCCCTCCGAAGCTCCCAATACGCAAGAAGTTCGGTGATCGTCCGCAAAAAAGTTGCGGGTCACACGCAATCTATTGGCGGTCAAAATATAACCTTGCATTGCATCAAATATATCTGCACTAACTTGTGTAATCGGATCGGCCTCCCCCCGTTTCCCGGTCCGCCCATTGTTCAGTCGAGGGCGTCATGCAGACTTCCGAACCACGAGACCCCTATGGAGCGGCTCTGGGTGCTCTAAAGCGGTTCGCCGAGGCGGGCCGGTTTGTTCCGGGCGAGCCGATCGTGGTGACGGAGCTGGCGGCGGAGGTGGGATTGAGCGCCACGCCGGTCCGGGAAGCCCTGGCCTGTCTCGCGGGACAAGGGCTCATCGAGCGCAGACGCGGACGCGGCTACTTCTACCCGTCGCTGAGCCCGGCGGAGATCATCGACCTGTTCGAACTCCAGCTCGCCTATCTCCACGCCGCGCTGACCCTCTACCCCCGCGGGCTCACACCTTTGCGCAAGGCGGCCGTTGCGGTCGATCCGCTCGACGGCGTTCAGGCCCTTTTCGACGCGATCATCAACCAGTCGACCAACGCCGCGCTTGTGCTGGCCCATCAACGTGTCGTCGACCGGCTCAAGGCCGTTCTCAAGGCCGAGCGCATCCATGAAGAAACTGACGGCGCGACCGTAAGGACCATGGTGGAGGTGATCGTCGACGGGCGGATCCCGGCGCTCCTGGGTCTGCTGGAATCCTATCACGAGCGCCGCTGCTCACGCACAACGATCCTGGTGATCGAGGCCGCCTGATCCCCTCACTCCGTCCCACTTCGCGCCACCTCTTCCCGAGGCCCGACGCCGGCGAAGACCAGAGCGGCCAGTGCGCCAGCCGCCCCGATGCGCCGGTCATGGTAGCGCCCGACGGTCGCAGCGAACGCGGGCGCGGCCTCCTCATTGTAGGCGGTATAGAGCCCTATCGCCTCGTCACAGAGATCGTCAAACAGGGTCGCCTCATGGCGGCGCACCAGATCGAGCTGTCCGCTCACCTTCTGAAATCCGTCCCACAAGGCCTGATTGCCGGCGCTGCAGACGATGGTCGCGAACAGCCGGTTCACGGCCGCTATGGGACGACCGTGTTCGTAAGCGGGCGCCGGCGGACGCACGGCTCCGAGGGCGCGCAGGTTCACCTCGACGGCGATGCGGACGTAGTGGCCATGCATCGCCCAACGGTCACGGGCTGCGGTGGCGTCCAGCCGCAGGGTGACATAACCGCCGGTCGACGCACGCTCGACCAGTCCTTCTCCGCTCAGCCGAGCAAGAGCCTCTCGGATCGGCGTGGTCGACAGGCGCAGCCGCCGGGCCTCGTCCTGAACAATGACCGGCGACCCGCCGGCCAGGGCTCCCGAATGAATACGCTCACGCAAAGACGACAGCGCCTGGGTGAACGGGTCGCGATTACGCGCCATGTTCAGATTCCGATCTGCTCGGACCCCGGTCCGCCCCCTGATCGTCCACCCAAGCATCGTTCCCCAGACCGGCGAGTTCGTCTGCGAAAATCTTCTTCGGACAGGCCGCCATGCTCTGGCGCGCGCCCCGCCGATTTCTTGCGGGTTCTTCGTCTCGCTCCGGAACCATTCAAAAAAGTCGCACACGCCTGCATTGATTCGACACACCCAACACAGCACCTTCAGTGGTGAAAGGTCGAATCGCCTATGCTTTCCGATCCACCAGAAAAGTTGAGTGATGCACGGCTGATCGGTCTGGCGGCGCGGACGGTGCGGCGTGCCCGAAACATGACCGCCCAGCAGGTGGCGACCGCCATGAACCTGCCGCTTCGCACCTACGAATACTTTGAAGCCGGCGCTGGCCGGGTGAACCTCGACTACGTTCACCGGTTCGCCGTCGCGACGAACTGCGACCCGTGGTCGCTCTTGCTCGGCCCTTCGCTCGGCTCGATCGAGTTCGCGCGTCAGACGGCTGACAGCAAGCTCATGCTGATCTTCCTCATCGCCCTGGGCGAGTTCGTCCGGAAGATGGGAGACCGGCTTTTGACGCTCGATCCCCGCGCCCTGATCGAGGCCTTCACCGAGACCTTCCGCAAGCTGGAGGAAGAGAACCGGGCCAAGAGCGAGGAAACCGAGTCCTGGCTCGACGCGGGCCGCGACCGTCTGGCGGGCAAACCGCCGGAAGATGAGGTCTGAGCCGCAGCAGTTGAAATACACGACAGATATAGATTGCCGCTGGGGTCACCGCGGGCGCTCCATGACCTGCCGCAATCCGCGGCGACTTGCGAATGGAGGCTACCATGACCAGCACCGTTCAGATCCGACTGATCGGCTTCGGACCCGTCACCGCCCTCACCCGGGGCGCCATCGTCGGGCCGCCGCTGGAGATCGAAGAGACGCCGTTCGACGGCGTGGCCTGATCGCCCGGGACGAGCGTCGTTCGCGGCGCTCGTCTTGCCCCACATTGAGGATGACCGGTCGCCCGACAGCCGTCGCGGCGACGTTTGTGCATTCGCTCCTGTCCGATCGACAAGGCTCAAATACACGACAGATATAGATTGCGACCGCCGGCTTCGGAGCGGCTCCATAGGCTGCCGCAATCCTGCGGCCTCACAACCTGGAGGCTCTCATGACTGGCATCGCTCAGATCCGACTGATCGACCTCGGTCCCGTCACTGTTCTGACGAGGGGCGCGGTGATCGGCCCGCCCCTCGAACACGAGGAAATGCCGTACGACGGCGGGGCCTGACGGCCTCGGGGACGAACGCCTTTTGCGGCGCTCGTCCCCAGCCGCCGCGCGCGTGCCTCATGGAGAACCAGACCTTCGATTCCCCCACGCCCTTCGTCGCCGAGCCGGGGAGCGCTCTCGCCCACCTTTGGGAGCATCTGCATTTTGCTGTCGTCGATGAAGACGTCATTGTGCTCGATGAACGGACGGACGCTTACAGCTGCCTGCCCGGCGCCGGAACGGTGATACAAGTCCGTGGCGACCTTATCGTCGCCCCCGAACCCGTGCTGGAGCAACTTCGGGACGGCGGGTTTCTCGGCCCCTCGGGTGAGACCCGGGCCGTCGCGCCGCCGGCGCCGACCCGAGCCCTTCCCCTGCCGCCGTCGCCTGCGATCGATGTGGTTGCGACCACGCGGTTCTGGTGGTCCTGGTGGCGCGAGGGACGGAATTTCGAATCCCGATCCCTCGCGAGTCTGCTCGCCACGCACCGCCGGCGCTCCCCCTCCTCGAGCCTGTCCGAAGAGGAGGTCGCCCGTCTGACGGCGGCCTTCGTGCGCCTCCTGCCTTGGGCGCCGGGACAGGGCGCCTGCCTCTACCGGGCGCACCTGCTGAGGACCTTGATCCGGGACGCAGGCGGAGACGTGCGATGGGTGTTCGGGGTTCGCACCTGGCCATTTTCCGCCCACTGCTGGCTGCAGGTCGGCGACGCGGTGCTCGACGACGAGCCGGACCGGGTCGCCGTCTACACCCCGATCATGGTCGTCTGAGGTGGGGCATTTTCTGCATCTCGCCTGGTCCGACACCAGCAACCTTGCTCTCGCCGAAGGCCTTGTGGCTGAAGCCCAGGCCCGAGGGTTTGTCCCGGTCCAGGTCATGGAGCAGGCGTGGCTCGGCACGAAGGGGCCGAGGCCCCTGGCGGTCCACCATCCCGCCGGCGAGCATCTGCTCGTCCTCGGCGACCTGTTCGATGCCCTCGACGGGGATCGAACCCCTATCCCGACGCACGGCGACGACGCCGACCGCGCACGCGCCCTGATCCGGCGGTACTGGGGGCGGTACATCGGGATGTTCAGGACGCCGCGAGGCCAGGTCCGCCAGATCCTGCGGGACCCTTCCGGCGCCCATGAATGCGCGGCCTGGCGGTACGAAGGTGTCCAGGTCGTCACCTCCGAACTCTCCGACTGGCTGCTGGAAAGCGCCGCGCCGCCGGTCCAGATCGACTGGGACGTGGTGGGCGGTCTGCTGCGCGACCCCATCAATGCGACCGCGGCCAGTCCGTTGATCGGGATCAGGGTCGCCGAGGCCGGCGACCTGACCGATCTCAACGCCCGGCGAACGACTCCGCTGTGGCGTCCGGTAGACTTCACCGCCTCGGTCACCTCCGATCCCCGCGAAGCCGCAGCCTGGCTGAGAGGCCGGATCGACGGCTGCCTCGCCGCCTTCGCCAAGGTCATCGAACGGCCGGGCGTCGAAGTGTCCGGCGGGCTCGATTCTGCGATTGTCGCCGGCGGCTTTCAGGCTGGGGGAGCGACCCCGCACCTCTGGTTCAACATGTTCGGCCCGTTCGCCGAAGGCGACGAGCGTCGGTTCGTTCGAACCCTCGGAGATCGCCTCGGCTTCGAACCGCACTGCGTTCAACGCGCGATCAGGCCGATGACGACGGAAGGGTTCGAGGTCACCGCTCGAGGTCCCAGACCCGGAGTGAATGGAAGAGATTACTCGTTCGACACGGCCGTCGCGGAAGCCTGCCGGGAGGCCGGCGTCGACGCCCTCCTGACCGGGAAGGGTGGCGACGGGGTCTTCTTCCAGATGGGGGTTCCGGACATCTTCACCGACGTCCTTCGCGAGCGGGGTCTCGGCGCTGTGTTCAGCCCCGCACTACCGCAACTGGCGCGGTGGACACGCCGATCGACCTGGTCCCTTCTGCGCACCGCCCTGAGCACACCGCGACGCGCTCCGCTCGACCGGTCGGCACGCAGACTGTCCATCTTCAATCCGGAGAGCGTTTCGCACGATGCAGAAAGGGATCTGCATCCGTGGCTACGCGGGCTGGAAACGGTCCCGCCGGCCAAACGTCTCCAGATCGAATCCGTGGCGGCGGGCCTGGCCTATCAGAGCCAGTGCCGCCGAACGGAGGCTGCCGACCTGATCCATCCGCTTCTGGCTCAGCCCGTTGTCGAACTGGCGCTCGGACTGTCCGTTCCCCTCCTCACCGACGACGGTCGGGCCGATCGAAGGCTGGCGCGCGCGGCCTTCGCCGACAGACTGCCGCCCGAAATCCTGCACAGGCGATCCAAGGGTGAGATGACCGCCTACTTCGGGCGCCAGGCGGCCGCGAGCATTCCGTTCCTGAGAGACCACCTGCTCGGGGGTCGCCTCGCTGCGCGCGGACTTATCGACCGGGGTCGTACGGAAGCCCTCCTCGACCCTGACCGTCTGCTCTGGAAAGGCAGCGTCCCGGACTTCACGATGGCGGCAGTGATGGAGAGCTGGGTCCGGCGCTGGGAGGCGATCGGGGCTGGGGTCTGAGTACCGGCGGGACCTCGCCCGAGCTGAGGGTGCGGTCGAGGAAGGCCACGATCTCCGTGTAAAGATCCCGGATATTGTCCGGGCTCCAGAGGTGATGGCCCTCGCCCCAGTAGGTGAGAAGCCGTGCATCCTTGTTCTGTCGCCAGAGCGCCGAGAACATGATCTCGGACTGGGTGCTCGGCAGAAGATCGCGGTCACCGTGGACGAGAAGAACCGGTGCCGAGATCCGGTCCGCGCCGAACAGGGGACTGTTCCGGACATAGAGGTCAGGCGCGGTCCAGGGCGGCGCGCGCATTCGCCCCTGGCTTTCCTCGGCCCATCCGATGCGCTGGCGCAAGGAGAGTCCGAACTCCGGATTGTCCCGGTTGGCGGGAGAAAACTCGCCCCAGGCGGTCGCAAGATCTGACAGGCCCGCAACGGAGATGATGGCCTTGAACCGGTCCGTCTGCGTGGCGGCGACCAACCCAGCATAGCCGCCGAAACTGTGTCCCCAGTGCGCGACGCGGTCCGGATCCAGATCCGGGTACTGCGCGAGGGCGGCGTCGACCACCGCCAGGACATCCTCAGCGTAGTCCTCCGCGGGCTCCTTCTCCCGGTCGAGAGGCACGATCGGGATCAGCACTGCATATCCGCCGGAGACGACAAGCTGGGGGTTGGCCCAGGCGTTGAGCGCGGCGGGTTCCGACGGCGCGGCCGCAGGGCCGCCTGGGTAGGAGAGAACGACCAGAGGCGTCTTCTCCCCCCGCCACTGCCGGGGGCGATAGAGCCAACTGAACCGCTCTACGCCGTCCGCCCCCCGATGGCGGACCCGTTCGGGCTCGGGGAAGTCGATCTCTCCCATCCATGCGTTGATCATCGACAGTGTCCGGTCGGGGCGACCCGGCTGCTGAAGGCGCAAGGTCTGGACCCCGTTTTCCACGGTGCGGACGATGACGCCGTCGGCGCCGGCGTAGACGCCGGAGACGAAGGCGTCGCCCGTCGCCATCACGTCAGGATCGAGGTCCGGGCGGGCGATCGCACCATCGGACAGGCGCACCGCCATCCAGCCCCGCCGGGGTGGAGAGTTCCGCTGGCGTCGCTGCGACTCCAGATAGCCTGCGCCGTCGAAGCCGGTCACGACGCCGGTCGGAGCGACCATCGGCGCGGCTTCGCCAGAGACGGTCACGGCCCAAGGGCGGCCTCCGGCGACCAGCAATAGCCGCTCCCCGTCGATGGCCCCGATGTCGACGGACGGCGGACTGAGCGCCGCCGTCAGGTTGACGGCGCCCTGGCGTCCGAGCCGGTGCCAGTCGTTGCGCTCGCCCGTCGCGGTGTGGGCGAAGAGGACAGGCCAGTCTCCCAGCCAGTCCGCATAGACGCTGTTGAATGTGGCCACCCCGCCGCCGGTGTAGGGCCTGAGACCGCCGAGATCGTAGCGCTGCACGGCGTCACCGTCCGGGTCGACGCCGAGAAGGTCGCCGGCCTCCCATCCTTCGGCGCCGCGCGCCCACACCAGCAGACGATCCGAGGCCGGCGACCAGGCCAGCAGGCTCGGGGCGATATCGGCGTCGCCCAGCGGCGAGGTCACGGCGCCCGTCCGCAGGTCGGCAATGCGAAGCCTTCGCTCCCGATCAATGGCCTGCGGCTCGAACGCTGTTGTCGGGTCGAAGGTCGCCGCCGTGGCGGTCTCGACCAGCGCCAGGCGATCTCCGTCCGGGGAGAGTTCGAGGTCGTAGAACCAGCCTGCGGCGAGCGGGGTGGCGATGCCTGAACGAACGTCGAGTCTGACCGCCTGGTTCTGCGGAGGCTGGGGCATGTCGCCGGCGAAGGCGCCGCTGCCGAGGGAGGTCCGCTGCGCCGGTCCACCGGCGTCCGTCGCACGCCAGCGCGCCTCGAGCGCTCGCCTGCCTCGCGCACCGCTGGCCAACCATTGCGGCAACGATCCATCGGGTCTCACCAGCAGCAGGAGCTCGTCGTCCGAACGCCATTGCGCCGCCTCCCCGAAGACAGAGAGCTCCGGCGACAGGGAAAACCAGTGGACCGTCCGATCCGACATTTCCACGACCCCGGCCTGCCACCGGTGATCTCTGAGACGGAAGATCAGGAGTCTGCGCCCGGACGGCGACCAGGGCCCCAGGACGTGGCCGTCTCTCTCCTCCGGCCGAAGGAGGCTCTCAGCAGGCCGGCCCGAGGCCAGATCCACCACTTTCAGACGGCTCACGGTCCATGGGTTGCGGAGACCGAACTCGAACGACGTCGCCTGGTCGTAGGGCGCGCGTTGTTCAAACACCGCCCACCGCCCCGTCGGATCGATGGTGGCGTTGCCGAAGGACTCCGCCGCGAGCATGTCATCCGTGCGATAGGGACGACCCGGTGTTGCGGGCGAGGGAGATCCGGTGGCGACCTCAACTCCCGCCGGAGCGTTCTGTGGGATCTGCGCGGCAGCACCCCATCCCGCGCCCGACAGTAGGATGAAGGCCGAGGCGGCGACAAATGCGCGCGAACGCGCGCGGCGTCCTGCGGACGCCGTCTGGCGTACGCTCGAAGCAGCTCGGGGCATGACGGCCTACCAGCGCTTGATCAGCTGGAACGCCGCGACCCGGCCAAGCGGACCCGCCTGCCCCGGATCGAAGCCGAAGCCTTGCGGGGAGTCATAGAAGGGCGGGTCCGCGTCGAAGACGTTCTGGATCGTCAGGGCCACCTCGACGCCCTCGGCCAATCCGGTTCCGACCCCCGCCCAGCGCAGCTGAAGATCGGCGGTCGTGAAGGCGTCGATGGTCCGCCCCGCCGCGTCGCGGTAGTCGGCGGCATGGTTGACGCCGATCCGCGTCGACCAGTCCCCGCGCGTCCAGGTTGCGGCGGCCTGGGCGCGGAGATCGACGGGGAAGCCCACCAACCCGAGAACGTCCTCGCGAACGGCCACCGGGGTCACCCGACGGCTGTAGTCCAGCAGGTAGGATGCCGAGAGGGAGAGACCGAAAGCGTTGTCTCCTACGTCGAAGTCGTAGCTGCCCGCCAGATCGATCCCCTCGACGTTCAGTTCGCCGGTGTTGGCCCATCGGCCGTCGAGGATCACCGAGTAGGACGACGCCGGATAAAGGGTTGGCGAGACGAAGCGCGGGTCGGCGAGGAAAGCCTGGACGCGAGCCAGATCGGCCGCATTCCCGGGCGTGAGACGGGTGACGAACGGCGACAGGCTCGGATCGACGAGGATGCTGGTGATGTTCTCCAGCGCCGGTCGACCGATCTTGTTCTCGAAACGGATGTCAAAATAGCCCGCGCTGAACCGCATGCCGGGCCGGGGCGCCCATTCGACCCCGAGGGTGAGGCTATCGGCCGTTTCCGGTTCGAGGTCGGTATTCCCGCCGGACTGCAGGATCGCCACGCGGCTGACCCCGGAGTCGGACACGGTCAGGGGACCGAGCTGGACCCGATCGAAGACTTCGGTGAGGGCGGGGGCGCGAAAGGACGTCCCCCAGCTGGCGCGAACCGTGAACGGGTCCGAGGGCTGCCAGATCAGGCCGATCTTGGGATTGGAGGTCGTGCCGACGTCGTCATAGTCCTCGGCGCGCCCCGCCAGGGTAAGCTCCAGACGCTTGATCCCGGGCATTGCATTGGCCTCGCCCACCAGCGGCGCCCGCACCTCCATGAAGACGGCGCCGATGTCGCGGACCTGGGGGTCGCCGATGGTGATGACCGGAGCCACGCCCGAAGCGAAGTTCTGGCTGCGACGGTTGAACTCCTCGCGCCGGAACGACGCGCCGATCGCAATCCGGAGGTCCCCGCCCGGCAGTCTCAGGGGTGAGCCGTCCAGCATCAGATTGGCGGAGCTGATACGGCTGCGGTAGCGGGACCAGGTGTAGCCCTGCGAGATAAAATCCAGAACCGCGTCGCCGTTGGCCCCGCCCGACCCGAAGGGATTGAAGTATCCGTCCCGGGCTGCGTTGTAGGAGGTCGCCGGATTGTCGACGGCGTTGCCCAGCGCTTCGGCGAGGAAGGTGCTGTTAAGCTGGTTGTTCGTGCCGCCTTCGCTGAGCTCCTCGGCGAAGGCGCCGTAGGCTTCCAGCGTCCAGTCCCTCGGCAGCGCGATCTCGATCCCGGCGGTCCCGCCGAGGCTGCGCGACATGCCGTAGCTCTCGGTCGGACCGAGGTCGCCGATGAAATTGTAGGCGATCAGGTGGGAGGCCGAACCGGTCGGCGATACGAAGAAGGGGTTGTTGCGTCCGATGGTGAGAATGCTCACGGGCGCGAGGTTGGCGTATTCGAACGTCCGCCGGCTGAAGCGGGCGTCGGCGGACACTTCGATGTGCGAACCGAGGTCTTGGCGGACGCTCGCATAAGCGCTGTGGCGCTCCTGGAGCGGGAGGATGTCGACGTCGGCCCGCCGGTTGCCGAGGTTGGCGCCGCCTGCCTCGAAGTCCGACGGCGTGCGCGCCGTGCCGTCGGGACCGGGTCGGATCGCATAGGTGCTGCGATAGGCGCCGCGAGACGCGTCGAACACAACGATGCTGCCGGGCGGCCCGTAGAAGCTGCGGCGATCCGTGCCGCCCCAGGGCCTCAGATCGCCGGTGGCGGTGTAGTCGCGGTCCGCCGAGTTGAGCGCCGATTGATGCTGATACTCGTAGGACAGGAGCGCCGAGCCGGTCTCCCACCGCGTCCCGAACAGGTGGGACGCCAGCAGGTCCTCGCCCCCGCCTTGCGCCGCAGAGGCGCGCAGCCGGGTTTCCTGACCCTCATAGCTCCGCCGCAGGATGACGTTCACCACGCCGGCCACCGCGTCAGATCCATACAGGGCCGAGGCGCCGTCGAGCAGCACGTCCACGCGCTCGACCGCTCCACCCGGGATCGCCGAGACATCGGCGAACTCCCCCTTCATTCCGGTCCCCGCCAGGCGCCGCCCATTGACCAGAACGAGCGTCGCGTCCGCCCCGAGCCCTCGGAGGTTCACGCCCGTCGCCGTCGAGGTGTTGCTTCCTAGCGAGTCGGCGCCCAGCAGCAGGCTGTTGGGTGTCGCGTTGCCCGAATAGGACTGAGGCAGCCGAACGAGGGCGTCGGCGACCGTGGCGTCGCCGCGCCGGTCGAGGTCCGAGCGCGAGATCACGGTCACGGGGGACGGCGATTCCCCGGGGCCTCTCAAAAGCGTCCCAGTGACGACAACCTCGTCGATGACGGTGGCGTCGTCGGTCGCCGCCTGCTGCGCCGAAGCCCGGCGCAGAACTATCACGCCCGGCCGACTGCGCGACCAGACGACGCCGCTTCCGGCGAGCAGGCGATCCAGCGCCGTGTCCGGCGCATGCCGTCCGCTCAGTCCCGGTGTCCGAAGGCCGGCCACGAGGTCGGCGGTATAGAGCATCTGCACATTGGCCTGCCGGGCGTAGGCGATGAGCGCCGCGTCCAGCGAGCCGCTGGAAATATTGAACTCGCGGGCCTCTTGGGCCTGCACGTCGGTGGCGAAGGCCACGGCGGCGATGGGCACGAGCGCGACGCCGGCAAGCAGGCTTCGGGTGCAGATGGTCATGAGTTAGGTCCTCTCTGACGCAACGGCGCGTCGAACAGGAGACGCAGGGCCGTCATCTCATCTGAGTTGGAGCCTGAAATTTTTATCCGCCGACGGATCGCGCGGTGAGGCGGACGCCGCCGTCGGCCTGCGGCTGGGCGGTCAGACCGAAGAGATCCGAGACGGCCGCGACGAAGGCGTCCCTGTCACCCGTGGCGAAGGAGCCGTTGACCGCGACCTCCGATGCAGGCCCGGCCGCCAGGACAATCTTGTCCGGAAGGTAGCGATTGACCTCGGCGACGGCGTCGCGCAGCGGCGTGCCCCGGAAGACCAGGTGACCCTGCGACCAACTCGTCTCGACCGTCGCATCGACAGCAACCGGCGCAGGGTCACGACGCGATGTCTGGACCTGTTGCCCCGGGGTCAGGCGCCAGTTGCGGGTCTCGGCCTGGACATCGGTGACCGCGACCGATCCCTCGACGAGGGTCACACGCGCCCCGGTGGATTCGCGCCGGACGTCGAAGACGGTGCCCAGGGCCGTGACCTCCGTGCCCCCGGCCTCGACCCTGAAGGGGCGGGTCGCATCGTGGGCGACGGTGAACAACGCCTGACCCTGTTCGAGCACGATCCGCCGTTCGCCAGAGGCGAACCGCACCCTGATCCGCGTGTCCGTATCCAGCCGGACCTGGGTCCCGTCGTCGAGCGCGACGACCCGTTGGCCGCCGATCTCCGTTTCGTACAGGCCTCGCGTGGGCAACCAGAAGACCAGCGCTAGCGCCAGGGCGGCCACGGGGACGAGGACGACCGCGACCGGGAAGAGCCGTCTGGACCATTCGCGTTTCGTCCTTGGCCTTGAGGTCCGCAAGGTGGCCTGGGTCAGGTTCTGGATGTCGCCATCCGACGAGAGGGATCCCGTGCTCCGCCAAAGACGCTCGACCTTGTGATAGGCCTCCACGTTGCCAGCGGTCTCGCGCCACGTCTTGAACGCATGGAGCGTGTCGGCGGACACGGGGCGTTCCCCGAGTCGGACATGCCACTCGACCGCTTCACGGTCCGCAACGCCTGTCGCGCTCTGCGGGTCGCTCATGGCGTTCCCCATCGGCTACAGCCGCAACTGGGCTGCGCAGTACTCGAGCGCCTTGATCATCCGCCATTGGACCGTGGTCACGGGGATGTTCAGCCGCTCGCCTATCTCTTGATACTCCAGATGCGCGAAACGGCTCAAGACGAACACGTCCCTTAGTCGGGGCGGCATCGTCATAACGATCTGCTTGAGAAGGACCATGTCGATCTGAGAGGCGGGATCCACGAGCGGATCAGGGTCCAGCCGATCGTTGGCCCCGAGAGGCGCTGGCCCCCGCCGCCTGGCCTTATCAATGATCAGGTTGTCGACGATCTTCAAAAGCAGCGCCTTGGGATGCTCGATCAGACCCTTGCGACTGTATGGCGCGGCCCGGATCCAGGCCTCCTGGGCGAGGTCCTCGGTTTCGTCGCCGAAGCGCTGCCTCAGCCGCGCCGTGAGCCAACCGGAATAGGCGCGATAGAGATCGTGAAGGCCGTGATCGGCCTCCTTGTCTCCCACACCTCCAGTTCGATCCGACACGGGCTCGCCTCCAGATGATTGACGTGACCCCCGTTTCTCATCCAGCCATAACGAGAGTCCTAGGTTGATCTGAGCTGTGATCGGCTGGGTTGGCAAGAGGCCGGTCTGCGCAGC
>NZ_JACHOQ010000017.1 GCF_014199955.1 Brevundimonas aurantiaca
CTACGCTGACCGGCCTCTTGCCAACCCCACCAACCCCAGTTCAGATCACCAAAGGACTCTCGTTATGGCTGGATGAGAAACGGGGGTCACGTCACCGGCCAATCCATACGCCGAGAAGAAGGCGGCATCCATTAGCAGGAACGCGGCGGTCATCTCGCTCGCATGGCCCCAATCCAGGAGGAGCGCAAAGTCGGCAAGCACGGCAACAAGCAAGGTAATCAAGGTGAACCGCCAGTACGAGCGACCCTTCCGGCCGATAAAAATCAGCGCGCTTGTAAGCCCGACGACGACGGAAAGGACAAACGCCGCAGCGTAGGTGAAATCCATGGTCATTGCCTCCAACGGGCGGCGCGACGTTAGGCGATCAAAGTTCAGCTAACCACCCCTCGCAGACATCCCGACTTCCGTTGCTCAGGCCGCCGCCCGCCTCAGCGTCACCAGCGCCTGATCAATCAGCCGTTCATCCCCGACGGCCAAAATCTGCCCGCTCCCGTCCGGCGCCTCCCCGCGCCAGTTGACCACCCGGCCGCCGGCGGCCTCGATCACCGGGACCAGGGCGGACCAGTCCCAGGGTTTCAGGCTGGTTTCGGCCACCAGGTCCATCCTGCCCGCCGCCACCATGGCGTAGGCGTAGGCGTCGCAGCCCAGGCGGGCCAGGCGGGCGGCGGCGCGGACCTGGGTCCAGGCGCCCAGTTCGGCGCCGTTGAAGATGTTCGGATCGGTGGTCGAGATGACGGCCTCGGTCAGATGCTCGCACGCCCGCACGGCCAAAGGCGTCTCGGTTTGGCCGCGCAGCAGCCGGGCGCCGGACGGGCCGCCGATGAAGATCTCGTCCAGATAGGGCTGGGCGATCACGCCCACGGTCGGTTTGCCGCCGG
Source organism: Brevundimonas aurantiaca (assembly GCF_014199955.1). Taxonomy (GTDB): domain Bacteria; phylum Pseudomonadota; class Alphaproteobacteria; order Caulobacterales; family Caulobacteraceae; genus Brevundimonas; species Brevundimonas aurantiaca. The sequence continues at coordinate 879 of NZ_JACHOQ010000017.1, forward strand.
TGCGCAGGGCGATCAGGGTGGTCCACAGAGGCAGGCCCGAGATGAAGGCCCGCGTCCCATCGACGGGGTCCAGGATCCACACATGTTCGGCGTCCGGCCGGTCCTCGCCGTATTCCTCGCCGATGACGCCGTGGTCGGGATAGCGTTCGGCGATCAGGCGGCGGATCGCCGCCTCGGCCTGCTTGTCGGCCTCGGTCACGGGGTCGAACCCCTTGGCGCCGCCCTTGTCCTCATGGCCGATGTCGGAACGGAAGAAGGGCAGGGTGACGCGCGCGGCTGCGTGCGCCAGTTCCACGGCGAAGGATTCGAACTCGGTCATGCGCGGCTCTTAGAGCATGATCGGTCGGGACGGAACCGAAAGGGGCCCGGCTGAGGCGTCAGATCAGGCGGCGACGTCCTTTGAGTCGTGCAGCGACTTGGCCAGGTCCAGGAGGCGGCGGCGCGGCCGCTCTTCCAGCTGATAATAGGCCTGGATCAGATCCAGGGTCTCCTTGCGCGAGAAGACCTCCTGGGCCGTGGGCAGGCCGCCCTTGGTCTCCAGGGCTTCGGCGACGCCGTCGTAGAAATAGCTGACGGGCGTCTCCAGCGCCTGGGCCAGCTGCCACAGGCGGGCGGCCGAGATGCGGTTGGCGCCGCATTCGTATTTCTGAATCTGCTGGAAGCGGATGCCCACCTGCACGGCCAACTGCTGTTGCGTCAGCCCCAGCAGGCGACGGCGACGCCGCAGACGGCGGCCCAGGTGGAGATCGATGTCGGTGGCCATGGCCCCCAATTCCTCATCTGCAACCCGTCCCGAATTGGCACGGCTCGCCCGAAACCTCGCAATCGCCATGCCGGAATCGGGCTTCGCAAGGGCTGGCGGCCCCTGTCCGGGAATCGGGACGGGGTTGCGCAACCCGATCGGGGCGGACGCATTTAGTCGGCAGCTTGGCTTTTGAAGGAAGGGACCAAACTCATGGGCATTATCGCCTGGATCATCATCGGCATCGTCGCGGGCTGGCTCGCGGAACAGATCATGGGTCGTAACCACGGCCTGATCACCAATCTGATCGTCGGCGTCATCGGCGCCCTGATCGGCGGCTTCATCGCCGGCGCCCTGGGCATCAGCTGGGGCGGCTGGATCGGTTCGACCATCGTCGCCACCATCGGCGCCGTGATCCTTCTGTTCCTGTTGGGCCTGGTCAAGCGTCGCGCCTGACCCCCGACTTAAGGCAATATAAGACGAAGGGGCGGTTCGCAGGAACCGCCCCTTCTTTTTGTCCGGCTCGGATCACCGACACAGGAAAGGCGGCCGGCTGAGCCGACCGCCTTCCAGGATCAAGCCTTCAGAGGCTTGCCGCGATCAGCCCTGGGGACTGGTCGGCGGGGTCGTCGGATCGCTCGAGGTCGCGGGGTCCGTCGGTTCAGTCGGCGCCGGCTCGGCGGGCAGGGTCGGCGGCGTCGGTTCCGCCGCGTCGGGCGCAGTCGTCGGCTCGGGCGCGGTCGGGGACGTCATGGCGTCGTCAGCGGGCGGCGTCGTCGCGTCGGGGGTGGCGGAAGCCTCGCCCTCGATGGCGGCTGCGGCGTCGAACTCAGCCTTGGTGTAATCCACCTTAACGGCTTCGCCTTCCTGGCGAATGCCGTTCAGCGGCACGGCGCGAACCTGGCCGTCCGCGCCGCGGACAGTCAGCTCCTGAGCGCCCGAGGCGTTGGTCTGAACGCCTTCCAGCTTGCCCAGCTCGCCGTCAGGGCCTTGCACCGAGACGCCCGGCGTCAGTTGCAGGCTCTGTTGGCTCGAAGCTGCGGCCGCGGCGTCTGGAGAGGCCGGCGGGGTCGAGGCGGCGTCTTGGGCCAGGGCCGGCGCGGCGATCAGAAAGGCGGCGGCGGCGCTAGTCAGAAAAGCGGTCTTGATGTTCATGGGACTATACCCTCGTACAAGCGGGCCCGGCGCCCGCATCGACCAAACCCGCCGTGTTACGGATTGTTTCACGCGCCTCTAAATGACCTTGGACCCGCCCCGGTTGGACGAGTCTTGGTCTATGATGGGGCGGAAAAGGCGAATCGGGGGGCTCTGTGAGCCAGAAGAACATCTATGGGCCTCGGCTCGTGCGGCGGCTGCTCGGGCTGGCCTATGAGCTGACGCCCCAGGTTTTCGCCGTCCTCGCCTTCGGCGCGGGGGCGCTGATGCTGATCTCGGCGGTGACGCCCGAGTTCGACGAGCGGTTGCGCCTGCTGACGGGCGTCGTCTCGCCCATACTGATCGACCTGTCGCATTTCATGGCCAGCATCGCCGGCTTTATCCTGCTGTTGCTGTCGGCGGGCCTGTGGCGGCGCAGGCGCGGCGCCTATTGGGCCGCGATGGCGGCCCTGGCGGCGGGGGCGGTCTTTTCTCTGCTGAAGGGGCTGGACTGGCGGGAATCGATCGATCTGATCCTCGTGGCTGTCCTGCTGGTGCCGTGCCGTTCGGCCTTCAACCGGCGTTCGCGTCTCAGCGAGCCTCTGCGGCCGGGCTGGCTGCTGCTGTTGATCGCCGTGGTGATCTCCATGCTGTGGCTGGGGTTTTTCGCCTATCGGGACGTGGCCTATTCGGACGAACTGTGGTGGCGTTTCCTGGTCGATCGCCAGGCTTCCGGCTTCCTGCGGGCCGGGCTGATCCTGTCCCTGCTGACCCTGTTGGTCGCAGGCCGGTCTCTGCTCAGTTCGCCCGGCGCCGACAGCCACGGCCCGGCGTCGCGCGAGGAGATCGAACGCGCGCGTCAGGCGCTGGAGACGGCCGACGCCGCCGCCCCGGAAGCCTGGCTGGCCATGCTGGGCGACAAGGCCCTGCTGTTCAGCCCGTCGGGCCGCAGCTTCCTGGCCTATCGCGTGCGCGGGCGGCGCTGGATCGCCATGGGCGAACCCGCCGGCCTGATGGCGGAGCGGCAGGAGCTGCTCTGGGCCTTCGCCGAAATGGCCGACAGCTACGGCGGTTCGGCGGTCTTCTATTCCGTCGGCGACGACATATTGGGCGAACTGGCGACCATGGGCCTGGCCCTTCGCAAGGTCGGGGAGACGGCGGTGATCCGCACGGAAACCTTCACCACCGAGGGCAAGGGCAAGCAGAACCTCCGCACGGCCCTGAACCGGGCCGAGCGGGAAGGGGCGCGGTTCGAAGTCCTGCCGCCCGGGTCAGCCCGGCCTCTGGAGGCCGAACTGCGCGCCATTTCGGACGCCTGGCTGGCCATGCACAACGGGGCCGAAAAGGCCTTCTCTCTGGGCCGGTTCGACATCGACTATCTGGACCTGACGCCGCTGGCGGTGATGCGCGAGGGCGACCGGATCGTGGCCTTCGCCAATCTTCTGGTCACGCCGGGCGAGGCGGCGGTGGATCTGATGCGCTATACGCCCGACGCCCCGCACGGGGTCATGGACTATCTGTTCACCCGCTGCGTCCAATGGGCCAAGGCCGAGGGGATCGCCGAGTTCGACCTGGGCATGGCGCCCCTGGCGGGGCTGGAGGATCGCCGCATCGCCCCTGTCTTCGCGCGGGTGGGCGCCCTGGTGTTCGAAGAGGGCGGCGCCCTTTACGGCTTCCAGGGTCTGCGCAGCTACAAGGGCAAGTTCGGCCCCGAATGGAAGGCCCGTTTCATCGCCGCGCCAGTCCCCACGCCCCTGCCCCTGGCCCTGCTGGACGTGGCCCTGCTGACCAGCGGCGGCTGGCTGGGGATGTTGGGGCTCCGGCGGGCGCGCTGATCTCGACGTTCGGGGTCGAAGCCGTCATGGTGCGCCCATGTCGTTCAAAGCCCTCTTTTCACGCGCCCTGTCCCTGGCGCCTGAGCGCCTGCATTTCGCCGCCCACAGCCACCATCTGTGGCCTGACGCCTCATTCGAGGCGCAGCAGCAGGCCTGGCTCGACGCCAATCTGCACGCCGATCGCAAATGGGATCTGATCTTCGGCGAGGTCATTCCCCGGGCCCAGGCGGAGGTCGCGGCCGAACTGGGGCTTCCCGACCCGAACAGCCTGGTCTTCGCCCCCAACACTCACGATCTGCTGCTGCGGGTCTTTTCGGCGATCGAGCGCCGGCCCGTGCGGATCCTGTCGACGGACGGAGAGTTCCACTCGTTCCGTCGCCAGGCCGACCGGTGGGAGGAGGCGGGCCAGGCCGTCGTCACGCGCGTGCCCCTGGCCCCGTTCGAGACCTTTGCAGAGCGGTTCGCTGCGGCGGCCCAGGGCGGCGGCTACGACTGGATCGTCGTCAGCCATGTCTTCTTCCGCACCGGGGGGCTGTTCGACCGGATCGAGGCCCTGGCGGCGCTGGCCCGGCCGGAGGGCCCCTGGGTGCTGATCGACGGCTATCACGGCTTCATGGCCACGCCGACCGACCTGTCGGGCGTCGCGGACCGGGTCTTCTATGTCGCCGGCGGCTATAAGTACGCCATGGCGGGCGAGGGCGCCTGTTTCCTGCACGCGCCCGACGGTTTCGGCCCCAGGCCCGTCATCACCGGCTGGTTCGCCGAGTTCGGGGATCTGTCGGGGCCGCCCGGCGGGGTTCAGTATCGCTCGGACGGCGGCCGTTTCTGGGGGGCCACCTTCGACAGTTCGGCCCTGTACCGGTTCAACGCCGCCCGCGGGATGCTGAGCCAGGCGGGGCTGACGACGGAGGACGTCGCCGAAAACGGCCGGGCGCTGGCGTTGCAGTTCCAGGCGGCGGTCGGTGCGGGCGAGGCGGGTGTTTTCGGCGAGGCCGAGATTTTGAACCCCGTCGTCGGCGACGGGACGCGCGCCCGGTTCCTGGCCCTGCGTCATCCCAACGCCCAGGCGTGGCGCGCGACCCTGCTGGCGGCGGGGGTGGTGACGGACGTCCGCGACGACGTGATCCGCTTCGGCTTCGGCCTTTATCAGGACGCTGCGGACGTGGATCGGCTGATCGCGGCCTGCCGGGCGGTGTGAAGGCGGCTTGAAGGGGCGGGAGTCCGATCAGAAAAAGGTGCTGTCGTCCTGGGTCTTGGGCGTCGGCGCGGCGCGGGGCGGCGGCGTTCGGTCGGGGGCCTGCCCATTGGGGGCCGAACCCTGGGCGCCCGGCGTCGGCGCGCCAGGAGCCTGTGGAGCGGCTCCAGGCGGTGTGGCGGCCGGCGGAATGGCCGGCAGGTTCGGATAGGGCAGGGCGGAGGGATCCGAGCCCGGAGCGGGCGTTTCACCGCCGTAAGGCGCCGAGGCGGCGTCCGCATCGGGCGTGGCCGTCCCGACCCGATCCGGCGCGTTCAGGTCATCGCGGATGAACGGCCAGGCGCGGCTGTCGGCGCAGCCGCAGGCCTTCAGGAATCCGTCCCGATCCCGCCACAGCACCAGCGGATAGGTGATCTGCACGCCTGCGTCCTTCAGCAGTTCGGTCAGGCGGGCGTCGAACTGACGACTGGCCTCGACCACGGCGGCGCGGGCCAGATTGCCGTCGGCCGCCGGAATGCCGGCCGCCGTCCATTCTCGCGCGGGTGTCTGGATCCAGCGCTGGTACAGCGACCAGTCGCGGGTCAGCCACAGTTCGGCGACGGTGGCCCGTTCGGCCGCCGTGGACTGGGCTGCGCCTTCCCGGTCGGCCCGGGCGAACAGGATGATGCGGGGCTCCACCCCGGCCGCCTTCAGCTTGTCGATCTCTTCGCGGACGTAACGCTGGGTCGAGGCGCTGTCGCGATAGCCGATGACATAGAGGGGGTCGCCCCCGCCGCCGCCCGAGACCCAGGAAGCCTCGTCCAGCAGCTGCTGAATCTGGGCCTGATTGCGCGTGATGGTGACGGGCTGGAAGCGCGAATAGAAGTTCCAATAGGCCCAATAGCCCGTCCCGGCCAAAACCAGACCGACCAGGGCGGCCAGAACCGACCATATCAAGAAACGACGCATCAGGCGGGGTGCTCCAGCTTCACCGTTGGCACGGTTAACGCATAGCATCGAAAACCGTTGTCCGCTTCATTCACGCAGACCCAGATCGCCGAAATCTCAGGGTGACGTGCGCGCGCCACATCTGTCGGGCGCGCGGCCGCCGTCAATCAGGGCTGCCAGCCCGAGACCTGATCCGCCTCGCTGTCCCCGCCCAGGGCGCCCCGGGTCTTCTTCACCTCGGCCCAGGCGGCGCGCAGCAGGGCGGGCACGCCCTCGCCGGACACGCCCGACACCAGCATGGGCCGACGGCCCGCGACCGCCTCCAGGGCCGCCGCCTTTTCCTCGCGCTCTTCGGGCGTCAGGGCGTCGATCTTGTTCAAGGCCAGGATCTCGGCCTTGTCCGCCAGCCCTTCGCCATAGGCTTCAAGTTCGCCCCGGATGATGTGATAGGCCTGGACCACGTCCTCCTGCGTGCCGTCGATCAGATGGATCAGGCTGGCCGAGCGTTCGACATGGCCCAGGAAGCGGGTGCCCAGGCCCGCGCCTTCGCTGGCGCCCTCGATCAGGCCGGGGATGTCGGCGATGACGAACCGTTCGGTCGGCGACAGGTCCACCATGCCCAGATTAGGCGCCAGGGTGGTGAAGGGATAGTCGGCGATCTTGGGCTTGGCCGCGCTGGCCGCCGAAAGGAAGGTGGACTTGCCCGCGTTGGGCAGGCCCGCCAGGCCGATGTCGGCGATCAGTTTCAGCCTCAGCCAGACCCAACGCTCCTGGCCCTCCTGGCCGGGGTTGGCGTAGGCGGGCGCCTGGTTGGTCGGTCCCTTGAAGCGGACATTGCCCCAGCCGCCATTGCCCCCCTTCAGCAGCAGCTCGACCTTGCCGGGCGTATCCATGTCCAGCAGCACCGTCTCCTTGTCTTCGTCCAGCACCTGGGTGCCGACCGGCACCTTCAGGACCACGTCCTCGCCCTTGCCGCCGTGCATCTGGCGGCCCTGGCCGTGGTGGCCGGTCTGGGCCTTGAAATGCTGCTGGTAGCGATAGTCGATCAGGGTGTTCAGCCCCTCGACCGCCTCGATCCAGACGTCGCCGCCCTTGCCGCCGTCGCCGCCGTCGGGGCCGCCGTTGGGAATGAATTTCTCGCGTCGAAACGACACGGAGCCCGCGCCGCCGTTGCCGGAGCGGATATAGATCTTGGCCTGGTCGAGGAACTTCATCGCGGGCTTATGCCAAAAGACGACGGCGAATCACAGGCGCCATCAGTCCCTCTCCCGCTTGCGGGAGAGGTGGCCCGTCGATCGCGCAGCGATCAAGGGTCGGAGAGGGGAGTATCGCGACACTCCCCCCATCGTCAGGCGTGTCGCTGCGCGCCACGACCTGACACTTCCCCCGCAAGCGGGGGAAGGTCTCGGATCATCCCTTGGCCCAGACGCCGAACGGATCGCTCCAGTCCATGCCCAGAGCCTGGGCGACCGCCGGATAGGTGATCTCGCCCTTCAGAACGTTCAGGCCGCGCGCCAGGTGCGGGTCCTTCTTCAGCGCCTCCAGACCGTGATCCGCCAGGGCCAGGCCGAAGGGCAGGGTGGCGTTGTTCAGGGCTTCGGAACTGGTGCGGGGCGCGGCGCCGGGCATGTTGGCGACGCAATAGTGGACCACGCCGTCGATGACATAGGTCGGGTCTTCGTGGGTCGTCGCGTGCGAGGTCTCGAAACAGCCGCCCTGGTCGATGGCCACGTCGACCAGCACGGAGCCGGGCTTCATCTTGGCCAGATGTTCGCGCTTGACCAGTTTCGGCGCCGAGGCGCCGGGCACCAGGACGGCGCCGATCACCACATCGGCCTTGACGATTTCCTCTTCGATCGCGCCGATCGAGGAATAGCGGGTGATGACCCGGCCGTTGGTGACTTCGTCGATATAGGCCATGCGGGGGATCGAGCGCTCCAGCACCACCACCTCGGCGCCCAGGCCCATGGCCATCCGCGCTGCGTTCAGACCGACCACGCCGCCGCCCAGCACCAGCACGCGAGCCGGCGCCACGCCCGGCACGCCGCAGAACAGCAGACCCATGCCGCCGTTGTGCTTCAACAGGGTCTCTGCCGCCGAGAAGACGGCGATCCGACCGGCGACTTCGGACATGGGCGCCAGCAGCGGCAGGCCGCCGCGCGCATCGGTCACGGTCTCATAGGCCACGGCCGCGCATTTCGACGCCAGGAGGCCCTTGGTCTGTTCCGGATCCGGCGCCAGGTGCAGATAGGTGTAGAGGATCTGGTCCTCGCGCAGCATCTCCCACTCGACCTTCTGCGGCTCCTTGACCTTCACGATCATGTCGTTGTTGGCAAAGACGGTCGCCGCGTCGGGGACCAGGGTCGCGCCGGCCTTCTCGTAATCCGCATCGGTGAAGCCGGCGCCCAGGCCGGCGCCGGTCTGGACCGAGACCGAATGGCCGTGGGCCACATATTCGCGCACCGCCGTCGGCGTCAGGCCGACCCGGTGTTCGTTCTTCTTGATCTCGCTGGGAACGCCGACTCGCATGGGGCCTCTCCGTGATGGGTTCAAACCTCCGCCTCTCCTGGGCGGATCGCAGACGGCACATATAGCGCCGAGCCGAACGCAGAATCCTGTTCATTTCAGGGCCTGATCGCCGTACATGCGAATTTTCTGCGAAGAGGTTGGCCCATGAAGACCGTTTCCGCCGTCGAACTGGACGGAACCGACAGGAAGATGCTCCGTCTGCTGCAACAGGACGGCCGCATGACCAACGCCGACCTGGCCCGTCAGGTGGCCCTGTCCGAAAGCGCCTGCCTGCGCCGGCTGCGAGCGCTGGAAGCGGCCGGCGTGGTCGATCATTATGCGGCCGTGATCAGCGAACGGGCCGTGGGCCTGCCGATCAGCGTCTTCGTCACCGTCACCCTGTCGTCCCAGTCCGAGGCGGCGCTGAGCGCCTTCGAACAGGCGGTGGCGGCCGCGCCCGAGGTGATGGAATGCTATCTGATGACCGGCGGCGCCGACTATCTGCTGCGTCTGGTGGTGCGCGACGTCGATGATCTGGAACGGGTCCACGCCAAGACCCTGACGCGCCTGCCCGGCGTCCACCGGGTCTCGTCCAGCGTGGCCATGCGATCGGTGGTCAAGCGCGGGGTTCTGCCCATTTAGTTGCGGCCGTGCGGAAAACCCGTATGATGCAAGAGTGGAGGACGAACTACATTTCCAGTGGGATGACGGGAAGGCTCGATCCAACTTCGTCAAACACGGCGTCCGTTTCGAGGATGCGACCTATGTGTTCGATGATCCCTGGAGGCTCGAGGACTTCGATCAGTTCTCCAACGGCGAATACAGGAGCCTGTGCATCGGCCGTGTCGGAGAAACGGTGCTGGTCGTGGTCTACGCCGAACCTGAAGAGGCCGTGATCCGCACCATCTCCGCCCGAGCGGCGACCGCCCATGAAAGAAAGGCCTATGAAGCAAGTTTCCTTCACCCGTAATCGGGGACAGACGCCCGCGCTGGACGAAGGCGCGCTGCGTGACGCAGGCCGGCGGTCGGATGAGGTCCTAGCCGTCGGCGCCGTCTCCGACGCGGACAACCCGCCGGTGGATTCAGATCGCCTGATGCGGATGGCGGTGGCGCGCGAGGTGCGCCGGGTCAGAGAGGGGCTCGGCCTGAGCCAGCCTCAGTTCGCCGCCACCTATCGGATCGGCCTGGCGCGTCTGCGGGATTGGGAGCAGGCGCGGTCATCGCCGGATTTGCCGCTCTTGGCGTTTCTGCGGATGATCGATCAAGAACCCCAGAGGATCGCTCGGACGGTCGCCGAGGTGGAAACGACCTTCGACGCGGCTTGACCTCTATCTCAGCGCCAGGGTCACGGTCTTCACATCCACATATTCGTCTATGCCGTGGATCGAGCCCTCGCGGCCGTAGCCGGACTGTTTGACCCCGCCGAACGGGGCGACGGCGGTGGAGATCAGGCCGGTGTTGACCCCGCACATGCCCGCCTCGATGCGGCGGCTGAACCGCATGGCCCGATCCAGGTCGCGGGTGAACAGATAGGAGGCCAGGCCGAATTCGCTGGCGTTGGCCTTGTCCAGCGCCTCGGTCTCGGTGTCGAAGGCGAAGACCGGGATCATCGGACCGAACGTCTCTTCCTCGCGGAACAGGGCGTCGTCGCCGCCCAGGGTCACGGTCGGCTGGAAGAAGCGGCCGCCCAACTCATGACGCGATCCGCCGGTCAGAACCCGCCCGCCGTCGGCCCTCACCGCCGTCACATGTTTCTCGACCTTCTCGATCGCCTTGTCCTCGATCAGGGGACCGACCTTGACCCCCTCTTCGAAGGCTGCGCCCACCTTGATCTTCGCCACCTCGGCCGCCAGCTTCTCGGCATAGGCCTCGGCGACGGACCGCTCGACATAGACCCGGTTGGGGCAGACGCAGGTCTGGCCCGAGTTCCTGAACTTGCCCTTGATGGTCTCGGCGACGGCCAGGTCCAGATCGGCGTCGGCGAAGACGATCAGGGGGGCGGCCCCGCCCAGTTCCATCGACACCCGTTTCAAGGTCGGGGCGCACTGTTCGGCCAGCTTGCGGCCCACGCCGGTCGAGCCGGTGAAGGACAGTTTGCGGATCAGGGGGCTGTCCGTCAGCACCTTGCCGATCACGCTCGCCTCGCCCGTCACGATCGACAGGGCGCCGACCGGCAGGCCGGCCTGATAGGCGAGCTCGGCCAGGGCGATGGCCGTGAACGGGGTCTGGCTGGCTGGCTTGACCACGGCGGTGCATCCCGCTGCAAAGGCCGGTCCCAGTTTGCGCGTCAGCATGGCCGCCGGGAAGTTCCACGGGGTGATCAGGGCGCAGGGCCCCACCGCCTCGCGATAGGTCAGCAGCAGATGGCCCAGCGGGCTGTCTTGGGTCTCGCCGATCAGCCGCTCGGCCTCGCCGGCGAACCATTTGATGAAGCCGTTGGCGTAGGTCACCTCCCCCTTGGCCTCTTCGAAGGGCTTGCCGTTCTCCAGGGCCATCAGGGCGCCCAGGCCCTCGACATTGTCGTCGATCAAGGCCGCCCATCGGCGCAGGAAGGCCGCACGCCTGTGCGGATCGCCGCGCGACCAGTCGGGAAAGGCCTCGGCAGCGGCCTGGATCGCGGCGTCCGTCTCTGCGGCGCCCAGGTCGGGGACATGGCCGATCACCTCGCCCGTCGCGGGGTCGTCCACCGCAATGCCTGACCCGTTCGCCGGGATCGGCTCGCCGGCGATCAGGGCGTGCTGGCGCATCAGGGCGAGGCCGGCGTTCTTGGCGGTCTGGTTCACGATCAATCTCCTGAAGCTGTCCCGAAACGAACAAGGCCCCGACGAAGCGGGGCCTTGCAAGTCCGATGCGGCTCGCCTGTCGGGAAGGCGAGGCGGCGGCGGCTTAGTTCTTGGCGTCTTGGGCGGCGCCGGTCACGGCTTGGCCGGCGGCCTGGGTGTCGCGGCCCACGCCTTCGACGGTGTTGCAGGCGGCGGTGGTCAGGGCGGCGGCGGCGGCGACCAGGACAAAGATCTTACGCATGAGAAGGCTCCGGTTCAGCCGACATGGGAGTCTGTCGGTCTTGCCCTAGGAACGCGACGCCACGGCGGCGGTTCCCTCCGGCTTCAGGCCTTGTCGGCCGGGTCGGCGGGCGACAGGGCTTCGGGCGTGGCGAAGGTCATGCGGGCGATGGAGCCGCCGCCCGGCGCCTCCACGAACTCAGTCTCGCCCCGCAGCTGTTTGGCGAAGGCGCCCATCAGGGTCTGACCCACGCCCGCCTCGGCGGCGGCGGAGCCCCCCGGACCGTCGTCCTCGACTTCCAGAATGGACGTCTCGCCATAGACCCGGAAGCGGACCTTCAGCGCGCCGCCGCGACCGGCGAAGGCGTGCTTCTGCGCATTGTTGACGGCCTCGACCAGCCACAGGGCCAGGGGCGCCAGCTTGTCAGGATCGACATAGAGGGAATCGGCGTCCACCGAACTGACCACCACATGGCCGCGCACCGCCTCGCCGGCGATGAGCTGGCCCACCAGCTCGTTCAGGAAGTCGCGGGCGTCGGCGTGGCGGATGTCCTCGCTCTGGTACAGGGTGCGATAGATCAGGGCCAGGGCCGAAATCCGCTGGCGCGTGTCGCCCAGCGCCGCCTTGGCCGGGGCGTCGGTCAGGGCCCGCTGCTGCATCGACAGAAGCGAGGAGATGATCTGCAGATTGTTCTTCACCCTGTGGTGGATTTCGCGCATCAGCGCGTCCTTTTCGGCCAGGGAGGCGTTCAGCTCCCGGTCGCGCTGGGTGATGGCCTCGGCCATTTCGTCCAGGGTCCGAGCCATGACGCGGATTTCCGACGGGGCGTTCATGGCCTGGAGCGGCCGCACCGA
>NZ_JACHOQ010000018.1 GCF_014199955.1 Brevundimonas aurantiaca
TCCACAAACCACCCCTGCCGCGGGATGGAGCAGCCCGGTAGCTCGTCAGGCTCATAACCTGAAGGTCGCAGGTTCAAATCCTGCTCCCGCACCCACTGACACCGACACCCCCGAAGCTCCGGCTTCGGGGGTGTTGCTGTATCTGGCCCCCAACCAGTCCAGGATGGCTCCGAACTCGCCGTGGAGCGCCGCATGGACCTCGCCACGCCGGTCGCCGGGCATCAGCACCACCCGCTCGATCAGGGCCCTCAGCGCGTCAGAGGCTTCATCGCGATCGGCGGGATCATTGAGCGCCTCGGCCAGGCGGCTGACCTTGCGGCGATAGAGATCGGCGATGTTGGGATGGACGTCGGGGGTGTCCTCCGGCGCCTCGGCCATCCGGGCCTTTAGGGCCGCCTTGCGGTCCTCCAGCTCGTAGAGGCGCTCCATCAGGGCCGAGGTGCGCCGGCCGTCCTCAATGGCGTCGAGGATCCCCGAGATGGCCCGATCGATCTTCCGCAATTCATTCTGCCCGGCGGCGCTCGCCGCCCGGCGTTCGTGGTTCAGGCGATTGGTCTCGTCGACGTAGGCGCGGATGGCTTCTGCGAGGAGGTCCGGCGCCATCAGTCGATCCTTCAGCCCGGCGAGGACGCGGTCTTCCAGTGCGGTGCGGCTGATGGTGTGGCCGTTGGTGCAGGAGCGGGTGTCGATATGTTGGGAGCAAGCGAAGCGGCCCTGGCCGCGCAGCGTGTAGGGCCCGCCGCAGACGCCGCAGTGGACCAGCCCCGAGAGCAGCGACTTCGGCCGGTGCGTGCGGTTCAGGCTGTTGGACTTCTGCACCGCCTCTATGACGCCGGCGTACTCGACCGCGATCTGGCCTTGACGGGCCTTCACCGACCGCCACAGCTCCGGAGGCACGATGGCGAGTTCCGGCACCTCCCTGGTGATCCAGGCCTCTGGAGGATTGAGGCGGGCGACGCGTCGGCCGGTCGTGGGGTTCTTCACGTAGCGCTGCCGGTTCCAGATCAGCCGACCGATATAGAGCTCGTTGTTGATCAGGCCTGTGCCGCGCTTCTGGTGGCCGCGAATGGTGGTCGCGCTCCAGAGCCGGCCGCACGGTCCGGGCACGCCTTCGGCGTTGAGCCGCAGGGCGATGGCCTGGGGACTGACGCCGTTGGCGAAGTCGCGGAACACGCGACGCACGACTTCAGCCTCGGCCGTATTGATGGTGCGTTCGCCCCGAACCGGCTCGCCCTCGCTGCTGAGGCGCTTGACGACATCGTAGCCGTAGCAGAGGCCTCCGCCGGATCGGCCCTGTTCGACCCGTCCGCGCAGGCCGCGTCGGGTCTTGTTGGCGAGATCCTTCAGGAAGAGGGCGTTCATCGTGCCCTTCAGGCCGACGTGGAGTTCGGACACCTCGCCCTCGGCGAGGGTAACGATGCGCACGCCGACGAACTGCAGGTGCTTGTACAGCGTGGCGACATCGGCCTGGTCGCGCGAGATGCGGTCCAGCGCTTCGGCCATGACGACGTCGAACTGGCCGCCCTGGGCGTCCTGGAGCAGCGACTGGATGCCGGGGCGCAGGATGACGCTGGAGCCGGAGATTGCGGCGTCGCGGTAGGCGCCGACGACTCGCAGGCTGTCGCGGGCGGCCTGCTCGCGGCAGATGCGCAACTGATCGTCGATCGAGGCGGCGTTCTGCTGGTCGCTGGAATAGCGGGCGTAGAGGGCGACGCGGGTCATGCGGCGGCTCCTGCGTGCGGTGCGGGAATGGAGAACCGCAGGCTAGGGCCGGGGCTGTTCCGGCGGCAAGGGGGCGTCAACGGGTTGTGATGGCGCCGCCTGCCAGGCCTCTCGGGCGAGCTGGCGGCCGAGGAGGCGGGCGACGCGGCGGAGATCAGCGGCGGGCGGCGGGGAGCGCCGGGGTGGGCGGAGGAGGGAGGCCATCAGAGCGCTCCGGCGGCGACGCCGAAGAAGGTGGCGACGTGCAAGCGTATGGGGCGTCGTCGGCAGAAGCCGCCCCGCAAGGACGCGGTAGCGAAACTGCGGGAGCTGTGTGCCGCCACAAAACTGGTCACCGCCAGCCAATGGAACTGGACACCTGTGGCCGCACTGAACACTCCATGCCCTATAAGTCGCTCAACCCAAAGCCACGCAGCCATCAACCAGGCGTAGTGGCCTTGGCTTGAACGACGCACATTGCTTCCCCGCCCTCGTTCAGAAAGTCGCGCACCAGATCGCTCTAATCGACCTGACGTTTGCCGGCTGCTCTTCAGGGGGCAGAACCTTCGTGACAACTGAATTTTGATCGCCCGGCCGAGCGGATCGCAACCATCACGGCCGTAGCCCGAACGCTGGCCGTCCATCCGTAATTCGCGCGCTTGGGCGAGCGTCAAAGGGATTCTCGATTCGAGGACGATCTGGTCGCTCTGGTGTGATGGTGTGATGGTGTGGACGACCTCCGCCTACCGGCTTCTGGCTGTGTCGTCGTCAGGGACGTCACGACCCGCAGACGGAATTCGAGGGCACGACGACAATGGTCAGCCTGCGAAGCGTTCGGCCGCCGGCTCTGCGCTTCAAACCAAATTGACCGGGTCGCGGCTGAAGGCCCCTTCCAGAAGCGCCTTGCCCATGTCTTCTGCGGCCGTCGCGGCCGCGAACAGGTCCCAGGCCCGAACGGCCGCATCGCCCAGCGCCATCGCTTCTGGGGTGTCCGCATAGGGTACGATGACGGAGGAGACGTCCGCCTCGCTCAGGGCGTCGACGACGGACCCAGTAGCCAGCGCCTTCAGTTGCGCCTGAACCGGCGTGGAAGCGCACGCCAGATAGACGAGGCCCGGATGCACGCCGGGCCGGGGTTTGACCCGGTGAACATGGCCGCTGGCGGCCCAACCGTTTCTGTCATCCGCGACCATGACGCAGTCGGCGAGGTTTTCCTCGGCGCGGCCATCGGCCGTGAGCAAGGTCATGCCGCGTTCAAGCAGGAAGGAATTCGCCGTCTTGAAGCTGCTGATGTTCATCAGCTTCATGGCGATCGTCTGATATTGCGCGATCTGCCGACCGTTCATCATCGGCACGCCGAAAGCGGCGTCCGTCACATAGTTGGTCTTGTAACGGCCCGCCGGTTTGGCGACCTCGGCGAGACTGTCGAGGCGACGGCCGCCGCCCGCGACAATGTTTGCCTTGAGACTTTGGTACTGGGGCGCCAAGGGTTCCACATCGATGCGATCGACTAGGCTTGACCGGTTGATCGCGAATCGCCGTGCAAAGCGTTTAGCGCGGAAATGGGCGTCTCGGCTGAGGCTGAACTGGCTGTCGTACGCGGCGCGTGTTTTCGCCAACAGCTGGCGCGCCTTCTCGCGTTTGCGGAAGCCTATCCGGTAGAGCTTCGCCGCGGCGTCCATGGTTTCTTGGGCGAGAATCGGGATGCGGATCGCCGCCACCTGCTTCTCATTGGTGTGGTCGATCACCGAGCCGTTCATATCGGTGCGAACGGCGGCCTGGCCGTGCTTGGACGACAGAAAAGCGACGACATAGAAGAAGGCGTTGGTCAGCCCGCCCGCATCGATCCTGACCATGTCGTGCGACATGCAGAAGTTTTCGCAGAACTTATCTGCCACCGAGATCGGGCCGAGGTTTCGACCGGAACAGACGAGGTAGGCGGTCCCACGTTTTATGGCGAGTTTGTTATACTGGGCGTTTTGGCTCTCGCTGAGCACTTTGTCCGACCAGGGTACGTATCGGAATAAGTCGTAGGGGACGAGCAGCGGTTTCCCCAGAGTCGGATCTTCGGCGTAAACGCGTGAGAAGATGTTTCCCGACCAGATTTTCCCCTCGGGCAGGAAGTCGGCGACTGTCCGCAGAGTGAACCGGCCGCCGTAAATCTCCTGCAGAACCGGGTTGATGCGCGAGATGAAGTATTTGGAATCGAAGCGCAGGGTGCCCGAGACTTCGCTCAGCGTAATGGAAGCTTCTCTCACGTGGCTGGCCCTTGCGCACCCCGTCCGCGCGCCGGCGTCATCTGTTGCGTCAACCACGCGTGATAGGCCGCCGCGATGTCGTCGAGATCGTCGTCAACGACGGCCTCGCTGGTATGGACCTCAACCTCCTCGAACGTTCCGTCCGGCCCCGGGACTCGATGACGTCGCGAGGTGTGTTCCAAGAGCAGGCTACCGTCCGGTGCCCTCTTGTTGAGGGTGTTACCGCGTTTATCGTGACCGATCTTGTCGGCGATCGCCATATAGATAGGGTAGTCGCCGTGGCTAGCTGCGGTCTCGCCTTCGGACCACTTCCGCAACAGTACCATGCTTGTCTGGGTGTCGTTGCGGGGTTGGAACAGATCCCGGTGCATGTCGACAACGGCGAGCAGCTGTGCCTGCCTGAGGATCGACTGCCGGAAATATGCCAGGCCCGGATTGTTCAACAGGCCGTTGGGTAGGACGATTGCCATGCGGCCGCCGGGCTTGAGGAACTGTAGGCAGCGCTCCACGAACAGCACCTCGGGCGACTGGCTGGACTGAAGGACGGGTTCACCTTTGCGGTCCAGTCGCCGCTGGAATCCGCTCTCCGTCTTTTCCCAAGCACCGCCGACCTCGTACTGTGCCAGAATGCGGGGGTCATCAATCGTAATCTCGGTCCCAAATGGCGGGTTGGCGAAGATGATGTCGACGCTGCCCAGCAAGGACGGGGGCGGGCCTTCGGCCGGCCAGCGGTGGGGATGCTCCAACGAGTTGCACTGGAAGAGTTTTCCAGAGCCGTCGTTATTCATGACCATATTCATCTTAGCCGCGCGGACGAGACTCGGATTCAGGTCGAGACCATAGATATTGTTCGATAAATAGTTGTGGCGCTCTCTGTACCACTCCGCCTGCTGCTCGGGCGATGGGCGCAGGCTGCTCCATCGATTTTTGTGTTTGCGGTCGATGTTCGACAGGACATGGTTCATCGCCGTGACCAAAAACCCGCCAGTACCGCACGACGGATCAAGAATCACCTCATTGGCCTGAGGGTTGATCATCTGAACCGCCATCCGACAGGCGTTCCGCGGCGTGAAGAACTCGCCTCGGTCCCCGCGTAGATTGCTGCCGACCACTTCTTCATAAGCGATGCCTTTGACATCTACGGGCGAGTCCAGCAGTGAGTATTGCTGCATCTCGCTGACGACGTAGGCTAGGGTTGCGCCGCTCATCTCGAGCTGTTCGTTCGGCTTGAAAATCGTCGGGTACTTCGCGAGCACGAGGTCCCGAAATACGCGATCGAGCCGCGCCTTGACGCGGCCCTGAAGGTCCATCGACGACCGCTCGCTCTGGGTAACGTAGAACTCAAGCTTCTCGTTGTCCGAGCGCTCATCCTCGATCTTGCAGAAGATCAGTTTCAGCAGCTCCCAGAAGGCGTCCGGCTTCTGCAGCCCCACGCTTCCTGCGATATAATTGTGGCAGCGCTTGAAGGTGAACAGCAGGTTCTGGCCGGTCGCGGCTCGAAGGTACTCCCGCGTCGGCGCATCCGCTTTCTTGGCACCCTGCGTGGGAATGTCGATGGCGTCGAGAAAGACGTGCTGGCCCGCGTCGACTGACTTGAACAGGCAGTCTCGATCAATCCCATTGGTCCACATGCCATACTGGCAATTGACCGAGGATGCCATGTAGCTCTTCAGCTGGCCGACGCCGTCGTTCCGATCGTCCCGCTTGGTGCCTTCTCTCTTCGTCTCAATGATAAGTTGAATGTTGTCTTGTGTATGGCTTGCGCCGACTGCGAAGATGGCGAGGTCCACGCGCTTTTTCCCGGACCCGACCTTGATCGGGAATTCAACCTCAACTTGTTCGCGATGATAGCCGTATTCGAGGATCAGGCTCTGTTCGACGTTCTGCCTGACGTATTCCTCCGGTGTATCGTTCATCAAACGCCCGGTGATGAAGTCCACGACTTTCCCACTCGGGATTGCGCGGAGCCCAGCGGTGGCGACCGCGACGTTAATCGATACAGGTTCAGTCATGAGCGCTTCGGTCTCGGCGTTGCAATGCGATGGAGTAGCGGCTGCCCTGACGCCCTTCAAGGCGTTCTCCGGATATGAGATTCGCTTTGCGAGCGAGCACCGCTACAAGGGATAGGCGGTCCGCCAGGATTTGGTGGCGGCCGTCGGCCTTGAAGGCCTCGCGCGGACGGGTCTTTGCCAGCGGGACGGCCCTTGGATCGAGAATGTCGTGTGTTCCGGCGACGAGGGCGAGTTCGCTGTTGGCGCCCTTGCGACGTCCCATCAAAGAGACAGAACGTGACCTCTCAGGCCATCGACCGTTGCCGTCAGTCCAGCGGCTTCCATGTCGAGGAGGAGCTGTTCAGCCGTCCTGTCGGGTCGTTTGAAACGCTCGCGCATCCTGCGGATGGCCGCGACCGCACGGCCAGGATCGAGAGCGATGGTGTCCGCCAGGAAGTCGTCGGCGCTTCGCACTTCAAGGTTTAGCGGTCTCACGAATGGGTCAGGAAAGTCGCGGAGATTGTCGGTGACGATGATGGCGGCGCGGGTTTTCAGGGCCGCAGCCAGTACATGGGCGTCATTTGAGTCGGGCAGACCCTGACAGGCACCAAGCATGCCCTCGAAGTCCGTCACGGTGGCGTCCTCGAACGCTCGCTCCATCGCCTGACGTGAACGACGGGCGCGATCAGCAGCGTCTTCGGCGCCTCTGTCCGCCAGAGTACGGCGGATAGCTGTTTCCGTCTCGTCGAGGATGGGCGTGGACCAGCGGAGGCGGAAGAACTCAGCTTCCGCCAGGCTAAGCAGGAGGTTCCGCTTCAGGGCCCCGGCGAGGACGCAGGCATCCACAAGAGCCGTGAAGCGGTTCGCGAACATCGCCTAGAGCTGGTCCGCGTCCAGTTCCGCCAGTTCCGCCAGCGCATCCGCACGCCGGTCATCGCGGGCGCGCTTATAGGCGAACAGATGCTCGGCCTTGATGCGGCGGTGGCGGCCCACCAGCGTGTGCTCGATCTCTCCCTTCTCCAGCACGGAGATCAGGAAAGGGCGGGAGACGTTCAGGATGTCCGCAGCCTGCTGGGTGGTCAGCATCTGGCTCACCGGTACGAGGGTGACGGCGTCGCCTTTGCCGACGTGGCGCAGCAGTTCCATCAGCAGGCGCGACAGCGCTGGCGCCAGGAAGATCTCTGAAGTTTTGTTCTGATCGTCGATGACGCGGAGTTTCTGTTCCGCTTCACCGGCTGCCTGGGCCGCCAGGATCTGGCGCAGTTGATTGGCCGCCGCCCTCTCGCTGGCGGACGGCAGCCGGCCGCCGAGTTCCTCGGCGAAGGCTGGCATGGTCATGGGGGGCTCCTCGGTCGGATGTCCTCATAGCCGGTAATCGCAATAAACGCAATAATCGAAACGATCCACCGGCGCTCAGGTTGCGGCGTCGGCGGCGTCAGCGGAACTTTCGTTGGCCTCGTCACGCAGAGCCGCGAGCCTGTCGAGGCGCTCCCGACAGATCGCCTGCACGACATCCCGGAGCACCTCGAGGCGCCCCATCATCCAAGAGAGCTCTTCAGCCGTAACCCGGTAGTGTTCGGAGTACCGCGCCTTCACATAGGCGGCGCGGAGCAGCTCGAAGCACCGCTTCTCGAACTTCGTCGCGGTCGGCCAGACCTCTGCAAGCCTGGGGTCGATCGGTTCAGCGGCGTTCCGCAGCCGGACCAGGTTGTGAGATTTCGGCGTGTACAACGTCGCGACCAAGAGCACAGCGTTGTAGAAATGCTCAGCGGCTTGGTGGAGATCGAACGCCGCGACCTTCGGCGCTTCATCGTCTACGGCGTGTTGGGCCTGTCGGAGAAACTGCTGCCCGCCGACGAAGTGCTCTTGGAAGAACTTCTGCGCTTCCTTCAGCGCAGCATCGCTCGGCAGCGGCTGCGGATCGACGAAGGGATGATCCGGCTCCTCGAACAGCACCACGCCTTCGCGCACGATGTCGGCGAAGAAGTACCGACCCTGGGTAAGCTGGTCGTTTACGTCATCAAGCGAATGGATGATCAGGTCGGCGGGCGTGCGCAGATGGGCGCCCGAGGCGAGGTCGGCCCGCAGGCGCTTCTCGGCGCCTTCCCAGAACTCCAGCACGTCGGTCAGCTTCTCGTCACTGACCACGACCAGTAGATCGAAGTCGGAGAAGTAGCGGCCCACCGGATCTTCGACCCAGTCGCCCCGGGCATACGATCCGTAGAGGATGATCTTGAGGATTTGACCGTCCTTCACGCCCTCGGCGCGACGGTTGGCGATAGCCTTGCCGAACTCGTCCTGGATAACGTGGACGACGTGCTCCAGCTCGCGGCGCTTGCCGATCGGCAGATGATCCAGACTTGTCTTCATGCGCCGAGTCTTGCCCTTACCGCCGCGCTTCGCAAGGCGCTGCTCTTCGCGGCCGGCCCGGTGGTATTCGCGACGGATCACCATGGGGCGTCAGCATCGCCGCTGGAGGACTCCATGTCACCCCGGAAGGCGCGTCGACCCTTCCGTTGCAGGATCGGAAGCGAAGCGGTGCGGCGCTGGGACTGCAGCAGTTCCGCCAGCATTAGGAGGCCGCCCAACAGGGTGTTCCGGTCGTCGCGGGTCAGTTCGACCAGCCCGGCCTTCTTCACCAGGCCGCCCAGTTCGATCAGCTGGCGAGTGCGGGCGCGCCGGA
The DNA here is from genome assembly GCF_014199955.1 of Brevundimonas aurantiaca. Taxonomy (GTDB): domain Bacteria; phylum Pseudomonadota; class Alphaproteobacteria; order Caulobacterales; family Caulobacteraceae; genus Brevundimonas; species Brevundimonas aurantiaca. The sequence goes on from NZ_JACHOQ010000018.1 coordinate 8,634, forward strand.
CGTCCTGGTTAGCCTGATGCGCCACGCGCCGCTGCATGGCTTCAATGCGCCTGCTCAGGGCCGGGAACCTCGCCAGCTTTCTGCTGGTCGTGAGGATGGCCTTGCGCAATCTTGCGTGGTCGCTCGCCGCGAAAGACGGCCTCGCCGGACCGGCGCCATTGGGCGAGGATTTGAGCGTTTGTCTCGGTCGCTGCGGCGGTGAGCGCGCCTACCAGAGTGTCAGCCCCCAGGGCGTCGGCGCCGCTGGCGATCACCAGTTCGCCCAGTTGGACGACCCGGCGGACCTTCAGCGCCGCCGTGCGCTCAGCGAGGGCGGCGAGTTCAGCGTCCAAATCCCGGGGCTTTCGCATGATGGCGGCTCTCTCGTCGTACGAAGAGCCGCCATCATGCTCCGTTCCTGCCTCGCGCGCGCATCCGTAAGTTTGCGGTGGCGGAGAGGGTGACGTCAGCCGGTGGCGGACGGGCGCGCCGCTTCGGGCTAGGTTCATGACCGGCCGACTTGCCGATCCGGCCCGCCGCTCCAGTGGGCTCGCCCATCTGCTCGGCTCACTGCACCGCGGCCGGCAGCGTCGCACGTCGCTTCACGCCTGGGGAACCGGTCGCGACGGTTTCCGTCGCGGCTTCCACCTCCGTAGGCCTGCGGGACGCCAGCCTCCGTCACGACGGACATGCTGTCCGGAGTGCGCGCTTATACGTCGTTCCGACGTGCGCTTTGCTTGGGGCGCGGCGGTCGTGGCCATCTACCACCTTTCGGCGAAGGTGATCTCCCGCTCGACAGGGCGCAGCGCCGTGGCGGCGGCGGCCTACCGCTCGGCCTCCCGGCTGTACGACGACCGCACCGCCCAGGCCTTCGACTACACCCGCAAGACCGGGGTGCTGCACTCGGAGATCCTGCTGCCTGAGGACGCGCCGGAGCGTTGGTCGGACCGCGCCGTTCTGTGGAACGCGGTGGAGCAGGGCGAGAAGCGCAGGGACGCCCAGCTGGCCCGCGAGATCGAGTTCGCCCTGCCGCGCGAGATGAAGCCGGACGACGCCATCGATCTGGCCCGCGCCTTCGTCGAGCGTGAGTTCGTCCGGCGCGGCATGGTCGCCGATCTGAACATCCACTGCGACGTCGGCGAGGACGGTCTGCCCAGGCCCCACGCCCACGTTATGCTGGCGCTGCGGGAGGCGGGTCCGGACGGCTTCGGCGCCAAGGCGCGCGACTGGAACAGCACGGAACTGCTGGAGCACTGGCGCGAGGCGTGGGCGGAGCATGTGAACGCCCGCTTCGCCGAGCTCGACCAGGACATCCGCATCGATCACCGCAGCCTGAGGCATCAGGGTCTCGACCTCGAACCCCAGTTCAAGATCGGCCCGGCCGCCGCGCGGATGGAGGCGCGCGGCCGGGCCTCGGAACGGGTCGACCAGCACCGGGAGATCGCCCGCCGTAACGGCGAACGGCTGCTGCGCGATCCGGCCGCGGCGCTGGCGGCCCTGACCCATACGCAGGCGACCTTCAGCCGCCACGATCTGGCGCGCTTCGTCTTCCGCCACACCGACGGCAGGGACCAGTTCGACCGCCTGCACGCGCGGCTGCTGGCCTCGCCCGAACTGATACGGCTGGAGCCGGACGAGCGCGGGCGTGAACGCTTCACTAGCCGCGATCTCGTCCGCGCCGAAGAGGCGATGCTCCGCGCCTCGGACCGGCTGGCCGATCGACCGCACCACGGGCTCACCGCCCGGTCGGCGGACGCCGTCGCCGCCGAACAGAGACGCACCAGCCGTTTCCTCACAGAGGAGCAGCAGCACGCGGTCGCGCATGTGCTGTTCGCTGGCCGGCTGGCGGCGGTGGTCGGCTACGCCGGCACGGGCAAGAGCGCCATGCTGGGCGCGGCCCGGACGGCGTGGGAGGCCGAAGGCTTCCGCGTGATCGGCGCGGCGCTGAGCGGCATCGCCGCCGAAAACCTGGAGAAGGGCTCGGGCATCGCCTCGCGCACCCTGGCCAGTCTGGAGCATGCCTGGGGGCGGGGGAGGGACGCCCTCAACGCGGGCGACGTGCTGGTGATTGACGAGGCCGGCATGGTCGGCACGCGACAGATGCGCCGCCTGCTCCAGGCGGCGCAGCATGGCGGCGCGAAGGTGGTGCTGGTCGGGGATCCGGAGCAGCTCCAGGCCATCGAGGCCGGCGCGCCGTTCCGCCGACTCGTCGAGCGCCACGGCGCCGTCGAGATCACCGCCGTCCGACGCCAGCGGGAGGCGTGGCAGCGGGAGGCCACGAAGGAACTGGCGACCGGCCGCACGGCCGCAGCCATCGAGCGCTACGAGGCCGCCGGCGCGGTTCAGGCGCACTACACGAAACAGGAGGCGCGGCAGGCGCTGGTGGAGGACTGGATGGCCGACCGGCAGCGCGATCCTTCCGCTTCCCGGATGCTGCTGGCCTACACCCGGGCTGACGTGGCGGAGCTCAACCGGCTGGCGCGCGAGGCGCTGCGGACCGCAGGCCAGCTTGGGCCGGATCAGACCGTGGAGACCAGCGCCGGCGCCCGCGCCTTCGCTGGCGGAGACCGGATCATGTTCCTGCGCAACGAGCGCTCGCTCGGGGTGAAGAACGGGACCTTGGGCACGCTGACGGCGCTCGGCCGGTCATGGCTGGAGGTGCGGCTCGACGATGCCAGAACCCTGCGGTTCGACCGCAGGGACTACGCGGACCTGACGCATGGCTACGCCGCGACCATCCACAAGATGCAGGGCGCGACCGTCGACCGTACCTGGGTTCTGGCCAGCGGCCACATGGATCGACACGCGGCCTATGTGGCGATGAGCCGGCACAGGGACGCAACGGTTTTGCGGTATGGCCGCGACGAGTTTGCGGGCGGAGAGGAACTGGTGCGGGCGCTCGGAAGTGTGAAGAGCGAGCGGCAAGCCTCGCATCGCTTGGGGCGAACCCGATGAGTGGCGCGCGGCGATCAATTCAAGGTTTGCAATGGCCGTACCAAGTTCAGGCGCAACCGCGCACACGAGCAGCAGGGCGCGACCCTTTCGCTACGGTGACGGATAGCTGGTGGCGGCGATCAGCAGTTGTCTTTCCTTCAGCGCCGGGTGTCGTTAAATCCGAGGCTAGTAAGCTCAGCGGTGAAGAAATTGACGAGCGTCATCATCGAGGTTGTAGACGGATGCTGAGGCGGCTGAATCCAGGCGAATTTGTTCAAGGGACGATATTCACATGCGGGCTGTCGGATTCATATCCGGCGGTTGCAGCTTTGGGGCTGCTTATCACAGCCCGATGCGACACCGCCCAGGACAAGACCGATGTGTACAACTACGTACCTGTGATCCCGGTTGAGGCTTGGATCGAAAGGGACGGATTCGAGCTCGTAGCAAAGCGCGCTCTAGCGAACGAACTTGGAAAGATGAAGAGTGCTCTGACCGATGCGGGAATGGCTCACTCAATCATCGAGTTCGTGGAGCATGAAGCCATCCTAGCGGAACTGAACGTGGGCACCTCTAGGCAGGACAAAGCAGTCGCCAAACGATTTGAGCAGGCGAGCCGTGGTATGCGCGCAATCAATAAACTCCTCGGGAGTGCAGATAGAACGCGCGAAGACGTCCTCGAATTTCTCGATGTCAATGAGGGCCTGTACAAGTCGGTTATCAAGGATCTTGACGTGACCCCCTGAAACTCCTCCAGGAATAGCTAGAGTCCGCCCCTCGAAAGGACGGACAGAATGAAGCGATCACGGTTCACGGAAGAGCAAA
>NZ_JACHOQ010000019.1:2500-5827 GCF_014199955.1 Brevundimonas aurantiaca
GGCGCGCATCGCATACAAGTTTGCCGTTACCTGAATGGGTGATGTGCATTGATATTGTGAAGGAAGAATGAGACCGGCTCCCCTGAGCTTTTAGGTCTGGTTCGATAAGAAGACATTGTCTGACAAAAATCAGGCTTGGTCCCCCGGCATCTTTCCAGTCGGGCGGAAAACACCAAGCATGAGTTTTGCTGAGAAACGATCAAACGTTGAAGGGCTTCTGACGGATGCCTTGGCGTAGAGAGGCGATGAAGGACGTGGCAAGCTGCGATAAGAACCGGGGAGGCGCTAGCACCCTTTGATCCGGTTATTTCCGAATGGGGGAACCCACCTTTACAGTCTTCCAACTCTGTTCCGGCTTCGGCCGGGTCAGCGATTGGCGGATTGTTGAAAGGTATAATGAGCTGAATACATAGGCTTCATTAAGCGAACGCGGGGAACTGAAACATCTCAGTACCCGTAGGAAAGGACATCAACCGAGACTCCCGTAGTAGTGGCGAGCGAACCGGGACCAGGCCAGTGCTCTTGTGAAATAAAGACGAACGATCTGGAAAGGTCGGCCATAGTGGGTGAAAGCCCCGTAGTCATCAAACAGCAAGAGACTCGAGTAGGGCGGGACACGTGAAATCCTGTCTGAACATGGGGGGACCACCCTCCAAGCCTAAGTACTCCTCTACGACCGATAGTGAACAAGTACCGTGAGGGAAAGGTGAAAAGCACCCCGACAAGGGGAGTGAAACAGATCCTGAAATCGGAAGCCTACAAGCAGTCGGAGCCCCCAAGCGGGGTGACGGCGTACCTTTTGTATAATGGGTCAGCGACTTCATGTGTCGAGCAAGCTTAAGCCGTTAGGTGTAGGCGCAGCGAAAGCGAGTCTGAATAGGGCGCTAAGTTCGACGTATGACGACCCGAAACCAAGTGATCTATCCATGAGCAGGTTGAAGGTTGGGTAACACCAACTGGAGGACCGAACCGGTGAATGTTGAAAAATTCTCGGATGACTTGTGGATAGGGGTGAAAGGCCAATCAAACTTGGACATAGCTGGTTCTCCGCGAAATCTATTTAGGTAGAGCGTCCGACGAATTCCTTAGGGGGTAGAGCACTGGATGGTTGCGGGCTGCGCGAGCGGTACCAATACTAACCAAACTCCGAATACCTAAGAGAACTATCGGGCAGACACACGGCGGGTGCTAACGTCCGTCGTGAAAAGGGAAACAACCCTAACCATCATCTAAGGCCCCCAAGTACTGGCTAAGTGGGAAACGATGTGGGATTGCTTTGACAATCAGGAGGTTGGCTTAGAAGCAGCCATCCTTTAAAGAAAGCGTAACAGCTCACTGATCAAGCGATCCTGCGCGGAAAATGTAACGGGGCTCAAGCCAGTCGCCGAAGATATGGGTTTGCACTTTGTGCAAGCGGTAGCGGAGCGTTCCGTAAGCCGGTGAAGGTCAGGCGTGAGCCTGGCTGGAGGTATCGGAAGTGAGAATGCTGACATGAGTAACGATAAGAGTGTGAGAGACACTCTCGCCGAAAGACCAAGGGTTCCTGCGTAAAGCTAATCTGCGCAGGGTTAGTCGGCCCCTAAGGCGAGGCTGAAAAGCGTAGTCGATGGGAAGCAGGTAAATATTCCTGCACCAGCTGGAAGTGACGGATGGCATAACTCGTACCCACTTATTGGATTGTGTGTGCGGGGGCGTCGTCCCAGGAAATAACTCCAGCAGAGACCGTACCCGAAACCGACACAGGTGGTCAGGTAGAGCATACCAAGGCGTTTGAGAGAACTGTGCTGAAGGAACTCGGCAAATTGCACGCGTAACTTCGGAATAAGCGTGACTCACCCTGGGCAACCAGGACTGAGTGGCACAAGCCAGGGGGTAGCGACTGTTTAGCAAAAACACAGGGCTCTGCGAAGCAGCAATGCGACGTATAGGGTCTGACGCCTGCCCGGTGCCTGAAGGTTAAAGGGAGGAGTGAAAGCTCCGAACTGAAGCCCAGGTAAACGGCGGCCGTAACTATAACGGTCCTAAGGTAGCGAAATTCCTTGTCGGGTAAGTTCCGACCTGCACGAATGGCGTAACGACTTCCCCACTGTCTCCAGCACAGGCTCAGTGAAATTGAATTCCCCGTGAAGATGCGGGGTTCCCGCGGTCAGACGGAAAGACCCTATGAACCTTTACTATAGCTTCGCCTTGGCGTTAGCGACCGTATGTGTAGGATAGGTGGGAGACTATGAAACCGGGGCGCCAGCTCTGGTGGAGTCGTCCTTGAAATACCACCCTTACTGTCGTTGACGTCTAACCGAGGACCGTTATCCGGTCCCGGGACATGGCGTGGTGGGTAGTTTGACTGGGGCGGTCGCCTCCCAAAGTGTAACGGAGGCGCGCGATGGTGAGCTCAGAGCGGTCGGAAATCGCTCGTCGAGTGCAATGGCATAAGCTCGCCTGACTGCGAGACTGACAAGTCGAGCAGAGACGAAAGTCGGCCATAGTGATCCGGTGGTCCCGAGTGGAAGGGCCATCGCTCAACGGATAAAAGGTACTCTAGGGATAACAGGCTGATTTTGCCCAAGAGTCCATATCGACGGCAAAGTTTGGCACCTCGATGTCGGCTCATCACATCCTGGGGCTGGAGCAGGTCCCAAGGGTATGGCTGTTCGCCATTTAAAGTGGTACGTGAGCTGGGTTCAGAACGTCGTGAGACAGTTTGGTCCCTATCTGCCGTGGGTGTTCGAAGCTTGAGAGGATCTGTCCCTAGTACGAGAGGACCGGGATGGACATACCTCTGGTGTACCTGTCATGGCGCCAGCTGTGCAGCAGGGTAGCTAAGTATGGAATAGATAACCGCTGAAAGCATCTAAGCGGGAAACTAACCTCAAAACAAGGCTTCGCTGAGGATCGTGGAAGACTACCACGTTGATAGGCCAGGTGTGGAAGCGCGGCGACGCGTGAAGCTTACTGGTACTAATAATCCGATCGGTTTGATCGTTTCTCAGCAAAACTCATTCGATGATCATCAATCACCCGATGATCGTCACGACAATGTCTTCTCATCATCCGCTGTCCGCCTCGTTGACCTGGTGGCTATGTCGGAGGTTCCCCACCCGATCCCATTCCGAACTCGGTCGTTAAGCCCTCCAGAGCCAATGGTACTTCGTCTCAAGGCGCGGGAGAGTAGGTCGCCGCCGGGTCTACCAGGCGGACAGCCGATGATGAAAACCTATCGAACCCTTCTTCCTCCACAAACCACCCCTGCCGCGGGATGGAGCAGCCCGGTAGCTCGTCAGGCTCATAACCTGAAGGTCGCAGGTTCAAATCCTGCTCCCGCACCCA
>NZ_JACHOQ010000020.1 GCF_014199955.1 Brevundimonas aurantiaca
GTCATCGAACGCGTCTGATCCATTGCTCCCCCATCGGGGGAGCTGTCAGCGAAGCTGACTGAGGGGGGCGAACCCATCGCCGGCGTCGGCGGCCGGGCCCCCCCCCCCCCCCCGGGGCCCCCCCCCCCCCCCGGGGGGGGGGGGGGGGGGGGGGGGGGGAGGAATGGGGCCGCCGAACCATTCCCGCCGTACGTCATTCCCCGCTATAGAGGTCCGGCCGGCGCGGGCCGGGTGATGCGGACGATGTGATGACCGAGAGCCACCCCTTTTTCTCGCCCAAGACCCACGGCTTCGTGCGGGTGGCGGCGGCGACGCCGGTCAGCCATGTGGGCGATCCGGCCGCGAACGCTCAGGCGCATCTGGCGCTGATCCGGCAGGCGGCGGACCAGGGTGTGGACCTGATGGTGTTTCCGGAGCTGTCGCTGTCAGCCTATGCGATCGACGACCTGCACATGCAGGCGGCCCTGCTGGACGAGGTGGAGCGGCAGGTCGCGGTCCTGGCCCAGGCGACCGGGGGGGGCACGGCCGAGCATGAGCTGATCGCCGTGGTCGGGGCGCCGCTGCGGCAGGGGGACGCCCTGTTCAACTGCGCCGTGGTGATGGGCGGGGGCGAGGTGCTGGCCGTGGTGCCCAAGACCTATCTGCCCAACTATCGCGAATATTATGAGAAGCGCTGGTTCGCCCCGGCGACGGCGCGGACCGAGGATGTGATCCGGCTGAACGGCGAGACGGTGGATTTCGCGCCGGGCCTGATCTTCGAGGCGACGAACCGGCCGGGCTTCGTCTTTGCGGTCGAGATCTGCGAGGACTATTGGGCGCCCCTGCCCCCCTCGACCCGGGCGGCCCTGGCGGGGGCGCGCATCCTGCTGAACCTGTCGGCCTCCAACATCGTCATCGGCAAGGCGGACGAGCGCGCCATGCTGAGCGCCAGCCATTCGGCCCGGACCCTGTCGGCCTATGTCTTCACCGCCTCGGGCTGGGGCGAATCGACCACCGACCTGGCCTGGGACGGTCAGGCGACCATCCACGAACTGGGAACGAAGCTGGCCGAGGGCGAACGGTTCGCCCTGGAGAACCATCTGACGATCGCCGATATCGACGTGGACCGGATCGGCCTGGACCGGCTGAGAAACGGCACCTTCGCCGACTGCGCCCGCAACGAGGGAGAGGCCGCAACCGTCGTCCCCTTCATGGCGCGCGACGTTCCTCCCCCAGGGGGGGAGGGGGACCGCGAAGCGGTGGAGGGGGTTGGGGCGGGGGGGGGGGGGGGGGGGGGGGGGGGGGGGGGCGGGCGGGGGGGGGGGGGGGGCGGGGGGGGGGGGGCGGGGCGGGGGGGGGGGGGGGGCCGCAAAGGGGAGACGAGACAGGGGGGACGGGCACG
>NZ_JACHOQ010000021.1 GCF_014199955.1 Brevundimonas aurantiaca
TGACGTGACCCCCGTTTCTCATCCAGCCATAACGAGAGTCCTAGGTTGATCTGAGCTGTGATCGGCTGGGTTGGCAAGAGGCCGGTCTGCGCAGCCATCAACCAGCGCAGCAGGCCGGCCGATGTGTCCGGTGAGCGCTTCTGCATAAGCCTGCGGCGTCAGCCACCCGAGCTTCGAGTGCGGACGCTGCTCGTTGTAATCGCGTCGCCACGCCTCCAGCACGGCGCGAGCGTGCGGCAGCGAGCGGAACAGCGTCTCGTTCAGCAGCTCGTCACGCAGCCGCCCGTTGAAGCTTTCGTTGAAGCCGTTCTGCTGGGGCTTGCCCGGCGCGATGTAGTGCCAGCCGACGCCGGTGTCGTCGGCCCAGGCCAGGACCGCGTTCGAGGTGTACTCCGTGCCGTTGTCGCTGACGATGGTGTCGGGCCGCCCTCGCTGCCGGATGACGGCGTCCAACTCCCGCACGACCCGCGCGCCCGACAGCGAGGTGTCGGCCACCAGCGCCAGGCACTCGCGCGTACAGTTATCGATCACCGTCAGGATGCGGAAGCGCCGCCCGTCCGTCAGCTGGTCTGCGACGAAGTCCAGCGACCAGCGCTGGTTGGGCGCCAGCGGCAGGTCCAGCGGTCGCCGCGTGCCCATCGCTCGCTTCCGGCCGCCGCGCCGGCGCACCGTCAGTTGCTCGTCGCGATAGATCCGCTGGACCCGTTTCCTGTTGACCGCATGGCCCTCGCGCCGCAGCAGCACGTGCAGGCGACGATAGCCGAACCGTCGACGTTCCTGGGCCAGGGCCTTCAGCCGGTCGCGCAGAGCGCCGTCGTCCGGGCGCGTCGCCTGATAGCGCACGCTCGTCCGATCGACGCCCAGAACACGGCACGCCCGCCTTTCGCTCATCTCGTAGGCGGCCTGCAGATGGCCAGCCGCCTCGCGATAGCCGGCGGGCGTCACCACTTTTTTCCCAGCAGGTCCTTCAGGGCCACGTTGTCCAGCATCGCGTCCGCCAGCATCCGCTTCAGCCGGGCGTTCTCATCCTCGAGCGCCTTGAGCCGCCGAGCCTCCGACACGTCGAGCCCGCCAAACTTGGCCTTCCATTTGTAAAAGGTCGCCGAGCTGACCCCGTGGCGTCGGCACACCTCCGCCGTCGCTACACCGGCCTCCTGCTCCCGCAGGATCCCGATGATCTGCTCTTCCGTGAACCTCGATCGCTTCATTCTGTCCGTCCTTCGTTGGGCGGACTCTAGCTATTCCTGGAGGAGTTTCAGGGGGTCACGTCA
>NZ_JACHOQ010000022.1 GCF_014199955.1 Brevundimonas aurantiaca
TCAGCGTAGCCTCCAACCAGCGCAGCGGACCGGCCGATCTGTCCGGTGAGCGCCTCTGCGTAAGCCTGCGGCGTCAGCCATCCCAGCTGTGAGTGCGGCCGGGTTTCGTTATAGTCGCGCCGCCAGGCTTCGAGCACCGCCCGGGCGTGCGATAGGGATCGGAACAGCGTCTCGTTCAGCAGCTCGTCGCGCAGCCGACCATTGAAGCTCTCATTGAAGCCGTTCTGTTGAGGCTTGCCCGGCGCGATGTAATGCCAGCCTACGCCGGCGTCGTCGGCCCAGGCCAGGATGGCGTTGGACGTATATTCCGTGCCGTTGTCGCTGATGATCGTCTCTGGTCGCCCGCGCCGCAGAATGATGGCGTCCAGCTCGCGCGCCACCCGCCGTCCCGACAGCGAGGTGTCGGCGACGAGCCCGAGGCACTCTCGCGTGCAGTTGTCGATCACCGTCAGGATGCGGAAGCGCCGCCCATCGGTCATCTGGTCGGAGACGAAGTCCAACGACCAGCGCTGGTTCGCGACCAGAGGAATCTCCAGCGGGCGCCGCGTGCCCATGGCCCGTTTGCGCCCGCCGCGCCGGCGCACCGTCAGCTTCTCCTCGCGGTAGATCCGCTGGACTCGCTTCTTGTTGACCGCATGCCCCTCGCGCCGGAGCATCACGTGCAGACGTCGATAGCCAAACCGCCGACGCTCCTGGGCCAGAGCCTTCAGACGATCGCGCAGGGTGCCATCGTCCGGTCGCGTCGCCTGATAGCGGACGCTCGTCCGATCCACGCCCAGCACCCGGCAGGACCGCCGTTCGCTCATCGCATATGCCAACTGCAGGTGCGCCGCCGCCTCTCGATGCGCAGCGGGCGTCACCACTTTTTTCCCAGCAGATCCTTCAGCGCGACGTTGTCCAGCATCGAGTCCGCCAGCATCCGCTTCAGCTTGGCGTTCTCCTCTTCCAGCGCCTTCAGACGCCGGGCCTCCGACACGTCCATGCCGCCATACTTGGCTTTCCACTTGTAGAAGGTCGGCGAGCTCAGACCGTGCTTCCTGCACAGGTCCGCCACCGGAACACCGGCCTCCTGCTCACGCAAAATCCCGATGATTTGCTCTTCCGTGAACCGTGATCGCTTCATTCTGTCCGTCCTTTCGAGGGGCGGACTCTAGCTATTCCTGGAGGAGTTTCAGGGGGTCACGTCA